>NZ_JAINVW010000001.1 GCF_019880545.1 Flagellimonas meishanensis
ATCCAGGTTTCCCGAAAAAAAATTGGCCTAAGGACCAAAAAATCACCCCGGAAAAACGCAAAGCTTTCCCAGCTAAGCGGGTGCAAATATAATCATGTTATTTTTTACCGACAAATAGTTTTGGGGCATTTTTTTTCAAAAAAAATTCCTTACAATGTAAGTCACTGTTTATCAATCCAAATCTTATTGGCATTAATGGAACTTTAAGAAAAGAAATTCCAAACCAGGCCAAAGCGAATCACAAAATCGCGATAGGGATAGTTTGGCGCTGAATAGTAGTTGGGCTCGGAGAAAATGGAATTGAGGTGTTCGGCCTTGAGGTATATCCTTGTCTGGCGTACCTTGGCATTGATAAAGACATCAATCAACGGATATGCCCCAAACTCTTCATTGTTCTGGATGTAAAATTCTCCCAAAAGAGGGTTGTAGGCATTCATATTATATGAGGTAAAGTATTTGAACGTAACCCCTGTTTGCAAAAACATGGCTTTTTTGAATACATCGCTTGAAAAGTAAAGGGTGTTCCTTGTAAGCAATTGCGGAAGATTCAAAACATTCTCGTCTTGGGTGACCTCTTGATATAATAAGGTATTGGCCAACGCCCATTTTCTCCATTTAAATTCTTTGGTATATTTTACCCGAAGGTGATTAACCGTATTGGCTTGCTGGAAAGGCCTTACGAATGCCGTCTCCTGAAAGGCATCGATTTGCTCCTGGGTAGCTGTGGAGGCAAAATAGGTGTAATTGTCGATAGCACTGTATTCGGCTTCCAGCAGGCCCAACCATTTTGAGTCAAGGCCGAATTTAATGTTCTGTATCTGTTGCTTTTCAAAAGAATCGGCATTGAACCAGTTGAAATTCCTGTATTCACTCTGGTAGAGCAGATAGTTGAAATCGGGCATTCGGGATGATAGGTTTATCCCTGCCAGTATCTTATTGTTTTCATTGATTTGATATGAGGCCCGCGCATCCAGACTGTTGCCCGTGAGTGACCCGGAAACTGTATAGTTTAAATCGCCATCTAGTGACAAGGGACCCACGGTTTTGGCATAGGTGCCATTTATTACGATTTCCTCACCCTCCAATTTGTTGGGTATGGTGCCCTCATCTGTAATCAATATACTGTTGAAAAAGTAATTGTAATTGTACAGTCCCACCCCGGCCGATATATTGCCCAACAATCGGTTTGAAAAAGAGAGGGTCCCTTTGTTGAACATGGTCTTGAGCCTTGCCCGGTCCTCTATGGGCACAAGAAATGGGTCTTCACCAAACGCGTCGTTCTGCGAAGTCTGTGTAAAATCATAATACTTGGTCTCATACATAAATTCGTGGCCAATGCCGAGTGTGGTCGGATTGGGGTTCAACGAATCCTTCTTGCCCTTCAAAAATTTGAACTGTTGATCCAAATAATACCGCTTTCCAAGAATTCTGGTATTGGCGTTCGTGTAGCGAACATCCACCCGAAACCTATCTTCAAATTCTCCTTCTTCGTCATTTTCAAACTGATCTCGATTCAACAATCCCCCATTTTCCTGCGCTTCCAAATCTTGTGCGGTTATATGCCCCCTAATGCTATATCTGTCGTTTTGGGTTATATAATTAAAGGTAGTCCTAAAGTTTCCGGATTGGGTCTGCTCAAACCGATATTTCCCCAGGGAGCGAAATCCTTTATAGGCTATGGATGCATTGAATCTTTTGGAAAGGTTGAAGGTCAAAAGTGCATCCAAAAGTTGACCTTGTTCCAAGGTGGTCTTGAACATCAGCTCCGTCATAGGGGTGGCGACGCTGTAATAGTTTATGTCCTCTATTTCAAAATAGTTTGCATGTTTGGCAGTTGCCCCAAGCTTTGGATAGTATGGATTATTGGAGAAGGACCTTCCCAAAATGTTATATGGCTGCCCAATATTAGCAAAGGGCATCAATTCAAAATCGTCTTCCCTTATATAATTGTATTTGTACTCTTTTTGTATGGTAAGGGTGGTGTCAAGATACGTGGTGTCCCCGGCAAAAGAAATGATCTTGTAATCCTTTATGGTTGCTGTATCCTTTTTTGCGACCTTCTTTTCCCTGAATTGTTTGAATCTTCCTTCCCTGACTACCGAATCCAAGGCAGTGGAATCTTTTTTTATGACAACTAGAGAGTCGGCCACAACCACCTTGATGGAGTCCACTTCTTGCTGTGGGGGAAGCGAATCTTGCTGTGCTTGTAAAATCTGACCCAGAAAAAGAAGCAGGACAAAAAATAAAAACCTCATTCCATGGTATTGGTCCGGCAAAGGTATAGGTTTTGTTTCTAAAGAAATGTGAAAAGTTCTTTTCCCGAAGCCATCTCCCCATTACATCAAGGTTTCCTAATTTTAGTGGCTAAAACTACAGCCCCATGGTTGTGGATGGGCATCTCATATGTTGAAAGAACGCTATAAATATCTGGATGAGGCTGGCACCGATGAGGCCGGAAGGGGCTGTTTGGCCGGACCAGTAACCGCAGCCGCCATCATACTGCCCCAAAATTTTGGTCATCTGCTTCTAAACGACTCCAAACAACTATCTGAAGACAAACGGGACCTGTTGCGGCCCATTCTTGAAAAAGAAGCAATCTCCTTCTCCGTATGCCATGTTTTTCAGGAGGAGATAGATAAGATCAATATTTTGAACGCCTCTTTTTTGGCAATGCACAGGGCGTTGGATGCCCTGGAGCAAAGCCCAAGCTTCATATTGGTGGACGGCAATCGATTTAAGCCCTACCCGAATATCCACCACAAATGCATCATAAAAGGGGACGGAAAGTACCGGAGCATTGCCGCCGCTTCCATCTTGGCCAAAACCTATCGGGACGAATATATGCAGGCCATTCATGAGGAATTCCCCATGTACAATTGGAAAAAAAACAAGGGCTATCCCACAAAGGAGCACCGCGAGGCCATACGAAAGCATGGGTTGACCAAATACCATCGAAAAAGCTTCAGGCAACTTCCAGAACAATTGACCTTGGATATTTAAAAATCCTAACTTTGTTTCCAAACTTCAACAATGAAATTTCGTGCACTGTTCTTCGCAACCGCGTTATTGATCATATCCTGCAAAAGGGAAACCGCTACCAAAGAATCATTACTGGGTCATTTGCCCCCCACACCGGCCATGATCGTGAAGATCACCAATCTTTCCAACTTCAAAAGTGAGCTTAAGAACAATGCTTTTTTGGAATCGACCAAAAATTTTGGCCTATACAAAGCCCTCAGGGAAGAGACCAACGCATTACAATATGCCAATACGGAAAACCCATGTCTTTTGGCAATATATGAAATTGGGAAAGAGGACTACGCCATTGCCCTGATTGCCAAGGAATCACCAGATTTTTTCAGCGTTGGGCAGGCCACCAATAAGAAAATAGAAACGCTGGACTACCAAAACAAACAGATCACAAAATATACCTTGGACGACAAAGAAATTTTTGGTTGGAAAAACGATGGGCATATCCTACTGAGCTCTTCCCAACTGCTCATGGAGAATATGGTGCGGACCAACAAGAGCAATCCGGTGGACCCAAGCCTGGAAAAGCTGCTGCAGACAGCGGCTCCTGGTAAATCGGCCACCCTTTTGCTGAACCTAGACAAGGATAGTTCCCTGTTTTCAAATGGAGAAACCGATAATCGGCAAAATCACCCTTTTTGCGAATGGGTTTCCCTGGACTTTACGGCCAATTCTGATGCCATGCGGCTAAATGGGGTTGCCATGGCTTCGGACTCTACCAAGAGCTTCATCAATCTTTTTAAGGGAACCTCACCTTTGGTGGGCAAAACGGCAACGGTGGCCCCTTTGAACTCTCAGGCCGTGGTTTCGTACACTTTTGATGACTATCAAGTGTTTGCACGTAACCAGAACACCTATCTGGATCGAGTGAAATCCGTGGATACCCTTTTTCAGACCATCGAGGAAGTTGGTTTGATATATCTTAATGGACAAAAGGCCGTACTGTTGCATTCCTTTGGCACCGAGGGCCTTTCGCAATTTTTGGAAAAAAACAGGACCGGCACACAAACGTATCAGGGAAGCGAAATTGGCACCTTGGGAAATGCCGACCTGATCAGCGAAGGTTTTGCCCCCCTGGTCCAAGATTTTAAATCCAATTGCTACACTATTCTTGAGAACAGCTTTGTATTTGCCGAAAACAAGGAACCATTGCAAACCATAATCAACAATTACAGGAGTTCCTCCTCATTTGAAAACTCCCCCGTGTTCACCACGGCCAAGGCCCCCTTGGCCAATGCGTCCACCATGCTCCTGGTTTCCGATGCTTCTGGAATGGATTTTCTTGCGGAACAGGGGCTTTCTCCCAAGCTTTCAAACTCCATAAAGGAGGCCGATCTATCGGAATATACCTTTGCCTCCCAACTTGTTGCCGAAAACGATTTTGCCCATTTCAACCTGCTTGTTTCCAAAATTGGACGCACGGTTGAAAGTAACACCGTGACCCCTTTGTTCACACTGGAATTGGATACCGATCTGGCCATTGATCCCCAGTTTGTGAAAAACCACAGGACAAACAAGCAGGAAATTGTGGTGCAGGACCAGAACAACGTGCTATATCTCATTTCAACGGAAGGGAAGGTATTGTGGTCCAAACAGTTGGAAGGACGTATCCAAGGCCCAATAACCCAAGTGGATATTTACAAAAACGGGCGATTGCAATTGGCTTTTTGTACCAACAACCAATTTTTGCTCATCGACCGCAATGGTGAAGAAGTAGCTCCGTTCAAAATCAATTTTGAAGGGGGAAACTTGAATCCGTTGGCCGTGTTCGACTATGAGGGGAAAAAAGATTACCGGTTCGTGATTACGCAGGGCCGCAAGGTGTTCATGTACAATAATCGGGGCCAAAAGGTCAGTGGGTTCACCTTTACGGAAGCCGAAAGTCCAATTATAAGGGCTCCCAAACACTTTAGGGTGGGCAACAAGGACTATATTGTGTTCCAACTGGAGAACGATGTACTCAAGATTTTGCACCGAGTGGGTAGGGAACGTATCAAAGTGGAAGAAAAAATTGACTTTTCCGGCAATGATGTCTTTCTATACCGAAACAAGATTTCCATGACCAACCAGAGGGGGGTGTTGCACCAAATAGACCCCAACGGAAAGCTCACGGCCACCAATTTCAATCTCAATGGAGACCATGGCATGTATGCCACCAGCAATACCCTGGCATTGATGAATGACAATATCCTGAGCATAAAGGGCAAAAAAGTGGAACTTGATCTTGGGGTCTACACCAAACCCAGAATCTTTTACATCTATGACAAAATCTACGTCAGCGTTACGGATATCCAGGCCCAAAAAATCTACCTGTTCGACAGTCAGGCAGAACCGATTGCCAACTTTCCTGTTTTTGGCAGTTCCCTCATCGACCTAACGGACATGGACAACGACAAAAAATTGGAACTGGTGGCCAAAGACCAAGACAATTCTTTGATCGTTTACAAAATGAATTAATAATCCCTGGACAACTATTTATACAATCGTTTAAACCGACCACACAAATTTAAATTTGCCACTGGTTTCTTTTTGTAGATTGACGTGTTTATCCTTACCTTAAGGAACACTAAATCAAAACACTACAGAAATGAAAACCTCATCCCTCATTAAAATCTTTCTTTCCATTATTTTCATGTTTGGATTTGGGCTAAGTGCCAATGCCCAATTCCTTAAAAAACTGGCAAAAAAAGCTGAAAAAGCGGCAGAACGCACTGTAGAACGCCGGGTGGAGCGCGAAACTTCCGAGAAAACAGACCAAGCCTTGGACAGCATCTTGGAACCAGGGTCTGGTGGCAAAAACAAGGCGCCGGGCACTGGAGGGTCCGATTCCCCATCAAGTGGTGGCAAATCTGACCAGGGCAATGACTCTAGTTCATCAAAAACAGACAATTCTTCTGGAGAAAAATCGATAGAAGTATATAGCAAGTTTGATTTTGTTCCAGGTGATGAAGTCATCTTTTTTGATGATTTTTCCAATGATTTTGTGGGTGATTTTCCATCCAAATGGGATACCAATAGTGGTGGAGAAATAGTGACCGTTGGCAATTCTCCGGAAAAATGGCTGGAATTGATTCCCGGTTGGAACACCTATTACCTCCCTAATATTACCTCCCTGCCAGAAGATTATACCATCGAATTTGATATACTAACCGCTGGATTGGATGACAAAACATCCTCGCAGGCCGGATTCCATATCATGCTCAGTGACGACCCAAAGTTCAAGGATGGCTCGCATTATACCGAAGTATGGCTCCCAGTGGGCCAATACGGTTCTTTTGATATCAGGGCCAAAAATTATAAGCAAGGAAAGGGAAGTGAAATCAATAGCGCCGTTAGGTCCGACATTCGAAAGGCCATTCTTAACCGCCCACATATCTCCATTGCAGTCAATGGTCAACGATACCGGCTTTGGGTAAATGAGAGCAAATATGTGGACATCCCCCGTTTTATCCCAGAGGGAAGTGATCTCAAGAGTATCAAATTCAATGTAAATGGTCTAAAGGACGGCAAGGACCGAGTTTTCATATCCAACTTAAAAGTTGCCAAGGGCGGTGTGGACCTTAGGAGAAAACTGCTTTCTGAGGGATCCGTCTCTACAAACGGGATATTGTTCGACAGTGGATCTGCCAACATTCAGCCACAATCGATGGGTATAATCCTTCAAATTTCCCAAGTGTTGAAACAGGAAACTAGCATGAACCTAAATATAGTTGGGCATACTGATGCCGATGGAAGTGATGAAGCTAACCTCAAATTGTCGAAGAGCCGGGCTGAAGCCGTAAAGAAAGTACTTGTTGATGTATATAGGATTGGCAGTGACCGTCTGCAGACCGACGGCAAAGGGGAATCTGAACCGGTTGCTGATAACAATACCCCTGCCGGCAAGGCCAAAAACCGGAGGGTCGTTTTCAAAAGAATCTGAGGTATTTCTATTTCAAATCCAATGAAAAAAGCTAGCCCATTGTTCTTCTGCCTGTATTTTGTTTGCTTCGTAGGGTATACCCAGAGCAATCTCTTTTTCAATCCCAGTGAAGCATCTACAATAGACGAGGTGCAGATAGGGCCGAATAGGGTGGAGATAACCCCAGCCGACTTTGATCCGAACAATATCATTTCATTCGACAAAAAAATGGGGTTTTCTGCCCAGAACAGCTCTGGATGGGAAACCTCATCCGAATTTTTGGTGAATACTGAAAAGGGGTACATGGGAATGGACAATGATATGTTGGAGCGCTTTACAGGCACCAATTTATCAAACGATAATTTCAAAGTTGAATACCGGGTCACGGCTACTAATGGAAAGACCTATTATTTTATTGAGATTGAGGATGAAAAATATGTCATGAACCGATTGCCTTTAAATGAAATAAGTGTTGACGAGACCAATATGTCCTTAAAAAAATTCAACCAAAACTTCTCAGATTCGGGCAACCAAAGGAACATCGGTGACCAAAGTTTTGAATCCAAGGAATATTCATCAAGCAATCCCGACGGCAGCGAAGCGAAAGTATACATCTCGGAACAGGAGAATGTCTCGTTAAGTCCCTCAAACACTCCCAAGACCGTTGGGGTTTTTGGACTGGGTTATATCTATGCGGACAATAAGACCCAAATCGTGACCAGGGTAGAAACCAGCAACGGCATTGGTGAGCTGCAAAGAATACAGAATACCAATGTGTCGTTCAACGGCAACGAATACAAAAAATACGAAGAAAAAGTAGCTGAGGAAGAGGAAGAAAAAAATGAAACCATAGAAGACGTTGCCCGTCAAAAAAGACAGAATATTTCCGAAATGCCCCGTCAACGAGCCGATATTGCCAATAAAGAGCTTGAAATTTTGGAAGTTGAAGAATCTATGCAGGAAAAGCGGAAAGAGGCCATGAACAAGTATTTGGAAGATGGTGCCCCAGCAGAACGCAATGCCGAATACAAGTTGGAAGGCTTTGACCCAAAAGACATGGTCAATGTGCAAAAATTGACCTGCGAAAAACGCATCCTCGAAATCAATAAGAGTTTGGACAGGATGAACCCCAGCAACGCAACTTATGGCAGGTTACAAAATGAGAAAAATTGCCTCGAGGGCAAGATCATCGATTATAAAAATGCCGAAATGGAATTGGAGGCCATAAAAAATCGAAATGCCGATGATCCTCATAAAGGCAACGTAGAAAAAATGAACTACTTCTTCACAGAAGTGTCGCAGAACATCATGGCAAGGCCATGTAATTAAATTAGGGATATCATAGGTTAAGGATACCGCTCCCATGTAAGTTTCACTGAAACGGCTTGGGAGCTATTCTGAGATAAACATTGGTGTAAACCATCGTCAATAGCAAAAACAACATCAAATTGATCTTATCTCGTTTTCCACCATTAAATCATCGCATTATGAGAAACTGTTACATTTATTTCATCGTCGGAATCGTGTCCCTGTTGGGAGAATATACTTACTCACAGTCCTTAACGTGGGATGTTTCCAGTTGTGAAGAACTAGACCTAAGGCCCGTTGAAAGTGTGGCCAATGTAGACATTCTTGGCTCCTTTTATGAAATTGAAGACCCAGACCAAAGAGGTTGTTGGGTACACCATCACCCAAATGGCGCTGACTTTGTGGTTACCCCGAAAATCTGGGGCCGGGTTCCAAACGATGCCAGAATAAAGCAAATCTATGAAGCCATGGAAGCCCTTACCACTGCAAGGGAGGCCTATGGAAAATATGGGGACTTGAGCACCAATCTCTATTATATACTTGATGATGTCAGCAGGAGTCTTTTGGGTGAAGCTTTTTGGATCGTCAACAATAGCTGCTGGATGGTCTCTGGTGTCCCCAACGTCAGCCCGCTTTCGGCACAGCATAGGTTGCAAATTTATACTCACGAAATCGGCCATTGTTTAATTATGGAAAACATGAACAATTTTTCAAGAAGTTATGATCTGAATAATTGGTTTGATGAAAGTGTGGCCGAATACCTTTCTGCGCAAGCTTATCCAACTGCCGAATATGAACATGGTTGGTCCGTTGAGTTTCAATTTTCAGAACCATTCAGGCAACGCTATTCGGCCTACCCACTCTGGCAAAAATATGTAGAAAAAGAGGGCGATGGAATGCTATTCCCCATGATGCAGTCCTTGGTCAATGCCCAAACCTTGGCCGAAAGGAGAAACATAATGCGCAGTACTGGGTTCGATGCCATTTTGCACGACTTCTATTTTGATTTTTTCAGGCATAAAATATTGGATACTGGAAGCAATGTGCCCATTCCTGTCAACACGACCACCCTAAAATCGGTTACGATAAAGCTTGATCCAGACTCAAGAAGGTTGGGAATTGAACCTATGCCCATGGACAAGCTGAACGGATATAATCTGGTTATACCTCCCGGATACGATTTGGATATCAACCCAATGACTGGGCCTGCAGATGGGCTTCACCAATCCTTGATGCAAGGAACTGATTATCATATTGCCAACTGGAATACCAAAAAAACAATCAAGGGCGATTGTGAAAACGATGTGTCCTTTCTAGTACTGTCCTCGCATTTGAACAACAAACCCCTTACCAATCTATATTTTGACTATGCCCTGAGGAAAAAGGAAGAGAGTGACTGTTGCGATGAAACCATTTTAGGGGATTGTGACAAATGTTTGGCTCCCGTCGATGAGGAGAGTGCAATGAGCCCAAACCCAGTGGATAAAATAGACGGCGTCTTTAAATTTGACTACAAAATCGAGGCCTTGGTGAAGTTTCATATGGACATGAGCGATGTCAACACAGAATATGCCCGAGGCAATCCCAACGAATTAATAATGGAGTACTATGTCAACTCCGCCGATGGTTCCATTTTGTTCCCTGGCGGTCCCACAGGATTCTTCAGCACTAACCTTCGAGGAGATATGAGCAAAGTGGATGCTTCCATTTGGTTGGCCAATGGCCAGATGGTCACCTATGGTTATGATGCCAACAACCGCCAAAAACGAGCCGCAACCCGCAAGATCAACCAAACCGCAGACCAGCGAATGGGCTCCGATTACCTCAATATGATGCAGTTTTTTAGGTCGTCGGCAGAATTGGCCGAACATCCCGATCCCATGCCGGCACATATAAAATGGAATAATATAACACAAGGCTATAAGGGAAAAATGATAGAAGGGCATACCGGTATCGAAAATACCTGGACGCTCTATTTTGACACGGAACCTACCCCTATCAAAACAACTTGCACCATGATGGGCTATATGGTAGGTGTGCTAAAAGATGTGCGGGAACAAAACTGCAATCGTTTAATAGTATACAATAGAGTGGATATCGGAGGAGAGGGTTCTGGGGAAGCCATTGAAGCTGAACTTCGTGCCATAAGGCCCATGGGAATGAATTTTGATGCCACCGATTATAAACCCATGTATCTTGGAGGAGAAAGAGGGACAGACATCAATACCAAAATGAAGAATTTTGAAGCACGCATGAAGCTCTTGCTCCAAGAAAAAGAAAGTCTAAAGGAAAGGAGAAGACGTTGTCCTTTGGATGTTTGTCGAGACCGCATTGATGCCCAACTCGAGAGCATAGATGAAGATATAAAACGCCTTAATTGTGAAATTGCAAGGACCGTAGGTATGGAAGACATGCTGGATGACTGTAACTAGATCGCCAAACTATAAATCCCACCGTATGAAAAGAGAAATCACCATTGCCTTTATATCATTGATCGGGATACTTTCCCACGCCCAAGATCTGGAACTGGACGTTCATGTACTCCCAACCTCTGTATTGGGTGACCCAGCCCTGTTCAATATCACTGTCCGCAATATCGATCTAGAACCAGCTGAGGGCGTTGAGGTTCAAATAGAACTGAAAAAAGGATTGAAATTTTCCAGCTTTACGCCAAATAGTTTTGATTTTGATCCCGATACAGGCCATTGGAAGATTGGTAAAGTGGAGCGCCACAAGGCAATGATCTTGAGCATTATTGCCAATTATGTTGCCAAAGAAAATGCCATTTTGGTGGCAGAAATAACCAAGAGCAACGGAATTGACCCCGACAGCACCCCAGGAAATGGCGTTGATACCAATGGAAATGGTAAAATAGTCAACGACAAAGACGATGAAGATGACGGGGATGCCGCCCAAATAGGGCCTTTCAAATAGTCAAAACACCTTGACTCTGGGATTGTATCCTCACCTCACATACCAAACAGTGGTTGGTAGAAGGTATCGGGATGATGAAATCCGAGGATTATGACCGTGATGGTGGCGCTTATCAGTTTCAGCCATGATTTTGGTACTGAATCATGCACGGAATTATTCGGCCCAAATCCGGCATTTGGACTTATATTTTGCTTTGCCATGCAATGAAATCATAATAAATCATAGCCCGTATTGGCTGTCTTTTTTGAATCCTTTGCTCAGTTTATAAATTGATGAACAATGAATCGTTAAGTTTTCTCCATCATCTTTTGAAAACCATATCCATAGGTCGGCTCCTGGGGCATAGTAAAAACCAGAATCCAGTCTAAAGAGGCCAAAAGACTTACCGTTTACCTCAATTTCAAGTGTTCTATTGTCGTAACTAATTTGGGCAACCTGGTTT
The DNA here is from genome assembly GCF_019880545.1 of Flagellimonas meishanensis. Classification (GTDB taxonomy): domain Bacteria; phylum Bacteroidota; class Bacteroidia; order Flavobacteriales; family Flavobacteriaceae; genus Flagellimonas; species Flagellimonas meishanensis. Next base: position 11,616 of record NZ_JAINVW010000001.1, read on the forward strand.
TCATCGAAATAGTAGCTGCCCGTAATTTCTTCATTTATAAATTCCAATGGCTGTGCCTTTTGCCAATCAGGCAAGCTGCCATCATTCAAGTAATGATTTACATTTCTAACTATTGCTGGCCTAAGCCAATAATCCATATTGGTATTGGTCAAATGGACAATCGACCTTTTCTTGTCAATATCAAAATAAATCATGGTATAGAACCCTTTCCAATCCCCTGTGAAGTGATACGTTCTTTGCCCGTCTGGATTATACCAATGAAGTATGTTGAACTCGCTCAATGAACCTTTTGACTCAAATGCCATAGCTGAACTGTGCTTGGGGTACAGGGAATTTGAAAGGAAAGATCTGCTCCATTTTGATAGGTCTTCAGCCGAAAAAAACAAGTTGCAATCGCCATAGAAAGCTTCGAAATCTTCTGAATCAAATGCTTGTAAGGTATCTTTCTCTTTCCTGTAACCCACTGCACGATTTTTTGGTAGATCCTTTAATAGGGCAGGTCTAAGAAACCAATCATTTAAGCCAAGCGGTAAAGCAATATTTCTTTCAATGAATTCTTCGTATGAAGTATCCCCGATTTGTTCAATCAGAAGGGCAAGAAGACGGTGGTTGAAACCATTGTACATAAATTGACTTCCTGGGGAGAATTCCAACTCAGGTGCATTTTGAACCAGAAAATCCAAAAATGTCCCATTGGTTATGGGCTCGTTTTGCTGCGCACTTTCAAAAACGTAATCATCAGAAACGATTCCCGAAGTTTGTTCCAACAGATGGCGAATGGTAATTGACGGATAAGGGAATTCCCCAATAAAGCTGTTCACTGGGGTATTTAGATCGATTTCCTTTGAGTCGGCGAGCATTAGCATTGTCAATGCGGTAAACGTCTTGGTAATTGAGCCGGTGTCCATTGATGTTGTGGTCTCAAAAGGAATTTGTAACTCAAAATTGGCATAACCGTACCCTCTGGATAGCACTATGCTGTCGCCCTCCGTGACAATAATGGCCCCATTGAAGAAGTCCATATCATGAAGCTGTAGAATTTGTTCCTCTAAACCAATTGTATCCGTATTTCTTTGGCAAGAAATTAAAACGAACAAAATCAAGAAATAAACACGATATTTCATTTAAAAAATTGCAGCCAGCTAAAAGGATGTGGGTCCTTTCCAATGGTTTATATCCAACGCTAAGTGAAGTTAGCTTTTTCCTGTTAAAAATCCAGCTCGAGTTGAGGATGAACTTTAACTAATTGATGGTTGAAAACAAGGACTACGCCTCGCTCTTTTGATAAGTCAATTCCGCCTCAAAAAGTTGTTGAAAATGATGTTGCAACCTTCGTTTCACCTCATCCATGGCCACTTCCTTTTGTCCAAGTTCAACATTCAACGAAGTTACCGCCTTACCCCTGATCCCGCAGGGTATCATCAAATCAAAATAGCCTAAATCGGCATTCACGTTCAGGGCAAAACCGTGCATGGTCACCCAACGACTGGCCCGAACCCCCATGGCACATATCTTTCGGGCGAAAGGGGTGCCCACATCCAGCCAAACGCCCGTTTCCCCTTGGGAACGCTCTGCTTTCAGGCCATAATCAGCCAAGGTAAGGATTACCATTTCCTCCAAAAAACGCAGGTATTTGTGGATGTCGGTAAAAAAATTGTCGAGGTCCAAAATGGGATAGCCCACCACCTGTCCAGGGCCGTGATAGGTAATATCACCACCGCGGTTGATCTTATAAAAGGTCGCACCTTTTTCTTGGAGCACTTTTTCATCCACCAATAAATTGGTGATGTCCCCACTCTTGCCCAAAGTATACACATGGGGATGTTCCACAAACAGAAAATGGTTGGGTGTTGTTATTTGGAGACCCTCCCTCCTATTCTTGATCTTTAAATCAACAATATCCTTGAACAGGGCTTCCTGATAGTCCCAAGTTTCCTTATAATCCTTGTAGCCTAAATCTTGGAGGGCAACTTTTTTGTTCATACCGCAAAGATACGAAGTGCCAAGTGGTCCAACTAATCTTCCAGTTCCACTTTCAGGTCCAATGCTTTTGGATCTTTCAACACGTCCATAAAGTTCACTTCGTAAATGAGTGTTTTTCCATCGGCACTATAGGTCGCCTCTGCTATGGATGCCGATTTGACCCTTCTGGGAAAATGGTACTTTATGGTATACGTGGAACCGGAAAGGAACATGTCCGCCCCTTGCAAGCTGTCCAAACTTTGTTTGAAAAGTTCCTCATCCAATATTTTTGCCGTTCTGGTGAAAACGCCATCCTCAAAATTGTAGTTGACCTCGGTGGGATGCTCTTCCATGGGTTTTGGTGTCGGTTGGTCCGGATTGCTGCCAGGGGTTAGGGCACTGGCCTCCTGAAAGGTATTGAAGGCATCGTTAACCTCGGCAATCTGCCTGAACTCGCTGGAAAGATTAAACTTCATCATCTTCTCCTCGGGATTCATGAGCATGTGCAGGGTAAAGGGTTCCAATTTCTTCAATTTGGCCTGCTCTTCCTCAGATAATTGCGCAATGCTGTCCTTGTTCGCCTCCAGAAAATCCTTGAAATAGATAAGCGAGTCCACAGGTTTTTCATTGGTTTTTTGCATTTCTTCCCCGGCCATTGCCATGAGTTCGGAACCGTCAAAAAAGATTGAAAGTCTTCCGGAACCGTCTTCTTGCAGATGTATCTCTTCTGTAAAATTGCATGCGGAAAATAGGGCCAGGAGCAAGGACATGGCCAAGATTTGGATTCTTTTCATTGGTATTGCTTTAGTTCGTATTGTTCAAAATGACCAGCGCCCCAATAACACCGGGCACCCATCCACAAAACGTTAAAAGTAATACAATAAGGAAAGACCCACAACCTTTTCCGATAACGGACAAGGGTGGAAATAGTATGGCGAGAAGCACTCTCCAGAAACTCATGCGATTACATTTGATTGATGATGTCCATTAGTTGCCCATTTTTGCAATTTGTTACGCAAAACCTTTATTTTTAGCTTGTTTTTTAGTTTTACATGCGGTTTCATTTCTTTTTGTACCTACTTATGAACGCGCCTTTGCTTTTTGGGCAATACCAATTTGCAGGCGAGGTTTCCATGGCCCATTCGGGAAAGCCGGTGTATCTCTCCTTGGTTGAAGATTATCGGAAATCATCTCGGATCTACATTGATCAGATCATCCAAAGAACCTTGGTGGATTCCTTGGGCCATTTTCAGTTTGAAGGGGACCATCTTTTGGATGGGAACCGTATTTACCGAATTCATTTGGACCATTGTTCCGAAGGAATGGGGAGTGGTCATTTTTTGGGAGAATGCGGCAACAGTGAGCGTGTTTTGTTCATAGCCAGTAATCGCGACACCCTTTATTTTCCCACTTCTTTTGAAGACCAATCCCTTTGCACCATCATATCCACCAATCCCAAGGCCTCCCTTCTTTTAGAGGTTGATGCATTATTGGAGGAAATGGCCTTCACTTTTATGGACTTTCCGAGTGGAGCCAACAAAAAGCTCAATCTTAGAAAATGGTTCGCCACCTTACAGCAATTCAGTGCCCAATCCGGTGAACCCCTTGCTGAGCTCTATATCTATGATTTTCTTTCGGACAAAAGGAATGAAACTTTTAGTTTTTATCTCCAAGATCTCGCAGGAAACGCGTTTTATGATTCACTTTCAAACCGTCTTGAGTCTTCTTATCCGAACACCGACTTTACCAAACAATATGAAGCCGAAATTGCCACAGATAAACAATTGGCTTCCTTTTCCGGGGACAAATCCATCAATTGGAACTGGATTTTGGCCACTCTGCTTTTTCTGTCATTGGGTGCAAATGTGTATTGGCTGATTTCCCAAAAGCGAAGCATTTCAAGAAAGAGCAACGCGCAATGGCAAAAACTGACCCCCCAAGAACAAAAAATTGTGGAACATATCATTGCTGACAAAAGCAACAAAGAGATTGCAGCCTCACTTTTTGTAAGCCACAGCACTGTCAAAACCCACATCAACAACCTCTATAAAAAGTTGGAGGTTTCCTCGCGGGAAGAGATAGAGACTCTTTTCAAGAAATAAAAATCAACCCGGGGTCTAGTCCCCATTTCCATCGGCCCAAATCCGTTTTGCGAATTCTTTTTATTGATTTTCGGTCCAAAACCATAAAACCGTAAAATCATGAAGCACTTTGTAATTGCATTGGCCACGCTGTGCGTAGGTATCACATTTTCACAAGAATTCAACAAGGAAATCACACAAGATGATGGCAGCAAGTTCTTGGTAGGGCAAATCAATCTTGAAGGTCTTGCGACCGAACCTTATGCCATTTGGTTCCAACAGGGATTTGAAACCTATCAGGTTGACCAAAACCTGGTCACCCTTTTCCAAAGAAAATTGGGCCAATATCATATCAAACTTTTTCTGGGCACGTGGTGCGGGGACAGTAAACGGGAAACACCCAGATTCATCAAAATATTGAAAGCGGCCAACTTCCCCATGGAGCAATTGGAAATAATTGCCCTCGACAGGCGAAAGGATCATTACAAAAAAAGCCCCACCGGTGAAGAAAAAGGCTTGAACATTATCAAGGTGCCCACCATGGTATTCTTTAAAAAAGGAAAAGAAACCAACCGGATTGTGGAAAGTCCGATTGAAACCTTGGAAGAGGATATGGCCCAAATAGTCCATAAAAAGCCCTACGTGCCCAATTATGCCCAATAACGTATAGCAAGACAGGAAATTAAAGCGCAAAAGTGTAATTTTGCGCTTTAATTTTTTTTCAGCCCATGCAACTATCGGAACAAGAAATCATTCGAAGGGAAAAATTGACCAAGTTAAAGGCAATGGGAATAAATCCCTATCCTGCTGCCCTATATCCTGTTGATGCTACTTCCAAAAGCATCAAGGACAATTTTGAAGAAGGCAAGGATGTAATCATTTCAGGTAGATTGATGTCCCGAAGGATTCAGGGCAAAGCGTCCTTTGCAGAGCTTCAGGATAGCAATGGTCGTATCCAAGTATATTTTAATAGGGATGAAATATGTCCTGGAGAGGACAAGACCTTGTACAACGAGGTCTACAAAAAACTACTTGATATTGGCGACATCATAGGCATAGAAGGGACACTTTTCCAGACCCAAGTGGGTGAAAAAACCGTAATGGTGAAAAATTTCACCCTGCTGAGCAAAGCATTGCGACCACTGCCCTTGCCCAAAGTGGATGCCGAAGGAAAGGTGTACGATGAATTCAACGACCCCGAGCTTCGCTACCGACAACGTTATGTGGATTTGGTGGTAAATCCTGCTGTGAAAGATACATTCATCAAAAGGACCAAAATCACCAATAGTATTCGTGAATTTTACAACAATATGGGGTATTTAGAGGTGGAGACGCCAATTTTACAGCCCATTCCAGGAGGTGCCGCTGCCCGTCCCTTTGTTACCCACCATAACGCCCTGAACATGCCGCTCTATTTGCGTATTGCGAACGAACTGTACTTGAAACGATTGATTGTTGGTGGTTTTGATGGAGTCTACGAATTTTCGAAGGATTTCCGCAATGAAGGTATGGACCGTACACACAATCCAGAATTCACGGTGATGGAGCTATATGTGGCCTACAAGGACTACAATTGGATGATGGACACCACAGAAAAACTCCTTGAAAAAGTCGCCATCGATGCCACTGGAGCCACTAAGGTCAAGGTTGGGAAGCACGAAATCGAGTTCAAGGCGCCTTATCCAAGGGTACCCATTTTAGAAGCCATTAAGACCCATACTGGGTACGATGTAGCTGGTATGGATGAGAGCCAATTGAGGGATATTGCCCAAAAATTGGGTATTGTGGTGGATGAAACCATGGGCGTGGGCAAGCTTATCGACGAGATTTTTGGTGAAAAATGTGAGCATCATTATATACAGCCCACTTTCATCATCGATTATCCAAAAGAAATGAGCCCGCTGACCAAAGAGCACCGAACAAATCCTTCACTTACGGAGCGTTTTGAACTTATGGTCAATGGCAAGGAACTGGCCAACGCCTATTCCGAGCTGAACGACCCCATCGACCAAAGGGAACGTTTTGAAGATCAACTCCGACTTTCAGAAAAAGGGGATGATGAGGCCATGTTCATTGATCAAGACTTTTTACGTGCCCTTGAATATGGTATGCCCCCTACTTCGGGAATTGGTATTGGGATAGATCGCTTAGTAATGCTATTGACCAACAATTCCTCCATACAGGAAGTGCTTTTCTTTCCACAAATGCGACCAGAAAAGAAGGCTGTGGAGCTAACAGAGGAGGAAAAAACCATCATGGACATCCTAAAACGAGCAGGTGAAATGCCCCTTTCTGAACTTAAGGAAAAGACTGGGCTAAGTGGGAAGAAATGGGACAAAAGCACAAAGAACCTCTCAAAATTGGGGCTGTTCCAAGCCGAAAAACGGGAGGATGGTCTTTTTGCGCTTGCGAAACAGTAACCCAAAAGATATTTTCACTTTTACCATATCTTCTTATCTAAGACCCTAGATCAAGCTTCCTTAAATCAGGTTTGGTTTTGGTACGGTATTCTTATAAGTAGGCGTTTCCAAGAACACTTCGCCGACAAGGAATATGGCCATCGAGATGAGCAGCACTCTCGCCTATTTTATTCAATGTTTTTTCCGGAACGTTCCCAAAAATTGTCGCAAATAATTTGGAACAGGGCACAATAATTTTAGGTCTTCACCAAAGGTGAAGATATTGAATTCTCAAAAAAATGCCCTATTAAATAAAAATCAATACCTTAGGGATGTAAAAATTATAAAATTTGAATTTATTTAACAATTTTTATGATTTTCACACATGAACCTAACTCTTAAATAATATGAACATGAAAAAAAATGTACTTACGCTTTTTTTAGGCTTGTTAATTTCTTTTACCGCCGTGGCACAAGAAGTATCGGGAACTGTCTATGATGACCAAAACCAACCCTTACCTGGAGTTTCCATTTTACTAAAAGGAACCACCACGGGTGTGATTACAGATTTTGATGGCAATTTCACCATTGAGGCCGATCAAGGGGATACGCTGGTATTTTCCTATGTCGGTTTTAACACAGTGGAGAGAGCAGTCACTGGCAGTACGCTCGATGTAACCTTACAAGCTGGCCTGGCTTTGGAGAATGTTGTGGTAGTGGGCTCCCGTAATGTAAATCGAACAGCTACTGACACGCCTGTGCCCGTCGATGTTTTGGACGTTACGGAACTGGTACTGTCCACCCCTCAAGTAACCGTTGAAGAAATTTTGAACTATGCCGCGCCATCCTTTACCTCAAACCCACAAACCATTTCTGATGGTACAGATCACATAGCGCCTGCAGCGCTAAGAGGACTTGGCCCAGACCAAGTACTGGTGTTGATCAACGGTAAGCGCAGACATAAAACGGGATTGGTCAATGTAAACGGAACGTTTGGTCGTGGAAGTGTCGGAACCGATTTGACCACGATTCCATCGAATTCCATTTCAAGAATTGAAATTCTGAGAGACGGAGCTGCCGCACAGTATGGTTCCGACGCCATTGCGGGAGTCATCAATATTGTTCTAAGGCGAAATGTAAACGAGCTTCAAGTGGACCTGGCCACCGGTGCCAATTTCACTAGCGAAAGTAGCCCTGAAAAAGAAATCGATGGCGAACAGGTGAACCTTGGACTCAATTATGGGCTGCCAATTGGGGATAATGGCGGTTTCGTGAACTTTACCGGTAGTTTTAATTACAGGGGATGGACCAATAGAATGCTTGAATGGGAAGGACAGATATTCAATTCTTACAATTCAATTGAAAGGGTTGCCGCCGCGGATGGTTATGATACTTCTTTGCTTTTGGATGATGATTTGGCCGATATTTTTCAATATGCCGGTGCTGCTGGGGTAACCTTGACCGGGAGTGAAACCAAAGAGGATCTTCAGGGCATATTGAATGCCGATGTAACAGAGTCGGAACTGACCGCAAGAAATTTAGAAAGAAGTGATTTCAATATGAGGGTAGGGCAATCTGAATTAAGAGGTGCACAGTTCTTTGCCAATCTGTCAATTCCTCTGGGAGAAAACCTTGAACTGTACGGTTTTGGGGGCTTTAGTTTTAAAAATGGTAATGCTGCTGGTTTTTATCGTCTGCCATTTCAGTCGAGGGCATATTCCCCAGCGTACATCAATGGTTTTAGGCCAGAGATCAATTCAAGTATTACCGATCAATCCGCCGCATTTGGTATTCGGGGCAAACTGGGAGATTGGAATGTCGATTTCAGCAATTCCTATGGAAAGAATGCTTTCTTGTATAGGGTGACCAATTCGAATAATGCGTCCCTCGCCAATTCCACGCCTTTTGAGGCCGATTCTGGTGGTTTCAATTATAATGAGAATACTACCAATTTTGACATGAGCCAGTTCTTTGAAGATATTATGTCTGGGCTAAACATTGCTTTTGGTGCGGAATATCGTGTGGAAAACTATGCCATAGTTGCCGGTGAAGAAGCCTCTTACGCGCAGTACAATACGCTCGGTAACGTTCACGACCCGACAGATCCAAATTCCGTTGTGCCCACCGACTTTTTTGGCAGTTCCAGGCCAGGGGGCATTCAGGTGTTCCCTGGATTTAAACCCGATAACGAAGTGGATGCTTTTAGAAACTCCATTGCGGGCTATTTTGATGTTGAAGCGGATTTCACGGACTCCTTCTTGGTGAGTGGAGCCGTTCGCTATGAAAATTTCTCCGATTTTGGTGGTACTGTCAATTTCAAATTGGCGTCAAGGATCAAAGCATCCGAGAACTTTAATATCCGTGGAGGTCTTCAAACAGGGTTTAGGGCCCCCTCGTTGCACCAAATTCATTTTAACTCAACTTCCACTCTTTTTGTGGATGGCGTACCGAACGAAGTGGGTATTTTTTCAAACACCTCCAGGGTAGCTCGATTATTGGGTATCCAAGAGCTCAAAGAGGAAACTTCATTTGGCGTTACCGCAGGATTCACTGCCCGAGTGCCAAGTGCAAACCTCAAATTTACAGTTGATGGATTTCTTGTAAATATTGATGACAGGGTTGTGCTCACAGGGCAATTTGATGACGGGGGCAATGCCGAATTGGCAACGTTATTTGCTCAGGCCAATGCCACACAAGCTGCATTTTTTGCCAATTCTGTGGATACAGAAACCAAAGGGTTGGATATCGTAATAGATCATAACGCCGCCATTTCCAGCAATATGTCGTTGACCAATACGTTGGCCTTCACCCTTTCGGAGACCAGTGTTGAAAATGTGAAAGTGCCGACCGCCGTTGCGAACGCAGGGTTGAGCGATACCTATTTTGACCCGACCAGCAGGATTTTTCTTGAGTCGGCGGTACCTACTACCAAAGGAAATCTTTCACACAACCTTCGGGTTGGTGATAATTGGAATTTCTTTTTGCGAAACAGCTATTTTGGGGAAGTAGAGGAGGCAACAAATAACGATGATCCGACGGTAGATACTACCTTTGGGGCTAAAATAATCACAGATTTAACTGTAGGCTATAACTTTTCACCTAACTTCAGGTTGACCGTTGGGGCAAATAATCTGTTGGATGTCTATCCTGATGAAAACGATCCCGCTTTCAGATCGGATGGTAGGTTCATCTATTCCAGAAGATCTGTCCAATTTGGAACCAATGGTAGGTATCTTTTTGGCCGATTGACCTTCAAGATCAACTAACAACATATCAGTTTTCAATTTATGTAAATAAGGAAGCTCCTCTTTTGGAGCTTCTTTTTTAATTTGAAATGACATCATGATAAAGATAAACAGCCAAATATCGAATCTTAAGCCCTCCGCTACATTGGCAATCAACCAAAAGGTTAAGCAATTGCGCGATCAAGGCCATACCATATATCATTTTGGTTTCGGACAGTCACCCTTTGGCGTCCACCCAAAAATTGTGGATGCACTAATGGCGCATGCGGATAACAACAATTACCTTCCATCCACAGGATTGCCACAGCTCAGACAAAACATTTCCTGCTACCTAAAGAAGTATCATGGCGTTACCGCCGACCCCAACTACATTTACATTGGCCCTGGGAGTAAAGAGTTGTTATATCAAACCATTTTGATGCTTGAGGGAATCTTTTTGATTCCACAGGGAAGTTGGGTAAGCTATCTTCCGCAAATAAAATCAAAGGGGGGAGAGTTTGCAATTTTGAAAACATACTTTGAAAACAATTACAAAATCACGGCATTAAGCCTATCAAACTATTGTAGGGTCAACCCCACGGGGCAAAAAACCTTGATTCTAAATTCGCCAAATAATCCCACCGGTGCCGTGTATTCTCCCGAAGAGCTAAAATCGCTGTCAGAAGTATGTGAAGAACACAATATAATTGTGCTATCCGATGAAATCTATTCCCTGTTGAATTTTCAAAATGGCAGGTCTGCCAGCATTGGTGAATATTACCCCAAAAAGACCATATTATTTGGAGGCCTTAGCAAGATTTTTTCCGCTGGGGGATACAGGCTGGGGTTTATGGCCTTACCAGCGGAACTCGAATTTACACATCAAAACTTCAGCTCCCTGTTCAGTGAAACCTTTAGTGCAGTGGCATCACCTATTCAACATGCAGCTTGTGAAGCCTTCTCATTAGACAAGGAGGTTCTAATGGGCATAAGCAACAACACCAAAATACTAAAGGCTATCGGCAAGTATGTATTTGATAAGTTAATGGCCATTGGTGTCAAATGTACACAGCCCCAAGGAGGTTTTTACTTTATGATCGATTTTGAAAAGTACCGAGCCGGTTTTGCAAAAAAACAGCTATTTACAAGTGAGGAAATTGCAAACTATCTCTTGGAAAAAAGGGGGATTGCCTTATTGCCAGGGACAGATTTTTACTTTGAAGGCCATGTACTGAACTTTCGTTTGGCCTATGTTGATTTTGATGGAAGCATTGCTGCTCAAGGCCTCATAAAAAATCATGTGTTGGACGAGTCTTTTATCCAGGAATATTGTCCAAACATTTTTCATGGTGTAGAACGGCTGATATCACTCCTCGGTGAAATGGAAACTTGATGCACGAAGAATAAAGGGTTTTTGGCCATAAAAAGCATCCCAAACAATTAAAAAAACAAAAAGGAGGGTATTTCATGCGTTTGTTGATTTTTAAATGATCGGCAAAACCCTTAGCTTAGAATTCGATATGGACGTAAGCAAACAATTGGGCCTTGTTCTAGGCCCCATCGCTTTTCTGATTCTGGTCAACCTGCCGATAGAACTCGTTTCGGAAAAAGGAGATGCCGTTATTTCGGTCGCCGTTTGGATGCTCATCTGGTGGATCACAGAGGCGGTATCCATCTCCGTGACGGCCTTACTGCCCCTTTTGTTGCTGCCACTACTGAAAATTTTGCCCATTGCCGAAGTTGGCGCGAACTATGGAAGCCCGATTATCTTCTTGTTTTTTGGTGGGTTTGTCATGGCCCTCGCCTTGGAAAAAGTAAACCTGCACCGAAGGATTGCTTTGAACATAATACGGTTGACAGGCACCACTCCGAACAAGGTCGTACTTGGGTTTATGATTGCCACAGCATCCTTGAGCATGTGGATCAGCAATACGGCAAGTACTGTGGTGATGCTCCCCATTGCCCTTTCGGTAATCAATCTGCTTATCGATGATGAGGATGGTTTTACCAAGAATGACCAAAACTTTGCGCTCAGTGTCATGCTGGGCATTGCTTTTTCTGCCAATGCAGGAGGCATTGCCACAGTGATAGGAACCCCCCCGAACTCCGTTTTGATAGGCCTTCTGGAAAACGAGTACAATACAGAAATCTCATTTTTGAGATGGATGACCATAGGTCTGCCATTTTCCATAGTCATGATCGGCATGTGCTACGTTGTATTGGTAAAATGGATGTATCCAAATCGGGGACTGACCTTCAATGCCTCAAAAGAAGTCATCCATGCCGAATTGGAAAAACTTGGGCCTACCTCGGGTAAGGAAAAGATGGTACTTACCATTTTCGTAATCACTGTATTCCTTTGGATTTTCAGGACACTGATCAATGCGCTTTTCCCGGCTTTGGGGCTAACCGATACGATGATAAGTATGTTTGCGGCCATTGCCCTGTTCTCGATACCCTACAACATCAAAAAAGGAGATTTCATTGTAGAATGGAGAGATACTTCCAGACTGGCCTGGGGGATACTGATACTGTTTGGTGGGGGATTGGCACTGGCACAAGGTATGAGTTCCAGTGGCATAGTGGACATGGTGGCCAATGCCATCGCCCAGAGTGAAATAAGTATCCTAGTTACCGCGACACTGCTCATTGGCTTAATGCTTTTTATGACGGAACTGATGAGCAACGTGGCCTTGATTGCTGTTCTTGCCCCCGTGGTGGCGGGTATTGCCCTTGGATTGGGGATTCCAATTCTTTATTTGCTCATTCCCGTTACCATTGCAAGTAGCTGTGCGTTTATGTTGCCCATGGCCACGCCACCCAATGCCATTGTCTTTGCCAGCGGCTATATCAAAATAGCGCAAATGGCCAAAGTCGGTATCATTTTAAACCTCATTGCCGTGGGGCTGCTTATTTTGGCATTCCAATTTATTATACCGCTGTTGTTCTAAAAATAAATGGCCCTTCCGGTTGGAAGGGCCATTGATAAACTAACTAACTCAAAAAAAAGTAAGAAACTAACTTAACTCAACTTATTCTGCGTAGGGATTAAAATCCTTCGGAAGGAATTCCTTGGTTTCAAACCCCAGCTCTATCTCATCGCAAAGATCCATAAAGTTTATTGCCGATAGTGAAAACTGTCCTTGATATGGATCAAAGTTTTCCGGTAGATATTTGGAGGTATCAAATCCCAGTTCCAAGCTGTGGTCCTCCTCAATAAACTCGATGCTCTGTACATCCAGATCCTGTGCTGTTTTGCTAATATCGTTTGCATGGGCAGTAACTCCGACAAGGGCGGTGAAAACTGCTGTTAGTGCATAATTTCTGTAGGTCATAACGGTCGTTTTTTAATTGTTTATACAAATGTACAACCAGAAAATGCTAAGATTATTACAATTAGATTTTTGTTAACGTTCTGTAGGAAATTACTCAAAAATCAAGTTTGTAATCCTTTGTGCAAAACATTGAAAAGGCAATGATCCCAGATGACAAATTTTACTGGATTATCAATTTTCAAATTCCTTTTTTACCAAGTACACTTGGTCGATTTTAGTGTTATTTTTTTGTTAACGAAGCTATTGCAAAGACCAGAAAATGTGTGAAACTAAAAAGACCCTCCTTTGGAGGGCCTTTTCGACTAACTAACTCAAAAAATTTGTAAAATGAAAACTAATGCATCCTACTTAGTTTGACTCCATATAGGGGTCAAAATTTTCTGGGAGATACGCACTGGCATCAAAACCCAAATCTATTTCTTCATCCTCCATATAGTTGAAGGAAGCTACATCCAATACGCTGGTATACGGATCAAAACCTTTTGGCAGGTAATAGCTGCTATCAAGACCCATCTCCAATTCCACATCTTCCTCTATATAAGGAATGGCACTTAGGTCCACGTATACCTCATAGGGTGAAAACCCTTCTGGAAGATAGTCCTTGGTATTGAAACCCAGTTCCAAATCCTCTTCCTCCATAAAGTTGATGGCACTTACTTCCACAATCTGCGTATGGGCATCAAAGTTTTCCGGAAGGTAATCCCCACTATTGAACCCAAGGTCCAGTTCAACTTCATTTTCAAGGTATATGATGGAATTCAAATCAAAATAGGTGGTATAGGGATTAAAGCCCTCGGGCAAGTAATCGGAAGTGTCAAAACCAAGGTTTATTTCCGAATCTTCCTCTATAAACACTATTTCATCCAAACTCAGCTCATATTCTCCTTCTTTTACCTCATGGCAAAGATTTGAATTTTGCTCTCCAGCCTCAGCATTGATGTACAATGTTGTGCTGCTGTTCTCAAACCTGACAGCGGATTCCATATCGTCTTGTAAAATGGGTGCCGCCGCATTTTGTTGGTCATTGGCTACGGCGGGACTACTTAATAGTACACATCCGTAAATCAGTAATAACTTGTTCATTTTTTGATTGAATTTTTGATTGATGATATATGCTTATAAGACGGTGGAAAAACACAATTGTTACACCTTTTTGGTTTTTTTTAGGAAAAGTATATCGTCCCTGAGACCAGCAATAGATGGGGTTTTCGTTGGAAGTGTCAGTAAAACGCAGGACTCCCAAAGGTTGATTCCCCTGTGGAAAAAAAGGTGCCTTAATAATTATTTAACAGTTGATTTTGTTCCTTTTGGGCTTTCTTCATGGTCCCAAATCCCGATCTAAGATCAAAAAAAGGGCCTAAAAATTCTTAAAAACCACTTTTGGCCCAACCCATATGCCATAGCATTCCGCCCCCACTCGATTCATTTTGGCGCCAAACCATGCTTTTGGTCGATTATACCACGCCTTTTATCTGACACACATCTAAAAAGTGTCCTTACGCAACATATCGTGTGTATTGAAAAACGGTTTGCCTAATTTAGTAATACCAAATCTCAATATCATGACCTATAAAATCAAAAGCCTTATCTACTTTTCGTGTTTTTTGACTGCCAGCTTCGCATACTATATTATTGAAAAGCACGACGAATTCCAAAATCAAATGCAGTCCAAAACCTATGTGGAGGCGGAATTCAAGGATATGGAAATCCCTTTGGAAGAGGAGGCTACCGATTTGGTCTTGGAACGCAAATAGTTCCTTTTCACTGCCTTTGTTAAAACCCTTATAAATAATCGGATGGAGGTTAAACCATCCGTCGTGGCCCGTGTCCAATAATCGAATCATTAAAAATCAAAACATATGAAACGATTGGCAGTATTGCTGGTTCTTTTGACCACTTTGGGAGCCCTGGGTCAAAGGAATGAAGGGCACCGTATGGGAAAAGGACCTTCAAGGGACATGACCCCGGAACAGATGGCAACCTTGCAGACCAAAAGATTGATCTTGGCCCTGGACCTTACCCAGACCCAACAAGATCAGGTCATGGAGTTAAATTTGGAAGAAGCCGAACATCGTAAGGCGCATTGGGAAGAGATGAAGGCAAAAAAAGAAAGCGGTGCGTGGAAAAACCCCACACCCGAACAGCGGTTTGAAATGGAAAATGCCCGTTTGGACCGTCAGATTGTACATCAACAAAGGATGAAACAGGTGCTTACTGAAGATCAGTATAATACCTGGAAAAAAATGAGGCTACATAAATCCGTACACGGTAAAAAGAAAATGCAGGAGAGCGAAAGAAGAGGATAGCGTGTTTTTTGTTGATTTAGAAGTCACACCAGCCATGGGTGTGGCTTCTTTTTTTTGATTCACATCAAAATTATCTGTAAAAAAGCAGATTTTTAATATTATCTGTAAATAAACAGATATTTTTAATTATCTTTGTTTCAGCAGATTTTCAAAACAGTCCATAACGACCATGGTTGCCATAATCACCGGGGATATCAAAAATTCAACAGCGCACAACGCTTCCAAATGGCTGCCCTTGCTGAAAGGGGCATTGAGCCATTACGGCCGGGAACCTTTTCAATGGGAAGTGTATCGGGGTGATAGTTTTCAACTGGAAACCACTCCCGAAAAAGCCCTTGAAGCCGGTATTTACATTAAAGCATGCATCAAACAATTGCGAAATATCGATGTCCGCATGGCTATTGGGCTCGGCCAAAAAACATATGCCGCCAAAAAAATAACGGAATCCAATGGAGAGGCCTTTGTAAACTCTGGAAAATGTTTTGAAGGGCTGAAGAAGCAGAATCTGGCCATAAAGTCGCCAAACAAAAAATTTGACGACCACATCAACCTGCTCTTGGAACTGGCCCTATTGACCATGGACCACTGGACCCCTGCCATCGCCAAAACCGTGGTGAATACCATAGAAAATCCTTCCATGAACCAACGGGAACTGGCATCCATCCTGAACAAATCCCAAGGCAACATCAGTGAGGAGTTGAGCAAGGCCGGTTTTGATGAAATCAAAAAAATGATGCAATTTTACCAAACCCAACTCCAAAATCTATGACACTTCTCGCCCTAAAACTTATCCTTGCCCATTTTATCGGGGATTTTGCGCTACAACCACGCCATTGGGTGGAGCATAAATTGGAAAAAAAATGGAAATCCAAGTATTTATATTGGCATATCGGAGTTCACTTGCTCCTCCTTCTGTTACTGCTTCAATTTAAATACCTGGGGCCTGTCGCTATAATAATCGTCACCCATTATTTGATTGATCTGGGTAAATTGGCCTTTACCAACGAGAAAAACTACAGATGGTTATTCGTCTTGGACCAAATACTTCATTTGCTGGTATTGGCAGCCGTCTTGTACTGGGTCACACCCTTTGAAATTGATTTCAATGTACTCTTTGGAGAAAAAAACTTGCTGTTGATCACTTTTTTGGTGTTTGTCACCTTTGTATGTGGTATCATCATGCGGATGTTTCTCGCTCCCTATATTGATGAAATTGCCAAAGAAGATGAATCCGCCGAGGGCGGTTCGCTCAAAAATGCCGGCAAATACATTGGTATGTTGGAGCGACTTTTTGTCTTCGGATTCATCCTGTTGCAGCAATGGTCGGCCATTGGATTATTGATCACCGCAAAGTCCGTTTTTCGATTTGGGGACCTCAATAAGGGAAAAAACCGTAAGCTCACCGAATATGTGCTCATCGGCACTTTGTTGAGCTTTGGCTTGGCAATACTCTCCGGGATGGCCTATCAATATTTAATGGAATCTATTCAAAATTAACATGATACTTGCCTGATTCTTAGAAATTTGGATTAGCTTAGTGCTAATTCCCTCCTATTTTTTCAAAAAACAATCGTTCCCCAAAAAAATTCCCAAACTAAAAGGTTTGGAAAATTACAAATGGACCAATGGTCGTTAATCCAATTTGTCATGAAAAATCCAATTCAACCTTCAGCAGTTTATTTATTAATTACTTTTTTGCTGCTCTGTAATTGTTCAGAAAAGAAGATAGATATAAACGAATACCATGCTGAAATTATAAGTGCTTGGAACCAAAAAATTATGGATATCGCAGTTGCGGAAGATGGTCTTTCCACCTTAAAAGGCTTAAGGACTGCCTCAATGGCCCACTTGGCCATGCACGATGTTTTGAACACCATTACTCCCAAATACGCTCAATATGCCCACAATAATCAAAAATCGACTGCCAATCCCATAGCATCGGTAGCCTATGCCGCATATACCGTTGCGGTGGACCAATATCCGGATAAAGAGAAAGAACTGGGAGAAGAACTGAATATCTGGATAGCAAACATTTCGGAAAAAGAAAAAACAGAAGCTCGGGAACTTGGCGAGATGGCTGCAAATATGCTACTTACCATGCGCTCCGATGATGGGTGGGGCGATGAAGCGGAATATGCATGGCATCCTATGGCCCCTGGGGTCTACGCGGAGTTCAATGAACACAGTGGGACACCTGAAGGGTTCATTTTTGGCTCTGGATGGGCCAAGGCAAAAACATTCATGCTGCCAACACAGGATCACTTTAGATCGCCCCCTCCCCCAGACATAATGAGTGAGGCCTATACCAAGGCATTCAATGAGGTCAAGGAACTGGGAAGCACGGAAAGCATGACCAGGACCGCCGACCAGACACATTTGGCCATGTGGTGGAAAGATTTTGTAGAAAACTCACATAATCGACTGGCAAGGCAACTAGTGGAAAAGGAGCAATTGAATCTATGGGAAGTGGCACGATTATTTGCATTGCTCAATATAACGGTTTACGATGCCTATATCAGTGTTTTCAACAATAAATTCCATTACAACCACTGGAGACCATATACCGCCATCCGATGGGCAGAAAATGACGGAAATCCCGATACGGAGGCAGATACACTATGGAACAATCTGCATCAACACACTTATCCTTTCCCATCCTACCCCTCTGCCCATGGAACTGCGAGCACAGCGGCAATGACCATTTTGTCAAACACCTTGGGCAAGGGTGACTCATATTCCTTTACCATGACAACACCAGAAGTCGACAAAGCCGGACTATTTTCAGAAAAAATAAAAATGGACCCTCCCACACGTTCTTTCAACAGTTTCTCCGAGGCAGGCATGGAAGCGTCCATGTCCAGGGTTTATTTGGGAATTCATTTTAGATATGATTCTGAGGAGGGATTTATATTGGGAAAAAAGATTGGGGAGTTTGCATCTCAAGGTTTTCTTAAACCCATGGGCCAAAATAAAAGCGGATCCTAAAGATCCGCTTTCTCTGTTTTTTGATTGATGATAAACTCTAGGAAGTAACCGGCTGATTCCAAACCCCGGTAGTAGCGGTTTCCTTCACGTAATCTGAAAAGTCGATAGGTTTTCTGCCCAACACCTTTTCAACATCTCCAGTGATAACCTGATTTTTGGGATTGTCCAAAACCTCAGTGAACAAATAATCGATCAACCAAACGTAATCCTCAGGGACACCCTGCTCTCTGAGCATTTTTGTGTATGCTGGCAATGCAATGGGGGTGAAGGCAATCTCCCTGCCCGTGGCCTGTTCAATTTCCTTTACAATTTCTGCAAAGGTCAAAAAACGAGGACCGGTCAATTCATATATGTTACCATTGTGTTCATCATTCAACAGAGCTTCGGCGGCTACCGCAGCAATATCCCGGGCATCCACATAAGGAACTTGGGCATTGGCCTTAGGAAGTGCTACAAATCCATGTTGAATGGGCTCCAAAAAGAAACTTTCGCTAAAATTCTGGTTGAACCAACTGGCCCTGACAATGGTGTAATCCAAACCAGAGTTGATGACCACCTGCTCAGAGAGCTCCGCCTCTCGCTCACCTTTCCCCGAAAGCAAAACCAGTTTCTTTACTTTTTGTCGTATTGCCTCCTTGGTTAACCCTTCTATGGCCTCCAAGGCCCCGGGTACCGCCAAATCGGGTTGAAACGTGATGTAGACCGCATCCATTCCCTCCAGTGCTTTGGACCAGGTTTCTTGATTGTCCCAATCAAATGCCGGGTTCTGACTTCTTGAACCAATGCGGACATTATGACCCTTTTGGTTTAAAATTTCGACCACTCTTTTACCGGTCTTTCCTGTTCCGCCGATTACTAATACATTTTTTCTCATGATTTTAAATTTTTGATGTTATTATTTATGTGTTGCTTATTTTCCAATTCCCGCAATGAGCAATAGCGTAAATGAGATGGTTGCCGATACCACTCGAATCCTATGAAACTGATTCCACGGTTGTTCAAACTTTTCCCTGAGCGAAGCCAATTGCTGAGCCGAACTATTGATCAAATCCGTTTTATCCAGTACTTGGTTCAAGGGAACATTGCCAAAAACCGTGATGAGCACTACGCCTACAAAGTAGATTGCTACCGCAGCGGTCACCAACCAGAAGTGGGTTGGGGTTATACCTCGATTCATGAAGACCATGGCAATTCCTATTAAAGAAGACCCCATAAAGACCAAGAAGAATAAAGGATTTTCTATGCTACGGTTCATTTTTTGAAAGGCCTGCAGGTAACCCATCTCGTCCAATTGTCCAATGCCAGGCGTTACGGTGTTTCCCCAGGTGAAACATAGTCCGGCTACCAAACCAAACAAAAGTGTTGTGATCAAAAGTGAAATGTTGCTTGTTGTGAATTCCATAATGAATGCTTTTTATGTGATTAAACTGACTTGCGTGATTTGGTATAAACCCTTGCATACCAATACAATGTTGTGGTGGCAATGAATTCCAACCCTATCAACCAGAAACCCATGTCCGTAAAAAAATCGTAGTGGTTTCCACCGTTGGGTATTACCAGAAAGGGCACGGTGATCAAAGCATCCAAAGTGGCAGCAACCAGAAAGAAGGTCTGTCCAATCCAGTACCCATGAGTGCGATTATCTTTCTTATAATAAAACTTGGACCCAAACCACACTAAGGGCATCACGATGACAAACAGTGCCAAATTGGCTTGCTGCTGGGCATCCTCCAAAATGCTTATCAGAAAAGACAGGGAATAAAAACTTACCCCTAATGCCCAGATGACCGTTCCTATACCTATTGCTCTTACGATTTTCATGCTATCTGATATTTTCGTTACTGAATGATTACAGGACAAAACTAGGTTGACTCCATCGGGAAGATTTGTTTGAAATGGAGGAAGATTTGTTCGAAAAGGATACCTTTGAAATCGATGGCAATCTCATTCTTTCATGGCCGCAGATGGCGGATCGTACGTTTCTATTGTGTCGGGTGGACCTTGGCCTTCGTGTTTCTCAGTATTGTGAGAGGGGTAGGCACCAAGGAGTTGGGAAGCTTACAGTTCGATTTTGAGTCCAGTATGATGATCTCCGTTACCTTAGGTCCGATAATGGGCTTGGTATCTGGTTTTGCTCAGATTTTCGTAGAAGAGCGTATTTATGGGCACATCTCCATTCAACGGCTATTGTTGCTGCGCTTTTTGTATTCCATTCTATTTATCGTTTTCTTGACCTTTCTGGCTTATTGGGTGTACCAATTGTACTTTGGCACCTCCATTGATTTTTTGACCTTTGCCTTTGATACGGGCAGTGGGGCCATCTATTTTTATGTGATTTCCATGGACCTGATGCTAACTGTATTGCACCAGGTAAACCTGATGTTGGGCGAGGGAAACCTTCGCAAATTGATACGGGGACGATTTTATACCCCACGGGAAGAGCGACGCATCTTTATGTTTCTAGATCTGCAATCCTCCACGGAACTGGCAGAACGTCTGGGCCATATCAGGTATAGCAAGCTGGTCCAGGATTGTTTCAATGATTTGGGCCTAGCCCTTCAAGATAAGACCGAGATCTATCAATACGTTGGCGATGAGGCCGTGCTCACTTGGGAGTTCAAAAAGGGGACACAAAATCAGAAATGCCTCAAGACATTCTACAATTTCAAACAACAATTGAAAAAAAAGGAGGCCTATTATCAGAAAGAATACGGTTGTGTGCCATTCTTCAAGGCAGGAATGCACTACGGCACTGTAACAGCCACTGAGGTGGGCCGCTATAAAAAAGAAATTGCCTACCATGGTGATGCCCTGAACACAACGGCTCGAATTCAAGACCAATGCAACCCTTTGGGCAGCGAACTGCTGATATCAAAGGAAATGAAAATCCAACTTCAGGAAGACGGCTTCATCTTTGAACCTAAAGGAAACGTTCCCCTAAAGGGGAAAAAGGAAAAAGTCGCCATTTATTCCGTGGTCCCCCATGCGGATTGAAAATTAGCGGCGTATCTCGCTGGGCCGGAAGCCAAACTTTTTGGAAAAGGCGTTCGAGAAAGAACTTAAACTGTCGTAGCCCACATGCCAAGCAGCCTCCTGGACCGAGGCCTCTTCATTCCGCAACAGTTCATGGGCCTTTTTTAATCGCTCGTTCTGCAAGTATTTGAAAACAGGTACACCGAACGCCTGTTTAAAGTTCTTTTTCAATTTGAAACTGTTGAGGCCAATTTGAAGGGAAAGCTCCGACAAGGAAGGCGGATTGTCCAGATTATTGGACAAAATCTCCTTGGCGGTTTCCAACTTTTCCCGTTCGGAAGTTTTCATGGTATCCGTACTCATCATGGCCAACTGACCAAAAAAGTGGGACAGCAAGGCGGTAATCTGACTGCGGAAAAACATCATTTTCGTTTTGCCTTCATATTGGTTATTGAAGATTTGGTTCACAATCGATTGCATCTCTGGGGTCATAAAAAACCGCGGCCCCTCCACATAGTTATCGGATGGATTCACCAGTTGCTCCAAAAGTTCAGAAAAAAGCTCTCCCTCGGCATTCGGCAATTTCTCCAAATTTCGGGGTGAGGTGGCGATTACGATACATTCCAAAGGTTTGTTGGGAGAAACGGTATGCTCGGCTTCAACCGTTTCATCTGCAAAAAAAGACAGGGCCAAGCCTTTGGTATTGCGATACTTTTGCTCCTTATCAGCATATTTCATCGCCAGTTCCACATTTCCTGATCCATAAAAAGCTACGGCAATTACGGGTTCATCAAACCAGCAAGAATCGGTGATCACTTTGTCCGCATTGGCTTCCTCAACCAGTATAATAAAATCATTGATGTTGATAACGTCTCGGGTCATGCCTTGAAGTTAATCAAATTTGAAAAAAGTTCCAGATCAGATCATATTACAAAACAAAAAAGGCCGTGAAAAATCACGGCCCTTCCTAATAGCTTATCCTTTTATTTGACCATAACCTGACTGGATTCAGCTTTATCTGCCACAAAGCGGTTAAGGACTTTGAGCACCTCCTCACTTTTGGCTCCCTCTCCCTCCAAAGCATGTAGGTATGTATAGAGTGGCTTGTCATCCACTTTTTTCAACAAGGTCAAATCGCCTTCGCGATCATACACTTGATTCCATGCCGTGCGGACCTCAGCCCAGAAATCCTTGTGTCCTTGCCACCAGTCCAATGCAATTTGACATTTTTGCGCATCCACTTTTTTGTAGATGTTCATTCCTTTTTCCTGGGCCAATAAAACATCCTCTCCCGTTTCATTTCTTACAATTTTGTCATTGTCCTGCTCATGCACCCATCCGTAGGAGGTGATTTCGTGATGATTGCCACGCTTCATTACATTATAATCACTTCGTTTGGAATACTCCCTACGGGGCAATGGGGAATCACTTTTGTTTTCCCAATAATGTTTGCCATCCACATGCACCCACGATGAAGAACCGGAGTATCGAGGGCTATCATCCACCTGATACACTTTTTGGGTCCATTGCCCTTGCACCTTATCCGCAGGCAAGGAGCTAAAGGTCCAGGTGTTGTCCTGATCATAATGGAACACCTTGGCATTCTCATAGATCCAATCTTGGCGCCAATGTTTGATCACTGAACTGTCGTTAATGACCAATAAATGTTGGATGGATACTTTGTCATCTTCGTTTACAATGGGCAATGCCAACTCCAAGGCAGAAGCGGTGTAGTCGGGTTTTTTTTCATACTCGGCATCCGGAGCGAAGGTTTCGGTGTACTTAAAGGTAATCTCGTAGCAGCCGCACATATCGTTGATGGCCTTCCTATCCAGTTCCTTATTGTTTTGGGCCTCCGAAACATAAAATGTTCCCAGGGCGATGGCTAAAATCAGACTTGTTTTCTTCATAATGGTAGTGAATCAGATGTGTTTAAAAAATTGAAATAAATAATATTGTTTTTATTTAGATTGATTAAAAATAAATATATATTTGTCGCAAATCTAAATAAGAATGAGTCTAAATAAAAATAATTTTCTGATTATTTTTTTCGTTTTTAATGCCCTTGCCACCTTAGGCCAAGAAAAAGCAGCCAACGACTCCATTCTAACCGAAAATTTGGATGAAGTGGTGGTCACGGCCACGCGCACGGTACGCCAACTCTCCTCCCTACCCCTTCCCGTGACCTTGATTCCCAAAGAACAGATTTCCCGTTCCGGAGTAACACGGTTGAATGAGATCCTGAACGAACAGACTGGAATTGTAATGACTCCGGATGTGACCATTGGTGGTGGCGAAGGGGTTCAGATTCAAGGCATCGCTTCCGATTATGTTATGGTGTTGATTGATGGGGTACCCGTGGTGGGCAGAAGCTCGGGAAATTTGGATTTGAGCCGTTTTGCCATCGGCAACATCAAACAAATTGAAGTGGTCAAAGGGCCATCCTCCAGTCTTTTTGGTTCAGAAGCACTGGGCGGGGTCATCAATATCATCACCGAGCGACCGAATTCCGATAAAATCACAGGACAAATCTCTCATCGGGCAGCCTCTTTCAACAATCAGAACAGTACCATCAGCCTTAACCAAAGAAAAGGGAAACTGGGCTATTCTGTTTTTGTGGACCGTTTGAGTACCGATGGCTTCGACCTTACCCCAAATCAAGAGGGGCAGACCGTGAATCCCTTTTTCAATTACACCTTGAATGGAAGGCTATATTTTAATGTCTCCGAAAACCTAAAGGCATTTGCCTCGGGACGCTATTTTTTACAGGATTTTGACATCCCTTCGGGCACCAGTGAGGAGCGGGACGGCAATCTACATTTGCGATTGGACCATAAGCTTACCGACAAGTCCCGTTTTGAATACGAATTCTACTATACCAATTACATCACCAACGAGCAAACCGTAGATCCCATTAATGATGAAATCCTGCTCGACAACGATTTTGACCAAAAACTCTTTCGCCCCGAAGTACGTTTTAACCATGCCTTCCGTCCCAAAAATACCTTGACCCTTGGAGGCGGCTATAATTTGGAAACGCTGAATCGTTCCCTGTTTGCGGATGAGATTACCTTCAACTCCCAATATGTGTTTGCCCAATATGATTTTAGGCTTTTGGACAAACTCAACATCATCGCCGGGGCCCGTTTTGACAACCACAGCGAATATAATTCACAATTGAGCCCGAAACTATCTGCCCGTTACGATTTGAATCCACATTGGGCCATAAAAGGTTCGGTGGGCAGTGGTTTTAAGGCCCCAGATTTTAGACAGCTCTATTTGGATTTCACCAATGCGTCGGGAGGTGGCTATTCCGTGTTTGGCAAAGAAGTGGAAGCCGAGGGCATCCGAAGATTGCAGGCCAACGATGAAGTGGCCAACTTGGCCGTGAACCCCAATGACCTTGGTGAGCCCTTGGATGCCGAGAGTTCGGTAGGCATCAATTTGGGTGTGGGCTTCAAAAAAGGAAAATTGCGCAGTGACCTGAATTTCTTCCGCAACGACTTCGAAAATCTGATTGACACTCGCATTTTGGCTGCCAAGACCAATGGACAAAACGTTTTTGGTTACATCAACCGGGAAAGTGTGTACACCCAAGGGCTGGAAGTGGACCTACAATATAAGGCGTTTGAAAATCTAAATCTTTCCGCAGGCTATCAATTGCTCTATGCGTTCGATAAGGATAAGGAGGATGCCGTGGAGAATGGAGAGGTCTTTGGGCGCGATCCCGAAACCTTGGAAACCATCCGTCTGGAGCGCAGCGATTACTTCGGTTTGGAAAACCGTTCCCGGCATACTTTAAACTTCAAGGCATTTTACGAAGTGCCGGAATGGGGTGCCAATGCGAACCTGCGCGTCGTGTACCGCAGTCGGTTTGGACTTGCCGACCGTAATGGGAACGATGTGCTGGACGAATTGGACAATTCCTTTGTGGATGGCTACGCCTTGGTAAACCTTTCCTTCGGAAAGACATTTTACGAACATTATCAATTGCAATTGGGGGCCAATAACTTGTTGGATTTCCAAGGATCAAATCCATTGGCCACCCAGGACAACGAACAATTGATCAATCCCGGAATACAACTTTTTGCAAGACTCAATATTCAATTTTAAAATCACCATTACATGAAAACTACCTTGAAACTATTCAGCCTATGTACTTTACTGTTCGCCTTTATGGCCTGTAGCGATGACGACGGGGATACCGTTGCGGAATTTACCGTGACCGCCATCACGCCGGACTCAGGAACCGTGGGCAGCGAAATAACCATCACCGGAACCAATTTTCCTGATGTTTCTGCCATCAACTTGACATTCGGTGGCGTACCGGCGACCATAAACTCAGCGACCAGGACCCAACTAGTGGTAACGGTGCCCACAGGCGCTACCTCGGGAGCAGTGACCATATCCGCCAATGGATTTACGAAGGATGCCACCACTTCATTCACGGTTTTGGCCAATGTCGTGAGTGGTAACATTGAAAATCTGGAAGCCCCACAAACAGGAAGCCAAGGGGAACCCGCAGGCGGACCCTTTACCAAGTTCAGTTTTGAAACGGGAGCCGTAACCGATAGCGATACCGAATGGGACATCGCCTTTCGCGGGACCACCATAGCCGTGAACGGTGGCACCGTAACGGGAACCAACGATGAACCCGAACGAAACGGAAACGGGGGCGCGACCATCGAAACGGGATTGTTCACCGAGGTAACCTCAGCTGCTGGACTCACTTTTGACGTGGATGCCGATGGGGCTTTTGCCATCCCGACCGGAAGCGGCGAAGGTTGGTACAACTACAATCCCGCTACGTTTACCCTAAGCCCAGTCCCTGGGCGGGTGTTGGTGTTCCGCACCCATGATGGCAAATACGCCAAGGTGGAGATTTTAAGCTATTACCGGGATGCACCAGCAGTACCCGACCCATTTATGGATGAGTCCCGGGTGTATACGTTCAACTATGTGTACAACCCCAATGCTGGAGAAACCAGTTTAGCCGCCAACTAAGATGAAAGCGATCAGCATACTCTTTATCGTGTTCCGTTTGGTTTTGGGTGGCTTTATGATCTATGGCGGCATTCAAAAGTTCCAAAAACCCATTCCATCACCCGTAGAAGTGGTGGAAAAGGCTGAAAAGTTCACTTCGCCCGAAAAGGAAAGCACCCTACAGAAAATTTTGTACATCAGTGGGGCGAAGCAGACCGGCTATTTTTGGCAGGTATTGGGCATTTGCGAGCTATTGTTTGGCCTGTTGCTCATTTTGCAGGGCAGCAGTTTTGTAGGCGCGGTGTTCTTGTTGCCCATCACCTTGCACATTTTCCTGTTCCACTTGTTTTTGGAACGGGACGAGCTGGGCGAACTGCTCCAGACCGGAGGTCTGTTTCTCATCAACATATTGTTGGTGTTGAAAGAAAAAAGGAAGTGGCAACACCTCTTATGGATCAAACCGATTTAGTTTCGATTTTTTAGCTAGTTAGTTGAAAGACGGGGCTTTGGCCCCGTCTTTTTTTTTATTTCAACTTCCGTTCACTTTCCAAAATGGGCACATCATTGATGCTGGCATAGCGCTTTTTCATCAAACCATTTTTGTCAAATTCCCAATTTTCGTTGCCATAAGCGCGAAACCACTCGCCCTGTTTATTTTGATATTCATACTCAAATCGGACAGCAATCCGGTCGTCGCCATGCGCCCAATATTCCTTTTTCAGTTTATAGTTTAGCTCACTTTGCCATTTCTCGGTCAAGAATTGCTGAATCGCCTCGCGACCATTAACGAATTGCGAACGATTGCGCCATTCGCTGTCCACCGTATAGGCCTGCGACACTTTTACGGGGTCTTGGCTGTTCCAGGCATCTTCTGCCAGTTGTATTTTTTGTTGGGCCGTTTCCAAGGTAAAGGGAGGTATCGGGTGTTTTATTTCTTGATCCATAGTTGTGCTGTTTACAAACTATGTCGGAAACGAATGCAAAACACTACACTCAAAAATGAGCGCCCGGTTTTATCCATTCCATTTCTTTTAACTATCTTGTCGTCAGTTTCTTTCCCCCGCTTTTATAAAAGCTCCCCCCTAAAACAGATAGCCGATTATGAGCAAATACAAAACCCTCCACCTATGGATGCTTCTTCCCATGGTGTTGATGCAATTTGGAATTTTTAGGGATTATTGGGGTGATTTTACGGACAACGCCTGGTCCGTGCACATCCATTATTGGACCGGAACCCTTTGGTACCTCTACCTGATTTTGCAACCGTACTATGCCACCCACGGCAAGTTGGACAAACACCGCACCAACGGAATTATTGGTATGTTCTTGGCCGGAGGGGTATGCATTACCGCGTTGAGCATGCTGCACCGTGATATTGTAAATGCCGACCTTTCTGCAGAACTCGGGGAACAATTTGGACCTTTTGGACCCTGGTTTTTTATGGGCGTAGCTGCCGTGGAGATTGTAATGATTACCGCCTTTGGCTTTGCCGTGATTATGAGCATCATTAAACGCAAAAGTCTGGAAGATCATGCCTGGTGGTTGATCAGTACGGTCTTTATCATTATGATGCCCGCATTGGGGCGTGGCATACAGAATGTGTTTGTGTTGATACATCTAGAAGATTGGCCCAATATAGACATTATGGCTCCGGTCTACTTGACCCAGGCGCTGATCATTGCGCTGATCCTCTTGGCCGCCTGGAAATACCAAAAACTAAAACACCCAGCCACCTATTTAGCCGTTTTGGTAAACGTCTACACCTGCTTTTTGGAACCCTTGGGCCGCTCCGAAGCCGTCGATACCTTTTTACGCTATATCATCAAAGGCTAGAATTCTCTCACATTGTCCAATGATAATTGTTCAATGTTTATTGGCCATTGCCCATTGATTATTGACCATTGCTCATTGCTTACTGGTCATTGTAAATTGTACAAAACCCCCAGTTTTTTTAAGGTTTTTGTGCAATAAAAAAAGGGTGGTATTTGGTATTTTAGGATTCTTCCCCAACAGACCTTAACCCTTACCCCTTATTGGATTAAAAGGATGATGAAATGTGTCGATTGCATGCCAATATGGGCATATAATAATGTACCTATGATGATATGAATAAGTTGGTATTAATTATGAAAGCAAAACTAGTATTCTACAAATCACCTATTGTTCAGTGTTAACTGAATTAATTTCAAAGCTATTAACCATTAAAACCAAACCAAATGAAAACAAAAAACATTTTTTTATTCGTATTTGCCATTTTATTTTCTTCTTGCAATAGTGGCAGAAATCTATTCAAACCATATGGTTCTTGGATAACTGCAAATTCTAATGAATCCTACCAATTAAGAAAAGCACCTGGGGACAACACTGATATTAGAGTACGAAGAATATCATCTCAAAACTTTCCATATTCTTTTTACAAGCAAATAGACAACGATTCCATATTTAAATTTGAGAAAATTGCAGGAGAAAATAATCTTTTATCGATGGAATTTGAAACCGAAGATAAAGGCTATTTCAAGGTGGGTAGTAACGTTGAACTTGCCTATAGAATGGAGAAAAAAGAGGAGCCATCGGAAGAATTGCTAAACGAGGCAATTGCGAGAGAGGTTAAACGAAGATATCCACTTATGTTTAAAAATTTTAATAGCGGCAAAATCAATGGCAATGCATGGCGGTTTGAAAACTGTGACATTAAATTGAGTAAAACGGGAATTATTTCAATAAGTGGCAGACAAAAAGTTAGTCGTTGCACTGGATTTACAGGAAGAGTAGTTGCTATCTTATTGGATGAACAAGGAAATGAGTTA
This sequence comes from Flagellimonas meishanensis, assembly GCF_019880545.1. Lineage (GTDB taxonomy): Bacteria > Bacteroidota > Bacteroidia > Flavobacteriales > Flavobacteriaceae > Flagellimonas > Flagellimonas meishanensis. The sequence continues at coordinate 40,671 of NZ_JAINVW010000001.1, forward strand.
GGCAGAGCGTTTTTTAAAGGACAAGGAATTGACCCAAAATCATTTTGTAAATCAAGAACCAAAGGTTATAATGACGCCTTGAATTTTAGTAACTCAATGACACCTAAAGAATTGAGTGAATTAATTGTTGGAACTTATAGAATTCAACTATATGCAGAAAGGTCGGGCTCAGGTGGTCAAAGAATAACAAAGGTTGTACAGAATTTGAGCAAAATTTCGGACGATTTAGCAAATATTGGTGCAAATGTCCAAAAAATATACAGTTATTTCTAATTACATTCAAATAAATAACTAATGCCAACATTAGCTATGATTAATTGCTCAGTCACTACTCATGGCCGAGACCGTTGGTGATATTTAAAAACTGATGATAGATATTTATAAGTACATCTTTGAAATTCCACTATATCAAAAAGTCGAATTGCAATCTGATGATAAAATCAGTGAAATTGAAGAGTTTATAAACGGTTCATTCAAAATTGATGCCTACAACCCAAGTTTAAAAGAGAATACCACTTATCAAGTTTCTACTGTTCCAAAAAGAAAGCAGTTCACGCAATTAGGGACTTATACGGACTATTATACACATTCGATTAAATGTGTTAGGACTGGAGAAGAGTTTAGAGCTTATTCTTTCTTCAATGGAGACGCTGGAACTCTTCAAAAAATTGGACAATTTAAATCTATTGCGGATTTTCATATATCACAGATTAAACAATATAAATCAGTTCTCTCAAAAGAGAAACTTAAAGAATTCACTCGTGCAATTGGACTTGCCGCCAATGGTGTAGGAATAGGTTCATTTGTGTATCTAAGAAGAGTTTTTGAGACACTACTTGAGGAGGCTCATCAAAAAGCGCAAAAGGGAGAAGGATGGAATGAAGAAGACTACGCTAATTCTAGAGTTTCAGAAAGAATAAAATTATTGGAAAGTTTCCTGCCAAGTTTCCTTGTGGAAAATAAAGAACTTTATGGAATTATGAGTAAAGGTGTTCATAACCTAGAAGAAAATGAATGTTTAGCCTATTATGATACTGTTAAATCAGGTATTGAGATTATTTTAGATGAAAAAGTTGAGGAATTAGAAAAACTAGAAAAAATCGAGAAAGCTAAAAAACAAATTGCGGCTTTAAACTCGAAATTAAAATAAAACTAATGCCAACAATGGCTATAAGTAATTACTTGTTCTCACCTACCTCTGAAAATACTCCCAGATTTTCAGTTTAGTGTGTACTTGCTAAGTTAAGTGCAAACCCACGCAACTACTCATAGCCGAGACCGTTGTGTCCAATTCAAATAAATGAGAAAATTACCCTCTAAATTATACCACTATTGTTCTGTTAAGAGTTTATTTAACATTCTTAACTCTAAGTCAATTTGGTTATCCAATAGTAACCAAATGAATGATGCGGAGGAATCGACTTGGATTGAACAGTATTTTGATTTAATCAAGGTAGTATTCAAAGAAAGAAAATATAAAAAATATTTAGAAGATGCCTTTAATACTTACGAGTGGAATAGGCTTAACCCTTTCATTTTCTGTCTCTCTGAAAAACGAGATTCATTGAGCCAATGGAGGGCATATTCAGCTGACGGAAAAGGTGTATGCATAGGATTTTCAACCAAAGCTCTTAAAATTAAGAAAGATTCGCCTTGGCCAAATATAAATGCCAACCACACAATTGGTCTTCTGCCCATAGAATATAGCGTGAGAAATCAGAAAAGAAAAGTTGAACAAGAAGCGATAGATTTCAAAAAAATATATGATGACCGACAAGAAGAACTATGGAAAGTATCAAGTGCTTTTCTTGGTATGTCATTGTCATCTTTAGCTCTAACTTTTAAAAATCCTACTTTTTCAGAGGAAAGGGAATGGAGAATAATTCATACACCTACGGAAAGTGGATATGAAGAGGAGTCAGAAACTGAAAAGAGAATGTCTGAGTTAAGATTCCGAGTTTCAAATGATAACATAATTACCTATCATCAATATGATTTGAGTAAATTATTTGACTCTAAGTTAATACCCGAAATAGTTTTAGGACCAAAATCAAAAATAGATATTCGAGAATTAGAGCAATTTTTACAATCAAAAAGCTTAAGTAAGACCAAAATTCTATTGTCCGAGTCGACTTATAGATAAAAAACTACGCCCCCACCCGCCAGAATCCTTCTGGTGGCAATAACAATTCCCCGGGCATCTAATTACGCCATTGAAATATAGTTTTCACCGCCTCAATCGTCCTGTCCAAATCCGCATAGCTTAAGGCATCATTCAAAAAGTAGCTTTCAAAAGCGGAGGGTGGTAAATACACCCCGTTTTCCAACATCCCGTGGAAGTATTTTTTAAAGGTATCGTTATTGCCTTTGGCCGAGGAGGCAAAATCCACCACAGGTTCCTCTGTAAAATGCACCGAGATCATACTGCCAAAGCGGTTGATCTGGTGGGTCACCCCTTTTTCGGTCAACACTTGGGCAATGCCTTTATGCAGGTATTCCGTTTTTTCGGCCAAGCTGGTAAATACCTCAGGTCGGTTGTTAAGTTCGGTCAGCATAGCCAGTCCAGCACTCATGGCCAAAGGGTTGCCACTTAAGGTCCCCGCTTGGTATACGGGCCCCTCTGGGGCCAAATGCGCCATAATTTCGGCTTTGGCGGCAAAAGCGCCCACGGGCAGTCCGCCCCCAATCACTTTGCCAAACATCACCATATCGGCATCAATGCCCAAGGCTTCCTGCGCACCACCCTTGCCCAATCGAAATCCGGTCATCACCTCGTCAAAAAGCAGCAAAATGCCTTCTTGGGTGCAAAGTTTCCGCAAACCGTGGATAAATTCATCGGTAGGGATGATACAACCCATATTTCCGGCCACGGGTTCCAAAATTAGGGCGGCGATTTCCCCTTTGTTGGCTTCCACCAAGGTTTTTACGCTCTCCAAATCGTTATAATTGGCCAAGAGGGTGTCCTTGGCCGTGCCTTGGGTCACCCCGGGACTGTTGGGACTGCCAAAGGTCACCGCACCACTCCCCGCTTGGATCAAAAACGCATCCGCATGGCCGTGGTAGCAGCCCGCAAACTTGATGATCTTGTCCTTGCCCGTGTACCCGCGCGCGAGGCGCACCGCACTCATACAGGCTTCGGTACCGCTGTTTACAAAGCGTATTTTGTCAATATTCGGCACCATGGAAACGGCCAACTTCGCCAATTCGGTCTCAATTTCGGTCGGCATACCAAAGGAAGTGCCCTTTTTGGCCTTTTCCACCACGGCATTGATCACGGGTTCGTAGGCATGACCGAGAATCAGCGGTCCCCAAGAAGCGATATAGTCGATGAGTTGGTTGCCGTCCACATCGTAGAGGTAGGCTCCTTTGGCCTCCTTTACAAAAATGGGGTCGCCCCCCACCGCCTTGAACGCACGTACCGGCGAATTGACCCCTCCGGGGATGTATTTTTTGGCTTCAGCGAACAAGGCGCTGCTTCGTTGGTAGATCATATGGTATTTGTATTCAATTTGTCATTCCGCACTTGATGCGGAATCCACGGTGCGATGCTGGATTCCTGCTTTCGCAGGAATGACATTTCATTCCAATTCATTTTCAATTTGTCATTCCGCACCTGATGCGGAATCCACGGTATGATGCTGGATTCCTGCTTTCGCAGGAATGACACTTTATTCCAATTCATTTTCAATTTGTCATTCCGCACTTGATGTGGAATCCACGGTACGATGATGGATTCCTGCTTTCGCAGGAATGACATTTTACTTTGCTTTCTCCCTTCGGATGTTCAACTCCTGTCCAACGGAAATGGTGTTGCCGTCCAAATTGTTCAACTGTTTCAATTCCTCCACCGAAACGGCATATTTTCTGGATAGGGCATAGAGCGTATCCCCTTTGGCCACCACATGGGTAAACACTTCATATTCCTTGGGTTGGCGCACCACCTCAACGCCACCTCCACGCACTACATCCTCATCGTAGCGGTCCAATCCATAGCGCTCGATAATGGATATGAGTTTTTCTGGGTATCGGCGGTCCGTTGCGTAGCCGGCCTGCCGCAAGCCGTGGGCCCATTTTTTGTAATCGTCCCGTCGGTAGTTGAACAAAAAGGCATAGCGTGACCGGGTGGACAGGAAAACACTGTGATCGCGGAAGGAATACATGGGGTGGTTGTACTTTCGGAAGCACTCTCCCTTTTCGTCATCATCGTGGTAGGCATATTCGCCCTCCCATCCGGTATGGCATTTGATGCCAAAGTGGTTGTTGGTCTTCAAGGTGAGCTCGCCACGGCCCGAACCGCTTTCCAAAATACCCTGGGCTAAGGTAATGCTCGCTGGGATTCCGTAGGCCCGCATCTCTTGCTGGGCAATTTCGGCAAAGGTTTCGATATATTCCTCCGTACTGGCAATCGGAAATTTTACAAACCGTTCCGAGTCTTTCGGTTGCGTGGCGGTTTCATTGGTCGAGTTGTCGCTGTGGGTCCTGTCCACCTCATTTGTCCGCTGGTTGACGGTCCTTTTCTTTGAGCCGCAGCCCGTTAACAGCAACGCCACTATAATTGCAAATCCTAATTGCTTCATCCTATGTCCAATAACGGTAAGTTCTTCTTTTTAAATACCTGGTTCATGCCTGTTATCCCTTGCAATCCCCCGGTATGAATAGCCAAAATTTGGGTTCCTTTGGAAAAAAAATCCTGCTTTATGAGTTCAAAAATACCAAAAAGCAGCTTTCCTGTGTAGATGGGATCCAGTGGAATGCCTGTATTTTTTTTAAAGGTGTTGATGAAATGGACCAAATCGGCATCTATCTTGGCGTATCCCCCAAAATGAAAATCGGTGATGGGTTGCCACGGTTTGCCGTTCGTCAGTTTTTGAATTGTTTCTTTCAAAAAATCCCCTTTCAAGGCCGAAAATCCCAACACTTGTTGATGGGGTTTGGCGCTATTGATGAGTCCCGCCACCGTGCCTCCCGTCCCCACACTGCAACAAATTACATCAAACTTTGCATCAGCTTCGGTCAAGATTTCTTCGCAGCCCTTCACGGCCAAGGTGTTGGTACCGCCTTCGGGCAATACATAAAAATTCCCGTAGTGCGCTTTCCATGCATTCAGGAAAGATGGTTCACTTTTTTTACGATAGCGGCTTCGTGACACAAAATGTAACTGCATCCCATGTTTATGGGCCAAACTCAACGTCGGATTCGATGGCCAAGTATCTTCCAACTCTTCCCCACGAATGATTCCGACGGTCCGAAAGCCTTTTTCATGTCCTGCACAGGCCACGGCCGCAATATGGTTGGAAAACGCCCCACCAAAGGTGAGCAAGGTGGTGCGCCCCATTTTTTGGGCCTCAAGAAGGTTGTACGCAAGTTTTCGGTATTTGTTCCCAGAAATCAACGGATGGATGGTATCCTCCCTTTTGATGCACAGGGTCACACCCTTGTCTTGCAGCAAGGCTACATCCACATATTGGTTCGGAATGTTCAAAGTATTGGCTTATCGCGTCAAATAGTCCAAAAACCCAAAGGTTTTTCGCTGCGAAAGATACACCATATCCCTTTCATGGGCATAGGCCTCGCGTTCAAAACTGATGTTCTGGTAGGCACGGTAGCTGTCCAAATAGAGTAGGGTCCTAAACAGCCATTCCAAAATATACCATATATAAAAAGGTACGATCAGCAATTCCCGCTGTTGTTTTAGGTGGATGCGCTCATGGTTGATCAGCACCTCATCCGTCTTCAGGGAATCTTCCTTAAGAATGATAAAGGGCCACAAAGACAGGCCAACGTAGTTTTTGTAGAAAAAGTGTTTAAAGACTAAAATCACTCAGGCTAGCTAATTTTGATTCTAATATAACAGGAATTGAAACAGAAAATTGGGTGCTTTCGATAATAATAATGACATATTCGGTGAACAACCCATTCCATGGATAATTATAAAAAAGTGGGGGGATTACCAGAATAGCTTAACTTTAATGGACGAATAGGGTTCGTATAGATGAAAGAACAGATTCCCCTGGAAGCGGGTGATTTTTATTTTTCCGAGGAGGGATATCGGGTATTCACAGCGCAGTATCTGCTCAAAAGGGGATATTGCTGTGAAAGCGGCTGTAGGCATTGCCCCTATGGTTTTGACATAAAGACAAGCACTACAAAATAGACCTTCTTCGGCATAATATTTGTGGTTGAATCAGGGTTACCTCAACACATAAAAAAAAGAACTATGAAAAACGTAAAACTATTCTCCCTGTCCGTTTTGGCCATTGCCTTTTTGGCTTCGTGTGCCTCGGTCCGTGTAATCTCCGATTATGACCAGAAAGCGGATTTCAACGCTTACAAGAGCTATGCCTTTTACAAAACGGGCATTGACAAGGCAGAAATATCCGATTTGGACAAAAAACGGATTCTAAGGGCCATCGATAATGAACTGAACACCAGAGGTTTTGTAAAATCGGAGCAACCTGATGTACTGATAAGCATTTTCACCAAGGAACGCGAGCGTGTTGACGTATACAACAACAACTTCGGATGGGGTTGGGGCTGGGGAGGCTTCTACAACCCGTGGGTTTGGGGTCCAGGCTGGGGCTGGGGTTGGGGTCCCGATGTAAGCACACGCACCGAGGGCTCACTTTATATTGATGTGATCGATGCCAAAACCAAGGAGTTGGTATGGCAGGGACGTGGTGTGGGCACCTTGAACAATACCAGCAATATTGAAAGGAAGGAACAGCGCATTCGGGAGTTTGTATCCCAAATATTGAAGGACTACCCTCCGAACACCGCAGTAGCCGTAAACTAAAAAATAACGACCGCCCTTTGGGCGGTTTTTTGTTCGCCATATCCAATGTGCCATAGAAATGCGCAAACGGTTTCGTACCTTTATGCAACCAAAAAAAGGTATAATGAAGTACGAGTCGAATCCCATTTTGGACAAACTGCCCAAGCATTTAAAGCAATATATCAAACCACAGAACTACGATGCGTATTCCGCCATTGACCAAGCGGTGTGGCGTTATGTGATGCGAAAAAATGTGGATTACCTTAGCCGGGTTGCCCATGAATCCTATGTGGAAGGGTTGAAAAAAACAGGGATTTCCATCGACCATATTCCCAATATGTATGGTATGAACCGTATTTTAAAGGAAATCGGTTGGGCCGCGGTAGCCGTGGATGGCTTTATCCCCCCATCAGCGTTTATGGAATTCCAGGCCTATAATGTGTTGGTCATTGCCTCGGACATACGCCAGCTTGAAAATATTGAGTACACTCCGGCCCCGGACATCATCCATGAGGGTGCGGGCCATGCGCCCATCATTGCAAATCCAGAATATGCGGAGTATTTGAGGCGTTTTGGGGAAATAGGCAGTAAGGCCATTTCCAGTGCCAAGGATTATGAACTGTATGATGCGGTTCGCCACCTTTCCATAATCAAAGAAGCACACGGTACGCCCCTGGTGGAAATTGAAAAAGCTGAAAAGCATGTTGAGGAGCTTCAGAACAACATGGGCAAGCCCAGTGAGATGGCCCTGATTCGAAATTTGCACTGGTGGACGGTTGAATACGGCCTTATCGGAACCGTGGATAATCCAAAAATCTATGGTGCGGGGTTGCTTTCCTCCATTGGCGAGAGCACTTGGTGCATGACGGACAAGGTGAAAAAGATTCCCTATTCCATAGAAGCGGCTCATACGGAATTTGACATTACCAAGCCGCAACCACAATTGTTCGTTACGCCAGATTTTGCCTTTTTGAGTCAGGTTTTGGAAGATTTTGCAAACACCATGGCCTTGCGGACCGGCGGACTGTCCGGAGTTAAAAAACTGATTGAATCGCAGGCCCTGGGCACCCTTGAATTGAGTACAGGAATCCAGATTTCGGGAGTTTTCAGCAATGTCATCGAACATGGAGGCAGACCCGTTTATATACAATCCGATGGACCGACTGCATTGGCCTACAGGGAAAAAGAGCTTGTCGGGCACGGCACCCTGTCGCATTCCGACGGTTTTGGTATGCCCATTGGCAAACTGAAGGGGATCAACTTGGCCATTGAGGACATGGGCCCCAGAGATCTCAGGGCCTACAATATTTATGAATCAGAGCGTGTGTCGTTGGAGTTTGAAGGCGGTGTGAAAGTGGAAGGAAAAATTGTTACGGGCACTAGAAACCTTATGGGCAAGATTATCCTGATCACATTTGAGGATTGCACCGTTACCCATGATGGTAAGACCTTGTTTGAACCCGACTGGGGACTTTACCACATGGCCGTGGGACAACAAGTGGTCTCTGCTTACAACGGCCCTGCTGACCTGCAAAGTTTTGATTTGATGACCCATCGGTTGACCGAAACTACCATAAAATCCAAGAAAAATACGGAAAGGCTGCAATTGGAAGCCTATTACAAACAAGTACGCGACTTTAGAGAGGGCAAGAACACCACCATCTCTAGAAATAAAGTATTTCAGGAAATAAAGGTTAAGCATCCTGAAGACTGGTTGCTTTCCGTGGAGTTGTACGAACTGGCTAAAAAGGACGACAACAAAGAATATCAAAAAGAGATTTTGGAACACCTGGAATCGGTAAAGTTGAACAATCCCAAAGTGGGGCATTTGATTGATGACGGTATTCAATTGGTGAATGAAACTCTAGTGAGCTAAAATCCAAATAGTTTCAGATTGTTTTGGGTCAGTTGCAATTGGGGCACTCTTGCTTTTTTTGTGGGAAAGTATTCAATTTTTAGGAATGTCCCTTTGCGTGTTATGCCCAAATTAACTTTGTGGTCCATTTGACCATACCAGATGCTCTGTGAAACCATTTCATCCCCGTTGCGCAATCCTGCTTTCCAAGCATTGCCCTCTGAATCTACATTGACAATGGTTTTCTTATCCTCAGCAAACTGGAATCCCAGATGATACATGTTGCTCTCTGGAACGTAATCAAGTTCCAGCTCATCAAACAATTTAGCAAGATTGATTTTTTTGCCTTCAATGATATGCTTTTCAAAGAAATCTTCAAAACCACGGCCCCAGTAAGGTGTAATCTGTTGCACGAAGTAACCATGGTTCATTTTTTGCCCCAAACGCGAAGCATCCGAAAAAATTTTCTGCATTACGGTGTCCAAGCTTACTTGACCCTCTGACCGCTGTTTTATTTTCTGATCTAAACAAAAAGCGAAAATAGCACCCCTGTAGTAGGGTAACTTCGAATAATCGAAGTTGGTCCAAAAATTGTCATAGTTTATTTCGGAATTCGGCACTTCAACCACTGGCGACGAGAACAACTCCCGAATGGTGCGATTGATTTCGTTGATATAGAAATTGCCATCCAATCCATTAATATTGTTTCTTGAAATGTTTTTAAAGGTGTAGTATTCCGTGAAACCTTCACTAAACCAATATTGCTCTTCCTCATTATCATTTTTAATCGTATGCCCTATCCAATTGTGCATCAACTCATGGTTGAACAAATACACTATTTGATCCATGCTTGTAAACCTATTATTGGAAACTGAAGTGGCAAATGAGTTGGTAAGTCCAGTGCCCTGAAAACTACTCCCATCATTCTGTGGGAAGGGTTGCATGATCACCGTAAAGTACTCCTGGGTATGATCGTTCCAAAAATTCCGTTGGCAGGTCAATGTCTGTTTTAGGACAACCAATACCGCTTCTTCCTGAAACGGGACCCAATCTCCCCGTGTGGCCAAACTGATTGTATTCCCCTTTATGCTATCCCTTAAGACCCTGAAATCTCCTCCCACAAAAATTGCGCTGCCAAATTCTTCTTTTTTAATCTTCTCCATGTGCTGCTGGCGTTCCTGACTTCCAAAACTGTTGTGGATGGTGTACCTATTATCCATATCCAACCAGTTTAGGGTTATACTTAGCTCTGGACCCATGTTTTTGGGCACCATGAACATATTGTGGGAAAAAATATGGAAATATTCGGGTGTTATGATAGGTCTATAAATCTTTCGGGATGAGACATCGTCTTCAAAATCTTGTTTCAATTGGTATTCAAACTCCAATTCCTTGATTTTTTTAGGATATTTCAATACAATCCACCCACTATCACTATTTTTTTGAATAGTTCCCTCAAAGTTGACCATTTGCATAGCATACAGACTATTATGCAGTTCGTTTTGACCCCATGCATCATTCGGAAACTCCAAAATGGTCATTCCATTTGCATCAGCAGGAAACCTCATGTTAATTTTTACCAGTGGAATACTATCCTTCAACAAATGCGAAATTTCATATTGGATTCCTGAGTCTTTTGTTTCACATGCATAGAAGACTACGGAAGAAATGAAAACCAGTAGCCCTTTTTTGAAAATCATAGGAACAAGAATTTTTCAAAAGACGATATCGCCCAGTAAATGTTGCAAATCAATTCAAAATTTCCTGAAGATCCCGATATTCTTCAACAGTTCTTTCTTTATAGGTCAGCTCCCAACCCAACGTGTTTATCAACACATAAATCCGGGCAAGTTCACTTACCAATCGATTTTCAGCATTGGACTTTAGCGAAGATGCTTCCACCTTTCGCATAAGCGAGGCAACAACATTTCGCTTTATGGCATTATAATCCTTGGCACTGAAAGGATTGAGGTAATCCGCAGTTACATCGTAGTATTCAAAATCGGGGTTGATTTTGATTTCAGGTTCCGGAATTTTTGTGATATGCACCTTTTTTTGTGCTTCATCTATTTCATATTCCACTAAAGATAAATCATATCCAACGGTGACCTCCGCATTCACAACCACCAAAGCCTTTTTGTCCGCAGTGACCAGATCACCAAACAATTTCTTCGAATCCTTATAATTGTACACTTCGGAAAAATGTCCTTCGGTCACGATCAATTTGGATACGTTTTTAAGTTCCTGTTGAATGAGCATCGAATTTTCACGAAGTATTGCCCTTTCATTTTGTTCCGACGAGCAAGATTTATAGATCAATACGGACGCCAGAGCAATCAAGGCTCCGGCCAATACTTTTTTCATCACTAAAATTTTACGAAAGGTAACTTTTCTTGAAGATATGCAATTTTAGTTCGAAGTGCTTCCTGGAATTTTTGATGTTGCTTGGATTCTGGGTTAAAAGGTCGGTGTTGCAATCCTTTTTGAATGTGGGCCACATCATCCATCATTTCGTAAACATCAGGATTTATCCATGTCGATTTGAACCTCTCCCAAATATAGTCCACAGCCAATTCATTGGGATGCACCAAATCCTTTTCATAAAATCGGTAGTCCCTCAACTCATCCATCATGATTTCGTAAGCTGGGAAGTAAAAAAGATTTCTCGACTGTTCCCGAAAAGACAATACTGAATGAACAGCAGTGATAAGATGGGATTTGCTTTGCTGATTTTGCACAAAACCATCTTTTAGATGGCGGACCGGGGATATCGTAAAAATAAACTGTGCATGAGGGTTGATTTCTTCTACACTTTTGATGATGTTTTCCAAACTCACCTTGATGGTTTCGACGGTAAGTAGTTTTTTGGAAAATTCGTTTGGCGGCACTTTGTGGCAATTTGCAACAGTATTGCCAGTGGCAACATGGTCATACACCCATGCTGTTCCCAGAGTAATGACGATATGGGTGGCATTTTGCAACCATTCGCGGGTCAGACGAAGACCCCTGTTCAATTTTTCAAGGAGTTCCTCTTGGGTTTTGCCCCGGATATCGGAATGTGCATCGAAACAGTACCAAATGCCATCCCGTTCGAAAACCTCGCTCTGTTGGTACTTGGAATCATGGAGTGCCCTATGGATCAATGTGTCTATGGCAAGTGGATGAAATAAAATGCCAAAGGAATTTTGCAGGGTCTGGAATTTGAAGTAATCTAACTTCGAACCCATATTTTCCACAAAACAGGAGCCCAACAAAAGTAATTTGCTTTGATAATCTATTGGATTTTCTGCTTTTTGTAGCGGAACACAGGTTTGGAGTTTCATGCCAGCATGGATTTGCTATTTGCAGTTGTCGATGCTCTCGAGCATGTTCTTGTACTGTCGTTCCAGTTGTTCTTCCAATTGGTGCAACAAACTCAAAACATGAATAAGACCATCGATATTTTTATCCCGGAGTGCATCGGTGGCGTTCCTGATTTCGTTTCTGACCAATTCTTGGGTATTGTAAAGTGCCTGAAGCTGATACAGACAGTCGTATCCAAACTCATGAAAGATACCGGTGGATTTTGAAATATCCCAGGCAATACTGCTCATCTCGGTGACTTCTAAATTGATGGAGGTATCCATATCGTAGCGATAAAGCCCATTTTCTGCCGGAATCGAATCCACCTTTCCTATAAATTCAGGAAATGTCCGGATAAGTTGTTGGATTTCCTCCGGAGGTACCAGTAGTTCGCCATGCTTTTCTTTCAATCTCCCTATTTCAGAATAAAAAGCGGGTATTTTTTGATTTTGGGCACTGTTTTCGACGAGTTCTTCCAGATTGGCCTCAATTTCGCCCTTAATCTTGTTCAGCGCAATCTCCTTATCTTTTTGAATCACTTTGGAATTATTCCAATCGTTGAACCAAATGGCCAAGTTGATGCCCACAAAAAGCAGGAGTATTTCTCCGACTATATATTTCCAATTGAGGGTCTTTGTTTTGAAAAAACTCATTTTTCCACGGTTGCGCTTACGATATCCTTGGCATGGGCAAGGGCAGCTTCAATGCCTGAAGGATTTTTACCTCCTGCGGTAGCAAAGAAAGGCTGTCCACCGCCACCACCTTGGATGTGTTTTCCAAGCTCCCTTACAATGTTTCCCGCATGTAAACCACTGTTGGACGCCAATTCCTTGGAAATGTAACAAGAGAGCAAGGCTTTTCCTTCGGTTTCGGCCGCAAGAAGCAGGAACAGGTTGGAAACCTGTCCGCCCATTTCATAGGCCAAATCCTTGATGCCACCAGCATCCAAATCCACTTTTTTGGCCAAGAATTGAATTCCGTTGATTTCCTTCAGCTCTCCTATCAATTCATTTTTAAGGCCTTTGGCCTTGTCTTTCAACAACTGCTCCACTTGTTTGCGAAGGGCCGTATTTTCATCCTGAAGGCTTTCCACCGCTTTCACAGGGTCCTTGGCATTGTTCAACAAATCCTTGATTTCGAACAACATGCGGTTATTTTGAAAGTAAAATTCCTTGACGGCATCGGAGGTTATGGCCTCGATTCTTCGAATTCCGGCAGCCACAGCGCCCTCGGAAACAATCTTGAAATGCCAAATGTCGCCTGTGTTCTTCACATGCGTGCCCCCGCATAATTCAATGGAGTGTCCAAAACGAACGGTTCGCACGGTATCGCCATATTTTTCACCAAAAAGTGCCATAGCGCCTTGCTCCAAAGCCTCCTTCATGGGCAAGTTTCTATTTTCTTCCAAGGGCAACTGTCCTTCTATTCGGGCGTTGACAAAATTCTCCACCTTGCGTAGTTCCTCGGTGCTGAGTTTGGAAAAATGGGAAAAATCGAACCGCAAATATTTGGAATGCACCGCAGAACCTTTCTGTTCCACATGGTCCCCCAAAACTTCACGAAGGGCCTGGTGCAATAAATGCGTAGCGGTATGGTTGCAGGCCGTCCTCCAACGTTGTTTTTCGTCCACAACAGCTTTGAAAGTTCCCGAAACATCTTTGGGCAACGAAGCCGCAAAATGCACTATTTCGTTGTTCTCCTTTTTGGTGTCCACAATATAGGTGACATCACCATTGGTAGATTCCAGATAGCCTTTATCGCCCACTTGGCCTCCTCCCTCAGCATAGAAAGGAGTCAAATTGAAAACCAACTGGTACTGTTCCCCTTCTTTTTTACTGGTTACTTTGCGATATTTTACCAGTTTCACACGGGCTTCCAACGTGTCGTAGCCCACAAATTCTTGCTCAGTGTTTTTTAGGAGAATGTGCCAATCGCCTTTGGAGACTTCTGATGCAGATCGAGAACGGTCTTTTTGTTTCTCCATCAACTCATTAAATCCTTCAACATTAACTTCTAAACCATTTTCAGAAGCTATCAGTTGAGTTAAGTCTAACGGGAATCCACAAGTATCATAAAGATAAAAGGCCATACCACCCGTAATCATTGCTTTTTCACTTTCAACTTTGGCCTTTAACCTTTGGTCTTCCATGACCTTAATGGTTTCAATTTGAGCTTGAAGTTGATTCATTCCAAAGTCAATGGTTCTTAAGAAAGAGCTTTCTTCTTCTTTGATCACATTTTCAATCAACTGACGCTGATCGCGAAGTTCTGGAAAACTGTCGCCCATAACCTCGCCCAAGACTTTCGCAAGGCGATATATGAACGGTTTCTTGGTGTTGAGAAAGGTGAATCCATAGCGGATTGCCCGGCGAAGGATGCGACGAATCACATAACCAGCTCCGGTATTGCTTGGCAATTGGCCATCAGCAATCGAGAAAGCCACCGCTCGAATATGATCGGCAACCACGCGAATGGCGATATCGGTTTTTTCGTCCTTCCCGTACTTGCTTCCGGTTATAATCTCTATTTCCCGAATGAGCGGAGTAAAAATATCCGTGTCGTAATTGGACTTAACCCCTTGCAAAGCCATGCACAGTCGTTCAAAACCCATGCCCGTATCCACGTGCTTTTCGGGGAGGTTTTCCAAGCTCCCATCCGCTTTGCGGTTATATTGCATGAATACAAGGTTCCAAATCTCTACCACTTCTGGATGGTCCTTGTTGACCAACGACGCCCCTGAAATTGCCTCCTTCTCCTCTTTGGACCTCAAGTCAACATGGATTTCGGAACAGGGACCACAGGGACCTTGGTCGCCCATTTCCCAAAAGTTGTCCTTTTTGCTTCCCATGATGATTCGGTCCTTGGGCACAATTGCTTTCCAAAGGTCGAAGGCCTCTTTGTCCATCTCCAGCTTATCCGCATCATCACTTCCCTCAAAGACTGAAACGTACAGACTGTCCTTATCTATTTTATATACATCGGTAAGCAGTTCCCAGGCCCAAGCAATGGCCTCTTTTTTGAAATAGTCCCCAAAACTCCAATTGCCCAACATCTCGAACATGGTATGGTGGTAGGTGTCCTTACCCACCTCTTCCAAATCGTTGTGCTTCCCGCTTACACGCAAACACTTTTGGGTATCGGCAATCCGTTTTGCCTTGGATTCCGTATTTCCCAAAAAAAACTCCTTGAACTGATTCATCCCGGCATTGGTGAACATGAGGGTAGGGTCATCTTTGATGACCATGGGCGCAGAAGGAACTATTTTGTGCCCCTTCCCTTTAAAAAAGTCTAAAAATTGGGCTCTGATTTCTCGGGATGTCATCGGAAATGCAAGGGTTTTATTAAAATTAACACTTTAAGCAAAACAATTTTTATATTTGTTTGTTTTGTTAAAAAGAGTGAGCAAAAATAGGATAAAATCCCTTCATGTCTAAAGTTAAGTACTATTACGACCCGGATACCCTTTCCTATAGGA
The DNA here is from genome assembly GCF_019880545.1 of Flagellimonas meishanensis. GTDB lineage: Bacteria > Bacteroidota > Bacteroidia > Flavobacteriales > Flavobacteriaceae > Flagellimonas > Flagellimonas meishanensis. The sequence goes on from NZ_JAINVW010000001.1 coordinate 56,115, forward strand.
AAATAGAGCCCAAAAAGTCCAAAAAGTATAGGAATCTGTTCTTGTTTCTTTCAGGTTCCGCATTGTTCGGATTCTTGGGACTCATTATCCTTTTGAACACCAGTTGGCTGAACACACCCAGGGAGCTTTCCCTGGCAAGGGAGGTACAAAACTACGAACTGCAGTTTGAGATTATCAACAAAAAGATGGAACAGATGGAGCAGGTTTTGGCCAACATCGAAGACCGGGACAACAACATTTATCGATTGTATTTTGAGGCCAATCCCATTCCGGAAGAGCAACGACGTGCAGGTTTTGGTGGGGTGAACCGCTATAAATCCCTGGATGGGTTCAACAATTCAGAAATTATCATCGACGCCTCAAAGCGCTTGGATATCATACAGAAGCAAATGGTCATCCAGTCAAAATCGTTGGATGAAATTGCAAAATTGGCCGAGGAAAAGGAAAAACTACTGGCCTCCATTCCAGCTATACAACCCGTCCGAAATGAAGATTTGACCCGGATGGCATCCGGTTACGGTTGGCGTTCCGACCCATTTACAAAGGCCAGGAAAATGCACTGGGGCATGGACTTTACGGCGCCACGGGGCATTCCCATATATGCCACCGGGGATGGTAAGATAACACGGGCGGACAATGGTTCCTCCGGCTATGGAAAACACATCAGAATTGACCACGGCTACGGATACATGACACTTTACGCCCATTTGAGCAAATACAACGTGAGCGTGGGCCAAAAAGTGAAACGAGGTGACCTTATCGGTTTTGTGGGCAACACAGGGCGTTCTGAAGCACCCCACTTGCACTACGAGGTATGGAAGGATGAAGAGCGCATCAACCCTATTAACTTCTACTACGGAAGTTTGACGGCAGAAGAGTTTGAAAACATGCTCAAGTTTGCCAACCAAGAGAACCAATCCCTCGATTAATGCACGTAGATCTTCCCGAAAAACGATATTACGGCATAGGAGAAGTTGCCAAAGCCTTTGGGGTCAACACCTCCCTTATCCGATTTTGGGAAAAGGAATTTGACGAGCTCCAACCTAAAAAAAATGCCAAGGGAAACCGAAAGTTCACACCACAGGACATCAAAAACCTGCAATTGATCTACCATTTGGTAAAAGAACGTGGGTTTACCCTTGAAGGCGCCAAAATCCATTTGAAGGAAGAAAAACAAAAAACACTCTCCAAGTTTGAGGTGATAAGCAAACTTCAAAAGGTGAGGGCCGAACTCCTCAAAATCAAAGACGAACTCTAACAACTTAAATAAACGAAAATGAAAAAAGGGATAATTGCAATAATCATACTTATTGTATTGGCCGTAATACTTGGAGGTTGGTACGTGCGAACCAACAACACCCTTGTTGATATGAAAGGACAGGCCACCAAACAATGGGCCAACGTGGAGAGCTCCTATCAGCGAAGGAGCGACCTTATCGGGAATTTGGTGAAAACCGTTCAAGGTGCCGCGGATTTTGAACGTGGTACCCTTACCGATGTCATTGAAGCACGGGCAAAGGCAACTTCCACCACAATTGATGCAAACAATATCACCGCGGAACAGTTGGCGGAATTCCAACAGGCACAAACCGGCCTTTCTTCAGCCCTCTCCCGGCTTTTGGTAACGGTGGAACGATACCCTGACCTAAAGGCCAACCAAAACTTTTTGGAACTGCAATCGCAATTGGAGGGAACAGAAAACCGTATCAATGTGGAACGGAACCGTTTCAACAATCTGGCCGGGGAGTACAACATCAAAATTGAAAAAATCCCGACCAACATCATTGCCAGTATTGCCAATTTTGATCCCATCGCACTGTTCAGCTCCAATCCCGGTTCGGAAGATGCCCCCGAGGTCAACTTTGATTTTGAATGATCATGTCGCACGTAGAGGAATTTCTTAGCCCGGCGGAAGAACAGGAGATTATTGAGGCCATCATCCAGGCGGAAAAGAATACGTCAGGTGAAATCCGTGTGCACATTGAGGCCACCGCCAAAATTGACCATTTCAGCAGGGCCCAACAACTCTTTCATCTTTTGAAAATGGACAACACCAAGGATGCGAACGGGGTTTTGATCTATGTGGCCGTGGATGACAAAAAATTCGTCATTTATGGGGACACCGGCATCGATAATGTGGTACCTAAAGGATTTTGGGACTCCACAAAGGATGTGATTGCCACCCATTTTAAGCAAGGAAAATTTAAACTAGGCATTACCGAGGGCATTTTAAGGGCAGGCAAGGAGTTAGAGGACCACTTTCCATGGAACCACAATGACACCAACGAGCTGAGCGATGCCATATCCAAAGGTTAGTTTTCTTGTTGCCTTACTGTTCACTTCAATAGCTTGGGGGCAGTTTACCATACCCGAAAAACCCGATAGACAGACCAGCGTCTACGACTATGTAAACCTGTTGTCCAATGCACAGCACAGTGCGCTGGAGCAGAAATTGATCCGATATTCCGATAGCACCTCTACCCAAATTGTGGTGGCTATAATCAGTTCCACCGAAGGTGAGAACATAAACTATCTTGGAGCGCAATGGGGGCAAAAATGGGGCATTGGCCAAGAAAACAAGGACAATGGTGTGCTTATACTGTTGGCCAAGGACGACCGCAGAATTGCCATCAACACGGGTTACGGGGTAGAAGGGGCACTTACCGACATCATGTCCAAGCGCATTATCGAGTCTGTGATTATCCCCGAGTTCAAGAAAGGGGATTACTATCAAGGGCTTAACCAAGGGGCGGATGCCATTTTCAGGGTGCTCACCGGCGAGTTTAAAGAGGAGCGCACCTTTAATGACGGCTCCCAGTTTTCCAAAAAGATCTTTTTCCTTATCCTCATCTTTATCATTATTATGATCATTCTTTCCCGAAAAAATAAAAATAACCGTGGCGGCAAGGGAGGAAGACACAGAGGGCCTGACATTTGGGATATGATCATCCTGAGCAACATGGGCAGAAGCTCCGGTTCTTCAGGTGGTTTTGGCAGTGGTAGTTTTGGCGGCGGTGGTTTCAGTGGTGGCTTTGGCGGAGGCAGTTTTGGCGGGGGTGGTGCCTCTGGAGGGTGGTAGACCATCGATTTCCAATCCTAAATATTTCCCAACGTTACATCCCTTTCCAATCTTGCATACGTAAATCTAAACACCCCATCCATGAACTTTGGAACCCTTCCTATCCATTTTTAACTATCTTGGTTATGGTTAAAATTTAGTTTAATTAATTCGCCTTTTCAGTATGTCGCGGTCCTTCAAAGCACTTTTTGTTTCCTTTCTGATGTTAATTGTTTCCTGCAAGCAAAAAGGGGACACCACCGAAACCGATAATCTTTTCAAGTTTAAGGATTACATCAGTTACCATACCCACGGAAAACAAAGTGTGGCATCTCCTATAACCATCACCCTGGCCCAACAACTCGACCAGTTTGAGCTTACCCAAGAACTACCCAATGATTATCTCAAAATTTCACCCAAAATCGAAGGAAAACTTATCTTGGAGAACAAAAGAGAGCTCACTTTTCAACCTTCAGAGTTTTTACAACCCGATACCGAGTATACCGTTACACTGTCACTCCACAAGCTTTTTGAAGATATTGAACGGGAATTCAAAAAATATACCTTCAGTTTCAAGACCCTTGCGCCCGATTTCAAAATCAATCTCGGAAACTTACAATCCTACAGCAAGGATTGGCAATATTTAACCGGTACCCTGGATGCTTCCGACATACTGGACGCATCAAAAATACAAAGTGTACTCTCCGTTAAACAAGGTGATAAAAGCATTCCCATAAAATGGGACAACGCTTCGGGGCATGCCCAATATTTCAGCTTTAAAATTGACAGCATTTCCCGAAAAACGGAGGATAGTGAACTTGATATACAATGGAATGGAAAGAAATTGGGCATAGCGAATGATGGCTCCGAAAAATATCCCATCCCAGGTAAGAACAAATTCGTTATCGTGGATGTGAAAACCTCGTCCGCGCCCGATGCGGTGCTCACCCTGAACTTTTCAGAACCCTTAAAACAGAACCAAAACCTAAACGGTCTGGTTACCATAGAAAATGCAGAAAGTCTGCGCTATGAGATAAATGGCAATGTGCTGAAGGTGTACCCATCCAACAGGATTCTGGGCGAAGTAAGGATAAGTGCCTTCGAGGGCATCAAAAGCGAGTATGGCTTCACATTGAAAAAGACCTTTACAGAACTGGTATCCTTTGAACAAATGAAACCCAGTGTGCGACTTATTTCCAAAGGAACGATCTTGCCCAATGCCACTTCCACACCCATCTATTTTGAAACGGTGAACCTTTCCGCAGTTGAAGTAAGGGTAATTCAGGTTTTTGAGGACAATATGCTGCAATACCTGCAAAATAACAGCCTTACACCAGCCTATGATCCAGATTTTAGGCCCGTGGGACGAAGGGTCGCCTACAAAGTGATCCCATTGACCGAGAGAACTGATGAGAACAGCAGTTATTGGAAGGCCCATGCCCTGGACCTATCCAAATTGATCAAGATAAGTCCCGGGTCACTGTATCGCGTGGAATTCAGTTTTAAGAAAGAGCACACCACCTATGCCTGCGATGATTCTACCGAAGATGAGCAGAATACTGGAGATTATACCACCATGGATTCCGAACAGGAAACCTTGGAGGAGCGCTATTGGGACAACGAAATCTATTACTGGCGAAATTACGACTATAATTGGCAGGAAAGGGACAACCCGTGCCACCAGGCCTACTACAACTACGATAGGATTGCAGCAACAAATCTTTTGGGAAGCGATTTGGGCCTGATTGTCAAAAAGGGGAACAATCGATCCTATCATTTTACTGCCACCAATCTCTTGAGCACAAAACCAGAAGCCAACACCTCCATAAAACTGTATGATTATCAGCAGCAAATGTTGGCAGAGGTGACCACAGATGCCTCTGGCTTTGCCCTATATGATGGAGAAAAAAATATAGCCTTTGCCGTGGCCGAAAAGAACGGCAGCTTTGCTTATGCCAAATTGATGGATGGAAATGCACTTTCCCTTAGCAAGTTCGATGTGTCTGGCGAAGAGCTGCAAAGTGGGCTACAAGGTTTCATCTATACCGAAAGGGGAGTGCACCGCCCAGGAGATTTAATCCATCTTACATTTGTGCTTGATGATAAGGGAAATCCGCTTCCCAAGGACCATCCCGTGGCCTTGGAGGTGAGTGATTCCAGGGGCAAGCTGGTACAGCGCAACGTGATTACCGAAAATGAAGTGCCGGTATCGGATGGCCTTTATGCCAAGAAGGATGGAAAATTCTATTATTTTCCAATCCCCACCAAATCCAGTGACCCCACGGGAAGTTGGAACGCCAAAATTGTTGTCGGGGGCGCCCAATTCAACAAAAGTTTGAAGGTGGCCGCCATAAAACCGAATAGGTTAAAGGTGGACTTCCAATTTGAAGACGAAGTCCTGAGGGCCAATGTCAACAACCAGGGAAAAGCTATGGTACAATGGCTGCATGGAGCCCCGGCCCGCAATCTAAAAATTGATATCAATGCCACACTGAACCAGACCACCAATGCCTTTCCCAAATTCAAGGATTATGTTTTTCAAGATCCTGTTTACACCTTCAATGAGACAGAACTGCAGTGGATCTCATCGAAATTGGATGGTGAGGGCGTACTTGACATCAATGAAAAAATACCGGTCAGTGGCAAGGCCCCTGGAATGCTCCAGGCTACTTTTACCACCAAGGTCTTTGAGGGCGGCGGTGATTTTTCCATCGACGTATTCACCAAAAAGGTGGCACCTTTCACCCATTTTGTAGGCCTCAGGTCACCCAAAGCAAGGCAATATGGCTCATTTTTGACCGATGAAAACACCACTTTTGATATCGCCACCGTTGATGCCCAGGGAAATCCATCCGGGAATCGCAAACTAAAGGTGCAGGTGTTCAAGATTGAATGGAGATGGTGGTGGAACCGGGGATACGATAACCTCTCCCGATACGAAAATGCCACGGTCCACCGTCCGTTCAAGGAAATGGAAATTACCTCGGCGGGCAATGGAACGGCCAATTTCAGCATAAATGTCCCAGATGAGGAAGGAGGTCGGTTCCTTGTACGTGTGATCGATGAGGCTTCGGGCCATGCTACTGGGCGTACGGCCTATTTCTATCGTAATTGGTGGAAAAGGCCAGCTTCAGAGGACAATGAAAGTTCCAAGATACTCGTGTTCTCGGCAGATAAGGAAAAATATAGGCTTGGCGAGCAAGCCATTGTGACCTTTCCTTCGGATCGTGGTGGGCGGGCACTCATCAGCATCGAAAACGGTACAGAAGTGCTTTCACAACAATGGGTGGAGACCTCGGCCAAGGAAACCAGGGCCACCATCCCGATAACCGCTGCAATGGCTCCCAATGCCTACATCAACATTTCGTTGCTTCAACCGCATGGTCAGGTGGTGAACGATTTGCCCATTCGACTGTATGGCGTAGTCCCACTTTTGGTGGAAAACCCAGCAACCATCCTGAAACCCCAACTTGCTATGCCGGATGTTCTGGAACCGGAAAAATCTTTTAAAGTGACCGTATCAGAGTCCAACAAAAAATCTATGACCTACACCTTGGCCATTGTGGATGAAGGTCTACTGGATTTGACCCGATTCAAAACACCGGATATCCACAGTTCCTTTTACGCTAGGCAAGCGCTTGGCGTAAAGACCTTCGATATTTTTGATGATGTCATGGGGGCCTATTCCATAAGTGTTGATAATATTTACGCCATCGGGGGTGGTGGTATTGGTGAAGGCGCCAAGAATCGAAAGGCGCAGCGTTTTAAACCTGTGGTCACCTATTTGGGTCCGTTTACCCTCAAAGCAGGCGAAAAAGCATCCCATACCATTGATATGCCAAACTATGTCGGTTCCGTACGCACCATGGTAGTTGCTGGAAATCAACAAAGTGCCTACGGGAATACCGATAAAACCACTCCGGTCCGGAAACCGTTGATGGTGTTGACCTCCATCCCTCGAAAACTTTCCCCAGGGGAAAAGGTGACCATCCCTGTCACCGTTTTTGCCATGGAACCCAAGGTGAAGAACGTTAAGGTTTCCATTGATGCGGGAAAAGCCTTGGAACCTCTCGGCGAAACCTCAAAAAGTATCACTTTCAATACCGTGGGAGAGCAGATTGTCAATTTTGACTTTAAGGTCAATCCGGCATCGGCCTATCAAACCATCAAGGTAACTGCTACTGGTGGGGGGGAGCGTGCCAGCAGTGAAACGGAAGTCGATGTGGAAAACCCAAATCCAATTACTACAAAAAGTACTTTGTACACCATTGATGCCAACGGTTCGCAGACCATTCCGTTTGAAGCTTTTGGAACCTCGGGAACCAACGAGGCATTCATTGAGTTTTCCACACTTCCACCAATGGATTTTTCAAAACGTATGGACTATCTGCTGCGTTATCCCCACGGATGTGTGGAGCAAACCACATCGGCAGCTTTTCCCCAGTTATTTTTAGCGGATGTGCTGGACATCACTTTCGACAAGAAAAAGGATGTTGAGAAAAACATCAAGGCAGCGATAAGAAGATTAGGGGATTTTCAAGCGCCAAATGGAGGGTTAACCTACTGGCCTGGATATGGGAATGCAGATGATTGGAGTACCTCGTACGCAGGCCATTTTATGTTGGAGGCAAGACAGAAGGGCTATCAACTGCCTTTGACTTTCTTGGGCAACTGGTTGAAATATCAGAAAAATAGGGCCCGCCAATGGAGCAATCAGGGTACCGGCTACAACGACGACATTTCGCAAGCGTACCGCCTGTATACCTTGGCACTTGCCCAGCAACCTGAGTTAGCCGCCATGAACCGTCTGAGGGAATCGAAAAACCTGAGCAATGAGGCCAAATGGCGATTGGCAGCAGCCTATGCCCTGGCGGGTAAGAAAGAAGTGGCCCAGGAAATAGCCCAAAAGGCCAATATCAATTTCATTCCAAATGATTACGACTACAGAACCTATGGTTCCGTGTTCCGAAACAGTGCCATGGCCCTGGAGACCATGGTGGTTCTCGGTGATTCCCAGCAAAGGGATTTGGCGGTTTCCTTGGCAAAAAACCTGTCTTCGCAGCGTTGGTACAGCACCCAAGAAACTGCTTTTGCGCTGCTGTCCTTGTCAAAAATGGTCATCAAAAATGGTGGTAAATCCATCGACCTGGTCTTTACCAACAATGGGAATGAAATTACGGTGAAAACCGATCGCGCCATTGCCCAGAGAAATATCACCATTTCGTCCTTCAAGGACGAGATCCAAATAATGAACAAACACGGCAATACGATATACGCCACATTGACACAGACCGGAAAACTGCCTTTGGGCCAAGAACTGGAACAACAACAAAACCTAAACCTATCGGTTGCCTATTTGGATGCGATTGGAAATGCCATGGAGGTAAACGAATTGAGGCAGGGAACTGAGCTCCAAGCCCAGGTCACAGTGTACAACAATTCCAATGACTTTGTGGAGAATTTGGCTTTGACGCACATTGTTCCAAGCGGATGGGAAATCGTGGACACTTCCTACGCCAATGGAAGCAATCCAAATAACTCAAAGGCGGACCATGTGGATACCCGTGATGACCGCACCCATATTTATTTTGGCCTTGAACCTAGAAAGTCGAAAACATTTACCATAAAATTGAATGCCTCATTTTTGGGGGATTACTATCTGCCCGGTGCTCAAGTGGAGGTCATGTACGACAATAACTACCAGGCCCGAAATAAAGGGAAATGGATCAAGGTGGTTCAGTGATGCCGTGTGGATGAAGGATTTCTTATCGCCAGTACTACTATTTATCAAAAAACACAAGATCAAAATCAGTGTTTTGGTCGTCCTATTTGTTTTATGGTGGTTCTGTTTGCCCAAAAATCTTTTTGATGACCCAACATCCACCGTCGTAAATAGTTCGGATGGAACCTTACTGGGCGCTCGCATAGCAGACGACGGACAATGGCGATTTCCGCAGATGGACTCCATTCCGGAACGGTTCAAGCAAAGTATCCTCCTGTTTGAGGATGAATATTTCTATGCGCATCCAGGATTCAATCCCATTTCCATTATAAAGGCTTTGGGCCACAACCTAACAAAGGAAACCCGAAGGGGAGGAAGCACCATTACCCAACAAGTAGTCCGTTTGAGCCGAAAAAACAAGGGCCGTACCTATTGGGAAAAGTGCATTGAAATTTTTATGGCCACACGATTGGAGTTGCGTTATCCAAAAGATGATATTTTGAAGTTGTATGCCTCACATACACCCTACGGTGGCAATGTTGTGGGATTGGAAACAGCCGCTTGGCGCTATTTTGGCATATCGCCACATGAAATGAGCTGGGGCCAGGCAGCGACCTTGGCTGTCTTGCCCAATGCCCCGGCCCTTATCTTCCCTGGACGTAATGAACAGGTGTTTTTGGAAAAACGCAATCGACTCCTAAAAAAATTAAGGGACAACAGGATTATTGAAGAGACAACCTATGTATTGGCCATAGCTGAACCACTGCCCCAAAAACCCTTACCTTTGCCCAACCTGGTCCCTCATCTTACCGAACGTATCCGAAACGAACACAAAGGGGAGCGCATAACCACTTCCATTGACCTTGCCCTGCAAAGACAGCTCAACCATTTATCAGAAAGACATTATCAACGCTTGAAGGCAAACGAAATCCATAATTTGGCCATTTTGGTGCTGGATGTAAAGACCAGAAAGGTATTGGGATATGTGGGCAATTCCCCCTCCGGGGATGAGCATGCCAATTATGTGGACATCATTACCAAAAATCGGAGCACTGGCAGCACTTTGAAGCCATTATTATTTGCTTCTCTTTTGGATGAAGGCCAAATTTTGCCAAACAGTCTGGTGGCCGATATCCCTACTGTGATCAACGGATACCATCCTCAAAACTTCAACAAAAAACACATGGGCGCCGTGCCAGCCAGCAGGGCCCTATCCCGCTCCTTAAATGTACCTGCGGTCCGATTACTGAGACAATACGGCCTGCAAAAATTTTACAACCAACTGGGCAAAATGAACCTGAACTCATTGGACAAACCTGCTGCCCACTATGGATTGCCGTTGGTTTTGGGAGGAGCGGAGAGTTCGTTATGGGAAGTGACCAAAACCTACGCTTCAATGGCTTCGACACTCAACCATTTTTTGGAAAATTCCAGCACCTACCATCAAAATGAATTCGTGGAGCCCACATATTTGCTTCATCGTGAAACCGACTTTGGAAAACAACAATTTGACCCTCCCGTTTTGGGCGCTGGGTCGATTTACGGTACCTTTCAATCCTTATATCAGGTGAACCGACCGGAGGGTGATGAGAATTGGCACTTTTTTGATTCCTCCCGGCCGATTGCATGGAAAACGGGCACCAGTTTCGGGTTTAAGGACGCTTGGGCCGTAGGTGTAACTCCAAAATATGCCATTGGGGTGTGGGCAGGAAATGCCGATGGGGAGGGCAGGCCGGGCTTAACTGGAATCACGGCGGCCGCTCCTTTGCTTTTTGATGTTTTGGATGCCCTGCCGCAGAGCGGATGGTTCCAAGAGCCTTTTGATGACATGGTCCAATTGGAAGTCTGCCCCCTGAGTGGGCACCGCGCATCCCCATTTTGTGATGACCCTCAGAAAATATGGGTGTCCGCCAATGGAACCCGTACCGGTCCCTGTCCATACCATCAAACCATTTTTTTGGATGCTTCGGAGGATTTTCGTGTGCACTCGGAATGTTACCCTCTGGAAAACATGATTGCAAAAAACTGGTTCGTCCTTCCTCCCGTCATGGAATATTACCATACCAGTTTCAATCCCAATTACAAATCCTTGCCGCCCTTTTTGGAGGGATGCTCCAGTATTGATTCCCAACATATGGAATTCCTATTTCCAAAAGAGGATGAGGAGGTACTGTTACCGAAAGATCTGGGCAATAAAACCATGGATGTTATTTTTAAGTTGGCCCATCAGCAAAGCGAGGCCACAGTTTATTGGTATTTGGATGAAACCTACGTGGGAAAGACCGAAAATTTCCATGAACTCATCCTAAACGTAACCCCAGGTGATTACACCTTGACGGCTATGGATGACCAAGGCACTCGTATTCAACAAAGTATCCAGGTTCGGCAGGCTTCTGGGGATTAATTGTTTGTTAGATTTAGAAGCTTAAAGAAGCAGGGCTATTCCAATTTTATCTCCAATCCAAAAGAGATTATATCCCAACTGGCATTTTCGAGTGAGATTCCTCTATATGCACTTACAAGATTTAAATGGTTGCTTACTGACATCGAAACCCTAGGGGAATAATAGAACCCTCCACCAGAAGATTTTTCTAGGCTTAATGCATATCCTAAATCCACCCCGAAGGAGAAAATATTGGAAATCCTGAAACGAGCTGCACTATAAATCGGCACAAATCTGGTATCATCAAATTCAATTACGCCAAAACCAGTATCTAGTTTGTCACCAAAGGAATGCGAGTACCCAGCCGATGGTCCAACCTTCAAATTATCGGTCACATCGAACAAGTAGCCCAAATCAATAGTCCCTGCAATAGTGCTCAAAGTTTTTGAATCCCCAATAGGAAACCCGCCATTGACCCCGACCCTTACTTGAGCTTGTAGCAACTGTAAGCCAAAAAAAGAGAAAATAAGAAATATGATCGTATGTCCTATCAAATTTGATTTAGTGATATTCATAAGCTTTCAAAAAAAATGGAGAAACTATTTGGCAAAAACCCAAGTAAGCATCAATTTAATCGAACTTGTTCTCACATCAATTCCTGCTGGTGCATTACCTTCATTAATCGCTGTATTGACTAAGCCCAATTCATATCGAAGTCCAATTATTAAATCCATATTATTATCAAATTCAAATACCTTTCCTATACCAGAAAGTATACCATAATCCAGCTTTTTAAACTTGGGAATTATAGTTTCGATTTCCAATGATTCTCCCACAAGTAAATTAAGGTACCCCCCCAATTCAAAAAACCAAAGTTTTTCCCTATCGAAAGGAACGTCAAAAGTCACGGGGAAGTTTATGAAATGATATTTGTTCAAGTACTCAGAAATTATTTCTTGGCTACCAAATTGTATGGAAGTTTCCAATTTATAAGCTTTTAATTCATAGTTGAGGTCTACGTTTAGATTCAGGTCGGACATAATTTTTATGCGGTTTCCAAGGCCCGCCATATAACCAATCTTATATTCCAACAAATCGCTGTAATCATTGCCCCTCAATGAATTGTATGTTGCTCCTATATTTAAACCCCAGTTGGACTTATCCTGGGAATATAAATGACCGATGGAAAAAAATCCCATTAGTACAATTATTATCAAGTGAACTTTGAAAAATTTAAACATTTGAAATTGAGGTTGTTTGCAATATTTCTGTTGGTATCCGTCTGCTATTTATCGCTTTACTTTCGAAATAAAAGGGCTCCATTGGCTCCGGCATAATTTAGTATTATGGTTTCCTGGCCATTGTAGGTTCCATAGATAAAGGCCCTTCGGACTGGGCCATTGGTCCCCCAAGGAGTTAAGGCATTTGCATTTTTTGGAGTGAATATTATTTCATATTGTCCTTGATCAAATGACTCTTGAATTTCCCAGTCGTTGACAGGAAAATCATTGTTGAAGTCAATTAAATAATCAGTACCACCTCCTCCATAAATAGCTTCTTGGATATTGTTCAATGAAAAAACATATTGATAGTTTCTTACTAAATCTCCGTTACCGAGTTCTGATTCAGGTGCTATCCAAACACCCAGATATGATTTAGGTATAGAATAACCAAATACATCTTCTTTTGAACATCCTAAGACGAAAAAAAAACAAAGTAGAACTAAAATTTGACGTGTATTCATGATTAAATATATTGGTTAACTATTTGCCCCTTACTTCTTCCTCATAAAAATGGTTATCGGCACTCCGGTGAAATCAAAATTTTCCCTCAACTTGTTTTCCAAAAAACGTTTATAGGGATCGCGAACATACTGTGGCAAATTGCAGAAAAAGGCAAATTGGGGATAAGGGGTTGGCAGCTGGGTGCAAAATTTGATCTTCACATATTTGCCCTTATAGGCAGGAGGAGGTGTTTTTTCAATGATGGGCAACATAATATCGTTCAATTTCCGGGTCACGATTTTCTTAGATCTATTTTTATAGACCTCCACTGCTGTTTCGATGGCTTTGAAAATACGCTGCTTGGTCAACACTGAAATGAAAAGAATGGGAACATCCTCGAAGGGCGAAATGGTTTCCTTTATTTTTGCCGTGTAATCCTTCACCGAGTTGGTTTCCTTCTCCACAAGGTCCCATTTGTTCACCAGAATGATTATTCCCTTATTATTGCGATGGGCCAACCAAAAAATATTCTGTACCTGACCGTCAAAACCGCGGGTGGCGTCCAAAATAAGAATGCACACGTCGCAATGTTCAATGGCCCTGATGGAACGCATCACGGAGTAGAACTCCAAATCCTCTTTCACCTTTGCCTTTCTTCGGATACCCGCCGTGTCCACCAAATTGAACTCGAATCCGAAACGATTGTATTTGGTATCAATACTATCCCGGGTAGTGCCGGCAATGTCTGTTACAATATACCGCTCCTCTCCTATCAATGCATTGATAAATGACGATTTACCGGCATTGGGGCGGCCAACTACCGCAAATCGTGGCAATTCACTTTCTTCTTCCTGTTTTTCGGGAAGTACCTTTACCAAAGCATCCAACAATTCCCCTGTGCCACTGCCATTGATGCTGGATAGCGTGTAGTACTCCCCCAATCCCAAGGCATAGAATTCCACTGCATCGGCAGCTCGTTGGGCATTATCTACCTTGTTAATGGCCAAAAAAACGGGTTTGTTAACCTTTCGAAGCAATTTGGCAACGTCTTCATCCATTCCTGTCACCCCGGCCTCCACATCCACCATAAAGATAATGGCATCGGCCTCATCGATGGCAAGTTCCACCTGTTTGTCGATTTCCTTTTCAAAGACATCCTCACTGCCCAGTACATAACCCCCGGTATCGATCAAGGAAAATTCCTTGCCATTCCAATCGCTTTTACCGTAGTGGCGATCGCGCGTAACCCCGCTAACGGCATCCACTATGGCTTCCCGACGTTGAATGAGTCGATTGAAAAAAGTGGATTTTCCCACATTCGGTCTTCCTACAATGGCTACTATGGCTCCCATCTACATTAAATTTTGGCAAAAGTACCACTTATTTGTAAAGAAAAAATGATACCTTTTTTAACCTTTTCAATCGATTATGAGCGATTTTACCGATGAGATTGTACTTAGGCCCCGTTTTGAAGTGGCTCTGCGAACGAATCTTGACACATTACAGCGGATTTTTGATACGGTCACAACGGATAGATTCGTGGTGAAAAGGATTGATGAGCACATCTATATCAAATTTAGAAAAGCCGAAATCACATTTTGGTCACCACAACTTCACCTGGAGCTTGCCTCTTTTGAAGAGGGTGTCAGCAAAATACATGGGGTTTTTGGCCCAAATCCCACGCTTTGGACCTTTTTTATGTTTCTTCATTTTGGTGTTGGGACGTTTTTTGTCATTTTGGGCATTTTTGCCTACTCCAACTATTCGCTTGGTCACGATATTACCCTTTTGCTTGTGGGGATGTTCTTTCTGGTGATCGTATGGTTTGTGCTATATGCCTTTGGGCGTATGGGCAAATCCAAGGGAAAACCACAAATGGAGCAGTTGAAGCATTTTTTCAGGTCACTTATTGCTGACGTTCCAGCACAATAAGCGATCAATTGTTGTACCCAAAGCGCCTTAGTTGTCTGGAGTTACTGCGCCAGTTTTTGTTGACCTTTACGAACAGTTCGATGTGCACTTGTTTGTCAAAGAATTTTTCAAGGTCCTTTCTGGCTTCCACGCCCACTTTTTTCAAAGCATTTCCCTTATGGCCGATAATAATCCCTTTTTGGGTATCCCGCTCCACCATGATCACGGACCGAATACGGATGATGTCCTTATCCTCCAAAAACTCCTCAGTCTCCACTTCAACGGCGTAGGGAATCTCTTTTTTATAGTTCAATAAAATCTTCTCACGGATGGTCTCGTTTACAAAAAACCGCTCGGGTTTATCGGTGAGTTGATCCTTTGGGAAATAGGGCGGCCCTTCGGGCAACAATTCTAAAATCCGTTCAAAAACTTCTTTAACGTTGAAGTTTTCCAAGGCAGATATGGGATGAATCTCAGCTTTTGGCAAAAGTTCCTGCCAATGTTGTACTTGCTCTTCCAATAGCTGTTGGTCCGCAGTGTCAATTTTGTTCAATAGCAACAAAACGGGAATCTTGCTGTTCTGGATTTTTTTGAAAAAATCTTCATCCTTTAGTGCCTTCTCCCCTATTTCAACCATATAGAGCAGGACATCGGCATCTTCCAGGGCAGACTTTACAAAATCCATCATGGAGCTCTGCAGCGCATAGGCCGGCTTGATTATCCCCGGTGTATCGGATAGGATGACCTGAAAATCATCGCCATTCACAATACCCAAAATCCGGTGTCTCGTGGTCTGGGCCTTGGAGGTTATGATGGAGAGTTTTTCGCCCACAAAGGCATTCATCAAAGTGGATTTGCCCACATTGGGATTTCCAATGATATTCACAAATCCCGCTTTATGTGCCATTTTCTCTCAATTTTTTAAAATATGTCTTGGCTGCGGCATTCACTTTTGGTGACAGGTACAGCACAGCAATCATATTGGGGATTACCATTAGGGCATAGGCCAAATCGATCAGGTTGATGACCAAATCCACCGAGGCAACGGCCGCCAAGACAATCGTTGCCACAAAATACCAATTGTAGTATTTTCCAATTTTGGCATTGGTCAAAAATGATAGGCACTTTACTCCATAATAAGAGTACGTGAACAAAGTGGACAGTGCAAAAGCGGATACAATGATCATGAGCAGCACATCACCATAACCATAAAGCGATTTTTTAAAGGCGATCAAAGTCATTAAAATACCATTGCTCTCGGCTTCAAGATAAGCTCCGCTAAGTATAATCACAACTGCTGTGAGCGTGCACACCACGATAGTATCAATAAATGGGCCCAGCATGGCGACCAAACCTTCCTGTATGGGTTCGTCTGTCTTGGATTGACCGTGGTACATGGGCGCACTGCCCAATCCTGCTTCATTGGAGAACATGGCGCGCCGGACTCCAAAAATGACCAGTCCCCAAAAACCACCGGCTGCCATGGTCTTAAAATTGAAGGCCTCCGTGATTATCATCTTCAGGGAAGGTCCAATTTGCCCAGCATTGTTGAACATGACCACCAAAACGGCCACAAAATAGAGCAAAACCATAAATGGGACGATAGCGGATGCTACTTTGGCTATTTTTCTCAATCCACCAAAAATGACAAATGAGGTAATCAGTGCCAGCGAAAAGCCTATGATCAATTTCCAGTTGAAATCGCCCAAAAGTGCCAAATTTTCGTTCGGTTTTATCACATTCATGAAGGTTTGGGTAAACTGGTTCGCGGTAAACACACCCAAAAACCCAAACAACCCGGCTATGCAAAAGAAAATGGCCAATGGTTTGGCCTTGGCACCAATTCCCTGGGTGATATAAAACATCGGGCCTCCCTGCAACTTACCTTCGGAATCTTCTCCCCGAAACATGATGGCAAGACTACAGGAGTAAAACTTGATGCACATGCCGATCAAAGCGGTCATCCAAATCCAGAAAACCACCCCCGGACCACCCATATAAATGGCTATGGCCACCCCTGAAATATTGCCCAAGCCCACGGTGGCCGCCACGGCTGCTGACAATGCCTGCAGATGACTTACATCTCCCTTGGCTCCCTCCTTGTCATGCTTCCCTGCCGTTATGGCGATGGCATGCCCAAAATACCGGTAGGGTAAAAATCTGGATTGAAGCACGAGGTACATTCCCCCTCCTATCAATAGCAAGAGCATGGCCCACTCGGTGTAGGGCAACATGGCAGATAAAAAATCATTGATGGCTTCCATAGAGACAAAACCCGAATTTATGGATTTTAAGCTTGATAGTCCCAAACGATTTAGGAATATTGGCATTTGTTTGGAAATAACCCAAAAACAGTCGTATATTTGCCGTCCACATCGCGGGGTAGAGCAGTAGGTAGCTCGTCGGGCTCATAACCCGAAGGTCGCTGGTTCGAGTCCAGTCCCCGCTACTAGTAAAATCAAGGGTTCCCGAAAATGGGAACCCTTTTTGTTTGTTCTGGGTACAACATAGGTACAACATTTTGAAGTTCTTGCAACCACATTTTAGATGATGTTATTTAACAATATTCAATATCGTATTTGGCTATTCTGGATCACATCATTTGGTTGGTGTCCTTAAACAGGTTCCTTTTATGAACACATATGAAATTCACCAAGGAATTTTAAATTGCTTTCATCAATCATTTCCTATTGTGGGAACCTCTATGGCCTTTCGTTGGACGTCCATAGACATCAATAAGGTTATCAACAATTCTTATTAATATTTCGGAAAATTTTAATTTTTAGCTCAATTAATGGAGGCGAAATGTTTAAACCATATTTTCTACGGCGCAGAATACATCGTTTTTACTTCCAAATCATAATAAGATTGAGGTATTGGATTATCATGCATACGAATTCTAGATAGTCAAGTAATGGGCTTGAAAATGTTTAAAGCTTCAAAGCATATGAGTTTCAACTGTATATAAGACTTTTTAAGGCAAAAGAACTAATCAATGATAATAATCAACCTTAAACCAAAAAGTTTACTCTTGTTTATGTGCTAAGACTTTGCATGTTTCATTAAGTTTTACAGGAGAAATATGTGCATCAACTATCACTTTTTTAAATTGATTTCCCTTTATTGAGACTACGCACTATTTTCATTCCGTGTATTGGTTAAAGTAGTACATCGGATAGGTATGACTATTCTCGTATCTCCTCCAATATTGATTTCCCAATCGATTGGTCACCTGAAGTCCATTTCCATTGTTCATGAAGTCTTATCTTTCCACTGGGAAGTATTTCTGGCTTTGAATGGCAGATGCCCGTATTTATTATATTTCTATTGTTAATTTGGTGATAATGTATTTCAATGTTCCCCTTTTCATCCACCAAACCCAACAATTGTCCCTGCCTTATTGATGCACAACTATAAGAAGAGGTCAAAATATTACCCTTTTGCTTATAACGGAATATGGTTTCATTGGTCAACTCACCATTTTTAGAACTGTGCACCAGCCGAAAAGTCTTGTTGTTATAATCTATTTTCAAAACATGAAAGTCTTTATCTTCTTAAGCTAAACTTCACTGAGAAACTGCATATATTGCTTGATACCATCACTTAGTTCTTTTCCATATGGCTTTTGCAAAACATGAAGTGAAAGGTCGATTCTGGCTGTAAAATCCGGCCGAGGTCATTATCTGGCCCTCCAAAATATCCACATTTTCAAAAATTAATCCCCCTACGTTGAACTCACAATAAAATATAGTTTTAGTTATAATTGCTTTACCATCCATATGTTACAGCCAAAATGACCAGAATCCCCTAAAGGTTTTGACAATGGCTTAAAACCATACCGCTCGTACATGGCAACCGCATTAGAGAATTCGGGTAAGCTCTCAAGATATAAGCTGCTATACCCAAAATCCTTGGCAGAATCAATGGAGAGATTCAGTATTTTTTTACCAATTCCCCGACCTCTTTGATCTTTAGCCAAATAAAACTTTACGAGCTCCGCACAACCATCGGGAAGGCCCCGAGTTGGATAGATTCCGCAACAACCAATAATAGTATCATTCTTCTTTACCACCCAGCATATGGAGTCTTCTTTTCGAAATAGATCAAAAAGATTATCGGTAGTAGGATCCGTATAAATTGTTCCTCTATGTAAATGGGCGCCAAACTCTTCAAAAACATTTCGAATTAGTAGGGCCAAGGTCTTATTATCCTTTTCTTCGATTGGCCTATAGGTTATCATTAGGAAGAATATTATATTACAAATATATTTCAATTAGTTGCTTTAGTCAACTATTTTTTCCATTTATTCTTATGATTAACAAAAAACTGATAGCAGAAATACGATCCTTCAACAGATTTTATGTCAAAATACTAGGGCTTCACAACAGATATTTGCACAATAGTGGTTTTAACCTGATTGAAGCCAGAATTATCTACGAGGTATTTAACAATCAAAAAGTAAGTGCAACTGATCTTACCCATATCCTTGGTGTGGACAAAGGATACTTAAGTCGGGTGCTTAAAAAACTTGGTAGGGCCGGGCTATTGGATAAAGTACCTTCTTCAATTGACGGACGTACCGCGTATTTGCGTCTAAGCGATAAGGGCATTAAAACCTACAATAAATTAAATCACGAATCTGATATTCAAATTGAATCACTTATCGCCCCGCTTAAGAATGAGGAAAAAAAGGCTTTGATTATTAGTATTTCCAAAATTCAACAATTACTTTCAAGAATGGATGGATAACTATATGGAGTGATTCTCAGTAGACTGTTTTCTTTCACCACAAATAGTTTTACTCAAATACATTCCAAGCTGCGTTGCCAAATTCTAGAGAAATATACACTTATTCACAAATGATGACAATAGGGTTAGCCAATTAAACTGGAATAATCTAAGGAAAAATCCAATAGCATAAAAAACCACCAACTCCTTCCCTAACTATCCAAATATTACGACCATTTTAACTTGTAAGAGCAGGTAAATAATTGAAGTAAACGTCTGGATTGCTGAAGAATG
The DNA here is from genome assembly GCF_019880545.1 of Flagellimonas meishanensis. Classification (GTDB taxonomy): domain Bacteria; phylum Bacteroidota; class Bacteroidia; order Flavobacteriales; family Flavobacteriaceae; genus Flagellimonas; species Flagellimonas meishanensis. Next base: position 75,935 of record NZ_JAINVW010000001.1, read on the forward strand.
AACCATTCTTTAATTATGTTCTTTTACAAAGATGATCTTCTTATAAAAATGGCTGCTGAAGAAACTAATTTGGACCAAGGCTCTAATGTCCCAACCTATGAACTGTAGTATGGAAAAATTCCGGAAAAATTAATTTCATTAGGAAAACGAATAAGACCATAGTAAAAATAACGTATAATATTTTGCTCCATTTTGTTTTGCTTAAACTATGACTCTTTTTTTGATGATTAACTCTACCGCAAACCAAACGATAACCTTTCTTAGGAATGGTCTCTATCAAATTATTTTTGTTGAACCTTTTAAAAGTAAGCCTAAGCTTGTACACCATTTTTCTCAAAGATGGCTTGCCGACATATTGATTCCCATCCCATAAAGTCTCGATTAGCTCCAAAGGTGTACAAACTTCGCCATTTTTATTGAGCAGATAAATCAACAAATCCATTGCCAGTGGTTCGATTCTAATGCGCTCTGATCCCTTGCCAATAAATTCCAGTTCATTAGAATTTGGGTATGCAATTATATCGGGTTCAATATTGATTTTCATTTTTCTCGATTACTTAAAATGGGGGATTATTGCAGATAAAAGATACTTAATTTTAATCAAAAGAAGTTATATTCAAACGAACTTTCCTAGATGAACATCTAAAAGTCTTCTAATCTATTTTCCAAAAAAAGAGGGTATTACATCTTAGAATTTTAAAAGGAAAAAAAAAAGACGGGCTTTACCCTTTAAAAGATTACTAATCCTAATATCATTGGGTGCAAAATCCTAAATTTTGGAAAAAATGCATTTGTATACGCTTATAATATATTTTTTGATAACCAGTTGTCAAGGTGAAGGTAAACAAAAGCGGATTGAATTGCCCGTTGAAGAAACCACCACTTACTTGGATACAATCGTCTTAGGAGAAGATAAGAGAATACTAGTTGTCGAATTCGATGCAAGGGAGCCAAATAAAGGGCGATGGGGAATCAATAAAAGTGGAAAACATCGTATTCCATTCATAAATTCCAATTACAATAGTGATACAAAAAAGTTTACTGGTGATTTGTCTTTTTTTGGAAACGAAGTCTTGGGCTCTATTTCTCTTGAAATCAAAAATAATGGTGCACAAGGTAAATTCATCTGGCATAAAGACACCCTAAATGTGAATTTAAACAGGGTAGAGGATAATCTTAGCTACAAAGAGGAGGATATTTCCTTTAACAATGGAACCAATGTATTGAAAGGTACACTAATTCTTCCAAAATATGGGGAGGCGAAATCACCTGTAGTTGTTTTCATTTCTGGTTCAGGCTGCTCTACACGGTGGTGGGGAATGTATTGGGCCAATGAATTGTCCAAAATAGGAGTGGCATCCCTTTTATATGATAAAAGGGGATGTGGAGAGTCCACTGGCACAAGCTGGACAAACTCTTCGCTCAATGATCTGGCGGAAGACGTAATTTCCGGCATAAACCTTCTTGAAGATCATTCCGGAATAGATCAAAATAAAATAGGCCTCTACGGTGTCAGTCAAGGGGCGTGGATCGCAAGTAGGGTTAATGGTATTACGGGAAAAAACCATTTCATCATTGCCAATTCTGGAGGTGGCGTTTCTCCCTATGAAGAAGAAATGTTCTCATATGACCTTCAAATGAAATTCGGAGGTATAGACGAGAATGGCATTGAGGAAGGCAATACCATGGTCAAACAATATCTAGACTACATTGCTACCGGTAAAAATAGGTCTGATTTAGAGGATGCCATGAGAACAAATAGAGATAAGAAATGGTTTCCAATACTGGGGCTAGATAAAATCTTGGTCTCAGAAAAAAATAGAGCGGATTGGAAATGGATTGCCACTTACAATCCCAAGGAAGATATAAGGAAGATAAAGGCCCCCGTTTTGGTAATGCTTGGAGGTCAAGACCATCATCAACCCACAAAAATTTCTTCAAGAAAATGGGAAGAAGGCTTGAAAGAAGCGAACAATGAAAATTTCAAAATAAAAATTTTTGAGGAAGCTGGTCATGGATTGAGAGTCGGAGGACATGATGGCCAAGGATTCCCTAACTATGCACAGGGGCACATTGAATTAATGAAAGAATTTATTGAGAAATCTGTTCTAAAGAAGTAGTTCAAATTGATTTCTTTGATTCATGGATTTAATCCTCTATGTTCGTTATGAATGTGACATTGCCAATTCCAAATCCAATTCTTTTTGTGGTCATATATTTTCAAGCGCCAACATGTAGGATATATTTACCAGCTGCATTAATCCCCATGATAGAGTTTCAATTCTTTCGGATATGGGGTTCCCACACCTATTTCCAAGTATTGTTTTAAACTCAACAGGTATACCGTCCATTTTGTGGAAAAGTAGGTATATGACTCCATATCATCCTCAGCGATGTCTTGATGGATAAGTGTTAAAAAAACTTGTTGATCCTTTTTCTCAATATTGAAAATAAGTTTGGTGCCGTTCCAAGCTTTAAAGGATTGGAAGCAGACCAGCACCAACTTCTTATTCTTTACCACTTCATCACATTTGAACTTTAATGTAGTCAACCCATCGAATTCAAGTTCTACCACCTGGCCCGCCAGCACATTGCCTTTGGCCTTGGTCGCCCACCACTTGGTGAGACCTTCAGTTGTGGCCATGGCCTCGAACATGGCTTCTTTGGTAGCTGTGGTTCCTATGAAATGACGCGTTTCCAAATCTTGTTTTTTTGTGATTAATATTATTAAACTATTCCCAACATTGAGCTTTAGACCAATTCAATATTCATTATGCGCAAATCTCTATATTCATCTTTAAAATAGGGCACTTCAAGTCTCTTGATGCTGTGAAGGCAAAACCCTAGTTTTTCATAAAAGCGTATGCCTTTAAGGTTTGCACCCAGAACCTCTAGAAATAGAACCTCTTTACCTCGACTTTTAGTAATCTGAATCACCTGTTCCAAGGCCTTTCTTCCAAGCCCCATTCCCTTATATTCCGGATAGACATACATTTTCTCGAGTTCAGCGCACTTATCAGCAGAAAACATATGGGAATTGGGATTATTGTTGACCTTTATAAAGCCTATGGCACTATTTTTTAAAGTGATAAAGTAGTAATCGACTTCTCCATTATTCAAATCTGATCGCAGCTTGTCATCGCCAAATTGTACGTCAAGGTACCAATTGAGACCACCATCCATCCAACAATGACCAAAATAGTTTGAATAACAATCAATACAGATTCTTTGCAGCTTTGAAAAATCCTCAAGTGATGCTCTTTCCAAGTTCATCATTTAGTAAAACCTTGCATTATCTATTAAAAATGTTTTTTTTATTGTCATTAAACACTGCCAAGATCACAATTCTTTCTATGGTGCACAATGCCCATAAAATAGATAATATGCCAAATGATTCGCAAGTTAATCAGGCAATTCTAAAGTCATCATTTGTCAAATTTTTAATTAGTTGATGCCTTCCAATTGCTTTATCGGTCTTATTTCTATGCTGCCATTGGTCTCATTCCAAATAGGGTTTTGTTTGGCAATTTCAACTGCTCCAGCTATATCCGGAGCAATGACGTGAAAATAGCCTACAATCTGCTCATTTGAATTTTCGAAGACACTTTCCATGAAAGCCCCTTCTTTTTTATGGATAACTACACCATCCATTTCTAGAGGTTGTGCCTCCTTTAGTTTTCCCTGTTGCATTAACTGCCCAAGGTAACCTCCTACATTTTCAATATGTTTCTTTTGTTTTTCCAGTGGAAGCCCCTTTAGATGGTCTCCTGCGGTCTTGATAAAGATTACAAAATTTGCCATAATCCCAATTGTTATATAAAGTATTAATATTTTAATATCGCTCTAGTAAAAATCAAAATGCTTTTTATGGGCTAAAACGTGCACCCTCGAACTTGCCATCACTTTACAACGAACTACCTTATAAAGCTTTCATCTAAGCAAAGTATCTAAGTCATCAGTAATACCTATTTTTTTGCCAATGCCAGTTTTATTCCAATTGCTATGAAAATGATTCCCATGGTTTTATCCAGCCAACTTTTTATTCTATGGTTTCTTCTTATACCTTTCGCCAATTTGGAAGCAAAAAGCGCCAATGCCAAACTCCAGGCCGTTCCAATTACCAAGAATGTTATCCCAAGAATAAGGAAGGGCATTGAACTTTCGGTATGGCCCGGTTTTATAAATTGTGGTAAAAATGCAAGAAAAAATAAGGCCACTTTTGGGTTTAGAACATTCGTCAAAACTCCCGAAACATAAATCTTTGTGTAATCATTCATCTGATTCTTTTCGTTTAGCACATATTCTCCATTCGTCTTTTTCCGCAAGGTTTTAATGCCTAAAACCGCTAGATATAAGGCCCCTAAATTTTTGACAATTTCAAAAGCCAATGCCGACTTTGATAAAATTAATGACAGCCCCAATGCCGCAAAAATGATGTGGCATACCACTCCGGTGGATATTCCCAATGCCGATAAAATTCCTGCCTTTTTTCCTTGTGCAATACTTCTGCCCAGTATGTACATCGTATCCGAACCAGGTGTCAGTATCAACACGAAGGCAGCAACCAAAAAGGTCTCCATATTTATTATTCCAGACACTATGCTTGTCGGTTTGTTTTAGTAGTTGGTATTTCGGAATATTTCCCAATCAGTCAAAAATGAATTAACTATTTGGGAACCCTTACCTCGGCTCCGGTCTGTTTCCACGTAAGCCCATTATCAAAGGATTGGAAGATGTTGTTTATAACTTTCGCACCCTCTTTCCAGATTTCAACCCTTTCAAGCACTTTTTCACCATTGGCCCTAAGTTCATGTCCAATCCAAACGAACTTGTCACCTTTCATTTCCCCTTCAAACGATTCTATAGTCCCATTGCTTACAACCAGAATTCTCTTCCACTTGCCCGAAGACAAATCAAAATAGTCCATTCCTGCCCCTGAATGTCCGTTAAATGCAGTGAATTTTTCAGTGATTAAGCATCCCTTTCCATCTTTTTTAAGTGTTATGTCACCCACCAATAATCCTTTGGTAGTAATTTCCCAATCCCCCAACATAAAATCCAATAGGGCAAACCTTTCTTCATTGGCCAAACATGGGAAATCGTCATCTAAATAGGGTCTTTTGGGCAAATCATCAATACCTTGACTGAATACGGTTAAATTACCAAAGAGCATTGCGATTAACCAAAATTCTCCAAATTTTGATAATGTTCTGTTCATGGTGATAAAGATTTATACCTAATTGCTTTTAGTTTTTTTACTGCTGCTCCCAGATTACTTGATCGATAATCCAATAATCGTCTTGTCGTGATAGCAAAATATAGTCCGTGCCCCACCAAGCCTCCACCTTGGCAGCAGCGATATGATTTGAAATGTCCAAAACCACTGCTCTTCGCACTTCTCCAGTCTTCTTCAAAGTGTCCACCGAATCAACCATTTTACTGTAATCGATCATTTCTTTATACGTGATGTTCCGATAGGGAATATGACCTCCTGTTTCCTTTGACCTAATATATCCGAACTTGTGGAGATTGGGACGAACGTATTTTTTGATCAAAGAAGAGTCTCCTTGATAGAGCCCATCGAGATACCCAAGGCAAGCCTGCATCACTTTTATCTCATCATCGGTTTGTTTTTCCTGTGCCTTTACACCAATCACAAGGAGATACATCATCACTAAAATAATTCTGAAACAGTTGGGTAACATATGCTTTTCTTTATTTGTTAAATCCGAAATCTCGACAAACATGTTTAACCAGATTTCTATGTAGGTTCAGAGTCTTAGTATATCCTCCTCAACAGAAGACCACATTAGGTGGTTTTGTGTTTAAGGTTAAACATGGTCACTATTCTTTCTTTTCTTAAAAATAACGGCTGTACCCAGTTAGGTACAGCCGTTTAGGTATCTCATGTTGAAAAGTAATCCAACAGATGGCAGGGTTCTATGGTGCACATTTGTACCATACAGTTATTATTGTTTGACCCAAATCTGAGTTCCGGACATAAAGTCGCTTGAAATATCCATACTCCAACTCCCATCAGGATTAACAGTGCCGGATACCTGAACAGTACCGCCGCAACAATCCGGTGTACTGCCGGACAAATCTCCACATACATCGGTAATTTGACCAGAAGCTGCAGCAACAGTGCCACAAATACCAAAGGCACCACAAAAAAGTGCATCATAGGCTCCTGCGGCCATGTCAGATAATGTATAGATTCCACCTCCGTCAGCGGTCACTGTAACCATGGCTTCCGAATTGGCAATAGATGGTACGCCACAACACCCATCGGCTGTTGTGATAACTAAATATGTCCCCGTAAGATCGGACGGACAAGACACTGGATATTCAATCCTTACATCATAAATTGGCGTATTGGCCTGTATATTGGTCCCTGTATTGTTTGAACCGTCGACAGGGTCAATCAAATCCAATACCCTCCCATCTTCCATGGTAAACCTTGCAGATAGGGAAAGATTATCCCCGACAGCAATGTTGGTCCTTTCCAATTCTGCAAAAGCCGCAACAATGTCATCAACAGTCATACTGAACTCACCAGGCAATGAAGCGTTTGGAAATAGTACTGTAAAATAGGTTTCTCCACTAACTGTTTGGTAAGCGCCAACAATATCAGTAGTAACCGGGTTTCCAGCCGCTAACTCTACGGTGAAACGGATCTCTGGATTTTCTCCCTGGCCCACTCTTATCAAATCAATAAATCCTTCATTGGTTTCGCTAAAAACCTTTTCAAGGTTTACGACAGCACCTTCTTCCAACTCTATTGCCGACGTTCCTCCATCGTCTTTACAAGATTGAAATAGACAAATGGTCAGTATCGCAACGATGCTTAAAAATCTAAACTTTTTCATGTCTTAATCTGTTAATTAGTTATCCCAAAAAATGTTATACGTGGCCGGATTCTTCTGATCAGGCGCATTTTGGTTAAGATTTAACTCTGTGTCTGGCCAAAAGATGGAGATTTGATACGGGTTGTCTTGTACTGTCTCCGCATCATTCAGCAGGAACCCATCACCATTATCGAGCTGATATTCTGGGGACTGTGCCCCCAAAGGTTCGGCCAAAATAGGATACCCCGTACGTCTGTAATCAGCATATTGGTCCAATGAATCTCCGAAAGTGGCTACCCATTTTTGGGTCATTATGATTTCAAACTGCTTTTCATTATCGGCAGCATCAAATTCGGCCATTATGCCATCTATAAATGACGTAACAGCAGCGGAACCGAAAAGCATTGGAACTGTCTGGGTCGTCCCGGTACCGGCCACAACCTGGTCCACCTTGGCAAAACTTGCCTCCACGGCTTCCCTTAGCTTTGCCCTTGAATCTCCAGGTAATAATCCCACATGCATCAACTCAGCCTGAATGTATAGAAATTCATCATATGTTAGAATTCTTCTGGGAGCAACACCAGTTCCACTGTTGATTGTTCTGGCAAACCCTTGACCATCATCGTACCTGCCTCCACACGGAAATATTCCTGGAAAAGTGGCATCGCCTTCAACAGCATTGTCCCTATAGGGGCCAATACTACCAAAACGAATCGAAAAGAATCCTGTTGAGGCATCCCAGTAGTCAGCATTGGGGTTACCTGTTTCGGCATTTCCCTGATCTCGTGGAAATTGGCCGGGCAATAGTTGATTTACGAAATAATAGGGTAATCTAGGATCTGGATTTCCATTATGGACATTTGGGTTGACACCTTTCAATATCTCATAGAACCAAGGGCTGGCATATTTTGTCACCTGTGCCCCTCCGTAAGCGTTTATGAACATTTGGTTCCGTTCATCGGTAGGTGCCTGATTGGCCGTATGGGTAAACTGAAAATCATCTGTGTTAGAAGTAAAAAAGTTATCCTCCGCTACCAATGCATTGAGAGCAGATTGATCGAACAAGGAAGATAATCTAATCTGATTATAGAGCTTCAGTTTGAACGTATTTGCAAACTTGACCCAATTATCTGTGGACCCAGCATAGAACAAATCATCCGAACCTGGTTGATTTAACCCTTCTCCACTGGCCACGTTGGATTTCCCATCTTCCAATAATCCTAGACAAACGCTATATATTTCTTGTTGGTCGTCAAAGACCGGGCTTATAATACCAGCTTCAAGTTGCGTAGCTTCGGAAAAAGGAACATCGCCCCATATATCAACCGCGGTCGTCAGTAAATAGGCTTTCATAATCTGTGCGATTCCCAAGTAAACCCTATCTCCAGACTCCTGTGATTGGGCAATTAAGGTTTCAATGTCTGTCAATCCCAAATAGATGGCATTCCATTCGTTGCGCATTAAAATGCTATTGGCCTGTAGTCCATATTGGTCCTGTGCGCCCCTTGCGGTAAATTGATGAACATACACTTGAAGAATGTCGCCGCTCCAGAAATTGGAATCTCCCACGTTTGCCAATCCAACCTGGATATTGGGCAACAATTGATTCAATGGTGCGGTAATTGGCGAATCAGTATCCGTATCAACATCGAGATAGTCTTCGCAACCAATAAATAGGAATATCATCGGAAGGATTTTCCAAAAACGCTTAATCATGCTCATATAGAATTTTATTTTTTTCATGCTTTTTTTTTAAAAAGTTAAGTTTAGTCTCACTCCATATCTCTGTGCTGTTGGTGCAGCTGAAATTTCCACGCCCTGTAGTCTTGTGGACCCAAAACTGTTTACCTCTGGGTCGAAATTGGTGTATTTTGGAACGTTCGGAGCAAAAAACCACAGGTTATTGCCAAGCACACTTATGGACATCCTGCCGAATGGGGTTTTGTCCAACCATTTTGATGGAAAATCATAGGTTAAACTGGCCTCTCTTAAGCGATAGACCGTTCCATCATATATTCTTGCTTCATCAACAGCATTTTGCCCAAATGTGGTTGAGCCGCCTCCAGGTGAGAAATAAAGTTCGTTTATATCCACTTGGGTAGTATTCGGAATCCGGTTTCCGTTGGAGTCTAAAATGGGACCCTGCCCATCCCCATAAAAACCAGGGATGACAACGGTACGTTCCCTATCCTCCGTATCCTTGGTAACTCCTCGGCCTAGGAGCGCCTGGATGCTGGTAGAAGCAATATCTCCGCCCTCCTTCCAGTCAAACTGGGCTCTGAGCGTCAAACCTTTGTAGGAAAATGTATTGATCAAACCTACCCTAAAGTCAGGGTTAGGATCGCCTATTACACCATTTTCCAAATCTACTATCACCCCTCCGCTGGCGCGGTTGATTAAAAAATTGCCTTCGTCATCCCTTGCAAATCGAGTACCATAAAATACCCCGAAAGGTTCTCCAACTATGGCGTGCGATACTTCATTGGGATTGAATTGGATTCTGTCCAATCCTTCTACCAATTCGGTCACCTCATTTACATTTCTAGTGAATGTCCCGAAGAAATCCCATTTGAAGTTCTTGGTCTGGATCGGTACAATATTTAGCCCTATTTCAACCCCCGTGTTCTGAATTTCCCCAATGTTGGTGTTGAATGTGGAAAAACCACTGGTAGTAGGAACACTTACCGGTGACAATAAATCCGTGGTGATTTTCTTATACCAGCTAAAATCAATAATCACCCTGCGCTTAAATAATTCCAAATCAACGCCTGCTTCCAACTCATCCGTAAATTCAGGGGTTGCCTCTTGATCTCCCAGGGCGGTTCGGTTTCCTATTACTGGGTTACCATTGAAGGCGTTACCCACAGCAAAGGTTCTGTTCAAAAACTCTGCGGGAGCATCCCTCCCCACGGAAGCATAACCAGCTCTTAACTTTAGGAATGTAATTATGTTGCTGTCAATATCAAATGCTTCGGTAGGAATAAATGACAAGCTTGCGGAAGGATAAAAATAAGAATTGTTCCCTTCGGGAAGCGTAGAGCTCCAGTCATTTCTACCTGTAACGTTCAAAAACACAAAATCTTTATATCCTAGACTTAAATCCCCAAATATCCCTACATTCCTATTTCTGGCAAAACCTATTCCGTTAGTTGGTGTGGGCTGTACCAAAGTCACATTAAGGTTGTTCTCAACTGTAAAGATTCCTGGTGAGATAAAGGTGTTTGCCAATATCGCATTCCGTTGTTGAGAGTTTTGCAACACGTTGTTACCCAAAATTAACCCCAAGGAAAAATCTTGGGTGAGGTCATAATCAAAGTTCAACAAGAAAGTGGATTCTATGGCTTCATTCAAAAAGTCGTCCGTTGTTATAGAACCCACTCCCAAACTTGCTCTAGATCCAATATTTCGAATCTCCTTACGGCTCAAATCATATCTATTGATACCGAACCTGTAGGTGGCGGAAATGTTGTTGTTGAATGCATAATTGAAGTTAACATTGGTAACTATCCTGTTGGTCTGGGTAATTATTTGGTCGTTCTTCCAAGACCACAGTGGATGGTCCCATCCATTGTTCGGTGTAACAGATCCTCCAGTAGCAGGATCAGTGAAAGGAAGATCCATGTTCCATGTTCTTCCCAGCCATAAAGCCCTAGCAAAAGATGAGGCAGATCCTGCAAACTGGTTTTCGCCAAAAAAACCACCGACCTGTTCCGTATCACTATAGCTCAAAGAAGCTCCTACAGTAATCTTATTGCCAAGCTTGAAGTTCCCTCCAGCAGAAATAGAGGTTCTGCCAAAGGTATTATAAGGGATATATCCATCTTGGTTCAAATCCGACAGGGTAACACTAAAGTTGCCATCTTCATTACCATAGGAAAGGTTCACGGAATTATCGAAAACGAATCCTGTTCTGAACAGACTTTCAACGTTGTTTGGTTGAGCTACATATGGTTGAGTTGGGCCAAGTTCTGGAAAGGCTGCCAACAGATTAGGCCATGTGGGGATTGTTTCAAGAGAATCAAATCTTGGCCCCCAGGATCCGTTTGCATTCAAATATTCAAAATTTACACCATTACCATACGTATTTTGATATTCAGGAAGATTGGCAATTTCTTCAAAATAAACTCCCGAATTTAAGCCAACACTAAGCTTGTTGTTTCCCGTAGATCCTCTTGGGGCACCAGACTTTGTCGTAATTACAATTACCCCATTGGCAGCTCTTGATCCATATAAAGCGGCTGCGGCCGTACTTTTTAGAACGTTTACCGAAGCTATATCGTTGGGATCCAAGGTAGCAATCCCTGATTCATAACCTCCACCTCCAGTTGTCTGGTTTGAAGTGGAAACCTGACTATTGTCATACGCTACTCCATCTACAATAAATAGGGGTTGGCTTGCACTTCCAAGGGTGGTTGCACCACGAATGTTTATTTGGTTTGCAGAACCTGCGACACCATTTGAAAAGTTCACATTAACACCTGGAACCTTCCCGGCAAAAGAACGGAGCACATCTGGTTCTGAATTCTCAAGAATATCTGCTGTCGGAACTTTACTGACAGCATAGCCTAAACTTTTTGGATTTCTTTGAATACCAAAGGCAGTGACCACTACCTCATCCAAGGCTTGTGCGTCTTCCTGCATTTGGACGTTAATAACGTTTTGGGACCCTACCGTTCTTTTTTCTTCCCTTTGTCCGATATAGGTAAAAACCAGTACTTGACCCTGACTTGTGATTATGGAATAGTTTCCATCAAAATCCGTCTGTGTACCTGTAATGCTGTTTTCGACAACAATATTAACACCAGGAAGCGGTAATCCACTGGAGTCGGTTACGTTACCAGTAACTGTTTTCTGCTGGGCAATTACAAATATGGTTCCCGCACAGAAAACCATTAAAGCCCAAAGCAATTTCTTAACTTTCATAGAGTTTAAAGTTTCGTTAGTAAATTATTGAGTTAGAGCAATTGAGAAAGGTGGGCGGGAAAAGTTGTGATAGCTAATTCAAAAATCAAAAATGAGAACAAAACTCAGTGGTTGTCTCTTTCTTGGTAAGACTTCTCGCCGCCCTACCTTACAATTGCGGGGTAAAAGAAAGAAATGGTATTCTTAGAAAAGATTCTTCCTATAAGGGTATACTATAATTCCGAAACTAAGAGACTTCCCGAAAAAAGGAGAATGTTGAACTTACTATATGAGCTCGTTAAAGGGAATGATATTCAAGGAGATTGCCAGAGAAAAATTATTTTTAAATACAAAATCGGTCAGATAAATAAGCTAATTCAATTCTATAAAAGAATATGATACTTAGAAATGAAATTTCAGGAGATAAGCCAGTTCATTGTAATTGCTTTTTATAAGGATGAACGGCCCGGCATAATAAATCATAACCTCAATGCAATGATAACTGTGGGTGGTCAATTTTGTCAATCATATTTTTCTGCAATGAACCGAAAACCTCTTTTGGGAAGGAAAGCTTTTAGACAGGCATAACTTTTCATGTAAAGGGGTCTTGTAAACTTGTTGCCTCGTTCTTGTAGACTTGTTACTATAATAAAAAAAAGGGAAGTTTTTACGCAGTCTCTAGAGTGTCATTTATATAATTTGTTGGTGATGTGCCCACAAATTTTTTAAAAGCCTTATAAAAACTGGCTTTATTGTTGAAGCCTACTGCATACAATATTTCAATAATGTTGGGGTCTTCATCTGCCATCTTGTCATTTATCAAAATACTTTTCGCCTCCTCAATCCTATATTCATTGATGAAATCAAAAAATCCTTTGTCAAAATGTTGGTTTATTACTTGCGATGTATGGTGTCTTGAAATCCCAAGCATTTGCGCAAGGTCATCTAGTTTTAATTCTGGATTCAGATAGGGTTTTTCAAATTCCATAAGGTTCATCAACTTTTTCCTATATTCCAGAGAGACACTATCCGACATTCCTGTTTTACTGTATTTTATAAAAAGCTTTAAGTTTTTTAACTTATTCCAATTAATTAGTACCTCTGGCGTTTCACGTACCAAATATCCTTGAAGTGCAACCAAAAGTGCCATTGCAATCGTAATGATATAGTCCTGTCTACTGGTCAGAATATCCGTTCGCGCAAGTACAGCATATAATGCCCAGGAAAGGGAAAAGCCCATAAAAAAAACATTCAAATATAAGAACCACCTGTCTTTTCTCATTTTTCCTCTGATGCGGCTATAATAATTTAACCAAGAGATAACTGCAAAAAAAAGCAAACAGCCTACAAGAATATTTTCCATCTGCTCTGGGGCGACGACCAAATATTCATGTAATTCTTGACGGCTTTGAAATTGCCGTCTAAAATATTCAGACAAAAAGAAATACTTACCATAAAAACAAAAAACAAAAATCAATGGAGTCAATAGAAGTAGTATCCTCCATGGTTTTGGCTTCCAATTGCCGGTGACCATTTGATTATAGATGAAGAAGAGAGGGCCGTAAAGAGCCAAGGGTATAAAATAGACATAGTTAAGTTTTCGATTAAGTTCTGGAATGATTTCCGACCAGTACATCACGCTATAAAAGATATGATATGAAAACAAGAACATGAATGCAAACCAAAGCCACTTAGCCTCTTTTTTACCCTTCTTGGAAAAAAGAATCAAAAAAGCCAAAAGCAACGATTGAAACGCAAAAAACAAAATGGTGCTCTCCCAGATGTTCATTCAATAAAATATTCAATTTAAGTCCAAAAGTCAATCCCTTAGATTCCAATCAACTGAAAGAGAATGAACTTTTAAATCAAAAAATACGCTACTTAAAGTTACCCTTTCCAGTTTTAATAAGGTCTATTATCATCGGGATTTCAAGCCTGCCGAACGTAAGTGATAACATTTAACTTTTTTTAGCAAAGGCGCGTTTCTTCCCAAACAATATTGAGCCGAAAGAATTGTACTAGTTGCCATCTCACTCAAAACAGTTGTTGAATAAAGACTAATATTTGTTTTCCAAATATTCAAGAATGGTTTTCATACTTGGGTCAACTCCATTCCGAAAATCGTCAGCCGTCAATAATACGGATAATTCGGGGGCAATCCATTTTCGGTCATCATCGGAAGTCTTACCTCCTTGCCAATATCTTGAGCTAATACTTCCGATCAATCCGCTATTTGGAAGTTGAAAATTATTTTCCTCTCCATAAAAATTAGGACTGGAACCCGTAGGTTCACCTACAAAAATGGCATGGGTTTCTTGTTCTAAATCAGATGCAAGATTCATGGCAGCTGAAAAAGTCCGTCTACCCGTGATGACGAATAGTTTGTCTTTTTGATTTACTTTTTGATTGCATATCAATTTATGAATCAATGACTTGTTCAAAAAGTTATTTCCCCCATTGTTCAATCTTAAGTCGATAACCATTGATTCCACATCATTGTTATCAATAAAGCCAAACAATCTTTCAACAAAATCGGCTATTGATTCTTCCTCCTTATCAAGAATATTGTTGAACTGAAAATAGACCATCTTGTTTTCTTTCAAATATTCGAACCAATAAAAGTTCGCTGCATTCTTAGTCCAAAGGTTGTTGCCAGCATCTGCCATTTGTGTCCAATGGGGAGGCGCAAAAGGACTCATCGGGTTCCATTGCAAGGGTCCACTGGCCACAGATATCGTTTGTTCAGTATCCCCTTCCAGATAGGTAAATTCAACCGCATCAAAGGTAGTTTTGTTATTAAGCAATCCATAGACCTCCGCATATTGCAATGCCAAAGGGAGAATCCATTGCACTTGAAATTTGTTGTCCCTACTAATGTGCGGCTCAAGTTTTGCTAGCAGTTCCTCTATAGGTTCTCCTGCGACCTTAAGTATTTGTTTGCCCACCAAGTTTTTATACTGGGGCAGGGCGGCACGAACATATAAAAGGTCATCAAAAAAATAAAACTCCAAGGGCAGGGCGTGAAATGCAAGCTCTCCTTCGTAAGGCGGATATAATACTGTGTGTCCGTCCTTGACCATGGCCAACAACCTCATCAGGGACATTACTATTTCATGATCCTGCATTTTGGGAATATTCTCTAGAATATCTTTAATGGAATTTTCCCATTTATCGAGCTCCATGGTGTGGAAAAGATTAAAGTGCGATTGTTCGGCAAATTCCTTTAGAAACTTAAGATCTTCGCTCCACGCTTTTGCATCTAGCTCTGATTGTTGTGGGCTGGCATAGCGACCTAAAAGTAATAGGCAAACCATACTTATTTTTTTCAGACTTTTCATTTTTAGCTTTTCAAATTACAAGCTATGTTATGAAAGTCTTTCTTACGAGTCGACCTATTCTGTAGGATGAGACCTATTCAATTCTCTAAATTGTATGGGGGTCATGCCCGTTATTTTTTTAAAAATTCGATTGAAGGAAGCTTTGCTTTGAAAACCGGACTCAAAAGCTAAGGCCAATATCTTTTTGTGGTTTTCACTTGGGTCAAGAAGTTTTCCTTTCATGTATTCCACCCTATATTCGTTGATCAAATCGTTGAATTTCCTTTCCATCCCCTCGTTTACAACTTGGGACAAGATGTTGGTCGATACATTTAGATTATCTGCCAAACCAGATAGTGTCAAATCAGGATTTAAGAATACTTGCTGTTCGTTAAGCAGTTTATTCAATTGGATCTGAAGCAAATAACTATCCTCTTCCTTAAGATTGGAATTCGAATACTTTGGACCAAAGGGTCTTTTCTGAAAAAAAATGTCCGGGTTTCTTAAAATCAAAAAAGTAAGCAAATACACCAAAAAAGTAACCAAGATGCACGCCAGATAATCTGAATCAATCCAAACGGAAAATCCAAAATACATCATAAAAAAAACTCCATAAGAAACCAGGAACACCAAAGTAAACGACCAAATTATGTAAGCCATGAATACTCGTTCAGGTACTCTGACATGTTTTGACTGAATTAATTTTTTATGGAGCATCGCCAAGTAGAACGCTATGAGCAATAGCTTTAAAAGCACAAAGGTGGCCAATTCATTGCTCATATTCCCACTGGGCAGAGCAGTGAAAATATTGGTTGCCATTGAACTATTCAACCATATCAAAACCAAAAGAAACGGTGCAAAATGCCAAATATCTGTGCTTCTAATTCCTCGATTTTTATTTGAAAAGGAAAGAATGAGCAACCAAACCAAGGGACCGTATGTAAGGTCTAGCCCCATAAATAGGGTCGACCAGCCGTCACCAAGATAAATCCCAGTTAAATCGAGTAATTCGCTTCCTATCAACACCCCTAGGGCCATAAAAAGTAAGGCCATAAAAAAAGGTTTGGTCTTTGACTCAAGAAACAATAGTATACTTAAAATGATGGCTTGGAGAAACCCGACCCCAAAAATGATTGGTAATATAAACTTTGTAAACATCATATTTTGTAAATATAATCATGCGATGGAAGAATATTAATGTTGACCGCAGTTAGATTTTGGCCTCATATCTGATAAATTCTTAGACTTGCATAGGAACTTTTTAATTCCTCTTAGCCAAGACTAATAACTTCTAATCAACTGTATGCGCCCCCAGATTAGCTATGATTTAGGTTTTACAAATTAGTTCATTATTTGATATGGAAAAGCTGGCTTTTCCATATTTCCTCAAAAGATATTTAAGTGTTATTTTCTGTAGGGCCTCATGGAGCCTTTTTTTATTGTAATGTTCCACCCCCTGTTCGGTCAACACCCTTACCTGTGACAGAGATTCGAACAGGTAAGAGTTCAGTACTTCCTGCCGATAGCTCCTGTTGAAGCGTTCGATACGGCTGTTCTAGACCGGTTTCCTGGGTTGTATATATTTAATCTCAATATTTCTTTCCCTGTACCATAAATGGAAACTGGCCGAAGTGAACTCTGGCCCGTTGTCCACTCTTATCGCATGAAGTTTTCCCCTGAAAGCCACCAATCTGTCCAGTTCCCAGTACAGTGCAGTCGCCACAAATTCGGTCTACCAGTAAATAAGGTCCTGTGCTATTTTGCGGATCAACATTTTCATCGGCAGAATCATTATTGTCAGTGACATACCTAAGAACATTTCCTTCAAGTATGGGTCTAAGAATGCAGTCCCCTTCCACGTTTGTAAGTCTTGGAGCCACTAAAGTGCACGGATCAATGAACGGGAGCAATGGTTCTCCTTTATAGAAATGCTCATAATTAAAAAAATCGTTTTTGGGATACCGATGCCACGTCAAAATAACCCAAAACCCTTTCTCGTTTATCTATTGTTGATGCAATATTGCCTTGTAAAAAGAAAATGCCTCATCGGATTGTACCTAATAACCGTAAAGGTCGCTGGTTCGAGTCCAGTCCCCGCTACTGAAAAAGAGAAGGCTTCAGGAAAACGTGAGGCCTTTTTGTTTCTATTTTCTTGTTGGCTGTTAGCTTTCAAATCCCGTTTATTCTCTAAATCCCGATAAGAGTTTTATATTCAAGTCTGCTTTGTTCGTAAATTCACAGACAGATGACTTTCTGGGAAACATTTTTCATGTTTTTGGGCTTTCAAGCCTTTTTGCTTTCCATGCTGTTTTTCTTTAAAAAAGAGAGCTCTTTTGCCTATGCCAATAGAATGTTTTCCCTATTCATGTTCCTGTGTGGCTGGCTTATCATATATAATGTACTTTTCTGGACCGGAAAACTCTATCAGTCCCCATTCATACATATAAACGTTACCTATGTACTGGCACTTTCGCTAATTGGCCCAGTGTTCTTTTTCTACTTAAAGCATGTTGTGGAAGGATACAGGCTAAAGCCTTTTCGGGATTCTATCCATGTCATTCCCTTTTTGTTCATATTTGTCCTTAACGCTCCTTATCACTTGCTGTCCGCAAAAGAAAAACTGGAGGTTCACCATACCAAAACTTTGGGTCAGTTTATACATGTAAATGCTTATTTGGAAATTGGTTTGTTGTTACTAATGACATTTTACGGTGTTTATGCCGGTATACGATTCCATAGCTTTTTTGGCAAGGACGAAGACCTCCATCTATGGGTCCGGGCCATTCTTTTTTGTTATGCGGGTTGTGTTTTAAGCTATATCGCCTACTACGTGCTGGTTTACTTGGGTGTCCTGACGCTGGAACAGGATTATTTCATTACACTGGTCCTGTGTGTCTCGGTGATGACCGCAGCGTACTTTGCCTTCAACTTTCCTCAGATTTTCCAGGGCAAGGCCATGTCCGCTTTGGTGCCATTCATGAAATATAAGAAAACAGGGCTGTCCGAAAACTATTCCAAGGAACTCAAGGAAAACCTGCTTGATCTAATGGTCCAAGAAAAGCCCTATTTGAACAGGGAACTCCGATTGGATGATATCGCTGATTCCCTCGGCATAGCAAGACATCACGCATCGCAGATTATCAATGAGCACTTTGATACGCACTTCTTTGATTTTATAAATCTGTATAGGGTGGAAGAAGCAGTGCGACTGCTCGAAAAAAACAAGGACCGGATAAATTTGGCCGAAGTCGGCTTCTTGTCGGGATTCAACAATACGGTCTCCTTCAATAAAGCCTTTAAAAAACAAATGGGGTCCACCCCTTCCCAATACAGAAAAGATTTGATTTCCAATGGTGTATGACTCGGTGCAAGAGTCACGCTACCCTGCCCCAATCAAAGCGATTCGTTTCTTTTGGCGATAATGGTGGTGTTGATATGTAGGGTGCCGTCCGGTTGCCGCACCTCCCATTTCCAATCAAAACTTTCTACTGAAATATTGTAAAAGGTAATCTGCCATTGTTTGGATTCATCGTACAACAATATTTCATCTTCCTCGGTTTGATGGGACAACCAAATACCCGAAATGGAGCTTGCCTGATTCTCCATCCAGGCACATTGCCATAAATCCAATTGTGGATTGAAAATCCTGATATTGGTGCCTATTATCTGATTTTGGTCTGTTGAGTCCAATACCGCGGGATTTTTCCAAAAATCCTGTATGGCGTAGCCATCCAGTGCATACTTAAACACCCAGTTTGCCTTGGTTTGCGAAACAATGGTGTCGTTCTGATAATTGGTGATCAAACAGTCCCACATCCCAACCAAACGGCCATACTGTATGGTTTCCTTCGGGGCATTCTTGTTCCATGTGCCATACCCTGTATGTTTTGGGCCTTCTTTTTCCTTGACCTTAGGTTGGGTTTCATTGCATGCCAGGATAACCATAATAAGCAACCCAAATACAATTGAGATTCTTTTCATTTCTTCTTTTTATAATCAATCTGCCAATTGAGCGTCCATGTTTCCCCTCCATCGGTGGATATTTCCCAATCCCATGTCATCGCAGCTTCTGTAATATGGTGGAACACCATTCTCTGTGTATTCTTTTTCCCATCTTCCGTCTCGCTGATCTCAGTTTGAAAAATTTTTCTATCCCCTTGCAAATCTCCTGTGAAGGATAAAAAACTCCCTTGATTGTCTGCCCAGGACTGTTTCCATTCCCCTGTCCTTGGTTGATAGACCGAAATGCTAGTGCCCTTAAACCCTTTGGAACCTCCACCAAGTACTTCAAAATGCTCTTGCATTACTTTTCCATCAAGGATTTTTTCAATTTTGTTGCTGCCATGGCCACGTTTCCCTTCGGCCTCCTCCCAACTTACTTCCCAGGTTCCCTCCCAGAAATCCAGAAGTTTTGATGGTTCCTCTTCCTGCGCAAACATTATGGCTGTACCAAAAAATAAACAGACACCCATAAGCAATTTATAGTTCTTAGTGCTGTAACTCATACGGATTGTTTTTAAGTTAGAAATCAAGAACAAGTTACTATCTGGGCCGCTTTTTTTTGATTATCCCTATAAACCTTTATGCTTTTTTAGCGCTTGATTGATCAAAAAAAGGATTATTGACCCAACTGCGCAGCGGTAAACCCCATGAGTCCCTCGTTTTCAAAAACTACGGAAACCTCTATTGGATTACAGCATACTTCGCAGTCCTCTATGTAGGTCTGATGGGGCACGGAGGTGTCCAACAAAAATGAAATTTGCTCCCAACAATATGGGCAATGAAAGAAATGTTCCAGCACCTTTGGTCAGGTTAAAAATCTACATTCAACAACTGACCGCTTATCTGTAGCATCTGTAATTCGGCCAGTTTGGCGTTATATTTTGCTTGGCTCTTCGCCAATTCCGCGTTCAATAAATTCAGTTGCGCCTGCCTAAACTCAATTGAGGTGACCTGCCCTAGTGCATACCGTTCATTGGTACGCTTAAAGTTGTTTTGGTTGGTCTGTAAATTCTTCTCCTGCACTTGAAGAACAAAAAGCGCATTGGTATAAGCGTCCCAGGCATTCTGGATGTCACGTTCTACCTCCAAATCCATTTGCTTCTTGAGCAATTTCTGGTTCTCCATGACTATTTTGGCATTTTTCACCCCCGTTATGGATTGTCCCCCATCAAACAGGTTCCAGGTAAGATTCACCCCACCCGATAGTACTGTGGAGGTATTTTGGATCACGAAGGCCAGTGGACTATTATTATTGAGTTCGTTCCATCCGTAACTTCCCGTTAGCCCGATGGTTGGCAAAAAAGCGCTTCTGGCAGCCTTGATGCCCAATTCGTTAATTAGAATACCCTTCTCCGCAATCTGAAGACGTACATTGTTCGCCTTGGCTTCGCTCTGCATGCTTTCCATTCTCAGTTCTGGGACAAAGTTCACCGTGGTATCCGCCTGGAACTGGACGGTAAGGTCCCTGTTGAGAATTAGGTTAAGGTCCCGCATCGTATTTCGGAGCTGCTGCTGGGAGTTCAATAGGTTGATGCTGTCCGCATTTACATCAACTTCTGCGTTCAGCACATCCAATCCTGTGTTTTGTCCATATTCAAATTGATACTTTGCCCGTTGGAGCCTGTCCTTGGATATTTCCAGTGCCTGTTCCAGATTGTTCGTGTTCTCCGTAAGCCTGGCCACTTCATAATAGACAGAAAACAACTGTAGGATGGTGGTTTCTATCGTTTGGCGTACCTCAAGTTCGGATTGCTGGCTGCGTTCCTGAAAACTCTTGTAGTTGTAATACCGTCCCAATCCGTCAAACAGCGTATAGTTCACATTCAAGGAGGCGTTGTACCTCCTGGTTTCCGCCCCGTCAGCGGTACGGGTCTCCCCATTGGCCAGGATACCCTCTGTGTTTTGGCGGTCTATATTGCCCCCAGCGTTGGCGGTGAGTGTAGGCAAATATCCCGAATTGAGTATGCCCGCATTGTTCTCTTCAAACTTATTGATGTTCCTTGCCACTTGTATGCCCAGGTTATTCTCCAAAACCAGGTCAATGGCCTCTTCCTTGGAAAGTTGCTCCTGTGCATGTCCATACTGTGCAAAAACCAAAATAAATGGGAGTATCGCAGAAAAAATACTTTTCATTATGTTGTCTCTTCTAAAACTTTTGCAGCGGTTTCATCACCCATGGCCGTATCGGCATTTCCATTAAGTTGCTGTTTGGTGCCCGCTATCATATGTTCTTCTTCATGCTGTTCCTTTATTGCCCTTTCCACTTCTTCCTTGGAGACCTTCTCACCCGTCCATAGTCTTTTGGCCAATACCTTCACATTGTTTCCGAAGGAGAGGAACAAAGGTAACATCAACAAAGTCAGGACCGTAGCAAAGCCGATACCATAGGCAATGGATATGGCCATCGGCTTCAGGAACTGTGCTTGACGGCTTTTTTCCAATAACAGCGGTGCCAAACCCGCAATGGTGGTTACTGAGGTCAAAAAAATGGCCCTAAAACGTGAACGTCCTGCCTCATAAATGGCATCGTTGAAATTCATCCCGTTCCGTAGGTTGATGTTGAATTTTCCTATAAGCACAAGACCATCATTTACCATGATTCCAATTAGGGCAATAATTCCGAGTAGTGAAAGAATATTTAAGGGAAAGCCATGAATCCAATGTCCCCAGGCAACCGCAGTAAGACTAAAAGGTACCAAAAGTATGAGCAACAGGGGTTGGCTGAAACTCCTGAAAGTGAAAGCAATGGTGATAAAAATGAGGAAAAGGACGGTGAGACCAACAAAACGCAGTGAGTTTCTAAACTTGTTGGCTTCCCTGTTCTGGCCCTCATAAGAAGGGATTATGGTTGGGTATTTGGATTGGATATCCGGCATTACCTCATTTTTGATCCATGCCATGGCGTCGGTTCCACTTGTGGTCTCTGGATCCGTCAAATCTGAAGAGATCTGTATCTCCCGCTGCCCGTCCAAATGGTTTATCGCCACATCACCTCTTTCAATGGTGTACGTGGCTATCTCCTTCAGAGGAATTCGCTCTCCATTGGGTGCCACTATCCGCATTTCATCCAAATCGGCAATGGACGATCTGTTGGTCCTGTCGTAGCGCACCCAAACCCGTATCTCATCCTGGCCCCTTTGAAACCGCTGTGCCTGCACTCCAAAAAAAGCGGCCCTTACCTGATTCATCACCGTGCGCAGGTCCAAACCAAGTAGATAGGCATTTTCCTTAAGCTCCAAACGTATTTCCTTGATCCCTGCTGGATCATTGTCCGTTACATCTTTAAGATTGGCATTGTTGAGCATGGCTGCTTTAAGCTCTTCCTTGGCAGCCTTTAATTCGGCAATATTGTTGCCCAATAGGGAAACGGATACGGGATCTCCCCCAAAATTTCCCCCAGAACCATAGATCAAACTTTCCACGCCAATTACAGGGCCTACCAGCTCCCGCAATCTGGAAGTCACAATATCCGCTCTTATTTCATCCGGGCGGTCTTCTCCCGGCAATAAATTTATTTCCAAAGTGGCGGCAGAGGAACCGGGACCCACATTTTTTATCATGTTTTCGAACAACACCTTGCCCGTGCCACTCAAATATTGCTCGGTAAGCTCTTCATTAACGATATATGCCTTTTCCTGGATCAAACTGATGATGGAATCGGTCACCTTTTCGTTTGTGCCATTGGGCATTCTTAGTTCCACGGCAATCCTATCGCTGGCAATCCTTGGAAAAAATGCGGTTCTGATAATTCCCCCGCCAATAGATCCGAAAGTAAGGACCAAGGCCATGAAGAAAATGGAAAACATCAAAAACTTGTAGTCCAAAGCAAACCGTAAAGTGGGAGCGTACCATTTGTCGCGCATGTAGCCCATGGCACTATCCCCGAACTTATTTATTAGACGAAGCTTGGAAAATACCTTGGCCAATCCTTTTTTGGGCCCCTTTTCCTGTGGCTGCAATGCTTTTGAGTGTGCCAAGTGGGCGGGAAGTATGATCAATGCCTCTATCAACGAAACGACCAGTGTCAATATAACGATCACGGAGACCTCGCTAAAGAAATCACCTATTCTTCCATCCAAGAAAAGGAAAATGGAAAATGCCAACACGGTTGTTATTATGGCGGATATGATCGGAGGGAGTACTTCCAGGGTTCCATCTATGGCCGCCTGTATCGGGGACTTCCCCTTTTCATAATGTTGATAGATATTCTCGGCGATAACAATACCGTCATCGACCAAAATACCTATTACTATAATCATCCCAAATAGGGATAGGACATTGATGGTTACATTGAGCATGGGTGCAAAAACGAACATGCCCAAAAATGCAATCGGTAGTCCAAAGGCCACCCAAAATGCCAGCCGCGTATTAAGAAAGAGGGAGAGGAACACAAGTACCAACAGCATCCCCACCATGGCATTTTCCCTTAGCAATTCCGTCCGTTGCGTCAATGTTTTTGATAGATCGCGCACTACTGCAAGCTGCACGTTGGCGTATTTTTGGTTAAAGTCCGCTATGTAGGCCTTTACCTTTTCGGCCGAGCCTATCAGGTCCTCGGTATTGGTGCTGGTAATGGTAACATTTACCGCCAAATCCCCATTAAAATAAGAGGAGTTTGGTGTTTCGGAAAATCGGTCACGGATGATGGCCACATCTTTCAGCCTGACGGTTCTACCGTTGGCATCGGCCCGGACCACTACGTTGGAAAGCTCGTCCCCGAAATATGACCTATTGTTTGCCCTGATCAGGTATTCTTCGGTTACTGTCTTTATGTTTCCCCCTGTGACCAGGATATTTGCATTGGAAACGGCTTGGGCCACTTCACTAAAGGACAGGTTGTAGGCAAGAAGACTATTCTCATTTACCGCAATCTCAATCTCCTCTTCGGGATAACCGGCCACCTGAATCTGCGAAATCCCATCTATGGCCCTTAGATCGTTCTCAATCTGACGTCCAATTTGTTTCAATGTCACCAGTGGAATGTCCTGCCCACTTATTGCAAAACTTATGGTTTGCCTAACGGCTTCCAACTTGGAAACAATCAAAGGTTCCATGCCCGCGGGAAAGGTGGGCACCCTGTCCACTGCGTTTTTTACCTCCAGGAGCATAAAGTCGATGTCCCTTCCCTTTTCGATCTCCACATTGATGGAACCACTGTTTTCCCTAGAGGTGGAAGTTACTCTTTCAACCCCCTCGAGCCCTTTGAGATTATCTTCTATCTTGAGCACAATGCCCTCTTCAACTTCTTGTGGAGAAGCCCCGGGATAGGCAATGGTGATCAACACATTTTTGGATTCGGTGAGTGGGAAAAAGGATGACTTCAGCGAAAGTGCCCCAACAATACCAAACACAAAAAATGCCACGATAATCACATTGACCGCAACATGATACTTGATGAAATAAGAGATGACCTTCCTCACGATTTGGTTTTTTCGGATGTTCCTCCGTTATAAATCTTCACCAACATTCCCGCATAGGCCCCCATCAAAGCTTTGGAGACAAAAATTTCCCCTTCGGGTACGTTTTTAAGCACTACTTTTTTATCGGAAAAATAAACCGGACTCACATCAATTAAATCAAGTATGGAATCCCGGACCACAAAAATCTGATTGTTTTCCAATAAAAGGGAACGGTCTATCTCAATGGCATTGGGTTCTTCCTTGGCCTCTAGGTTGGCTTCCAGATATTGACCCTCCTTTAAGTTGTCGCCGCTTACCTCGATATATGCGGTAATGGTCTGTGAGTTTTGATCTACCCGTCCATTGATCCTGGTCACCTCACCCACGTACTTTTGGGTTTTGTTCAGATTGAACAGCTCCACTTTTTTGCCTTCTTTTAAAAAGTCACCATACGTTTTGCTAACGGAGACTTCCAACTCATATACTCCTGTATTGATGAACTCGCCCAATTTTTGACCCGCACGGACCAATGTGCCCTCGGTTACCAGGGCATCGGTCAAAACTCCTTGGAAAGGGGCTGTTATGGTATACTTGACCAGGCGTTGCTCCATGTTCTTCACATTATAGTAGCTGGTGATGATCCCACGGCCTGTAATGAAGAACTTTTCCTTCTCAGTGGTCATGCTTGGCAATGGCGGCGTTGTCTTCTCCAAATCAAAACCGTTCAAATATTCCTGCCATTTTGGATGAATCTCTGGGTAGTCCAGTCGCAGGTCTGGCATAATGGATGCCAACAGATTATAAAGATTACTTTTGGCAGACTGTACGCTGGCATAGTACTCCCCAGCATCAATCCGAATCAATGTTTGCCCCTGCCCATATTCTTGGCCTGTCCTGAAAAGTTTGCTCCCAGGCCTGAATACGCCCTGAACTTCCGAAAAAAGTTCAACCCTTCGTTTGGCCTTGAGATTTCCATTCGCCGGCAGGACTATCGGGACCGTTCCATTCTTCACAGTATCCACAAAAACCGTTTTGATCACTCGTGGGGATTGTGGTCTTCTATCATCCTTGCTTCCGGCTATGATCCCGGCAAAATATAATGAGACAATGATAATAACAGCGCCTACCACCGCTGAGATAATGAGCTTTCGCATGTGTTGGAAGAATTAATCCGTACAAAACTATTGGCTAATGGAGGTTCCTTTGGTTAAATATTTCATAAAATGTTAAAATTTGGAATCGTTCCAAAAAAATGGGGACACAGTGCTGTATCCCCAAACCAAACTAACTAAAGTATAACTAAACTACTTATTCGTCAAAACCTTCATCTTCAAATTTGGTGTCTGCCATTCGTGTTCTAGGCACTTGGATTTGATTGAACTTGGGATGAAAAACATCCTCGTCACTATCAAAAACCAAAAACTGGTCTCCTTTCATCATTTTTAGGCCAGTGTATGAATTAAATCGGTTATTCTGAAGCTGTAAAATCTTCAAGCTGGCCAATTGGCCAAATTCCTCGGGGATTTCCCCATCCAGTTGGTTGTTGGCCAAAACCAACTCCCTTAGCTGCACCAGTCTTCCGACAGTGGTGGGAATGGAACCTTCCAGGTTGTTTTCAAAGAGGCCCAAACTTTCGAGCTTTTCCAAATTTCCAATGGATTCGGGAATCACACCCCTTAAATTATTGCTGGACAGGTTCAACTCCTTTAGGTTTTTCAATTCTCCAAAGGTGGCAGGTATGGGACCGGATAGGAAATTATTGAACATGGAGAACACTTCCAATTGTGTAAGCTCCCCTACACCCTCCGGAATGGTTCCCTTTATTCGGTTCATCTCCAACCGAAGTACCTTTAAGTACTTCAGTTCCGTAATGTCTTTCGGCAAAACCCCGGTTATGTTGTTGAATGCCAGGTTAAGGTGCCTTAAGTATTTAAGTTCCCCTATGCTTTCTGGTAATACGCCTTCAAGGTTATTTTGAAAAAGATTCAGTCCAATCACATGCCCGTCCATAACATCAACTCCTTGCCAAGTGGCTATATCGGCATCCAAATCCCATGGTGCATTCCAGTTCTCTCCCTTAGTCGCCTCATAAAGTGCTATCAGCGCATCCTTTTCCCTTGAATCAATATTTGCAAAAATAGAGTTCAGGCCGAACAACGCGAGCATGAGGATAATTAATAATGAAATCCTATTCGTTTTCATGATTACTAAGAATTTACCTACAAATTTAATAAAAGAAAGAAAAGTATTACATACTAATTCGATGAATCGCATGGTAAATGTTGTGAAAACGGGTATAAATGTGGTGTAAATTAATTCCTACAAGTCGTTAAGCCAATTGTTCCACTTCTTGGGACAGTGTTTCCCAGTCTTCCATCAAGGTTTCCAAGTCCTTCTTTTTCCCTTGATAGGCATCAAAAAAACCTGGCTGGGAGATGGTCTTGTCGTAATCCATCAGTAGGTTGTGGTCTATACTTGCTATTTCCTTCTCCAACTGGGCAATTCTTTTCTCCACGTTACTGAGCCTATTTTTTAACGACTTGAGCTTTTTCTGGGTGCTATAATCCGCATTGGTCTTGTCCTCCGTTCCTACTAAAAGTTGCCGTGTTTCCTCCTTTTTTTCAATTTTTCTGAAATCATCGGCCTTTCGCTGGTCCAAATAAAAGTCGATGTCTCCCAGATATTCTTTGATTCGCCCGTTCTTGAATTCATATACCCGGTCCGTCAACCCCTGTAAAAAATCCCGATCATGGGAAACAAGCACCAGAGTCCCCTCAAAGTTTTGCAAGGCCCGCTTTAAAACATTCTTGGACTTGATGTCCAAATGGTTGGTAGGCTCATCCATGACCAACACATTGAAAGGCTGCAGCAGCATCTTGGCCAGTGCCAATCGGTTGCGCTCGCCCCCAGAAAGCACTTTGACGTATTTGTCCACCTCATCTCCCCGGAACAGAAAAGAACCCAGAATATCCCTTACCTTGCTTCTATTGCTCTCATTGGCGGCATCGATCATGGTATCCAAAATGGTCTTTTCCCCATCCAGATATTCCGCCTGGTTTTGTGCAAAATAACCGATCTGCACGTTATGCCCGATTTTGAGTTTCCCCACATGATCCAACTCACCGACCATTATTTTGGCCAGGGTGGTCTTTCCTTGTCCATTTTGACCCACAAATGCCGTCTTGCTTCCTCGCTCCACCAACAAGCTCACCTTATTGAGAACCCGGTTGTCACCATAACTTTTGGATAGATCTTCGAGTTCGGCAACCACTTTTCCAGGGTTTATCGAAACTGGAAACCGAAGGTTCATCACGCTATTGTCCTCTTCATCTACCTCAATGCGCTCAATCTTGTCCAATTTTTTGATCAACGACTGCGCCATGGTGGCCTTGCTGGCTTTGGCACGGAACTTTTCAATCAGTTTTTCGGTTTGCTGTATCTGCTTTTCCTGATTTTTCTGCGCATTGCGCTGTTGCTCCCTGATTTCTTCCCTTAGGTCGAGGTATTTGGAATACGGTTTGTTATAATCATAGATTCTTCCCAAAGAAATTTCTATGGTCCGATTGGTGACATTATCGAGAAACATTTTGTCGTGGGAAACGATAACGACAGCCCCTGAATAATTCCTCAAAAACTGTTCCAGCCAAATAATGGATTCTATATCCAAGTGGTTGGTGGGCTCATCCAAAAGCAGTACGTCGTTATTTTGAAGAAGTAGCTTTGCCAGCTCAATACGCATGCGCCATCCTCCTGAAAACGTATCGGTGATCTTGTTAAAATCGTCCCTTTTGAACCCAAGGCCCATCAAAACCTTTTCCGTTTCCCCTTGGTAATTGTATCCGCCAAGAATTTCATAATGGTGGGTCACATCATTCAGGTCTACCATAAGTTGATGGTAGGCTTCGCTTTCGTAATCCGTTCTCTCGGCCAAGGCTTTATTGATTTCATCCAACCTAGATTCCAGGGCCTTGATCTCGGAAAAAGCAAGATAGGCTTCTTCCAAAACGGTGCGCCCCTGTTCAAAATCGATATCCTGTTTCAAGAATCCTATTTTCAGGTCCTTTTCGGTGGCAATGGTCCCGGAATCGGGACTCACTTCCTTGGAAAGCAGTTTTAACAGGGTGGATTTGCCAGCGCCGTTTTTTCCAATCAAACCCACCTTGTCCCCGCCATTTAAACGGAAGGCGATTTCCTCAAAAAGATATTCCCCGCCAAAGGCTACTGAAAGGTTGTGGATATTGAGCATTTATTGTGACTTGAATTACAAAACAAACGTGCACGATTGCGTAATTTTGTGCAAAACTGCTGCAAATGTTAAAAAAAGGAACCAAACTGTACAGTATTTTAACAGGAAGTTGCCCCAAGTGCCATGAGGAGAGCATGTATGTGAACACCAATCCCTATGCCATTACCCAGATTTTTGAAATGCACGAGCGTTGTTCCAATTGCGGCACCAAGTACAAAATTGAGCCTTCCTTTTTTTATGGGTCCATGTATGTGAGCTATGGAGTGGGCATCGCATTTGCCGTAGCGGCATTCGTAGTGGCCTTTCTTTTTGTTGGCACCACCCTGCTGAACACTTTTATTGCCATAGTTGCCACACTCGTCGTGTTCATGCCCATTATTATGCGCCTGTCACGGAACATCTGGATCAATTTTTTCATCAAGTACGATTCCTCGGCCGTAAAAGGTCAGTTGGAATAATACTTTTTTGTGAATCTCCTTATATCCAGTTCAGGGTCCAGTTGCTGGCCCAACTCAATGGCGTTGTACAATTGTTTTGACGCATAGGGGGCAATGAGCACTCCCCTGGAACCAAATCCGTTCAACACGAACAGGTTGGCATGTTTGGGATGCCTTCCGACCAAGGGCCTTCGGTCCACCACTGTTGGTCGTATTCCCGCCACGTGTTCCACAACCTCAAATTCACATTTCAGGAACGTCCTCAATTTTTCGAGTAATTCCTCCCTGGCAGATTCCGTGGGCACGTTGGTCTTGTCCTTCCATTTGTAAGTGGCACCTACCCGGTATAGGTCATTTCCCAGTGGGATGGTAAAAACGGCGGATTTTATTACGTTGTTCTCTTTGTAATCGTGGGCTTTTATGGTCAGCAACTCACCTTTGGTACCGGCAAGGGACAAATAGTTGAAGTATGGATTCTGTTTGAGGCCGTAGCCGCAGGCAAAAACAATATGCCTGGCTTCCATGTTTTTATAAACGATATGATCGTGGTTAATCTTGAGCTTGGTAAAATCGAAATGTTCTTCTTGCCACAAGGATTTTTGCCCTAAATATTTGGCATAGGAAGCAATCAGCATAGCTGTATCCACCCAGCCCGTATGCTTGACCAATCCAAAGCCAAAGGGTGCATCCAAATGGGGGTTCTTGTTCTCAATAAGGGTCGTGGACAGAAAATTGTCCAGCCCCGGTCTATCCGAAGCCTCAAACCAAGCATTTTGTTCTTCAATGGAAGCAAATCTTCTCCAAACTGGTATTTTGTGGTCCAGTTTCACCCCCAGCTTTTCCTCCAAACGGGAATAGAAGGGTTCCACCAGTTCCATTTGCTCAGCGGCCTTCCAGGCCATGGTAAAGCGTTTCAGAATTACGGGATTGTAAAGCCCCGCGGCAACCTGGGATGCCTTTTGGGAAGCATCGGAGATCACTTTGAAAGTCTTTCCGTGTTCTTCCAGCGTTTCGCAGAAAGAAATTCCTGCCAAGCCCAATCCTACAACCAAATAATCATACATGCTGCAAAAATAGGCATCTCAGGCAGATGCGGCGTATAGTGCATTGGTCAATTTACAGATGGACACGAATTGTACAAAGTATTGCGAATTTTGGATGGGGTTACGGGTGGTGGATATTGATCTTCAAGTTTCCTTGTTCCTTTTTTAAAACCAAAATGTGCCTATGGAAAGGGATGTCACTTATCGGTGTGTGTAACCTCGTCGTTGCGTGGTTTTGGTACCAAAATAGTTAAAAAGCACCAGCTTTTCCGCATGCGAGGATTTTCCGAAGAGGAAAATCAGAAGCAATGCGGGTTACACGTTGTTCTACACCGTTTTTTTATTTTAAATATCTCAAATTAAATATTGCTTTAGGGTCAGATTCTTTGAAATCAAAAATTCCATCGATAATTTTTTTCATTTCTTTTCCTAAAAGCACACTGTTATTTGTTTCGGGTATAAACTTGGCAAAAGTCCGAATTGGAGTTTGTCCGTGCATTTCGTCCAATTCGACAAGTTTTAAATCCGATTTCTGATAATTAATATATGTCTCATTATTTTCAATTCCATCGCGGTCAATTATAAAGAAAATCACAAATCCGTTTTTGTATTTTTCTTTGTCAACGTCAAATACTTTGAACCAAGATGGTGTAAATCTAAGTGAATCAACTTGCAGAATTATCTCGTTGTTTCTTATTATTTCTAACTGCACTCTACTTTTCTTGCTGTCACGAATAAATTTCTGAACAAATTCAGTCGGGTTTTTGGGTTTTCTAGTCAGAATGTTTTTTATAAAATTCACGATTGTTATGTCAGAAGTTGAGTTTTTGGTCAAATGGTGTAGAACGATTAGCTAAACATCGTTTTAATGATGTTTTAGCGAATGATAAGTGAAGTTCGCAAAATCCAACTTAAAATTCAAGAGCCAATTGATGGATAAGGCCAATGGGTTAGCTCAGGGATGGGAAAATATAGTTGGATTTCTTGCTTGGTCTTTGGATTTCTGCCCACGCAGGAATAACAGTTCATGATATAAAAAAAGCCGCACAATTGTGCGGCTTTTTGATTTATTGAATTGGAAATTTGGGGTCTTTTAGTACGCCCACATATCTTGCTCCCGGTCGCGAATATGTTCTTTGATCCTATTGGCTTCCAAAAGCTGGAACAGGGCATTGTCGAAAATGTAATCGTCAATCTCACGGTCTCCGTGAACGTTTTCCTCTTTGTAGATGACACCATTGAAACGGCGGGCGTTCAAAAGCATATCAAAAGAGATGGGCCTTGCGGAGTTGCGTTGGTTGTAAACCTTGGCATCGTGCAGTATTTGTCTGGCTGCAGGGTACCATATCCAGAAAAGCTCTACTTTGTTCTCTCCTGGATCCACCGATTCATCATCGATGAAGTTTACATCGGGCGCAACGGGTGCTATGCCCAACAAACGAAACTTAAGCTCGCCTTGACGCTTGTCAAAAAACCAGATTCCTTTTATGCGATACTCTTCAATATCGGCCGCGGTCAAATCCCTTTTGTTTATAAACTCTGGGGAAATTTGTTCACCGGCGTTCAATTGTTCGTATCCAAGGTCCGTGGTATCCACCTTTTGCAAGGTTGCAGCCAAGTCGGCCAAGGTCCGTTTTTCAGTGAAATACGAATCCGTGTACACCTCGGTCAGTTTACCGTTCCTGATGTTCTTCATCAGCACATGGTACAAAGACCTTCTGTCCTTCCCTATACCTATGGTATCGGTGGGATAGTACAGCGGGAAGTTGACGCGCTCGTCAAGGTCAATGATCTCCCATACGGTCTTGGACCAAAGGATATCGCGATCATCAACATAGCCATACTCCAGGGGAGCATCGGCGTCCTGCTCTATCTGGGCTTCGGTCTTTTTGCCTATATCGGTCGGCAATTTGGCATTCAAGATGTTTGCCTGGGCCATTATCGATACGGGCAATAGGCCCAAAACTCCGATTATTACTGCGTTTTTCCAATTCATGATAACTTCTATACTTTTAGTTTGTAAGCTCAACCACAACAGGTGACACCTTTTTCAACTTGTAGGTTCTGTTGTTGGTGATATAGGCTTTGATATCGAAAATCTGGATGGCATCACCTCTTTTGGCTCTTTGAAGGGCCGACTTGGCTCTTCCATCCAATTTGTTGCCATTGACATCGATGGTAGGCTGACCTGGTACCTTGAACTTAAATCCGCTAACGGCAAGGTTCAGGTCGAAGTCGAAGTCTTCCAACATAGCGCCAACGGTTGAAATCTCAAGGTTCCTCCTAGGCATTTGAACACTTCCTGATTCTCCTCGAACGGTTCCTCCCGGTCTTGGAATATCCTTGATCCTAAATTCAGATCGTGTGGAGATGGTCTGCCCATCGGGTAATTTTCCAGAAGCCGTAATGGTAACGGTTCTTCCTGTTCCTGGATTCATAATGTAATTGCTACCGCTTCTTCTGGTAAGGCCAGCTGCAGAGGCGTTAACTTTGTTATCTGGAATTCCAGGGATGGAAATCGTCATTGGGTTGGCAACACCACGGTATACCACATTCATCTTGTCCGCAGAGATAACCGCAGCATTAGGCTTGGTTATGGTGGCAAAGGTATTGTTCACCGGAACGGGAACTTCCTCACCATCCTGCATAAAGTACATGGTCCCTTCAATGGTGTGATCACCTGGAGAACCAGCACTGATCAACATTTTGATACCACCTTCTTCCAAAAGATAATCGGTACCTTCCTTAAGGTCCCTACCGTCCAACTTCAACTCGGCCTTTACAGGCTTGGAAGTTTTATCGGTTTTACTGATGATGATCTTCCCATCATACTTTTCACCTGCGTAAAAAGCAGACTTGGAAGCATTCAATGCAGTTGCGAAATTCTTCAAGGAAACTGCCTCGGTAAGGTTACCTTCCAGCAGTCCTTTAAGGACCTCTTGCTCAGTGGCCTTGATATCGGCCTGTAATTGAGTGATCTTGGTCAAAGAAGCCACCAAAGGATATCCTTCGAAGTGATAGTTCATCCAATCCACTTTTACTTGATCGCGAATTCGCTCTACTTTACCATCTTCACCACCGGTCTCAAAACGAGTCTGAATAGCTCCCTTAACATCGGTCATGTTTTCAGGGATGGTTTTCAGCATTTGTTCGCGATAGTTCTGAAGATTTGAAAGGAATTTTTGGCCTTCCGGCTTCAGATTGTCTCCTTGGAAAAATAGGTTGTCCAGATAGTCCGACTTATCCATTACAACATAGTTGTTGGGGTCTTCCTGATCGGCCAACATGCCTTTCTTCAATTCACTCAAGTATTCGTAATACTCTTGTGAAAGTTGTTTTACTTGCTGGGCTTTTTCAAACAAGGGACCGTACTTCAGTGCATCTTCTGATGCTTTGGTCTCAAGGCCTTCAAAGTAAGCCAAATTGTTTGCGTCCGCCTTTGCGTTGGAAGTTTCCAGCTTTGCATTCATCAATCCGAATGCGGCCAGGACCTCCTTGCTCATATTAAGGGCCAACATCGCGATGAAGATCAAATACATAAGGTTGATCATCTTCTGACGTGGCGATTGTTTTCCTGATGCCATGTTATTTTCTAATTAGAATTATTAATTGTTTGATTTGGGTTTGGTATCTGCTCAATTAATACCTAATTAGTTTTTACTGCTCATGGCAGAAAGCATACCTCCGTAAACTCCATTCAAGGAAGATAGGTTGGTTGCCAAAGATTCCATTTGATCTTTAAGAGCACCTGCGTTCTGTACCACTTCCTCATTGATGGAAGCCTGACGGCTGGCGCTTTCCAATTGTACTTTGTACAAGCTGTTCAAAGACTCCATTTGAGCTGCAGCGTGGGACAACTCTTCAGAGTATTTCTTGGTGTGCTGGATTGCATCCGTAGTAGGAGCGATGTTCTTGGCAGCACCTTCGAAGCTCTTGATACTCTCACCAAGGCTTGAGAAAAGCTCAGAGTCGATGTTTGCTTCTTTAAGCAATTCATCCAATTTTCTGGAAAGAAGACCTTCAGCCTCTTTAGCTTGCTTGGCGTCGTTTTTGTTTCCTTTGGACTGACCATTGGCCAATTCTGGATAAACCAAGGACCAATCGTATTCGTCGTCCACGGGTTCAAACGCACTGATAGCGAATATCAATGCTTCGGTAATAAGTCCGACAGCAAGAAGAAGTCCACCAGTAAGTGGTCCAAACTCCCAGTGCAGGATCTTGAACAATGCACCAATAATAACTACCGATGCCCCAAGGCCATAGGCCATGTTAAACAGTTTTTTTGTTGATTTTGACTGTGCCATAATTCTAGTTTTAATTAAGTGATATAAATAAGTATTTGGTTACTACTTGGTTTATATAATGTTCTCTTCTCTTCAGTTTCAATATGTTAGTTTGGAAGCCCTTGGCCCCTGGTGGAATCCTCTTCACCCATGTAATCCTGTACTGTACGGAATCCGATATAGCTACGTGCTGAATCTTGGTATTCATAGTCCCTGGTGCTTACCTGTAGGAAGTAGGCAACATCTTTCCAAGATCCTCCACGAATCACTTTTCTTTGGTTCTGTCCCGATCCCACATTGGGGTTCATGGTGGACAAATATTCGTATGCCCCTGGATCAAAGCTAGAGCTTGTCCATTCGGATACATTACCTGCCATATTGTAAAGGTTGTAATCGTTTGGTTCGAACGATTTGGCCTCTACCGTATATAAAGCGGCATCTGCGGCATAATCCCCACGTTGGGGTTTAAAGTTGGCCATAAAACAGCCTGTGTCACTGATCACATAGGGTCCTCCCCAAGGGTAGGTACCTCCTTCAATGCCACCTCTTGCCGCATATTCCCACTCAGCCTCAGTTGGCAAACGAAACTGGTTCACAAATTGCTTGCCACGGCTTTTTTGGTCATCGTTCTTGAACTTGGTCCTCCAATTGCAAAAGGCTTTGGCCTGCATCCAGTTTACCCCTACCACGGGATAGTCGCTGTACGCATCGTGCCAAAAATAATCATTGTGCATGGGTTCGTTGTAGGAATACTCAAAGTCACGGATCCAAACTGTGGTATCTGGGTAGATTTCCAATTCCTCGTGTTTGATGAATTCTTTTCGGTTACCGGTTCTGGCACGTGCGGCCGCCTCAATGTCCATCCAACTGTACTTGTACTTCAGTTGGGTAACATCTATGGAGCGAAGACCGTTATAGCTTTCCTCTTCGGGAAGGTATAGGGAATCCATTACCTCGGCATAGTATTCGTCCGGGTACTCTGAGGTGTCCCAGATCAAATCTGCATCCTTGTTGAGCGCCCTGCCCTCGTAGCCTGTTTCTCCCAGTCCCGCGTAGTTGTCCAACTTATACTTGTCGTATACCGAAAGTTCGGTAGTGTCGGTGTCCTTAAAGGCATATTCGCCAATTCCCTCGTCCTCTGCACCCAGACCGAGTTCGTCGGCCAAAATAGCCAACTTGGTCCTGGCGACCGAGTCCTTTACCCACTCTACAAACTGTCGATACTCGCTATTGGTGATCTCCGTATCGTCCATATAAAAGGAACGCACGGTAACGGTTCTTGTGGGGGCGTTCAAAACTTTTGCCTGATCTTCCTCAGCTTTCCCCATTACAAAGGCGCCTCGCGGAATAAGTTCCATCCCATAGGGTTTCTCAGGATGCCACTTTTTTCCAGCGACCCCGACGAGCTCACCTTTTGACCTGGATTTTGACCCACAACTTGTAAGCAAAAAAACAAGCGCAATAGATGAAAAGAATAGCTTTCTCATACTTTAGGTTAAATTTTCGATTTAAGATTTTAAACTGTGCAACACAAATTCATTACTCTCAAAACTATTTTTTGGATAATTTATTGTGCAGTAACAGTTAATGGCCAAATTTAATTTGTTTAGTTGAAGCCCTTTTTATAGGCCTTGAACCACCTTTCGGGAATGTTCTGGTTGCAAGCATCCAAATAGTCCCCTTCGGTGCAAGGTAATAACGCAGGTGAGTTGGTTTTAGTATGTTCGGGCAATATTGATGGCACCTCCACCCACCAGCGCTCGGTAAGATGGCTCTTGTAGAAGATGAGTTCCTCTGTATCCGTAGGTACGGTGAATTTCGTGAAATCCTCGCTCTTGGATGTTGGGTGTTCCTTTATCCTAAAACTTAAGCCCTCTATAAAATACCAAATGATCTGGGCAATCATCTGAAAGGCCTGGTGTGAATTTTCTCCTTCGTAGATTCCGAAAAGGGAAACGCGATCACTCAGCCCGGCATAGCGTGCAATGGTGCAGATTTCCCTTCCGGTGAACCCATTGGGCGAAAAGTTTCTGGACAATCCCATTTCACTGGCACGAATGGCCCTGAGGTCAAGGCTGACTATATCGCTGCTACGCAGGACGGGTTCTGCCAGTTCCAAATGGGCCGCAATGTCCCCCAAACGATGTGCATCAAAGAAAAGACGTTCCATAAGGTCTATCTCTTCTTGGGCATTGAAGTAACTTTGGTACCCAATGTTGGAAAAGTTAAAAAGGTTATTGGGTTTATCCGTGATTATCCTGCTCATGTAAGAATGCGAGGAAATCAGTTCCTCATCTTCCCCAAAATCGAAACGGCTATCTATGGAAACCAGATTCACCATTTGTCGAATATTGTCAAAAGCGCGATAGGTGGGAAAGGTAATGTCCTGGGTATAGCCTATAATAATAGGTATAATGTTTTCTTCGAGCAGTCCGGCCACAATTTCCTTTACCACAAAGTAGGTGTCCTCAACGGTATCTCCTTCCTCAACATCCCCAATGTCTATAATGGTGGAATTCCAGTTGCCCATCATCAATCTGTACAATTGGATCCGAATCTCATCCACATCCAATTTTTCGGTTTTCTTCTCAAAGGCATTTCTGGATTCGAGCACCCCAAATATGGCGACGGTGGCATTGGCAAATACCGGAAGGCCATCCTTTTCTGTATGAACGAAGATGTTCTTTCCCAGGGCTTGGGGAGGGAGTAACTCGGAAAACGCCAAAACTTTGTCCTTTACAGGTACCAAAAAATCGAACGCCATATTATTTCTTAGCTTTTGCCGTGGACTTTTTCTTTGGGGCTTTCTTTTCCAAAAGGGCCTTGGCCTCCTCCAGGGAGACTTTTGAAGCGTCCACATCCTTGGAGATCTCCACTTTTATTCTTCCCTTGATTATGGTATGCCTTCCCCATCTTGCTTTTTCTATCCTAATCTTTTCTTCGGGCCATTCCTGGACCAATTTTTCTGTTTCCTTTATCTTTTTGGCCTCGATGAGCTCCTTGATATCGGATTGGGAGAGATTGTCAAAATCGTATTTCTTGTTCACGTTGATGAACATACCGTCCCATTTGATGAAGGGGCCGAACCGTCCTTTACCTTTGGTAACCGCTTTGCCCTCATGAGTGGCAATGGGTGCATCCGCCTTTTCCTTTTGCTTGATGAGTTCTATGGCACGGTCCAAATCCACATCAAAGGCACTTTCACCATTATCCAATGAAATGAATTTCTTGCCAAACCGGACATATGGACCATAGCGGCCTACGTTGGCTTCAATCTCTTCTCCTTCATATGCGCCCAACTTTCTGGGAAGCTGGAAAAGTTCCATGGCCTCCTCAAAGGTGATGGTGTTTATGGATTGATTTGGCAACAGGCTCGCAAATAATGGCTTGTCCTCCTCATCCACAGTACCGATTTGGACCATGGGTCCAAAACGCCCCAATCTCGCGGCCACTTGTCGTCCGGTTTTTGGGTCAGTGCCCAAAACACGCTCCCCGCTGGCCCGTTCGGCATTTTCCTCAACTTCCATAACATTGGGGTGAAAGTCCTTATAAAACTCCCTCATGACTTCTTGCCAATCCTCTTCCCCTGCGGCAATCTCATCAAAATCCTCTTCTACCTTTGCGGTGAAATTGTAGTCCAATATCTTCTTGAAATTGCTTACTAAGAAATCATTCACGATCATCCCTATATCCGTGGGGACCATTTTCCCCTTATCGGAGCCTATGGTTTCAGAGAGCTTTTTTTCTGCCAGATTTCCTTTCTCCAAAACCAGCTGTGTGTAGGTGCGTTCAGTTCCTTCTACGGACCCTTTTTCCACATATCCCCGATTTTGTATTGTGGAAATGGTCGGCGCATAGGTAGAAGGTCTCCCGATTCCAAGTTCTTCCAACTTTTTCACTAAGGAAGCTTCTGTGTAACGATAGGGAGGTCTGGTAAAACGCTCGGTGGCAGTAATGAAATTGTTTTGCAGTGTCTCGCCGACTTTCATTGCTGGAAGCATGCCCTCTTGCTCTTCCAAAATATCTTCCTCATCGGTATCCTCTAAATAAACTTTCAGGAATCCATCAAATTTTACTACTTCGCCATTGGCCACAAACTCCTCATTGTGGGTGTTGGCCTTTATTTTTACATTGGTGCGTTCCAATTCGGCGTCGCTCATCTGCGAAGCCAGCGTACGTTTCCAAATAAGTTCGTATAGTCTGGATTGATCTCGCTCCAATGAAGGTGATTGCAAAGTCATATCCGTGGGGCGAATGGCTTCGTGCGCCTCTTGGGCCCCTTTCGTTTTTCCGGTATAGTTCCTGACCTTGCTATAGGTTTCGCCATAGTTCTGCACAATGGCGTCCTTGGCGGCGCTAAGTGCCTCTTTGGACAAATTAACGCTGTCCGTTCTCATATAGGTTATCAGACCCGCCTCATACAGGCGTTGGGCCACTTGCATGGTTCTACTAACGGAGAAATATAGTTTTCTGGATGCTTCCTGTTGCAAGGTAGAGGTGGTAAAAGGCGCTGCGGGAGATTTCTTTGCAGGCTTTTTGTCCAAATCAGAAACCGAGAAATTCGCATTTGTATTTTTCCTGAGAAATTCCTCCGCGGACTTTTTATCCGGAAAGGTTGTATTCAGTCTAGCTGTAAAAATGCTGCCATCCCCAGTTTTGAACTCCGCTCTTATCCTGAAGGACGCTTCTGGCCTGAACTCCTCAATTTCCCTTTCCCGTTCTACAATCAATCGTACGGCAACCGACTGTACCCGTCCCGCTGAAAGTCCAGGTTTGATTTTTTTCCAGAGCACCGGTGAGAGCTCATACCCCACCAAACGATCCAAAACCCTTCTGGCCTGCTGCGCATTCACAAGATTATAATTGATTTCCCGGGGATTCTCAATCGCATTTTGAATCGCCGATTTGGTAATCGAGTTAAAAACAATCCGCTTGGTCTTTTGCTTATCCAGTTGCAGTTCTTCCGCCAGGTGCCAAGAAATGGCCTCTCCCTCCCGGTCCTCATCACTGGCAAGCCAAATGGTATCCGCTTTTTTGGCCAGGTCCCTCAGTTTCTTCACCAGGGCCTTTTTTTCCTTATCTACGGTATATTTTGGTTTGAAATCGTTCTCCACATCAACACCCAGCTCTTTGGAGGGAAGGTCCACAATATGACCAAAACTAGATTCAACTTGGTATTCCTTTCCTAAAAATCGCTCTATGGTCTTTGCCTTTGCAGGGGACTCAACGATGACTAAATTCTTGGGCATGTGTTGGGTTTTGAGGAACAAAAGTATATCAATTTTTCGATTTTGGGTTTTCTCTTAAAACTATGGGCAAAAAAATATCCCGTTTAAAACGGGATATTTACTTGAACAGTATCCTTTTTAATTGAGCCCAATTTGGCTCATCAACTTGATGCCATCATCCAGATATTCATATTGGTAGAGCACCCCATCACCCACCATGATCAGATGTGTTTCCAAAGGAATCACGT
Source organism: Flagellimonas meishanensis (assembly GCF_019880545.1). GTDB lineage: Bacteria > Bacteroidota > Bacteroidia > Flavobacteriales > Flavobacteriaceae > Flagellimonas > Flagellimonas meishanensis. The sequence goes on from NZ_JAINVW010000001.1 coordinate 115,888, forward strand.
CAAATGTGATGATATCCTTAAAATGGTCCAATTGTATCAAATCGTTGATATCGGTCTTATCATAAACCTTGAGTCCCGAAGCTCCATCGCACACAAAAATCTTCTCATTTTGGATACCAAGGCCGTAGGGCTCATCCATAGGGTAGGAAATGGCCAGTTCAGGATTTTCAATATCGGAAATGTCCACGATAAAAAGGCCGCTTTCCAAGGCCCCACACCCGTTCCCCCCCCTGAGGGTCACATAGGCGTAGTTGTCATCTACCACTACGGGGTCGCAGGCAGTGCCATGCTGAAATTCGGAAACAAAGGTAGGAGTCGCCGGATCTGTGATATCATAAATGTACATGCCCCGCATGCTGCCCAAGAAGAGATATTCGCCGCGATTAAAAATGGTCTCAATATCAAACCCTGCGTAAACATCCTCTAAATCCTGGGGATTTTCCAAATCGGAGATATTGAACACATTGATGTTGTGACTGTCCACGGCATACAGATAATCGGCAACTATCTTGAACCTGGCCAAGGATCCACCCTGCCCCGTCGTACCATTGGCGGACTCGGCAATGGCAAAGCCATCAAACAGGCCCCAACCATTTCTTTGCTCAACCTCAGAAATCAACCGTCGTTCGGTCGTGGTCTCCCATCCAATGAGTATCTCATTTTCAAAATCATAATTCTCGCCTTCCACAATGTCGGCTTCAAAGGGCCAAAAGACATTGTTGTAGAGCACATTTTCCAATCGATTCACCTGGGTGATGTTGTTAATATCTGAAATGTCCAATACCACCAAATCCATAAGGCTGTCCGCATACAGATAATCGTCCTTGGCCGAGATGTCCACATTCCCGGGAATCTTGATGAATGCTATTTTTACAGGTTGCAGCGGATTGCTGTTGTCAATCACATGTACGCCTTGGTAACGATCGTTCACAAAAATGTAATCTTTATAGGTATAGATTTTGCCTGACTCGTTAATGGGCCTGGGTGTTACGATATCGACGCTGGCGGAGAATTCGGCCTTGCTCATGATCAACGGTCTGGCCACAAGATAGTCGGCAAATTCACCATCCCCGTTGTCATTATCACAGGCAACAAAAGAGAGTATGGTCAGGAAACACAGGAATAGGATGCTCTTTTTCATAATTGTTTAATTTTTTTGGATAGTTTTTTGCCATTAGATTAAAAACCTTAAACAAAGTTGCTTCGTTTTTATCCAAATTTTAACTGCCAAATTGTCACTAAAATGGAATAAGCGCTATCTTTGCACCCCATTACCGCTGAAATGATAAAGGACGACACTGTAGAAAAAATTATTGACGAAAGTCAACAGGGCAGCACCTTGGCCTTGGAACACAGGGAGAAGAACACGCGCAAACTCTACATCGAAAGTTATGGATGCCAGATGAACTTTTCCGATAGCGAGATCGTGGCTTCCATTTTGTCCAAGGAGGGATTCAATACCACCCAAGATTTGGCCGAGGCCGATTTGGTCTTGGTGAACACCTGTTCCATCAGGGAAAAAGCGGAGCAGACCGTGCGCAAGCGTTTGGAGAAATTCAATGCCGTGAAAAGGACCAATCCCCATATGAAGGTTGGCGTGTTGGGCTGCATGGCGGAGCGCTTGAAAAGTAAGTTCCTTGAGGAGGAAAAAATTGTGGATATGGTGGTAGGCCCTGATGCCTACAAAGACCTTCCGAACTTGATACAGGAAATTGATGAGGGACGCAATGCGGTCAACGTTATCCTCTCCAAAGACGAGACCTATGGCGACGTGGCCCCTGTCCGTTTAAACTCAAACGGTGTTACCGCCTTTGTTTCCATTACCAGGGGCTGCGACAACATGTGCACCTTTTGTGTGGTCCCCTATACACGCGGTAGGGAACGTAGCCGGGACCCACAATCCATACTGGAAGAGGTAAACGATCTTTGGGAGAAGGGCTTCAAGGAAATCACCTTGCTTGGGCAAAATGTGGACAGCTATCTTTGGTATGGCGGTGGGTTAAAAAAGGATTTTGACAAGGCTTCCGAAATGCAAAAAGCCACATCGGTAAACTTTGCAAAACTTTTGGAACTGGTAGCCCAGGCCCAACCCAAAATGCGCATTCGTTTTTCCACGTCCAATCCGCAGGACATGACCCTGGACGTAATCGAGGCCATGGCCAACCATGAAAATATCTGCAACTATATCCATCTGCCCGTACAAAGTGGAAGCAATCGGATTTTGAAGGCCATGAACCGTTTGCACACCCGGGAAGAATATTTTCAGCTTATCGATAATATCCGAAGGATTATTCCCGATTGTGCCATTAGCCAGGATATGATCGCTGGATTTCCCACAGAGACCGAAGCGGATCACCAAGACACCCTGAGTCTCATGGAATATGTGAAATATGACTTTGGTTTTATGTTCGCCTATTCGGAAAGACCGGGCACTTTGGCGGCCAGAAAATTGGCTGACGATGTTCCCGAGGAAACCAAAAAGAGGCGCTTGCAGGAAATTATTGCGCTTCAACAAAAGCACGGCCTATATCGCACCCAACAACATGTGGGCAAAGTGGAAGAAGTTCTGATTGAAGGGACTTCCAAAAAATCGGATGCCCATTGGATGGGTCGAAATTCCCAAAACACCGTGGTGGTCTTTCCAAAGGAACACTACAAGGTCGGTGATTTCGTCAACGTGAAAATAAATGACTGTACCTCGGCAACGCTGATTGGCGAAGCTGTGGAATATTCAAAGAACAACTAGGATATGGAAAGTGTTCAGTCCATAAAACAACGGTTTGAGCTCATTGGCAACGATGTTAAGCTGAACCGTGCCCTGGAAAAGGCCATTCAGGTGGCCCCAACCGATATTTCGGTGCTGGTTACGGGAGAAAGTGGTGTGGGCAAGGAGGCCATTCCCAAAATAATACATTCCCTTTCACATCGAAAACATGCCAAATACATCGCAGTAAACTGTGGGGCAATTCCGGAAGGAACCATCGACAGTGAGCTTTTTGGGCATGAAAAAGGAGCCTTTACCGGTGCCACCCAAACCCGCAGTGGGTATTTTGAGGTAGCCGATGGAGGCACCATCTTTCTCGATGAAGTGGGAGAACTCCCCCTAACAACGCAGGTAAGATTGCTGCGGGTTCTGGAGAATGGGGAATTCCTAAAAGTGGGGTCTTCACAGGTTCAAAAAACCGATGTGCGGATCGTGGCAGCGACAAACATAAATATGTTTGAGGCCATCAAAAAGGAAAAGTTCCGCGAAGACCTTTATTATAGGTTGAGCACGGTGGAAATTGGCATCCCCCCGCTGCGTGAACGAAAGGAGGACATCCACCTATTGTTTAGAAAATTTGCATCGGATTTTGGTCAGAAATACAAAATGCCCACCATCCGTTTGGAAGAGGATGCAGTGCAATTACTGCTGAAATACCGATGGCCCGGAAACATAAGGCAACTGCGAAACATAGCCGAACAGATTTCGGTTTTGGAGGAAAACAGGAATATTTCCGCCATCACACTTAACGGTTATCTGCCCCACGCGAACGACTCCAACCTGCCCGCCGTTATAAATCAATCCAAAAAGGAAAGTGATTTTAGCAACGAACGGGAAATTCTTTACAAAGTCTTGTTCGATATGAAAAGTGATCTTAACGATCTCAAAAAACTTACGCTGGAGCTTTTGAAACATGATGATTCGGAAAAAGTGCAGGAGGAAAATGAAACCTTGATCCGTAAAATATATGGAAATGGCAATGACATAACCGCTGCCGACGATGAAGCGGAAGTATTGCATTTGCCACAGCCCGTAGTGGACGCCGCAGAGGCTGTCCCCTCCATGCAAACCCAGGAGGACAGGTACCACTTTGCCGAGGAAATTGAAGAAGAAGAAACCCTATCTTTACAGGAAAAGGAAATAGAGCTCATTAAAAAAGCACTGGACAGGAACCGGGGAAAACGAAAGGCCGCTGCAACCGAGCTGGGCATTTCGGAGCGCACACTATATCGAAAAATAAAGCAATACGATCTATAAAAGGCCATCGTTCCATAAGCATGATATTAATGAAAAGACACAGGTTGAAAATTGGAATACTGGGATTGATACTATCTTTTTACGGCTGTGGGGCATACAATTTTTCAGGTGCCGACATTGGCACCGCGGAAACCTTTCAGGTTAACTTTTTCCAGAATTATGCCGATCAAACACCCGGGTCAACCATTGAACCAGGGCTGGACCGGGATTTTACATTGGCACTGCAAGATCTTATCCTCAATCTCACGAGCCTTTCCCTAACCGGAAGCAATGGAGATCTGTTGTACGAGGGTGAAATTGTGGAATACAAGGTGGTGCCCATGACGGCCACCGCTGACCAGCGTACCGCCCAAAACCGACTTACCATGGGTGTGAACGTGCGTTTTTTTAACAAAACCAAGGACGATGCCGATTTTGAGCGCCGTTTTTCCTTCTTTTTTGATTTTGACGCCGCATCCTCCTTAACTTCGGTCCAGGCCCAGGCACACGAGGAAATCTTTGAACGTTTGACCCAGGATATTTTTAACGCCTCACTTGGAAATTGGTAGTCCCATGAACGTATCCGATTTTTTACATATTCTGAACAAATCGAACACCATACTGTCCCCCCAGCAGACCAGGGAACTTGAGGACATATTGGAGGAATATCCCTACTTTCAAGCTGCAAGGGCGCTGCACTTGAAGGGCCTAAAAAACTTGGACAGCTATAAATACAACAATGCCCTTAAGGTCACTGCCGCCTATACCGCAGATCGGGACACGCTTTTTGATTATATCACTTCCCAAGAATTTGTGCAAAACAACATAGCGGATACCATCTCAGGCAAAACGGCCAAACTGGAGGATCAAAATGCAGTTTCTGAGGAAATTGAACCCAATCCCGAAGCGGCAACCATTCAAGGGGAATCCGAAGAAGCGCTGCCACAGAACATCCATGATGCCGAAAAAATCCTGAATCCAAAGCTCTTCAGTTCAAAAAACCCAGAGGATTCCTCGGAGGCTTCCACAGTCGCTAAAGAACCCGATCCCGAGGAAGACCTACAGTTGGGAAAGCCGCTTCCGTTTACCAAAAAGGAAAAACACTCCTTTACCGAGTGGCTGCAACTGACCAACAAGAAAAAAATGGCAACTCCCGAAAGCTCGCCGGAAGAAAGGCTGGAAAAAAAGCAAAAGTTTGATCTGTTGGACAAGTTCATCGAGAACAACCCCAAGATTTTGCCAACGGAAAAAATCAAGGCAAAAGTGAACATCAAGGAGTCGACCAAAATTGACAAAAATGAGCTGATGACCGAAACTTTGGCCAAGGTGTATCTGGAGCAAAAAAAGTACAAAAAAGCCATTCAGGCATTCAAAATTTTGCGTTTGAAATATCCAGAAAAAAGTGGTTTCTTTGCAGACCAAATTCAGGCGGTGAAAAAGCTGCAGAACGAAAAAGATTGAATTAAGCAATGAGCACATTTACCATTTTTTTGATCCTGATCATTATTGTATGCCTTTTGTTGGTTTTGGTCATTATGGTCCAAAATCCCAAAGGTGGTGGGCTTTCCTCCTCATTTGGTGGAGGTGGCAACCAGATTGTGGGTGGTGTTAAGAAAACCGGGGACTTTTTGGATAAAAGCACCTGGACCCTTGCCACATTATTGATCGTGTTGATCTTACTGTCCAACGTATCCTTAAAAGGAAGCTACAGTCAAGCGGAATCCAAATTGCTCCAGGGTGATGATACCGAAACAACGGTGCCGGAAGAAGTGCCAGAACAACTTCCTCCTGCAGACAATACGGCAAACCCAGCGGATACCATCAATTGATATAATGAACAACAAGCATCCAAAATGCCAGTTTGAATGACAAGCTGGCATTTTTGCTTTCCAGAATGTCAGTTTTTGGGCAATGGCATAATTTCTGCCAACATGATTGGAGAATTTTAAAAACAAATACCTAAAAATTAAAAATATGGCTAAAGTAAATATCAAACCATTGGCTGATAGGGTTCTTGTGGAACCTGCAGCAGCCGAGACCAAGACAGCTTCAGGTATCATTATTCCAGATACTGCAAAGGAAAAGCCCCAAAAGGGAAAGGTGGTAGCGGTAGGTCCAGGTACCAAGGATGAACCGATCACTGTAAAAGTTGGCGATATGGTCCTATACGGAAAATATGCCGGTACCGAGTTGAAACTGGACGGTGTGGATTATTTGATCATGCGCGAAAGCGACATTTTAGCAATTGTTTAATTCAAAAAAATCAACTAGAAAATGGCAAAAGATATTAAGTTCGATATAGATGCACGTGATGGCCTAAAAAGGGGTGTCGACAAATTGGCTGAAGCGGTCAAAGTGACATTGGGCCCTAAGGGACGTAATGTAATCATCAGCAAATCCTTCGGGGCACCGCAGGTCACCAAAGATGGGGTGACGGTGGCCAAGGAAATTGAATTGGAAGACCCACTTGAGGATATGGGAGCGCAAATGGTGAAGGAAGTAGCTTCCAAAACCAACGATCAGGCTGGTGACGGTACCACCACAGCTACCGTTTTGGCACAGGCCATTGTAAAGGAAGGATTGAAAAACGTTGCGGCCGGAGCAAACCCCATGGATTTGAAGCGCGGTATTGACAAAGCCGTGGAAGCCATAGTGGGCGATCTTGAAAAACAAGCCAAAAAAGTTGGTAACGATTCCGATAAAATCAAACAAGTTGCCGCCATTTCTTCAAACAACGACGAGACCATTGGAGACCTTATAGCCACTGCTTTTGACAAAGTGGGCAAAGAAGGCGTCATCACTGTTGAGGAAGCAAAGGGCACTGACACTTATGTGGATGTGGTTGAAGGTATGCAGTTTGACAGGGGCTACCTTTCTCCCTACTTCGTTACCGATACTGACAAAATGATTGCTGATCTGGAGAGTCCTTACATTCTTCTTTTCGACAAGAAAATCTCCAACCTACAGGAAATTCTTCCCATCCTTGAGCCCGTTGCTCAATCCGGAAGACCCTTATTGATCGTTGCCGAAGATGTGGAAGGTCAGGCATTGGCCACTTTGGTCGTAAACAAATTAAGGGGTGGCTTGAAGATCGCAGCCGTAAAAGCTCCTGGTTTTGGTGACAGAAGAAAGGCCATGTTGGAAGATATCGCCATCTTGACCGGTGGAACTGTAATTTCAGAGGAACGAGGCTTCTCTTTGGAAAATGCTTCTTTGGATATGTTGGGTACCGCAGAAACCGTAACCATCGACAAGGACAATACCACTATCGTCAATGGTTCCGGAAAAGCTTCTGACATCAAGGCACGGGTAAACCAAATCAAATCACAGATTGAAACCACTACCTCGGACTACGACAAGGAAAAACTTCAAGAGCGTTTGGCCAAATTGGCCGGTGGTGTCGCTGTATTGTACGTTGGTGCTGCATCCGAAGTTGAAATGAAGGAGAAAAAAGACCGTGTTGACGATGCGCTTCATGCTACACGCGCTGCCGTGGAAGAAGGTATTGTTGCCGGTGGAGGTGTTGCCTTGGTTCGAGCCAAAAAAGTGCTAGAAAAATTGGCAACTGACTCCCTTGATGAAACCACTGGGGTACAGATCGTTGCCAAAGCAATCGAATCTCCCTTGCGAACCATTGTGGAGAATGCCGGGGGCGAAGGTTCCGTGGTGATTGCCAAAGTAATGGAAGGCAAAAAAGACTATGGTTACGATGCCAAAGCCGACAAATATGTGGACATGTTGCAAGCGGGAATCATCGATCCCAAGAAAGTAACTAGGATTGCTTTGGAGAACGCCGCTTCCGTGGCTGGTATGATCTTGACCACCGAATGCGCATTGACCGACATTAAAGAAGATACGCCAGCCGGACCTCCAATGGGTGGAGGTATGCCAGGAATGATGTAATCTTTTGGGAAACAACAATAAAAGACCGCACCAATTGGTGCGGTTTTTTTATATCAACAGCATCCAAAAAGCCATGACCAACATGATGGCATTCTCAATAAAGGTAGCCTCCGTCATGGGAAGATTGAGTGCGGTTCCCAGACATGCGCAACGGATACTTTTCTTGTCCAACAAAGTTTTGGTCACGCCAAAGGTGGTGATCCCCAATATGACTATCGTGGCAATCAATGCAAACTGAACCTGTATGCGCCTCAAAAACAATAGCCCCAGGCCCAACTCAATAAAGGGATAAACCCAGCCATAGGCAGGAACCATTTTTGCCAATGGATCATACATACGGAAGCTATCGGGAAAGCCTTTCAAATCCAAGAACTTGAAGAAACTGAACACAATATAGAACAGTCCCATGAAATCCAGCATGGCCTCGGACAAGTTCCAATCTTTGTAATGCAACAAAAATGCTGCTGCAAATAGGTAGGCAAAAATCAAAAAGAGGGGTCGTAGCTGCATCCATTTTGATTCTTCCTTTGGAAAGGACATTTCCATAGCATGATTACCTTTCTCGCTGATGCCGTATTTTTCGGGCAAGGAGGATCTCAGCTTTTGAAGGGGAACGTGCTTAGCCATAACAATTTCAGCCTCACCTTTTTCCAAATTCACTTGTACCTCTTGAACATCATCAACCTGTGACAATTTTTCCTGCACCGAGGCCACACAGTTTTGACATGTCATCCCGGTTATTGAATATATATGCTTCATCTAGTGTTTCATTTGATGGTGTTTGCTGTCGTCAGTGTCATCTTCCCTGTATTTACAGCAAGGATGTATCCCATCATAGGCTTCTTGGGTGGCCTTCAGTTCCTTGGTGTCGTGGCCCACTTCGGCCAATGCCATTTTTATCTCCATCGGGTTCGTTTTCCGTTCATCCACCACAAGCGACAATTGGTGTGTGGGAATGTCCCAAAGGGCATACTTGACCCCGGGCACGTTCAGGGCCGCTTTTTCAATGCGCACCTTGCACATTTCGCATTTGCCATCCACCTCGAAGGCCATTTTCTTATTCTTTTGTTGCGCCATGCCCATCATGGAACCCAAAAAACATATTATAATTAAAAGGCGTGTCTTCATCTTTATAGGTATTTAATATTCAGGATTTAAATCTAAAGCCCATATAGAGCATTCTTCCAAAAATTGGTGCGTACACAATGGTAGTGTCAAAATTTGTTCCGAAAGGGTCGTCCGCTCCCAAAATGGGATTGGGTTGCATAAAATTAGTCAAATTCTCGCCCCCGACATATACCTCGAATTTATTGGAAAAAACCTTGGTCACCTGTGCGTTCATCAGCGAGTAACCGTCTACAAAATCTTCCAATTGCAACTTCGCTGGATTGGTGTCGGTACTGGGTAACCGCTGTTGTCCCAAGACATGCAGGGTATAATCAAACCGCCATTGCGATCCATTCTCCCTTGGAGCGGTGTTATATCCCAAATTGGCAAAATAACGATGCTCTGCCTGAAGCGGTTTCTGCAACAGTCCTATTTGAAAATCAGTTTTCACATCATAATATTTATAAGCGGTCCTGAGCTCAACCCTCGGTATAATCTCGTGGTTCAATTCTACCTGAAGGCTGTTGGCAAAACTTTTGCCGTCCAAATTGGTGAACCTGACCTCTCTAGGGTTTTCCCAATCGACCACTACTTGGTTTTCAAAATCAGTTCTATAAAAATCCATTGAAAAATCTCCTGGGCGTTCAAACAATAGAAATTTTTGTATGAATCCGAAACCGAAATTAACCGCCTTCTCTGGATCAAATCCGTAAATATTTCCTCCGTTTCCAATAAGTTGGATGTTTCTTGCGGAAGCGAACATTCTTTGGTTTTCAGCAAAAATATTGGCCGCCCTTCGCCCCAATCCAAAGGAACCTCTTAGGCTGGCCTTTTCCCATGGTGTATAACGAACATGCAACCTGGGTGTAAAAAAATTGCCCAGTCTATTGTGTGTATCGAACCTGAGCCCTGCCGTGAGGCTCAATTTTTCCAAATTGGTGTAGCTGTACTCAAAAAAGGCGCCAGCAGACCGGTCTGTCCTTGAGAATGGCTGTCCGCTCACCGATTCGTCGTACCCATCATAGGCAACGGCAATCCCTGTTTTGAAATTGTGCTTGGTATTTCCTAAAATGGAGTTGAAAATCAAATTGGAATAGAAACTCTCGTGGTCAATGGCATAGGTGTTGAATCCATAATACGAGTCCTGCTCATGGTCGCTGTAGGAAGCCTGAAAGCCCAAACTCTGGAAAGGCAATTCCGGGAAAACATAGCCCAGTTTCAATGAACCATCAAACCTACGCGTATCTATTTCGCTTCCCCATGCATTGGTAGTGAAGCGGTCCGTATCTGGATCAAAACTGGTCTGCCCCAATTGTTTTTCATCATTCAAAAACCGAATGTTGAGAAAACTCACCCATCCCTTCTCAGGGTTTTGGTACTGCCAACGGTTCATTATATTTATTTGGTTTGCCAATGGGGTATCCAAAAAGGCATCGTCGTTTTCGTCAACTTCAATATCCCTTCGGTTGCCGTGCAAATAAAGGCCGGTACTCCACTTTTCGGACAACTTGGTATTGATATGGGTGTTCAGTTCCAAGCGCCCGTTCATGTTGGCATAACCGTTAACAAAAATGGGGAAGTCGGTGAGCGGTTTTTGGAGTTCGGTATTTATCTGTCCTGATATGCTCTCGTACCCATTGACAACACTACCCGCACCTTTGGTGATCTGGATGCTCTCCACCCAGGTCCCTGGGGTAAAAGTGAGTCCAAAAGATTGGGATGCCCCTCTCACCATGGGTATATTTTCTTGGGTAATCAACAAATAGGGACTTGTAAGGCCGAGCATTTCTATTTGTCTTGTTCCCGTGAGTGCATCATTGAAATTGACATCGATGGCAGGGTTGGTCTCAAAGCTTTCGGAAAGGTTGCAGCAAGCAGCCTTCAAAAGCTCTTCACTGTTTATGGTTACCACATTCTGTGAAGAAAACAGGGTCTTTTCAACCGCTTCCCGTTCTTGTTCCACGACCACTTCATCCAACTGATTGGAGGGAACCAACCAATGGTGGATCATTCTGGGTTCGTTTACTGTAAGCGTATCAGACTGAAAACCAACATAACTGATTACCAGTTTGTTGTATTTAACGGAATAAGGAATGGCAAAGGTTCCATCTTCCTTGGTAATGGTCCCTATGGGGGAGTTTTGCCAATATACGTTGGCCCCTGAGAGCCCCAAGTGTTTGTTCTCGGTATTGGCCTCCATGACCATACCCGTGATTTCTTCTTGGGCAGCAATGATGGTTGGAAACCAAAAAAATAGTATTATAAAGTATTTCATGTTGTATTGAATCAAATTGAACCAGTGTAAAAAGCCAAGCCCTTTTTATTTAAAAGAAAAGGGCAAACCAAAAAGTTCAATACATCAAATAAGGAAGACCTGATCCAAAACATGGATATCCATGACCAACATGGGCGGCGGATATTTATCATTGGCAACAGGAAGTTGTTCAAGGAGAAGGAATAATTCCAAATGGAACCGCAAAAAAGCCACTAGGAAAATCTGCTGCTCCACATCCAGATCGGACCACGAAAATTTCAGATCATCTTGACCTTTTAAGGTGAAGGATTCATCCTCACAGCAGCCGTTCTGGTCCAATTCATCCTCCAAGGCGTCCATTGCAGCCTCCGTGGCACAGTCCTTAGCACTTACAAAGAAGGATAGGTCCATTACCTTTCCCATACAGAGATGCTTGTCCACGGTCCAAGAAACTGTGGAGAGTAGCACCATTAGTGCCAAAAAAACCGACACACTAGGATGAAAGCCTTTTTTCATGAAGGTAAAATTACGATTTTCAGGAAGACATAGTGGGGTGTTAACCAAACATTGGGATTTTGGTAAATTATAACTTCTTGTTTTGAAGCCCATTAATTCGTATTTAACTTTTTCTAAACACCAAAAATGATTCCATCACAATATCTTGTATAAAAATACTTATGAAAAGAAAAATTCCACTTCTCCTCTTCAGTTTTGTTGCAACAACCATATTCGCACAAAATACATTGAACCAAGTGTTGGACTCTTATGAAAACTATTTCAACTTACCCAGGGAAACCCTATTTGTCCACACGAATAAGACCGCATACCTGCCTGGTGAGATTATTTGGTTCACAGCCTATTTATATGATAGAAAGGGGAGCGTTCCCATATCAGAAGACACCAACTTGATCTGTGCGCTATTTGATGAAACAGGCAAAATAATTGAAGACATGATGATTAATGTGGTCAACGGTATAGGTTCAGGTCATATTGAGCTTTCTAGCGCTATTCAGGGAGAAAGGATTTTTCTAAAGGCAAGAACCACATGGATGAAAAACTTCAAAGAAGACGATTCATTTACAGCACCTTTGGAACTAGTTGGAGCCTATAGGGAGACTGTGCAGCATTCACAATCAGAGGCTGTTGCTTTCGAAAATAGTATTGAACTAATGCCGGAGGGGGGGCATTTGGTTGCCAATACGGTCAATACTATTGGCTTAAAACTGGTGAACCTTCAAAAATCTGATACTCCGAAGACCTTAAGCCTCTTATCCAAGGATGGGGCCGTATTGGTCCAATCGATACAGACCAACAAGGAAGGGATTGGTAAGTTTGAGTTTATTCCGTTATCGAACCAGGAATATTTTGTGGAGGGAGAGGGAAAAAATGGAAAAAAAATGTGGGCGAAACTAGGGAAGGCTGAAGCCCAAGGCGTTACACTTTCGGTAAATAATCTATTTGATGACAAAGTGGCCATCTTATTAAAGACCAATGAACGAACATTGGACCATATTAGAGGAAAAGACTACTTTGTTGCAATACACAGGGATGGTATACTAACACTGAATGCATTTCAGTTCAATGATAGTGAACATTCCATTTTGGTCTCAAAGGATAAGTTGTTGAAGGGCATGAACATTATAACTGTCTTTGATCATAATCTCAATCCAATTTTGGAACGATTGATTTTCAATGAGACCAACCTCAACACAACAAGGGCTTCGATATCGAAAATTCCCGATTTTGGAAAAAAAGATTCTGTAGGACTGAAAATCAACCTGTTTTCAAAAACGCAAGCTAAAGCAAGACTTAGTGTATCAGTGCTCCCCGAAGAAGCCGAATCCATGTATCCCGATCAATCCATAATTTCGGCCTTTTTGATTCAACCATACATAAAAGGCCCAATACGAAATGTAACAGAATATTTGAAAAATCTGGATAGGATAAAAAAATATGAACTTGACAACCTACTGCTCACCCAGGGTTGGAGTAGATATGACTGGTCGGGAATCTTTGGCGAGCCCCCTGTGCAAAGTTTTCCTTACGAACATGGTTTTCAACTAAGAGGCAAAGTACTGAACGCCGAAGCTGGCAAGGATAGATTTCTAGCCATATACCAAAAAAGCCATCCGCAGGTATATCAAGCCGAGGTTGACAATAACAAAGAATTCCAGATAAAGAACATAGTACTTCACAAGGGTGAGGAGGTGTTCGCAACTTTGCTCAATAAACGCAATAAGACGGAAGAACCCAAAATTACCGCGGAAATCACAGCTCCACATGAAGATTCAAAAATGACACTTTCAGAAGTTTTTTTAAACACGCAGACTAGGGGAACTATAGGCAATAAGGAGGAAGAAGAATACTTACTGTCCGATCAGGATTTTTTTATTGATGATAAAATCATACCCCTTAAAGGGGTAACAGTCACCGAAGAAAAATTCGAAAAAAAGCTCGTTCATAAACCGGTGGGGGTAAGCGAAGCCATTTTTGATGGGTTAAAGATTACCGAAGATGAAGTCAAGAAAAGGCCTACTTTGCAGTTGGTCCTTCAGAATTTGGGTTACCGGACTATGATTTCTCCTTTAGGAGAAGGGATCATACTTCCCAAGCCTGGCGCTCCCAATATTGGTGCTCCAATAGTTATAATTGATGGTATAGAGATGTTCAATCCATCCAGAAATATATTCAATCTTCCTCCGAATCTTTTAAATTCAAACTCTGCAGGTATAGATGAGATTTACTATACGCATCAGCCCATCGAAATGGGAAACAGGCCGGTAATATACATTTATAGAAAATATGGAAGCTATGTTGGTGAAAAAACCAAAGAGCGTTTCGCGTCATTTATGGCCACACAAGGTTTTCAAAGGCCAAAAGAGTTCTATAATCCGCAGTATGCATCCGTATCCACCCAAAAATTCAGGTCGTACGGTACGCTCCATTGGGAAAACCAGCTTAACACGGATGAAAATGGAGAGGCCAAATTCATGGTCCCTTGCTTGGAACAAAATGGAGCCAAAGTCTATGTGGAAGGTTTTACGGAGGACGGGGCTTTGATTTCAGAATACCAAATCATAACTTTTGAATAGATTTGCACATCATATTGATCAAGAGATAACCGCAAACAAATGGCGAAAGACTTCAAGCTTCTCAAAGAAAGGGCACAACAAATCTTTAATGATGAGCAGAGCCCTACGGATAATCGCTTACAGGTACTATGTGAATTACTTCGTGAAGAAATTCCATACTACGACTGGGTAGGCTTCTATTTTAAAAATGGTGACAGGGAAGAACTCAAACTGGGCCCATATGCCGGAGCGCCAACGGACCATACCATTATTCCCTTTGGGAAAGGCATTTGCGGTCAGGTTGCCGTAAGCAACAAGAATTTTGTGGTGCCCGATGTCTCGGCCCAGGACAACTACATAGCCTGCAGCATAACGGTCAAAGCCGAGATAGTGGTCCCCCTATTTGTCAATGGTGAGAATGTGGGTCAAATCGACATTGATTCCAATACCCCAGATCCATTTACAGAGGAAGACGAGCGCTTTCTGGAGTTCATCAACAGCAAAGTGGCCGAAATTCTGTAAAACTAATGCCATTTTGTTGATAACCCTTCCAATTTAATAGTGACAAAAAAATTACTTTTGTGTGCTTAAGAAACTGATTTTTAAGACACCCAATGAGCTCTGCCAAAAAAGCCTCCGCTGCATTAATTTCTGTATTCCATAAAGACGGTCTTGAACCTATTGTAAAAAAACTTGATGAACTTGGTGTAACCCTGTACTCCACGGGGGGAACGGAAAAGTTTATCCGCGACCTGGGCATCGATGTGGTGCCCGTGGAAGAAGTAACGAGCTACCCTTCCATCTTGGGGGGGCGCGTGAAAACATTGCACCCCAAAGTGTTTGGAGGGATCCTCAATAGGCAGGACAACGCAAGTGATGTGGCCCAGATGGACGAGTTCAATATCCCGCAGTTGGACATTGTAATCGTAGACCTATATCCTTTCGAAAAAACTGTGGCCAGCGGTGCTTCAGAGCAAGACATAATCGAAAAAATAGATATCGGGGGCATTTCACTGATCAGGGCAGCGGCCAAAAACTTCAAGGATGTACTCTGTGTTTCTTCCATGGAGGATTATGGCGATTTCCTGAACGTCATTTCCAAAGGAAATGGCTCAACCACTTTGGACGACCGAAAGCGTTTTGCTTCAAAGGCGTTCAACGTTTCCTCGCATTACGATACGGCCATTTTCAATTACTTTAACAAGAATCAGGGAGAAGTGGCCCTCAAGATCAGCGAAACCAAGGGACAAATACTGCGTTACGGTGAAAACCCTCATCAAAAAGGATATTTCTTTGGAGATTTTGAGGCCATGTTCACCAAACTACATGGCAAGGAACTCTCCTACAACAACCTTTTGGACGTGGATGCCGCGGTTAATCTCATGGAAGAGTTCAAACACGATGATCCCACCTTTGCCATCCTGAAGCATAACAACGCTTGTGGCCTTGCCACCCGCACCACCATCAAACAGGCATACCTGGATGCCTTGGCCGGCGATCCCGTTTCAGCCTTTGGTGGAATTTTGATTTCCAATGTTGAAATTGATGCTGGGACCGCCAAGGAAATCCATGAGCTGTTCTGCGAAGTGGTGATTGCCCCAAGTTATTCAAACGAAGCGCTGGAAATCCTTAAAGGCAAAAAGAACCGCATAATTCTTGTTCAAAACGATGTTGCATTACCGGAAACTTTGGTGCGGACCTGCCTTAACGGTGTATTGGTACAGGATAAAGATTTTAAGACCGATTCCAAAGCAGATTTGCAAAATGTGACAGATAAAAAACCGTCGACACAGGAAATTGAAGATTTATTGTTCGCCTCCAAATTGTGCAAGCATACCAAGAGCAATACCATTGTTCTGGCAAAAAACAAACAACTCTGTGCGAGTGGCACCGGGCAAACCTCTCGTGTAGATGCCCTGAACCAGGCCATCCATAAAGCAAAGTCTTTCAATTTTGATTTGGATGGCGCCGTCATGGCCAGTGATGCTTTCTTCCCTTTTCCCGATTGTGTGGAGATTGCCCACAAGGCAGGCATAAAAAGCGTCATTCAGCCGGGTGGGTCCATAAAGGACCAATTGAGCATTGATTACTGCAACGCGAACGGAATTGCCATGGTAATGACCGGCACAAGACATTTTAAGCATTAATTTTAGTACATTAGCCGATAATTTTTGCGCTAACTCAAAAAACTGAAGTTTTTATGGGATTTTTTGATTTCATGACCGAGGAAATTGCCATTGACCTCGGTACGGCAAACACCCTGATCATCCACATGGACAAAGTAGTTGTGGACAGCCCTTCGATTGTGGCCAGGGACCGTATATCCGGAAAAATTATAGCTGTGGGCCGTGAGGCTAACATGATGCAGGGCAAGACCCATGAAAACATAAAGACCATTAGGCCCTTGAAAGACGGGGTGATCGCCGATTTCGATGCTTCGGAGAAGATGATCAACATGTTCATCAAAAACATTCCGGCCCTGAAGAAAAAATGGTTCCCGCCTGCATTGCGCATGGTAATTTGTATCCCTTCAGGAATCACCGAAGTGGAAATGCGCGCTGTGCGCGAATCGGCCGAGCGGGTGAATGGTAAGGAAGTGTACCTTATCCATGAACCCATGGCAGCGGCTATAGGTATTGGATTGGACATTATGCAGCCCAAAGGAAACATGATTGTGGACATTGGTGGTGGAACCACAGAAATTGCGGTTATCGCCTTGGGTGGGATTGTGTGTGACAAATCGGTTAAGATTGCGGGTGACGTGTTCACCAACGATATCATTTATTATATGCGCACCCAGCATAACCTGTATGTGGGTGAAACTACCGCAGAAGCCATTAAAATAGAAATTGGTTCGGCCACAGAGGATCTTAAATCCCCCCCGGATGACAAATCGATTCAAGGAAGGGATCTTTTGACAGGAAAGCCAAAACAGGTCCACGTTTCATACAGGGAAATAGCCAAGGCACTTGATAAGAGTATCCTCAGGGTGGAAGATGCCGTAATGGAAACCTTGTCGCAAACCCCTCCGGAACTAGCCGCGGATATTTACAATACCGGAATTTATTTGGCAGGTGGTGGTTCCATGCTCAGGGGACTAGATCGCAGATTGTCCCAAAAAACGGACTTGCCCGTGTATATCGCAGAGGATCCTTTGAGGGCGGTGGTTCGGGGAACCGGAATTGCCCTTAAAAACCTGGAGCGCTACAAGAGCATTTTGATCAAATAGAGCAGATTACTGTATTGTGCCCGACCTGATCACGTGCGTTTGGGCTTTCTTACTAATTTAGATGACATGCAACGCATCATCAATTTTATTCTAAACAATAGAAATGCCTTTCTTTATGGATTTCTATTGTTGGTCTCTTTGGTGATCACCGTTCGTTCGCACTCCTATCATCAATCCAAGTTTTTTAATTCTTCCAAGTGGCTCACTGGCAATATTTATCAAACCGGCGCCAATGTTTCATTCTATTTTGGGCTCAGGGAAGAAAACCAAAGATTGGTAAACGAAAATGAACAATTGCGAAGGATGCTTTTCAACATGGAGACATCCGGTGCCCTGCTTTTGGACACCACCGCAATCGATTTTGAAGTGATGAGTGCCAATCTGATAAAGAACAGCTTCGCCTCCCCAAGAAATTACCTGACCATTGATCGTGGCAGGAAAGATAGTGTGGTCCAAGATATGGGTGTGATCACCACGAAAGGCATTTTGGGCATCGTGGAAAATGTTTCCAAAAATTTTGCAACCGTGCAAAGTGTGCTGAACACAAAATCCAACATCAACGCGAAAATAAAGAACACCAACTTTTTTGGATCATTGATCTGGAATGCCGAGGATTACAAAGTGGTCCAGTTGGTCGATATCCCCAGATTGGTTCCCCTTGTGGTTGGAGATACCATTGTCACCGGAGCCATGTCCAGTATTTTCCCTGAAAATATTCCAATTGGGGTCATCAAAAAATATGATCTTAATACCTCCAAAAGTTTCTACAACATCGATGTGGAACTTTTTAATGATATGGCAAACATCAAGAATGTGTACTTGATCATGAACAAAAACCGGCAAGAGATCAAAACCTTGGAAGCAATTACCTTGGATGAATAGCACAGTGCTCCTAAATATCGTCCGTTTTGTGCTTTTGGTCTTGGCCCAGGTATTGATTTTCAATACGTTGGGGTTTTTGGATTCCATCAACCCGATGGTATATGTCATATTTTTCTATTGGTATCCCATCAAGGGCAATAGGGCAATTTTCATGCTCACTGCGTTTCTTTTGGGTTTCATCATAGATATTTTTTCCGACACCTTGGCCCTACACGCCATAGCATCGCTCACCATAGCCTATGCACGACCAGTGATCATGCGTTTCTGCTTTGGTGTGAACTACGAATTCCAAAACTTTAGTTTCAAGAACACCACCAAAGTGCAGCGGGTCACCTTTTTGGCATTGGTGGTCCTTTTGCACCATACCGTTTTCTTTTCGTTGGAAATTCTTAGTTTCTCCCATGTATTGCTCATTCTGAAAAAGGTTTTTTCAATTGGTATTGTTACCTTAGTGTTCTGTGTGCTTTTCAGTTCACTTTTTAGTCCTGCCCGCGAATAAAAAAGTTCATTTTTCGTTAAGTAAAATAGGTTAGGAGCCCTAAATTTGTGCATTAATGAAAAAACTCCTTTTATCTTCCATTATCGTTATTATAGGATTCACCTTTATTGGGAGACTTTCCTATTTGCAGCTTTTTCGCTTTTCTCCGGACCAAACTTTTGAGGATCCCGCCATCAAGGCCATTTACGATTACCCAGAGCGTGGCTATATTTATGACCGAAACGGCGAATTACTGGTCGGGAACCAACCTGCCTATGATGTAATGGTTATCCCCAGGGAGGTTAAGCCATTGGACACTTTGGAGTTTTGCGGCCTCTTGGGAATTGATAAGAACACCTTTGTGGAGAAAATGGAAAAGGCCCGGATTTACTCTCCCAGGCTTCCTTCGGTGTTGGTGCACCAGCTCTCCAAAGAGGATTATGCCCGTCTTCAGGAAAAAATGCGCCATTTTGAAGGTTTTTATATTCAAAAAAGATCTTTGCGCTACTATGCGACCAACAGTGCCGCCAATGTGTTGGGATACATAAGCGAAGTTGGGGAATGGGACCTTAAAAACAATCCTTACTACCGTGCGGGCGAACTGAAGGGCCGGACAGGGATTGAAAAACAATATGAAGAGATTTTGAGGGGCCGGAAAGGGGTCAAATTCATTCAAAAAGATCGTTTCAATAGGGATATAGGCCCCTATAAAGATGGTAAGTTGGATACTTTGCCCGAACAGGGAAAGGAAATCCAGATCACGGTGGACAAGGCCCTTCAAGAATATGGCGAGGGATTGATGCATGGCAAACGTGGGGGGATTGTGGCCTTGGAACCCAAATCGGGCGAGATTTTGGCCATGATTTCAGGACCCACATATGATCCCTCTCTTTTAGTGGGTCGCCAACGTTCCAATAATTACAGTACCCTGCACTACGATACCATTTCAAAACCAACTTGGGACCGCTCCATTTTGGCCGAACCCTCTCCGGGATCGCCTTTTAAAATACTCAATGCACTGGTGGCGCTTCAGGAAGGGGTTATAGAGCCAAGCACCACATTTAAATGTTACCATGGGTTTTATGTGGGCAGTACATTGCGAGGATGTCATTGCGGAGGCGGTACTCGGGACATGAACACTGGCATATTTCGCTCCTGCAACGCTTACTTTGCAGGCACATTTAGAAAAATCTATTCAAAATACCCCACAACGGATGAAGGCATGGATGTGTGGGAAAAACACATGAAGAGTTTTGGCCTTGGCGGATATCTAGGCTCAGACCTTCCCACAGGAAGACCTGGAAGAATTCCCGATAAAGCCTACTACGACAGGGCCTATGGCGATAATAGATGGGCATCTTCTTTCATTATTTCCAATGCCATTGGCCAGGGAGAAGTGGCCGCTACACCATTGCAATTGGCCAACATGACGGCTGCCATTGCCAATCGCGGATATTATTACACACCACATGTCATAAAAAGTGTTGGCAACAAAGGTGCCATAGACCCGAGATATACCGAACCCAACTACACCACCATAAATCGGAAGCATTTTGAGCCAATTATTGAGGGTATGGCCAATGTGTACAAATATGGTACGGCCAAATGGCTTCAGGTTCCCGAGATTGAAATTGCGGGAAAAACGGGAACGGTGGAAAATTTTGTCCGTATAAACGGGGAACGGATGCAGCTTACGGATCACTCCATCTTTGTGGCCTTTGCCCCTGTTGAGAATCCCCAGATTGCATTGGCGGTATACATTGAAAACGGATATTACGGCGCGCGCTACGCTGGCCACATCGCCTCTCTTTTGATTGAAAAGTACATCAAGGGAGAAATCACCAGAAAAGATTTGGAAAAGCGTATGTTGGAGAAGACTTTGGAGCATGAATACGCCAAACCATTCAGTGGCGAACCTTTCAATATAAACGAATATGTCTGGTAGGGGACTCTTTGGAAGGATAGATTGGCTTACTGTTTTTCTTTATTTGTTTTTGGTGCTGATTGGGTGGGTAAACATTTATTCTACCACCTTAAGTGATCCAAACCTTTCCATTTTTGATTTCTCCACGCTATATGGGAAGCAACTTTTGTTCATTGGCATGGCCATTTCGGGTGTGCTTTTGGTGCTTTTTATAGAAACCAACTTTTTTGAACGCTTTGCGTCCATTTTCTATATCATATCCATCGTATTGCTGCTGGGGCTTTTTCCCTTCGGGAGAACCATTGCTGGTGCAACTTCGTGGTACGACCTCGGTTTTTTTAACCTACAACCCTCAGAGCTGGCCAAGGTGGCCACGGCCCTGGCCCTGGCCAAATTCTTAAGTGATATCCAAACCGATATCAAAAAGCCTAAGCATCAGCTGTTTGCTGTGATTATTATCCTATTGCCCGCACTTTTGATCCTGCCCCAACCCGATCCAGGGAGTGCCCTGATCTATTTTTCACTTTTTTTCGTGCTCTTCAGGGAAGGGTTTCCCCTGTATTATTTGGCCATTTTGTTGTTCTTGGTAATCCTGTTTGCCACCACCTTGATGTTTGGCACGGTATGGGTAGCCATTGGTCTGGCAGTGTTGACCGTATTGGTATACACTTTTAAAAAGGCATCCACAAAAATTCCATTCATTCCGGTTTTGGGCATCATTGTGGTTGCGGTGCTGTATTCCCTATCGGTCAATTTTGTTTATGAAAATGTTTTTGAACAACGGCACCGTGATCGTTTTGCCCTTTGGCTAAGTTTGGAAAAAGATGAAAGCAAGCTGGAAGAAATCCGAAAAACAATCGGGTACAATACCTATCAATCTGAAAAGGCCATTGAATCCGGAGGTTTTTTTGGGAAAGGATTTCTGGAGGGCACACGGACCAAAGGGGATTTTGTTCCGGAACAGCACACCGATTATATTTTCAGTTCGGTGGGAGAGGAATGGGGATTTGTAGGTACCGGCACGGTAATTCTTCTATTCACGATCTTCTTTTTAAGGTTGATCCACCTCGCTGAGCGGCAAAAGAGTGAGTTCAACCGGATGTTTGGGTATGGGGTCATTTCCATTTTATTGTTCCATTATTTCATCAATATAGGCATGGTGATCGGACTCTTGCCCACAATCGGTGTCCCGCTTCCGTTTTTCAGTTACGGCGGCTCCGGACTGATCTTTTTTTCCATGCTGCTCTTCGTTTTCCTAAAATTGGATTCCAATCGCCTAAAGGATGGCATTTAGAATTTCCAACCCTTACTTTTAACCTCGGTTTCAAATGTTTCTTGCCAGGTCGATGGTTTTTTTTCAAAGAAATCAATCCCTGTCCTCCTTTCTATCTCATCAATAGGGACCAAGAAAGCATTGAGCGGCAATGTGCTCTCGCGATGCGGAATAATAAAGGCCACAATTTTTGATGCATGGTTGTTTTCCCTAACAACTATCTTATAAAAAGCCTTGGGCACGTCCACATCTTCCTGTCCAATTTCCTCCAATCCCTCTTCCAAAATCCCTCCTGTTATAATGGTAAGCTCGCCGTATTTTTTGCACCAGGAGCGCACCTGTTGTTCCAGACGGTTCCAGATACCCGCATTAAAATCCCGGTCCTGCGGCACAATATTGCTGGTGTAAAAAGTCTCGTTATAGGCATATTCTGAAAAACGACGGTCCCCGGCCGGACACAAATGCCCCCGGTCGTACCCAGAGCCTCGGTAGTTTCGCCAATCGGCAGACTTGGTCTTTACCTTTGGATCTTCAATGAAGTGGGGACGCTCTCGGTCATCGTAGGTCAAATGATCTTTTTGGAGTTTATAGAATACCCATTCGGCCTGTTCATAGGGCTCATTATAGGAAAGCATATAGTGTTGGTGTTTTACCACCATCCCCGTTGTGGAACTTGGCAGTAGCTCGGTTTCTGGCCCCTCGGTATTTTTCGGATTTGGATTGGAATATGAAGCTGGGGTATAAAAGTTCTCGAAAATCCAAAATCCAACCACACAAAGGACAAACAAAAGGGTATACAGTGTTCTATTCTTCAAATTGACGGGATTTGTTTACAAAACTAAGCATCTCCAGAAACTAAAAAGCCGACTTTGTCAAGTCGGCCTTTTCATTTTTTATACTGGTATTATTATCCTTTTACACTGGCCAGTTTGCGCTCACTGCTTTTGATATTGTTCAACTGCAGGTCCTTCAACACATTGACGGCTTCTTCCACATAAATATCCTTGGCCAGTTCCTTGTGCCATCTGTCGCGTTTTTCACGTAATACGGAATCTTGCGTGAACAGTTCCGTTTCATACCTCAGTGACTGGAAGGTCAATTTGGAATCGTAATCCCTGAGGCTCTTGAATTTTTCAGAACGTTTCTTCGCCTGTTCCTCCCGCTGCACGTATGCATCATAGCTTAGAGAAATTACCGTTTCATCCTGCTGTTCTTTCAACCATTTGGCATTTTCCTCGATCAATTTGATCTGTGGGTTATTGGCCAATCGCTTTTTACTGTTGGCCACCGTGGTTTCAAAATCTATATAGCCATCCCACACTTTATAGTCGGCTGCGGTGATCTTGTCCCATCCCAATGGATTTTCTTGATCGCGCTCGCCCAAATCGATGTAGCTATATCGGTCTGGGACCACAATGTCACTTTTCACGCCTTCGAGCTGGGTAGATCCTCCATTGATCCTGTAGAATTTCTGGGTGGTCAATTTGATGGCACCCAAATCGCCATGTTCGTTGCTTCGCACAATGTTGTCCAAAGGAATCACATTTTGAACGGTTCCCTTGCCAAAGGTCTGCTTACTGCCAATAACAACGGCCCTTTTATAATCTTGCATGGCGGCCGCCAAAATTTCCGAGGCGGATGCGGAAAGCTCGTTGACCAAAATCACCAACGGACCATCCCACTGAATGCGCTCGTCCTTGTCCTCGTGTACCTCTTTTCTTTGTCCGGAAGACCTCACTTGAACAATGGGGCCGTCCTTGATGAACAATCCGGCCATTTCCACTACGGTCTTTAATGAACCTCCTCCATTGTCCCTAAGGTCCAAAACGATGCCTTCAACACCTTCTTCCTTCAATCGTTCAACTTCCTTGGCCACATCGGTGGCAGCGTTCCTTTCGGTATAGTCCTCAAAATCCACATAGAATTTTGGTAGGTTTATCAAGCCGTATTTGTTCTCTTCTCTTTGAATTGTTGCCGATTTGGCATAGGACTCTTCCAATTCGACCACATCGCGTGTAATGGAGACCTCCCCGATGGTGCCATCCACTTTCCTAACGGTAAGGTTTACCACGGTACCTTTGGGCCCTTTTATAAGTTTTATTGCATCGTCCAAACGCATGCCCACAATATCGATGGGTTCTTCACCTTCTTGGCCGACCTTCAGAATTTCGTCACCGACTTCCAGGGTTTGTTCCCTCCATACGGGGCCTCCCGAAATGATTTCGACAATACGGGCACCCTCCGGTTTCTTTTGTAATCTGGCACCAATGCCCTCAAACTTTCCGGACATTCCAATATCAAATTTCTCCTTATCATCAGGCGCAAAATAGAAGGTGTGGGGGTCAAATTCTTCAACAATGGTATTAATGTACTGTACGAACCAATCCTTGCGCTCTAGGTCGTCCACAAAATCAAAAAACTCATCCAGTGTGTTTTTTGTGTTCTCACGTGCCTCCTCTTCTGTCAAAGCCCGGTCCACCGACGTGGGGATTTCTTTAAAAGAATAGCTTACCGAAGCCACTTCGTCCCCAGATGACTGTTGGATCTCCACGATCTTGTTCTCAACCTTGTTCTCGAAAATGGCCAGTGTGTTGTATTTTAGCTGTTTTCTCCAGCGTTCCTTGAGTTGCTTTCTATTTGCGGCAAACTCTTGATCTTCATAATCAATGTTGATGGTCTCGTCAAGCGCATAGTCAAAAGGTTCTGCCAAGACTTCTTTATAGATTTCCTTGGCCTCTTCCATGCGTTTCATCAAACGTTGGTACACCACATTGAAAAAGGTGATCTCCGTGTTCCTGATCTCATCATCGATCATGAACCTGTATTTTTCAAACTCCCTGACATCGCTTTGCAGAAAGTATCTTTTTGTGGGGTCCACTATGTCGATGAAATCATCAAAAACATTGGAACTGAAGGTGTCGTTCAAATCTTTGGGCTCATAGTGTCCGCGTTCCAAAACATAGGTGATCAAGTCCAACAACAATTTGTCCTTGTCATCATTCTCAAAAGACTTGTTCGTGAAACTGCAGGAGGCAACTGCAACGAGCATAATCAAAAGTGCCAGGATGAAATTCTTTTTCATGATATTTTTTTTAGGGGCAAGATTCTTTGACTTTTTACCGTCAAAAATCCTTCACACCATCCATCGTTTCTGTTTGAATGAATCTCTAAGATACTGAAAAAACCATGCCAGTTCCGAGCTTTGCGTTTAATTTTTTGTTAAACGTACAAAGGTTCATATCCTTTTGAAAAACGTATTTTTATGCCATTAATTATACCGTATGAAAAAACCACTCATCTTGGTTACCAACGATGACGGAATAACTGCCCCGGGATTGCGGACCCTGATCCGCATTATGAAAGAGCTTGGCGAGGTGGTCGTGGTGGCCCCCGATAGCCCCCAATCGGGCATGGGGCATGCCATAACAGTGGACAGTACCCTGTTCTCAAAAAAGGTGATCGTGGACCATATGGAAGGGGCGCCAAACGAATACAGTTGCAGTGGAACCCCTGCGGATTGCGTCAAATTGGCACTCCGTGAAATTTTGGAAAGAAAGCCCGATATCTGTGTGAGCGGGATCAATCACGGTTCCAATTCGTCCATAAATGTGATCTATTCCGGCACCATGAGCGCGGCCATCGAAGCGGGTATCGAGGGAATTCCAGCTATTGGTTTTTCCCTCTGCGATTATTCCTGGGAAGCCAATTTTGAACCCTCGGTTCCTTTGGTAAGGAAAATTACCAAGGAAGCTTTGGACAATGGCATTCCCAAAGGAACGGTGCTCAATGTGAACATACCCAAGACCAATGAAGCCCCAAAGGGAATCAAGGTGTGCAGGCAGGCCAGGGGCAATTGGAAGGAACAGTTCGACAAAAGAACAAGCCCATCGGGGAAGGACTATTATTGGCTCACCGGTGAGTTTGAACTATTGGACAGAGGCCAGGATACGGATGAATGGGCCCTGTCCCAAGGCTATGTTTCCCTGGTGCCCACCCAGTTTGACCTGACCGCACACCATGCCATACCGCAAATTAACAATTGGAATTTTTGATGAAGAACAAGAAAGAAATCCTGATCGGTTTTATTGTTGGATTAATCGCAAATAGTTTTGGCACCTTGCTGTACATACTTATTTTCTCCGATTTGGGAATTATCGAAACATTCATGGCTGCTGTTGACCAAGGTCATTTGGGCAGTCTGCTGGCGCTGGGGGCCATATTGAATCTGATAGCATTTTTTGGTTTTCTTCGGATACGGAGGGAACAAAGGGCACGGGGAGTGATGATGGCTACCCTGCTCACGGCACTGATCATTTTGGGTTACAAAGTGTTTTTTTAAGCTGCAATGAAACTTGAACGCAATCCATGAAGTACTACATTATAGCCGGTGAAGCCTCTGGGGACCTCCACGGCTCAAATCTGATCAAGGCACTTAAAAAAGAGGACAAAAATGCGGAGATACGCTGTTGGGGAGGGGATTTGATGCAGCAGGCAGGCGCAGAGCTGGCCAAACACTACAAGGAAATGGCTTTTATGGGTTTTTTGGAAGTCATTAAAAATATCCCTGCCATTTTCAAGAACATTGCTTTCTGCAAGGAAGACATCCAGAATTTTGGTCCCGATGCAATCATATTTATTGATTTTTCAGGTTTTAACCTTCGCATTGCCAAATGGGCCAAAAAGAAGGGGTACAAAACCAATTACTACATCTCCCCACAAATATGGGCCTCAAGGGAAGGTAGGATCAAAAAAATAAAACGGGACATCGACCATATGTATGTCATTCTCCCTTTTGAAAAAGACTTTTATGAAAAAAAGCACGGCTACCCCGTGCATTTTGTTGGTCATCCCCTATTTGATGCCATGGCGAACACTTCCCTTATTGATGAAGCGACATTTAGGGAAGAAAATGGCCTAGACAAAGAAAAACCCATTATCGCACTGCTTCCTGGAAGCAGAAAACAGGAGGTGCAAAAGATGCTGGACATCATGCTCTCCGTGACCAAGGATTTTCCGGATTATCAATTTGTGATTGCCGGCGCTCCCAGTTTATCGGATGACTTCTATTCCCCATTCTTGAAGAAGGGCCAAGTGGGTTTCGTATCCAACCGCACCTATTCGCTTTTAAAACATTCATATGCCGCTTTGGTCACCAGCGGAACCGCAACCCTGGAAACCGCCCTTTTTGAAATCCCTCAAGTGGTGTGCTATAAAGGGAATTGGATTTCATATCAGATAGCCAAGCGAATCATAACCTTGGACTATATTTCACTTGTGAACTTGATAATGGACAAAGAAGTTGTCAAGGAGTTGATTCAGAATGAGTTAACTTCAAAAAATATCAAAATTGAGCTTTCCAAAATAGTCGAGGGAAGCGCACGGGAACGCATTTTGGAGGACTATAAGAGCTTAAAGAAAAAACTGGGCGGAAAGGGTGCTAGTCAATTGGCGGCCCAATTAATCGTCAAAAATGCTTAGATTTAGCTTCCAAGAAAGCAATACTATTCTTGGATGTTACGTAAAACCCTAATCTTACTATTAATTTTTTCTTTGGCCTCCTGCGGCTCAAAAAAAAGAACTTACAGCAAGACCCGGACCGTTACGGTAGCGGGGTCCACCGAAGACAGCACTTCCACAAGGGAATCCAGCAAGGAGGAACGAAAAAATGCCAAGGCCGAGGCTATTATCTCCACTGCATTGCAGTTTTCAGGCACGCGGTACAAATATGGCGGCATCACCGAAAGTGGCATGGATTGTTCCGGTTTGGTCTATGTTTCCTTAAAGGAAAACGACATCGCTTTTCCCAGAGCTTCCTATTTGATGGCCCAAGAAGGCAAGCCCGTGCGGGTCGCAGAGGTTGAAAAAGGGGACCTGCTCTTTTTTAAGACAGGCAAAACCGGCAGACGCATCAATCATGTGGGACTTGTGGTGGATGTGGATGGAAAGGATATCAAGTTTATTCACGCCACAACCTCCAGGGGCGTTTTGGTCTCTTCCCTGCGGGAAGGGTACTGGAACCATGCTTTTGTAAAGGCCATGCGTATTCTCTAATGCGCACTTTTGATTTTGTTTCCATAAAGTTGACATTATGCCTTGTAGTGGGCATCATTATCGGTTTTTATTTTGAAATCGGTCCGAGGCTTCCTTTTTTTGCGCTGTTGTCCCTCTTTCCTGTGCTGTATTGGAGCATGAAAAAACAGCCTAGGGATGGCCTTCCCTTTTTTGAGCTCGGCGCCATGTGTTTCACCATTGTGCTTGGAATGCTGGTGCTTGCATTGTCACAAAAGATGCCCAATCACTATTCCCAAGTTGATTTTCAAAATGAACAATTTTGGCATTTAAAGATCTCTGAGGAACTCAAGCCCAATCCCTATGCCCAAAACTACGTGGCGGAGGTGATCGCCGTTGGATACAAAAAGAGTACGGGTAAGGTATTGCTGAACCTTCAAACGGATTCAACACGGGAAAAATACGCCATTGATGATGAACTATTGATTTCCGGTCAGGTCCAATCCATCCCTTCGCCATTAAACCCGAATCAATTCAATTATAGGGAATATCTCAAAAAACTAGGGATTCAACACCGGATCAAGGCCCATCAAAAATCCATTTTCACTTTAGGTGAGCATTCGGAAACACTTGTGGGCAAAGCGGCTCGTATTAGGGAAAATATCATCGCAAAATTGAAAAAACAGCATTTTGGCGAGGAAGAACTGGCGGTAATACAAGCATTGTTGTTGGGACAACGGGATGATATTTCGGAAAACACCTATAACAACTACAAAAATGCCGGGGCCGTACACATTTTGGCCGTTTCGGGCCTACATGTGGGCATCCTTCTTCTTCTTCTCGAGTTTTTGCTTTCTCCTTTGGATTACATACCGAAGGGCCGGGTCTTGAAATTAATCATCATTGTTCTATTGCTTTGGCTCTATGCCTTTATCGCTGGGTTGTCCCCTTCCATAATCAGGGCAGTGACCATGTTCACTTTCTTTGCCTATGCCCTCTATTTGAATCGACCCACCAATTCCTTCAACATAATTGCCCTTTCAATGCTGTCCATTCTGCTCATGAAGCCGTTGATGTTGTTTCAGGTAGGTTTTCAAATGAGCTACGCAGCGGTAATCGCGATTGTCTGGATATACCCAAAATTGCAAAAGTTCTGGTTTCCCAACAATTGGTTGGTTCGCAAAACATGGCAGTTATTATCGGTGAGCATTGCAGCGCAATTGGGTGTTTTACCTATAAGTCTTTTCTATTTCCATCAGTTTCCGGCCCTGTTCTTTGTTTCCAATCTCTTGATCATCCCTTTTTTGGGATTGATTCTGGGCATGGGAATTCTGGTCATCACGTTGTCGTCTGTGGGTCAATTGCCCATTTTTCTGGCGCAAATTTACAATTGGGTCATTGCCACGATGAATTCCATTGTAGGATGGGTGGGGCAGCAGGAAAGTTTCATCGTCAAGGATATCCCTTTTGACCGTTTTCAATTGATTGCTGGTTACCTGGTCATCATAACCTTGGTGGTGTTGCTTTCCAAACCCAGATGGAAAACAGCCATTATCCTGGCCATCGGCATCGTTGGGCTGCAGATTCATGCCCTATGGAGCCATCACATCCTAGTCGAAAAAGAACAACTTTTGCTACTTCACCAATCAAGAAATACGGTCCTGCTTGATCAAAATGGTCGTCATTTGAGCATCTACGCCAAGAACAGCAGCAACCTGGAACGCCTTGTAGCGAATCATTCCGTGGCAGAACGTGTTCAATCCACCTCATATATTGAACTCAAAAACAGCTATCAACTTTTTGGAAAACAGCTGTACATAGTGGATAGCCTGGGGATTTATCCCACGGAAAAACAGCTAGATTACATGCTGCTTACCCAATCCCCAAAAATCAACCTGGAGCGCCTTTTGGATTCGGCATGCCCCAAAATCGTTCTTGCTGATGGCAATAACTACAGAAGCTATATTGAGCGATGGAGACAAACCTGTGCAAAAAGAAAAATCCCTTTTCACTACACCGGCAAAAAGGGATATTATGTTTTTAATTCAGTGGATGATTAGTGGACGTTGCCCATTAGGCGTTTCATGAGCGGGGCAAAAACAATTACCACAGCACCAGCCACCAGCGCATAAATTGCAATCAATCGGAAGCCGTCCAAATAAACATTCAATGTTTCAAATCCGCCCACATTCTTATCGGTGCTCTCTATGGCCAATTGCTTGGAAATGAACCCTACGATCTGGAATGCAAATGCGGAGGACAGGAACCAAATTCCCATCATAAAGGCAACGATTCTTTTGGGTGACAGGTCCGTAATCTTGGACAACCCTACCGGAGACATGAACAACTCCCCCACGGATATTATAAAATAGAGGGCCAAAAGATATGAAAAGGGCACCATGCCATTTTCATCGGCACTTGCACCGCTCAGCGAAACAACGTAAAAGCTCAATCCCGCCAAAAGCAATCCCATACCAAATTTATAAGGGGTCCTGGGATTTATTTTTTTCTTGGCCAAATACGTCCACATAATGGATATGGGAATGGATAGAATGACGATGAACATAGAGTTAAGAGCATTCGTTTGGCTTGCATTGATAAGGGACAGATTCACATTTCTGGCTGCGAACAGGGTAATAACGCTTCCATGAAGCTCATGGAAACCCCAGAAAATGGTCATGAAAAAAGTTATCAGCAAGGCCATGAAGAGTTTTTTACGCTCGTCCATTGTTGCGTTGAACATGATATAGGCCATATAACCCAACACGGAAATTCCAATTACGTAGAACAATAGATTGACAATGTTCGTATCCTCCAAGGCCGTGCCCTCCCCTCCCAACGATTTGTAGGAATAGAGCAAAAATGCAATCAGAGGTGCTGCCAAGAAGGCCAAAATCCGCACCAATCTGTGTTGAGGAACCCCTATTACCTTTCTTTCATAGGCTTCCATATTCTGTGGCTTGCCACCTTCCCCGAACACATTCTTTTTTATCCCGCTCCAGAAAAAGAGCAATCCAGTCAACATGCCTATCCCTGCCAATCCAAAACCATAATGCCAACCATAGGTCTGGCCTAGCCAGCCACAGAGCAGTGGCGATATGAATCCTCCAATGTTGATCCCCATATAAAAGATGGTAAATCCCGAATCTTTACGAGGGTCCCCATCCTTGTACAGCGTACCGACAAATGTGGAGATGTTCGGTTTAAAAAATCCATTGCCAACAATGATGAATGCCAGTGCCAAAAAGAAAGCGATGTTGTTTTCAATGGCCAGCACAAAATGACCCAGTGCCATCAAAATTCCTCCCAAAAAAATGGATGCACGCATTCCCAAAATGGAATCTGAAATTTTACCCCCGATTACCGTGGAAGCATATACCAACGATCCGTAAGAGGCATAGACGGCCGCAGCTGCATAATCTCTTGTGGACAATGCTTCAAAAATAACATTGACCATATAGAGCGTGAGCAGGGCCCGCATGCCATAGAAACTAAAACGTTCCCACAGCTCTGCAAAGAATAGGTAGAAAAGACCCTGGGGATGACCTAAAATGGTTTTCTCACTGGGCGGTTGTACAACTTGTGACATATTTTTTGGTGTTTGGTTACAGATTTTCCTTTATGAAATTGGTCATTTTGGTATAGAGGTGCAATCGGGTATTGCCACCATAAATTCCATGGTTCTTATCGGGATAAATGGCCCAATCAAACTGTTTGTTGGCCTGGACCAACGCCTCGATCATGCGCATGGAGTTCTGCACATGCACGTTATCGTCTCCAGAGCCATGGACCAACAAATATTTTCCTTTCAACAATTCTGGATAGTTAAAAGGGGAATCATTATCGTAGCCCACTGGATTTTCCTGGGGGGTCCTCAAAAATCGTTCGGTATAGATGGTATCGTAAAAGCGCCAGGATGTTACCGGAGCTACCGCAATGGCCATTTCAAACGTGTCGTTCCCTTTCAACAAACAATTGGTGCTCATATGCCCGCCAAAGCTCCAGCCCCAAATTCCGGTCCTTTTCTCATCCACAAAAGGGAGCTCGCTCAACTTTTTGGCAGCAGCAATTTGGTCTTCGGTCTCAAATTTTACCAAGTTTAGGTACGTAACTTTTTTAAAGTCACGACCTTTATACCCTGTGCCCCTACCGTCGATGCAGACCACAATATAACCTTCGGAAACCAACATTTCATGCCAATAATCGTTGCTGGCAAACCATTTGTTGGCCACCTGCTGCGACCCCGGTCCACTGTACTGGAACATCAACAATGGGTATTTTTTGGTTGGGTCAAAATCGACTGGTTTCATCATCCACATGTTCAAATCGTTTCCATTGATGTCGATGGTGGAAAATTCCTTGGGAACAAGCTCGTAGTTTTCCAACTTTTTCAATAAGGCCGAGTTATCCCTGATGAGCCTTCCCCTGGAAATCAATTCATTCTCCTGGTTGAAATCTTTCATTCTCTTGCCCTTGGCCACTTGATGAAGGGTAAACTCATAAGGGACCGTTGCACTGGAAAAGGTGTTGATATAAAAGGTATAATCCGCACTGAAGTCCGCCGAATTGGTCCCTTCCTTGTTGCTGAGTCTCTTTTTATCCGTTCCGGAGCTCGAAATGCTGTACACATCGCGGTTAATGGAGCCGTTTTCCACCGATTGATAGTAAATCCTATCTCTGGACTTGTCATATCCATAGTATCGGGTGACTTCCCATGGGCCCTTGGTAATCTGGTTTTTCAGTTTGCCATCCTTCTTATATAAATATAAATGGTTGTATCCGTCCATCTCACTGGTCCATACAAAGCTGTCATCCTCCAAAAAGGTCAGATCGTCATCCACATCCACATAGGCGGCATCCTGCTCCTGTAGCAGCAGGGTTACCGTGTTGTTCTTTGCATCCACCTTGTGCAGCTTTAGGTCATTTTGGTGTCTGTTCAAGGTCTGCACACTCAAATGGTCAGGATTGTTCATCCACTTGATTCTGGGAATATAGTACGAATCACCCAAGTCCACTTTTGAGATGGATTCCGAACCCAAATCATAAAAGTGCAATGTGACCTTGGAGTTCTCCTCCCCTGCTTTGGGATATTTGAATTCATACTGGAAGGGATACAAGTTCTGTCCGAACACATCCATGGAAAAATGTGGCACGTTGGTTTCGTCGAAACGCAAAAAGGCAATTTGGGTACCGTTGCTGTTCCATTCAAAAGCCCTTACAAAAGCGAACTCTTCTTCATAGACCCAATCGGTGACACCATTTATGATGGTTCCCTTGCTGCCATCGGTGGTCAACTGTTTTGTGGTCCTGGTTGCTATATTAAAAAGATAGAGGTTATTGTTCAACACATAGGCCACTTGATTGCCATTCGGGGAAAGGGTGGGTTCCTGGATCTTGGTCTCCGAAATCTTGACTAGATCTTTGGACGCAATGTCGTACACGTAGAAAATGCCCAAACTGGAATGACGGAATATGGGCTCGACTTCTGTCGCCAAAACGATTTTTGACTCATCCTCACTGAATTCATAGGAAGTGAAAAAAGGTACGGCCCCGGAAGAAGCCACGATTGTCTCCACTTTCTCCAACGATTCATAATCATATTTATCCAAGCTGCTAGATCTTGGTGAGCGTTCAAAATTCAGTAGGGTATACTGCTTTCCATTTTTCATGGAACGGAGCACATCCATGTACTCGGTCCTGAATTCGCCGCCCCAAATCTCATCAAGGGTTATTTTTTTCTTTTGGGCAATGGAAGATGTGAAAAATCCGAAAACAAACAGAATCAGGAGGAACTGTTTCTTCATGAAGTAAAGAATTGATTAAAAACTGTCAAGTTTACTAATATTTATTCAAAAATTAAACTTTGTTCTTATAATAATCACAAGAACAGGGTCGAAAACTCTCTGTGAGAATACTATGAAACCTACGGGCCAGTGCAAAGCACCAATATCATTATCTTTGAATCCTTTAACCCAGCTTTATGAATACCCCGGTAGAAGGATTTTCAAAACTGACAAAGGCCGAAAAAATAGAGTGGATCGCCAGGAACTACACCAAAGATCCCGACGCTTCCAAACAGCTATTGGAACGTTATTGGAATCCTGAGGAACAGGTGCAAAAACTGCACGATGAATTTATAGAAAATACGCTGTCCAATTATTACCTCCCCTTTGCCATTGCGCCCAATTTTCTGATAAACGAAAAGCTCTATGCCATTCCCATGGCCATTGAGGAAAGTTCCGTGGTGGCCGCGGCCAGCAAAGCTGCCAAGTTTTGGTTGAACCGGGGCGGTTTCAAAACTACCGTTTTGGGAACCGAAAAAGTGGGGCAGGTGCATTTCATCTATTCCGGCAATCCCAACAAATTGGATTCCTTTTTCCAAAACCTTAAGCCTGCCCTCATCAAAAGTGTGTCATCCATCACGCAGAACATGGAAAAAAGGGGTGGGGGTATAAAAGACATCCAACTAAGGAATTTTGATGAAAAGATTCCCGGGTATCACCAGCTCCATTGCACCTTTGAGACCTTGGACGCCATGGGAGCCAATTTTATCAACTCATGTTTGGAACAATTTGCAAAGACGCTGCAGGAACAGGCACAGTCTTATCCTGAATTCACCTCGGAAGAAAAACAAATTGAGGTGGTCATGAGCATTTTGTCCAATTATGTGCCCAATTGCCTTGTAAAGGCTGAAGTGAGCTGCCACATCTCCAATTTGAAAGAAGAGGGAATTCCCGGTGAAGTCTTTGCCAGAAAAATGAAAAGGGCGGTGGACATTGCCAAAGCCGAACCCTACCGTGCCGTAACCCACAATAAGGGCATCATGAATGGCATTGATGCCGTGGTACTAGCCACAGGGAATGATTTCAGGGCGGTGGAAGCTGGCATTCATGCCTATGCGGCCAAAGATGGGCAGTACAGTAGCTTGACCAATGCACATATTGAAGACGATATCTTCAAGTTCTGGATTGAAGTGCCGTTGGCCCTGGGTACCGTGGGCGGACTTACCTCCTTGCATCCGCTGGTGAAGTTGGCATTGGAAATACTTCAAGAACCCACGGCCAAAGAACTTATGCAAATTGTGGCCGTTGCCGGTCTGGCGCAAAACTTTGCCGCGCTGCGCTCGCTGGTGACGACGGGCATCCAGAAAGGACACATGAAAATGCATCTTTTGAACATGCTCAACCAAATGGGCGCCACCGAAAGCGAAAAAAAGCAATTGGTGACCTATTTTAAGGACCACACGGTAACCAATGCCTCGGTAAAGGAAGCCTTGGAACGAATCCAATCCAGATAATGCAGCAGGAGTTTTACAGTCATGGCAAATTGTTGCTTTCAGGGGAATATGCCATTTTAGATGGGGCCCTGGGACTGGCTGTTCCCACAAAATATGGACAATTACTTCAAGTGGACTCACGGGATTCCGGATTTTTGGAATGGATCAGTTTGGACGAAAATAATGCTCCCTGGTTCCAAGGAAAATTGGACCTGAGAAGCTTTTCTTGGGTTTCCTCATCAAATAAAGAGGTCAGCAACGCGTTGGGCAAGTTACTTTTGGAAGCAAAAAAAATGGATCCCAACTTTCTTGCTGGTTCCGAAGGTGTTCGCGTTGAGACCAAGCTTAGTTTTCCTCGACATTGGGGATTGGGCTCCTCTTCCACACTCATCAATAATATTGCGCAGTGGGCACAGGTTGATGCCTATCAACTTTTATGGAATGCTTTTGGTGGCAGTGGGTATGACATTGCCTGTGCCCAAAATGATGGCCCTATAACCTATCAATTAAAGAACCGTGTTCCGATTGTGGAGAAAGTGTCCTTCGCACCTTCCTTCAAGGATGACCTTTATTTTGTGTATCTCAACAAAAAGCAAAGCAGTAAAGAGGCCATTGCTAATTACCAGCGAAAAGAATTGGACAAAGTGACCTTTACCGACCAAATTTCGGCAATTACCAAGGCCATGATTTCTGCAGAAAATCTAGAAGATTTTGAGACGTTCTTGATTGAACATGAAACTTTGCTTTCAAGCGTTCTTGACCTTCCTACTATAAAATCCCAGCTTTTTCCAGATTATCCTGGAACAATCAAAAGCCTTGGGGCCTGGGGTGGCGACTTTGCTTTGGTTACGTCGAGGGAAAATCCTTTTCGCTATTTTCAAATCAAGGGATACCCCACCATTTTTCCTTTTTCAAAACTGATTCTTTCAAAGTGACCATGAACAAAACATACCTGTATTCCTTGATGTCTTTATTTCTATTTGGCTGTAAGGCAGAAAAAAGTAATATACTATATGAGAGTGAAACTCTAATAATAAAGCAACTTTCGGAAAACAGCTTTCAACATATTACCTATTTGGAGACAGACAGTTGGGGCAAGGTTCCTTGCAATGGACTTATTGTGGTTGCAGATGGGCATAGCGTAATCTTTGATACCCCAACCAACAATGCCGTATCCCATGAGTTGATCAATTGGGTGGGACAAGCTCTCAAATGCGACATAAAGGCCGTGGTTGCCACCCACTTTCACGAGGATTGTTTGGGAGGGCTGGCCGCTTTTCATTCCGAGGGCATCCCCTCATATGCCCATGCCAAAACCATTGAATTGGTGAATGGCAAGGATGCAGTTGTTCCGCAAAATGATTTTTCAAACACAAAAGTGCTCGAAATAGGAAAAGAACATATTATTTTGGATTATTTGGGAGAAGGCCATACACCGGACAATATTATTGGCTATTTCCCAAAAGATAAGGTACTATTTGGAGGTTGTTTGCTTAAATCCTTAGGAGCAGGAAAAGGGTATTTAGGAGATGCCAATATCGATGCGTGGCCGAAAACCGTTGCCAAGGCTAAATCAAGGTACAAGGATGCGATGATCATCATTCCCGGTCATGGAGATGCTGGGGACAGGGAACTGTTTGACTATACCATTAAACTTTTTGAAACAAAAAAATAAAGCCCCGTAAACGGGGCTTTATTACTATTGAACGATGTTGGCTCTTAATAGAAAATGGATCTTTTATCCTCTATTTCAGCCTTGTCCTTAAGTGCATCGTATACCTCTCCATTCACCCTATTGGCGGCACTTGTGCGAAGGCTGTTCGCATAGGTGCTGAAATTTTCCACCGTGGGTGCACCCTCCTTTTTGGTTACCTTGATCTTGAAAACGCCTGACACTCCTTTTATCAAATCCGATGTTTGGTCCTGTCCCAAAGCGAATGCGGTACCAACCACCAAGGGCTCCCTGCCGGCACCCGGTATGGTTGGGGATTTTATGGTCAATGCGGAAGCAGTATTCACCGTGACGCTGTTATCCGAAGCGATAGCTTCCAAATCCTTGTTTTGGTTGGCTGCCATAATCTGCTCTGCCTTCTTTTCCTTTCGAATCTCGGGTAAGGCGGTTGCGGATGCCTCTTCTGGGGTCATCAACCCTTTTTTATACTTTTTGGTCAATTGTACGACGGCATACCCATTGTTCACGTTGAACCGTCGAATGTCGCCCACACTGGTATCGTCATTGAATGCCCACTGCACAATGCTGCGCTGCGCACCAAGACCTGGCAGGTTTTCATCCATTTCCTTGATTTTGTTCACGGGCCGTATGGAGAAACCATCATCCTTAGCAATGTCATCAAAAGCCTCCGGATCTGCATCCAAAGCTTCCATTTCAAATTTGGTGGCTTCGGTAAACAATGTGTTTATGGTCTCTTCTGAAGGGGCAACTTCCCTGGCCAATGTGGCCACTTGAACAATGTCCTGTTTGTCGTCCACCTTAATAACGTGATACCCAAACTGGGTCTCTACCAACCCGATGGTCCCAACTGGGTTTCCAAAGCAAAAATCGTTGAAGGCATCTGCCATGACCCCTTCCTGGAAATACCCTAAATCCCCACCTCTTGGGGCCGAGGGTCCATCAGAGTTTTCCCTGGCCAAGGTTGTGAATACTGCGCCTTCTTTTTGTGCCTCCGCCAAAATTTCCTTGGCTTTGGCCTCAGCCTCTTCCTTGGTCCGAGAAACGTTTGGATTGGCTCTTTCAGCACCTTGCCATGCAAAAAGAATATGGCTTGCCTTTACGGTACCATTGGTCTTTTTGTCCAAAACTTTGGATACCTTAAAGAAGTCGCCATCACGGTAGGGACCATAAAGTTCCCCCACTTGCAGGGCCATAAGCGTATCGGCCACCGTGGATGGCAAATCGTTCTTGGCCTTGTAGATGGAATCAAATTTGATATCCGAATTTCTATCCAAAAAAGCTTCCATATCCTGGGTGTTCCTGAACCCTGGAATGGTATCGGTGGTGTTTCTTTCTTCCATGTATTCCACAGTATCACGAAGCAGGGCCACCACAGCATCCTCCACCGCTTTTTCGTCTTCGGCGGAAGGTTTCTCCTCAAAGTACACAAATCGGATATCCCTTGCCTTTTCCTGCTCAAAATCGTCCTTGTGATTGCTTATGTAGGCCTGGATTTCATTCTTGGACACCTGAATGGTGCTGTCCGGGATACTTGTATAGGGTACCCTCACATACTGTATGTCTACTTTTTCATTGGCTGATTTGTAGTCAAACTCACCTTCGGTGAGCGTAGCCGCAACGCCACCTTTTATGAGGTTGAAATAAATTCGTTCCTTGGCCGCTTGTATTATGGATACTTCGTCCTGCAACCATGCATCATAACGCAGTGGGTCATTGACCTTCCAATCGGCAATGGCACTTTTGAACACTTCTTCGTTAAAGATCCCGTTCTCATCCTGAAAGTCTGGAATTTGTGCATAGCCTGAAGTTTTCACGAACTCGATGATCTGATCGCTTTCCACCTCAATGCCCAAATCTTCGAACTGTTGGTTCAATATGGCCTTTCTTACTTCTTGATCGTACACGGTGTTCACCAACTGCATGGATGAAAAGTTGGGCCCATATCTCCGCGAGGCGGTCTCCACTTCCTTTCTAAAGTCATCAATGGAAATATTCTCTCCATTTATCTCTGCCACAGCGGATCCCACTTTGTTCCCTCCAAAGTCATTACTTGTAAAGACCCCTGATATTACAAAGGCAAACAATGCCATACCTATGATGAGGATGAGCACCGTTGTGCGTTTTCTAATATTCTCTAATATTGCCATTTTACTGCTTGTTTTCTATAATTTCAGTGGGCGAAAATACCATTTTCTTTTCAAATAGGAAAGCTTAAAAAAGTGTGTTGGCCGTTAATCTTCGGTGTTGACACGAACGGTGACCAAATCAATTTTGGTATTGGACACTTCAAGTATCTGAAAGGTGAACTTGTCCAATTTCACTTCGGAGTCCTGATCCGGGATTTGGCCGGTCTCGTTCACTATCAAACCGCCCAAGGTTTCATATTCCTCGCTTTCGGGCAGCTCCAATTTATAATTTTCATTGATGTAGTCCACTTCCAACCGTGCAGAAAATTTGTACACATTCTCACTGAGCTTTTCTTCGTAAAGGTCCGTTGAATCGTGCTCATCCTCTATCTCTCCAAACAATTCTTCTATAATGTCCTCCACGGTAAGTATCCCCGAGGTACCGCCATATTCGTCCAAGACCACGGCCATGCTCTTTCTTTTTTTGGTGAGCACATTCAGTATATCTTGGATCAGCATGGTCTCGGGCACAAATTCCACGGGCAACAGAATGCTGCGAATGGTCTTGGGCTTTTTAAAAAGTTCGTAGGAGTGGACGTATCCTATGATCTCGTCTATATTTTCCTTGTAGATCAATATCTTGGAAAATCCCGTGTCGGTGAACAGTTTGGTAAGGTTCTTCGGGGTCTCGTCAATATCCACCGCCGTGATCTCGGTCCGGGGTACCATAACTTCCCGGGCCTTTACCGTTGAAAATTGCAGGGCGTTCTGAAAAATCTGTATTTCGGAATCCACCTCATCCTCTTCCTGCACCGTTTCCATTTGTTCGGTAATATAGTCGCCCAGTTCCAATTTGGTAAAGGTGAGCTGTACCTCATCGCCAGTGGTCTTAAACAATGCTTTAAGCACAAAGTCCGACACCTTGATGACAAACCATGAAATGAACGAAAAAAGCACATAGAAAAAATAGGCTGGGACGGCAAAAAATTTCAAAAGTGTGTTGGAATAGATCTGGAACAGGACTTTGGGTAAAAATTCCGCTGTCAGCAAAATTATCAGTGTGGATATTATGGTTTGGCTCAGGAGACTGAACTGGGTCAACAGGGAATCCACGAACTGTGAACCTGTTGGAACCAGGTCCTGAAACCATCCCATGAGCATATCCCCCATGAAAAGGCCATAGATCACCAGCGCAATATTGTTGCCAATGAGCATGGTGGCGATGAACTTGGAAGGTTTTTCCGTTAACCAGGTAAGCACCTTGGCCAAGAGGCCTTCTTGTTTCTTCTCAATTTCAATGTGGATCTTGTTGGCAGAAACGAAGGCAATCTCCATTCCGGAAAAAAATGCCGAAAAAAGCAAGGAAATTATTATTATGATCAGGGGCGTGTCCAAGGCTTATTGTCGATTGTCCCTTTTTCGTTGTTCAAAACGCTTTCGATATTTCCTGCGGAAACTGAACATGGCCAGGGAGACCACTGCAAAAAAAATGAAAATATAGGTTTCCTTGGGGTCTACACTCCACAGCTCTGCTATTTTGTAGATGGAAATGGCCGCCACGGCCAAATACAGATATTCGGTGTATCGTAAAATCTTGATCATTTATTCTTTTTCTTTTATGGTCATTAGGCCAAAGGTCTTATGGGCCTTAAAAAAACTAAAGTCCCTATTAAAGTCCATTCCTTCACCATCCATTACGGTTCCATCTTCAGGATTTGTGTAGGTGAAGGTCTCTTCTGTAAAGATCCAATTATTTTTTCTATCATAAAACAATTGGGGTGTCTCCAACTTTTTGCCATCATGGCTTTCTATTACCACGTTGCCCTGTAAATCTATCAGATTGGTCTGGGAATAGACTATGCCATAGTCTGCTGTGATCACACTTTTTTGGTCCTTTTCATCAAAGAAATCTACTTTAAGTCCTTCTGGAAAGGTACGGAACTTAAAGTTTTGGTTATCATAGTCCTCGGTTATTGGACTGGTCAATATGGCTAGGACCCTTGATCTTGATGAATCCTGCGTGCTAAGTTCCTTAATGGCCTCGGTATAGGTAAGGGTGAAGTTTTTGGCAATACCCTGGGGGAAAACAGGTTTTACGGCTTCTTCCCCAACTCTTTTATAGTCATCATCACAGGACATAAAAAGGATTGCCACGGTTAAAACCGTGGCAAAACACTTTAGATTATTTGATGATATTCTTTTCACATTATAGATTCGGCACTTGTACACTGCCACCTACCCAACAGCTAAAGGATACCGTTTTGCCTGCCATTCCTGAGCTAAAGATCATCTCTTTTGTGGGTGCCCTATCTGCATAACTGGAGGCAGACTGACTTGCCCTTCCTCCCAATGATGGGTCTACCCTACCGGCCTTACGTGCCATGTCCGCAGCTTTCCAATAGATCGCCCTTTTCTCAAAGGGTGTACTTCCACAGTCATTGGCACTGGAGGCGTACAGATTCGCAATGAGCAAATAGGCTTTTCCATTGGAGGGATTGGCCTCTATGGCCTTAAGGGCATAGTTCCTGGCCTGTGATTTACTGCCTCTACGAACCGTAGTGGCAATTTTATACAGGATGTTGGATTTTCTATAGGAATCGGTTTCCAATTCCACCGCTTTGTTGAAATCGGCAATGGCACCATTATTATTTCCATTTTTAGACTTCAAGGTCCCCAAGTATACATATACATCCGCAGAGGGATCCAACTGGGCTTGAATCTCAACCATCTTACTGAACAATGGGTCATCCGTACATTCCTTGGAGAACATTCTTCCCACGGCGCGCTTCACCCAATTTACATCTCCTTTTTTTGCTTCGTAACTTTTTTCATAGAGTGGAATCAAGTTGCCGCAATCGGCCAATGCTCCCAATTTGGAATCAATACTAGAGGCAATTTTACCGTAAGACTCTGAGTTGGTCTCGAATACCGTTTTTCTCTTTTGCTCTTTGGAGGTAAGTGCAGTTCCGGCGTCTTCCTTTTCCAAAAGCTTTTGAAGGTCATCGGTCAACTTTTTGTTTTCCTCTTCCACCTTCTCGGTCACGTCATCATAAACATCAAAGACTTCCTGAAGGTCCTTTTTGCCAGCTGCGTGCAGATCTACCAAACTGGAAAAATAGAGATAGAGGGCCTTGGGGTTCTTAAAATTGGCCCTGTCTTCCTTGAATGCCTTGTCCAACATGGCATAAAGCTGGTCATCGGAGGCCATTTTTTCGTCATAGGAAAGAAGTGCCTTGTCTATGGCGACACCTGCCTTGGTGAACTTCCCAGGGAAATATTTTAGACTATTGTCATACAAGGCCATAAGATCTTGCACGAAGCCATCCTTTTGGGCCCCTGTAGAGTTTTTAATTTTGTGGGCCAATATTTTCTCCCCATAGGAAAAATTGGCCTTGTTGATGTCTGGGCAACTTTCATAAACCATTTTCCATGGTTCATAGGCCGCATCATAATTTTTAACCTTTGCGTGTTCCGCATAAATGGAAAGATTGGTCATGCACTCTGGATTTTGTGCTTGAGCCATACTTAATCCCACCGACATAATCGCCGCTATCATCGTTAAGTAGTATTTCTTCTTCATCTTACTAATTTTAAAGTGGTTAATGTACAAATTTTCATTAAAAAAACATCTTAAAGAAATGTATAAGAGTGGTTATTTAAGAATTTTGGAAAAATTTTCCTGTTAATTTATTTTTCGTTTAATAAACCATCTGTCATTAAGAGACAATCCAATATTGACCTTAAAATAACTTTCTTCAATCAGGTTGGCATCCGTTGTTCCTCTTCTTCCCAATTCAAATCCCAAATTGAGATTGGAGAAATTGTTGCTCAACGGTAACCCAAATCCAAAAGTTATGCCAAAATTGTTTATCTCCTTGTTGTTCACTTCCAAACCAGTAACATCGTACCGCACTCCAGCCCTATAGGTGATCCTTTTGAAGTAGCTGGACAGGGACCGATAGTCGGGCACGAAATATGTGCCGAATGCAAAGGTGCTTCCATCGTTATACCTAACGTTTTCTATTCCGAGGAACTCGTTGTCAAAATCTGAGAATTTTTGAAAACTGTATTCCCCACCCATAAACCATTTTTTGTTCTCCCCAAAACCAAGTCCCACAGTGGCCCTTGTTGGGATTTTCAATTCGGTGTTCCTTAGGTTGGTGGCATCAAGGTCCACGTCGATGACTTCTATTTCATCCCCCGTTACAAGGGAGAAAGAGCCAAGGCGTTCGGAGTTTTTAGAAACAAGATTGCCTTGTGTGTTTACCACAATAGAGGTATATAGTGTGTACTTTTCTTTTATGGTAGGGGTGTAGTTGAGGGAATAGTTGAAATCATACCCATTGATGCGTGATTCCCTTCTATCCAAAGTGCCAAACTGCACGTTTTCCACACTTTGAATGCGTTCATATTCCAGATTTCCAAAATTAAAATTAACTGTGGCCCCAATGCTCAGGTTCTTGATGGGTTCAAATCCGATAGAGGCATAAACACGGTTCAAACCGCCTTCGCCAGTGAATACATTGGTTACCGTGGCACCATTTGCATTGGTGCTTTCCTGCCTCAGGCTATAACCCACAGAGGACAATGGCATCAATCCGAAGCCCATTCCCATGTTCTTGGACAACGGGAAACCAATGGACAAATAGTCGAGGTTGGTCACGCCAATATTCTGTTCTTCGGTAAAGTCCTTCAATCGATATTCCGTATGGGCAATCCCGGCCGTATAGGCTGTTAGTCTTAACTGGGAATATGCAGCGGGATTGGTAAGATTCAAATGGATGCTGTCGGCATACATACTTATCCCCCCCATCATCTGATTTTCAACCGTTCCGTTGTTCCTTAAATCCCCAATGCCAAAAAAAGAGTAAGGCGATATGGTACCATTTTGCGCAAAAAGGCCATGGGCCATTAAGCAAAAAATTGCAATGATAAATTTCTTGACCATTTAGCGTTTGTTGTATTCCAGCAAGTGATTAAGCCCCTCTAGGAGAAATTTAGAATTCGCAAATATGGTGTTTTTTAGTCTTTTGGCAAAAAAATGGGAGTCACCACCTGTTAAAATAACTGTTAAATGTTGGAAGCGTGAACTATACTGTGCAATAACCCCGTCAACTTCTTGT
This sequence comes from Flagellimonas meishanensis, assembly GCF_019880545.1. Lineage (GTDB taxonomy): Bacteria > Bacteroidota > Bacteroidia > Flavobacteriales > Flavobacteriaceae > Flagellimonas > Flagellimonas meishanensis. The sequence goes on from NZ_JAINVW010000001.1 coordinate 160,236, forward strand.
GAAACACCATTGATAACCCCGCTATGCATACATGCCTCGGTAGAATTTCCAACGAAATCCAACAAATCATCCGGTTCCAACAGTGGCAGGTTTGCGGTTTGGTCGTGCATGGCTTTATACCGCATCCGTATTCCAGGAGAAATGGCACCGCCAATATATTCGCCGGAATCATTAACCATATCATACGTGATGCATGTACCCGCATCGACCACAAGCGTATTTCCCCTGGGATTTTGATAAAAGGCGGCCGTGGCCAATGCCACGCGGTCCATTCCCAATGTCTGTGGTGTCGCATAACTATTCTTGAAAGGCACTCTGGAACTGCCCGAAAGTACATGCACCTCGCAAAAAAGTGCCACGATGTCACGCTCCTTTCGGTCCAGTTTTCCCACGGAGGAAATCAGGGCATGGTCAATTTTTGGAAACCTGTCGAAGATTCCCTTTACCTTGGTCAAAAAGAGATTGGATTCCGAACTTTCATCGAAATGCAGTATGCCATTTTCAAAAACAGCGTACTTGACCAGGGTGTTTCCAATGTCGATGACAAGGTTCATAATACAAAGATGTGGAATTGGAAAAAAACGAGTGCCTTTTTTCGGGTTTTTGTTTGTATATCCTATTTTTGAAATTATATTTGCACCCGCTTTATTAAGCATGGTACCTTAGCTCAGTTGGTAGAGCAACGGACTGAAAATCCGTGTGTCCCTGGTTCGATTCCTGGAGGTACCACAAAAAACCCGGCAAAATTGCCGGGTTTTTTGTTTGATTCCTATATCTGAACAACCTTTCTTGACTTCTTAACCTATCTCAATAAGTATCCCATAAGCGTTGCAGTTTCCATATTGATCTAAAGTTGGTAACCTATTAAGTTCCAGTTGTTCAGTAGAAGTAAAAAAACCGCCATTGTCGTCAGGCTGATCAAGCTCAACAGGATTCCTTTAAAAAAGCCATTACCATTTCTGAATTTTTTATAAACAAAGTACCCTGAAACAAATAGAAACACAAGGACCATGTAAGGCAACAATAGTATCAACCTCAGGTTGGCGGATAAACCATACTGCAACTCCCATGGGCCAATATGCATGAATTCAGAGATAAGCAAATAGACAAAGATTAAGGAGGTCGCATTTCCAAAAATAACATTAAGCCTTTCCACTGAAATCTGCATGACCCTGGAGAACCAAAATCTTTTGACAGTGAGATAAATTGATATGAGCAGAAGTGCGAGTTGCATTGTCAAAATGAAAATAAAAACATACAATTGCACCTGGGCGGTTTCAAACCATTTTATCTTTTCATTGGCATCATAGGGGCTATAGTCCCGAACCATGTGGGTGATTTGATGGTTCGCATTTCGAATAAATGCAATTTTTCCATGGCCATCGCTACGGGAAAAAACATCATTCCCCAAAAATATTAATGGCACACCTTGATAGTTCAGGGAATCATTGATGACTTCTATTTCAAACTCTGGTATTGCCCCTAAGAGAATGCCCGCCTTGGTAATGGTATGTCTGGAATGGCGGTTACTCCTATAGGTGCCTACATACGGCAATAAATCTGCAGGATTGTGCCTAATCTCCATAGCATCCGTGCACGGATCCAAGAATTTTTTTTTAAAGGCCGAAAGAAGTTCTTCGGCCAATTGGGTAGAATCGTCCGTGTTCACACTAACCATGAAGCCAACCCCTTTATCAGGAAAAATGAAAAAATCGTTGTTATAGCCTTGCCAACCGCCATTTTGAGCCATAATTCGTGATGGGCATATTTGCTGTTCCCGTAATGAGTAACCCAGACCAATTATATCTGGGTGACTTGTATATTGGGTAGAGGTCATTTTATCGACCATGCCCTCGCCCAATATTACCTTACCATCGAACTTGCCCTTATTGAGCAGCATTTGGACAAAATTGGCCATATCTCCAGCACTCCCCCTGAGGCCCGCTGCAGGTAAATTTATTTGGAAGTTTTTAGGCACGGCATGATATGTCCCATCGAAGTATTCATATCCCACAGCCCGCTGCTCATCCATCTGATGGATCTGGGACACTTCAAAAGAGCTATGCTCCATTTGTAATGGTTCAAGCAGATTGGATCTCATATATTCCTGGTATGGTTTATCCGTTGCAATTTCCATCATTCGGCCAATTAACCCATAACCCAGGTTAGAGTAGCTCACTACCCGTCCTGGGCCGGTAAACTGCTTTGGAGGATTGGCTTCCAAGAAATCCGATAAACTTGGAAAATCCACAATAGATTTGGATGCACTTCCAATATTGGAAATGTCATCGATACCCGCAGTATGGGTCAACAAATGATGAAGTGTTATAGGTCTCCCATCTTCAAATTTGCAGTAGGGAAGCGCACCCAAAACCTCGCTGATGGGCGCATGGAGATTAAAAATGCCATCTTCCACCAATTGCAGGGCCGCCACCGCTGTCAGCGCTTTGGGAATAGATCCCATATCAAAATGTGTTTCAAATGGATTTACAGGGATACGGCCTTCTAAATTTGCAAACCCGTACCCCTTGGAATAAAGTATTGAATCTTTTGACACTAAGACAAACGCAACACCGGGAATATTGAACGATTCCATACCTTTTTGGATAATGGGGTCCACCCATAATCCAATATCCTTAAATTCCGCTATGGAATCCTTTTTATCTGGGGACTGGCATTTTAATGCTATAGGAAAAAATACCCGTAAAGTAAATAACAGGAACAATGTTGTTTTCATGGTTTGGATAAATTTTTGCCAAGAAACCTTGAAAAATTGAAATAGAAGCTCGACTACGCGAAGTCGAACAAGATTTAATTGGCAGCGCGGAACTGGGTTGGGGTGGTGCCAGCATGCTTTTTGAATGCCACATTGAAGGAGGATCTTGATGAAAAGCCCACATCGTACATTATTTCTGAAACTCTTCGGTCTTTATCCTTAAGTTGGTTTTTAGCATCTTTTATTCTATAGCCATTGACAAAGTCAAAAAAGCTCTGTTCCAAGCATTCATTTATAGCTTGGGACACCAATCGGGGTGAAAAGCCGCTCTCCTTTGCCAATTGTCCAAGGGATATATCGGGTTGTCTATACGATTTTTCCTTTTCCATAAGAGACACCAAAATTTCCGAACATGTTTCACAATCCTGTATGGTGTATACACTCCCTTTATATTTTTTCCCCATAGCACTGACTATCAACTCCTCCTCATCTGTAATTGGCCTAAAAATATAGGGGTGGCCTAATCCCATATAAATAAGGCCAAGCATACAAAGTAGAATTAGGGAGGCTATGGAAAGTGCAATTGCTCTTCCAATAGATTCGGGCAGGTTGTCCAAAATTAGATTCACTATGGCCAATAGATAAAGTAGGGAAATCGCTGCCAATAACATTTGGATAAGGTTGATTCTTTTTGTTTGTGTAATGGCCCTGGTTTGCAACCAAATCCTGTGAAGCTTCGCCGTTTTAAAATAGGAGTATACCAAATAACACAACAAATGGGCAAACACAAAAAAGGTTAGGAATCTGATCTCACCGGTAGAGGTATCGATTTTCATCCAATTTTGGATCATTATCCGCACCAACAATAAACCAGAGGGCAAAAAGTGGAACAACATACGCTTTTCATGGTTAGAGCTATGGCCCAATATGAACTGTAACACCAGTGGACCATATAGTAGCCCAAATACAAAGCCAAAATGTGAAAACTCTACATATTGCAGCAACAACAGGTTTGCAAAATGCAATCCAAACACAAGGAAGATACCGGACATCCACCTATTGACGGCGTACTCCCCATTTAAGACAAAAAAAAATGCTAGAAAGATACCTACCACAACTATGTTGAAATAGATGGCATCCCCAAAGGCAAAATCAAGAGATGTATCCATGTTTTGGGCAATTGTTCTCGCAAGAAAGATTCTAGGATATAGTACCATAAAATTAGAAAATTTGCATAATACCAAAGTGAGAGATTGTTCGCTACCAACTTGTTATCAGCGTGTAAGCCCCCATAAGCCCTCTAATTGTCAGGGGATGCAATTTCAATTTGTCTTAAGGTTTTCATAAATATGAAAATCGAATAGCATTATTGGCACAAACTATGAAACTAACGATTATATTTAGTCAATCTAAATTAATTTTAAATAAAAATGACCCAGGATTTACTCACCAAGGCTGAAGAGTTCGAGAACAGAAAACTGAGCCATATGTCCACTAGCGATAGGGTTGCCGCTTCCAGGGAGGCGAAAAAACTCATACTATCCATAAATGAAATATACAAGAAGACCAAAGATGCCGGCCTCATGGACATCATGAAACGATTGACAGAAAAAAAACGCAAGATTGAGAAACGTTTGAACGGCACACCTTTGGTATGAACTTCCATAGATTGTTACATTAAAAAGGGATTTCGGATTGGAGTCCCTTTTTCTTTTCTCCCCATAACCATCTTATAAAAAACTGTCCGTTTACCATCCACAAAATTTTTGACACCGATTATATCCCATTTTTAGTCACGGACATAGTTTCAAATTGTACGGCCTTTATTATTGGTATTTTTGGTTATAGGAATTCATCTCAACCTAAACAAACATTTTATAACCATGAACACTGTAGAAGAAAAATTGGGCTATCTCTTCTGGTATTTAATGATAGCCTTGTCCATCTGCTCGCTCATCAACAGCTTGTACATATACATGAACTGACCTAAACAGGCAACAACAACCAAGTTTTCAATAGTTGACCATGTCTCAAAAAAAGGGTGCCAAACAAGGCGCCCTTTTTCCATTTCATCATGAAAGGGTTAGGGCCAAATGGAAGGCATTTTCTTTACAAAAACCAACTCCATGGCTTCTTCTCCATCATTATTGTGCACCTCCAAAGCAGTATAGGGCTGTGATGGAAAAATCTGGTCCGTCATGGCCAATAGCCCCCTGTCCAAAAAAACCTCGATGGAAGACCAATCCAAATAAATATCTATTTCATAGTGCCCGTCCGTTAAAAACTCGATGGGCATATAGTGTTTTTTATTCCCAAACTCCGGCTGAAAGTTCACTTGGCCCGAATTCATCCTGTCCAAAAGAAATGCGTTGCTGTTGGAGTCCATGGTCAGTTCCAAGGTCTCGCCCATATCATTCTTAAAAACCAGCTCAAAGTCTTTGGAGGCCGTTCTCAATCGAATTTGGGACTGGTTCAAATTGGCAATGGAGAAGGTCTGTGCCCCTTCCGTACTTATTTTGGTGCTTCCCAACAATTCCGTAGCAGCCAATGTCGCTATCTGCGGCAATGGATAGTTGGCAAGTAGATATTCGCCCTTATGCCTTCCCAAAGTAAGCCTTCTGGGCAAGGTCATAGCACTCCTCCATTTTTTTGTCGGGGTATCGCGGGCGTAGTCCCAGTTGCTCATCCATCCTATAAAAATTCGGTCGTCATTGGGCACATTGTTATAGGTGACCCCTGCATAATTGTCCGTTCCGTAATCCAGCCATTTGGGCTCTTTCTGATCGGAAATGAACCTATTGCCATCAAATTCGCCAACAAAATACTGGGTGCCGCTGCCACCATTGGGCGCGCCGGGGTTTATGCTGATGAGCAAGACCCATTTGGGTTCTTCCTCCCCTTCAACAAACAAAGGAAAAAGGTCTGGGCATTCCCATACCCCACCATGGGCTCCTTGATTTTTTCCAAAGGAACTCCGGTATTCCCATTCCCTTAAATTTTTTGATGTGTAGAACCTGGCATGGTCCCCGGCCACCAAGACCAATACCCAGCTTTGGGAACCTTCGTGCCAAAAAACCTTGGGATCCCTAAAATCACGAATGCCTTCATTTCCGATCACGGGGTTTCCCTCATATTTGGTCCAAGTCGCGCCGTTGTCCAAACTATACGCTATGCCCTGCGTTTGGAAATCATTTCTTCCTGCCTTTTCACCCTCCATGGAATGATAGGTAAATATGGCCACCAAAGGTGGTTTGCCATCCTTGCCAAAACCAGAGGTGTTTTCCTTATCCACGACAGCGCTTCCCGAAAAAATGAGACCGTGCCCGTCCGGATACAGCGCAATGGGTTTATGCTCCCAGTGTACCATATCCGTGCTGATGGCGTGTCCCCAATGCATTGGGCCCCATACAATGTCATCTGGATAATATTGAAAGAAAAGATGGTAGGTTCCTTCGTGGTACACCAACCCATTGGGGTCGTTCATCCATTTCTCTTCTGGGGTAAAATGAAACTGGGGCCGATACTGTTCCGTGAAAGCCTCAACCAATTGTTTTTCAGTTTTCTCCTCTTTTTCCTTGGTTTTGCATGCACAAACAAAGAAGACCAAAAAAATCAACAAGAGCTTGTTTTGCATCTGGGGTGGAATGGGTTATTTTTTAGTAGTAAGATAAACATAATGTAACACTTCCCATGCATTACTCTCGCTCCAAGTTTTAAAATAACCAACGCAAAACAACACTTTCGAATAAAAAAATGGTGCATCATGATAAGTACTGCATCCATTTTTTGACCAATCTCTGCGTATCTTTCGTTCCAAAACATTTTTTTGAAAAATTATCTACTCATCATATTGACCCGTAATCCCGAATTGGGGAAATGTAAGACCAGACTGGCGTCAAAAGTGGGGGATGCCGCGGCTTTGGAGATCTATAAATTCCTGTTGCAGCATACGGCTTCCATAACCAAGGACCTTCAGGTTGAAAAATGGCTCTACTACTCTGAAAAAATTGGGGTAGGTGACATCTGGGACCCGTTCCTGTACAAAAAACGAATTCAGCAGGGTGAAGATCTTGGCCAACGGATGATGAATGCCTTTCGCGATGGGTTCAATGCGGGTTTTGGAAAAATCGTTATTATTGGCAGCGATATGTTCGACCTGGCCCAAAAAGATTTGGAAGCGGCCTTTGATAAATTGGAAAAGCACGATTTTGTGCTTGGACCGGCGGAGGATGGTGGCTACTATCTTTTGGGAATGAAATCCCTAAGACCTGAACTGTTCAAAAACAAAGCATGGGGCGGAAATACCGTACTGTCAGCAACCCTAAAGGACATGGATGGCCACAACGTTTATTTATTACCTGAACGAAATGACGTGGACCGTTACGAAGATATCAAGGACATCAAGGCCTTTGAGCCCTTTTTAAAACATATGGACAATGACTAAAAAACAACTTGCAGAATCAGTTGATTATCTAGAAAAAAGAGGGTTCGATGCCCCAGAAATCGGAATTGTGCTCGGCACCGGCCTAGGGCAACTGGTGGACCAAATAGAGGACCCCATCACGGCCCACTACAACCACATCCCCTATTTTCCCCTGGCCACGGTAGAATTCCACACTGGAAAGTTGATCTATGGCACCATTGAAGCTAAAAAAGTTGTGGTGATGCAGGGACGGTTCCATTTGTATGAGGGGTATGACTTTATTGATATCACCTATCCTATCCGAGTGATGCACCAATTGGGAATAAAAAAATTGTTCGTCTCCAATGCCGCAGGGGCCATCAACCTCAACTTCAAAAAAGGAGATATCATGCTGATCGAGGACCACATAAACCTACAAGGCGGATCGCCACTTGCCTTTAAAAATGTTGCCGAATTTGGCGAAAGATTCGTGGACATGAGTGAACCCTATGATCCGGACATGCGCCAAAAAATTGAGCTTTTTGCTAAAGATCGTGGAATATCACTTCAAAAAGGCGTTTATGCCTCGGTTGTGGGACCGCAATTGGAAACCAAGGCCGAATACCGTATGCTCAAGACCTTGGGCGCGGATGCCGTGGGCATGAGCACCGTGCCGGAAGTCATCGTGGCAAACCATCTAAAACTACCGGTGGTGGCCGTTTCCGTACTGACCGACGAATGCGATCCAGATAACCTAAAACCGATTGACATCCAAGAGATCATTGCCATTGCCAATGAAACGGAACCCAAGATGATCCAGCTCTTCAAAGGTCTCATGAACGCCATTTAGAAACTTTGGCCGGTCTTTGCCCATTTTGTTGTAATTTTTGATAGTGATGAAAGGTTAGGCATTTTTTTAAGACTATTATTCCCAAATCCAACACCAAGGCAATGAACCTGTTTCAACATCTTTTTTTTGGCCTCCTGCTGATCTCGTGTCAGGGCAATGCAGAAAAATTATTGGCCCAGGATGATATTTCCCAGTTGAAGCCAAACCATCAGGCATGGAATGTCATTCTTCAAGAACATGTCGATGAAAAAGGCAATGTCAACTATGCCGCAATTGCGGAAAATCCAAAGCCCTTGGATGCGTATCTGACCCATCTTGCAGAAAACCCTCCGGCAAGCACTTGGGCCAAGAAAGAGAAACTGGCCTACTTCATCAACCTATACAATGCAGCAACGGTCAAATTGATTGTTGACCATTACCCGGTGGAAAGCATAAAGGATATTCCCTTCCGATGGAAAAAAGAATGGATCAAGGTGGGCAATGAGATCACTTCACTGAATGATATCGAGCACGAAGTATTGCGGAAAATGGATGAACCCAGAATCCATTTTGCCATCAACTGTGCATCGTTTTCATGCCCAAAACTGCTCAATAGAGCCTTTACCCCTGAGAATTTGGAAGAATTGCTCACCCAAACGGCGAAGGATTTCATCAACGATCCAAAACGCAATCGGTTTGAAAATGGGAAAGCACATCTATCAGAAATATTCAATTGGTTTAAAAAAGATTTTACAAAAGATACTTCTCTTGTTGGCTATATCAACCAGTATCTGGAACAGCCCATTTCTGAAGAAACAAAAATCTCATATCTGGATTACGATTGGAGCCTAAATGAAACCAAATAAGAACCCCTCCATCAGCATAATAATCCCCGTGCTCAACGAAGAGCGTTACATCGGCCCATTGCTGGAACACTTAAGCCGCATTGCGGGTACTTCCAACATTGGGGAGATTTTGTGTGTGGATGGGGGAAGCAAGGACAATACCCGAACGATTGCGGAGCAAGCGGGGGCCAGGGTAATCAAATCAAAACGAGGTAGGGCCATTCAGATGAATTTGGGTGCTAGAGTTGCACATGGGGACATACTGTATTTTTTGCACGCTGACACCTTCCCTCCGAAGGATTTTGACAAAAAAATACTCCATGCTGTTGAAAAAGGCTTTGAGACGGGCTGTTTTCGAATGAAATTCGACACAAGACACCCCTTTTTGAGGTTTTTTGCCTGGTTCTCCAGGATAAACCATTCCCTGTGTCGCGGAGGAGATCAATCCCTTTTTGTTTCCCGTACCATTTTTTTGGAAAGTGGCGGTTTCAATGAAGCTTACCTTATCTATGAGGATTCCGAATTCATTCGGCGGTTGTACAGGCATACACGATTCAAGGTGTTGCCCGATTACGTAATCACCTCGGCAAGAAAATATCGGGAGCTTGGCTGGATGCGGTTACAGTTTCATTTTGCCATGATTCACCTTAAAAATTACCTAGGTGCCGGACCTGACGAACTTTTCCGTTATTACCGAAAACATGTTTTGCTCTAGAGAGTTGCGCCTCTATTCCTCTATGTTAAGATCGGCATAATCCCTCATTATTCCATTCCCCAACAAGTCGGCGAACCGCCGCTGATCCACTTTTATGGAAAGTTGACCTGCCTCTCCTGGCTTCGATTCCTTATCGAGCACGAGGAGCGTTACCGCCGGAAGCAGGTTTTTGGCCAGGAACAGGCTATTTTTATCTTCAAAAATGGCACTCTCCTTGCCATCAGCCCCCTTGTTTATTCCATTTTTGCTGAACACTTTTTGAATGCTCTCCGCCAAGCGCTGCCCATCGCCACTTTTTTGATAATGGTACAGCCCTAGATTCATATTGCCTCCAACAATAGGGTCGTTTGCACGCAGCACCAGTACCCGTTGATATTTTTTGCCGTGTTTTAAATAACGCTTGTTTATGGCATCCACATAATGGCCCATTTTTGCAGGCCCCAGGAGCGACCCATCCTCAGCCATCTGTTCAGGTATCCAATCGTCCAGCAAATACACCTGTGCCCCGTGGACCATTAGATCGGCAGCCAATCTCAAGACCATTTTCTGCAAAAACCCCTTATTTGCTTGGAAATGGTTCTCTATCAATAAATAATAGACCGCTTCCTTCAGCCTGGTGCTTTTTAACGACATGCTGGCCAGTTCCTTATCAAAAATGGCTGTCTCCCCACCATCCGATGAATGCACCCGTACTCCTGTTCGCTTAAAAGAATCCTTGCTATAGGGCACTTTGTATGTCATCCCTATTTTCAAAAGACTTCCTCTATCAAGATTTTCCTTGTTGAGTTCCACAAACTCGGCATAGTGCCGAACAGGGTCCAGTCCCTGTTTTCGCAAGAGTGAGAATATCCCATCCCCCCGTTCTGCCACAGTTGTGTAATGGTCTTGTTGGGACCATGAATTAACACAAACGAGCATCGATAGCATTAAAGTCGATACCAATTTCATAAAACCGATTAAATGATGTGGGGAGTCAGGGCAAAAGTGATGAAAAAAAGCGAATAAAATGAAAAAAACAGGCGGAAGATTCCCACAAGTTAATAACAATGGCCTAGGGTCTCAATTTGCCGACCTTGGCATAGTGTTTTTTAATGACTTGTTCAGCGGGTTTATTCTGGGGGGTAAATCTGTTGTCCTCATGCCCCCCGACCTGACTGTGGTCCGTGAACCATTTCCAAAGGAAGCCACCGGTAAACCAATCCTCGTCCCAAAACTCTTCAAAAATCACCTGTGTGGCAACTTCCTGGGCTTTTAGGTTGACCCGCATCTGATTTCTATCAACCAACCAAGGTTTTTTGCCCGCGTAGTCCATGCTTCGATAACCAAATTCAGTGAACAAAATGGGCTTTTCCAAATCCTCGGAGAGCCTTTGCAATTTGTTTTTCCAAGGCTGCCAACCGCTTCTCAAGTCCTCGGCACTTGGTTCCCGCTTATCGGTCAATGGAAAGTATGCATCCACACCGATGTAATCCAACTGCGGCCAAAAAGGGGTTCTTGTATATTCATCCCAATTGGCGGCATAGGTCAGTTTTCCGGAGTATACCTTCCTCACCTTGGCGATGAGTTCCTGCCAAAATGCAGGTCGGTGCTTTACAAATTCCTCCAGCTCGGTTCCGACACAATAAATTTCGCATTGGGTCAATTGGGCAAGCTCTGCAAAGGTCATTATAAAATTGGTGTAGGATGTTTCCAATTGTTCCCAATCCTTTTCAGTTTTCATCATTAAATCCCCGGTAAACTCCCCGCGCCAAACCCAAATCTGTGGTTTTAGCATCACTTTGACACCATTTTTCTGTAAGGTCTCAATATATTGATGGGCTCCCCTCTTGGTTTCCCCGTACCATTGTCGTTCCGTATCAAAAATAAGATCGGGTGAGTTCAGGTCCCTTAAAAAACCAAAAGGCATTACTGCGGCATAATTGGCGTGGATGTCCAGAACCGGGTTTACATGGACCTGATCCACCGGCTCGCGAGATCCCACGAAACTGACACCATTAATCTTCTCCTTTTGTTGTCCGCTACAGGAGAACAGCACAAAAAGACCAATAAGGATCCAATTCTTGATCATCTGCAATAGAAAGTTCTAAATTTAAGATATTGTTGGTTAAGTGCCTCTAAAAAAGATTATTCCTTAATTAAAATCTTTCTAAATTAATCTACCGGATTAAGTTCCTATATTTAAGTGCGACACAATAGCCACAACCCAACCGATTATGGAGAACATTGTAATTATCGGGAATGGAATTGCCGGTGTCACGGCAGCAAGACATATCCGAAAACTTTCCAACAAACGAATCATTATCATATCGGGCGAAACCGATCACTTTTTTTCCAGGACAGCACTCATGTACGTTTACATGGGACACATGAAGTTTGACCACATCAAACCTTATGAAGATTGGTTTTGGGAAAAGAACAGGATAGAACTCATGCGGGGTTATGTCACAGAGGTGATCACGGATAAAAAACAGCTTGTGGTCGATGGCTCGAGGAGCGTACACTATGACAAGTTAATCATCGCCACGGGCTCCAAATCCAACAAATTTGGCTGGCCAGGTCAGGATTTACATGGCGTTCAAGGCCTGTATTCCAAGCAAGATCTAGACCTTTTGGAAACCAATGCCCCCAACAAGGATAGTTGTAAGCGTGCGGTAATCGTTGGAGGCGGTTTGATTGGAATAGAATTGGCAGAAATGTTGCGCAGCAGGGATATTCCGGTGACCTTTCTGGTTCGGGAAAGCAGTTTTTGGAACGGCGTTTTGCCCAAGGGTGAATCCCAAATGATCAACGAACACATTTTGGAACACCACATTGATCTGCGGTTGGCGACAAACCTCAAAGAAATTGTTGCGGATGAACATGGCAAGGTAAAGTCGGTCATCATTGCTGAAACCGGAGAGGAACTTCCTTGCGATATGGTCGGACTCACCGCTGGGGTTACACCCAATATCGATTTCCTAAAAGGTTCTGGAATAGAACTGGGAAGAGGTGTGAAGGTAAACCGATTCTTGGAAACCAATGTGAACGATGTATATGCCATCGGTGACTGTGCAGAACAACACGAGGCCATTGGCAATCGCAGGCCCATTGAAGCAGTATGGTACACGGGAAGGATGATGGGAGAAACGGTGGCACAGACCATTTGCGGAAACAAAATAGAATACAAGCCCGGACATTGGTTCAACTCGGCTAAGTTTTTGGATATTGAATACCAAACCTACGGTTGGGTCTTTTCTGAAAGGAACAAAAAAAATCATGAGGAACATTTTCACTGGCGACATGCGGAGGACAAAGTTTGTATCACTGTGGCTTTTGATAAGGATTCAAGAAAATTTTTGGGCATCAACACCTTCGGTATTCGCATGCGGCATGAGATCTTCGACCGCTGGTTGACCGAAGAAAGAAACGTGGATCATGTGATGGAGCACCTTATCGATGCCAATTTTGATCCCGAGTTTTATAGGAATTATGAATCTGAAATTGTGAACAAATTCAACGCAGATCACGGAAAATCCATCACGCCAAAAAAGAAAAGCTTTGCCCGCATTTTCGGTTGAGGCAGTAATAAAAAAATTGATTTGAATTTGAACTTGACATTTGAACTTTAACTTGATACTTGAACTTTAAAGCATATGAGCACATACGATAGAAGCATGGCCCTTACCGGCCAACCTCCAAAAAGCCTCAACAGAAATCAGAAAATGGCAACACTGCTGGGCATGTTCGGCCTTGCCATAATGCTGTTGGCCGTTTTCAATGTTTCTTTTCCCCAAAAAGGACTTTGGCTTTCCATATCGTTGGCTGCCATTTTTACCGGAACACTTTGGTTTTCGTGGGAAGCCTACTCGGAAAAACTCCCGGGCATAAAAAATGATGGAGTTTGGTTCAAGTCCATTTCAAGTAAAGGTTTCTGGGGGTGGATTGCTGGCATCTCCTTGACCGGGTTCTACATCATACTCTATTTCTACCCGGAATATCTCGGCCTCGTGCAAGGGGGCGACAATAAAGGCGTAATCGCCCTATTTGATCCCCTAAGCAAAGCATTGAGCGGAAACGCTGCCAGTCAGTGGTTTGTTTACGGAACATTGTACACCGTGGCCATTTTGGCCTTTGGTATCAAGTTTATGTGGAAATACCGCCATAACCGATACGAGCGTATCCGCACCATGAGCGTCATGTTCTTTCAGACAGCCTTTGCCTTTATCATTCCAGAGCTTATGGCCCGTTTGAATGGTGACAAAATATTGAATGGCGGTAGTCTTCCCTATTATGATCTGAAAAATGTCTGGCCCTTGAACTATTATAATTTTGAAGGGTATAGGATCAAGGCTTTCCTAAGTTCTGGAGACATCGGTTTTGCTTTGTTGATATTTGGTATCCTGTCCATATTCGTCATCACACCCATCCTTACCTATAAATATGGTAAAAGATGGTATTGCTCCTGGGTCTGTGGTTGTGGTGGATTGGCGGAGACCGCGGGAGATTCTTTCAGACAATTGAGCGATAAATCCCTGAAAGCATGGAAAATTGAACGTTGGGTGGTCCACAGTGTGGTGGTTTTCGTCACGTTGATGACCACTGCGGTAATTTATTCTTATTTGGGAACCGACACCAGCAAGTATTGGCTCACCAAAAGCACATTTTTGATTGGGATTGCCACCTTGCTGACCCTGGTATTCGCTTGGGTGATGCTTTTCAAAAGAGCGCAGTTGCAAAAGGATGCACAATATGGGGCCATCGGATACTTCGTAATCATCATGGCCCTGATCGGCATGCACTTTTTCAGTGGTGATGGCAATGTATTTCTGTTTAAATCGGAAACACTACGCAAATCCTACTCCTTTTTGATTGGAAGCATTTTTTCCGGAGTTATTGGCACAGGCTTCTACCCCATTTTCGGAAATAGGGTGTGGTGCCGCTTTGGCTGCCCCATGGCCGCCATTTTAGGGTTTCAACAACGACTTTTCTCCCGATTTAGGATCACCACCAATGGCGGACAGTGTATTTCCTGCGGAAACTGTTCCACCTACTGCGAGATGGGCATCGATGTGCGTGCCTATGCACAGAAAGGAGAGAATATTGTGCGCTCCAGCTGTGTGGGATGCGGGATATGCTCCGCGGTTTGCCCAAGAGGTGTTCTAAAATTGGAAAACGGCCCATTGCAAGGTAGAATCGACAGCAACCAAGTCCTTTTGGGCAACGATGTCGATTTAATGACCTTAGTAAATCAAAAATGATTTGGGCTTTGGGTTTTTCAACCAATTTTTCCTCATACAAAAGTACAGAATAGTTTAGTTTTGGCATCCTCAACCGCAAAACAAAAACGCCCAATCCAGGCCATGGCAGTCATCAAGGTCATCATTCCAGCCATAAACGAAGGGGATTCCATCGCCAAGGTCATTTCAGAATTGCCAGCTTCGGTCTCCGAGATCATCGTGGTGGACAATGGTTCTTCCGACAACACAGCCGAAAATGCAAAAAAAGCCGGGGCTACCGTAATCACCGAAAACCAGAGGGGATATGGTTCTGCCTGTTTAAAAGGACTGCATTACGTCGACGAACAATCCAAAGTGCCCGACATCATCGTATTTATTGACGGTGACTATTCAGATTATCCTGAAGAGTTGGACAAAGTGGTCGCCCCCATTTTGGAACAGGACATTGATTTTGTGATAGGTGCGCGAAAAAAATCGCTCAGGGAACCCGGTTCCATGACACCGCAACAGGTTTTTGGTAACCAATTGGCCACCTTTTTAATGAAAATCCTGTTCGGGGCAAGATTTACGGATTTGGGACCTTTTAGGGCGATTAAATATGAAAAGCTCAAAAAATTGGACATGCAGGACCAAACTTATGGATGGACGGTGGAAATGCAGTTGAAAGTATTGCGCAACAACATGTCATATACCGAAGTACCAGTACGTTACAAACGAAGAATTGGGGTGTCAAAAGTTTCAGGTACGGTAAAAGGTACTATATTTGCAGGCGTAAAAATTTTAGGTTGGATTTTTAAATACAGTATAAAGTAACATGGGACTAGCTATTACATACATCATTATTGCTATTTACAGTACGGCCTTGATCTTGATTTTTCTGTACAGTCTATCCCAATTAAATCTTTTGATCAACTACTTGGGATACAAAAAGCGTAATGAGGTAGCTCCCAAATTCAACCTATTGGATCCCAAGGAAATTCCATTTGTCACCATCCAACTGCCCATCTACAACGAGGAATATGTGATGGAGCGCCTGCTGGACAACATTGCAAAAATAGAGTACCCAAAAAGTAAACTGGAGATACAGGTTTTGGACGACTCCACCGATGATTCCGTCATTGAGACGGCAAAACGTATCGAGGAACTTCAAAACACCGGTCTTGATATCCAGCACATCCGAAGAGAAAACAGGCAAGGCTATAAGGCAGGTGCCCTGAAAGAGGGATTGGAACATGCCAAGGGAGAGTTTATCGCCATTTTTGATGCCGACTTTCTTCCGGAAAGTGATTGGTTAAAGAAAACGGTTCCCTATTTCAAGGATGAGGAAATTGGTGTGGTACAGACCCGTTGGGGACACATCAACAGGGATTATTCCACGCTTACCCGTATTCAAGCTTTTGCTTTGGATGCCCACTTTACCTTGGAACAGGTTGGAAGAAATTCCAAAGGCCATTTCATCAACTTCAATGGCACCGCCGGTATCTGGAGAAAAGAATGCATCTATGATGCAGGCAACTGGGAAGGCGATACCCTGACCGAAGATTTGGACTTGAGCTACCGTGCCCAATTAAAAAACTGGAAGTTCAAATATTTGGAAGATGTGGAAACTCCTGCTGAGCTTCCCGTGGTGATCAGTGCAGCACGTTCCCAGCAGTTCCGATGGAACAAAGGTGGTGCGGAAAACTTTAGAAAAACGGTTTGGAATGTCATCAAAGCGAAGAACATTCCTTTTAAGACCAAATTCCACGGAGTGATGCACTTATTAAACAGTTCCATGTTCCTTTGTGTGTTTATCGTGGCGCTCTTCAGCATTCCAATGCTCTACATCAAAAATACATTTGGGCATCTGGATTGGGTTTTTGAAGTGACCAGCTTCTTTATCGTGAGCACAATTATCTTGTTCATCTGTTATTGGTTCACCTACAAGAGCATTCAAGGCAGCAGTTTTGACAATTTTGTGGACTACATCAAATTGTTTTTTACCTTTTTCTCCGTAGCGCTCGGGTTTTCCTTGCACAATACGGTTGCTGTTTTGGAAGGCCATTTGGGCAAGCGCAGTGAGTTTGTGCGAACCCCCAAATTCAACATCAATAACCTGACGGATTCTTGGAAAGGCAATAAATATTTGGCGAAAAAACTATCCCCCAACATGATTTTGGAATTCGCTCTGATGATTTACTTCCTGTTCGGTATGTACAGCGCTATTCCTTTAAATGATTTCGGATTATTTCCTTTTCATTTAATGTTGTTTTTGGGCTTTGGTTTTGTATTCTTTAAGTCGCTCACTTCCAAAGCTTAATCTAACAATTTTTCAAGGGCTTCAATTCTTTTCTTTACATAATCCGTAGGGAATAATTTGTAGGCCATCTCGTAGTTCTCCTTGGATATTGCGTATTTTTTCAAATCGAAATTAATGTCTCCCAAGGCCGTGTAGGGAATAGGGACATTGGGATAGACTTGCTTGTAGTAATTAAATATTTTCCTTGCTTCAATGCTGTTGTCAGCTTCAAGTGCACCATAACCCCGATTGAATAAAATACGCTGAGGCACACGCTTGTCATAGTCAAAAGTGCTTCCCACTTTTTCATAATACTCCATAGTCTTTGAAAAATCAAAGTTATTATACTCCTCCGGTAACTGAAAAGAGTCGAAAATAAATTTAATACCATCAAAATAAGCCTTCCAAGGAACCGTAACATGGGATTCATCCAAATATTCTTTATAGGTAAAACCTAAAAAACTGTGGGATTCCAGTAGTTTCTTCAATCGTAATACACCTTCACGCTCCGGTCCAACTTCATTTCCTATCCCTATAAAAAATGGTTTTTCGGATTGTGTCAATTTCTTCATGAAATCTGGTGTAAAACTATCCAGCAGTTTAAAATTATCCCATCGTATGGTAGGTGTTATCGTGACTATGGCGTTAAAAGCATCCATATCTTGAGTTATGGCATATGTGGCAAACAACCCACCCAAGGAATGTCCCAGTAAGGTTCTGAAATCAGATATCCTATAATCCTCCTCCAAACGCTTCAACAATTCCTCATTGATGAACCGACAAAAACTATAAGCATTGCCACTACTGTCAATTTCAGGTGTATTGGAAAAAGTCAAATCCCTTCCTCTATTGGTATTCACAATAGCGGCCACAATAATCTTTGGAAAACCGTTTTGGTATAGCAATTTTGTGGCCCTATAAACCATATCAAAATGCCATTCCCCATCGGTGAGCAAAAGCAAGGGGTACTTAAAATCTTCCCCATCGTATTCATAAGAATCGGGCAGCCCAATTAAAATCTGCCTTTCTTCATTTAATATATTTGAAGTAAGTGTTAGCGTTTTAGGTTGGGCATGCATGTTAACATTGCCCAACAAAACCATGATTACTATTAGTTTTATATTTTGCATTGTAGTTTTATTGTTTTTGCTCTTTACCGCTATCAATTTTATGGCAATAGTTTTTAATTGGGGGTGTGTAGACCTGAATTATTTCTGAATTCGACAATTTCCCACTTTATACCCAACAGAGGATGTCAGACAAAACATATCAATACAAAATAGGACATTGGACATTAAATCCTTGGACTTCAGAATTGATACATGGAAATAATAAAACCCACTTGCAAAATCAAGTGGCAAAAGTCCTTGTTATCCTGATTGAAGCCAATGGGAAAGTAATTTCCAAAAAAGATTTATTAGAAAAAGCTTGGGAAGGTGCTATTGTGACTGAAAATTCATTGGACAAGAGCATATCCGAATTAAGAAAAATATTAGGGGATTCAAGAGCCAATCCACAATACATAGAAACCATTCCAAAAAAGGGATATCGACTTATAGCTCCCCTAAAAAAAGTTGAACTTGAGGAAAGTATCCTTCCAATGATAAAAAAACGAAGTGTCTTTAAATGGATTCTTTTGTTTTTATTGTTGACAATATCGGCCCTGGCATTCTTTTTCAATCAAAATATCCGCTCAAAGAAAATATTGGCTCCCAACGGAAAAACAATCGCTTCCGTAAAGAGTGACGGTAGCCACTACGGCCTGTACACCGAAAACATCATAAATGGTAAAGTGCACAAATTGGATTCATTTCCAAAACCGGAGTCATTAGTGGTAAATTGGTCTTCAGACAGCAATCATATTATCTATAATACCACGCTGTCCAAAGATGATTTTTACGCCATTAATGTTCTTGACCTGTCAACGAACAATATTAGCTATATCAAATTTTCAAAAAACGAAAGCAAATCCATACCATACCCAAATGACTTGGATTCGCCACCCAAGTTTTTAGAGCACAAAAAACTATCCAAAAGTGATAATACGGTACATTATATAGCTTATACCAATAAGGACACCATTAAAGTGCTTTTTAATGACAACGTAATAAGTGATTTTAAATGGTAAATTGATTTTATCCAAGTGATCGTTGTTAAAGAACTCGTTTCAGAATCCCTACTTTTATACGGTCTTTAATTAAAGAAACATTCCAAGTTTACATGGAAGAAAAACCACGACTCTCCCGGCTTACGGCCATATTAACCCAATTGCAATCCTCCAGGATTGTTACCGCCAAAACGCTGGCCGAAAAGCACAACGTCAGCATTCGGACCATATATCGGGACATCCGTACACTAGAAAAGTCGGGAGTTCCCGTGGTCACCGAAGAAGGAAAGGGCTATTCCATGATGGAAGGCTATCAACTGCCCCCGGTCATGTTCACCGAAGATGAGGCCAATGCCCTGATCACCGCGGAACAGTTGGTGCTCAAGAACAAGGATGCTTCCTTTGTGCAATATTACGCCGATGCCATCCTAAAAATAAAAGCGCTGTTGAAGGGTTCACAAAAGGACAAGGCCAACTTGCTTAAAGACCGTATCTATTTTACCGATAATTATCTCCACCAAAGAACCAGCAATTATCTCATGCGCATCCAATCGGCATTGACCAATTTTCAGGTGCTGAATATCGAGTATAGGTCCCTGGAAAACAAGCTCACCAATAGAAACATAGAGCCTTTTGCCCTATACAGTACCGAAGAAAAGTGGTTGCTCATTGCCTATTGCCGCCTCAGAAAAGCGTTTCGGGTGTTCCGGATAGACCTTATCCAAAAAATCACGAATACCTACGAGGCTTTTGAATCCCATAATATGACCCTGGAGGAGTACTATAAGAATTATGAAAGGTATAATGGGAGTTATTCCAATTCAGAAAACCAATAAGAATCCGTTGCACTTATCGGTTCGGCTATGATTTCGTTGCATGAAAAATCCATCGGATTTTTCGGTACGGAATCCAGCCGATTCGATTGTTTATAGGTTGAATTTAGTTAAAATGGAGCAATGGATTATAGCCAATGTTACCTGTAGTTTTATTTATTATAAATTAACCTCCACCTTTGGTTTATTTCGTCGCGCAATTCAAGCACCAGTTTTTTCTTAGATATTGAATCAACTTTCCAAACTGTATTAAATCGAATTGGTGAAGAATTGCTTGTGATAAACTTACCAGTATTGCTAGCTCTCCACCCAGCTTTAAATTTGAGGCCATAAACCTCATATTCTAAAGAATCCCTGGTAATATTAATCCATGACATTTTGTTTATTGGGGCAGCAGGAGTTGATGAGCCAATAGGTTCTAATTTCGAAAACGTCCACAGACCAAGGATTTCTTTTGAAACTTCATTAGGCTTCTCTAACTCAAAGGTGAATCGATTAATACTTGATTCAAAATATGAAGCAAATACTTTTTCATCAACAATTGAATCTATAAGAATTGGAATTGGATCAAAATGGGTAATGATCATCAAGGGATAGCCATTTAATTTTGCAGACCCCCATTTTCTAACAGCGAAATTACCAGATTTTTGGTTGAGTTCTATAAGAGCAGAATCGTTAACGAAGTCCCAGATAATCGATTCTGAATTTACACTATTAAAGCGATAAACTTTGTTCATGGGATTCCATACTTGTTGTCCAGAACTGTAAGGTAATTTCTTGCAAATTATTGAGGTTTTTTTAGTAGAATCTCTGGATTTAAGAATTAGACTATCACCGTTTACAGAATCCAAGTCCAAAATATACCTATCACCCAGCTTACAGATTTTATCATCTCTTATGAGGTTATAGGTATAGTGTTGATTGGCAATACCGTAATCTTGATTACCTAAAATGTATTCGTTTATACTATCATTTTTGAAATCAAATATGGCTGCTGAAATAGGTTCAAATTCGAAATTACCTGACTCATCCAGACCATAGCAATAAATCCATGAGCCTTCAATTTGTTTTTTGCTTGTGCAGGCGACAAAGCAAATCATCATAATTAGTGCAGGAAAGTATTTCATTAAATTACAGGTAACGTTTAAGATATAGCTCCGTTTCAATGGGCCATATCGCCCGATACGTGAAGTTACCGATTTTCAACTTAAAAATCCAGATGCACTTGATGAACACAAGAGATGAATTGATCCGTTTCAACCACCCCTGACATACCCTTGTCATAAACCGAGAATACTTTTGGGCAAATCTTAAAAGTTAACATCATGACAAACACCAAAAAAGGAGAATTGACCATTGTTGGCATTGCCGCCCGAACTTCAAACAACGCTGGAAAAGCGGAAAGGGACATCCCAAAATTGTGGGATAAATTCATGGCTGAGAATACCCTCAACCGTATCCCAAACAAAGTGGACCATACCATTTATGCCATTTACACGGATTACGAAGGGGACCATACCCAACCCTATACTATCGTTATTGGTTGCAATGTGTCCAGTTTGGACAATATCCCCGAGGATATGACCGTAAAAATCGTACCCGAGTCCAACTACACCCAGTTCATCGCCAAAGGCGACTTGACCAAGGATGCCGTCATCAACACCTGGATGGAGATTTGGAATACCGATTTAAACCGCACCTTTACCACGGACATGGAGATTTATGGAGAAAAAGCCATGAACCCCACTAGCGGTGAAGCCGAGATTTTGGTGGCAACCGCATAGGAATAACTGCTATCCTGCCAACTGGGTTTTGCACAGGCCATTGCCATTAGATGGCAGGATAGCACTCCCAATTCAATATTATTTATATTTATTGCCGACCAAAGAAGTGTCGTTGGCAATGCCCCATAAAATCATAACGTTCGGGAAACTCCATAAATACCCTTTGCTTTTTGCATTGGGCAGTGTCCTCTTTTATTGGGGTTTTGGTTACGATTTAAATCGCGCCGACTTCATAAAACTCCTCATGCTCTACGCAGGAGCATTCTATTTTTATTATAAACTTATACAACTTCAACATTGGAACTTCAACTTTCTTTTGATTGTCGGGGTCTTCTTTCGATTGATTTTTTTCCTTGCGGAGCCTAACCTTTCCCAAGATTTCTATCGGTTCATCTGGGATGGGGAACTAATCAAAAACGGAATCAATCCCTATCTGTTCACGCCAAACGAAATCCTGGCACAAAACCAACCCATCTTTCCGAATGCGCAAAACCTGGTTGATGGTATGGGAGCACTGAGTGCCAAACACTACAGCAATTATCCACCCGTAAACCAAGCCATATTTGCCTTGGCTTCCCTAATAAGTGGTGGAAACCTGCTGGGTTCCATGATCGTTATGCGGGCGACGATAATCTTGGCCGATATCGGCATACTCTATTTTGGTAAAAAACTACTGGTATTCCTGGACCAACCCGCCCACAAGGTTTTTTGGTATTTCCTAAACCCATTGGTCATCATCGAACTGACTGGAAACCTCCATTTTGAAGGGGTAATGCTCTTTTTCTTCATATGGTCCCTATACTTAATATCCAAAAACAAATGGCTTTGGGCAGCTCCTGTATATGCCATTTCCATTATGATAAAGCTCATCCCCCTCTTGTTTTTGCCCATTTTCCTTAAGTTTTTTGGGATGAAAAGAAGCCTGCTCTTTTATGTTTCCGTTTGGGTTGGCTGTATTCTCCTGCTGCTTCCTTTTTATGCATCAACCTTTATTGACCATTATTCCGAAACCGTGGGGTTGTGGTTTTCCAATTTCGAGTTCAATGCCGGCATCTACAATCTTGTCAAAATCATCGCCGTTGCCTTTTTTGAGGCCAAACCCTGGGAGCTGATTGAAGTCTACGGTACCATTGTGATTGGTTTGACCGCAGCAATTGTCCTACTTATAACCTTTCTTCGAAAGAATGACTCATTGCAAAGTATAATAATCTCTATGCTGCTCGCTTTGAGCGCATACTATTTGCTTTCCAGCACCGTGCATCCCTGGTATCTGATATTTCTTTTGGGCCTGGGCATGTTCACCAAGTTTAAATTTCCCGTCCTGTGGTCGTTCTTGGTTATTTTGAGTTATCACGCCTACTCCAATCCCGATTATGCTGAAAACCTGTGGCTCCTGGCCATTGAGTATATTTTGATTTTTGGGCTGTTCATTTATGAAATCGTGGGTTACGATACCAAAAAGTTATATTTCTTCAAAAATTGGCCCGGCCATTAGGCCAATTGGAATTAATTTGTACTTTTATTCCATTATGAAAGGACAAGAGTACATAACATTCATCTTGAGCAACTTAGCTCCAGTTCGTCCATTCTCCCCCCGTCGTCGCCCGTAAGGGTGCACTTCATTCATGGAAATAGGTGAGTCCATTTCCGCAAAACACAGCCGAGTTTTTCATTTTTTTTTTCAGTTTAAACGCTTGCAATGGAAATTGTAATTGCCAACGAATCACATTTTAAGTACGCCCAGATCATCAGCGACACCATTACCGAGTCGGCCAAGGTACGTGGCACGGGAATCGCGCGCCGAACTCCGGAATACATCATAAAACGGTTACAGAACGGAAATGCTGTCATTGCATTGGATGGCGAAAAGTTTGCCGGGTTTTGTTATATCGAAGTATGGGGAGACAAAAATTTTGTGGCCAATTCAGGCCTCATAGTCCATCCTGATTACAGAAACCAGGGACTTGCCAAAAAGATAAAGAAAGCTGTTTTTGAACTGTCGAGAAAGAAATTTCCAGACGCAAAAATCTTTGGGATCACCACCGGCTTGGCCGTAATGAAGATGAACTACGAACTGGGCTACAAACCGGTCACCTTTTCCGAGTTGACCGATGATCCCGAATTCTGGAAAGGCTGCCAAACCTGTAAGAATTTCGACATTTTGACCCGTACTGAACGGAAAATGTGCCTTTGCACCGGCATGTTGTACGACCCCCATGCCAAAAAACCCGATCCCCGTAAAATCAATGGAAAGGCCTTTCAACGCTTGAAAAAAATGAAAGAAAACCTGTTTCTAAAAAAGAAAACAAAATGAAAAAACTAGTACTGGCATATAGCGGAGGGTTGGACACATCGTACTGCGCCAAATATCTTTCCCAGGAAAAGGGGTATGAAGTGCATGCGGTGAGTGTGAACACCGGTGGGTTCAGCAAGGCCGAAATTGGGGAAATTGAACAAAAGGCCCTGGCGTTGGGTGCATCCTCCTATACTTCCATAGATGCTGTGTCCAATTTCTATGAAAAAGTGGTCAAGTACCTCATCTTTGGCAATGTACTGCGGAACAACACCTATCCCCTTTCGGTAAGTGCGGAGCGCATTGTCCAAGCCATTGAAATTGTCAACCATGCCAAAAAAATAGGCGCAAAATATATTGCCCATGGCAGCACGGGCGCGGGCAACGATCAGGTTAGATTCGATATGATTTTTCAAATTCTGGCACCGGAAATTGAGATCATCACCCCCATACGGGACAACAAGCTGGCCAGAGAGGCTGAAATTGAATATCTTCAAAAAAATGGGGTGGACTATTCCTGGCAAAAGGCCAAATATTCCATCAATCGCGGATTATGGGGCACCTCCGTCGGGGGCGATGAAACGCTGACATCCCATTTGTCCCTTCCAGAAAGTTCCTATCCCAGCCCATTGGAAAAAGAAATCCCGAAGGAACTGAAATTGACCTTTGAAAAAGGGGAACTGGTGGCCTTGGATGGGGAGTCCGATAACCCAGTGGCCAATATTGAAAAACTCTCAGAAATTGCATCAAAATATGCGATTGGAAGGGACATTCATGTGGGTGATACCATTATCGGCATAAAGGGCAGGGTCGGTTTTGAAGCAGCGGCCCCTTTGATCATCATCAAGGCACACCATTTACTGGAAAAGCATACACTGAGCAAATGGCAGCAGTACCAAAAAGAGCAATTGGGCAACTTTTATGGTATGCTCCTGCACGAGGGCAATTATTTGGACGAAGTGATGCGGAATATTGAAGCCTTTTTGACCGACACCCAAAAAAATGTTTCGGGTGAGGTTTTCGTCACACTCCATCCTTACCGATTTGAACTGAACGGGATTTCATCCAAGCACGACCTAATGAACGCTTCCTTCGGAAGTTATGGTGAAATGAACAAAGGTTGGACCGCGGACGAGGCCAAGGGATTCATCAAAATTTTGGCAAACCCAGGAAAAATTGCAAACCACATAAATCAAGGGAATGATTAAAGCAGGAATTATAGGAGGCTCGGGATACACTGGGGGTGAGTTGATTCGACTACTCCTAAACCACAGTGATGTGGAAATAGATTTTGTATACAGTACGACCAAAGCAGGTGCCAAGATCTCCAACGCGCACCCCGACCTGCTAAGTGTCACCGATATGGTATTTTCTGGAGAAGTGAATGCCGATGTGGATGTGGTCTTCCTCTGCCTGGGACATGGCAACTCCTCAAAATTCCTTAAGGAAAATCTCTTCTCGGAAAATACCCTCATCATTGACCTTAGCAATGATTTCAGATTGAGTCAGAACAGCACCTTTTCCAACGAAACATTTGTGTATGGCCTACCGGAACTCAACCGAAAAAAAATCCAAAGCTCCAGATTGGTGGCCAATCCCGGTTGCTTTGCCACTGCCATTCAGTTGGCCTTATTGCCATTGGCCAAAGAAAATTTATTGGACAAGGATATCCATGTCAATGCGGTCACAGGAAGCACGGGAGCCGGGATAAAACCCAGTGAAACATTGCATTTCAGTTGGCGAAACAATAATGTATCCTGGTACAAGCCGTTTACCCACCAGCATTTGGGTGAAATTGGTGAAAGTCTGGGATCCTTTGGAAATCAAATAGGCAAATTGTTGTTTCTGCCCAATAGGGGGAATTTTACAAGGGGGATTCTGGCCACGGCCTATACCCATTTTGAGGGTTCTTTGGAAGAAGCAAGGAAAATTTACGGTGATTTCTATTCAACAGCCCTTTTTACGCATGTTTCGGATGAGCCCATACATCTAAAACAGGTGGTGAACACCAACAATTGCCACATACACCTGCACAAGCATGAAGATGTACTATTGATCACCTCGGCAATAGATAATTTATTGAAAGGTGCCTCGGGGCAGGCCGTCCAGAACATGAATTTAATGTTTGGTTTTGATGAAGGTGAGGGTTTGAAATTAAAAGCTGGGGTATTTTAAGCATGAAGCAGAAAATAATACATATCGCCCTAGTGGTCAAGGACTATGACGAAGCCATTGATTTTTATACCAAAAAGCTGAATTTCCATTTGTTGGAAGACACAAAATTGGATGAAAACAAGAGGTGGGTTATCGTAGCTCCCCCAGGTAGCACAGAATGTTCTCTTTTATTGGCCAGGGCATCAAATGAGGAACAGCTTAAAAGTGTGGGCAACCAAACTGGTGGCAGAGTGTTTCTTTTCCTAAATACCGATAATTTTTGGAGGGACTACAACGCTATGTTGGAGCAAAAAATAAAATTCGTTCGGGAACCTAAAGAAGAAGACTATGGCACTGTGGCCGTATTTGAAGACCTATATGGCAATTTATGGGACTTGATCCAAACCAAAAGACGATAATTCAATACTAAAGAACAAAAAATGAAAATAGCAATCATAGGAGCGGGAAACTTGGGACTGGCCATAGCAAAGGGCATTTTGCACAGTAATGGGGCCACCACCATGTACCTCACAAAAAGAAACACATCGGAAATCCAAGAGTTTGAAAAGTATGGCAATGTGACTGTCACTTCGGATAACAGGCTAGCCGTTCAAAACTCTGATATCCTCATTTTTGCCGTGCAGCCGGGCCACTTTGGTTCCATTTTGGAAGAAACCAAGGACCTCCTGGAAGAAAACCATGTGGTGATAAGCACCATAACCGGTTTCAGCATTTCAAAAATGGAAGAAATTATAGGCTCGGACAAGTTCATCATCCGTAGTATGCCCAATACGGCCATTTCGGTAGGTAAATCCATGACCTGTATTTGTAGCAATCAACCAGGGAAAAAGCGCATTGAGCTAGCCAAGGCCATTTTCAACCGTATGGGGCATACCTTGGAAATTCCCGAGGAACAGATGCAGGCGGCCACCGTGATCTGCGCCAGTGGTATCGCCTTTTGGATGCGATTGATACGGGCCACCACCCAAGGTGCCATTCAATTGGGTTTCGATGCCAAAGAAGCCCAGGAACTGGCCATGCACACCTGTAATGGGGCCGCAAGTCTGTTGATAGAATCGGGGAACCATCCTGAAGAAGAAATAGATCGGGTAACCACGCCCAGGGGATGCACTATTGAAGGATTGAACGAAATGGAACACCAAGGATTGAGCTCTTCCCTGATCAGGGGCATTGTCACTTCCTATGAAAAAATAAGCGCCATTAGAAAAGGATGAAATTATCATATTGAACGCATGTGACATATCTCAATTGATCAGCGTACATCACAGTTCGAAATGACGAAAATCTAAGCAATGAAACTATTTGACGTATATCCACTTTACGATGTAACTCCAGTCACCTCAAAAGGTGTGGAAGTTTGGGATGATAAAGGCCAAAAATATCTCGACTTCTACGGGGGGCATGCTGTGATCTCCATTGGTCATTCCCATCCGCATTACGTGAAGCGAGTCAAGGATCAACTGGATAAGATGGCCTTTTACAGCAATTCCATCCAAAATCCACTTCAACAAGAGCTAGCGGAAAAACTTGGGCAAATATCTGGATGTGGTGATTACGCCCTTTTCATGTGCAACTCCGGGGCCGAAGCCAATGAAAATGCCCTCAAAATGGCTTCTTTTCATACTGATGCGTCAAAAGTGATAGCATTTAACAACAGTTTTCATGGCAGAACCTCGGCCGCCGTTGCCGCTACGGACAATCCGAGTATCCAGGCACCCATCAACAGACAACAGAAAGTTACCTTTCTTTCGTTAAACGATTTTGAAGCGTTTGAAAAAACCATTACATCGGGTGGCTACTGCGCCGTAATCATCGAAGCTATCCAAGGCGTTGGAGGATTGGATGAACCAACAACGGAATTCTATCAATTCATTGCCAAAAAATGCAAAGAAAATAACGTAGTCCTCATCGCCGATGAAGTTCAGTCGGGCTATGGAAGGACCGGAAAATTCTTTGCATTTCAACATCATGGCATCCAACCCGATATCATTTCCATCGCAAAGGGAATGGGAAATGGTTTCCCTGTGGGTGGTGTCCTTATCCATGAAGCGTTTAAGCCTTCCTATGGCCTTTTGGGCACCACTTTTGGTGGCAATCATTTGGCCTGTGCAGCCAGTCTTGCCGTGCTGGAAGTGTTGGAAATGGAAGATCTTATGGAAAATGCAGTGAACATGGGCGACTATTTTCGAACCAAAGCCATTGACATCCCATCAATCAAAAAAATAAAGGGAAAGGGCTTGATGCTGGGCCTGGAGTTTGATTTTGAGGTGGCCGACCTAAGAAAGCAGCTAATCTATGACCATTATATGTTCACAGGCAGCGCAAAGAACAAAAAGTTACTTCGTTTTTTGCCGGCCCTGAACATTACCAAAGAGCATATTGACCTTTTCTTTGAAGCCTTGACAAAAGCATTGAAATGAAGCATTATCTATCCATAAAAGACATTGATTTCCTGCCCGAATGGGTTGAAGGAGCTCTTGCCCTAAAGAAAAATCCATACCATTTCCAGGATTTGGGCAAAAACAAAACCCTTTGTCTTCTGTTTTTCAACAACAGTCTGCGAACACGGTTGAGTACGCAAAAGGCCGCCATGAACCTTGGAATGGAAGTCATGGTGATGAACTTTGGGAGCGAGGGTTGGTCCCTGGAATTCGGCGATGGAACGGTAATGAACCAAGGTACTTCGGAGCACATAAAGGAAGCTGCACAGGTAGTGTCCCAATATTGTGACATTGTTGCCGTTCGTGCCTTTGCAAAATTGGAAGATAGGAACGAGGACGAAGCCGAGAAAATTCTTAAAGGGTTTGCCCAATATGCCGCTATTCCGGTGGTGAACATGGAAAGTGCCGCCGAACACCCTCTTCAGGCCCTGGCCGATGCCATTACCCTGGCCGAGCACAGCACCCAACGGAAACCAAAGGTGGTTTTGTCCTGGGCGCCCCATCCCAAAGCCCTGCCCCATGCCGTTGCCAATTCCTTTGTGGAGATGATGAAGCTGCAGGATGCAGAATTTACCATCACCCACCCCAGGGGATATGAACTCAATCCAAGAATCACACACGGGTGTCGAATAGTGTATGACCAAAATGAAGCCTTGAAAGATGCCGATTTTGTTTATGTCAAGAATTGGAGCAGCTATTCAAATTACGGAAAAGTGTTGCTGGAAGATTCAACCTGGATGATGACACAAGCGAAATTGGGTCAGGCCAAATTCATGCATTGCCTGCCCGTGCGAAGAAATGTCGTGGTGGAAGATGCCGTTTTGGACAGCGCACAATCCTTAGTGCTGGAGCAGGCCAACAACCGGACTTTCGCGGCCCAAATCGTGCTAAAAAAACTGTTGGAATCGTTATGAAGCAAAAATTGTCCATAGTAAAGATTGGAGGTAACCTAATAGAGGATACTGCTCGTTTATCCCATATGCTGTCCTTGTTCTCCAAAATGGGGGGAAACAAAATATTGGTCCATGGAGGTGGAAAAAAGGCTACAGAAATCGGAAATAAACTGGGGGTGGAAGCCAAAGTTGTGAATGGCCGACGCATAACCGATGCCAAAAGTCTTGATGTTGCGATCATGGTCTATGGAGGATTGGTCAACAAAAATATAGTGGCCCAATTACAGGCTTTCGGGACCAACGCATTGGGTATGAGCGGGGCTGATGGCAATGCCATCCAAGCCTACAAAAGACCTGTCAAGGAAGTGGATTTTGGTTTGGTGGGCGACGTGAAAAACGTAAATACCTATGGTATTTTTCAACTGTTGCAGGCCGGATTCACACCCACTTTCTGTGCCCTTACCCATGATGGAAAAGGGCAGCTGTTCAACACCAACGCGGATACCATCGCTGCGGAACTTGCCATTGGACTATCCAACCAGTTCGAAACTACACTGTACTATTGTTTTGAAAAAAAGGGGGTGCTGAGCAATGTGGATGACGAAAATTCGGTTATCCCCACCATTGATTCCAAAAAATACGATTCCCTTTTGGCCGAAGGCATCATTGCCGATGGCATGCTTCCCAAAATGCACAATTGTTTTTACGCGCTCAGGAACCGTGTGGCCAAAGTCTGTATTGGGGACGATGCAATGCTCAGGGAAGGCAATTCAAATTTTACGACCTTAACACTATGAAAATCAATCAAGAAATATTGAAGGATAAGGCTATCTCCCTCTTGAAAACCCTCATAAGCATCCCCTCTTTTTCCGGGGAAGAGGATGGAACCGGTGATGCCATCCAAGCCTTCTTGAACGATTTTGGCATCAAAACCGAGCGACAGTTCAACAACGTTTATGCCTTCAACAAGTATTTCGACCCAAACAAGCCCACCTTATTGCTAAACTCACACCATGATACGGTTAAGCCCAATAGCGCCTATAGCAAGGACCCTTTCCATCCGCATATCGAGTCAGGAAAATTGTTTGGATTGGGCAGTAATGATGCTGGTGGCTGTTTGGTCTCTTTATTGGCTACGTTTGTGCATTTTTATGGGCAAGAGGGATTGAACCATAATATCATAATGGCGGCTACCGGGGAGGAAGAGGATGCTGGTGAAAAAAGCATCCGCGCCCTGCTTCCCATTTTGCCAAAGATAGATGTGGCCATTGTGGGAGAGCCAACCCTTATGGATCTGGCCATTGCCGAAAAAGGTCTTGTGGTTTTTGATGCTGTGGTGGAGGGCACCCCATCCCATGCGGCGCATCCCAACGACAACAATGCTATATATAATGCGATTGAAGTATTGCAATGGTTCAAGGAATACCGGTTTGAAAAAGTCTCCGATGCCCTCGGAGAGGTAAAAATGACCGTGACCCAAATAAAGGCGGGAAACCAGCACAATGTGGTTCCTGCCCAAGTGGACTTGGTGGTGGACGTGCGGGTAAACGATTGCTACACCAATCAGGAAATTGCTGAAAGGCTTCAAAAAGTAGCACCCTGTAAAATGACCCCCCGTTCGTTGCGTCTGAATTCATCCAGCATAGACCCAAACCACGATTTGGTCAAAAGTGGCGTAGCCCTCGGAAGAAAAACCTATGGTTCCCCAACCCTATCTGACCAAGCCGCATTGACCTGCCAATCGGTGAAATTGGGCCCTGGGGACAGTACCCGCTCGCATTCTGCGGACGAATTTATTTATATTGACGAGATCGAGGAGGGAATCGATTTGTACATCAAAATCCTAAAGGGATTTTTACAATAAACTATAACCAATAAACAATTGGCAATTGTTTATTGTTAACTGATAATTGAATTATGAAACTCTGGGACAAAGGATTCAGCACCGATAAAAAGATTGACCATTTTACTGTAGGTAATGACCGGGAATTGGATTTGGTATTGGCCAAATATGATGTTATTGCCTCAAAAGCCCATGCCAAAATGCTCGGGAAAGTGGGGTTGATTTCAGAAAAGGAAGCCCAAGATTTGGTCAAAGCCTTGGACGGCATCTCCAAGGATATTGAAAAAGGAAAGTTCACTATTGAGGATGATTTTGAGGACATGCACTCCAAAATTGAATTCCTACTGACCGAAACCTTGGGAGATACTGGCAAAAAAATCCATACCGCAAGATCCCGGAATGATCAGGTGCTGGTCGCCATTCAGCTCTATTTAAAAGATGAACTAAAGGAAATCAAAGATCAGGTAAAGGTATTGTTTGACCTGCTGCTGAAATTGGCCGAAAAACATAAAAGCATCTTACTTCCGGGTTATACACATCTTCAGATTGCCATGCCCTCTTCTTTCGGGCTGTGGTTTTCGGCCTATGCGGAAAGTCTGGTGGACGATATCTATTTTGTGCAGGCTGCTTATAAAATTGCGGACCAAAATCCCTTGGGCAGTGCGGCAGGGTACGGCAGTTCATTTCCTATTGACCGTAGCTTCACTACCGCCGAAATGGGCTTTGAAACCTTAAAGTTTAACGTAGTGGCGGCCCAAATGGGCCGGGGCAAAGTGGAAAAGGCAACGGCATTTGGACTTTCGGGCATAGCTGGGACTCTCTCCAAACTAGCCATGGACATTTGCCTTTACATGAGTCAAAATTTTGATTTCATCTCCTTCCCCAATGAGCTCACTACGGGTAGCAGCATTATGCCACACAAAAAGAATCCCGATGTTTTTGAGCTGATCAGGGCCAAATGCAATAAAATTCAGTCCGTTCCGAACCAACTCACCTTAATTACCAACAACCTCCCTAGCGGTTACCACAGGGATTTACAGTTGGTCAAGGAAGTCATTGTACCCGTCATTCAGGATATGAAAGCTTGTTTGGAGCTAATGGCTTTTAGTTTAAAAGAAATCAAAGTGAACACAACCATCTTGGATGACCCCAAATACGATTATCTTTTTAGTGTGGACACCCTTAATGAAATGGTGAAGCATGGGATGCCCTTTAGAGATGCCTATAAGACCATGGGCAAGGCCATTGAAAATGGAAACTTCAAACCCAAAAAGGACATTGACCACACCCACGAGGGTAGTTTAGGAAACTTATGTTTGGAGGAGATTGGGGCCAAAATGGAGCGGCAATATGGTTCATAGTGCGGCTTCTTTTCCAGATTATGTTGAAATTATCAACCCATATCGGCACTACGTCAATTTAACCACTGTTAAAAATTAGATTTTCACATATTACACCTAATTATTTATCAAAACGATTGAACGAACCTTTGTGTTAATGTCGTTCTATCTTCAAATAATGAATCATTTGTCCTATAGATTCTTAATGCCGATTAGATTGCCACAAAACAAAGCGGATGATTGGATCTATGCTTTCAATAAGGAGTTCTCTTTTTGGTTGGACAATTTTCATATGCTTGGTCGATTTCAATACCTTAAGTTAAATGAGGTTAGGGAGAAATTCAAAAATGACACCTGGTTTACACATAAAAATCGTTGTCCTTATTTGTACGAGATAGTTGGATATATAAATTGGGAATGGTGGACAAACAATGACAATGAATTTGAGGATAAGAAATCGATGCTATTGGAATGGTTGGCCTTTAGCAATGGTTTTATCATTCGATTGGATATTCAGCAATTTTTCGATCCAATCACAATATTGAAATATCCGTTGGAAGATGTCCAATTTCGATATGGTTTTGAGCAAGGTCAAGTGTTTTTGAAAAATGTTAGCACAGACTATTTGGATGATTTAAAAAGTAAAGTGCTCAATGTTCTGGCCAAAAAAGGTATAGACATTTGCTTTTCGGAAAAGTACTCGACCGGCAGAAACGAATTATATATTTTCGAAAGCATTCCTGAAGGAGCTTTGGATTATGAAACCATAGAGTTTTGGGGTTTTGATATTAGGGCCGCCAATTGTGACTCTTGGAAGACCTTCATAAACAAATAAGGGCAATGCTCTTAATAAAAAAAGATGTAAGCTTAATACCAGTTTTATTGCATCCATCAAGGTAGATTAAAAACAGGGGGGCAATATATCATCGATCCCTTGTCATGAGAACATAAAATTGGTAATTATGAACCCAAAAAAGGACATTGCCCACACCCACGAGGGTAGTTTGGGGAACTTGTGTTTGGAGGAGATTGAGGCAAAAATGGCTAAAGCTGTTGCCCAATAATACCCATTTATTGTTAATGGTTGAGCGGCCAATTGTCAACCCAAAAACCTTATTCATCAAATAAGCTTCTCCTAAATAGGGAATTTATAAGACTTTCGGTTCGGCTTAATAACTTTTGGGCCAACCATTGCCATGCACAAAAATCGAATCCAAAAAATAAAAGAAAAACTACAAAAGTTCAGATTTGTTTATGGAACGCTAAAATACAATAGCACCGAAGCATACAAATATGACTGGGACCCGCACCCGATTTCCATTTCAGAAATTGAGCTTACTGAAAACTATTACCACATCCATTTACCCATTGAGTACAAGATTTTCTTGAGTGAAATAGGTAATGGGGGCTTGGGGCCATCTTCCTATCCCCTGCTCCATCTGAATAAAAGCATCCAAACATCGGGGGTTAACCGGATTGGTAAAAAATTCCCTTTACACAGGTTATGGCTAAGATGTGGCACCAAAGAACATTATTACAGGGACTGGGAACCCGAGGATTTTTTGGATGAAGATCTGCCCACTTATGAAGACTTTCTTGCCCAGTGCAGAAATGATCTGATCTCCGCTGAAATGTTGGAAGAAGACGATCCAATGGACAATTACATCTACGACCTTCCGCTTGGAAGTAAGGAAACGGACGGGACCCTGTTTCTTGGCACATCTGGCTGTGGACTGGATTTTCATCTTATTTTGAATGGTGAACACACAGGGGAGGTTTGGCATTGCAGAAATGGTGGCATGGGGCCTGTATCCACTGATTTTCTCTCTTTCATTGAAAACTGGTTGGATTTGCGTTTGGAAAAGGTTTCCAGCAAAACCGTGTATTATTATATCAACAGAAATAATTTCACAGAGGCCAGGTTTGCCTTGGAAAATTTAAAAAATACCGCTGACGTTAGCTATACCAATGATACCCTGATCCTGTTGGAGGGACTTATCGCGGCCAAGGAAAAAAATCAAAGTTCAGTGGTTTTGCAAATGGAAGGACTCCTAAAGAAGACCCTTCCTATTTCAAGGGTGAACCATCTAATGAAAGATTGCGTTGCACGTTTTTACGACACCCTTTATTCCACATTGGAGGCGTACACATATCAAGAGTTTCTGAAGCAAAAAAAGAGTTTATTGGCCAACGGGGTTTTCAATTGGGAGTTTGATCATGCCCTAGCACGAGCCAAAAAAATACAACCGCTTATCCCTCAAAATAATGTTGTCACTTCAGAAATTGCATTGTTTTACTATAACATGGGAGATTTTGAAAAATTCCGGGAATGGGACAAAAAAATCAAAAAAGACAACCTATTCTCCTATAACCTTAAAGGTTGCTATGCGCTTGATGTCACAAAAGATTTTGAAAATGCCGTTGGACTCTTCAAAAAGGCGCTATCCATAAAAGAAAACTGGCTTCCGGCCCGCAGCAATCTAGGATTGGCCTATGCCCACTCGGGAAGATTTGAAGAGGCTGAACAACTGTTCTTCCAACTGATCGAAGACAGTCCTGATTATTCTTGGTCCTATGTTGGATTGGCGACGAATTATCTATTGCAAGGAAAACTATCCGAGGCCATGGAACAGTTGAAAATTGCAGTTTTGGACAAGGATCATGACGCTTGGAGAATCGTAGGGGCCCCAATATGGGCCAAATGCTATCATCTAACAGAATACCAAAACTTGTTTAGGGAAGTTTTTCAAAAGCTACAATAATCATAGTGCACATCGCCTTGATTGGACCTTCCAGGATAAGTTAAAAACCCGGTACTACTTTCTGGATGAACTCATTGCTTTTTCCAATATTTGCTTCGGATCCGTCAATTCATAGGCTAAATCCATCAATTTGGATACCGCAGACAAGCAAAAGATTCAGAAGTTTATTTCATATAAACGTTTCATATGTGCCGAATTTTTGGATTGAAAAGCTACGTGGTCCGTGTGTCCCTTCTATGTTTTTGCAACCTCTGCTTTTCACAGCAGCAGACTTTCGAAAATCGTTTGCACTTGGATCCCATTGAAAAGTACGGGAGTCTGTTAGGAAACGAAAACCAGGGCTGGCCCTTTGAAATGAAATCCAAGTCGTGCCTCTCCGGTGGGCTTTGGGAACATATCCTCCCAAAATCCGTGGTCGATGGAGACCAAATGGTCATCACCCGGAAAGAACTGGAATACCTTCTTGAAATGGATGGCAATAAGATTCTGTCAGAAAGTCCTTCCATATCAAATCCGCCACATTGGGAAAATCGTTTTGGAAAGCAAATCCAGACCATAACATTCGATAAGCCCTTGCATGCACTGACCATAAGAAAGAACCGTTTGGAGCGCATTACTTTGAAATCACTTCAGGGAATGCGCTACGCAACGTATTATCCGTATGGAGAATTGGATATTATTGACCATATAAGTGTGCCGATTGTCTATAAGCAGGAAAATATATTGGAATCGAACACCTTAATTTTACTGGTAACTTCCCATTTTCTTGACCAAATTGATTTAGAAAAAGTGAAAATAAACAGCAACAAAATGGTTCATGGCAACGAAGAATATTCAGAAACGATGCTGACCTTGGGAGTGGACTTCAACAACGATGGACAGCATGAGGTTTTAATGTACCAGAACCGGATTGAGGATGCCTTTGCAATGGAGGAAGATGGAGTAAGCCATCAACCAAACAGCATTATAGGCCTCTATTTTGAAAATTGCTGGTACCGTACTTCCTTTTGGCAAGAAGGACAAGATGGCCTGGAAGGTTTTTAGTCAAAAGAACCTAATCACTTTATCATTTTCAAATTGATGACCTCCTGTTCAGTCAAATGGCGCCAATGTCCGCGTGGTAAATCCTTTTTCGTAAGTCCTGCAAAGATGACACGGTCCAGTTTGACGACTTCGTAACCCAAATGTTCAAAAATTCGGCGGACAATGCGGTTGCGTCCGCTATGGATTTGGATTCCTATTTCCCGTTTTGGCGCTCCTTGGATATAGCTGATACTGTCCACCTCAATGGGACCATCCTCCAACTCAATACCTTCCGCTATTGCTTGCAAATCGCTCATGTTAAGGCTTTTATCCAGATGCACATGGTACAATTTGCGTACCCCATGGGTGGGGTGGGTCAATTTTTTGGTCAAATCGCCATCATTGGTAAAGAGCAAAAGCCCGGTAGTGTTCCGGTCCAAACGGCCCACGGGCAACAGGCGCGCCTTTGAGGCACTGGACACGAGTTCCATGACCGTGCGCCTGCCCTTTTCGTCGCTGGTGGTGGTGATAAAATTTTTGGGTTTGTTCAATAGAATGTATTCCTTTTTCTCTGGATTGAGCTTGCGCCCGTCAAAACGGACATCGTCGGAACGTTTTACCTTGTGTCCCATTTCGGTAATCACCTTGCCGTTGACGGTCACGTTGCCAGCGGCTATATAGGTGTCCGCTTCCCTTCGGGAACAGATACCCGCATTGGAGATATATCGATTCAATCGAATCTCATCTGGATTGCTTTTTTTGGGAGCTGCTTTTGGTTTTATACTTGAAGTAACCTGTCTTTTGTAGGGCTTTTGGAAATTGCCCTTTTTTGAACCATGGCCAGGTCTTTTGCCGCGATTACTGTCTGATTTCGCCATCAGTCTTTAATTTTTTGCAAATGTAATTAAACGCTTGGATTGTTTGCTTAAAGATGAGAATAATGTCCAATCAATCGGTTCAATGGGTGAATTTATAAATCTGGGTCCGCTCCTTAACTAAAAAGAGGTTAACTTCACTTATCGGATGCTAAATGGTCATTAAAATGATTTTTAGCAAACGATAAGTGCCTTTACAAAAATTCAATTCAGCTTTTCATTCCTCAAACCCGACTGTAGACTGCCGCTCCCTGTTCACCATTAACTTAGTGACATCTGGTCGGGAATAATGCCCCACAGGGTCAAAGTTTTGGCGTTCTTCGTATACCCGGTTAAAATCCAAAGTGTGGTAAAAGATTCCCTCGTTGTCGGCGATGGGTTCCACTAGCCATTCCCCATCGGGTCCAGCAATGCAGCTTCCACCATTTGCCAGGACTTTGGGCGCTTTTGCCAAGATTTTGTCCAAGTATGGGGTGTCTTTTGGAAAATCCGAGGTGCGCATCAGTGAAGATACCGAAATAACAAAGCTTCGGGATTCGCGGGCAATGAACCGCGTGATGTCCTTGGTGTTGTGCACCCCGCCGGGCCAAACGGCGACATGCAAGTTTTCGCCCTGGCCATATAACGCCGTCCTGGGAAGCGGCATCCAGTTTTCCCAGCAATTGAGTCCGCCCACGGTAAACTGTTTCAAAGGGTGCACCCGTAACCCATGGCCGTCACCGGGTGCCCAGGTCAACCGTTCATCATAGGTGGGTTGCAACTTTCTGTGGACCGATTTTATCTCCCCTTCTCGATTGATGTAGACCAACGAACAATACAAGCTATGTCCCCCACGATCTCTGGCCCTTTCCATCATCCCCAAATAGATGGCCATACTATTTTTCTTGGCCAGCGCACAGATTTCATCCAAGTCACCTGCCTCAATCTGGATGGAATTTCGGGCATAATGCGCATGTAGTTCCTTGTTCACCTTTAAATCCCAGGCAGCGCCATCGGTATAGGCCAGCCAAAAGGGATAGCCAGGCAAGAAAGCTTCTCCGAACACCAAAAGCTCGGTATTTTCCTTGGCTGCCGACCCAATGGTTTCGTAAATTTTATTCAAGGTGGCCGATTTATCCAACCATACCGGTGCTATCTGGGCCATGCCCACTTTTAGAAGATTTTCCATTACAGAATCCTGTTTAATACAAGGTCAACATCGATGAGCAAAATACTGAACACCCCAAAAACAATAATGAATTTAAGGATGTTGTGCAGCCAAACGTAGTGCTTTTTGCCGCTTGATTTCCATAGCAAAATCAGAAACAGTACCAACAAAACGATACAAGCTATAAAATAAAGGTGCATGTAGCCAACATCAAAGATTTCAATCAACAGCAAGGCGGGTATCCAAGTAAGTAAAATAAGCAGGGTTATTATAGACTTGGAGGCCTTGGGACCCAAGATAATTGGAATCGTGCGATAGTTCTGGGCTATGTCCCCGGCCATATTTTCCAAATCCTTGATCATTTCCCTGGCCAAAATCAATAGGAACAGGAACAGGGCATGGACAAAAATCACCGTCTCAAAATTTTGGTAGTACACAAAAACCACAAAGAAGGGGGCAATGGCCAAGGTGGATGAAACCAAGTTCCCCACCAATGGAATTCTTTTAAGCTTATGTGAATAGATCCAAATGCCAAAAATGTAGGCCGAGAAGAACAAAACCGCCCTAAAGGATATGTAGCTCGCGGCAAAAACGGCCAAAAAATTGAGAATGAAATAGGTGGTGAGCTTAAACCGCTGGCTCACCAGTCGGTCCAACATGCTTTTCGTGGGCTTGTTGATCAAATCCTTTTCGGCGTCGTAAAAATTGTTGAT
Organism: Flagellimonas meishanensis; assembly: GCF_019880545.1. Classification (GTDB taxonomy): domain Bacteria; phylum Bacteroidota; class Bacteroidia; order Flavobacteriales; family Flavobacteriaceae; genus Flagellimonas; species Flagellimonas meishanensis. The sequence continues at coordinate 199,466 of NZ_JAINVW010000001.1, forward strand.
GATATACCCGCTGGCAATGGTGAGGGCCGAAGCAGTGACTATCAAGAAGAGATTAAGGTCAAGGATGACCTCTCGAAGGGGTAGATCAGGCGATAAAATGTAGATGGAAGCCAGGTACTGGGCCAAGGTAATCACCAAAATATTGTAGCCCCGAACCACTGAAAACAGACTCAATAGCTTAAAAAGCAAGAGTTTGTTTTTTCTGCTAAGCATGGGATGTTCTTAGAAGTTGTACACCACCTCCAACTTGTGGCCTTCCAGTGCTTTCTTGGCTCTTTCCATATCCTGGGTAAAGCCCAAAATATAGCCGCCGCCGCCGGAGCCGCAAAGTTTTAGGTAGTAATCGTTGGTCTCTATGCCCTGTTGCCAAAGCGCGTGGAACTTGGAGGGAATCATGGGTTTGAAATGGTCCAAGACCACATGCGAAAGCTGTTTCAGATTTCCAAAAAGGGATTTTACATTGCCGCTCAAGAAATCCTCTACACAGGCATCGGTATGTTTGATGAACTCATTCTTGATTACGTTCCGGAAACCTTCCTGCTTCATCTTTTCCATAAAAATCTGCACCATGGGTGCAGTTTCACCCGTAATACCGCTGTCCAATAAAAATACGGCTCCCTTTCCTTCGGCATTTTGCGAGGGAATGCTGGTGGATTCGATATTGTCCTTGGAGTTGATCAGAATGGGAAGGCTCAAATAACTGTTCAGTGGGTCCAATCCCGAGGATTTTCCATGGAAAAAGGATTCCATCTTGCCAAAAATCTTCTTCAATCTCAGCAATTTGTCCCTGGTGAGGTTTTCCAGCACCGTAATTTTGTCATTGGCATACTTGTCATAAATGGCCGCTACCAACGCACCACTGCTTCCAATTCCGTATCCCTGGGGAATGGAACTGTCAAAATACATGCCTTGATCAATATCTTTTTGAAGTGATTCCAGATCAAAGGAAACCAACTTGGGTTCATCCTTTTGGAGCTTGGCCAAATAGGCGGCAAACCTACCTAAGGATTGATTTGATTTTTTTGCGGTTTCGGAAAGGTCCTTTTCCGTCTTCAATGCACCCTTAAAAAAATTGTAGGGAATGGAAAGTCCTTTTGAATCCTTGATGATGCCATACTCACCAAACAACAAAATTTTGGAATAAAACAGTGGTCCTTTCATATAATGGGACTAAAATACAAATTATTCTGTTTAACTCTTTAAATATTACCGATAAACAAAATTAAATGGGCTCACATTGCCCGGAACAAATAACGCAAAAAAACCGTTTGCCTACTCCCTTTTAGGTGTTATTTTCTTGGCTCCCATTCCAATTCGGTCGCAAATGTACTGCCCGTTTTCACAATGTGCAACCAATTCATCCTGAATAAATTGTATTACTTTTTGCCTTGTGGACTCGGGGTACAGCACATGCACATTTGCCCCAGCATCAAGGGTAAAGCAAACAGGGGTCTTGGCTCGGCTTCTAAAGTCCCAAATTTTGTTGATGATCTCCAAAGTGTCCGGCTTCATCAGAATAAAATATGGTGCGCTGGTCATCATCATGGCATGCAGGGTCAATGCTTCACTTTCAACCACCTCGATAAAGTCATCGAGGGCTCCCTGGGCCAAAATCGGCCTCAGTCTGTCCAGATTTTGATGCGCCTGTTGAAACCGTTCTTTGGCAAAGGGATGTCCTTTCATCAAATTATGGCCCATTGTGCTGCTCACCTGTTTCTGACCCTTGTGCACCAGCAGGATGATGTCGTGGTACTTCTTAAAAACGGGGTTGACTTCAAAAGGATACTTGATCCCATAAAGATCTGAGCTTTTAGGTATCCCAGCATGCCTTCCCCAAGCAATCAAATCCCCCTCAATGCTCCTACAAGCACTTCCGGAGCCCAAGCGGGCCAAAAAGGAGGCCTTTTGATTAAATTCGGCTTGTGACATATCGGAGCGCATCTGTCTTTCCATATCCATAAGACAGAGGGCCAAAGCAGCCATTCCGCTAGCGGAGGAGGCTATACCACTGCTATGTGGGAACGAATTGGAGGTTTCTATAGTGAACTGGTATTCCTTTAGGAAAGGCATATAGGGCTCGATACGTTCTAGAAACGTGTTCACCTTGGGCTTAAAATCTGGTTTGGACTTGCCTTCAAAATAGAGATCGAATGAAAATTGGGAGGCTTTTGAGCTGTTCTTTTTAAAGGAGACCGAAGTGGTCGTAGCGCAGGCGTCCAAAGTGAAACTTATGGATGGATTGGCGGGAATTTGGTTTGGGTGCTTTCCCCAATATTTTACCAATGCTATGTTGCTGGGCGCCTTCCAGGTCACTTTTCCTTCTGCTGGCAATGCTGTATATGCTTTTGGCAGAAAGTCTTTCTCCGTCATTCGTTATGGGTTTTGGCAAATATAGCCCATGTAAGTTGCTTCTTTGGAAGTGGAAATAAATAAATTCTTATTTTAGACGGAGTTGCACCAACCATGAAAAAAAGAATCCTTTACATTGCCATCTGTGTCGCCATTTGCATTCTGGTAGGTTTTCTATCAAGTTTTGCCACTCAAAGCTCTGTAAACGAATGGTATGTGACCTTAAAAAAGCCAACCTTTAACCCGCCCAACGAGATTTTCGCCCCGGTATGGACCTTGTTGTACATCTTGATGGGTGTCGCTGCCGGCATTGTATGGTCCAAAGGATTCCATCACATTTGGGTAAAGACCGCGCTCTACCATTTTGGCATTCAATTATTATTGAACGCCCTTTGGAGCATTGTCTTTTTTGGATTAAAAAGTCCCTTTTGGGCATTGATCGTGATCCTGGGCCTGCTTTCGATGATCATGTTGACCATTAGATGGTTCAAGGTAGTGAGCAAACCGGCCGCCTATTTAATGCTGCCCTATTTGGCCTGGGTATGTTTTGCCACATTGCTGAACTACAAAATTTGGGAGCTCAATCCCTGACCTCCTGTGTCAGTTCCAAAAGCTTTTGCATGGTTCTCAAATTTCGGGTGGTGGCCTCTACCTTTAATTTTCTTTCGATAAGGTTGTTGTTCAGCTTGGCTTTGCCATACCCTGTTCTGCAATTCAGATACACACAGTTGGCTGCCACATGAAAATCCTCATTGTCAAATTTGAGTTTGTTGAATTCGGATACCAATGCATTATTGGGCACTTCTTTCAATAAAACAAAATAAAGGCCTTTTTCGTTGGTCTCTTCTTTGAAAGGACTGGATTCCAAAATATGGTGGATGGCATTTCCTGTCAGCACCAAATTGGGCACCTCAAAACCAAAATCGGTCAGGATGGCTTGATAAATTGTGGCTTCCAATGTTTTGATTTCGGCTTCCATGCTGTCAAACACAATATTCCCACTTTGAATGTAGGTCTTCACCCGGTGCAGGCCAACATTTTCGAGGGTCGCCCTCAAATCTTCCATTCTAATTTTCTTCTGTCCACTTACATTGATTCCCCGCAATAGTGCTACATAGGTGTTCATACTCATCATTTAAAAAAGGATTCCCGAATATATTTTATTAAATTCAAGCGCAATTAATATAATTAAAATGAGTGAGTACATCCTCGCCTTGGACCAAGGCACCACCAGTTCCAGAGCTGTAGTTTTTGATAAGAAAGGAACCATAATCTCCGTCGCACAAAAAGAATTTACCCAAATCTTCCCCAAACCGGGATGGGTGGAGCACGATCCCAACGAGATTTGGGCCACGCAGGCTGGGATGGCCGCAGAGGCTGTCAGTAAAAAAGGACTAAAGGCCGAGCAATTGGCCGCTATTGGCATCACCAACCAGCGCGAGACCGTGGTGGTTTGGGACAAAAATACAGGGGAACCCGTTTACAATGCCATTGTGTGGCAAGACAAACGAACCGCCGACTACTGTGACCAATTAAAAAGCGAAGGAAAGTCGGACATGATCCGTACAAAAACGGGATTGGTGATCGATGCCTATTTTTCAGGGACCAAGGTAAAGTGGATTTTGGACAACGTGGACGGTGCCCGAAAGAAAGCGGAAGCTGGTGACTTGGCCCTGGGCACCATCGATACCTGGCTCATTTGGAAAATGACCGAGGGCAGGCTGCACATTACCGATGTGACCAATGCCTCACGTTCCCTCCTCTTTAATATAAACAGCATGGCTTGGGATGATGAACTCCTCGAGTTGTTGACGGTGCCAAAAAGCATGCTTCCAGAAGTAAAACAATCCAGCGAAGTGTATGGCTATACCAGTCCGAATTTCTTTGCTTCCAAAATACCCATTGCAGGGATTGCCGGGGACCAGCAGGCTGCGTTGTTTGGTCAAATGTGCACGAAACAGGGTATGGTCAAAAACACCTATGGTACGGGCTGCTTCATGCTTATGAACATTGGTGAAAAACCCATTGTATCAAAAAATAACCTATTGACCACAGTTGCTTGGAAAATCAACGGAAAAACCCATTATGCCCTGGAAGGAAGTATTTTTATCGCTGGGGCGGTGGTCCAATGGCTTCGTGATAGTTTAAAAATCATCAAAACCTCATCGGAAGTGGAAAAATTGGCGAGTTCCGTGGAAAGTTCCGAAGGTGTCTATTTTGTTCCGGCATTTGCGGGCTTGGGTGCGCCCCATTGGAACCAGCGGGCACAGGGCACCATTTTTGGATTGACCCGAGGGAGCACCGATGCCCATATCGCCCGTGCCGCTTTGGAATCCATCGCTTATCAGACCATGGATATTTTGAAAGCCATGGAAGCCGATTCGGGGATTTCCATTAAAGAACTTCGCGTGGATGGCGGTGCTACGGTCAACGACCTTTTGATGCAATTCCAAGCCGATGTTTTGAACACGATTACCGTACGACCCAAAATTGTTGAGACCACGGTGATGGGTGCTGCTTATTTGGCTGGATTGGCCGTGGGTTATTGGAAAAGCCCAGAAGAAATCCAGGATATTTGGCAAACCGATGTGCATTTCAACCCAACCACCGAACGGAAACCCATTGAAGACGGTATAAAGGGGTGGTATCGGGCCATTTACGCGCTGGAACATTGGACAAAAAATAGTTAATAGTTGACCGCATATGATTTTGGTCTTTTCTTTAATCCATAAATCTTGATAAACGTACCATGAGTCCATTTGTTTCTGAAATTGTTGGCACCTTCCTTCTGATACTTTTGGGGTGCGGCGTAAATGCCAATGTATCACTCCAAAAAACCTACGGAAGTGGTTCTGGCTGGATAGTAATCACCACGGGATGGGCATTTGCGGTTTATACCGGTGTTGTGGTCGCCGGACCTTACAGTGGAGCGCATATAAATCCGGCAGTGACCATTGGGTTGGCATTTGCCGGTGAATTCCCCTGGAAAGATGTTCCCATATACATTGCAGCGCAATTTATCGGGGCCATGTTGGCTGCCTTTATGGTTTGGCTTACCCACAAGGCTCATTTTGATGCCACTTCGGATGGAAATACCAAAAGGGGTGTGTTCTGCACGGCTCCAGCAATTCAGAATGTGGGCCTAAATTTATTGATGGAGGCGGTGGGCACTTTCGTGCTGGTTTTCACAGTGCTTTACTTTACGGATGCCGTAATGTCTTCAGATGACACAATAATAGGACTTGGCTCACTCGGGGCACTTCCGGTTGCCCTGTTGGTCTGGGGAATTGGATTATCTCTCGGTGGAACCACCGGTTATGCCATTAATCCCGCACGGGACTTGGGGCCACGCATCGTGCATGCCCTATTGCCGCTAAAAGATAAAGGTTCCAACGGATGGGAATATTCCTGGATTCCAGTGGTTGGACCCATTTTGGGAGGAATCCTTGCCGCAGGACTTGCAATGGCGCTAAGTTAAGCCTTGTCCGATGCCATGGCCCTAGCCGCGATATAGGCCCCTGTCCAGGCATTTTGAAAGTTGAATCCGCCGGTAATGGCATCCACGTTGATGATTTCCCCAGCAAAATAAAGATTGGGGTGCAGTTTACTCTCAAAAGTCTTAAAATTGATTTCCTTCAGGTCGACACCTCCTGCCGTGACAAATTCTTCCTTGAAAGTGCTTTTGCCATCGACCCTAAATGTTGACGCCGTAAGCTGTTCGGCCAAACCTTGTAATTGCTCCCTGGTGATATCAGCCCATTTCAGCGAATCATCAATCCCTGTGGCCCGTACCAATTTTATCCAAAGCTTTCTGGGAAGATTCAACGCCTGTGTGCGACTAATGGTTTTCTTGGCCTCAATCTTTTTGATTTCCCTAAGATAGCCCTCCATGGAGCTACCAGTGTAATCGGGTGTCCAGTTGATTTTGATTTGAAAGGTGTAATTATACGTATTCAAAATTGATGCTCCCCAGGCCGAAAGCCGCAAAATGGCCGGGCCACTCAATCCCCAGTGGGTTATCAAAACCGGTCCCTCTGCCTTTAGTTTTGGTATCTCTTTGGAAAGGCTTTTCAAGTGCAATGCTCCTTTGATGGATTCCATCTTTGGGACAACCTCTACCGTAGCATTTGTGCTGACCCCTTGTATGTCCCTTATCCGGTCATCATCAATATTGAAAGTGAAGAGGGACGGTACGGGTGGGATGATGGTATGGCCCATATCTTTTAACAGTTCCCAAATTTTGGGGTTACTGCCCGTTGCCAACATCAGCTTCTTGGCCTTGTATGTCGCATTTCTTGTTTCAATTGACCAAAGATTCCCATCTTTTTCGAGTCGGACCACTGAAGTATTTCGCAAAATCTTCACACCCAATTTATTGGCTTCTCCCTCAAAACAATCTATTATGGTTTGGGAGGAATTGCTTTTTGGGAACACACGGCCGTCTTCCTCAATTTTTAAGGGCACGCCCCGTTCTTCAAAAAATGACATGACATCTAAGGGGGCATGCTGGTGAAAGGGACCCAACAATTCCCTTTCTCCCCTTGGATAATTGATGGCCAATTCTTTTGGTGAAAATTCCCCGTGGGTCACATTGCATCTTCCACCCCCCGATACCTTTACTTTGGCCAGGACGGTTTTACCCCTTTCCAGAATGGCAATCTTTAGGTTCGGGTTCTGCTCTCCAACTTGGATCGCGGCATAGAATCCGGCTGCACCTCCCCCAACAATAATTACATCATACATTAATGCACCCGTTCCGGGTAATCGCTGATAATGCCATCCACCCCAAAATTCTTCATTTTCCCAATCGCGTCCGGTTCATTGACCGTCCATGTGTATATCTTAAATCCATCACCGTGGATTTGGGCCACGTTTTCTTCCGTAAGGGTCTTATGGTCTGGATTGATGGCCACGGCCTTTAATTCTTTTGCCACCGAAATTGCCTTCAGAGGGTCATCTTCGGTCAGCACGGCGATATTTATTGTATCGTTAAGCCTTCTCATTTCACGGAGCTCGTCCCAATTGAAGCTTGAAATAAGGATATTCTCCCAGGTCCAACCCTTTTCCCGGACATAATAATCCAAAATAAAGTTTACACGATCCGCAGTGTTGGCGCCTTTTAACTCAATATTCAACGCCACTTGATTTTTTACAAGCTTGAGAACATCCTGTAGCATGGGTATCTTGTGGCCGCCGTCCAAAATGAGCTGATGCAGGTCCACAATATTGTATTCTTCCACCCTTCCTCCACCATTGGAGAGACGTTCCACACGCTCATCATGGAATACTACAATTTCCCCACTTTCAATTCTAAAAACATCAATCTCGATCATGTCCACTCCCAAATCCATGGCCTTTTGAACAGATGCCAACGTGTTTTCGGTTTCGTGCCCCATGGCACCCCTATGACCAATGACCAGTGGTTTGGATTCCATCATACTACAGTTATTGAACAAAAAAATAAGTGCCAATGCACATAGTACATTTCTTTTCATAAGTTTCTCAATTTTGACCCCTAAAATACGATTTGAAAATGAATCAAAATGAATGAAAAAAGTGTTCTAAATTGTAACGATAAAAGTTATTTTACTAATTTTTATCTTAATTTTTTATTAAATCCTTACATTTTATTTAATACATTTATCACATCAATAACCAATAAATCAATTAAGCATGTTTTCAAAATCTAATTTACTTGCCACTTTGGTGGGTGCCATTGTCATGTTCTTTTTGGGATACCTGATTTGGGGTATTGCCACTGTTGATTTCTTTGCGGAGCATACCATTGTGAACACCATGAAAGAAGTTCCCAACTTGGGATTGATTGCCCTTGGCAATCTTGTGGGCGCTTTTGTTTTGAGCACGCTGTACAGTAAATGGGCCCGTGGCCATCATTCTGTTAGTGAAGGATTCCAGTTCGGTGCATGGATTGGGGTCTTTGTAGGTGTTGGAATGGGACTTATCTGGTACGCCACAGCCGAGTGGATGGACTTGACAGGCCATGTTGTGGAGGCCATTATTGACATAATATTCTATGGAATAATAGGTGCCATTATCGCTGTGATCTACCAGAAAACCGCTGCCAAAAAAGATTAGCTAAACAACTGACCAGCCTTACTTGGGCGGATTGGAAACAATCCGCCTTTTTTATTCAACAACGGTGAAAATCCTCGATTCCAACGGCCCGAGCTCTATGGGAAAGCTACCGCCAACATCATTTGTAGAAAGTGTTCTTTTTATTTGGCCATAAAGTGCATCAATTACCTGATGGCTTCCGTTGGCCAAGCCCCACTTGTCAATTATGTCCTTTGGAATCTTCAAATCGATATCATAGCTCCTTTCACCATCAAAATTGGACACAATGATGAGTTTTTCATCACTGGACCATCGTACGTAGGACAGCAATCTATGGTCATAGCCAGCGGTGTGTTCTTTGTTGTAAAAATGGATCTCTTGATAATCGCCCATTAAGGCATTGCTCGTTATGGTAAAATTGAGGAGTCTTTTATAGAAATCCCTCAGTTCTTTTTCATTTTCATGCAGTTGGCCTCCATCGAATTTTTTGTCGTTCATCCAACGTTGGTGGTGCGGCACTCCTATATAATCAAAAATGGATGTCCTTGTCGGTTTTCCAAAACCGGCATCCTCAGCACCCGGCTCCCCGACTTCCTGTCCAAAATAGATCATAGTGGGCGAGGTGCTCAATGTTGAGGAAACTACCATTGCCGGCTTGGCAAGTTCGGCGTTCCCGGCAAAATCTGGACTAGCTATCCTTTGTTCATCATGGTTTTCCAAAAAATGGAGCATGTGGTGCTCTATATCCGCCATGCCCTTTTGGACCACAGGAATATGATCGGTCCACCCGTACCCTTTCATGATATGTTTGATGCTGTCATAGAGCTCCACTTTATCATATAGGTAGTCCATTTTGCCCTTCCGGATGTAATCGCGGTACAGGCTTGGGTTGTATACTTCAGCCAGAAGAAAAGCATTGGGATTCTTCATTTTGATATTGGAATTGAGGTAGCTCCAGAATTCAACGGGGACCATTTCGGCCATGTCAAACCGAAACCCATCCACACCAAAATCGAGCCAGTACAATGTGATATCCCGAAACTTTTTCCAAGAATCGGGCAGGGCCTTATCCTGCCAAAACTCGAAATGGGCCCTATGATCTTTGGTATCAAATCCGTTGGGCAATTCCTCAAAGTCCTTGGTCCCATCGGGCCGGATGCCATAGTTCACTTTAACGGTCTCATACCAATCATTAAAATGGGGCTGTGCCAATCGAGAACCGTTTCCAGTCCATTTGGCCGGATTCTCCTCAAATTTTCCGTTGGATAGCCTGTGCTGCTCTCCACCCAATGGAAGATATCCATCCTGCCATTCGGGAACACGGAATGCCTTGCCAGGGATGTAATAGAAATTGTTGTTTACATCATATTCCTTGGATGTATCATCATTTGCCCCAAAATCGGAGACGCCCTCTGGATTGGTCAATCCCTCATAATTTCGGGCCACATGGTTGGGGACGATATCAATGATAACCTTCATCCCCACATCGTGGGTTCTTTGTATCAATGCCCTGAATTCTTCCAATCTGTTGGCAGGGTCCAAGGCCAAATCCGGATTCACATTATAGTAATCTTTTACAGCGTAAGGTGAACCTGCCCGTCCTTTTACCACATCGGGGTCGTCGTTGGAAATTCCGTATGGGGTGTAGTCATTGATCACTGCATGATGGGGCACTCCTGTGTACCAAATGTGTGTGACTCCCAAATCCTTTATTTCCTTGAGTGCGTTTTCGGTAAAATCCGCAAATTTTCCCACTCCGTTCTCTTCAAGTGTGCCCCAGGGTTTGTTGTTGGTGTTGGTATTTCCGAATAGGCGCGTAAAAACCTGATAGACTACGGTCTTCTTTTTCATAGGTGTTTCAATGGGTTTTTGTTCGGGTTTTTCTTCACAAGACAATAGGATTGTGAATGTGATCAATGCTAGTATCAGTCGACCCACTTTCATGTCACAATGGTTTTGCTGGGTGTCAATTTCACCGTTTTCCCGTTGGCCAAAATGCTCAGTTCCCCGTTTCCAGAAATTTGAAATGATGTTGCCTCTCTGGTTACGTTAACGGTGATTATTTGATTCCTGAAATTGATTTTGAAGGAATAGGATTTCCATTCTTTGGGAATTCGTGGGGCAAAACTGAGTTGGCCATCCACGATTCGCATACCGCCGAATCCCTCTACTATGCTCATCCACGTTCCCGCCATGGATGTGATATGAAGCCCTTCTTCCACTTCCTTGTTGTAATCGTCAAGATCAAGTCTAGATGTCCTTAAGTAGAACGTGTATGCCTGTTCCATCCTGCCCAATTTGGCTGCCTGTATGCTGTGCACACATGGTGATAGGGAGGATTCGTGCACCGTGAAGGGTTCATAAAAGTCAAAATGCCTTTCCAATTCTTCTTGTGAAAAATGATCTTCAAAAAAATAGAAGCCTTGCAGCACATCGGCCTGCTTTATATAGGGAGATCGCAAAATACGGTCCCAACTCCATTTTTGGTTGATAGGTCTTTCGGACTTGTCCAAATCGGCCACCTTGATGAGTTCCTTGTCCAAAAAGCCATCCTGTTGCAAAAATACCCGGTGTTTTTCGGAATAGGGGAAATAAATGTTGCCGGCCACCTTGGCCCAATCTTGGAGTTCTTCGGGTCCAATATTGGTTTTTTCAGTAATTCTGGCATAATCCTTTGGGTACTCACGTTCAACCTTTGCCAGTTGTTCCAAAGTATACTCCACGCACCATTTGGCCAAATAGTTGGTGTACCAGTTGTTATTGACATTGTTTTCGTATTCGTTGGGACCCGTGACACCGAGCATGACGTATTGCTCTTTTTCGTTTGAAAAATTCACTCTTTGGTGCCAAAATCTGGCAATTCCCACCAATACTTCAAGTCCCATTTTGGGAATATAACTGTAATCCCCGGCAAACCTGGTGTAGTTGTAAATGGCGAAGGCGATGGCCCCGTTTCTGTGGATTTCCTCGAAGGTTATTTCCCATTCATTATGGCATTCTTCCCCGTTCATGGTGACCATGGGATACAGGGCTGCACCATTGGAGAACCCAAGTTTTTGGGCATTTTCAATGGCCTTGGCCAAATGGTTGTACCTATATTTCAATAAGTTCCATGCCACCTTCTGGTTTTTGGTTGCCATGTAGAATGGAATGCAATAGGCCTCCGTATCCCAATAGGTGCTGCCGCCATATTTTTCGCCCGTAAAACCTTTGGGACCAATATTCAACCTGGAATCCTTGCCCAAATAGGTCTGGTTCAATTGAAAGATATTGAAACGTATACCTTGTTGGGCCTTGATATCCCCTTCTATCCCAATATCGCTCATCTCCCAAATCTGGCCCCAGGCTTCCTTTTGTTTTTGCAACAGTTTGGCAAAGCCTATTTGTGAGGCTTCATCCAAAACCTGGTTTGCCGCCTGCTGCAATTGGTCCGTAGGATGGTTTCTATCCACCGTATAGCCCCCGTATTTTGTCAATGTGAGCGTGGCATCCCTTTTTACCATAACGGTATAGGAATGTGCAACGGAAGTATCATTTTTTATTACATTGGGGCCGGATTCAATGGGGAATCCATCCAACAAAACCTCATTGTGCATGAAGGTACAGACCCCAAAATTGGTCTTATTGGTATGCGAATGGACAAATGCCCGATTTTCTTTGGAATCTACCTGGGTAATGTTCCAGAACTTGTCGTCCCAGTTGCTATCCATGTTCTTGATGCCCCCATCAAGATAGGGTCCCAGCACCACCTCTGCATCTGAATTCAGAATTTGAAGGTTAAGCTGAATCGCTCCTGTCTCATCCAAGTCCAAGCTCAAAAATCGGATAGCCTCAAAGGCAACCTCAAGGTCGTTGGGCATGGTGGCAACAAAACTTCGACGGTACCAGCCCTCTTTCATGTTGAGTTCCCTTTTGAAGTTCTCCACTTTTTTGCAGGTGTTCAAATCCAGGATGACCCCATTTATCTTGATATCGATACCAATCCAATTGGGTGCATTGAGCACTTTGGCAAAATATTCAGGATATCCATTTTTCCACCATCCCACTCTGGTCTTATCGGGATAATAGACGCCGGCAATGTAACTGCCCTGAAAGGTCTCGCCGGAATAATGTTCTTCAAAATTGGCTCGCTGCCCCATGGCACCGTTACCTATGCTAAAAAGGCTTTCGGAAGATTTTACCCTTTCCTTATCAAAACCTTCCTCTATAATGGACCATGGGTCCGCTAAAATATAATCTTGATTCATTCTGATTAAAATATCTGGCTGATCGGCAAGGATGATTCCCTGCGATGCTAAATTTGGTGTAAACTTAGTTGATTGTGGAATCCCGAACCACTAAAGTGGGTTCCAAGATCTTGGTTTGATAATTTCCTTCATCGTTTTCATTCTCTACCCTATCTATGAGCATTTGGGCCGCGATCTCACCCATTTTTTCGCCATGCTGGGCCACCACGGTCAAACTTGGATTAGCGTATTTGGACAACAGTCCGTCGGTAAAACCTATAAATGAGATGTCATCGGGGATCCTTATTCCCTTTTTCTGAATAAGGCGCATACTATATACTGTAAAAATCTCATTAACGCAGAGTACGGCATCCACACTATTTTTATTGAAGAAGTCTTCAATGCTTTTTTCATCCATTTCCATGGAGGACAGTTTTAGGATTCTTTTTTCGTCTATTTCCATATTGCTTTCCAAAAGCGCCTTCCTATATCCTCCTGTCCTGGCCTTGCTGACACTTAGGTAATCGTCCGTGGTGATTAGAGCGATTTTCTTTCTTCCCTGTCCTATCAATTTTTTTGTGGCCATATATGCCCCCAACTCATCATCTATGATGACCTTGTCGCAATCCACCTCGTTGGTGACCCTATCCACCAACACCAAGGGTATACCCTGCTCGGTCACCTCCTTTAGGTGATTGTAGTCCCCTTTGCGCTGGGTTTCGGAGGATAATGACATTATAAAACCGTCTATACTGCCATTGGCCAACATTTCCATATTGATGACCTCTCGGTCAAAGGATTCCTCTGAAAGGCAGACAATGACATTATACCCTTTGGCGTTGGCGTGTTTTTCTATACCACGAATCACCGTTGTAAAAAAATGGTGTACTATGGCCGGGATTACGACTCCGATATTTTTTGTGCGCTTATTTTTGAGGCTTATGGCAATGTTGTTGGGCTTATAATTATAGAGCTTGGCAAACGCCTGGACCTTTTCCTTCGTGTCTCTGCTGATTTCCTCACTATTCTTAAGTGCTTTAGATACCGTGGATATGGATACCTCCAATTCCCTCGCAATATCCTTTAAAGTAATTTTTGCTTTCAAAAAAATGAAAAATGATTGTCCCGCAATATGGGAACAAGAGATTAATAAATCGTGACTATAACCCTACTTGGCAACTTTACCTTCTTAAACAAAAAAGCACCGAAATTTACGAAACCCCAAGAAATACATGAGCATCATCTGAAAAAATAATGGTATATTAGTCACCATGTTAAGAATCCTTTTGGATTCTGCTAATTAATTTGCGATTTAGGCAAAACAGCTCTTATAGTTTTATCAACCTTCAATGTCTTCAAAGTTATCAACACGAAACCGTTTTCGCTTATTGTTAATATATACTTAAATTTTGATTAACCTTTTTTTTATATATGTTTAACACTTGAATTAAAATTAACTAAACTTAAAAATCTATTATTTATGAAGATTACGCTACTTAGAAGCTTTTTGCTGTTGGGTGCATTTTTATGCTTTACCATGGCGGAAGCGCAGACAGTATCTGGTACTGTTTCTGATGCAAATGGTCCATTGCCAGGAGCTAGTGTTGTCGTACAAGGTACCACAACCGGTACACAAACTGATTTTGATGGTAACTATACCTTAAATGATGTCCCAAGTGGGTCAACCTTAGTATTTAGCTATATTGGCTATTCCACTCAACAGATTTCTTACAGCGGCCAAGCAACCGTTGACGTTGTTCTTCAAGAAGATGCCCAAGCATTGGATGAAGTTGTGATCATAGGTTATGGTCAAACTACCGTAAAGGATGCCACCGGTTCTGTATCGGCTGTAACCTCGAAAGACTTCAATACAGGGGTGATTGCTTCTCCAGAACAATTAATACAAGGTAAAACGGCTGGTGTGCAAATAACTGAAACCAGTGGTCAGCCCGGTGCCGGGATTGATGTACGTATCAGGGGTACAAACTCTGTGCGTTCAAACAATAACCCACTTTTCGTTGTTGACGGTATTCCTTTATCTGGCGGGGCAACAGCACCCAATACGGGTAATACCGGTGTAGGTACTTCTCCCGCATCGAATCCTTTGGCGTTTTTGAACCCCAATGACATTGAAAGTATAAGTATTCTTAAAGATGCTTCCGCCACTGCCATATATGGGTCAAGAGGTGCGAACGGTGTTGTAATAGTTACCACAAAAAGTGGTAAAGGTAGCCGTGGTGGGGTTTTGGAGTTTTCATCAACCTTAAGTATTGCAACTCCTGCGAACGAGTATGATCTTTTAAACCGTGATGAATTCCTTGATGGTGTTGCACAGTTTGGCGGTGATCGCGATGCGCAAGATTTTGGTAATAACACGGATTGGCAAAGATTCGTTACAAGAACCTCAGTTTCACAGAACCAAAACTTGTCATATGCCCACAGCTATGAAACAGGTAATATTAGAGCCACATTTGGGTATGGAAAGCAGTTTGGTGTTGTTGAAAATTCCTCCTTGGAGCGTATTACAGGAAGAATAAACGCAACGCAAAAGTTTTTGGATGATGATTTGACCCTTAACCTTCAGGCTTCCGTTTCCCGTGTTAATGAAGAAGTTGCTCCTTTAAGTGGTAGTGCAGGTTTTAGAGGTGACCTTTTAGGTGCCGCCTATTCAGCAAACCCCACATGGCCTGCTAACCCCGACTTCAACACTGGCGGACAGTTGAGCCCCGCTACTTTATTGGCGTACACGCAGAATCTCACAAATACCAACAGGTTTTTATTGAACGGCTCTGCCGAGTATAAACTGTTGCCAGAATTAAAGGCCAAGATAAACTTAGGGTACGATCGTTCAGAAGGTCAGGCTACTGCTGTTTCTTCAGCAGCAGCTAGAAATTTGGACAGGAACACCTTCGGAAATGGTCGGGGCGCCTATGGCACTCAGGAACTGGAAAACCGTTTGTTGGAGGCCACCCTACAATACACCAAAGAGTTTGAAAATTCCTATTTGGATGTAGTTGCGGGTTATTCATTCCAAGATTTTAAGACAAGCTCAAGAGTATCTGAAGCATTCGGATTTGGCACAAGGGATTTGAACCAAATGGCACAAGATGTAATTAGTTCCATAGAGGCCGTCGAGGCCAATTTATCCGGTAGCTATCAGCAATATGGCTTTGACCCGAGGTCTAGCACCATTTTTGTCAATAGATTGTTCCCTACCGTAACCCAGGACCAAATTGATGGCGTTGCTGGTACAAGGGTGCAATCCCTGTTCGCAGACAGAAACTTCAGCGTAGATGAGCTTCAATCATTCTTCGCGCGTGCGAACTTCACATTGGCGGACAAGTATTTGTTCACCGCAACGCTGAGGGCAGATGGTTCTTCGCGATTTGGTGGAAACAACCAATATGGATATTTCCCCTCAGGTGCAATTGGCTGGAAGATTCATGAAGAAGATTTCATGGGAGATACTTTCTCTACATTAAAACTACGTTTGGGTGCTGGTATAACAGGTAACCAAGAAGGTCTAGGTTATGGAAACTTCATTAGGAGGGAGCGTTACGCGGGTGCCACCCTTCAGGACAATGGTAACATTGATGCTCCAGGTACTACTCCAGTAACATTTGCCAACCCCGATTTAAAGTGGGAGGAAACCTTCGACGTTAACATAGGTATCGATTATGGTTTTAATAATGATAAAGTGTCTGGTAGCATCAACGTCTATAGAAAAGAGACAACGGATCTTTTACTTAACATTGAAGCTGCCCAACCATCTCCGCAGCCAAGGTTTTTCCAAAACTTGGATGCTACTTTGATTAACCAGGGTGTTGAGTTCGACATTAATGTAGATTGGTTCCAAACCGAGGATGTAAGTTTCAGTACGGCCTTCAACATTGCATACAATGACAACGAACTACAAGACTTCGGAGGTCAAATCCCTGCCGGTACTATTAGGGGACAAGGACTTTCATTGGCCTTTGCCCAGATTTTGGCAGGCGACAGACCATTGTTTTCCTATTTCTTGAGAGAATTTGAAGGTTTTGACTCCAATGGCCAGCCGATTGGAGACGTTCAAACATTTGTGAACGAAGATGCATTACCGGATATCAATGCTGGTCTATCCCTGAACCTTAACTACAAGAATTGGGATTTCTCCGCATATTTGGCCGGACAGTTTGGGTTTTCTGTATATAACAACACACGAAATGCCTTCTTTACCGCCGGTGCGATCAATAATGCCAGAAACGTAACCCCAGATGTACTAACCTCGGGAGAAGCTGGTAGTGCAGCTGCCGAAGTTTCTACTAGATTTTTGGAAAGTGGCGATTTTGTGAGGTTACAAAACGCAACCCTTGGATATACTGTGCCTCTTAATGCTGAAGGGACATTCAAGAGTTTAAGACTTTCGGTTACAGGACAGAACTTGTTCCTTATTACTGATTATAGTGGATTGGATCCTGAAATTAGTGTTCAGCCAGGAGCTCCCATCAATGGTGTCAGTGATGCATTGAACAATCTGCCTTCCGCTGGTATAGATTATACAGCCTACCCAAGACCAAGAACAGTCACCTTTGGTGTAAATGCTACTTTCTAATCAAAAAAATTGAGTAAAATGAAAAGAAGTTTTAAATTAATTTATGTTGCCGCACTAAGTTCGGCACTCACGCTCTCCTGTACCAATCTGGAGATTGAAGAAACCGATTCGGTTTTCCCAGAAGATACGGGAGGAGGTTTCTCAGGAGTAGAAGATCCGGCATCCGCAGTGGAGGCTCTTTACAATGATGTCCAGGGTCAGGTTGGAGACCAGGCGAATTTATTTGCCCTTAACGAAGTAACAACCGATGAACAGTTGGTGCCTACAAGAGGAACCGACTGGGGGGATAATGGTATATGGAGGACTTTGCATTCTCATACATGGTCATCTACGCATCAATATATTCTTAACACATGGAACAATTTGAACCAAAATGTGTTCCGTGCATCAGAGATTATAGATTCTAGATCCAGTGCTCCTGCAGATGTAGCAGCCAATGCAAAGTTTCTTAGAGCGTGGAGTATGTGGTATGTGTTGGATTTCTGGGGACAAGTTCCTTTCCGTGAAGTGGATGAAGGTCCTGAAATCAATCCAAGAATCCTGACACCAGCAGAGGCGATGACTCTTATCGTAACAGATTTGAACGAGGCTATTGCAGATTTACCTGCCGTTGCGGCCCCGGGCGGTGATGACCTTGAAAGAGCAAGTAAAGCTGCAGGACGTCATTTATTGGCAAAGGTTTTGTTGAACAAGCATATTTACTTGGGTACTTCACCTGATGCAGCAGACATGAATCAAGTAATTTCCTTGGTAGATCAAATAGCTGGAGAAGGGTATGAATTAGAAGCTGGCTATTTTGATATTTTCCGTGAAGCCCCTGATAATGAAACCATTTGGTGGCTTGGCGCCGCCGTTGGAAACCGTATTTTTAACGGATTGCATTATAACTCTACTGGTATCAGTGGTGGTGGATGGAATGGATTCAGCACATTGGCAGAATTTTACGATCTATTCGAGGGAGATGCCAACAATAATAGAGGGGAATTGGATGGAACACCCCTTGATGGCCAAGAAGAGCGAAGAGGATGGGTTCCTTCTGGGGGCACACCTTTCACCGGTGCTGAGGAAACCACAGATAATGGTGGCTTTGAGGATGGTTCCAATGTAGGACTAGGTTTCTTGATTGGACAGCAATATGCGTTGAATGGAAGTAAACTAAGAGACCGTCCAGGTAACGACTTGATTTTCACAAGAGAATTCCCAGGATTGGTTGGTAACAACGAACGTACAGGAATAAGGGTTCAAAAATATGCGGCAAGATACGATGCGTTCAACCCACACCAAATTGTATTTAGATATGCTGATGCCCACTTGATGAAAGCAGAAGCTATCATGCGAACTGGAGGTGATCCAACATCATTGGTAAATGAGCTGCGTGTTATACGCGGAGCCACTCCACTGGGATCTGTTACCGAACAGGACCTATTGGATGAAAGGGGAAGAGAGCTTTATGTTGAATTCCAGAGAAGACAAGATATGAGAAGATTTGGACAGTACACTAGGGACTGGGAGTTCAAAGATCCCGAAGCCGTTGGTGATGTTAATAAGGAATTGTTCCCAATTCCAGTTAATGCACTTCTGTCAAACCCCAATCTTGTTCAGAATCCAGGTTACTAAAAGTGACCAAAGTTTAATTGTTTTGAAATTATTTGGAAGCTGCCCTTTTAGGGCAGCTTCTTTTTTTGCAATTGTCCAGCCCATGTCACATCTTAACTTTAATCAGTTTCCACGATCTTCGAGAATTAATTATCTTTCCAACTTCTTTTTTTATACCGTCAGATGAGAGAAAAATGCGGAATCTTGATGATTTTCTTCCTAGGGTTGAGCGGTTGTATCAAGAACAGTACGGAAACTCTTTTCAAAACCAAGCCCTCAACCTTAACAGGGATATCCTTTGTAAACAAATTAGATCCAACTCCCGACCTGAACATACTGAACTATCTCTACTACTATAATGGGGCTGGGGTAGCAGCAGGAGATTTTAACAACGATGGTAGGGTCGATCTCTATTTTACCTCAAACCAGGGGTCTGACAAACTATATATCAATACAGGTGATTTCAAATTTGAGGATGTCACCGAAAAGGCCCAAATTAAAAATGGGGACGGATGGTCCACAGGGGTAACCCACGTGGACATCAACAATGATGGTCTCCTGGACATTTATGTATGTAAGGTAGGCGACCATTTGCAGTTAAATGGTCAAAACAGGCTCTATATAAACCAAGGAGTAACCGAAGATGGCGTGCCCCTTTACAAAGAAGAAGCCGCCAAATACAATTTGGCTTTTATAGGCTATTCTACCCAAGCTGCCTTTTTCGACTACGACCTTGACGGGGATCTTGATATGTACCTGTTGAACCATTCTGTCAACCCGAACAGATCTTACGGAAAAGGCGCCAAAAGAAATATGATCGATCGCCTGTCCGGAGATGTGCTATATAGAAATGACCAAGGAACATTTACGGATGTCTCACAAGAAGCTGGTATATTCCAAGGAAGCATAGGCTACGGTTTGGGACTCGCTGTAAGTGACATCAATAATGATGGATACCCTGACATTTATGTGGGTAACGACTTTTTTGAAAACGATTATCTCTATCTGAATCAAAAGGATGGGACGTTCAAAGAGGTTATCTCCAGTGACGGTAATCGTTTGGGGCATACCTCACATTTTTCCATGGGCAACGACCTTGCTGACATCAACAATGATGGCCTCTCGGATATATTGTCTCTTGACATGCTTCCGGAAGATTTGGAAACTTACAAAACCTCTGGCCTGGAATATCCATACCCAATATATCAGCAATACATAAAAAATGGGTATTCCCACCAATTTATGCAGAATGCGTTACATCTCAATTTAGATGGTGAAAATTTCAGTGAGATAGGAAATTTGAGCGGAATCGATGCCACAGAATGGTCCTGGGGCGCCCTATTTGCCGATTTTGACAATGATGGGTTTAAAGATCTTTTCATTTCGAATGGAATCAAAGGAGTGACCAACGACATGGATTTCATCAACTATATCTCCAATGAAGAAATCCAGAGAAATATTGAATCCGGTCTTTCTGACAAAGACATGGAACTAATTGACCGCCTACCACAAAAAAAGGTCCCCAACTATTTCTTTAAAAATGAAGGCGCACTGACCTTTTCCAATGTCACAAAACAGTGGAGCACGGAAAAACCTAGCTATAGCAATGGGTGCGCCTATGCCGATCTGGACAACGATGGCGATCTGGATTTGGTGGTAAACAATGTGAATGAAGAAGCTTTTGTCCTTGAGAACACAACCGAAGATGGAAATTGGATTAAGATAGGGTTCAAAGGTCCTGACCAGAACAAGTTCGGAATTGGAGCCAAGGTAATCGTGTACCGAAAGGGCAAAAAACTTACGCAAGAGAATATTGCCACACGGGGTTATCTTTCTGCCAAGGACAACAGCCTAAATTTCGGTGTTGGAAAGGACACAATTATCGATTCCATTCAAGTTATTTGGCCCGGTGGCGCTTACCAAACACTTCATAATGTTGCCACTAACCGCACATTGGAAGCATGGGAGAAAAATGCGTCCGGTAATTACTTTGCAAAAAACAGAAAACCACCTTCCCATTTCTCCACCCCTGCCGAAAAGTTGGATTTTATACACAACGAATACCCTGCGCTCGATTTCGATAGAAATCCTCTGCTCCCCTTTTCCAACTCCAATGAGGGCCCTTCGGTTGCTGTGGGGGACATCAACAATGACGGTTTGGACGATCTATTCATCTGTGGTGCCAAAAAGCAGGCTTCCAAACTCTATGTTCAAGACGATAATGGTGTTTTCACCGACCATCAAGCCGAATTGTTTGAAGAGGATGCCGTCAACGAAGACACCGACCAAGCATTCTTTGATGCGGACAACGACGGTGATATCGACTTGATGGTGGTCAGCGGTGGAAATGAATTCACACAGGGCAAACCCTTGCGACCGCGATTTTATATCAACAATAACGGTATTTATGTCAAAGAAGATAAATTCAAGACTATAGAGGTTAACGCCTCCAAAGTAACTGCCGTAGATTTTGACGACGATGGGGACATGGATATCTGCATCACATCGAACATAGTGCCGACACAGTTCGGTATAAAATCAAAACAATACCTCTTGGAAAACGACGGTAGCGGCAATTTCACTGAAATAACAAAAACCTTTGCCCCTGATTTTGAAACCGTGGGAAATGTAAAAGATGTTGTTTGGCAGGATTTGGACGGCAATGGCTATCCCGATCTTGTAGTCGCTGGTCACTGGACGGCATTGACCATTTTTATGAATGACGGAAAAAACCTGACAAAACAGGCCAACAATGGTCTCGACAAAACCGATGGTTGGTGGAACTGTCTGGAACTGGCGGATTTGGACCACGACGGTGATTTGGACATCCTTGCGGGCAATTGGGGGCTGAACACAAAATTCAATGCGTCCTATGACCGCCCCATTACCCTTTACATAAACGATTTTGATGATAATGGGTCTGTGGAAACCGTGGTGACCTACTTTCATGGTGACAAGGAAACCGTTTTTGCATCTAAGGATGAACTGGCCAAACAGATGCCCTTTCTAAACAAAAAGTTCCTGTACTATAAAGACTTTGCCAAAGCCTCCCTTGAAGACCTTTTTGGAAGTGAAAAATTACAAAAAGCCAAAAAGAGGAAAGTATACCTTCTGGCCACTAGTTATTTTCAAAATGATGGAAAAGGCAACTTTTCACACAAGGAACTGCCACTTTTGGTACAATCTTCTACCATTAATGACATCCATATGGAAAAGATTGATAAAGAAAGGATTAATGAAATATTAATGGTCGGAAATAATTTTGAGATAAGCACACAACTTGGTAGATTAGATGCCCTGCATGGAATTTTGCTACAAAATGATGGAAAAGGCAAGCTAATATGGACCCAAAGTCTGGATGTTTCAGGAGCGGCCAGAAAGATTGAAAAGATAATGATAAATGGGAAGGAACATTACATCATAGCACGCAACAACGACTCTCCCGTTTTTATAACCAAAAATGACACTGCCGAATGAAATTGAAATATAGTATACCCTATTTTCTACTTGTACTTATGGTGGCCTGTGGCACAGAGGAAACCGATAAGGCCAAGGAAAAGTCGGAAACACTGTTCACCCTGCTTACTCCCGAAGAAACGGGGGTAACCTTCATCAATAAAGTGGAAAACCAGAAGAACTTCAATATTTTCAAGTACCGCAACTTTTATAATGGAGGTGGTGTGGCCATTGGGGACATCAACAATGATGGTCTTTCCGACATTTATTTGACAGGCAATATGGAACCCAACCGCCTGTATTTGAACAAGGGGGATTTTAAATTTGAGGATATCTCGGAAAGTGCGGGTGTAACTGGCAATAAACCTTGGTCCACCGGAGTGGTCATGGTAGACGTGAACCAAGATGGCCTGCTGGACATCTATGTGAGTAACGCCGGAAACATGGAAGGTAACAACCATGACAATGATCTTTACATAAACAATGGTGATCTGACCTTCTCCGAAAGGGCCTATGAATTCAATTTGGCAAAGACAGGTTTCAGTACCCATGCCACTTTCTTCGACTATGATAAGGACGGGGATTTGGACGCCTATATTTTGAACAACAGTAATATACCGGTTAGCAGTCTTGGATATGCGGAACAGCGTGAAGTAAGGGCACAGGACTGGGAAGGTGTTCCCGACATTTTTAAAGGTGTTGGCGACATGTTGCTTCGCAATGACAATGGAAGATTTGTCGACGTTAGTGAAGAAGCGGGGATCTATGGCAGCCTCATCGGTTTTGGATTGGGCGTAATGGTCACGGATTTTAATGATGACCTCTACCCCGATATCTATGTTTCCAACGATTTTTACGAAAGGGACTACCTCTATATCAACCAAAAAGATGGCACCTTCAGCGAAGAAATCAAGGATTGGACCTCCCATTTGAGCCTGTCGGCCATGGGCATTGATGTTGCAGATATAAACAACGATGGCCATAACGACATATTCATCACCGATATGCTCCCTGAACCCGAGCAGCGTGTTAAATCGGTTATGGAGTTTGAAGGCTACAACGTTTTTAAACTCAAGCAGGATAAGGACTTTTTTCAGCAGTATATACAAAACACCTTGCAATTGAACAATGGAAACGGTACGTTCTCCGAAGTGGCCTATTATAGCGGTATTGATGCCACGGACTGGAGCTGGGCGGGCCTTATGTTCGACATGGACAATGATGGTCTAAAGGACATTTTTATCACCAATGGCATAAACCACGATCTTACCGACTTGGATTTTGTGGATTTCTTCGCCAATGAGATAATACAGAAAATGGCCTTGACGGGCAGAAAAGAGTCCATCGATTCCATTATCAACAAAATGCCAATAAAACCGCAACCGAATTATGCCTATAAAAACAACGGCGACATCTCCTTTAAAAATGCCAACAAGGAATGGGGGTTTGAACTGCCCACCCGTTCCAATGGTGCTGCCTATGGCGACTTGGACAATGATGGTGACCTCGATTTGGTCATCAACAATGTAAATACCGAGACATTCATTTATAGGAACAATACGGATGCCCAACTGGAGCACAATTATATCCAACTGCAATTCCAAGGCCCCGCCAACAATCCTTTTGGTGTGGGCGCCATGGCCAAATTTTATTTTGATGGCAACATTATAAAGCAAGAGCTCATTCCTTCGCGTGGTTTTCAATCTTCCATAGACTATAAAATGACACTCGGAATGGGAAAAAGTCCAAAATTGGACTCCATACGTGTGGTTTGGCCAGATGATAAAACCCAAAAGTTGGAAAATGTCGAGGCCAACCAATTGCTTGTGGTGAAACATTCGGGAGCAACCGAAACCTACGTCCCGACCAAAAAAATTACTAGGGAGCCCTACTTGAACGAAATCGACTCCAGAAGCTTGACTTCCCACCAAGAAGATATCTACAATGATTTTGACTATGAAGGGCTTATCTATCATAAACTTTCCCAGGAAGGCCCATCCTTGGCCGTGGCAGACGTAAATGGGGATGGTAACGAGGATTTTTTCATTGGAGGTGCCCATAACCAGTCGGGCACGCTGTACCTGCACCGTGGCGACGGCAACGTTTCCCCCAAACCTGTTAGAGCCTTCGAGGAGGATAGAAACTTTGAAGACGTTGCTGCTGTTTTCTTCGATGCCGATGGCGACGGCGACCAGGATCTACTGGTCGGCTCGGGTGGTAACAACGTTAATTTGCAGCGCAGTTATAAGCCTCGCCTATATCTTAATGATGGCAAGGGGAACTTCACAAAATCTGGAAATGAGTTGCCATCTACGTTCAAAAATATTTCCACCATCTCCGCCCATGATTTTGACGACGATGGGGATATGGATGTGTTTATAGGATCTAGGAGCGTTGTTGGGGTATATGGCATTTCCCCAGACCATCTCTTTTTGGAGAATCAGGGTAATGGGATATTTATGGACGTTACGGAGCGTCTTGCCTACAACCTAAGGGATGCCGGTATGGTAACGGATTCCAAATGGGTGGACATTGACGGGGATTCCAAGAAAGATCTTGTCGTAACATCAGAATGGGATACTCCAAAAATCTACAAGAACACAGGTAGAAGGCTTACAAAAATGCAAACCACACTCGACAGCCTGCATGGTTGGTGGAACACCGTGCAATTTGCGGATTTGGACAAAGACGGGGACCAAGACCTGATTTTGGGGAATCAAGGTCTGAACCTGCATTACAAGCCCAAGGAAGGTAGCCCCATGAAACTTTGGATCAACGATTTTGATGGCAATGGAACCGTAGAACAAATCACCACCCTTGCCGAAAACGGTGCGGATTATCCCATCCATCAAAAAAGAGAGCTTACGGAACAACTGGTCTCCTTAAAAAAAGAGAACCTCAGGGCATCGGACTATGCAAAACGAAGCATCCATGAGCTGTTTCCAAAGGAAATTTTGGACAATTCAATTGTAAAAAAGTCGGAAATTTCGGCTTCCATTATCGCCATAAACAATGGTGGAGGAAATTTCACGGTGCAGGTTTTGCCCCCAAGGGTGCAATTCTCTTGTGTGTGTGACATTACATGTGCCGATGTAAACCGGGATGGAAACGTCGATTTGATAATGGCCGGCAATAATTTCGAATACAAGCCCCAGTTCTCAAGGTCAGATGCCAGTTATGGAAACGTCCTTCTCGGTGATGGCAAACTCGGATTTGAATGGCAGAACTATGATATCAGTGGCTTCAAGATCAAGGATGAAGTCAAGTCCCTGAAGCAGTTTAGGGACAACAAGGGCAAAACCTTCGTTATAGCGGCAATCAACAACAACAAACCGAAAATCTTCACCCTCAATGAATAAATTGCTGCTCGCTTTATTGGTATCAATTTTTCTTTCTGGTTGCAAAAAAACAGGTGACCTGTTTGAGAATCCTTCCCCCGAGTCAACAGGCATTACCTTTACCAATACCCTAACGGAGTCGGATAATCTCAGTATTTTGGATTACCTCTATTTTTATAATGGGGGCGGCGTTGCCATTGGTGATATCAATAACGATGGCCTGCCAGATATTTTCTTCACCGGGAACCAAGTAAAGAACAAACTGTACCTGAATAAGGGAAACCTTGAGTTTGAAGACATTTCGAATACAGCGGGAATAGAGGGAAACAGCAGCTGGAATACTGGGACCACCATGGCCGACGTAAACGGCGACGGCCTGTTGGACATATATGTGTGCGCCGTGGTTGGCCTAAGTGGTTTCAATGGGTTTAACGAGTTGTATATAAACAACGGTGATGCCACCTTCACGGAAAGTGCAGCAGCCTATGGGCTTGATTTTGATTCCTATAGTTCCAATGCCGCCTTTTTTGATTATGACCTGGATGGCGACCTTGATGTTTACCTGTTGAACCACGCCGTTCATACCCAAAACTCCTTCGGAAGCTATGATTTGAGGTACGAACGCCGCTACGAAACCGGGGACAAGTTGTTGCGCAACGACAATGGGAAATTTGTGGATGTAAGTGAGGAAGCCGGAATCTACGGTGGAATAAATGGATACGGTCTCGGGTTGGCCATCTCCGACTTCAATCAAGATGGATACCCCGACATTTATGTGGGCAACGATTTTCATGAAGACGACTACTACTATCTCAATAATGGTGATGGCAGCTTTACCGAAAGCCTGAAGAAATACTTTGGCCATACCAGCCGCTTTTCCATGGGGAATGATGTGGCGGACATAAACAATGACGGTCGCCCCGATCTTATATCCCTCGACATGTTGCCCGAAGATGAAGTGGCATTGAAATCATCCGAAGGGGATGACAATATCCAGACCCAAAAACTTAGGACCGGACGATTTGGATATAACTACCAATTTACCCGAAACATGCTGTATGTGAACCAGCCGGATGGCAACTTCATGGAAACTGCCCTGATGAGCAGGGTGGCCGCTACCGATTGGAGCTGGAGTGCCCTTTTTGGAGACTACGATCTGGACGGGAACCAAGATCTTTTTATTTCCAACGGGATTCCGAAAAGACCCAACGATCTGGACTTCATTAATTTCGCTTCCAATGACCAAATCAAGCAAAAAATGGACAATACCAAGCTTGTGGACAAAAAGGCCCTAGATCTTATGCCCAGTGGGAATGTCCACAACTACATTTTCAAAGGAGGCAGTGGATTGGTTTTCCAGGATATGTCAAACAAATGGATTGCCAACGACACCCTAATTTCTGGCGCAACGGCCATGGGAGACCTTGATGGTGACGGAGATTTGGATTTGGTGACCAACAATTTGAACCAACCGGCTACCCTTTACATCAATAAGGCAAATGAAAAGGGCAATCATTTAAAGATCAGATTTGCATATAAAGAGAAGAACAGGTTCGGGATTGGAACAAAGGTCTATTCATACCATAAGGGACAGCTTCAATTCAAAGAATTGTTTCCCGCTCGGGGTTTTCAGGCTTCTTCGGAGCCTATAATCCATTTTGGTTATGGAGATGTTGAAAAAATAGACTCGTTGAAAATTGTTTGGCCGGACAAGACATACCAGGTTATCCGAAATGTGGATGCCAACCAAACACTGACCATTGCCCCGCAAGGCACAAGACGCTTTGAATATGGCACCAAAAATGGACGTGAAAAACTTCTTTTCACTGCAGTAGCAGACAATTTGGGCATTGACTTCACACATATTGAGGACAACTACACCGACTTCAACAGGGAAAAACTAATCCCCTATCAAATTGCCGATAGAGGTCCAGCCTTCGCCATCGGGGATCTTAACCACGATGGAAAGGATGACATTTATCTTGGGGGTTCCAAGTTTATGCCGTCTCAAATCTATGTTCAGCAGGATTCCATTTTTGCCAAACAGGCTTTTGATGAAATAGCCAAGGATTCCATTAAAGAAAATATTTCGGCCACCATTGCCGACTTCAACAATGATCACAGAAACGATCTTTTTGTTAGCTCCGGTGGAGGCGATTTCTTCGGGCAGTCCAATGCCCTTTTGGAATCATATTATGTACAAAAGGAATCCTCTTTTGTTCAAATGGAGTTGCCCGAATTGTATCAAAATGCATCCGTGGTTCGCCCCCACGATTTTGATGACGACGGGGATTTGGATGTTTTTGTGGGAGGCCACACCCTAACCGCCAAGTTTGGAGCTCCGGCCACATCGTATATATTGGAAAACGACAACGGGAAATTCACTGTGTTGGAAAGTTTTGATGCGCACTCCAAAGGAATGGTCACGGATGCCATTTGGGACGATTTTGATAACGATGGCACCAAGGATTTGATTCTCGTGGGAGAATGGATGTCCCCAAAGTTTTTAAGATATGATGGAAGAACATTCGAAGAAGTGGGCAGCCTGAAACTGAACGGGCTTTGGCAACGGGTCGCTCCTTTCGATATTGATGGGGATGGCGATATGGATTACCTTTTGGGCAATTGGGGCACCAACACCAAGTTTAGGGCATCAATGGAATACCCATTAAAACTGTACTTCAACGATTTTGATGACAATGGGCAAACTGAGACCATTACTGCCCTGCCCAAACGCGGAAAATACTATCCATTGGAGACTTTGGATGGGCTTTCATCCCAATTGGTATATCTGAAAAAGGAATTCAACACGTATAGATCTTTTGCCGGAAAAACCATGGAAGAACTTTTTGGAAAGGAAGCATTGGAAAAATCCACACTATTGGAAGTAACCGTCCTTGAATCCGGATACCTAAAAAACAACGCGGGCAATTTCGATTTTGTCCCGTTCGCCGACGAGCTGCAGGTGGCTCCCATCATGGAATTTTTGGTTTCTGATTTTGACGGCAATGGTTCTCTTGAGGCGTTGGTCGGTGGAAATTATTTTGGTGTAAAACCTTATCATGGTCGTTTCGATTCCTTTCCCGGAGCATTGATAAAAAATGAGGCACAGTTTACGCTGGGTAGTGAACTTGGTCTGGATTTTACCAAAAAAACATTGAGGCACATGGGTACAATAACGCTCAATGGCCAAGAGTATCTTTTAGCCGTTTTTAATAATGAAAGAGCACAAGTATATAAAATCAACAAGTAACCAAAAAGGCCATGAAAAGAAAATATAGTGTAGTGTTGGCATCGATTTTTATGATGGTCTCTTGTCAAAAAAAGCAAGAGCCGATTACCATAACCCCTGAAGATTATCACGGTTCGGTTGACGAGGTGACCCAAGTGATGATCCACGATATTTTTTCACCTCCGGTGGCGAGTCGAATCTATGTGTATCCGAATGTGGCGGCCTATGAGATTTTGGCGCAGCAGGAAGGCATATACAATTCGTTGGCCGGTCAATTGCGTGATTTGAAACCCATTCCATCACCAGGGGACACAGCAAACATCAATTTTCCACTTGCCGCGCTGATAGCCCACATCGACCTCAGTAAAAGACTGATTTTTTCCGAGGAACGCATCGAAAAATATAGGGATAGCCTGTATAACCTCTGGCAAGAAAAGAATGAAAAGGAGTTCAACGCGTCCAAGGACTATGCACTACAGGTATCGGAACACATTGCTGCTTGGATGGACAAGGACAATTACAAACAGACCCGTACCATGCCCAAATTTTCTGTCAACTCCGAAGAACCTTCGCGTTGGCAGCCAACCCCTCCAGCCTATATGAGCGGCATTGAACCCCATTGGAACAAAATACGCCCTTTTGTTATAGACTCAGCAGCCCAGTTTAAACCCGTTCCCCCCCCGCCCTTTTCCATGGAGAAAGAGTCTGACTTTTATAACGAGGTTATGGAAGTGTACGAAATCAGCAATAAAATAACCGCAGAAGGCGATGCTTCAGAGGAAGTGCAGATTGCGCAATTTTGGGATTGCAATCCATACGTATCGGTTACCAGGGGTCATCTTATGTTTGCCACCAAAAAAATTACCCCGGGTGCCCATTGGATAGGCATAGCCAAAATCGCGTCTCGCAAATCCAATGCAGATTTTGCCAAAACCGTGTATGCCTACACCAAGACCTCCATTGCCATTGCGGATGCATTCATAAGCTGTTGGGACGAAAAATACCGAAGCAATCTCATAAGGCCCGAAACCTTGATCAACGAGCATATCGATGACAGCTGGGAGCCTATTTTGCAAACCCCTCCATTTCCAGAGTACACCAGTGGCCATAGTGTGGTTTCGGGTGCTGCCTCCATTGCCCTCACCAGCATTTTTGGGGATAATTTTGCATTCGACGATGATACCGAAGTGCCTTATGGCTTGCCCGTGCGTTCCTTTACCTCGTTCCGGCAGGCTGCCGATGAAGCGGCCATTAGCAGGATGTACGGTGGAATCCATTACCGGACCGCAGTGGAAGTGGGAATAAAACAAGGGCGAAATCTTGGTGAGCATGTTGTTACCAATCTCAACATGACCAAAAACGATTAATTTTTTTGATGAAGATGAAGAAAACGCTTGTCGCTTTGGGAATACTTACGGTACTGGCACTGTTCTGGTACTTCTTTTTGAAACCACAGGACTATCAAGTTAGCTTTAAGGTAAAAACTTTACCAGGGACCATTTACGAAACAGTAAAAGTCTGGAACAACACCCTAAAGGATCCCCAACCCATAAAGTACCATGCTCTTACAGATTTTGAGCAAACCATAAGGATAAACGATTCCGTACATGTCTATCGGTGGAACATAACCACGGTCCACGATTCGTTGAGCCAGGTAAAGGTGAACATTTCGGATGCCAATCATTCCCTGATGAACAAGGTCCAGATTCCTTTCTCCGATACCAATTTTGAAAAAGGTTCAAGAAAAAGCCTTTTGGATTTCAATGATTTTTTGAACGACCATCTTAAAAAAATCAGGATAAAAATAATTGGTGAGGATGAATTGTTCTCCACATTTTGTGCCTGTGTTTCCCTGACCACAAAGCAGACCATGAAGGCGGGCGGAATCATGGACAACTATTCTTTTTTGAATTCCATGATGTTTGAAAATGGGGTACAACTGAACGGCCCTCCATTTTTGGAGGTTTTGGATTGGAATTTGGAAAAAGACAGTCTTTCCTATAATTTTTGTTACCCCATCATAAGATCGGAGAAGTTGCCCAGTCATCCTGATATAGTATACAAGCGCATCTTTGGTAAAAGGGCATTGAAGGCAGAATACAACGGCAACTATATCACATCGGATAGGGCGTGGTATGCCCTGCTGCACTATGCCGAAAAAAATAATATTCCGGTGGAGAAAAAACCAATCGAACTTTTTTACAACAACCCCAATATGGGCGGGGATGAATTGAAATGGAAAACTGAGGTTTTTATGCCCATCAAAGAATCACAATGATCCGATATCTTGTTGTTGCCCTCCTTTTCTTTGTGCAGGCCTGCGCTCAAAAAACGCATTTTGGCCCCATGGTCTACCAAGGAACTTTTCCATCCAACCTGGATGAAGTCTCTGGAATGGAGATGGATGATAACGGTGTATGGGTAATAGAGGATGGCGGCAATGATGACAGGATATATCAACTGGACAAGAAGGGCCAAATCATTAAAACCCTGAAAATAGATAACGCCAAGAACAGGGACTGGGAAGATTTGGCCATGGACAACAACGGCAATCTTTACATCGGAGATTTTGGGAACAATAACAATGACCGAAAGGATTTGACCATTTATAAGGTGTCCCAATCGGAACTGGCCAAAAAAGAACCCAAAGCTGAAAAAATAGAGTTTCGATTTCCAGAACAGCAGGATTTTCCGCCCAAAAAAAACAGCCTCTTTTTCGATGCCGAAGGCTTTTTTCATTGGAATGACAGTCTGTACGTTTTTACCAAGAACCGTACACGCCCTTATAATGGACAAACTTTTATTTACAAAGTCCCTGCCGAAAAAGGGGAATACAACGCAGAATTTTTGGGAAGCATAACCCTCTGCGATGACCAAGACCGGTGTTCCGTAACGGGAGCGGATATTTCCGAGGATGGTAAGACCATTGCACTGTTGGGGTACGGCCTTGTTTTTTTGATTTCAGATTTTGATTTTTCCAATCCCGGTGATTCCAAGGTAAAAACCATCAATCTTGTATATCGCTCTCAAACCGAATCGATAAGTTTTCAGGACAAGAATACCCTTTGGATTGCTGATGAAAGGAACAACTCAAACGGAGGCCAACTGTATTCGCTTGATATAAAAATGGATTAAAATCCAAATCCAACCCCAAACGAAAACCGAAGCCCATCGGCACTGCCGAAAAGTCCCATATTGGCCGACAAAATATCCGCTCCGTTCAAAAAGAAACCTCCCCCGTAGGAATTGTGCCATCTATCCGATGAATCTCCTGGAAACCAGACCCTGCCATAGTCAAAGCCCCCAAAAACCCCTGGGGTAACAGGAAGCAGCCCTGTTTTTCTTCGCCTGAAACTATAGCGCAGATCTGAATTCTGGTAAAAGGCCGATTTGCCGGTGAAACGTTGAAATCGAAAACCCCTGAGCCCATTGTTTGCGCCAATACTTGCTCCTTGGTAAAACTCGAAATCATCACCGAAATTGATATGGCCCTTGATCTTTGTGGCGAATACCAACCTGCCATTGGAGCTCAACCTATGGTCTACGGACAAACTGGGAATGAGGTATCCAAAAGTCCTACTGGATTCGTTCAAATTGGTCTTGTAACCCCCCACTAGGTTAAATCGCATGCCGATGGTCGGAAAGGCTTCATTATCGGAATTGGCATAGTCATATTCGGCCTCCGCTCCAAAAAACCGCTGTTGGTTTTCCTCCCCGTTTTGCACAAAGAATTGATTGATGAAACGATCTTCCGTCTCTTCCACCTCGATGTCCTCATACGAAACCCCCAACCGCACTTTGGAACCCAAATAACCCCTCCAAACCAAGGAAGGAGTCAATTTTATCGTTCTTAATCGGACCCTATTAAAATCAAGCCCCAAAGGTTCGTCATCATCATTGTTCTCGGTTTCGTTCCCAAATCCAAAAAAGTTCTGTGTGAAGTTGGGACTGGTGAACCTTGCTGCCAATTGCAAGTTTACTTTGTTGATCACATGTGAGAATTCCCCGCGATAGCCCAAATCAAAACCATTGGTGGCAAAATAAAAGGAAGCCGAAAAGATATGCTGTTGGGTAAAAGGGTTCTGTTTGAATGCATTGTAGGTATAGGTATCCGTAATCCCCACCTTTATGCCGTCATCCGGATTAAACCCAAGGAACGGCAAAAATTGATTGTTACTGGCCTTTACCTTCAAAAAGTTGTAATTGTTTGTATTATAATCGTTCACTGTATGCCTTCTGCCCGAGTAGGCTTCATCATAAGTGTTTTTCTTTGTCTTAAAATCATAGGTATGGACTTTTTTGGAACTTTCAGCGATTTTATAGGTGTCATTGTTGTGTCCTCCAATAACCCGTAGGGTTATCTTGGAAGAAACCGTGTTGATATCGAACACATCATCA
The DNA here is from genome assembly GCF_019880545.1 of Flagellimonas meishanensis. Classification (GTDB taxonomy): domain Bacteria; phylum Bacteroidota; class Bacteroidia; order Flavobacteriales; family Flavobacteriaceae; genus Flagellimonas; species Flagellimonas meishanensis. The sequence goes on from NZ_JAINVW010000001.1 coordinate 232,727, forward strand.
TCATCCAATCCATACAACCATACCTCCTTTGTGAACTTGGGACTGAATGTTTTTTGAAAGAACAGATCGGATTTTTTACCATCCTTTATTCGGTAACCCAAAATCTCCAGACTACCATCGGCCCCAGCTGTTATATTGAAATAGTCGTCCTTATCGGTTCCGGTGACCACACTGTACTTGTTGATAACCTCAAAATATTCCCGCGCCGTTTGGACCAATCCATTCTTTCTTGACAATAAGGCCCTTTTAATCCCATCCACAGTATCATCCCTAACTTCTTCCGGAAATTGTAGCAAGGCCCTGTCGATTACATCACCATTAATATGCTGCTGTATATACTTCGCCTGTTCTTCCCAAAGTTGCAGGTCTGTTTGGGACAACAATGCCATGTCCAGTGCAAATGTCCTCGGTGAAGAGGTAAACCCTTTTATGTTCCTAATTTCTTCATTGAATCCTTCAAATATTCCCAGACCGGGTATAGCCCTGGTCCCAAATCCCAGGATCAATCCGTCTCCCCATTGGGAAAATGCCTGGTCCCTGTCCCTTGGAATAGGTTTGTACACCTTGTTCCCGTTTTCATCCTCAAATTCTGCCCAACGCCACTGATCTACATGACGGTCCCAGTCGCCTATAAGGAAATCGAAAAGTCTTGCCTTTACATATTCCTTTTGGTCAAGTTTGTATTCCTCGTCTTTACGGAGTTTTTCCATCAAGTCGTTGGTACTCTCAATTTTCTTGGTCCTTCCAAAACTTTCCAGATCATCATGCCCGTCGGACACATGTTCCTCTATCATATAAAGGCCATCCCCAAATTCAGAATTATACGCTCCCAATGTTGACTGTTTTGGAACATAATAGAGGGTAGGATTTGTATGGTATATGTCTACCGCATCTGCCAAAACCCCAATGGTAAAAGGAGCATAGGGGTGAGCTCCGGTATACAGGTCCAAAAGCAATTCCTGGATATAGGTGTCCTCGAACTGCCCTATGATATATTGATCCTGAAATGCTATTGCTTGCAGATATCTTTCAGCACTTTTTCTCAAGTCACGCATCACAAATTGCCTACCGTCCCCATGTTCCAGTCGCAAAGAGTTGGATTGATTTCCCCCACCTTTCCGAACAACTTTAAGTCCACCATAAAGGGTGTCCAAAAGCACGGTAGGTGCCTTTACCTTGGTGCCATAATACTTTCTATATCTTTCTCCCCAAAGCCATTTATGGAATCCAGTTTTGGTGATCTCCTCCTGAGAATAGACCGATGCTTCCATAAAAGGAGGAAATTCCTCAGCATATTCTGTGGTCTCCACAGATGGATCTTTCGGCAATATCCCAGACTGAAATAATAAGCCCTCACCTGGTTCTTCGGCTCCATAAAAGGCAACCTCGGAGGAACCGTCGGTAAATACTTTCAAGACCGCATATCCCATTTTCCCAGTTGAAAATTTGCTTCCATTCAATAATCGCGTGGCCCCCGTTTTGGCCCCTGCCCCGCTCACAATCTGCGGTATCCCATCCTCCACAATATATTGTAGCGTGTGTTCGTGGCCCGAAACAAGGATGACTTTTTCTGAATACTGGGCCAAGGTCAACAACCGTTTTCTTAACGCATTGTATTTTTTATTCTGCATATCGGCTATTGATGCCCCCGAAGTTCTTCGCAAAAAATTTGCGACTGATCCCAAGATGGGCATGGGTACTTTGCCATTATTTGGAAAGAAGTGTTTCTTGAACGAATATTGTCCTCCATGAGTTCCGTAGGAGAACATGGGGTGGTGCATGGCTATGATCGTGGTTTTTTGCCTGTTGTCTTTGATTTCATCTTCCAGTTCCACAAAAAAACGATCCCTATCCTTGATTTCACATTCATCGTTAATGTCGGGTCTTTTATCCCAATTGGTAAGATACCATTCCGTATCGATGGTAATCACCAAGATGTCGTCCCCTATTTCAAAGGTCTCCATGGGACATCCGTTTTCAGGAAAAAAGACCTCTTTGCTATCCAATGCTTCCTCGATATACTTTTCCTGCCTTTTTAGTCCCACGAGTCCTTCGGTATACCAATCGTGGTTCCCAGGTATAAAAACCTTTTTGCCGCTAAAATTCTCAAGGGTATTAATCTGGGCATCCAAATGGTTCTTGGCCTCAATATAGGCCTTGGTAGAATCTTTCTTATCCGGTAAGCCTGCCGGATAGATATTGTCCCCCAGAAAAATTGCAGTGCTGTTTTTGGGGGCTTTGTCCAAAGCCGCTTTAAACTTTTTCAGGGCGGGGTTTAAATCCCCAATGGGTGATACGCCGGCATCCCCGATCAAATAGAATGTGTGCTCAATATCCTTTTCCAAACCATAATCTTGACCAATATCAAACGGTTCTGCATATTTTGCTTCATACGTTGCACAGCCAAATGCCAAAAGAAGGAAACAAGCTAGGAAGCAATGTTTTTTCATAGGGTCAAGGTTGATTCCAAAATTTCGTAATTTGGATACTTCAATATACAACTATGTCGGAAATCCTTCAAAAAGCTGAAACTTATGTTACAAATTTGTTGACCAATGAGTTAAATCCTGACTTTTTATACCACAATTTACGGCATACACAGCGTGTTGTGGAAAATGCCAAAGAGCTAATTGACCATTTCAAGCTGGACGCCAAACAAGCAGAAGAGCTTGAACTTGCTGCATGGTTTCACGATACGGGTTATACCAAAGGGGTTGAAAATCATGAAAAAAGCAGTTGTGGAATTGCAGAAAACTTTTTGAAAGAACACGGTTTGGATAAAAAGGGCATCAATACCATTTCAAGGTTGATCATGGCCACCAAGCGGTTTTATGAACCTGTCAGCTTTGATGAGGAGATCATAAGGGATGCCGATGCTTCGCATCTAGGGCAAAAAAGCTATCTGGAAACCACAGAGCTGCTCAGGGAAGAGCTTTCCCGGTTGGGCCTCGGTGATTATACCACGGAGGAATGGCGCGAGATGAATATTGAAATGTTCCGTGTCGAACACAGGTTCTACACGGACTATGCCATAGAAAATTGGCAGCCCCGAAAGGACAAAAACCTGCGAAAGCTCATCCAAGCGATAAAAGACCGTAAAAAGCTGGCCAAAAAGGAAGAACTAAAGGCCAAGTTTAAAAGTGAAAGCCCGGAACGGGGCATCCAGACCATGTACAGGGTTACGATGCGGAACCACCTAAAACTCAGCGACATTGCAGATACCAAGGCGAATATCTTATTGTCAGTCAATGCTATAATCATTTCGTTGGTGCTGGCAAACCTCATTCCCAAATTGGACAATCCGTCAAACACCTATTTGATATATCCCACGGTTATTTTCATAATTTTTAGCGTGGTCTCCATGATTTTGTCAATTCTTGCTACCAGACCCAATGTTACCCGGGGCGAGTTTACCAAAGAGGATGTGGAGCAGAAAAAAGTAAATCTTCTGTTCTTTGGCAATTTCCACAAAATGGCTCTGAAAGATTATGAATGGGCCATTCAAGAGTTGGTAAAGGACAAGGACTACGTGTACTCCTCCCTGACTAAAGATCTTTATTTTTTGGGTTTGGTGCTTAATAGAAAATACCGCATTCTCCGGCTTACCTATACCATTTTTATGGTAGGCATGGTCATTTCGGTGATTGCCTTTGGTATTGCCTTTCGGTTTTTTGGACCTGACAGGGTGCTGCCTTAACCACTACATTACGATTTCAATTCCTCCATCAAGTCGTCGTAGGTATAGGTCTTTTCCGATTTTTTATCCTTGCGGTACAGTATTTCGGCACGAATGGCCTTTAGGCCGGATACGCCCTGAAGTCCTTCCAACTCAACAATTTCAATGTTGTTGGTAAAGTAACCTTTCGCTTTTAGGAACTGAATATACCGCATGTATTCCCTTTCGTCCTTGAGCTGGGAGTAAACAATGGCCAGTTTACCTTTTTGGGTCAATCTTTCATTGGTTCCCTTGATGTACGACTTGTCTATACGCTTTTTGATCACCTCGTACCTTGCGTTATAGGTGCCATCCACGTCGAAGCGCTTTTCATCCATCCTAAATCGTATGGAAAGTGAGGTGCTGTATACCAAAATCATTGAAGCTACATCCAATTTTACGGGCAATTTGGGCTTCAACTCATAGTACCTGTTTTCCATGTCGCACATCACCTGGAGCTGCCATAAGCGTAAATTACTCAAATACAGATCATTAAAAGGTTTGTCATGGGCAATTGAACTCCCTATGTACATATTGTGTTCCACACCGTCGGTCTTATACCGTTCAAAGTAATGTGGGAACATGGCCTGTGCCTCTTCCTGTTTTTTGTCCAAAAGCGCTGCCAACTGCATATTGGCTTCCATCACGCTTTCGTCATAGTTGCGTCGATGATCGTAGTACGACTCGGTATTCTCATCAATTTTAGCTTCGTATGCCTCAATGTGGTTGGCAAGGATTTTGTTTTCCTGTTTCAAGTGTCTCAAAACCGGGGTCACTTCTTCCTGAACAAAATCGAAAACGGCTTGCTCGGTATGGGTGTAAAGTGTTTCCTTGACTTCTTTGAGGTACATATCCACACGGAACATGAGTTCCTCATAAATGGGAAGCTTATATTCCTTCACGGCTCCTTCCAAAATACCGTTGATCTCAGAAAGCTGTATCATCAAATCCCTTTGGATGGAAATGTTGCGCTCTCGTGACGAATCCTTGATATCCACCTGGCCGTAAAGGGGGTAAACATCTTTGAAAACAATATCGTTGAAAACAGGCTGTTTTCCGGCGAGGTCGTCCACCATAAAACGTTTGGCCTCTTCCTGAAACTTCCAATATACCGAAGCGTGCACCGTAGTACATTCGTGCTGGATGATGGCATCCACAAGGTTTTGTTCCTCCTCTATAGATCGCAGTACCGCAGATACGATATACGGCATTACATCGTCCAGTTTGTTGGCGTTGATGCTGTTGAGTTCGTTTGCCTTTTTGGAAACCAGTTCCAGGACACCCAGTAGGTTACCATCCTCAGCAATTGGGGCCAAAATGGCACTTTTTATTCCCTGCTCGTGAAGGTTCTTGTAGGGTTGTGCCCCTCCGGATTTTTCAAAATACTTGGCCACATTGGGAATGGCAAAATATGAGTTTTCCTTAAAAAGTTTGGTATGCGAATAATCACAAAGCATATCATTGCAGGACTCTCTTTCCTTGCCCTTTAGAACATAGCTTTCAATTCCCTTGCCATGTATCTTCAAGAAACGATTGGAATTGACATCGTATCCCGCAAACCCAACATTGATGCTCTTTAGGTTGAACAATGACCTAAAGGTGGCCTGAAAATTTTCCATGAAACTTTCATTGCCCCGTTTGTTGCTTCCGATCAAAGTCGATTTTATCTCGGAAATGGAGTGCTCCGCAGTGACATCGAACATGTTGCAAATAACGAACCCTTTGGAAACAAAGCTGTTCGGTGGTATTTTTTCCTTCCAAAGTTCCAGATTGTCAAAATTCTCCAACAGTTCATCAAAATCGGCCTGGGTAAGGTTCTTTGCCCTTTCGGTCGGCTCCAATTCCATGAAATCTGCATTGTACAAAATGCGATAATGCCTCATTACTCCATTGGCATCGGGAATGTCAAAAAAGAGCGGACGTCTAAAATCAACTTTGAACCCATAGTAAAAACCAAGAATCACCGTACACTGCATGATGTAGTGTATGTCATCCGACATGTTTTGGATTTCCAGTTCAAAACCGTCGCCGGCATCCTCCAAAATCTTCTGGAACCTTTTCGATGAATTGAACACTACATTGGCAAAAGCTATGGAAGCAGCCTTTATCTCATTGTGCGTCAAAGCAGTGGAAAAAGTGTCGCCCAAAATGGTTTGAATGACATCTTTCCGCTTTTCCAAAATGGAAAGGTCATCAAACCCTTCCCGAAGTTCCGGGTAAGGTCTCTGCGCATCCAAAATATATTGGGCCCGTGAAGCAGCAAACTCGTCCTTGCTCTTCGCCAATTCGTCATAGTGTTCCAACAATTTGTTGAAACTGACCAGTTGGATCAAAGGGGCTTCACCCTGATTGCATTTTTCCATTGTCCGAGGTTGTATGCGATTGGTCGCAATTGGACTGGTAAAGTTACAAAAAGTTGAACATGCCTTCCCATAACAGTCTTAATTCTGTGTTAATAGCCATTTTTTCATGATATTTAGGCAAATTTATTCCATGTCGTCCACGAGTAGATTGAACCGGGCCTACCTGCAAGCGAAGCTCATCCCCTTTGATGATGCTTCCAAGTTCATCTTTTTCAGCGATTGCCATCGGGGCGACAACAGCTTTGCGGATGACTTTGCCAACAATAGGAACATCTACTTTCATGCATTGAACCACTATTATCGGGAAGGCTTCCATTATTGTGAGCTTGGCGACGGTGACGAACTATGGGAGAATCTGAGTTTTGAGGCTATTTTCGAGGCCCATAAAAATGTGTATCAGCTCCTTAGAAAATTCCATTTGGAAAAAAGGCTGCACATGGTATGGGGCAACCACGATATGATTTACCAGAGCAAGCCGTATGTGGACAAACATCTTTCCCATTATTTTGAACCCATTGATGGGAAGGACAAGGAGCTTTTTGAGGACATAAGCTATCACGAAGCACTTGTGCTTCAACATGAAAAAACCGGACAGACCCTCTTCTGCACCCATGGGCATCAAGCCGATTGGTGGAACTATGTTTGCTGGCGAATTGGACGCTTTTTGGTCCGGGTACTTTGGAAACCACTTCAGGTATGGGGCATTGCAGACCCCACCAGTCCCGCAAAAAATTACAAGGAGCTCATCAGGATTGAGAAAAGAATCAAGCGATGGATAGTTAAGAACAAACTGCAGATCACCATTGCCGGACACACGCATCGTCCCAGGTTTCCAGAACCTGGTCAGATTCCGTTTTTTAATGACGGTAGCTGTGTACATCCTCGAAGCATTACCGGTATTGAGATTGAAAGTGGACATATTTCCCTGATCAAGTGGCATATTGATACAAAAGTGGACGGCACACTCCAAATTGTAAGGGTGCTGCTGGAAGGTCCCGAGAAGTTGATAGATTATATTTTGGATTGATTCGGTCGCAAGCCATAAATGGCGGGGTCAAGCATCCTCTTAACGATTTAACGCCATTTTATCACCTACATGGCAAGGTATTTGTTAACTTTAATAAACACATTCGACCTATTTGCTATGAAAAGGCTGATTTTTGTTTTCCTTGGATTTTCCCTGTTGTTTCCCTTGACCATGTCATCGCAAGGCGACATTTCCACTACGCGACCCTTGCAGATCGGAGACAACAACAATCTGGATGTAAAGGCCAGTGATCAAGGGACATTGCTTCGCATGCCTTCCGTAATAGATGAAAATCTTACGTCAAAGGATGACAAACCGGGTGTAAAAATGCTTCCGGACAAGGAATTGGTCCAAGCGGGACATGACCTTGTCATCGACCCCAAGGTGGGGGAAAAAGAAAAGAAAAGCTCCAACGAACATTATGGGGACCAATATTTGGGTGATGTAAAGACTTCCTCAAGATTTGTGGGCGTCGTATGCCGGGACCATGAATATGTGGATGGCGATCGCATAAAGATATATCTCAATGGGGAGGTTGTGGAATATAATGTGCTCCTAAGCGGATCCTTTAAGGGTGTTAATATAGACCTTACGGAAGGTTTCAACCGCATAGAATTTGAAGCCCTCAATCAAGGTTCTTCTGGGCCCAACACCGCCCAAGTGGTGGTGGCCGATGAAAAAGGACAAGTTATTCATAATAATCGCTGGAACCTTTCCACAGGGTCTAAGGCAAGCCTTATAATAGTAAAGGAGGGAGAATGATCATTCCCCTGGTTTATAGCTCCTAACCGCCCGTTTCAGCACATCATCCTTGTAATAGGCTACCTCTTTAAAGTCCACATCGGCGTAGCGCTGGGCCTGATCATCAAAGTGGGGAGAATTTGGATCCCCACTCTGTCCACCAGCCAATATTGTCTTGGCTTTGACTTTTTCCCCAAACTCAACCACGGCCACAAAACTGTTTCCCCGGGTACCGTATATTTTTTTGGTATCATTGTCGTACCTGGCGCCATAGGCGGCCAAAGCCCCCCATGTGCCACTGGCAAAACCAATGGGAATGCTTGGTTTGGCATCATCAAAGGCTTGAAAAATATCCCCATTTAATCTTTGGTAACGGTTGACCTCTCCCCAAGGAATGTTCCAGGTTCCAAAATCGGCTTCAAGTTTTTCAACAGCTTCGCTGAACAGGGCAATCTTTTCCTCGTCAGGGGATTCACTCCCCCAATACTGCACCCATTGCATCGCATACATGCCCTCCGGCCTCTCTGCCTTTTTATAACAAAGGGTTCCATAAAAATGGGCCAAGGTCATGGCTACAGATTCCTTGGAAGTCCTAAAATCCCAATTGCGAAGCATTTCTATGGGATCTTTCAAAGATTTTGACCGGTCCACCTTGTCATAGGCTGCGACCAATCCGGGAATAAGCGCCTCAAATGCGGGGAGATGGGAATCGTGGGCCAATTGAATCAAACTGTCCAAAGTGTACCCTTCTTTTCCCTTCAATAAATTGATGGCGTGCACACCCCTGAAATTTTCTTGGTCCCGCGACATATATTTGGGGTAATCCTCTCTTTTTGGACTAAACTCCAAAGCTGCTGTATAGGGTGTGGAATTGCAATTTTGAATCCATCCGTTTTCAGGATTCAGAATCAAAATATTCTCTTCAACGGTATGCAGTCCTTGCCAATCCGTCCTTGGGTCGCTCCCATCCACCGGTTGGGTATAATCAAAAATGGTATCCCGCTTTGGAATGAAGTTACCGTGGAAATAGGCAATATTTCCTCCTGCATCGGCATAAACGGTATTGTTGGAGGAGTTGGTCCTTATGTCCATCATTTTTCTAAAGCCTTCATACCCATCCTGTTTCGCTCGGATATAGGATTGTTCCAAAGCTTTCGCCGGCTCCCACATCATGGCAGAAGCCGTCCACTGTCCATTCACGGAATGGGTGATAGGGCCATGATGGGTGCGATATACGGGAAAGGTCTTTTCCTTTATTTCATCTCCGGATTTATAGTTGAGCGTGACCTGTAACGAATCCACAGGGCGCAATTCTTCCCCATATTGGTAAAATAGATTTCCATCATTTTGGATTATGGTCTCCTTAAATTCGTCCAAAACGTCCGTATAGGTCGAGGTATGCATCCATCCTGTTTTCTCATTGAAACCCTGGTAGACAAAAAATTGGCCCCAGGTAACTGCCCCATAGGCATTCAGACCTTCTTCGCTCACCACGTGCACTTCGCCCCTAAAATAAAAGGAAGTATGTGGGTTGATCAACAACATGGCATTCCCGGATTGCGTCAATTCTCCAGAAATGGCAATGCCGTTGGATCCCTGCGGTTCGGCCAATTCCCTTTTTCTCTCTTCTTCCATCAATTCCATTTCTGGAACTCCCATACCACCCTCATAAAAGGCCTTGATTTTTTCGGTAGAAATGCGTTCAATATCTCCGCCAATGGACCCTTCACTGAAAAACATGGGCATCCAAGGTTCAAAACGGGTTAGGAGTTTGGGGTTCACCTCGGGGTGGGTGTATAGGTAATAGTTGATGCCATCGGCAAAGGCATTGCAAAGTTCTTTCAACCAAGCGGGACTGCTCTCATATTGTTTTATAGCTTCTTCCTTTGTCATGAAAAGGTTGGCCCGCAAATCGCTGTACAATGCCTCCTCTCCCTCTACCTCAGCCAATCTGCCAGTGGCCCAGATATAATTTTGCTCCACACGGTTAAAGTCATCCTCGCATTGGGCATAGAGCAATCCAAACACCGCATCGGCATCAGTTTTTCCATAAATGTGGGGGACTCCAAAATCATCCCGGATTATGGTTGCGTTTTCGGCTTGACTTTTCCATTTCTCAAGCTCGTTGTTTTTTTGGGAACAGGAAACCAGAAGGGCCAAGGCGGCAATCGCAATATATTTCATTTTGAATCTATTAAAACTTGCTATGGTGAAAATACGGGAATTCCGGTTCATTTACCAACTTCCGCTGGCCCCGCCACCGCCAGAACTGCCCCCACCCCCTGAAAAACTGCTCGAGCTACTGGAACCCCCACTGGAGCTTGATCCAAAAGAGTGGCTTCCCGAGGAGGAAAAAGTCTTGCCCATATAGGTGCTATCCGACTTTACCCAAGATAGTTTGAATCCTTCATTCCCCTTTATGATGATTTTTAAAATGGCCAATAGTATTGCAACGCCAAGGAAACCAAAAAGCACATAGTAGGCCCAAGATACATCATCAACAAGACTGTCAAAATCAATATTGACGTTAAAAACCATGGAAAGAAAGAACAGGGGCATAAGCATAAAAACCAAGCCGAATCCCGTCGGAAAAAGCGATGTAAATGCCATGAACATACCAGGTATAATTCCCAACTTGCCAACGAACATCCCCCTGAAAACTTCAATCAAAGACCTATAGCTTTTATAGAAAACAAACCCTCCGGCAAAAATGAAAACAGAAAGGAAAAGGGTCATTATCAAGAGTGCCCACCATGGCCAATCTTCCTGATTTTCCATTTCTATTTCCCTCTTGAATTCCTCAAGGGTCTCCGGATATTCCAAAAACCCAATGATCTGATCGGTGGCAATGTCGATTCCCTCAAAATATTGCCCTTCCTTGAATTGGGGGACCATCGTGTTTCTAATTATTCGGGATGCCACGGCATCGGTAATGTACGGTTCCAGTCCATAGCCTACTTCAATACGGACCTCTCTATCCATCTTGGCAAAAAGGATCAATATGCCATTATCCGTCCCCTTCTGTCCCAATCTATTTTTATTGAAGGTGCCATTGGCATATTCCTCTATGGTCTCCGCACCCAACCCATCAATGGTAAGCACCACCAATTGATTGGTAGTCTCGGTCTCGAATTGTGTGAGCTTTGTCCTTAACCCATCCAGCTGCGTCGCAGTAAAAATTTGGGCTTCGTCTGTTACAATCTGGGTCAACTGTGGATAGTGTTCTTGACCGAAACCTCCCGAATGAAAAACGAAAAAGAATATGAAAAGAAAAGTCTTCCTCATAACTTGACACAAGAAAGACTAAATATAGTGTTTTGTTCAGCTATCAATCATCATGATTTGATAGATAAGGGATTTGGATCAACCTTCTTCTGGGGCCAATTCAACTTCCAGCCCATCCAAGTCATCCGTAATATGGATTTGACACCCTAGGCGACTGTTCTCCTCAACAAAAAAAGCCTCTGCCAACATAGCCTCTTCGTCATCCGATTTTTCTGGTAGTTCGTGATTGGATTTTATGTAGCATTGACAGGAGGCACACATGGCCATACCACCACAGATACCAATGGTGCCCTCGGGTGCTAGTTCGTACGAGCGCACCACTTCCATCAAGTTCATGTTCATATCTGTGGGCGCATCCACTTCGTGAAGTACACCTTCCCTATCGGTAATCTTTATTTTGATGTCACTCATAATCAATCAGGGAAACAACTCCCAATGCCCTACAAAAGGGGATTAAAATCCTTAATTAATTGCCTTGACCACTGCCTTTGGCGCTTCTTTTTTACTTCCGTCAAAACCAATGACGCCACCAACCGTGGTATATTTCATCACATATTTTTTGTTGGGGTATATTCGTTGATAGGCGCTTTGGCACATCAATGTTGCCTCGTGGAAACCACAAAGTATAAGCTTTAGCTTGCCAGGATAGGTGTTGACATCCCCAATGGCATATATTCCTGGAATGTTGGTCTGATAGTCCAAGGAATTGTCCACTTTTATGGCATTTTTTTCAATTTCAAGGCCCCAATCGGCAATGGGACCCAGCTTGGGAGACAGTCCGAACAGTGGGATAAAATTGTCTACTTCAACTTCCAGTTCCTCTTCAGTATCCGTCCGCTGCACCGTAACCTTTTCCAATTTGCCTGCACCATGAAGTGCCACAACCTCCGCTGGGGTGATCAAATTTATTTTGCCCTTATTTTTAAGCTCCTGCACCTTCTCCACCGAATCCAAAGCCCCCCTAAATTCGTTGCGGCGGTGCACCAAGGTGACCTCCTCGGCCACATCGGCCAAAAAAATGGACCAGTCCAAAGCGGAATCCCCTCCCCCGGCTATCAAAACTTTCTTATTACGATAAATTTCGGGCTCTTTGATCATATAGGCCACGCCCTTATCCTCATATCGGGATAAGTTCCCCAACAAGGGCTTTCTAGGCTCAAAGCTTCCCAGACCACCTGCTATCGCTACTACGGGCGCATTGTGTTTTGTTCCCTTGTTGGTTGTCACCACAAAGGACCCATCTTCCAGCTTTTCAATGGTCTCTGCACGCTCCCCTAGGGTAAAACCAGGTTGAAATGGTTTGATCTGTTCCATAAGATTGTCCACTAGTTCCCCAGCCAATATCTCGGGAAATCCTGGAATGTCATAAATGGGCTTTTTGGGATAAATTTCGGCACATTGGCCGCCCGGTTGGGGGAGGGCATCGATCAAATGGCATCTAAGTTGTAAAAGTCCCGCTTCAAAAACGGCAAAAAGACCCGTGGGTCCGGCCCCAATGATCAATATATCGGTTTTAATCATTTATACTTGTTTTTGGGAGCGCAACATATTATTTGCGGCGGAAAGAGACCATGATTTTTGTCATTTAACTCAGGTTGATGACTTCCTCAATTTGGGGTGCATATTTTTTGATGGTCATCTCCACCCCACTTTTTAAAGTCATTTGATTGACACTGCAACCGATGCAATTGCCTTCCAACCTCACTTTTACTGAAGTATCGTTATCTATGGAAACCAATGTTATATCTCCCCCGTCACTCTGCAAAAAGGGCCTTATCTCCTCCAGGGCTTTTTCAACGTTGTTCTTGATTTCTTCGGATGTCATGCTCATTTCTTTTTAACGGCGGCACAACCGGCCATCGTTGTTATTTTGATTGCCTCCGTAGGAGGCAGATCTTCATTTCTTCTTACCAATTCGCGGACCACATTTTTAGTCAGTTCCTCGAAGGCTTCCTCCAATGGGGTAGCCGTTTGCAAGGCGGCAGGTCTTCCCACATCTCCTGCTTCACGAATGCTCTGTACCAAGGGAACTTCGCCCAAAAACGGCACTTCTAAATCCTCCGCCAGATTTTTTGCCCCATTTTGTCCAAAGATATGGTATTTGTTGTTAGGCAACTCTTCCGGTGTGAAATAGGCCATATTCTCGACAATCCCCAAAACAGGGACACTAATGGCCTCTTGTTGAAACATAGCGACTCCCTTTCTGGCATCTGCCAGGGCAATTTCCTGGGGTGTGCTTACCACCACGGCTCCTGTAACGGGCAGTGCCTGCATTATGCTCAAATGTATGTCGCCTGTACCGGGTGGAAGATCTAGCAATAAAAAGTCCAACTCGCCCCAATGGGCATCAAAAATCATCTGGTTCAATGCCTTTGAGGCCATGGGACCCCTCCAGATGACTGCTTGGTTGGGCTGGGTAAAAAACCCTATGGAAAGTAACTTCACCCCATAGTTTTCAACCGGCTTCATCTTCGTCTTTCCATCTACGTTCACAGACAGTGGTTTTTCCAGAGCAACATCAAACATAATGGGCATGGACGGTCCATAGATGTCCGTATCCAACAACCCCACCTTAAACCCCATTTTGGCCAAAGTAACTGCCAAGTTGGCCGTTATTGTTGATTTTCCAACGCCTCCTTTTCCCGAGGCCACGGCAATGATGTTCTGGATTCCTGGGATGGGTTTCCCTTTGATTTGATTCACCTTGGGCTTTTGGGGCGCATCAACCTTTAGGTTGATTTTTATTTTTGCCTTTTGATATACTTCGGTGTGAATGATCTTCAAAATCTCCACTTCGGTCTTCTTCTTGGCCTGAAGGCTTGGATTCTTGATGGTTACGTCCACCTCAACCTCATCGCCGAATACCTGCACATTGGTCACAGCCCCGCTTTCGACCAAATTCTGGCCTTCTCCCGGTGCGGAAATTTTTTCCAGTGCCTTTAGAATATCTGTTTTTTTCAACGTCATCAATCCTGTTTTTTCCTGCAGTCGTTCGCATTTATGCTGCCTTACAAAGATACGCCATAAGGTGGATATGTAGAAGTTCGTTCATTGAAAATGAAGATGGTGGGATTGCGATGAATTATACTAACCCAATTCCTTGGCCGGGTCCCAAAAATGTTTCTGAAAATCCACAATTTGATTGTCGACCACCTTAATGCCCTCATTTTCCAAAAGTTGTTGCATCAGGTTGGTCCCATCGAAGTGATGCTTCCCGGTCAATATCCCAACCCGGTTCACCACCCTATGGGCCGGGACATCTTTGGAACCAGAATTGTTCATGGCCCAACCCACCATGCGGGCACTACGTGTCGCTCCAAGATACTTTGCAATAGCACCATAAGAGGTCACTTTCCCGTAGGGAATTTGCCTTGCGACCTCATAGACTTTGTCAAAAAAATTTTGCTCTTCCATTTTAGCGATAAAAAATCCGGATTACAGTAATGACCAAAAGTACAAGCATTAAAGCACTAAGGATGTAATTGGAATTCTTTGAAAACCTATTGGTCCTGGTTTCCAACTTGTTGAAATAAAAAGTATATAGATATAATACTGAAAATGTCCCCATTCCGGCGGCAAGTACAAAGGTGATGATGTCCTGGGCCTTAAACTGGATCCATCCGGCCTCGTTCCACATGGCATTGAGCCCGCTGTAGTAGGGAATGGTCAATAAATTCAACGCGGCCAGAAGCATTCCTTTGTAAAAACTGTTCTTCTTGCTGACCTTGACCTCCTTTGGTCTTTGATCTTTGTTCCGCTTTGCGGTAATAAAGAAATAGATGGCGAAAAATGCAAAAACCGCTATGGCAATCTTCAACAAAAGATCAATGACTTCCGGGTTACGATACAAAAATTTGGAGATTAGCACCGCAATATAGGCCTGAAGCATGATCATGGAAGACACTCCCATACTGAAGATAACTCCATTTTTCTTGCCTTTTTCCACACTGGTCTTGGCCGCGTTCATGTTGAGCAGCCCAGGGGGCACTGTGGCCATAAAAGCAGCCGAAAATGTGGCAAAGAATAGAATGAGTATATGGGTCATTGGTCAGTTGATCCTAAATTGGATATAGGTTATCGGTTTTCCTTTTTCAAGATACTGTTTTTCATAAAAGGTCTGTATTTCCAGAACTTCTGCTGGGCTACCCTCGTTTCGGTACACATTATGGTTCGCATAGCAGATTTCGTGTCCAAGGCCCTGGAGCAGTCCTAAGGTGTAACCGTGCATGAACTCGCTGTCGGTTTTCAGGTGTACAGTTCCTTCCTTCTTCAGAATGCGTTGATACCTCTCCAAAAACTGGGGATTGGTAAGCCGATGTTTGGTACGTTTGTACTTGATCTGCGGATCGGGAAAAGTAATCCAGATCTCATCCACTTCGTCTTCGCCAAAAAAACAGTCGATCAGTTCAATCTGTGTTCTAAGGAATGCCACATTCTCCAGGCCTTGTGCCAGGGCCGACTTGGCCCCACGCCAAAAACGGGCTCCTTTAATATCAACCCCAATATAGTTTTTGTCAGGATTTCTTTTGGCAAGCTCTACGGTATATTCCCCTTTTCCACAGCCCAATTCCAGAATAATTGGGTAATCGTTCTTAAAGAAAGAGGCCCAATTGCCCTTCAGCGAAAATCCTTGAAGGGCTTCATCCCTTGTGGGCTGGACCACATTTGGGAACGTTTCGTTCTCCTTGAATCGTTTTAGTTTGTTTTTGCTCCCCATGGAAAAGGATTGTGAAAAAATCAATTTTTGTCAAAGCTAAGGAAACTAAAGGCAACCTTGATGCTGATTTTCATCCCAGTAAATGATAAAAGCAAAATCCTGAATCCGAAACATAATAGGTTAATCAGACTGCGGAGCACCCCCTTACTTTTTAAGGCCAGTATTTGCTGTTTTTTCCAAAGTGAATGAAAATTCGGAACCTACCCCTTCCTCACTTTCCACGTAGATCTTTTCGCCATGGGCCTCAATAATGTGCTTTACAATTGCCAGCCCAAGCCCTGAACCTCCCTCGCTGCGGCTACCGCTTTGGTCTACCCGGTAAAAGCGTTCAAAAAGTCGGGGGATATGTTGCCTTGGAATGCCCTCGCCATTATCCGTGACCCGGACTATCACCCTATTCTTTATCAGGTTTTCCACGCTGACTTCCGTGGTTCCGTTTGGTGAGCCATATTTGATGGAATTCACGAGCAGGTTGCTGATCACCTGTTGGATTTTTTCCCTGTCGGCATTCACATAGATTGGGTTTTTGTATTCCATATCAAAGGTTAGGGAAATCTCTTTCTGGGCCGCTTTCATCTCCAACAAATCGAACACATTTTTGATCAGCTCGATTATGTCAAAATCCTTGCGTTCCAATTTAAGCCCGCCAACTTCAAGTTTTGTGATAAGGTCAAGATCTTTTACGATATAGATAAGGCGTTCCACGCCCTTGGCGGCCCTTTGCAGATATTTTTCCCTGAGTTTCCTGTCCTTCATGGCTCCATCCAGCAAGGTCAAAATGTAGCCCTGTACCGTAAATAGTGGGGTTTTTAACTCATGGGAAACATTACCAAGAAAGTCTTTTCTGTATTCTTCGCGAATCTTGAGTGTATCTATCTCTATTTTCTTGCCTTCGGCAAATTTTTCAATTTCCTCGGTAAGTGTTTTCATGTCAGTGGTCACAGGTCTGGATGAAAACGTGGAAGATTCAAGGAGTGACACGTCATCATATATTTTCTTTATCCTTCTGTAGATGAACCGCTCTACCCGAATTTGGAGCACCGTAAAGCAAACTATGAAACAAATGATCGCAAAGGGAAAGGCGTGCAGCCAATCAAGGCTTTCATTGGCCAAAAGAAAAACCAGAAATAAAGCAGTGATAATGGCAGTGATGAAAAGGGAGGACCTAAAGGCAAATTTATAGGATTTCCTAAGCTTTATGGCCATTACAGAACAAACTTATACCCCACTCCCTTGACGGTCTTAAAGTGATGGTCCCCAATTTTTTCACGAAGTTTTCTAATGTGTACGTCTATGGTCCGGCCCCCGACAACCACTTCATTGCCCCAAACCTTGTCCAGGATCACTTCACGTTTGAACACTTTGCTCGGTTTTGAGGTGAGCAGGGATAAAAGTTCAAATTCCTTTCTTGGCAGGATGATTTCCTCCCCATTGTTAACGATTTTGTACTCTTCCCTGTTGATGACGATATTGCCAACCTTGAATATGTCGTCGACTTCCTTTTTTTCTTCCTTCAAACGACGGAGCAACGCCTTTACCTTGCTCACCAAAACCTTAGGTTTTATGGGCTTGGTTATATAATCATCGGCCCCGGCATCAAAACCGGCCACTTGGGAATAGTCTTCACCACGCGCCGTTAAAAATGCAATGATCGTGCCCTCCAGTCCCGATGTGCTTCGTATGATCTCACAGGCCTCAATGCCGTCCATTTCCGGCATCATTACGTCCATGATTATCAAATGTGGTTTTTTCTTCTTGGCCTTGGCCACCCCTTCCAAACCGTTTTTGGCGGTAAAAACTTCATAGCCCTCGACAGATAGGTTATACCCTACAATCTCCAAAATGTCCGGCTCATCATCCACCAAAAGAATCCTTATATCCTTGTTCTTCATCCGAAGTTTTTTTTGCTGTTAGTCATCCAAATGTAAAGATAATACTATAACCGCATAAATGCTTAACGTTCATTTAATCTGGTAACCTTATTGTAACGGTTTTAAAATAAACACTTAACAAACAGCTAACACCCCTTTTACAACCTCCATGTTTCTTTGCCCCCGAAATCAAATTGTACCAGAAAGTAAATGAAAAATTCACTGATATTGCTCTTTTCACTGTTTACCATCCTAGCCTATGGTCAAGAAAATGGAAGCATTGTAGGTAAACTGACAGACAAAGAGCTCAACGATGAACCACTGGCATTCGCCAACGTATTGATAAAAGGAACCACCAGCGGAACCACATCCGATTTTGACGGTCTTTTTGAAATATCTGGCTTGGAGCCTGGCTCATATACGGTTGTGATTAGCTTTTTGGGTTATGAAACCTTGGAAGTCCCCAACGTGGTCATTGAACCGGGAAAAGTGACCCAAGTAAGTGCAGGACTGGGGGCAGCCAGTGTGGGTTTAGATGAAGTGGTGGTAACCACGTCTGCAAGACAAGACTCCGAAGTGGCCCTGTTGTTGGCCCAAAAACAAGCATTGGTAATCCAGGAAGCTATCAGTGCAGAGGCCCTTACCTTAAAGGGAATAGACGATGCGGCAGCGGCCGTTGCACAAATTTCCGGGATTTCCAAACAACAGGGATCCAGCAACGTATATGTAAGGGGTTTGGGAGATCGTTATCAAAACACAACGATGAACGGCCTTTCCCTGCCTTCCAATGATGTCAATAAAAAGAACATAAACCTTGACCTGTTTTCATCGAGCATAATTGAAAATGTTGCGGTGAGCAAGGCTTACAACTCCACTTTTTTCGGCGACTTTTCCGCGGGGAATGTAAACATAGACTCCAAGGAATACACTGGTGATGGATATATTGAGGTGGCTTTGGGGAGTGGCATCAATACAAACGCATCGGGAGAGGATTTTGTGAGAAGTGAAGGACCCAGTAATTTTGGATTCTATAACCGTTATGACAACGACCCTTTTGCCATAATACTTTCGCATGGGGTGGATCCGCAGGAGGCATGGAGCCCCATCAATATTTCTGCGGCCATTGAAGGGGGCTACTCCTTCAACTTCAACAATGAGAAATCCAGGTTGAGCTTTTTTGGGGCTGCAAGCTTCGAGAATGGTTATGAACTCTTGGAAGGGCCCGCCCGAGATTTTACCAACGTACTGAAATTCGACTTTCCGAGTGTAAGGGAGTTTTCCTATAAAACGGCCACTACGGTTTTGGGGAATGTCACATACAGGATCAACAACGAAAACAAGATAAAATTCAGTTCGTTGTTCGTAAACAATTCCACCGACGCCGTTGGGTTTTACGGGATTGATGGAGACGGTTTCAACCGGGATGGGATCACCTCCGATGATGGGTTTTTTATCCAGAACACCCAGTTCAACCAAGACATGATATTTGTGAACCAGCTTACCGGACAACATGTTTTCAACGAAACATGGGATCTGGACTGGGGCATTGGTTTTAACAAGGTGTTTTCCGATGAACCGGACAGAAAGCGATTCACCATCGAGAACTATCAATTGTCCTTGGATGATGATCCTGATACCAATCCTGTCTTCTTTACCAATACGGCCTTTGAAAACCAGCGGTTTTTTCAAAGCATTGAAGATGACGAGCTGAACAGTTTCATTCACCTTGGGCACCAACTTTCCGAAAAAGTCAAACTGAACTTTGGGTACAACGGTAGAAGAAAAGAACGAAGATTCAATAGTATTCGCTATGGATATAGAATCTTTGATAGGACGACTATCATTCCAGATGTGAACAATCTGAATTCCTTCTTCACCATTGAAAACAGCAGCTTGACAGGAAGTGAGGATGCACTTTATGAGATTAGAAATCTGAACCCCATCAACAACGAAATTGGTTCCGTGAACCGACCCGGTCTAGCGGACAATACCTACAAAGGCAATCTGGATATCCATGCCGCCTATGTTTCCCTCGATGTGAAACTAGGTGAAAAATTGACCGTGGTTCCCGGTCTGCGTGCCGAATCGGTAAGCCAGAACATTGTTTACGATGTTATCAACCTGCCTCCCGATGATCCAGGCTTTCGGGATGTTTACGAAAATTTGTTCCTGCCGAGCCTAAATGTCCGTTACGCCATAAATGACGATTCCAATCTAAGGCTTTCATTCAGCAATACGGTCTCATTTCCCGAATTCAAGGAAACGGCTCCCTTTGTGTACGAAGGTGTTACCCAAAGGGTGGGTGGAAACCCCGATTTGTTTGGGGGCAAGGATGGTACAGGGGTCAATTATTCTGATATCTACAATTTTGACATAAAATATGAGTGGTTCTTGGAGCGCGGTGAGATAATTTCATTAGCTGCCTTTGGAAAATTGATACAAGATCCCGTAAACCGTGTAATTGCGGCAGACGCCACTGGTACACAACGTTTTTTCAGAACAGGCGACCAAGCGGAAGCCTTTGGCGTGGAACTTGAACTGAGAAAAAATCTGGTGACCGATGCAGAGGACAACGCTACGCTTTCCGTTGGTTTGAATGCGGCTTATACCTATACCAACCAAGATCTAAAGCCAATTCCAGCTGGGCCGGACACCAATAATACCTTCGGAACCTCTTTCGACCGGGAGTCGGATCAGCTTGAAGGAGCATCTCCATTTATCATGAACGCGGACATCAATTATAGTCCTGTGTTCAAGAATTATTCCCCAAAGGCAACCCTAGCTTTTTCCTACTTCTCCGACCGCATTTTTGCGTTGGGCGCGGGTAGCTTGGGCAACATTGTGGAAAATGCTGTTCCCATATTGAACTTTGTTTGGAGAAACCCTATAGGCGAACATTTTGAGGCAAATTTCAGTGCCAAGAACCTATTGGATCCAGACATCACACTAACACGTGAGGGTACAGGAAGTGGGGATATCATAATAAGAGAGTATAACCTTGGGGTTAACGTTGGGCTAACCCTTAAATATAAATTTTAATTTTTTTTAAACTCAAACAAATGAAAAACAAGTTTTTATTTTTAGGTATAGCCGCCGCATTGTTCATTGCTTGCGAAAGCGACGATACCGCTGATATCATTATCAATGATAACAGTATTACCAATAACAATACCAATCCCTCTGTTCCAACCGAGACCGAGGTAAGATTGAGTGGTGTTTACACGGAGGACCTTACATTAGACCCGGACATGGATTACATTCTTTCCGGAGCAACAATTATGGCCAGCGGGACCACGATAACCATTCCGGCCGGCACCACCATTAGGGCACAGGCAGCAGGTACAAGCGTTTATCTGGCCATATCCCAGGGAGCACAGATCATTGCGGATGGTACGGCGGCAAACCCGATTGTATTCACTTCCGCTTCAAGCAATCCCTCCGCTGGAGACTGGGGCGGGCTTATTCTTTTGGGAAGGGCTCCGTTGAACTCGGTGACAGGAACCGGAACCTCTACTTCAGAAATAGGAAACCTACCCTATGGTGGAAATGTTGCCGATGACAACTCAGGCATTTTGCGCTATGTGCGTGTCGAGTATTCTGGTGGTGCAGCAGATGGACAATCCGAAAACAACGGATTTTCCTTCTACGGCGTGGGCAACGGAACCACTGTTCAATACATTCAGGCGTTTGAAGGTGCCGATGATGGCGTTGAATTCTTCGGTGGGACCGTGAATGCAAGCTTTATTGCTGTTGTGAATGCCCAGGATGACTCGATTGACTGGACCGAAGGCTATTCTGGGACAATTACCGATGCTTATGTACTACAGGGAGATGGGATAGGCGACGAGGCCTTTGAGTGTGACGGTTTCAATACCGATTTCACAAATGCCACTGGTACTTTTTCAAATCCTACCGTCTCCAATGTAACAATTGTAAGCGAAAGCACCGCTGACAGCACCCGAGGGTTCCTATTGCGAGCTGGTACACAGGGAACGTTTACCAATGTTGAGATCATAGGAAAAGATACTGGGATTTCTGTTGACGATGATGAGGCTGCAACGCCTACTTCACAAAATGTGACTGATGATACCCTTACGTTCACCGATGTAACTTTTACAAGCGTGAATGCCAACACTGCCATTGATGGCGGTGTTATTGAAGCCGATTTGGTAACAGGTATTGGAAACGGTACTGGTACCGATGTCGGCACTTGGGGTGCCAACTGGACCGTGGGCATCAACTAAAATAATCTTGATCAATACTAAAAAGCCTCTTTTTAAGGGGCTTTTTTTTGTATCCGTCAATTAAAAACACCTTTTCGTCAAACTGCACGCCGTCACTTCCTTATTTTTTTATCTTTGTGGCACAGCCTTTGTTATCAATAGTTTATGAAGCAACTTTACTTTATTCTCTTCTTTATGGTCTGCTCCCTTGGTCTCGCTCAAAATGACCAAGCGGGAACCGATATCGATGGGCTAAAGTTGTATCCCAATCCAGTCACACAGGGCAAAGTCTTCATAGAAACTCCAAAAAACGCCCCCAAGCAAATATTGATTTTTGACGTACTTGGCACCAAAGTCCTGCAAACGACCATTTTGGGAAGGGAACTGAATCTTTCAGATTTGGACAAAGGTGTATATATTCTAAGGGTTTTTGAAAACAACCGTGTGGCCACAAGAAAGCTCATTATCAAGTAACTTTTATGCTTTTTCGCCGGCCCTAAACATCATATTTTTCGTCTTTACCACCAGAATTGCCCGTTTCACAACATTTTATAGCCCTTCCCTACTGATTTCCATACTTTTATATTCCGCATAATCCCAAATCGGAGTATATGAAAAAACTCTACTTTATTTTTATAATGGCTTTACCTATATTTTCATTCGGTCAGGAGCTGGTTACCGTCAACACGGAACAGGTTCAGGAATTGAAAGGATTCAAAATGTATCCCAATCCGGCCTATGGAGAGGAAATCTACATTACCACCGAAACAAACGGAAACAAACAAATAAAGATATTCGATGTTTTCGGTGATGTGGTACTCACGGAAAGAATAGCCACGAACACCTTGAACATTTCCAGACTGGTTCCAGGGGTATATGTACTTCAGGTGACCGAACAGGAAAAGACCATGACCAGAAAGCTGGTAGTGAAGTAAAAGAACAACATTCCAAAGCGTTTCCAACCGAAACGCTTTTTATTTTTGGGTACTTTTATGCCCAAATGGACCTACACCGTATTCAAGACATTTTTTCAATTTCCAATGCCGCCGCGTTTGATGGGCTGGCTTTGGAAGTTTTTCAATATCAATATTTGAACAATCCTGTTTACCAAACCTTTTGCAAGCATTTGGGAAAATCCATTTCCAATGTTTCCCAGGTGGGGCAAGTGCCATTTCTGCCCATCGAATTCTTCAAAACGCACAGGGTGGCTTCAACAAACCAAGAACCAGAAGTTGTTTTCACCAGCAGTGGCACCACCGGAAGCAACACAAGCAAACACCATATTGCCAATCTTTCTCTGTACACGCAAAGTTTTAGACAAGGTTTTGAACACTTTTACGGTCCGGTTGAAGATTATTGCATCCTAGCCTTGTTGCCATCCTATTTGGAGCGCCAAGGTTCATCATTGATCTATATGGTCAACGATATGATCCTTCGGTCCAAGCACACGGATAGTGGGTTTTATTTGGATGATCTGAAAGCACTACATCTAAAACTCCGGAAACTGGAAGAGAATCATGTAAAAACCCTATTGATTGGGGTTTCCTTTGCTTTGTTGGATTTGGCGGAACAGTTCCCGATGACTTTGGCGCATACCACAATCATGGAAACCGGTGGGATGAAAGGAAGACGCAAGGAACTGATTCGTGAAGAACTGCACGCCATCCTAAAAAATGCCTTTGGTGTTCCCAAGGTACATTCCGAATATGGAATGACGGAATTGCTCTCCCAAGCCTATTCAAAAGGTGATGGTCTTTTTCATGCACCACCTTGGATGCGAATCCTTTCGCGGGACACGGAGGACCCGTTTTCGGATCAATCGTTGGGAAAAACAGGGGGGCTCAATGTGATTGACCTAGCCAATTTCCATTCCTGTAGCTTTATCGCCACCCAAGATCTGGGTAAAATTTATAAAGATGGAACTTTTGAGGTGCTGGGACGTTTTGACCATTCCGATATAAGGGGCTGTAATCTGATGGCCCTTTAGTTCCTAATGTAATAGTAGGTAATCTCATCGTCCGCGATGAGTGGCTCATCCACATAGGTCAATGTAAGGGTATTACCTTCTTCCAGATATTCATACTGCCTACCCTCAATCGTGATAACAGTGCCGTCTATCGAATAGGGATAGGACCCAGTGGGGGCCAAAAATTCATTGTCCCCATCATTCTGGATGAAAACTGTATTCGGACCAGAATCAAAGCGAATGGAATGGGTGCTGAAATCGTAATCATCCCCGAAAAAACAAAAACAAACCACATTGTCCAAAATCCACATTTCCCCTGGCGGAACAATATCCTCTTCCCTAGAGCAAATTGCGGCCAAGAAAAAAACCGATAAAATCAAAAACTGTTTCATGCTATGAGGTTTATACACAGTATAGATGGGGTACTGGCCACTGCGTTGCGTGCCTTATTCCGCCACCAAAACAAAATAATTTTTCTTGCCCCTCTGGAGCAATACAAATCTATCGTTTATCAAATCGGATACGGTAATAAGATAGTCCTCCTTTACCTTTTCCTTGTTCACCGAAATGGAATTTTGACCCAACTCTCGCCGAGCCTCACCATTGGATGCCAAAAAACCGGTCTTTGCTGCCAACGCTCCGATCATGTCCAGCCCCGCTTCCAATTCCTTTTTTGATATTTGCCCCTGCGGCACACCATCAAAAACATCCAAAAAGGTCTTTTCATCCAATTGTTTAAGGTCTTTGGATGTCGATTTCCCAAAAAGGATGGAACTCGCCCTAACCGCATTTTCCAAATCTTCCTTGGAATGCACCATAGCGGTGATTTCTTCTGCCAACCGCCTTTGAAGGGCCCTTGTATGGGGTGCTTCCTTGTGCGTATTTATCAATTCCTCAATCTCGGTACGCTCCAAAAAGGTAAAAATCTTGATGTATTTTTCCGCATCCTCGTCCGAGGTGTTCAACCAATATTGATAAAACTTATAGGGAGAAGTGCGCTCAGCATCCAACCACACATTTCCGCCTTCCGTTTTCCCAAATTTGGTACCGTCCGCCTTGGTAATCAGTGGACAGGTAAGGGCAAATCCTTTGCCATTTCCAATCCTTCGGATCAGTTCCGTACCCGTTGTTATGTTGCCCCATTGATCACTGCCTCCCATTTGAAGGGTGCAATCGTGGTGTTGGTATAGGTACAAAAAGTCATACCCCTGTACCAATTGATAAGTGAATTCGGTGAACGACATTCCCTCTTTTGCATCCGAAGTCAATCTTTTCTTAACGGAATCCTTGGCCATCATGTAGTTGACGGTGATATGTTTGCCTACATCACGGATGAAATCCAGAAAGGAAAAATCTTTCATCCAATCGTAATTGTTCACCAAAACTGCTGCATTGGATTCCTTACTATCAAAATCCAAAAAACGCCCCAATTGCTCTTTTATGGCCTCCTGGTTGTGTCTCAATGTCTTTTCATCCAGAAGATTGCGTTCCTGTGACTTTCCGGAAGGATCGCCTATCATGCCTGTTGCCCCGCCCACCAAGGCAAAGGGCTTGTGCCCTGCCAATTGAAAATGCTTTAGCATCATTACGCTCACCAAGTGGCCAATATGCAGTGAATCGGCGGTGGGATCTATTCCCACATAGGCCGCGCGCATACCCTCCATAAGATGCTCCTCGGCACCGGGCATAACATCATGTACCATTCCCCTCCATTGCAGTTCCTGAACAAAATTCTTCTTCATTGTAATCAATTAGGATAGCTGCAAATATAAAATGAACTTCCAACTTCCTTCAATAATTCCAGGACAAATGGGTACTTTTATCAAATGATTTTGGTAACCGGGGGCACGGGCTTGGTCGGGTCCCACTTATTGTATCGTCTAGTAGACCAGGGCAAAAAAGTCAAGGCTCTTTATCGCACCCAAAACTCACTGAAAAAAGTCCTTGAGATTTTTGGGTATTATTCCGAAAATCCCCAAACCTTGTTTGATCGCATTCTTTGGGTGGAGGGTGACATTGTTGACCTGGTCACTTTGGAGGGTGTTTTCGATGGGGTTGACCAGGTATATCATTCAGCCGCATTCATCTCTTTTGATCCCAAGCATTACAGGTCTCTGGTAAAGACCAATGTGGAGGGAACCGCCAATATTGTCAACCTTTGTGTTAAGCACAAGGTGAAAAAGCTTTGTTATGTCAGTTCCATTGCGGCAATCGGAAGTGCTGCCAAAGATGGGATTACCACCGAGGATAACGACTGGAGTGATCTCAATGTTTCGGTCTATGGATTGACTAAGCACCAAGCGGAACTGGAAGTATGGCGTGGTACACAGGAAGGACTCCCTGCAGTGATCGTTAACCCTGGGGTGGTGATCGGTCCGGGATTTTGGAGAACAGGCAGCGGCACTTTTTTCACTTATGCCGCCAAAGGCAAAAAAACATACATTCCCGGTGGAACGGGCTTTGTTTCGGTCAATGATGTGGTATCGGGCATGATTTCCCTTATGGAATCCACAGTGGAGAAAGAGCGCTTTATCCTTGTAAGCGAAAATTGGTCATATCAACAGCTTTTTCAAAAAATAGCTCCCAAACTGGGTGTGGAGCCTCCGTCAAAAAAGGTGCCTTTTTGGGTACTGGAAATTTTTTGGCGATGGGACTGGTTGCGGAGCAAACTGAGTGGCAAAAGAAGAAGGCTTGCCAAAGCCATGGCCAAAAGTCTTTACCATCAGCAACATTATAGTAGTGAAAAAATAAAGAACGCCATCAACTTTAAGTTTGAGGATTTGGACAGGGCCATTTCATTCTGTTGTGAAAAGTTCAAGAATCGGCGGTGATCTTATTCCAATTCGGATTCCTCATCTTTTATAGTGCCCAGACTGTCCCTCATTGCCTGATTCACCTCTTTGATGCTGTCATTTCTTTGCTTGGTCAGGTCTTCCAGTGCCTTCTGTTTTTTCTCCAGCATGCCATCTACCTGTTCATAAATGGACTGATACTCCAATGGGACCGAAGCATAGTATAGGTCACTTTGGGCAAACTGGACGCTATCTATTCCATATTGTTTGTAAAGAAACTCCATGGTTTCCATTCCATGTTGGTCCCATGTGCTCTTAAAAGAAGATTTGGCCGCTTCCAAAATGGCAAGATCATGCAGTATGAGCACCATTTTCTCCTTTGGAATAAGATTTTCTGGTTTTTCCATGACCTTTTCGGCACAGTTCCAGAGCAAGAAGGGCAAAAGAAAACAAACTATGGATTTTTTCATTCCTATCTATTGAAAGTAAGCCTTCTGGCATTTTTTTTCTCGGAAAAACTACCTTGATCGTAGGCCAAATGACCGTTGACAAAAGTACGAACAACTTTGGACCCAAAGGTAACGCCCTCAAATGGGGACCATCCACATTTATACAAAATATTGGTCCTATTCACCTCTGTTTTTGCATTCCGGTTCACTTGCACCAGATCGGCAAAATATCCTTCCCTGATATAGCCACGTCTATCCAAGTCAAAAAGTTTGGCTGGATTATGGCACATTTTTTCAACCATTTTTTCCAAACTGATCTTACCCTCCTTTTCCTTTTCCAGCATGGCCTGCAGGGCATGTTGCACCAAAGGCCCGCCCGAAGGCGCCTTGGTATAGGGATTGTTTTTTTCCTCGAGGGTGTGCGGTGCATGATCCGTGGCGATCACATCAATTCGATCATCCAAAAGTGCTTCCCAAAGTCGGTCCTTGTCTTCCTTGGTCTTTACAGCGGGATTCCACTTGATCAACGTGCCCTTTTCGGCGTAGTCCTCATCGGTAAACCAGAGGTGATGGATGCATACCTCGGCGGTTATCTTTTTTTCTTCCAAGGGAATGGAATTGATGAACAAATCGGTCTCCTTCCCTGTGGAAACATGAAAAACATGCAGTCGGGCACCTGTTTTCTTGGCCAAGGCAATGGCTTTTGAGGATGAAAGATAGCAGGCTTCGGCACTTCGAATGATGGGATGGAACTGAATGGGAATGTCATCCCCGTACTGCTCTTGATATATGGCCATATTGGCCCTAATGGTTGTCTCATCCTCACAATGGGCAGAAATCACCATTTCGGTATTGCTGAATATTTTTTCCAGGACCGCTTCGTCATCAACCAACATATTTCCCGTGGATGACCCCAAGAACAGCTTGACCCCTGAGCATGCATTCTTGTCCAGGCGTTTCAACTCTTCCAAATTGTCGTTGGTCCCACCAAACTTGAAGGAATAGTTGGCAAATGAGCTGTTGGCCGCTATGGCAAATTTTTCCTCCAATTTGGCAATTGTGGTCGTCTGTGGATTGGTGTTGGGCTGTTCCATGAATGTGGTGATCCCGCCCGCAATGGCTGCCCTGCTTTCTGTGGCTATGGTTCCCTTGTGCGTAAGTCCAGGTTCGCGAAAATGGACTTGATCGTCAATTATTCCGGGAAGAAGCAGGTCCCCTTTTAGGTCGATTACGTGGGCATTGGCATCGGAAATATCAGCATCGATTCGGGCAATATAGTCCCCATCCAAGAGCAGGTCTGTTTCAAATATGGTATTTTCATTGACCACTTTGGCATTCTTCAATATGGTTTTTGACATGCTCAAAACTTTTTTCTGTAGAAAATGCTTCTCAATTTCATGGCGATCACACCAAAAATGGCCTCTCTAATGATCGCCGAATTCATTTTGGATTTACCGTTGACCCTATCGGTAAAAATTATGGATACTTCTTCTATCTTATATTTTTTAAGGTAGGCCCTATATTTCATCTCTATCTGGAAGGCATAGCCTATGAAGCGGACGTTGTCCAGGTTAATGTTCTCCAACACTTCCCGTTTATAGCATACAAAGCCTGCCGTTGGGTCGTGCACTTTCATGCCCGTGATGAACTTTACATAGAATGAGGCCCCATAGGACAACAAGATTCGGAAGAGTGGCCAGTTGACCACATTCACCCCTTTTTTGTAGCGTGAACCGACCGCCACATCGGCACCGTTGAGGCACGCCCTGTGCAAACGGGCCAAGTCCGCTGGACGATGGGAAAAGTCGGCATCCATCTCAAAAATATAGTCATAGCCCCTGTCAATGGCCCATTTAAATCCATGGATATAGGCCGTGCCCAATCCGGATTTTTCCTTTCTCACCTCCAAAAACAGTCGTTCTGGAAATTGTTCCTGTAATGTCCTTACCGCATTTGCGGTTCCATCCGGGGAATTGTCATCCACCACCAAAATGTGAAAATCCTTTTTAAGGTCGAAAACCGTTTTAATAATGGCCTCAATATTTTCAATTTCGTTAAAGGTGGGTATGATGACCAAACCGTCTGCCATTCGCACAAGATTAGAGCGTAAAAATACGTTTTTCTGTTTTGTTGTATATGTGAACGGGCTATTTTGATTCATTTGTGCTCGGTCATTATTTGTAACTTTGGCCCATTGTAAATCAAGTTTGATGATCCAAAAATTTCCCCGGTTATTTCTCATTTTATCCGCTGTGCTTTTTGTCCTCAATTTGATTCAAGGTCATTTTACGGAGCTCATTTACGACGAGGCCTATTATTGGTACTATGCACAGGATTTGGCTTGGGGGTATTTTGACCATCCTCCGATGGTCGCTTTTTTAATTTGGATGAGTGGTCTGTTCTTTAAGGGTGAACTTGGGGTGCGCTTTATGAGCTGTGTGCTTTCGGTGGGCACTTATTTTCTTTTGTGGCTGTTGATAGACAATCCCAAAAAAAAGGATTATGTCGTGCATTTCTTTCTGTTGACATTCTCCTTTACCCTAATGAATGCCTACGGTTTTTTTACCCTTCCAGATACTCCATTACTGTTTTTTACGGCCCTTTTTCTATTGCTTTACAAAAATTACTTGAAAAACCCATCGGTTTTGGTAGTCCTTGCGCTGGGTGCGGTAATGGCCGCCCTGATGTACAGCAAGTACCACGCGGTGCTGGTGATTTTGTTCGTTTTTCTTTCCAATCTTAAGCTGATAACCCAGTGGAAGGCGTGGTTGGCCCTGCTATTGGCACTGGTATGCTATTTCCCACATTTTCTTTGGCTGTACCAAAATGATTTTGTCTCCATTGATTTCCATCTTTATGAGCGCCCGAACCAACCGTATTCTTTTGAGGGTTTTACCCTAGGATACTTTTTGAACCTCATCGTGATCATTGGGTTGCTTTTCTATTGGGTTTATGCTTCCTTTTTTCGATTCAAAGCAAAGGATTTGTTTTCCAAAGCCTTGGTCTATTTGGTGTACGGGGTACTTATTTTCTTCTTTATCTCCAGTTTCAATAGAAGGGTCCAGGCACAATGGGCCATAGTCATTTCCATTCCGCTGATCATCATTGCTTTTGAGCACCTACTGGAAAATGCGAAAAGTAGAAGGTGGATGTACAGGATAGGTTTTGTGAGCATGCTCCTCCTTTTGTATGCCAGGGCCTGGCTCATCCATCAACCTTTGTTTCCCGGTCTTATATATGAAACCCATGGGAACAAGATGTGGACTGCAGAACTTAGGTTAAAGGCTGGCGATATCCCAGTTGTATTTGAGAACTCGTACCGACGCGCACCCAAATATGAATTCTATACCGGCATTCCCGCCATTTCGCTCAACAATTATATGTACAGGAAAAACCAATATTCCATAGATGGTTCGGAAGAACGGGTACGGGGCAAAAAAGTGGTGTATGTCACCAAATACAGAAATAAGGGGGACATCCGTTATATGCATCTGGACAGTACCGTTTTTCATGGATTTTTTATGGATGATTTTCAACCCTACCGAAGACTTGAGTGCATTGTGGAACAATCAACGAATGGAACGGAAAACCTTTTGAAAGTCCACAATCCATACGATTTTGCCGTTCCATTGGATGCGCTGTATTATACGATTGCCTATTCCAACAAGCACAAACAGGTAAAAGAATTGATAAAATTAGAAGTGAGACGTGAAAAACCGCACCAGCAATTTTTGGAACCGAAGGATACGGCTTTTTATTATTTTGAACTGCCCATGCCTAAAATGGAACATCCGGGCTATTATAGAATCGGTATTTCTGAACATGGCCTTCCACCCGGGCTGAATGGCAAACCAATTAGTTTAGCACCATGAACTGGATAGAACGCCCTGACTTTTCATTGGATTGGATGACCATTTCCCTGCTGTTGAGCCTGCTTTTCCTTGCAGTTGGAAAGTACCTCTTTCAACTGCGTTTTGTGAACTTTATGGTCCTTCCGTTTAATGATAAGTATATGGCCCTGCACAACAAAAGGGGAGAACTTTTTAATGGATTCCATGTGCTTTTAACCATATTCCAGGTCATCAATCTGTCCCTGTTCATCTTTCTGGCGCAGAAAATTGTGCTGGACTCCGTTTTAGGATCGGACAGTGCTACTTTTTTCTTTATCCTTGGTGGCGTAGTTGCGTTTCTGGCGGGCAAGTACATCCTACAAAAGACCAAGGCCTACATTTTTAATACGCAAGGTTTGGTTTCCGAGTTGCTATTCAGCAAAATATCCTACCTCAACCACAGCAGTCTTGTCATGTGCATGGGCAACATACTTTTAATCTATGTGCTAAAGGACTCCAAAACCGTGATTTATGGAACAATTTTGTTGATTGTTTTTATTAATTGCATTGGAATTGCCAAGCTGTTGAAGAACTATCAAAATACACTCGTGCCCAATTTTATCTATTTTATTTTGTACCTTTGCGCACTCGAAATTGCACCCTTAGTGGTAATTGGAAGCTATCTAAAAGATTGAAAGCTTATGAAAGTAAAAACAATTTTGGTTTCCCAACCTGAACCTAAAATCGAAAATTCCCCCTATTCCAGACTGATAGAAAAGGAAAAGATAAAGGTAGATTTTAGGCCCTTCATTCATGTAGAGGGCGTTGAGGCCAAAAATGTAAGGCAGCAAAAAATTGACCTACACAACTTCACTGCCATTATACTTACCAGTAGAAATTCGGTGGACCATTTTTTCAGAATTGCAGAAGAAATGCGTTTTAAGGTGCCGGATACCATGAAATATTTTTGTCAATCCGAGGCAGTAGCCTACTATTTGCAGAAGTATGTGGTCTATAGAAAGCGTAAGATATACGTGGGAAAAAGAACTTTTACCGATTTGATCCCATTGATCAAGAAGTACAAGGACGAAAAATTCCTTTTGCCCTCATCCGATACGCTAAAGCCTTCTGTGCCCGAGGCCTTGGATGAGCTCAAAGTGGATTGGAAGCGCGGCATATTTTACAAAACTGTCATTAGCGATCTTTCTGACCTAAGAGATGTGTACTATGACGTATTGGTTTTCTTCAGTCCCTCGGGAATAGAATCCTTACTGAAAAACTTCCCCGATTTTAAGCAGAACGATACCCGCATTGCTGTTTTTGGTAACAGCACAATAGATGCTGCAACGGAAGCTGGTCTTCGTATCGATATTCAGGCACCAACGCCAGAAACACCTTCGATGACCATGGCATTGCAGAAGTACATTACCAGTGTCAATAAATAGATTGAGATCATAACAAATAAAAAAAGCCCGGTTTTACCGGGCTTTTTTCTTTAGAAAGCATAGCGCTGAGGGCCACCCCTTCGTATTTCCTCGCTAGCGTAGGGTTCAAATTTTTTGAAGTTTTCCCTGAATGCATTGCTCAACTTAAAGGCTGTTTTATAGTAGGCCTCATCGTTGTTCCATGTAGCACGTGGACTGAGTACGGTGGTGGGCACTCCAGGGCACTCACGCGGCTGGGCCACCCCGAACACAGAATGGATATGATAGTTCTCGTAGGAATACAGTCCCAGTTCCCCACTCAAAGCAGCGCTTATCATGGCGCGGGTATATTTTAATTTCATTCGGGTCCCTACACCGTAGGGTCCACCGGTCCATCCCGTGTTGATCAACCACACATCCACACCGGATTCTTTCATCTTACGGCTCAACATCTCGGCATATTTTGTTGGGTGCAAGGGCATAAAGGGAGCACCAAAACAAGCAGAAAAAGAGGGTTGGGGCTCTACCACGCCAGCTTCGGTTCCCGCAACTTTGGCCGTATAGCCCGAAATAAAATGATAGGCCGCTTGGGCCGGTGTCAACTTAGAAATGGGAGGCAGGACTCCAAAGGCATCTGCGGTAAGGAAGAAAATATTTTTGACATTTTCACCAATGGAAGGTTCCTCAATGTTTTCAATATGGTAAATGGGATAACTTACCCTTGTGTTCTGTGTAATGGAAGTATCCGAATAATCCACAACCCCATGGTCATCCATGATCACATTTTCAAGGATAGCCCCTTTTTTGATGGCGCCATAAATCTCGGGTTCATTTTCTTCGGAAAGATCTATGACCTTTGCATAGCAACCTCCTTCAAAATTGAAAACGGTATTCTTGGCCGTCCATCCGTGCTCATCATCCCCGATCAACTTTCTGTTGGGGTCCGTGGAAAGTGTTGTTTTTCCCGTGCCGGATAATCCAAAGAACAATGCAGTATCCCCATCTTCGCCCACATTGGCAGAGCAGTGCATGGGCAATACGTTCTTGAAAACCGGCAAAATGAAGTTCAGCGCAGAGAAAATTCCTTTTTTGATCTCGCCCGTATATCCTGTTCCCCCTACCAGGGCAATTTTTTTGGTGAAATTGAGAATGGCAAAATTATGTTGCCGTGTCCCATCCACTTCGGCATCGGCCTTAAATCCAGGCGCATTGATCACCGTCCATTCGGGTTCAAAATTTTCAAGATCATCGCCCTCCGGTCTTAAAAACATGTTATAGGCAAACATATTGGACCAAGGATATTCATTGACCACCCTGATGTTCATCTTATATTCCGGATCGGCACACACATAACAATCCCGAACATACAGTTCCTTTTCGTTCAGGTAGGCTATTACTTTATCGTATAGTTTATCAAACTTTTCACTCTCGAAGGGGATGTTGATTTTCCCCCACCATACCTTGTCCTCGGTAATGCTGTCCTTGACAATAAATCGGTCCATGGGCGATCTGCCCGTAAACTCGCCAGTGCTAACCGCCAACGCCCCAGTAGAGGCCTCTTTGCCCATTTCTTTTTCAAGTGTATGGTCATGCAGTTCATCCGGTGAAAGTTGGTAGTGCACATTGCCGTGCCGTATTCCATAAGGTTTTAACGAAATCGTTTTCGAAGCCGATGTATGAGCTTTCATTTCTTGTGTTTTATTTTGGTGCAAAGCTAGAAAAATAAATGCTTTTGGTATAGCATATGGGGTTTAATTGATGGCTTTTTTGGTCAAAATGAAGTAACCGGTCAAAAACCAACCAACCACCAGAAAAGTACCTCCAATTGGGGTCAAAAATCCGAAAGTCTTGAAGTCAAAACTCATTAGCGCATTTAGGGCAAGGGCATAAATGGAAAAGGAAAAAAGCAGGGTGCCCAGCAGGATAAACAAGTAAACAATCTTTTTTCCATTTGTCTCCAGATTATGCCAAGACCCCAGGAAAAGAAGAAACAAAGCATGGTACATTTGATAGCGCACACCTACCTCAAAGGTTTTTACAGCCTCCGGTTCCACCAACTTTCCCAAACCATGAGCTCCAAAAGCACCAAAAACAACCGCCAAAAGACCCAAGATCACTCCTGTCAATAAAATTGTTTTGTTCATAACTTTAATCTCCTCTTTTTTTAGAAATATAACAATTTGATACTTTAGTATCCGTTTATATCAAAAGTAATTAAAACGTATGTCCCGCACTATTTTGGTTCTCGGCGCAGGAAAGTCAACCTCCTATCTGTTGGATTATCTTCTTAAAAAATCCGAAGAAGAAAAGTTGCTTTTGACCATTGGGGACCTGCATCCTGAGAATATCCCAACGCAATTTTCGTCCCATCCCAATTGCCAGGTCATTGCCCTTGACATTTTGAATGATGAAAATAGAAAAAGGGCCATCGCCTCCGCTTCCATTGTGGTCTCCATGCTCCCTCCCAAATTGCATATTAAAATTGCCGAGGATTGCATCCATTTCAAAAAACACTTGGTCACTGCCTCTTATGTCAGCAACGAAATAGAGGCGTTGGACAAGGAAGCAAAAAAGCATGGCCTGGTGTTTATGAACGAAATTGGACTAGATCCAGGGATAGATCATATGAGTGCCATGGAGGTTATAGACCGGATACGGGAAAAGGGTGGCAAAATGCTTCTTTTTGAGTCTTTCACCGGAGGTTTGGTGGCCCCGGAAAGTGATTCCAATCTTTGGAACTACAAGTTTACCTGGAATCCGAGGAATGTGGTCATGGCCGGGCAGGGCGGAGCGGCCAAATTTATTCAGGAGGGCACTTACAAATACATACCCTATCAAAAACTTTTCAGGCGGACCGAATTTTTGGATGTGCAAGGTTATGGAACTTTTGAGGCCTATGCCAATAGGGATTCGTTAAAATATAGAGAGGCTTACGGGCTTCAGAATGCGCTTACGCTGTATCGTGGAACCATGCGAAGGGTAGGGTTTTCCAAAGCCTGGCACATGTTCGTGATTCTGGGGATGACGGACGACACCTATATCGTTGAAAACTCCGAAGGTATGTCCTACAGAGAATATGTGAATCTCTTTTTGCCCTATTCACCCACTGATTCTGTAGAACTGAAGCTTCGACACTACCTTAAAATAGACCAAGACGATATTCGTTGGGGTAAGCTATTGGAGCTGAATATTTTTGATAGCTCCAAAAAGATTCCCCTCAAAAGGGCAACCCCGGCCCAAATGCTGCAGTACATTTTGGAGGACAGTTGGACGCTACAGGAAGATGAAAAAGACATGATCGTGATGTACCATAAGTTTGGTTTTGAGATGCACGGACGAAAACAACAGATTGATGCCAACATGGTCGTATTGGGCGAAAACCGGACCTTCACCGCCATGTCCAAAACAGTGGGGCTTCCAGTGGCCATGGCTACCCTCCAAATCCTTAATGGAAAGATCAATACCCCAGGCGTACAAATTCCGATCAGCGCCGAAGTATACCAACCTATTCTTTCCGAATTAAAAACCTACGGTATGGCGTTCAGGGAATACGAAGTGCCCTATTTGGGATATAATCCTGACAATGTGGGGGGGTGACGTTCAAAGGCTTTTGGCTATCTTTAGGTTTCACATTGAAACAAGAAGATGAAAACCAACAACAATTCGGTGAAGATTGATGGCATTGACAAGAAAATTCTAAGATTTTTGATGGAAGATGCCCGAAGGCCCATTCTTGAAATTGCTCGCAACATTGGAATTTCCGGAGCCGCCATCCACCAAAGACTTCGCAAGCTCGAAAAATCGGGTTTGCTCTCTGGGTCAAAGTTCATTATCAATCCCCGCGTTTTGGGGTACACCACTATGGCCTATATTGGTATCTTTTTGGATAAGGCCATGTCGAACCCCATAGCGGTAAAGGAACTGGAGAAGATTCCAGAAGTATTGGAATGCCACTACACAACAGGCAATTGGTCCATCCTTATCAAAGTCCTATGCAGGGACAACGAGCACCTGATGCAGGTTTTGAACAAAAAAATACAACAAATTGAGGGCGTATCTAGAACCGAAACCTTCATCTCCCTGAATCAGCAAATCGACCGGCAAATACAAATCTAATATTTGTATTCAATCTAAATAAGCTTTACCTTTGTTCTGTGAAGTTAGTATACAGTACTAAATATTATTCCCTTTATCAACCCAGTGGCGAGCGATGCTTTTACGTGGACTTTGGCCAAAAAACGGTTCGGATGTCCCTTTGCCAGCTCCTGTCCTTGAGACAGCGGGTATTGGGAATCGACATTGAGCATCATTTTGACAGTGATTTGAACCGGCACGGTTTTGAGATATTGTTGCTTTGCAACAAGGAGCATCTTTTTATTCTGAATACCTTGGAGATATTGGATCTAAAGGAGCTAATCCAAAGCGGATTTGTGGCCTTGGGCCTTGCCTCGGAAAGGATAGCTGCACAGGTGACAGTCTGATTTCGTGTCACATTATTTTTATTCAATCTTAAACCGCCTAAAAACTAAGCACTTACTTTTTATTGGTGTTAAATTTCAGTATTTTTGTTAAAATAATTTGATTAAAAGCTAAACGGATGAAAGATATAGCAAGACAGAGCATGAGCATTAAAGTTGAGTCCATGGATATGCTCAACGCACAGATAAAAATGGAAGCTAAGGCATCAGCCATTTATTTGGCCATGGCATCTTGGTGCGAGCAGAACGGCTTTTTTACCAGTGCCAAGTTTTTCTTCAAACAAACCGAGGAGGAACGCCAACACATGATGAAAATATTCAACTTTTTGATTGATACCGGAGGAAGCCCTGTTTCCCCGGAAATCACCAATATCAACCACGATTATTCCTCCATAGTCGATGTTTTTGAAAGCACACTGGAACATGAAGTTTCGGTCACCAAAGCCATCCACAACATCGTGAAAAAGGCGAGGGAGATTGGAGATGTGGCAACAGAGCGTTTTTTGGATTGGTTCGTGTTGGAGCAGGTGGAGGAAGAAAACACCATCAGGGATATCCTGGACATGATTGCTGTTACCGGCACAGAAGGCGTGGGGCTCCAAATGATCGACAACCAAGTTGGCAATTGGATAGAACAAGCATAAAAACTTATAAAGTTTATATAGGAAAAGGGGCCGATGGCTCCTTTTTTAGTTTACATATCTTTCCTTGATGATGTTGAAATGACGGAGTTCATGGCCCGCAATATGATAGGCCAAACCACGGACTGTTCTTCTGTTTATGATACTGCCATCAAAATCGATTCCTTCGCCACCCCACGTAAAACTCTCCTCTGGCAAATATTCAAATAGGGCGATGGTGGACTTTCTTACCCATTCATACTCCTCAAAAATGCTATCCAAGCTACGTTCATTGGCCCGGGAATATCGTGCATAACTGTCCTGATCAAATCCATGGAGCGGAGTGTCATCATTTCGGGCATAGCGAAGTGCCCGGTATGCAAAAATGCGCTCGTCGTCAATCAAATGAACCAAAATCTCTTTAATGGTCCATTTGTCCTCGGCATATCTATACAGCAATTTATTTTCTGGCAAGCCATAAACATATTTTTTGATCTCCAAAAAATTTTGCCATAAATGCTCCAATACCTTGCCGTCATCTTCCAATAAATCCATATAGATATGTGAGTAGACCGGATATTCATCCTCGGTCGGTTTTTTAATGTATCTCATTGCATTACTTTTTACTGCCTTTTTCTTCAAAACTTTTGGCCCATCGATGTCGCGCCCAACTCCCCATGGGCTCTAGGAGTTCGTACAACTCCCTACCATATTCGGTTAGTACATAACCTGCCAGGCTTCTTTCTACCAAATGGCACTTTTTGAGTTCGCCAAGTCTTGTGTTCAGTGTGGTCGGCGAAATCGATTCACAGTAGTCCTGTAATTCTCGAAAAGTGCTAGGGCCCTGGTAAAGATGCCAAACAATCCCCATGGCCCAACTTCTTCCCAATAAATCCAGTAAAGCCATGATGGGCTGACCAGTTTTGGATCCTCGCACGGGCATTCCAGGTTTGGGTGTATTCATTTGCTACATTTTTGATAGCAAAACTACAAAAAATGTAGCGTCTTAAAAACTTCTTATTAGTTTATTATTTCATTGGAACAAAAAAACCTGTTTGGGAATTCCCAAACAGGTTTTTTTGTTAGATAGTGCAACTTTTTAATCCCGACCACCAAACACTTGGAAAGCCCAATAGAGAAGGGACGCCAATGCGCCCAGTGCAGCCACCAAATAGGTTCTCGCCGCCCATTTCAAGGCATCCTCGGCACCAGCATATTCTTGTTGGCTCACCATATTTTTCTGCTTTAGCCAAACCAATGCACGCTTACTGGCATCGTATTCCACGGGAAGTGTGACAAAACTGAATAAAGTGGCCATGCCCATCATGCCCAATCCTGCCACGGCAATGTAAAATCCAATCCCTCCTGCCACTCCAGTTGCTGCCATTAAAGCGATGCCTCCGAAGACAATCCAAGTAGACATTCCTGACGTCACACTGACCACGGGCACGAGTTTGGAGCGCATGGTCAACCATTCGTATGCTTGAGCATGCTGCACCGCGTGTCCACACTCGTGGGCCGCCACGGCCGCCGCTGCCGCATTGCGTTGGCTATAAACTCCTTCACTAAGGTTTACGGTCTTGTTTTTTGGATTGTAGTGGTCCGTCAACATTCCGGGGGTGGAAATGACCTTGACATCCCTTATTCCATGATCGTCCAACATTTTTTGGGCAATCTCGGCACCACTCATTCCATTGCGCAGGTGCACCTTGGAGTACTGTTTAAATTTGCTCTTCAGTCTGCTGCTGACCAGCCAGCTCAACAAAGCAATTCCGCCGATCAATATATAATATGTCATCATAACTTTTCTGCTTTTTGTATATATAAATATAGCACAATAAAGCAAAAACCCCGCCAATCTATGACAGGGTCTTTTTTACTGACAAAATGTATGTTATGCCAATACGGACTCCCAATTAAAGGTCTCCATAATTTCTTTGTAAACTACTTCCCCTTCCACAATATTCAATCCCTTGGCGAGCGATTTATCCAGATTGCAAGCACTTCGCCATCCCATATTGGCCAACTTGAGCACATAGGGCAAAGTTACATTGGTCAGGGCAACGGTAGAGGTGTAGGGCACCGCCCCTGGCATATTTGCTACGCAGTAGTGGACCACATCATCAATGATATAAATGGGGTCTTCGTGCGTGGTGGGTTTGGTGGTTTCCACGCAGCCGCCTTGGTCCACGGCAACATCCACGATCACCGTTCCGGGGTGCATTTCCTTGAGCATGTCCCTGGTAATCAAATTGGGTGCCTTGGCTCCCTTCAGCAGCACACCACCAATGATCAAGTCATGGTCCTTGATATGTTTTCTGATGTTGAACTCATTGGAAAACTCTGTTACTACGTGATTGGGCATAATGTCGTTCACATAACGTAGTCTTTTCATGTTCACGTCCATAATGGTCACGTGCGCACCCAAACCTGCTGCCATTTTTGCAGCTTGGATTCCAACAGTTCCGGCACCCAAAACCAAAACTCGGCCCGGGGACACTCCAGGGACACCTCCCAAAAGCACTCCTTTTCCCTTAACCGGTTTTTCCAAAAATTTGGCCCCTTGCTGAATCGCCATGCGGCCCGCCACTTCCGACATTGGGGTAAGCAAGGGCAACGATCCATCCTCATCTTCCACGGTTTCATAGGCAATGCAAACCGCCTTGCTATCGATCATGGCTTGGGTCAAGGTTTCACTGGATGCAAAATGGAAATAGGTGAACACAATCTGTCCTTCCTTTATAAGGCCGTATTCTTCACGAACGGGTTCCTTCACTTTTACTATCATATCGCTCTTGGCATACACCTCGGTCATCGAATCCAAAATCTGTGCCCCAGCCTCCAAATAATCCTTGTCGAAGAAACCACTGCCCTCACCTGCGCCAGACTGCACGTAAAGGGTATGGTTATGCTTTACCAATTCATAAACCCCAGCCGGTGTCATGCCGACCCGACTTTCGTTGTTCTTGATTTCCTTAGGTACCCCTACGACCATTTTGTTATTGTTTTATGGTTAACACTTCAAAAATGTTATAAAAACAACTCTCAAGAAAATAAAATCGATGAAATGCAGGGGTGCTTTGACAAAAATGTTGTTTTTCTATTCTATGCCCCTACAAAAATAGGGGTATACTTAAAAATATATTAGTTTTTTACTCTCTTAAAATCAAAATGGACGGGGTGTAGCTATTTGTGTTTTAATTTTAAGATCAACATGGTCAAGGCCAAAATCCCCGTGATCACATTGGCCAATATGATGCTCAGACTGTTGTGGTACACGCCATAGAATATCCAAAGAATTAGCCCAATGAGGAGCACGATGTACATGGTCAGTGAAACATCGGCGGTGGATTTATGCTTTAATGCCTTATAAACCTGGGGAACAAATGCGGAAGTGGTAAGGGTGGCGGCGACCAGGCCCAAAATTTCTATAGTGTCCATGAAAAATTGATTAGAGCCTAAAGGTAGGACTTAAATCAATTTCTTATGGGCACCGCTAAAGTTCGACTTCGCTCAGTGTGAACTCTCAAGGGAACAGCGGAACGCTACCCTACAATATTTACAATTTTACCCGGCACCACGATCACCTTTTTTGGCGTACGTCCCTGCAGTTGCTCTTGGGTCTTTTCATGGGCCATAACCGCGGCCTCAATGGCCTCCTTGCCCATATCCAAAGGAATTTCCAGTTTAAAGCGAAGCTTTCCATTGAAGGAGATGGGGTATTCCTTGCTGCTTTCCACCAAATATTTCTCCTCGAATTTGGGAAATGGGGCCTCGGCGATGGACTCGGTATGGCCCAACCGTTCCCAAAGCTCTTCGGCAATGTGCGGTGCGTATGGCGAGACCAAAATGGCCAAAGGTTCCAAAATAGCCTTGCTGGTACATTTTTGGGCGGTCAGCTCATTTACACAGATCATAAAGGTGGAGACGGAAGTGTTGAACGAGAAGTTCTCGATATCCTCCTCCACTTTTTTGATAGTCTTGTGCAGGGTTTTTAGGTTTTCTGCTGTGGGTTCAACACCCCCTTCGCCCCCCTCAAGGGGGGAATAAAGTTTCCAAAGTTTTTTGAGGAAGGAATGCACACCTGTAATCCCTGCCGTGTTCCAGGGTTTGGATTGCTCCAAAGGCCCTAAAAACATTTCATAAAGGCGCAACGAATCGGCTCCATATTCCTCACAAATGGCATCGGGGTTGACGACATTATATTTGGATTTGGACATTTTTTCTACCTCACGATGGACCTTGATGGTTTTATCAAAATATATGGGTTTAAATTCTTTAAATTCCTTGAATTTAGTATCGTTTAAAAATTCCGACAAAATCAAATCATCAGAGTTGGATACATGGTCAACATCAATCCTAAAATAGGATCTGCTTATTTCAATCCTTTCTTCCAAATATTTTATAAGTCCTTCTTTTGATATTTTTAAAAGTGAACGCAAAGTCTTTTCGCCAATTGCGGGTGCTCCTAAAAGTCTGTTTATTTTATGTAATTCATCTAAAGGCCGATATTCATCAGCAATTCTTTTAATAAATAACCTTTTAACTTCCGCATCTTCAGTATGAGTGTCCTGATCAGATATAATGAAACTCTTATAAAATAAAGCTGCCTTGGAACTACCATCTCCTTCATCTTCCAATATCTGAGGTGTTGCTAGCTTTATAAAAGCACTAGTCCCCGTAATCATCCCCTGATTGATCAACTTTTGGGCATACTCATCCTTGGGCACATAGCCCCTGTCAAACATAAACTTTTGCCAAAAACGGGAATACAGCAAGTGTCCCGTAGCGTGCTCACTTCCACCAATATAGAGGTCCACGTCTTGCCAATAGTCAATCGCCTCTTTTGAGAATATGGCCTCATCATTTCGGGGATCCATATACCTATTAAAGTATTGGGAACTCCCTGCCCAACCCGGCATGGTGTTCAACTCCAATGGGAAAACTTTCTTGTTATCGATTAATTGATTACTGACAACTGTGCATTGTTCAAGGTCCCAGGCCCAATGCGTAGCATTGCCCAAAGGCGGTTCTCCCGTTTCGGTGGGGAGGTATTTTTCCACTTCGGGCAGCTCCAAGGGCAGGTGTTGCGCATCAATCATCTGGGGCATACCATCCACATAGTATACTGGAAACGGTTCTCCCCAATACCGCTGACGGCTAAAAACCGCATCACGAAGGCGGTAATTGACCTTTCCTTTGCCGTGCCCGATTCGTTCCAACGCTGCAATAACTTTCTTGACGGCTTCCTTATAGGAAAGTCCGTTCAAAAAATCAGAATTGGCAATAACGGTATTGGCCTTGTCGGCAAAAGCCTCTTCGGAAATATCCACCCCTTCAAAAATATTGGGAATGGGAATGTTGTAATGTTTGGCAAAATCGTAGTCCCGTTGATCCCCACACGGCACGGCCATCACGGCTCCCGTGCCATAACTGGCAAGCACATAATCGCCTATCCAAATGGGAATGGGCTCCTTGGTGAACGGATGCTCCGCATAGGCTCCAGTAAAAACGCCCGAAATGGTTTTTACATCCGCCATACGATCTCGTTCAGAGCGTTTTGCCGTGGCCTCCACATAGGCTTCCACCTCTGCTTTTTGGGCCGCGGTCGTGATTTTTGGCACCAAGTCATGTTCGGGAGCCAAAGTCATGAAGCTTGCACCGAAAATGGTATCGGGGCGGGTGGTGAAGACTTCGATTTCAAGCGATGGATTTTGAGTTCTGAGTTCTGAGTTTTCACTCTCATTGACTCTTAACTTTTCACTCATAACTCTAAACCTAACTGACGCTCCTTCGGAGCGACCGATCCAATTGGTCTGGGAATCTTTCAAGGGCTGTGGCCAATCGATTTTGTCCAATCCATCCAGCAAACGTTGGGCATAGGCAGTGATGCGCATGCTCCATTGGGTCATTTTTTTTCGGATAACGGGATGCCCGCCACGTTCCGAAACGCCATTTACGATTTCATCGTTGGCCAATACGGTGCCTAATGCGGGACACCAGTTGACCTCGGTATCCGCCAGATATGTCAATCTATATTTCAGTAAGAGTTCCTGTTTGGTCTTTTCTGAAAAACTGGCCCATTCGTCTGCAGTGAAAATGGGAGTATCGTCATCACAAGCAGCTTCGATGTTGGTATTCCCCTCCTTTTCAAAAAGGGAAACCAAATCGACAACATCCTCAGCTTTATCTGTTTTTTTATTGTACCACGAATTGAACAATTGAATAAAAATCCACTGCGTCCATTTATAATATTGCGGGTTCGAGGTTCGCACCTCACGGCTCCAATCAAAGGAGAAGCCCAATTGGTCCAACTGCTCCCGGTATCTTTTGATGTTGTTCTCGGTGGTTATGGCCGGATGCTGCCCCGTTTGGATGGCATATTGCTCAGCGGGCAATCCAAAGGAATCGTAACCCATTG
Source organism: Flagellimonas meishanensis (assembly GCF_019880545.1). GTDB lineage: Bacteria > Bacteroidota > Bacteroidia > Flavobacteriales > Flavobacteriaceae > Flagellimonas > Flagellimonas meishanensis. The sequence continues at coordinate 276,649 of NZ_JAINVW010000001.1, forward strand.
GGTGCAGTACGTTGAATCCCTTGTGCCTTTTGTAGCGTGAATAGATGTCCGTGGCGATATATCCGAGCGGATGGCCCACATGCAATCCCGCTCCTGAGGGATAGGGAAACATGGACAGTGCGTAAAATTTCGGTTTGTCAGAATCGTTGGAGGCCTTGAAGGTCTCGTGTTTAGCCCAATACTCCTGCCACTTGGCTTCGATTTTACGGAAATCGTAGTTCATGCTATTCACTTTCATTTTCGAGTGCAAAAATAGGTTTAATCCCCTAAATACAATTTACTTTTCTATTTTTACATACTGATTCCGCTATATGAGTCAATATATTGAACGATATCAACGTAGAAAGTTGATTTCCTCCTACTTTTCTGTGGTTTTGAGCATAGCATTGGTGCTTTTTTTGTTGGGTGTCTTGGGACTTTTGGTCCTGAACACGAAAAAACTCGCAGATCATTTTAAGGAGCAGATCACCATTTCGGTCTTCTTGAAGGACAATGCCAAACCTGTGGAGATCGATCAACTCCAAAAGAGTCTCGCCCTTGCGGAATACACCAAATCGGCCGATTATATCTCCAAAGAGGATGCCGCGGAGCAGTACAGTGAGGATATCGGTGAAAATTTTGTGGAATTCCTGGGCTACAATCCGTTAAAAAATTCCATAGACGTGCATTTGAAGGCCGATTTTGTGTCGCCGGACCAAATCGCCGAAATAGCCAGTGATATTTCTTCCAAAACCTATGTGGATGAAGTGAGTTATGATGAACCGCTTATTGAACTTTTGAGCGACAACGTGAAGAAAATAAGCCTTTGGATCTTGATTGCTAGTGCCATATTCACAGTTATAGCAGTACTGCTTATCAACAGTTCCATTCGCCTTTCCATTTATTCCAAGCGATTCATCATCAAGACCATGCAAATGGTTGGCGCCACCAAAAAGTTTATCCGAAGACCTTTTATCTGGACCAATATTCAATTGGGGGTGCTTGGTGCCGCCCTTGCCCTGATTGCACTTGGGGTCTTGCTGTATTATGTGGACCAAAACTTCCCGGAACTGAACCTTTTTCAGGACTATATATTATTGATCGCTCTTTTTGTGGGTGTATTTGGACTGGGGGTTATCATTTCATGGGCCAGCACCCATTTTGCCACGCAACGGTTCCTAAACCTAAGGACAGATGATCTTTATTATTAACTTTGCCCCATGAGCAAGAAAAACAAGCAAGTCCAAAAACCGACTTCCGAATTTGTCTTTCAAAGAAAGAACTACATTTTCCTTTTCGTCGGTTTGGCGTTTATCGTCCTGGGATTCATTTTGATGAGCGGCGGGGGCAGTGATGACCCCAATGTGTTCAATCCCGAAATCTACAATTTTAGGAGAATCCGTTTGGCCCCTACCTTGGTTTTGATCGGATTGGGAGTCCAGGTCTATGCCATTTTGTTGAACCCTAACAAAAACAACAAATAATTTGGACATAATTGATGCCATCATCCTTGGAATCATTCAGGGGTTGACCGAGTTTTTGCCCGTTTCCTCCAGTGGCCATTTGGAGTTGGGCAAGGCTATTTTAGGAGCACAAGCCCTTCCCGAGGAAAGCCTTTTGTTCACCGTGATACTGCATTTTGCCACTGCGCTGAGCACCCTGATTGTTTTTAGAAAGGATGTTTGGGAGATTCTCAAAGGTCTTTTTCAGTTTACATGGAATGAACAAACCCAGTTTTCGTTGAAAATTGTCATCTCCATGATTCCGGCAGCCTTGGTGGGCATCTTTTTGGAAGACTTCATTGAGGTTTTCTTTGACGGCGCAATCATCATTGTAGGCATAATGCTCATTATCACCGCCATTTTGTTATACTTGGCAGATTTGGCAAAAACAACGGACAAAGCGGTTTCCTTCCAAAGTGCCTTTATTATTGGCATTGCGCAGGCCGTGGCCATTTTGCCCGGTATTTCCCGAAGCGGGGCAACCATTTCAGCCGCTGTACTGCTGGGCGTGGACAAAACCAAATCGGCCCGGTTTTCTTTTTTGATGGTGGTGCCGTTGATTCTCGGTAAAATGGCGAAAGACCTTTTAAGTGGCGAAGTCAATTTTGTCGGCGACCAAGCAGTGGCCATGGGCGCTGGCTTTATTGCCGCCTTTATTGCCGGTCTTGCGGCCTGTACCTGGATGATCAAATTGGTCCGCCAGAGCAAGCTTTCCTATTTTGCCATCTATTGCCTAATCGTTGGGCTGATTGCCATAGCATGGAGTGTTTGGGGCTAGATCAGTACTTTTGTTCCAAACCCCAAGAGCATTGAAAACCAAAGAAGATTTTCTAAATGGTCAAATTTTGTTGATCGACAAACCACTTGAATGGACTTCCTTTCAGGCGGTAAACGCATTGAAATGGGCCATCCGAAAAAAGTTTGGGCTGAAAAAATTCAAGATTGGTCATGCCGGAACATTGGACCCACTGGCCACTGGGCTTTTGATCATCTGCACGGGCAAATTCACCAAAAAAATACCTGAGCTTCAAGGAATGGTCAAAGAATATACCGGAACATTCACACTTGGTGCCACTACCCCTTCTTATGATTTGGAGACAGAAATTGACCAGACTTATCGCACAGACCATCTGACCGAAAAAAAAATCAACGATGCCACCAAACAGTTCATTGGCAGGATTGAACAGATTCCACCCATGTTTTCAGCATTAAAAAAAGATGGAAAACGCTTGTATGATTTGGCCAGAGCTGGAAAACAAGTGGAGGTAAAGGCCCGCCAAATAGAAATTTTTGAGTTTGAAGTTACCGGCATCCAGCTTCCCGAAGTCGATTTTAGGGTCGTATGCAGTAAGGGAACCTACATACGTTCCCTGGCCCACGATTTTGGAAAAGCATTGGGCTCAGGAGGCCATTTGTCGGCACTGAGGAGAACCAAAATAGGCGATTTCAACGTAAATAATGCTAGCACGCCCATCGTTTTCAAGGAAACCTTGGCTTAAATCCGCTCAACCAAAATGAATTGCGGGTGTCGATAAAATAAAATATTTTGGAAAAAAAACGGTTATACTAAAACCATGAACCTCAACAGAAGTCAATTATCATTGATAATAACTCTCTTCTCCATGTCCATTGTGGTGCTGTTGTTATTCAACATCCACTTGGGTGGCATTAAGGAGGATGAATATGTTATTGAGATGAGCCTTGCTGACGAGGATATCCAAAAACTGCTTGAAGAGGAGGAAAAACGCTTGGAAGAGCTTTCCCAGAACGACCCCATAAAAAGCCACATGGCCTTCAACGAGACTGCAAAGCCCACCATTGGCAATCCGGAACCCTTGAAGACCTTGGAAGAATTGATGGAGGAAAGGCAGTTGAGCAGCGAAGAAGGTGAGTTGACAGGAGACCCCCATTTTTCTGAACAATTAAAACAATTGGCTGCCCAACGGGACGAGAAAAAACAAAAATTGGGGGAAAGGGAAGCCCAAAAAGAGGAGTTTACCAATGTCCTTAAGGATAGACGAACTTCCATTTCCTATTCCTTAGTGGACCGGAACGCCTACTATTTACCCCCGCCCATTTATACTTGTATAGAAGGAGGCAAAGTGGTCATCAACATTAAGGTAGATTCCAGTGGATTTGTTACCGAGGCGGATTTTAATGACAAAAGCTCAGGGACAAGCAATGGTTGTTTGGTGGACAATGCCATCGCCTATGCCTTGCAGGCACGCTTCAGTTCAGATTCCAAGGTGTCACAGATTGGAACCATTACCTATTTATTTCAGGGGAAGTAAACCCAGGAGGTCTTCCAGAATATTTTTCCCCTTATCCTTGTTGTACCACATTTGAAGGTCTTTCTTAAACGCTGCGGACAACGTTCCATGTTGCTGCTTGTAGGCTTCGGCCATTTGTGTGGCCGCAGTTGGCCTAGGGCCCCATTCCCCTAAAATGCGTTCCCTTTCCACGTCAAAAATGATGAGTTTGGGAATACTGCGTGCACCATGGGTAAGGAAGGCATCCATCAGTTCCAAATTTTCGTCGCGGAGGACCATCTTCAGTTCGATGTTGGGATTCAGTTCCGCTATCTTGTTCATGACAGGCAAGCTGGGAGAGGCATCCCCACACCAACTTTCGGTAATCACAAGAAATAAGAGCTTGGTCTCCAATTCGGCTATTCTCTTTTCAACCTCAACGGGAAATTTAAGGGTTTTGTCCCATCGGGCCATTCGACGGTCATTGAGTTGGGTATAATCTATGTTGGCCTCGGATTGGACAGGTCCTGTGGTTTGTCCTTTCCTGGCCAAATCCTGGACCAAATTCCTGTACTCCGCATAGTCCATTCCTTTTAAGGCGGTATGCTGAACCAGCTCGTGTTCTGTGATCAAACTATCGTTTTCCAATGATTCCATAATTCAAATTGTTGTGCTTTGCTGGCACTCCTGATTTTTATATCCTACTTGTCGACTTTAAAAGGAAAACTTTACACTATGTGCCTTCTGATCAGCGTTTGGTCTTGGATGTGGATTTATCCATAACCCTTTTTTTGACCATGCCACCCCGGGTATCATTTATGCTGTTCATCACCACAAAGGCGTTGGGGTCGATCTTGTTAAGTTCCAAGTTCAATTTGCGAATCTCCAATCTGGTGATTACGGTATAGATTACGTCATACTCGTTTTTAACCCCTTCTCTCCCATATCCACCCTCAGCCTTGTAAATGGTCAATCCGCGACCCAATTTTTCGGTTATCATGTGGCGGATTTCAGCACTGCTTTTTGATATAATAGTGACCCCAGTGTATTCCTCGATCCCATCCAACACAAAATCCAGTGTTCTGGAGGCGGCCAAATAGGTCAGCATGGAATACAATGCTGCCTCTATGGAAAGCAAATAGGCGGCTGCCAAAAAGATGACTATGTTTATCAGAATGATTACATCCCCAATCTTGAGGGCAAATTTTCTGCTGAGAAAAATAGCCAGCACCTCGGTACCATCCAAAACACTGCCTCCCCGAATGGAAAGGCCAATGCCCGCTCCCAAAAAGAAGCCCCCGAAGACGGCGACCAACAAACGATCTTGGGTTACTTCGGGAAAATTCACCAGGGCCAGCACTGCCGCCAATCCCAATATGGCAAAAATGGCCCTAATGGTGAATGCCCGGCCTATGGCACGATAGCCCAAAACCAAAAAGGGAATATTGACCACTATGATCAGCAGCCACAGGGGCAGGTCAGAAACCTCGGCTATCAATAAGGACACGCCAGTGGCGCCGCCATCAATAAAGCTGTTGGGCAGCAAAAAGCTTTCCAGTCCAAAAGCTGCGGAACCAATTCCCAATAGAATAAACCCCACATCCTTAAGAATGATTTTGATTTCGGTGCCAAACCTATTTTTCCTGGGGCTCTGGGACTGGTTTTCCATATTTCTGCGCCTAGACTCCATGATCTATAGATTTTGTGGATTTATTGCCAAGCTTTTGAACAATTTTGCTTTGGCCTCGAAAAATTTGTTCTGCATCTCATTCCTTTTCAAAAAGGCATCTATGAGCTTGCTTTCCCTTGAATTGATAAGGAACAGGGAACTTTCACCAAAACTGAACTTTCTTTCTTCGGCTTCCAACAAGGTTCCATAATCTCTTACGATATTGGAAATCAAACTGTTCTGGGTGGTATAGGAATCCAGTTCCCGATAGATGGCAATCACCTTGTTCTGTATCTCAATCTGTGCATTGTCCAATTCATATTCCGCATCGCGCAGCTTAAACTTGGCCAATTTCAGGTCGCCCCGTTCCTTTCTCAAGAATAACGGAAAACGAAAAGCCACGCCTCCCTTGTAATTTTCTGTCACAAAAGAATTGGAAAGCTCCGGGGTTTCGGTCAAGAAATTGTATTCCACGTCCAGTTTTGGAAGCAATTTGTTGGCCTTCAGCCGCCTGTCCACCACAAGACCGTCAATTTTGTACTCCAAGGACCTTATTTTTGGATGATTTTCCAAAGTAAAACTGTCCAATGGCCTCCCCAAAATCTCCAATGTGGTGTCTATTTCGGCTTCAGAGTCCAAATTGGGCACCACGTTTGGCTGGAGTTCCACGGGCACATCATTGATCCACAAAAAGTTGGACAGCTCAAGGGATCTCTTGATCAATTTGACCCTGGCCTGTTCCAATCCCAGTGCCCGGTCCTGCACCGCAATTTTCGCCTCAACAGTATCGATTATGGCTATGTCCCCAGCAAGTGCACTGCTCTTAACCCCTTGAAAGCGTTCTTCGGCATTGCTCAGAAAGTCTTGGTACACCTCGGCATCCCGATATGCCCTTAACCAATCAAAATAGGCCAGGGATGCACTGTAGAGCACCTCGTTGACCAATATGTCCTGATCGGCCTTGGACTGCTCCCTAAAGAACTTGGCCTTCCGCAAGGTGGCCATTCTTTCATTGATCCAAAAACCCTGAGCCAGGGACATGGATACACCTGCACTATAAAGTCCATCAGTTGGCACGGTCTCATCGGGATTTATGAAGCTTCCTTCATTTTGTTCCAAATTCCCCTTAAGTTCAATCCCGAACCAGGTAGGAATTTTAAAGGTGGTGTTTAGCCGGTCCCAATACTCGGTGCCCTTAAATTCCTTTCGCTCGTAGTCTACCTCCACTTTTGGGTCAAAACCTCCCCTGGCCCTCATCAGATTGGCCTGACCGACTGGCAGGGTCAACTGGGCCTGTTTGGCAATGGGGTGGTATTTCTTTACATAGCCCAAATACTCCTTAAAGGTCAATACCAGCGTATCCTGCTGTGCCACAAGAGGCAAGGATGCCATGAAAAAGAGTAGGTAAAAGAAAAGTCTTATGCTATTTCTTTTTGACATCGGCTGTCGTGTTTTCAGGTTGATAATAATTGGGCGGGAAGCCATTTAGCTGTCGCCAAAGTTCGAACCAAATGGGCACATCTTCCAACAGGGCTATGGTATTTGCACCAGATCCCACCCGCAAATCCTTGGGCCAAGGCACATCTTCTTTGTCCGGGGCCAACAATATGCGATACTTTCCATTGTCGCTGATGAAGGTTTCAATGGCAACCACTTCGCCGCCAAAGGTACCATAGGACACATTGGGCCATCCACTGAACACAATGGCCGGCCATCCATCAAATTGGATACGGACCTTTTCACCAATATGAATCAACGGCAGGTCAATGGGCTCCACAAAGGTTTCCACCGCCATATCGTATTTTGAGGGCATGATTCCCACCAATTCATCTCCCTCCTTAAAGGTCTCACCCAAGCCCGATTGGATGGCCTTGTTTATGAAACCGCTTTGTGGCGCCCGTATGAACATCAAGTTGTTCCTCATTTCATAATTGGTGTACTCATTCTCCAATTTTGTGACCTGTGCCTCGGAGTCGAACTGATTGGATTGGGCGGTGAACATGTCGCTCTGCGCCTTGGAAATTTTGTCCGTGTATTCGGCCCTTATCCTATTTATCTCTACCTGGGCGTTGATTATTTCATTTTTACTGGCCAACAGCTTGTTTTCTTGTGAAATGAGCTTTGCCTGGGTCTCCTGTAGCTTCAGCCTTTTTTCTTCCACATCGGTCACAGCCTTGAGGCCCTCCTTCTCCAACTGTACCACCCGGTCATACTGCCTCTGGGCAATTGTGATATTGGTATTGGCCGCTTCCAGGTCGATACTGTCGCTCTCCACCTTCAACTTGGCCTGCAACAGTTTGTTTCTGGCCTGCTCCAGTTTCAGCTCGCGCTCCTGGGCAAGTGCTCCAATTTGCATTTCCAGCGCCTTTACCTTTCCTTGATAGGAATTTACCGCCATGGACTTTGCCTTGATCTGCTGGCCTGTTCTTTCTACAAGATCGGGGTCAAAATACTCGCTCTTTACCTCAGAAATGTGAAGTATGGTATCGCCTTTCTTCACATAATCCCCTTCGCGGACATACCACGCTTCTATACGTCCCGGAATTGGTGACTGAATGGTCTGGGGCCGTTGGTCGGGTGTCAATGTGGTTAGGTATCCCTTGCCGGAAATGGTCTGCGTCCATGGTAAGAAGAGCACAATCAGCATAATTATTGAAAATGCTGCCAAAAACCGGTTAAAATGCTTGTAATGCCTTGCATGGAACACCTTTTTCCCAGCCTTATAGCCGGTTATGTCCACTTTCTGATTTAACTTATTATGTGTGATATTAAGCATCGTCTTTTATCTTTCGTTTACCAATCGGCCATTCTCCATGGTTATGATTCTTCCACAGCGTTTCGCCCATTTTGGGTTATCGCTCACAATTACCAAAGCCCATCCATTTACGGGATCAGTGAGGAAATCCATTATTCTTTCGGATTCTTTTTCTCCAAATTGATCCAAGGGATCTTTCAATACCAACATCCTGGGCCTGTTCACGATACTCCTTGCCAAAACTATTTTCTTGGAAATGGTATAGGGAATTTGCCTTCCTTCAGGATAGAGTATGGTTTTTAGCCCTTGTGGCTGTTCCTTCACAAACTGGGTCAATCCCGTATTCTCCAAAGCCCAATACACATCCTCTTGGGGTATGCTCTTGTTTCCAAAGGTAATGTTGTCCAAAATGGTTCCCTCAAAAGGGGATTCCTCGGTCAGGGATTGCCCCAGATTTGCCCGATAATGGTTAAGGTTCAACCCCTGAAGTGCCACATTGTTGACAAAAACCCTGCCCTGATCGGGTTCCAAAATACCTGCAATGAGCCGTAGCAGGGTAGATTTTCCTGACCCGCTGGGCCCTTGCAATAAAATGATGCAGCTCGGGGTTATGGTCAACGAGACATTATCAATGATCTTTTTGTCCCTGTCAGGAACTTTATAGGTCACATCTTTCAGTTCGACCGTGAACCCTTCCCCATCTTTAAATGGAATTTCACCATCTTGTGGCTCCAATTCTTTATCGACCACCTGGCCCAATTTTTCCAGGGAAGTCAACAGGTCGTAAAAAGTCTCCAGTCCCAAAATCAGTTTTTCAACAGAGCTGATAACCAAGAGAATGATGATTTCCGCTGCGACAAACTGCCCGATGTTCATTTCTTGGTTAAGCACCAAAAGTCCTCCTATCAGCAATAATCCCGCAGTGACCAGCACCTTGAACCCAATCATTTGTATGAACTGAAGTACCAACACCTTGAAGTGACTTTCCCGAGCATCAAGATATTTGGCTACCAGGGTATCGTTCTTGTCAAGGGCGTGCGAGGTTCTACCGGAGAGTTTAAAGCTAACTATGGACCTTGCGATTTCCTGGATCCAGTGGGCCACTTTGTATTTGTTCTTGGACTCTTCCAAACTGGTCTCCAACCCGCGTTGTGCGGTAAACTTGAACACAACATAGATCAACAATAGCAACAGCAGTCCATATATTATGAAGAATGGATGGTAAAATGACAACAGCAAAAGTCCGAACACTATTTGTAAGAGTGCCGCCGGAAAGTCAATCAGAATCTTGGAAAGTCCCTTTTGAATGGTCAAAGTATCAAAAAAACGATTGGCCAGCTCCGGCGGATAGTAATTGCGCAGCTCGCTCATCTTTATTTTTGGGAAGCGATAGGCAAACTCAAACGAAGATCTTGTGAATATCTTTTGCTGTACATTTTCTATAATCCGTATCTGCATCAATTGAAGCCCCCCAACAAAGGCGACTCCCAAGGTTACAAAAATTACCAGCACTACCCAGGAGGTGCTCACTTGGGCCCCTTGGATCAAATTGATGATCGCCTGTATTCCCAGAGGTAGGGAGAGGTTTACCAAGCCCGCAAAGATGGCGTAATAAAATACTTGGAGAATATCCTTTTTGTCCAAAGCCAGCAATCCCATAAGGCGTTGCCAGGCCGTGAGTATAGTTTTTGTCATTTATGCGATATTAAGGGTTCTGGAAACCAGGTCCATGAAATATTGTGTTGGGGTTATATTGTGGTCACAGTCCGTAAGCATGGGAAAGTGCTCCTTTAAAAAATACTGGTGCAGTGATCCTTCCAAAATGGAACTTGCCAAACTTGAGGGATAGGGATACTCCCCATCGACCTCCACAATCATATCGCTCAGCCGCTGGACCAGTCTTTTGTATATCTCAAAATACCCCTCCTTATTTTCTTGGTCTACCACTTTGGTCAGATACGATTTGGAGTATTCGTTGATCACTATCTCATTCAACTTAACCTCATCAATATGCGAAAAAGAAATATCCTTTTCCACGGTTTGGGTAAGAATTTCAAGCGCCCTTTCCAGTTTCTCAACTTTGTTTGCAATGCCATTGGTGGCAAACACCACTTTATATTCCATCCAACCCCAATACCATGAGGTCAAATAGAGGAGCAATTTGTGCTTGTTTTCAAAATACCTATAAATGGAGCTTTCGTTGGATCCGATGCGTTCCCCCAGTTTTCTGAAGGTGAAGCTTTCAAAGCCCATTTTATTGATCATAATAATACTTTGCTCCACAATACGCTTTCCCAGATCTGAAGATTCGGGATCCTTTACATAGATCTTTTCATTTATTCCTATGCGCAAAGACTGCATCAAACGCTCCATAGCCAAACAATTTTTGATTTAATCAGGTCAAATATAACAGTATTACTATCATATATTGATAGTTTAACTAGTTTTTAACAATAGTATTACTTTTTCACAAGCGATTAATGCTTATATTGGTTAAGTTCAAATCAATAAGGCTATGAAAAGAAAATTACTTTTGGTTTTGATGCCGCTCTTCACCTATACTATATATGCCCAAGAGTCGCCTCAACGGATATCCATAGAAAGCTTTTCCCAAAGTCGGGGCGACGCTGAAGAATCGCAGCTTTTGGAAGTGCCGCATTCCCAAATTGTGGTGATGAACAACTCCCTGCAAACCTCTTCAGGTTTTGGGATGACCCTTAACCTATATGGCAGCGTGGTTGTGGTAGATCAAATGGAGCGGATGCCCGATGGAACCACGCAACTGGTGCTGCGCCGCGAGGATGGAAAGGACTTTTATGGTTTTAAACCGACCATCCGTGCCATTTTGAGCCCAAACCCACAACCTGTCTCGGAAACAGTTGTACAGGAGTAGGAGTCAAATTTTGCACGTTGACGTGGTTCTTTCTTTAAAAATATGCATAGCTATCCCTTTCCCATTTGGGTTGGGGGCTAAACATGCTATGTACCAATGCCCTCCACAGCTTATCGGGGTACAAGCCCACATGAAATATTAATTTATTTAATGTTATAGATAATTAATATAAATAAAAATATATGTAAAAATAATTTCAATTTTGCTGCAAAGTTTTAACTATGGATAGAATTACAATAGCAAAAGGGGACGGAATCGGTCCCGAAATCATGGATGCCACCCTAAAAATACTGAAGGCGGCCGGAGCCCAATTGGAAATCGACGAGATTCAGGTCGGGGAAAGCGTTTATCTTCAAGGGAATACCTCGGGTATATCCAAGGATTCCTGGGATGTTATCCGCAGGAACAAAGTCTTTTTGAAAGCTCCCATTACCACTCCCCAGGGAGGTGGCTATAAAAGTCTCAACGTGACCACCCGAAAATCCTTGGGTCTGTTCGCCAACGTTAGGCCATGTCGCAGCATCCACCCCTTTGTCAAAACCAAACATCCCAAAATGGATGTGGTCATAATAAGGGAAAATGAGGAGGACCTCTACGCCGGAATAGAGCATCAGCAAACAGACGAAGTGGTACAATGCCTCAAACTTATCAGCCGACCGGGCTGTGAGAAAATAGTTCGCTATGCTTTTGAATATGCCAAAGGATATGGAAGAAAAAAAGTGACCTGCTTCACAAAGGACAACATCATGAAGCAGACCGATGGGCTATTTCATCAGGTTTTCGATGAAATTGCCAAAGAATATCCAGAGATTGAAAACGAACATTGGATTGTGGATATAGGCGCAGCCAAGCTGGCCGATACCCCTGAAACTTTTGACGTGATCGTGATGCCCAACCTTTATGGCGACGTGCTATCGGACGTGGCGGCCCAGATTACCGGTTCAGTTGGCTTGGCCGGTTCTGCCAATATTGGTGAAAGCTGCGCCATGTTTGAGGCCATTCACGGTTCGGCCCCACGAAGAGCGGGTCAAAACCTGGCCAATCCTTCAGGTCTGCTCCAAGGAGCCATAATGATGCTGAACCACCTAGGACAGAACAAAGTGGCCGAAAAAGTCGAGAACGCTTGGCTAAAGACCATGGAGGATGGAATCCATACCTATGATATTTATGATGAGGCCACGAGCAGCAAGAAGGTGGGCACCTCAGAGTTCGCCGATGCCGTGATAGCCAATTTGGGCATGGAACCCAAAACGCTGAACAAGGTCAAGTATGAGAACAACCCCCCCATTAGCGTGCCAAAGGCAGTTAGGAAGCAACGCAGTGATAAACAACTTAGGGGCGTAGACCTTTTTGTGGATTGGTCCGGAGAAAATCCCAACGAAATTGCATCCAAGTTGCAACAGATAGAGACCGAAGACCTAAAGTTACAGGTAATCACAAACCGAGGTGTCAAGGTTTGGCCCAACGGTTTTGAGGAAACCTTTTGTACGGACCATTGGCGCTGCCGTTTCATCGCTTTGGAAGATGGAATCCGTCCATCAAAGGCCGATATACCACAATTGTTGCAAAATGCAATAGCGACCGAGCTTGATGTGATCAAGACCGAAAACTTATACTTCTTTAATGGAAAACAAGCTTTTTCAATGGCTCAGGGGCAGTAAAACCAATATACTGCCCCAAACCAACAAGCCGTCAGCAGCTCATCCCAAATTTGAAGTTAGCTTGGTAGAAGGTGAATTTGAACCAGCAGAATCCGCAGAGGTTCTGCTGTCCCTTCTCAATTACAAGATGAAATTTCATCAAGTCAGGCTGTTGAACCTCAAGGAAACCGGCAACAACGATCTTGAGTTATCCCAAAAACGCATAGACACTTTGAAAGCCGCCAAGCAGGAAGTAACCAGATTGGTCTTGGAGGCCCGCAACAAGGGTTGGAACCTCCAGATAAACAGCACCATCAAAATTACGCCCAAGAAACCGTAAAAGGTACCCTTAGTAGTTGTGCACCCAGGCAAAATTGGCTTTAATTATTTCCTCCTTAGTGGCATTAACATGATCCAAAAGGGCAAGTGCGACCGGAGACAGTTTTTTGTTTTGGAGCCAGACCAGATTCCAGGTGGTAATCACAGGAAGGTCCTTTAAGGGCATTATTTTAAGATCCCCCTTCCTCAGTTCGTTGTTCACCCCGATCAAGGGCATAATGGAGCAACCCAGCCCCGCTATCACCGCCTGTTTAACGGCCTCGTTGGAGGTAAGCTCAATTTTTTTTGTGACTGTAATATTCCTCTGGGCAAGATAGGTTTCCATGGCGGCCCGGGTAGCAGATCCCTTTTCCCGAAAAATCAATGGTGTATCTTTTGAAAAAGCGCTTTTGCTCAATTTGACCTTGCCAAAATATTTGGGATTGCCCACCAAATGAAGAATGTTCTTCATAAGGCTAACTTTGTTCAAATTCAAATGCTGTGGCAATACACTCACCAGTGCAAAATCCACCAGATTTTCTTCCAGGCTTTCCACTACCTGAGCTTTGTTGGTAACATCCATCATCAAATCCACCCCTGGATTGTCTCGCATAAAACTGGAAAGAAAGTAGGGCATAACATACTTTCCGGTGGAGACCACGGATATTTTCAACCGTCCAGCCAACTCACCTTGGTACGCCATCAGCTTGTAGTTGATACTGTCCACCTCCCGTAGAATCCGTCTTGCGGTATCCGCAATTTCCTCTCCAAAATCGGTGATGAAAAGTTGTCTTCCCACTACCTCGGTCAATGGGATCGGGAACTGATTTTGAAAATTTTTCAGCTGAATTGACACGGCGGGCTGGGTTAGGTGAAGCTCCTCCGAAGCCTTCGTAATGCTCTGTTTTTCAACTATTTTAAGAAAAATACGGAGTTGGTTTAATGTATAATTCATAAATATTTATAATATAAAACATAATAAATATAAATAAAATTATATAAATAATTTACCAGAGATTTGCAGAAAATATCAATCATGGCTGAAAAAGTAATACAAGATTCCAGGCTTTCGCTGGATAAGGAGAAAACAAAAAATCCAGAGCGCTACTATCCGCTATACTTTACCCTAATGGGTTTTATGTTCGGGTTTGTGCTACTGCTCTCCGCGCTTAATAATTATCTGTTCTTTGGATGGCTCTGTATCTCAATGGCCATAGTTTTCGGACTGATGTTCATACATCTAATGGGCAAAAATCAAGTTAAAAGATCATATTAATAAATCAATATCATGGAAACAATAATAGCAACAAAACAAAAAATCCAATTGGTGGATGGCAGCTTCACGCCTTCCGAGGCAAACGACGTGATCCAGGCCCTGCTCGATGAGAAGATCAACTTTCACAAACTCCAGCGCCTATCGTGGTGCGAGGGCAACAAAAATGCCAACACCAAATTTCCTGATGAAAGGATAAAGGAACTTGAAAGAGAAAAGAAAATTGCAAAGGATTTCATCAACAGCGTTAGAGAGGAAGGAAAAAGACTCCGAATTGATGGAATTCTGAAAATAACCTTAGAAGACTAATTAATGGATCTTCACCTGTTGGTGGATAACCTTACCAACCCAGCTTTGCTGTTTTTCTTTCTGGGGATTTTTGCGGTACAGGTTAAGAGCGATCTGGAAATTCCACAGAACTCGTCAAAGTTCATCTCTCTTTACCTTCTTTTTGCCATTGGCTTCAAAGGGGGTTTGGAGCTGTCCCACAGCCAATTTAATATGGAGATTGTATGGTCTCTAGTATTTGGGGTGGTCTTGGCAATTTCCATTCCCATTTTTGCCTACTTTATTCTAAGGCGTAAGTTTAGTGTTGAGAATTCCGGGGCCATTGCAGCGGCCTACGGATCGGTAAGCGCGGTCACTTTTGTGACCGCGATTTCGTTTCTGGAAATGGAAAAGATTGACTTTGGAGGACATATGGTCGCCGTAATGGCACTGATGGAAGCCCCTTCCATAATCGTTGGCGTACTGCTCATGAACCTCTTCAGAAAAGACAAGAAAGAAAAAGGAAAGCTCTCCAAAGTGCTGCACCACTCCATTACCAATGGCAGTGTGTTGCTCATATTGGGCAGTTTGGTAATTGGTTTTCTGGCCAGCGATCAACAAGCAGAGGGCATTAAACCCTTCACCACCGATATTTTTAAGGGCTTTTTGGCCGTTTTCCTGTTGGATATGGGCATTACGAGTGGCAAAAAACTTGCCGATTTCATTAAAAAGGGATGGTTTGCCATGGTTTTCTCCATTGGTCTTCCCATCATCAACGGATGTTTTGTGGCATGGTTCAGCCAGTTCATTACCGACAGCATTGGCAATCGATTCCTGTTCGCCATCCTGGCCGCCAGCGCTTCCTATATTGCCGTACCGGCAGCCATGAGGATTGCCGCCCCAAAAGCCAATCCCAGTCTCTATTTGCCCATGGCGCTTGGGGTCACCTTCCCCTTTAACATCACATTGGGGATGCCCCTGTACCTGGTAATCATACAGTGGTTCTGATTTTACCTATTTTTGATGAAAACAAGAACCTATGGAAAAACATCGCTGCGGTTGGTGCGCTGGAGACTCCCTCTATGAAGCCTACCATGATCTGGAATGGGGTGTACCTGTAAAGGACGATTCCACACTTTTTGAGTTCCTGGTCCTGGAGACCTTTCAAGCCGGATTGAGTTGGATAACCATATTGAGAAAACGGGAAAACTTTAGGCGAGCCTTCGATGGTTTTGATTTTAAAAAGATTGCGGGCTATGGCGAAGACAAGATTGTTGATTTACTGGGAGATCCCGGTATTGTCAGAAACAAATTGAAGGTTCGCGCCACGGTTTCCAATGCACGTGCCTTCATGGATGTCCAAAAAGAATTCGGAAGCTTCAGCGATTATATTTGGGGTTTTGTGGATGGCAGGCCCATAAAGAATAACTGGAAAAATTATAAGCATGCCCCTGCAACGACTCCCCTGTCAGATGCCATAAGTAAAGACCTAAAAAAGCGGGGGTTCAAATTTGTTGGCAGCACAGTAATCTATGCCCACATGCAGGCCACTGGCATGGTAAACGACCACGAAACAAGATGTTTTAGGTATCATGAAGTCTAGCCCTCTTTCTTTTCTATTATGCTGTATGCCTCTCGTTTTGTTCTCACAGAACAAATTCGAACAGGAAATAAGCATTGCAATGTCCGATTTTCCAGAAAAAGCCCTGGCTTTGGTCAACCCTTATTTTGAAAGTGCAAAAAGGATTCGATTCTATCGCGAAGTGGACAGTCTAAAAACCAGTTATGAAGTAAAGTTCAAAAAGGATAGACTTTATTATAGCGTCGAGTTCAGCGATGACGGCACATTGGAGGATGTGGAGTTCATAATCAAAAAGAACGATGTGCCAGAAGAGAGCTGGGACCGTATCACCCAGCAGCTTAATGATACGTTTGAAAAAGTAAAAATCAAGAAAATACAGCAACAGTACCCATTGCTGGAAGCTCCCCCAAAGCAACGGATCAAGGACGCTTTTCAAAATCTTATTTTGCCAGATATCCATTATGAAATCATTTTTTCAGCAAAAAAGGATAGTCGATTCATGTCCTACGAAGGTCTGTTTCATGCCAACGGCAAATTATTGAAGCTCAGAAAATCACTAAATCCGGGTTATGACCATCTCCTCTACTAGTTGGTCCACTTTGTTACTGTCCTGTTTATGGTCTACCCTGTTTTTTGGACAACGGAACTTTACTTCGTATTGGCAGCCCCAAGTGGCGATCAACTATCCCGTGAGCCAGAACTACTCCCATAATTTTGCACTGATCCACCGGATGTTCTTGGTGGATGAGGGTGTGACCAAATTTCGGGGGAGACAACTCGATTTGGCCCACTTTTCCAACTTGGATTTAAGGGAAAATCAAAGCCTGGCACTGGGAATACAATATCGGTTTAGGGATGTGTTTGAGAACAATGAAAATGAGTTAAGGTTTACCCAACAATACAACGTTACCCACAAACCCTTGGTGGTACGCCTTGGACACCGGTTTAGGGCCGAACAACGGATTATTGGTCCATCCACGATCCACCGTTTTCGGTATCGGTTCGCAACGGATTTTCCGCTACAAGGAGAAAAGCTTGATTTGGGGGAACCCTTTTTGGCGTGCAGCCTTGAAAAACTGTTGAGTGCGGCCAAAAGTGAACAGCCAGAATATGATGTTCGCTTGAACGCCCAAATTGGCTGGCGTCTGGATAAGGGACTGAATCTTCAAATGGGGATAGAGTATCGATTGGAAGACTATGGTGCACAAAATCCAGATAACGTGCTGTTCTTCCTGACCAGTGCCCAATGGTCCCTAAAATAAAATATATTGTTGATTTTCAATGTGTTGAACAAAAAATCAAGCTTAATTTTTATAATCACATGGAAATTTCTCTATCTTTCTGGAATCAACACAAACTAACTTGATTTACTGACATGGGAGTACTTACACTTATTTCCTTCACGGGATTCACACTATTTGTGGCCGTTGTGGCCTGGTATGCCACTCGTAAAACCGATGAAAAATCAGCGGATGGATATTATTTGGGAGGGCGCTCCCTTGGCGCAGTGACAATTGCAGGCTCCCTGTTGTTGACCAATTTATCCGCTGAGCAGATTGTGGGCCTTAACGGACAGGCCTTTTCAGAAGGTCTCATGGTAATGGCCTGGGAAACATTGGCAGCAATCGCCATGGTATTTACCGCGATTTTCCTGCTTCCCAAATACATGAAAAAGGGAATCACTACCATTCCAGAATTTATAGAAAATAGATTCGATAAGCAGACCAAAGCGCTGCTTTCCATATTGTTCCTTTTTGCCTATGGTGTGGTACTTTTGCCAACCATATTGTATTCAGGTTCCCTGGCTTTCAGTACCATGTTCGATTTGCCCGAAGTGTTGGGAATGACTCCTTGGACAGTGATTTGGATATGTGTTTGGTCCATTGGCCTTATCGGTATGGTCTATGCCATTTTCGGAGGATTGAAGGCGGTTGCGGTATCCGATTTGATCAATGCGATCGGCCTGCTCGTGGGCGGCCTTTTGATCCCGGTTTTCGGACTCATGCTTATTGGGGATGGAAGTTTTTCAAAAGGCCTCAACATCTTGTGGGAAACAAATCCAGATAAATTTGTCATGAAGGGTGCTGTGGATTCATCCATACCATTCGGCACCGTTTTTACTGGAATGATGCTCGCACAGGTGTATTATTGGGGCACCAACCAGTCTATTTTGCAACGTGTTTTTGGCGCAAAAAGTTTAAAAGAAGGACAAAAGGGAATGCTCTTGGCCGGTTTTGTCAAATTCCTTATTCCCATTATCGTTGTGGTTCCAGGTATAATCTCTTGGCATGTTTTCAGTGGACAATTGGATAATCCCGATCAAGCATATCCGGCCCTGGTGGCCAAAGTGCTACCAGCCAGTTTAACAGGGTTCTTTGCCGCGGTCCTTTTTGGTGCCGTCCTTAGTTCCTTCAACAGTTTGCTGAACAGCAGCGCCACGCTGTTTGGCTTCGACCTTTACAAATTCTTCTTCAAAAAAGATGCTTCCGACATGGAGACCGTAAAGGCAGGAAAACGTTTTGGACTTGGCCTGGGTATTGTTTCCATGATCATAGCACCCTTTATTGCCAATGCCCCGGATGGGCTTTTCAGTTATATTCAGCAATCGTTGGGAAGTTTAAGTGTGCCCATTTTGGCCGTGGTGATGACAGGAATCTTGACCAAAAAAGTTCCTGCGCTTGGTGCCAAGGTGGTCATGATTGGTGGAGTGCTCCTGTACCTGATCAGCTTGCTCATTTTAGAGCCCAGCTTTAGGGAAAGTGCCGTTGAACTGGCCCAAGCCCAAGGTATAACCGATGCGGCCCAACTCAGCATCATTAAGGCAGAAGCTTACCCACACTATCTCCATGTGATGGGCATCTTGTTCGTTTTCAATATTTTGGTGATGCTGCTTTTCGGAAAGATAAAGCCCAAAAAAGAAATCACCAAGGAGGAGAGTACGGATGTAATCGACATTACCCCGTGGAAATATGCCTTTGTCATTGGCGCTTTCATTTCAATTTTGGTAATTAGCACATATTTTGTCTTCTCTTAATCAGCCGAAGCAGCTTGATGAATAAAAAATGGTGGAAAGAGAGCGTGGTGTATCAGATATACCCACGTTCGTTCATGGATACAACAGGAAATGGAGTGGGGGATATCCAAGGAATCCTCAAAAAACTGGATTATATAAAATCCCTCGGGGTTGATGTGATATGGCTTTGCCCTATCTATGAATCCCCAAATGATGACAATGGCTATGACATTAGCCACTACAGAAAGATTTCTGAGGATTTTGGCGGTCAGGCCGCATTTGATGTCCTTTTGGAACAAATGCACCAAAAAGGACTCAAGCTAGTCATGGATCTTGTGGCGAACCATACCTCGGATGAGCATCATTGGTTTCAAGAGGCAAAAAAATCAAAGGACAGTCCCTTTAGGGACTATTACATTTGGAGGGATGGGAGAAATGGTGGGCCGCCCAACAACTGGACCTCCTTTTTCAGTGGCAGTGCCTGGCAATATGATGACACCACCAAACAATACTATCTCCATTATTTTACCAAAAAACAACCCGACCTGAACTGGGATAATCCCAAGGTGAGAAAGGAAATTTTTGATGTGGTGGAATACTGGTTCAAAAAGGGGGTGGATGGCTTCCGGATGGATGTGATCTCCTTGATCTCCAAACCGGATGGGCTGCCCGACACCACCTTTGAAAAATTTCAGGATACCATTGTCCATAACTATGCCAACGGACCAAAAATTCATCAATACCTACGGGAGATGAACCAAGAAGTACTTTCCAAATATGATATAATGACCGTAGGGGAAGGTCCGGGAATCGATTTAAAAAATGGGCCATTGTATGTGGGCGAGGATCGAAAGGAGCTGGATATGGTGTTTCACTTTGACCATATGTTCATAGATTGCGGAATTGGTGGAAAGTATGATCCGCAGCCTTTCACACTTAATCAATTCAAAAAAGTTTTTACGCAATGGGATGAAGCACTGAAACATGGCGGCTGGGGTAGTATCTTTCTGGGAAATCATGACTTTTCGCGTATGGTCTCCAGGTTTGGTGATGATGGCGAGTATCATAGGGAGTCAGCAAAGTTGCTGGCAACACTTTTATTGACCATGAGGGGGACAGTGTATGTTTATCAAGGGGATGAAATTGGCATGACAAATGTGGCCTACCCGAATATTTCCGATTACAATGACGTGGAAACCCTAAACGCATGGAAAGAAGCTGAACAGAACGGTCAGAACATGAATGCATTTATGTCCATTGTACATTCACAGAGCCGGGACAATGCCCGGACTCCTGTGCAATGGAACGATAAAAAAAATGCCGGATTCAGTACAGGAACCCCTTGGTTAAGGGTGAACCCGAACTACACCCGCATCAATGTGGCCCAGCAAGAAGAGGACCCAAGTTCCATTTTGAACTTTTATCGGGAAATGATCGCTTTTAGAAAAGCCAATCCAACCCTGGTTTACGGTGACTACGAGTGCCTGGATGGCGAACATCCCCAACTCTATGTATATCGGCGCTGGGATGAAGAGGGAGACTTTCTCATTTTGCATAATTTTGGCGATGCCCCCCAAACCTTCGACACGGATTTGCCGGAAGAGGAATACGCGCTGATCAAATCCAACAGTGATACCTTTGCGTCGGAAAAATTCAGCTTGGGCGCATGGCAGAGCAAAATTCTAAAACGATCATGACCTAGGTCTTCAAAATTTCCAAAAACTTTTTTCTTGGAATATCCTCCGCACCAAGACTTTCCAAATGTGTGGTGTACACTTGGCAATCAATCAAACGATATCTTTTTTTACCAAGTTCCTGCGCCAATTTGATGAAAGCGAACTTGGATGCATTTGGAACAAGGCTGAACATACTTTCCCCGCAGAAAATGTGGCCCAGATCCACCCCGTAGAGCCCGCCTACGAGTTTCCGATTATCCCATACTTCATAAGATCTGGCGTATCCCTTTTTGAAAAGTTCGGAATAGGCCAATTTCATTTTTTCCGTGATCCAGGTTCCTTGCTGACCTTTGCGCTCTGCGAGGGAACAGGCCTCCACCACCGCTTCAAAACAGGTGTTCTGTGTCAGTTCAAACCGCTTATCGCGCATCACTTTGCACATGCTTTTTGATATTTTTATCTTTTCCGGGAAGAGCACCATCCGAGGATCTGGACTCCACCATAGAATCAAGGCATCTTCAGTGAACCAAGGAAAAATGCCGCTTTTGTATGCGAGCAATAAGCGTTCCGTGGACAAATCCCCACCCACCGCCAAAAGACCGTCTTGATTGGCCTGGTCCGCAGGAGGAAATTCCAATCGTTCTCCCAAAAAATGAAGTGGAAATTTATTTCCTGTATTTTCCAAGGGCAATTTTTGACAAAAATACGAACAGTGCTAAAAAATTAGAAGACCCACTACGTAAATTAAGCTGCCTATCACCATGAAAATTAGGGTGTAGGGCAATATTTCCTTGGCCTTCAGTTTAGTGATGCCCAATAATGGAAGTGCCCAGAAGGGCTGGAGCATATTTGTGACCTGATCCCCATAGGCCAAGGCCATGACCGCCTTGGGCAGAGGAACTCCCAATTGCATGGCCGACTCCAGAACCAAAGGTCCCTGCACGGCCCATTGCCCTCCTCCACTGGGAACAAAAATATTGACCAATCCGGCGCTAAAAAAGGTAAAAATGGGCAGGGTGGTAGGTGAGCTAACAGAAACAAAGAAATCGGAAATGGCAGTGATCATGCCACTGCCCGCCATGATGCCCATGATGCCAAAATACAATGGAAATTGAATCAGGATTCCTGCCACGTCCCCAATCGCCTCCTCCACGGCCCCAAGAAAACTCCTGAAACTACCATGAAGCACAATGGCCAATCCCAGCATAAAAAAATTGAGCATGTTGGGTGTAACGTTCAAGGATTTGAGATCTGGTATATATTGGATCAGGAAGGCTGTGAGTATCAAAAGGCCGAATACTGTTGAAAGCCATCTTGAACGGTCCAGTTTTTCGGCTCCACTTACATTCTTTTTTCCGTCAAAAGTTTTGAATCTGTATTGGGGCAAATCGATGTTAGTAGCATCTGTCTTTTTACCCAAATAGTAGGCCACAAGCACTATTGAGATTCCCACCGCAGCAAAAAGCATGAGGTTCCAATAACTGAAAATGGTGAGCGAAGTGGAAATCGCATCGGGAAGTTTGTCCAAAAATCCCTCCTGGGAAACTCCCTCCATGAGCGAAGCCAAATGGCCCTGCTCCGAAACCTTTATGGGTGCCGAGCCGCTGATCCCCCCATGCCAGACCATCAAGCCGGCGTAACCACAGGCTCCGATAAGCGGATAGTTAATCGGAATGTTATGCTCTTTTGCATATTCCCCCACCTTTCTGGCCAGAATGGCCCCAAAAATAAGTCCAAGCCCCCAATTGAAAAAAGCGACCAACGTAGTGGGCAGGGCAACCAATAGGGCTGCATTGCTGGAATTGGTCACCAGCCTCGTAATTCTCTGGATAAGAATTTCCATGGGACGGCTTAGGACAAGAACATGGCCCAAAACCAGAATGAGCATCATCTGGTAGGCGAAAACCAAGAGGCCATTGTTCCATATACCATGTTCCCAAAGGGACATAATGGCAAAAAAATGGTTGTCCTCCGATGTGTTTTCTGTAAAAACCAACGCCATTGCCATGGTGACAATGGTGAGTAGAATGGCAATGGTGAACGGGCTGGGTAAAAACCTACCAAAAAGTTGCTCTATGGCCCTGGTAACGCCCAAAACGGATTAGAATGGGAGGTCGTCGTGCTCTTCTTCGTTCAAATCATCCACCGGTTCAAAGGCTTCCATGGGTGGTACCGGAGGCATGTTCTGTTCTCCTTGGGCCGCCTCAATATTTTCAATGCGCCATCCTTGAATTGAATTGAAATACTTGGTTTCCCCTTGTGGGTTCACCCATTCCCTACCCCTTAAATTGATGCTCACCTTTACTTGCTGTCCAACCTGATAATTGTTCAACAAATCGCATTTATCCTGAACAAACTCCACCAAAATATGCTGGGGATACTGCTCTTCCGTAGTAACGACCATTTCTCTTTTTCTGAAACCATTGTTCCCGAAGGTTTTGGTTTCATCTATCATTTTGATTCTTCCCTGAACTTCCATGAAAGGCATTTTTTTATGAGCCTCAAATGTACACAAAATGAGTCCCAATATCCAGGTTGGGGTAAAGGAAGTATCAACATGTTTTCCATTTTCCGCTATCTTTATTCACAATTCTGCATAAAAATGAACTTTAGCCCCAAAAAGAAGGCTTCCTACATTGTGCTTTTGATTTCGGCCTTTGTGATCGTAAGTCTCATTTTATGGAATACCAACAGCTTTTTCAAGAAGTTCAAGGAAGAGGAGCGGTTAAAAATGGAAATCTGGGCCACGGCACAATTGGAACTCATCCAATCTTCCGTGGACCAAGAACTGGGCAACCTTACCTTGAAGGTGATGGGAAACAACACATCAACCCCCATGATTTTGGTGAACGAGGAAGGTTCCATCAAAACCCACAACATACCTGAGGAAAAAGCTGCGGACAGTGTCTATATCCAAAAAAAGATACGGCAATTTAGAAATGAGAACCAACCCATTCAAATTGTTCAGGAGGGAGAACTTCTGGAGACACTTTATTATGGCAATTCGGAGGTTTTGAACAAGCTGAAATACTATCCGCTGGCTCTATTATTGATTATTTTTCTTTTTGGGGCCGTCATTTTCTTTTTCTTTAAAACGAACAAGGCCTCGGAACAAAATAAGCTTTGGGCGGGCATGGCCAAGGAGACGGCACATCAGATTGGAACCCCCTTAACGTCGCTTTTGGGTTGGAACGAATTGTTGAAATCCGAAAACATCAACCCGGACATTCCCAAGGAGATAGAAAAGGACATCGGTCGTCTTGAGACCATTACGGAACGTTTCTCCAAAATAGGCTCCATTCCCGATCTGGAAGTGCATGACATAGTACAAGAGACCAAAAAAGCGTATGAATACCTAAAACGTAGAAGTTCCAAACTGGTGCATTTCTCGTTTAGCAGCAATATTGAGCAGCTTCCCGTGCTGCTGAACCCTCCCTTGTATAATTGGAGCATCGAAAATTTGGTAAAAAATGGCATTGATGCCATGAAGGGAAAGGGAAGTATTGGAATCCAAATCGAGAAAAAGGGCCAATTGGTGCACATCCTCGTCTCAGATACGGGGCATGGGATTCCCAAAAGTGATTTTCAGAACATCTTCAGCCCTGGGGTTACCACCAAACAAAGAGGTTGGGGATTGGGCCTATCTTTGGTCAAACGTATTGTGGAAGAATACCACAAAGGAAAAGTTAGGGTGCTTTCGTCCAATAGGGAAGGTACCATTATGCAGATTACCCTAAAATCTAATGAACAATGAACTATGGCAAAGGAAAAAAGAATTGCAATCAAGGAGGCGGACATAACCAACAACTGCCCCGAGTGTTTTAACCAAGAGCTTGAGCTCACTTTTTACCAAAAGCACACCTACAACGCACTGTTCCACAGGACCACTAACTTGGTAACCCATGAAATCCAGTGCAAAAAGTGTCATTCCATTATCTATCCGGTGAAATGGACCCCAGATATTGAACGTGTTTTTGAGTATTACAACAAGTTGGTGGAACCAGATAGGTCGTCTGTACGGTTTACTTGGTTGTTTTTTGTCCTTCTTATTTTGATGATAGCCCTTGTGGCAGCGGGAGTTTATTTATATATGGAAGGACTTATTTAAGGTGTTTCCTGATTTTTGAGGCAGTATTTTCAAACTCTTCCGGGGTCATGCTCACCTTATGCTGAAAAGTGGCATTCTGCATACTTTGTAGTGGAATCAAGTGCACGTGCACATGGGGGACCTCAAGACCTATCACGGACATCCCGACCCGTTTACAGGGAATGGCGGCTTCGATGGCCCTACCCACTTTTCTGGAAAATGCCATCAGTTTCATATAGGCTGCCTCATCCATGTCCAATATCTTGTCCACTTCCTTTTTTGGAACACAGAGCGTATGCCCTTGGGCATTGGGGTTGATATCCAAAAAAGCAAAGTTATCAGCATCCTCCGCAATTTTGTAGCAGGGAATTTCTCCGGTAATTATTTTGGTGAATATACTTGGCATGAGGCTTGGTCTACAATAAAAAATCCCGTTGATTGACGGGATTAAATATAAGGATTTTAACAGCTTCTATTCTCGTGTTATTTCCAAAATGTCCAACTTTAACTTTCCGTTGGGTACTTGAATTTCAGCTGTTTCTCCTACAGATTTTCCCAAAAGCCCCTTTCCTATCGGAGAGGTCACCGAGATTTTACCTGACTTTAAATCTGCCTCACTTTCCGCGACCAAAGTGTACTTCATTTCCATACCGTTGGCCCGGTTCTTTAGTTTTACCGTTGACAAGACCAATACCTTGGAATTGTCAAGCTGAGATTCATCAATCAATCGGGCATTGGAAAGCGTTTCCTCCAACTTGGATATTTTCATTTCCAACAGTCCTTGGGCCTCCTTGGCCGCATCATATTCCGCGTTCTCCGAAAGGTCCCCCTTGTCCCTGGCATCTGCAATGGCCTGCGAAGCCTTGGGCCGCTCCACATCTTTCAAGTGGTTGAGCTCTTCACGCAATTTCTTCAATCCCTCCTCTGTATAATAAGATACTTTGCCCATGTCGTCATTTTTAATACAAAAGCACATTGAAGGAAATAAAAAATACCCCCAATGCACCATTTAGTCGCAGATACAAAAAATCCTCAACTGCCACCACGACCTGCATGGTTTTTTGCGAGGATTTAACGCAAATATAGGTATTTTTTGCTCAACTTTGTCCAAGCAACCCTTTGAAATACATGCTATGAGCCGATTTTTTAGCTTAGTCCTACTTGTGCTTTTGTTTTCCTGTGATTCGGATAGCACCAACCGAAATCCGTTTCTTCAAGAGGTGGGTTTTCGGTTTGATCTTAACCTAAACCTGCCCCTGTACAGTGGGTTGAACAATATTGGTAATCCTGTATATGTGGGGAACAGTGGCGTGGGCACCCGAGGTGCTTTTGTGATGAAGGCCGGATTGAGCGGCAACCAGTTTGTGGCTTTTGAGGCCAGTTGCCCGAACCATGCGCCAAACAGCTGCTCGACCATGGAGATTGAAGGTCAAACCGTGGTTTGCGATTGTGAGGGATACACCTACAGCCTTTTTACCGGACAACAATTGGACCGGCCCAATGACGGCAATAGATATTACGATCTGCTCTTCTATCGTGCTACCCAAAGTGGTAATACGGTTACCATCTCCAACTGATTTCTTAGAGCTTGCCCAAAATCCTATCCATTACCCAGCTGGTATGCACTCCCGTTTTTCCTGTTGATGGGTGCATTCCCCTACCCAGCAGATGGTTTTTTATGTTTTCCACGTGGTATTGTTGAATGTGTTCGGGGTTGGGAATTTCAATGATTTGCTGACCCAAGGCGTTCTGCAACTCCAATGGTGCTTCGTCCAATACAGAAAAGTGTATTTTTCCTTTTGACCCCCTAATTTCTACCCTATCAACCCTATGGCGGGCCCCAAAATTCCAGATGCCTTTGCCCGTTACTCCATTTTCGTGCAACCAGCTACCGGAAACCGCATCGAACGCGGAATACAATCCCAGATGGTTTCTAGCAGTTCCATGGGCTTCTTTGATGTTGCCCAACAAAAAGATGAACAAATCCAGACCGTGGCTGGCCAAATCATCAAAATAACCCCCAGGGGCCACCTTTTTATCGGTTCTCCAGTTATAGTCACCACCAAGGTCCATGGTGCTTGGAGGTTTGGTCTTTTCCCAAAATATGTGTTCCACTTCGCCTATCAGCCCTTCATCCAACCACTGTTTTATTTTGAGGAACCTTGGCAATGATCTTCGATAATACGCGATAAAAAGGGGAAGATTCCGTTGCTCGAAGGCCCCTTGAATTTTCAGGCTATCCGGATAGATAGGGGACATCGGTTTTTCAATACAACATGGTTTTCCTGCCGCTGCCACTTGAAGGGCGTAATATTTATGCGAATCTGGAGGTGTTGCTATGTAGATGGCGTCTACGTTGGGGTTTTCAATTACTTCCCTGGCATCGGTGGTCCAAAGGGGTATTCTGTGCCTTTGCGCATAGTCTTTGGCCTTTTCCGCATTTCTGCGCATCACCATTTCAATCTCGAATCCCGGCACGATTTGGTAAGCGGGAACACTTTTTTTCTCTGTCACGCTCCCACAACCAATAACACCCCATCGCAAGGGATTTGTCTCCGAAAAGGAAAAAGGGGATTCCACCATAACCTAAAAGTAAAGAATCCCCTAAAATAGTACTAGCCCGCTCTAAAAATTGAACGTTGCCCCAACCAAGAAGTTGATCCCAGCCTGTGGATAAAATCCTGCACCCTCCACTGTGGTCACCGTCCCTGGATTGGAGAAATCATCATCAAATGTGAAAAAATAGCCGTTGGAAACAATGTCCGCATCAAAAATGTTGTTCACCAGCCCAGAAAGTACAATGCTCTTTATAAATGAGTTCGTCGTCCATTCATATTGAACATTGAAATCGGTCTGGGAATAGCTGTCCAAAATAGAGGCCTCTGCGTCGATATTGCCCATGAACTGTTCTCCCACAAATTTTGATAAAAGGGACAACTGTAGTTTTTGATTGGGTTGATACGTCAGGATATTTCCAGCAACAACTTGAGGGGAATAGGCAATCTTGGTATTTCCCAAATTTTGTATTTCACCATCCCTTTGAAAAATAAAATCAATATTGCGGTTATCGCTTAATGCTATATTTGGCCGAATGGCCCATTTGTCTCCCAAATCGATATTTGCATCCACTTCCAGGCCCAGTCGGTAACTGTCCCCCACATTGGCACGGAGCGGTGCCCCAACATCATTGAGCTCGCCTGTGAGCACCAACTGATCTTTGTACCGCATGTAATATACATTGGTATTCACCTGAAAACTTGGTGAGACGTAGCGCCAGCCCAACTCAAAGTCATTTAATCGTTCAGGTCTTGGATTTCCGTTCTCGTAATCGTTCCGATTGGGCTCCCGATTGGCCCTGGCGTACGAAAAATAGAGATTGTTGTTACGGTTCAAATCGAAAGTGACACCGGCTTTGGGATTGAAGAAATTGAAGGTGTCATCCACCAATCCGGTGTCCTCTCCATTGGCGCTGTAGGCGACTCCACGGTATTGCAAATCCCCGAAAAGGGACCACTTTTTGGCCAATTGGTAGTTTGCCTTCACGTAGACATTCAAATCTGTTTTTCTGGAATTGTCTTCGTAATATCTGTCACGTATTTCACTATCAGAGGCAAACTGAGCCCAAATCACCTCCCCAAAATGATCACCTTCATAAATGTTGTAGCCTCCACCTGAAATCAACTGCAGTCTGTCCTTATTATATGTTGTTGAAAAAACAAATCCATAGAAATCGTTGTCCAGCCATCTTCTTCGAATCAAATCCGTGGTATTGACTTCCTCACCATTTACGGTAATGGGTTCAAAGCCGTAGGTGGCAAAATCATCGTCTTCCCGAAACTGCTCAAAATAGCCCCGCCCCCTGGTGTAATGCAGGGCCAAGTTGGTGTTCCAATATGCATTGAGATTCTCATTCCAATGCAACTGAAAATGGTCCTGCTTATAATTGTCCTCTTCCTTGTCATAAAACTGGGTATTCCCATTTTCATCAGTGTAAATTCCTGCTGGGTTGAATGTCCTATTTGTCCGTAAAGTTTCGGCATCGATGCCAAACCAAGATTGGTAGGTGATCTCATGACCTCCAAAAAGCAAGGCCTTCACCAACGTATTTTCGTCTTTGTAGACTCCCTGAAGAAAGTAACTTTCCAATTCCGATCTTGCGCGATCAATATATCCGTCCGAGGTAATCCTTGATAACCGCCCAGACAATTCAAAATGCTCGTTGAGCAGGCCCGTACTGAACTTCACATTGTTCCGAAATGTACTGAAACTCCCTACGGATGACGATATCTGTCCGAAGGCTTCTTCTGAAAAACCGTCCGTCAAAAGGTTAAGACTGGCACCAAACGCTCCCGCACCATTGGTTGATGTTCCCACACCCCGCTGCAATTGAAGACTTTGAGTGGAGGAGGCAAAATCGGGCATATTCACCCAAAATGTACCTTGGGACTCGGCATCGTTGTACGGGATACCATTGATGGTCACGTTTACTCGTGTCGCATCGCTGCCACGGACCCTGATTCCGGTGTAGCCCACTCCGGCGCCCGCATCGGAGGTCGTAACCACTGCCGGCATGTAGTTCATTAAAATGGGGATGTCCTGTCCCAGATTTCTGATGGCGATTTCCTCATCATCCAAATTGGAAAATGTAATGGGGAACTCCTTGGTCACACGAATGGCCTGCACCAGAACCTCGTCCAGCACCACTTTTTTTCCCTGTAAAGAATCCGTTGGTTCCTCTTGTGCACTCAAACAGAGTGCCAGCCCAAACAGGGCCATAGTTGTGAATAAACTCTTCATTCGTAAAAAATGTTACGAATAAAAGGGGTCATTATTCTTGTTGATAATTGATTTTTGTTTCTAAGGAAACACAGAAATTCCAAGATGCGTTTTGCGCATTCCCTTGGCGGCATTACCCGCCCAGGTTCATTGGGTATAATCTCAGCCTTTAAAAAAAGCACCCCTTTGAGATACTACAAAAGTAGTATGTGCGAGCTTCATTTCATAATGAAAGGTGAGTTATCTTGCCAGGAGGGAAAAAAATATGGATTTCCACATACGGGCTAGGCCTGGTGCGAAGGTTTTAGCAAATCGTTCACGGTTTTTACTGGATTGAAGGTGACCAAGGGAACCTCTACAAAAATTGTGTTCCAAAAGGCCATCCCGCCGTTCCAGAGACCAGGAAGTTCCAAGGCTTTCAGTTCCTTGCCCTCTTGGGTCTTTCCAGTGATAAAACCTTGTTTGTGATCCACAAAATCAAGAAGATTATATTTTTCACCTTTATGGTTCCGCACACCACATACCAGATCTACGGGGTTAAAATGTGTTGAATTATTTAGAATTCCTACCTGTTCATCAATGGACATGTCTATTTGGGCCGATTCAATGATCTGAAGGCTGATGTTTCCATCGCCATCCTGGATCCAGAATGGACCGCCGCCAGGTTCCCCTTCGTTCTTGACCATACCACATATTCTTATGGGACGGTTTATTTTATCCCTTAAAATTGAAAGTTGACTTTCAAAGTCCAAGTTTTCGTATCTCTTCGGAAATCTTACATTGAGTTCCTGCTCCAAGAAGTTCTTTATCGCAGCGGCTTCGTTGCGGGAAAGATGATCGCTTTCAAGTTTTCTTGCGGACTCAAAAGCCTTGTCCTGGACTTTCTTCAGCACCCCCGCCAACATTTTTTTGCTATTGGCCACCTCATCCAAGTTTTGTTCTACCACCACATTGTCAATGTTCTTGATGAAAATGATGTCGGCATCCTGGTCGTTCAAGTTTTCTATCAGTGCCCCATGCCCTCCCGGACGGAACAAAATGGAGCCATCGCTGTTCTTGAAGGGTTTGTTCTCCATATCCACCGCAATGGTATCCGTAGATGGTTTCTGGTTGGAATAGGAAACTTTAAATATAGTATTAGTGGCCGAGGCTATTTTAGGGCTTACCTTGGCTTCCTCTTCCCTGAACATATCATCATGCTGTTCGGAAACCGTGAAGTGGAGATGTGCCTTCCCATCCGTTTTGGCATAAAGGGCCGCTTCCTTGAGATGCTCTTTAAAGGGCGTTGCACTTTCCATTCCATATTTGTGGAAGGGTAACAATCCCTTGGGATAAAATCCGTAGTTAAGCCCGGTCTCCATCAACATTTCTTTGACGAACAGATAGGCTTTTTCATCATCATTTCTTGCCCTTCCCTTGATTCGTTCCATGATCAAATCGTAAAACGGAAACTTGTGCATGTGCGCAGTGAACCTTTGTGCATCCTTATCCCCGGTTCTCTCGATATACTTTGAAAGTGTTTCCTTAGAGGGGTTGTAGGCCTCCACAAAGTTGAACATGGCCTTGAACATTCTGGATGCAGCACCGGAAGCCGGAACAAACTTGAGCAGGTCTAAATCTCCCCGATGTTCCTCAAAATATTGGATGAGTTCCTTTTGCTGTTGATTGGAAAACCTGAGAATGCCATCGGACACCACCGCTGCCCTTACAAGGTTTACAAAAGGAATGCCTTCTTTAAAGGTTTCAATCTGATTGGCCACTTTTTCCTTGGAAATTCCCTTTTTTTCGAGTTGTTCCAAATCTTTTGCACTTAAGTCTATCATGTTTTTGAGCAGTTTGTCAATGTATTCGATTGCTATGGAAAGCCGAGATGCCTTATCCCCCTTTAAAATAATAAAATTCCGATCATATTTCTCCAGGGTTTCCTTAAAATAGGCAAACATCCTTTCACGCTCATCGGGTTTGTCCCTAAGGTCATCTTTTTCCCAGGGAATATCAATGTAGGTGAGCAAGTATAGATGGTACTGGTTCTGCAAAGCATATTTTTCCAAAACAGGGTCGCAATGGCCCACATAGTAGGCTTCCGAATAAACTTTGGTCTCTAAAAGGTCAGTGTCGCAAATGAGTATCTTATCGGCAGACTTGGACAGGTGGTTCTCCAAGCGCATTTGACCGTAAGCTATGGGCAATAAATCCTTAGGCTCACAGGTTTTTTGTTGCCTGTCCCATTTCTGTTGAAGATATTCCCGGGCATATTCAGGGACCCATTGGGTGTTGTAGTGTTCAGCCAGTTCCTTGGCCAAGGTGGTCTTCCCTGTGGACTCCGGTCCGAACAGAACAACTTTTATGAGGTTTGAAGGCTCTTGCCCAAGTTTTTCTTCCATGCTAGATATCCCTGGATTGCCAGTATTGTGAAGATAAGGTATTGCAATGAAAACATCCCCCATCCCCTATATGCGTATAACGGAACGGTTATCAGGTCACCCAAAATCCATAGTGTCCAGTTCTCCAATTTTTTGGTGGCCATATACCACATGGCCGTGAAAAAGATGCCCGACGTAAAAATGTCCACATAATTTGTAGTTTCTATTTCGGCCCCAAACGCCTTGTAAACTCCATAGGTAATAAGTATGGTGATCAAGAAAAAAGCGAAACCTATCCACTTTTCCCGGGCATTGGTCCTGGAGATGTGAACCACCAACTCCCTGTTCTGTTTTCTCCGTGACCAGTTCCACCATCCATAAATGCTCATCACGGAAAAGTAGAAGTTCATCATCATATCGCCCAACAACCGATCTGTAAAGAAAATATAGGTGGTTATGGCCGTTGCAACCAGCCCTGTAGGGTAGACCATGATGTCTTCTTTTTTCGCATACACCACACTGGCTATACCAAAGAAAAAGGCAGTGCCCTCAAGAATAATCAGGGAAAGTTCCCTGTCCTGGTAAGGGCCAAGAAAAAACTCAAAAATGGGGTTCATAGTCGCTTCTGTCGGATTTCACGAGCTTCATGGACAGGACCACATGTTCCAAATTCTCAAACGTATCCCTGATCTGGGATTGAAGCAGTCCCATGACTTGATCATAGTCGCCATAAACCTGTGTGCTCAATGGGTTTTCCAACACGGTAAGTCCAGAGTTCCTTAATTTTTTGATGAAATTTATAATGGGTGGTTCAAAATCATCTTGAAGCGGGGTGAGGGTGAGCTCGACGGATATTTTCATGAGGCATGCTTAATTTTTCAGGGGCAAAACTACTAAAACAAACCGTCATCCACCCATCATTTTCAAAGCATATACGCAAGTGAATCCCTCGAACTCCAAAAATTCGATCTCATAATGGGATTTTTTGCCTTTGTACATAATCTCCGCCACTGTTCTGGCATCATCGAAGGTAAAATCGATGACATCGATATGTTGCAAAAAACTGAGTCCCTGTTGCGCGTAAATTTTATACAATGATTCCTTGGCCCCCCAGACAATGGTAAGTTTTCTAATGATCGCCTCGGTATTGGCCAAGGTCCTATACTCCTCAATAGGGGTAAATTTGTGCGCGATACGCAGTATCTTTTCACGTTGCATCTCAATATCGATGCCCACCTCATCGGAACTGCTTACGATAATCCCGGTGAAATTGTGCGAGTGGGTAATGGAAATATGGCTGCCATCCCTTAAATGGGGTTTTCCAAAATCATCAT
This sequence comes from Flagellimonas meishanensis, assembly GCF_019880545.1. Classification (GTDB taxonomy): domain Bacteria; phylum Bacteroidota; class Bacteroidia; order Flavobacteriales; family Flavobacteriaceae; genus Flagellimonas; species Flagellimonas meishanensis. The sequence goes on from NZ_JAINVW010000001.1 coordinate 310,025, forward strand.
AGTATAGGTCGCTGTCCACATAGCCAGCCAAGGCCATTAAGTGTCTTATACTCAAAAATGCCCTTCTGTGGGCCTCGGATTTCATCCCATCCATACGGTTTTGGCAATGGAGAGTCAGCTCCACACCTTTTGAAAGTATGTCCTCATCTTCGGTTACCTTCCAAATATATACCGAAGTTGTTGGTGAAACTGTTATGGTTTTGTAAATGGGCACGACTATTAGTTAGGTGATTTCGTATCTTTGCTGCGCTATAAAAACGAAGCTACAAAAGTAAATTTATATAAAGTATGAGCATAAAGACAATTCCATTTGTACCCTACAAGGTGAAGGATATTTCCCTAGCGGATTGGGGACGAAAAGAAATTGAGCTGGCCGAAGCGGAAATGCCGGGCCTTATGGCACTGCGTAAAGAGTACGGAAAGGAGCAGCCCCTTAAGGGTGCCAGAATTGCCGGATGTCTCCACATGACCATTCAAACAGCCGTGTTGATAGAGACCTTGGCGGCCCTGGGCGCTGAGGTCACCTGGAGTTCCTGCAATATCTTCTCAACCCAGGATCATGCTGCTGCAGCTATCGCCGCCACTGGCGTTCCTGTTTATGCCTGGAAGGGAATGACAGAGGAGGAATTTGACTGGTGCATTGAGCAAACCTTGTTCTTTGGGGAGGATAGAAAGCCCCTGAACATGATTTTGGATGATGGAGGTGACCTGACGAACATGGTTCTGGACAAATATCCTGAACTGGCCGCTGGGGTAAAGGGCCTTTCAGAAGAAACCACCACTGGGGTACACCGTCTCTACGAACGTGTGAAAAAAGGGACGTTGCCCATGCCGGCCATCAATGTGAACGATTCTGTGACCAAATCCAAATTTGACAACAAATATGGTTGCCGCGAAAGTGCCGTGGATGCCATCCGCAGGGCCACGGATACCATGTTGGCCGGAAAGCGTGTCGTTGTTGCGGGTTATGGTGATGTTGGCAAAGGTACTGCAGCCTCATTCCGCGGAGCGGGGTCCATTGTGACCGTTACCGAAATTGACCCAATTTGTGCGCTTCAAGCTTGTATGGATGGTTACGAGGTCAAGAAATTGGAAACCGTGATCTCCAATGCCGATGTGGTCATCACCGCCACTGGAAACAAGGACATCATTCGTGAAGAACATTTCCGTGCTTTGAAGGACAAGGCCATTGTGTGCAACATTGGGCATTTTGACAACGAAATCGACATGGCTTGGTTAAATGCCGCCTATGGGCATACCAAAGATGAGATAAAGCCACAGGTGGATAAATACACCATAAATGGAAAGGATGTGGTTGTTCTGGCCGAAGGCCGATTGGTTAACTTGGGTTGTGCCACCGGCCATCCCAGTTTTGTGATGAGCAACTCGTTCACCAACCAAACCTTGGCCCAGATCGAGCTTTGGAACCACAGTGACAAATACGAAAATGAGGTGTACACCCTTCCCAAGCATTTGGATGAAAAAGTGGCCAAGCTCCATTTGGCCCGTTTGGGTGCGGAGCTTACCGAGCTCAAAAAGGATCAAGCGGAGTATATCGGGGTCACCGTTGAGGGGCCATATAAACCTGATTATTATAGGTATTAGGTCTCAGAAAGTAACCTAAAATAAAAAACCTGGCATTATGCCAGGTTTTTTTGTGCTCTTGATAATCTTCCCTAACCTTTCAACCATGCATTGCGAAGCTCTTTTTGGGCTTCAGTGGCATTCGGGTTTTCCAATAGCGTAATAGCTTTGGTATAGGAGGGTGTTGTTGTGGTTTTTATCATTATTTCCTCCTCTCCCCTCAAAAGGACCACTTCAATCTCTTTGCCGGGCTTCCATGAAAACATATCGCCAAAAACTTGGTTTGCATTGGCCAACGAAACCTCGGTCCCGTCCACAGATTTGAACACGTCCTCGGGCTTGGCACCATTATCGTTCCAAAAACTGTTGTCGGCAACAAGCTCATTAAATTTTATCGCCCTTTTGACTGGATCGGCACCAACAATTATGTTTCCGGCATTTTGGATGTAATTGGTCTCTACCTCGGCTTCCCCGAAGTACAACCCAACCTTCTCAAAAATTTTGTCATAATCAATAGGAGTGGTGCCCACCACATGGGTTTGGAAAAACTCGCCCACCTCAGGATAGGTCCTTTCGGTAATCTCTTCAATCAAATTATTATCGACAAAGGGCTTGTTTTTGCCATATTTATTGGACAGTTCCTTCATTAAAGACTTTAGACTTCGGTTCCCTTCGCTATTTTCTCGCATCAAAATGTCTATGCACATCCCAATTAAGGCACCTTTCATATATACATTGGCATAGTTGTCCTTGTATGGGTCTTCCAATATGTTTTCACTCATACGTGTGAAACTCATGGCATCATCATAGTTTGACCTCGAATTGTTGATCTTCTCCGTGACACGGACATAGAACTCCTCTCTGTCAATTAGCCCTTCGTAAACCTGAAAATGCTGGGCAAAATATTCGGTAACCCCTTCATACAACCACAAATGCTTACTGAATGTAGGATCGTTATAGTCAAAATAATGTACATCCTCAGAGTGTACCGAAAGCGGGGTCACTATATGAAAAAATTCGTGGGCCACAACATCGATCATGGATTCGGCCAAAGCCTCAGGCTGCATTTGCTCTGGAAGAACAACTACTGTTGAAGTATGGTGCTCCAAAGCCCCAAATCCTTTTGGTGAATCTTCTTTTGACGTATCGGAGAGATATACCAGGATATCGTATCGGGGTGTGCTGTCCAGGTCGCCAAGATATTCCTTTTGGGCCTGCATCATGGCCACCATGGTCTCCTTTATCTCACTTGCCTTGTGTACCTCGTTGGGTGAATAGACGCTCAAAACAATTTTGATGTTACCAACCATGAACTCTTCCACCTCGGTTTCGCCAAACATCATGGGGTTATCAGTGACCTCAAAATATCGGGAAGCTAAAAAGGTTGAGCTTTTTGTGGCGCCATCCTCACTTTGGGTCGAATTGATCTCCTGCAAGGGAGAAGTGTAGTTGAAACTAGCGGGCGACATGATATCAATTTGGTAGGAATTGTTTTTGAGATTGTCAAAGTAGCCCACAAAACCATGAAGATTCAACATCACCTGTTTGGGTTCAATGTTCGTGCCGGAAGGGGAAAATGGCACTTCCTCCCCAAGGCCTCCTTCCACCTCTTGGTCAAAAGTATCGTTGACAGCGTAGCTGATCTTATCCAAATTTTTGGCATCGGTAAACATCCAGGTATTGGTGTCCACCTTCTTAAAATCCAACGTATTGCCATTATAATCCAACGCCTTTACCTCTTCCACATATTTTCCAAAATCGGAAACGGCATAGGTGCCCTGGACCACCTTTGGCAATCGATATATGACCGTGTCCTGAACAAATCTTCCCGGATCCATTACCACGGATACCTTGTCATCCTGAATATTGACCAAATCCAATTGGGCCTTAATGGGATTGGCAGTTGCCAGATCATTGGTCAAATTTTTAGGGCCGCATGAGAATAAAAACCCCACTGCCAGGGTATAGAGCGCTAACTTTTTAATCATTACAATGTGTTTAAATGAGACTAAAATTATGGAGAAAATGCCTCCGACTACCATAGGTAGTCGAAATATCTTTTTTGTTACACTTTTATGGTCTTTTTGGTAAGACTGCTAATTTGATTCACACTGTGTCCAATTATCAAACAAAAGACCCATGGCCAATACCATGGGTCTCTGCTTTTTCTATTGATTTTTAACCTAATCGGCGGCCAAAATTCCTTCGGAATAGTAGCAGGTTTTGCTCTGCTGTAACAAGGCCAAACCTTCCTCTTTGGATTTTAACGGGTCGATTTTAATCTGTTCCCCATTGGGCATGTAAACAATGTAAAAACCTTCTTCAAAAGAAGACAGCTTGATCACTTCACCATTGGGGCGAACGGCATTCCATGATTTTTCGTGCGGTTTGTATACCAAATCCAGTTTCTTTCCCTTTTTTGGTCCCTCGACCACTGTGATTTGCACTCGGTTTTTTGTCGCCACCATTTCAAAGGTATTTCCATCGTGCTCCACCATTTGGGTTTCGGTCTCTCCCAGTTTCATGGCTATCGGGTTTGATCCTGACCAAAATTCGATGACATTGAAAATTATGGCATCGCCCAAGAAAAATAATCCGTAGACCGGAACAATGTTCAACCCCCAGAAAATAAGGTTGTCCAGAAATTTACTGTTCGTCAATCCCTGGTTCCAGTCCTTCAAATTATTGAAAGCCTTGAATGACCCCAAACAACTGGAGAACAAAATAGCACAGCATAGTAGTAAACAACTAATTGTTTTTTTCATAATAAGAATTTATATGGTTAATAGGTCTAAATCTACAAAAAGATCCCAAACCGTTTTTGTCCAATCAAATCTAAATTTGAACGGTCCGTTTTATTCTCTAAATTGGTTAAATGCTTACATTGGTCAGGATGAAAAACTACTGGCATGGATCAACAATGGTATACAATTAAAAATGTGGAAACGGTGGATTCGCCCTCAGTGGTCCTGTATTTGGAGTATTTGAAATACAACATTGGGCAGATGCTCTCCATGGTAAATGGGGATGCCAACCGCTTGATGCCCCATGTGAAAACGAACAAAATGCCCAAGGTGATGAAACAATTGTTGGCTTTTGGGATTGCCAATTTCAAGGCCTCAACCATTGCCGAAGCGGAAATGGCAGCTGAAGTTGGGGCAAAATCCGTGTTGATTGCCCATCAATTGGTGGGGCCAAAAATGGATCGGTTCCTAAAACTTATTCATCATTATTCCACCACTTCTTTTGCCACCATCCTTGATGATGTTGATACCGCCAAATTGTTGAATGAAAAGGCCCTGGGACAAGGATTGACCATCAACATTTATATTGATATCAATAACGGAATGAATCGTTCCGGAATTGAGGTCGGTCCCCAACTGGATGTCCTTGTTGCGGCCATTGGTGAATGCAAGGCCCTACACTTACAGGGGCTTCATGTGTACGATGGTCACCTTAGGGACAGTGATTTTTCGCTCCGTAGCCAAAAAATTGAAAAAGGTTTGGAGGCAGTAAACGCATATTTTGATACACTGAAAGAAAAACATCCAGAAATCAAAATGATCTGTGGTGGAACCCCGTCATTCACCTCCCATTTGAAGCAGAAAAACAGGGTCACCAGTCCGGGAACCTGTGTGTTATGGGATTGGGGCTACGGTGAAAAATTGACGGAACAAAAGTTCAACTATGCGGCCTTGTTGGTCACCCGGGTCATTTCAAAGCCGACCAAGGGCATTGCTACGGTAGATCTAGGTCATAAATCGGTGGCTCCCGAAAACCCAATAGACAAGCGAGTGAAATTCTTGAATCTTGAAAATTACGAGCTGCTTTCCCAGAGTGAAGAACATGGTGTGCTGCGTGTATCGGATTGGGATGCCTTGAAAGTTGGTGATGTGCTATATGGAGTTCCCTACCACATTTGTCCAACCATCAACCTACACGATGAAGTGTCGGTGATAGAAAATGGTGTTAAGACGGATACTTGGGAAATCACGGCAAGAAAAAGAAAAATCACGTTTTGATACAAAACAAAAACTCCACCTAATGTTGGTGGAGTTTTTGTTCTATTTCAATGGTATTTCTTACGCTTCAAAAGGCTCGATGGAAACAAAGGATTTTCCACCGGTTTTCTTTTCAAACTTTACTATGCCATCTACCTTGGCATGCAAGGTGTGGTCCTTTCCTGCATAGACATTTTCACCAGGGTTGTGGGTGGTGCCACGTTGTCTTACAATGATATTGCCAGCAACAGCTGCCTGGCCACCAAAAATCTTAACGCCCAAGCGTTTCGATTCTGATTCCCTACCGTTTTTTGAACTACCTACTCCTTTCTTGTGAGCCATGATATATAAATTTTAGTTCGTTCTTATTTGCTTAACGCTTCAATCAGCTCGGCCTTCTTCATGGAAGAGTAACCGGAAATATCCTTGGCTTTTGCCATTTCCTTCAATTCAGCTACAGTTTTGGAGCTCAAATCTGCTGCTGCTTTTGGGGCTGCTTTCTTCGGTGCTTCCTTTTTTGGAGCCGCGGCGGCCTTGGTTTCTTCAGCTTTCTTGGGTTCAGCGGCTGGTTTTTCGGTTTTTGCCTTGGCAGGAGCGGCTTTCTTGGCCCCTTTGGCAACAATGCTTTCCACGACTATCTCGGTAAGATATTGTCTATGGCCATTTTTCTTTTGGTAGCCTTTACGTCTTTTCTTTTTAAAGACGATTACCTTGTCCCCTTTTAAGTGCTTCACCACTTTGGCCTCTACGGCCGCACCTTCTATGACCGGGGCGCCTACAGTAACGTTCCCGCCATCTTCCAAAAGAAGAACCTTGTCAAAAGTGACTTTTTTGCCTTCTTCGGTCTGCAAACGGTGAACGTACACTTTTTGGTCTTTCGCAACTTTAAATTGCTGCCCTGCCATCTCTACTATTGCGTACATAATGCGTTGATTAATTAAAACTTACTCGCTTTTCTTAAAATTAGCGGGTGCAAATATACTGCTAAATCCTTAATTCACAAGTATAATTTGACCATTTGGCCCATTATTTTTTGAGGTTGTTGGAGCTTTTGAAGAGTTGCATGAATGAAAGGGTCAAAACCAAAGTGGTGGCAAAGCCCATTATGGCAACGGTAAAAAAGACAATGGCTTCAAAATGATTAAAGTCCTTTGCCCATACCTGCGAAAGCTCCGTTAGAAACGAACTGTTAAGCTCTGTGCTGTACAGGGCAAAAAAAATGGTGAACAATAGTGTGGCAACAAAACCTGTTGTAATGCCAGCCGTAAAGCCTACTCCGTAGCTGAACCCCTTCCCCAATTTCATCTTGGTATACTTAATGGTCTCATAAATCCCTAAACCGGTGATCACCCCATTAAAAAGGCTAAAGAATACGTTGGTGTGCTTTCCCAGGAGCGAAAGAATCAGAAAATAGGCAATGAGCACCGCGCTTGTAACTATTCCGAAACGGATGGGCAAGGTAAAATTCTTCATTTCTCAAGTTTTTGGATGGAAGTTAATTTACCAAATGTTTGCGAATTATGCACGGTTTCTTTTAAAAGACTTTTGATTCGGGCGCCCCCTTTCAAATTTTGTCCTATATTAGTGTAACATCAATCAAAAAATAAATACTTATCCATATACTACACTAAAACAAATTTTTCCATCATGAAAAGACATCTGCCCAAAGCACTTGTCCTACTTTTTGGCTTCAACTTTCTGATCGCACAGCAGGTGGCCTTTGAAGAGTACGACCTGGATAACGGCCTCCATGTGATTCTGCATCAAGACAATAGCGCACCCGTGGTGACCACTTCGGTAATGTACCACGTAGGGTCCAAGGACGAAGATCCGGACAAAACAGGTTTTGCCCATTTCTTTGAACATCTTTTGTTTGAAGGGACCAAGAACATTGCCCGTGGGGAATGGGACAAAATAGTTTCTTCCAACGGGGGAAGCAACAACGCCAACACCTTTTTGGACCGCACATATTATTATGAAACATTCCCTTCGAACAGTTTGGAGGTTGGCCTTTGGCTGGAATCAGAACGGATGATGCATCCCATAATTGGAGAAATTGGGGTAAACACCCAAAAGGAAGTGGTACAGGAAGAGCGCAGGTTACGAGTGGACAATTCTCCCTACGGTGCCTTTTTTGAGCAACTGCTGAAAAATCTTTATGACAAGCACCCATACCGATGGGGCGTGATCGGTTCGTTGGACCATTTGGCAAGTGCGACCCTTGATGATTTCAAAAAATTCAACAAAACATTCTATGTGCCCAACAATGCCGTATTGGTGGTGGCCGGTGACATCGACATTGAGAAGACCAAGAAAATGGTAGCGGACTATTTCGGGCCTATTCCAAGAGGTGCAGAAATAAAGAGAACGGAAGTTAGGGAAGAGCCCATTGCCAATACCATAATGGCAACATATCATGATCCCAACATCCAGATTCCAGCCATTTTGTTGGCCTACCGAACACCAGGACAGGCGGAGAGGGATGCCTATGTGATCAATATGATTTCTGCCTACCTCAGTGACGGCGAAAGTTCCAAGCTGTACAAAACACTGGTAGACGAAAAGAAAATAGCGTTGCAGATATTCTCCGTGCCCATCGATGCCGAAGACTATAGTTCCTATGTCGTTGGCGGGCTTCCTGTTGGGGACAATTCCATTCAGGACATTAAAGACGGTATTGATGCGGAAATTTTAAAGGTCCAGACTGATTTAATCTCTGAGAAGGATTACCAAAAACTATTGAACAAGTTTGAGAACCGGTTTGTGAATGCCAACAGCAGCATTTCAGGCATTGCCAATTCCCTGGCGGAAAACTACCTGCTTCGTGGTAATACCAACTTAATCAACGAAGAACTGGATATATACCGCTCCATAACGCGGGAGGAAATTCGGGAGGTCGCCAAAAAGTATTTGAAGGTGAACCAACGCGTGGAACTTGAATATTTACCGGAACAAAAAAATGCCAATTGAGATGAAAAGATATTTTCCACTATTTATCGTATTGTTCTGCACAGCAGTTACCTATGCGCAGATTGACAGGACCAAACAACCCAAACCAGGGCCTGCCCCAGAAATAAACCTAAAAGAACCATTACGCTTTGAGCTGATGAACGGGTTGAAGGTCATGGTTGTTGAAAACAGGAAACTCCCGCGGGCAAGTATGCAGTTGACCATAGACAATCCCCCTATTTTTGAGGGAGAAAAGGCGGGTGTCGGTACTTTGACCTCGAGTTTGCTGGGCAAGGGATCCACATCCATCCCCAAAGACGATTTTTATGAAGAAGTTGATTTTTTGGGCGCTTCAATCGACATCAATGCGCAGAGTGCCTCCGCAAGTTGTCTTGCCAAATACTTTCCAAGAATCTTGGAACTGATGGCCGATGCAGCCCTAAACCCCAACTTCACCCAGGAAGAATTTGAAAAGGAGAAAGACATCCTCCTTACAAGTATAAAAGCCGAGGAAAAGGATGTTTCCGCCATTGCGAATAGGGTGGAACTGGCACTGGCCTATGGTAAAAACCACCCCTATGGCCAAATCACTTCGGAGGAAACCGTGAACAACGTGACCCTTTCGGATGTGGAGCAGCATTACCGAAACTATTTTGTTCCCGCCAATGCCTATTTGGTGGTTATTGGTGATGTAGACTTTGAAAACGTTAAAGAATTGGTCACCCAATTTTTCACCCCTTGGTCCAAAGCAGTGCCCCCATCCTTTACCTATGCTAAGCCCAGCGATGCGCAGTATACGCAGATCAACTTTGTTGATGTTCCCAATGCGGTCCAATCCGAGGTGACCGTACAGAACATCACCGAGCTCAAAATGAAAGATGAGGACTACTTGGATGCCCTGTTGGCCAACAGGATTTTGGGTGGAGGCTCGCAGGCACGTTTATTTGTCAATCTAAGGGAAGACAAGGGGTATACCTATGGTGCCTACTCCTCGATAAGGGACAACAAATATAGTCCCATGCGTTTCAGTGCCTTTGCCCAAGTGCGCAATGCCGTAACGGACAGCTCCGTGGTGCAAATTTTGGGTGAATTGGATAGAATTACCAAAGAGCCTGTTTCCGACGAGGAGCTGGCGAATGCAAAGGCCAAATACGCAGGCAGCTTTGTCATGGCCTTGGAAAAACCCGAAACGGTGGCCAACTATGCCTTAAATATTGAAACCGAAGATTTACCGGACGACTTTTACAAAACATATCTGGAACGTATTGATGCTGTTACCAAAGAGGATGTTCAAAAAGCGGCCCAAAAATACTTCTCCACCTCCAATGCCCGAATTGTGGTGACCGGCAAGGGACAGGATGTACTGGAGAACCTCGAAAAAGTAAGCTTCAATGGCAAAGAAGTCCCAGTGCTGTATTATGACCATTATGCCAACAAAACAGAAAAACCGGGTGAGGTTTCCCTACCGGAAGGAAAAATTCTAAAGGATTAACCCATTCAATTGGAGGATGACCACCGATAATTTTATACTGGATTCTTATTTTAAAATGGGCGATCACAGATTGCCCTTTTTTGATGAATCCCATTCTTGGTTGATCTACTATCCTTAAATTTGTAATCAAATCCACAGCATGAAACAGTTTTTCTCCATAGCGCTTTTAGTCTTTTCTTTTGTAGTTATTTCCTGCGACCAGAAAAAAAAGGAAAACGTAGTCCCTTCCCAAATGGATCAGGTAATGGCCATACATGATGAAGTGATGCCCAAAATGGGAAAATTGGGAAAATTGGTGGGTGAACTCAAAAGCAAAGTCGATACCACGGCAACGGGCAAACAATATGAGGGTGCCATGAAAGATCTACAGGAAGCCCATATTGCCATGATGGACTGGATGAAAGGCTTTGGAGACCGATTTAATTCTGATGAAATATTGAACGGCAAAGAACTTACCGAAGAAAAACAACAATGGCTGGATGAGGAGGAAGAGAAGGTAAAAGCGCTCAAAGCGCAAATCAATTCAAGTATTGCCAAGGCAGAGGAGTTGTTGTCCCAGGAATGATTTTCACTTCCAACGCAGGGATTCCATAATCCTTCTGATATCATTTTGCAGGTATGCGGCTGCCGGAAAAATGGAATCATAATTGGGCTTGGCATAAAAATAAAGTGATCCTGTCACAAAGTGATTGGTGCTGTCCGTTACATAAAATTGGGATTGCGAAGCTGCATTTCCACTTACCTCATAAAACATCCCATATACCTTTTCATCTTGGTTTATGTACTCCTTCGGGGCGATATTATCCGCTTTAACCACATGCTCATAAGTTAGTTTTTGTGCATCGACCAAGAGTTCCCTAATGTTGCCTTCCACCTTCTTATAGGTTATAAAGATGGATCCCTTCATCATTGGATAATCCAGGACCAAAGAGCAATCCTTGCTTTCCTTTACCACGGATAGTTCGTTTTGATCAAAAAAATAGTCACAGCCAAAATCTTTTGTTTGGTAAGTCCCTTGGGGATAATCCAGACGTAACATAGCCTTGGGTTTGGGCAGCACATCATCCTTACAACCCAACATAAGCAGGGCGAGCACATAGATCAAAAGACTATACTTCATTGGGCAATATCACTTTTATACGTTTCAATCTTTTCTTGTCCGAGCTTTCCACCACAAATTGAAAATCCTTAAACATTATCTTTTCGCCATTTTTGGGAAAACTTCCAGAAATCTCCAATACAAAGCCGGCAATGGTTTCGGATTCGCCCTTTTGTTCTTCAAACAGCGTTTCATCCACAATTTTTACCACCCGGTAAAAGTCCTTCAAGGTGGTCTTACCGTCAAAAACGTAGGTATGGTCATCCAATTTGGAAAAAATCAGGTCCTCATCATCAAACTCGTCGCTGATATCGCCAACGATCTCCTCGATAATATCCTCTAAAGTGACTATGCCCGAGGTTCCACCGTATTCATCGACCACAACGGCCAAATGGTTTTTCTTCTCCTGAAATTCCAAAAGCAAATCATCCAATTTTTTATTCTCGGGGACAAAGTAAGGTTCACGGATAAGCGACATCCAGTTGAAGCTTTTTCTGTCCAAAAAGGGAAGAAGGTCTTTGACATACAGCACACCGAGCACGTTGTCCATATGTTCAGAAAAAACGGGGATCCTTGAATATCCGTTCTTCTTTATTTCTTGGATCACCTCGGGAAACTTCATTTTTTCGTTAAGGGCAAATATGTCTATTCTGGGACGCATTACCTGTTTGGTGTCCGTATTTCCAAATGTCACGATTCCCTCCAGAATTTTTTGTTCTTCCTTGGTGGTATCCCCCTCTGATGCCAACTCCAGGGCCTGCGACAAATGATTGACACTCAGGCTGGATTTTTGTTTTCCCAGTTTTTCTTCCATAAAAATGGTGGCGGACCGCATGGGACCGCTCAAGGGAGTCAACAGGGTGTTCAAGAATTTAAGTGGCAACGCCATTAGGTGCGAAAACTGAAGACGGTTTCTATTGGCATATATCTTGGGAAGTATTTCCCCGAACATCAAGATCAAAAAAGTGGCTACGATCACTTCCAACAAAAACCGAAGCGTCTCGTCAAGCCCAGAAAAAATGGTATCGCCAATGGAACTGAAAAGCAGTACAATACCTATGTTTATGGCATTGTTGGTAATGAGGATAGTGGCCAAAAGCTTTTTTGGACGCTCCAAAAGCCGTATCACAATCCTGCCCTTGGCAGAATCCTGCTCACCCATCTCGTTCAAATCCGTTTGCGACAGTCCAAACAAGGCCACTTCGGCAGCGGAAATCATTGCCGATCCCCCCAAAAGAAGTATGAGCACAATAATCTTTATATAGAAAAGACCGCCGTACGCGGATAAGAAAAACGCCAAACTATGGGGTTCGGGATCCAAAGTATATTGTTTTAAACTTATATATTAAAATGGAAGGTCATCATCTTCCTCAGTTTCATCGAGCATTGGGGCTTCAACTGATTTTGCCGGCTCATTGTGGGGTAAGGTACTGGGCGCTTGCTGCGCATTCGCCATACTCTCTTTTTTGGTGGAAAGGAATGTGAAATCCTGCACGTGCACCTCCGTGGTATAGCGCATATTGCCATCTTCACCCTGCCACTGCCTGTTTTTCAAGCGTCCTTCCACATATACCTTATCTCCCTTGCTCAGGTACTTCTCGCAAATTTCTGCAGCCTTGTTCCTTACAACAACATTGTGCCATTCGGTATTGGTGACCTTTTCCCCTGTTTGCCTGTTGGTATAAGTTTCGTTGGTTGCCAAAGGAAACCTTGCGATGCAATTTCCACCCTCAAAATAGTGTATTTTGACTTCGTCTCCCAAATGCCCGATCAGCATTACTTTGTTCAATGTTCCGCTCATAATAATTTAATTAGTCAAAAGTACTAAATTTTAAATCTTTGGATGAAGTCCGCAATCAAAACGGGCACCGGAAAAATGTCAATTTTGTTCCAGGCCGTTGCGTTATCCAATTTCCCGTTTGTCCTCAAAATCCAAAAACTGGTGTAAAGGTGTTGGTGCGATAGTTTGTGGACAATCGGCTCCTCATTGTAAAGGTAGGCGGTATACCATGATGGCAATTTGTCCGAATTGTTGGTGGCATCCTGAATTTCAGCCAACTCGATTTTGCCCTCCGATTCCAACAAGGGGAATTGGTACAGGTTTTGCCAAATTCCATTCCCGGTGCGCTGTTCCAACAGGGTGTTGTCCCTTTCATCCAAATAGACCAAATAGTTAAAATAACGTATCCTTATCTTGGTCTTCCCTTGTTTGATGGGCAAAAGATTCACCTTATCATCTTTAAGGGCCTTGCAACCATTGGCAAGCGGACAGTTGGCGCAATCGGGGCTTTTGGGCGTACATTGCACCGCGCCAAACTCCATGATGCCCTGGTTGTAGTCGGCAATATCTTCCAAGGCCATCACCTCCCTTGCCAGTTCCTTGAAATAGTCCATTCCCTTGCCACTGTTGATGGGCATCTCCACCCCAAAATATCGGGACAGCACACGGTATACGTTACCATCCACCACAGGCTCCGGAACACCAAAACAAATGGAGGCAATAGCGCTTGCCGTATAATCGCCCACTCCCTTAAGCCGTTTAAGCGCTTTGTAGGTTTTTGGAAATTGGCCGTTATAATCATGTGCCACCATTTTGGCAGTGGCATGTAGATTTCTTGCCCTGGAATAGTAACCCAGTCCCTGCCAAAGTTTTAATACCTGCTGTTCGGGAGCTTTGGCCAAGCTCTGCACCGTAGGGAAAGCATCAATGAACTTGTGGTAGTAGGGCAAGCCCTGGGCCACCCTTGTTTGTTGCAGCAGTATTTCAGACAACCAGATTTTATAGGGATCTTTGGTGCCCCTCCATGGGAGTTCCCGTTTGTTCTCTTGGTACCATTTCAAAATTTCCTGGGAAAAAAGCATAGTGGGGAATACTATCCATCAAATGTAATAGTTTATATACTTAAAATTAAAGGCTTTAAATGAAAGATTAATTTTAATGTTTATATTTGCAACCCTAAAAAAACAGAAAACAATTAGACGAAATGACGAAAGCAGATATCGTAACCAGAATCTCGGAGAAACTGGGAATTGAGAAAGGAGACGTACAAGCAACGATAGAATCTTTTATGGATGAGGTGAAATCATCCTTGGAAAGTGGAGACAATGTGTACCTAAGAGGTTTTGGAAGCTTTATCATTAAGACGAGGGCCGAAAAAACGGGAAGAAACATATCTAAGAATACCACCATAAAAATTCCTGCGCACAACATTCCCGCCTTTAAGCCAGCCAAGGTTTTTGTTGAAGGCGTAAAGAGCAACGTTCAAGTAAAGTAATAATATAATACTAAAGGAAGAGCCATATGCCAAGTGGTAAAAAAAGAAAAAGACATAAGGTAGCTACCCACAAGCGTAAAAAACGCAGAAGAGCTAACCGACACAAGAAGAAGTAGTTGTTGCAACTACTTTTTCATTTTAAGTGCACACGTTCTTTGACATAGAGATTCGAAAAGGAATTTCAGTCGGTTTGAAAAAGAGCCGATTTCCACATATTGTTTAATCATTTATCCCAAAAAAACACCGGGATAAGTAAAAATCGATTCAGGTGAACAGAGAATTAATAGTACGATCTAGTCCCGATGCAGTCGATTTTGCCTTACTAAAGGATGGAAAACTTATTGAACTACACAAAGAAGAGGACAACAACAACTTTTCTGTAGGCGATATCTTCCTGGCCAAGATTAGAAAACCCGTTACAGGCCTGAATGCGGCCTTTGTCAACGTAGGATATGAAAAAGATGCGTTCCTGCACTATCATGACCTTGGCCCACAATTGTCCTCCATGCTAAAATTCATCAAGAATGCAAGAACAGGGAGGCTAAGGGATTTTTCCCTAAAAGATTTTCCATTTGAAAAAGACATTGACAAGAATGGCAGTATTAACGAAGTTATCAAGGCCAATCAGTCATTATTGGTACAAATTGTAAAAGAACCTATTTCCACCAAAGGACCGCGAATCAGCTCCGAACTGTCTCTGGCAGGACGCTATTTGGTCATGGTCCCCTTTTCCGACCGCGTTTCGGTTTCCCAAAAAATCGCCACCAAGGAAGAGAAGAATAGGCTTATACGTCTTGTAAAGAGTATTAAGCCCAAAGGGTTTGGGGTCATAATACGTACCGTTGCAGAAGGCAAGAAAGTTGCAGAACTGGACCGAGATCTCCAGAATTTGATGTCCAAATGGACAACCATGTGCAAGCGATTGCAAAGGGCCGAGCACCCTTCAAAAGTGCTGGTCGAAGTAAACAGGGCCTCATCCTTCCTCAGGGATGTGTTCAACGATTCCTTCACGGGAATCCATGTTGACGATGAGACGCTCCACGACCAAATCAAGGATTATTTGAGCGAAATAGCTCCGAATAAAGAATCCATCGTAAAGCTTTACGCAGGCTCCGCCCCTATTTTTGAGAAGTTTGGCATTGAACGCCAAATAAAGACTTCTTTCGGGCGTACGGCTTCCATGAGCCGAGGCGCATATTTGGTCATCGAACATACCGAAGCACTGCACGTAATTGACGTGAACAGCGGCAACAGGTCCAACAAGGCCAAAAACCAAGAAGATACCGCACTTGAGGTAAACCTATTGGCGGCCACCGAAATTGCCAGGCAATTGCGGTTAAGGGACATGGGAGGAATCATCGTCGTGGACTTTATCGACATGACCAAGAACGATCATAGAAAAAAACTCTTTGATCGCCTTCGGGAAGAAATGATGGACGACCGTGCAAAGCACAAGATCTTGCCCCCAAGCAAGTTTGGCCTGGTGCAGATAACCCGGCAAAGAGTGCGTCCTGAAATGAAGATAAAGACCAGCGAGGAAATCCCCAATGTCACCGGTGCCGAAGTAGAGGCCCCAATAACGTTGATAGACAAAATCCAAGTGGATTTGGAAAGAATCCTAAATGGGAAAAGAAGCTACAAGGGAATTGAGTTGAACACACACCCCTTTATTGCAGCTTATCTCACCAAAGGGTTCCCATCCATACGCTCCAAGTGGTTCAAAACCTTTAAAAAGTGGATAAAGGTGCAGCCAAGGGATGCCTACAAATACCTTGAATACAATTTTAAGGATAAGGATGGCAACATAATCAGATAAAAAAAAGCGACTTCATTTTGAAGTCGCTTTTTTTGTTTAATACGTTATCCAATTCAAGACAACTCGAATTGCTCGAGAATAGAAAAAGTATTATCTAATTAAAAAAATTGTTCATATCAAAGTTAAATGAACTATACTCCTCGTTAGACCTAAACTTAGCCTCAAACAAAGGACTCACCTGCAACGGGTCATTGTTTTCCTTGATGATAGTATTTAGGTATTGGACATAGTCTAATATCCCTTCATATCGTTCTACCCTTCCCCACTTAATCTCGGGAGTATTCGTCTCATAGAATTTTCCAAAACTCCAATTCTTCATTGTATCAGGGAATTCCGGTAACTTTAAAGATTCCTTTTTGACGCTATTAAAGCAAATATCCCATTCGTACAAAACCTTCTTGCCTTCCACCACTGGCAACTCATCAGTAACGTTTCCCGAAGAAATCCAAAACTTGCCAACGTAATGGTCTGTTCCAACAGAATTAAAGGTTATCTCCTTCCCTGTGATTTCAAAATCTAACTGCCAATCGGGAATTGAATAATTGGTCAGTGGCGTCCCTCTCCTCACCGTGAGGTAGTCCTCCAAAAATAGGAAATGGGCATAATGGTGAAAGGAGGTGTTTAACACATAATCCTCTGTTGGTCTGATAAACATATTAGGCGATTGCAATGTGCGGAAACCGCTTAGCCAAATGTTGTGATACGTGTTCGTCCAAAAATCCTCATCACTTAGATACCCATAGATTCCAAGCCTTCTATCATGACCATTTTCAAAGTCGTCTACATAGGTGACATCGACTTCTCCCTCAACCAGGTTTTCGCTGCTAAAATCAGCCACGTCTAAGATAATCCCGTTGTTCAGATCATCTTCGGTAATCCACTTATACCCTTGTTCAGTTCCGTCTCGATGTGCTGATTGGATGTAGAATTCATCCGCTGGCTCAATACCATTGAAATTTACCCATTTACTGAATGAAAAATCAAAATCCACGTGGTCATATCCATACGAATAATCGGCACCGTTCCTTCCTACGATCAAAATATTCTCATTAAATCCCGTTGTTACTAAATTCCATTGTTGCCCAACATCCCCTCTCCTAGGAGATTTGGGAGCAAACTTGTCCAAGGATGACCTGGTTAAATCATCAACACTCTTGATAGAGACTATTTCAATGTCATTGGTAACAAATCTTGATGCCATATTTAAATAAAAAGGAGTATCCTTGCTAATTTCTTGGTCCGTGGTCAAAGTAAAAGAGTTGGGCAAGGTTTCAATAGTCTTGCTGGCTAACAAAAATCCATCTGCTGCAGAAGCAAATAACACATGATCTCCATAACCCGTTCTAAAGAAGTTACTATCCAAGTCGATTTGCAGTAATTTTCTATGAATAATTATGGGGTAGTCTTTCATAAAAGTATTCCCGCCTGGTTGGACCGCCTCGATTTTCACTATTGCCTCTCCAGGACTATATTTTTCAGGCTCAAACCTGAAGCTGAGGCTTTTGACACCATTTTTATTAAAGATCAATTGATCATCCAAAAAAACATTGATGGCCTCCACCTCTGCATCAGGATTATCAAAGGAAACGTTGATGTCGATAGGTTCATAGAGGATTGGATTATTGAGCAAGGCAGTGCTATCTATATTTTCTATAAAAACTTGATCCTCGATTTTATCTTCATCACATGAATAGAGAATCAATAAAGCCACTATGGCCATAACTGCTTTTTTCATATTCGGTGTTTGTTTGCCATAAAAGTTTAATGGGGTCAAAAATCCTTTTGTCAAATATACTTGCATGATGTTCGACGTCCCAAAAATTCATCCGTAATTACTTAAAAAACTTTTAATTTCAAAAACTTGTTCGTCATACGTCCCAATATGTAGGTAGAAAAAATGGAAATACTATAATTTACGGGAATGAATTGGATGCATAATGGTATTTTTGAACTTTAACATGCACTTTATGAAAGCCATATTCTTCTCCCTTGGAATACTTCCCATAATAAGTTGTTCCACCAGTCAACCTCAAGAAGTAGTCGCAGACATTTTGGAAGGCACTCCATCGATTATTGGTAAAACCGATTATTTGGGCTCACCATTCGTAACGGCTGGAGACAGAGTGTACATGGTGGGACACCAAAATGGCACCTTTCCCGAACTTGGTTGGCACATAAAAGGCGAAATGGGCGGAATTTGGAACCATCCCATCAAACTTATGGATGGGTTTGAATCCCAATTGATTCTGGGAAGTGACACTCTTTTTCTAGACAATGCCACACGCTTTGTAAACTATCCCTTTGCCAACAAACATATCTTTGAATTTCCCGACCACGGTCTTGTCGTGGAGCGAATCCAATTTGTCCCCGATGGAATACAAGGCGTTTTCGTTCAATACAACATCACAAACAAAACAGCCGCTGAAATCTCCGCATCCTTTCGTTTTATAGGACATTCCGATCTTAGACCAACCTGGTTGGGTGAACGCACACAAATGCATGATGATGAAGACGAAGCGACCCATGAAAATGGGAAGTGGATTGTAAAGGACAGGTCCAATCCCTGGTTTGGAGTGTACGGGTCGGACCGGACACCTTCAAAAAAATCAGCTTTGCCCAAGAAAAATGGCAGGAATGGCCAATCCAATGATCTGTATTATGCTCTGTCTTTGCCCCGGAACGCAGAGCAACCTGTGAACTTCACGATAGCAGGTTCATATACATCCCTTGAAGATGCCAAAAACACATATGCCAGAATTCAAAGCGAATATTATGTATTGGCCCATCAGAAGAAAATGCGGTATGCGCAATTGGCAGAACAAACCAAACTGACCATTCCGGATGCGACCCTGCAGCAGACCTTTGAATGGCTCAAATATAACTGCGACTGGTTGGTCCGTACCGTACCGGAGATAGGGACGGGAATAGGGGCCGGTATCCCAGACTATCCATGGTGGTTTGGGGTGGACAGCGAGTATGCACTTAAGGGATACATGGCGGTTGGGCAAGATGAAGTCGTGGAAAAGACCATCAAATTGTTGGACAGTGTGTCAATGGCCGTAAACGGGAATGGAAGAATCGTGCACGAAATGTCAACCAACGGCAGTGTCTTCAACAATGGAAACATTAACGAGACCCCCCAGTTTGCCTCACTGATATGGGAAATCTATAAGTGGAACGGTGATAAAAAATTTTTGGAAGCCTATTTTCCCACCATACAAAAAGGACTTGAATGGCTGTTGAACGAGAACGATAAAAACAAGAATCTCTTTCCTGATGGCTTTGGAATGATGGAAATCCATGGTCTGGATAGTGAAATGATCGATGTGGCCGCATATACCCAAAAAGCCTTTGAGGATGCCTCTAATATGGCCCAAGAATTGAACCTGCCCGAAGCCTCAGAAAAGTATCAGGCTCTTGCTGATGCCATCAAGAAAAAAATAAATGAGGAGTTTTGGTCCGCAGAATTCAACTCCTACGCTGATTTTTTAGGCACAGAGGAACAAGCTCTCCACTTGATCGAGGATGCAATGGTCCGTGCCGACACCTTGAACAAACCCTGGGCCCTTGAAGAACTTCGGACAACCAAGGAGAAACTCCTTCAAAATCCGTCCACAGCTACACTCAAACCATTCGTTCTTCACCATAATTGGGTTGTGAATACACCCATGGAAATGGGCATCGCCGATTCTGCCAAGGCGATTATCGCACTCGACATCGCCAAAAAATTCACCAATCCTTTTGGTGTTTTTGTAACGGGAATAGATCGTGACGATTCCGCCGGAAAGGATTTTGGGTCATTCAAGGGAAGTAAGGTTTTCTCCTATACGGGTGCGGTAATGACGTTGCCCACGGGTGTACAGGCAATTGCCGAAAACAATTATGGCCGCCCTAACGAGTCGTTGGATTATCTTAGAAGGATGACCCGTACCTTTAGCTACGCTTTGCCTGGAGGCATGTACGAAGTTTCCCCGGACTATGGAATGATGGTCCAGGCCTGGAACATTTATTCCTATGCCATCCCAATTGTTCAGCAATTCTTCGGGATCATGCCAATGGCCCACAAAAAAAAGGTGGTAATTAATCCACAAATGCCTGATGCCTGGGACGACGCCCAGCTTGAAAATGTAAAGATTGCGGACAACAGTCTATCCATTTATTATGAAAAAAAGGCCTCCAAGCTTACCCTTAAAGTAACGCAGACCAATCCGGAATGGACCATTGAGCTTGTTTTGCCTAAGGGCAACCACTCCATTGAATCGGGTGAGGCGAGCGTTACAAAGAAAGGCGATACAACCATTGTTGTTACTTCAGATACCGATTTAGTGGTTACCCTAAACTGATGTCCATGTTTCGAACCACTCCAAAGCCTAATTCTGTTGAAGAAGCCCAACGAAAAATGGAGCGGTTCTGCGCATATCAAGAGCGCTGTCACCAAGAAGTACTTGAAAAACTCAGAAGTCTCGGAATGATTCCCGAGGCCATTGACCAAATTATGGCCAATTTGATCAAAGAGAACTATTTGAACGAGGAACGCTTTGCAAAATCCTTTGCCAGGGGCAAATTTAGAATCAAGAAATGGGGAAGAAACAGAATTGTCCAGGAATTGAAAAACAGAAAAATCTCAACCTATAACATCAAGAGTGCCCTATCCGAAATTGATCAAAAGGATTACCTAGGGACCTTGGACGAACTTGCCCTAAAAAGATTGTCCCAAATTATGGAACCAAACCTTCAAAAACGAAGGAAAAAACTAGCGGATTATCTTCTGTATCGCGGCTGGGAAAGCGACCTGGTGTATGGCAAGATCAAAGAACTGACCTAAAGGAAGCCTACTTCCGAACCAGTACTTTTTGTGTGCGGATAATGGCCTGTTCATTCTTCCAATCAATCCACTTTTGGCCCTTGAACCGACGCATCGCATTGTCAAAATGGCGCATAAAGAAAATGTTGTACACGGCCCTTCCAAAATTTTTGGGTTTTCTTGCAATGGCCCTCAAACTCATTGAAAATCCGGGAGAAACATACTTCATATGATGCCAATATCCCTCCGGGATATATAACACATTACCATGTTCCAAATGGGCTATATGTCCCTTGGCATTCTTCAGGGCGGGCCATTTTTCCAAATCAGGGTCGGCAAAATCTATGTCTTCCCGAGTGATTAGTGAGTGGGGTATCTTGTATAAAAACTTGGTTTCGGATTGCGAAAAAAGGATGCACTGCTTTTTTCCCTCAAAATGAAAATGAAAGATGTTGGCCAAATCAATGTCATAGTGCATGAAGGTATATGAATCGCTGCCCCCAAAAAAGAGCATGGGCAGTCCCTTCATCAAGCGAATGCCAAAATCCGGATACTGGAAATCCTTTTGCAATTGTGGCACTTCCTTGAAAATATTCCAAAGAAAAATGCGGTATTTGGTAGGTTCGCTTTTTAGGAGGTCGATATAATCCCTCATCTTCATTTTTGCATGGGGTTCGTTGAACCCTTCGTCATGCTTCACCGGTCTATCATCATACAGCGGAACGGTTTTGTCCCCCGCCACTTTTTTCATATAATCAAGGTTCCATTTGGAATGGGCAGGCCAATCCTCAATGAAGCTCTCAATCACCACGGGCTTTTGGGGCTTAAAGTATTTGCGCAAAAATTCCTTCTTGGAAAGTGTCTTTTCCCGAGGAATCTGTTCAAGGTTCAGCTTCAAAATCTCGGTTATTTTGAAACAGCTAAATTAATAAAAGGTTTTGATTCTTTTTAATCCCCTTTTTTACGAAAGTGTTCGATTTTTTTGCTTGGCCACCTCATTGCGCTCAATGGAATGCCCTGGCCTGGACCATTTTGGCTTTTCGCCCAATGCCTCAAAGGCGGATTCAGCGGCCTCCACGGTCTTGGGTTGCGGGGCTTTAACGAATGCCTTTTGCGGATTAAGCCCAAGCTGCCTGAACATTTCCATATCCTCGTTCACGTCGGGATTTGGAGTGGTCAAAAGCTTGTCCCCTGCAAAAATGGAATTGGCCCCTGCAAAGAAACATAGTGCCTGACCCTCGCGGCTCATTCCGGTTCTACCTGCGGAAAGGCGCACCTGTGTCTTGGGCATAACAATGCGCGTTGTAGCAACCATTCGAATCATCTCCCAAATCTCAACAGGCTTTTGATCTTCCATCGGGGTTCCTTCAACAGCTACCAGGGCATTGATCGGGACCGATTCGGGCTGGGGGTTCAATGTTGCCAAGGCGACCAGCATCCCCATACGATCTTCTACAGATTCACCCATGCCTATAATACCCCCGCTACAAACGGTGACATTGGTCTTGCGCACGTTTTCAATGGTCTGCAATCGGTCCTCATAGCCTCGGGTGGAAATAACTTCCTTATAGTATTCTTCCGAAGTGTCCAAATTGTGGTTGTAGGCATAGAGGCCTGCCTCGGCCAATCGTTTGGCCTGATTTTCCGTGACCATGCCCAAAGTACAGCATACTTCCATATCCAACTTGTTGATGGTTCTGACCATTTCCAAGACCTGATCAAATTCCGGACCATCCTTTACATTGCGCCATGCCGCCCCCATGCACACCCTGGAACTTCCTGAAGCTTTCGCCCGCAGGGCCTGTGCCTTTACCTGTTGCACGGACATGAGGTCGTTGCCCTCAATATCGGTGTGATATCTTGCTGCCTGTGGGCAATATCCGCAGTCCTCTGGACACCCCCCAGTTTTTATCGATAGCAAGGTGGACACCTGCACCGTGTTCGGATCATGATGTTCCCTATGTATGGAAGCCGCTTCATAGAGCAACTCCATCAAAGGTTTGTTGTAGATATCAAGAATTTCTGATTTGGTCCAGTTATGCTTTGTACTGTTCATGCTAGATGGATATCTGTGAGTTAAAAATAAAGTATTC
Source organism: Flagellimonas meishanensis (assembly GCF_019880545.1). GTDB lineage: Bacteria > Bacteroidota > Bacteroidia > Flavobacteriales > Flavobacteriaceae > Flagellimonas > Flagellimonas meishanensis. Next base: position 333,138 of record NZ_JAINVW010000001.1, read on the forward strand.
TATAGAATAAAAGACATGGTGTACAGAATTTAAAAGATCGAACTTTTCAGCCCTTGGGTCTCGCCAATAAGATGCTCACGGCATTTCCTCCAAATCCAACTGCGTTCACGAGTATTTTATTGAATTCCTTTTTTGATTCGGGATTAGGGAAAAACGGAACGGGAATGCCGCGCTGATGCCGCAACATCAATACGGCCATTTCAACACTCAATAGCCCTGAAGCTCCAAAAGTGTGTCCGACTTTCCATTTGTTGGTGGTCAAATATGGAAGTTTTCCATTAAAGACCTTTTCAATGGCCTTATATTCAGATAAATCCCCCTTCACGGTTCCAGGGGCATGCATCACCACCGCATCTACTTCCTCGAGGGAAGAATTACCCAATGCCATTTTCATTGAATCCTGAAAGCATTGGGCTTCCGAGGAAATGGAAACCTCGTGCTCCAGGGGTTCCGTAGCATACCCAATTCCTTGTATCAACGCTAGAGCATTGGGGATTTCGCCCTTTTCCAAACATGCAATTGCCGCTCCCTCACCCAATACCATGGTATTCAGCTTTTTTTTCAAATCCAAGGCCCTGCATGGATAAGCTCCCGAATCCTTGGAGTAAATTTTCAAGGCCTGCATTTGGGCTACGGTGAACGGTGTTAAGGGAGCCTCACTTCCTCCTACCATAAATTTTTCGGATAGTCCGCCCTGAATCCAGGCGATGGCATTCAACATGGCATGAAGTGCCGTGGAACAGGTAATGGAATGTGAAATCACCGGTCCTTTGGTTTTCAAATCGTGGGCCACCCAAGATGAAATGTTCCCCAAGGTTGTTGTGGGTGATGTAAGGGTAGAGGTTGTTCCGTTGTTCAAATACGCCTCATGGTGCCTTTCAAAGAGATGGGTTGCTCCCCGGGAAGATCCCATGTTTATTCCAAAGTTGGACCCAGTGCCCCAACCTGTCTGCTGTAGTGCCTTTCTGGCTGTGTACAAGGCAAAAAGTACGGTATCGTCCAAATTTCTGTAGTTGGAACCCGGACTTCTAAGCTCTTGTATGGAAGACCTGATTCCGTCCTGAAGTCGGGAAACCCAAACCTTATGGTCACCTATATGGGTTTGGGACAAATGATGCTTCCCATCCAAATAGGAGTCCCAAACTTCTTCTGAAGAACTTCCCAAAGATGAAATGGAGGATAGGGCCGTGATTGAAATAGAAGTTTTTAACATAGCAAACTACACGATTTCCAGAGTACTTTGGATGGTTGCGTATATCTTTTCCATTTGCTGTTTGGTGATTACATAGGGGGGCAAAACATAAATGGTATTTCCCAATGGCCGAAGGAACACTCCATGTTTCATGAAATGTTTGAACAATTTGTCCCTCATATTCCCATAACGTTCCATCTTCAAGTCCAAATCGAGGGCATAAATGACCCCAAGCTGGCGTGTTGCCGCCACTTTCGAGTGTTCCTTAATGGCTGCATCAAACTGTTGGTGCCACTGTATGATATTTTGGATGCTGCTCTGGATTTCATCCGTCTGTAACAACTCCAAAGCTGCCAATGCAGCGGTACAAGCCAGGGGATTTGCGGTATATGTGTGGCCGTGGAACAGTCCCTTTGAAATATCATCACTATAAAAGGCCTGGTACACTTTCTTTGTGGCGGTGGTAAGTCCCATGGGAACCAGTCCAGCGGTCAGTGCTTTGGACAGGCAAATAATATCTGGTTTGGTAGTTATATGGTCCGAAGCAAAATTCTTACCTGTCTTGCCAAACCCGGTCATCACCTCATCGGCAATGGCAAGCACATCGTGTTTCTTTAGTAGTTGAAGGATTTGATCCAACCCGTTTGCATCGTGCATTTTCATGGCCGCAGCACCTTGTACCAACGGTTCATAAATAAATCCGGCAACGTTGTTTTCTTTTAGACGATGCTCCAATTGTACCAATACATCCCCGCTTTTTGTTTGCGTAGGCACTGGAATTCGCTCCACTTGAATGAAATGTTCCTCAAAAGGCCCGTTGTACACCGAGAGCCCTGACGCGGACATGGCACCAAAGGTGTCTCCATGAAAACCTTCCTCAAAAGCCAAGATGATATTTCTTTTTTGCCCCTTGTTGAAGTGATATTGCAATGCCATTTTTATGCCCACTTCCGTCGCGGTGGATCCATTGTCCGAAAAAAAGAGCTTTTCCTGATTCTTTGGTAGGATTTTTATGAGTTCCTCGGAGAGCTTGATGGCCGGTTCATGGGTAAACCCACTGAACACCACTTGGTCCAACCGTTGCATCTGTTCGGCGACCCTTTCCAGAATAAAGGGATTGCAATGACCATACATACATGTATACCAAGACGCGATCCCATCCACGTATGATTTACCGGTATCATCAAAAAGCAGTGCTCCCTTGGCACTTGAAATCGCCAACACGTCGGGGTGCGTCTTATGTTGGGTCAGCGGGTGCCACAAATGCTTTTTGTCCCTTTCCACCAAATTTTCCACCGATGCCGAATTAATCAAAAGCCTCAATTTATCTATCTTGCAAAGATGATAATTAATAGTCAAAAAACTTAATGCCCAGCGTGCTTAAACAGGCCCTTTCTTTTTTTTCCAATAATGATGAAAGCCCAAAATGGATTTCTGTTTTTTGGATATTGTTTTTGGTCGCCCTCATTATCAGATTTCCCTTTTTCTTTCGCGACTATATTGACCGCGATGAGAGCACCTTTATCATTATGGGACAATCCTGGGTAGATGGATTTTTGCCGTATACGCACCTTTGGGATTTAAAACCTCCTGTTACCTTTTTGTTTTTTGCCATCATCATTAAGGTATTTGGGAAGAGTTTCTTGGCCATACGTGCCATGGGTGTGCTTTTGGTTGCCCTGACCGGACTGTTCACTTATGCATTGGCTTCAAAATTCACCTCCCATAAAATTGCTTTTTGGTCGGCATTCTTCTGTGTTTTGTTTCAAAGCCTGTTTGGTAGCTTGCAAGGTGTGATGTCCGAGCATATCTGCACCTTTTTCTTCGTTGTGGGCACCTACCTGCTTCTGGTCAAGGAACAAAAGGTTTGGTTCCTTGTGGCGGGGCTCATGTTTGGTCTTTCGGTCATGTCGAAATTGAACATGGCCTATCCCTTGCTCTGTTTGGGGCTATACCTTCTTTATGATGGATACCGTCAAAAACAGGTAAAACATGTTTTGGGAAGACTTGTTCCCTTAGGAACTGGTTTTCTTTTCATTGTTTTTCTAACCGCTTTCCCCTACTATTTTCAAAATGAGCTTGGTGCCTGGTGGTTGTCCATTTTTGAGGCGCCCATGGCCTATTCGGGCTCCCGTCTCAATTCAAGATTAAAAGTGCTACCCGTTGTCATTTTCCTTTTGGGGCTTTTGATAGCAGGGTTTGCTACCAAACTATTGGATAGAAAATCGAAGCCGCTACACATCTTGGGGGTTATCATAATTGGGGTGTTGCTTTCCTTCATACAGGCCGGTCGGGCAAATGGACACTATCTGATTCAGGTGTATCCTTTTGTCCTGATTCCAATGGCAATTGTCGTGGGTAAGCTGCCTCCCGTAAAAAGCAGTTATAGGCCCGTTATGGTAGCTCTCCTCATGCTTCTCCCCATGGAGGCCTATCTGGAGTATGCACATATCATTTCCAATAAGTTAAATAAGGGCGCATACTTTAATGGGGAAGGGATCGAGGTGCCCAACTACATAGTGCAGAACAAACTTGAGACCACAAACATTTTCTTTACCGAATATCACATTGGTTATTGGGTGCTAGGGGTGGACCCTCCCACCAAAGCGGCCACACATCCCAGCAATATAACACGTGACGAACTGTTTCCCTATATGCAAAATCCTCGGGAAACGGGATTGGACGAACTAAAGTTTATTATGGAAGAAATTCGACCTAAAACCGTGGTAGCCCGCAAAGGCAAGAAAATCTTTGATAAGAAATTAGTCGAATACAACTCCTATATTGATGCATATCTCGAACGCCATTACACCCTATTGGCCACTGTTGATAGAGGTCTTATCTATCAAAGATCAGAATGATTCTAGGGCCGGCCGAAATTTTGCGGCGTAGTGGGAGATTGTTTTTCTGTCAAATTGGGGCTCTTCATTGATTCGGCCCAAAAAAACAACATCTGTTTTCCCCAAGATTATGCTTTCGGTTGAGGGATGTTCATCCCCACTGAAAATGATACCAACCTTAAATTTTTTCACCAGAAGTCTTTCCAGGGTCAACAAGGTGTGGTTGATGCTTCCCAAGTAGTGCCGGGATACAACGATTACTTTGTAATCGGGCTGGATCAAGTCCAAAATGGTGTCCGTATTGTTCAACGGGACCAATAATCCCCCTGCACCTTCGATGACCAAATGATTGTCCGTTATTGGAGGCTGTATGTGCTCCAACTTTATGGTAATGCCATCAATCGCGGCCGCGGCATGCGGGCTCATCGGTGTATGTAGGTCATAGCTATTCTTGTGGATCTTTGTTTTTTTGTTTGAAATTAGCTCCTTGATCTTATGGCTGTCCGAATGTTCCAAATCCCCCGCCTGGACAGGTTTCCAATAATCAGCCTCCAACGCCTCCACAACTATCGCGGAAGCAACGGTTTTGCCAACTTCGGTGGATATGCCCGTGACAAACAGCTTCATTTTGTGGGTTTGGTTATGAAGTTGCACTGCATGCATCTATACTTTCTGGATTCAAAAAAGGGGAACAACTTATAGAAGAGGTTTTTCCTGGTATAGTAAATCTCCGATTTCTTTGCTTTGCAATTGGGGCAGACAATGGGGTTACCCTGATCGTCTGTCGCATAGTTGCGCACTTCATCATAGATTTCCTTGGCCCGTTCCCAATCCGAGGAATACACCTGGAGTTTTACCCCTCCAATGGCAGAACTGATCAGGGGATCTGAGTTTATGGTGGCCTCGTCCCTTAGAAATACCGGAATCCCCTCAGATTCCAACTTTGCTTTGATTATCTGTACATCGGCAGGGAATTCAAAAGTCCCCAATGTGTGAAATTCTGACTCCATCAGGCTATAAAACTTTTCAATAAATACAAAGCTCGGGATATTTCTTCTTTGGTATTGTATGAATGCAGGCAAAATCGTAGCCGTTCCGAACCTTTGCTTACGGTTGGGGAAAGGATGGGTTTCACATTGTATCCCGCATCCTTTAATTGATGGGATATTTCCTTCACTCTGTCATTTCCTGGAATAATCGCGCATTGTATAGCGGATTCACTTGGGATGAAGATGTCCATAAGCTGAAAATCCTGAACCGCCTGCTTGAAATCCTGAATATTCACAAACAATTTTTGCCGCTGCACTCCTCCGAAATTCTTCAAGTGTTCGTAGGACGCCATTATGCTAGCGACACTATGGGGCGGCAGAGCCGTTGTATAGATAAGGCTGCGAGCAAAGTTGACCAAATATTCCATCAAAGGCTTACTGCACAAAATGGCAGCGCCATGGCATCCCAATGCCTTGCCAAAGGTGATTGTACGGGCAAAAATGGCCTTTTCCAGTCCAAGTTGGTTGACAATTCCCTTGCCTTCTCCAAAAATTCCTACCGCATGTGCCTCATCCACCACGAGGTGAAATCCATGCTCGGAGCAAAATGAGGCCAGGCTCTTTAAGTTCGCGCTGTCCCCATCCATGGAAAAAACGGATTCTGTCACAACAAATACCTCGGAGTCGTTGTCAATATTTCGATTGCGTTCAATAGAAGCGCCTAAATCATCAAGATCATTATGGGCAAACTTGTAGCTTTTGGCATTGCTCATTTGAATACCATCACGAATGCTGGCATGGACCAATTCGTCATAGAAAACAAGGTCTCCGCGTTGTGGCACCGAGGAAAAAAAACCGAGGTTGGCATCATATCCGGAGTTGAACACCAAAGAAGCAGGTGAATTATGAAAGTCTGACAGGGTTTGCTCCAACTTTTTATATAGATCATGATTGCCGGTCAACAAACGGGATCCCGTGGAGCCATTGATGTGTCCATGTTGGTGCAACAGTTCCAAGGCGGCTTCCGCAATTTGTCGATTTTGGGCAAAGCCCAAATAATCATTTGAAGAAAAATCAACTGATTCCGAAACTTCCGGCAAGTACCTCATGGTACCTTCGGAACTTCTTTGTTCTAGTTTTTGAATCAATTTTTTGGGTAGTTCTGCCATTGGTCAAATGTACTATCTTTATTCAAATCGTGGTGTTATGGTCCATTATAAACAAGCTTCATCGCAACATGAGCTGGAACAGATTTTACAGCTCCAGCAAACGAACTTGAAGAAAAACCTGGCTGTGCAAGAACAGGAAAAAGAAGGTTTCCTGACCGTGGAACATTCCCTGGGAATTCTTAAGGAAATGAATGATGTATGGGGACATATCATTGCTTTGGAAAACAAAAAAGTGGTGGGTTATGCACTTTGTATGCATCCAAAATTTGCCGAAAGCATTGAATTACTGAAACCCTTGTTCCATGAAACAAACAAGGTTTTGAAGGGCAAAAAAAATTACATGGTGATGGGTCAGATTTGCGTAGCCGGATCACATAGAGGCAAAGGTATCTTCCGAAACTTGTATGCCACAATGCTAAAAAATCTTCCAAAGGGTTTTGACACTATCATTACGGAAGTTGACGGAAAAAACAAAAGATCTTTGGGAGCCCATTTGGCGATTGGATTTAAAACCTTGAAGGTGTATCCTTCCCACGGAAGGGAATGGCATCTTATCAGTCTTGAATAAAAAAACCGCCCAATGGGCGGTCTTAATTTTTTTTGCCAACCTTGTTTTTAGTCGGCCAGCACGATGACTTTATTGTCTTTCATTTCCACAGTTCCGCTGGAAATGGCCAATATGGTTTCCCCATTGGCACCTTTTGAGAATTTGCCCTCAAATTCTTCATCAATGGCGATATCTCCTTTCACTTTTACTTTTCCTTCCTGCAACAAGGAAACAATAGGGGCGTGGTTCTCCAACATCTGGAACTCCCCGTTTATTCCAGGCACGGTAACCGAGGTTACTTCTCCGGAGAACAAAGTCGCTTCTGGTGATACTATTTCCAAATACATATCTTAGGCTTCAGCTAGCATTTTCTCTCCGGCCTCAATTGCCTCCTCGATGGTTCCCTTAAGGTTGAAAGCAGATTCTGGCAAGTGATCCAATTCACCGTCCATGATCATGTTGAAACCTTTGATGGTATCCTTGATGTCCACCAAAACCCCTGGGATTCCGGTAAACTGCTCAGCCACATGGAATGGTTGCGACAAGAAACGCTGTACACGTCTTGCCCTACCAACGGCCAATTTATCCTCTTCCGAAAGTTCTTCCATACCCAAAATGGCAATGATGTCCTGAAGCTCTTTATAGCGTTGCAACAACTCTTTTACGCGCTGTGCACATCCGTAATGCTCCTTGCCCAAAATCTCCGGTGTCAAAATCCTTGAAGTTGAATCCAATGGATCCACCGCTGGGTATATCCCCAACTCGGCAATCTTACGGGAAAGTACCGTGGTTGCATCCAAGTGGGCAAATGTTGTTGCCGGTGCAGGGTCTGTCAAGTCATCCGCAGGAACGTAAACCGCCTGTACCGATGTAATGGAACCCCTTTTTGTTGATGTAATCCTTTCCTGCATGGCTCCCATTTCTGTGGCCAATGTTGGCTGGTAACCTACCGCAGAGGGCATACGACCCAATAGTGCCGATACCTCGGAACCTGCCTGGGTAAATCGGAAAATGTTATCCACGAAGAAAAGTACGTCCTTTCCTTGACCGTCTCCTGCTCCATCACGGAAATACTCAGCTATGGTCAATCCTGACAATGCAACACGGGCACGTGCACCAGGAGGTTCGTTCATCTGTCCGAAAACAAAAGTTGCTTTGGACTGCTTCATAGCTTTTTTATCCACTTTGGACAAATCCCATCCGCCTTCTTCCATGGAGTGCAAGAAATCGTCCCCATATTTTATAATGCCGGACTCCAACATCTCACGGAGCAAATCGTTTCCTTCACGGGTACGTTCCCCTACTCCAGCAAATACCGAAAGTCCTCCGTGGCCCTTGGCGATGTTGTTGATCAATTCCTGAATCAATACGGTTTTTCCAACACCAGCACCACCGAACAATCCGATTTTTCCTCCCTTGGCATAGGGTTCAATGAGGTCGATTACCTTAATTCCGGTAAAAAGTACCTCAGTGGAAGTGGAAAGGTCCTCAAATTTGGGGGCCTCCCTGTGAATTGGAAGTCCATTATTGCCAGTCTTCGGAAGGTTTTCCATCCCATCGATAGCATCACCGATCACATTGAAAAGTCTGCCGTAAACTTCTTCACCAATGGGCATTTGGATGGCATTTCCCGTAGCCAACACCTCAACTCCCCTACTCAAACCATCGGTGGAATCCATGGAAATGGTCCTTACGGTGTTTTCCCCAATATGGGACTGCACTTCCAAAACCAATATGGAGCCGTCTTCTCTTTTAATCTCGAGGGAGTCATATATTTTAGGAATCTCAAGTCCTGATTCAAACTCAACATCAATGACCGGGCCTATGATCTGGGCAACCTTACCTGTAACTTTAGACATTCGTGTGCTATTTTTTTAATTTACTACGTGGGAAAAGCTCTTTTTTTCCGGCTGCAAAGATATACTTTTCCATTTTTATTCAGAAACTCTTCCGTTGTTTTTTTGGCATTAAAAAAGGCACTGAAAAATCAGTGCCTTTTTTCGTTTTGGTATATTGTTATCAAGGGTTTATCGTCCAGGAAACATAGTAAATCGATCCTATATTGCCTGTTCCCACAGCGGTGAAGTATTCCTCATTCAAAATGTTTGATCCCCCTAGCTTGAAAATGGATTTTATGCTTGGTACGGCGTAGTTGATCTGCGCATCCAAAACGGTAAACGCTGGAACATCTCCATCGGCAAAGGTGGCCTGCCAGAAGAAGGAATCACTCCATCTGTAGTTTACGTTGAAACCAAAGTTCTTGAACAGTTCTGTATTTCCAAAAGAGGCTTTCACCTTGTGCTTTGGTGTATTGAAACTTGGTCTAAAGTCTGGAAACCTAGCTTGGTCAAAATCGAATTCGGCATAGGTATAGTTTACGCCAAGATCAAAATTGCCCAATATTTTGGTATCCACCCCAACTGTGGCTCCCCAAGAGTCGATGTCCACTTCAGCATTGGTATAGGTCTGATACGCTTGAAAGTCACTATTTTGCAAAGCAAGAAGGGAAAGCGCATTATCCCCTGCTGTTCCATAGAAAGGAACAACTACTGTTGTATTGGCAATGAAATCCTTGTAGCGGTTAAAATATCCACTTAGGTCAATAGTGAATTTTCCTATTTGTCCTCTATAACCAGCTTCGAATGTCGTAATCTCCTCAGGCTTTATAATGGGAGTTTCCACAGCTTGGGGAGCCCCGCTTTGAACGGAGTTCAAAGAAAATGCATTTTCGTAAGCCGCTCTTCCCGCAATCTGCACGGTAGCTGGCTGACCCAAATTGGCTTGAGCTTCCGAACTAACATCAAAAGTTCTGATATCCCTATCCAAGTTATCTGGAGCGGAACCGACCAAAATGGCCCGTCCTGCATTCAACCCTATAAACAAGTCCTGGGTTGTGGGGTTTCTGAAACCTTGCTGTGCAGAAATCCTTAGGTTATGGTTTCTATTTTGTCCTGCAGTGTAACCGAGAGCAACCCTTGGAGACCAGAAACCATCAAAAAACTCATTCTTGTCGTAACGGACAGAGCCTGTAAATTTCAAACGCTCATCCAACAGTTTCTTTTGCAACTGTGCATAGGCACCATATTCATTATAGGTGATTGGACCATCAATATCAGTGAAAATCGTTCCTTGGGAATTCAACTCATATTCCCTGAAAGAACCCCCGATTTGAATATCTGCCCAATTATCAATCAAATGGGCTATGTTATAGTTTCCATTTATGTGACGGAACTTGGTATTGTCAATGAATTTTGCTCCTGTCAATAGATCGCCATCATTGATTACCCGATTGAAAGCACTTTGGAATCCCGGTGTTCCAGGTAAAAGCCTACCCGTATCCGCCGACTGCCTTGCCGCAGCATGGGCCGCTACCGAGGCTTGGTCAGGGGAGAGTCCTCCTTGCTGAATTCCCCCCAAATAGGTTGGAATGTATGTGCTGGCATAATCTGTGAACCATTGCACGTCCGATTTCCATTGGCGGTTTACGTTGATGGCAGCAAAACGGGTATCGTAGGCATCTCCCGAATTTTCTGAAACCAGGTATCCCCTGATGAAAAAGTTGTCGTTTTTGATTTCCAACTTATGCTGCTGCATGGTGAACCCGACCACAGCATACCGGTTTGCTCCTTGGTAGATGGTAGTGCCACGACCGATACGGCCGTTGTAAATAAACTCTAGGTCATTTGCAAAAGGACGATAGTGAACCGCAAAATCAGTTTTTACGCTTTCGGCGTTGTAATTGGCCAAATCACGCTCTTCATATCCTGTTCGGGAAACAGTGGCTGTTCCCACGGTTCCACTCGGTAGTCCTGCCGCTGCATCAAAATCAAGGGTGGTGGAAACTTCGTCCCCGTAGATATTCAATCCGTCATAGGCCGGATTGGAACGGTCAGCCCCAGGATTAGCCAAATCAGCTAAACTTGTGGCATGCCAATCCTCTCCTTTCAAGAAGGAAAAGTTAGCTTTTACAGCCAACTTATCACTGAATGCATGCGCGGCCCTGATTCCAAAATCGTAATAGTTGTTATCTCCTGCTGCCTCTTGGGAAGTTATTCCTGTTTTTCCATAGGCGCTGATCCCCTGGAAGTCAAACGGGTTCTTACTGGTCATGAAAAGAATACCGTTGAAGGCACCCGCACCATAAAGTGCCGAGGATGCTCCTGGCAGGATTTCCACGCTCTGCACATCCAACTCGGACATACCCACCAAGTTACCTAGCACAAAGTTAAGACCCGGGGCGGAATTGTCCATTCCATCCACCAACTGGAGAAATCTGTTGTTTGCAAAGGTGGCAAAACCTCTTGTGTTTATGGACTGAAAGGTTAAACTATTGGTGTTCAAATCCACTCCTTTCAAATTTTGCAATCCTCCATAAAAAGATTCGGCCGTGGTTTTTTTGATGTCATTGAGTCCGAATCTTTCCACGGATACCGGGGACTCAAAAATACGTTCTGGGGTCCTTGACGCCGAGATGACAATTTCATCCAGAATGGTGGATGCCTCGCGCATGGTGACGTTAAGGGTCTGGTTGTTGGAGGTTACGCTGGCAACGAAATCCGAAAAACCGATGCTTGTAAAACGAATTTGAAATGGTGGCTGCTCTGCGGTGTTAAAGGTAAAATTACCATCAAAGTCCGTTGTGGTTCCTTCCGCTTTTCCAACGAGGACCACATTGGCCCCGGGGATGGGATTGTTATTTTCATCAACTACATTTCCCTGTACGGTTGTTTGGGCATAGGAGAAAACGCCAAACAGCATTAGGGAAATAATTACTAGTCTTCTCATTAGGTTCGAATTAGAGTTAATTTAGATTTAAGTACGAGTTAAGTGTTGGACGGGGAAGATACATTTTTTTTCATTTTCTTTACACAAAATCGAAAAAAATTATGCATGCATAATACTTTATTGTTAAAAAATATCACTCATATATGCATAGTTAATAAAAAAGGCGCTGATATCAGCGCCTTTTCATAAATAATGTCATTTGGTGGGGTTACTCCACAGTAACCGATTTGGCCAAATTTCTCGGCTGGTCCACATTGCAACCCCGCATTACCGCTATGTGATATGAAAGCAGTTGTAGCGGTATGGTGGTCAATAAAGGAGCAAGGCTTTCCGAGGTTTCGGGAACCTCGACCACATGGTCCGCCAACTCCTTAACGGTCTTATCCCCTTCCGTGACTATGGCAATGATTCGGCCATTTCTGGATTTTATTTCCTGTATGTTGCTCACCACCTTTTCATAGTGGCCTTTTTTGGTCGCAATTACTATAACCGGCATTTGCTCATCTATCAATGCGATGGGTCCGTGCTTCATTTCCGCTGCGGGATAGCCCTCGGCATGGATATAACTGATTTCCTTCAATTTGAGTGCGCCCTCCAGTGCCACTGGAAAATTATATCCTCTTCCCAGATACAAGCAATTGGTTGAATCTTTATAAATCTCCGCAATCTGTTCAACCACTGCATTGGACTCCAATGTTTTTTCAACTTTGGTTGGAATGCCCTCCAATTCTGTAAGGTATTCGTGGTATTTTGACTTTGAGAAGGTTCCTTTTTCGTGTGCCAGTTTCAATGCAATTAAAGTCAAAACCGTAATCTGCGTAGTGAATGCCTTGGTAGATGCAACCCCAATTTCGGGTCCGGCATGGGTATAGGCCCCTGCCATGGTCTCCCTGGCTATGGATGATCCCACAACGTTGCAGACACCAAAAACAAAGGCTCCTTTTTCCTTGGCCAATTTTATGGCCGCCAAGGTATCTGCCGTTTCCCCGGATTGGGATATAGCGATCAGCACATCATTTTCAGTTATTACCGGGTTTCGGTATCTAAACTCGGAGGCGTACTCCACTTCCACAGGAATCCGGGCCAAGTCCTCAAAAATATATTCAGCGACAAGTCCGGCATGCCAAGAGGTGCCGCAGGCCACTATAATGATTCGATTGGCATTCAGGAATTTTTCCAGATTCTGGTCTATCCCTGCCATTCTTATAATCCCTTGGTCGGCCAAAAGACGTCCTCTGTACGTGTCCAGAATGGCCCTGGGCTGTTCATAGATTTCCTTGAGCATGAAATGGTCATACCCTCCCTTTTCAATTTCCTCAAGGTTCATTTGCAATTCAAGGATATTGGGATAGGCGATGGCGTCATCCTTTATCTTGCGTAATTTTATTTCCTTGCCGATACGGACTATGGCCATTTCCTCATCTTCCAAATACACGGCATTGTTGGTGAACTCTATAAAAGGTGATGCATCGGAGGCAATGAAATATTCGTTTTCTCCAATCCCAATGGCCAACGGGCTACCCAATTTGGCTACAACTATCTCATTGGGTTTGTTCTTATCGAAAACAGCGATGGCATACGCCCCAACAACCTGATTGAGCGCTATCTGCACAGCTTTGCCCAATTTTACGCCCTCTTTCTTTTTTACCTCTTCGATAAGATTGACGAGCACTTCGGTATCGGTATCGGAGTGGAATGTATACCCCCGTTTGATCAATGCCTTTTTAATGGATTCGTAATTCTCTATGATTCCGTTGTGAATGATCACCAAATCACCGGAATTGGAGTAGTGCGGGTGGGAATTTACGTCATTGGGCACCCCGTGTGTCGCCCAGCGTGTATGCCCCAATCCCAATTTCCCTTTTAAGGATATGGTGGTTTCGGACTTGGTCTTTAGATCCTCAACCTTCCCTTTGGTTTTGGACAAATGGGTGTCCTCACCATCGTACAAAACAATTCCCGCACTGTCATACCCACGGTATTCCAGTCGTTGCAATCCTTTGATGATTATGGGGTATGCATCCCTATAGCCAATATATCCGACAATTCCACACATAAGAAAAGGTGTTTTAGATAGTATACGTCGTCAAAAGTACACTGGATTTGATGAAGTTGGTAATTCTTTGTGTCATATGACAAAAAAAGTCTGTAAACGGTACACCTACATTATTAATTGGCCTCGGTGTAGAAAATCTCAAGTTTTAGCTTTTTATCTTGGTTGGCGGCGTCCACATTGCTGCCAAAAAGCACTGTTCCCAATGGGCTGATAGATGACATGACCGGCACATCAATTTTTGAGTCTCCGGCACCCAACGATTCAAAAACGACCCCATTCCTTATGTCGGAAGTAAGAGTAAGGGCCAATGGCGCATTGGTGGAGTCCCTCACAATAATATTGTTGATATGCTCGGTAATGCGAATGGTGTATTTGGTTCCAAGTCCATTTTCCTTTTCCAATATACCATCATAATTTAAAAAACGTCCAAGAGGCTCTTCTGTAGTATCGCTTTCAGTAGCAGGGTTGAAGATGGCTTGATTGGTTTCTGCGTTGTAAAGATAAAGTCTTGGTGGCTCTACAGCGTTAGCTCCCAAAGTACTTTGGTCAACATAAAAAACCAAATTGGCCTCATTGATGATCCAATTGTTCTCACGTATTTGATTGATGAAATCAGATCCGCCATTTTCAAGTTCGTCGAACAACCTTATTTCTGCTAGGGTGGCGCCTCCTTTTACAAATATTCTCGATGCATTTTCCTCTGCGTCCAGCGCATTTATGATATCGGGTGAAAAGGATTCGTTGGAAATCGTATTGACGGCATTGCCAATAACTCCTCCATTGGGTCCCACTTGGATAAGGTTTATAACAAAATCCCTTTCTGCCGTTTCCACCACATCATCCGTTTCATTATAGTCCTGATATTCATAGGTTATGGTGATGTTGGCCTGAGTCAAGTCCAACAAGAACATCAACTGCTGCGGATCAGGCCCCCCTGTTAAATAAATTCCCCTGAGGAAATCACGGAAATTGTTCTGGCTCAACAATTCTGGCTGTCCTTCTTTGTCCAAAATGTTTTCTTGAAAAAAGGAAATGTCCAAGGGAACACGAATCCCCGGGTTCAATCTGGTTTCCACAATGGTCAATGATTCATCCACATCTTCCGTTTCCGGGTCATCCTCGGCAAAAAACAACATTTCTTGGTTGCTTATGGTCACTTCGCCATTAAATAGTGTCTCTCCAATAAAACTGGAAAAATCCTGATTGGAAAAATAGGTTTGGGCGTCCTCGAAGTTAGTGTTTGGGTCCAGGTCTCGTAGAAAAAAAGTTGATCGCGAGACCATAAGGTCAAATGTTTGGCTTCTATCCCCATAAATACTGTCCAAATCAAAGGTACGCTCAAATGTGTTTGCGATGAAATCGTCACCTGTACCATCTTCATTGGGATCAAAAGGGTCGGAGCCAATCACACGTTCCTCATTATCTGTCACCCCATCCTCATCCTCATCCGTATTCGGATTTGTAGAGTCGTTGTCAAATTCATTGGGAACTCCGTCACCATCGCTATCCCTTAAGGAAGAGGGAGGCTGTTGAAAAGGAATGTACAAAAACACTTCTTTTACGGTTTCTTGCTCTGGAATTGTTGCATCATCCCCATCCGTGTTGGCATTGTCCTCTGTGGCCTGGGAAGAATCCCCAAATGTGGGGTTGGTGCTGGACAATGCAACCTGCGAAATGATGCTGGCAGTCCTTGTTCCATAAACCGGATCAATATAGGTTCCCAATTGGTACAGGGGCAAACGATTGGTCTGCACAGCCGTAACACTCTTGTTGAACGCAAAGACGTCGTATACCTCCTTGCCCGTGGTAAAGGGCTCTCCACCAATCACCCCCTCACCGATTGTGTCCAACTCCTCTTCACAGGAAACATTTAGAAGAAACAAAGCCCCAACCAGGGCTGAAGCTTTAAGGCAACCGTAAAATTTCATGCAATTTAATTTAGAACTTCTGTTTTATAGAAATTTGTGTATGCTTCCTCGGCCTCTTGAAGCGAAACATAGGGCAAAACTGGTTTGGAGAGACTGTCAATGTATTTTTTCAAATCTTCCGGCACTTCCTCCGAGGCTAAAATAATGGCATCGGAATGATCCATGGCCACTTTTAACAAATTATTATAGTCCGGCTGTGCCAGCGACCCTATGCTATCCTTTTCTATACCATCGAAAGCAATTTTATCCATCATTTCCGGGTTCAGTTCGCCCTCAAAATCCCTCCCATAGATCGAAGTAATGATTTTGCTGTCAGCAAACAATGGCTCATCCGCATAATATTTTCTTAAGTAAAGCGGGAGTAGCGAGGCCATCCAGCCATGCACATGGATTATATCGGGTGACCAGTTCAATTTCTTCACTGTCTCCACCACGCCTTTGGCAAAGAAAATGGCGCGCTCATCGTTGTCCGGAAAAAGATTGCCCTCTTTATCATGGAAAGTGGCCTTTCTTTTAAAATATTCGTCATTATCTATAAAATAGACCTGTATGCGCTCTCTTGGAATGGAAGCTACCTTTATTATCAAGGGCATATCCATGTCATTGATGACAAGGTTCATCCCAGAAAGCCGAATAACCTCGTGCAATTGGTGTCTACGCTCATTTATGTTGCCATAACGAGGCATAAAAATACGGATCTGGCCCCCATTGCTGTTGACCATTCTTGGGGCTTCGTACGACATTAAGGAAACTGGATTCTCAGGCAGGTAAGGCACTAATTCAGAAGATACAAACAATATCTTTTTACCATTCATAAACACTTTCTTTTGCTTATCCAAAAAACGTAGCTGCAAAAGTACAAAAATTATGCCGATTACCAGTATTTATAGTATTTTTGCTCGCTTTTCAATCAAGGTATGCTTGTATTCGACCAGAAAAGGGAGCTCAAGAACTTCCTCGATAAAGAACGTGAAAACTCACACGCCATTGGTTTGGTCCCAACTATGGGTGCTTTGCACCAAGGCCATGTTTCTTTGGTGAAAAAAGCCCTGGATGAAAATGATACAGTGGTCGTTAGCATTTTTGTGAACCCCACCCAGTTTGACAATAAGGACGACCTTCAAAAGTACCCCAGAAGCCTGGAAAAAGACCTTCAGACCCTAAAGCTCGAGTCTCCAAAAATTGTAGTTTTTGCCCCAACTATATCTGCCATTTATGGCGATAAGGTGAACTCACAATCCTATGAGTTTGATGGATTGGACAAGGTTATGGAAGGGGCGTTCAGGACAGGTCATTTTGACGGTGTGGGGACCATTGTGGAACTTTTGCTGAAAACCGTGGCCCCTGATCGGGCCTATTTTGGTGAAAAGGATTTTCAACAGCTCCAGATTGTACGAAAACTTGTTGAGTTGAAGGCATTGCCACTCGAGATTGTTGGCTGCCCCATAGAAAGGGAACCCCATGGATTGGCCATGAGCTCACGTAATGAACGTCTTTCCGAAACGACTAGAAAAGAGGCCGGTTTCATCTATAAAACCCTGCGAGCCGCCCAAGAAAAGTTTGGCACGGAAAGTGCTAAGGATATTGCGGCTTGGGTACAGTCAGAATTTGATAAAAACCAGGTATTGGATTTAGAATATTTTCAAATTGCCGATGAGGACACCTTGACACCCGTAGCCAAAAGACAAGAAAAAACAAAATACAGGGCTTTCATCGCTGTTTATGCCGATGGAGTTCGACTGATAGACAATCTAAGATTGAATTGATAACTTTGCGCCATGCAGATAGAAGTTGTAAAATCTAAAATTCACAGGGTAAAAGTTACCGGGGCCGACCTGAACTACATTGGCAGCATCACCATTGATGAAGACCTTATGGATGCCGCCAACATCATTAGGGGAGAAAAGGTCCAAATTGTGAACAACAACAACGGAGAGCGATTGGAGACCTACGCGATACCCGGGCCAAGAGGTTCTGGAGAGCTTACGCTAAACGGCGCTGCTGCAAGAAAAGTGGCCGTTGGCGACGTATTGATCTTGATTACCTATGCTTGGATGAGTGTCGAGGAGGCAAAGTCCTTCAATCCAGCATTGGTATTCCCCGATGAAGCCACCAATCTATTGAACTAGTTTTGGGCAAATCCCTAAAGAAATTCCTTAAGATTTTTGTTCCCATTGCCTTTGGGCTCTTTTTGGTTTGGTATTCGTACAATTCCACTTCTCCGGAAGAACGCGAACAAATCCTGCATTACATTTCCAGTGCAAGTCCGTTTTGGGTAATCATTTCAGTCATTATCGGGATCTTGAGCCATATCTCCCGGGCCATACGGTGGAACTATCTACTGGAACCCTTGGGCTACCGTCCCAGGATCATCAACAACATCTTCATTGTCCTGATTTCCTATTTTGCGAATCTGGGCATCCCGCGTTCGGGCGAAATTCTCAGGGCCACAGCATTGACCACCTATGAAAATGTTCCCTTTGAAAAAGGATTTGGCACCATAGTCACCGAAAGGGTCATCGACCTCTTTATGCTGCTGTTGGTCATTTTGATCACCTTGGCCCTCCAAACGGAAATCATCTTGGCCTTTTTGGATGAAAAAGGCGTTAGTTTGGTCGGTGCGTTCGGTTTGCTTTTTGTGGGCATAGTCGGCCTATTTATGGCCACGGCAATCATAAGAAAATCGAAATCTCCCTTGGCCAACAAACTCAAGGCCTTTTTAAATGGCCTTTTGGACGGTGTCCTCAGCGTCTTCAAGATGAAGAAGAAATGGGCATTCATCCTACATACACTCTTCATATGGGCGGCCTATATCGGGATGTTCTGGGTTATTAAATACACTGTCGCCGAGACAGTCCCATTATCACTTAGCGAGCTTATGGTGGCCTTTGTTGCCGGCGCATTTGCCATGTCCACTACAAATGGAGGGGTTGGCCTCTATCCCATAGCGGTCAGTGCCGCCCTGGGCATTTTTGACATTAGCTCGGTCTCCGGTGATGCTTTCGGATGGATTATGTGGATCGCACAAACCCTTATGGTGGTGGTTTTTGGCACAATATCCTTCGTGGTGTTGCCGTTATTGAATAGAAACCGGTAAACCCCTGCCAAATTAAATCCAAATCTATGAAAAACTGGCTCTTCCTGCTAGTGGGCCTTACCTGCATCAACCTTGGGGCCCAGGTGAAGCATGAAATTTTCGAATCCTTTAAACTTCAGGAACGCAGGGATGTTTCCTATTACTTTCCGGAAGATTATACTGAGGAAAAGAAATACCCACTGATCGTAGTTTTGGATGCCCAATACCTTTTTGACATTGTTGTTGCCAACGTAAGGTTCCAAAGTGGATTGGGGCGAATGCCCGAAGCCATTGTGGTAGGCGTCCACCAAGGCGAGAATGATATCCGTTGGGAAGACTGCGATTATGATGAAGCTTCTGGCCTCCCTTCGGAAAAAGGAAAGATGTTCTACGAATTTTTGGGTACGGAGCTCGTTCCCTATTTGGCCACAACTTACAAGGTTGCCCCGTTCAAGATGTTCGTGGGATACGATATAACCGCCAATTTTGGCAATTTCTTCCTGTTCAAAGAAAACTCTTTTTTTAACAGCTATGTAAGCATCTCGCCCACCCTGGCCCCTGAAATGGAAAACCGCGTGCCTGCGAGACTATCCGAATTGGACCAGGTTATTTTCTATAATTTGATTCTTGAGAAAGAGGCAAGTGATGATAGACAGCGCATCCTTCAAATGAACCATAGCATCAAATCCATAAACAAGGAATCGCTGCACTATTTTTTTGATGAATATGAGGATGCAGATCACACCTCAATCGCCGCTTACGGAATAGCAAAGGCGTTCGACAATGTCTTTAGAATGTTCCAGCCCATAAGTCCCAAGGAGTACAAAACAGAAATATTGACTTCAGAGGAGCCCGTGTTTGCCTATCTCGAAAATAGATACGGTATGATAGAGCAATTGTTCGGTTTTCAAAAGCCGGTGGAACTCAATGATATTATGGCCATCTATGCCGCCTGTCTTAAAAAAGATGATTTTGAATCGTTGAGGCCTTTGGCGGAGCTTTGCAAAAAAGAATATCCAGAAACTATGTTGGGCTTCTATTTTGAGGGTGAATACTACGAAGAAATGGGAGAGCCAAAAAAAGCTTTCAAGACTTTTGAAAAGGCCTTTCAAATGGAAGAGATCGATTTCCTGACCAAGGATATGGCCCTTGAAAAAATAGATGCCCTCAAAGCAGACTTCGGATACTAAAACCCGTTTTCTTTTTCGGACTTTGCTATCTTAGCCAAAACCACGAATAAGGTTATGGCCAAGACCAAAACAGCCTTTTTTTGTCAAAATTGCGGCACCCAATACCCAAAATGGATTGGGCAATGTACCTCTTGTAAACAATGGAACACTATTGTTGAGGAGGTGGTGCAAAAAGAGGAAAAAAGAAGCTGGCAGAGAAATACCATAAGTAATAAAAAGGCGAACAAACCGCTCCGCATTTCCGAAATTACCCATGAAAAGGAACTGCGCATGGACACCTTGGACCAAGAATTCAACCGGGTATTGGGAGGAGGTTTGGTCCCTGGTTCCCTGACCCTATTGGGAGGTGAGCCGGGAATAGGTAAAAGCACCCTCTTGCTTCAAATTGCCCTGAAACTCCCCTACAAAACCCTGTATGTTTCCGGTGAGGAAAGTCAACGGCAGATAAAAATGCGCGCGGACCGTATCCACCCTAACAGTGAAAACTGTTTCATTCTAACGGAAACCAAAACACAAAGTGTTTTCCAGCAAATAGGCATGTTGGAACCGGATTTGGTCATTATCGATTCCATCCAAACATTGCACACGGATTATATAGAATCTGCTGCAGGAAGCATCTCCCAAATTCGGGAATGCACCGCAGAATTGATCAAGTTTGCCAAGGAAAGCAATACCCCTGTTATTTTGGTGGGCCATATCACCAAGGATGGTACCATCGCCGGTCCCAAAATATTGGAGCATATGGTGGATACCGTATTGCAGTTTGAAGGTGACCGAAACTATGTGTACCGCATTCTACGCTCGCTCAAAAATCGTTTTGGTTCCACGGCGGAATTGGGCATTTACGAAATGCAGGGAAGTGGGCTTAGGGAAGTGAACAATCCATCCGAAGTGCTTATTTCGAAAAATGATGAAAACTTGAGCGGAACTGCCATTGCCGCCACAGTGGAAGGCATGCGTCCATTGCTCATCGAAATTCAGGCCTTGGTGAGCACGGCCGTTTATGGAACACCCCAACGTTCGGCTACCGGTTTCAATGCCAAAAGACTGAACATGCTCCTGGCCGTTCTGGAGAAAAGGGCGGGCTTCAAGCTGGCTGCAAAAGATGTTTTTCTGAACATTACCGGGGGAATCTCTGTGGATGACCCTGCCATTGACCTGGCCGTGATGGCTGCCATTTTATCAAGCAATGCCGACATACCCATAGAAGAGGGCACCTGTTTTGCCGCTGAAGTTGGATTGGCAGGCGAAATTCGTCCCGTGCAACGTGTGGATCAGCGTATTTTGGAAGCTGAAAAATTGGGGTTTACCAAAATCTATGTGTCCAAAAACAACAAAAGCGGGCTGAAAAACACAGGCATTCTCGTTCAGAAAGTATCCAAGATTGAGGATGTGGTGACTGACTTGTTTGGATGAACCACCTACCTAAAAAAGATTATATCTCTAACTTTAGAAAAACGATTCGGTAATGCTTCGGTATTTATATCTCTGTCCCTTTATTCTGCTGATTTCCTGTTCTCAAAACTCCAACCAAACCATCCATGAAGCGTACTTCACCACATGGGAACACTATTTAGGTGATCCTGAACGCTCCCATTTTTCAACCCTTGATCAAATTGACACGTCCAATGTGGGTAACCTAAAGTTGGCATGGACCTATAAAAGTGGCGGTCTTGAAGAAGGTCGTACCACGCAAATCCAAACCAACCCGCTAATCATTGACGACGTGCTCTATGGGGTCAATGCCGCCATACAGTTGTTTGCCATAGATGCCAGAACGGGCAAAGAACTATGGAAATTCAATCCAGCTACAAAAGATGATTCGGGACTGGGACTTAGCAGGGGGCTCAGCTATTGGGCATCAACAGGGGAAGATCCAGGCCGTATCTTTTTTAGTTCTGGACCTAAATTATATGCCGTCGATAGTAGAACTGGAAAATCCATTACTGCCTTTGGCGACAAGGGGAGTATTGATCTACGGGATGGCCTTGGTAGGGACCCTAAACAATTATCCGTGGTCTCCAACACCCCGGGAGCCGTATATAAAAATATATTGATCCAGGGAACGCGTGTAGGTGAGGGTCCGGGCTCCTCACCCGGTCATATTAGGGCCTATAATGTGTTGACGGGCGACATGGTCTGGACCTTCCATACCATTCCCCAGCCGGGAGAATTTGGACATGATACCTGGCCCGTTGATGCATTCAAGACCGTAGGAGGTGCCAACAGTTGGCCAGGAATGGCGTTGGATGGGGAACGAGGTATAGTTTACATTCCCACCGGGTCGGCTGCCTACGACTGGTACGGAGGCGACCGGACAGGGGCCAACCTGTTCGCCAATTCACTGCTCGCCCTTAAGGCAGATACAGGGGAACGGCTCTGGCATTTTCAAATGGTACACCACGACATTTGGGACAGGGATTTGCCCGCACCCCCGAATCTTTTGAATATCCATCGCAATGGAGAAATTATTCCGGCTGTTGCCCAAGTAACCAAAAGCGGACACATATTTGTCTTTAATAGGATTACGGGCGAGCCTCTTTTTCCCATTGAGGAAAAAGCATATCCCTCTTCAACCTTGCTTGGGGAAAATGCCTTTGAAACCCAACCCCTTCCAATAGAGCCAAAACCCTTTGCCCGTCAAATCTTGACGGAGGATGATCTATATGCGCCAGAACGAAAGGCCTTTGTGGATGATTTGGTCCAGAATGATGGTCCCAGGGAGTATCCCACTGTTTTGGAAAAGTATCTGGAAATTACTTCAAAAGGGCAGTTCATACCAATAGATACAACAGGGGTGATCCTGTTTCCTGGGGCGGATGGCGGGGCAGAATGGGGCGGGGCCGCTTTGGACCCACGAGATGGTGTTATGTATGTGAACTCCAATGAAATGGCTTGGATCGTAAAAATGAAGGCCATAGGAGGAAAGGGCAATGAAAGTATCGGTCAATCGCTGGCCCAAATTCATTGTTCCCGTTGCCATGGTGGCAATTTTCAGGGACTGGCAGGAATCCCGGAACTTCAAAACGTGAAATTGCGTTTAAAACCCGATTCCATTAAAGCAATAATGCGAATGGGGAAAGGTGCCATGCCCGGCATGCCCAATCTGTCCGATGGTGAAGTCAACGAAATCCTGCGGTTCCTGACCGATATGGAAAAACCTGCGGACCACAGAACTGAACGCATTACCATAGATGTGCCCTATTCAATGGCCAGCTTTGCCCGCTTTAAGGACGATAGGGGTTTTCCCGTGGTAAAACCACCATGGGGTACCCTGAATGCCATCGACTTGAACACCGGAAAATACCTTTGGAAAATTCCGTTGGGGCATGAGGAAAGCCTGGATGATCCCAAAATTCCGGTTTCCGGGCTAGAAAACTACGGTGGTCCGGTGATTACCGCTGGGGGTGTTTTGTTCATTGCAGCCACCAAGGACGAAAAGATACGCGCCTTCAACATGAAAACGGGGAAACAGCTCTGGGAAGATAAATTGCCTGCTGGCGGATATGCCACGCCGGCCACTTATGCGATTGACGGGAAACAATATCTTGTCATTGCCTGCGGAGGCGGAAAAATGGGAACTGCCCCTGGGGATGAATACCGTGCTTACAGCTTGGAATAATCAGGGAGCAGGATTCGGAATGGCCTTGTGGATTTCCTCAATCCCCTTTAATACCTCCTCCGATGGTTCCAGGTCAATACTTTCAATATTCTCCTTGAGCTGTTCCATGGTCGTGGCCCCAATGATGTTACTGGTAACGAATGGGCGGGTGTTCACAAAGGCCAAGGCCATTTGGGCCATGCTCAATCCGTGTTCACTGGCTAGTTCTGCGTATTTTTTGGTGGCTTCCACGGCAGTTTCACCACTGTATCGATTATAGTTTGGAAACAGTGTCACCCTCGCTTTTCTCGGAGGCACCTCGCTCAAGTATTTTCCACTCAAAACCCCAAATCCCAGTGGGGAATAGGCCAACAGCCTAAGCCCTTCCCGCATGGAAACTTCAGAAAGTCCCACTTCAAAAAGGCGGTTCAGCAAGCTGTATGGATTTTGAATGGTCAACATTCTGGGCAGGCTCTGGTGGACTTTGCTTTCTTCCAAAAACCGCATGGCACCCCAAGGTGTTTCATTGGAAAGTCCCACGTGCCGTATCTTTCCTTCTTCAATTAGATCGCGCAGTGTTTCCAAAACCTGATGGATGTTGTCTTCCCAGGCATCAATATAATGGGCATTGTAGCCGCGTTGCCCAAAATAGTTGGTGTTCCGCTCCGGCCAATGCAATTGGTACAGGTCTATATAATCCGTCTGGAGCCGCTTCAGGCTGCCTTCCACCGCAGAGATTATGGATTCCTTGCTGAATCCTGTGGTTCGAATAAACTTGGTGAACTCTGCCCTTCCGGCAATCTTTGAGGCCAACACCACTTTGTCGCGGTTTCCAGTTTTTTTGAACCAATTTCCAATAATTTCCTCGGTTACCGCATACAGCTCCTTTTTAGCTGGGATGGGATAAAGCTCGGCCGTATCAAAAAAATTGACGCCCTGGTCCAGGGCATAATCCATCTGTTCATGCCCCTGCTCCTCGGTGTTCTGTCTTCCCCAAGTCATTGTTCCCAAACAAATTTTGCTCACTCTAATGTCGGTGTGCGGCAGTCGGGTATATTTCATGCACTATTTTTTGAAATTGTTATTAATCTTGGCTCCTATTTTCCAACACTTGCAAATCTACTATTCTACTTCCAAAAGAATGGGGCAATGATCACTATGCTTTGCATTTGATAGGATCACGGAACGTTTTAACCTGTTTTGCAGGGATTCGTTGACCATACCATAATCCAAACGCCAGCCTTTGTTATTGGCTCTGGCATTGGCACGGTAACTCCACCACGTGTAATTATCGGGTTCTTTGTTGAAATGTCGAAAACTGTCTATAAAACCGCTTTTGATGAAGTTCCCTATCCACTCCCGTTCCACAGGTAAAAATCCGGATACATTTTTGTTGCGCACTGGGTCATGAATGTCGATGGCTTCGTGGCAAATATTGTAATCCCCACAAACAATAAGGTTGGGACGTTCCTTTCTCAGGGCATCCGCATATTTTTGAAAATCGGCCATGTAAGTCAACTTGTGTTCCAATCGGTCCAAATTGGTGCCTGAGGGCAAATACATGCTCATTACTGAAACATCCCCAAAATCGGCCCGGAGGTTCCGCCCTTCAAAATCCATGTAATCAATGCCCGTTCCGTATTCAACGTGATCAGGTTCCTTTTTGCACAGGAGCGCCACCCCACTGTATCCCTTTTTCTGGGCACTGAACCAATAGTGATGCCCATAGCCGATTTCCTCCAACACCGATACATCCACCTGCTCCTTCATGGCTTTGGTCTCCTGAAGGCAGACCACATCGGCATCCACGGTTTGCAACCATTCCGCAAAACCCTTATTTATTGCGGCCCTAATCCCATTTACATTATACGATACTATTTTCATCACAAAGCTTTGCCCAAAAATAGCCATTGTAGCCGGGTTCTTAAAATGAGCTTTTTGTCCAACATCCCTTAACTTTGGTTTATGGAACGCAAATTGCTTGTTCTATTACAGATCAAAACCTCTACAATGAAAAAGTTACTGCTTTTGGGCCTTCTCTTTTACAGCCAACTTAGTTTAGCGCAAGCCTATCCCGACTTATCCAACGATAGCGAGATCAAGTTCAACATAGGTCTTTTTTTGGCCACCACAACTGTCGAAGGATCTTATGAATACTTTCTTAGTGAAGACACCAGTATTGGCGGCACAGTTTATTTTGACGACGATGCCACCGATTACAATGGCAACTTTGGAATTGGACCCAACTTCAGGGCCTATTTTGGCTATCAGCCCCGTAGTGGTTTTTTTGCAGAGGCGTTTGGACTCTACTACACAGGGGAAGATAATGATAACGAGGACCCCTTGAACCCAAGAAACGGCGAGTTTAGTACACTTGCCCTCGGACTTGGGCTGGGCAACAAATGGGTCACCCGGAGTCAAAAATTCAGTTTGGAGGTTTTTGCGGGATTTGGCAGAAACATCAATCCTGAGGATTTTCAGGACGATTTTATGTATCGAGGGGGGCTCTCCATTGGTTTTAGGTTTTAACTTTATCAAATGAAAGCATTACTTCTTATAGACATTCAACAGGGATTGCAGGAGGTTGGTTTTTATGGGACCGAGCGCAACAATCCCCAAGCTGAATCCAACAGCCACACTATTCTTGAAGCTTTCCGCAGTAAGGGTTGGCCAATTTTTCACATTCAGCACTGCTCCACCAATCCGGATTCCCCACTGCATCCGAGCAAAAAAGGGAATGCTTTTTATCCAGCCGTTCAACCCAAGGAGGGTGAGCCGGTGATCCAAAAAAATGTCAATAGCGCCTTTATTGGAACCGATTTGGAACAGCGGCTTAAAACCCAAAACATATCGGAAGTTGTCATCCTGGGGCTCACCACGGAACATTGTGTTTCCACTTCAACCCGTATGGCGGCGAACCTGGGCTTTCAAGTTACATTGATATCCGATGCCACTGCCGCTTTCGATAAAATTGGCATCGATGGAAAAAGAATTCCTGCCGAAGTGATCCACAACACCGCCCTGGCCAATCTGAAAGATGAATTCGCCACTATAAAAACCACGGAGGCATTGTTAGATGTAATAAATAATTAGTTATTACTTTTATAGGCAATTCATCAATCATGCTGCGCATCTCAATTTCCTTGCTTTTCTGTACACTTTTGATAATCCCCGCTGCCACCGCCCAAGAAAAACCCCTTAAAGTCGGTGTAGCCGGACTTACCCACACCCACGTGCACTGGATTTTGGGCCGGGAGAATATTGGCGATATAGAAATTGTGGGCATTGCCGAACCCAATCGCGAACTGGCCCAACGTTATGCGGACCAACATGGTTTTTCTATGGACTTGGTCTACGATTCCCTGGAAGAAATGATCACAGCAACCCAGCCTGAGGCTGTTACTGCCTTCGGCCCCATTTACGAGCATTTGGAAGTGGTGCAGACCTGTGCACCAAAGGGTATCCATGTAATGGTGGAAAAGCCTTTGGCCGTGAACATGGACCACGCCAAACAAATGAAGGCCTTGGCCGAAAAACACAACGTCCATCTTCTTACCAATTATGAAACTACATGGTATCCCTCCAATCACGAAGCGAAAAAGTTGTTGGAGGCTGACAAAATTGGCGATTTGCGAAAAGTTATCGTTCGTGATGGACACCGGGGACCGGTCAAAATTGGGGTAAACCAAGAGTTTCTGGACTGGCTACAGGACCCGGTGCAAAACGGTGGTGGGGCCATCACCGACTTTGGCTGCTACGGCGCCAACATGATGACCTGGTTAAAAAAAGGCAAGAAACCGAACACGGTTACGGCCATTACCCAACAGTTTCAGCCAGAAAACAATCCCAAAGTAGACGATGAAGCCACAATTATTTTGGAATACGATGATTGCCAAGCGATTGTCCAGGCCTCTTGGAACTGGCCCATCGGCAGAAAGGACATGGAACTCTATGGCCTAACCGGGGCCATCTATGCGGACAACCGGAACACACTTCGTGTGCGCATGGTGGAAGGTTATGATGGCTTTCAAGAAGACAAACTCATACTGGAAGAGCGACCCTCCCCCCATAACGACCCTTTTTCCCTGCTCGCAGCGGTGGTTCGGGGTAAAATTGTTCTGGAGCCCACGGACCTTTCCGCTTTGGAAAACAACATGACCGTCATGGAGATTTTGGACGCCGCCCGAAAAAGTGCCCAAAAGGGGAAGACCATACGCCTTAAAAAATAATTGTTTCCCATGCCTGAATTCAAACTCCGTTCACTTTTAGGGTTTTTACTGCTTCTGCTCTCGGGCCATGTCGCTTTGGCACAACAAACCCAACAAGATTCCATCACCCAATTGGATGAGATTATTTTGTTGGAAGAAATCACTCCCAAAAAAGCAACAGGTATCACAGCCTCCTCCACTATAAACACCCAAACCTTTGAGCGGTTCAACCCAACTGACATTCCCTCCGCCATCAACCAGATTTCAGGGGTGTATGTGCTTTCCGGCGCACTTAATACCAACCGTATCACCATTCGTGGGGTGGGAGCGCGAACCCCTTTTGGAACGGACAAGCTCCGTCTTTACTTTAATGGCATTCCTGTGACCAACGGCACAGGTTTTTCCACCATTGAAGCGTTCGACTTGGAAAATTTGGGTTCCCTAGAGGTCATTAAAGGGCCAAAGGGAACTGCCTATGGTTCCAACTTGGGCGGTGCGATTCTGCTCAATACCAAACTGGCCCCAGAGGGCGGCACACGTTTCGTGAACAACTTCACAGTGGGTTCCTTCAATATGTTCAAGAACAACCTCTCGTTTAGTCATCAAGAAAAAAAGTTTGGCGTCAAGGTAAGTTACAATCATTTGGAAACTGATGGCTTCCGACAGAACAACCGCTTTGTCCGTGATGGCCTTTTGGTGAATTCCCATGTCTCCCTAAGTTCCAAAAGCACCTTGGGCTTTTTGCTGAACTATATTGATTATACAGCACAAATACCCAGTTCCATCAGTGCTACGGATTTTCGAGAAGACCCTCGGAGGGCTGCTGCCAACTGGTTGGCCGCACGGGGCTTTGAGGCCAACAAATATACGTTGGCTGGTTTGTACCATCACTACGAGCTATCTAACAAATTGAAAAACACCACCAGCGTTTTTTATACCTACTTGGACCATGACGAACCCCGGCCGTTCAATATTTTGGAAGAATTTACCAACGGCTTTGGGTTCCGAAGTGTTTTTGAGGGCACTTTGGGTGAAGCCGAATATTCGTTGGGCGGGGAACTCTACAAGGACGAATACGAATGGGACACCTTCCAAAATCTGTTTCGGGACAGGGACGGAGATGGTAGTTTCAAGGGGGCCCAAATCAGCGATAACAAGGAATTCCGGACGCAATTGAACCTATTTGGAACCTTCACCTATCCTTTTACTTCGCAGTTTTCAGCGCAGTTGGGGCTCAATGTCAACAAAACGGACTACGATTTTCGGGATTTGTTCAACACGGGGACGGACAACACCTCCGCGGAACGTGATTTTGACCCTATTGTGCTCCCCAGTTTTGGATTGCTCTACCAGTTTGGCCAAGGACAACTCTACGCCAACGTAAGCCGCGGGTTTTCCAACCCCAGTCTGGAGGAGACCCTGACCCCAGATGGCATCATCAATCCCGATATTACCCAAGAAACGGGAATCAGCTACGAACTCGGGGGGCAAGCACAGCTTTTTGACAGCAAGTTGCGGGTAGCAGCCACGCTCTACCGTATGGACATCAAGAATTTATTGGTGGCCCAACGAGTGGGCGAAGACCAGTTTGTGGGGCGAAATGCGGGCGAAACCCAACATCAAGGTTTGGAACTGGGTGCCAAATACCGCTTGTTGGTGGATAAGACATTGGTTATCGCACCCTATATAAGCTATACGCTAAACGACCACAAGTTTGTGGATTTTGTGGATGGCGACAACGACTTTTCGGGAAATCCGCTGACCGGGGTTCCCAAACACCGCATCAGTTCCGGGATTGATGTGGTGCACAAGGAGGGTTTTCGCGCCAACCTAACCCACCTGTTTGTGGACGATATTCCCCTGACCGATGCCAATACCCTGCGCAGTGAGGCCTTTAATGTGTTCAACGCCCGATTGAGCTACCAAACCCCTTTGGCGAAGCACTTTTCCCTGGGGGTGCATGCGGGCGTGAACAATATCTTTGACACCCGCTTTGCCCAATCCGTGTTGATCAACGCCGTGGGCTTTGGCGGCAGTGAGCCCCGCTATTTTTATCCGGGCAATGCCCGCAACTACTATGGAGGCATTCGACTACAGTATCGTTTATAAACGTAAGGATAAATCGTACAAAATATAACGTTTATCTGCTATATTTGGGAAACAGCGATGTAAAATACATTGCTATACACTAGTTCTCAGTTATATTATGAAAAACTATTTGTTCACATTTTTAATTCTTCAATCAATTTACAGTTTAGCTCAAAATGAAAAATTGATTTTGACTGAAAGTGCGAATAATTTATGGTTTGAATCTCTGAATTCGATAGAAACACTTGAAGGGAAAATTAAATTAATAAATGAAAGACTGACTAATGATGTGAACGTTTATGTTGAGTGGAGTTTTTCGGACGGAATAGCCGTTTCGAGATTTCCAAAATTGGACAGTATTCGGAAAATTAGATCTAAAGGGTTTTGTAAACCACTTTACTTGGTAAAATACAAGGATGATGTAATAGCATTCAGAATTGAAAATCCAATAAATTCTGAACTTACTGATTCTGTAACCGAGCTTATTCCAGAAAATAATATTCGCAATGTGATAATATGGACAGATGATAAGAGACAAGCATTGTATGGAACGAGTGCAGATTGCGGAGTGATTATGTTGGAATTAAAAAAGAAGAAAGTATTTAAAGCATTCAAAAAGCTAAATCTACCGAATAGAAAATACGATGAGATTTCCAATTATAAATGAATATTAAACAGAATCAAACTTAAGATGGCTATAAGTAATTGCTTGCCTGCCTGTCGGCAGACAGGTTCTCACCTACTTCTGAAAATCTTCGTGCCTGCCTGCAGGCAGGCTTGCAAAGTTAAACGTTTAACCACGCAATTACTCGTAGCCCAACCCGCTGGGAGCTAAGCAAAAGTGCGAAACGAGATTAAAAAAAATTGACAAAGTAGCAGGTATTATGGGTTATAATCGGATTATCATAACAAGGTTTGGAGGACCCGAGGTTATGCAAATGGTTGAAGAAAGTGCTTTACCTGAACCAAAGGAAGGAGAAGTACGAATAAAAGTGTTAAAAACCTGTGCAAACTTCACAGATATAATGATACGGAAGGGGAAATATCCAGATGTAAAGGACAAGCCGCCTTTTTCTCCTGGTTACGACATGGTTGGTGTTGTAGATAAGCTGGGAAAAGGTGTTGAAGAATTTAAAGTTGGAGATAGGGTTGCAGATATGACTGTTATTGGTGCCTACTCAGAATACATTTGCTTACCTGCTGTAAGATTAACACGATTACCGGATAATATTGATGCCTCGGAAGCTGTCACATTAATTCTTTCTTATATGGCAGCATATCAAATGTTGCATAGAATTGCTAAAATATCAAAAGGGAATAGTATTCTTATTCATGGAGCTGGTGGTGCAGTTGGAATAGCAATGCTTCAGTTGGGAAAACTTCTAAATTTAAAGATGTATGGGACAGCCTCCAAGTCAAAACATGATTTAGTAGAAAAGCACGGTGGAATACCTATCGATTATAAAGAAGAAGATTTTGTAAAGTGTATTCAGAAATTAACAAATAATGGTGTTGATGTTGCATTTGATCCAATTGGAGGCGAGAATTTCAAGAAATCATTTAAATCCTTAAAATCTGGAGGAAGACTGGTTGCGTTTGGATTTTATAATGCTGTCATGGGCAAAGGTGGTAATATTCCAATGGATTTCATAAAAATTCTCTTATGGAATATTTTACCAAATAGAAGAAAGGCTAGCTTTTATTCTATTGGCGGCCTGCGGAAAAAACATCCAGAATGGTTTAAGGAAGACTTACAGGCACTATTTAAACTATTGGAAAAAGGTAAGATTAGACCTGAGATTTCAAATCATTTCACTTTGGATAAAGCTAAAGAGGCTCATGAAAAAATTGAGAAAGCTGAGATTAAGGGTAAAATTATATTTGACGTCTCATAGCCTTAATAGAAGCTATTAAACTATTTATTAAAAGCTACATACGCCCAATAATTTACATACGTCATTGGGTGTAAAGTGGTTAAATTACGTGTTATGAATATAAATTAGCGACGTTGTTAAATGAAAAGTTTGTGAGGAGAAACCCGCTTTCCATACACCAGGCCGTTATATACGTTAAAGTCTTAATGTTTAAACAAAATTATATATGAAGTCATTGCTTTTTATTCTTGTAAGTCTTGCCATAATAGTGAATAATGATAGTTCCCCTACAAATTCTAATTTAGAGGGACTATGGATTAATGAGGACATGGATACCCGTGGTATTACCAAATGTACTATTAGGTATAAGGACAATCGATTTCATGTACAAATTTGGGGGAAATGTAATCCTACCGACTGTGATTGGGGCGAAAACACCTCAGGTGAAACCCCTGATGAAACAGACAAATTAAAATTAACCTGGGACAACAAGTTTGTGGAAAGAAATCAAACTTTTGAATTGGTTGAAGGCAGGCTTTTCATTACAACTGAGAATCACTATAAAGACGGTCGGCCCAAAAACTCACACTCGGAGACGCTCATTAAGAAATAAGAACGCAAGCTAAAATGGTGCAGCACTAATTATGATCTATTCCACAACCAAATCATACTATATCCCTAGCAACCTTTAAAATTGGAACAGCATCCCTATACCATTATAAAAAGACCAACCACCCTGATACTGCTTTGGGGGCTGGTGCTTGAGTTTCCCGTCCGCTACTGGGTTGCCCCTGACCCGTGGGTCCATGGTGCCGACCATTGGTATTTTGCCCAACCCAATCGCCTTTTCATTGAAATCGGGTTTGCGCTTCTTGCCATACTGCCTTTTTTCTGGGTCAAAGAGCTAAAAAGTCTTCTCACCATACAATGGACCAAAGGGAACGTCATGTTCCTCACGTTGGGAATGCTCGGCGCAACCTTAATCTTTACTATGCAACAGTCGGAGGAAATCACGACCATACAGCAAAGTGGTCTGGGGCGTTATATTCCGATATGGTTCTCCACGGGAATGGCCATTGGAATAGGCCAGGAATTGACCTTTAGGGGTTTGATCTATACCGGATTGGAGAAACCATATGGAACCACGTTGGCCATACTACTGTCAACCTTATGCTTTGCATTGGGTTCCATTCACAGTGTAAGAATGTATGTTTACCTTATAAATGATTACGTTTTTGAAACCCTGCTCCTCCTATCCATTTTTATATTAACAGGTTTGTTTTTTGCGTGGGTAAGGGCAAAAACAAACAACATAATCATTCCTGCATTGATTCATGGGGTAGGCAATGCCATTACATGGTATACGTTTGTGATCATGAAACTCTACGTTGGTTAACAACATGGCCCGAGGATAAACCATCGTTTGTCCAGGGCATTCAGCTTTGACGCCTATCCTAGTATCCGCTTAAACTTGTTCGGGTCACTCCTCAGCTTCCCGAAATACCATCGGGTGTTGGCCCAAGTTCGATAAGACCGACACGGAGCGTTCGGAATACTTCCCCGATTATCTTATCTTGTATCCCACAAAATCCTGTTTCATGACCGACCAACAGATTGCCAAGGGCATTGCCTTGCAGCCCATCGCCTCGATCGCCGAAAAATTTGGGGTTTCTTCAGATTCCATTGAAATGTACGGCAAGTACAAGGCCAAGTTGCCCCTGAGCATCATTGACCGAAACAAAGCCTCCCAGAGCAATTTGGTGCTGGTGTCTGCCATTTCCCCGACCCCGGCCGGGGAGGGAAAGACCACCATGTCCATTGGCCTGTCCGAAGGATTGAACCGATTGAATAAAAAAACAACCGTGGTGCTTCGCGAGCCTTCGTTGGGTCCTGTTTTTGGTATCAAGGGAGGGGCCACTGGGGGCGGGTACTCCCAGGTATTGCCCATGGAGGACATCAACCTGCACTTTACAGGGGATTTTGCCGCCATTGAAAAGGCACACAACCTGCTTTCGGCGGTAATCGACAACAACATCCAGAGCAAGACGAATTCCCTCATGCTAGACCCACGTACCATTGGTTGGAAACGGGTGATAGACATGAACGATCGTTCGCTTCGCCATGTGATCGTTGGGTTGGGCGGCACCACATCGGGGGTGCCCCGAGAAACGGGATTCGACATCACCGCTGCCTCTGAGATTATGGCCATTCTTTGTCTGGCACAAAGTCTCACCGACCTGAAAAAGCGATTAGGGGACATTTTTGTGGGCTATACCTTTGATAAAAAACCCATTTATGCCAAAGACCTAAAAGCGGAAGGGGCCATGGCAGCTTTGCTCAAGGACGCCATAAAGCCCAATCTGGTGCAGACCATTGAAGGGAATCCGGCCATAATACACGGAGGGCCTTTTGCCAACATTGCCCAGGGCACCAATTCCGTGCTGGCCACTTTAATGGGCATGTCACACTCTGATTATACCGTAACAGAAGCTGGCTTCGGATTTGACCTGGGCGCCGAAAAGTTCTTCGACATCAAATGTAAAAGTGCGGGATTGAAGCCGAAAGCGGTGGTGCTCACGGCCACCGTTCGCGCCCTGAAGTATCATGGTGGTGCCGATTTAAAATCTTTGACCGAACCCAATGTGGACGCTTTGAAAAAAGGCTTGCCCAATTTGGAAAAGCATTTGGAGAACATTGCCAAGTTCCATGTGGTTCCCGTGATTGCCATCAACAGGTTTACCACCGACACCGATGCGGAAATTGAGGTAATCAAGGATTTGGCCGCATCCAAAGGCATACGGGTGGCCGTTGCCGAGGTGTGGGCAAAAGGAGGGGAAGGAGCGATTGATCTGGCCAAAGCCGTTATTGACATTGTGGAGTCCAAGAAGTCTGATTTTAAGCCACTTTACGATTGGAAATCCAGCGTCACCAACAAAATTGAAACGATTGCCAAAGAAATTTATGGGGCGGAACATGTGGATTATACCGCCAAGGCCAAGGCCGATTTACGTAAGATCGCCGATTTGGGCCTTGAACAATTGCCGGTCTGCATTGCCAAAACGCAAAAATCTTTGTCAGACAATCCCAAACTTTTGGGAAGGCCCAAGGATTTCATCATTACGGTTCGGGAAATAGAAATCGCCGTTGGCGCCGGTTTTTTGATACCCATTACCGGAGATATCATGCGCATGCCCGGCCTACCGGCCCATCCGGCTTCTGAGGGCATCGACATTAATGATGACGGGGAAATTACTGGATTGTTCTAAAGTTTTCGCAACCAGTGGCGCATGTCCACTTCCTTGTGGATAATGCCCTTGACCTCGGCCAGTTTCACTCGGCGCTGTTCCATGGTATCCCGGTGGCGAATGGTGACCGTATCATCTTCCAGGGTTTGATGGTCGATGGTGACACAAAATGGGGTCCCAGCGGCATCCTGACGGCGGTAACGGCGTCCCACGGCATCTTTTTCATCATAATCCACCTGGAAATCCCATTTTAGCTCATCAACCAATTTCCCTGCGATTTCTGGAAGACCATCTCGTTTCAATAATGGTAATACCGCAACTTTGTTGGGGGCGAGCACAGCAGGAATCTTGAGCACCGTACGGGTGGTTCCATTTTCGAGCTCCTCTTCCTGTAGGGAATTGGAAAGTACCGCCAAGAACATACGGTCCAATCCTATGGAAGTCTCCAGCACGTAGGGGACATAACTTTTGTTTTCCTCCTGGTCGAAGTATTGCAATTTCTTACCGGAATATTTTTCATGGTTGGCCAAATCAAAATCGGTTCGGGAGTGGATACCTTCCAGTTCTTTGAAGCCAAATGGGAACTTGAACTCGATATCGGCCGCGGCATCGGCGTAGTGGGCCAATTTTTCATGGTCATGGAAACGATAGTTATCGGCTCCCATTCCCAGTGAAAGGTGCCACTTCATGCGTTTTTCCTTCCAGGCTTCGTACCATTCCTTTTGCGTGCCGGGCTTGATGAAGAATTGCATTTCCATCTGCTCAAACTCCCGCATACGGAAGATGAACTGACGGGCCACAATCTCATTGCGGAAAGCTTTTCCTGTTTGGGCAATCCCGAAGGGAATCTTCATCCGTCCGGTTTTCTGCACATTCAAGAAATTGACAAAAATCCCCTGCGCCGTTTCAGGTCGTAGGTACAGGTCCATGGCACTTTCGGCGGAGGCTCCCAATTTGGTGCCGAACATGAGGTTGAACTGCTTTACATCTGTCCAGTTTTTGGATCCAGAAACGGGACAGACAATTTCCAACTCTTCGATCAAGGCCTTCACATCGGCCAGATCCTCATTTTCCAATGATCTTGCCATGCGTTTTAGGATGGCATCGGCCTTGGCCTGATTTTCCAGTACACGCGGGTTGGTGGAAAGAAATTGTTCTTTATCAAAGCTATCGCCAAACCGCTTGGCCGCTTTGGTCACTTCTTTATCTATCTTGGCCTCGATCTTGGCCACATAATCTTCTATGAGCACATCGGCCCTATATCTTTTTTTGGAATCCTTGTTGTCAATCAACGGGTCGTTAAAGGCATCAACGTGCCCGGAGGCTTTCCAGGTGGTGGGATGCATAAAAATGGCCGCATCGATGCCCACAATGTTGTCATTGAGCTGCACCATGGCCTTCCACCAATATTCACGGATGTTCTTCTTAAGCTCAGCACCATTCTGTCCATAATCGTACACTGCGCTGAGTCCGTCATAAATCTCACTGGATTGGAACACATAGCCGTATTCCTTTGCATGGGAGATTACCTTCTTGAAAATGTCTTCCTGATTTGCCATTGGGCAAAAATAGAATATTACCCAAAAAGAAATACGCTATTTCAACTGAAATTCGGTGGAGGCCAACAATCTTTCATCCTCAAAAACATTGAGGGTATAAATTCCCTCGGCCAAGGAGCCCTCGGGTACGGTAATGGCATCGCACACGCTGATTTCCTTACCGGTATAAATGACCTCCATTTTTTTGCTGTAGGTGTTGCCGCTCACGGAAATGGTAGAGGCATTGTCCTCAATAACGGTCATGTTGGGGTCTAAAAACTGTAAATAGAGCACTTTAACGTCTCCCCGTTCGTTGGGATCGCTCAAAATGGTGACACAGCCCCTCAATTTCTCTATGGTAGATGCTTTGTTTGTCTTTATGGGTCTTCCTGCACGCAATCTAAAACCGCTACCTTCGGCTTCCTGTAGTTTTAAGTAGCTTTTTATGCGAAGTTCACGGGCAAGCTCCTCGTTGGTCTCCCTCAGCAAGGATTCCTTTTGTTCCAGTTTACTGGCCCTACCCCTAAGCTCGTCCAATTGCCTACGGGTCTCCTCGTAACGGTCTGCCAGCAGGCCATTGTTGTAACGAAGAAAGTTGTTCTTTAGCTTCAGACTATCAAACCGAAGCTCCAAGCGACGCAGTTCCTTTCTGGTCTCCTTGAGTTTGGTGATACTGAAATTGAGTCTGCCCACGGAATCCAACAACTGCTCCACCCGAAACCTCGAGGTCTGCAGTTCTATCTCGTTCACCTCATTGAGTCCAGATAATCGGTCCACTTCGGCCTTCATCAAGGTGAGATCCTTGACCAACAGGGATTTTTCCTGCTCAAGAAAAAGCATTTGGTTCTTGGATTGGGCATAACTGTAGTAGAAGGCTATCAGAATCCCCACAATCACGGCAACCAATGCCGCAAAAATAATCTTGTAGTTGAAATTGTTATCTTGGGGGTTCATGGGGTTGACAGACTACTTACGCGTATTTGATTTGAAACCAAAAAGATTGGCTAAGATAATAAACGTCATTAACAACGTACTATTGCCAAGGGTGTGTTTTGGATGTAATGCCCAATTATCCAGTGGAGAACACATACTATGTGCCGTTTGTCGACATGAGGTGCCACTCACCGATCACAATTATTCCGATGAAAACGCCGTAGACCGCATATTTTATGGGAGAATTCCTATAAAAAAGGCAGCTTCGTTTGTATATTTTTCAAAAAATGGGGCTGTGAAAAATCTTTTGCACTGGTTAAAATACAAAAATCAAGAGCAAATAAGTGGATTTTTTGGGGCGTGGTGCGGGGCCGTTCTTCAAAAGGATAAGGGCCTTATGTCCATAGATGTGGTCATTCCGGTTCCCCTGCACAACAAAAAGAAAAAGAAACGCGGCTATAACCAAGTGGCATTGTTTGGCCAAAAGATAGCTGAAGCCATAGGTGCGGAATATCGGGATGATGTGCTGCTGAGGGTCATCAACACCAAGACCCAGACCAAAAAAGACCGACAATTGCGTTGGAAAAACACAAAGGATGCCTTTGCGTTGAATCCAAAGGTCAACGATCCTTTTAAGCATGTGCTCTTGGTGGACGATGTGATCACCACGGGGGCGACCATCGAATCCTGCGCAAAAGTGCTGTTCCAAATGGAAAACATAGAGGTATCGGTTCTCAGCATTGCGGTGGTCCAGCAGGGTTAAAATTTGTGAATCACAGGCCTCAATTTTCAAATTAATTGTTTCTTTGTCGCACATTCAAAATAGGATGGCCCACTTGAAAAAAATCTTCAGTTTGGTGTTTTTTGCCTTTTTGGGGCTGGCACTTTGGCAATGCGCCAAAAGGGGCACTCCAACCGGTGGCCCAAAGGATGATACGCCTCCCCAACTGGTGCGGACGGAACCTGAAAACTTTACCACCAACTTTAAGTCCCAAAAAATCCGTTTGTATTTTGATGAACTCATAAAGCTTCAGGATGTTCAAAATCAATTGATTGTGTCTCCACCATTGAAGTACCCACCGGAGCTGAAACCCCAAGGTGGTGCCGGCAAGTATGTGGAGATCATAATAAAGGATACCCTGAAAGAGAACACTACATATACCTTGAATTTTGGACAGAGCATAACCGACAACAACGAGGGAAATCCCACCAGTTTTTTGACCTATGTTTTTTCCACAGGCTCCTATATCGATTCGCTAACACTTTCAGGGGCCGTTAAGGATGCCTTTAACCGTTCGGCTGATAAGTTCATCAGTGTTATGCTATATGAAATTGACACTGCCTTTACGGACTCCACGATATACAAGAGCCCTCCCCTGTATATCACGAACACTTTGGACAGCGTACCCTTTTTTGAGCTCAAGAATCTTAAAGCGGGCAATTATGCGCTTGTAGCATTGAAAGACGTAAACAAAAATAACCAGTTTGACCAGAGACAGGATAAGATAGGCTTTGTGGAGGACACCATTACCCTTCCCACCGATTCGGTGTATTTATTGAACCTTTTTCAGGAGTTGCCCGATTATAGCGCATCCGTCCCCAGCTACGTGGCAAAAAACCGCATCATTTTTGGCTATCGTGGAAATGAAAAGGACATTAAGATAGAAACCTTGACTGTGCTGCCAGATTCCGTTAGGACCAAAATCATAAAGGATAGGGAAACGGACACCTTGAATTATTGGCTGACCCCCACAGATTTGGACAGTATTTTGTTCACTGTGAGCAATACGGCTTTGGATATTGTGGATACGTTTACGGTGAAAACAAGAAAGTTGCCTTTGGATTCGCTGCAGATAAGCCCTTCCAAAAATGGCAAATTCAGTTTTGAGGATACCTTTAGCCTTTTGGCCAACACCCCAATTACCGCTGTCGATACCACAAAAATTGGGTTTTTTATTGATTCGCTTGCGGCTCCTTACCGGTATAGCCTGGACAGTATCGGCAACAAAGTTGATTTTGAGTTTGCGGTGGAGCCCAACCTCAGGTATGCCATGTACCTGCTTCCCGGTGCAGTTACCGACTTTTTTGGCATTCAAAATGATTCGCTGAACTACAATCTGAATATCGGGAGCTATGCGGACTATGGTAACCTGCGCCTGACTTTGGGCGGTGCTGTTCGATATCCATTGATCATACAGCTTACAAACGAACGAGGTGAGATTAAAAGGGAGTTGATCGCCTCGGAATCCCAAATTTTTGAATTCAATAATCTGGATCCGGCAAAGTATACCATCCGTGTCATTTTTGATGATAATGGAAACGGGATATGGGACACGGGAAACTATCTTAAAAAAATACAGCCAGAAAAGGTCAGTTACTATCCGGATGTGATTGATGTGAGGGCCAACTGGGAGTTGGAACAAAATTTCATCATTTCAGAATGAATGCGTCCCGGTCATCAAGAAATTTCAATTTGTTCCTTGAGGATTCCACATGTTCCTTGCTAAGTGTGGCATAGAGGATATCGTCCCGCTCCGAATATGCCACTTGATTTCCAAGCGTATCGTAAACCGCAGAATGACCGGGATACTCATATCCTAAACCATCGTTCCCAGTTCTGTTCACGCCGATACAGTAGGCCATGTTTTCTATCGCCCTCGCCCTGAGCAGAACATCCCATGCGGCTATCCTGGGCCTGGGCCAGTTTGCCACAAAAACAAGCACATCGTAGTCTTCCGTATTTCTTGCCCAAACGGGAAAGCGAAGGTCATAGCATATCATGGGGCAAATCTTGAATTCCTTGTAGTCAACAATCAACTTTGTTTTCCCGGATTCATAGACCTTGTTCTCGCCTGCCAGGGTAAATGTGTGCCTCTTGTCATAACTTTTATATGTTCCGTCTGGAAAAACAAAAAACAAGCGGTTGTAATTTTTCCCGTTTTCAGTAAAAATGATGCTTCCGACTAGCGCAGCCTCTTTCTTTTTGGCCATTTGCTGCATCCATCCCAAGGTTTTATTTCCTTCGGAAGCGTCCACGTTGTTTGGGGACATAGTAAAACCCGTGGAAAACATCTCGGGTAGGACAACGAGGTCCACACCCAATGGAACGGAGGCCATTTTGTCTACCAGCATGGTCCTGTTTGCCTCAGGATCTTCCCAATGCAATTGGGTCTGCACAAGTGCGATTTGGAGTTCCTTTCCCATTAGTTTTGTTCCAAAAGGGTTACCAGATTTTGTGCGCCCTGGGTTCGGGCATGGTCCAGTGCAGTATGTCCCTTGGAATCCGTAGTTGTTTGATTCACCCCATTGTCCAGCAACAGTTTTACAATTTCAGGACGGTTGAATGTAACCGCATAAATGAGACAGGTGCTTCCCATGGCATTTTTTTGATTGACATTGGCCCCGGCATTGATCAACTTTTCAGCGATGGTGGCATATCCCTTGAAACATACGCCCATGAGGGCAGTATTTCCCGAACCGTCCATTGTGTCCACTTTGGCCCCTTTGTCCAAGAGCAGTTCCACCAATTTTTCGTGCCCATAGTATGATGCCAGCAGCAGCGCGGTAGATCCCCTTTGGTCTTTTGACTCCAAAAGTTGTGGATTCTTAACCAAATGGTCTTCCACCGCCTTTTGATTTCCTTCCCGAATATGATTGAAAAATTCTTCCTTGTTGGTCATAATACAAGTTGAAGTTATAAAAAAACTGCCACAACCACTAAGGCTGTGACAGTCTTAATCCATTCATTTTCTTCTCCACTTTTTATGGCCCCCAAAGGTTTAGGCCAGGTCAAATCGGTCCAAGTTCATCACCTTGTTCCAAGCTGCAACAAAATCTTTCACAAATTTATCCTTGGAATCACTGCATGCATAAACCTCTGCCAGTGCACGGAGTTCCGAGTTGGAGCCGAAAATCAAGTCGACCCGTGTGCCCGTCCATTTGAGTTCTCCCGTTCTGCGATCACGGCCTTCAAACACTTCCTCATCCTTAGAAACCGCTTTCCACTCCGTGGACAGGTCCAAAAGGTTCACAAAGAAATCGTTTGTTAAGGTTTCCGGTTTGTCCGTAAACACGCCATGTTGCGAACCATCATAGTTGGTGTTCAGCATGCGCATACCCCCAACTAGCACCGTCATTTCCGGAGCGGTCAAGGTCATCAATTGGGCCTTGTCCACTAAAAGCTCTTCCGTGGGCACGCTGAATTTCATCTTGGCGTAGTTCCTAAACCCATCAGCCTGTGGTTCCAAAGCTTCAAATGCCTCGGCATCGGTGTGTTCCACAGATGCATCCATTCGGCCTGGAGCAAAAGGTACCTTGATATCCTTGCCAGCATTTTTGGCTGCTTTTTCCACCGCGGCACATCCCCCGAGGACGATCAAATCCGCCAAAGAAATCCTTTTATTTCCGGATTGGGCGCTGTTGAATTCTTTTTGGATTCGCTCCAAAGTATCCAATACCTTGCCCAATTGCCCTGGATTGTTCACTTCCCATTTACTCTGGGGCGCCATACGAATTCGTGCACCATTTGCTCCACCGCGCTTATCGGAACCCCTAAACGTTGAGGCCGAAGCCCAAGCTGTAGAGGCTAATTCCGATATGCTCAATCCTGATGCGAGTATATTGGCTTTCAAATTGGCGATATCCCCATCATCAACCAATTCATGATCCACAGCGGGAATGGGATCTTGCCATATCAATTCCTCGTTTGGTACTTCTGGGCCCAAATATCTGGATACCGGTCCCATATCACGGTGTGTCAATTTATACCAGGCCCTGGCATACGCATCGGCGAATTCGTCCGGATTCTCCAAAAAGTGCTTGGAAATTTTTCCGTATTCTGGATCAAACCTCAATGAAAGGTCTGTGGTCAACATAAAAGGTGCATGTTTCCTACTGGGATCATGGGCATCCGGAATTGTTCCCGCTCCGGCCCCATTTTTTGGTCTATATTGCCATGCGCCTGCCGGACTTTTTGTCAATTCCCATTCATATTTATATAGGTTCTCCAAAAAACTATGGCTCCATTTCGTCGGTGTGTTGGTCCAAGCGCCTTCCAAACCACTGGTGATGGTATCGGAACCTTTTCCTGTTTTAAAGTTGCTTTTCCAGCCCATGCTCTGCATTTCTATGGATGCCCCTGCAGGCTCTGCTTCCAAGTAATCAGCATCGGAGGCAGCCCCGTGGGTTTTTCCAAAGGTGTGTCCACCCGCAATAAGCGCCACGGTCTCATAATCGTTCATGGCCATGCGCCCAAAAGTCTCCCGGATATCTTTTGCTGCAGCCAAAGGATCTGGATTGCCATTGGGTCCCTCAGGATTCACATAAATCAACCCCATATGGGCCGCACCCATTTGTTTTTCCAGTTCCCCTTCTTCACTGTAACGGGATTTATTTCCCAACCATTCCGTCTCCGAGCCCCAATAAATGTCCTCTTCGGGTTGCCATATATCCTCACGGCCACCTGCAAAACCGAACATTTTCAATCCCATGGATTCGTGGGCCACATTTCCAGCTAGAATCAACAGGTCTGCCCAGGAAATTTTCTTTCCGTATTTCTGTTTTATGGGCCAGAGCAATAGCCGCGCTTTGTCAAGGTTGGCGTTATCGGGCCAGCTGTTCAACGGCGCAAACCTTTGGTTCCCTGTTCCTCCACCACCTCTTCCATCGGCAATTCTGTAAGTTCCTGCCGCGTGCCAAGCCATTCTTATGAAAAAGGGGCCGTAGTGGCCATAGTCTGCTGGCCACCATTCTTGGCTGTCCGTCATAAGGTCAGTCAAATCCTTTTTTATCGCATTCAAGTCGAGCTTTTTGAATTCTTCCGCATAGTTAAAATCCTCATCCATAGGGTCAACCAAAGAAGAGTGCTGCCTAAGAATATTCAAGTTCAATTGATTGGGCCACCAGTCCCTATTGGTCGTTCCACCCCCTGCGGCCTGTTTTAGTTCCCCATTTAGAAAAGGGCACATGCTGGCATCTGCCCCATTCGCTAAATCTTTGCTCATTAGTATGTTGTTTTATGTTATTTTTTTCCTCTTTAAAGTTAAGAAAACCCAAGGGGAAACGATAAGCAATTTATATTAATATGCTATAAAAACATAAGCATTATCTATGCGCCTGGCTTGGGCCTTTGGGCTATTCTGCCTTTGTCCAAAAAGAGCATGTTTTTTGGCGGATTTGACCCTTAAAGGGGTATAAAAATCCATTACCTTTATAAAATCCGATGGTTGATTGGCATTCAAAGAGGTCCAATGCAACCCGGTTTAATCGTTTAGTTACTGTGGACACTATTTAATTAACCCAATTTAAACACTATCACAAATGAGAAAATTGATTTTACCCATCGTAGTCCTGCTGTTTTTTGGTTTCAACATAAAACCAGACCAGCTAACGGAGGAAGAGCGTGCCATGGCTGCAAAACTCCTAACCGAAACCCGCGATCACATGCTTCAGGTGCTGGACGGACTTTCTGAGGAACAGTTGAATTTTAAACCCTCCGAAGGTGAGTGGTCCATAGCGGAATGCGTGGAGCATATCGCCATCAGTGAGAATGCGTTTGAAGGTTTTTTGAAAAAGACCTTGGCAGAAGGTGACAACCCTGCACTTAAAGATTCTTTGGTTTTTAAGGATGAACAACTTATGGGCGTGCTGACGGACCGGAGCAACAAGGTAAAAACCTCCGAACCTTTTGAACCAAGCGGAAAATTCGGTTCGCATGAAGAAACGGTGCAGGCCTTTTTGAGTAAGAGGAACGAGCATATTGAATATATAAAAACCACGGAGGATGATCTGAGAAATCGATTCAACCAAGATTTGCCGTTTGGCACTGTGGATGGTTTTCAGGTCATCATTTTTGCTGCTGGACACTCCGAGCGGCATATACTTCAAATGGAGGAGGTGATGGCCCATGTGGACTTTCCATCCAGTGAGGAAGAGGACTAGGCTACATCGTTTATTAACATTTATTGGCAAACCCTTTCCATGTTGGAAAGGGTTTGTTTTTTAACTTTGGGTATCTAAAACCTCAACACGATGAAAATGATAAAATCCTTCATACTTGTTCTATCCCTTGTTTTTACGGCAAACGTTATCGCCCA
Source organism: Flagellimonas meishanensis (assembly GCF_019880545.1). Lineage (GTDB taxonomy): Bacteria > Bacteroidota > Bacteroidia > Flavobacteriales > Flavobacteriaceae > Flagellimonas > Flagellimonas meishanensis. The sequence continues at coordinate 377,491 of NZ_JAINVW010000001.1, forward strand.
AAATGAAAAGGATGAAAAAATAATGGCAGATGCCCTTGAGGCCAAAGAGGCGTTGTTGGAGGCTCAAGCGGAACTGAAAAAATTCTTTGCACAATCCGCTGGATATGTAATTTTTCCGAATGTGGGCAAAGGCGGTTTCATTATTGGCGGGGCTTCTGGAAATGGAGTGGTATACGAAAATGGGGATGCCGTAGGCATGGCAAGCCTTAAAAAATTGAATGTGGGCCTACAGGCCGGCGGACAGGCCATTATTGAAGTCATTTTTTTTGAAACCGATGTGGACCTGGCTCGCTTTAAGGAGGGCCAATTTGAATTTGCAGCAGAAACATCTGCAGTGGCCCTTAAATCGGGCATTGCCTTTGAAGCCAAATATAAAGATGGCGTGGCTGTATTTGCGCTCCCCAAGGCAGGTCTTATGGCTGATGCCTCTGTGGGTGGGCAAAAATTTAGCTATAGGCCCTTCGCCATGTAGCCTTACTCGCGTTGCCCGGGAGTAAAATCCTCTGGGGCATTTTGGGGCAGCTTAATGGTCCCAGCATCTCCTGTGTCGTTAAAAATGGTCCATTCCCCAAAAGTATAAATTGGGTTTGCTTCCATAACTTGCATATTGCGGACAGCTCTTCCGTCCTCAAACTCATGGTTGGTCCCAGAACCATCCTCGCCAATGACCCCAAATGCATCGATTACGGTACCAAAAGGATCCACCAATTCCAGATTGTCATCCCCATTGGAGTCCGCAGGGCTGTTCGTGGACACACCCAGATCGGGAGGGAAGCCATACACCAGTTCAAATTCTTGCGCGTTTGGCGAAATTACCAAAGTGCTTTCCGGTTGGATTATCAACCCCGATAAATCAATTGAGGAGCCCACTTCGGTGTTGTCGTTGGTGTAGCGGCGTAGCGTCCATAAGTTTAGGTCCAAGGCATCCTGTGCGGCATTGTAAAGCTCCACAAACCGGGCACCAGAGTTGTTATCTGGATCGGCCAATTCGGAAATAAAGATTTTTGTGGACGTAAATTCGGTAATGATTTCCGGGCAGCGCTCATTAGAAAAATCAATGTCCTGTAAATCCCGAATGGCCAGTACGGTCTTCTTTCCTTCCTTAAGAACAATTGCGATAAGAGATCCATTACCTTCGGGCAGTAGCTCTGATTGAAAATCGGCGTAGCCGCTATTTAACAGTACCATTTGGTTTTCAGCACAATCTTGCAGAAGACGTTCAGTTTCTTCCTCGGCGATGGCAAAATTGCTTCCAAGCTCCACCTCTGCAAATTCGAGGCTGTCAATTTGTACCAGTGTGTGCAACGGCATACTGTCCAGCTTGGCCAAAGTTGTCCTTGTGGGCTGCACTGATGCTTTATCACCACATGATGGTATCACATGGTCCAAAGCCTGCAATGCGGGCAATCTCCCCACAGAAACATTACCAAATGAAATGATTGCCCCTCCAAGTTTTATAGTCGTCCCACTTTTTCCTGCGTACAGATTTTTGAGTTTGACAAAAACCCTGCTGCCAATAGGATAAACAAGATATGATTCCCTGAGGTCGATTTCCATTTGAACCCCCATGCTGGGATCAATGGCGGCATCTTGGAGGTGAAGCACCCCAAAAAAGTTTCCTGCCTGGTCCGAAGAGATTACAAAGCCCTCCAAAATCAACTCATCCTGAATCTGGATTACCCCATCTCCAATTAAGGAATCCAATTCGGCAAAGCTGATATTGGCCTTTACGCTGACATTGCATTCTGTGTTTGGGGAGTCAAAATCCCGATTTTCAACGCAGGCAAGAATCCATCCAAGCCCTAAAAGACATACTGTCTTGAGCACTTTTCTTTTCATATTTTATTTTTAAAAGCTTATCGCCAAATTGAGAAAATAGGTTCTTCCGAAGCCGTACCAGTATTTTGGACCAAAGGAGGGAGAACCACTTAGACTGTCCTCTTGTAGCTGTCCAAAATTTCCATTTCGGCTTTGTTCATAGCCTCCGGTCCTGAATACTGAATCGAAAAGATTGTTGACGCTGGCAAAAAAACTGATGTACTTCTTTCCCCAAAGCCACGATTTTCCCCCAACGAGGTTCAAAAGATAGATGTCATCCAACTTTTCCTGCCGCAACAGTTCGGCCACGTTCTCGTCCGTCGCATCGGGAAAAGCCTCTCCAGTATCCGGGTCCAGAAGAAAACTCTGGGTTCGGGCAATGGTGGAAAGGCTTAAATAATTGTTGGTGAGATGGTTGGCCGTGGCTGCAATCCACCAGTATTTTGGATCTCGATATTCCACCCCAATGGCAAAGGCTGTCTGTGGACCTTGTGCCAATTTCAGCTCTTTTAGTTTGGCAATACCAAGATCAATTGTTCCCCCAGGGTCTATGAGGTCCTCTTCTGCACCAGCGGTGTCAAAGTTGATCTGAACGGATGGGTCGCTGGCATAGACATAATGTCCCAGATTTCCGACCGCAGAAAATTTTACACTTGAGGACATCTCATATTCCAGACCAAACTCAATTCCTTTCTGCAATCGGTCCAATCCAGAAATCACCTCTTGCACAAAGTCGGAACCCACTCCAGAATCCACAAAAAAGAAATTGATGTCCGTTGTGTTCTGAAACCGCGTGTAGAATGCACTTATTCGACCTGTGACACTAGGCCATCGAAAATGATAGCCAACATCTATGGTGGTTATGGTCTCTTTCTGGATTTCAGGAACAATGTAGTTGCTCTCCCTAGGGTTGATGAATATGTTTTGAAGTGTTGGGAATCGGTCCATTTTGGCTGCATTTGCCATAATCCAGTGTCTTCCCGAAATAAAATAGGTGATTCCTCCCTTAACCCCCAGATTGGAGAATGTGGCTTCTTCACTTTTCCCGAATGAATTCTCCAAAAAACGCTCGTTGGCAAACAGTCCATCCCTTTGCGCCTTAAAGCTGGATAGGGATGCTGAAATAAAGCCGCTCCATTTTTTGGCATCGTATTCCGTCTGCGCAAATACCTCAAGTTGGTCGGCACTCAAAGCATACTGGTACCCGAACCTGTCCCTTTCTATTTTTTCCGGATTCCCATCAAGGTCGTTGCGTGTATTTGAGAAAGCATCCACATCTTGATGAAAAGCGGCTCCCATCAAATCAAACAACTCCGCATAGTTTTTGGAGGATGTCTTCCTATAATTTCCCCCAAAACCCATCTTCATTTTATCGCCAATGCCATACTCCAGGTTGGTCGACATGGTGATTGTACCATCTTCAACCACGTCGTCATAAAGAAGATAGGCCGCCTGACCGCCATTATTGCCATTGGCCAGATAAAGATACTCCCAATCTATTTGAGGGTTTTCCAAAAAAGCTTCCTTTGCGAAATTGGCATTTATAAAACTCGCACCAATCGAGCTGTTTATGGAATAACTTGGTAGATATCTGTAGTACGTGGGGTCTGGGTTTGGCGCATTGTAGTAACCCAAACGGCTTCTTCTATGGGTTCCAAATTGATAGGCCAAGCCGGTGGTCCAATGAAATTTACCCTGTTCCAAGGTATAGTTCATCAAAAAAAGAGGTTCAAAGATTTCCCGCTCCCTTGTATTCCGAATCTTCCCCTCCTGTTCACCCCAATAGGGATTGTAGCGATTTCCCATCAAATCAAAAACTTCTTCGGTAATTGCCGCCGAACGTCCCCTGCGGTTTCGGGCCATGATCGCGGTAATGGAAATACTGTTCTTTGAGTTCGGCCGGAACTCCATAGCCCCAAAAATGGAATAGGCATCATATAGTGTTCCCTCGACATATCCTTCTTGGGCCCATCTTCTGGAGGCGGAAAATGTGTATGCAAAACCAGTGTTAGATAATCCAGAGGTATAGGTGCCCATAAGCCTTCCCCGATATGTTCTATTGGAAAACGAACTTGAAAGCCGAGTGCCCGGCCGCATTGCTGAGGGTCGTGTATCGATATTGGTATTGCCCAAAATGCCGCCAAAAGTATATGGATTTGGAGATAATCCGTAGGTGTGCTCTTGGTTTCTCGTTACATCGTTGAGGCCTCCCCAATTGTTCCATTGTGGTCGCCCATCAAAGAACTTGTTCATAGGAATTCCATTGATGAGCACTGTGCCATTTCGGGAATCGTATCCCCTTACCTTAAAAAAGGCCTGTCCGAAATCGAAGGCGGCCCGATTCAGGAATACATCGCGCGTAGATTGCAGCAGCCCCATCGCACTAGCCAATGCATCATCATTTTCCAGTAGTTCCCCATCCGTTAAGGTGATCAGGTTATCTGTTTTTTCGGTAATGACATCCCTTTCCAAAAAAACAAGGCCCAAGTCAATGGTCTGCCCGTTGAAATTAAGTGCAAAATGCTTTGGAAGAAATTCAACGGCCTCAAATTTTAGTACGTGTTCCCCGGAAAGTGCAATGCCAATATTGAAAATTCCGTTGGCATCGGTGAAAAAGTCCTGTGAAAACCCTTCAAGGGAAATCGTGGTGTTTTGAATGGGCCTGTTTGTCCCCTTTTCGCGGACCTGCCCAGAAATGATTGTAGTCTGTTGTCCATATTGTATTGTGGTACAACAAAATACAACCACGAACATAGCTGTTCTCATAGCTTGTTAGTAGGTTAATTAAACTAAATTTGGGGTTATAACTTCTCTGAATTGTGCGAAAAGCAAGCAATCTTACTTATTTTAGACACAAAATCAAAATAATATGCGATCATTAATATGCCTACTCGTATTAATATCGACCTCACTTCATGGACAAAAGTCCAAAACCTATACGTTAAGAACCATTGCCTTTTATAATGTTGAGAACCTCTTCGACATTGAAAACGATTCATTGACCTTTGATGACGAGCGAACACCTGAAGGCAGTTATCACTGGACCCACGAGCGGTATGGGCGTAAAATTGGGAACATTGCCGAGGTGTTATCCAACATTGGAAAACAACTTTCCGGAACTTCCCCGGATGTCATTGGTTTGTGCGAAGTGGAGAACAGGGGCGTACTTGAGGATTTGACCCAACACCCGGATCTTCGTAACAAAGACTATGGCATAGTGCATTTTGATTCCCCAGATTGGCGGGGGATTGACGTGGCCTTGCTCTACAAAAGGGATTCCTATGTGCCCACTTCCTTTAAAAGCCACAGGCTGTTATTGTTTGACGAACTTGGTGAACGGGAATACACACGGGACCAGTTAGTGGTGGGTGGCTCCATGGACCAGGAAAATGTTTATTTCATCGTAAATCACTGGCCTTCCAGAAGAGGTGGTGCTTCAAAAAGTCAGTCCAATAGGATTAAGGCCGCCTTGTTGAACAAACGCATTATAGACTCCATCCGTGACCTGAATTGGAACGCCAAGGTGATTGCCATGGGAGATTTCAACGACGACCCCAGGGACGACAGCTTTAAGAAAATATTGAAGACCAAGGGCCAAATGGATCAATTGGATAGCCTGGATCTTTTCAATCCAATGGAGAAAATGTACAAAAAGGGTATAGGTTCGTTGGCCTATCGGGATAAGTGGAACTTGTTCGATCAATTTTTTATGACCTCAAATTTTATTGGCGAAGAAAGGTCACAACTGTCTTTTTGGAAAGCGGGAATATTTGCTCCGGGTTTTCTTCGTACCCAGAAGGGAAAATTTAGAGGGTATCCCTTTAGGACGTATGCAGGGGGCAGCTACACGGGCGGGTACAGTGACCACTTCCCCGTTTATCTGCATTTGATAAAGGAGACGGAAGACTGATAGTGACGTTGGATGTCGTCAATAAAAGGTGGCTCTGACCGTTATGCCAACCATTGCCCCCAAGGGATACGGCTCAAAATCAACAGTAGGCCGAAACCATAAAAAAGCGATATGGTCTTGAACTTTCTATTGCTTTCCATCATTTTTTTGTGCCGCGACCAGCCGATGGTTATCAATACCAAGGCAACAATGTTGGTAAAGGGATGTTCCACGGCCAAAAGTCGTGCAGGGGCATTCAGGCCACCCATGCCCAAGGTCTGAATGGCCTTGAGTCCACTGGAGGAGATAAAAAACAAAATAAGGCCCACCAACAATTGGATATGGCTCAATATCAATGCGAAAAGGCTTATCCTGAGATCTTTGTGCATGGTGAAGTCCCGTTTGCCCAACCAGCCTGTTATGGCGTTGAACACTGCAATGATCAAAACGGCCAGCACCACATAGGCCATATACGAGTGTAGATTTTTGATGATCTCCATAGGTGTTGTTTATTTGATAAATGTAGTGATTTTAACAAAAAACCCCGCCTGTTGGCGGGGTTCCCTATTCAATTAATTCTTTTTAAGAATTAGAAATTGTACCTAAGGCTTAAGTTCCAGGTTCTTCCAACTCCCAAGTAGTAACCAAAAGAATCCCTTTGGTTGATATAGTCGGCATCAAATACGTTGTATACGTTCCCCCTAAGGACCATTTCGTTGTTCCCAAGATTGAAAGTATAGGTAGCACCTGCATCCACCAAGGTGTAAGCGGGCAATCTTTCCGATTGAAAGACCGATCCCGCCAAAGAGGAAGCAATCACGTCCTCAACATCCACGAATCCGTAGAATTCTGTAAAGATGTTTATGTCGGCATCAAAAGAAAGATTTTCGCATGCGTTGAATCTTGTGCCTGCTCCAGTAGATACCTGAGGGGCATTGCCTATTTTGGTTCCGGTCAAATCCACGGTACCTCTGCTAATTAACGCTCCAGTCTCATCATTTTCTATAATGAAAGGAGTGGTTCCGTCATATTCCCAATTTCCAACGGATCCATACCACTTGAACAACAATGCTGCGGAAGGACGATATCTAAGGTCCAATTCAGCACCGCGGTGTACCTGGGTGATATCTGTGTATCGTGTCCTAACATCGATTTCAGTACCCCCAATATCCTGTTGTCCAAAATCTTGAAGGAATCGGTTACCCCATTTGGTGTAGTACACATTGAAATTAACGGCCCAATCGCCATTTCTAAATCTGTATCCACCTTCCAGACCTGTGATTTCTTCGTTGTCCACTTCCGGTTCTACAATCTCGTTGCTATAGCGGATATTGGCAAAAATGTTGTCCAAAAAGGCCTGTCTTGAGTATTGGCCAACGTTTGCAAATACTTGATGGTTATCGCTGAAAGTGTAGGATGCTCCCGTTTTCACGGAATATCCAAATCTGCTCAACTTATCCGATTTTCCCTCGCCATCACCAAAACCAGAAAGTCGACCTTCCCTTTGGTAATCTTGGTTGGAAGCTGCTCCTTGCAAAAATACTGAGAAGGTTCCATCAGAATATTCGGCTTGACCAAACAACCCTTGGTAGTTTATGTTCTCCGAGTAATCGTAATCATATCGCTGATCGGGATCGGCAAAGCTGAAAAGCGCGGCCCATGGATCGGCTTCAAAAGTTTCAGAAATAACGTAGTCAGATGGTCTATCGGTCCTGAAGTTATCATTGTAGCCATCCAGTCCCAATTTATCCACCAATTGTCTCCAGTGATCTCCCCTGTAGAATCTAATATCGGCTCCAAGATTCAATGACCAGTTTTCGCTGGGCTCAAATTCATAGTTGGTCAAGGCCCCATACCAGTTGTGGTTGTTTATGGATGCTCTCAATAGACCTGCCGATCCAAAAGTTCCCAATCCATTTGGGTTTTCCGCTATGTTATTGGCAACAATGGCATCAAAATCCACTTGGCCGTCCTCTCTGAAGAAATTGGTCTGTCTTCCCAATGGTCCTGTTCCCCCACCACGGCCCCATGAGGCATATAGTACTGTGGAAAGTTGGGATTTATCGCTAATGCTCCAGTCCCAGTTTAAGTTGGCCACTGGCTTGTGGTAATAGTTTCTTCTAAAAGTGAATTGCTCACCATCCAAAAATCCTGCATTGTCGTTGAACTTTTCACCGAATTCTTCATATTCCTCCAAATCCTTTGAAAAGTTTTGTCCATGGAACTGAGGTGCTCCAGTGATCAAGAAATTGAAGTTATGCGAATCATTGGGTTGAAATCCGATGCCAATGAAATAGGTCTGGCCCTGTCCAAAAGTACCTCCTGCCCATTTTCTGTGGCCTTGCCAATGATCTAGCAATACGGAATATGCCCATTTGCCTTTTTGTCCAGAGTCATAACTAACGGTTGTTTTACCGTAACTGTCATTACCTGTCAAAAATCTGGCAAAACCTCCTTCTTCCCGACCTGTTGCCTTGGATACAATATTGATTGTTCCACCGACAGAGGAGATTGCCAATTTTGAAGAGCCAAGACCCCGTTGAATCTGCACCGCATTGGCCACGTCGGCCATACCTTGCCAGTTTGACCAGAAAACACGACCATCTTCAACGCTGTTGATAGGTTGACCGTTCAAAAGCACGGCAGTATTGGTTTGGTCAAATCCCCGAACGAAGATCTGGGAATCACCAAAACCTCCGGCTTGATTGGATACATACACGTTGGGCGTGTTCTTCATAACCTCTGGGAACTCTACGTTACCAACTCCCTTTAGCTGTATTTCTGCAGCTGGAACGCTGGAAACCGCTATCGGAGTCTGTCGTTCCCTGGCCAAATCTATAAGACCACTACCGACGACCACAACCCCTTCCAATTCCTCAGCATCAGCGCTTAGGGAAACAGAGCCAATATCACCGGCTTGTGAGAAAGCTACTCTTTCGGTAATAAATCCAATGTAAGAAACAACCAGAACCCCAGAAATTCTTGATGTTTCCAAGGTAAATTTTCCATCAAAGTCAGTTGATGTGCCTGTGTCAGTCCCCTGAACTACGATACTGGCTCCTGGTAGAGGGCTCCCCAGTTCCGCATCAAAGACAGTTCCAGTAATACTTGTTTGTGCAAGTGCCGTTGCAGAGATAAAAATCGCTGCAAAAGCCAAGTAAATTCTTTTCATGTTTAACAGTGTTTATTGTTTTGAATTGCTCGGCAAAAATCTATTTTTTTGTTCTGCCAAATGTTAACATAAAGTTAAAAAATAAGAAGAATTTAACAAGTGTTTATTTTCAAAATGTTGATAAACATCTGTTTAGGAAAAAAGCTATTTTACCAAAAACTAGATTATTTCTTAAAAAATTGTAAAAGGTTCAACGTGGAACTATCGTGATCGCCAATTTTCGGGTTTTCAATATCTAAAAGTATGTTTTTGGCAAGTTGTTTTCCCAGCTCCACACCCCATTGATCGTAACTGAAGATGTTCCAAACCACGCCCTGAACGAATATTTTGTTCTCATACAACGCAATCAGGGAACCTAAGGTTCTGGGTGTAAGTTTTTCAATCAAAATGGTATTGGTGGGCTTGTTGCCCTCAAAGATCTTAAAGGGTAACAAAAATTCCTGCTCTGGCTTGGAAAGTTGCTGGTTTTGTAGTTCTTCGGAGACCTCATCCGCGGTTTTCCCGTTCATAAGGGCTTCCGTTTGCGCAAAAAAATTGGCCATTAGCTTGTTGTGGTGGTCCGCGTTGCCATGCAAAGACTTCTTAAAGCCGATAAAATCTGTGGGAATGAGTTTGGTTCCCTGATGGATAAGTTGGAAAAAGGCATGTTGCGAGTTGGTGCCGGGTTCGCCCCAAACTATGGTGCCGGTCTGGTATTGCGTCCGGTTTCCCATGCGGTCCATACTCTTGCCATTGCTTTCCATCACAGCCTGCTGTAAATAGGCAGGAAATCGCTGTAAATATTGAGTATAGGGAATCAAAGCCTCTGTCTCTGCACCGTAGAAGTTGTTGTACCAAATGCTCAACAAAGCCAAAATAACGGGCATGTTCTCCAAAAATGGAGCTTCTTTAAAATGTTGGTCCATTTCCCTGGCACCGGACAACAATTCCTCGAATTTTTCGTATCCCACAGCCAAGGCAATAGAAAGTCCAACGGCACTCCATAGAGAAAAACGCCCCCCGACCCAATCCCACATGGGGAATACGTTCTCTTTAGCAATCCCGAACTCTGCAATTTTTTCGGCATTGGTGGAAACTGCGACAAAATGATCGGCAACATCCTTTTCCGAGGCCTTTTCCAAAAACCATTTTTTTATGGTCATCGCATTGGTGAGGGTTTCCTGGGTGGTAAAGGATTTGGAAACAATCAGAAATAGGGTGGTTTCTGGATCGAGATCTTTCAAAATCTCATAAACATGGTCGCCATCAACATTGCTTACAAAGTGTGTCCGCAGCTGATTTTTATAGAATTTCAACGCATCTGTTACCATTACCGGTCCCAGATCGGACCCGCCAATGCCAATATTCACTACATCCGTAAATGCTTTGCCGGTATAGCCCTTGCGCTGTCCTGAGATTATGTCCTGCGAAAAGGTCTTTATCTTTTTCTTTACTTCATTGACTTCCTCTACAATGTTCTCCCCATCAAGAATTATCCGATCGTTCCCTTTTGCCCTTAGCGCTGTATGGAGTACGGCCCGTCCTTCGGTTTGATTGATCATTTCCCCATTAAAATAGGCGGAACGTGCTTCATCAAGTCCAACTTCACTGGCCAAATCTTCCAAGAAGGCCAATGTTTCCCGAGTGATCCTATTCTTAGAATAGTCCAGCAGAAAATCATTCCAAACCAAAGAAAACGAAGTCCCACGGTCTGGGTCGGCCCTAAATTGGTCCCCGAGTTGGTTTTCTTTGGTTTCCTGATAATGTTTCTCCAGTTTTTTCCAGGCCCTTGTGGTGGTGGGGTTGATTTTGGGGAATGCCATTCTATGGATTAAGGGTTACTAGATTCTCTTCCAGCTCAAAAATGGGCTCTGTGTACTCAATACAATCCAGTTGTTCCTTTAGGGGTTCAATGTACTCTACATACTGTGTTCTCAACGAATCTACTATAGGTTCGGCGGATGGCAGCTTTTCACGAAGGGGGTCTACTTGTCTACCGTTTTTCCAAAACCTATAGCACACATGTGGGCCTCCGGTATTTCCTGTCATGCCAATCCATCCTATGACGTCGCCCTGCCTTACAAATTCCCCTTTTTTCACTTTTTGCTTTTGCATGTGAAGATATTGGGTGCTGTAAGTGCCGTTGTGCCTGATTTTTACGTATTTCCCATTTCCACCTTTTCTTGTGGACTCGGTAACAGTGCCATCCGCCGTGGCGATGATGGGCGTACCGATTGGTGCTGCATAGTCCGTGCCTTTGTGGGGGCGTACCCTATATCCATAATAGGCTATCTTTCTTTTTAGGTTGTATCGCGAGGACAGGCGATACCCAAATTTTATCGGCGCCCTCAAAAAAGTGCTGCGTAGATTGTTGGCATCTTGGTCGTAATAATCCAGGATGTTCTTTAGGGAATCGGTTACATAGGGAAAGGCATAAATGGGCCTTCCTTTGTGCTCAAAAAGTGCGGCTTTTATCGGCCCATGACCGGCATAGATGGTATCGTTGATGAACCTTTCATCATAAATGATTTTGAAACGATCGCCTTTTTCCAATCTGAAAAAGTCAATGGTCCATGCATAAATTTCGGAAAGGTCAATGGTGATATTGTAATCAACGCCAAGGTTGTCCAAGGTTTCGGAGAGATTGTTATCGATGATGCCGCCTACTTCCCGTTCCACATATTTTACCCGACGCTTGCTTCGGTATGCCACGGCACTGTCCCGCAGATCCACCACGGTAAAGTTAACTTTGTCGTTTTCATAAATGAAAATCTCGGCCACTTCAGACGTGTCCTTGGATTTAAGAATGGTATAGGGCTTCCCCACTTTTATTCTCCTTACATCAAATGTATCCTTGAAATTTTCGGATATGGCGGCAATCTTTGGGTATTCAACCTTGTTTTTCAGCATCAGTTCGCCAAAACTGTCTCCCCATCGGATGGTATCATGGACCACCGTAAATTCTTCCAGGTTAAACCCAAACTTGGTTATCGGTAGTTTTTCCACAGGTTCTGCCTGAACCAGCTCTTCCATTTCTACCTTATCTTGATCTTGTTTACATGACACTAAAACGATCAGTGCCAAAATTGCCCCAATAAATTTTTGCATTCCTAATTATTCCTTATTTGCTGGATTAAAAATGTGCTCCACCCATTCTTTTCCCCAATTATCCAGTTCCGTTTCGGAGTACAAAGTTGGGAAAAATATTATTTTCTGAAAACTGGGCGGCAAATACTGTTTCCAATTCGTGCCCCCAGTGGCCTCCACATCCTTGGTGTCACTGGCCAGATACCGATAGGCAGATCCCATGTGCATCAAGGGCCAGTTCACGTTGGCGTTCATATCCAAATCCTTTAACGCCCGTATCAACTCTTTATTTTGCCTTGAACCTTCCGGTAATTGACAATATTTATGATATATGGTGCTGTGCCTTACTTGGTTGGCTATCCTCAACAGTCGTGGGGTGTAGCGTATTTCAAATTGTTTTAGCGTCAAGGTTTTTTCTCCCGTTCTTAAGTCCGTGGCGCCTTTCTTCCAATATATGTGCTCGTAAAGTTCTTCTACTTCGTTTTTTTTGGTGAAGTTTTCGCGCTCTGTATGGTGCACCAGATTCTCCAATGGTGTGGCATATAGCTCGATCATCCTGTATTGAACGGATTGAAACCCACTCGCTGGCAGCAGTGCCATGCGGTAACGGAGGAATTGTTCCCGTTCCATTCCCTTGATCATTATGCTGAAAGAGGAAATGAGTGCCTTGAAATAGCTGTTGATCCTACGTGTTTTTTCTATGAAAAAATCCACATCCTGTGAGCGGTCCTCCACAATCTGCTTTTGTTCATGAAGGATTAATTTGAAGTAGAGCTCGGTAATCTGGTGGTACATGATGAAGATTTCCTCATCCGGAAAATAGGTGCGGGGCACTTGAATGCTCAAGAGGGTATCCAAATGTATGTAGTCCCAATAGGTAAGGTACCTTTGGTACAGGAGACCGTCCAGATAAGAGCTTAGGTCCTGGCCCGAGTTTTTGTATTTTTCCTCAAGCTTGTTGATCTGGGCTCCAATGCGCTCATCCTTATCCATTCAATTTTCTCTCATTATTATTTTAAATTGGTTCCTTAGGCCATTGTAGGCGTCCAAATCCGCCTTTATGGATCCCACGGCCAAATCGGCCTTGACCCTCACCGGAATCTTGTTCAGGTCATTGGAAACCCAAAGGGTAAGGCTTTCCTGTTCCTTAAACACACGACCCGACTGGACCAAGGGCCTAAATTTAAGACATTCTACTTTTCCAAACTTGGTCCGGATCACTTCTTTGCCCAAAAACTTCAGTTTGAACTGAAAAACACCATCATCATCGAACAGCATGTCAATATTAATGGACTGTCCCTCTTCAAAATGGTCCAGGTTATAATTGTTCCTGAGATAGTAGGAAGCTGAGAGTAGGTCTTGGACCCTATCGTGCACGGCAAAGTCCATCTCCTTCTTGTTCTTATTGTCGGTCAGGACGGCTTTGCCCTTGTTGTAATCAAAATCTATCTCGATATCCTTTGTGTAGCCTCCCTCATCTATTTTTCTGATAAATCGATATGGTTTTCCATCATATCTGCCAAAATAGCTTTCATAGGTGTCGTCTACCTTAAAAAAAATGCTGGCAAAACCGGTTGTCTTTCCCCTGCCAACCACATGGTAAACGGGAATGCTGTCCAGATTTTTGGAACTAAGGTGCAACGTGGCATAGCTGGCATTCAAAAAACCGTAGTGAATCCTGAACTTGAGCCACTCGCCCGACTTGAATGCCGGATGAAATTTTTGGGCAGCCAAGGGAGCCGAGAGCAATAAACTGAAAATGACAATGGCCTTTTTCATAAGTGGTAAAATTGGTACAAAATTAGTAAAACAGATCTCGAGGCTTACAGGTTTACAATTACTTAAACAAAACTTGTTCCAAAATATTATACATATAAAAAAAGCCCAGTCTTAAAACTGGGCTTTTCCTAAATAACCAACCAAACTTTAAATTATGAAAAACCAATACTTAAAGTTATAAGGGAACCACCCCTTATGTCCAGTAAAGATACATCAAGGTTTTGTAGGAAAATAAGTTTTTAACGGACTTTAACTATAGTGGACGATGGATTCCCTTTTTTTAGCAAATAGTTAAGAAAAAGGGGCATTTCAACTAGAACCAATACCCTACACTAAAGAAGAAATTACTGGTGTCAATCTCCGGTGACCACGAATAGTATATCTGTATCGGGCCCAAAAAGGATTCAAATCCATAGCCTATACCATATCCGGAGAACGACGGTTCGGAGAACCACTCACCGGTTCGGAACAAATCGTCGTCCACATTGGCAAAGTTGGATGAGAATAGAATATGGTGCTTTGGTGCCACATTATAATCCAATCTTGCATAGGCCTTCACGAAGCTGTTTCCTGGCAAGCTCAAAAAGTCATACCCAAAAAATGGAATGAAATTATTCACGAAATCGTTTCCAAAACCACCCAGTACAAAATCAAAAGAGGTTACCGCAGAGGTTCCGAATTTCAATCCTCCCTCGGTCTCCAAGTTCATGGTCATATTGTGGAACAAGGGAAAGGCTCCCCCAATCCTGGCCTTGCCTACAGCGAATTTCCGGAAGTTGTCATTGAAATCTGAGGAGAAAAGGTACAGGTGCATGTCACTATCAAACAAAAAACCCTTTGTGGGAAAGTATTTGTCGTCATAGGTGTCCAGGGTGATTTTTCCAAATGCACTAAAATAATTGGAATTGTCAAAGAAGGTTCTCCCTGCATTCTGGGACAAAGAGGTCTCCGCAACGCCTTCACCCACCTGGTTCAAAGTCCTGGTGCTATATTGGAGCAATTTATGCTCAGCACCCAAGGTAAATGCGAATTCCTCCCTCAACACGGTCTGCAGGTAAATCTGGTTCGTCAAATCGGTGACCTCCAGGTTGATCTCGCTTACGTTTGGGGCATCTGGGACAACAAAGTTGGTTCGGATGAGACCAAAATCTATTTCCTCATCAAAATTGGTGAACGTGGAATTGATACCAAAACTCCAATAGTATCCCTTGTCCAGATAATATTGCATATTATACCTTATATGGTCCCCCAATATGAAATCGAACGATGCCACATCGTCCCGTAACAGAAAGTTCTTTTTGGTCAAATTTATGAGCGCGGAACTCTTATATAGGTCATCGTAATGGGCGGCCACTTTTAAAAACATCTTAGTAGGGTTTTCCTTGAGTTTTAAAATGAGATCGGTCCCCAATCCGTTGGATACCAATTCATATCGAATGGCCTTGAAGTTGCCTGTGGCGGCCAAATTGTTCATCCCCTGTTTCAGTTTTTCGAACGAAATCCTTTCTGCCAAATTGAATCGCAGTTTCCCCTTAATGTAAGCCCTGGTATACACATCGTTCCCGGTAACGATCAATCTATTAATGGTCAAACTATCCTGGACCTGAACCCGCTTCCTGGAACGCGCTCCATCGGCTTGGAGCTGGGCCACTTCACTCAATTTTTCCTTTAGGAGCAGTGCGGCATCCTCTCCCTTGGAAATGATTTCCTGGCCGCGATCAAAATCTATTACTGAAAATTCACCGATGTCCGGCTTTATATAGATATCCGTTTTCTCCGCTTTCTTGCGCATATCGTTGACCGTCCTGTAATTGTTGATCTGAAGAAGAATCTCTGTGGCAGAGGACAGGGACTCCCTGGTCGACAGATCATGCTGAACATCCACACCAATAATCAGTTGGGCTCCCAGATCCCTTATTTCGTCTATGGGATAATTGTTCACCACACCGCCATCAATCAGAACATTGCCATCTATTTCGGACGGTTCGAACAGCGAGGGAAATGTCCCACTGGCCATAATGGCCTCTGGAAGATAGCCCCCATCCAACAAAACCTGTTCACCGGTTTCCACATTGGTGGCAATGCACAAAAAGGGAATGGGCAGCTTTTTGAAATCCTGGACGTCCTTGACATGAAAGAGCAACCGAACCAGCTCATTGTAAATATTCTGGCCCCCAGAAATAGCCTGAGGAAACGAGACATGGAAATTGGTGAAGGGAAGCGTGAGGGCATACCTTTCCGAGTCTTCCTTTTCGTAGAATGTTTTGGCGCCACGGGGCACATTGTCCTGTATCATTCCAGCAAAATCCGTAACCCTGAAGATGGAATCCAGTTCCTGGGCAGAATAGCCCGATGCGTACAGGGCTCCCACTATCGCTCCCATGCTGGTGCCGCCGATAAAATCAACCTTGATCCCCGATTCCTCAATCACCTTAAGTGCCCCAATATGTGCCAATCCCTTGGCTCCGCCCCCACTTAGGACCACCCCTACCTTGGGCCTTTCTTGGGGCAAATCGGTTTGTGACCATCCAAAGAAGTGCAGGAATGCCAAGATTATCAAGATATGTGCTTTTTTCATCTGCATTGGATCAATGAAAGGTTTCGTATATTTTCTTTGCCTTCGCCATTCCTATAGATTCCGCAAGGCTCTCAATGGTTGCTTCCTTTATGCGCTTTACCGACTTAAAATTTTTCAATAGTTGCTCCACGGTCTTTTCACCTATTCCTTCAATTTTTTCAAGCTCGGAATCAATGGCTCCCTTGTTTCTTTTTTTCCTATGATGGGTTATCCCGAACCGATGTGCCTCGTTCCTCAATTGCTGGATCACTTTCAAGGTCTCTGACCTTTTATCGAGATAAAGGGGAACCGGATCCTCGGGAAAATAAATTTCCTCCAGGCGCTTGGCAATGCCTATTATGGCAATTTTTCCCCTCAGCCCAAGCCTATTGAGACTTTTGAGGGCCGAGGACAGTTGCCCCTTTCCCCCATCAATGACTATGAGTTGTGGCAACGGCTCTTCTTCGTTCAAAAGCCGATTGTACCTTCTAAAAACGACCTCTTCCATGCTGGCAAAATCATCCGGGCCTTCCACGGTTTTTATATTGAAGTGGCGATAGTCCTTTTTGGATGGTTTGCCGTTCTTGAATACCACACAGGCCGCCACGGGATTGGTCCCCTGTATGTTGGAGTTGTCGAAACACTCAATATGTGTTGGCTCTTCGGAGAGGCGCAGATCGGCCTTCATTTGGGCCATAAGCCGCTTGGTGTGCCGATCGGGGTCCGTGATTTTTATCTGCTTCAAACGATCTTGCCTGTAAAAGCGGGCGTTGCGTTCGGACAACTCCAACAGTCTCCGTTTATCTCCCAGTTTGGGCAAGGTGACCTTAAGATTGTCTTCCACCGTGACCGGAAACTGCAAGTAGACTTCTTTGGATTGCGAATTAAACCGCTGCCTGATTTCCGTAATGGCCAAGGCCAGCAGTTCTTCATCGGTCTCATCCAGTTTTTTTCTTATTTCCAGGGTGTGGGACCTTACAATGGAACCGTGGGACAACTGAATGAAATTGACATAGGCATGGGTTTCATCCGAAATGATGGTGAAAACGTCCACATTGTCGATCTTAGGATTCACAATCGTGGACTTGGCCTGATAGTTCTCCAGGATGTCGATCTTGTTCTTGATGCGCTGCGCCTTTTCGAACTCCATGTTGGTTGCAAATTCCTTCATCTGCGTTCTGAAGGATTGCAGGGAATTTTTGAAATTGCCCTTGATGATCTGTCGTATATCGTCCACTTGCCCATGATATTCCGCTTCACTTTGCAGCCCCTCGCAGGGCCCCAAACAATTTCCCAAATGGTATTCCAGGCAAACCTTGTACTTGCCGGCCGCAATTTTCTCCTCGGGAAGATCATAATTGCACGTACGTAACGGGTAAAGGCTTTTGACAAGATCCAGAAGCGTCCTTACCGTTTTCATACTGGTGTATGGACCAAAATACTCCGAGCCGTCATTGATGAGCTTACGGGTGGGGAACACTCTTGGGAAACGTTCGTTCTTTATACAGATCCAGGGGTAGGATTTGTCATCCTTCAGCATTACATTATAGCGTGGCTGCAGTTTCTTGATCAGGTTGTTTTCCAACAACAGTGCATCCGATTCCGTTGCGACCACAATATGTTTTATGGATCGTATCTTTTTTACCAGGACCCTTGTTTTGCCATACTCCTGTTTTTTGTTGAAATAGGAGGACACCCTTTTTTTGAGATCCTTCGCCTTGCCAACGTAAAGAATGTTCCCATTGCCATCATAAAACTGGTATACCCCCGGGCTGGAGGGCAATGTACTTATTTGAACCTGTATCGGTGATTTTTCCGGCATAAAAACAGCAAGGTATCTCTAACAAAGGTAACCCTAAATTTATAGTGTTTCAGCCCCAATTGATGGATGTTACATCTGCCTTTACCGTTTGGTCTTTAGGGCTTACAATTGGCCCATCGGGTTGGTATGCAAAATAATTCAGCGGCCATAGCGGCCATCAAACTGTATAACTTTATGGGAAAATTGTTAAACTGTTATTAAAAACGATGTATTTCATCGATAAAAAATGCATTTGGTGGTAAATTTTTCAATTCTTTTACCTACATTTAACGATGTAAATGCAATTCTATGGAAAACTATGTTATCGTTTTGGGAATGTATTTGATTTTGATGTTGTTTTTCAAAATCTTTTTCTCTGTGTCCACCAGAGACTAAATACATATTTTCCAAAACACACCCCAAACCTTTCAACAATCTATGTTGAAGCATGAACTTAGGAAAAAGTATTTGAAGCTAAGAAAGGAACTAAGTGATTCCTTCGTTTCGGATGCAAGTTTAAAAATAGCGAACCTTGTACGTCAAATCCCAATATGGGATTTTTTTTATTTCCATATTTTTCTGAGCATAGAGGAAAACAAGGAGGTTGATACGCTTCCGTTGATCACCCTGCTACAGGGCATGGATAAGAATTTGGTCATTCCCAAGGTAAAGGGGGCCAATTCCATGGAACATTTTCTTTTGACCGATAGCACTGTCCTTAAAAAAAATAATTGGCACATTCCGGAACCTATTGATGGTATTCCTGTTCCCGTGGACAAAATTGATGTGGTTTTCGTTCCACTTTTGACCGTTGACACCCATGGAAACCGCGTGGGATATGGCAAGGGTTTCTACGATAACTTTTTACAACAATGTAGGATAGACACCCTAAAAATTGGACTTTCTCTTTTTGAATTGGAAGAAGAACCCATTACCGATTCCCATGAAAATGACGTGCCATTGGATTACTGCATCACGCCGAGCGGTATACGCCAATTTTAGGAAGGATCTTCTTCCCGTTTGGGGAATGCCTTTTTGTTGAAAACAATCAAAATGCCCACCCCAGTGCTTATAGCAGTATCCGCAATATTGAAAACGGGCTCAAAAAAACGGAACGCCTTGCCGCCAAAATAAGGAATCCACTCTGGCCAGGTGGTATCTATCAATGGAAAATAGAGCATGTCCACCACCTTTCCATAGAACAGATTGCCATAAGGCTCATGGGAGAACAGCGTGGCCACCTGTCCGTTACTGTGATCAAAGAGCATTCCATAGAACACCGAATCGATGATGTTCCCAAGCGCTCCTGCAAAAATGAGTGAAACGGCCAAAATAAGTGTGCGGGACGACTGCTTCTTGATAATGTCCCATAACCAATAGGCAATACCAAAAACAGCTAGAATCCTGAAAATGGTCAATATCAATTTTCCCGCCGATTCGGAAATGGGCAATATATCGCTTAGTTTGGTCCCCCAAGCGGCCCCTTCATTTTCTATGAAAAGTATCTTGAACCAGTTGAATACTTCATGGGATTCTCCCAAAACAAAACTGGTCTTGATATAGATTTTGCTGATTTGGTCCACCAAGAGTACCAAAACTATGACCAACAAGGACTTCTTTAAACTCATTTTCCTAAAAAGATGGGGCAAAAGTAGGGATATTATTTTGTTTTACTAAGGTGAATATTCCCTTCCACAGTGTGAAGGATAAAGCGATCATCGCCCAGGGGAATAAACTCCCTGAAAATTTTTCCATATTCGCTTTTGGCAAGGACATTTCCCTCGGGAATGGTTAAGTGTATATCTCCTTTTTGGGTACTGACCTCAACATCTTCCGCAACGTTTTGCAGTGCACATTGTCCATCGGACAGCTTGACTTCCAACTTCACATAGTTCCCTGAAACGTCCACATTGCAGTTTGTTCCATAAATGTGCACCTCTTTATATTCGGGAAGTTGTATTTGCAAGGCTATGGAAACCACCTTATGTGCACTCAGCTTGTCGTTGGGATTGATGAAATTGGGCTGAAACCCCGCATCGACAAAAATGGTGCTGCCACTTTCCGTGAGACCGACAAAAAGATCTTTGGCATATTCTCCCTCCATATTGGCAGAAACCTGAATCTCCTCACCCTCATAAGTGCCAACCTCAACTTCGTAACAAAAATGAGCGTTTATATGGATGGAATGGGTTTCGGGACCCATTAGTGCTTTCCTGACCAGTTTTTGACCGTGCAAAGTGCCCGCCAAAGAAAAAACCAGCAGAAAAAACAAGCTCCTCATGAACAAAAACGCCTTGGGCGCTTTTATTATTTCTGCATGTTCTTTGCCTCAATGCTCAATGTGGCATGGGGAACAAGCTTAAGGCGTTCCTTGTTGATCAATTTTCCGGTGATACGGCAAATCCCATATGTTTTGTTCTCAATGCGAAGCAAGGCGCTCTTCAGGTCCCTGATAAATTTTTCCTGTCTTATGGCCAATTGGGTGTTCGCCTCCTTGCTCATGGTCTCGGAACCTTCCTCAAAAGCCTTAAAGGTAGGTGAGGTGTCGTCCGTGCCATTGTTGCCATCGTTCATATAGGCGCTCTTGAGCAGTTCCAAATGGCTCTTTGCCTTTTCAATTTTTTCTTCAATCAATGTCCTGAACTCATCAAGTTCTTTATCCGAGTATCGTACTTTCAATTCGTTTGCCATTTTCTAATGCTTTTGGATAAACAATTTTGTATTCACTTCATCAAAGGCTATTGCCACGCCTTCTTCTAATTTTTCCTCAAAGTTGAGTTCAGCGGTCAACGTTTCCGTTTTTATATACTCTTCGTTGCTGGAAACCGCATTTTCCACCAAACCATCCTTCAAGATCTTAATATCGATTTTATCGGTCACCTCAAAACCGGACTCTTTTCGGATGTTCTGTATCCTATTCACCAACTCCCGTGCAATGCCCTCTTTTCTTAGGGCATCGTCTATGGTGACGTCCAATGCAACGGTCAAGGGACCGGAACTTGCCACCAACCAGCCTTCAATATCCTGGGAACTGACCTCTACATCGGTTAACTCTAAAGTAATGCTTTTATTTTCCAATTGCAGCATTAATTCCCCTTCCGTTTCAATTTTTTGAATGTCGTCCTGCCCCAATAGCGCCACAGCGGAGGCAATGGCCTTCATGTCCTTGCCATGTTTTGGTCCCAAAACCTTGAAGTTGGGCTTTATTTGCTTTACCAAAACCCCTGAAGCATCGTCCAAAAGTTGTATTTCCTTAACGTTCACCTCAGACTTTATTAGGCTGGAAACGGCCTCAATATCCTCCCTTTGGCCCTCATCCAAGATGGGGATCATTATCTTCTGCAAAGGTTGGCGCACTTTTATTTTTTCTTTTTGACGGATGGAAAGTACCAAAGATGATATCTTCTGAGCCAATTGCATCTTGCGCTCTAGCTTTTTGTTTACCATGGCTCCATCAAACGTTGGGAACTTGGCCAAATGGACACTTTCAAATCCCTCTTTTTGGGTATTGGAATCCAAATCTTTGTACAGGCGTTCCATATAGAAAGGTGCAATGGGCGCCGAAAGCTTGGCCACGGTAACCAAACAGGTATACAAGGTTTGATAGGCCGATATTTTGTCTTGCTGGTAGTCTCCTTTCCAGAAACGTCTCCTGCTCAAGCGGACGTACCAATTGCTCAAATTTTCCTGGACAAAATCAGAGATCATCCTGGCCGCCTTTGTCGCCTCATAATCGGTATAGGCCTCATCAACGTTCTTGATCAGGGTATGCAATTCGGAAAGAATCCATTGGTCTATTTCGGGTCTGTCCACTAGTGGCACTTCGTCCTCAGCATAGGTGAATTTATCTATGTTGGCATAAAGTGCCATAAAGGAATAGGTGTTGTAAAGGGTCCCGAAAAACTTTCGCTTGACCTCAACCACTCCTTCTATATCAAATTTGAGATTATCCCATGGGTTGGCGTTGGAAATCATGTACCACCGCGTGGCATCGGCGCCATGCTCCGGGAGCACCTCGAAAGGATCCACGGCATTGCCCAATCGTTTGGACATTTTCTTTCCTTCCTTGTCCAGAACCAGCCCGTTGGAGACGACATTTTTGTAGGCCACTGAATCAAATACCATGGCCGCAATGGCATGCAGGGTGTAAAACCACCCACGGGTCTGATCTACTCCCTCAGCAATAAAATTTGCGGGAAAGGCGATGCCATCGTCTATTAACTCTTTGTTTTCAAAAGGATAGTGCCATTGGGCATAGGGCATGGACCCACTATCGAACCAAACGTCGATCAAATCTGCCTCTCTTTTCATGGGTTTTCCAGAAGGAGAGACCAAAGTGATCTGATCTACAATGTTCTTGTGCAGATCGATCTTGCCATAGTTGGCATCACTCATGTCACCCACTACAAAATCGGCGAAGAGGTCCTTGGCAAACACTCCTGCCCGCACTGCCTTGTCCATTTCTTGCTTGAGCTCTTCCACGGAACCAATCATCATTTCCTCAGTACCGTCCTCCGTCCGCCAAATGGGAAGCGGTATACCCCAATATCTGGATCTGGACAGGTTCCAATCATTCGCATTTGCCAACCAATTGCCGAAACGGCCTTCACCGGTGGCTTTTGGTTTCCAGTTGATTTTCTGGTTCAACTCAAACATCCGGTCCTTTACATCGGTAATCTTAATAAACCAAGAATCCAAAGGGTAATACAAAATGGGCTTGTCCGTTCGCCAACAATTTGGATAGCTGTGGACATATTTTTCGACCTTAAAGGCCTTGTTCTCTTCTTTTAGCTTGATGGCCAGCTCAACGTCAACGGACTTTTCGGGGGCCTCGCCATCTTCATAGTATTCGTTCTTTACATACTTTCCGGCAAATTCGTTCATTTCCGGCCTGAACCTTCCTTGAAGGTCCACCAAGGGAACCGGGCTGTTGTTCTCATCCAAAACCAGCATGGGTGGAACTTCTGGGGTAGCCTGCTTGGCAACCATGGCATCATCCGCACCAAAGGTGGGGGCGGTATGTACGATACCGGTTCCGTCCTCTGTGGTAACAAAATCGCCAGCGATTACCCTAAACGCATTTTCGGGATTTTGATACGGCAGGGCATAGGGCAGCAATTGTTCATAACGTATGCCGACCAAATCCTTGCCCTTAAAAGTTTGTGCTATCCAATAGGGTATCTTTTTGTCCGCTTCCTTAAAGTCGTACAAGTCAGCTTCGGTGCTGACTTCAAAAAATTTGCCGGAGAATTGTTTTCCCACCAAGGCTTTGGCCAAAACAACATTGATGGGTTCAAAAGTGTACTGGTTAAAAGTTTTGACCAGGACATATTCAATTTTTGGCCCTACCGTCAATGCCGTATTTGAAGGTAAGGTCCATGGTGTGGTCGTCCACGCCAAAAAATGGATGTCCCCTTCCACTTGTTTCAAAAAACTTGGAAGGGATTCTTTCTTGGCCTTGAATTGTGCGGTGACCGTAGTGTCCGTAACTTCTTGATAGGTGCCAGGCTGGTTGAGCTCGTGGGAACTTAATCCTGTGCCGGCCTTGGGCGAGTAGGGTTGGATGGTATAGCCCTTATAGAGCAACCCCTTATCGTAGATTTGCTTTAGCAACCACCAAACGGATTCCATATACTTGGGTTCATAGGTGATGTATGGATCGTCCATATCCACCCAGTACCCCACTTTTTCGGTCATCTCGTTCCAAACGTCGGTATAGCGCATGACCACCTTTTTGCAGGCTGCATTGTATTCTTCAACGGAAATTTTTTTGCCAATGTCCTCCTTGGTAATCCCAAGTTCCTTCTCAACGCCAATTTCAATGGGAAGTCCGTGGGTGTCCCAACCCGCTTTGCGCTTCACCTGGTAGCCTTTCATGGTTTTGTATCTTGGAAATATATCCTTAATGGTCCGGGCCATGACATGGTGGATGCCCGGCATTCCATTGGCTGAGGGTGGACCTTCATAAAACACGTAGCTTTCCCCGCCTTCCCTTGTGGAAACACTTTTTTCAAAAATCCGGTTGTCCTTCCAAAAATCCAGGATATCTTCAGATACCTTGGGCAAGTCCAATCCTTTGTATTCCTCAAACTTCATATAAACTGCTACTACTTCATAATTTCCAAGTTTGCAAAATTATAAATTTAGAAGGAAATACGCCTGATTGAACAAGGTATTTGATTTTTGGGGTATGGCTTAACCCAAATATGGTATGGTCCTCATATTCAATTGGGTAAATTTCACTATCTTTTCAGCTATTAACACTAAACCATGTTACTTATGAAAAAAGTATTTATTGCCGTTATGGCGCTGTCCCTATCGCTGTCCGTAATGACCTCCTGCAAGGAAGCCTCGGATAAGGCAAAGGAGGCCACCGAAGAAGCGGGCGATGCCCTTGATGAGGCTGGGGAAAGCATCAATGAGGCCGTTGATGCGGTCAAAGAAGCTGGTGAAAATGCCAAGGAAATGGGCGAACAAGCTCTTGACAGCATCAAAAAAGCTGGTGAAGATGCCATGGACAAGGCAGAACAAATGGGAGAAAACGCTAAGGAAGCGGCTAAAAAGGCCATTGACAGCCTATAGTTAGCAACAAGCGATATAAGCAACAATTAGTAAAGGCATGGTAGTTCCATGCCTTTTTCTTTTTTCTAGAAGGCATAGCCCAGCCCCAACACCAAGTTGGTTCCCGGTGCAACTATCCCAGAGGAATAGGTTCGGTATCGCTGATTGGTAATGTTTTCCAACGCCATTGTTGCCCTTATTGCATTCGATATTTGGTACTGGGACCTAAAGTTCAGGGTATACCAGGATGGTGAAAAAGGGTTTCCATTGGAATCCGAGGCATAAATAAAAGGTTTGCTCCTTTCGGACAATGCGAGGTCATTAAAACCGATTTCCGAATTGTAGTTCAAGAAGGCATCCGCCTTGAGCTTTTGGTTTTGCCAAACCAGATGCACATCGGCAAAAGTAGGTGCTGCATGTCTGGCGGCCGAATCCACTCCGCTATCATCTTCCTCTATCCCCTCGGTCAAGGTCAAATTGGAATTGAAAGACCAATGCTCGTCGAAAAATGCATCTACCCCAAACTCAAAACCATAAACATAGGCTTTTGCGGCATTTTGTATGGCCTGCACATTGCTCATCTCCCCATTGTAGACAATCTCTGATTGCCCGTTGAAGGTATAGTCCCTTCGGACCAGGGCATCAACCAAATAGGTATAATAAGCTGCGGCCCTAACGACCACTTTGTCGTTGAAATTTTTCTTTATCCCAATGTCAGCGTTATAGGCATACTCGGGCTCCAAATCGGGGTTGGGCACCACCACTGAGCCAGGCTCGGAATCAAAGATCTTTCCTACGTCATCTATGTTGGGGGCCCTAAACCCTGTGGAGCCATTCAGGGTTACCTGCCAATCTGCCCTGGGAAACCAACTGAATCCCATGCTCCCGGTAAGTGCTCCCGTTATGATATCGGCTTCATCAAATGGAAATGCAAAAAAAGTGTTGTCAAATTGGGCATCCACCCAAACCTGGCTGTACCGGGCACCGGTCAATATGGTGAAATTGGGCTTTACCTGATATTCCCCGCTCACATAGCCGGCCAAAGTCTGCCATGTGGACCCATCTGGATAGCGTGTGGCCGTGGGGAGCACTTGGCTTGTTTCAATGTTCCTTTGGCTTCCTTCGGAATTGACCTTGTTGAAAACATATTCAGCGCCATAATACAGGCGCAGGTCACCAATTTTTTTGTTTTCAAAATCAAGGTTGATCGATAATGCGTCCACTTTTTCCCCAGTTCTGAAAAGTTCCGTGTCCTGGAATCCCCTTTCATTCCGGCTTTCCTCAAAATATTGATACGCCGTGGTCAGTTTTACCCCATCATAAAATCTGTTCTTTCCCTTTTTGGTGATCTGAAGATTTCCCATGAACCATTTTTGGGGGCCATAGAACCATTCAGCCGAGCGAAGTCCGTCCCCATCGCGGTCTGGGCGAATCAATCGGTCATATCTGGAATAATCGGAAGTTTCCGAATATATAAGTCCAAGGTCATAATTCCAGGTGTTGTTGGGGCTAAAGGTTATCTTTTGCAAAAAGTTAAGTTGATCGTAGCCTGAGGTCACCTGTTTTCTGGGGTCTTCATTCCCAACCAGAACATCGGTATTGTTCCTGCGAACGACAAAGTTGTTCCGTAAATAGGATTCAGGTCCGTGTTTGCCCATCGTCAGATCGCCAAAATTGTTATAGGTGAAACTGGTATACGAAGCCCATTTTTTTTGCCCCAAGTTAAAATCCACATGGGTGGTGCTTTCATTGTTCGCGGATGAAAACCGGTAATTGACATTTCCTGATAGGGCCAAGCTATCGGTAAATGAGAAATTTGGCCTTTGGGTATAAAAATTCATGACGCCACCAATGGCATCACTTCCGTAGATCACCGAACCCGGGCCAAAAATCACCTCTGTATTCCTTATGGTAAACGGATCAATGGAAATGACATTTTGAATATTACCTCCCCTAAAAATAGCGTTGTTCATGCGCACACCATCCACGGAAAGCAACAATCTGTTGGTGGCGAAACCACGAATCATGGGGCTACCGCCCCCAAGCTGGCTTTTCTGCACAAATACTTTCCCGCTATTCTGCAATAGATCTGCCGAGGTCTGGGGATTATTGAAGGCTATGGAGCGTGCATCGATGGAGGCAATTTTCTGGGGGACATGTTTTTTTTGCTGTTCCCATTTGGAGACGGACATTACCACCTCCTGTAATTCTTCCGGTTTTAGGTTAAGATAGACCCGGTTCCCCTTCTTGCCAATTTGGGTCTTGGTTGTCTCAAATGTTTCATAGGCTATGTGCTTTATGGTCACCCTTTCGGAGGGGGAGAAAACTTCAAAATCACTTTTTCCATCAAAATCGGAAATGGCACTCTTGGACCTGTCCCTATTATAAATGGCCACATTGGACACGGGAATCCCTGTTTCGGCATCCAAGATCAACACTTCTTGGGCCAACACAAGTGAAGTAGAAAGAATAAAAAATAGTGCAAAGCCAAGGTATCGCATACTACTCAAAAACAGCATTTAAAACGGCTAGGGACTTTGGTTTTCTGAATCCGTGCAAATGTAACTCAAAATACAGAACAACCTTTTTTAAGAGTTCTTGCCGGTTGGTTTTCTTGATTTTTATCGTTTTAAGTGCATCAAAATCCATGCCTAACAATTTCTTGAAATCCGCAGCAAGAGCATCCTCTAAAACTGGGTTGAGACCGGGATTTGCGACAAAGCATCCTTCCGCCAAGTCAAAATAGGAAGCTGTCCCATCAGGATTTTCGGGATAAAAGCCCAAGTATTTGGTAAGATTCAACAGAAACAGCAAGTGATAATTGGGTTCGGGATCATGGACATCCAACCAGTGCAGGGCATATTCCAAATAATTGAAGAGTGCCTGGTCGCGTTCCTCTTCTCGGATGCCGTTTCCCAACATTTCGGCCAAAAAAAGCACAATGCTGTTTTTTACGACATGGGTGTGCAGGGTTTTGTAGGGAATGCCCACCTTCACTTCCTTCAACGTTTCCAACGTACCCTTGTTCCTGTGCACTGCCACGATTTCGAGCTGCATCAAGGGGAGGAAATATGCGGCCTTCAATTTTCCCCTTTTGTTTGTCAGAACACCTTTTAGCATATAAGTTTTCAGTCCATCCGATGCGGTATACGCCTTTACAATGAGACTTGAGTCTCCATATTTAAGGGCAGAGAGTACAATGGCTTTGGTGGTGACTTGCATGGGTCTATATAAAAGGTGAGGCAGCTACCCTGGGCGTAAAGGTATCATCACCCATGGTAACTGCCAACCAAAATTATTTGCTCCCGAATGGTTAGATGACCCCTTGGGCCAACATGGCATCAGCAACTTTTACAAAACCGGCAATATTTGCTCCTTTGACATAGTTGCAATATCCGTCATCCTCTTTTCCATAAGCTATGCATGAATCATGGATGTCTTCCATAATGCCCTTCAATCGTTCGTCGACTTCGTTCCTTGTCCAACTGATACGGAGTGAATTCTGTGACATTTCCAGTCCTGAGGTAGCGACTCCCCCGGCATTGGAAGCCTTTCCTGGCGCAAATAAAAGTTTGGCCTCGTGAAAAGCATGTATAGCTTCGGGGGTCGATGGCATATTGGCTCCCTCTGCAACGGCAATACAACCATTCTTGATCAGGATCTTAGCATCATCGCCGTTAAGCTCATTTTGAGTGGCGCAGGGCAATGCCACATCGCAGGGAACGCCCCATGGTGTTTTTCCTGCATGGTATTCCGCAGATGGGTATTTGTCCACGTATTCGGATATTCTTCCCCTTTTCTTATTCTTAAGTTCCATGACGAAAGCCAACTTGTCCTTGTCGATACCATCCTTATCGTAGATGTGCCCGGCAGAATCGGATAGGGTAAGTACCTTGCCCCCAAGTTGAAGCACTTTTTCGGCTGCGTACTGGGCCACATTGCCAGAACCGGAAATCACAACGTTTTTGCCTTCGAAAGATTCATTTCGGGTTTTTAACATGCTATCGGCAAAGTAAACGGTACCGTATCCGGTTGCCTCTGGACGGATCAACGATCCTCCCCAAGAAAGTCCTTTTCCGGTCAATACACCGGTGAACTCATTTCTGATCTTCTTGTACATGCCAAATAGGTAGCCTATTTCCCTTGCTCCCACGCCAATATCCCCAGCAGGCACATCGGTATTGGGGCCGATATGTCGGCATAGTTCAACCATGAAGGCATGGCAAAAACGCATCACCTCGTCGTCCGATTTGCCCTTGGGGTCAAAATCAGAGCCTCCTTTTCCGCCACCCATGGGCAGGGTGGTCAAACTGTTCTTGAAAACCTGCTCAAAGGCCAAAAACTTCAGAACGCTTGCGTTAACGGTGGGGTGGAACCGTAGTCCTCCTTTGTAAGGGCCAATAGCGGAATTCATCTGTATCCTATAGCCCCTGTTCACATGGATTTCCCCATCGTCATCTATCCAAGCCACACGGAAAGAAATCAACCTTTCTGGCTCCACCATGCGAAGCAATATGTTTTTCCCATGATAAATCTCGTGTTTCACGATATACGGTATCACGGTTTCCGCAACTTCCTGTACCGCTTGGATGAACTCGGGTTCATGACCGTTTCTGGTCCTAACCTCATCCATGAATGCTTTGATTTTTTCTTCCATATGTGGGTTACTGTTTGTGTTCCTGAGACTGGTCAGGACGCTTATTTTTATTGAATTATGAATTTGGGGGCTAAATTATACTATTTGCATAATTTGAATGGTGGTTTTCTGAAAATTTTTCAAAAATGATTACCCAATGGCCTGTTCCAAATCGGCAATGAGATCATCAACATCCTCGATACCAACACTAAGGCGAATCAGGCCATCCACCACACCGCTTTTTTCACGTTCCTCTTTGGGTATGCTGGCATGTGTCATGCTAGCGGGGTGCCCTGCCAAACTTTCTACACCCCCCAGGGATTCTGCCAAAGTAAAGACCTGCAATTTCTCCACAATTTTTACGGCATCTTCAAAGCTGCTTCCCTTTGGGATAAAGGAAATCATCCCTCCAAAGCCTTTCATTTGCTTCCTGGCCACCTCATGGTTGGGATGGGATTTAAACCCTGGCCAGTATACTTTTTCTATTTTGGGATGCTTGGCCAAATAATTTGCAATGGCTTCCCCATTTTCACAATGGCGCTGCATGCGCACATGCAGGGTCTTGATTCCCCGCAAGGTCAGGAAGCTGTCCATGGGGCCACAAACCGCCCCACTGGCATTCTGGATGAAGTACAACTTTTCGGCCAGTTCCTTATCCTTTACCACCAAAGCCCCAACAACCACGTCGCTGTGCCCTCCCAAATACTTGGTGGCCGAGTGCATCACGATATCGGCACCAAAATCCAAAGGCTGCTGTAAATAAGGTGTGGCAAAGGTGTTGTCCACTGCCAAGAGCAGGTTGTGCTTTTTGGCCAGTTGCGATGCCGCCTCAAGATCAACAACGTTCATCATGGGGTTGGTCGGGGTTTCCAACCATAGTAATTTTGTTTTATTGTTGATTTTTTCCGCAACTGCATTGATGTCCTGCATGCCCACAAAGTGGAACTTGATGCCATATTTCTCAAAAACTCTCCTAAAAAGACGGTAACTGCCACCATACAGATCGTTAGTGGATATCACCTCATCACCAGGTTCCAGCAGCTTGATCACAGCGTCCATGGCGGACAGGCCACTGGCAAAGGCAAGGCCATAATTTCCATTTTCAATACTGGCCAGTGCGTTTTCCAGAGCTGTTCGGGTGGGATTTCCGCTTCGGGAATATTCATAACCCTGATGGCCGCCCGGTGTGGTCTGGGCATAGGTGGAGGTTTGATAAATGGGAGGCATTACGGCCCCGTAGGCCTTATCTGGATGCTGTCCCCCATGAATGGTCTTGCTGTTGAATCTCAAATCTTTTTTGCTCATTTTCTTGTGATATGCATACAAATGTATCGTTATCTTTTGGAGTAATCAACGATGTCTTATTTTTGAACCCATTAACCCCTTTCAAATGAAAAAACTGTATCGCCTACCCCTGCTTCTTTTGGTCCTTATTGGTTGCGAAGAAGAACATAAACTTACTTTGGCATCTTTTGAACTCCACAAAAAAACCTGTCCAGACTGTCCCGACATTGCAATCCAAATTCCAAAAGCCTTGGACAACTTGGCGGTGGCCCAAGCCATAAACAATGCTGTGGAAGAGGAAATAATTTCTTTGCTATCTTTTGATGATGGTGGTGCAATTGAGAACATGGAGGATGCCATTGTATCATTTACCAAAGGGTATGAAGAGTTGAGGTCCAAATTTCCCGATGAAGCCGTTGGGTGGGAAGCCAAAATAAAGGGGGAGGTGCTGTTTGAGGACAAAGACCTGCTAACGCTGGCCATAGATTCATACACGTTTACCGGAGGCGCCCATGGCTACGGTGGGACAACCTTGCTCAACTTTGACAAACGCAAAGGAACCGAACTGGAGAATTGGGAGCTTTTTGGAGATCTGGAGGGCTTTCTGCAGCATGCAGAGATCAAATTCCGGATTCAGGAGGGCATCCCACAGGATGTGGACATCAATGCGACTGGGTTTATGTTTGATGGGGACACTTTTCACTTGCCGGATAATGTGGGCTATGCACCGGAAGGCCTTCGAATGATCTATAACCAATACGAAGTGGCTTCCTACGCCGAGGGGCCGATTGAACTATTGTTGCCTTATACGGAGGTGAATCAGTATTTAAAGAGGAGGGTGGGGTTGTAGGGTTTATTTACCCATATTCTCCTTAGCAATAGGGCAAACTGATTCCCCTATTTTATGCAATTCCAGCATCACCCTGTTCGACTTCAATAAATTCAAAGGTTGTTGATTTACTCCAAAATTTCAACTTCTTCTGGAACAATGAAGTACAAGACACATCCAGTTTCAGTTTTAACACTGTGCTTGAAGCTTGGCGGTGTATATAGGTAGTCTCCTTTTTTAAGGACTGCCCCCTCAATTATACATGTCCCCTCTAAAACAAATAATTCTTCTCCTGCAGGATGATTGTGGTATGGATAGTTTGCTCCTTCTTCAAACCTAAGCAAAAAGCTTGGAGGCCTTCCATTTTTGTCGTACCGTAAAGCCTTGATATAAATACCTTTTGTATCAATGCCATTTTCCTTTAGAGGTCTCCATTCAACCGAATCGGAATTGACAACGTAGTCTTCAATCTTTGTGTCCATAATAATCCATTTTGATTGTGATCAATAAATATTACTACAAAGATGAATGGTGTTCTCCATTCAAGGAATGGAATATCACGAGATACGCATGTGATTTTTCATTTTACCACCTGTTCCTTAAATAACTGGGGCGATAAATCCGTATGTCTTTTAAAAAAATTAGAAAAATAAAATGGGTCTTTAAATCCGAGGGTATAGGCAGTTTCCTTAACGGATAGCCTTTCATAATAGAACAATCGTTTGGCCTCGGAAACAATCAACCCATGTATTATCTGCTGCGCTGTTTTGCCAGCATGTTGTTTTGAAAGCTCATTCAATCTGAGTTCCGTTGTTTGCAATTTCTCTGCATAGTGCTTCACCGGCAGGCTATGTTGGAAATTTCCTCTAACCGATTCAAGGAATTTTAAGAATAGTGCCTCTGGTTTCCAAATTTCATCGCCCTGCTGAATCTTTGCCCTGTTGATTTCAATCAAAATGAGCTCAATTCTTGAATGTATTGATGTCAGATACTGATATGGTTTTGTAAGGAGTTCATTCACTATGTTTTCCATATGATTCCCAATTGATGGATTTCTGGACACGTCGATCACTTCATTTTTATCAAAATGACAAAATAGTCCGTTGCAAAAAATCAGTTCAATGTCCCGATCATCCTTACAGAAAAAATCATAGGTAAATTGCAGGATTATTCCTTTTGCGCTTGTGGCTTCTTCAAATTTGTGAAATTGTCCGGAAGTAATTGTTATTACATGACCTGAGGGAATGGTAAAGCTCAGACCATCAATTTCCATTGCAATTTTTCCTTCGGAGCACCAAACCAGGACGTGCTTTTTTATTCTCCTCTCTTTAGTACTGAAGTCCCTTGAGTTTATTGGTATTGCCTCTATCATTTTTTAATTGTGGATAACA
Organism: Flagellimonas meishanensis; assembly: GCF_019880545.1. Classification (GTDB taxonomy): domain Bacteria; phylum Bacteroidota; class Bacteroidia; order Flavobacteriales; family Flavobacteriaceae; genus Flagellimonas; species Flagellimonas meishanensis. Next base: position 410,274 of record NZ_JAINVW010000001.1, read on the forward strand.
ACAGGATAGGGTAATTAATCCTATTTCCAAGATACATACAATTAGGCAATGGTCGTGGGCCAACGAACCGAAAACTTCATTTAAAATAATACCGCAGCCCAACACCCAACAAGAGCATGGAGTCGTTCAAGTCGCTGTTAAAATGATAATATCCGGTAGTGGAGACGATCAACGAAAAGGCATCGGAAAGGAAAAAATCCATCTCGAAAGAGGCATAACCCCCATAGATGAAACCGCTTTCAGCATGCAAGGCATCAAAGGGAAACTCAACACTGCCCTTGTTGATGTTTTTGTAGCCCACCGAGGGACCTCCTCCAAAATAAAAGAAGATTCCCTTTCTGGGAACGGATAGCACCGTGGTGAAATAACCCAAGTTGAACACATAGTCCTCATAGGGAAATTCCACCCCCGAATTCGGCTGCTCCTTCGAAAAAGCGGCCACCAAGGATGCCTGTAGATAATCGGTAGCGCTGCGTGTGTAGTTAAAACCAAGGGTGACGCCATAGCCATCCGTTTTGTAATTGGGAACGAGCCCCATGGCGTAATTGGTTCTTTGGGACAACAAATCTTGGGATAGCATGAGGCACAGCAACACAAGCCCCATATGGGTCATAGATTTCCTTTTCATTCAGGTAGGATTTGGGAAGATGTACAATTTCAAATCACTCAAAGCATACTAAAAGCATGTTAAAACATATCTATTTTTTTAGATATGTGAATATTTAAATTACATTTGAGGTATGAATGTGGTTGAAATAAGTAAGGTACTGTCCAATAAAACTAGGGTAAATATTTTGAAGTGGCTGAAAAATCCAGAGGAAAATTTTCCGCCCCACCAAGATATCGACCATTTTGATGATGGTGTCTGTGTGGGTTATATCCAGGATAAAACAGGGCTTTCACAGTCCACCATATCCACCTACCTGAATTCCATGCAACAGGCCAAGCTGGTTATCCCCACACGCCATGGCAAGTGGACCTACTACAGAAGAAATGAACAGGTAATCCAGGCGTATGTGGAAGCCCTGAAAACCGAGCTCTAATTTTTGATTAGACATATTGATAATTAGCGAAATATGAATATCATGGAAAATAGCATTAATTGCAACTGTATGGACGTGTTTGAGGTTTCGGATAGAAAACCGAGGGCAATGGGATCCAAAATAAAGAATTTCCTTCACTGCTTTACACTTGAGGGAGCGGAGTATATGTCCAAAACCAAATAACCAATAGCATGAAAACAATAGGCATGATCGGGGGAATGAGTTGGGAGTCCTCCAAAATATATTACCAACATATCAATGAGATGGTCCGTGACCAGCTGGGTGGCTCGCATTCCGCAAAAAGCATCCTTACCTCGGTCGATTTCGATGAAATTGAGCGCCATTCGTTCGATGGCAACTGGAAGGCCATCGGCAAGATCATGGCCAAAGAGGCCCAAGCATTGGAAAATGCCGGTGCAGAACTTATCGTGCTGTGCACCAACACCATCCACTTGGTCAGTGATGCCATTACAAAGGCCACCAACATCCCGTTTGTACATATTGCACAGGCCACCGGAGAAGCGATTCAGGAAAAAGGATTGAAAAAAATTGCGCTTCTGGGAACCAAATTCACCATGGAAAATGATTTCTACAGCAAAATGCTTGAAAACGATTTTGGCCTGGAAGTGTTGATTCCCGATGCGGAGGATCGCGAAATGTTGCAATCCATCATTTATGATGAATTGGTAAAAGGAAAATTCACCGAGAAATCCAAGAACATTTGTTTGGGCATCATTAAAAAAATGAAAGGCCTTGGAGCGGAAGGGGCCATATTGGGTTGTACGGAACTCCCCATTTTGATTCCGGCAAGTGACGCTTGTATACCCACATTCGATACCACAAAGATCCACTCCCAAAAGGCCGTGGAATTTGCGCTTTCTTGATGATATTGATTGAATTTTGGTTTCCTTTGTCAAAAAGCCATCACAATGAAAAAGATATACCATTTAGGCAATTGCACCACCTGTCAGCGCATCATCAAAGACCTGGAACCGCTGGATGGTGTAGTCTTGCAAGATATCAAGGCCGAGCCCATGACTTCCGAACAATTGGAGGAAATGGCATCCCTCAGCGGGGGTTATGAACCGCTGTTTAGTAGGAGGGCCATGCTGTACCGTCAAATGGGATTGCAGGACAAGGAGCTTTCTGAAAACGATTACAAAAAACTCCTTCTGGAACATTATACCTTTTTAAAACGTCCCGTTATCTTAGTGGACAATCAAATTTTCGTGGGCAACTCCAAAAAAGTAGTGGAAGCAGCGAAAGAGGCCGTGCATTCATGAGCAAACGTACCCTGGCCATACTGGCGGCCATTACGGCAACCACCATCTACGGTATCAACCACACTGTGGCCAAGGGTGTCATGCCGATCTATGTAAAGCCCTTCGGGTTCATCATGTTGCGGGTTGTGGGGGCTGCGGTTTTGTTTTGGGGTATTTCCTTTTTTGGCCCAAAAGAAAAAATTGAGAAAAAGGATTGGATACGGATCGTGGTGTGTTCCATTCTGGGAATGGTCATCAACATGCTCTCCTTTTTCAAGGGCCTCCAATTATCCACGCCCATAAACAGTGCCGTGCTGGTGACCATCACACCTATCATTGTGGTGGTACTGTCGGCATTCTTTTTGAGCGAACGAATAACCTTGAACAAGGCTCTTGGTATTTTCCTAGGCTTTGTTGGGGCCATTGGCCTTATACTCTTCGGTGCCGAACTGAGGCAGGATGCCCCCAACATTCCCTTAGGAAATTTTCTTTTTGTAATAAACGCCACCTCTTACGGAGCCTATCTTATCGTGGCCAAAAAACTGATTGAAAAATACCATCCCTTCACCCTGATGAAGTGGTTGTTCACCATTGCTGTTATCATTAACTTCCCGATTACCCTTCCGGAGTTTTTGGAAATACAGTGGTCCGCCATGCCCCTCTGGGCCTATGGTTCCATAGCTTTTGTTATCATTGGCACCACATTCATGACCTATCTTTTCAACGTCTTTGCCCTTACTGAACTCAAGGCGTCCACTGTCGGTGCTTTTGTGTACATGCAGCCGGTTATAGGCATCCTGTTTGCGCTCACCACTGGAAAAGACCACCTAACCTGGGTAAAAGTCATTGCCACGATTTTGGTTTTGTTGGGCGTTTACCTCGCCAGTAAAAGGACCAAACCAAAAATTTGATCCTCCAAAAATTGCATTCATCCATTGGATTGCGGCATCCATCAATTGAGCTTCCATAGATTTAGCTTGTAAAGGTATTTTTGGTCCCCAACCCTTTTACTTGTTATGGATTTATTTTTTTACGGAATCGGAGCGGGTATAGTCGCCTTTTTGGCTTTGCTGCGCGTTCATAAAATACTTTTTAAGTTGTTTGAAATAAACCCTTTGTTGGATTTAGGGGTTGGCTACATCCTTTATCACGTCTTTGCTGATAAACTGTACAGTGCCGTGCCCCAAGCCTGGCAAATAAAGCAATTTGAAAACCCTTTACAAATTGACGGTTCCATTGGGTTTATATTGCATCTGGACAAACCCCAATTGTCCGCTTTTGACCTAACCACAGCAACATTGGGTCTTTGCATTATCGGACATTTCGTATATGTGTTCACTTTCAAAAAATTCTTTGGTGAAAAAGAGGATGTCCAAGAACACGAACAAGAGGAATGACCTGAATGGACAAAGTCAATATAGACATGGCAGGGATACAAAAGCCTATATTCTGCAAGGGGAACAATTTTCTGGATTGGTATGAGCTTTGGTTGGATGAAATTCTGGTCAACGAGTGGGTGCGCAATTCCTGACCTCGGTTTGGTCACACCAACGAACAATAGTGCAATCCGATTTCAAAATCCATTAGATTGAATTCAAATCCTTTGGTATTTGGGCAAACCTTCGGGTATCCTCCTTGGTCAGGATCTTAAAGCTATCCAGCTTCTCCATTTGTTCAAAAACTTCCAAAAAAGACTGCGGCAATCCGATTAATTTGCGTGTTTTCAAATCGATCCAGGCTCCCATCATTTGACAGCGGGCAAAATTCTTGCCCTCACTATCATAAAAGTCGTGTTCAAACTCAAAAAACATCCCATCCTGGCTCATCCCCTTAAATCCCAACGAAACCTTTACAGGCTTTCCGGCAAACACCTCCTTGAAATAATACATGTGCTCATAGAAAACCACAGGGCCAATATTGTGCTTGGACATGCTTTTTTGATCAAAGCCAATCAACGACAAATAGGCCATCCGGGTATGGCTCATAAAGTTGATATAGGCCGAGTTGGCCAAGTGCCGATTGGCATCCAGGTCACTCCAACGAATCTCAAACTCTTTAAAAAACATAGCTGGTTAATTTGTTATGCGTGCATAATAGTTGTAAAATTACCATTGTTTTAAAAAATGATGCCACTGTTTCGGAATAAATAATCCTATTTTTAAACATAGTTTAACAGTAAACCCATGAGCCAAAAAGCCAAATTCATCCAGAATCTTTCATTGCCCGTTGTGGCAGCACCCATGTTTCTTATTTCCAATCCCAAACTGGTGGTTGAATGTTGCAAAAATGGCATTGTTGGGACCTTTCCAGCCCTGAACCAACGTACCAGCGAGGGATTTGAAGAATGGCTTTTGGAAATAAAGTCGGAGTTGAGTGCCTTTGAAGAGGAAACAGGCAAGAAGCCGGCCCCTTTTGGGGTAAACCTGATCGTGCATCCCACCAACCCAAGGCTCGAAGCGGATATAAAACTTTGTGTCAAGCACAAGGTGCCGTTGGTGATCACTTCATTGGGGGCGGTCAGCCAAGTGGTCAATGCCATTCACAGTTATGGTGGATTGGTGTTTCACGATATCATCAAAAAAAGACATGCTGAAAAGGCTGCCGAAGCCGGAGTTGACGGTCTTATTTTGGTCGCTGCGGGTGCAGGTGGACATGCTGGGAATATAAACCCGATAAGTTTGGTGGCGGAGATAAAAAAATTCTTCCACAAGACCATACTGCTTTCAGGCTGCATTAGCAACGGTCGGGATGTGGCCAGTGCCATGCAAATGGGAGCGGACTTGGCCTATATGGGCACGCGTTTCATAAATACCGAAGAGAGCAGGGCTCCCGAAGGGTATCGACAAATGATCATTGATGCAGGAGCCAGTGATGTGGTCTACACCGCGGCCATTTCAGGTGTGCATGCCAACTTTTTGGCGGCCAGTCTTCAGGCTGCGGGCATTTCGGAAGAGGATTTGAAAAAAGACCAAAAAATTGATTTTGGAAAAGAGTTGGACACCGAGGCAAAAGCGTGGAAAACGATTTGGTCGGCTGGACAAGGGGTGACCACAATAGACAATGTGTTGCCGGTTTCAAAACTGGTTGAAACGCTGAAAAAGGAGTTTAGGGCTGCCATTGAAGAACAGTATGGCTTACTCAAGACCTATCCCAAAGATTAATCGGTTTAAACCGCTTCCTCCGTCTTTTTTATTTCACTCAAAAACTGATGAACCTGACTTACGGCCATGGAACCCTCTCCCACAGCCGAGGCCACGCGCTTTACGGAGCCCTTGCGTACATCGCCCACAGCAAAAAAGCCAGGGATACTCGTTTCCAAGGATTGCGGTTTGCGCTCCCTGAAAATATCACAGGCATGGAGTTTTTCTTCCTTAATCCCTGGACCTGTGCATATAAATCCGCGCTCATCGGTCTCCACCAAGCCCTGTAACCACTCCGTACAAGGTTTTGCGCCGATAAAAGTGAACAAGTTGGTGATGCTTTTTTCTACATGCTCCTCATCGCCTTTTCTCAGAACTACGGATTCAAGATAATAGCGGCCTTTAAGCTCCACTACTTCAGCATAAAGGTGTACGAAAATGTTTTCCGCCGCTTCAATACGCTGTACTAAATAATCGCTCATTTTAGCTCCTAAATCACCTCCACGAAGGATAACATGCACCTCCTTAGCATGATCTGCAAGAAACAAGGCAGCCTGCCCAGCAGAGTTTCCGCCTCCAATAACACCGACCAGTTCATTTTTACATGCGGCGGCGTTCATTCCCGTGGCCGAATAAAATACCCCGCTACCCTCATATTTTTCAATATTGTCCACGGGCAATTGCCTATAATTTGCTCCTGTGGCGGCCATTACGGCCCTTGTTCTAATGGTCTTGTTGGTTGCCTTTACAATAAAATGGCTTCCGGCATGTTCGATACTTTCAGCTTTATGGGGGATGGAAATATTGCATCCAAATTTTTGGGCCTGCACATAGGCCCTGTTGGCCAAATCACTTCCAGAAATACCCGTGGGAAAGCCTAGATAATTTTCAATTTTTGAGCTTTTCCCAGCTTGGCCCCCTGGAGCCTTGCTATCGATGGTAACCACACTCAATCCTTCGGAAGCTGCGTAAACGCTTGCCGCCAATCCTGCAGGTCCAGCTCCGATCACCAAAAGGTCAAAAACCTTATCCTCAAAGTCCATAAGAACACCGGAATATCTTGCCAACTCTTCCAATGAAGGATTTTGGCACACTTTGGCGTCGCTATTTATTAAAATGGGCAAATCGTTGGAAGTAAGCCCGAAGTTTTTGAGGAGCTCCCTGGCTTCTTCTGATGTATCAACATCAAAAAAATTGTACCAAAGATGGTTCTTTTCCATAAAATCCCGAATGGCGTAGGTCTCTTTAGAAGTGCCAGACCCAACGAGCTTGATCCCACCAACAAATTCTGAGAGCACCGTTTCTTGTCTCAACAAAAAAGCGTTCAACAAAACATCACTGATATCACTATGCTTGGCAATGGCCTCTTTAAGTCGCTTGGGTGTTATTCGGAGTACGCAGGTGTTGGGTTGTGCCACTGCATGAAACTGGGCTCCCCTATTGGAAAGCATGCCGCTATCGCCCGTGAACTCATTTTTTTGATGGGCCACGATAAGCTTATCGTCATTATAGGGGTCTTCTATGGTCACCTCTCCCGCCATCACCACAAAGAAATCATACTGCAAATCGCCCAAGGTAAATATACGGGTCGGTTCACCATAGCTTTCAATGACACCGTATTCCTTTAAGGTTGCTATTTGTCGGGATGTTAATTCAGGAAATCTAGGGTCTTTCATTCTTTTTTTAGTTTACCACAGTCCTTTGGACTTTCTTTTTCAAGAAACTTAAAAATACGACAATCTTTCCTTCCTTTCCGAAACAGGTGCCTGTTCTGGTGGAATTCTGTAAATTTAAATTTTAAGAACCCGTTATGTACATCAAAAGAAACATAAGTTGGCACATTATCCTGCGCTATGCCTGGAAGAACCTAATCTTTTTCACGGTTTACGCCACAGTCATTTTCTATTTCCATAATTTCTTGGGTTGGAAGCATATTGACATTCCCTTTCAGCCTCTTTCGGTAATTGGAATTGCCGTAGCTTTCTATATCGGATTCAAAAACAGTCAGAGTTATGACAGATTTTGGGAAGCAAGGAAAATTTGGGGCGGTATCGTCAACTATTCCAGAACCTGGGCCAACAATGTGCTCAACTTTGTAGAAAATGATCGAAGTGCGCAGGTGGAGTTGATCCACAGGCACATTGCATGGATCAATGCGCTTCGTATCCAACTGCGGCAGCCCAATAGTTTTTCCATTAAAGAAAACAGGGCCGTGGAAAGGCTGTTCGATAAACATGGGGAGCGCAATCCAGCGTGTGACGGAATGGAAAAGTTCCTTTTGGATAAGGAACTGGACGACTTGGAGAACAGAAAAAATGTGGCCACCCATCTTATCAAGAACCAGGGGAAGCAGCTCAAAAAATTGTTGCAGGAAGGCAAGATCACGGAGTTCGACAAACAGCTCTTCCACAACAATCTTGAGGAAATGTACAATCTTCAGGGAATGTGCGAACGCATCAAGAACACCCCTTTTCCAAGACAATATGCTTATTTCAGTACTCTTTTCACCTGGATTTTTGTGCTGTTGTTGCCGTTTGGATTGCTCAACGTTTTTGAGACCCAGCTGCAAGCCCTTCAACTTGGAAACAATTGGTGGCACTTTGTTTTGATGGTGTTCTTTTCGGTATTGATTTCCTGGGTGTTCACTACCATGGAAAAAGTGGGCAGCAATAGCGAAGACCCTTTTGAAGGTAGGATAAACGATGTCCCCATGACCGCCCTGTGCCGTACTATAGAAATCGATCTGAGGGATATGCTTGATGAAACCGATCTGCCCGAAAAAGTGAAACCCCAGCATAACATCCTATATTGATGCCCTTGGTTGCTGCTGCTTACCGCCCTCCCATTTTCTTTAGAAATGGCCACTTTGCCACTATCTATTCGGGGCTAATCCGAAGCATTGGTGACGTGACACAAAAGAGGGAGCGGATTACGCTTGCCGATGGCGATTTTTTGGACCTTGACTGGAGTGAATCAAAAAACCTGTCCAACAAATTGGTCATTCTGCTCCATGGCCTGGAGGGGAATGCCCAACGTCCCTACATTACGGGAAGTGCAAAAATGTTCAACCTAAATGGGTTCGATGCCTGTGCTGTTAACTATCGGGGATGCAGTGGTGTCCCCAATCTTAAGTACCGCTCCTACCATTCCGGTGCAACGGAAGATCTGGTTGAAGTGATCGACCACATTTTAAACACCAAAAACTATAGCCAAATCTTCTTAAAAGGATTCAGTTTGGGTGGGAACCTTGCCCTGAAATACTTGGGCGAGGGGAACAAAATCCCAAAGGAAATCAAAGGTGCAGTGGCAGTATCAGTGCCCTGTAGCCTGCGCAATTCCTGTGAGCAATTGCTAATGCCGAAAAACATCCTTTATGCAAAGCGATTCAAAAAGCACCTTATTGCCAAACTGAAAGAAAAGCAAGAAATTTTTCCGGATCTGATTACCGATGGGGACATCAAAAAAATACGGACGCTCAAGGATTTTGATGACATCTACACCAGCAAGGCCCATGACTTTAAGGATGCTTTGGACTATTATGAAAAATGCAGCTCCCTGCAATTTTTATCCAGCGTAACCATCCCTTCCCTGATCATCAATGCAAAGGACGATTCCTTTTTGGGTGCCGCTTGTTATCCTTCCAAAGAGGCCCAAGCCAATCCCAATCTCTTTCTTGAAATACCGAGTTACGGGGGGCATGTTGGGTTTTGGGGAGCGAAAAACATTAGTTACACGGAAAAAAGGGCGTTGGAATTTTTTGGATCCATTTAACATCGGCAAAAGGTTCGTTGGTTTTGCTAAATGAAAGGTTAGTTCAACCATATTTGGTTATATTAGTAGTTACATTAACATCAACCCAGTAAGAGTTCATAAAATGAGAAGAATACTCCTGTTGTTCACATTGGCAGTCGTTACGGCTAGCTGCGGTGGAAAAAAAGAAAAGAAAGATGATGGTTTTGAGGTCAGTAGGGCCAAGACCGAGGAAAAAGGTGCACAGGCCAGCGAAGGTGTGCCGGTAGATTTGGACAACAGGGGTGTTGGCCCAATCAAAAATTTGGATTTTCCAGAAGAAATTAATGCGGAAATGGCCGCGCGGGGAGAGGCTACCTTCAATGCAATCTGTGTAGCCTGTCACATGGTGGACCAGCGAATGATCGGGCCAGCAATGAAAGGGGTCTATGAGAGAAGAAGCCCGGAGTGGGTCATGAACATGATCTTGAATCCCGATGGCATGTTGAAGGAAGATCCAATTGCCAAAGCTTTGCTCAAGGAGTATAACAATGCCATAATGCTCAACCAAAACCTGACCGAAGAGCAGGCCAGGGATTTGGCGGAGTATCTGAGAACTTTATAATTATCTTAAAAAAATAGCCTTTGTTCCCAGCAGGAAGCAAAGGCTTCTTTTTATTGTAGATTTTTTCTACTCCAATCTTGCGACAAAACCCCAATTCATGGCTTGTTTCCTTCCCAGATAATGTGGGTTATTCTCTTGCCACTCATCATCCGATCGAATCCAAAACACCAGTTCGTTGTTCCCTTTTTGTAGAGGCAACTGTATTTTTTCCTCTCCATCCACAATCCTCATAAAATTATGCATGTCAAGCTCCCGACCAAAAAACATAGGTTGATTATTTATGGCGATCAATAATACCTGAGTGTAGTCGAAGGCCAATGTTACATTTTTATCCACTTCGGAAACAATATTGGTTCTGGCGAAAACCGATTCCTTGGGATGATCAAAATATTGAGCCAAATTCACTATTCCATTCCCATCAGCTTTAATGTTCTTCCAAGTATGCTCTTTTTTAGCATTATCCATCCATTGATAGTATTGTCTTTGGGAATATATGTTCCCTTCCAATTGCTCGGAGATTTCCCAATTCGATAAATAGGTGTTCTTATTTTCTATCTTTTTTATCGAAAAAGGATTTTCCAATTCCTGTATCTTGATGTTCGCAAAGTAGGCCTCCGCAAAGCTTGTTTTAAGAAATATGGCCCCTTCTTCCGTTTTATGCTGCAAAAGTTCTACTTCCATTTCCGGCTTATCGTCCCCACCAATAAAAACCCTCATGTTATTCCCATGAACTTCCATTTTCAAGTGGAACCATTCTTCCGGCTTAAACGTTGCTTCGGTTTCATAAACGGGTGCATTGTAAAGTTGCCAGGGCATTGCCCCATTGAATACGGGAACATATTGCAGCGCATCTTCTTTTCCTCCAGAAAAAACCCTACAATAGAAAAACTCATAATCCCATAGATCTTTCGCTCGAAATCCCACCCCTGGCATTGCCTTTCCGGCAATATACATTTCCAATACAAAGTTTTTAAAGGTTTTGCCTTCAAACTTTGCTATTTTATGCCTTCCCAAACGTAGTGCTTCCATACCCTTGTAATTTACTGTATGAAAATCAAGGGGCTGATTGTTCTCATTGTCTATGATTTTCCAGTTTTCCTCTGTCAAAGGGATGGTTTGACCCATTATCATTTGACTTGAAATAAATGTCAGCATAGCAAAAAATCCCATGCCTTGTTTAATACATTTTTTGTTCATGTTTTCGTTTTTTTCAAAATTCCAGTGAATCTCACAGTAACAAACCATCAAAACCCGTTTATTTATAATCCAAGTCGCATCCATTTTATAAATTGTGCCCATGACATCCAATGAAAGAGACTCTATAATCAATTGCATCAACAAAATTGTTGCCCTCCATTTTCCAGATAAGGCTTCTTCCTCAGTAAGCCTGAGCCAGCGCGATTTGCAATACCTGATAGATCTTATGGAAGAAAAAGCTGGCATACGGATCAGTATTTCAACCATGAAACGGCTCTGGAAAAATGATTTCAACAAAATGCCCCATATCAGCACCTTGGATGCCTTGGTCTCCTTACTTGATTATGAAACCTGGAATGCTTTTCGACAAGATCAACTCAAGCATTTTACCAAAACAACATCAACCTTAAAGAGGCCAAAACGTTTTTCAAAAATGTTTTTTGTCATCCCCGCAGTAGGTATCGCTGTTTTGACATTTTTTATTTTTTCTTGGGCCAAAAAGAAAAAAGAACTTGTGATTCCGGAAAATGTTTCTTTCTCGGTCGATAAAACAGTGGCTTTCAATGTGCCGAACTCTGTTATTTTTTCCTATGATGTTGCCGGGGTTAAGGCCGATAGTTTTTTTATTCAGCGCTCGTGGAACCCGACTCACAAGTTCAAAATTGATCCAAGTAATAATACATTCTCGCAGATTTACTATTACCCAGGCTTTCACTGGGCTCGATTGATTGCCAACGACAGCATCATCAAAAAAAGACGGATCCTTGTGCAAACGGATGGCTGGTTCGCAACAGCAAAGTCCGAAAGGCTTCAAGAGATTCCGATTTATCCAAACCAAGAAAGAATTATATCCGACGGAAAGCTTACGATCGATGATCTCAATCTTCACGAATCCGGTGTGAATCCCAGGGAGAACTTGATACTTTCATTTTTCAATATCCGTGAATTCAGTGGACTTCAAAGTGATTCTTTTATATTGGATACAAAAGTGCGGTTCGAAGATTCAAGGAGCCTCACATGTCCATACATGGAAATGGTGTTGATTGATGAAAAAGATGCCTCTGCTTTTGGCATCATCCAAAAAGGCTGCGAAAGCAACATTGTTCTGAAAGTGGGAAATGAATTTTTGATGGGCGCGGAGAATGACTTTTCGGCCTTGGGGGTGAACATGAACGAATGGCAAACATTGAAAATAATCAGCAGGAATCAATCCCTTGAAATCTTTTTGAATGGGGTTTTAGCCATAAAGACTCCTTTTACGGGAACCTCGGGTAAAATAATGGGATTGATCTTTACCTTCACTGGAAAAGGGGCCGTAGATTATGTATCTTTAAAGGATTTGAATGGTAAAATTGTTTATTCCGATGAGTTTGATGAAAACTAGAGGGTTTATAGTCTCGTTGCTGTTTCTATGCTGTTCAGGTATGCAGTCCCAATCTTTTGAAGGCGCATGGCAGACCGAACTGCAGAACGATGTCGGCACCGATATCCATTACGTGGCCATTTTTTCCGATGGTTTTGTCTCCGAAGCTTCTTACGAAAAGGAAAGTGGCAAATTCTCCGGTACTTGGGGCGGTTCTTTTGAAGCAAAAGATGGCAGTCTTACCTATACTTTTGAGTTTGCGACATTTGATTCCGAACTGGTCGGTTCAACTGAAGCTGTTGAATACAAATTCTTCGATGGAAAATTACATATTGAAGATAAGGTTTGGACCAGAATCGATGACGGCTCGCCTGGAGATTTGGCCGGGGCCTGGCTGATTTCCGGAAGAATGCGTGGCGATGAAATGCAGCATGTTGATGCTTCACGTCCAAGAAAGACCATGAAAATTTTATCTGGTACCCAATTCCAGTGGATTGCCTACAATACCGAGACCAAAGAGTTTATGGGAACAGGGGGTGGCACATATACCACTGAAAATGGAAAATATACCGAACATATCGGTTTCTTTTCCCGGGACGATTCCAGGGTCGGGGCCAGCTTGGAATTCGATTACAAAATTAAGGATGGTGATTGGCACCATTCGGGATTGAGCAGCAAGGGAACTCCCATTTACGAAATTTGGGGCAAAAGAACCTCTTCAAAATAAGGCCGCATGAAAAACATATTGGTTTTGATCTGCACCATCATTTTTGCGTCTACCTGCGCCGAGAAGAAAAAGGAACCGAAGGAAGCATTGGAAAACAACGAAGTCGAGGAAAGTTCAGCTCAAAATGGAACTGACGGAACAGAAGAATCATCCTTGGAAAAAAATTACTTTAAGGCAAGCGGCTCACAACCCCTGTGGGGGCTTAGTTTTTTTGAAGACCAACTTGAACTTAGTCTCAACGAGGTCAAGATGACGGAAATCCTCACAGATCCCATTGTCGTTGAAAACTCCAATTTAAAGATGTATCGCATACAAAACGATGCACGCGCCATGGATATTATTATTGCGCAAAAAGAATGTCTCGATTCCACAACCAATAAAAAGTCTCCGTACACGGTAACCATATCGTACAGGGACATGGGTGCTGGTACGACCACCATTCTAGAGGGTTGTGGTGCGTATGCGGTGAATCCGGCCCTGAATGGGATATGGACAGTGAAAGAAATCAACGGCAAATCAATTTCGTCATTAAACTTTCAAGGAGAAAAATCGCCTTATTTGGAACTCGACTTGGACACCTATCGCTTTTCAGGCTTGGCCGGATGCAACAGAATAGCTGGTGGCTTTGTCCTCGAAAATGAGAACTTGCGTTTCTCCGAAACCATGGCAACCAAAATGGCCTGCCCCAATCTTGAGTTAGAGACCAAATTTTTATCCCTTTTGAACAGTAACGTCTCCTATCGAATAGAAAAAAACAGACTTTATCTATATGATGGAAATAAGCGGTCCATTCTACAATTTCAAAAAACGGATTAATATGAAAAAATACATTTTGCTGCTGTTGTTCCCTTTGCTTGTGCAAGCACAAGAGCAAGAAGTTGGGCCCTCCCACTTCGTTGCCCTTTACACCGTTGGTTCTTTGTGGGATATGGAAAAACAACCTGGTGAGCAACCATTTTTTAAAGACCACTCCGCCTTTCTTTCAAGACTTCGCAAGGACAGTGTCATTGTTATGGGTGCGCGCTATAGCGATACTGGCATGATTGTCTTCAAGGCACTCGACCTGAAGTCGGCAGAAGCATTGTTGCATGAAGATATTGCTGTGCAAAACGAGCTGTTCAATATAGAGGTGCATCCCTTCAATGCCTTTTATAAAGGCTGTGTCGAATAAGCCGGGAAGCACACGGCAAGCCTTTAATTTTAACACTTCTTCCCTCTTTTTAACAAAACCTCTGGATTCACGAGGATTTTTATGGTTTATTTTCGGTTTTGACAACAGTAAACCACCTAACCATGAAGACAAAAATTTTCTTTGTGCTATTTTGGATTCTTTGTGCCTCAGTACAGGCCCAATCTGTAACGGAAGAGGAAACTCAGTCCAAAAATTCCACTGAAATAGTATACAATGCCGAAAAAGCCCAAAAATATGGGGCTGATGATTATGGAATGAAAAAATACGTGTTTGCCTTTTTAAAGCGAGGTCCCAATAGATCCCTGCCCAAAGAAGAAGCTGATGCCTTACAGGCGGCCCATTTGCGCAATATTGGAAAAATGGCCCAAGAAGGAAAATTGGTATTGGCCGGTCCATTCTTCGGAAATGATGATCTGCGGGGCATCTATATCTTCAATGTGCCCTCCTTGGAAGAAGCCAAACAATTGACCGAAACCGATCCAGCCATCAAAGCAGGAAGTTTGATGATGGAACTAAAAGAATGGTATGGCACCGCTGCGCTCATGGAAGTCAATGAAATAGGATTTACCCTTGCCAAGAAACCCATTGTTGATTGATATCATTTCCTTATGAAAAATTTGTTTTTGCCAAAAAAGATAGGTCTTGTTTTCTTTCTTACCTTCATTTTGAACACGCACGCACAGGATATGAAACTTCCTTATTATCAAATCCCAGACTACCCAGAAGATTACGGTCCTGGCAATGTAGTGGCCCGAATGATCGATGCGCTTGGATTTCGGTATTATTGGGCCACGGAGGGATTGACCCAGAAAGACCTGGAATATACTCCCGCTGAGGAAGCTAGGACATGTATGCAGACCTTGGAGCACATTCACGGTATGTCCGAAATGATTTTGAACGCAGCGGACGGTACTCCCAACATACGTGAAGAAAATACGGTAAAACTTTCTTTTGATGAACTACGAAAGAAAACCTTGGAGAACATAAAATCGGCAAGTGGCAAAATGAGGGGAAAACAGGCCGAGGATTTTGAACAGAGCCAGGTTATTTTCAAGAATGGGGATAACGAATCGATATTTCCCTATTGGAACATGATCAATGGCATGCTTTCGGATTGTATGTACCATACCGGTCAAATAGTTCTCATGCGAAGAATGACTGGAAACCCAAAAAATCCGAATGTCAGCGTGTTTATGGGAAGATTGAGGGAATGATACGCCTGAGTGGTTAGTCAAGCATTATCCTCCTGGCTAGATCTTGTCGACCACCACTTTATAGGTTGGATCTTCCAAGACATTTACCTCTATAATATCCTCCGCATTTTTCAACAACCGAATGCAGTCCCTGCTCAAGTGCCTTAAATGGACCTTCTTGCCCGCTTTCCGATATCTTTCAGTGATCTTGTTGACGGCTTCAATGGCGGACATATCAACGAGACGGCTTTCGGCAAAATCAATGACCACCTCATCGGGGTCGTTGAGCACATCAAACTTTTCGGCAAAAAGTGTAGTGCTTCCAAAAAACAACGGTCCATAAATTTCGTAATGCTTGATTCCGTTTGCATCCACACTTTTCCTTGCCCGAATTCGAATGGCATTGTCCCATGCAAATACCAATGCGGAAATAATGACCCCTACCAAAACGGCCAAAGCCAAATTGTGAAGGAAAACCGTGACGAGGGTCACCAATACCATCACCAGCACATCGGATTTGGGCATGCGCCTAAAGGTCCGTAAGCTCGCCCATTCGAAAGTTCCCAGGGCCACCATTATCATCAAACCGGTAAGCGCCGCCATGGGCACCTTTTCGATTAAACTGGACCCAAACATAATGAAGGCCAAAAGCATCACTGCAGCGACAATACCCGATAATCTTGCCCTAGCCCCGTTGGATGTGTTGATCAAACTTTGCCCAATCATGGCGCAACCGCCCATGCCGGAGAAAAAACCGGAAAGGATATTGGCCGTTCCCTGGGCCACCGCCTCTTTGTTTCCACGTCCGCGGGTCTCGGTGATTTCATCAACAATGTTCAGCGTAAGCAAACTTTCAATGAGTCCCACCCCGGCAACAATGGCCGAATAGGGAAAAATAATTTTAAGTGTTTCCAAAGTGATGGGCAGATCGGGGATATGAAAAGGGGGAAACGTTCCTTGTATGGAAGCGATATCCCCAATGGTACGGGTATCGATATTCAGGAAAAATACAATGGCAAATACCAAAAGAATGGCCGCCAGGGATGCCGGTACCAGTTTACTCAACTTGGGAAGCCCCCAAATGACCAACATGGTCAGAAAGACCAATCCAAGAAAAATATATAGGGTATTTCCAGTTAACCAGCTTCCGTCCGCTGTTTTGAATTGATCTAACTGCGACATGAAAATGATGATGGCCAATCCGTTCACGAACCCAAAAATAACCGGATGCGGAACCAATCGCATCAGTTTGCCCAAACGCAAAAACCCCGCCGCTACCTGAAGAATTCCTGCCAGAATAACCGCGGCAAAAACATATTCCACCCCATAGTCCCTGGCCAGGCTCACAATAACCACGGCAACCGCTCCGGTGGCACCAGAGATCATTCCGGGCCTACCGCCTAAAATTGAAGTGACCAAGCCCATTACGAAGGCGGCATATAACCCGGTCAAAGGCGACAGCCCTGCAATCAATGCAAAGGCGATGGCCTCCGGGACCAAGGCCAGGGCAACGGTCAACCCCGATAAAACTTCCGTGCGGTAATTTACTTTTTGTGAAAAGTCAAAAAGATTAAGGTATTTTTTCATGGCTTCGTGATTGAAGCCGGCAAAAATAGGGCTATTCCGTCAGAGCGACCAAATGAACCCAGATTTTTGAGGATTTGATGATCTACCAGTTAGTTAAGCCCAACAACTTCTCGCCAAGTGGGCTTAATTTTGCGGTATTGTACCTCTTCTGCTCCCAGTTTCGTGGATCACCGGGAAACGCGTACCCTTCAGGAGCTATTCTGTGCTTCCATGAACTGATTCTCCATTCCCTGAGTTGTTCATTGTCCTCTTCGGCGGGCATCATGGAAATATATTGTGCTATGCGCACCTTATTACCAGATTTATTGGGCCGGATGCCGTGGGGCAAAGTGCTGTTGAAGATCAAAAGGTCCCCTGCCTCCATCTTGACCTTCTCGATTTTATCTTCCAATCCCGTTATGTCTGGTTGAAAACGATCTCGATTCTCCGGTTGTGTGAGCTTCCAGGTATCGTAACTTCTATAAAGCCAAGGGATGCATTGAAATCCTCCCATGTTTTCATCCGTTTGATCCGCTAAGGCCAAAACTCCCTGCACATTCTGTGGGCGGGTTTCGGGGTCGTAATCCCAATGGATGAATCCCTTTTTGTTTTCGCCGGGTCGCTGTGGAATGTTTAAGTTGGCCCTGTCAATGGTCACCCACAATTTTTCCGTTCCCCAAATATCCACAAAGGCATCATACACTTTTGGAGCTTGTCTGTTGTTCCATAAATGTTGATGGTTGTAGACCTCTACCATTCCGGTTCCCGTCAATTCCTTCATTTTCATCTCTGCCCGGGGCGGTGCATACCAGGTCTCTGGGTCCTGGGGGTCTTTTTCATCAAATTCCCATAAAAAATCTGCCGTGGCCCTGGCTTGTTCCTTTGGGACCGCGTTTTTGATCACAATGTATCCGTTCTCGATCCAAAACTTCCAATCTTCCTCTGTAAGCACGCGCAACGGTTTGCCATTTGTTCTGTCATTCAGTTTTATCTTACTGCTGGTAGCGGTGGATGGATTGCCAGGTATTTCTTCATGTGCCTTATTGGCCATTTCCATTTTTATGTTCTTCTGTATCATTGTTTTTTCAATTGATTCAAATTTCCCTGAACCAAAACTAAAGGTAATCCAGACGGGCATCTACCCTAACATTGACCATAATTTGAACTATATTGACTTTTATTGATTATTTTTAAAACATATCAAACAATAAAATGAAAATTCAGCTGGAAAACATACAGCCTGATGATAAAAGCTCCTTTCGGCTCTTGCACAATCCAAAGCTGAACGACCTATTCTTTTGGCATTTTCATCCAGAGTTTGAACTGGTCTACATTGAAGGTGCCAATGGAACACGACATGTGGGCCGTCATATATCAACATTCACCCAAAGTGATCTGGTGTTGATAGGGTCCAATATTCCACACCTTAATTTTGATTATGGTATAAAAACGGAATATAGAAAAGAGGTGCTTCACATCAGTGCATCGTTCAGGGAAAAGGTTTTCAACGAGATTGAGGAGCTGATCGAGGTTTATGAGCTTTTGGGATTGTCCCAGCATGGGATAGCTTTTTATGGCGAAACCAAGGAAACGGTTGGGGGGCAAATGAAGCAGTTGCACAAAATGAATGCATTTGAACAGTTTTTGGAGGTGCTCCGTATTTTAAAAGTATTGGCCAAAAGCGAAGAATTTGAACTGCTTCATCCCAAACCCATTATAAATGATCGGGCCAAAAAACAACAGCTGCGTTTGCAAAAGGTCTACTCCTACATTGACGAACATTATTCGCAAAAAATCAATCTGGAGGAAGTTGCCCAAGCTGTCAACCTCGGCAAAGAGGCATTTTGCAGATATTTTAAAAAATCAACCGGGAGCACCTTTACCAATTTTCTGAACCAATACCGCATAACCCAAGCAAAACGGCTTTTACTCTCTGGGAGGAACATTGGTGAAACCTGCTATGAATGTGGATTTGAAAGCCTCTCCTATTTTAACAGGACCTTTAAAAAGATAAGCGGTGAAAATCCCTCGGCCTTTAAGAGCAAACAGCAGCAATAAAAAAGAACCGCCCCAAGCTGAAAGTGCCCGAGGCGATTCTTAACTAAATAACCAACCAAAAAACTTGTTGATGTAGTCGAACGTATGAACCGTTCCTTACATATTTCTTTGTTGGGTCACTTTCATGATCGGGTTGTTGCTTTTTACCCGTTTCTTTGATGATGTTGTACCCGTTTTCAAATACTGCTGATAACCTCTTCCTCTAAATTCGTATACGGTTCCACTGGAAACGTGATAGAGTTCTATGGTACCATCATCAATAACGTAAAGTTCAAAGTAATCATTGCCCAAAAAGTCATAATCCAACGTTATGGTCTTCAGTGTAGGATCGCCATCCACATTGAACACTTGGTAACTGCCCTCATAATCCCACTGCAGTGCGCCCAAGGGAATGCCCATGGCATCTACGGAGGACCTAAATGCGCCAACACCCGAACCGGAAAGAAACTGAAGATAATTCTCGTTGTCAAAATCATTCAGTGTCCCCATCTCGCTGGTAAAGGTTTTTTCCCAAACCTCATATTCCTGCAAGAAGTAGTCGATGTTGTCGTAAAAAACAAGATCAAAGTCAAATGTACTTCTTTGATATCCCCTTAAAATATAGGAAGTTCCCGAGTGGGGATCCCGCAGTTCCACAGTGTTGCCATTTACCACAAACACGTCCAGCAACCAAAGCCCATCCACATCATGTTCCACTTCCACGGAACCAAAAAGCGTGGCATACGAACCTACATCGATTCCCAATCCATTGCCAGTTTTGCCAATACCCACCAAATTGTTGTTGGCATACACCACACCCCTATCAAAAGAAATGGTAAAGGCCCGCTGCAAAAACGGCACTTCCCCATTTCCCCTGGTTGCATGGATATCTACGTACCATAGATCATAAGACTGCAGTGCCAATGCACTGTTAAAAGGTTCTTCTTCAATGATTATATCGTCTTCGATTATAACTTCGGCATAGCACGAGCTCAATAAAAGTCCGATAAACAATAGTCTAAAAGGTAGTTTTCCAATTTTCATAATGCGAGGTTTTGGTTCAACCATATCATTTCAAGCATCATGCCAATATTTTAACCAACTGGAAATCAGCATGTATCGTTGGGTTAAATATATTTTTTAGCTTTGACCACTAAACATTTGCAATGGAAGAAAAACTACGTTTTGCCGTATTGGGTGGAGGAAGCTGGGGCACAGCCTTGGTGAAAATGCTTTCGGAAAACTTGGCCCCGGTGGGTTGGTACATGCGAAACGAGTCTGCCATTCGCCATATCATGAAGGAAAGGCACAATCCCAATTACATCAGCGCAGTGGAGTTTGATGTGAAAAAATTGGTGCTTAGCCATGACATAAACAAAACCATAGAAGCTTCGGATGTGCTCATTTTTGCTATACCCTCCGCATTTTTGGAGAAAGAGTTGCAAAGCCTAACAATGCCCCTTAAGGACAAGATCATATTCTCGGCTATAAAGGGCATTGTGCCGGAAAGTGGAAAGATTGTTGGAGAACATTTCCACGAAAAATATGGGGTGCCCTTTGAAAATATTGGGGTAATCACGGGACCATGTCATGCCGAAGAGGTAGCCTTGGAAAGATTGTCGTACCTGACCATTGCCTGTGCCGATGAAAATAAGGCAAAGTTAGTGGCAAAAGCCCTTGAAAGTGATTACATCCGAACCAAGATCTCCGATGATATCATAGGCACGGAATATGCCGCTATGCTAAAGAACATTTATGCCATTGCCGCAGGTATGGCCCATGGCCTGGGGTATGGTGATAATTTTCAAAGCGTGTTGATGAGCAATGCCATCCGTGAAATGAAACGCTTTATAGACCGGGTCTATAAAATGAAGAGAAACATCAACAATTCCGCCTATTTGGGTGACTTATTGGTGACGGGCTATTCCACTTTTAGTAGAAACCGAATGTTCGGCAACATGATCGGCAAGGGATATACCGTAAAAAGCGCCATGATGGAAATGAATATGGTCGCGGAAGGGTATTATGCGACCAAAAGTGCCCACCAACTCATGGAAAAATTGGATAAAAAATCCAAGACCCCAATTATCAATGCAGTATATAGCATTCTGTACAAAAACAAGAACCCAAAGAAGGTCTTTGCAAAATTGACCGAAAAATTGGATTAGGCCCTTTCCAAGGAAAAGTTGGAATGCGTATCCAATTCCTCTTCCAGCTTTTCCATGAATGCCCTTACCTGTTCTTCCGTGTAGCCATAGGCAGACTTGAATTCATCACAGACTGCATTCTTGTACTCCCTCACGCTATCGATGTCAAAATAAAGCCGTCCCGTTCTTCTTATGAAGAAATCCAAGGGATCGAGGGCCATTTCATAATGTATACAGAACTGTGCTTCTGCCCGAATCAACTTTTCCTGTACATCCGCGATTTTCTGCGCTTGATAATTTTCAAGTATTTGCTCGGTCTGTTTGCCATAGGTCGTCACCAAAAACCAAGCGTCGTATTCCGTGAGGCCATCTTTTCTTAGGCGTTCATGAATCTCCGAAATGTACTGCTTGACATGCTTGAACTTTTTAAAATCACTTCCAGATAGCGGAATCTTGTCGGTGGAGCATCCCTTCACTTGCTGCCCATGGTCCTCTTCCAATTCTTTGGCAATCCGGTTGACCACGCGTTCCGCCATTTTTCGATAACCGGTTAGTTTTCCGCCAGCAATGCTGACCAATCCAGATTCTGAGGTAAATATCTCATCCTTTCTGGAAAGTTCTGATGCCGACTTGCCCTCTTCATGGATCAAAGGCCTAAGACCCGCCCACGAGGAAACAACATCATTCAGCTCCAAATTGATCTTTGGAAACATGTTGTTCACGGCGGAAATCAAATAAATGGCATCGGCAATGTCGGTGGTTACATTGTCCTTGTCCAGATTGTAGTTGGTATCCGTGGTCCCAACATAGGTTACCTTGCCCCTTGGAATGGCAAACATCATCCTACCATCGGGAATATCAAAATACACCGATTGTTTTACGGGAAGTTTCTCCCTTGGAAAAACCAAATGCACTCCTTTTGTCAAGTGGAGCCGTTTTCCCTTTTTGGATTTGTTTATGGTCCTCAGTTCATCCACCCAGGGCCCTGCTGCACTGATCACATATTTGGAGCGCAGTTTAAATTCTTTTCCAGTGACCTCGTCCTTGACCTTTACTCCCGCAACGATTTCATTCTCGTACACAAAATCGGTTACCCGGGCATAGTTGAGGGCATGGGCACCATATTGTAAACTGGTCTTTATGTTTTCAATCGTGAGTCTGGCATCATCGGTACGGTACTCGGCATAATAGCCAGCCCCGTTCAATATCTTTTTTGGAAGCATCGGTTCCAGCTTCAATGCCTGCTTCTTGTCCAGCATTTGCCGCTTGTCGTCACCGGTTACCTGTGCCAAAATATCGTACACCTTCAGTCCAATGGATGTGAGCCATTTTCCATAAGAACCACCCTCGATAAGTGGCAGCAGCATCTTTTCCGGGAGCACCAGATGGGGGGCCAATTTGTGTACAATGGCCCTTTCCGAGCCCACTTCCTTGACCAACCAAAAATCGAATTGCTTCAGGTAGCGGAGCCCACCATGTATGAGTTTGGTGGATTTGCTGCTGGTGCCAGAGGCAAAGTCGCCCTTTTCAAGCAGCATCACCTTCATTCCGCGGGACGCTGCATCCAATGCAATACCTCCTCCCGTTATTCCACCTCCAATAACCACCAGGTCATACTTCTCTTTTGATGCCTTTGCAATTGTGCCTGCCCGATCTAAATTGGAAAATCTTACGTTTTCTTCCATCTACTATCTCTTTATCTTTTTTTGAATTCGTAATCCCGTTCCACCTTGCAAATGCGCACACGGTACCAAGAATACCAATCCAGTATTCCTTTTTTCTGTGCCAGTTGATGATCCACGTGTGATTTCCACTCGGCAATGGCCTGTAAACTTTCCCAATAACTAACGGTTATTCCCAGTCCATCCCGAGCACTTTCAACATCCAAAAAGCCAGGTTGTTGTTTGGCAAGGTCAACCATCTTTTCTGCCATTTCAGCATATCCGTGATCACCTTCGGTTCGGGTGCTTGTGAAAATCACTGCATAATACGGCTTAGTCAATTCCATTTACAGGATATATTTTTTTTCCAAAAAGTAATTCACCAATGCTTCCTTCATCAAAACAGTCTGTTCCCCGGCCTTCAATGGAGGCAATTGTTCCTTTATCTTGAAGTGGGGCCAACCATCCTCGTCGAAAAAATCAAAGTCATAATACCCATAGGGCTCCAATAGGCGACAGATGCCAATATGCATCAGGTTTACCTTTTCATCCTTTTTGAAACTCCTGTGGAAATTGCCCAGTTCCTGTACCCCTACCAAATAAATGATCCCATCAATTTCCAACGGGTCGCCGTCAGAAAACTGTTTGGACAATTTTTCGACCAACAATTCCCATCTTTCCTTTAGTTTTTCGTCTCTGGACATCTGCCGTTTTCAGAAAGCCAAAGGTACAAATCAATATCCTATATTTGTTAAAACCACGGTTATGAGTTTCTTGGATATTGTGATTGGAATCCTATTGGTCTGGGGTCTATATAAAGGACTCCGAAATGGCCTTTTTGTGGAAATAGCCTCGCTGATCGCATTGATTGCCGGTATTTATGGTGCCATACATTTTTCCTATATCACGGGCGAATATCTTTCACAGCACTTTGATTGGGGCGAACAATATGTGAAGGTGGCTGCCTTCCTCATTACCTTTTTCCTTATTGTGATTGCAGTTGGCTTTGCCGGAAAGTTTTTGACCAAAATTGCTGATTTTGCCATGTTGGGACTGTTGAACAAAATAGCTGGGGGCATTTTCGGAGCGCTTAAAGTGGCAATCATCGTGGGGGCCTTGCTCATTTTTTTTGAGCGGTTGACGGGCCCTTTCGACATCATAAATGATGAGACAAAAAAGGAATCCGTCTTTTATGGGCCTGTAAAAGAGATCGGAGCTTTTGTTTTTTCCATGGTTCTTGAGAAGGAAGAGCCCAAAGTTCAGGAAGAAATCAACCAACAGATTATATGAAAGGTGTCCTTTCATCGATGAATGGCATCGGCCCCTGCTCCAAAATAGCACTTAATCGTGCCAATGCTGCCGTTCAACGTGGGAATGTGACCTCCTGTGGAAATTCTATGGACCAACCCAAGCTCTAATTTAGATTAGCCACGAGAACATTTGGGATTTTAGAACAAATCCCGCGAACACTATTGAAAGATGAAACGATTGATTGGCGCATTCTTCGTGATTGCCTTATTGATGGGGTTTAGCATGTGCAGTACCTCATCTCCACAGGAAGAGGAAAAAGAGCTTACCGAGGCCCTTTCGGAAAATGAAAAAGTGGCCATTGAACCTGCCCAGATGGAAGCAAATTTGTTGGGGCTGGTTAATGCATATCGTAGTTCCATTGGTGCCTCCCCACTAGAAAACAGTCCCACTTCCTACAAATATGCCCAAGAGCATAACGATTACATGATTTCCAAGAACAGTTTGAGCCACGACAATTTTGAGGAAAGGGCTTCCAAGATTGCGGAAGAGACCAACGCCAAGTCCGTTTCGGAAAATGTGGCCCGTTTCTATATCACGGCCGAGAAGGCGTTGGACGGTTGGTTGAACAGTCCCTCCCACAAGGCGGCTTTGGAGGGCAATTACACCCATACCACCTTGGGCATTCAGCTCGATAAATCCGGCAGGCCCTATTTTACCCAGATTTTTATCCTGGTGGAATAGGTGTTTGTTTCAGTGCATAGATTTAAGGGCCAGTTTCTTTAAGCTGGCCTTTTTTCTGTTTTGTTGTATGTTGCCACCGAGGTTTTTTTTACCTTTCCTGAAATGTTTGTTTATGGCAATAAGGGCTCCATTTAACCTACATCGGTGGATTGAGGAGAATCGCGATTCCCTAAAACCCCCCGTGGGCAATAAAAATCTTTATAAAGATGCCGATGACTACATTGTAATGGTCGTTGCAGGACCCAATGCCAGAAAGGACTACCATTACAACGAGACCGAAGAGCTTTTTTACCAATTGGAGGGAAACATCGAGGTCCATATTCAGGAAGATGGCAAGAAAAAAACAATGAAGCTGGGTCCTGGAGACATGTACCTGCATCCCGCCAAGGTTCCCCATTCTCCTGTACGCCACAAAGGATCCATCGGTTTGGTCGTGGAGCGGAAAAGAGCCGATATGAATGTGGATGATGGATTGCTCTGGTTTTGTGACAACTGCAACCACAAACTTTATGAAGCCTACTTCACGCTTCATGACATTGAAAAGGATTTTTTGGCACACTTTGAACATTTCTATGGTTCTGAAGAATTGAGAACCTGCGACAATTGTGGCACGGTGATGCCTGTTGATGAACGTTTTATAGCAAAGAAAGAATGATACTATTACTAGCCAAGATTATCGTAATGATTGTGGCCTTGCTCCACATATACTTTTTATGGTTGGAGATGTTTGCCTGGACCACAAAAGCAAAAAAAGTGTTTCGCAATTTTCCTGAGGATTTGTTCGAACCCACCAAAACGCTTGCAGCAAACCAAGGGCTCTACAACGGTTTTTTGGCAGTTGGACTCATTTGGTCCTTGCTGATCCAGGATGCCCACTGGCAGGTATATGTGGCGCTATTCTTCCTTGGCTGTGTGGCCGTGGCCGGCATCTATGGTGCCCTTACCGCTTCCAAGAAAATTTTTACCGTTCAGGCGCTTCCAGCATTGATAGGAATACTGCTTTTTTTACTGCATCATTTGGCATAAACCCCTCAGTCTCTTCTGGAATATTCGTAGCTTTGCGAAAATTTAACAATAAACATTCAAAAAGTTATAAATGTCAAATATCGCAGCTTCTTTTGGTATCAATAAGGCCCTGGAACAACTTGGGGTAAAAGAAACCAACTTGGGAACTTCCACCGGTTCCAAATTCTTTGGCGCGGGCGAAACCATAGCGTCATACTCTCCGGTTGATGGAGCGCTTATTGCCAAGGTTACCACAACAACCCCAGAGGATTATGAAAAGGTGATGACAAGCGCCACCGAGGCTTTCAAGGAGTGGCGTGCGGTTCCAGCTCCCCAAAGGGGAGAAATTGTCAGACAATTTGGCGAAAAGCTACGTGAACTTAAAGAGCCTTTGGGGAAATTGGTTTCCTACGAAATGGGAAAATCCTACCAGGAAGGTTTGGGCGAAGTACAGGAAATGATAGATATATGTGATTTTGCAGTGGGCCTTTCCCGTCAGTTGCACGGATTGACCATGCACTCCGAACGCCCTGGTCACCGAATGTACGAGCAGTATCACCCCCTTGGTGTAGTGGGCATCATCTCGGCCTTTAATTTTCCAGTGGCCGTTTGGTCGTGGAACACTGCATTGGCTTGGGTATGTGGCGATGTTTGCGTTTGGAAACCTTCCGAAAAAGCTCCCATTTGTGGCATTGCCTGCCAAAACATCATTGCCGATGTTCTTAAAAAGAACAACCTTCCCGAAGGAATTTCCTGCCTCATCAACGGTGATTACAAGGTGGGTGAACTTATGACCAACGACAAGCGCATTCCGCTGGTATCCGCTACCGGTTCCATAAGAATGGGAAAAATCGTTGCCCAAAAGGTAGCCGCCCGACTTGGCAAATCCCTCTTGGAACTTGGTGGGAACAATGCGATAATTGTCACCCCTGATGCTGATATCAAAATGACCGTGATCGGTGCTGTTTTCGGAGCAGTGGGTACAGCGGGTCAACGTTGTACCTCAACCCGAAGACTGATCATCCATGAATCCATTTATGATCAGGTCAAAAATGCCATTG
This sequence comes from Flagellimonas meishanensis, assembly GCF_019880545.1. Classification (GTDB taxonomy): domain Bacteria; phylum Bacteroidota; class Bacteroidia; order Flavobacteriales; family Flavobacteriaceae; genus Flagellimonas; species Flagellimonas meishanensis. Next base: position 437,214 of record NZ_JAINVW010000001.1, read on the forward strand.
TTGATGCTTATAAGCAGCTTAAAATTGGCAACCCTTTGGACCAAAACAACCATGTAGGCCCGTTAATCGACACCGATGCTGTGAACATGTATGAAAAAGCGCTTCAAAAGGCACAAAAAGAAGGAGGCAATATTTTGGTGGCTGGTGGTGTGCTAAAAGGTGAGGGCTATGAGAGCGGATGCTATGTAAAACCCGCCATCGTGGAGGCTGAAAATTCCTTTGAAATTGTTCAGGAGGAAACATTTGCCCCCATTCTATATGTATTGAAGTACACTGGAGATGTTGAAAACGCCATTGCCCAGCAAAATGGGGTGGTTCAAGGTCTATCCTCCGCCATTATGACCAATAATCTTAGTGAGGCTGAACGGTTTTTGTCCGCTGCCGGGAGTGATTGTGGTATTGCCAACGTAAATATTGGAACCTCGGGTGCCGAAATTGGCGGTGCCTTTGGTGGTGAAAAAGAAACCGGGGGAGGCCGTGAAAGCGGTTCGGATGCCTGGAAAATTTATATGCGTAGGCAAACCAACACCATCAACTATACCACGGAGCTGCCACTGGCCCAGGGCATTAAGTTTGATCTATAAAAAAGACAGACCGCCATTCTTGATGAACAAAGAATCGGCGGTCTCTTTAAAACCAACTTAACTAACTCAAACTTAATTTGAATAAACCCTATTCCAATGCCGGAACTTGGTCGGGAGAAATAGGGTTTCTTACCTAATATTTAATGCAAATTTCTGCATATTGAAAACAGGTTGTATCGGTCAGCGTATGAGTGGTAACAAAAAATGTGTGATCGGTATGTATTGGCCACTTTTTTGTATTGCCCCTTTTCTGATAGGTTCCTAGCACATATAATTACCTCATTTTCCATAAGTTAAATCTAATTTTTTTTAAGATTTTTTTAATAAATTAGGAGAACGGAATCCCTATCAACCTCCCATGAAAAAGCAGTCATCCTATTTATTGGGAATATTGGTGACCATTGTGGTTGGAACAGTGCTGTACATAAACTATTGCAGTACATGCGCCGCACCAGAAAATTCAAAGGTGGTTGAAGCGCAAACAGACCAGCTTAAAAAAACTCAGTCACCATTCCACCCGTTTTCCGTTAATGATGATTCGTACATGCTGGACATTGAGGACAACTTTAGCTTCAATTCATCTGAGCCCTCTTTTATGATGCCACTCTCGGATCAGTTAAAGAAGGGTGTTGAAGACCTAAAAAACTATTTGGGATCGCATCCTGACAAAATGGTCCAAGTTACCGGGCTGTACGCAAAAGGAGAGACAAACAATTCTGATTTTGTCAATCTGGGCGTTGCAAGGGCCAATTCTGTCAAAAACCATCTTGTGATGAATGGAATTTCCGTAGACCAAATCCAAACGGATGGGAAATTGGACGGGAAATTGAAACCCTTGGACAATGTCCTTTTTGGACCTATTTTCTTTCAACTTTCAGAAAGAGATCCTATCGAAAATGATTCTGAACCGAACTAAAACAATTATCATGAATACTGAAAATATTGCTATATGGTGCTGGTTAATTCCCATATTAATTGGTGTAATCGCAGCCTTATTGGGTTATTATTTGGGAAAGTCAAGTGTTTCACAAAAAGTGGGCTCCAATGAAAACCTGAAAGCCCTGGAAGTGGACAATGCCAGACTGAAAACGGAATTGGACATCTGTCGGAAAAAAATGGATGCGTTGGACAAAACGAGCAAGGCAGATTCCCCCGTGTCCTCACGAGTGTCCAAGCAAACACCGCCCCAATTTGATGCGGTAGCGGCCAAGGCCGCCCTTGGTAAAAAAATCAAACAGGACGACCTGAAGATTGTTGAGGGAATTGGTCCCAAGATCGAGGGCTTGTTTCACAAGTTTGGAATAAAAACTTGGAAAGCCCTCTCCGAGATCTCAACGGATAAATGCCAGGAAGTTCTGGATTCTGGAGGAGATCGGTATCGAATCCACGATCCAGCCTCATGGCCCATGCAGGCCAAAATGGCGCATAAGGGACAATGGAAGGAACTCGCCAAATGGCAAGATGACCATAAAGCTGGAAAATTTTGACCTGAGCGGTCTAATTACGTCCCCTTTCTCCGGGATACAACGTATGGACAGGATCGCTCTGCCAAAATTCCTTGGTGTCCACATCCATCATGGTAAGGCACCCTTTGAAGGCCGCCCCGGTATCCAAGTTCCATACATTGGCGCCCCGTTGTGGTGTTGCCAGCCCATTTTTTGATATGGGCGTATGGCCGATGAAAATCTCACTGTAATGCGTCAATCTTTTTGGAAAGTTCTTGTCCTCGGTTTTTAAATTGGGGTCTACGGCATTGGCCAATTCCCACAAAGTTCTGTCCCAATAGAACAACTGCTCAAAATATTCAAATTCTATTCCTTTGAGATTGGTATACCCTGCATGTACAAAAAGCCTATGGGCGTCGTCCAAGTAATGGTTCCTTAGCTCGGAATAAAAAATTAGATGGGAATCCCACTCCTCTCTTTCTGCATTCATATAGGAGCTTTTTGTAGCAGTGCCGCCGTGTGCCAACCATTGCGGGTTCTCCTTTTGAGTCAGTAGCCATTCACGGCAAAGCTCATCATGGTTGCCACGAATAAACGTGCAGTTGTGCGTTTTCTTCAGATCGATCAAAAAATCGATGGTCTCCACAGCGGTACTCCATCCGTCCACATAATCCCCTAAAAAAATAAGATGGTCTTTGGGGTCCACATCAGCATGAACCAGTAATTGCTCCAGTGCCCGCAAACCCGAATGGACATCCCCAATAGCTAAGGTCCTCATCGTGAATTTTTCACAATTATACGCAACAAAAAACAGTCTGTTCCTAAAATGAATTCCAAAGTTGCATACAGCATTTTCATTTGGCTTTTCTTAACCATGTATTTCATCGATTTTTGTAGGAATAACAAACTATTGGCATTGTTTTTTTACTATATTGATTAGCTAATTCATTTTAATCGACCTCTATATGAAAAAATCTCTACTCACTAAACCCTTGTTTTCTTTTTTGGCTTGTTTTTCCCTGATCGCTTCCGGGGTTCAAGCGCAAGAATTGAAAAGAACTCATGACGATTCGCACCAAAAGGGACATAACCTGTACAAGCAATCGAAAATTTACGATAGCAAAGTAGGTCCTGTAGGTGCGGCACCCAAAGCTCCAGGTGATCGGGCCCTTGACCGGTTGGCCTATGAGTTTAGGCAGACCCAAGATCCATTCACCAAAAAAATTCCTGAGAACATCCGTTTGTTGGAGGCCAAATTCTCTGAGAGAATAGATTCAACGGACATTCAACTTCAAATGTCCAAATCCTATGGCGCAGAGGCCAAGAAAAAGAGCTACTTCTATTTTAGAAACCGTGGCCCTTTCAATGTTGGCGGCAGAACGAGGGCATTGGCGTTGGACATGCAAAATGAGAACACGATACTTGCAGGGGGGGTCTCCGGGGGTCTTTGGCGGTCTACAAATGCCGGGCAAACTTGGCGCAGGGTCACAAGAAAAAATCAGGGGCCCAGTGTAACCTCAATTGTCCAGGATCCAAGAAAAAACCGTCAAAATATTTGGTACTATGCTTCTGGAGAACGCTATGGAAACTCGGCAAGTGCCCCGGGTGCGTTTTATCAAGGTACGGGTATCTACAAATCGTTCAACAACGGAAGAACTTGGTTCGAAATGCGAAACACCACGGACAATGATGTCACTTCCTTTTCTTCTTTTGATCTGATTAACAGTTTGGCGGTACATCCCCAAACCGGCGATGTGTTTGCGGCGACCTTTGATGGCCTGTTCAGGTCTCAAAATGGCGCAAGGTCTTTTGAGGAAGTCCTTCCCAGCGGGTTCGACAGTCAAACAGAGGTGCTCATCACCCCTAACGGCACTGTATATGCCACCGTGGATATTTTTGGTGGGGACAATGCCGGTTTTTATACTTCGCAAGATGGAAGTACCTGGACCAACATTACCCCTGAGGGCATTTTCCCAGCGTATGGGAGGACGGTGATGGCCTATGACCCCTCGGATGAGAATCGAATCTATTTTTTCTCTTATGATTTGAGCAGCCTCGGAGAAGCTTTTTTATGGCGTTACCAAGCTGATGCAACGACTCCCGAGGAGCAATGGGTGGATTTGACGGCCAATCTGCCAACTTCAATTGGCGGCGTTGCCGGAAACCTGAACTTGCAGGGAGCCTACAACATGGTGATCAAAGTGCATCCTACCAATCCTGATTTAGTCTTTTTGGGCGGCACAAATCTTTATCGTTCCACTACAGGCTTTACCACTCCGGCAGGTTTTGAGAGCTGGATTGGTGGCTATACCATTTTCAGCAATAGTTTTGCCGTTTATCCCAACCACCATCCTGATCAACACAATTTGGTGTTTTTGCCCTCCAACCCAAATAAGGCCATCTCTGCCAATGATGGGGGGGTGCGGGTCACCGAGGATATCACTATTGCGTCCGAACCGGTCAGTTGGACTTCTTTGAACAACGGCTACATTACGACTCAACCCTATGCCATTGCCATAGATCCGGAAGGTAACAGCCAGGATGTGGTTGCCGGTTTTCAGGACAATGGAACATGGTTTACCAATTCTACTAGTGGCCAAGATCCTTGGGAAGAGGACTTTGGTGGAGATGGATCTTACAATGCCATTGCCGATGGTGGTCTCACCCGCTATGTCTCGGCACAGTTCGGAAATGTGTATCGTTTCAATTTTGACGATGCAGGAACATTCATATCCTTTACCAGGGTTACACCGGCGGGTGCCAGTGGTTTTGATTTTGTGGCCCCTTTTGTTTTGGATCCCCTTAATGACAATATAATGTACATGCCCGCTGGTGATCGCATGTGGAGGAACAATAATTTGGATGAGGTCCCTCTTTTCTCAAACGCCCCGGCAACAGTCAACTGGGTAGCGCAAGAGCAAACCGCCACACCAGATGGTTCGGTAATTACAGGTTTGGATGTTTCTAGATTTCCTGTGGCCAACCGATTGTACTACGGCACTTCTTCCGGTATGATTTTTAAAGTTGAAAATGCCAATCTGGACGACCAAGGTGTTGAAGATATTTCTTCCGGTAAAGGATTACCTCCAGGTAACATCAATCAGATCTACGTAGACCCCAATGATTCCGACCGTGTTTTTGCCGTATTCTCGAATTATAACATTAAGAGTCTTTTTATGAGCGAGAATGCCGGGGAAACTTGGGAAAGTATCAGCGGAAATCTCGAGGAGAGCACTGATGGAACAGGCAATGGTCCTTCGGTCAGATGGTTTGCTGTCAATGGAAATAGCAGTCTGTATTTTGTCGGTACCAGCACCGGACTTTACGTTTCTTACTACCTCAATGGTGATCGCACGCGTTGGTTCAGGGAACCTTTTGTTGTTGGCAATGTGGTTGTGCCCCAGGTGAGAACACGGAAAGATGGTTTTGTGGCCGCAGCAGCCCATGGAAATGGAATTTACAATGCCAAGTTCTTTACTTTCCCTTCTCCCGAGCCAAATTTAAGCGTGGCCTATCTATTGCCCGATCTTTTATTGCCCATTGGAAGCCCGGACAAAGAAGTGAACGTTAAAGATCTGTTTGTAAGCACGAGCAAGCGGAAGTCCATTTCAATAGAGTTGACCAATTCCAATCCAGATTTGGTTACCGCAGTATTAAGGGACGATATAATCCAACTTTCCTTTGCTCCCGATACGGAAGGATCGGCAGCAATCGGCTTGATTGCCACATTAGGTAATGAGCAAGTGGCGGAAGGTTTTACGGTGACTTTGACGGAATTGCCCATTTATGAACAAAATGATGGAATAGTAAGTAGTAGTCCTTCCCAACTGTTTCCAGATTTTGGAGGAGCCTTGGCGCAGTCTGCCGATGATTTCATTGTTCCTGCGGAAAGTCAATGGACCATCAATAGCATTGTGGCTTTTGGAGGGGCCAACAATAGTCCTTCCTTGACCAGTGCCAACATTGTTATTTATGATGATAATGCGGGAGCACCCGGCGCAATCGTTTATGATAGTGGTGCGATAGCTCCTTCCTCGGAACCCAACCAGACCAATCTTATTCTAGATCTTCCAGAGGCAGTTGTTCTGCAAGGGGGGACTTATTGGTTGTCTGTATACGTAAATCTTGACTTTTTGCCGAATGCCACCCAATGGTTCTGGTCCACCCAGGCAGGATTGATCGGCAACGAATCCAGTTTTAGGGATCAAGGGAATCTCTTTGGCATAGGTGCGGTTGATTGGACTCCAAGGTCCGTAGCTTTTGGTACAGGCCCTGAGGATCAGGTTTTCCAAATTTTTGGAACCGTGGACAATGGCTCAACCCAGGATACCGCTGCCGAAATTGCCCCTTCCGGTGCGTTTGGCGAGCAGGAATCCCAAAATTTAGCGACTGTGGAGACCAATGTGATCACAGCGGTATGGCCCAACCCTTCTACCAATGAGTTCTATTTTGCCCTAAAAAACAGTGAGGATCGTAAGGTCACCACCCAGATTTTCAATCTGTTGGGGCAAATGGTCTTTGAAAGTAGTGAGATGAGCAGCAGCGAACCGATTATCTGGAACGCTTCCAACAGTCCGTCTGGCATCTACTTTGTAAAGATCAGAGGTCAAAACACCAAGGAAGATTTTAAGATCATTAAGAGATAAGTTTGACAAAGAAGGCGCAATAAATTGCGCCTTCTTTTTATAATCCAATCCGCCCGTGTTACCGTATATCTGAAAAAGAATGTTTTATGAAACCACTGCTCTTAGTCTTATTTGTTCTATTTGGAAATTCCTGTAATCAAGAGGATAATACGTCCCCAACGGAAAACCCAATTACGGAAGCTGTTAAAAATGAGAATGGAGGAACCCCTCCTCCAACAGATCAGCTATTGGGGCCAAACGAAGTTTTACTCAAAATAAGCATTCTTGAGACCACTGACCAGAGCAAGGAAATATGTGGTCTGTCCAAAGAATTTATTTTCCATGTCGAAGTGGTCGAGGTTATCAAAACAGGAGGAAGTGTCAATAAGAAGTTTTCCAAAAACGAAAAAATGGATGTTGCCTTCTTGTTTGAGCCAGAAAGTCTTAATGCCAACATGACCCTTGAGGTAAAAGCAAAGGAAGGGCTGTGCCCCGATACCTCCAATAGCTATTTTACCATTATTGAACACAGAATTTTGGAATAGCATACATTTTCTCCTTACATTGGATAACCTTTTCTTAATCAATGGCAATGAAGAAGGTTTTCTGTATTGGAGAATTACTGATTGATTTTGTGGCGGAAAAACAGGGTAGCAACCTAGCTAAGGCTTCCATTTTCACAAAAAAAGCCGGGGGCGCCCCTGCCAATGTGGCCTGTGCGATAGCCAAGCTAGGTGGTAAAGGTTTTTTCATCGGTTGTGTCGGCAACGACCCTTTTGGCGAGTTCTTGTTGGACACTTTGAGGAAGGAGGGGGTGGATATTTCTCTTGCCCAGCGCTCCAAAACCTTTACCACATTGGCCTTTGTCTCCTTGGCGGAAGATGGTGAAAGGGATTTTGTGTTCAGTCGAGGGGCAGATAGGGAATTGGAGTACGACCCAAACCTTCGCAAAGGTTTTTCCGGGAATATCCTTCATCTTGGAGCCGCAACCGCCTTTTTGGGTGGTGCCTTGGAAAAATCCTATGGCAAATACCTTTTTGATGCGTTGACCAAAGACATGTTCATCAGCTTCGACCCCAATTTCAGGAGAGATCTTTGGAAGGGAAATGAACAACAGTTTATCAAAAAATGCATGCCGTTCATTGAAAAATCGCATCTCTGTAAGTTCAGTATCGAGGAAGCCCAATTGCTATCCGGCAAGTCGGACCTCAACGAAGCCTGCGATTTTTTACATGAGGTGGGTACCAAAATCATCACGGTCACGCTTGGCAAGGAAGGCACTTTTGTCAGTATGGGCGGGCAGCGGGAAACCGTTCCCAGTATTCCGGTAACCCCTGTGGATACTACTGGTGCCGGAGATGCTTTTATTGGCTGTCTTCTATATCAAATCGGAAATCTTGGTAGTTTCAGCCAAGTTTTTGATGGTTTTGAGTATTTCTTAAAAATGGTGCGCACAGCGAACAAGGCAGGAGCCATCACCACGACCAACTACGGGGCCATAAATGCGCTTCCTACCAAATCCCAGCTTCAAGATTAAATGAACCAGGCACATATACACAGATTGCTTTCATCAAAATTGAAGGAAAAAGACCCGACCGCACTATTCAATCTGCGATTGGCGACCAACTTGGGGCTTTTGCAACATTTATTTTTTTCGCTCTATCCAGAGGAATCTCACCTGGATGACTTCAACAGATTGATTGATTTGTTTCCCAAATTGTTTGCCACGCGGCCCGATGAGCTGAAACGGCTGGACCTTGCCAGGTTGCAGGAAGGCAGTTGGTTTTTATCCGAAAAGATGGTAGGCATGCAATTGTATGTGGAAAATTTTAATGAAGATCTGAAAGGGCTTCAGAAAAAAATTCCCTATTTCAAGGAGTTGGGTGTCAATTTTTTGCACTTGATGCCAATTACCACTCGTCCAAAAGGCGAAAATGATGGTGGCTATGCAGTGAACAGCTATGATAAGGTGGATCCCAAGTACGGCTCCAAAAAAGACCTTTTGGACCTAACATCCATGCTACGAGAAGAGCACATACACCTGATGCTGGATTTCGTGGTGAACCATACCTCGGATGAATTCCCTTGGGCCAAAAAAGCCAAGCAGGGCGACAAAAAATACCAGCAGTACTATTACACGTTTGAGGATAATACCATTCCCAACGAATTTGAAAAGACACTTCCAGAGGTGTTCCCCGAGACTTCTCCAGGCAACTTCACCTACATTCCTGAAATGGAAAAATGGGTAATGACGGTGTTCAACAGTTATCAGTGGGACTTGAATTATACCAACCCCACGGTGTTTTTGGAAATGCTTGCCAATTTGACGAAAATGATCAATCTTGGAGTGGACGTTGTCCGGTTTGATGCCTTGGCCTTCCTTTGGAAAAAAATGGGGACCATTTCACAAAATCTGCCCGAGGCACATTCGCTGATCAGCCTCTTTCGCATGTGCCTGCAAGTGATAGCCCCAGGAACTATTTTTCTTGCCGAAGCCATTGTTGCACCCACGCAAATAATCAAATATTTTGGGGAGGGACCTACCGAGGGGAATGAATGCGAGATAGCTTACAATGCTTCTTTAATGGCCTTGCTTTGGAATTCCATTGCCACCACAAAAACGGGCCTGCTCTACAAAAGTCTGTCCAACGTACCCCCAAAGCCCAACGATTGTACCTGGATCAACTATATCCGTTGCCATGATGATATCGGTTTGGGGTATGAAGACCATTTCATCCGGGAAATGGGCTGGGACCCCCAACAGCATCGAAAATTTCTGTTGGATTATTACTGTCAACGCTTGGATTGGTCCCCTGCCATGGGCCTGATGTTCATGTACAATCCCAAAACAGGTGATGGCCGGATCACTGGAAGCGCTGCCTCACTTTTGGGTCTGGAAAAGGGATTGAAACAGAAAAACAATACTCTGGTAGAGAAATCGGTGGACAAGATCATACTGCTTCATGGCATCATTTTGGCATATGGGGGAATTCCCATGATATATGCGGGTGATGAATTTGGAACGCTCAACGATTATTCCTTTCTCGATGATGATGCCAAAAAAGAGGACAGCCGTTGGGTGAACCGGCCAAAACAGGATTGGGCAGTCATTGCATCTTTGGGCATTGGGGAAACTCCCCAATCCAAAATATTCCATACCCTAAAAAAATTGATTGCCATCCGAAAAGAAAATCCGATTCTTGCAGACAAAAGCCTTCCGGTATTGTACCACACCGGGAACGACCATATTCTTGTTTTTGAAAGAAAAGCCGAGGGCAACGAAGGGCTTATCGTAATTTGCAACTTTGATGGGAAGCCTCAGGTAATAGAACCCAGTTGGATCAAAAAGCTTGGGTATTTCACCAAAGGAGATCCATTAGATCTGGTTTCGGGTAAAAAAATCGCTGCAAACAGTGGATTGCTTGAGTTGTTGCCCTACCAAATGCTCTGGCTGAAAAAATCCTAGCTATACCTCACCTTTCTTAGTATGCGCTGGGATTCTTTAAGGGACTGATATATGCCACTATCATATTGCTTCAACAGGGGTCGGGCCCAATCCATTTTTTCCTTGGCCTCTTCAAAACCATTCAAATAGCAAATAAGATAAGTGGCAGGTAAATGGGAAAGGTCATCATATTCCGAATCTGTGAGCACGATTTGTTTTTCAATCTTTTGAAGCAACGCATTGTTTGTATTGAAGACATGGTGCAGCGTTTTCTTGTCATACTGGGGCGGCTCAAACAGCAATTCACTGTTGATGGAGTACTTCCCATTTTCCGAAAAGATGATCATCACCTTTTCCAAGGGATAATATTTTTGCTGGGATCCCAAGCCCAGTTGCACAAATTCCAGGATGCTAAAAGTATCATCGTTATACGAAATGGTAACTTCATCCAAAGCGGAATAAAAAAGCTTGACCTGCTCGTTGATAAGTTCAATGTCCACCCGAGAATAATAAATTTTGGTCTTGGTCTTCTTTTTGATCCCTGCCCAGCAGACCACGAACTGTTCTTTAAAAACTTTATAGTCGCTGGTTAGGTCGGGGTGCCTGTTGTTCATGAAGTTGATCACGGCATCCAGGGTAAGTTCGATGTTGTTCCGCGCATGCTGCTCAATGGTGGCCACAATCTGGGAATTGATGTCCTTTAACTCAATCCCATAAGCTTTGGGAAGACTGATGCTCCCCTCCCTAAAAAAAACGGCCCCGCCGTAATATTTCCAGATGTTCTTGCGCAGCGCGCAAACCCTGCCATTGGAACGTATGGTCACCAAACCGACCACCTTGCCCTCTGGCAAATGCGGAAATGGGATATTTTCATAGGAAATTAGCGGTGGATTGTCCAAATAGGCATTGACAAGGTTTTGGATCTTGCTGTCATCAAAAAAATCTACCCCCACAATCTCATTGTCCTCGTCCTCAACCCCGATCACGATAAAGGAATTGTTCTTGGGGTTACTGTTGGCCAAGGCACAAACGTGCTTTAGAAACTTTGCCTTGCCTTCCTTTTCACCAATGGAAATAAATCGCTTTTTATCGTAGAAGCTGTTTTCATCATTATGCGCCAGTAAGTTTTTTACCAAAAGGCGTTTGTTGATCATAACTCCTTCTTCACAATGGTGCTGCTGGCTTGGGCCGTTGGCATTACCACCAAATCGGCAATGTTAACGTGGTAAGGTCTTGTGACAACGAAGTGGATTATTTCAGCTATATCCTCCGGTTTCAGGGGTTTGTATCCCTGATACACTTTTTCCGCCTTGTCGGCATCTCCCTTGAATCGAACTTCACTGAACTCCGTTTCCACCAGACCTGGGTTCACTGCACCCACCCGGATTCCGTGGGCGTTAAGATCAATCCGCATGGCCTGGTTTATGGCATCCACTGCATATTTGCTGGCACAGTACACATTCCCTTTCGGATACACCTCTTTCCCGGCCGTGGAGCCTATATTGATGATGTGTCCCGATTTTCGCCCAACCATTTGGGGTAAGACCGCCTTGGACACATAAAGCAATCCTTTTACATTGATGTCGAGCATGGCATCCCAATCATCCGGATTGCCTTGGTCAATAAGGTCCAGGCCATGGGCATTTCCTGCATTGTTGATCAATATATCGATACGGGAAAATTCTTTCGGCAGATCCTTTATCCCTGCAAAAACCGCTTCTCGGTCCCGAACATCAAATTGTAGGGTATGAATGCCAGTGTTCAAGCCCAACGTGTTTTGTAGCTCATCCAGGCGTTCAGACCTTCTTCCGCATAGCACCAAATTGTATCCCCGAGAAGCAAAAAGTGTCGCGGTCGCTTTGCCAATGCCGCTTGTGGCACCCGTTATCAATACCGTCTTCTTCATGTTGTTTTTATTTAGGGTACTTGATGGCCTTGGCTGGCTTCCAGTAGCGCAAACCAGTCTTGAAGTTCCAAATCCACCTCAGCGGCCTTAACGGCCAACATTATTCTTTCCTTGTCCGTGGTCCCGATAACAGGATGGACATTTGCGGGATGTTTTATGATCCATGCCAATAGCAATTGGCTTTCATCCAAACCATATTTTCCCATTAAAAGGTCCATCACTTTCTTTATTCGTTTGGTCTGTTCGGTAGTTTCCCGAAAAAAACTTCCCAAGGGACTCCACGCCATCGCCATCCTATTGTTGGTGATACAATCATCAAAAGTTCCATCGTACATTGGACCTTCATGGGTCAATGAAAACTCTACTTGATTGCAGGAAATCGGAAGTGCCTTTTCGAGCATAGCGATCTGGGATGGGGTGAAATTGGAAACTCCAAATTTCTTGATTTTTCCCTTTTTCAATAACTGGAATGCGGCTTCCGCAATCTCTTCAGGTTCCATCAATGGGCTTGGTCTGTGCAAAAGCAGTAGATCCAGATACTCCGTACGCAACTTTTTCAGAGACTCCTCGGCGGACCAAACAATATAGTCTTTGTCGTACTGGTAATGATTTAGCTGATTTTGCCTTCCACGTGTCATTTGTATGCCGCATTTGGATATCAATTGTACATCCGATCTAGAAATGCCGCTTTGGGCAAAGGCTTTTCCAAAATCCGCCTCCGTACCATAATCCCCATAAATATCCGCATGGTCAAATGTGGTCAACCCAAGGTCAAGGCAATGGTTGATCACCCCTGTCATTTGACTGGTGGAAAGTTTTTTGCCCCAACTTCCCCACGTCATGCATCCAGAAATAATTCTGGAATAAGTATTGCTTGCTTCCATATCTGCTGAATGTATAAAATTAAACCCTTAAAACCTTCATAAAACTAGGGGTTTCCCGTTTTTTTTAACCATTAATTAACAGATGGATTTTAAATAAATTTTCATTTTGCACTGCTTATCAATATGATATATAATTACACATAACAATAAAAGTTTAGATGGAAGAAAACACTACTATTGATATTAGTGCGGTGAATGAAAAAATTGCTCAGGAAAGTGCTTTTATTGATTTGCTCGTTACTGAGATGAACAAGGCCATAGTAGGCCAGAGACACATGGTGGAACGGCTACTGATCGGATTGCTCGGCCAGGGCCATATTCTTTTGGAGGGCGTGCCCGGCCTTGCAAAGACCTTGGCCATAAATACCTTGGCAAAAGCCGTTAAAGGTACTTTCAGCAGAATACAGTTTACGCCCGACCTGCTACCGGCAGACGTGGTGGGAACAATGATCTACAACATGAAGGAAAATGATTTTTCCATAAAAAAGGGGCCTATTTTTGCCAATTTTGTGCTTGCGGATGAGATTAACCGGGCCCCGGCAAAGGTCCAATCCGCACTTTTGGAAGCCATGCAGGAAAAGCAGGTGACCATAGGCGATGAAACCTTTAAACTGGATGCTCCCTTTTTGGTAATGGCCACCCAAAACCCCGTGGAGCAGGAAGGCACCTACCCGCTTCCCGAGGCACAGGTCGATCGTTTTATGCTGAAAACCGTAATAGACTACCCCAAACTCAATGAGGAACAACTGATCATCCGCCAAAACCTTATGGGCGCAACCGAGGCCATTAAGCCCGTAGTGAGCATAAAACAGATTTTGAGTGCCCAGCAAGCAGTTCGGGAGGTCTATATGGATGAGAAAATTGAAAAATATATCCTAGACCTGGTCTTTGCTACCCGATATCCTGAAAAGTACAATCTGGAGAACCTTAAACCGCTCATCAGCTTTGGGGCATCCCCCAGGGGAAGCATCAATCTGGCCAATGCCTCAAAATGCTACGCATTCATAAAAAGAAGGGGGTATGTGGTTCCCGAAGATGTAAGGGCCGTGGTCCACGATGTGCTGCGGCACAGAATCGGAATCACCTATGAGGCCGAAGCGGAAAACATCACTTCCGAGGAAATCATCAACAAGATTGTAAACGAGGTTGAAGTACCGTAACGGTTCAATCTTTCGCGTTCTAAGTGCCACCACTTTATTTGAACCTGAAAACCTGATTGTTTGAACCCAATGGATACAAAGGAACTTCTTAAAAAAGTACGTAAGATCGAGATAAAGACCCGGCGTCTATCCGATCACATCTTTGGTGGGGAATACCATTCTGCCTTTAAGGGACGGGGAATGACCTTCAGTGAGGTACGGCAGTATCAATTTGGTGATGATGTGCGAAGTATTGACTGGAACGTGACCGCACGATACAATGAGCCCTTTGTAAAAGTATTTGAGGAGGAACGGGAACTGACCATGATGCTGATGGTCGATGTCAGCGGATCGGAGTTCTTTGGCACCAAAAACCAATTCAAAAAGGAAATCATCACGGAAATCTCGGCCACCCTTGCCTTTTCTGCCATGCAGAACAACGATAAAGTGGGGTTGATTCTCTTTTCTGATGAAGTGGAACTTTTTATTCCACCAAAAAAGGGTAAGAGCCACGTGCTGCGCATAATAAGGGAACTGTTGGAATTCACCCCAAAGAGCAACAAGACCAATATTGCCGAGACCCTCAAGTTCCTGACCAATGTAATGAAGAAAAAGGCCATTGTTTTTGTCCTGTCTGATTTTATTGCCGATGATTATGACAACACCTTAAGAATTGTGGGCAACAAACATGATGTAACGGGCATTCGAGTTTTTGACCACCGTGAGGAATCCATTCCCAACCTGGGCATGGTGCAAATGGAGGATGCCGAGACAGGGACCTTGCAACTAGTGAACACACAATCCAAAAAAGTGCGCATGGCCTATGGCCAATTTCATCAGAACAAGGTGAATTATTTCCAAGAATCGTTTACCAAGGCGGGATGTGGGGTCATCCATTGCCGAACGGACGAAAGCTACGTGAAAAAACTGTTGGGATATTTTAAAAGAAGAGTGTAATGGAACAGCGGAAAACAAAATCAAGGGTTTTGGGTCTCCAGTCGCTGGGAACCGTGGTCCTTTTTTGTTTCTTTTTGATGTTTCCCACACTTGGTATTGGGCAAAGCGGGCCAAGGATTTCTGCCAAAGTGGATACCGTTTCCATAAAAATTGGTGAACAGATCCAGTATAAGATAACCGTGGAAGCTGATTCCACCGCCATTGTTCACTTTCCCGAAGGGCAGACCTTCTCTCCCCTGGAAACCGTTGAGGCCCTAATGATCGATACCACAAAAAACAAGGGCCGGGTAATTCTTCAGCGCATTTATGCACTTACCCAATTTGATAGTGGCGCCTACACCATCCCTCCTCAACGGATAGCCATTAATGAGCAGCCTTTTTTTACCGATTCGTTCCAAATAAAGGTGGCTGATGTGGCCGTGGATACGACCAAGCAGAAAATGTACGACATCAAGCCATTGATGCAAGTACAGAAAAGTAATGCCAAACTTTGGTGGACCCTATTTTGGGTGCTGTTGGCCTTGGCCATCATTGGAGGTCTGGTCTATTGGTTCTTTCTTAGAAAGAAACCGCTGACCGAAGAGGAAAAAGAAGCATTGTTGCCCCCGTATGACCGAGCGCTTTTGGAACTTAAAAAGTTGGAAAACTCCAGGTACCTCATTCAGGATGAGTATAAAAAATACTACTCCGAGTTGACCGATATTGTCCGATCCTATCTGGAAGAGGATGTTCATGTCTCAGCCATGGAGAGCACAACCTCCGAATTGATCACCAAACTGGAAATGCTAAAGGACAGTGGGGAATTGAATTTGGAGGATGAAACCATCAGGCAGTTTCAAAAAATATTGCAAACGGCCGACCTTGTAAAATTCGCCAAATCCAAACCGGAAATATCCGTTGCGGAACAAGACAGAAAACTGGTGGAGGATATTGTTATCAAAACACATGAGGCGCTACCTGAACCCACTGAGGACGAATTGTTGCTGAATGAAGAATATTTGGAAGAGCTTGCCAGAAAAAAGCAACGCAAACGAATCTACTGGGCGGCGGCCATATTTATTGGAGTGCTCTTTTTGGGCAGTGGCCTTTCGGTGGCTTATTTTGGTTTTAAGGAGGTAAGGGATGCCGTATTTGGTTATCCCACAAAAGACCTTTTGGAAGGGGAATGGGTGTCCAGCAGTTATGGATATCCCCCCATTGAACTGGAAACACCCGATGTACTTGTCCGGCAAGAGGTGAAATTGCCCCCCGAAACCGAAGAACTGATCAAAGAGCTACAGACTTTTTCCTACGGGAGTTATGTAGGTGTCTTTTCCGTAGCCACCAGTTCGGTGACGTACAAAGAACAAAGTGACCCCAATTTTGAAGCCGTTATTGGTTCCACCTTGGCATCCTTTGAAAGTTTGGGCCTAAGGAACATCATAACCAAACAAGAAGAGTTCGCGACAAAATCCGGAGTTCTAGGATTAAAGACCTTCGGAACGGGTAGTTTTAAAGATGATCGGAGCACTTCTTCCGGAAAGGCAAAATATAACATCCTCACCTTTGGCGGAAAAGGCTTTGTGCAACAAGTGGTGATCACCTGGGAAGAAGGAGATGACTATGCGGAGGATATCGTGACCCGAATATTGGGCAGTTTGGACGTAAAAACACAAGTGTAGATGTTTGAAAATATAGAATTCGCAAATCCACAGTTCTTCTGGTTGCTACTTTCGCTTCCATTGGCTTTGCTATGGTATTTTTTCAAGCGCAAAAAAGAGGTCGCCTCGTTAAGAATATCAAGTATCAAAGGATTTAATGTTTCCGACTGGACATCGAAGCTCAGACCTTTGCTGTTTGTGCTGCGACTCCTGTCCCTCACTTTGATAATAACCGCCCTGGCACGACCCCAAACGGAAGACATATCCACCCGTACCAAGACCACCAAGGGCATCGACATTGTCATGGCCATAGACGTTTCGTCCAGTATGCTGGCGCGCGACCTAAAACCAAATCGCTTGTCGGCGCTCAAGGAAGTGGCAGCCAGTTTTATAAAAGAACGCCCAAACGACCGTATTGGTTTGGTGGGCTATGCAGGGGAAAGCTATACCAAGACCCCTATTACCAGCGACAAGAGCATCGTATTGAACGCACTTCGAGAGATTACCTATGGAGAACTGGAAGATGGTACGGCCATTGGAATGGGGTTGGCCACTTCGGTGAACCGCCTTAAGGAAAGCAAAGCCATAAGCAAAGTCATCATTTTGCTGACGGATGGCGTGAACAATTCTGGGTTCATCGAACCAAAAACAGCTGCCGATCTCGCCGTGGAATTCGGAATAAAGACATATACCATAGGATTGGGAACCAATGGCAATGCCCTGTCCCCTATAGCATATAATAGGGATGGAACGTTCAGATACGGCATGCGCCAAGTGGAAATTGATGAAGAACTCTTGAAGGAAATCGCCCAGGCCACGGGAGGAAAATATTTCAGGGCCACGGATAATGAAAAGCTGGAAGAAATCTACGATGAGATCAACAAGTTGGAAAAGACGGAGATAGAAGAGTTCAAGTATTACAAATATGAAGAAAAATTCAGGCCGCTGATTCTTTTGGCAGGGGCTTTGTTGTTAATTGAATGGGCATTGCGCAATTCGGTGTTTAAAAGTTTTATTTAGGACATGATCCAATTCGACGAAAAAATATATTTCTACCTCTTGGCCATTGTTCCGGTAATGGTCCTGGCCTTTTTGTTCCTTCAGGTTTGGAAAAGAAAGACCCAGCGTCAATTTGCCACATCGGGCCTGTTGCGTCGCCTCGCCCCGGATAAGTCCAGTTTTAAGTCTGCCCTAAAATTGATATTCTTCCTGGCCGGTTTGGCCTTCTTGATCATGGGATTGGTAAATCCAAAAATTGGCACCAAGCTGGAAACGGTAAAACGTGAAGGGGTCGACATTGTATTTGCCGTGGATGTGTCCAAGAGTATGTTGGCGGAAGACATTGCCCCAAACCGATTGGAAAAAGCCAAAAGACTGGTCTCCGAAATCATCAACCAACTTGCCAGTGATCGTATTGGAATTATTGCCTATGCAGGTCAGGCATATCCCCAACTCCCCATTACAACGGACTACGGTGCCGCCAAAATGTTCCTGCAAAGCATGAACACCGACATGCTTTCATCCCAGGGGACGGCCATTGATGCGGCCATTGAATTGGCAAGTACCTATTATGATGACGCCGAACAGACCAATCGGGTCCTGTTCATTGTCTCCGATGGGGAAGACCATTCCGAAAGATCTACCATTGATGCTGTGGAACTCGCCATACAAAATGGCATCCGGGTGTTTACCATAGGAGTGGGCAAATCGAAAGGTGCGCCAATTCCCATCAAAAGAAACGGTGTGGTGGAACAGTTGAAAAAAGACAGTCAGGGGGAAGTGGTGATTACCCGCCTGAACGAATCGGTCCTTTTGGAAATTGCCAAAGAAGGCAATGGTGAATACATTGATGGTACAAACACGGAAAAATCCGTGGAATACATTAAGGAACAGCTTGACCAAATGGACAAGAAAGAGTTTGAGGCCAAACAATTTGCCGAGTACAAGGACCAATTCCAATGGTTTCTCGGTCTGGGGTTTTTATTTTTATTTTTGGATATCTTTCTCCTGGACAGGAAAACCCAATGGTTGAAAAAACTAAATCTTTTTAATGAAAATGGCCATGAATAGGATACGATTGATTTTTGGGTTCATGCTTGTTCTTGGAGTTGCTGTTGAAGCCCAGGAAAATCCTGCCGAAGAGCAGGCCAAAAGAGCGCTTAAAACCTCTACAAACCTTACCTGGGAGGCCAACAAGGAATTGACTGCGAACGATTTTACCTCAGCAGAGGCCACCTATAGAAGGGCCATTTCAAAGAGCAAACAAAATGCGGCCGCTCCCTACAATCTTGGTAACGCGTACTACAACCGTGAAAGTTTTGGTGAGGCTTTTGGCAGTTTCAAACGAGCAGGCGAAGTGGCCGAGGAAAAACCCGAAAAACACAAGGCCTATCACAATATGGGCAATGTGTTCATGAAGAACAAAGAATACCAAAAAGCGGTAGAAGCCTACAAAGAGGCCCTGCGTAACGATCCCAACGACGATGAGACCCGCTATAACCTAGCTCTTGCCAAAAAAATGCTCGAAAAAGAACAGGACGAGCAAAAGAATGATGACAACCAAGGTGGTGAGGACAATAAGGACCAACAGGATCAACAAGATCAGAACCAAGATCAAAATCAAGGTGGTGACAATGAAAAACAGGATGAAGGGGAGCAAAATGAGGATGAGAACAAGGACAAGGGAGATGATGGGGAAAATGGAGAGGACAAGCCAGAAGAAAACCAAAAAGGTGACGGAGACAAGAAAAAGGAGGAGCAAAAGAAACCCAACGAAGGCGACCAACCTGAAGAGCAAAAACAACAGCCAAGGCCAAATGAGCTTTCAAAGCAACAGATACAAAACCTGCTAGAGGCCATGCAGAATGAGGAAAAAAAGGTGCAGGAAAAAATGGAGGCCCGAAAAGTGCGCGGCAAAAAAATCAAGAACGAAAAGGACTGGTAATGCTGTTGGTAAAGGGTAAAATACTGTTTTCGCTAGGTTTAGCCCTAATTTTTGGGTCACTGGCCCATGCACAGGAAGAAGAGGTTTCCTTTGAAATGAAGCTAAGCAGGGAAAAACTGGGAATCAACGAGCGGTTAAGGGTAGAGTTTACCATGAACAAGGATGGGGATAATTTCAACCCACCTGCCTTTGAAGGGTTCAAGGTCGTGATGGGGCCCTCCCAATCCATAAGTTCCTCATGGATCAATGGAAAACGAAGTTTTTCCAAAACTTATTCCTATATTTTATTACCAACGGCCAGGGGAAGGTTCACCATAAAGCAAGCCACCATTGAAATTGCTGGTGAAACCTACAAAACACTTCCACAAACCGTGGAGGTTACCGCCGCAGTCGACAAACCCGACGCAGAAAAAACCGTGGATGATGTTGCCGATGAAAACCTGCATCTGGTTGCGGAGGTTTCCAAGGGAAATCCCTATCTCAACGAAGCCGTTACCGTGGTTTACAAGCTCTATGTGAGTCCAAACATCAGCGTCACCAATTATCGACCATTGGACAACCCGACCTACAACAACTTTTGGAGCCAAGATATTCCAGTGACCAAGCACACCGCCCAAAATGGGACCTATCAAGGAAAACCATATCGCTATGTTATCCTGAAAAGGGTAGTACTATATCCACAGAAACCTGGGAAATTGGAAATTGAGCCCTTATCGTTGGAAATTTTTGTGGATGTTCCCACAAACCGAAGGGATTTCTTTGGGGGCCGTATCTACACCCAAACCACCAAGACCGTTTCGGCAGGAAGAAGGACCATAAACGTAAAGCCGTTGCCCGAAGCAGGGAAGCCTTTAAATTTTGGAGGGGCCGTTGGCGATTTTGAATTCTCCGTGACCGCTAGCAAAAACCAATTGAACGCGTCGGAATCGCTTCAGGCCATTGTGGAGGTTTCAGGAAAGGGCAATCTAAAGCTCTTTCAACTTCCCGAACCGGAATTGCCCAGTGCGTTGGAAGTGTACGAACCGGAATATGAGGAAAAGGTAACCACATACACCTCTGGTATGGAGGGTGCGGTCTCAAACAATTACACCATAGTGCCTTCTTTTAGGGGGAAATATCCCATTCCAAGCATTTCCTTCAGTTATTTTAATCCAGCATCAGAGAAATATGTTACCCTCAATTCAGAAGAGATCAATATCGAGGTCTTGGATGGCCCGGTAGGCTCCTCCCCCAACAACGCCGTAGTTGGAACACCCAGCAAACAGCTCGTGGTCCCTACGGGAAAACAATTTCATTTTATCAAGATAAAGCCCAATCTGACCCAAATAGGGACCGACCATTTTTTCGGTTCCAATACCTTTTACATGTTGCTCTTTGCCCCATTGCTCCTTATCCCAATTGCCGTATTCTCATTTAAGAAACGGGAGGCAATTGCCAGTGATGTGATGGGCAACAAGATAAAAAAGGCCAATAAACTTGCCCGAAAGTATCTTTCCACGGCAAAAAAGGAACTCGGAAACAAAGAGGCATTTTACGTGGCTCTTGAAAAAGGCCTCCACAACTACTTAAAGGCAAAGTTAAAAATAGAAACCTCGGAATTCAGCAAGGAAAAAATTACCCAGATCTTGACGGACAAGCGCGTGGAAGTGGAGGATGTGAATGGTTTTATCGATTTGCTGAAAAGTTGTGAAATGGCCCGGTATAGCCCATTTTCTGATGTGCAAATGCAGAACGATTATGAAAAGGCCAGTGAGATAATATCTAATTTGGATAAGCAGCTATGAAGCGGATAAAACCAATATTGACCCTAATGGGATTGCTTTCGTTTTTTCCTCTCTTTCCTCAGAACAACGACCTGTTCGACCGGGCAACGGAATACTATAACAACGGAGAGTACACCAAGGCAATGGATCAATATCAGCAAATATTGGACAACGGTGAGCATTCCGCTGCACTGTACTTTAACCTTGGCAACTGTAACTATAAATTGAACAATATCGGTCCGAGCATTTATTATTATGAAAAAGCCCTTTTGTTGAATCCAAACGACAGTGAAATCCTGAATAATTTGGGCTATGCCCAAAACATGAGGCTGGATGCCATCGAGGAAATTCCCCAACCTGACCTTGCACGGCTCTACAACGATTTGGTGAGCCTGTTTTCCTTCGATGAATGGGCCTATCTTGCCGTGCTCCTTGTCATGCTGTTTGTTTTGGGATATCTAGGTTACTTTTTTCTGCGGATTGCCAACCAAAAACGAATAGCCTTCATTGCAAGTATTTCCTGTTTGATTTTAGGGGCAATCTGTGTTTTAATGGCCTATTTGCAGCATCAGGAATTTGAAAACGACAACCCCGCCATTATCTATTCCAAGGAGGTGAAGATTGCCTCGGAACCCAATGATCAAAGTGAGGTTGTCTTCACCCTGCACGAAGGGACCAAGGTAAACGTGGTGGACAATTTGGGCGATTGGAGCAAAATAAGCATTGCCGATGGACAGACAGGCTGGGTAATGAGCAACAACTTCAAGCTCTTGAAAGACTTTTAGCCTTTATTTAACAAAAAACAATAGCTTTACTATTACATTTACGAAAACGCAGATCGTGCTTAGAGCCATTGCATTTCCTATTATCGCCTTTTTGCTGATATCTTCCCTATTGGCTCCCCCTGTCATGGTGCTTTTGGACCGCGACTTTTCCATGGCGATGATACTGTCCCCCGAGGATGAAGATAAAAGCAATGAGCAGGAAGCGGAAAAGAAGTTGGACGAAAAGAATCTTTTCATTACCGATTTCACTGGTCCGCATGGCATGTTTTCAAAAGAGAGGAAAATAAATCCCACGGAATACGTACCGTCCCTATCAGATTACAAAGCTGATATTCTTGTTCCTCCCCCGCGGTTGGCAGTTTAGTTCTATTCGAATTCTCAACACAAATTGCTAACCTTTCCCGCCCATAACATGGGCGTGAACAAAACTAATCATCATGTTCAAGTATTTAAAAAATGACCTGCCCGCAAGTATTGTGGTATTTTTTGTGGCTCTGCCCCTCTGTTTGGGTATTGCCTTGGCCAGTGGGGCACCATTGTTCTCAGGCCTTATTGCCGGAATCATTGGTGGAATCGTGGTAGGTTCCCTGAGCGGTTCCCAAATAGGTGTCAGTGGTCCAGCTGCAGGACTGGCTGCCATTGTGCTCACGGCCATTGGAACTTTAGGGGGTTTTGAAAATTTTCTCGTAGCTGTGGTACTGGGGGGCATCATTCAGATTGTCTTCAGTATTTTAAAAGCCGGGGTCATTGCCTACTATTTTCCATCATCGGTTATCAAGGGAATGCTCACGGGAATCGGAATCATCATAATCCTGAAACAAATTCCCCATTTCTTTGGCTATGATGCCGATCCTGAGGGCGATTTTGCGTTTTTCCAGGTTGATGGGGAAAATACCTTTAGTGAAATCATCAACACCTTTAATTTTATAAGCCCAGGTGCAACTTTTATTGCGGTGATCGCCCTGTCCATTCTTATTCTCTGGGATAGGGTGCTCAGCAAAAAGGCCAAAATATTTCAGTTGGTGCAGGGGCCTTTGGTAGCCGTTGTGCTCGGCATACTATATTTTATTTTTACCAAGGACAATCCCTCTTGGTCCATTTCAAGCGAGCATCTGGTCAGTGTGCCCATACCGGAGAGCTTCGATTCACTCAAAGGGCTGCTGACCTTCCCGAACTTTGCCGTAATTGGAAAGTCTGAAATTTGGATAACTGCCTTCACCATAGCCCTAGTAGCCAGTCTGGAAACCTTGCTGTGCGTGGAAGCCACGGATAAACTAGATCCATACAAAAGAACCACCCCTACAAATCGGGAGTTGCTGGCACAGGGTGTTGGCAATAGCATTTCAGGGCTAGTGGGCGGTTTGCCGGTCACCCAGGTGATTGTAAGGAGTTCTGCGAACATTCAATCCGGGGGGAGAACCAAGGCATCGGCCATTATCCATGGCTTCTTTCTTTTGATTTCTGTTTTGCTAATACCGCGGTTGCTCAATATGATCCCCTTATCGGTTTTGGCTGCCATTCTTTTGATTGTGGGATACAAATTGGCCAAACCCAAACTGTTCAAAACCATGTATGATCTTGGGTGGAAACAGTTTGTTCCCTTCATTGTAACAATTTTGGGCATCGTTTTCACCGATCTTTTGATCGGTATAGGACTTGGTCTGGGTGTCGGTATTGTAGTGATTCTCATCAAAAGTTACCAAAACTCCCATTTTTTGCATATTGAGGACAAAAGTAATGGGGCTCATAAAATAAAAATGACGCTTGCCGAAGAAGTTACATTCTTTAACAAAGGAGCCATACTCAAAGAGTTGGACAGTATCCCGGAAAACTCCTATCTTGAGTTGGATGTTAGGAACACCCGTTATCTGGACAACGATATCATTGAGATTTTGGATGATTTTTCGGAAAAGGCAAAAAACAAAAACTTGGATATCAAGTTGATATCCGAAAGAGGCATTGTGGAAAATCCCGAAAGTTATATCCAATTCTTTAGGCTAAATCCAAAAAAATAACACGTAACAGAAGAATAATGAAAGCACATACCAAAGAAACACAGGCCGCCATGACACCGGAAAAGGCCCTACAAGCCTTGAAAGATGGCAATCAACGTTTTCAACAAAACAAAAAGGCCAACAGAGACCTGTTGCAACAGGTGAAGGAAACCAAAGATGGACAATATCCCTTTGCCACTGTGCTAAGTTGCATTGATTCCCGGGTTTCCTCAGAGCTAATTTTCGATCAGGGCATGGGGGACATTTTCAGTATTCGCATCGCAGGTAACTTTGTGAACCAGGACATTCTTGGAAGCATGGAGTTTGCCTGCAAATTGGCGGGCACAAAACTGGTCTTGGTCCTGGGACATACATCGTGCGGGGCTGTAAAAGGAGCTTGCGATCATGCCCGTTTGGGAAACCTTACCATGTTGATCAACAAGATAGAACCAGCAGTTTATGAAACAAAGGAGCCAAAGGACGAATCGCTGCGAAATTCCAAAAATTTGGCCTTTGTTGATGCCGTTGCGGTAAAAAATGTGGAATTGGCCATAGAAAATATAAGGGGTCAAAGTGTTGTTCTTAAGGAAATGGAAGACAATGGAGAAATACAGATTGTAGGAGGCATGTATGACATAGCGGACGGGAAGGTCCATTTTCTGTAGTCCATTACCCAACAAACCCAAGGATAGGCCAATGTTTAACACTTTATTGGCCTATTTTGGTTTTCTAAAATCGCTATCTTAACCTGATACTAGAACCTAATCATGTTCAAACATTTACAAGGAGACCTTTTTGGTGGAATTACTGCGGGAATAGTGGCTCTGCCCTTGGCATTGGCCTTTGGTGTGAGCTCCGGGTTAGGCCCCAGTGCCGGACTTTATGGTGCTATTTTCATCAGTTTCTTTGCTGCCCTTTTTGGTGGCACCAACACCCAAATTTCTGGCCCAACCGCTCCCATGACGGCGGTGAGCATGGTCGTAATCGCCGGAATTGTTGCCATTAACGATGGGGATATAAATAAAGCCTTGCCTGCGATATTGACCATATTCCTATTGGCCGGTATTATGCAAATTGGTCTTGGTTTGATTGGTCTTGGGAAATATATAAAGTATATCCCCTATCCAGTGGTGTCCGGATTTATGACAGCGATAGGAGTGATCATTCTGGTCACACAAATTCTCCCTGCGGTCGGTTATTACCCCAAAGAGGATAAAGAATACGTTGGTCAATTTATGGCCGATGCCGAGGAAGAGATCCTTGAGAACATCCTACGCGAAGAAGCGGGAGAAGGTATTTTGGTTTTGGAGGATTTTGAGGAGACCATTAGAAGAGCCAGCAAGATTACAGAGGCAGATATGCTAAAAGAGGCAAAAACCCTGGCCGCTAAGGAAGCTTCAGGCGTTGTGGGCACTTTTAAGGTGCTCTCCCGGGCATTAAGGAATATAAATTGGTTGGAGTTGGCGTTGGCATTGGCCACGATTCTGATTATCTACGGTTTCAAAAGAATTACCAAGGCCATCCCCAGCACCTTGGTCGCATTATTGGTTGTTTCTGGGGTTGCCTATGGTTTTGGATTGAATTATCGCCCAATAGAGGAAATCCCAACGGGACTTCCCCTGCCAAATTTGGAGATCATAACGGGATTCAAGCTTAGTTCCATCACCCCCTACGTGTTCACTTCGCTTACCTTGGCGTTGCTTGGCGCCATAGATTCCTTATTGACATCGGTGGTTGCGGACAATATGACCCAGACCAAGCACCAACCCAACAAAGAATTGGTTGGGCAAGGCATAGGAAACAGTGTTGCGGCCATTTTTGGTGGTATCCCCGGTGCAGGAGCCACCATACGAACTGTAGTGAATATCAATTCGGGTGGAAAAACCAAACTTTCCGGAATGGTCGCAGGTGTTCTGCTATTGATTATTCTATTGGCACTGGGGCCGGTTGCCTCTCAAATTCCAGCTGCGGTTTTGGCCGGTATTTTGGTTACCGTGGGAATCGGGGTCATGGATTACAAAGGGCTCAAGGCCATTCCCTACCTTCCCAAGGATATAAAATTGGGTCCAATTGCCCTTAGTTCTGAGGTGCTCATCATGCTATCGGTAATGGTGCTTTCCTCCATCTGGAACCTAGTCTATGCCGTTGGAATCGGCCTTGTATTTGCCTCCCTGATGTTCATGAAAAAAATGGGGGACCTCACCGCCACACGCTCGGATGTAAGACCCCTACAGCGGGAGAAATTATGGGCCGACGAAAAGGACTTTCCAAAAGAATTGCAAAAGGAAGTATTCATAAAACACGTAAAAGGGCCTTTGTTTTTTGGATCTACCAATGAGTTTCAACAGTTGGCGGAGCAAATTCCCAACACGGCATCAACCGTGGTCATACGTTTGGGAAGGATGCAATACATGGATCAAACGGGGCTTTATGCCATGGAAGATGTTCTTCAAGACCTGATAAAGAAAAATATAACCGTGCTATTGGTGGATATTCTTGATCAGCCCCGATATATGATGGAACGTATTGACATTATTCCAGATCTTATTCCCGAGAAACACATTTTCAAGAATTTCGATACCTGCCTGCACTGGTTAAAAAATCACGTTGAAAATTCGCATAAGCCCTAATCCCAAATAACGGTTTGTTTCTTTTTTTAAAATTTCCTGAGGACTCCGGGCCCATCTACCTAGAAACAGTGGAGGGAAGATTGCCTGTGGAGCCTTTCAACACCTACAGCAATATGATTTTTCTATTGCTACTGGTTTATTGGGGCCTGAAGGTGTACAGGAGTCCAAAAAAACACCTCTTTCTTGCCTCAGTGCTCCCTATAATCGGCATAAGTTATATCGGTGGCACGGTATACCACGCCACCCGGAGCCATGAGTTTTGGCTTCGCTTGGATTGGATGCCCATAATGCTTTTGTGCATGGCTTTGGTTGTATATTTTGTCGTTAAGTTGGTTCATAAATGGTGGAAGCGGTTGGTGCTTCTTGTCGTATTGTTCGGCATCTCTTTTTTGCTTAGAGTGATCCCCATTCCTGTTACCCTTCGCATTTCGTTGGGATATGTCATCACCGCAATGACCATTTTGTTCCCAATAGTCTGGTATCTGATCCGGACCAGGGGGCAAAACATGATTTGGGTGCTATTATCCTTCAGCACTTTCGGGGTTGCCGTCTTCTTTAGAAGCATCGATTTGAAGCAAGATATCTTGCCCATGGGTACACATTGGCTTTGGCACTTGTTTGGTGGAGTTGCCGTTCATTTCCTGATTACCTATATATTCAAGGACAATTTGCTAAATTTGTCCGCCAATAGCGCCGACCATGATTGAGACCATTAAAAAGCATTTAGAGGAAGTCAAAACCTTTACATCCACGTCCAAAGATGAGATTGAAGCCTTTCGAATCAAATATTTGGGAAAAAAAGGGTTGCTGAACGAGTTCTTCGCCGAATTCAAAAATGTTGCCAACGACCAGAAAAAGGAATTTGGACAGGTTGTCAATCTGCTAAAGACCGCGGCCACCGAGAAGGTAAATTCGTTAAAATCGAACCTTGAGAACCAAGCGGAATCCGTTGGCAAATATGGGGATCTGACACGCCCTGGCGAACCTATTGAAATTGGGGCACGGCATCCCATCTCGATTGTAAAAAATCAAATTATCGATATTTTTTCCAGAATAGGGTTCAACGTTTCCGAAGGGCCTGAAATCGAGGACGATTGGCATAACTTCACCGCATTGAACCTGCCAGAGTACCATCCAGCGAGGGATATGCAGGACACCTTTTTCATCCAGACCGATCCCGATATTTTGCTGAGGACCCACACCTCATCCGTCCAAGTACGCTACATGGAAAACAACAAACCGCCCATACGCACAATTTCTCCTGGAAGGGTTTACCGGAACGAGGCCGTTTCGGCACGATCACATTGTTTCTTCCATCAGGTAGAAGGGCTATATGTGGATAAAAATGTTTCCTTTGCGGATTTGAAGCAAACACTGCAGTATTTTACTTCGGAAATGTTCGGAAAATCAAAAATCCGTCTTCGTCCTTCCTATTTCCCTTTCACGGAACCCAGCGCCGAAGTGGATGTGTATTGGGGCCTAGAAACCGAAACCGACTACCGCATGACCAAGGGCACCGGTTGGCTCGAAATTATGGGATGTGGTATGGTGGATCCCAACGTGCTTAGAAATTGCAATATTAATCCCGACGTGTATTCTGGTTTCGCTTTTGGAATGGGCATTGATCGTATTGCGTTGTTGTTGCACCAAATCTCGGACATCCGTCTTTTAAGTGAAAACGATGTGCGGTTTTTGGAGCAGTTCAAATCATCCTTCTAAAAAGGAATTGGTTCGTCCTATCCCTTAAAAAGCAAAATCCGTATCTTTCCAAATCTTCAATAATCATACCCAGCACTATGATCACACGAATGTTCTTACTGCTCACATTTTTTGGATTGAATGTGGTTTTGGCACAAGAGTTCTTGCCAAAAGTTGACCAGACCCGTTTGGAAAATCGCATATTCCAGCTCGCCCAATTTGGCATCCAGGAAAATGGGGAAACGGAGCGGGTAGCCTTCAGCGATGCCGATATTGCTGCTCGACAGTGGGTTATCAAGATTATGGAGGACTTGGGTCTGGACGTACGGATTGATTTTGCCGGGAACATCATCGGTCGCAGAGAGGCAAATGACAATTCAAAGAAACCTATTTCCTTCGGTTCCCACATAGACCGGGTGCCCAATGGTGGCAATTATGACGGATGTGTGGGCTCCATGGCTGCCTTGGAAGTGATTGAAACGCTAAATGAAAATCAAATTGAAACTGCACATCCATTAGAAGTCATCATTTTTCCCAATGAAGAAGGGGGTGTCATGGGGAGTAGGGCCATGTCTGGAAGTTTGGGGAAAGCGGCATTAAAAGTGGTCAACTCCACAGGTTATTCCATGGGAGAGGGAATTATGCGTATTGGAGGTGATACCACAAGAATTGCAGAGGTGGTGCGCCCCAAGGGCAGTATGGCGGCCTTTTTGGAGCTCCACATAGAACAGGGGGGCATTTTGGAGAAAGAAAAATTGGAAATCGGCATTGTTGAGGGTATTGTGGGATTGAATTGGTGGGACGTCGTCTTCACAGGCTTTGCCAACCATGCGGGCACCACTCCGATGGATGCCAGACAGGACGCTCTACTGGCCGCCGCCAAATTCATTGTTGCCGTAAATGAGGTCACCAACAGTTTTGAAGGCAGTCAGGTAGGTACGGTTGGGCGTATAAAGGCGGAGCCGGGAGCACCCAATGTAATTCCAGGAAAAGTAGTCGCTAGTTTGGAGATTCGTGATCTATCCTCGGAGATTATTGATAATGTTTTTCAAGCTATAAAAACGGAAGCTGAAAAAATTGCCGCGGAAAGTGAGGTGAAGATTGAATTCTTTTCTTTGGACACGACAGCAGAGCCTGCCCTGACAGATCCTAACATAAAAAAGGAGATTGAGATCGTTTCAAAAGCACTTGGCCTATCGTTCAAATATATGCCCAGTGGTGCTGGACATGACGCCCAAGATATGGCGAGGATAGCCCCTACCGGAATGATTTTCGTCCCGAGCAAGGGAGGCATAAGCCATTCCCCAAAAGAATTTACTTCGGCTGAAGACATGGCCAATGGGGCCAATGTGCTTATGAACACCATAATCGCTTTGGACCAAAAACTGGATTAAAAACGGTCAGCGTTGTTTCCTTTCGGATATGAGTTTTAAAAAAGCATTGGCAATCAGCCCAATGCTGAACCAATAGGTGGCCAATATAACGGGTGCCGACCAATATAGCTGTGTTTTAAACTTGTCAATAGCTATGAGCGTATCCGAAAACATAAACAACAAGACCGCAAGTCCAATCCAGGCATAAGCCTTTTTTCTTTGGGTCAAATACAGACTTGCTCCTCGCCATGCCATAAAAACAATTACCATCACATAAAGGGCCACGGGTATCATTAGGTCTCCCAAATCCTGCTTTAACCATAAAAACAACCCTGTTCCAATTCCAAAAAAAACTATAAGGGCCATCCCCTGGAACTGGAACCTCTCCAATTTGATAAACACTGAGGCGAAAAGCAAATGGGCCACCGAAAAAGAGGCCAATCCGAAAACGAAATAAGCGGGCCAGAGTAGAAGAATATCGCCCAACAAACAAAAGACCAAGGCTGCCAAAACCATATTCCAAAGGTTGGTTCTATTGGTTTTTGGGGTTAAAAACAGCAGGGACAATATCAAAATTGTGGTAAGCGGTTTAAAGAGTGCATAGCCGGATGCATTCCCAATAAGTTCCAAATAGATGGCGATACCACCGGACAGTGCGGCGAGCATATTCAGAACAACTTGTATCCTATGGTTTTGAACTACCATTCACTAAAGGGGTTTTTGCTCAACTGGGAGTTATAGTACTTCACATCCCCGGTTACCTCTTCCCCTAGCCATTGGGGTCTTTCAAAAACTTCATCTTCGTGTCCGAGTTCTATCTCGGCAATGACCAGTCCTTTGTTCTCTCCCAAAAATTCATCCACTTCAAAAGTATGTGCTCCCACAGGTACCTCATGGCGCATTTTTTCAAGAATAACGCCTTCGCATAGGTCTATTAGGTTGGTGGCCTCTGCAACACTGATTTGAATCTCCCATTCAAATCGGGTGGTCCCGGTATGGTTGCTTGCCCCTTTTACGGCAATGAACCCCGCAGTGCCCTTGATGCGCACTCGCACGGTCCGTTCTGGGTGTGTATTGAGAAATCCCTGTACAATCCGGGTGTGTGAAATGGTGAAATCCTTATAGGCATCCGATTCTACCAAAAACTTGCGCTCAATTTCAAGATGTTCCATTTTCTGCCAATGTTTTCAATTGTTCTGAAGTTATCCGTTCCTTTTCATATGGGTTGTTGGCCAACCAAAGTATAGCTTTTGCAATACTTTCCGGTGCTATGGTTTTATAGTGCCTAAGCGGCCCTATCATCAAGAAATCAATGGCGTTCATGAGCTTTTTGAAGAATAGTTCGCCTGGTCGCTTCTCTTTGCGCTCCCCTCCGATAAGCGAAGGCTGCAAAATGTGGGTTTTTCGTATTCCAAGCTGTAGCACTTCCCGCTCCATTTCTCCCTTTACCTTATTATAAAAAATGGAGCTTTCATGGTTGGCACCCATAGCTGAGATCACAATAAAAGTAGGTATTCCATTGATGCGGCACAGCTCCGCAGCCTGGACGGGTATCCCATAATCAATTTTCTTGTACATGGACCTATCCGGGGTCTTGGCCTTGGTGGTCCCTACACAGCAATGGACCTCATCGGCCTTGAAACGTTCCGAAAAAGTCTGGAGATCCAGTAAATCCCCAATGATTTTTTCCAGTTTTGGATGTTGGACGGGAAAGTCCCGCCGAGAAAACACGATTACTTTATGATAGCGTTGGTCTTGCAGGAGCAGTTCCAACAGTAGTTCCCCGACCAAACCGGTCGCTCCCAATACTATGGCCGTCTTTTTAGGATTGTCCATCAAACTAAATATACCCTAAATTTGAGTATGGACTTCGATTTTCCCTTAAGAAAGATTATCCATGTGGATATGGACGCCTTCTATGCTTCCGTGGAGCAACATGACAATCCAGAACTGAAGGGAAAGCCAATTGCCGTAGGTGGTGGTTCCAAACGGGGGGTGGTTTCCGCGGCGAGTTATGAGGCTCGAAAATTTGGGGTTCGCAGTGCCATGGCCGGGTACATTGCCAAAAGAAATTGTCCGGACCTGATTTTTGTAAAGCCCCGATTTGACCGTTACATTGAGGTTTCAAAGCGTATTAGAAACATTTTTTTTGAATACACCGATTTGGTTGAACCACTTTCATTGGATGAGGCCTATTTGGACGTTACCGAAAACAAAAAGGGAAATCCATCCGCAACATTGATGGCCCAGGAAATCAGGCAAAGAATCTTTGAGGAAACTGGCCTGACGGCTTCAGCCGGGATTTCCATAAACAAGTTTATTGCCAAGGTGGCCAGTGATTACAACAAGCCCAACGGGCAGAAAACGGTGAATCCCGAAGCGGTCATCCCATTCTTGGAGGCATTGGACATTAGAAAGTTTTATGGTGTCGGTAAGGTCACCGCTGAAAAAATGTACAAGCTCGGCATTTTTATGGGAAAGGACTTAAAAGGAAAATCCCTGGAGTTTCTGGAAGACAACTTTGGCAAAAGTGGCAGCTATTATTATCAAGTGGTGCGGGGCATCCACAGCAGTCCGGTGAAACCGCACCGTATCCCCAAATCGGTCGGTGCGGAGCGCACTTTCTCCGAAAACCTGAGCAGTGAGGTCTTTATGCTGGAAAAATTGGAAAGTATTGCCTCCGAGCTTGAAAGAAGGCTTCAAAAATCAACGATCTCGGGTAAAACCATCACCCTCAAAATAAAGTATAGCGATTTTACCTTACAGACAAGGAGCAAAACACTTCCATACTTCATTTCCCAAAAAGACCTGATCCTGGAAACGGCCAAAGAACTCCTTTACCAATCCGAACTTCAAAACTCGGTGCGTTTGTTGGGCATTTCATTGGCGAACCTCAATACGGATAAGAAAAAAGAACAGGAAAAAGAAGAAATGGTATCAGTCCAACTGCAGTTTGATTTTTAAACCTAATGTACTCTTGCTCAACCCATTATTTCTTGTTTACTTTGTATATATGCGACGTCCCGAATTGCACCAACATATCATATCAGTAGCTGGAAATCTTTTTTATACCCAGGGATACAATTCCACAGGCATCAACGAGATCATAGACAAATGTGGCATTGCCAAGGCCACGCTGTACAGTCATTTTAAATCCAAGGAAGACCTTTGCATTGCGTATTTGGAACATAGGCACGAGACCTTCATCAAAGACCTCGGGGACTATATCGGTCGTAGGAAAAGCGGCAGGAACCAACTTTTGGCCGTTTTTGATTATCTACAGGAGCTGTATCGCTCAGAGGCATTTCATGGCGGTTGGGGATTGCGGGTATTGGGGGAACTCTCTCCCAAACAGACAAGGATCTTGAGTGTACTCCAGAAACAGAAAAAAGCCTTTTTGTTGTTCTTGGGAGAAGTGGTAAGCCAGAACATTTCTAACGTTTCCAAGGCAGAGATCGAGAAAATATCTGGAGGGCTTTATCTTCTTTTTGAGGGTGCGATCATGGAGAGCCATTTGTTCAAGAACGATTGGCCCATCTATTTGGCCAAAAGCATAGCGCCATCCCTTTTTGCTGGTTCGGCCGTAAAATAAAACCCCATCTAAAGATGGGGTTTTTAACTTATAATCTATTGTAATTTCCTTTATTTCACAACCAACGTATTGTCCGTGCTGGTCGGGTTCAAGGGACAGAAATATACATACTCTCCCTGGGTCAACACCGTAGGCTTTGATGTTTGCTTTTCATTGGTGGAAACCGGTGCGGTAACATAGGCGGTTTGAATGTGGTTTTCGGGTTTGCTCACATCTTCTCCCTTTTTCACCAAAACAAATCCCACGTTGTGGTCCACCCCATTGTTGGCAATCTCAAAAACATAGGTGCCGGGGGCCACAGTGAGTGTCTTTTGAGTGAATTCCCCTGGAACCTGTTCCAAATGGATGGTCTTCACGGCCATATTGTCCATCGAATCTTGGGCATTTGCCATAAAAATGGCGCCGAAAACAAAAACTAAACTTGCAATTACTTTTCTCATTTTTTCTTTCTGATTTTTAATTGATTTGATTTAAATTTCTACTGTTTCCAATGGCTGGGCAACCGGAAAGTCAATTGGAGTATCAGCAGTATTGTTGATATAGTTGGATATGGTCTTATCTCCTACCAGAAGGATGGTGTCGATCAAATTTTCTTTGGTCCATCCAGCTTCGAAGAAGTTTTCCAAAACAGGGGCATCCGTTGCTCCCCTATTCTCGGTGATGTTCTTGGCCAAACGGGCCAATGCGTCAAGTTTGGCATCAAAAGAAGCCTTTCCATCCCTTAGTTCCAAGATCTGGCCCTCGGTGAAGCCGTTCATTTTGGCAATTGCCGTGTGGGCGGACAAACAGTACAAACATCCATTAACCTCACTCACGGCCAAGTTCACTACTTCTTTCTCCTTGGCTTTCAGTGATGTTTTGGCGTTGGCAAAGTTTAGGTAATTTGCCAAGGCATTTTCTGAATGTGCGTAGGTGGCATATAAATTTGGGACAAACCCCACCGCTTTTTCCAAGTTGTCAAAAATTGCCTGGTTACCGGTACTTACTTCTTCTCTTTTAGGTACGTTCAATGTGCTCATGTTCTATTTATTATGTTATTATGTATTAATTATTTTGCTACGAATGGTTTTTCGGCATCACAATAGAAATCGTGATGAAACTTTTGTTCACAATGGTTGGGTGTGATCAAGGTGCTTGTGGCCGCTTTTGGCGACATCCTGAAAATCGTTATCAGGTTAAAAATGGATTTTTCTATTTGGTTCATCTTCACTTCGTTTTAAATTACAAGGCAAAGATGCGGTGAATGAAGAGGTGGGTGTTAGGAACAATTTCCCGACTGCTTGTCCAACTTTCCCTTAGGCGGTCAAAAGCAGCTTTTCTCGATACTCCGTAGGGCTGATCTGAAACATTTTTTTGAAGAATTTGCTAAAATGCGCAGGGTCGTTGAACCCCAGCTCGTATGCTATTTCCTGATTTTGCCTGTCTGTATAGTTGATGAGTCGTTTTGCCTCAAGTGCAATCCGTTCCATGATTATCTGCTGTGGTGTTTTCTGGTTGTAGGTTGCAAAAAGATTGGAAAGCGTCTTGGGCGATTTGAACAACATTTCGGCATAGTCACTAACTTTTCTTTTGGTCTTGTAGTGCTTGTCCACCAAAAAATTAAACCTTCTTATAATATCGACTTGCCCATTGTCCAAGGACTTTACAATTAGCTGTTCCCTGGCCAAGCGTGTACTCATGATGATCAATCGCTTCAGGAGCATGCGCAGCATATCGCCCTGAATATTGTCCGGTGTGGCAAATTCTTCAATGAACATCCCATAGAGCAGGTCATATTTTATGGATTGGGCCTCAGGTATGGTGATAATGGGAAGATCCTGGGTTCCATAGAACAAAATTCCGTTGCATGACACCTCGCTGTCATGGTCAAAGACACAGTAAAATTCCTTGTTGAAAAGTATAGCTGCAAGCGGCAGGTCCATCTTGGCAAAAGAAACCACGTGCAGGTTGGTGATGGTTACCATTTGGTTGGGCAAAAGCTCCACATTAACCCCATCTACCATAAAGGTTACCGCTCTGTGGTTTTTGTTCCATAAAAATTTAATGGTGTTCGCCGTGGTCTCGAACGCATTTTCATCTTTGGCAATGTCATCCGTGAACCCCAAAATAGCTCCAAGTTTGGCATCGTTGAACTGGTGCTTCATACCTTTATAGTTTGTTGTAATTTCTTGGAAATTTGCATTCTCTTGAGCTTTAGTCATCAATATTTGTTGATACTTACAGCCTCATTTCAATCAGTTTGGGGCTAATATTTAAACAAGACTGTTAATATATTGCCCATGTTTTTCGGTTTTTATAGTATTGGGTATGAAAAAGATGCGGTTTTATGATGAGGCGGTGAACCGTTTCATGGCAGACAAGAGGTTTTCTACCTATCCCATTGGCTCCATTGAATTTTTTGCGGAGCGTTTCAACATTATCAACGGAAATTTATTTGACACACAGCACTTAAAAGTCCTGGCCGATAAGGAAAATTGGCGGGACAATTACCCCTTTCAGGACGAGATTATGGACAAGGAGCATGTGGTCGTGGTAACTGACAAACACCTCAACATTGTGTATGCCACACAGAACATGCGATTGATGAATGGATATAGACCGGAAGAGGTAATTGGCAAAACCCCCAAGCTATTTCAGGGAAGGGATACTTGCCAAAAAACCACCCAAAGGGTCGCAGAGGCGATTAAGGGCCTATTGCCTTTTGAGGAAATATTGACCAACTACAGAAAGGACGGT
The DNA here is from genome assembly GCF_019880545.1 of Flagellimonas meishanensis. GTDB lineage: Bacteria > Bacteroidota > Bacteroidia > Flavobacteriales > Flavobacteriaceae > Flagellimonas > Flagellimonas meishanensis. The sequence continues at coordinate 473,354 of NZ_JAINVW010000001.1, forward strand.
ACTTCCTACCAATGCTGGATCAAGGGGTCACCAGTTTTTGACAAGCAAGGGAATGTTGTAAATTTCATAGCTTTTGAAAAGCAGGTAGCCTGATCTTCCCCGGTGCCTAAAAACTACAGGTCTCTATTTCGGTCACCCTAAGGGTATTCACCATTCCTTTTTCCTTGATAGGCATTGCCGCTAAGCTGATCAGCATATCCCCTACGTCCAAAAAGCCTTTTTTGCAGGCAATTTGGTTCACGTCCTCAATGGTTTCATCTGTGGAAACATACCTGTCATAATAAAAGGCCTTTACCCCCCATAACAGGTTGAGTTGCGTCAAAATCCTCCTATTGGATGTGAACACCAAAATATGTGCGCTTGGTCGCCAAGCAGATATCTGAAACGCGGTGTATCCACTATTTGTCAAAGTGGAAATGGCCTTTGCCTGAATTTCATTAGCCATTAATGCGGCATGGTAGCACACCGACTTGGTGATGTACCTTTTGGTCCTGATATGGGGTGGGGTCTGTGGCACCTTGATCAATGAGGAGCCTTCCACACTGGATAAAATGCTGCACATCTTTTCTATGACCTGTACGGGATAGTTGCCCACCGAAGTCTCCCCGGAGAGCATAACGGCATCGGCCCCGTCCATAACGGAGTTGGCCACATCGTTTACCTCGGCCCGGGTAGGGGTAAGGCTTGTGATCATGGTTTCCATCATCTGGGTGGCAATGATGACCGGAATCCTTGCCTTTTTGGCACGTAGGACCAGCTGTTTCTGGATCAGGGGAACCTCCTGGGCCGGTACCTCCACACCCAAATCTCCCCGAGCAACCATCAATCCATCACAGTAGGCGACAATTTTATCGATATTTTCGACCGCCTCAGGCTTCTCAATTTTTGCAATGATGGGGATTTTATGCTCAGAATGTTCCTCAATCAGCTTTTGAAGGTCGATAAGGTCCTGGTTGTGCCTTACAAAGGATAGTGCGATCCAATCCACTTCTTGTTCAATGGCAAATATGGCATCCTTGATGTCCTTTTTGGTCAATGCGGGCAGTGAAATGTTGGTATTGGGAAGATTGACCCCTTTTTTGGATTTCAAGGGCCCTCCCTGTACCACCACAGCCTTTACCTCATTTTCTCCATTGGTGGCCTTTACCTCAAAAATCAGTTTTCCATCATCCAGCAATATGCGCTCGCCCGGCTTTACATCTTTTGGAAAGTTCTGATAGTTCATGTAAACCCGTTGGGCCGTTCCCTCGAAGGGCTCTCCTGTTACAAAAGTTATCTCGTCGCCCGGTGAAACAACCGCTTCCCCGCCCATTACCCCTACACGGAGTTTGGGGCCTTGCAAATCTGCCAATATGGACGTGTTTACCTCCAGTTCCTCATTGAGCTCTCGAATCATTTTTATCCGGTTGGCCACATCATCATAGGCGGCATGGGAAAAGTTTATCCTGAAAACATCGACCCCGGCCTCTATCATTTGTTTCAAGACCTCCTTTTTACTGGTGGCCGGCCCGAGCGTTGCTACTATTTTGGTCTTTTTTCTTGTTGGCATTGTTAAAAGATTAAATTTCTTTTTGATTTTAAGGATTGTATCTCAACGGAATAAGCGGTAACCACATTGGGAATATTGTTGATTTTTCTGATCAATGGATCAATCAGGGATTCATCGGCAACTTCTACTTTAAGAAAATAGTCAACTTCTTTGCGCTCTTCTACCAGATAGCTTTTTTTTAGGGAAGTGCCGCTGGCAAAAAAACCTTCGGATGGTATCTCCTCCTCTACCTCACATATGTTGGAAACGAGGGTCCAATAATTGCCGTTCAGTTCATCATCCCAATCAAAAATTGAAAATGATACTTGTGCTCCCACCAGAAAATCATTTGCCATTCGCTTAAGCCGTAAGCCACAATCCCCATTGATCGCGTAGGCAATGGCATGATCCGCCAAACTGGAATGAATGGCAATGAGCCCAAATTCATCATCATAAAGGTCCGCCGATATCCTATGCGTTGTCAACATGTGCTAAAAACGAACTGTAAATATAGTCTTAATCCGTTTGAAACACCAGTTGGTGCGGGACAATACCCATTATAAAATCTACGAAAACGTTTGAGTCTGTGCTTTTTTGGGGCTATTGATTCTCTATTCGGTTCTGGAGTGCGAAGTAAGCTCTTTTGGAAGCCTTTTCCTCGGCCTTTTTCTTGGAAGTCGCCCTTGCCTTTGCCATTAACCGCTCCCCAATGGTCAATTTGACCGCAAAATGTTTTAGCTCGTCCTTGCCGGTATCCTCATACACCGTATAGTTGAAGGTCTTTTTCTGCTTTTGGCACCATTCAATCAGCAAACTTTTGTAACTGATTACCTTGCCCTCCAATTGTTCTATGTCCACATAGGGCTCTATGACCCTTTGGTTGATGAATTTTTCACAGTAGCTGTATCCCCTATCCAGATAGATGGCGCCAATCAACGCTTCAAACACATTGCCATGGATGTTCTCTCCAAAATGCGACTTGGGAATCCGGCTTTCCACATAACGCAGCAGGCCTAAATCCTTTCCAAGTTCGTTAAGATGTTTTCGGCTGACCACCTTTGAGCGCATTTTGGTGAGATATCCCTCATCGCCCTCCGGAACTTCGTTGTACAAATGTTTTGAAATTATGGTCCCCAGCATGGCATCGCCCAAAAACTCCAGCCTTTCATAGTTCATCGGATTCCCATTGGAATCTTTCTTGTTCACGGAGCGATGCAGAAAGGCCTTTTTGTAGATGTTAAGATTCTTTGGCCTGAACCCCAAGATTTTCTTCATCCCCAAAAAAAAATCCCCATCCTTTTTAGGATGGGAATTGAATATTTTTGAGGTGAGCTTCATAGCTACAAAACTACCCTATTTTTTTGAACAGTATGCAGGCGTTGTGTCCGCCAAAACCAAAGGTATTGCTCATGGCCACATTGACCTCCCGATCCTGTGCCTTGTTCAGCGTAAGATTTAGGGTGGGGTCTATTTCATTGTCCACCACGCTATGGTTTATGGTCGGGGGCACAATACTATGGTGCATTGCCAAAATGGAGGCTATGGCCTCAATGGCGCCTGCCGCCCCGAGCAAATGCCCGGTCATGGATTTTGTGGAATTAATATTGATGTTGGAGGCATGCTTGCCAAAAACCTGCGATATGGCCTTAAGCTCGGCCACATCTCCCAAAGGTGTCGACGTACCGTGTGTGTTTATCGCATCCACGTCTTCCGGTTTCATACCTGCATTTTCAAGACAGTTCTCCATCACCTTCACCACTCCAATACCATCCGGATGCGGTGCGGTCATATGATAAGCATCACTCGAGAGGCCTCCCCCGGCCACCTCGGCATAGATTTTTGCTCCCCTGGCCTTGGCGTGCTCATATTCTTCCAATATAATGGCACCGGCACCTTCTCCCAATACAAAACCGTCGCGGGTTGCATCAAAGGGCCGTGATGCTGTTTCAGGGCTATCATTTCTTGTGGAAAGGGCGTGCATGGCATTGAACCCACCCATTCCGGCTATGGTCACTGCGGCTTCACTTCCTCCGGTGACAATCACGTCGCAATGGCCCAATCGAATATAGTTGAGAGCATCTATCAATGCGTTTGCCGAAGAGGCACAGGCAGAAACCGTGGTGTAGTTGGGTCCCATAAATCCATGCTTGATGGAAATATTGCCTGGGGCTATATCCGCTATCATTTTGGGGATGAAGAAAGGGTTGAACCTTGGTGTTCCATCTCCCTGGGCATAGCCGATCATTTCATTTTGAAAAGTCTCCAGACCCCCTATTCCAGCTCCCCAAACAACACCTACGCGGAATTTATCTACAGTGTCGAGGTCCAAACCGGAATCGGCAATGGCCTCATCGGAAGATATAAGGGCATATTGGGTGAATCTGTCAAGTTTTCTGGCTTCTTTCCTGTCAAAGAAATCACTGGGGTCATATCCCTTGAGCTCGCAGGCGAATTTTGTCTTGAACTTTTCCGTATCAAAATAGGTAATTGGGGCAGAGCCACTCTTTCCGCTCCGCAGTCCTTCCCAATAAGCTTCCAAATTATTGCCGATGGGTGTTAGCGCACCCATACCGGTAACCACTACTCGCTTTAACTGCATTGAACTAAAATTTTACCCTTTTGAACCTAATTTATAAAAAAAATTATCCATGCGACCATCATCACATGGATAATTTATAGTCTTTAATAAATTATCATAAAATTACTTCGCTTCTTCTATATAGCTAATGGCCTGGCCAACAGTTGCAATGTTTTCCGCCTGATCATCAGGGATTTGGATATCGAACTCTTTCTCAAACTCCATGATAAGCTCAACAGTGTCCAAGGAATCCGCCCCTAAATCGTTGGTAAAGCTTGCCTCAGCAACAACTTCATTTTCATCAACACCCAGTTTATCAACGATGATTGCCTTTACTCTTGATGCAATGTCTGACATAATTATTTGGTTTTAAAAATTTAATCGTTGGCAAAAATATAAAACTTTGGTTTAAATACACCATTTGTCGTTAAAATGTGCCTCAAATTAAACATCATACGGTTGAGAGCATTACTTTAGCCTACAAATTTAGGTCGTAGAACGAAGCTTTTCCTTTCCCATGAAACGAATTGTCATCCTTGCATCTGGCAGTGGGTCCAATGCGGAAAACATCATCACCCATTTTAGCTCAAATCCGGAAGTGGAAATTGTCGCTGTGCTAACCAACCGTAAAGACGCAAAGGTATTGGAGCGATGCGCAAGGTTGGAGGTGCCGGCCCTTTACTTCAACAAAAAGGCGTTTTCAGGATCGGATGTATTGCTTCGGTTGCTTAAGGGTTTGACTCCAGATCTTATCGTTCTTGCCGGGTTCCTTTGGAAAATACCTTCCCATTTGATCCAGGCCTTTCCCAATAAAATAATAAACATACACCCCGCGCTGCTTCCCAAATATGGAGGAAAGGGGATGTACGGAGACCATGTGCACAGGGCCGTAAAGGACAATTCCGAATCCGAAACGGGCATTACCATCCATTATGTCAATAAAAATTACGACGAGGGCGCAATCATCCATCAGGCCAAAACTTCAATAACTCCCAACGATACCGTTGGCAACATTGCCCAAAAAGTGCACCAACTGGAATATGAGCATTTTCCGAAAGTGATCGAAAAAATAGTGCTGGAGCATGGCAAAGAAAGCTAAATTCTATGTGGTCTGGAAGGGCAAACGGCCTGGAATTTATGAGTCTTGGGATGACTGCAAAGCCCAAATTGAAGGTTTCAAGGGAGCCCAATACAAGTCTTTTTCCACATTTGCCGAGGCAAAAAAGGCCTTCAACGGTAACTATCTGGAATATAAAGGAAAATCCAAGGGAAAGGAAGAGTTGTCGCCGGAAGCACTTCTGAAGATTGGCGACCCCAACTACAATTCCATTGCCGTTGACGCAGCCTCCAGTGGAAATCCCGGAAAAATGGAATACCAGGGTGTGGATACCAAAACAAAAAGGGTCCTATTCAAACAGGGGCCATTTCCGGAGGGCACCAACAACATCGGCGAGTTTTTGGCCTTGGTGCATGGCTTGGCGTTCTTAAAAAAACAAAAAAGCAATCGTGTCCTGTATTCCGATTCGCGAATCGCGATAGGATGGGTGCGAAAGGGCAAGTGCGGTACCAAACTGAAAAAAAATTCTAAAAACCAAGCACTTTTTGAACTTGTTGCGCGCGCTGAGGACTGGTTGAAAAAAAATCGCTACACCACCCCCATTGTAAAATGGGAGACCAAGGCGTGGGGGGAGATTCCCGCTGATTTTGGACGAAAATAAAATCTCCCGGCAAGCAAATTCCCAAATTTTTGCAATTGAACCCCACGTTGTGCGAAATGGAATTGCTAAACCGTATATTTGCACAAAATTTTTGTGAATGGGCAAATTGCTGATCGTTGGAAGCGTTGCTTTTGATGCCATTGAAACACCGTTTGGAAAAACGGGGAAAATTTTGGGAGGTGCTGCCACCTTCATCGGATTGGCCGCTTCCCAGTTTAAGGTAAAGTCTGCAATCGTGTCTGTGGTCGGTGACGATTTTCCCAAATCCTATTTGGATCTGCTCGAGGATAGGAACATTGATATTTCTGGTATTGAGATCATAAAAGGCGGAAAGACCTTTTACTGGAAAGGTAAATATCACAACGACCTGAACTCAAGGGACACTTTGGTCACAGAATTGAACACCCTGGCCAATTTTAACCCCATTGTCCCAAATGGTTTCATGGATGCCGATGTGGTGATGCTGGGCAATCTGCATCCGAATATCCAGATGAGTGTAATTAACCAGATGGAAAAACGACCAAAGTTGACCATTTTGGATACCATGAACTATTGGATGGACAACACCTGGGATGAGTTAATGGCCGTGATTCAAAAAATAGATGTGATTGCCATCAATGATGCAGAGGCCCGTCAAATGACCCAGGAATATTCCTTGGTAAAGGCCGCTGCCAAAATCCAGGAAATGGGGCCCAAGTATGTGGTCATAAAAAAGGGGGAGCACGGTGCGCTATTGTTTCATGAAGAACATATCTTCTTTGCCCCGGCACTTCCTTTGGAAGAAGTTTTCGATCCCACAGGGGCGGGGGATACTTTTGCTGGTGGGTTTTCCGGTTATCTAGCGGAAGCAAGGAACATCTCCTTTGAAAATATGAAGAACGCCATTATACAAGGGTCGAACCTCGCCTCCTTCTGTGTGGAACGTTTTGGCACTGAACGAATGTTGGAACTACAGAGGCATGAGGTGGAGAATAGGCTAATGCAGTTTAAAGAATTGACTCAATTCAATATTGAATTGAACTAAATATGCCCTGGACACTGTCGGGGCTTTTTATTTTAGTTTTGTTATGAGTGACGCCATCAAGCACGAATGCGGGATATCATTGATCCGTTTGCTTAAACCCCTTGAATACTATAAAGAAAAGTATGGTACGGCTTTTTATGGGGTGAACAAAATGTACCTGATGATGGAAAAACAGCACAATCGCGGACAGGATGGTGCAGGTTTTGCCAGTATAAAGCTCGACATGAGCCCCGGGGAACGATATATGAGCCGTGTGCGATCCGCGGACCCACAGCCCATACAGGATATTTTTGATCAAATCAATGCCAGGATCAATACGGCAATGACCGAAAATCCCAACTATGCCGATGACGTGCAGTTGCAAAAAAAGAACATCCCCTATATAGGTGAACTGCTTATGGGCCATGTGCGCTATGGTACCTTTGGCAAGAACAGCATAGAAAGCGTTCATCCATTTTTAAGGCAAAACAACTGGATGCACCGTAACCTTATTGTTGCCGGAAACTTTAACATGACCAATGTTGACGAGCTTTTTGGCAATCTGGTGGAACTGGGACAACATCCCAAGGAAATGGCGGACACCATTACGGTAATGGAGAAGATTGGGCATTTTTTGGATGATGCCGTGGCCAAGCTATACAAACAAATAAAGAAAGAGGGCTATAACAAAAGGGAGGCCTCACCTTTGATAGCCGAACGACTGAATGTTGGAAAAATTCTGAGAAAGGCCTCCAAAAACTGGGATGGTGGCTATACCATGGGCGGCATGTTGGGGCACGGCGATGCCTTTGTTGTTAGAGATCCAGCGGGAATACGCCCAGCCTATTATTATAAAGATGATGAAATTGTGGTGGTAGCCTCCGAAAGGCCCGCAATCCAGACGGTATTCAACGTAAAATATGAAGCTGTACACGAATTGGATCCTGGACACGCCCTTATCATCAAGAAGAACGGCGCCACCAAATTGCAGCAGATCCTAAAACCCACGGAACGCAAGGCATGCTCTTTTGAGCGCATTTACTTCTCACGCGGAAGTGATAAGGAAATCTATCAAGAACGAAAGATGTTGGGGAAGTTGTTGTTTCCCCAGATCTTGAAGTCCATAGACCACGATTTGGTCAATACCGTTTTCTCCTATATTCCCAATACTGCGGAGACCTCATTTTTTGGTATGGTCAAAGAGGCGCAGAACTACCTCAACAAAAGAAAGGAGGAACAGATTTTGGCCATGGGGCCCAAGATTACCCGAGAAGAACTCCATGAAATATTGGACGTTCGGCCCCGCATTGAAAAAGTGGCCATAAAGGATGCAAAGCTCCGCACCTTTATTACCCAAGATAGCAGTCGCGATGACTTGGTTACCCATGTCTACGACATCTCGTACGGTTCCGTAAAAGAAACCGATAATTTGGTGATCATTGATGACAGCATCGTGCGGGGAACGACATTAAAAAAGAGCATTCTCAAAATCCTGGATCGCTTGTCGCCTAAAAAAATAATAGTGGTTTCCTCGGCCCCTCAAATACGGTACCCCGACTGCTATGGGATAGATATGGCCAAACTTGAGGACTTTGTTGCCTTCAAGGCGGCCCAAGCCCTACACCAAGATCATGGCACTACCGAGATAATTAAGAACATCTACGAAAAATGTGTGGCCCAGATACATTCCAAGGATAAAGACGTGGTAAACTACGTAAAGGAATTTTATGAACCATTTACGGCCCAGCAGATTTCCAAAAAAATCGCAGAGATTCTGAGTCCAGATGATATTAATGCGGAGGTCGACATCATTTACCAAAGCATTGAGAGCCTGCATGAGGCATGCCCGAACAACTTGGGCGATTGGTATTTTACCGGCAACTACCCTACCCCGGGGGGCAATCGGGTAGTCAACAGGGCATTCATCAACTTTTACGAAGGCAAGAACCAAAGAGCCTATTGAGGCACCCGCAAGGGCAAGAATACCATCTGTGCAGTTCATCGATGAAACGAGTAGATTAACGGGTTTTTGTACATTGGGCAATCCGCAAACCTACTTTAGTGTTGCCATAGCATAAGTAGGTTAAGTTCATGGTAAGATTTGGGGCAAAAAAGGTGGAAGCTATTCCACCTTTTTTATTTTTCCTTAGCCTCAAGCCACCCATTACTATTTATTTCCATTAAAGAATTTAGCGTTAGTACCGATAATGGCATTTCATCCGAAATTAAAGGGTTTCATCTAAAAGCTTTTTCCAAAAGGGGGCCTCTGCACTACATTTGGAGGACCATAGCATAAGTAGGTTAAGTTCATGGTAAGATTTGGGGAAAGAAGGCGGAGATCACTCCGCCTTCTTTATGTTTGAATACCAAGGATTTATCCATTTTAATGGAGAACTACCGAATCCATTTTTTTTCAAAAAATCAAAAATTTACCCAAAACCCTTTGTTATTTCTCACAATACCAGTATTTTAGTCTCGCCATAGCATAAGTAGGTTAAGTTTATGGTAAGATTTGGGACGAAAAGGGTGGGGGCTTCCCCGCCCTTTTCTATTTTGTTGTCATTTGCAATAAAAAAAGCCGTTCAACATAGTGAACGGCCATTCTTTTTTTTGGATTCCAGATATCTACCTGCCCGCCTTGTAATTGTCGGCCACCTTATCCCAGTTGATCACATTGAAGAACGCTGAAATATAATCCGGTCTCCGGTTTTGATAGTTTAGGTAATAGGCATGCTCCCAAACATCAAGTCCTAAAATGGGATGCCCGCCACAACCTACTCCGGGCATTATGGGATTATCTTGGTTAGGGGTGGAGCAAATCTCCAGCTTGCCCCCTTTGTGCACGCACAACCAGGCCCAACCCGACCCAAATCTTGTTGCAGCCGCCTTACTGAAATTTTCTTTAAATCCATCAAAAGAGCCAAAGGAAGCTTTAATGGCATCACCAAGGTCTCCACCGGGGGTTTCCCCTCCATTGGGAGACATCACTTCCCAGAAAAGGGAATGGTTGTAAAAACCTCCGCCATTGTTCCTTACAGCGGCATTGGACATATCCAGATTGGATAGAATTTCCATGATATCCTTTCCCTCCAAAGCGGTGCCTGCGATGGCCCCATTCAGATTTGTGGTATATCCGTTGTGGTGTTTTGTATGGTGAATTTCCATGGTGCGTGCGTCAACATGGGGTTCTAGGGCATCGTATGCATAAGGTAATTTTGGTAATTCAAAAGCCATGATCAATTGTTTTATTGTTAATATTTACTTCCCGTAAAAATACGGGTTTTAACACATATATTCCGCTAAATCCATGTTAAGTTAGGCTCGGGAATCCGTAATTTGCATCAAAAAGTTTTTTGGAAGATTCTTGTTTTAAAATATTCAGTGCCTCGGCCGGTTCCGGAAAAACATATGCCCTGGCCAAACAATATCTCAAGCTATTGCTTTCCCATCCTTCTCCCTCGGGATTTAGGCAGATTTTGGCCATGACATTTACCAACAAGGCCGTGAGCGAGATGAAGACCCGAATCTTGGATCAGCTCCATGCCTTTGGCAACGATCCAACACCAAAAAACCAGATTCCCTTGTTTCTACAGCTTTGTGAGGAGCTCGGAATGGATGAGAAACAGTTGAGGGCAAGGGCAAACCTCGTGCTAAAGCTGATCCTACACAATTATTCCTTTTTTGAGATATCCACCATTGACAAGTTCAACCACAAGATCATCAAGACATTTGCCCGGGACCTTCACCTTTCACAGAATTTTGAGGTGGAACTGGACACCGACCTGCTGTTGGAAGAAGCGGTGGGAAGGCTGTTGGAACGAACCGGTACGGACCAGCAATTGACAGAGGCACTAATAGCCTTTTCACTGGAAAAGATTGATGATGACAAAAGCTGGAACATTGCCTTTGATCTAAAGGAAATTGGAAAGTTGCTCTTTCAGGAAAACCATGCGGCCCATGTTGAGGCACTGCGTTCCAAATCGATTGATGATTTTCGGGAAATCCAGAAAAATTTGGCGTCCCAGATAGATGCGATGGAACAGAAAGCAAGGGCCGAAGCAGCAAATGTTCTACAAGAGATTCGCGGACAAGGTTTTGATTTTGAGGATTTTCCGAGAAAAACACTCCCCAACCACTTTCAAAAAATAATGGAGGGAAAATTCAATCCGAGGGAGCTTTATACCAGCAAAACCCTTGAGCCCAACTTGATAGAAGGCAAGATACTAAAGGCCAATGACAACCGGGATGTTTCTGTCCTGTCCAACACTATTCTTACAGCGTATCTATCCATCAAAAAATATATATACCGCCACAGCTACCTCAAGAACATGTATGGCAATATCGTTCCCATGACGGTTTTGAACGAAATAGCCAAGGAGATCAAAAATATTGAGTTGGAAAGGGATATCACTCCCATTTCATCCTTTAACACCATCCTTTCGAAAGAAATAAAAAACCAACCCGTGCCCTTTATTTATGAACGCATGGGAGAAAAATATCGCCATTATTTTGTTGACGAATTCCAGGACACCTCGAGGATGCAATGGGAAAATTTGATCCCACTCATCGGCAATGCCTTGGAAAGTGAGAATGAAAGGAGCGAACGGGGCTCACTTTTTTTGGTTGGCGATGTAAAACAAGCTATTTACCGTTGGCGTGGAGGAAGGACCGAACAATTTTTAAATCTCATCAATACCAGAACCAATCCTTTTGTGGTGGCACCCACCGTCCACTCCCTAGATACCAACTGGAGAAGTCTGGATGAGATCGTGGGGTTCAACAATGCCTTTTTTGCCGCTGTGGCGCCCACTTTGGAAAATGAGGATTACCGAAATCTATTTCTGAAGGATTCCCACCAAAAAACGAACAATAAGCCTGGAGGTTTTGTGCAGCTCACCTTTTTGGAAAAAAATGGGGAGAACCAAGATGCCGTTTACTGCGAAAAGGTTCTGAGCACAATTAATTATATTGTTTCGGCTGATTATACCCATTCCGATATTTGCGTGTTGGTCAGGGACAACAAAAAGGGAGTGCTCTTGGCCAATTTCCTTGCCCAGAACAATGTGCCTATCATTTCGTCGGATGCGCTACTGTTGAACAAAAATGAAAACGTGGCTTTTTTAATTGCGGTGCTCCGGGTTTTTGAGAACGAACAGGATCTGGAAGCTGCATACCTTATATTAAGGTACTTGTGCCAAGATAAAAGCGATAGGCATGGATTCATTTCCAAAAACCTGTTCCAAATAGCTGATTTTCTTTCTTCGGAACACGGATTCAATATTGGCGCGCTAAAAGGGCATCCAGTGCTTACCATCCTGGAAAATGCCATAGTGCAGTTCAAGCTTGCCAACGATGCCCCTGCCCATATTGTATCCTTAATGGATACGGCCCTTGAGATTGAAAAAAGAAAAGGTCCCAGTGTGCATGCCTTTTTAAATTATTGGGAAGTAAAAAAGGAGACCCTGTCCATTGCCGCTCCTGAAGGTGTTGATGCGGTGAACATCATGACCATCCATAAGGCCAAAGGACTTGAATTTCCATTTGTGATATTCCCATTTGCCAACACACTTTTGGATGATAAAAGAAAGAAGAAAAAGATATGGGCCCCCTCAAGCAATAAGGATATAGATCTGGGATTGGAGGAATTTCTGATCAACAGTACCAGGGACATGTTGACCTATGATGAAGAAGCGGCCCAAATCTATATTGATGAGGAGCAGAAGTCGATTTTGGATGCCATGAATGTGCTGTATGTGGCTCTAACCCGGCCAGTAATGGGACTTTATATATTCACGGACGAGGCCAAACCCTTGGCCTCCATTAATGAAGCGTCCTCCTATTCTGACCTTTTCCAATGGTATGTTCAGCAAGTTGATGTTCCAAAGAATGCAGATCTCATCTATACTTTGGGTGCATTTCCACAAAATCTAGGTACAACTGATAAGTCAACCACGTCTCAACAGGACATTACATACATAACAAGGGGCAAAGGAGATTCTGAATTTGCGATTTCAACAAAAACCGGGCGCTTATGGGACGATGAAAGGCTAGAGGCCATAGAAAAAGGTAACCTTATACATTTTGCGCTGAGCCAGATACATACCTTGGAAGATATTCCAAAGGTGATAAAAATGATGTTGGACTCCGGAGATCTGCCCCAAGCTTCTGCCGAGGAGATAAAACAAAAGATTCTCGATGTGGTAACCCACCCCCACCTAAAAGCCTACTATTCCGCCGGTGTCCAAATATTGAACGAACGGGAAATCCTCACCAGAACCGGCGTTTCCCTTCGACCGGATAGGATAACCATTTCCAGAAACCGGGCCACCATAATAGATTATAAAACTGGAAGTCCCATACCAAAACACAAGGCCCAGCTTATTCATTATAAAGAAGTAATAGAGGAAATGGATTTTGAAATAGAAAATGCCATTATTGTTTATATTGACGAAAAAATAAATCCTGTTTTTGTTTAAACTGAACTACCATGTACGGAAAAATTAAGGAACACCTGGCCGAGGAGTTGGAAACCATTAGGGAAGCTGGGCTTTTTAAGAAAGAAAGGGTGATTACCTCCCCACAAGGAGCGGTCATAAAAATTTCAACGGGCCAAGAGGTCATCAATTTCTGCGCCAATAATTATTTGGGGCTTTCATCCCATCCCGAAGTGATCCAAGCGGCAAAGGATACATTGGACTCCCACGGCTTTGGGATGTCCTCGGTACGTTTTATCTGCGGCACCCAGGATATCCATAAAGAATTGGAGCAAAAGATCGCAGACTTTTATGGCACGGAGGATACCATATTATATGCAGCGGCCTTTGATGCCAATGGAGGGGTGTTCGAACCGTTGCTTACCGCAGAGGATGCCATTATCTCGGATTCACTTAACCATGCATCCATTATAGATGGTGTTCGGCTTTGCAAAGCAAAACGATACCGCTACGCGAACAACGACATGGCCGATTTGGAGGCTCAGCTTAAACAGAGTGTCCAGGACCAAGCCCGTTTCAAGATCATTGTCACCGACGGGGTGTTTTCCATGGATGGGCTCTTGGCCCCGTTGGACAAAATCTGCGCCCTCGCTGAAAAATACGATGCCATGGTTATGATCGATGAATGCCATGCCGCCGGTTTCATAGGTGAGACTGGCAGGGGTACCCTGGAAGAAAAGGGCGTCATGAACAGGATTGATATCATAACGGGCACACTGGGCAAGGCACTTGGCGGGGCCATGGGTGGATATACCACCGGAAAAAAAGAAATCATTGAAATGCTCAGGCAGCGTTCCCGCCCCTACCTTTTCTCCAACTCATTGGCACCGGCCATAGTCGGAGCGTCCATCAAAGTATTTGAAATGCTCCAAAACGATACATCCCTTCGGGATAAGCTGGAGCAAAACACGGCATACTTTAAAAAAGGAATGAAAAATGCTGGGTTCGACATCATCGATGGGGACTCCGCCATTGTTCCTGTGATGCTTTACGACGCCAAAATGTCCCAAAAGATGGCGGATATGTTGCTTGAGGAGGGAATTTATGTCATCGGATTCTTCTACCCCGTAGTGCCCAAGGACAAGGCAAGGATTCGTGTCCAACTCTCTGCCGCTCACGAGAAACACCACTTGGATCAAGCCATAGAGGCCTTTGTTAAGGTGGGTAAAATGTTAAAAATCGTTTAACGGTTATAAAAGTTCTATGTAATGCATCAAAAAAAAAGAATGTTTGATTTTGTTAATAAGTCTTAACAACTTACATTTGCTGCTGATAAACACTTAAACTTAAAATTTTGAGCATGAAACATCTTAGCAAATTATTGGTTGTTGCCCTTGTCTTCGTAGGGTTTAACAACATACAAGCGCAAGACGAGAATAATCCATGGCAGATCAGTTTTGGTATAAATGCGATTGATGCTTATCCAACTAACGATCCAAACAATGCCTTCTCAAGTACTTCATTGTTTGACGAATACTTCAACGTTTCCGATCACTGGAATATCTTGCCGTCTGTTTCCTATGTTGGCGTTTCCAAATATATTGGAGATGGTTTTTCTGTAGGGGCCAGAGGTTCTATCAACAGAATTGAGAAATTGGGTGATGCCGTTGCTGACGACCTTTCTCACTACGCTATAGATGGTACCATTAAATATAATTTCCTAAAAAATACCACTGTAGATCCTTTCGTGGAAATCGGAGGGGGTTACACCTGGGTAGATAACATTGGTGCCGGAACTGCCAACGGAGGTGTTGGTGTAAACTTCTGGTTCTCAGAAAATATTGGTCTTACTTTACAGACCCAATACAAGCATGCCTTTGAAGATTACCTAATAAGACACTTCCAGCACATGGCTGGTATCAGCGTTCGTTTTGGAGGTACTGATACTGATGGTGACGGAATCTACGACAAAGACGATGCTTGTCCAGAAGTTGCTGGATTGGAAGCATTCAATGGTTGTCCTGATTCAGACGGTGATGGTATCGAAGATGGTAAGGACGATTGTCCAAACGAAGCTGGTTCAAAAGAACTTAACGGATGTCCTGATGCTGACGGTGACGGTATTGCCGACAAAGACGATGCTTGTCCAAACGAAGCAGGTCTTGCTGAATTGGCTGGATGCCCTGATGCTGACGGTGACGGTGTTGCCGATAAGGATGATGAGTGTCCTAACGAAGCTGGTCCAGCTGAAAACAATGGATGCCCATGGCCAGACAGTGATGGAGACAGCGTTCTTGACAAAGACGATCAGTGTCCTCAAGTAGCAGGTACTGTAGCCAACAATGGTTGTCCAGAAGTTACCGAGGAAGTTCAGAAGCAGTTGAACGACTACGCTAGAACTATCTTGTTCGACACTGGTAAAGCCACTATCAAAGCTGAGTCTACTTCAGTAATGGTTGACATCATCCAAATCTTGAATGAGTATCCTAATGCTAAGTTCACGGTAGAAGGACATACTGACAGTGTAGGTAGCGAGTCTAACAATCAACGTCTCTCTGAAGCACGCGCACTTTCTGTAAAAGACTTCTTGGTCGACAAGGGTATCGATGCGTTCAGATTGTCAGCAGTTGGTTATGGTGAGGCCAAGCCTATCGCCACAAACAACACAAGAGCTGGTAGAGCACAAAACAGAAGAGTTGAAATCAACTTGGTTAAATAATAAGAAATAACATTTCTTTTGAAAAAGGCGCTGCGATTGTAGCGCCTTTTTTATTTTTAGTATATGGCCGAGAGTTTTCTGGAATTCATCGTTGAGGATCTACATAGCAAGAAAATAGATGTGGCCAACTGTACTTTTGTCCTCCCTAGCAAACGCTCAGGAACCTTTCTAAAAAAGTACATTGCCGCTAAACTGGGTAGAACCATTTTCAGCCCAGAGATATGGTCCATTCAAGATTTTATTGCGGACATTGCCAGCATGTCGCCCACTTCCAATGTAGATTTACTCCTGGAACTCCACAATGCTTACAAAAAATCCGACACTTCTCAACCAGATGACTTCCCTTCCTTTTTAAAATGGGGAAACATATTGCTTCAGGATTTTAATGAGATTGACTCACACCTGATTCCTGCCACTGACATCCTTAACTATTTGTCGGCCATAAAAGAAATTGACCATTGGGCCGTAAATAAGCAGAAAACCAAACTTGTTGAAGACTATCTGCAACTATGGAATAATCTCGAGTCAATATATGGTCATTTCAATAAGGCCCTCATGGAAAAAGGCAAGGGATATCCTGGGTTGATTCAACGAACGGCGCTGCAAAAGCTGGAAGAATCCAGATATACCAAAAAAGACGAAAAGCTTGTCTTTGTCGGATTCAATGCGTTGAGTGCTGCAGAGGAAAAAATAATCCAACACTTTTTGGATTCTGAAAATGCGCTGATTTACTGGGACATTGATTCGTATTTTTTCAATGACCCAATTCATGATGCAGGGCTTTTTATCCGAAAATATCAAAATGAATGGCCCTACTATAAGAACAAATCCAGCATTACACCCCAAAACAACTTTCTCTTGGCTAAAAAAATCTCCATCACGGGAATCCCCAAAAATATCTCCCAGACAAAATACGTAGGTTCACTTTTACAGGATATTCAATCCAAGTCTACTTCAGTTCTTGAGAATACTGCCGTTGTGCTTTCCGACGAGTCATTGTTATCTCCCATGCTAAAAGCAGTTCCATCAAACATTGCCAACGTGAACATTACCATGGGGATGCCTTTGGACAAAACGGTTCTTTTCTCCTTTTTCCATGACTACCTGGAGCTTCATTTGTCCATGTCCGAGCGCGGCTATTTCTACAAACCTGTTCTGGAGTTCCTTTCAAATCCATACGCCGCAATACTTTCCAGCAACCACGCTCTGGATTTTGCACAAAAACTTGTTGAGCGCATTAAACAAAACAACTGGGTCTATGTTTCCGGCGATAACCTATCATATTTGGCCAAAGAAAATAATCTCGTCCCAGAGATTTTTCCAAAAAAGGCGATTTCACCCATAGGCTGGATCAACTCCAGTATTGAACTCATCACCCGCTTGAAGTACATTTTTCAAGAGCAGTCAAGCGCTTTGGAGCTGGAAAGACTATACCGGTTTTTCACCCTCTTCAACCAACTACGGCAATATCTACTTGATGGGAACGTCAAACTGGATATGAAATCCCTGAAGAGTCTCTATAAACAGTTGGCTTCCATGGAAACATTGGATTTTATCGGCGAGCCCTTGAACGGGCTCCAGATCATGGGGGTCCTGGAGAGTAGAAACCTGGATTTTGACACGGTTATCATTACCTCGGTGAACGAAGGCATTATCCCATCGGGAAAATCCGGCGGTTCCTTTATTCCGTTTGATGTGAAACGGGATTATGGTCTCCCCACCTACAAGGAAAAAGATGCCATTTTTGTATATCATTTCTATCGACTAATTCAAAGGGCTAAGAATATATACATTACATACAACACCGAACCGGATGTTTTGGAAGGTGGGGAAAAAAGCAGATTGGTGGCCCAATTGCTCTCGGATGTAAACCTTGAGCCTTATGTGACGCATACTATCGCAACCCCTGCAGTAAAACTGAAGGAATCCCCTGATCTACACATTTCAAAGCACGGTTTGCTTTTGGAAGACATAAAAGCATTCGCCGGAAAGGGATTTTCGCCAACCTCCTTGACCAACTATATAAAAAATCCCATCGAATTTTATACCAGGAACATACTAAGAATCAATGACCTGGAAGAAGTTGAGGAAAACATGGCGGCCAATACTTTTGGAACCATTTTGCACAACAGCTTGGAGGATTTATATACACCTCTGGTGGGAACGACCGTGTCCGTTGAACAAGTGACCAAACTAAATCTGTACATTGAGGATGTACTGAAGCACAATTTCCAAAAAGTCCTTCCCGGGCTAGATATCTCCAAAGGTTCTTATTTTTTGGTATATAACGTTTTGGCCAAATATCTGCGAAACTTCATTGCGCTGGAGGAGGACCAACTCAAGAACAACAGCATCAAACTGATTGCCCTTGAGAAAAAATATGAGATGAAACTGCACATCCCTGAATTGGATTTTCCGGTAGTTCTTAAAGGAACATTGGACCGTATTGATGAAATTAATGGAACAACCCGAATAATTGACTACAAAACGGGCCGTGTGGAGGCAAAAAATGTTACCATCAAGGAGTGGGAAGAATTGCTCACCAATTATGATAAAAGCAAAGCTTTCCAGTTGCTGAGCTATGCCTATCTATATAGCAAAAATGAACAAAAGGATGTCCTCCAAGCCGGTATTTACGCGTTTAAAACATTGGGTAAGGGGCTTCTGTACTTTAAAGACCAGAATAATGCACTTATCGACCCCTCTGTTCTTTCCACCTTCGAAAATCATCTAAAGACGCTTATACTCGAAATCTGTGATGTGCAAAAACCCCTTGTTGAAAAAAAGGAGGGTTCACTTTAGGTCCGGACGCGTTGGACGCACTTCTACCTTACTGGGCAACGTCCTCGGGTGCATCTTCAATAGATCAACCACCAATTTCCCAATATCCTCAGGTTGAATTTTCCAGGCATCCTTTTCAGAGGGCTCATTTTGGTTAAAATGGGTAGCGACGGAACCTGGCATAATGGTAGTAGCCTTAATATTGTATTTTCTAAGGTCCAACATGGCGGCTTGGGTAAAGCCAACAACACCAAACTTGGTGGCATTGTATCCCGCACCCTGGGCAAAAAAATTGGTCCCGGCCAAACTGGCCACTGTCATATAGTATCCCTCCGATTTCTTCAATGCCTCCACCGAGGCTTTTAAGGTATGGAAAACGCCATTCAGATTTGTGTTTATCATCTCATGCCAATCATTGCTGTTCAATTCATCCACCGATGCAAAATGGCCTATACCAGCATTGGCTATTACCACATCGAGCTGTCCCCATGCCTTCAGAATGGAAGCAATGGCGCGTTCTTCATCTTCCAAACAAGCAACATCGGAAGCTAAACCCAATACATTTTCACCATTCTTCAGTAGCTTGACAGCATCGCTTACGCCCAGTTCATTTCTTCCACTAATAGCCACCTTCATTCCATGCTCCAGCAAACTTTTTGCCACTCCAAAGCCAATTCCCTTGGTGCCTCCGGTTATATAGGCAACCTTCCCATTTAAATCCATAAGTACTCGTTTAGATCAAAGTTCGTGAAATAAAGTCCATAAAAAAAGCACCTCAACCGAGGTGCCTTGTGGAGAATACCGGATTCGAACCGGTGGCCTCTTGCATGCCATGCAAGCGCTCTAGCCAACTGAGCTAATCCCCCGGAGAGCGCAAAGGAAGTACTTTTTGCGAAAGTATCAAAATTTGTTGTTCCTGCCTCAGTCCTTTTTAACACTCAGGACCAATACGGGAATGGGAACATAAAACTCAGACTTCAGGACCGTGTTCTTTTCCCAAAGTTTTTTGAAAAAGCCCCGTTTCCTCCTAAAAACGCACAACATATCGGGGTGTTGGTTTTGATAGTGTTCCATGACACCGAGGTACGTCGTCGCATTCTCAGAAATGGTCAGGTGGCTGCTGATATCCATTAGGGCCGTGTTAACCTGCAGGTCCTCTTCAGAATATCCCGGTCTTTTGACCAAGAGCAATTCTATTGTGGCATCGAATTTATTTTTGATGGCAATAAGCGGGTTCAATGCCCGTGGCCTTTTCAAAATACCGGAGCCAAAAGCAGTCATTATCTTCTTTACGGGAGCAAACTGGGTGCCCTTGGGTACAATCAAGGTGGCAATATTGGTTTTTTTAATGATCCTGCCGGAGGTATTTCCCAAATACAACTCCTCTTGAATGTCGTTGCTCCTCGGTGCTATGATGATGAGATCTATCCCCAACTCTCTGTCAATTTCCGTTAGCCCATCAATAATGTCCCCATTGTAGGTGGCAATTTTTATTTCAACATTTTTGGTGTCCACCTGTCCAATAACTTCCATTAAATGCTCTTTGCTGCTTTTGGCCACCTTTTTCTCAACATTTGCCAGACTTCCTACGGTTGAGGTCACCGAAAACACATCCATCACAAAGACCTTTGAACCAAATTGCGCTGCAAAGTCAATGGCATATTGAAGAGTCAGGGATGAGTCCGGTGAAGTTCCAATGGGTACTAGTATATTATTCATTCTATGGTGGTTATGTTTATCCATTAAATTTACAACATAATTAAAACGAATCCATAAAAGGACATGCAAAGATACCCGAAATAAAGGATATTACCAGCATGCGTGGGCCGTGGACGCCATCTTTAGAGCGAACAAAGTGAACAACTCCTTCCTTATTATGCTCCAGTGCACTACCTTGCATCGGTTTTGAGCACGGAAGTCAGTTTAAAATCAATTAACCGCCTTGCCATTCCCGCCACCATTTCGGGGATTGCGGAACCTGTCCTTTCCATTACGGACACGGCCATTGTGGGTAATGTTCCAGTGGATGGCCTGGAATCTTTGGCCGCAGCCGGTATTGTGGGCTCTTTTTTGTCCATGCTAATTTGGGTGTTGGGCCAGACCCGAAGTGCTATTTCAGCCATCATATCCCAATATCTGGGAGCTGGAAAGCTTAACGAGGTAAAAAACCTCCCTGCGCAGGCAATATTTTTCAATCTACTGCTCAGTATCGTTGTGCTCCTATCCACAATTTTCGTCATTGAGGATATTTTTAAGCTTTTCGAAGCCTCCGGAAAAATCCTCGAGTATTGTGTGTCCTACTACTCCATTAGGGTTTGGGGATTCCCGTTGACACTGTTCACCTTTGCCGTGTTCGGTATCTTTCGCGGACTACAGAACACCTTTTATCCCATGGTAATCGCCATAATCGGGGCCGGACTCAATATTTTATTGGATTTTGTCCTGGTCTATGGGATTGATGGGTTTATCCCTGCCCTCTATTTGGAAGGTGCCGCCTGGGCCAGTTTGATCTCGCAAGGGGTAATGGCCATCTTGGTGTGCATTCTTTTGGTGAAAAAGACGGACATCAGCCTAAAATTGGTTTTTCCACTGAACAAAGAGATAAAACAACTGCTTTTTATGAGCCTGCACCTTTTTATAAGGACCCTAGCCCTGAATGCTGCCCTTATGATCGCGGTTCGCGAGGCGACGGTGTTGGGCGACCACCATATTGGAGCGCATACCATTGCCATTAATCTTTGGCTGTTCGCGGCTTTCTTTATCGATGGCTATGCTGCAGCCGGCAATAGTATGGGAGGAAAGTTATTGGGTGCCCAAGATTTTGTTCGGCTTATCGATTTGGCCAAAAAAATAATGTTGTATGGCCTTTTCATAAGCTTCATATTGATGGTGGCCGGATTCATTTTCTATCGCCCGATCGGACGTGTTTTTTCCAATGAAACCCTTGTGCTGGAAACATTCTATGATATTTTTTATATAGTCATTCTCAGTCTCCCAATAAATACGATGGCTTTTGTTTTTGATGGTCTCTTTAAAGGTATGGGCGAAATGAAATACCTGCGGAATGTATTGCTCTTGGCAACCTTCTTGGGATTTGTTCCCGTTCTTTACCTTGGCAAGTACTTTGGTTTGGGGCTTCATGCCATTTGGATTGCCTTTGTGGTCTGGATGATGGTCCGGGGTTTGGCATTGGTTTGGAAATTTAGGGTAAAAATCATCCCCTTGGCCCAAAACCCTTAATTTAGCAGCTATATTAAATTGTGAACATGCCCACGGACAGACCCAACGGAAGCCTTTACACTAAAATCGAGAACCACGTGGCTTGGGTGGAATTTGGACATCCTGCCAGTAACTCCTTTGTTTCCGAACTGTTGGAACGTTTGGCGAGGGAGTTCTATAAATTGTCCGAAAACGATGCCATTTCGTTAATCGTTTTAAAATCGGAAGGTGATCGTGCCTTTTGCGCCGGGGCCTCCTTTGATGAGCTTGTGGCCATTACCAATATAGAGGATGGGAGAGCTTTTTTTAGTGGGTTTGCCCATGTCATCAATGCCATGCGCAAATGTAGCAAACCAATTATAGGACGTGTTCAGGGGAAAACTGTTGGTGGCGGAGTAGGCCTTGCCGCTGCATGTGACTATGTGTATGCCACAGAAGCCGCCAGCATCAAACTTTCTGAAGTCTCCATAGGTATTGCGCCCATGGTGATTGCGCCCGCCGTGGAACGAAAAATGGGCAAAGCAGCTCTTGCAGAGCTTTCTTTGAACCCCGCCGAGTGGAAAAATGCCTATTGGGCCAGGGAAAAGGGGCTGTTCTCCAAGGTGTTTGATTCCATTTCGGATATGGATAAGGAGTTGGAGTTTCATGTTCAAAAATTGGCTTCCTATAATGCGGACGCCCTCGCAGCGATGAAGCGCATACTTTGGGAAGGAACCGACCATTGGGACACCCTTTTGCTGGAGCGTGCGGAGGCTTCTGGTCGACTTGCCCTATCCCCGACCACAAAAAAAGTATTGGCAAAGTTTAAAAAATAAACAATGGAAATAGTTTCGTTTTTTAACAGTGACCTTGTTTTTCCCCTAATGGCCCTGTTGGTCATTGTGGTGTACGTTTTGACCAGGATTCGCAATAGAAAGCGCTTTAAAAGATAAATGAAAGTCATTTCCCTACAAAAAGGTAAAAAGGTCTACTTCGCCAGTGACAACCATTTGGGTGCACCAACCCAAAAGGACAGTTTGCCACGGGAAAAGAAGTTTGTGGCCTGGCTGGATTCCATCAAACATGATGCGCAGGCCATTTTTTTGATGGGAGACCTTTTTGATTTTTGGTTCGAGTACAAAACAGTTGTCCCCAAAGGATTCACCCGTACCCTTGGCAAACTTGCCGAGCTCTCCGATAGCGGCATCCAGATAACCTATTTTGTGGGCAACCATGATTTGTGGATGAACGGCTATTTTGAGGAAGAACTGAATATCCCCGTTTACCACGAACCCCAGCATTTTTTGATCAATGATACCTCTTTCTTCATTGGTCATGGGGATGGTCTAGGTCCAGACGACAAAGGTTTCAAAAGAATGAAAAAAGTTTTCACCAATCCCATTGCGCAATGGTTTTTCAAGTGGTTGCACCCCGATTTGGGCGTGCGCCTGGGAAAGCATCTATCCGTAAACAATAAGATCATTTCTGGGGAGGCCGATGCAAAGTTTATGGGCGAGGACAAGGAATGGCTTGTTCTTTATGCCAAACGAAAATTGGAAACCCGGCATTATGACCATTTCATTTTTGGGCACAGACATCTGCCTATGGAAATCAAGTTAAGCAAAACATCAACCTATACCAATCTTGGGGATTGGATCTCCCATTTCACTTATGCGGTTTTTGACGGTAAGAATCTTTCACTCCATTCGCAAAAGAACATGTCCCAACCCCAGAAATAAAAGCTTTACCGGGGCCAGGGCATTCTCGTGAATATGGATTTTCACTATGGCATCTATTTTACTGCCGCCTGTGCCGCGGCAATCCGTGCAATGGGGACCCTAAAGGGTGAGCAGCTTACATAATTGATTCCTGTTTGGTAACAAAACTCCACAGAGCTTGGTTCACCTCCATGCTCACCACAGATTCCCACTTTAAGATCACTGTTGGACGCCCTGCCTCTTTTTGTGCCCATTTCAACAAGTTGTCCAACTCCTTCTTGGTCGAGAATTTCAAAAGGGTCTGCGGCCAATATTCCTTTTTCCAAATAGATTGGCAGGAACTTTCCGGCATCGTCCCTTGAATAACCGAAAGTCATTTGGGTTAGGTCATTTGTCCCAAATGAGAAAAACTCGGCTCTATTGGCAATCTCGCCCGCGATCAATGCTGCCCTTGGCACTTCTATCATGGTGCCTATGGAAAAGTCAACCTTGTCGTCATATTCTTCAAAAACAAGCTGGGCGGTTTCCCTGATCACCTTTTCTTGTTCCACAAATTCACTAACGGTCCCTACTAGAGGAACCATAATTTCAGGTTTGGCCGCAATTCCTTTTTGCTTTAAGCTTAGGGCTGCTTCCAAAATGGCCCGGGTCTGCATCTCGGTAATCTCGGGGTAGGTGTTTCCAAGACGACATCCCCTATGGCCCAACATGGGATTGAACTCTTCAAGTTCCGCCACCTTGGATTTTACAGCTCCCAAGGAAATATGAAGATCTTCTGCCAATTCCTTTTGCGTCGCCAATTGGTGTGGGACAAATTCGTGCAAGGGTGGGTCCAACAACCTTATGGTCACCGGCAAACCGTTCATCACCTCAAATATTTCCTCAAAATCTTTGCGTTGCATGGGCAACAAATCCTCCAAAGCTGCTTTTCTGCCTTTTACCGTGCTGGCCAAAATCATTTCCCTCATGGCCTTGATCCGGTCCACTTCAAAAAACATGTGCTCTGTCCTTGCCAGTCCAATACCGGTGGCGCCAAAGCTTTTAGCTATTTTTGCATCCTTTGGGTTATCGGCATTCGCTCTAACTTCCATGGTCCTGAACTTATCCGACAAGGCCATAATTTCGGCAAATTCTCCAGTAAGCTCCGGTTCCATGGTGGCCACTTTTCCCTCCAGGACATTGCCTGTCGAACCGTTCAAGGAAATCCAATCGCCCTCGTGGTATACTTTGCCATCAACGGTCATTGTTCTTTTTTTGTAATTAATCTTTAATGCGCCCGCACCGGAAATACAACATTTTCCCATTCCCCTGGCAACAACTGCCGCATGGGAGGTCATCCCTCCGCGAGCTGTCAAAATACCTTTTGCCAAGTTCATTCCCTCAAGATCTTCGGGAGAGGTCTCTATCCGAACCAGGATTGAATTCTTGAATTTTTTGGCCTCATCCGCAAAAAAAACAATCTGCCCAGTGGCAGCTCCCGGTGATGCTGGCAATCCCTGGGCAATCACATGGGCTCTCTTCAAGGCCTTGGGGTCAAACACGGGATGTAACAATTCATCCAATTTATTGGGCTCTATCTTTAGCAAGGCCTCTTTTTCACTCAAAAGGCCTTCCCTCAATAAATCCACAGCAATCTTGACCATGGCCGCTCCTGTACGTTTGCCGTTTCGGGTCTGGAGAATCCAGAGTTTTCCATCCTGAATGGTGAACTCCATGTCCTGCATATCCCTGTAATGCTTTTCCAGCACCTCTTGATAATTGAACAACTCCGTGTAGATCTTTGGCATGATTTCTTCCAAAGAGGGATAGTTTTTACGTCTTTCATCCTCATCTGTCTGTGCCAGTTCCGCCCACCGGATTGAACCCAATTTAGTAATCTGTTGGGGCGTGCGCACACCAGCCACCACATCTTCGCCTTGGGCATTGACCAGGTACTCGCCATTAAATTCGTTGGACCCGGTGGCGGCATCACGGGTAAAGCATACCCCTGTAGCCGAATTATCACCCATATTTCCAAAAACCATAGCCTGCACATTAACAGCAGTACCCCAATCTGAGGGTATTCCATTGATTTTTCGATAATATATTGCCCTATTGCCGTTCCAGCTGTCAAAAACAGCCATGACGGCTCCCCATAACTGCTCCCAAGGGTTATTTGGGAAGTTGCGCCCGGTTTTCTTTTTTACACTGTCCTTAAAATCATAAACAAGGTCTTGAAGGTCTTGCACGGTGAACTGTGTGTCGTGCTCAATGCGTCTTTTCTCCTTAAGATGGTCTATTATTTCCTCAAATGGATCTTCATCTTCCTTGGTCGCCGGTTTCATACCCAACACGACGCTGCCGTACATTTGGATGAACCGGCGATAGGAATCCCAGGCAAAGCGTTCATTATTGGTTTTCTTGGCCAGGCCAATTACAGAATCGTCATTCAACCCCAAATTGAGTACCGTATCCATCATCCCTGGCATGGATACCCTGGCTCCCGATCTTACCGAAAGCAATAGCGGGTTCTCATTGTCCCCGAACTGCGTCCCCATGTTTTTTTCAATTTTCCGGATTGAAGCTGCCACCTCTTCCTCAAGCAGTCCAATCACCATATCCCTACCTTGGCCATTGTACTCCGTACACACTTCCGTAGTGATCGTAAATCCCGGAGGCACAGGAATTCCCAACCTGCTCATTTCGGCCAAATTGGCTCCTTTTCCCCCGAGCAAATTCTTCATTTCGCTACTTCCATCGGCATTTTTGTCTCCGAATGTATAGACCCTTTTTTTTGTTTTTGTCAAAATCTCCATTGAAATTAGTCTTTAAATATCCGCAACTTCGAAGGTAAGCTGCTTGACAACGGGGATTTATGACCAAAGTCATGAAAGAGGAAAACAGTGTTAAAATTCTTGCTGAAATTCGGGCTTAATCCTGATCGTCCACATCTTTTGACAAATCCAACCGTCTAAATGCAGGAGATGCCAAGGCCGTTGTGCCAACGGTCAATAAGGTCATGATGCCGCCGAAGACCACAGCTTGGACCGTGCCCAAAAGCTTGGCGGCCAATCCACTCTCAAATGCGCCAAGTTCATTGGATGATCCCACAAAAATGGAATTTACCGAGGCTACCCTGCCACGCATATTGTCAGGGGTCTTCAATTGCAATATGGTTTGGCGAATGATCATGGAAACACCGTCAACGGCACCACTAAGGAACAGGGCCAACACTGAAAGCCAAAACAGTTCGGAAATCCCGAAAACGATAATGCACACTCCAAAGCCAAATACCGCCCAGAGTAATTTTTTGCCTGCATTTTTGTGCAGGGGAAACCTGGTAGAGCCCAACATGGTGATGGATGCCCCCACTGCTGGCGCAGCCCGTAATATGCCAAACCCTTCGGAGCCTACATGAAGAATATCCTGTGCATAAATTGGCAGGAGAGCCACGGCTCCGCCAAAAAGGACGGCAATCATATCCAGCGTCAATGCGCCCAAAATGGCCTTGTTGCCAAACACAAACCGGAGGCCATCCCTTAAACTTTGGAATACAGGCTCACCTATCTTAGGGTTTAAAATAGGTTTGGGCGGAATCTTCAGCAAAAACAGAAGCGCAAGTACTGAAAAGGCAAAAATGACGCACATGGACCAATGGATACCAATCCAACTAATGGAAAAACCAGCCACCGCAGGGCCCAAAACGGAAGCGAGCTGCCAAGTGGAACTACTCCAAGTGGCCGCGTTGGGATAGATTTTTTTGGGGACTATCAACGCAATCAATGAAAAGATTGTGGGCCCAATAAAGGCACGGACCAAACCGCCCAAAAAAACCAAAAAATAGATTGTATAAAGAATTTTGTCTTGTTCCAACGCTGCCTCCAGCTTGGGATGGCTTACCAAAAACAATCCAAGACTGATCACGGAAAAGCCAAGAATGCATTTGATCAAAAGGTTCCTTTTTTCCTTTTGATCTACAACATGGCCGGCAAAAAGCGCCATGCCCACAGCGGGAATCACTTCCATCAATCCGATAATGCCCAAGGACAAGGGATCTTTGGTAAGGGAATACACCTGCCATTCAATTACGATGAACTGCATGGACCATGCAAAGACCATGGCAAAACGGACCGCTAAAAAAATGTTGAATTCTTTAAAGCGAAGAGCGGCGTAGGGATCCATAAAGTTTAGCGAAGGTCTTTCAGTTTTAGTTGAAGGCTCACGGTGCCGTTCCATTCATTTTCATCCAGTGAAAATACGACATCGAACTTGCTTTTGTTCTTTACCAGGTTTAGTTTATGGCCCAAATTGAAACCGATGCCTCCGAAAACAGGGGACCCTTTTTGGTAAACCGAAAGCTTCAGGTGCTTTTCGTCTTCCCCAACACCTCGTGCATAGCCCGTATCCTGAACGCCTTCGGCCATGAAGACCGGGGTCATGTTCCCGGGGCCAAACGGAGCAAACTGGTTCAATATGCGCATCAATTTCGGGGTTATTTCATTCAAATCCATTTTTGCGTCAATGCTCATGTCTGGTTTTAACAAATTAGGATCTATGCTGCTGGAAACCACTTTTTCAAACTGTTGTTTGAATGTTAGGTACTGCTCTTCCAGCATGGTAAGCCCGGCGGCGTACTTATGCCCTCCAAATTGCTCCAAACAATCCGCGCATTCTTCCAACGCATTATAAATATCAAATCCTTTTACAGATCGTGCTGAAGCCGCGAGTCTGTCCCCGCTTTTGGTAAAGACCAATGTGGGGCGATAATGCGTCTCTGTCAACCTGGATGCCACAATGCCAATGACGCCTTTGTGCCAGTTTTCATTGTAGACCACTGAGGTATAGCGTTCCTCTTCTTGGTTATCCTTAATTTGCTTCAAAGCTTCCTCGGTAATCTCTTGGTCCAAATTTCTCCGTTCCGCATTGAAGGCTTCTATCTCCAGGGCAAACTGTTGGGCTGTGGAATCATCAACCTCCGTTAAGAGATTGACAGCGTGTTCCGCATGCTTCATTCGACCGGCGGCGTTAATTCTGGGTGCCAGGATAAAAACCACGTCGGAGACAGTTATTGCCTTCTTTTTAATCTGTCCCAATATTGCCTTGATACCTGGGCGTGGGTCTGTGTTGATAACCTTAAGGCCATAATGTGTCAAGATTCTGTTTTCCCCGGTTATTGGGACAATATCCGCGGCTATCGCCGTTGCCACGAGGTCAAGATAGGGAACCACGGACTCCAATGTGCCGCCCCACGTTGTGCTCAGGGCCTGGATAAGTTTGAAACCGACCCCACAACCACAGAGTTCTTTGTAAGGATAGGGGCAATCATCTTGTTTGGGATCCAAAACCGCCACAGCGTCGGGTAGAATATTTCCTGGACGGTGATGGTCGCAAATTATAAAATCAATCCCTTTATCCTTTGCATATTTTATCTGCTGCACAGCTTTGATGCCGCAATCCAAAGCAATGATTAGGGAGAAGTCGTTATCCGATGCAAAATCGATTCCATTAATGGAAATTCCGTACCCTTCAGCATAACGGTCTGGAATGTAGGTGGCCACATTGGGATATCTTTCCCTCAAAAATGAGGACATCAGGGCCACTGCTGTGGTGCCGTCCACATCGTAGTCCCCATACACCAAAATGTTTTCGCCATTCGCCATGGCCAATTCAATCCGAGTGACGGCCTTTTGCATATCCTTCATCAAAAAGGGGTCGTGCAATTCAGTAAGCTGTGGCCTAAAAAACCGCTTGGCCTCACTGTAATTGGTTATGCCCCGCTGAAGTAAAAGATGGGCTATTATGGGTTCAACTTTCAATTCCCCTGATAGCTTTTTTATTTCATTTGGGTCTGGCTTGGGTTTAATGGTCCAACGCATTTTTATAATGTTCAAGGGTTAAGTTCAATTCAAAGTTCAAGTTCAGGTTCAGGACTGCTTTTTTCGAATTATTGCGGAAATGATTTTAATCAATTGTTCTATTTCATCCAAAAGAAAATCTCTTGTTTGCTCACCGCCATAATCTATCTTGCCCATAATTCTAAGATTTACCCTGGACTCCTTCAGCTCTTTTAGGGTTGTGGAAGCTTTATGGCGATAATCTTTGCTGGTAAGGGCGCCTTGGGCCTCTCCAAAATTTAAAGCTGCGCTTCCCCCAGAACGAAGCAACTGGTTACCATAATATTGCCCTGTAAAATCCCTTGGAAGATCTTTACAAAAGATGGCGATGTTAGCAGCTAGTTCAACGAATCTGTCCTCCAAATCAAATTTTCTCTGTATCATGTTATTGCATGTTTTTGATTTGAGGTTGACCAAAATGTTTTGTTCCTATCTTATACTTGAACTTAAATCTTGTGATTGGACTTACGTGTCATCTATGATGAAAAAATGTCTGAATCTCTAGTTCGGCAAATCTCCGAAACATCTCCATGACACCACAATATTTTTCCACCGACAAATCCACTGCCCGTTGCAACTTGTCCTCTTTTAAATTGGACCCATGAAAATGGTATTCAATGGTAACCCTATCATAATACTTGGGGTGCTCATCGGTTAAATTGGCCACAGTTTCTATGCTAAAGTCATCCACTTCCAGTTTCATCTTCTTTATCAACGATGCCACGTCGAGTCCCGAACAGCCTGCCAATGCCGATAGCATCAATGCCTTAGGCCGCAAACCAGAGCCTTCTCCTCCATCCTCGGGCGCTGCATCGATTCGCAAAGTATGGTTTGATGGATTGGTGCTCTCAAAAGCCATCTCTCCCAACCACTTGGTGGTCACATGATTTGTATTTGCCATAATTTTTGTTTCTTGTGAAAGCTAAAAATACAATAAAATAGACCCACAATGGCATTAGTGAAACCCCTTGACCCGAATCATGATGTAGAGACCAAAAAACTGGCAGAATTCTTTAATGAAACCCTGGGTTTTTGTCCAAATTCGGTATTGACCATGCAGCATCGTCCTGCGATTTCCAAAGCTTTCATTAACCTGAACAAAGCAGTGATGGCCAATGAAGGCCGTGTTACTTCTGCATTAAAAAGAATGATTGCCTGGGTTAGCAGCAATGCCACAGGGTGCAGGTATTGCCAGGCACACGCCATCCGGGCTGCGGAACGCTACGGTGCGGAACAAGAGCAACTGGACCATATTTGGGAGTACACGACACATCCGGCTTTTTCCGAAGCGGAACGGGCCGCTCTGGATTTTTCACTGGCGGCCTCACAAGTGCCAAATGCCGTGAACGCCGAAATAAAGGAACGGCTTTACCAATATTGGAACGAAGGGGAGATTGTGGAAATGTTGGGGGTAATCTCATTGTTTGGGTATTTAAATCGTTGGAACGACTCCATGGGCACTTCCATTGAGGATGGCGCTGTGGAAAGTGCCGAGCAATATTTGGCCAAAACGGGATGGGAAAAAGGGAAACACGATGGGTCTAGGTATTAGATTCTAGAAGATAGACCGCTGCGTTTTTAGATTAATTTTTTTGGCATCACTCCATCATATTGTAACTATCATAGTCGCTGTGCATTCTTTAATAATAGATAATAAATATTATTTATTATATTTGCATAGATAAAAACTATGGAGATGTTATTTCATTTCAAAAACCCCCCAAAGTTTAAAGGAAAGTATTCTTTCAACATTACTTTAGTAATTGTTTTCTTTCTTGTATTTCTAACATTAGCAGTATTTTTTTTGATTGCTTTCTTTTCTAGTCAAATCGCTTCAATAATAGCGGCTGTTTAATACTAAATAAGCGAAAAAAGCTTATTACAAGCAGCATTTATTGATCTGAATCAATCTTTATCCGTGATCAATACCAGAACTTTGCTGTAATCAAAAAACGAACGGTCATGGCAAGCTTAATTGTTTCTCCCGAAAATCAAATTCAAAGGCTAAATGCGGTTCTTGCCGAAGTGGAGCAACTTCAAAAACTTGATCTGCAAACTTTGTCCACTCCGCCAGGGCCAAAATCATGGAGCATCGTTGAAGTACTTGAACACTTGAATGTTGCTTATGGATTATATCGACAAAAACTAGATCAGCTTCTTAAAGATGCTCCCGAGATCCAAAAGGATTCCAATACATTCAAAGTAAGAACTTGGCAGAAAATGATCATCAACATACAGCGTCCAAAAGGCGGTGTGCGAAAATGGAAAATGAAGACCTTGAAACGTTTTGAGCCCCTTTTGAACAGACAAGGTTTGGATGAAAAAACAGTTGCAGGAATCTTTATCAGTTTTTTTGATGCCCATTTGCATTTGAAGGACTGTATTTTGCAAAGCAGGGGGAAAGATGTGTCCCAACAACAGGTTACCTCGGCCATAGGCCCCCTGGTAAAGTTTTATCCGCCGGAGGCTTTTGAGTTTTTGTTAAGTCATTTGGAACGGCATATGGCCCAAATCGACGAAATCTTGCAAAAGAAGGAGGTAAGCGCATAAAGGGGTCTGTCGATTTTTACCAACTCCCTTTATTCTGTATTTTTAGGCCTCATTGATTCCTTAGATCAAATGGACGAAGAGGCCTACCAAAAGCTAAAAGTGTTGTTTTCTGATGTTTCCCTTTCCCAAAAGGAAGAAGAACATTTTAGGTCCCTTTGGTCAATCAAAAAATACAATCAATATGATCTGATTACCGAGGCGGGCAGTACGGAACGCTATTTTTATGTTGTGCTCACGGGTGTTCAGGCCATTTATGTCTTGAATGAAAAGGGAGAAAAAGTGGTGCTTGGTTTTTCCTATTCCGGTAGTCCTTCGGGTGCTTTTGATTCCTTTATGCTACAAAAACCTTCGGATACCTTTTTAGAAGCTCTGAAACCATCAGAAATGCTGGCCATCAACCTTCAGGATTATTTGTCGCTTTTTCAGAAATATCCTGATTTTTATATCTGGGGGAACAACTTTTTTCAAACTATTCTGTTCGGCCGTCTAAGTCGTGAGGTAGAGCTGCTGACACTCTCCGCAGAACAGCGCTACAAGGCTTTTATGCAGCGTTGCCCAGATGAGCTCAAGGTGATTCCGCAAAAATACTTGGCCTCATATCTGAATATGAAGCCTGAGACCTTCAGTAGGTTAAGGAGTTCCGTAATGTATTAGGATCCTAGATATTTGGAGATCTCAGTTTTCAATTCTGGTAACACTTCGCTTTCAAACCAAGGGTTCTTGCTCAGCCAAAATCGGTTTCTGGGTGACGGGTGTGGCAAAACGAAATATTTGGGAAGATAGTCCCTATAGTTTTTAACCGTCTCCGTCAAATTCCTATTCCGCTGCTCTTTTAGATAATACAGTTGTGAATGTTGTCCAATTAAAATGATCAATCCAGTCTTTGGCATGAGATTCAAAAGCGATTGGTGCCATTTGGGAGCACATTCGGGCCTTGGTGGCAGGTCACCAGACTTTCCCTTTCCTGGGTAACAGAATCCCATGGGCATCTGGGCAATCCTGGTTTCGTCGTAGAACGTCTCGTTCGACACGCCCATCCAACTGCGAAGTTGTTTTCCGCTTGGGTCGTCCCAAGGTATGCCCGTTCCATGTACTTTGGTACCCGGAGCATGGCCTATGATCAAAATCTTGGCGCTTGGGTTCGCGGCCACTATCGGCCTTGGGCCCAGTGGTAAATGGTGCGAACAAACAGTGCAATTTCTAATCTGTGAAAGTAGTTCCTTCATCCCGTATCATTATTTGAAAAATAACAAGAAATACCCTAACGGATCACCATTAGGGTATTTTCATCACACAATCAATCAGAAAAAATCGAAATTTAGTTGTGGGTCTTCTTCAACTTTTCCCAGTTGGAGTTGGCTTTCTTCACAAGTCCATTATGATTGTTCTCCGCCAACCATAGCTGTTGGGCATCGAGCTCCAGGTTGTAGAGGTACAAAAAGTATTTTCCATCTTTTACAATGAACTTGTTGGGGTCTGGCCTAAACTTTGCTCCAGCATAGACACCAAATGCGCAGTAGCCTCCATATTCTGGCAAATACCTGCCCGGATTTTTGTCAAACTTTGCTTTCTGCTCTGCATTGGTGAAGTAGTAAACCACCTTGTCATGTTCAGATTTGAATTCTTTGACACCTTTCTGTGCAATGCCCAGATCAAGATAGGATACCGGACTGTAGCCTTGGAGGGCAATATTGCTATTATCGATGTTGTTTGCCTTATTGTCTTGGG
Source organism: Flagellimonas meishanensis (assembly GCF_019880545.1). Taxonomy (GTDB): domain Bacteria; phylum Bacteroidota; class Bacteroidia; order Flavobacteriales; family Flavobacteriaceae; genus Flagellimonas; species Flagellimonas meishanensis. The sequence goes on from NZ_JAINVW010000001.1 coordinate 507,182, forward strand.
AAAAGGCTGTACTTGCAGTGATTACTGCAAAAATAAATAGTGATATGTTCTTTAAAGTATTCATTATTTGTGTTTTAAATTGTTTCGAATTATTTGCTTGCGCTGAGTGAGACCACCAGAAAAACGACAGTCGCGTTGAACCAATAGTAGACGGCATCAATACCTGTGAAGCCAAAAACAAAAGGAACAATCATAAAGGTTACTGCAACCGCCAGGTCTATGGCCAAGTGCCCTTGAAAAGGAATTATTTTCAGAAGACTTAGCTTATAGTCGGTCAATAAGCTGGCTCCAAAAACCGCCAATCCGGTGAAAAAGGAAAACCAGATGGCCATTGCCGAGGATTCTCCCAAATTAAGTAAAAAGGGGGCGACCACAAGGCCCAGTCCCGCTGAATAATCGGCCACGCCATGAAGTGTTGGTGTAATAAACCTAAGTTTCATTGGAGCGGTTTAGGCGTTAAAGTATTCCTCGTGTATCACTTGGCCCTGGTCATTCCAGATTCTCCTGATGACCTCATGCCAGTAGACCTTGCTGTCATCCTTCATCAAAAAGTCAAAGGTGAATTCTGAAGCGGAGACATTGCCATCCACCAAGGTCCTGTGCAGTTCAATGCCGTTTACCTTGGCTATGGCATCCAAAAAGCCCTTCATTTTTTCCACCATCTGCGCTTTGCCTGCGGTGGTCACGTTGTTGTAGTCCGAAGTATTTGCGTTTTGGGCAAAGTACTTCTCAACAGCATCAACAATTGCACCTTGTGCAACCATGCTGTCCATTTCTGTAGCTTGGGTTCTAATATCCATTTGCTATGCTTTTACTGATTAAACAATAGTTTTACTTGTAATTACACGGCAAATTTCCTGCTACTTTAAAAGCTGGTCGCTACAAAAAAAGCGCGTTTTCTTGTACTTTTTCCATTTTGAATTCGGTTGGGTTTACCCCGGTCTGATGTTTGAAGAACGTAGAAAAATGATTGGGCTCCTCAAATCCCAAATGAATCGCGACGTCCTTTATTGGGATGTCTTTTTCCAAAAGTTGTTTTGAGGTCTTGAGCACCTCATTGCGAATGAGTCTTCCGAGGGACTCGTTCATACGTTCCTTGGTCTTTTTGGCAAGTGCTTTCACGGACAGGTGCATTTTATCGGCGTAAAAAGCCAATGATCTTTCTTGTTGATGATATTTTTGAACGAGGTTCACAATGTCCTCCACGAATGTGTCTTTCCTTTCAAAATCAAAATTTTCCCGAAACTGGGTGGGACTGTACCCCGTGCTGTTTTTGAAAACCCTATTGAAATACGCTGGGTCCTTAAAGCCCATTTCATGGGACACCTCTTGTATGCTCTTATGGGTAAATACCACCTCCTTCTTGCTCTCGACCAATCTTTTTTCGCCCAACATGGCTTTTACAGTTACACCAACCTTGTTCTTGAACAGGGATTGCGCACGATTTCCTGTTTCATGGAACAATATGGTAAAATCTTGGTTGGTCAAATGGTTTGGGTACTCCCTGTCAATGATTTCCTTGATATCGAAAATGGCCTCATATTCATCCCTGCTGGAATTGAATGGATTTAGCGAGAACCACTGTTTTAAGGATGCATTTATGATTGCTTTGCTGTTTTCTTCAAAAATCGTTTTGGCAAGAAACTTTTGGCAGTCCGAACATGCTCTAAAATCGATATGCCCCAAAGAGATCAGATGTTTGAACAATACCCGCACATCCTTATCCTCAAAAACCTCACTATTTGGAAATTCCAGGGTTCCCACCTCAAAATCGTTGGAGAGAAACTTGATATACTGGCCCTTTTCCAAAAAAATGATCTTATCCATCCAATCCGTGTAGTTCTTAAAATCGACTTGGATAGATCCGCGTCCAGAGATTATATGGAACAGCGTGTGTTTGGTTATAAAATGGACTTTGTTGATTTCTGGATTGAATTTCCGGAACATGGTTCATCAACTTTTATGAATTGTCGGAAATTGGTTGTTTTTCTGACTTATTTGCCAAAGAAAATTTATCCCCAGAAATTAACGTATAAGGTGGATTGTGATCATACCCCAAAAAGTTCCTGTTGCCATACTCAAAATAGCAAGTATTATGGCATGGGGCATCCAGTTTTTTCTATAGGCAGCCGTAACGGCCGGTGCTGTTGCTATGCCTCCCACGTTGGCCATGCTTGCAATGGGAACCCAGGCCATGTTCACATTCATCAGTTTTGCAGCAAACACCATGAACAGGAAGTGTCCTAGCAGCCAAATAACTAGGAACCCGAAAAAGGACGGGTCAAAACCAAACAGGTCAAAACGAAGCTTTAATCCCAAAATTGCCATGACCACGAGGATCAGAATGCCTCCCATTTTAAGGGAAAAACGGAAGTTCCATCGTGGCAAAAAATTTCCCACAACTAATCCTAGCAGGGAAAGCACGACCACTTTGGCAACGAAAGTTTCGAACAACAGATGCGTTGCAAGCACAAAGGCTAAGAGCATCAAAAGGGTAAACCACTTCGGCATGGGTTCATGTTGTGCCTCTCGGATGGTTTCCGGGAGTAGACGATCTGTTATACCCAGAGCCGAATTCAGAGAGTCGCTCCTCTTAATGGTCTGGAACATGAGAATGGTCCATACGTTCACCAAAATATTGTCCATCACCAATATGGAAAGAAAAATGCCCTCTGGACATTCCACCAATTCCTTGAGCACCAATTGACTTGTACTGCCTCCAATCCAGCTTCCCACGATGGGGGGTATCCCTTTCCAGAACCCATTGGTGTAAAGGGTTGTTTCCACCAACTCGGTTTCACTGAAGAAGGTGATGAAGGCCGCAGGAAAAAGTGCTATGAACAATGACCCCGCCAGGAAAAGCAAAATAGGCCTATAGCCAATGGCCTTCAATTGCGCCAAGGAAAGACTTGCCATGACAGCAACAATGGTAAGCGGGATGAAGAAGTCCTTGCTGACATCATGTATGGATGCCTGAGAAAAATCCAGATCAAGCACATGTGACAAAATGGATGGGATTATGTAGCACAAGAGAATGGAAGGAATCCATTCAAAAATGGTTTTGATCAACTTGTTTTCCAGGCGGTCCAAAAGATAGATTGCCGCAACGGTTATGACAGTGATGCCCCATGGAAGCCAACTCATGGTTTCTCTAAAATTCCGAGGTGCAGGATTCTTCCGCCCGAGATGCTTACTGGGTTTGTACTCTTTCCAATTACGACACCATCCTCTGGAGCATAGTATGTTTTGATTATGGCTCCAAAAGAATCAAAGAGGACCGCTATTGGTTCGTCCTTTCCAATTTGCTGGTTCAATTCCGGCAAAACGTCCAAATAACCCCCTCGGTCTGTGTATACCCAATACGATTTTTTGCATACATTCCTTGTGGGGGGAATTTCGACCTTTCCATCAATAAACTTGAGCCAAATCAAAAGATTCTGAATCCCATTGACACCACGCTCTATAAATTCCTTTTGGAAAACCTGGGGGTTGCCATACTCCATGGTAATGCTTTTTACCCCGTTCTGGATGGCAAAAGCGCGCATCGTCAGCCCCGTGGCTTCGCCAAAACTTGCCTCCCCCTTATTGGATACGATGATGTCCGGTTGCAGTATTCGAAGCATGGTGGCCAAGGTATCATCATCCATGTTGCCCCGACCGTAAAGGCTGTTCACACGGCCAAAGCTCGCCGTATGCAGGTCAATATGGTAATTAAAGAGCGGGATAATTTTTTTTCCGATTTGAAAAGCCATCTGTTGGGAACGATTGCCCTTTTCCTTTCCAGGAAATAGTCGGTTTAGATCCTGCTGGTCTACAAATTCACGTTGTTGCCTTCCGATGGCCAAGGGATTCAATCCAGGAATCGCAATGATCGTTCCTTTCATTTTTGAAGCATCAATCCTGGAAAACACCTTATGGATAATCGCAATGCCGTTTAGCTCATTGCCATGGATTGCGGCCGTGAGTCCAAGTACCTGTCCTTTTTCAGTGCCCTTGGCAATCAAAACAGGAACCTGAATGGGTTCGTTGAAATTGTCCTCTCCCAACTTCAGCCAAACCTTGTGGGTTTTTCCCGTCTCAAAAATGGACAATACAAGCGTATCCAAAACCGGAATGGGGGTGGTTTGGGCACAAACCCCCATGGAAACAACAAAAAAGAAACATGGAAGCACCCAGGTTTTCATTGTTTCAAAATTTGATGCTAAAGATAGTTTTTATTTTTTCCCACCCACAACAAGGACAAACTCGCCTTTGGGCGGATTCTGAGAAAAGTGTTCCAGCAGCTGGGCCGAAGTTCCCCGAAGGGTCTCTTCATAGAGTTTGGTGAGTTCCCTGGAAATGGAAATGGGTCTATCCTCTCCAAAATACTCCACAAACTGGGTCAGGGTTTTGATCAATTTGTGAGGCGATTCGTAGAAAATCATGGTACGGGTTTCCCCTGATAGCTCCTGCAATCGGGTTTGTCGACCTTTCTTCAATGGCAAAAATCCCTCAAAAACAAAACGGTCGTTGGGCAGGCCACTGTTCACCAATGCTGGCACAAATGCAGTAGCGCCTGGAAGGCACTCCACATCAATATCGTGTTCCACACAAGCTCTGGTAAGCAAAAAACCTGGGTCCGAAATAGCTGGAGTACCTGCATCGGATATTAGTGCCATCTGAAAATCACCCTTTAATTTTTGAATCAAGCCATCCAATTGCCTGTGCTCGTTGTGCATGTGATGGCTCTGCAGGGGAGTGCCTATATCAAAATGTTTGAGAAGTTTGCCACTGGTGCGGGTATCCTCCGCCAAGATCAAGTCAACTTCGCCGAGGACTTTAATGGCCCTTAGGGTCATGTCGTTAAGATTTCCGATTGGTGTTGGCACCAAAAAAAGCTTTCCCATGGGCCAAAGTTACACCTTACATCCTAAAGAAACTTGGAAAAATCTAGGCAAACCTGCGGGATACCAGAGCCAATAAACGCGTCTCGTACTCTTCCTTACCTTCCCAATTATTGTATTCGGGCTTTACCATGTTCTTGATAAAGGCAATGGAGCGTTCTTCCGTGTCTATGGTGTTCAGTTGGGATAGTACACGATCGTAGTCCTCCATGTTCTGGTTGAACAAATGTTTCACAAAGGCCAATTTATCGTTCAATCCTATCTGTAATTCGTTTGCAAAGCTGTCATTTATGGATTTCAATTTTCCGGTACTGTCGGTAGGGCCAAGATTGTCCCTGTCATTTTTCATGTAATCGGGTTTGGCAACAAACTCCGTGAAAATATGTTCCAGGGCTTTTTCAGTGGGCATTTCCGATACCATATCCTTTATGGTGTCCATTCCCGGGGTTATGATGTCCTCTTCATGGGGATTGTTTTCTGGAACGGCCATATTGCCACTGAGCACCGCATGGGCCATTTTTTCAAATCTACTGGCTATCACATTTTTGGATACATCCACCTCAACATCGCTCAGCTTTTCATCTATGAACTTGAGTACCGCCAACTTTTCGTAAATCTCCTTGGCCTGGTCATACAGTTGTGTTAGGTCCCTATCTTCCCTCGTCGTTATTATCTCGGTTGACAGTTTAATCAACTCTTCCCTTAACTTCCTGATCATCGCTATACTTCTTTACCATAAAAATATAACCATTTTGTGGTTAGCCATACGAACAAAAGGTTAAATTTTGATACAAAAGCTAGGCGGTTTTTTTTAGTAGCTTTGTGCTTTGCCAGAACCAGGACAAAAACCGCCAAATTTCTGTAACAATTGCAATATGTTTCTTGAGAACACGGTCAACCCCAAAGAACAGTTCGGATGGATAGAGGTCATCTGCGGTTCCATGTTTTCTGGAAAGACGGAGGAACTTATCCGCAGGTTGAAACGGGCACAATTCGCCAAGCAAAAAGTGGAGATTTTTAAACCCATTGTGGACACTCGTTATAACGAAGAAATGGTGGTTTCGCACGATGCCAATGAAATTCGTTCCACACCCGTGCCGGCCGCGGCCAATATTAGATTGTTGGCGGATGACTGTGACGTAGTGGGAATTGACGAAGCCCAATTTTTTGACGATGAGATCGTAACGGTTTGCAATGACCTGGCCAATAAAGGGGTACGGGTAGTGGTGGCCGGGCTGGACATGGATTTCAAGGGCAATCCCTTTGGGCCCATGCCCGCACTCATGGCAACAGCGGAATATGTGACCAAAGTGCATGCGGTTTGCACCCGAACTGGAAATTTGGCCAACTACAGTTTTCGAAAGTCCAAGGACAACAAGCTGGTGCTCCTGGGAGAGACCGAGGAATATGAACCGCTCAGCAGGGCGGCTTTTTACAAGGCGATGCTCAAGGAAAGAATTAATCAATTGGATGTGGAGGCAGAAGAAATACAGGTAAAAAAGAAAATGGCCAATGAATAGAATTGGTGAGACCACCCTGGAAATTGACCTAAACGCCCTGGCGCATAACTATGCCTACCTGAAATCCAAGACCTTGCCAGAAACCAAGTTCCTAGCCGTGGTCAAGGCCTTTGCCTATGGCAGTGATATGGTCGCGGTCGCCAAAAAATTAGAAAACTTAGGAGTCGACTATTTTGCCGTGGCCTATGCCAAAGAAGGTGTTTTGCTGCGCGATTCGGGCATTGAAAGACCCATATTGGTATTGCATCCGCAACCTGCCCATTTGGACTGCATCATTGAGCGCTGTCTGGAACCCAGCCTGTACTCCACCAATGTATTTGGTCAATTTTTAAAAACAGCCCAGGAAAAGAAGCAACATGCCTATCCCGTGCACATCAAGTTCAACACAGGGCTCAACCGGCTTGGGTTCAGGGAGGAAGACGTTGAATTCATTTTGAAACAATTGTGGCAACACAATGAAATCAAGATCAAATCCATTTTTTCCCATTTGGCGGCTTCAGAAGACCTGAATGAACAAGAATTCAGCAAAAACCAAATCGCCACTTTCGAAAATATTTCATCCCTCCTAATTGAAAAACTTGGTTATAGCCCTTTGCGACATATCCTAAACACTTCCGGTATTTTGAACTACCCGCAAGCCCAATTTGAAATGGTGCGAAGCGGCATCGGGCTGTACGGATATGGAAATGATGCGGAAGCGGATGCCAAATTAAAGCCGATCGCCACCCTAAAAACCATTATTTCACAAATTCATAAAATCAAACCAGATGAAACGGTGGGATACAATCGAGCCTTTAAATCGGATGTGCCAAAAACTACGGCTACGCTTCCGCTGGGACATGCCGATGGTATTGGCAGGCAGTATGGCAACGGAAAGGGATATATAATGATCAATGGAAAAAAGGCCCCCATTATTGGCAACGTATGCATGGACATGATTATGGTGGATGTGGACGGTATTGATTGCAAAGAGGGTGATGAGGCACTCGTCTTCGGTCCAAAAAAATCAGCAGAGGCATTTGCGTCGGGCGCAAATACCATCTCTTATGAACTGCTCACGGCCATCTCACAACGTGTGAAGCGTGTAGTGATCGGAGCGTGATTTTGTCTGTTTTTTGCGCAAGCTATATTTTTTTTGATTATTTTGTTTTTCTATTAACCAATACCTTAACTATAACATGGGATTTTTAAAAGAGTTTAAAGACTTTGCGATGAAAGGAAACCTGGTGGACATCGCCGTAGGTTTCGTTATGGGTGCCGCCTTCAACAAAGTGGTGTCCTCTTTCACCGGGGGAATAGTTTCCCCATTGATCGGCCTTTTGTTCAATGCCGATTTCAACGATTTAAAATATGTAATCAGCGAGGGAACCGTGAATGATGCCGGAGAAAAGGTGGGAGAAATAGCCGTTATGTACGGTGAGTTCCTTACCAACGTAATCGACTTCTTGATTGTGGCCTTTGTCATGTTTGTCGTTGTAAAAGCTGTCAACAAGATGAAAAAGCCTGAAGAACCAGCTGCTCCTGCCGGACCTACCGCAGAAGAATTGCTTGCAGAGATTCGGGATGCACTGAAGAAATAAGATTTGATTTCCCATTGATTTGGGAAACCGCTACACCACAGTAACCCAAAACCGTCAGCGTGCTTCGCAACACGTTGGCGGTTGTTTTATTTATAACATTTTGTTAAATAATGATTACAAACCATATTTGGTCTTGTATAAATGATAGTCTGATTTACCTTTGCCCCAAGAATTAAAAAGATGAAAGTAGCAGTTGTAGGTGCCACCGGCATGGTAGGCGAAGTTATGTTGGCGGTTTTGGCGGAGCGCGATTTCCCAATATCGGAGTTGATATTGGTGGCCTCCGAACGTTCAGTTGGCAAAAAGTTGGTTTATCAGGACAAGGAATATACCATCGTCGGTCTTGAAGATGCCGTTGCCTCCCGACCTGATATTGCCATTTTCTCGGCGGGAGGGGATACTTCCTTGGAATGGGCTCCACGATTTGCCGAAGTTGGCACCACGGTCATCGACAATTCTTCCGCATGGCGCATGGACCCGACCAAAAAATTGGTTGTCCCCGAAATCAATGCCCATGTCCTTGCCCCGGAAGACAAGATTATAGCCAATCCCAATTGTTCCACCATTCAATTGGTCATGGCCCTGAATCCCTTGCACAAAAAATATAGAATGAAACGTGTGGTGGTCTCTACCTATCAATCCGTATCCGGAACCGGGGTAAAGGCTGTCCAACAAATGGAAAATGAAGCAGCGGGCATCAAGGGGGAGATGGCCTACCCCTATCCCATCAACCGAAATGCATTGCCCCATTGTGACGTGTTTCTGGAAAACGGCTACACCAAAGAAGAAATGAAACTGGCCCGTGAGCCGCAAAAAATATTGGACGACCGTACTTTTTCCGTAACTGCAACGGCTGTTCGGATTCCCACCGCCGGAGGGCATTCAGAATCCGTGAATGTGGAATTTCACCAGGATTTTGAGCTGTCAGAAATCCGAAAGTTATTGAATGAAACCCCGGGCGTAGTGGTACAGGACAATCCGGACACCAACACCTACCCAATGCCCATCTATGCCAATGGAAGGGACGAGGTGTTCGTGGGCCGTATCCGCAGGGATGAGACCCAGCGAAATAGCCTCAACATGTGGATTGTGTCGGACAACCTTCGCAAAGGCGCAGCTACCAACGCCGTTCAAATTGCGGAATACTTAGTGGAGCACAACTTGGTCTCTCCAACCACGGGCGCAATTTCATAAAATAAGTTAAAGACATTTCAGCGGCATCAGGATTGGTGGTTTTTGTGGTATTTTTATCGGAATCAATCCGAAAACATGCAAAAACCATATTTTATTGTCACAGTTTTTTTACTCGTGGCCTGTGAAACGGCTACACAAAGAGAGCCTATTATCGTGAACTATCCCCCAACTGAAAAAGTTGACACGGTGGACACCTATTTCGGAACCGAAGTAAAGGACCCCTACCGTTGGCTGGAAGATGACCGGAGTGAAGCAACCGAAGCTTGGGTAAAGCAGCAAAATATGACCACCTTTGGGTATTTGGAAAAGATTCCTTTTCGCCAAGACCTAAAAAACCGATTGGAAAAGCTTTGGAACTATGAAAAATTGGGCTCCCCGTTCAAAGAAGGGGATTACACCTATTTCTATAAAAACAACGGACTCCAAGACCAATATGTGGTTTATCGCAAAAAAGAAGGGGGAGAAGAGGAAGTGTTTCTTGACCCCAACACCTTTTCCGAAGATGGTACAACCTCACTTATGGGCCTGAGTTTTACCAAGGATGGTTCCAAGGCGGCCTATCTTATCTCCGAAGGAGGTAGCGACTGGCGCAAGGGCATTGTCATCAATACAGAAACCATTGAGGTCGTGGAGGACACCTTGGTCGACATCAAGTTCAGTGGAATTGCCTGGAAAGGGAACGATGGTTTCTTCTACTCTAGTTATGACAAACCCGACGGCAGCGAACTTTCTGCCAAAACAGACCAACACAAGCTGTATTATCATAAATTAGGAACTCCCCAGTCGGAAGATGAATTGATTTTTGGTGGAATCCCTAGCGAGAAACATCGTTATGTCTGGGGCTCGGTATCCGAAGATGAACGTTACTTGTTTATCCAGGCCGCTGTATCTACTTCTGGAAACAAATTGTTTATGAAGGACCTATCGGTTCCCGATGCCCAATTGATCACTATTTTGGATGATACATCTTCCGACACTTACTATATTGATAACGATGGGCCACAATTATTTTTGGTTACCAACTTAAATGCGCCCAATAAAAAGATAGTAACGGTCGATGCATCCAATCCTATCCCAGAACATTGGAGCGACATAATCCCCGAAACCGAAAACGTGCTGACCGCTGGCGCTGGTGGTGGGTATTTCTTTGCCGAGTATATGGTCGATGCCATCTCCAAAGTGTTTCAATACGATTATCAGGGCAAGTTGCTCCGGGAGGTTGAACTGCCCGGTGTGGGTAGTGCCAACGGCTTTGGTGGCAAAAAAGAAGAAAAAGAGTTCTATTTTTCCTTTACCAACTATAATACCCCAGGTTCATCCTATAAATTTAATGTGGAGACGGGCGAATATGAACAATATTGGAAGCCCGAAATCGACTTTGATCCTGATGATTATGAGTCCACTCAGGTGTTTTATACCTCTAAGGATGGGACAAAAGTGCCCATGATCATCACCCATAAAAAAGGCTTGGAACTTAACGGAAAAAACCCCACCATACTTTACGGGTACGGCGGATTCAACATTAGCCTAACCCCCTCTTTCAGCATAGTGAACGCGGTTTGGATGGAACAGGGCGGTGTTTATGCGGTGCCCAACCTTCGTGGGGGTGGGGAATATGGTAAAAAATGGCACCTTGCCGGAACCAAACTTCAAAAACAGAACGTTTTCGACGATTTTATTGCCGCTGCGGAATACTTGATCGAGAACAAATATACGTCCAAGGAATACTTGGCCATTCGTGGGGGATCCAACGGAGGGCTTTTGGTGGGGGCCACCATGACCCAAAGACCTGATCTGATGCAGGTGGCGCTTCCCGCAGTGGGCGTGTTGGACATGTTGCGCTACCATACCTTCACGGCAGGTGCCGGGTGGGACTATGACTATGGAACCTCGGAAGAAAGTGAAGAGATGTTCAATTACCTTAAAGGATATTCCCCCGTGCACAATGTAAAGGAAGGCGTTGCCTATCCGGCAACTTTGGTCACCACGGGCGACCATGATGACCGGGTGGTTCCGGCACACAGTTTCAAGTTTGCGGCAGTGCTTCAGGAAAAGCAGGCCGGGGCAAATCCGACCCTAATCCGGATTGAAACCAAAGCTGGGCATGGTGCGGGCACCCCAGTGAGCAAAACAATAGAGCAATATGCCGATATTTTTGGGTTCACTCTGTACAACATGGGTTTTGATAAGCTTCCAAACCAGGCAGTTTTAAAGGAATTCAAGGACTGACCATGTATTTGATTCATTTATGTTCTCTCTGATAGCATCACCATGTTAAAAGTTCATGTGGACTCTTTTGGTTATGAGGGCCAGACCGTTTTGAAGGACATTTCCTTTGAAGTGCCCAAAGGGCAGCATTTGGCCATAATGGGTGAAAGCGGTTCTGGAAAAAGCACTTTGTTGAAAATCATTTACGGTCTTTTACATGTTGAAAAAGGTGCCATATTTTGGGGAAATCAAGAAGTATTGGGTCCCAACTTCAACTTGGTTCCCGGCGAATCCTACATGAAATATCTTTCCCAGGATTTTGACCTGATGCCCCATACCACCGTAGAGGAGAACATTGCCCAACATCTTTCCGTATTTGAGCAGGATGCCCATCCACAGCGGGTGGCTACCCTTTTGGAACTTATTGAAATGGAAAAATATGCACGGGTAAAGGTTAAAAAATTAAGTGGCGGTCAACAACAGCGGGTGGCCCTAGCAAGGGTCCTGGCCCAAGAGCCGGAAGTGCTTTTGTTGGATGAGCCTTTTGGACACATTGACAACTTTAAAAGAAATTCCTTGAGGCGAAACCTATTCCAATATTTGAAGGAAAAAGGGATTGCCATCATCATGGCTAGCCATGATCCCAACGATGTGCTCCCGTTTGCCGACAGAACGCTTATCCTAAAAAATGGCCTGGTCGTTGCCCAAGGGCAAACCAGGGACCTCTACTCCAATCCTCCCGATTATTATACCGCTTCTTTGTTCGGCGAGGTAAACGAAGTACCAATCAGCCTGCTTAAATCCTACGCTGCCATTGACAGATCCGTATTGGTGTATACGCATGAGTTCAAGGCTTCGGACACATCTGGAGTAAAGGTGCTAGTGGTCAGGTCCTACTTCAAGGGAAACCATTTTTTGAATGAAGGTGTTGCGGATGAGAAAACATCACTTTACTTCAATACGCCAAATGAACTGAAAGTGGGCGACACGATTTTTCTTAATGTATCTTTGGAGACCATCAATCGGCGTCTTCATATTGGAAAGAAACCAAATAATTAAGGAACTGTCTTTTAAGGCCATTCGAAGTGGTGGTGCAGGCGGTCAACATGTCAACAAGGTCTCTTCAAAAGTGGAGCTTACCTTTGACGTTGTAAATTCCGAGGGGCTTTCGGACCAAGAAAGGGAGCGCGTGCTTTTAAAACTTGAGTCCAGATTGACCCAGGATGGGGTGCTGAAGCTGCAGTGTGATGAATCCAGAAGTCAACATAAAAACAAGGGGCTTGTGACAAGTCGTTTTTTTGAGATGTTAAAGAAGTCCCTGGAGGTTCCGAAAAAGCGAAAGCGCACAAGACCTTCCAAATCGGCCATCGAAAAGCGATTGAAAACAAAAAAAATAAAGGCTTGGAAAAAAGTGGGGCGAAAACGACCTCCTTTGGAATGACCATCACATGGTATCCAAAATCGTATATTTCTTCCCATTGAATGCAAATTCCTCTCCCATTTCCTTCCCAATAAGCAACCTTGCCATCGGTGAACCTGCCGAAATGCAGTACACGTGGTTCCCATTATCAATAAAAACCTCCGAGGAAATAGCTATAAAGTAATCGGCTAGGCTGGTTTTTACCAAACTTCCCAAACTGACTTTAGTGGTGTTTGAACCAATGCCGATTCGCCGGAGTACGCTTCGTGATTTTTCAATGTCCGATAATTGCTGGGAAAGTTTTTCCTGTTCCAACTGCACCATCGCCCTGCCGGTCTCGTGCTTGTCCCCAGCACTGCTTTTGGTCTCCGAATCCAAGGATTCGCGCAGACCAGCCATTTGTTTTAAGATTCGCTGTTCTCGATTTTCGAGCTGGGACCGACAATGTTGCAACAACCTTTCCTTGTTCATGCCAAATCAGCCAGTTCCTTGCCCACCAAACTGCCCAGGGCCACTCCCATGCCCCCCAATCGAACACCGCAGAAAACCCTCTCAGAAACTTGTTTTACAATCGGCACTTTTTGTTTGCCAATACCCATGATTCCGCTCCATCGTTGGTCAATTTCTACCTTTTGGTTTGGCAAGATTACATCCTTGAGCAATTCTTCAAGTCTTTGCTGAATAAGCGGAGTCTGTCCAAAATCTGAGGTTTCCTCTCCCTTTAAATCCAAGTTACGGCCACCGCCGAACAGTATGCGATTATCTATGTTTCTGAAGTAGTAATAGCCTTCATCAAAATGAAAGGTTCCTTTTATGCTTAAATCCTTGATGGGTTTTGTGATCAAAACCTGTGCCCTTGCGGGCCGGACAGTTTCGGTTTTAAGGAGTTTTGATGCAAATCCGTTGGTGGCCACAAATACATTCCCTGTATCAAATTCAAAGTCTTTGGTAATTATAACCGCCCCTTTACCGAAATCCCGGACCGATTCCACCTCGATACCGTTCAAAACGGGTATGCCATTGAGCAAGCACGTTTGTAACAAGGCTTGCATCATCTTACCTGTATCCAATTGCCCTTCAAGCTGATGTGTGATATACTTGCCTTGAATCTTGCCAAACTGGAACCTGTTGTTGTTCAAAATGAATGGCCCCTTGCCAAAAATTGGTCCGAGCATCCGGTTCATGCCCTCCATGCCATACAAACAGGATTGGTACAATTCTGAATGCCCTTCCAAAAAGAGTTCATGTCCCCCGAGCTGTTCAAAACCAATCTCCTTATCGCCCAACAATTTCCGTAAGGCTAGAATGCCCTCCCATCGTCTGCGGACCAAGTCCACCACTTCATCTTCAGTATGTGTTTTTAAATCGGACAATAGTTCCGATATACTTCCGAAACAGGCAAAGCCTGCATTTTTGGTGCTTGCTCCCTGGGGCAGGCTGCCCCGCTCCAAAACCAGTACCTTACTTTCAGGGTGCTTTTTCTTTAATTGAAGGGCACAGGTAAGACCGACAATGCCGCTTCCAACGATGGTAAAATCGACATTGGCAAACCATGTTTTATATTCCCAATAGCTTAACTGCATAAAACAAAAGCCCCGATATCTCAGGGCTTTTTTTAGTATTGATATTTTGGGTCCATTTTAAACCCTTCCATGAACTTGGTGGTGTAGTTTCCTGCCAAATAATCTGGATGGTCCATAAGTTGTCTGTGGAACGGGATGGTGGTCTTGATTCCTTCAATAACAAATTCATCCAAGGCCCTTCGCATCTTATTGATGGCCTCCTCCCTGGTCTGAGCGGTTGTTATCAGCTTTGCGATCATGGAATCGTAGTTGGGCGGAATCATATATCCGCTGTACACGTGGGTATCAAGGCGCACGCCGTGTCCCCCAGGGGTATGCAGGGTCGTTATCTTACCTGGAGAAGGTCTAAAATCGTTGTAAGGGTCTTCCGCATTTATCCTGCACTCGATGGAATGCAGTTTTGGATAATAGTTCTTCCCTGAAATAGGCACCCCACCTGCAACCAAGATTTGTTCCCGAATCAAATCGTAATCCACTACCTGTTCGGTAATGGGGTGTTCCACCTGAATACGGGTGTTCATTTCCATGAAATAGAAATTGCGGTGTTTATCGACCAAAAACTCCACAGTCCCGGCTCCTTCATACTTGATGAATTCCGCTGCCTTGACCGCTGCTTTACCCATGGCTTCCCGAAGGGAATCGGTCATAAAGGGCGATGGGGTCTCTTCGGTCAATTTTTGGTGCCTCCGTTGCACGGAACAATCCCGCTCAGATAGGTGACAGGCTTTCCCATATTGGTCCCCCACCACTTGAATCTCGATATGGCGGGGTTCCTCAA
This sequence comes from Flagellimonas meishanensis, assembly GCF_019880545.1. Taxonomy (GTDB): domain Bacteria; phylum Bacteroidota; class Bacteroidia; order Flavobacteriales; family Flavobacteriaceae; genus Flagellimonas; species Flagellimonas meishanensis. The sequence goes on from NZ_JAINVW010000001.1 coordinate 522,348, forward strand.
TCAATTTCTCCATGTACATACCTCCATTGCCAAATGCAGCAGTGGCTTCCTTTACGGCACTTTCAAAATTCTTTTCTATTTCATCCTCGGACCAAATGGCACGCATACCTTTTCCACCACCTCCCGCGGTGGCCTTGATCATCACGGGATAGCCCATCTTTTTGGCCTCCTTCTTGGCATGGGCCACATCCTTTAGCAGCCCGTCGGAACCGGGAACGGTGGGAACACCTGCTTTTTTCATGGTTTCCTTTGCAGTGGCCTTGTCTCCCATTTTTTCGATCTGCTCTTCGGAAGCACCTATGAATTTAATCTTGTGCTCTGCACAGATCTTTGAGAACTTGGCATTTTCGGAAAGAAACCCATACCCAGGATGAATTGCATCGGCATTTGTGATTTCGGCCGCAGCGATGATGTTTGGTATCTTTAGATAGGATTCGCTGCTGGGCGCAGGTCCAATACATACGGCTTCATCTGCAAATCGGACATGGAGACTTTCCTCGTCGGCCTTGGAATAGACCGCTACCGTTTTAATCCCCATTTCCTTACAGGTGCGTATAATCCTTAGGGCTATTTCGCCTCTGTTGGCAATCAATATTTTTTTAAACATAACACCTTTTGATTTTCAAACCCCATATTCCATTTACCGCCAACCGTGGTGGCTCTGGAACATGGGCCGTGATATTTATGATGGGTCTACCAAAAACAACGGCTGATCGAACTCTACCGGGGAAGAATCCTCTGCCAAGATCTTGACAATTTTACCGGAAACTTCCGACTCAATGTCATTGAAAAGCTTCATGGCCTCGATAACACATAGCACATCCCCTTTTCCAATGGTGCTGCCCACCTCAACAAAAGAGGGTTTATCGGGAGAAGGCTTTCTGTAAAAAGTTCCTATTATGGGAGACTTGATGGTTATATATTTTGATTCATCATCGGCCTTTTTTGGTTCTGTTGGAGCCGGTGCAGCAGGTTCCGCTGCGGTCGGCGCAGGGGCGGTTGCAACAGGTGCCTGTGGCATTGGCAGCTGTTGTACGATGGTTGTCTCAGGAGTGCTGTAGGGGGTCCCTGTTCGGATAGTGATCTTAATATCCTCCATTTCCAGCTTTACTTCACTGGCGCCCGATTTTGCAACAAACTTGATCAAGCTTTGAATTTCCTTAATATCCATGGAATGTGATTTAGTTAGTTTTTATTTTGAATTATAGGCCCATTTCAAATAAATGGCACCCCATGTAAAACCACCACCGAAGGCGGCAAAAATTAAATTATCTCCTTTTTTAAGTTGTTTTTCATAGTCGCTCAACAACAAAGGCAGTGTGGCCGAGGTGGTATTGCCATATCGGTCTATATTGATCATGACCTTTTCCGGTTCCAGTCCCATTCTCTTAGCGGTGGCGTCTATGATTCGCCTATTGGCCTGATGGGGCACCAACCACTGTACATCCTCATGGGAAAGGTTGTTGCGCTCCATGACCAGAGCGGACACATCGGCCATGTTGGAAACGGCAAACTTAAAGACAGATTTGCCATCTTGGAAAACATAGTGTTGTTTGTTCTTGACCGTTTCCTCGGATGCGGGCAAAATGGAACCCCCTGCGTCTATTTTTAGAAATTGCCTGCCGACCCCATCTGTCCTCAAATATTCATCTTGAAGGCCCAACCCCTCGTGATTGGGTTCAAAGAGCACCGCTCCAGCACCATCGCCAAAAATGATGCATGTGGTACGATCGGTGTAATCAATGATGGAAGACATTTTGTCGGCTCCTATGAGAAGAACTTTTTTGTACCTGCCGGACTCAATATAGCTTGCCGCTGTGGACATACCGTATAGAAAACTGGAACATGCCGCTTGAAGATCGTACGAAAAGGCATTTACGGCCCCAATTTCCGATGCTACGTAGGCGGCCGTGGCTGCCACAGGAAGGTCCGGTGTGGCGGTTGCCACCAAAACAAAATCAATTTCCTTGGGGTCTACACCGCTTTTTTTGATAAGATCCTCTGCTGCTTTTATGGCCAAATAGGATGTTCCGGCGTTTTCCTTTTTAAGTATCCTACGTTCCTTTATTCCCGTTCGGGTGGTGATCCATTCGTCGTTGGTGTCCACCATGGTTTCCAGCACTTTGTTGGACAGCACAAAATCTGGAACGTAGCTTCCCACAGCTGTAATCGCTGCCGTTGTTTTTTTCATACTAGCGTCTTTTTATGTCAAAAACCTTGAAATTTGACCCAAAAGCTTTGAAAAATAGTCATTTTATATGACTTTTTTATTAAAATGGCCTCGTTTTTAAAAATTAAACTTGGTCCATAAAAAAACTCCCGCTGATGTGGTAACGGGAGTTGGTTCATTAAGGGGTACCGTGGTTTATGCAGCGGTTTCCTCTTCTGTTTTGTCAATCAAAACCTGGCCTCTGTAATAGAGTTTGCCCTCATGCCAGTGCGCCCTGTGGTACAGGTGCATTTCTCCGGTCACGGAGTCTTTGGCAATTGTGGGCATGGACGCCTTGTAGTGGGTTCTTCTTTTGTCCCTTCTGGTTTTTGATGTTTTTCTTTTAGGATGTGCCATTGTAACCTATTTGTCCGTTAATAATTTTTTTAAGCTATCCCATCTGGGATCTGTTTTTTCTGATTCTTTCTTTTTTTCCTTTGGCTGAAGTTCTTCCAGCTTTTCTAGAATATCCGATTTTAAAGTGCCGTCCAGTACCCCTGGATGCACCCTTTTTTGCGGAACGGCCAACACGAGCATTTCATACACATATTGGGCAATGTTGATTTGATGTTCCCCATGTGGGATGACCAACACCTCATCATTTTCATCATTGTATTCCTCCCCGAACTTTATGACCAAATGAAGCTCTGCGTCCACAGATTGATCAAATGGTTCGCCGGTCAAATCACAGTCCACATTCACCGTGCCCTTTGCCTCAAGTTTGAGTTCCATCATGGTACTCAACTTGTCCAAAACGGCTACCACCGATACTTTGGCACCATTAAATTCTTGATATTCAAAAGATTCAAAGAACGCATTGTCAATTTCATACTCAAACCTGTGTTTTCCCAGCTTTAATCCCGAAAAGGGAATAGAAAACTCCTTCTGCTTCATCGCTTCTACACTTAATGTTTGTGTACCAGCCCTTAAAGGCGGGGGCAAAGATACTATTTATTTGTAAAACTGCAATCTTGGGAAACAACAATTATCCTTTCCCCTAGATTTTTAGCTGGCGCGTTTTACCTTCTGCTTTTGCAGCGGATTCTTGGTCAGCTCTTCATACTCGGTTCTGTTCCTAAAAATCTGCATGGCCATAAAAACAGCTTCTTTAAAAGAGCTTTCATCGGCGATGCCTTTTCCGGCAATCTCATAGGCCGTTCCATGGTCTGGGGATGTGCGGACCTTTTCCAGCCCAGCGGTGTAGTTTACTCCTTTGCCAAAAGAAAGTGTTTTAAACGGAATAAGCCCTTGATCGTGGTAAGCGGCCAAAACCGCATCAAATTTTTGATGTGCATTGGAGCCGAAAAAGCTGTCTGCTGAATAAGGCCCGAAGACCATGGTACCCTTGTCAAAAATCTCCTGTATGGTCGGCCTCAACACTTTGTCGTCCTCTTCGCCGATGGTGCCGTGGTCGCCACTATGCGGGTTGATTCCCAAAAGGGCTATTTTTGGACGACGGATACCGAAATCCATCCTAAGCGATTTTTCCATAATAGCAACCTTGTCCCGAATTAGTTTTGGCGTGATGGCCGCAGCCACGTCCTTTACCGCGATATGGTCGGTCAACAGGCCGACCCTTAACGAATCGGCAATCATGAACATAAGGCTTTGTCCTTTCAGTTCTTTGGCCAAATAATCCGTATGTCCGGGAAACTTGAATTCCTCGGATTGTACGTTGTTCTTATTTATGGGAGCTGTGACGAGGACATCTATTTTTCCCTGTTTGAGCGCATCAACCGAAGCTTTCAGGGATGCAATGGCATATTGCCCTGCTTCTTTTGTCGCCTTTCCATATTCCATTTCCGGGGCATCTTTCCTGACGTTTACGACATTGATCTTTCCGTCAACCACATCAGAAGCATGCTGGACACCGTGAAAGGTAATGTCGATATTTATATCGGTCTTCTGCTGGGAAATTGTTTTGTTGGCGGCAAAGATCACAGGGGTGCAAAAATCCAACATTCTGATGTCCTGAAATGTCTTCAAAATCACCTCGCACCCTATTCCGTTAACATCCCCAACCGATATGCCCAACCGTATTTTTTGATCTTCGTTCATAGATTCTTTGCCGATATGGCTACTTTTACATCACAAAACTACTCAATTAATAGGATTCATGTTCACAGGTATTATAGAGACCTTGGGAAAGGTGGAGAAACTTGAGAAGGAAGGTGGCAATCTTCACATTACAATTGCCTCTCCCATGACCACAGAGTTGAAGATAGACCAAAGCGTTTCACACAACGGGGTTTGCCTTACGGTTGTTGCGTTGGATGAAGGTTGCTACACGGTAACCGCCATTGAGGAAACCTTGAGCAAGACCAATTTGGAAGATTTGAGGGTTGGTTCGGTCGTCAATCTTGAGCGTGCCATGAAACTCGGGGCAAGATTGGACGGGCATTTGGTGCAGGGCCATGTGGACCAGACCGCAGTCTGCTCTTCCATCGATCAAAAAGATGGCAGTTGGATCTTCAGTTTTGCTTATGACCCTTCGTTGAATAATATTACCATTGAAAAAGGTTCCATTACGGTTGATGGGGTAAGCCTAACCGTTATCGATTCAAAAAAAGACGGTTTTAGCGTTGCAATTATTCCCTATACCTATGAGCATACCCGATTCCATTCGTATAAAACAGGCACAAGGGTGAACCTGGAGTTTGATGTAATAGGGAAATATGTGGCCAAGTTGATGGGGGCCAGGAATTAAAAATGAGTGGGCAAACGCTGAAAGTCGCCCATTTGAAAAACCTTGTATTGAAATAATCCTTAATATTTCACTCAACAAAAATATAATCTTTCACCGCATTGATGCGAAGCGGTCCCATTTCCAATAACTCAGACTTTGATGAAAATCTTTCTTTTATACATCACATAGGCCACAAGACAATAAAAAGCGACCACGCTCAACCCATAGAGCAGTGATGAAAACTCCATGGAGATGAAGTCGTGCACATAAATTGTATTGAAAAGCCATCCGTGAAGCGAGGTTTCCCCATCCACTTTGATTGAATAAAAGAGTTTTGTGATAAAACTCGACAGGAAATACACCGCTATGGCATTGGCGCCAGCATATCTAAAAATGCTTCCAAACTTAATGCCCTTTACGTCGGTGAGATAATAAATCAAAGCCAATACAACATTGGCCCACCCTGCGGTTACCAAAACAAAACTGCTTGTCCAAAGTGCCTTGTTGATGGGAAAGATAAAATCCCAAAGGTGTCCAACAATCAACAACGCCCCTCCAAGTCCGAACAAAATTGTGGTCTTTTTTTCCTGTTTTGATCTCAATATCAATCCGGTAAAAATTCCGAGAAGGGAGCTTACTATGGATGGAATAGTGCTCAACAGCCCTTCAGGATCGTAGTCGGGCTTGTAATTGTGTGAACCAAATACTTTTACATCAATATAATTGGCCAAATTGTTAGGTGCACGATCAAAGGTAGATGCCACTCCTTCCACCTGAACGAATGCCATCAATGCCCAATAGCCCACCAGAAGAAATATGGCTACGCCAACCAGCTTCTTCCAATCCAAATTGAGAAAGAGGATTGCCGCAAAAAAGAAAACCACGCCAATTCGCTGCAGCACCCCAGGAAAACGAATTTCACTGAACTCCTTTATAAATGGAAAACTGATAGTAAAAGCTCCAAGAAAAAGTCCGAGGCCAATGAGTTTCAAGGTCCGAACGGATATCTTTTTATAGGTTGCTGCATTGGCCTCCTTGTTCTGATAGGCAAACACTATGGAAGTACCCACTATAAAAAGGAAAAATGGAAACACCAAATCGGTCGGTGTGTAGCCATGCCACTCGGCATGCAACAGTGGGGCATACACATTGGACCACGTACCCGGGGTATTTACCAATATCATCAATACTATGGTGGCTCCCCTAAAAATGTCAACGGACAATACCCTGTTCTTCATGATGTTCTTATAAGATGGTTTCTTTTATTCTATTCCAAACTTTTACCAACAAAATCCCTGAAATTGCTGCCACTCCGGTCAATATCGATGCCAAGACAGTTTCTCCATATATCCAATACCCGGTGGCGAACATAATGGAATAAATCAAAACCACACCGAGCAACATGGCCGTAATGCCGGAGGGCACACTCCACTTTTCGTTGGACTCCACGATGTGAACATTATCCGCTTGAGCTTCATGGACCACCTTGGCCCATCCTGGGCCTCCGGGCTGTATTCTTCTGTAAAAACTTCTTAGCACTTCCTTGGTTTCAGGTTGGGTGACAAAGGTGGCCGTAAGCCAAATAATGGTAGTAATGGCCATGATAAAGGGAAGCTCTCCCCATTCTGGCAATACTCCTGCTTCGGCACCAAAAAGAACGTCTCTCAGTGAAGTGGTCTCCAAAAGAATGGCCAATATTCCTGAAGAAAACATGGCTGTAATCTCGCTCCATGCGTTGATGCGCCACCAGAACCACCTCAAAATAAAGATGAGTCCCGTTCCTGCCCCAAACGACAACAGCAGGTTGAAAATTCCCATGGCATTCTGCATCGCCAATGCCAAAAAGGCGCTCAACAACATCAGTACTACCGTCGATAGCCTACCAACGGCTACCATTTGTTTTTCAGTTGCGTCTGGATTTACCTGCTGCTTATAAAAATCATAAACAATATAGGAAGAGCCCCAATTCAGTTGGGTGGAAATTGTACTCATGTAAGCGGCCACCAAAGACGCCAAAACCAATCCTAGCAATCCGCTGGGCAGTTTGGTGAGCATTGCTGAATAAGCCAGGTCATGGCCCAGCTTATCGGCTGCAACATTCGGAAAGGCTTCATGGATGCTTGCCACATCTGGGTACACGACTAAAGAAGCCAGAGCCACCAATATCCATGGCCAGGGCCTAAGGGCATAATGCATGATGTTGAAAAAAAAGGTTGCCCCTATGGCATGGTTCTCGTTCTTTGCGGCCAGCATTCGTTGCGCAATATATCCTCCGCCGCCGGGTTCTCCGCCAGGGTACCATGAACTCCACCATTGCACCGCCAATGGAATCACAAGTATGGTGATTACAGCTTTTGTGTCGCTCAAATCGGGAAGAATACTTATTTTGTCCTTAACATTTTCATTATCAATGATTGCCTGAATTCCGCCCACTTCAGGCAAATTGACCAGATAATAGGCCGCGCCGATTGCCCCGGCCATCGCCACGAAAAACAATAGAAAATCACTGTAGACCACGCCCTTGAACCCTCCCAGTGCACTGAATATTACCGTGATCAGTCCTGCAGCCACAACGGTTACCCAAGGTTCCAGGCCCAACATTACTCCCCCGATCTTTATGGCTGCAAGCGTAACCGCGGACATGGTAATCACGTTGAAAATGACCCCAAGGTATATGGCCCTGAACTTTCTTAAAAAGCTTGCCGCCTTTCCTCCATAACGTATTTCATAAAATTCCAAATCGGTTTTAACATTGGATTTCCTCCAGAGCTTGGCATAAACAAACACGGTGAGCATCCCGGTGACCAAAAAACACCACCAGCCCCAGTTCCCAGAAACCCCATTGGAACGTACCAAATCGGTCACCAGGTTTGGGGTGTCCGTTGAAAAAGTCGTGGCGACCATTGAAAGTCCCAACAGCCACCAGGGCATGGTCCTTCCCGACAGAAAATATTCTGATGAGCTTTTTCCAGATTTTTTTGAAACATATACTCCTATAAAAAGGACTATGGCGAAGAATCCGAAAATTATAAAATAATCTAAGGTTTGGATATCCATTTTAAATCATGATTGGTACGTGCTTAAAGGTATAGTTTTTTTAAAATACCTTTACATTTTGTTCGCTAAACCAATCCTTTGATTCTATTCGCTTCATCAGAGCCCACACTGTTTGGCTGGTTCTTGGCATCGGTTGCCACTTTTTTGATAGGTGCCTCCAAGGCGGGGCTCAAAGGAATGTCCATATTCAATGTCACTTTAATGGCCCTGGCCTTTGGTGCGCGCCAATCCACTGGCTTGATCATGCCCTTATTGTTGGCAGGAGATGTTTTTGCGGTGCTCTACTACAATCGGCATGCCCAGTGGAAGTATATTTTTAAGTTCTTACCTTGGATGGTTCTGGGCATTCTCATCGGTGTTCTTGTTGGGAAGGATTTGCCCGAAAAAGAGTTCAAATGGGGGATGGTGGTGGTGATTTTTATCAGCTTGGGGCTGCTTTATTGGTGGGAAAGAAGAAAATCCACGGTCACACCATCACACTGGGCTTTTTCGGGATCTATGGGGATTATGGCGGGCATCTGTACCATGATTGGCAATTTGGCCGGGGCCTTTACCAACATCTTCTTTTTGGCAATGCGCTTACCCAAAAATGAGTTCGTGGGAACGGCTGCTTGGCTTTTTTTCATTACCAATCTCTTTAAATTGCCATTTCATATTTGGGTATGGGAAACTATTTCCACGGAAACACTGGTCATCAACCTAAAGTTGCTGCCAGCAATCGGGGCTGGATTGCTTTTTGGTGTTTTTATTGTGAAGAAAATCAATGAGCGTAATTATAAGCGGTTTATCCTGATTGTTACTGCAATAGGGGCAGTGGCGATGCTTTTTAAATAATTCCAGTGGTTAATGGTCCATCCAAAATCTAATCTATAATCTTTGGCACATGAAACCACGTGCTTCCTCAATTCTTGAAGAGAGAACATATTGGTTGATGGAAAACCTTCGAAAGAAGTAAGTAATGTTTACTTTTTTTATGCACGCGTCTGTTAAACTTGGTCTCTTTATCAAATTTTAAAGAGATAATTGATAATTTAAAGGTTCAATCATCATTGCTGCTGTTCTTTCATTTCAGCGCCAAAAAACGTACATGGTAAAACAAGTTCTTTTAGGGGTTCTCTTCACGGCTTCATCTTTGTTGCTCTTCTCTCAAGAAACTGGGGCGCCATACAACATAACTTCGTTCATAGCCACTGAAAATGTGGAATACGGAGCTACTTTTAACCAATCCCAGGATACGGTGTATTTTGTCAAGGCCAATGGACAGTGGGGCATAGGAAATTTGAAGAGCACCATATATTTTTCATCCAAAAGCAAAAGCGGCTGGAGTGCTCCGGAGATAGCGTCGTTCTCTGGGGAATTTGATGATGGGGACCCCCATTTGGCACTGGATGGACAATCACTTTTTTTTACCTCCAAAAGACCCCCTTTTAAATCTACCGACATTTGGCGCACGGACAAAACAAAAGATGGTGTATGGTCCGCCCCTGTAAGGATTGAAGCCGTGAGTTCAGATTATGCTGAGTACAGTCCCGTAACCGATAGCAACAACAACTTATACTTTGCTTCCGATAGGCCTGGTGGCTTGGGGCAAGGAGATCTTTATGTGTCACTTGACAGGGACGGCGAAGTTTCGGCCCCCATAAACCTTGGGCCTGTGATCAACTCATCTTTTGGAGAGTGGAACCTTACCATGGCCAGGGATTCCATAATGATTTTTGAATCCTCCCAAAGATCCATGAACAAGTCTTCCTTTGGTGATCTTTACATTAGTTTCCTTAAGAAAGAGACATGGACAGCACCCCAGAATTTGGAGGAGATAAATACGACGGGGAGTGATCTTTATCCTTTTTTGGACCACAAAGGAGTATTGTATTTTACAAGCAGTGATAGTTTAAAGAGCAAGGACACCAACATTTATTCAGTTGAAGCTGTTGATTTATTGAATAGCTATTATCGGAAAGCAAGAAATCCCCAATCAAACATTTTGGTTGTCAACAGGTCCAGTCATAAGGTTAGTGTTGTCACTATGGAAGGTGATGTAATCAAGGACGTTAAGGTTGGAAAGGGACCACATGAAATATCGATGTCTAAAGACCAAAAAGTGGCTTTCGTGGCCAACTATGGCTCTTATCCAAATATCTCAGCTGGACAAAAGTCTTTGCAATGGATTGAAGAAAAGGAAAACACCATTACTAAGATAACACTCCCTGGAATGGTGGTACAGACGTTCTCCATTGCGCCACATCAGAATCCTCATGGAATACTTACGAACACCGATGGAAGTATTGTTTGGGTAACAGATGAAAATGAGGGAAAAGTTTTGGAAATGGATGGAAATGACGGGAGTATTAAAAAGGAATATGAAACCATGAAAGGCAGCCATATTATAAAGGCTACTTCGGATTTTAAAACCCTTTTTGTTTCCAATATTGAATCAAATACTATTTCAATCATCGATATCGAATCGGGCTCCGTTCGCCATATGGCGACCCCAAAAGGTCCGGAAGGCTTGGGTGTAACCCCAGACAATAAAAGGCTCTGGGTGCTTTGCAACGGGGCAGATAAAATCATGGTTTTAGATATTGAAAGCTTGGAAGAAATCAAAATCATTGAGAGCCCAGAGCGTTTCCCCATCAAACTGGCCTTCACAAAGGGGGAGGCATGGATAACCAACTCTTTCGGAAGGAGTATCTCCATTTATGACATGGAAAGGTTTGCTCTTTTGGATAAGATAGATTTACAAACCACTGCATTGGGCATAACTGCTTCCCAAGATTATGTCTTTGTTGCCCTTCCACGGAAAAATTCAATTAGGGTTTTTAAGAGATCAACTAGAGAAGTGGTAAAGGACATTTCTGTTGGGAAAGAGCCCGATGGGCTTATTATCAATTATGAATTCGAATAGGTTGGACATTTCGGATATTTTATTAATTGTACTTCTCATTTGCTTATTTCAGGTGCAATGGTAAATGAATAACTATACCTCCCAGGCTTAATGGTATATTCATCATGTACCATTCTACCCCAGGAGGTGTCGCCCCCTACGCCCATTTGCAGTAAATCGATGTTCCATTGTACAGTTTCACCTATTCTGATATCCGCTCCGTGCTTTTTGGTCACAGGCACCAATCCAGAGGCCGAGGCTGCTCCATCTTTTTCCGAATTGAAGTCCAGTTCTGTCAGAGCAAAAGGCCATACACTTGAATTCAAAAGGATATCTCCAACAACTTTTATCGATAAATCTGATGAAGTAACTTCCATCCAACGCACATCGGTTTTGTTTCCTGTTTCCTGGGGCCGGGAATACCGATGGAACTGATCTTCCACTTTTCCAGAATAAAGTCCCGTCTTTACCCCTGTTTTTCTATCCCAATAACTTTCATCAGGTCCATTTCCATACCAAGAAACCTTATCGAACTTTTTTGGAAGGGTAAGGTACATGCCCAATCGCGGAATGTTTGGTAAATCTTTTTGGTTGGGTGCAAAGCTGTAATCGAGTTTTAGGCTTCCATTTGACCTAAAAGTATAACCGATGTTGACCTTGGCTTCATCATTTGGAAGTGCGTACCCAACTTTGAACACTACACTACCATCTTTTGTCGTGGTTGGAGGTTCAATAAGTTTTGCTTTGTAGTTATAGGTCGCATCTTGCCAGATTTTCGCCCATTTCGGCATCCCGTTCCCTAGGTCGTTATCCGTGGGCGGACGCCAAAAGTTTGGTTGTATCGGTTGGTGGGTTATTTCGATATCATGATAAAGCCAGGAAACCAATTCTCCTGATTTTGCATCAATCTTTAGATTGACCTTATCATTTTTAAGCTCGAAAGTGTTTTCAACAGTAATTATTTGCAATGGATTGCTTTCAGATGCATTCTCGACAGGGAAGTCTCCTTTTTGAAGCACAAATTGATCCCATGCAATTTCATGTCCCGCGGGAATCAGGGACGAATCTTCTTTTTGAATCAAGCCCACCTCAAGAATATATTCTTTTTCAGGTATGAAGGTGGTTGGAATTCCCGCTATGCGAATATTTCTTGATTGCAGTGGTTTTACCTCTACTTCAACATCATTTATTTCTTGCTCCTGAATACCATCCACCAAAATTCGAACCCTCATCTCCTTATCTGAAAAATCCGCAAAGAAATTCTTGTTATCCACCTGAACAACACCATTGCCCAAATAGCTAAAATGTACAGGTTCATACACCTTTTTAACTTCTGAAAGATGCGGATGCGGATTGCGATAGGGGTCAACCAACCCGTTGTTCAAGAAATTGCCGTCGGTTGGCAAATCGGCATGGTAATCATGGCCGTAGGCCAAATAGGGTTTCCCGTTTTCGTCCTTGTATTCCAAACTTTGGTCCACCCAATCCCAAATAAATCCGCCTTGAAGGTTGGGGTACTTTTCAATGATATCCCAATAATCCTGCAAATTTCCAACGGAATTGCCCATCGCATGGGCATACTCTATCATTATTGAAGGTTTATCAGAATCGGATTCACCATGTGCAATCAAATATTCAGGTTTGGGGTACATGGGGCAGTACAGATCCGTATAATCTTCCTTGCCCGCAGGTTCGTATTGCACAATGCGGTTATCATCCTGTTCTTCGAGCCATTTATATGTCGTTCTAAAAATTTCTCCTTCGCCTGCCTCATTTCCCAAAGACCAGGAATAAATGCTGGGGTGGTTTCTATCTCGATAATACATCCGTTGGGTACGCATCATATGCGCAGGAAGCCAGCTCATCTCATTTCCAATCTGCGTTTTTTCGTCTATCGCCAACGGATGACTTTCAATATTGGCCTCATCAACAACATAAAGTCCATATTTGTCACATAAATCCAGCCAATAAGGGTCGTTTGGATAATGTGAACTTCGAACCGCATTGATATTGTTCTGCTTCATCAACTGAATATCCTTTTCAATGGATGCCTTGGAAACGACATGGCCGGTAAAGGGGTCCGTTTCGTGGCGGTCCACTCCCCTAATGTAAATGGGCTTGCCGTTGATCAATACCTGAGCATCTTTAATTTCGACCCTTTTAAACCCAATATGACTTTTTACATGGATGTTGTTTTCTAGATTGCTCGCATCCTCAAGTGAAATTTGGAGCTGATAAAGGTTTGGAATCTCAGCAGACCATTGCCTAACACTATTGATCAGATGTTCAAACACCACTTCTTTGATGCTGTCGGCTGGAATTTCAGCTTCTAAAGTTTGCTTATGGATGGATTCCGACCCATCAAAAAGCTCCAAAACAATGTTTCGGGATACATTTTCTTTAGATTGATTGGCTATTTTGACAGTTCCTTTAAAAATGCCATCAACATAGTCATCATCCAAATTGGTATAGGCATGATAGTCTGAAACAAAAACCTTGGGCTGGGCATACAAATACACATCGCGTTCAATTCCGCTCATGCGCAACATATCCTGACTCTCCAAATAGCTCGCATCGCTCCATCGGAACATTTGCAAAGCAATAAGGTTCTTTCCTGGATTCAAATACTCCGAAATATTGAATTCAGCTGGTGTTTTGCTTCCTTGGGAATATCCAACATACCTTCCATTTACATAAACATACATGGCGGATTTTGCTCCTGCAAAATGAAGGATGACATCCTCCTTTAAAAATTCTTCGGACAACTCGATTACTTTCCGATAAGTCCCGACTGGGTTATAATCTTCGGGAGCGTTGGGCCATTTAGTGTCAAACGGATACCGCTCATCCAAATAAATGGGGTGGTCATAACCTTCCACTTCCCAATTCGCAGGAACGGGTATGGTATCCCAATCACTATCATCAAAAGCCACATTTTGAAAAGTTGTGGGTCGTTGTTTTGGGTCTTTAACAAAGTAAAACTTCCAGTCGCCATTCAAGCTCATGTAACGTTTTGAATCTTCCATATCCTCCTTTTCAAAAGATTCCAGACCAAAAAAACTAGCTCGGGGCGGCAGCTTGTTCTCTTCAAAAATTTCGTGATTATAATGGTAGGTCTGTTCCGCTACTTCGGTCAGATATTCTTTTTTACAGCTTAGTGCCAAGCACAGCAAAAAACTTAAAAAAATATATCGCATTGAATTGGTTTTAGATTGATGCCTGCATAAAATCTTCGGCAAAGATTTTTCTTAGGTAGAAAATCAGTTCTTTGGCATTTTCGATTGAAAAGACAATGGGAGGTTTAATTTTCAGGACATTATGGTCTGGACCGTCGGTACTCATCAAAATGCCATGGTCTTTCATTCGGTTGGCCAAATAGTCGGCTTGGTCTCCCAGCGGATTCAGGTTGGAATCCACCAACTCGAAGCCCAAAAAGAGTCCTTGCCCCCGCACATCTCCCATAATTGGAAATTCTGCACTTAGTTTTTTCAATTCTGCCTTAAGGAAGTTCCCCACGGCAAGGGCATTTCCCTGCAATTTTTCCCGTTTCACGGTTCTGAGCACCTCAGCTCCAATGGCACAGGACACCGGATTCCCTCCAAACGTATTGAAGTACTCCATGCCATTGGCAAACTTTTCAGCCACTTCTTGAGTACATGCAACTGCAGCCAAAGGGTGTCCATTACCCAACGGTTTACCTATGGTAACAATATCCGGGATTACATTGTGCATTTGGAAACCCCAAAACGTTTTGCCCATACGACCGCAGCCCACCTGGACCTCATCTGAAATGCAAAGTCCCCCCGATTTTCTCACATTTTCATAGGCCAAGGGCAGAAATCCATCTGGGAGTTCAATTTGACCTCCGCAACTTATTATGGGCTCGATGATAAAAGCACCCACACCCCTGCCTTTGGCATGAACGGCATCGATTTGGTGCTGTACTTCTTCTGCATACTGCTTTCCAGTATCTGTTCCTCTATATTTTCCCCGAAAAGCATCTGGCAGTGGAAAAATATGGGTATGCTCTGGTGCACCTGAACCGCCTTTTCCATCAAATTTATAGGAACTAATATCGATACACATGTTGGAGTTGCCATGATAGCCCACTTCCGAAGCAATAATATCTCTTTCACCTGTGACCGCTTTGACCATTCGAATGGCCAGTTCGTTGGCTTCACTGCCCGAATTCACAAAGTGAAGCACTGAAAGTTCCTTTGGAAGGGTTTCGAGCAGTTCTTTTGCCAAGGCATTAATATTTTCGTGCAAATAGCGGGAATTGGTATTGAGAAGTGCCATCTGCTCTTGACCCGCCTTCACCACGGCATGGTTTTCATGCCCAACATGCGCAACGTTGTTCACCGTGTCCAGATATTTTCGCCCCAAATCATCAATCAAATAAGCTCCTGAGCCACGTACCATTTTAATGGGTATTCTGTACTGCAGGCTCAGGCTTTTTCCCAGATGTTTTCTTCGGTAGCCAAGCAAGGCATTGTTGCCGACATTTTGTGGAGGTTCCAAATTCTTGATCTTGAACAGTTGATTTGGGTCGGGGCACAATGCTTTCCAAACAGCTAATTGATTGGGATAGGCTACACCAGGAAAATCATCTTTATATCCCAGCAATGACAGCATAATTTGAAAATGCAGATGGGGCACCCAGTTTCCATTCTCTGGAAAATCGCCCAAAACACCTATGCTTTCCCCTTTTTTGATTTTGTCCCCATTTTTGTTTTTGGTTGCACTTTCCGGAGATAGATGCCCATACAGGGTATAAAATTCAAATTCTCCAAAACTATGTTTTAAAATCACCAATCCGCCATATTCCTTGTCTCCGTCATCATTTGTTGCAGTAACTACCTCCCCATCAAACATTGCATGTACATGAGTATCTTTTGGCAGCCAAAAATCGATTCCAAGATGCACTGTCCTGCTTTCACGTCCGCTATTTCCCATTTTGTCGTAGGAAGATGAAGTGTACAATGCCCTTGGTTCCAAATATCCGCCAGCGATAACTTTGTTAGGATGTTCTTTCTGAAGTCTATCAAATTTGAATTGAAGCAAATCCAAATCATTGAATTCGTCTTGATGCCCAACCCATAAACTGGAAACACTTAAATCGACCTGAAACACATCATTCCCAGGAGCATTTGGAAACAGGGATTGTAATGAAAAGCTATTTTCTTCTGTCCATTGATCAAACTTCTCTTTTTTAGGGTGTGCATCAAACCCGCAAGCTTGCCTAAAACTGTAATGGGCAAAATCCGGATTGATTCCAAACCATTTTCTAAGTACCTCCCAAGCTGGTTTTTCACTGACCAATAAATAGGTGTTGTCCGGCTCTTTGATTTTGTTCTGCGCAGATTTGGTGACCGAAATAGCCAATCGCATGGCAATGGCCACATATAAATGTTCCAATTCTTCTTCCAGTAAGGGAAAAGTGGAATGGTATCCTTTTACAATCGGTAAAGCTGCGTCCAAGGCATCATTATGACCCATAACGGCATAAGCACAGGCAATGGCCACGTCGTTGATGATTTGGGTATGCACCGAATCGCCATAATCTATAAATGCCCTGACCCTTGGGTTCACCAAATCGTCAGTAACAATAATATTGTTATCGTTGGCATCGTTGTGCACCACGGCCTTTCTAAGTTTTTTGTACGATTCTCGGTTTTTCTCGAAAAGCTCGATGAAAAATGAAAGGATTTTCTTTTCCCCTCCATCGAATAAATCCAAATGTGGTTTTATCCAAAGGGATTGGGCAACATCCCATTCAAATTCACGATGCGCTTGGAGATGGTCAAAACCTTGAAGTGCTGTGGTCAATAGGCCACATTGTTCGCCCAAGGTAAAACGTAAATCATCCAATTTTGGATTGACCTTGCTCCAGATACGCCCTGGAATCCAACTGAGCAGACGGACCTTTCGAGTATTTCCATGGGTATCCAAATATTCAGAAATCTCCTGTCCATTTTTATCCATAACCACAAGGGGAGAAATTAAATCTTTACCCTTCCTTTCTACATATTGCAGCAACTGTTGCTGATAGTCTAGATAATCCAAATCTTCATCGGTGCGGGAAACTTTTAGGATATATCCATCGCCCCTTGCTGTTTTTATCCTAAAATTAAAATCAATCTCACCGGGCAAGGGAGTTGCATTGCCTTCAATATTGAACAATTGGCGGGCAATATTTTCTGCTTGCCCAGGTGCAATTTTCAGTGTTAGGTATTCCATTTTTATTCGTCGCTTGTCAGCATCATTAATAAATGTGCGGCACTCCAACTAAAGTTGGGCGCATTGAGTCCCTTTCCGGTCAAAGGGTGATAATTTTCATAAATCGGCGAGCCTTTGTCCAAAAGTCCTTCCGCTCCATTCAATAATTTTACTGTGGCCTCATCGGCTTCTTGGCCAAAACCATAGTTCCGAAGACCCTTTATTCCAAAATAGGCTTGGTCCAACCAATTGGGACCTCTCCAATATCCTTTTAAGGGATTGAATTTGGGATGGTCCGCAGCCATCGTCTGAAAAGGTACCTTTACATAGAACTTTTTCGGGTCCATCATTTGGGCTTTGACGGCTTCAGCCTGTTGTTGCGTTGCCGCTTTGGCCCAAAGGGGAATCCAACCTTCGCTTCCTGCTCCTTTTATAAATGTATCACCTTTTAGGTTTGTGTCATAGAACCATCCGTCGTCGTCGTCAAAAAATTGTTGTTGGATGCGTTCCTTCAATATTGCAGCCTCATCTTTCCACATTTTGGCTTCTTTATTGTTTTCCAATACTTCCGCTAAAGTTGCCAGATGTAATTTTTCCGCATAGAGATAGGCGTTCAAGTCCACACTTTCTTGATCAAGGGAAAACGCATTTTCCGAATTTTTCAGGATTTTGGAGTCATCAAAACGAATGGCATTGTCCATACCACTCTCCCATTTGGCCGCAATCAAAGTACCGTCCGTAGATCCGTATTCGCAAAGTCCATCTTGGTCGTGATCACGATCTGCATACCACCAATTGTGGTATTTTACCAGTTTGGGGTACATTTCTTTGACAAAACTGGTATCCGAATCCTTCTCCATTATTTTGGCGACGGCCCAAGCTGAAAGCGGTGGCTTAGTGTCGCGATAATTATGTGCTTCAATCGTGGTATCGCGATAAACGCAGTCCACAATAAATCCATTTTCTCTTTGAAAGTCGAACATGGCCCTCATCTGATCCTTTGCCAGTTCTGGATTGTAAAGTGACAGCCCTACGGCATGTTTCCAGGAATCCCATGACCAAAATCCATGGAACCATTCATAATGATAGCTTGGAAACAATCCTTGGTGCTTGAGTTCGCCGGCAGGAATTCTCCAGTTATTTTGTAATGTCAGATGTGCCTTGGAAACCAATTGCTCATAAACACTGTCCCTAAAATTGTCTTTCAAATTTTTGCCAAGGGCAGAAAGTTCCCTTTCTTTTTCCCTTTGTCTGAATTTTAAAAGTGTATCAAAATCGACCTGTGAGATTTCCCGCTTCTCTTCTTCCCAAGAATACTCGGGAAAAATGAAAGTCTGCGAGACCAAAAAGGATTTCGAATCCCCGGGCTCCAGCGTAAATTGTTCTGAGCTGGCATTGAAAGAGGATTCATTCTCCACCGAAATGTCCATAGGCTTATTCAAAAATTGAATATACCCGACGGCATCACTCTTTCCGGAAACCAGTTTTAAGCGGTCTTCTTCTTTTGAAATATGTAGGTCAAGGTCGAAAAGGGTTCCCAAAAAATGGGCCTTTAAGGTTACGGGAGCTTTTGATCTATTGGTCACGACACTGCGCTGAATGGCGGTATGGCCTGATTTAAAGACCAATTGCTGCCAAATGCCCAACAAGGAATCCGCAAAAACCTGTTCCAATTGTCCGGTAAAGCTCTTTTGGGTGACCAAAGCATTTTTCCAGCCCAAAACTTTATTGCCATTGATAGATAGTTGCAAATTACCCAACCCTTGACTCGCCCAAACCCCATTTTCCTGAGTCATTAAAAATGGACCGGAAAAACCAATACCATTGTCCGTAGCATCTTGAAGGCCGTAGGCGAACCATGCACCCAGATCGGAAAACATCAACATGCTTCGATCACGGGGGGTTTTGGGAACTCCAATATAGTCAAGGATGTTTTCGGAAACCTCATATTTTTTTTGGGGTTCCTGAATCTGTATATTTTGTTCGCAGCCGAACAAAACCAAAATTAAAATAAGGTAAGTGAAGATATATTTGTCCATAGTTCTGCTGTCATATGAGATTTACATGACTCGGTTAAAGGTGAAAATTCCTTCAAGTGCTATACGAACGATATGATAAAACACAACGAAAAGAAAAACGTTGCTCAAATTGGACAAGACCAAAGTACAAAAAAATCCATTTTAACAAGGGCCAATGTTTAAAATCATAGTTAATTCATACTTTTAATATTGCCATTTTAAAAAGGGAAAGCATTGAACGGATATATTGTAACTGCAAATCCAGTTGTTTTGCATTGGCACAAAAGTCTTATGCAGGGAACAAAGTTTTAATTCGTTTTTAGCCTGAATTATTTTGGATTCAAACTCAATCTTAGAAGAAATAAAAAACCGAAATCGGTTTGTCTTCAAAAAATTTTTTGAAGACGCTTATGAAGAATTGGTCCATTATGCCAATAGCTATCTTTTTGATCAGGGTTGGAGCGAGGATATTGTACAAGAAGTGTTTATCCATATTTGGGAAAAAGCAGATGATCTGGATATCAAGACTTCTTTAAAGGGTTATCTCTACGCAATGGTAAGGAACAAATGCCTCAACTTTCTGAAAACCTTAAAAATTACAGATAATACCAAGGTTTTGGATGTGCAATCCATGATCAGTTCAGACTATAATTTGGAGTTTTTCTCCGATGAAGATCTCAAAATTATTCATCATCAATTGCTAAAGGCGGTGGAGGGCCTGCCAGCAAAGATGCAGCAAATCGTCAAAATGCGATTCATAGAGAACTACAAGTATGTAGAGATTGCCAACGAGCTAGGCGTTTCGGTGAACACGGTCAAAACACAATTGCAGAGGGCCAAATTGAAAATAGCCCAACAAATGACCTGTATAATCACTTTACTGATTACTCAATAAACCCCAATTTTATTGGGATATTCACTCTTTTGGCATCAAATTTTTAAGTTTTTGTCATTTTTTTGTCACCCGTTTTGAGATTTTGGTTGTCTTAAGAAAAAGCAACTGGAATTATAATGGAGTTTAAGTTAATTCTCAAGAAACTAAACAACAACCTTACTCAAGAAGAAGAAGAAATCTTTAATGCTTGGTATTCCGAGTCGGAAACCCATAGACTCTACTATAAAAAAGTAGAGGAAAGCTATTCAAAAGCTCTGGATATTGTGGATATTCGAAAGGGATGGGAAGCCATCAACTCAAAGATATATCCGAAAAAGGGGGTGTCTAGGTATTTAAAATATGCGGCGGCGGCCATTGTTTTAGCTTTGCTGAGCCTCCCCTTTGTACTCACAAATCAAGAACCTACCACACAGCCAGCTATCAGTGTTGGCAACACTGTTATTGAAATTGGCACCGATAAGGCAACTCTGACCCTGGAGGACGGAACAAAAGTGCCTTTGGAAAAAGGCAAAGCGTTCAACACCCAAACACTGACCAGCAATGGGAAGCAGTTGGTATACAAATCCAAGGCCGATAAGACAGAGCCCTTAAAATACAACACGCTTACCATTCCCAGGGGTGGACAATTTTATCTTGTTCTTGCAGATGGCACCAAGGTGTGGTTGAATTCAGATTCGGAATTAAGGTATCCGGTTACTTTTGCCAGCAATCTTCCACGAAAAGTGGAACTGTTGTATGGCGAGGCTTACTTTGAAGTATCCCCGAGCACCGAAAACAATGGCACCCACTTTTTGGTTGCCACCCAAGAGCAAGAAGTCGATGTTTTGGGCACTGAATTCAATGTCAGGGCCTTTAAAGAAGATAAGTTCATAGAAACTACCTTGGTCAACGGGAAAGTTGCCGTAAAAAATGGCGGTAACATCAGCAATTTGACTCCTGGCTATCAGTCCAAATTGGACAAGGGCACACAAGAAATAAGTATTGCCAAGGCAGATGTGCGCAATGTTATCTCATGGAAAGATGGTCTGTTCAGTTTCAAGAACATGCCCCTGAAAGATATTATGACCGTGCTTTCCAGATGGTACGACGTTGATGTGGAAATCGTGAACGAAGATGTTTCAAAGATTACCTTCAACGGGGTGTTTAACCGAAATCAAGATTTGGAAAATATTCTTTCCATAATACAAAATACGAACGAAGCGAAATTAACAACTAAAGGAAAAACAATTATGGTAGAATAAAAAAAGGGGACGGAGCTTAGACCTGGACAATTTAAACTTCCATCCCCAAGTCGATCAATTAATTAAATATTAACTAACTAACGCAATCAAATTTATGAAAACAAAATTTGTTGGGCCACCTATTTCATATAGGAACAAGCTATTACTTGTCATTATGAGGACATTCATTTTCTTATTTTGCATGACAACCTTTGGTTTTACCGCCAAAATCGGATTTTCCCAAGACAAAAAAATCGTTATTAAATCCACCGAGGATCTCACCGTTGAAGAAGTATTTGACCTTATAAGAGAGCAAACCGATTATTCCTTTATTTACAGATCCGATCTTTTTGAGGACGCGCCAAAGGTTAAGGTAGAAAAAGGACGGACAAAAATAAGTGTGTTACTTCAGAAGACCTTATCCTTTGCCAATTTTGATTATCAGGTGTCTGAAGATGGGTCAATTCTGTTAACCAAATTGCCAGAACCTGTGACCCCAATAGTGGAGAAACTACAGCGGACCATTTCAGGTGCGGTTACCGATAAGCAGGGTGCCCCGTTACCAGGTGCCACTGTCAATGTTAAGGAAGACTCTTCCGTTGGCACCCAGACAGATTTTGATGGAAATTACACCATTGAAGTCGACGGAGGGGCTGTCACACTTGTATTCAGGTATCTGGGATTCATCTCTCAAGAAGTTGTAATAGGTAACCAGACCTCAATCAATGTTACGCTTGAGGAGGATGCACAGGGGCTTGAAGAAGTTATCTTGGTTGGTTTCGGCACACAAAGAAAAGCCGAGGTAACCGCATCCATTTCATCGGTAAATGTTGCTGAAATACAAAAAATACCCACTGCAGATGTTGCAACATCATTACAAGGCCAGGTAGCCGGTCTTAACGTCGCCATAGCAACTGGTGCTCCAGGTAGTGATCCTGTGATTAGAATTAGGGGATTGGGTACAATTGGCAACAACAATCCCTTGGTGGTGATCGATGGTATTCCAGGAGACCTATCATACATAAACCCGTCGGATATTGAGGATATCAGTATATTGAGGGATGCCTCAGCGGCCACAATTTATGGATCAAGGGCATCCAACGGAGTCGTCATTGTGACAACCAAGAGGGGTAGAACAGGTGACCCGAAGGTTACCATAGGTTCGTATGCAAGTACACAATGGTTTAGCAATAATGTAAATGTGGCCAACAGGGACCAACATAATCAGATTAAATTGGAGGCTTTTGCCAATGGCGGTGAGACTCCTGCACCCTACTTGACCAACGGTCAGCAATATGCCGATTCTGATTGGGTTGGTGCTTATATAGATAATGCCTTTGAGCAAAAACACGACATTGGCATATCTGGAGGTACCGAAAACATGAAATACAATTTTTCCGCCGGTTACTTCGAAAATACTGGAACTGTTGTCAATACAGGATTTGACAGATTAAGTACACGATTGAACGTAGACTTTGATCTACTCGATGGAAGGTTGAAAATTGCTCCTGGAATAAGTTATACCCGTGAGAACACAAGGGGTATTTTTGAACCCATTGGAGGCGGTAATGCCAGTTTCTCTCCATTTTTGCAGATTTACCAACAGTTGCCCCATAAATCTATTTTTGATTCCAATACCCTTAACGGTTTTGCGGTTCCACCACCCGAATTGGGTTCGGGAAACCCTGTTGGCGAGTCGGAATTGGAAGACAGGAAAGATCAGGACGATTACATGCAGTTCAACGTAACTGCCAAACTAAAGCTTTTTGATGGATTGGATTATCAGTTCCAGTACGGGGCTAACATAGAGAACACCCATTTTGCCTTTTTTCTGCCGACCTATAACTTTGGGCCACAGGCCGTCAATGACAGACCCTTTTTGTCCGAAAACCGATCCAGGACCAACGAATGGACCCTTAACAACACTCTTAATTACAGAAAATCTTTCGACAAGCACGATTTGGAAGTATTGTTGGGTATTTCAAGGGAGAAAAGTGAGTTTAGATCCATAGGAGCTTCAAACAACGAACTGGCATCAGACCAACTAAGGGCATTAAGTGCGGGTATCGGAGATGAATCCGCTTCGGGATTCAATTCGACAAGTACGCTGCAATCCTACTTTGGTCGATTGAGCTATGACTTTGACAACAAATATTATGTACAGGGAAGTATTCGGCGCGATGGATCATCACGCTTTGCGGAAACCAACAAATATGGAACTTTCTATTCCCTTTCTTTGGGATGGGCTGTTCACAACGAGGCCTTCTTTGATTCAGATTTAATAAGCCAACTTAAGCCCCGTTTTAGCTATGGAACCTTGGGCAACCAATTGATCGGTGACCATTTGTTCTTGGCCAGGGTTGGTTCCGGAGGCGAACAGCTAAACTATCCCTTTGGTGAAGGACAAAGTCAACCCATCGTTGTAGGCTCCATAGCCACTTCATTGCCTACTCCAGATATACAATGGGAAGAAACTTCTACAACAAATTTTGGTCTAGATCTTGGGCTGTTGGAGAACCAAATCAAATTTTCCTTTGATTACTTCACCTCCGAAACAACCGACATGTTGGTCCGTGTACCCATTCCGGCAACTTCCGGGATCACCACTTTTCCATTGACCAATGGAGGAAATTTGGAGAACAAAGGCTGGGAATTTTCAGCATCCTACAACAATGGTTCCAACAGCGATTTTACTTATAATGTAAGCGCGAATATAAGTGGCTCCTCCAATGAAGTAACCAAATTGGGGATTGCCGGAGAGTCGTTCACCGATGGATTCATAGAATTTAACAACTTCCCTACCACCCGTACTGAAGTTGGTGGCGAAATAGGTCGCTTCTATCTGTTCAAGGCTGATGGAATCTTCCAAACCCAGGCAGAAGTTGATTCACATGGCGTACAACCCAATGCGGCACCTGGCGATATCCGCTTCGTCGACACTAACAATGATGGGGTCCTTGACGACGACGATAAGCAATTTATGGGCAGTGGGCTTCCGGATTTTGAATACGGAATAAACCTGAATGCATCTTACAAGAATTTTGATGTAAGTCTGTTCTTTCAAGGCACGCATGGCAACAACATCTACAATGGTGTGAAAATGTGGTTGTATCGTACTGACCGAAGCAATATGTCGGCCGATCTGGTCAATGCATGGTCTCTACAGAATACTGGAAGCAACATCCCTAGGAACGTATTTGGTGATCCCAACAATAACATCCGCCCATCCAGCTACTTCCTGGAAGATGGTTCCTATTTCCGGTTGCGAAATCTACAGGTGGGGTACACTTTTCCAGAGAAAATAATGGATAACCTTCCTTTGGGATCTATACGATTGTATGTAACAGCGACCAATTTGTTCACCATTACCGATTATTCAGGTTTTGATCCCGCACTGGGCAATGGTGGAACTTTTACAAGAGGTGTTGATAGAGGTTTCTATCCGTTGTCCAAGTCCCTTATTTTGGGATTGAACGTATCACTTTAATCGAAAAAAAATGAACCTAAAAATAGTTATGACCATGAAAAAGAATAAATATTTGATCATAGTATTCTGTGCGCTTTGGGCGCTTGGGTCTTGCAGCGATGATTTTATTGATGTTGAGAATAGGGAAGTACTAACAGAGGAAAGCTTTTGGCAAACCGAGGAGCATGCCTTGCAAGCGCTTACATCCACATATGCTGCATTGCACAGTTCAAGCGGTAGTAAATGGGCCTTTTTTGAGGAAATGTATACCGCAATGGCCTATAGAGGGGACGACATGGTGAACAATACCGCTGAAATATATAGCCGTTCCATTGCCAACTTCACCAATACCACTGAGGAAAGCGGCCCTTTTAATATTTGGAGCGCAGCCTACGCAGGCATTGGTAGGGCAAACCAGGTTTTGCAACAAGTTCCAAACATGGAGGCCCTTTCACAAGAGTCCAAGGACGTTATCATGGCGGAAGCCAAGTTTTTAAGGGCATACTTTTATTTTTGGCTGGTCACCGGTTTCGAGAATGTGCCCTTGGTAACCACCTATGAGGTAGATCCTGAAAATCTTTTTCCAAGTCAGGCCACTACAGCCGAAATATGGGCACAAATGGAGAAAGACCTCTCAGAGGCAGAGCTGGATATGGTGCTTGAGCATAGCGGCGAATGGAAAGGGCGGGCTACCCAGGGTGCTGCGAAAGCCCTGTTGGGAAAAGCTTACCTGTTCCAAGAAAAATGGGCTCAGGCAGAAGCCAAATTTGCAGAGGTGGTGGCCATGGACTATGCCCTACTGGAAAACTATGAGGACAACTTTAATGGTAGAGCCGAAAACGGTAGTGAAAGTGTCTTTGAAATCCAATTTACGGGAGACAGATCCAACGGAAACGATGAGCGACAAGTTTTCAATTTTGAGGTTTCCCCATACGCTTTTGGTGGTTGGGAACTTTTTTATCCTTCCCAGTGGTTGGTCGATGAAATGAAAACGGACGTAGATACCAACGGAAATCCTAGCGAAAGAGTGTACGCCAGTATTTTCTTTGACGATCCCGGTTCAGAAATGTACAGTAGGGATACCGATGAAAATGTCCCATATACCGATGTGGCGGGTGATTTGAACCACCCCAAGTACTTCAAAAAGTATTCCTTTAATGAAGACACCAATTTCTATAACGGAACCAATATTGCCGTTATTCGTTTCGCCGACGTACTGTTGATGTACGCCGAGGCATTGAACGAAAATGGCAAAACCGCCGAGGCCATTGTCGAAATCAATAAGGTTAGGGAAAGAGGCGGGGCAGTGCCTCTCGGAGCATTGACCCAGAGTGCATTAAGAACACAGATCAGACATCACGAAAGACCCGTGGAACTTTCAATGGAGTTTGGCATCAGGTGGTTCGATCTATATAGATGGCAACGTGGTGGCACGGCAACGGAATCTATAAAGACAACACTTGAAAACCATGGAAAGCCCTTTGCGGAAAACTTCCAGGACAAACACATTCTGTTCCCAATACCATTACAGGAAATAAACATCAATGAAAACCTCAATCAAAATCCTGGTTGGTAGCAAAACATATAGTTTGAGTTAGTTTTTTTTCAAAATCACCCAGGGATAAGTTGTGTCTCTGGGTGATACCTTTACAACCTCCCCGAAAATTAATTTTATCAATATCAGCAATGGCCAACAAAACAAAGTTCATTGTATTGCCCATCATAATTGTATTGTTTGTGGCTTGCAGCACCAATCCTACAAAAAAGCACGTCGTATACGACGGATATGCCACCAAAATCTATTTCGCAGATTCCATTGAGGTTTCCTTCTATGGGCCCACCATGTTTCGATTTAGGACTTCGGCGTTGGACAGCCTAAAATTTCCAAAAAAATATGAACTCCCATTTTTGATTGGGCATTTGGAACCTTGGGAAAAAGTGGATTGCAGTTTTGAGGAAAATCAGGAAAACTATCAAATTCAAACTTCCAAGATTAAACTGATTATTGACAAGAACACTTTGGATTGGACCATTTTTGATATTGATTCAAAAAAGATATATCCTTCCGAAGGCCCTGTTTATGGTATGTTCAAAGATGGGTATTCAAAATTTGACAATGCAAGTGCATTCAACGAATACAATCTCAACAGTAGATATTCCCATTGGTTTTACAACCAGGAAACTAAGAGCTATACTGATACTTTTGTCAAGGACAGCCTCATAAAAGATGCGTATTTTATCTACGGTTCTGACTATCCCAGTATTTTTAAACAATTCAACGATTTGGTGGGTCCAGAACCGCTTCTTCCCAAAAAAGGTTATGGTTTTTTTCAGACCCAGCATTTGAGCTGTTCTGGTAATCAAGATGATTTTATGCAGGTAGCCCATTTATTTAGGGAAAAGGATATTCCCTGCGATAACTTGATTCTTGACTTTGGTTGGGGAGATGCCTGCATTGGGGACAAGGAAATCACTTGGGGCAGTAGCTTGGATTGGTCCGAAAACTATATACATCCGCTTTCTGCGGGGCAAATGATAGATTCCCTAAAAAACATGGACCTGGATTTGATGCTCATCCATCACAACGCTCCCAATCACCCCAACCGGATAAACCATGGTTGGACCGAGACCCTTTTTGACGAAGAGGTTTGGTGGAAGCGATACAAGGAAAAACTGGATATGGGCATTATGGGCACATGGCAAGATACCCGACGCAACAACATAACCGATGCCGAAATCTGGAACGGCACCCAAGACTATATCGGCGAAAATAAAAGGGTGTTGTTCATGGGATGCCGAAGGATGCAAGAAACCAACCCTTGGGACGATGGACCAACCCAACTGCCCGTAAACGCCATGATCGGACAAAGACGGTATCCCTTTAGGTGGGTCGGCGATTCCGACTTTACATGGTCGGAGATGAAATGGCAGATAAACGCCATCACCAACACCCATGGATCCATGAAAGGAATATCCCACCTTACTTGGGATGTCTATGGAAAAACACCTCTGATCCAAGCCCGTATGAACCAGTTTGTCGATTTTCTGGGGGTGTCCCGTTCCCACAATTTAAAACCTTGGTCCGTGAGTTCAGATATCAATCAATGGAAAGAACGAATTGTCATCGAACGCTCTTTGGTCAAATCCGACAATCAGGAAAATGCCGAACGAATGGCGATGGATGGTGAATATACCGCCGAAAATAGCATCCGAAGGCACAGAAAATTGAGGTATCGTCTCTTGCCGTATATCTATTCTTTGGCCCATGAAAACTATTTAGAGGGAATGCCCATGTGTAGACCAATGCTTTTGCAATACCCATATGACGAGCAATGCAATGCAAACCAGTGGCCCTACCAATATATGTTTGGACCTTCGCTGTTGGTCGCCCCTGTTTATCATCCAGGGCAGGTCCATGAAATCTATCTTCCAGAAGGACAGTCATGGTACGATTACTGGTCGAAGCAAAAGTTTGAAGGTGGACAAGTTATCCAATACGATTCAAGCGACCCAGATAAATTGCCCCTTTTTGTTCCTGAAGGTGCCACTCTTTATTATGGAAAGGAAAGAAATTGGATAGAACCCGGAGAACAGGATGAAACACTATGGGTCGAGATATATCCAGGTCAAAATGGGGAGACAACTATTTATGAAGATGATGCACAGTCCATAGCTTATCAAAAACGTGCATTTTCAAAAACCAGAATCCATTGGAAAATGGAACAAAAAACGAGCGTACTCAAAGTCAACATTGATGGGGCGGTTGGGGATTTTAAAAACAAGCTATCCAAAAGAACATGGAAAATAAGGATTTTGGATGCCAAAAACCGATTTAGTTCCGCTACTTTAGATGGAAACTCATTGCCTTTTGAAACACCATCAATCATAGACAAAACGCTGTTGGCAGACAATAGTGGATTTAAGGAAATTACCCTAAGTGCAACTTTGGACAAGGACATCGAAATCACATTTCAATAGGAAATGAAAAAAATCAGATCCATAAAACCTCTTTCGTGCCACACGGCCATTGTTTTGGTCTTGATAGGCCTTGTTTCCTGTAACAACTCCATCGAAAGGCCCAAGATTGGGGCTCCATATCTTTTTTCGGAAGTTCCATCAACCGAAACCAGGATTCATTTCATCAATGAAATCCCCGAAAACAGTGCCATGAACAGCATGGTCTATGAGTATTTCTACAATGGTGGAGGAGTGGCCATAGGCGATATTGATAACGATGGACTACCCGATATTTACTTTACGGCCAATCTTAAGGGCAGTAGCCTCTATAGAAATCTTGGGAATTTAAAATTTGAGGACATCACCACAGAAGCAGGGGTCGGGAGTACGTTCGGATGGACCACCGGTGTTACCATGGCCGATATAAATGCCGATGGTTGGCTGGACATCTATGTTTGCAAATCCGGAAAGGGAAAAGCAGCGAACAGAAAAAACCTCCTCTACATCAACAATCAAAATGGCGCCTTTTCCGAAAAAGCATCGGAATATGGCCTTGATTTTTCAGGCTACAGCACCCAAGCCTCTTTTTTTGATTATGACAAGGATGGTGATCTGGATATGTTCTTGCTGAACCACAATGTTGACCCGGTCAACACCAACAATCCTGAGGTATTCAAAAACGACAAAAATGAACTGGTCGGGGACTGCTTGTTCCGAAACGATAATGGAAAATTCACAAATGTTTCAAACGAGGCGGGAATAATCCAAAACACCTTGGGCTTTGGCCTGGGAATTTCCATTGGAGACCTAAACCAAGATGGTTGGCCCGATATTTATGTCGGAAACGATTACATCGAACAGGATTATCTCTACTACAACAATGGGGATGGCACTTTTTCCGAGCAGCTAAAATCCAAAATCGGACATACCTCCAATTTTTCCATGGGGACCGACATTGCCGATTTTAACAATGATGGTTTTCTCGATATCATTTCCTTGGATATGGTCGCCGAGGACAATTACGGCATCAAAACCGGCATGAGCGGCATGAATCCCAAAGCGTTCAACCATGCCGTGGACAACGGTTTTCACTACCAATATATGTTCAACGCCCTACAGCTGAACAATGGCAATGGGCATTTTAGCGAAGTAGGTCAAATGGCCAATATTTCCAACACCGATTGGAGTTGGGCGCCCCTGTTTGCGGATTTTGACAATGATGGATTGAAAGATCTTTTTGTCACCAATGGGCTAAAACGTGATTTTAGGAACAACGACTTTAAAAAATACAAGCTTAAAAGGCTTCAAGAAGCCCAGGACAATGGAGAGAAAATGTCCAAGGTCATTGAGGAGTTGGTCAAAAAAACGCCGCAGCGGAAAATAGAGAACTATTTTTTCAAAAATAACGGCAACCTTACCTATACCAAAACCTCCGCGGCCTGGGGCCTCAAAAGCCCAACATTTTCAAACGGTGCGGCCTATGGCGACCTCGACAATGATGGCGATTTGGACCTCGTCATCAATAATATTAATGAAAAGGCCTCCATTTTAAGGAACGATAGCCATCTGAACTTTATACAGTTTCAATTGAAGGGGAACGATGAAAATCCGTTTGGGATAGGTACAAAAATTTCCATTGAGACCGAAAAAGGGAATCAACATATCGAAAATTATCCTACCCGCGGTTACCAATCTGCAGTGGAACCCCTTGTACATTTTGGCCTCTCCGATGCCGAACGTATCAAAAAGGCAACAATTGCATGGCCCGATGGTAAAATGCAGGTGTTGACAGACATTCCATCAAACCAACGGTTGACCATAGATTATCGGGATGCGGTTGTTCAATCGAAACAAAAAGCAAAAGCAAGTCCCATTTTTACAGAAATTACCCAAAAAGTAGGCCTGGAGCACAGGCATCAAGAAAATCCCCATAACGATTTTGAATTGGAGAGCCTGCTTCCCCATAAAATGTCGGAATTTGGCCCTGCTTTAGCCGTTGCTGACATAAATGGTGATGGTCTTGAGGACTTTTTTGTGGGGGGAGCCAAAGGATTTTCGGCTTCTTTATACGTGCAAAATTCTGTTGGCAATTTCTCTGCTTCAAACCATGGAACATGGCTTCAGGACAAGGATTTTGAGGATGTGGGTGCCATTTTCTTTGACGCGGACAATGATGGGGACCAAGATCTATACGTGGTGAGTGGCGGAAATGAACAGCAAGCAGGTCATCCATATTATCAAGACCGTTTGTACATTAACAATCAGGGGAAATTCAGAAGAGAACCTCAAAGGCTTCCAAAAATTTTACTGAGTGGAAGCTGTGCAAAACCTTTCGATTTTGACCAAGATGGCGATCTGGATCTGTTTGTGGGAACCCGGCAACAGCCCCAAAAGTATCCATATTCCGAAACCAGTTTGCTATTGGAAAACGTTAACGGTGTCTTCAGAGATGTTACAAATGACAAAGCTCCTGATTTGGCAAAAGCAGGAATGGTCACCGATGCCATTTGGTCCGATTTCAACCAAGATGGCCAAACAGATTTGATTGTGGTTGGTGAATGGACAAAAATCAATTTTCTCAAAAACAAGAGTGGTACTTTGGAGCTTGACAATTCCATCCTACCCAATACCGAGGGCTGGTGGAACACTATTGCCGAAACCGATTTTGACCAAGATGGCGATATGGATTATGTGGTGGGCAACCTTGGCCTAAATTACAAGTACAAAGCCTCGGAAGAAGCTCCGTTCGAAGTCTATTCCACTGATTTTGATGACAATGGTACCAACGATATTGTCCTGGGCTATTATAACCAGGGCAATCTTTTTCCGCTTCGTGGAAGGGAATGTTCGTCACAACAAATGCCCTTCATCAAAGAAAAGTTCCCCACCTATCACAGTTTTGGTTCGGCTAACCTGACCCAAGTTTACGGAAAGGAAAAATTGGAGCAATCGTTACATTTAAAATCCAACACCTTTGCTTCGGCCTATGTTGAAAATTTGGGGAACGGCAAGTTCAAAATGCATTCCTTACCAAACGAAGCCCAGCTTTCTTCGGTCAATGCGATTCAAATAGATGATTTTGATGGTGATGGCCTTATGGATATTCTAGTTGCTGGAAATCTGTATCAGTCGGAGGTTGAAACGCCTCGAAACGATGCAGGCATAGGACTATTAATGAAAGGTTTGGGCAATTCTGATTTTGAAGCACTCAGATATGCTCAAAGTGGTGTTTTTTTGGAAGGTGATGTTAAACAAATGCGCGTTATCCGATTGGGTGCTGAGGGTTCGAAAAAAGGAATATTGGTTGCCAGGAACAAGGGTGCCTTAAAGCTTATAGCGCCAGATTAAAATGCCAGGGCAGCGCTTGGTCGACCCATAAATCATTTTTGCTCCGTTGCATGATAGTCAACTTGTCTATCCCACATAGAAGCGGCAAAGAAATCCTTTTGAACAACAATCAGGTCATTTTCCATTTCCCAAAGCGTAATAAAGGGCACCTTAAAAGGCTTACCCAAATAGTTGCCGGACCATGTGCCATGAATTACGATGTTATTATCCGAAGTGATGACCTTCAAAATGTTCCACCCAATATTTGAATAATTGCTCTTGGAGCTTCCGGTTTGGGCGTAGAGTTTGCTCACTTCTTCCGTGCCATGTACCTCAATTTCAAAAGTGGGGTCGGCAAACTCTACTTGCGGATGATAGAAACTCATCAAATCGTCGATACTGAATGGGCGTTGTGAAAAGATTCCATAATACCTTGCGACCATGTTCTTCGCTTTTTGGATATCCATGCCGTCGGTTTCATTTGATGGACCGTTCTTAACCTTGGCGCATGATAAGGCAAGGAACAACGACATTATTATCACAATAGATTTTCTCATACTTGGGTATTTTTGTTTCAAAGCCAAAAATGAGCATCTAGTTTTTATAAAACGTCTCACCCAATTGGATGGGCCGCGTTCTTTTTTAAATATTGGGAAGGTGTTGTGCCTGTAAACTTTTTAAAGTTTCTTGCCATTGAGCTTTTACTGTTGAACCCAACGTCATATCCGATGGCCAACAAGGTCAAATTTTTATATCGATTGTCGCAAAGTCTACGTTTCATTTCTTCAACCCTGTATTTGTTCACCAAATCTGTAAAAGTCATTTCAACCCCAGCATTTAGAGCCTGGGACAGGTTGTTGTTCGAAATTCCGATGGCATTGGCCAGTTGACTTTGATTGAAGAAGGGGTCTAAAAAAGGTCTCTCTTTCTCAAAACACTGCTTCACCAGAGCTGTATATTCTTCAATTTGTGCCCTGCCCATCTTCGAGTTTTTGTATTTAAAAGCCACTTGAGTAGCCTTTATCAGCTCTGACCGATACATGAGATTGTAGGCAACAATCAGAATTAAAAATGCCAGCCCAATATATTGGAGATAGGCGTAGGAGAAGGAGTAAACCGGCTCAATTCGCATTAATATGGTCCCAGCGAGATGAATAAAAATCACTGGGACAAAAGCGTATGACAGTTTCTTGGCCCACAACCATTGATGTTTGTTTTTATCACCATTTATCAACCGTATTATAAGGATGACATACACAAGACTTACCACGGTTTCAAAATAAGTGGGGAGCAGATTGATCCCAAATTTGCCTTCTATAAAAGAATCCTCATAAAAACGGATTTTTTCATCCTCAGATGACAAATACAGCGGCAACCTCATATAAAGTGGCACAATCAGCGGCAAAAATGCCAATAAATAAGTCCATCTCCAGCTATAGCCCTTTATGCTAAAACGAAAAAAGAAATAGTGGAGTGGACAAATCAAATAGTTAAGCAAAAAACCAATGCCGATTATATGGGGAAATTGTTTATATAATAAGCTATGTCTTAGCGTTGTGTCCAAAAGGATAAGGGAAATACACAACAAAAGCATTCCGAAGAGATGGTATTTCCAATCGCTCAGCCCTAGCCTGAAAAAAACAAAGGCAAGCATTAGGGATTGAATCATGGCGAACAAAAAGACAACTAACCAAAAATCCATATTTGTTTAATTGATGTCGGCATGCTGCATGTTGAGCTAAGTTGTGCCAAAGCCCAACATAATGTGATGTACTAAACTACACAAAAGCTGGCGAATACTTTTTGATGGTAAAATAAAAAAGCCTCAAAACCATATGGCTTCGGGCTTTTAATAACTTAAATTTCTATGTGGTCCCACCTGGGATTGAACTGTTCTTGTATTTGGTTGATTTTCAATGTCTTGTAAATCACCAGAGCTATTTACTCACCGAATAACTCACCAAAACTATGCCGGATTTTTAATGAACTTATTTGCTTTTAAATATAACCATAATATATTTTAAGAGTCATATTTAGCTAAAAGTCGGTTTGATTTTATAATATTTAATTATTCTTTATTGTTTCTTGATAGGCATCATGCGCATTGTTGAGAAAGGACATAAAATTGATATGTGTGGTGTTCAATTTACTGTGCCCGGGCATTGCCTGGATTGCCGGCAGGGGGAAATTGTTGAGCATGGCATGGGTCGCAAAGCTGTAGCTGGACACGTAGGAGGTCAATTTTTGATTGATAAGGCACAACCTGGTAATCTCCTTAAGCCCCTTGTTTTAATGTATAAGGGTCCATTTCTCGTCCCTGTACTGGAGTTTCAGGAACCGTCTTTTCATTCATTGACATACCAGGTTTTGAACAATTATTAGCAAACGGCAAACGCTGTTTAATAAAACAACCGTTTCAAATCATTAATATTCTTAGAATCAAAGGTCTTTTCATTCAAAATATGGGAAACATTCAAATTATATTGCCTTGACAAAAATTTCACCAATTTTTTCTCCCTTTCTGGTAAAACATGTAATTCTGTTAAATATGGTTTTCCGATAAGGTAATTTATTTTTTCAACAAATTTAGGAGGTATTTCTTGCGCTAAGGAATTAGCAGGTGTCTTGCCTTTAATATATACCTTGTTTTTTTTTGAGTACAAAGAAAATTTGTCTCCTTTATATTCTTCAATAACATAACCAAGTCCTTGTTTTCCATCAGAGTCTTTAAAGCTTTTATAATGGAATACTTTGTTTTCGATTCTACAACTTATGTTTATTGATTTTAATAGTTCCAAGGGCGCTTCTTCCTCGGATGGACTATTTTTAACTTCAATCAAATCTCTAAAAGCATTATATCTTAAATAATAAATACGAGGCGTTTTCTCATCATTATAAAAAATTTCTCCTTTACGGAAGGTCTTGTCGAAATATGGCGAGCCTTGTATTAAGCTTTCATCGAATGGATTTATTGGTTTGCCAAGGCTCTTCAACCAAAGTTCAGTCATTACTCCTTCTGCCCCCGAGGTTGCAAACTGAGTATTTGGGATTACTTGCCCATAATCCCTTGATATCCCTTGTGAAGACAAAGCTAAGTGACAACAGGTGGTTAATATCGCTAAAGCTATTTTCTTAGGTTTCACTTCTTCTTTTAATTAATAGTTAAAAAAAGAGCCCTATTCATGATTAGGCATTTAGGGCCCTTTATTCAAATCATTATAGCTGATTTTAGATTTTCACCAATCTTATTGCAGCAGGTGTGGCACTAGCACAATCATTAGTCTCGTCCGAAATATAGTAGAGAATAAATGAACTGTCATCAGGAGTATCAAGATCATAAGTGTCGTTGGTTTCTCCTGAACCAGACAGAATTGCTGTATTACATCCGATTCCTAGGCTTTGCGCTGGTGGAAAAACTATTTTCCCACAAACCAATTCAAAAGTTACATCTACTGGGCCAAAAGGACCAAAATCTGGTAACGTTGGTACTCCCCTAATAACACGCACAGTATTGCTGACAGCCTCGATAGTATATACTCCTTCTTCGTAATCAGGAGCGCCCAAAGCCCCAAGTTGTTCACTGATTAACTGATACTGCCCAGTGAATAACTCTTCTGAAGCTAAAAGCGCGATTAGAGATGCCCTGTAAAAATAAGGTGAAGCAAAAAATTGACCGCCTGAGATATTCGGATTGGTATCTCCCTTGGTAAAAACCTGACCGGTTGTTAGTTCTACTTCGAACCGTAATTCAATTTGATCCCCACAGTTATATTCACCCTCAGAAACCCCTATTGCAGAAGTCATTTCCTGAAGAGTAGCAGAAGCACCTATCCTTGGAAGGCCTAAAGGACCAATTTTAAATTCGGATGGGGCGAAAGTTTTAACAAAAGCCTCACCTGAAACGGTGGTACCATTTTCAGGTGTATTATCTATTAAAGTTGCAAACAGCCTCATTTCTTTTAGGAGTCCCCCATCTTTCAAATCCTGGGTTTCAACCTCGACTGCCCAAATAGCATCAGGATTTAACACATCCATTGCAGGACTTATCACTTGGACAGTTCTCAATATCGAGCCCCGCCCTACTGTTGAAAGAACGTCGTCAACTGTCTTCTCCTCTGTACTACATGAAAAGAAAGTAAGAAGAGAGCAAAAAGCTAAACTATAATTTGTGATTCTATTTTTCATATTTTCTTGTTTTGTATTTACTTGCATATTAATTGGCAACCGGTGCCGATGCATTAGTATCCCAAAATACTGGTTGTGTTTGATCAGGTTTTTGGTTTATGTTCGAATTTGTGTTTGTTACGTTCGAAGGATAGTACATTGACCTCACAAAGATCCCTGGCGAAGGGGATCTATTGGGCTGTAGTGTGGTGGGATAACCTGTACGTCTGTAAAAGTTATAGGCTTCCACGCCATTTCCGTAGACAGCAGTAAAAAACTGTTCTCCAAAAATGTCCCATTTTCCATTAGTAGATGCGGAATCCCATTCAGAAGAAATGTTGTCAATGAATTGGGTGACCTGCGTTTCAGTTGGTGCAAAAGATAAATCGGCATCTGTATCAAGGGGGCCAAAGCTTTGAACTTTTGCGATAGATTTAGTAATCCCGGAAATCAATGCGGCTTTAGCAGCTGCCACATCTCCACTGGCC
The DNA here is from genome assembly GCF_019880545.1 of Flagellimonas meishanensis. Lineage (GTDB taxonomy): Bacteria > Bacteroidota > Bacteroidia > Flavobacteriales > Flavobacteriaceae > Flagellimonas > Flagellimonas meishanensis. The sequence goes on from NZ_JAINVW010000001.1 coordinate 558,938, forward strand.
ATGGCCATCTCACCTATCATAAAATCTGTCCAAGCGTCAGTAAGTATGGGTGTAATTCCAGCACCTGATCCACCTGTAACCAATGTTACCCCTTCAAAACGGTCGTCATCAAATCGGCCTCCAACTGGATATACTCCCCATGCTGTTACAAAGAAGGCATCTGGATCGCGACCATCGTTCTGTCCATGATCTCTTCCCCATAAGCCATCGGGCAGGCTACAGAATGTAAAACCTCCATCCACATAATGCTGCGGTGGTGTTTGTGTTGAGCAACGGATAGTTTGTTGATTCGGTGGTATCTCCTGTCCCGGAACCGCGTCTGTCTGACGGTAAAAATAATATCTGAGTCTTGGATCATTCGATGTTCGCAGAAGATTCATAAACCAATTCGATTGAAAATCCCCAACACCCGCAGGACCATAATTCAAACCATACCTTGGATGCCTGGTATCTGGATTGGAAGCGTTGGTGCCCGGCCAGTTGTATTCAAAATCTTCATCTGGGCTTGTAATATAATTTCCTGAGCTTACAATCGCATTAAAGCTGGCTTGGGCATTAGAGTCGACAAGCCTCCTCTGCAAATATATTCTCATCTTCAAAGTATTGGCCGCCTTTACCCATTTGGTATAATCATTACCATAATAGGCATCAAAAGATGGCTCTGAAGAAGTTGAATTAGTAAAATTCACTATGGCCTGATCCAATAAAGCCAAACAAGCTTCATAAATTGATGCACCACTATCTGCTTTGGGATTAAGCACCCCTTGATCACCTTGGAAAGCTTCAGTATATGGCACATCTCCAAAAAAATCTACCATTGAAACCATTAAATAAGCTTCAATGAACTGTGCAATTCCTAAATGCCTTGTTTGTCCGGCTTCTTCAGCCAATGGCGTCATAAGACGTATATCTTGAAGTATGCCTGTGTACGCATTTGTCCATTCATCTGTAAAATCGCTATCCTGATAGGTGGCTTGATAATTTTGAGAATTTCCATTGGTCATTGCAGTAATTCTTGTTAGCTCCAAGCCATGGACATTGAATCCATCTCCATTGGTTGCACCCCCTGACACCCAGTTATCGTTGGCATCAGAATCTGCGTCACCCTCCAATTGTCGCACAAAATCCTCTTGGATGGAATTCAGGAAGAAATCTACGCTAGCTTGGTCAGAAGACAATGCGTTTGGGTCTTGCGTAAGATCTAATTCAGTTGTTTCACAACCCAAAACACTCGTGATTGCGAAGACTATAACTACTATTTTATATCTGCTATTTCTTTTCATGTTAATCATTTTTTAAAAAGTTGCTTTTACGCTAAAACCATATCGTCTAGAACTCGGCCCATTCAAAAAGTCAAATCCAAATCCATTGCCAACACCGGTTCCAGATGTATTTGGGTCGAAGTTTGCTCCATTGGGGGTATTAATGGCATCATACCATAAATTGAACCCTGAAACGGTAAATGTCAGCCCTCCCAATGGAGTTTTGTCGAGGAACCTTTTAGGAATATCATAACTAAATGAAGCCTCTTGCAATCGAATTGTTGTAGCATCATAAACCTGGAGTTCAGAGGGTCCAAAAAGGACATTTGTGAAGAAAAAATCCGAATTATTGATTTGAACATTGTTGGGTTGACCGTTTGGTCCCAAACCATTGAGTATAAATGATTCCCGACGATTTGTTGTTTCGGGAATTAGACCTCTTCCCAACAATGTTGAAATGGTACTGGAATATACATCCCCACCATGAACATAGTTGAACTGGAAGTTGAGCCTAAAATTTTTGTAAGAAATAGAATTTGTAAGGTTGGCCGTCCAATCTGGATTAGGATCTCCTATTATTCCATTTTCGGGATCTGTCAAATAGTTGCCATTGGCATCCACTAAATATTCTCCCGTCTCATTATCCCTGTCTATTCTAGATCCAAAGAAGACACCCAAGGGTTCACCTGGAATTGCCGCATTGCCAAGATTGGAAAATCCGGAATACACCACTTGATCTGTATCAAGCCCTAGGTCGGTAACCTCGGTTTCAAAAGCGGTAAAATTAAGATTCGTGTTCCATTTAAAACCGTCTCCTTCCGTTCCAAACCAATTTGCCCCTAAGTCTATTTCAATACCTTTGGATTCAATTTCACCAACATTTGTATCTGTTGTAACAAAACCAGTTGATGGATCTAATGGACGATTTACAATCAAATCTTCCGTTATCCTTCTGTATACTGACAAATCCAAAGTAATGTTATTATTGAAGAATGCAGACTCCAAACCTAGCTCTAACTCTGTGAGTGTCTCTGGTTTAAGATTAGGATTCCCAAGCCTCTGTCCAGAGGTGTTTGTTACAACATTGGTCCCTCCACCGGTCTGAAGGTCGTTGGTTACTAGAACCAAGGTTGACGCAACCGGGTAAGGATTAAGAGTGTTAAACCCTGCGGAAGTACCGTATCCGGCCCTTAGTTTCAAGTAATTGAGCCCATTTTCACTTTTTAAACCATCAAAAACTTGCGTTGGGATAAAGGATATGCTTGCACTTGGATAGAACAAAGTTCGATTGTCCCTTGCAAAATTGGATGCCCAGTCATTTCGACCAGATAGGGTCAAATAGAGAAAACCATCATAATCGAAGTCCAATTGTCCATAAGTACCAACCAAGTTCCTTTCTCTAGAAAATTGGATTTCATCATTATTCAAGAAGTTAAAGTGTCTCAAAACTCCAAAAACCTGTTGACCATCACTTGTTATTCCATTACGGTCAAATATTTCAGCTCTTGTTGTGCCACCTACATTAAAGCTAAAGTCAATTTTGTCAGAAAGCGGAAAGTTTCCTGTCAAAACTAGGTTGTGGTCCCAAATGGTACTTACATTGTTCCATGTTGAATAAATCCCACTCAATAGTCTTGCATCTCCACTATTGCTATTTATACCTCCTTTGTTTTGAAAATTAACGTTGGATTCATTATAAATATCAAGACCAGCCCTATAGTTGATATTCAGGTTTTCCGTTAAATCATAGTTGACCCCGACTTGGCCAAAAACTCTATTGGTTAGCTGCGTACTTCCAGCATTTGCAATGGTCCATAAAGGATGTTGGATGTCGTTAGTTTGTCTGTAGTATACACTCCCTCCGGTAACTGGGTTTTGAAAAGGAAAGCTTTGGATATCTATGTTTCTGGGCGTAAACCAAAGGTCGCCGAAAGCAGAAGAACCCGTCCCAGTTGCTCCATTCCCCGTACTTAAGGCTACTGGCGGAGAGATAAACTTAGTTCTGGTAAAGTTCAGGGTTCCAGTAACATTAAATTTGTTGGTTAATTGAGCGTTCCCCCCTACACTTATATTATTTCTAAGCAATGAATTACCCGGAGTAAACCCTTGGTCTTCTAAATGTCCATAATTTAGGTTATATGCGACTTTACCATCATTGGTTGTACCACGGGCATTAATGGAGGTATTTATTACCGTTCCTGTTCTAAAGAACTTTTCAACACTATCATAAGGTCTCCACTCATATCTCGCACCTTGAAATTCTGGAAAGGCCTGTGGGATCCCAGTTACTGGATTGGCCGTGGAATATGGATGTGGTAAGGTGCCTTGCGCATCAAACGCTGGGTCATTCCCCCAACCATCAACACCATCACGATTAAAGCTTGGCCCCCAATTACTAAAAAACCAACCAAAAGCTTGATCAAAGCCACCGCCATACTCATTTTGATAGTCTGGCAAAGAAGCAATTTCATTAAAGAATATGGATGAACTTATGGAAATCTCATTCTTTTGAATTTGTCGTCTGTCAGCACCTCCTTTTGTAGTGATTAGCACCACGCCATTTTTACCTTGAGATCCATATAAAGTTGCAGCGGCCAAGCCCTTTAAAACGTTAACACTTTCGATGTTGTTTGGATCTAAATCCAAAAACCGGCTCGATCCATTATTGCCATTGATAAAGTCTTGGCGATCTCCCTGTAATCCTTGAGAGTTTGTTTGGCCACTAAATGGAACACCATCAACTATAAAGAGTGCCTGGTTATCTGTGCTAAAAGAATTGTAGCCTCGTATAATGATGTTTGTTCCTGAACCTGATAGACCGCTTTGTTGATTTATTTGTACACCAGATGCTTTACCTGTAAGTATTCTAGCTATATCACCTTCTGATCTCTGTTCCACCTGTTCGGAACCTACTTCGGCCACCGCATAACCAAGTGCTTGTTTTTCCTTTTTAATGCCCAAAGCAGTAACCACAACTTCTTGCAAGGCCTGTGTGTCTTCTTGCATCTGCACATTAAGAGTATTTTGGACACCTACTTGTCTTAATTCTTCTTTCTGTCCTATATAAGTAAACACTAATGTTTGGCCTTCGTTTGCGGTAATAGCATAATTACCATCGAAATCGGTTTGGGTACCACTGGAAGTGCCTTGCACGACAATATTCACCCCAGGGAGCGGGAGACCATTCTGATCCGTAACTGAACCCGTAATGGTCCTTTCTTGGGACAGAACGGATGATAAAGTGAATAACATCAGAACAAATGCCCCATACAGTTTCTTTACTTTCATAGAGTTAAAGTTTTGTTAGTAATTAAATGAGTTAGTGCAACTGAGAAAGGCGGGCGGGAGATGCGTTTGATAGCTAATTCAAATACTCAAAAAACGAGAACAAAACTTAAAGGATGTTCCTTTTTGGTAAGGCGTCTCACCACCCTACCTTTACAATTGCGAGGTAAAACAATTGATAAAAAACTGTTAATTTGTCTTGGCCTATCAATCCAGTTTCTTTTGCCGCTGAATCCAGACATTATAAATATTCTGAGCCTTCAAACACCGATATTAAATGAATGTGTCAGAAATTTGAGTCACAATCAAAAGAAGATCATCAACAATGTTTTTACAACCCATTTGGTGTTCCTTCGACGGGGCAGTTTTATGCTCGTCTTGTTTGAATAGCATATCAAAAACACATAATAAATATTAATATCGATCTATCCTCTTTTAAAAAATCCAGAGAGTGTTGGTAGTAAAACGATCATTGTACAAACAGGATGGATGAATGGCTGTACATGTTGGGAATAGTTATAAATTCAAATGACATAACCTATTTAGGCAACGGCTACAGGTCTTTGTGCAAGTTTTTTTCTTTTATAGACGATGGGGGAATTGCCGTTAAATTTTTTAAAAGCCACATAAAATGTAGCCCTACTGTTGAAGCCACTCTGAAATGCAATTTCCTTTACACTTGAGTTGTCATTTTGTAAAAGCCTCTCCGCTTCGCGTATTCTGTACGAGTTTATAAAATCATGAAATCCCATCTCATAATGTTCGTTAATTATTTGAGATGTATGATGCCTGGAAATGTGCATTTTTTCAGCGAGTTGATCCAAGCACAGATCTTGATTTAAATACGGTTTTTCATTGGCCATAAGCTTCTCCAATATTCCCTTTAACTCTGCTGACAATGATATTGAAAGACCGGATTTGCCATATCTAGGGTAATCTTTGTTAGTGCTTCTTAAATGCAAATTTTTATCATAAAGAAAATTGGGCTTGGTAATTGACAAAAAGGAAAATACAGTTAGAAATATGCAGATTGCCCCCGTGGTTAGGAGTGCAATCTCAGCTCCAATCATATTGAATACTTTGAGTGGGAAAATCAGAATAAATATAGCCGTTAAACAAAAAAGGGCGTAAGCTAAGAATTTGGACAAATAACCAATTTTATGGTTCATAACTGTCATTTCACCAATTACGACATAAGACATCAAGGAATAGACAACAAGCAAGGTTGTAATCAATATATGGAATAAAGTCCCTTTTTCGATAGTAATATGCTTGACCAAAAATGCTGATTCAAACTTCGACAATCCATGAAATAGTCCGTATAGTATAATTATAACGAGAAATTGCACAGCTAAATGAATTAGTAAAGTAACTATCAGGCTCTTTCTTTTTATGAAGCAGTCACTAACAAATAGATATAGAATTGGACCAAGAAGTCCATATAAGAAAGGATTTGAATGGTAAGACTTCAATTCCCTGAACGATTGGAGAATATGAAATTTATATATGTCATGAAATATTATGGCAGAGGACAAAAGTATTACTGCAAGCAGCATATACTTACTTAAAGTAGCGCTAAAAGTTTTATGAAACATTATTGAAACGGCCAAAAAGATACCTTGAAAGCCAAAAAACAAAAAAAATGTTTTATAAATCCACTCCATTTTTCGATCCTTCTTACTAAGAATTTCATCCTATTATGTAAGTTTTATCATTGTATTCCTTAAGGTTTGGAAGCAATAGGACACTAACATCATCAAATTTAATGGGCAGCTTATGGTATATCAACCAAAAGCTTTGAATTATATTCAACGAACCGATTCAAAATATTCATCACCGATTGTTTAAATACACTGCTTTAGTTTTTAATTTCAAGATAAATCTGAGTCTATCCCGATAGGCGTTGACTACTATCTTAGAAGGATTTCCTGTAGAAAAGCTAAAATTTGGAATTAAAACATTTTAAACTGGTAAAAGCAATAGCAGAGTGTGGAAGTTTGCGGAAGGCTTCCGATATACTTTTTTTATCCCAATCCGCGCTAAGTTATCAACTTAAAGAACTTGAAACAGAATTAGGGAAAAAAGTGTTTTATAGAGTGAACAATAAACTAGTCATTTCCGAAACGGGGGAATTAATTCTTAGCTATTCACATAAAGTATTATCGGAATTAATAGAACTAAAGAATTCAATCGAGGAGGTTACTGGCAAATTTAGGGGTAGAATCAAAATAGGCCTTGAAGCATATACCTCATATTTTTGGTTGCCTCAAGTTTTAAAAACTTTAAGAGCACATTGTCCTGATACGGATATAGTTCTAAACACAGAAAGCCCAACTAAGCCGTTATTCTTACTTGAGGAAAGAAAACTTGATTTTGCTATCGTCCTCTTTCGCTTTGAAAACATGAATTTCAACTTTGAAAAGCTATTTAATGATGAACTTATTGTTGTTGCTTCCAATAAGCATTCTTTTGCAAGTAAAGAGTATGTATGCATAAAAGACTTTAACAATGAAAATATTATTACACATAGTGCAAAATCAGAAAGAGATAGAGTACTTGAAAGTGAACATGAACTACAACAGCTTACTCCCAAAAAATACACGGTCATAAAACATACACAGACAATCCTTGAAATGGTAGACCAACAATTGGGAGTGGCTATTCTCTCCAAATGGGCCATTGGGCATTACATTCGAGATAAAGATTTGGTTTTATTGAAATTAGGACCTAAAGGCACCTTTAGGAGTTGGTATCTGGCATACTTAAAGAATAAGAATCTCAAACCATATGAAAAAACATTTTTGAGAATTTTAAAGGAAAATATTAGCGTCCAGAAAGTCTGACTGGAGTCTTTGTCTCATTCAAAGTACAATGAATTTTAAAAATCTGGTTTATACAGTTCAAAATCCCCCCTTAAAACATCCAAAAAGTATTTTTCAAACTTACTTAGGTTTCGATTTTTCAGATATACCCAATACCAGTTTCTAAACGTTCCATTTTTACCAAATTTTATAAGCTTTAGTTTTTTTTCACCAATATATTTTGAAATTGCCCATTTAGAGAGAATAGCCACCCCAAGACCTTCATTAACCATTTCCAAAATAGACTGTGTGTTCCCAATATGAATATATTTTAAAGGATTTATTTCCTTTGCCCCAAATGCTTTCTCCAAAACTTTATCCTTTTGATTCTTACCGCTGTGGGTAATGATTACCTCTTCAACAAAATCCCTAGCCTCTAGATAGTTGCGCTTGGAAAGAATGTGAGAATTTGGCAGAACAACGACCAATTCGTCCCGTAAAACCGGAACAGATTCGAAATAAGATTCGCTAGGCTGGTACACCATAATTGCAAAATCTAAATTATTGGATTCTAACAAATGTAAAGGTCTTGTAGAATTTTCGGTGTTGATTGTAATTTCTATGTTCGGGTAAGTTTTATGAAATTTTCGCAAGATTGACGGAAACCAGTAATATGAGGTATATGCTTCAAGTGATATTCGGATAGAACCCTTTTCCTCACCTTTGATTTCCATTAAGCTTGAGTTTAATTCTTCCAACCTCTTGAGAATTAGCTTTGCATATCTCAGCACAACTTCACCAGTTTCCGATATAACAAGTCTTTTATTCACTCGGTGAAAAACTACCATTCCAACTTCTGCCTCAAATTCCTTTAATTGATGACTCAAAGCAGATTGCGACAAACACAAAACTTCAGAAGCTTTACTCAAAGTCCCCAATTTATGTACCTCGACCACTAACCTTAAATGCCGTATTTCCATGTTGGAATGTAATTGTATTCAATTTCAAATTACCACATTTTGAGTTGTATTAAAACATTCAATGAATATTATTCAAGTACCTGTTGAGAAAAATACGATGACAAAAAAAATGTTCAAGATGAAAACATATAGTTTTGTCATTCATTTGGCTTTTCTTATGAAAGATTCTCATGTTGCACAGATAAATATTAGCAAGCTAAAAAAACCATTGGAGCATCCTTCTATTAAGGACTTTGTAGATATGTTGTCTCCCATCAATGAAGAGGCAGAAAGGTCTCCCGGTTATGTTTGGCGATTAAAATCAGAATCGGGTTACTCCTCAGATTTGATTGTTTTTCCAGATCCTTTAGTGATAATAAATTTGACCGTATGGGAGAGTCTAGATGATTTAAGGAATTTCACCTATAACAATGGTCTTCATCTCCAAGCATTAAAAAATAGGAAAAAATGGTTTCATTCTATAAAGCCGTCATATGCCATTTGGTATATTAGGAAGGGAGAACTGCCTACCATAGAAGAAGGAAAAAAAAGGCTCCTACACATAAAAAAACATGGAGCAAGCGAGTATTCCTTTGATTTTACATGGCAATCGGCTGAGTAATGTAATTACTCTTCTTCCTGTTGGGTTTAAATTAAAGTAGAGCGAAAAACAACTTATTTACTCTGTTGTTAACTTCAGTCTATGTCTTGCTTTTTCGAGAGCCGCTGTATGCGTAGAAATGTTTTTCGATGTAGCAGCTTTGAAAATTTTTTCAAGTGCAGTTTTAATCTTACTTACTTCACGTATCATTTCTTCATTGCTCCAGTTATACAGCTCCATTCCTGTAATTCCTATCGCACCGCCACTATTGATAACAAAATCTGGGGCGTACAGTATGCCTTTGTCTTTTAGAAAGTCCGCCATTTCTGGTGAGGACAATTGGTTGTTCGCGGCTCCAGCAACTGCTCTGCATCTCAGTTTTGGTAAAGTATCTGGGTTTAGTACATTACCATCCGCGCAGGGTGAAAAAATATCACAAGGAAAATCATACACATCCTCAGGATGGACATACTCTATATTATCGTTGTGTTTCAAGGCGGCTATAGCCCTTTCCGAGGTATCGGAATAGTATAATTTGACTTCGTCGTCAATAAGATACCTGACAAGATTCAATCCAACATTCCCAACACCTTGAATTAAAATACTTAACCCCTTCAAAGAGGAATTTCCAGTAAAATATTCCGTTGTGGTCTTGATTGCCTGATAAACACCGAAGGCCGTAATTACTCCTGAGTTGCCCGCTCCTCCATTGTTTCTCGTCCTACTGAAAACATAGGGGTTTCCTGTCTCTGAAATCACATTCATATCCTTTGAAGAAGTTCCAATATCAGGCCCCGTAAAAAAAGTGCCATTTAGATCTTTAAGAATTTTTCCATATCTCAATAACAAGCCTCTCTTTTCTTTTTTACTTAGTACCTGAGATATAGAAATTACCGCCTTGCCGCCGCCTCTAGGGAAATTAGCCAATGCAAACTTGTATGTCATATCTTCTGCAAGCCTCAATGCGGTCCATAAACCTTGCTCATGAGATTCAAACATCATCATTCGAGTACCTCCAGTGGCGGGCCCAAGTGCATTGGAATGCACCGCAATAAAAATCCAGGAATCTGTTGGTTCATCGTAGTTCGTAATTACAAACTGACCATCCCAAGTTTTTATAACATTCTTCATGGATCAAATTATTATTAGGATCCTAAACTCTTCAAATATCCAAGAAATTTCAAATCTATATTATGAAATTAATTTATGTTGAATGATCAAATAAATCATGTTCTTTTTTAACAAGTGAAATACTTTGCAACATAGTAGTATTGGGACCTTGGATTATGGTTATTCTTGGGAAAGCTTTTCTATTTGCTTTTTTTGATAGTTAGAGTTAAAGTTAAGAGAATCAAGTCTTAGGGCTTTATTATACCAAAAAATCGCTTCTTTATTCATTCCCATTTTGGCAAGGATTGACCCAAGATTATCACATGCTTTCCAAGATTTTGGATTTTCATCCAAATTAAACCGATGTATTTTTAATGCCTCTTCCAATCTCCCAAATGATTCTAATTCATACGCTAGCTCTGTCCATTGGTATTCAGAAATTCCACTCCACCAAGGTGTAGCCCCAAAAGCTTCTTTTCTTTCTTGAAAAACCTCAATCCCCTTGTTTACATTTTCATTAAGAACAATATCTCTAATCGAAACATATTTGTCTTTAACGATGAAATCCAATATTGGGTCTTTTTTACCGAAATAGTCCGTGGAAGTAAATTCAATTGGGACGTCCAAAGGAATTAATCTGCGTTGGTCGTTTATAGAATAGGATTGGTGCCATTCTGATGACACATATAATTCCATTTTTGAGTTTGGCAAAAAAAATCCCTCAGAATCACCACAATGATTATAAAATGCACTTGGTGGGGAGCCAATAAAGGTTGCGTTGGTGTGTTTTTTCAGGGAAGAAGTCAACATCACTGCGGCACTAAATGTTGTTCTACCGAGGATTACAAAAAATTGTCCAGACTTATTTATGTGAGGTCTGCAAATTATACTATGGACAATCTTATTGACCTTACTCCCATCCCCACCAACATTATATCTAATATCAAGAATAAACTTTTGAACTTTTTTGTCATCTAAGACTCCCCATATCTTTTGAAGAAAACTGTCGAAAGTTTCATTTTGCGAGTCGGAGATGGAGTTGATCTGCACATATAGATATTCTTTTTGCACGTTGTAATTCATCCAGAATGTACTTCTATATCGGAGATGCAACGGCAGGGAATCATTATCTTTGTTGTAATAGCTTCTAGAAGGCAGACCATTGATTCCCGTAATATAATTAACATCTTGACCATTGGGACCCCACATTTCCCCCCAATATATAAAGTCCATATTGAAATCCCGGACCATATTTTTAATGGCAAACTTTTTGGTTTGCCCATTTCGAAGCCGCACCTTCAAATTGAGTTTGTCGATATCTTTTATGATATCAAGTTCTTTCATTGCCTCAGGGTAGGATAAATAAAAGACACTGCCCTCAAGCTTTCTATATTCATTTTCATTGTTCCATAGTTTGCTAATCCTTAAAAGAGCTTCTTCCACACTGACCTCGCCAATTTCCAAAACTTTGGCCCCCGCCAATTGTGGATATCCCTTTTCAACCGCCGTAACAAACAGACCATCCTTAAATTGATAAAAGCGTACAGGAAAAATATAATTAAAACCAAAGGGGCCATTTGGTACTAATCTTGTATGACCATCTTTTATAGCCGCAACCAGTTCTATGAACCTTATCTTTATCCCCAGGTCATCTTGTAATAAAATATCCTTTTTAATATTCTTTATTCTAAGATCAAAATCATTCTTTGATATCCTTCTATAGAGCATAGGATGTACTTCCACCAATTTTCTTGCTAAAAAATTAACATCTTCCAGCCATTGCTTTTTTGAAGGTTGAATGTTTTCCTGAGAGAAACTTGAGGTCCATGTAAAGATGACAGTAATGATGATAACAGCGTTTTTCATTGCTACCCTTATTTAAAAACTAATACTAAAAAGAGAGTTGTTTTCTTAATCCGTTACACTTTTGTTGAAATCAGGGCTCCACTTTTTTGTAAATGCTGTCAACTATAAATCTAGTACGGGTCTAATTTCAATTATTTGATTCTTTTGACGTATACAACTGCGCATTGCCTTTTTGAGGCTATATCAATTTACGGGGCCGAAATAAGATGAACGGCGGTAACAATATAATCTGCATGTTCAAGGCATTTTTTTTCTGCCTTTTTTATTTGAATTGAATACATGACCATGTTCTCCCAACCAAACACCGAAAGAAGAATCACCTTTCTTACCTTGTTTGTCTTAGTATGGTTCATAGGATTTGATCAAATCCTATATTTGGTCGCAACTAGGGCCAAATACCCCATTGATATGCTGCCTTATAATAACTGTAAACTTTTTCAGCTATAGACCATCTTTCACATCTATTCTATCGAAATATCAATAGAGATCTTGTTTTTAACAATTCAAAATTCTTGAGATATTCATGAATTTATTTCAATGAAAATGACTGATAAGTCCGATTAATTAGGGTAATTTCCCTTTAGATCTACTAAAGGATTGATACTTTTTTTAAACAAAAATTTTTAAACCCTAAATGAAAATACTTCTATCCTTGTTAACTGCATTTTTACTGGTCTGCTGTTCAAGTTCAGTAGTAACAAACGATTACAAAAACTTAGAAAAAGCAAAGGTACAAGTGCTTGAAACTGAAAGGGGTTTTTATGAAATGGCACGGGAAAAAGGTTTAAGGGAAGCATTTTTAGCCTACGCCGATTCAAATGCAGTATTAAATCGACAGGGTAAAGCCATAAAGGGCAAAGAAGCCATTCGGGAATATTTTGAAAATCAAACCCTGCAAAATGTCTCTCTACAATGGAGGCCAGAATTTGTTGATGTTTCTAAATCAGGAGATATGGCTTACACCTATGGCCCATTCACATTTAAAGCAATCAAACCTGATAGCACTGAGGTTTCTGCAGAAGGTATATTCCATACGGTTTGGAAAAAACAGAATGACGGTTCTTGGAAGTACGTATATGATTGAAGAAAACAATAAAATGAAAAACATACTGACGCGTTCACTATTTGCACTGGTATTTTGTGCCAGCTCTTATTCACAAAAAACGGATGAAAGGACCTATCTGAAATCAATGCAAAAAGGGTAATATCCGCATGGGGCATCAGGAGTGCCTGTAGAGAAACAAAAAGTTGCTATGATGAGTCAGTTTCAGAGGCACATCCTAATAAATGGTCGCAAAGTTATTGGGCCTTCTATTTATACCCCCAACTGACAAGCATATATGGGAGAGTGACGGATAGCCTTGGGGATATCTCGAAAGATGATTTAGTTTAAAAAGCCCAAGTGCAGTTGGATACCGCCAAAAAACACTTTACGGGAAACAACGCAAAACCCAATGGAAAATGCCAATAGGTATTTAAACAAAGTAATGAACATAGGGCCCACATCACTCAAGTGAATGAAGAATGGTTGAGGTCTTTTTTGCCAGCTCAATCTGTGTGACAGAATTCTTGAGCAAAGCCTAAAATAACATTTTAAATGCCTTATTGTTTTGTCCAATAAGATAGATAAAAGTTAACGCAAAGTATTCTTGTCAATATTAAGCAGATAAAACCGGTATTCAAATGAAGATTTATGAATCTTTGAACTTTATTGTAGAGGCTGTACAATCACCTTTGGTTACTAGAAAAGATGGTGGCCACATCTCAATATCACCAAAAACTCGACTGGACAATAGGACATTATTAGAGCCCATGATTGCAATCGAACTTATGCGTTTGACTATGCTAATAGGTGAGGCAATGACATTGGGTTTAAAAAATAGGGGTGTTGATATAGGAAGAATAAACTATCAAGATAACGGAAATTGGGGCGTATTTAGACCTGAAGGTCCTTATTTGCATGTACATTTATATGGTAGGGCCAAAAGCGCAGAAATACAGAAATATGGTGAAGCTTGCTATTTTCCGTTTCCAGAATCTGGCTTTTATGAGACCTTTGAACCCTTAAATCAAGATGACATAACCGAAATTCAAATGCAGATAGACTCACTATTGGAACTTGAAAAATACTCATTATCAAAATGGGGGATTAAGTAAATGGAGACTTTTCCTTTCTCCCTTGTGTTGATTTCCATTTTCACCCATGCCTATTGGAACTATCTGATAAAACGTGCCAAAAACAAACATATCTTCACCGCACTAAGCAAATTGGCGGAAGTTCTAATCTTTTTATTTCCAGCAATCTACTTTTTTTTGGTGACTAATTTTCAATCTGAATTTTTGTTTCTAATTCTGATTGCTGGGGTCATTACTTTCCTAAACTACTTTTTTCTTTCGAGCGCATACAAGTATGGAGATCTTTCATTGGTTTATCCCATTGCAAGGTCAAGTATTATTTTCTTACCAATCATAGCTTTTTATTTCATTGGTGAACGAATTGATACAGTTGGCATTCTGGCCATTAGCCTAATCCTTCTTGGTACGTTTGTTATGCATATGGAATCATTTGACAGACCAGGTATACGAACAATCTTTAAAAATATTGGAAACAAGGGAAGCATGTATGCAGTATTGGCTGCATTCACCGTGGCTTGCTATACTATATGGGATAAAATCTCAATTTCCAGGATGCAGCCGTTTTTATACTTTTATTTATACACTTTCATCGTGGCCATTTTGTACAATGCTATTGCATTTTACAAATTTGAAAAAGACGAAATAAAAACTGAATGGCAATTGAATCGTTGGAGAATAATCAAAGTGGGGTTTTTCAACAGTTTTACTTATATATTAGTTCTAATTGCCTTGACAACAAGTAAAGCTTCCTATGTGGGAGGATTGAGGCAACTAAGCATTGTTATTGGAGCCTTTTTTGGTTTTAGATTCCTTAAAGAAAAGTTAGGAACACCTAGATTGGTTGGTATTTTGATCTCCATTTTAGGTGTTTGTTTGATTTACTTTGCAAAGTAATTCCAATCATGTCCTTTTAGCCGGGGATTGTGCTAAAAAAAAAGAACATGATAAAAGATTATATAGTTACTTTTCTCATTAATTTAATGATGCAATTCCTAGCGAAACGGAATTTGCTGAAGGCTCCAATCGAAAAGTGTATCGAGACTCAAGAGATTTGAAAAGTTCATAGAACATTTCTGGAGAAGTGCTTTGCAGCTTCATTTGTTTTTCCTACCAATCTTTTAGGTCTTCATAAGCGCATATTATTATAACTAGATTTTTATTCTGAATAACCGAGGAGATACCAGATTTGTTTGTATGAGTATCTCCTTCAAAAGCTCCTAAAAATTAATTCTCATATTTACCTTGGCTCCATGCATTTTATTAATGTAAAATGATACAAACTCATCCTTTTTTCCAGGATAAGCGATATAATAGTCAATAACAATCAAAGGTTTTTGTTCATTTTTATCGACCTTTTTAAATCTTGAATAATCAACCAACTGATTTTGCAAGCCTTCAAAGGGTCTTACGAAATGTTTTATGAATTCATTGTCAACCATTGACTTGTCCTTGGCCCATCGCGCTTCCATATCGGACCATTATAAAACTTATCCGGAGCAGTTACCCTATCCTCTATACTTCGAAACCCGCTAATCCAAAAAAATCTATAATGATTACCAATAATTTGAAATTGACCCAAAACATAGATAGCAGTTTCAAACTGAGAGTCAAAAAAATCAAGGAACTCAAAATACTTGACAGATTTGAGCTGGTAATTACTGAGCTCAAAGGTGGTCAATTCTTGTGCACATATTGAAATACCAACAATTGAAAAGAGGATTAATATGATATTTTTCATTTTAGTGCTGCTAAATGCGCTTTTTATGACTCATTTCATTGCAATAGCCCATATTCAGCTTCAAATTTTGACTGATTGATAATGTCCCATCCTAATCTATCGAGACTTTCTTCATATTCTCGCGTTGATACCCTAGAATTAAGAAGGATTACCCAACAATACCCATCTTGATTTCGTATTACTATTGAGGATGAGCCGGGAATACCGCCTTGGTGCCACCAGTTGCCCAACGGGTTGACCGCCCATCCTTTTGCATAATTTGAATTTTGAGGTGATGCAGTAGTCATTACCTTAATCGTTTCTGGTTTTAGGATATCGTCAACTGAGCTGAACCCATCAACCCTTACTGTAAACTTCAAAAAGTCCAATGCGGTCATTACCCAACCACCATGGGAGTCCATCCTTTTAATATTAAAACTATATGGGTCTAGGTTTTCCTTAGAATAATATTCAACTTCATTTGGGTGTTTTTGTCGACTATTATTTGATACATATGCATTTTTGACCCCTAATAAAGCTAGCTTATTTTTCACATAGACTTCATAATCCTGCCCTGTTACTTTTTCGATAATTCTTCCCAGAATACAGTAACCGAAATTCGAATATTCCCAATTTGTGCTAGGTTCATTCTTCAGAGGAATCTCATCCAAGGTACTCGAAATAAGTTGGTCATGGTTAAAATCAAAAGTTAAAAACATGGGGTCTTCAAGATCATTGCCCCAACCTCCGGAAGTATGTTCCAACAAATCCTTTATAGTTATCTTCTGGATCCAAGGACTATACGGCTCTGTGCCAAATTCATTTTGCAAAATACCTTCATCTCCAAAAACATTATTCTCAATTGATATTGCACCATCTTCAACTAGCCCCATTATTGCAACGGAGGTCATTGGTTTAGATAAACTTGCAATTCGGAATAGGTTAGAAGTGACAACTGTATCCTTTTTTTCAATATTTGCATACCCGTATCCCTTAGCATAGATGAGTTTTCCAGACTTGGCTATTGCCAAAGACACCCCTGGTATATTATACTTTTTTATGAACTGAAACATTATCTCATTAGCCGTTTCATTATCTGGAATGGCCAATGGTTCTTTAGAAGAATTGATTGGTATGTCAGAATATTCTGGGTTTCTCTCTCCATCATGAGTACAACAGCAAAACAGTAATAAAAAACAAAGAAGATAGGTGAAGTATAATCTCCTTGGTAAGAAATTCATCCAATTACTATTTGAAGGTTTCACAATCAAAATTTTGGAATACATTAATCCGCTAAAAGGACTATACCATTAATTTATGCATTAATCCAAGATGCCAAAACTGGGGACTACGAAATAAATTCAGGCGAGTATTGAATTTTGTTAATCATGTTTTTAAATAAGTAATGTTAGTCTATGGCTTATATACGTTGTTGTAGAATTTTTCTCATTCCAATACAACCTTTATTTCTTTTGGCTCAAAGGTCTTGCCCTCTATTCCGTAGACCGTTCTGCAATTTCCCTTTACTAAAACTGTCGGATTTTCATATAAAATCGATTTGTCTATTCTGTCCTTTATTTTCATTTCAGGTATCTCAAATAGAATTTCATTTTCCAATTCATAAATGGTTCCCAAAAGTTTTTTTTCATATGGCTTTTTTTCGGTGATAGTAAATTCATCAATGTACTCAGAATCGTAGCCAGTAAGACTTGGCCCTTGTATGAATCGCTCATTTAATACCTCTTTAAAGCCAAGTTGTCCCTCTTTAGGAAAAAATGCGAATTCAAAATTATTTAGGTCTTTATATAACCTGATGGTTTTCTTCGTTTCGGTTGGATAGATCCTGACTGTTAATTCAAAGTTGTCATTTGGCTGATAAGCTTCTTTGTCAAATGCCAAGTATAGATTAGTGTTTTCAAAATCATTCTTGGAACAACCAAAGGTTAAAATCGAAAGTAGGAAAATAGATAAGGTGCATTTCATTTTCAAAATAGGTTACAACTTGTTAATGGTAGTGTAAAATACATTTCTGTGCTTCCTAGTTGGGCCAAAATCGATGTATTAAATCCCCTTTTATTTTCATCGTTTATTTGAACTTTCTGTATAAAATATAAATCCTAACTCCTTAGTTTCCCTACTTAGAGTGTGGTTTAAGTTTAATTCCAGCATATATACGAATTGGCAGGTCATTTTCTTTTGGTGGAATTGGGCATGAATATTTTGGGCTGTAAGCACAATAAGGATTATATGCTTTGTTAAAGTCAATTATAATGAAATCCTCTTTTGGAATTTCCAAATCGATAAATCTACCCCCAACATAGGTTTCCTCTCCATTGGTTAAGTCAGTGAAAGGTAAAAACAGATAGTCTTTGTATTCCTCGGTATCCCTTAGACTATGACTTTGGTAAATATTTAATTTAAGTTTTTGATTATTTAACTCGAAGGTCGCAACACCATAAATTTCATAAGTGGGCAATCTGTCCGTTGTTGTTTTCATTAGGAACGGGACTGCTTTGTCAACCCTCTTGAATTCTGCTTTCACCTTAAATTTTTCATCGATTGGGAAAAAATCATGTCCCTTGAATTTTTTAACATCACTCTTTTCAAGTGGCGATTTTTCAGAATCTTGATATTCGGCATTTAAGTGGGATTGAAATTCAAGGACTGAATCCTTGTACGATTGACCAATGATTGTGTTCATTTGAAGTAAAATGCCAATAAGCAATGCTAATCTCATATGCTTCGTTTATTATAATTATTGTCGATGTTGGAATTAAACTGGTGTGGCATAATAGTTAATTTGAAATTTAACTATTCTAACCTATTACATTTTAGTCTTTTCTATATGAGTTGTTTGATCCATAACACTTTTTGTCTGTAATTCTATTGCGAAGACGTCCAACTCTGTTTTTAAATTCATCTCCATTTCAAGATAAAACTTTGTAAAAAACTGCTTTTCGATATCATAATCAATCTGCCCATCTCCAGTACCATCCAGCACCATTTCATAGTCTTTAGTTGCAGATTTAATAATGTAATCTTGATTTAAATCAAAATATCCAACCCCTTTGTCAATTTTTCTCAGGGTGTATTTCGAGTCAATTTCCAATTCGATGGTGACATCTGCAATTGGCATTGAAATTGGGTTTTTCTGCTCAAAGGTTTCACCAACCTTTATCTTTCTATTTGGATACTTGATTTGATTCAGCATTGATTCCATTGCTTGAATTAAAACCTCTTTTTCATCTACCGCCATAACGGATGAATAAATTGAATCAATTTCGATTTCTCCATCAATGGTCTTTCCATAAAATTTGGTTCCACTTACTAAAGTTGGATTATTGGACTCCAATAATTCTATTTCAACAGGAAATTCATTTCCAATTTGTTTTCCTGTTTTAGAAATACTTTTGAGTAAACTCGTATCCTTTGATATTGTAGGATTTTCAATTCCATTATTTTCAAGTCTTTGTAAAATCTCATCTGAGGCGATGTATTTCACATTGTTTTCTGAAATTTGTTTTTGTTTTAATGTATAATTGAAGTTTGGCAAATAGCCGACTTTAAAATCAATTTCTTCTTGACACATTACCTTGACATAAACAAACGTCAATAAAATAAGTAGGGTTGTTTTTTTCATGAGGATGTTTCGAATGTATTGGTAATCCTTTATTTGAACTTTTCCATTTATACTTTACAAGTCCTAATCTATAAAATTCACTTTTACTGCTTCCTAAAATTAATAGATAAGTTCTGAATTCTCATTTTTAACCAAGCATACGTGTGCTTTGCTCTACTTTGAACTCCTAATCCATGATTTAATGGAGAAAAATTGGATTTAAAAGTATTATGCTTGCATAATAAATTTTTTAGTAGTACTTTTAAGTTAGTGATAAGAAAAATGATACATACAGGTGTTAATAAAAGTCATACGAAGAAGAGATCGAGAGACCGGCGGTTCGTTCTGACGTAATTTACCCTAGGATATAAATTATTTTACAAACCGCTTGAAAATCAGGCGGTTTTTTTGTGAATACCCCCCAAGTTCTTATTTGATAGATGAATTTCTGAAAGGCAATTTAGACGTGTTATTGGATTATTATCCAAATGGTTATTCCCTAATAAATCCTAAAAACCATTACAAATGAAAAATTCTAAATTCAGAAAGACTTTAAAAAAATTCATTAACGAAATTGACTCCTGGAGCCGAGAAACAAGAGACGGTGTAATACTTATTATTACTGTGTTTTTCGCAGTGTTGTTCATAATCCTATTAAGAATACCATTCTTTAGGGAATTTGTAGCAAAAGAACTGGGAGAACCGTTGGAACTGGTTATAACATCTCTACTCTACATCATAGTTTCATTATACATTTTTTTCTGGGTATTGTTTAAGAAAATAAGGATGCTTTTAGAAAAGCTTGAAGAAACAAAATTGGATTTTGATGATAAGTTGAATTTCGAAGGTACTGATGGAATTTATAAATCGGTCAATGAAGAAATGAAAAAGCGAAAAATCTTAACCGATAAAGTTACCATTGATATTATTGGATATACTCTGTATTCTGTTCAACCCAAAATAATTGAATGGAAAAAAATGGGATTGCTTAAAAATATTGAAATAAACATTTGTCACCTGGACCCCTCTTTTATTGAAAATAACGAACAGTTTGACAAAACTTGGAGCACTCATCTCAAAATGTATTTAAAATCAATTGGTATATTCATAAAGGATAATGAACTGGAATTGAGAAACAATAAGGTTAAGTTCAACTTTTACCCCTATAAGCACAATCCTGGAGTCCACGGGTTTCGACTTTCAAATGGTTCTTTGTTCATGTCCTTCGCGAATTGGGACGGTGGAATAATAGAACAACCTACTAATTCAGTTTTTGTTCATTTAAGGCCAAATGAAAACTCTCAAATGGCCTTTCGAATGAGGCTTTTATTTAGAAACTGGTTGGAAAAATCTAAATCATATGCCTTCAAAAGGCGAGTGGACGGAAATGAGTCAGAAGACCAGATGAGAAAGGCGTAAATAAAAAAATATCTGACTGATAGGTCATCAACCTAATAGTTTTTAAGTACATATTGAATATCTAAGCGAACACAATATGCACATGGCCTCGTTTTGCCTAAATGTTGCCTTGTTAGTAATGGATTGGATCCTTTATTTGAATTTAACATCACTGTTTGCAAATAGC
This sequence comes from Flagellimonas meishanensis, assembly GCF_019880545.1. Taxonomy (GTDB): domain Bacteria; phylum Bacteroidota; class Bacteroidia; order Flavobacteriales; family Flavobacteriaceae; genus Flagellimonas; species Flagellimonas meishanensis. The sequence goes on from NZ_JAINVW010000001.1 coordinate 579,879, forward strand.
TGAAATAAAAAGGTAATGTCCATTTTTTATTGCTTTATAGAGGCTGCCTTTTTTGGTAAAAGCCACGTGCATTTTATTTTTTCCTGTTAAATATATTTTTTCACCCTCCATTTGATACAAAAGATCTACTTCAAGCACTCCGCTTGTAATCCCCGCTACCACGCGAATATCTTCAATTCTTACTCTGGAAAAAGTCGAAGAACTCGATGGCAAAACATTAGAATCAACATATTTTAGGGACATTTCTGTGTCTTTATCCAATTCACGGATTGATTTAATAAAGGTTTGTTTAAAGTCGGGGAACTTTGAATCTCCATATGTAGGGAGCCCCTCGTATTGAAATTTTTCAAAATCACTTCGTTCATCATATGCAAAATAAAAAGTTCTATCACAATTGATTTCTGAAGCAAGTTTATTCGTTTGCTTGTGTGAAACACATCCAATGTTAAGAATTACTGAAATTATGAGTATTACTTTCTTCAATTGTAGCTTTCGGGTAACTTGTTTATAGCGATATCAAATGCACTTCTATAATATCAGATCGGAAAAAAATCGATGTATTAGATCATCTATTATTCGAATCGTTTATTTGAACTTTTGGATCAGTTCCTTAAACATTATTTGCACATTGTTTCTCAAAAACATCAACTAAGCGCCCTATACAATACAAGAATCAGTCCCACCATAAAAATAGTGGTAAATATTAGTTTGTTATACTTGGCCAACCAGTTAGGTAAGAAAATGTCAAAGTTATCTTTTTGGGAACTCGAATAGTTTCGTGCCACAACAGTGAGAGGGCAAGACATTTTGAACAGTAGGAGAACCAATCCTTCCCCAATTATTAAACCAATGCCAATCCAGGTATAGGTGGTTAATCTGTTTGTAACACCTGAGTAGACGATATAAAAGATTATAGCAACGAAAATCACCCAAATAAGGGTATGGATTAGTTTGATGGCAAGTAGTTTACTTTCCTTGTTCATACCTCCTCCAGCTTCTTATATTGCACTGACGGTCTCGTATAACCGTCACGGCTAAATTTACGTTAAATTTCGGATAGCACGCACGTCAGTAATTACGTAGTGGATTCGGACATAGTCGAATCCGCCGAAATTGCGGTTATACATTGTTGTAGACTGCCTTTTTTATTTTTCAATATGAATCTTATTCAGTTGCCGGTTGTATTATTTCACGTATGGTAGCCCAACCAGTCGGGCTTTTATCATATCTAATATAAGTAACCATCGTTCGCCCACTAAAAATAAAAGGCTCACCACCGTTTTTTGGTATTCCTCTTATTGAAAACTTGGTTTGTTCAATTGCAATATTCTCATTTACGAAAATACTTTCAACATCATTCTTAATGAATTCTAAATTGAAATTTTCTAATGTTTCCTTCAGACCTCTAATGACTTCATCCCTTCCAATTTTCAGGTCATTATATCCCAATGCCTTAATGACATCAGGATGATGCAGAGATTTTATTTTTTCGATATTCCCATCAGCAAAGGCTTTTCGAATAATTTCTCCGTTTTTGAGAATTTCACTTTCAATACTCTTATTTTGAGAATAAACTCCAGTTGGTATTTGAAGTGCCATAAAGAGTATTAAAATCCAATTATTTGTTCTATTTCTTGTTTTCATTAGATTACTTTAAGTTGTCTACAACGACCCGCTAAACGTAGTTCCGGGATTTTTAAGGAAATATAGCGAAATCGTCCAACAATGTTGCAAGAAATGGACTTCCTATGTCTCTTGTGGCATTGTTTTTCAAGTAGGTCCCGAAGGGTCCGTTACTTGTCGATTTAGCGGTATTGGGAATAAAAATTTCGGCACCAAATTACCGTTTAGTACCCTGTTATGGTACGTTGCCGCTTGAGCGGCTCCATCGCCCGAAGCTGTATGGCGCTCATCGTACCGTGATTTGGTTTAGCGGGTCGTTAGGGTACATTTCTTTTGGGGCGGGAATGCGCAGCATGTAGCAACAAAAGTCAGCCGAGGGCTGAATGTACCCTAACGGTCTCGCGTAAATGGCGTTGCGAGCAAAAGCTCGCAATGAGTATTTTATGCATTGTTCTCTTTTCATTTCCTGAATGAATATCACCTAACTGATTTAAATAGCTCTTCCGCACATATATTTTAGTGCATTTTCAGTTGCCAGCAAAAAGTATCAAATTGAATAGCCCCCTCATTGTCATATCATTTAAGTCCTTAGGAAATAGATAAATACAGCTCAATTCACACATAAAATCTTACAATTTATACAGTTTTATCCAAGATACTACAGAAAATTTGCTATTTTTTTTGGCATTGGTACTTTGATCTGGCTCACTTCATTTTTACCTATCCATCTGAATGTCAAGTTAATCGTCGGAACAACGTGCGAATATCAAATAATTAATTAAGTCTTAAGGTCATGCTTAGAAAAAGGAATCTTGTTATAATCCTAGCATTGGTTTTTGCAAACTGTCATGTACAGCAAGAACAAAGAAAAGTGGATTTCGTCAGAACAGCACTTTTTAACGGACAGCTAAGATTTAACCAAAATGCGGGAACCCAAGATGTCCCGCTGCTTGTAGAAGAATTTATTATAGATGGTGGGCAGCGCTTACCTGAGATTGATTTTCCATTTGAAGGCCTATTGATAATTCAGCTACGGGGCGGAGAACTTACAACCTTGGAGAATAACAAAACCATAAAAAGAGATGTTAACGAATTTTGGGTTGTTCCAGGGAATGGCCCTTTACAAATTAACACTTCCGATGATTCCGCAATAATCAGAACTTACTTGCTGGGAAAGGAGTTTCTTGAAATGAACCAAGAAAGATCTGCAATAGTAAACGAACAAAAAGGGCCTTATAGTTATTCAGAAATCGCCAAAAATCTATTTGCAAAAGAATTCCAAGTATTCGGTACTGACAATGGGCCTATTATCCGGTTTATCGATTTTAACATTGGCCCCGGAAGAATTACTGAGGGCATCACACTCCCCGGAGCCGTACAAATTCAGGTGGTCTCCGGTGGTAATGACTTGGTCGTTAATAACAACCGTCTTGATAAAGGCCTTGGAGCTACAATGGCAATACCAGAAGGAGAGCAAATAATTGTGGACAATCGCAAAGGAATCAAACCCGTCAAACTAAGGGCTGTGATATTCCTTAAATAATGTCAAACTAAAAACCTCATTATGCTTTGCACACCCGCCATTTTAAAGTTACTTCCTAGAAGTGTGACTGCTGTCAAAATACTTATGTCGTTTGTTTGGGTTCTGACCATTATTGGATGTCGTGGTGATGACCGGATATCGGAGGTACGAGAACCAGACCCCAATGAAGTTCCGACTCCAGACATAAATCCGAACAGGGAATTTGTCTCACCTCCTACTTTACAAAAACCAATTTATGAGTGTGCTTCCACTGTAGTGGTCAAGGACTTTGTTTATAACGCTATTTTGGAAGTTTTTGTTGATGGAGCTCCCGTTACTTCCCAACAAGGAACAATAGTGGGGGGCCAACCAATCGACGTTGGGTTTGAGTTTAATTTAGGCCAAGAGGTTTATGTAACTCAAAGTTTTGAAGCAGGGACCAGTGACCCATCCAATATGGTGGTTGTCAGTAGTTATTTAGACGATTATCCCGATGGGCTTCCCATGCCAAGAATAAGTCGTGTTCCTCTATTGGAATGTGGCAGGGCCATAGGCCTTGCCGATTATGTGCCTGGGGCTACAGTAAGGGTATATGCCGAAAATCCTGATGGAGCAGGAGGGTTTGATCCCCCTACAATAATTGCAAGCCAGAAAGATTTTGGATACGTTTATGTTCCAAGTTTAGTTAAGGACGCCAGAATATATCTAGATCAAACCCTTTGTGGTGATGATAGTGACCCTTCAACACCAAAAGAAGAAGTACAACCAGATCCAGGCACTCCGCCAACGCCAACATTGGATCCAACCCCAATTGCAGGTGCAGAAATTGTTGTGTTCTGGGGCCCTGGCGGTAGCCCAAGTGAATTAATGAATGGGACTGTTCTAACCATTGAGGAAAGTGGAACAAAGGTTGGAGGTCAACCAACCCCGGGTGGAGGACAGCAAGTTGGTGTAAATCCGCCAATTGATGATAGTAAAACGTATTCTGTTATTCAGGAACTCTGCGATTCCTCACCACCTGGAACCATCAATCCAGAACCATGTTCATCTCTCACCGCACCTAAAATTTATCCACCATTACCTGGGCAATCTTTCGTAGAAGTTTACGAGTATCATCCTGGAGCACAGATTTTAGTGTTTTCAGGAGGTCAAGAGATAGGTCATTCAGGACCAACAATAATTAACTTAAATAAAATTTTGGTACAAGGGGAAACTCTTGTTGTGGTTCAGAAATTAGGAAATTGTATTAGTTCTACCGCAATTCAAATTGACGTTGATTGCAATATTGGGAGAAACAGTACGGCCTGTGGAGGAGATTGGCCCACTTTTAGACAGAATGCCGCACGTAATGCCTGGCAGCCCAACGCTCCCAATTTGGCAGACCCGAATGACATCAAAACCTTAACGGTCAAAGCGGAGTGGACCCCAGGTTCAATGCCAGAGGGATTTACAGCTTCTCCCATTGTATATAAAGGCAAAGTTATTATCGGCGGATCCAACGGAAAAGTGTACTGTTTAAGTGACGATCTGGGGACAGTGCTCTGGGAATACCCATCAGGCGGTGGAACGTTAACATCAACATACACGTGTAATCCCTCTAGTGAAGGTATCGCATCAACCGCTGCCATAGGTTTGGTAGATAATGAATTGGAAGTTGTTATTTTTGGAGCGCCTGACCAAAGCATTGGTGCTGGTCTGGGATCTGGCAGGCTTTTCGCCTTGGATATTACAAATGGTAATTTGGTCTGGGATTCAGATGAAGTTGCGGTTTTAGATGGGTCCAATCCTGGGAGTTTTTCAGAATTACATGAACAAATTGGTTATTCTTCTCCCTTGGTCTATAATGACAGGGTTTATGTTGGTATTTCTAACCATTGCGATAACCCAATACAAAGAGGAAAAGTACGTGCAGTAAGCTTAAGCACCGGTAATTTAGTAGGAGGGTTTCAATGGGAAGGCGTAGGCGGTGATGAAAAGACCGCCGATGGACGTGGAGGAGGAGTTTGGAATTCACCCACAGGAGGATATTCCGGCGGAGTGTATTTTACCACAGGGAATACCCGTATAGGCAGTCAAAGTGGAGAGCCCTCTCCCAATCATGGACTTAGCCTGGTGCGCGTAAATGAAAATACTGGGGATATGATATGGAAATTACAGCCAGTACCATATCCGATGGATGGAGATCCAGATTGGGCGGCCGGAGCTATAGTCACGAACACATCTTGCGGAGAAGTTGTTTTGTCTACAATGAAGGATGGCTGGGCCTATGGAGTAGATGCGGGTTCGGGAAGGCCTGGAACCGCTCCGGTAAGGTGGCAATTTCCCCCTACAGGGACTTTTGACCCAGCGACCACCAATTTCTTTTCTCCCGGTGACGGCACAAATCATGGTGATATCAGATATCTTGTTCCCGGAGCAGCGCAACGTAACAATTATGTCACCATGACCGGTGGAGAAGAAGTCACGGATAATGTCAATCTTGGATTTGGCCGACTTCATTCTGTAAATGCTTGTTTCGGAAATGTACGATGGCTCAAAGACATTCCCGGGACTGGCTCAAGTAGTTATCAATTGGGGCCGCCATCTATTTCAAATGGAATTACATATGTTGGCACAAGACAGGGTAACTTAATCGCTATTGCCGACCCTTCGGTCTATAGCACAGCAAACTCCCAATGCAGCAATCCGGCATTTTCAGTTGCCGACTGTGTGGCCAACGGATATAGTATTGTAAAAGACCCTATCATTTTGAAGAACTTGGCCATTGGCCGAGGGCCAATGATTAGGAATGAACCTGTAATTGCCAATAATCGTATTTATATCTCCACGACCTCTGGATGGCTTATGATGATCGAGCCAGAATAATTTATAATTGTTAGGATGCCAAAATTATTTCATTTTTTATTCGGATTGGTTGTACTAATTTCTGCGTGCACAGAGAGTAATGTCCCCAAAGGAATTGCTTATGTGAGCAATGAGGATTCCGGAACGGTCAGTATTGTAGATCTAAATTCTTTACAAGTTGTTGATTCCATCAGTGTTGGCAAACGTCCCAGGGGAATAAGATTATCACCAGATGGAAAAAAGCTCTATGTGGCCTTAAGTGGATCTCCAAAATGTCCTCCCTGGATGCCTAATGAAGAGTGCGAAAGCCAAATTGAAGATAAATCTGCGGACGGTATTGCGGAAATTGACCTGGAACAAAAGAAGGTAATCAGGGTAATTGAAGGGGGGTCGGACCCGGAACAATTTGATATTACCAAAGATGGGGCACTTTTGTTTGTTTCCAACGAAGATATTGGCAAGGCAAGTGTCCTAGATCTTAATAAAGGTGAAATTTTAAAGCAACTAACTGTCGGTGGAGAGCCCGAAGGGGTTAAAATAAGTCCAGACCAAAGATTGGCACTTGTTACCAACGAGGCTGATGCAAGTGTTTCCGTTATTGATGTAGCAACTCTGGAAGTTATCAATAATCTGGCTGTGGGCAATAGACCCCGGGATATTTGTTTTCATCCAGATAACAACCTTGTTTATATTTCAAATGAGTTTAATCATTCAGTATCAATTTTAGATTTATCCAATAACATCCCTACGGAAAAGATTCAACTTGAGAAAGGTCAATTACCAATGGGATTGGCCCTTGATGTCAAAAGCAATAAATTATTTGTTGCTACAGGAAGGGGACAAAAAGTGGTCTCCTACAATATCAAAGACAAAAAACTTCTTCAAGAGGCGATAGTCGGGAAAAGACCTTGGGGAATTGCATTAACTTCAAATAAGAAGTTTTTGATCTCCGCCAACGGTCCATCCAATGACGTTACCATACTAGACACTAAAAATTTCCAGATAATAAAAAAGATTCAGGTTGGAAGAAATCCTTGGGGCGTAGTCATTGGTTCGTCCCCTTAGCTTAAAGGTTCATCGTTAATTTAAACTATTAATAGAACTAATCAGGAACATAATAACAAACCAGTCGGCCATTATTTTTCACGGCTACCAATCCAAGCCCTTTCTTATAATATCTTGTGTCCTTTTGCCCACTTGCATACAACATCTCGATAACCAACAAATCGGCAAGTTTTCCTTTGGGTGTTTTTAAAGTCGCTCCGACTTTTCTTACGGTACCATTTGCGGTTGTTTCTCCTTCAACTGGGTTAATGCTGAAAAATGGCATGTCGGTCCTTTTTACCTCATTGAAATAGTAAATAGTGTCGTTCGAATTACGATAGTACATATTAATGGTTTCATCAGGTGGAAAAATCTGGGCCACTTGAGTATAGACTTCGCCTTCAAAAGTAATTGTATCCTTGATGACTTCTCTATACTTATTTTTATACCACGTCAAAGTTTTACTTATCCCTTTAGCAAGAGGAAAATAGCTATCCTTTTCGGTGATACTGTCCTGTCCAAAAGTTATTGTACAATACAATAAGGTTGTAATAATGAAAATCAATTTTGTCATATCGTTTATTTGAACTTTACTTAAGACTTTTCAGAACCTCTCTTATTTCCACTGCCTTTGTGGTATCAAACAACATTGTCCTGGTACAGCGGTTGGTCCACAATCGATTCTGATTCACTCTATTGTCATAATCTCCAAAAAATTTCTTTGATAGTCTTTCTGGATGCAAGAAGACAATGAATTCTTTTCCTACTTCAAAACCAAAGTAACCACATGATGGGCCATGCATGTAAGTATAGATTGTTAAACTAGTTCTATCCATGTTTCCTTTATACGAGTCAACTATTTCTATTTCAACTTTGGTGACAGATTTAGGTTCAAAAACGTTCAGCATTTTAGGTTCGGATTCAAATTTCTTTGCTAGGTACTGAAGCTCTTCGATTGTAAAAATTTCTTTTTTGGACACATAATCAATGTTTATAACCCTAGCATGCAGAATTGAGCTGGTATGCTTTAATTCATTTCTTAACTCAGTGGTATGGCAAGTACATGCAAAACTCTTGCAAGTAGATAGTGCGAAAATTATAAATAGAATCCTCCTCATCGTTTTTTCGAACCTAAAAAATTCAACAGTCTTTTATTTTAGTTTTAACTCTTTTCCCATCGACTCAACCGCGTATATTGAAATTTTGTCATCTCGTAACTTCAGTTTAATACCATTGGATATTAAGGATGTCTCTCCCATTTGCATTTGCGTTGCATCATCGTTATAAACAGGATGTATGAAGATTACCTCTCCCGATTCCGGAGTTATTCTGAGTTTTTCATGCTCCTTGTTTCGTTTGCAACTGTAAATATGTTCCATATCGGCTTTGACTTTATGAAGGAAATATGCCCCTTTCTTTACATAAATCAACTTTTCCCCATTATATAAAACTTTGGCTGTGGGTAATTTTGCACAATAAATGTATACATGGGAATATCCATTTTCAGGCTTTACAATACTTGACTTATTGAATGATTCTACAATGCTTTCGTCCGACACGAAAATATCTGATAGGTTCATCAAGTTAATTACAAAGGGTTGGGATTGTTTGAATAGCCGATATGTGACCCTCCCATTTTTGATTTTGACAATCTTACAATTAAGTATTATCCCATTCAAGTCTTTTATATAGTCCGTTTCATAATCCCTAGCCAGACTTTGCCCTTGAACTTGAAGTCCAAAAAAGATTAGTAAGGGGAGCAAGTAAATGTTTTTTTTTGTAGCTGTCATTCTAAAAAAACTATGGTCTTTAATAGACTAAGGCTTAAATCTTATTTTTCAACCATTCTGTATAAATCGTTTATTTGAACTTTCTGCTTTAATTAACTGAACTTTATGGGAAAAGTAAACGGAATATCAACTGGGCTGCCATTTTTTGTCCCGGGCTCAAGAGGAGGGAGTTTGTTTATCACCCTTATCATTTCCTTTTCATAATCCCCAGATTTGTCATCACTTTTAATGAAATGAATATTTCTAATTTCACCTGTTTTTGTAATCGTAAATTGGACTATCATTTCAATTGCCTCATCTCCAAGCTTTGAGGTATCGTGCCTAATTTTTTTTCTCAAGTGTCCATAAAATGTCTCACTGAAGCATTTTCTTCGGCCTTCAGATGATTCGATGTTTTTGCATTTTCGAAAGGTTGGATCCCTGTCAATTCCATAATCAGGACTGGTTGCTTTAATCCCGTTTTCAGGTTTTATATAGTTTCCAAAATGTCTACCTCTTAAGGTGTCCTTTTTGTAATCATTTTTGATTACTGTTGAGTCTTGGGTATAAGCAGATAAGCTTAAAAAGGTTATGACAAACAGAGTGAAATATTCAGTTTTCATTTTCTGAACGTTTTACAACTTATTTATATGAATGTAAAATACATTTATTTAAACACATTTGGGAATATCCTCGATGTAATTGACAATCGTTTATTTGTACTTCACTTATTGTCCGACCACCATTCAATTACCTGCTTAGCTAATAATTCAGATTCTTGCTTATTCATGGAAAATCCATAATTAACTGATAGCTCATGATGGATAGCTTCTCGAAGTTTGAATTCATCAGCCCCTCTATATAGAAAACTTAGGCACATATGGTTTATAGAGTCGAACTCATCAGGAGGTGAGTCCGGAATCATATTCCAGGAATTGATTAAATCCCTTAGACTCGAAAAATGAATTTTATATCTCCTTTTAAGCTTTGTGCTCATCCTTTACTTGAACTTATAAATCTAATCAAAGAAAATTTCCTCCAGTTCTCCTTTCTCGTGGGCTTTCAAAAATTTCTTTGCTTTTGAACTAAGCGATAGCCCATTTTTTTGATTGGAAACATAGTCCAAGAATATTTTGGCACCACCTATTTGCGATTCCCTGACATCATCTTGTTCGCTATACTTCTGGCCCTCAATTTTCATGTTTTTCAGATACCGGTCATTGTTGAGTTTTTCGTTCAAAATATAATTCGTAATAGCAATCATATAGAAGTAACGTTGATTACTTTTTGGATTCAAGGAATCATAAAAACCTCCGAAAATGGGAACGTTGATTCCAGTATCCTCGTTCTTCCAAAAATCCACGATTCGACAAGCACTTACAAATTCCTCAGATTTAAAATTCACAGGATTGTCAAAGATATATTCTGTGGCATCAAAAAATAATTGCTCATAGCTGGCAAAATTTGGTTCTGGATCGGATTTCATTTTTTTAAGAGATTCCGATAACTGAGAATGACTGAATATTGGTATACTGAAAATCGTCAGTAAAAGCATTTTCTTTATCATATCAATCGTTTATTTGAACTTTGGCACTCGCTGACAAACAAATATCTGTTTTTCCGAATCGTCATGAAATGCTACTTCCGCAAAATCTCCAAACTTGTGGATGATTTCAAAACCATTCCATTCCAAGTACGAATCCAATTCTTGAGGAAAAAAGAGTCGCATATCCAAATTTTGTATTGAATCAAACTCACCATTTATGAAATAATGCCATTCTATGCGATTGATTTGGGTTGCATTTTCATAGCGCATTTGTTGCTTTATCAAAACTTCCCTACCGTCATTAGTGGTGTATTCCGAAATTTCCTTTTGTTCTTTTTCGGCTTCAACGAGATATTCAATATTCGGATTAAAGCAATCCAACAAAAATAGACCTCCTTCCTTGAGATGTCTTTTAACCGCGTTGAATGCCATAAACAAATCTTCATTAGTATATAAATGATGGATAGAATTAAATGGAATAAAAATCAGGTCGTATTTGTCCGGTAAATCCAAGATTCTCATATCCCCCTCGACAAACTTGATATCCAATCCTTCCTGGACAGTTTTTTCTTTGGCCTGTGCGAGCATTGAAGGCGTAAAATCCACCCCTGTAATGTCATATCCTTCCCTGGCAATTGGAAGTGTAAGCCTACCGGTACCACAACAAAGCTCAAGTACACGGGCACCCCTGTTCTTGGGCATCCATCTCTTATAAAACTCCAAATCATCCAAGTGGGTATTCATGCCATCATAAATACTCGCATCATAAATTAGATCGCCAACCTTATAGTTACTTTTCATATAAAAGCTTTTATATCCATATATCATGTTTTTTTAACTACCCCCACTTTTTAATAAATATCTTTATTACATGAAAACCAAGCAAGTTTGACGAGCTATAATTTAAAACAGTAAAATTTGGATAACTTTTCTCCAATGCAAGTCTCCACATTTTATGGATGGTGGCAATTCTCGGTGTGTCTTTTCGCATTTCTTGCGTTATTGTCCATTTGGTACCATATAGGTAAAAAGCAGGATGATTTTGGCCAGGTATGGTTGGCACTATCGATTCTGTGCTGGTCGGCCTCCGGTCTAGTTGAAATCATTTCATGGGAAAACATGACGCCGGGCCTACATTTCAAAGAAGGGCTTCGGAGTGTGTTTTCCCTCTTGAACAGTCTTTTTATACTTCTTGCACTACCATGGTTCAGATATTTGCCTAAAGTACTTGCCCCGATAATAAAGTCCAAGTTTTGGCCCTATACCATCGGAATTCCGTTTGTGTTTGCCCTTCTTCCCACACTGCAGAAAATGTTCTCCACTAGCAATACAGCCATTATCAGTGAATTGGATGTGTATTATGCATTTTTGACCCTGTTTTTTTTAGGGTTTGTCCTTTGGGAGTCATTTGAAAAAAGAAGATTGCCGCTATTGGGGTGGCTTTCAATAGTGACAATTGCAATAACCTTGTTGGCCCAGATATACAAGCTCTTGGACAATAGGATAAACCTACTCTTGTTTTCTGCCATATTCAAGACATCCCTGATCATGCTTTTCTTTGCCCTGGCACTGAGCTGGGTAAAGGAACTTACGGAAACAATGATTCCTGCGGCCTACCAGTTGAAACTCCGTTTTCTCAAAACAAGTGGATTGGAAAAAAATAGATTTCAAGTTTCGGTGTTGGGATTTGCTGGAAAAGAGGATAGGGTAGTACAGCTCACGCCAACCCATTATAGACTGTTTAAGCTCTTTGCCGAACGAAGGCTTGGTGATACCGAAGGTTGGCTTGAAATAAAGCCCAAAAACTTTGATGTTTCCAAAACATATGACATCAATGACCATAATGAGATAAAAAGACTTATGGTTGTCTTGTTGGATGGTCTGTTTGGCAAACAGTGCTGGACAAAAGAGAAGCATTTCAAGCCCTTGAAAGCCACGTTGTTCGAAATGTCCAAACATAGGGAAAGAAGAATCAGGCTATTACTCCCCAAAGAGAACATAACCATCGAGAATGATGGCTAGACCCCCATTTGTCAGTTTTGACGTTACCGACATTTTCATATTCATTCCGACATGGACCGGTTAATCCAATTCTGCTGTTGAAATTTCAGAAACATTTTGGATCATGGTCACACGATTTCGTTTTCAGGAAACTTCAACGGCACAAGGGTTTGCCTCTTCCATTGAAAAAGGTCTTGATGAGAAAATCAATGATGCCTTTATGCCCTTTGCGGTATGGTGGGAAAAATTGATTCTTTCTGAGGTGGACCTGTTTGGCATGGGTATTCCAGTGGTTTTGATACTACTTATTCTGGGAGCCCTGTTTTTTACCCTCTATTTTGGTTTTGTCAACCTCCGCCATTTTCCAACAGCCATACAGGTAGTCAGGGGGAAGTTTGATGAATTGGAGCAAGAGGCGAAAAGGTTAAAACCAGTGGTCTATGAAGTGGATGGGAATCTGAAAGGAACCATAAAGGACGAGGGGCATTTGGGCGAGGTCAATCACTTCCAAGCCCTGGCAACCGCGGTGTCAGGTACTGTTGGCCTTGGCAATATTGCTTTGGTCGCGGTGGCCATTTCCATTGGGGGACCTGGGGCTACCTTTTGGATGATCTTGGCAGGTTTACTGGGAATGTCAACAAAGTTTGTGGAATGTACACTCGGAGTAAAATACCGTGATATAGACAGTAAAGGGACAGTTTTTGGCGGGCCCATGTATTATTTGTCCCGGGGACTGAAGGAAAAGGGTCTCGGACTTTTGGGCAAGTTCTTGGCCATGGTCTTTGCCGTCCTCTGTGTCGGAGCATCCTTTGGCGGCGGCAATGCCTTTCAAAGTAATCAAGCAGCAGCTCAAATTATGGGGTCATTTGGTCTTTCCGGTCCGGCAACAGGAACCATAATCGGATTGGTGTTTGCCCTTTTTTCGGGAATTGTCATTATCGGGGGCATTAAACGGATAGCCAAAGTGACGGAAAAAGTGGTGCCCCTTATGGCCATTTTGTATGTTGGGGCTTCACTTTTCATTATTTTTTCCAAAATCGAATTGGTCGATGATGTCTTCAGGTTGATTCTGTCCGAAGCCTTTGAACCTGTGGCAACCATATCTGGAGGGTTCGTGGGGGTCATGATCCAGGGTTTTAGGCGCGCGGCGTTTTCAAATGAGGCCGGGGCAGGCTCAGCGGCAATAGCACACTCCGCGGTCAATACTGCCTATCCGGCCTCGGAAGGATTAGTTGGCCTATTGGAGCCCTTCATCGACACTGTTTTGGTCTGTTCCATGACAGCAGTGGTGATCATTCTTTTTAATATGGATGGTACATTTATCTATGGAAACGTAGTGAACGGAGAGGCCCTTTTTCAGGATGGAAGCCGTTTGGGAGGGGTCAACATCACCTCCCTGGCTTTTGAAAGCTCGATCAATGGTTCGTCCTATGTCCTGATGATTGCCGTCTGCATGTTTGCGTTTTCAACCATTCTGTCCTGGTCCTATTATGGTCTGCAAGCTTGGAAATATCTTTTTGGCCGTGGAAAACTAACCGATTTGACTTATAAATTGCTGTTTCTGGTTTTCACGGTATTGGGTGCGGCAATCACTTTGGACGCAGTGATAAAGTTTTCCGATGCCATGATACTGGCTTTGGTTTTCCCAAATATGATAGGGCTATTGATTCTGTTTCCCAAGGTAAAAAAAGAACTTGCGCAGTATATTGCTCTTATCACAAAAACCGTATCAAAGTGAGAAAGAATCGTTTACTTGAACTTTTAATGCTTTGGGGTTGGTCCATGTTCAGTTTTAATAAAATTTTGCTTACTTATCTTAGGTTCTCAGGTGGACAAAGTGGAGGAGGCCCTTTAAATCCAAATTTGTCAGACACTTTTACTATTTCAGGCACATAATTTTTCCAATTGCCAAGCCACCATTCTTCTATTTCTTTATCGCCCGTTATCAGTTTCTGATTTTCAAAATTTACAGTTTTATCGTCCCAATTATATTTTATTGATGCTTTGAGCACAAAATAATACCTTCCTCTTTCATAATCTTCACCACTTCTTTTACTTAAGATTTTCATTGCTGGAATAGTCAAGTCGATGATGTTTTCCTTATCCGTCAAGTAAAAGTATGGGTGTGCATAGGTGTGCTCCGATACACTATTAAAACTAAGTTCTTGATTTGTGAACATACTTTTGAATTCTTCAAAATTTTCTAAATCATTAATTTGAAGTAATTCACCTATTTGTTCTACATTTCCATTTAAAATCAATTCACGAATTTTTCCCGTTTCTATAAATATTTGATTGAATTCTTTTTTTGTTAATTCTTGTCCAGACATTATTGGGGCTATAATTAATGCAAATAGAGCGGTAAATAAGTTCTTCATAATATTGGTTGCTGCTGGTTTTTTCAATTGTTTAAGTTATTATCGCCTTTATTTTAAAAAGCTTTTGCCCTTTTTCTGCCAAGTTACTTGTATACTTCTCATCGAAAAAATCTTTGAGAAAATCCCAGTCACTTGCGTTAATGCTTCCATTTCCATTCATATCCAGATTTTCAATGATGTTCAATTGACCTACAAATACTAGATTTTCTCTGAATTTAATAAAGTCTTTTCGCCATATGGTCAGTCCATATGACCCAAGGAAATATGGTTTGATTTCAGGATGAACAGACCACATAATTACCAGCTCATTTTCTGAATATCCAAAGGTGCTGTCTTTCCTATTGCCAATGCCATAAAAACAACTTTCTTGGATTTCCTCTAGATTTGGCAATTCTTCTTGGTTTGTGGAAAGTGCAGCAAAAGTGAAATAATGGGGGCTTCTTTCCTTGAATGTACTCGTGCAAAGCAATGCCTTGTATCTCTGGTCGTTTGCTTTAAAAGCTATAACATCGCCTTTATTCACTTCTTTAACATTTCTCATGGTTTTGGCATCCATCAATCGTTTATTTGAACTTTGATTAATTGCAGCTATAAATATAGCCCTTGTTACCATACGCTTTTTAATCCGTCAGCACAGAGTTTGAGTTCAAATCAAACCAGCTTTTTGAAATCAAAATGCCTTTTTCGTCAAACTCGGCTGTCATTAGGGGAGCACCCATGTTATAGTATATCACCGATTTCACATGTCCATTTTCATGCCACTCCGTCCATATCCCATTTTCATAACCGCCTTCCTTTTCTCCGTCGGTCTTTGGATTTCCGCTGTCATAGAATTCTAGTATTTTTTCATTGAAAGGAATTGGTTCAATCGTTTTATCAGTTCGTATAAATTCCAGTTTATTTTTGAAAATGACCAGGTCACCAACTTCCTCCATTGAAAATTGGTTTTGGGAGTATTCGAGTATTCTGTATTTCTGATTTCCAATTGTTAACGTCGAATCCGAAATCAAATAGTTCGCCTTGAATTGTCCAAAATCGTATTTAATATCTAGTATTCCATCCTTTTGAAAGAAATAGATGCTTCTGGAAACATGATCTGTTTCGTTTTGCTCGTTTGATTTTAACAAAATTTCTGGGTCTATTTTTGGTTTTTCATGTTCCCAGGTCCCAAGTATTTGGTTTTTAAATGATTCTTGTCCACTCAAAGTAATTGGTACAATAAATAGAATTGAAAAAAGTGTATAGTAAATTGAATTTTTCAAAATGTGTCGTAATTAGTTTGTATGGATTTTTAATACATCTATATACCTCCTAAAACCAATAAAATCCATGTAATTGATAATCGTTTATTTGAACTTAGCTTTTTAAATACCCACTATTTTCATCTTCCAGAAATAGATAATCAAGGTTATACTTCCAGCTATAATTGTCACCATACTCTTCTTAAGACCTTTTGCCACCAACATGAATGACAGCCCTAAGACCAGAATAATTCCTCCATGATAGATAGGTTGATACAATTCAGTGAAAATTGATTTTTGACCGTCTAATCCATCTAGTATATGAGTGGAAGTATCTTCTAAAACGTAGAAGATCCCTAAAAGCATAAAAAGAATCCAACCAATGAATACGTTCGCAATTACTGAAATCCAATTCTTTATTATGTAGTTTTTTAGCCGATTCATTAAAATCGTTTTTCTGAACTTTGATTTTTAGCCTTTATGACAATCTGGTATAAAAAGCGATAATTCAAACTAGATTGAACGATAAATAATCGTTTTCTTGGTCGAACCTATACTCAACAAGTCTTACATTATTCCATGTCGAAGGAACGGCCGGTCTAAAACCTTTAATGAAATTCCTCTCTGATAATTCTTCAAGACTTAAGGAGACTTCTGGACTAAAAGAATGTCCTAAAAGAAACGCTTCTATCATGTCATATTCCCCAAATGCATATTCATTTTTTACCCAATCAACATATTTCATGAGTTGAAGAATATCCTGCCGTGAGATGTTTCCTTTCTTTATTTCAACAATCAAGTATTTGGATATTATCGGTCTTTGTCCTCCGACAAAACGATAACCAAAAACATCCATTTTATCCATATAATCAATTGGTTTAAATGGTGATGCTATGACTTGATGTGTCAAATAATCCCAGTTTCCAAAAACTTCCCGAGCATTCCCAGTATTATTACTTAGTTGATAAATGAGTGCGGCTTCTACAGCCATTTCGTGTCTGAGACTACCATTTTCTAAATTAATGGTACTCAAAAACGGAGCTAAACTGAAACCATACTCATTTTCTTGCAATTTCCGTTGTACTAAAAAATGACGTTCCTCAATAAATGAATTAAATATTGTTTCATTGTTTGGATTGCTTATCACACTTTCGTTTCTTCTCAGTAATATGTCTAAAAATGCTTGGTTTTCTTCATCTCCAAATTTTATAAAACTCAACTTCCAAAATGCCCTAAGAATTTTAAACTTGTTCGGAGATGACCCTAGAACTTCATCCATATCAATACCGAGTTGAAAAAAATAAGGACTTGGCTCAAAGAAACAAACGAATCTACAGTTAATTGAATTTGGACCAGTATTAAGAAGTAGATTATTCTGTACTTCCTCGTATTCATAATTTACCGGTAGGTTTGAACTTGGATAGTTCAGATACTTGCAATCGCCATCAATGTTCTTTAATTTTCCAACACCGTAAATCTTCCGATCAATAAAGAAGAAAACATTATCCCCTTCTTTCATGGAGGCATAATCAGAAAATGTTCCCTCAACCGGAGCAGACCAAGTATTATTATTTCTTGGCATTGGAAGCTTAGTCGCGTAAGCACCATTTTCGATACAGCGTACGAGGGATTCCTCACTAT
Source organism: Flagellimonas meishanensis (assembly GCF_019880545.1). Taxonomy (GTDB): domain Bacteria; phylum Bacteroidota; class Bacteroidia; order Flavobacteriales; family Flavobacteriaceae; genus Flagellimonas; species Flagellimonas meishanensis. The sequence continues at coordinate 597,488 of NZ_JAINVW010000001.1, forward strand.
CTAAACCAAATAAGTAGCCTGCCACTATTTAAAAAACTTTCTTGTAAAGGGACTTGCCAATCCTTTCCACGATACCTACAACCAAAGCATTTCCCATGAAAAAGGCTCTTTTTGAATCAGTAATACCTTCAAGTTTTGTGTGGTTTTCAGGAAACATATTTAATCTTTCCAATTCAACCGGTGTCAGTCTCCTTAAACCTCGGTCAGATTCGACAACGTGTTTAAATCTGGAAGGTGATTTTCCTCCTTCGCCTGTTATTATTGTTCTTGACGCATTATCTAATGGGTCCGGATAAATCATACCGCCCTCACTATAGTTGTATTGATAACCATCTTTAGTGGTTCTTAGCTCTTTTTTAGCACCTTTAAGATATTCCCATTTGGGTTTGTCTTCTTCACTCAGAAAGAAATCTTGGGTTACTTCTCCATTCTGCAAAATATCCCCCAATACTTTGTATGGCCCATTGTAACTTGCGTATGTCTTAACCGTATAAACCCTTCCATCAATCATCACCCCAGTATTTTCAAAAGGTGATATCTTCCCATTCTTGTTGAAGTTTTTGGTGATTTTTACTAAATCGTTATTCAATTCAAAATGATTGATGACTGGATTTTGTTCTTCTCTGACAGGAAAAGCATCTGCAATTGTTCCTTCTTCAAAAATCCAATCTTGTTTGTCTGATGACTTTAATCGCGAAAACAGCTGAGTAGATTTATGGTAACCAATGAAAAACACTCTTCTTCTTCTTTGAGGCATGCCGTATTCGGCGGCATTAATAACTCTCCATTCAACAGCATAACCTAAATCGTTTAGACTCTGAAGCATAACTGCAAAATCGCGACCTCTTTGCTTAGCCGGGGATTTTAGAAGCCTATCAACGTTTTCCAAAAAAAGATATCTTGGTTTCTTCTTTTTCTCTTCTAAAATTCTGTGAATCGTCCACCAAAGAACTCCTTTTTTACCTTTCAGCCCTTTTGAATTAGTTAAAGTCGTGGCAACGGAATAATCTTGGCAAGGAAAACCGCCGCAAAGTAAGTCGTGATCCGGGATTTCTTCAATTGGTACGGTTGCAATATCCTGGTTTGAATGATTTTCTGCTCCAAATCGAGCTTCATAAACCATTGAGGCATGTTGTGTTTTGGTCAAAGGTTCCCATTGATTGCTCCAAACAACTTCGTAATTACTTTTTTCGAGTCCTAGACGGAAACCACCGACCCCGGCAAAAAGCTCAGCTACTTTTAGTTTTTCCTTATTTGTAGACATAGCTACGCAATCAATTTTTGGGTTCTTATCTATTAATGCATCAGGGAAACAATGCTAACCTTTTGACGAATTTAATTATATGTTTTGTCTCAGAACAATACAATATTAAATTTATTTGACATTTTATAGTAATGTTCAGATTTCATCAAAAAACATTTCAAGCATAGAAAGAAGGTCTACTAAAGGAATCCGTAGAATACAGTGTTGGTACCCCGAGGCCATGATTATTGGTTTTTGCCAAAACATCATTTAATTCGCATTTTGAAGAAACTTTGGCAAGTGCTCCTTCATAAAACCTTTGAAAAGGTAATTTTCTACCTAATTTTGGCGGAGGGTAATTAATTTCTTCTTGTAGCGTTATCCAGTAAATTAATTCAATAAATGATTTAGAAAAAAATTTCGTCGTTGCATTCAATCCATTTTTATAGACGTCCTCCAAAGAATGAACCACCTTATTAAAATTTTTTGTTGTAGTACCATTATAAATTTTATAAACAACATCTGTGTGGGTTGGAGCCTTCCCATTTATTGTTAGCCTATAGTCACCAATACTTTTTTTTCCTGGGTAGTTGATTGTTAGATTACCTACATTGAAGCTATCAGATTCATTTGGTTCTAATTTTGACGCTTTGCCTTTCATGAATTCTATACCTTCTTGATAGTTCATTCTAATTCATTTTAATGATTAAACTGATTAAATCCATATAACATAGAAAGCATATTTTATTTTGTTTAATTTCTTTCTTGCCAGTCATCAGAGATTTTTTTCCAATCAACTTCCCGAATAACCTTTTCGCCCTTTAAGTCCTTTCGAGTCCAAACATCCCAAAAATCTGGGTCATCTGATTGAGGTCGATTCTTAAATGGTAGGTCACGAACTTTCATTAATATTGGTAATTCAGAAGCCCATCCCAATAAAACAGCTTTTTGGGATGGCAATGAGGGTAACTCTCGCAAAAGTCCTCTAAAATTATCCGGGAGTAACCTCCCAACTAATTCTTGATCTCGATCATTACTTATCCTGTGAAGAATGTAGCTATTACACTGGGAAAGCACAGTGGGTGACAATTCTGAAGGTCTTTGAGAAGAAAGAACTAAACCAAGACCGAACTTCCTTCCCTCACGTGCAATCTTTTCAAAAGCTTTTGTACATATTGAAGAAGTATTTCCATCTGTATTATCATTGTAACGAGTTATGAATGAATGTGCCTCTTCCATAACCAAAACGGACGGTAAAACTTTTTTATTCAGTTTTCTATATCTCTGTAGAGCCTCAAAAACAATTCTTGAAATAACAGATGTTGTTACGTGGACGATTTCAGCGGGTACTAAGGAAAGATCAATAATGGTTATAGACTTCGTTACTGCATTTCCGAGGTAGCGATCTAACCATTTATCAAGTTCTTTCTCTGTTTCGTCACCAATAATTGAATCCATTCGTGAATCCCCTAAAAGTGTTCGGATTCTCGCTATTAAGAATTCTAGATATTGTTCATTACCGGTTTCTTGAGCTAACGCTTCTAAGTAGCTCAAAAATACATCCCCTTCAAATGGAATCGGCAAGTCTTCATTTTTGGGATAAAGCTCGTTTTCTCCTCCTCCTAGGTTTGTATAACTATGCCGCATTTCCACAATTAAATCGTCTATTTCTACGATTGTATATTCCGAATAATTAATCCAACCATTCTGTTGCTCATCTCGGTGTTCATCAATCAAACCCCTTATCCTTTCAATTAAAGGATTCAATAACTGATCATTCTCCAAGACGAAGGACTCTAAGGAGTTCAGCCAAATAATGAGTCTTTCGGTAAAATTCTTATTATGAGGAAATCCTTGAAAAGGTTCCCCTCTATTCTCACTAGCAACAGTTGCTTGCAATATTATCCCAACAAATTTTTTAGCCTTTAAATTGGGGTCGACATGAAATTCCAATTCCTCATTCCTCATTGCTCTTAATGCTCGTTTCAAAAGAGGTAATTGAGCGCCAGGTTTAGCTTGGGTAAATGCCCTCCATTCTTCACTGTTCCAAAGCCAAAGAGGAACTTCTAGACAATTTTCGTCTTTTCCACCAACTTTTAGAATCTTTGCCTTATTTCCAAAAACCTTTGCATATTCTCCATTAGGATCAAGAATAATGAATCGTGAATTTGCATTGTCTCCTTGCTCAGTTGCTTCAAGAGACCATTGAATTATCCCAGCTACTGTACAGGACTTTCCGCTACCAGTATTTCCAAGCACAGCCAAGTGCCTGCCAAATAGGCGATCAGGGTCAATTCTAACTTCAGCATTTGCAGTTAAAGGACTATTACCAATATAAACACGTCTGTTTGACCCTGATTCAACAATAGACTTAAGTTGTAAGTCTGTTGGAATTAGAACTGGTGACCCAATGCTTGGAAAAGAATGAACCCCTCTTTGAAATTTAAACTCTTCTTGGGCATTTATTTTGAGTATTCCTAAAGGTGCAACCTTCATCTTGCGCATAGGAAAAGGCAGGTCTATTAAGCCATAGTCTTGATAGCCTTTACGTTTAGGAAAAGAAGATCGCTCAATATTAATCCATTCCACTTGACATACTATATGACCTCCTTCATTTGGAATAAGAACGTAACTGTTGATACGTGGAAACTCTCTTGGCACACCTGCATTAGCAGCAATTCCGTCAGGGGCTTCTAAATCAAGTTGGACCTTAATATCATCTGGGGCTATGAATTCAACAACTCCAATTCTAAGGTCTGCGTGATTTTCTATTGGTGACCTACCCATGATTTTCTTGTTTTTCCTGTTCTGAACTTTTGTCCTCATTAGATTTGACGGTTACCCCTCTAGCCTTTAACAGATCAGCCATTTTATAGGTTGTTCGGTCAATGGCTGGTTTTGGGAGATAATGGTCAACCAATGTTTTTAAGTCGCCGAAATGGCTTCCTATTAATAATGAAATCTGAACAGGTCGTTTAGCCTTGGCATAGAAACGTTTTATTCTATCTCCAACATCATCAAATGCAATGATAACCAAGTGGGTTGACGGTATAGTTAACATATCATTCAATACACGGTTAATATGATCATCTCCAAAACTATATCCGTAAGAAACAACAGTCGAGTTGGGTCTTATTACTGCGCTGGCAAAATCTCGAAATAATTCAACATATGGATATTCCGCTGTCTCTCTATCCTTTGAAGAGTTCGGGTAAATCATTAAGCTACCTTCTTGGATATTGTAAGTGCTTATTTCTTTTGCTCCATATGGCAACGCAAATCTTTGAACGATTCCATCGTTTTCAACCCAATCTAAAGACCCGTGGAGTTTTGTGAAATTTACCACTCCTTCCAAATACCTTGGCTCTCCGCGTATTCCTGGTGGATTATAATGTATGTCAATATTCAGGCGAGAAGACCTAAATATTGGAGATATGCTCCCAACAAATCTATCAATCAAGTGTAGACCAGCCAATTCTGCACCAAACTCAAGAATCCTGTCATAATTGATAGTAAACAAGTTCAATCTTTCTCTTGTAGCAATTCTACTAGCAAAACTCAACATAAAATTCATTAAATATTCCGCTGCTGCTTCATTGGTTGAACTTACAATGTTTCCCTCAGCTGCTAGTACATTATTGGCAAAACCAACAATGCCACTTTTAAGCTCTTTTTTTAAAGTCTCAACTTCCTCTACTAAATCGTAAAGTTCATCTTCTTCCTCTACATCACACAGATAAATTTCAAGCCCCTTTACTAATTCATTAACAGTACGTATTTGGTCTTCTATATTAGGTTGCTCTCCCCTTCCTGCTTTTTCGGCTGCCTCTTTAGATTTGATTTTAATTTCATCTTGAAATACAGATAATTCAATAGTACTCATTCCAGCCCCGGTTGATCCTGTTGCAAGGGAATGTACTGCTGAGGATATTCCAGCCCCGGTAAATAATGACAAGTGTTCACTTTGACAAAGCGCCGTAAGCCAAGGTTCAACTTCTTCTCTTAGTTTTAAAGCATCTGGCTCTTCTATAGTTGTAGGAACTTTGTAGTCCCTGAGCTTTATAATATGTTTACCTTGCCAATTCCCAGTAGATTCAGCCATTTTTCATAATATTATTTAGTATAAGGTCTAAGACTATCAGACAAACCCCTGAATCTTAGATATTTGTAATAAGTTGCTCTTGAAATATCCAATCGCTCACATATTTCAGAAACGGTCAATTTTCCTTCTTTGAAATACTCTTCACAAATTACAGCTTTTTGTTTATTTTTCTTACTGATTCCTTTTGGTGCGCCAAGAATTTTCCCACGTCTTCTTGCTGATTCCAGACCAGCTTTTGTTCTTTCAATAATGATGTCTCGTTCTAGTTGGGCCAAAGCTGCAAAGATGTTGATAATAAATTCTGAATGTGAAGACTTTTCTGTTGTATCAATAAAGGGTTCAGTTATACTTTTGAACCTCACCCTCTTTTCCTCCAGTTCTGTCATCAACTTGGTAAAATGAATCAGGCTCCTGGCCAATCGGTCCAGTTTCCAAACTATGATTGTATCACCCTCTCGGACATAGTGCAACAACTTCTTGAGGCTCTTTCGTTCCTCTTTGGTGCTCGAGACCTTATCGGTAAAAATGTTCTTTTGGGGAATCCCCTCCTTGAGGAGTGCATCCAATTGCAGGTCCAGATTCTGCTCCTGGGTGCTTACCCTAGCATATCCAAAAATCATATAGGTTAAGTTTAAATAAAGGTAAAAATGTAGACTATTTATTTAGTACGGACAAATAGACTTTATGGAAATAGAGAACCCATAATCTGGGAAAAGTTCAGTAAAACGGTGGATTTTGTGTAAGACATATATTGTCGTACCTTAACTTTTCCACGCAGTGCAACAATTTGATACGTTTCATATTTTGAAAGTTCATCAAACAATTTGTTTTCATCAGGTAAAAATTTTAGGCAGAGTGCTTTTTGCCGTCCTAATCATGACACAAACAACTTTTGCACAGGACCTAGATACCATTTCAGCTCATCAATACTACCTGAAAGCCCGCAAGTATGGCGATGCTGCTGACTATAGACAATCCATTATTTATTATCAAAAGGCACTGACAGGATATGAAAAAGCAACTTATTGGCCGGGTTATGTGAAATCATTGAACGGGTTAGGGGCGTGTCATACTTTGATATCAGCACACAGAGAGGCTCAGGAATATCTACAACTGGCACTATCTGTTGGACTGGAAAGACTGGGAGAAGTTCCAGAAATAGCAGATACTTATCAAAATCTTGGTTTCGATTGGAGTAGACAGGGAGATTATGACAAACAGTTTGACAGTTACAAAAAGGCTTTAAAAATCCGATTGGAGACCTTGGGTGATACCCATCCCAAAATAGCCCAGACCTATAGTAGCTTATCTGTCAGTTATAAGTATCGTGGCGATTATGAAAATGCTTTGATTACTGCGAAAAAAGGATTGGACACAAGACTCAAATCGTTAGACCCCAATGATTTTGGTCTTTCCCAAGACTATACTAATATCGGTGCCATTTACTTGAGTATAGGGGAGTTTAAAAATGCCCAGGAATATTTTCAACAGGCATTGGACGTCATGGAAAATGCAACAGGGGAACAAAATCAATTTAAGGCAATAGGATACTCAAATCTTGGCAAATCTTTGGATGCACAAAAACAGTACGACAAGGCCATTGTTGCCTATGAAAACGCATTGGAAGTTTTGATTAAACTACTTGGTGAAAAACATGTGTATGCTGGTATTTTTTATAATAACTTGGGAGCGGCTTGGCATAATAATGGAAATGCTGGGAAAGCCATCAGCTACCATGAAAAAGCGCTGAATATTTTCATTGATGCCCTGCCTGCCAATCATCCTTATGTGGCCACAACCTATATTAATTTGGGTAAAAGTTTTGGAGCCATTGAGGAAGAAGTAAAGGCCTTTGACTATTTCAATAGAGGGTTGGAAATTCAAAACAAGGTGCTAGGCCCAAACCATCCGGAATATGCAAGCTCTTGTCATATCATTGGGTTGTACTTCGCAAAACTGAACCAATGGGGCAACGCCCTGTCCTATTTTCAAAAAGGTTTGTCAGCTTTATCCAAGGATATCAATGAAGCTGACATTTATGCCAATCCCACCGCGCAGGAAATTACCTCAAAAAATATTGCTTTGGATTTGCTGGCTACAAAGGCAGAGGTTTTGTTATCCCGCTATAAAAAAGGCACGAATCAGAATATTTTGGATTTAGAGAACAGTTTTGCTACCTGTAAAACCGCTTTGGAACTGATTGACGAGTTCAAATTTGAAATTACCTCATCTATTTCAAAGCAAGAGCTTATTGAAAAATCGATTCCGATCTACGAAAAGTCTATTGAGCTTTCCCATGAACTTTTTAAACGGAGTAAGGACAAGAAGTATTTAAAAAAGGCGTTCGAATTTTCGGAAGAAAGCAAGGCCTTTCTTCTACTGCAGGAACTTAAATATTCCGAAATCAAGAAGTACGCAGGGGTTCCTGATGGTGTTATTGAAAAAGAAAAAACACTGAATATAAAATTGGCTTTCTACCAAGGTGAACTGCATTCAGCAATTAAAAAAAGAGACTCTGCAAGGGCAAAAGCGTATAGGGACAAACTGTTACATACCAGAACAGCATATGAGTCGATTCGGGAAGAAATTGAGCATCGATATGGCCGATATCATCAGTTAAAGTATGGTGTGGATGAATTTTCGATGGAAGATGTACAAGAAGAACTGTTGGACAAACATAGTCTGCTGTTGGAATTCTTTGTTGGGGAAAATCAATTATATCTTTTTAGCGTTACACAAGATGATTTTAACGTCTTCAACATTGAGAAAACAGCGGCCTATAAAAAATGGATAAAGGATTTCAGGGAAGGTCTGACAAACTATCGACAAGTAATGGAAGCCAGCCCAAAAACCAAAAAAGCTTTTGCGGAAGCTGCCCACGGTTTATACAGGATGCTATTAAAGAAAACATTGGATGGGGCAAAACAATCCATAAAGAAAATCATCGTGATCCCGGACGGGGAGTTGAGTTACCTGAATTTTGAAGCTATGCTATCAAGCACCCCTGCCGATACCGGTAGCTTTAACTACAAAGATTTGCACTACCTTATTAAAGATTATGCCATAGGTTATGCGTACTCGTCCAAATTCTTAAGAAATTCAATAGAAACTCCTAAATCCAATTCCAGTCAAAGAAGAAAATCAACTTTTGGAGGATATGCATCGGATTATACCTTAGCTATGCCAACATCGCCTAGTGACAATATAGATTTGATGGGTCTACCTGGAGCGGAAAAGGAGGTTCGCGGTATTGCTGAAAAATTACGGGGTAAAGCTTTTATTGGTTCTTCTGCCACTGAAGAGGTTTTCAAGAAAACTGCAGGTGAATTTCAAATACTTCATCTTGCCATGCATGGCCTTTTGAATGATACCGACCCGATGTTTTCCAATTTAATGTTCACCCAAAATGAGGAAAGCAATGAGGATGGTCATTTAAACGCGGTGGAAATATATAATTTGGAACTCAATGCCGATTTGGCCGTGTTGAGCGCATGCGATAGCGGTTTCGGAAGAATAAACAAAGGAGAAGGCATGATGAGTCTTTCTCGAGCGTTTGCCTATGCAGGTTGTCCAAGTTTGGTTGCCAGTTTATGGAAAGTACCAGATGAAACCACCGTTGCACCCATGATTGATTTCTATGACAAAATCACCGCTGGCCTGCCAATTGACGAGGCATTGCAAAAGGCCAAATTGAATTATCTCCAAAATGTGGAAATTCCGCTGTACGAGCATCCTTATTTTTGGGCAGGTTTTGTGGTCCATGGAAATACCAGACCACTAAATATTGAATCCCATAACACAACAGCCTATGCCTATGCTGTCGCAACACTATTGGCGGGGTTAATTGTGCTGATCCTGATCAGAAAAAGAAAATCCTTGGGCAACTCATCAGTCTAATTCAGCGAGCAACTTTTGAGCCTCTTCCATTTTGTAACCGGTAATGCTTTTCAGGGTTTGTCTGCCAAGTGATTCTTGGTTGTTCTGTAGATGGGCCAGACTTAAGTACCATAGACCCGGTTCCGTAAATGGGTTTTCGCCATCCACAACTTTCTGCAAGTGTTGTATTGCCTTATCCGGTTCAGGGTCTTTTAAATACAGATAGCAAAGACCGGTATAAAAGTGAGCCATTGAAAGTGTTTCTCCTTCGTCGATTATGGCCTCTAAGAAAGTAATGGCACCACCATAATTTTGGTTTCCGTATGCAAGGGCTACTTGGTTCCATAGCATTGAATTTTGGTCGGGCTCACCTCTGGTAATGGGTGGGTTATCGTATGGTGCTGACAGGTGGTCTTCCAAAATGTCGGCTTTGGATTTCGTCCTATTCAATAAAAGAACAGTGGGAATTATCAAAAAAATTGCAATCGCCGCAACGCTTGAGATTCGATACCATAATGGACGTACTTTTGGGTGTTCGGTCGATGGTTCTTCCAAGGCCACATCCAAGGCCGCTAGTATTCCTTTTTTTGTTTCGTGCAAATACTTTTCAAGTTTCTCCCTGTCCTGACCATAGGTTTCATAATACCATTTAATGTTGTACACAATTTCCGAACTCTCCGGATGGTTTTTGATGTGTTCTTCGATTTTCTTTCGAGATGTAGCATCCAAAATACCATCGACATAGTCGATAAGTACTTCCAATGCTATATGCTCTTTATTGGTTGAAAGATCATTCATAAGACCACATTAACTATTTGTATAATTTTTAATTTCCAATATCAACTTTTTTCGGATGATGGATTTTTTGTTGTCCACTGTCTTTCTTTGAATCGAAAGGCGCTGCGATATTTCTTCGCTGTTATATCCATCACAATGCAGGTTCCACAATTCATACTCTGCATTTGTCAGACAGGAGCGACACATTTTGGCAATATCCTCTGCTCCCAGTTTATTTAAAGCTTCTGGCTGCACCGCTATCCCATTGATGGCCGGTGCAGGATTCTCGACACTCTTTATTCTTTTATTTTTGGTGTTTATGTCTACCCATACATTGGATGCGACCTTGTATAGATACGCCTTGAAGTTTTTAATGCCCTTTTTATGCTTGGCCATTTTGAGCCATGCCTCTTGGGCCACCTCCCTTGCGATTTCCCTGTTCTTGGTCTTTCCCAGCAAGAACATGAGCAACGAATCATTGTACCTGCCAATAAGTTCCTTGAGCGCGGACCTATCCCCTTTTAAATAATTGTTCCACAAAACATCGGCATCATCATTTCGAATAGATCTACCCATTGAGGTCGAGGTGTCGGTTTAATGACTACAAAATAGATAAAATTTTCCCGATGACCTTTTTGGTCATTTAAACCTTTTTGCTTGAACGTCGGGAAAAAACAGCCCTTTTCGGAGTCTATAGGTTAGCATAGTATGCTTTAACCAAACAAATACACAAATGCTAAAAAAGAAGGACACATTTTTTGGCGCAGTATCGCAGGCCTTATGTACGACTAGAGCTAATACTATCAAGTATGCTGTTTTTACACTATTGTCATTCCTAATGGTATTCTGGGGGATGGCACAGACCCAGGAAAGAAACCATTATCCCAGAGCCAAGGTCTACTTGAAAGATCATGAAGTCATTAACGCAAAGGATTTTACAATCAGGGCGACAGAGGCATCTTTTATGGATTCAAAAACCGGTGCACAGCAAAGTATGATGCTTGATGCGGTAGACTTCATAAAAGTTCCTAAAGGAAATCATGTGCTGATAGGGACATCATTTGGCGCAGCAACCGGAGCTTTAAGTTCGCTGCTCATAGATCTGGATACCGATCCATTGGGACGTCCGCGGGAAAAGGATGCTGGTTTTTATTTGGCCATGACAGGCGGGGGAGCTGTTTTAGGGGCTTTGGTTGGGCTTCTGGTACCCAAATGGAAATCGGTATACCTGAATAAAAACTCTGCTGGGCTTCACATTCCATTACAATTCGACATTTCACCAGAAATAGGTGTTGCAACCATTAAAATCACAATGAAAATATGAAACAACATTCACGTTTTACCATCATATTGGCGCTATGCCTTTGTACCATGTCTTTTGGGCAAAAATGCAAATACTCCGAAAAAAGGGTGCGAAAGGCAAACAAGCACTTTGAAGAAGAAAAAATAACTAAGGCCACCAAACTAAAACCTTTGTTCTCCAAATTCAGCCAAGCTGCATCTGCCAACTTTGTGAAATCAGAGGAAAACTACTACCTATCTTTGGTGTTGGTCCGGGAATTGGGCCGAAGAATCGATATTTTAAAAGATAACCCGCTCATCGTTCGATTTCAGGACGAAAGTGTTATCACTCTATATCCCAACAGGACATTGCTAGGCAAGTTCACGTTGCCTGTCACAACCGAAATCAACCGTCCATATTACAAAATAAGTGCCGAGCAAATGCAATTGTTCGCCACCCAGCCTGTGGCCTATGTCAAAGTATATTTTTCCTCGGACAAAGTGTCTGAAGAGAAAATGGGACAGGATGAACTGGGAACTTTCTTTGACTACGAAATACTCAACAAAAATCTACAAGCGAGTTTGATGGAACCCGCAGCATGCATTATCCAAGAATGATTTTAACCTAGTCAACCAAATATCATGAAACCTCTTTTCCAATATTTTTCAATACTAGTTTTGCTATTATCCCTTTCCTGCACATCAGACGGAGAAGGCGGGAATTGCAGCATAAGTTGTGGGGGATTTGGCACCAGTCAACCTTTTGTACAGACCAATCATCCTTTTGTCTCTGAGTCAAGATGCGTGGAAATTGCAAAAGAAAAACAGGGAAGTGCCTGTAAAGCCTCATATTGTCCGCCCACTGGAGACCCGGATGATTGTTATCAGGTGTATCCTTAAATACTGTTTTTCTAGATTTTGATATTTTCTTAAAGTTCAATTTCCCATGCCTATTTCTAAACTTACCTTAGTACACGAAAAGGTTAATTTGAAGGACGCTAAACGTTGGCTTGAAAAACACATATCACAAAATGAATTGGACACAAAGGCAAACGCAACGAAGTGAAGTGCTGCAAGCCCCAAATCTTACCTTTAACTAATTTACTGAGCGAGGCAAAAGATAGAATTCCAAGCAAAATGGGTCAACTTTTTCCTTTGTTTTTAGGGCTTTCGAGAGGATTTGACCCAATTCTTAAAAAAGAACATTAAAAAATAGTTGTTTCCCGATATTTCCCAGTCAACCATTAAAACTCTTTTGCTGTGTTCTGGATTCCTAAGTTTTTACTGTAAATTTTTTCAATGTTTTTAGGGGGTTCCAGAGTTTTTACAGCAAAAAAATAAAATTCCTTCATGAGAAGGAACTGCCAAAAGTTCCAATTTCATTGGCCTTTCAGCCAGAAATTGGACAACGTAGCACCGCTTTAGCGTGCTACCCTCTCGCTGTACAAAATTGGCCTACTTCGCATCCCAATTTCGCACACTGCCAAACCAACTATTCACATCCAAAAATAGGTTGTGCGCCCTATTCCAATTTTATTTCACGCTTATCTTTCCGAATGCTATAAAATTGGAACAGGATCCATTCGCAAAGTTTTTGGGTAAGATTTGGGTTTTAAAAACAAAAGAGTACTGTTCTTTTTTTCAGTTTTATTAAGAGATTGACAACCATTTTAAGCATTGGCATATTTACTCCTGACCAATTCCATGTCCTCCATAAGTTTTTTGTCAAGCACCTTGGCGTATATCTGGGTGGTCTTTATGGACTGGTGCCCAAGCATCTTGCTCACCGATTCGATTGGGACCCCGTTTGCCAAGGTAACAGTAGTGGCAAAGGTATGCCGGGAAAGATGAAAGGTAATCCGTTTGTTTATTCCGCACAATGACGAGATTTCCTTTAGGTACTGATTAGTTTTTTGGTTACTCAATACCGGAAGCAGATGCACGTTTTCAGCATTGGGCGAGTTATTCTTATACTTCTCCAATATTCTTTCCGCCATTGGCAAAAGTGGAACTGTACTTTTGACCTTGGTCTTTGTCCGCAAAATCTTTATCCAATGCCTACCATCTATCCCGATTGAAATATCGTCTCTTGTCAATTTTTTGACATCGACATAGGACAGACCTGTAAAGCAGCAAAAAATGAAAACATCCCTTGCCCGTTCCAAACGATGCGATTTGAATTCCTTCTCCATCAATGTTTGTAGTTCAACCTCGGTCAGTACCTCCCGTTCGGTTTTCTGCCATTTGGCCTTCCAATGGAAGAAAGGGTCAGAGGCGACCCAACTGTTGGCAAATGCCATCCGCACTATCTTCTTGAAATTTGTCACATATTTGGTAATCGTATTATGGCCCCCTGCACCGACCATATGGAGATATTGCTCAAACCGGGTAACAAACCCTAGATCTACATCCTTGATAAAAAAATCATTCTGTCCATACTCTTTTCGGATGAATCCTTCCAAATGGTCTCGAGTCCGTACATGCCTTCTATAGGTGCTATAGGTATAATCCTTTCCCATCAAACTTTTCACTTTGGCATTGTGCCCATCATAAATTGACAGTACTGTTTTGAGTTCGTTGCCCTTGTTCAACAGACGCCCTTTTAGCATCGATGCCGTATAAGGCTTTGCCTGTGCCACAAAGTCTCCTTGGATACGCCGAATCCGTGTTCTGAGCTCATCAAGATAACCATTGATCTCTTCCGGTATCCATCCCCTTCCTTTGACCTTGCTCGAATTTGGGCACCAATTTTCGGGATCCACTTTTCTTTTTAAACTGAGTTCGGCCCTCTTGGAATCTACCGTGATTCGAAGAAAAAGAGGGGACATTCCGTTCTTGTCGGCGTCACTGGTTTTTGGGTAAAAAAGGATGGAAAATGTGTTGCTTGCCTCCATAACTGTGATTTTTTGGATTTTTAATATCGATTGTAAATCCGAACAAAGAATTGACAGTCAATTCTTTAACATAGTTTGGGCAGCATTTTTGCGAATAAAAAAGTACTCACCGAATCACTCACCAGAACGGTTGATTTCATATGGTTTTATATGAAACCAATGAAAATGAAAAAGCCTGAAAACAGTTCATTTTCAGGCTATTAGAGAAATTTTGAAATCTCCCGGTGGTCCCACCTGGGCTCGAACCAGGGACCCCCTGATTATGAGTCAGGTGCTCTAACCAACTGAGCTATAGGACCCGCAATTTTGCGGATGCAATATTACCATTTATTTTGCTTTGGCGCAAGGTTTTAAATACCTCTACCCTTGTTTTATCTCTTGGCATAACTCCACCAGCACCCCGTTTGTACCTTTGGGATGCAAAAAGGCAACAAGTTTGTTATCCGCTCCCTTTTTTGGGGTTTCATTCAATATTACAAAGCCCTCACCCTTTAATCTGGCAATCTCAGCAACAATATCCTCCACGGCAAAGGCAATATGGTGAACACCTTCTCCCTTTTTTTCTAAAAATTTGGCGATGGGACTTTCGGGATTTGTGGCCTCCAGCAATTCCACCTTATTGGGTCCGGATTTAAAAAAAGAGGTCCTTACCCCTTCCGAAGCCACCTCTTCCTCCTTATACGGTTGGGTCCCAAAGATTTTTGCGAATAGTTGTTTGGAAACTTCCAGGTTTTTAACTGCTATACCGATGTGTTCAATTTTGTCCATACTTTGCCCTTTTCCCATCTTGCGATGGTGCCATAGTGCAAAATTACACACTGTTTGGGTATCATATCATGAGGTTAGTCATTAAATCGCTTATTTTTGTGCCATGGAAGAAACCCAACGGCAAAAAAGGATAGCTGGAATTATACAAAGGGATTTGGCTGAAATCCTACAACGGGCCGCCACCGATGGTGGGCTCAAGGGGACCTTGATCTCCATTTCCAAAGTCTATGTGACCGTTGATTTGTTGTTGGCCAAGGTATATGTGAGCATTTTCCCCAATAAGGAAGCCAACTCGCTGTTGGAAGGAATAAAAGCCAGCCAAGTCGGCATTCGATATGAATTGGCGCAGCGAACAAAAAACCAATTGCGCCGGGTTCCAGAACTCAACTTTTATCTTGACGATTCCCTGGAATATATCGATAAGATAGAAAAATCCCTGAAAGGGGATGAAAATCCCATTGAAAACCGGGACTTGCTGGATAAACGAAAGAAATCCTGATTTTGAACTTCGCTTTTTACATCGCAAAGCGCTATTTGGTCTCCAAAAGCAACCAAAATGCGGTGAACATCATCAATTTTATCACTTTCTTGGTTATTGTGATCGGTGCGGCAGCATTGTTTATAGTACTTTCCGCATTTGCGGGCCTTAAGACATTCAGCCTTTCATTTACCAATACTTTTGATCCCGACGTCAAGGCGATTCCGGCTACGGGAAAATATTTTGCGCTTTCTGCCGACAATGAGAACGTTTTGGAAGCAATACCCGGTTTGATTGGCTATTCCAAAGAAATTGAAGAGCGGGCCTATCTCACCTTTAGGGAGAAAAGTTGTATCGCCTATATCAAGGGGGTGGATGATAATTATAGGCATATCACGGGAGTGGACAGCACTCTTTATTTTGGAAATTGGGGCGTGTCTGAACTTGATGCGGTGACCGGTATCGGGATTTACAACCAACTTGCCGTTCCACTCAACAATTATAGAAGCCCGTTGACCGTACTGGTGCCCAAACCTGGAAAGGGTTCAATCACCGGCCAAGGGTTCAATTCCAAACCCTACAATCAATTGAGCCTGACACTGAGCGGCGTGTATTCCGTAGAAGAGAATTTGGATAAAAAGTACGTTTTTGCCCAACTTCCTTTGGTGCAGGCGTTGTTGGAAAAGGATAGTTTGCAGGTGTCTGGAATCAACTTTAAATTGAGGGAAACTGCTGATCTAAAAGATGTGCAAAACCAACTAAGAGGCATTCTTGGAAGCGATGTTCTGGTGCTTTCGCGACGTGAACTGAACAGCACCCTGTACCGAATGCTGAACACGGAGAACCTGGCCACCTATCTTATTTTTACCCTGGTGCTGATCATTGCCCTTTTCAATGTGGTCGGAGCCATCATTATGATGATTCTGGACAAGCAACAAAACTCAAAGACACTCTTCAGTTTGGGCACTACCATAAAAGAACTTCGGAAGGTGTATTTCATCCAGGGGGTTTTGGTGACCTCTTTTGGCGGACTGATCGGCGTGATGATCGGCTCTCTTTTAATCGGCTCCCAATTACTGTTCCAATGGCTCAAAATAACCCCTTCACTGGCTTATCCGGTGGAATATAATGTGATGAATGTGTTGTTGGTGCTGGCGACAATCGTGGTCCTGGGTGTTATTTCCTCTAAAATCGCCAGCAGCAGGATAACCCGAAAGTTGATTGCCGCTTAGGCAAATTGATAGTCCCCAAATTTTTCCAGCACCTCATCAAAAGCGGCAAAAACATCGACAGCGTCATCGCTGGTCACCATTTTCATGCGATAATCCTTAAAATGTGGAATCCCTTTGAAGTAGTTCGTATAGTGGCGTCTTGTTTCAAAAACACCCAGTTTTTCGCCTTTCCAATCAATGGACATTTGCAAGTGCCTTCGTGCGGCATCAACCCGTTCCTCCATGGTGGGCGGCGGTAGGTGTTTCCCAGTTTTGAAATAGTGCTTCACTTCCTTAAAGAACCAAGGGTTGCCAATACTGGCCCGTCCTATCATGGCGCCATCCAGACCATATGCATCCCTCATCTTTTTGGCAGCTTCGGGAGAATCCACATCGCCATTGCCAAAAACTGGAATCTGCATTCTTGGGTTGTTCTTTACCTCGGCAATGGGCCTCCAATCCGCTTCTCCCTTGTACATTTGTACCCGAGTCCTACCGTGAATTGAAATGGCCTTTATGCCCACGTCTTGAAGCCGCTCCGCAACCTCCACAATTTTGATGGAGTTGTGGTCCCAACCCAACCGGGTTTTAACGGTAACCGGTAATTTGGTTCGTTTTACAAGGGCTTCGGTCAATTTTACCATTAATGGGATGTCCCTTAAAATGCCCGCACCTGCATTTTTGCAGACCACTTTTTTTACGGGACAGCCAAAATTGATGTCAATAATATCCGGATTGGACTTTTCAACAATGTCAACAGCCTGCAACATAGAGTCAAGCTCGGCGCCAAAAATTTGAATGCCCACGGGCCGTTCCTTCTCATAAATATCCAATTTGATGATGCTTTTGGCGGCATCCCTTATCAATCCTTCCGAGGAAATGAACTCAGTGTAGACCACGTCGGCTCCCTGCTCCTTGCACAGGGCACGAAAAGGCGGGTCGCTCACATCTTCCATTGGCGCCAAGAGCAGCGGAAAATCGGGAAGTTCTATGTTGGCAATCTTTATCAAATCTCATTTCTATTGGACTGCAAAAATACAAAATGCCCCAATACCGGAAATCTATTCCTCTTTTTTGAGCCTTTCCCTCTCGTTCTTGTCGATGTCGCGTTGGTTGTCCTCCAGTCTAAAGTTCCCAAAATTATAGGTGAACCCAAAACGGACGAACTGTGTTTCCGGTCGTCTTCTGTAGAAGTTATCCTGATTCAAATATCTGGATGTGTAAGTGGGAACATATTGTTCCAAAATGTCCTCGGCCGCAACCGAAATCACCGCCCTATTGTTGAACAATGACTTTCTCAGGCCCAATGTCAGATTCAGTTGCTCATCCGAAATATAGGATCCGAACAAAAACTGTGAAATGTAGGAAACTGCAAGCTCTCCTGTAAATGTACCGTCTTTTGATAAGGTAAGGTAATTGGCCAGGTAGGCATATACCCCATCAACTTCGTTGGTGAATTCCTGATTGTTGCTCTGAACTGCCAAAAAGGTTTCCTCTTCATGAAACAACGAAGTATAGGCGTACAAAAACCAATTATCAGTCAGTGTTTTGCTAATGGTAAAATCCAGTCCATACGATTTGCTTTCCAATACATTCTGCTTCAACTCTACCAAGGTCTGGTTGGTGTTGTCCTGAAACACCAGGTCGGCAATATTGCGCCCGTTGTCCCTGTAGTAGATATCAAAAAAGTATTCACTGTTCAACGTATAGTTCAGATTGAAATTATTGCCAAAGCTTGGCGTCAACCTTGGATTCCCCTCTTCAAAGTCATTCTCATTAAAAAAGAAGCGAAAGGGGTTCAGGTCGCTATACTTGGGGCGGTCCACATTTCTTCCATAATCGAAGGAAAAGCTGTGGTTGTCCGATGGGGAATAAAGCAAATACAGGGATGGAAAAGGCTCAAAAAAGTCTTGGGTGTTTGTTTCGTTCAGGGTCAGGGAAACACCCTCCGCATCAGTCAATTCTCCCCTTAGCCCAAACTTAATTGACCATTTTTTCCAGTTTTTCACAAGGCTGAAATACGCCGCAAAAACATTTTCTTCGTAATTGAACCTGTCGGACAGGGAAGCATCTACAGTGTTGCTCGCTCCGGTAAAGTTGAAAAAGTCCACGTTGCTTTGAGAGCTGATGGACGATATTTTTGCGCCCGTTTCTAGGGATGCGTTCCCAATGGGCGAGGCATAATCAATCTGTCCGGTGAAAATTTCTATGTCCTGCTGCGAATCGGAATCAAAACCAAAAGTGCGCAAAAAATCGTCGTTGGAGTCAAAATAATCCGAGGTCAAATCTTGGAAAGAGTCTCCGCTATAATAGGTATAATGTCCGTTCATGGTAATGCTGGCACCAGGCTTTTTTAGTTTGTGCACGTAAGTAAGGTCAAAGGCCAAGTTGGTGTTGTCCAAGGTAGCATTGTTCCGTGTGGTGAAGGTGGAGTCAAGCTGACCTAGACCATTATTGATAGCGTTGTTCAACCGGGTTTGTTGTTCCTGATCTAGATTAAAAATCAAATTTGATGTCACGTTTAGGCTATTGCGGTCATCAAAATCATAATCCACGATAAGGTTCACATTTTGAGATTGCGATTCTTGTGTTCTATTGTATTTGGTGTCCCAAATGGAGAACACCTGCCCGTTATTGTCCTGAAAATTGATTCCTTTATCCGTTTTCAACAGCTCCTTTTGCGGGTTTATGTTGTAATTGGCAAAAAAGTTGAGTTTTTCCGTTTTGTAATAGTGGCTGGTTCCTGCGCTGAATTTTGGAAAGACCGCTTGGGTGTAGCTTCCATTAATGCTTCCCTTATATCCCGGCACAATATTTTTATTGGTCACAATGTTCAAAATCGGTCCTCCTTCGGCATCGTAGCGGGCAGGCGGGTTGGCAATTACCTCCACCGATTTGATATTGGCTCCCGAAAGACCCTGTAGCAAATCCTGAACTTCCTGCCCCGACAATTGGACTTTTCTATCATTCAAATAAACGGTAGCATTTTCTCCCCGGATCAACAATTCATCCTGGTTCACGATCACCCCTGGCGTGTTTTTTAGTATGTCCCATGATGTCCCCTGGGAAACTACAGTATTCTCAACCGAAAAGACCAGTCTGTCTGCTAATCTTTGGAGCTTTGGACGCTGTGCGGTTACCACAACCTCATCCAGTTCATTGTTTTCCAAAGGAATTATCAACGCTCCCAGGGCTATGTCGCCACTAATGTCCAATGCAAGGGGCTCAGAGCCCCGGCCCACATAGCTTGCCTGCAACAAGTATAATCCTGTGTCCACCGCGGTCATAACAAACAGGCCTGCATCATCGGCCGAAGCGCCCTTCACAAAAGTAGTGTCGGCTGCACGCAGAAGCAGTATGTTGGCAAATGGTATAACCACATTTTGCTCATCCACCACCTTTCCCTTTATCTGGTGGGTCTGGCCAACAAAATAACTGGAACATAACAGTGCCATTAACAGGACATAAGTGCTGCGCTTCATTTAACAGATGGGGTTAGCATTCAAATCTAAGAAAATATTTTAGAGCAGTGGAAACGCCCTCTTTCATTATTGGAAAAAACCGATTTACAGCTACCTAAAACACCTATATTTGCAGAGGTTTATCAACCTAGTTTATCGCTTAGCGGTCATTGTATGAAGAACATCAGGAATTTTTGCATCATAGCACATATAGACCACGGTAAGAGTACCTTGGCCGATCGTTTGTTGGACTCCACGGGGTCCGTTACCGAGAGGGAAAAACAAGACCAGTTATTGGACAACATGGACCTGGAACGGGAGCGTGGCATAACCATTAAAAGTCATGCCATTCAAATGGAATATGTGCACAATGGTGAGCACTATGTCCTTAATTTGATAGACACTCCGGGGCATGTTGATTTCTCCTATGAGGTATCACGATCCATTGCGGCGTGCGAAGGTGCCCTGTTGGTAGTTGATGCAGCACAAAGCATTCAGGCTCAGACGATTTCCAATCTATATCTTGCTCTTGAGAACGACTTGGAAATCATTCCTGTGCTAAACAAGGTGGACCTGCCAAGTGCCAATCCGGAGGAGGTTACTGACGATATCGTAGATCTTTTGGGGTGTGCTCCCGAGGACGTGATTCCGGCAAGTGCCAAAACGGGTATTGGCATTGGTGAAATTTTGACCGCTATTATTGAGCGAATCCCGGCGCCCAAAGGAGACCCCAACGAGCCTTTGCAGGCGTTGGTTTTTGATTCGGTTTACAACCCTTTTCGTGGCGTTGAGACCTATTTTAGGGTAATCAATGGAGAAATAGCAAAGGGGCAAAAGATAAAATTTGTGGCCACCGGCAAATCGTACTACGCCGATGAGGTGGGAACGCTGAAATTGACCCAAGTGCCAAAGAACAAGATTTCCGCCGGGGATGTAGGTTATCTCATCACAGGAATAAAGGATGCCCGGGAAGTGAAGGTTGGGGATACCATCACAGATGCGGCCAGGCCCACGCAAAATGCCATTGAGGGCTTTGAGGACGTAAAGCCGATGGTCTTTGCTGGAATTTATCCTGTGGACACGGAAGATTTTGAAGAACTACGATCTTCCATGGAGAAATTACAGCTCAATGACGCTTCCTTGGTTTTCACCCCTGAAAGCAGTGCCGCCCTGGGGTTTGGTTTTAGATGCGGGTTCTTGGGCATGCTCCATATGGAAATTATCCAAGAGCGCTTGGAGCGGGAATTTGACATGACCGTTATCACCACGGTTCCAAACGTTAGCTACCATGCCTTTACAACCAAGGATGAAGAGAAGCCAGTTATCGTGAACAATCCTTCAGATCTGCCCGACCCTTCAACCCTTTCGCGCGTGGAGGAGCCCTACATAAAGGCCACTGTGATCACAAAATCGGATTTTGTGGGCAACGTAATGTCCCTTTGTATTGAAAAAAGGGGGCAAATTGTAAACCAGACCTACCTTACCACGGAAAGGGTGGAGCTCATTTTTGATATGCCCTTAGCTGAAATCGTTTTCGATTTCTACGACCGACTGAAAACCGTGTCCAAAGGGTACGCCTCTTTCGATTATTCCCCCATAGGAATGCGGGTGTCCAAATTGGTCCGGGTCGATATTCTCTTGAACGCCCAGCCTGTTGACGCTTTATCTGCATTGGTTCATTTTGATAATGCCCACACCCTTGGCAAAAAGATGTGTGAAAAACTTAAGGAGCTCATTCCAAGGCAACAGTTTGATATTCCCATACAGGCCGCCATTGGTTCCAAAATCATCTCTAGGGAAACCATCAAGGCCTTGCGGAAAGATGTTACCGCAAAATGCTATGGTGGTGATATTTCCCGTAAGCGGAAGCTGTTGGAGAAACAGAAAAAGGGTAAAAAACGCATGAGGCAGGTCGGGAATGTCGAGATTCCACAACAAGCGTTCATGGCTGTTTTAAAACTGAACGACTGATCACATTCAAACAGCGCGTTGCCTATTCGTCAGCCAACGTGTTGCCCAATGTGCAAAGACCCTCAACATAGGCCTTCTGGGTTTGGTTTCCCAAATCGCTTTTGGTCAGTTTTTCCGTTTCCCCTCCTCCCTTTAAGGTATAGGTGCCGTCCTCATTGTCACAAATCTCTATTTTCACCCCTTGGGTCTTACAGGAGTCGCAATTCCTATTGTCTTCTTTGGAGCACCCAACAAAACAGACCGCCAATACGATGGTCAATGATATAAGTAGGTTCTTCATGGTTAAAATTTGGTTTGCTTAGCAAATCCAAAAATAGTCCGTGAGGTATTGGCTCATGTGCCCAAATTGACGTATGGGCCTGTTGGATTGATGGTTTGTCCGCTTGAAGAAGTCTCTCGACAAGAAGCGAGCTCGTCAGAAAGAGTTAGGATTTTTCTTGTTCTGTTGCGAACTGTTTCCCCAGATATACCAGTTTGTATCCTTCGCCTTGCGGCTCAAAATCCTTGCTGTTGGAGGGAATGATCTCAATGCTGCCGTCGGGAGACTTGGTAAAAACGGGGATTATGTCCTTTTCCTTTTGGGTGATCTCTATCAGGCTGTCGTAGTGGGACTTGTCCTTGAGAGCAATTTCTCGGATTGACGGATAGCTTCTTACCGTTTCCATTAACCTGATAAAGTCGTCCGTATGGGAGAACAGGCCTTCCTTGGGGTTTTTGTTGGGGTCGTTCACTTCTTCCGTATTCACCAACCGGAATGCGCCATTTTCCCCAAACTGCTTCTGAAACTTGTCAATGGCATAATTGTTTATGTCCGAATTGCCGGTAAGTGCCAATAGGTAACCCATATCGTTCAATTCAATGTTGTCCGTGAGGTTGTCAGAAAAAATATCGGCAGTAATGGCCTCGAGTCCCAAACTTTTGGCCTTGTCCACATTACTTTGGTTATTATCAATAAGTACTACATGGCGATTGTTCTTTTTTAGGTAGTTTGCAATCAATCGGGACAACCGCGATGCACCAATAATCAAGATTCCTTCGGATTTCTTTAGGAAAACGCCCACCAATTTGGCAAATAGCCTCGCCGTGGTGGCATTCAGCAAAACCGTGCCGAGCACAATCATGAAAACCAATGGCGTGATATACTCCGCGCCCGGCTCGCCCTTGGCCAACAATTTGGAACCAAACAGCGAGGCTATACCTGCTGCAACGATACCCCTGGGGCCCACCCAACCTATAAAAAGCTTTTCATTGAACTTTAAGTTTGAACCCTGGGCGCTCAAAAACACCCCAATGGGCCGAATCACGAACACGATTATGGCGAACAGTATGGCAGAATCCCAATTATAAACCAATTCCATGTCCCCAATGCTGATGTTTGCTGCCAAAAGGATAAAAAGTATTGATATAAGCAGTACACTCAGGGATTCCTTAAAGTATAACAACTCCTTAAGATTGGGCAAATTCATGTTGCCCATCACCATGCCCATCACCACCACGGCCAAAAGACCGGATTCGTGGGCAAACACATCAGATTCCACAAAAACCAGTAGGACCACCGAAAGGGAGACGACGTTCAAGAGATAGTGAGGAATAAACCCTTTTTTGATCGCAAAACCCAAGGCATGGGCAAAGGTGAATCCAAAGGTGGTTCCAAAAAGCAAGATTTTTGCAAACTCGATCAGTGCGGTTTTTGTAAAAGCCTGTCCTTCACCAACGCTAATAAATTCAAAAACAAGTACCGCGACCAATGCGCCGATGGGGTCTATCAAAATGCCCTCCCATTTCAATACGGCGGAAACATCCTTCTTCAAGGGAATATTTCTAAGTATCGGCGTGATAACCGTGGGGCCGGTAACAATAATCAATGCTGAAAAAAGAAAAGAAATCTGCCAGGAAAGGTCAAAAATGTAGTGTGCGGCTATGCCGGCCCCGAAAAAAGTGACCACTGTGCCTATGGTAATAAGTTTTGTGATAACCGGTCCCACGTTGGCAATTTCCGCTCTTTTCAAGGTCAGTCCGCCTTCAAAAAGAATAATGCTGATGGCCAAGGAAACAAAATAATAGAGCCCGTCGCCCGGGAAAAGTCCCTTTTCCCCATTCCAAATGGGTTCGATGAGCTTGGTGCCGTCCTCGGTATACAAAGTGGCTATCGGCCCTACCAAAAGTCCTATCAAAATAAGGGGTAAAATGGCCGGTAACTTAAATCGCCAAGCAACCCATTGCGCTATTATGCCAAGAATGATGATTCCTGCAAGTTCCAGCATCTTTTTAGTTTTTTTGAAATTTACAGTTTTTCTTTTAGAATCAAAGCACATATCCTACATTGAGATTTGGTAAATCCTATAATCCCAAGTTTTCAAGGCTGGGTAAAATCTATGTTGAAGATTCGTAGCTTCTTTTTTGTTAAAATAGAATCAATAAAAGCCTATTTTGTAATCATATGCGTTGGTCTTTTCTTATTTTGCATGCCATTTGTTTTATAAATGACAATTTATCCCGTAGAGACTGGTAATTTTAAGTTGGATGGGGGTGCCATGTTCGGAGTGGTTCCCAAGGCGCTTTGGAGCAGGACCAATCCGGCCGACGCCAACAATATGATCGATCTAGCGGCAAGATGCCTTCTAATTGAAGATGGCAACAGCCTGGTTTTGATTGACAACGGTTTGGGAAACAAACAGTCCGAAAAGTTCTTTGCCCATTATTATTTGTGGGGAGACCACACCCTGGATGGCTCCCTGAAAAAACTGGGGTTTCATAGGGACGACATAACCGATGTTCTTTTGACGCATC
Organism: Flagellimonas meishanensis; assembly: GCF_019880545.1. Taxonomy (GTDB): domain Bacteria; phylum Bacteroidota; class Bacteroidia; order Flavobacteriales; family Flavobacteriaceae; genus Flagellimonas; species Flagellimonas meishanensis. The sequence continues at coordinate 622,340 of NZ_JAINVW010000001.1, forward strand.
TTCATTTTGACCATTGTGGTGGAAGTGTGCAATGGAACAAAGACCGAATCGGTTATGAGCCCGCCTTTAAAAATGCGCGTTTTTGGAGCAACCAAAACCATTGGGCGTGGGCCACACAACCGAATGCGCGGGAGAAGGCATCCTTTTTGAAGGAAAATCTGTTGCCAATGGAAGCTAGTGGGCAGCTACACTTCATCGATCAGCATGAGGTTGCTTTTAAGAAATCATCGGAATTGGGGTTCGGCATCCATTTTATGGATGGGCATACCGAAAAGCAAATGTTGCCACATATACATTATAAGGGAACCACTTTGGTTTTTGTCGCCGATCTTATACCAACGGTGGGGCATATCCCCCTGCCCTATGTTATGGGATACGACACCCGCCCCCTGCTGACCCTGAAAGAAAAAGCCCAATTTTTGGATGAAGCCTCCGAAAATGATTGGCTCTTGTTCTTTGAACATGATGCCCACAATCAGATCTGCAGTCTTAAAAAGACGGAGAAAGGAGTCCGGCTCAACGAACTCTATACTTTTGATGAAATCTTTAAACCACAATAAACTGAATTTTAATTCCACATATGAATTTTATCCACATTAGAGAATCGTTTTTGGCTTACGCCACATCCTTGCTGCTCATGGGCTGCGGAGCAACCACACTGGTTTCCACGCCCGTCGAAAACATAGACACCGTACCCTTAAAAGTGTCCGAGCTCTCAGAGGACCAGAAAAAAAGTTGGGGCCATGCCGACCTCGTTTCAGATACTATTCCTGGGTTGAGTTTGGACAGGGCCTACAATGAAATCATCAAGAACAGAAAAGGCAAAACGGTGGTAGTGGCCATTGTGGATTCCGGCATTGATTTGGAACATGAAGATCTGGATGATGTGCTCTGGACAAACAGGGGAGAGCGCCCAAATAATGGAAGGGACGATGATGGCAATGGCTATGTGGACGATATCCATGGCTATAACTTTCTGGGTGAATCCTACAATGAGCAATTGGAATACGTTCGGATGTTGCGATTGGGAATCGGTGATTCTGCCGAAAGGGCCAAGGCCCGTTTGAAGTTGGACCAGGAATATCCTTCTGCGCTTCAAAACAAGCAACAGTATGAACAGATTTTCCAGGTGGTCAAAAACGCGGATGATGCCGTAAAAAAGGCTTTGGGAAAAGACACCTATTCCAAAAAAGATTTGATTGCCCTGGAAGCCAACACGGAACAAATGCAACAGCATGTTGCCGTGCTGACCCAAATGTTTGCCTATGGTGACAGCATTCCTTCCGTTTTGGAAGAATTGACCAAGGGCATCGAATATTTTACAGACCAGGTAAACTATAACCTCAACAAGGAATTCAACGGAAGAGAGTCTGTTGGTGATGATCCCTACGACATTTCGGACCTTGACTACGGCAACGGAAACCCAAAAAACCGTGTCGACACGGAAAGCCACGGAACCCATGTGGCGGGTATAGTGGCTGCGGAACGCAATAATGGTATTGGGATGAACGGTGTGGCCACCAATGTGGAACTCATGAGCTTAAGGGCGGTTCCCAATGGTGATGAGTACGACAAGGACATTGCCTTGGCCATTCGATATGCTGCGGACAACGGCGCAAAGATCATTAATTGCAGTTTTGGAAAGTCCTTTTCCCCCAACCCGCAGTGGGTGTACGACGCCATTAAATATGCCGCCTCAAAAGATGTGCTCATAGTACATGCTGCTGGGAACGATGGAAATAATTTAGATCAACTCGAAAATCCAAATTATCCCAACGACCATATGTTTTCCAATTCAGAATTTGTGGACAATGTGATTACCGTAGGCGCGCTCACAAGCCGTTATGGTTCCGAAATGACAGCCTCTTTTTCCAATTATGGAAGTCAAAACGTGGATGTGTTTGCTCCCGGCAGCGATATCTATTCCACCATGCCCAACAACGAATACGATTTTCAGGGAGGAACCTCAATGGCGGCTCCGGCCGTGGCCGGTGTGGCTGCCTTGATTCGTTCATATTATCCCAGATTGACGGCTCCGCAGGTGAAGCAAATACTCATGCAGTCGGGACTGTTCTCAAAATCATCCGTGATTGTATCGGGAGATGCCGCACAGGCGACCACCTTTGACAAAATATCCAAATCCGGGAAAATGGTCAACGCATATAATGCCCTGATTTTGGCCGAGAGCTTTTCAAAGGGCAAAACAACACTTAACAGCAATACAAGATAAAATGAACAAGACCTTAGCATTCGTTTTCGCGATCTGTGCCGGCACATTTTGTGTAAGCTCCCAAAACAATTCCTACTGGCAGCAGCATGTTGACTACGACATGGATGTGACCATGGATGTAAAGACCTATCAATATTCAGGAACCCAAAAACTGGTCTACACCAACAATTCCCCTGATATACTGGACCGTGTTTACTACCACCTTTATTTCAATGCGTTTCAACCTGGCAGCGAAATGGATGCCCGGCTACAACATGTTAAGGATCCAGACCAAAGAATGATGCAAGACGGAAAAAGTAGGATCAGCTCCCTTTCGGAAAGCGAAATGGGATATCTCCATGTAAAAAGTCTTACGCAGGATGGGCAGAGCGTTTCTTTTGCGGAAGAGGGAACCATTTTGGTCGTCGGTCTGGCCAAACCCATTCCCCCAGGAGGAAAAACAACATTGAACATGACGTTTGAAGGACAGGTTCCCCTACAAATCCGAAGATCTGGAAGGAACAGCGAGGAAGGGGTCGCGCTCTCCATGAGTCAATGGTATCCCAAACTTTCCGAATACGATTTTGAAGGATGGCACCCAAACCCCTACATTGGCAGGGAGTTTCATGGTGTTTGGGGTGATTTTGATGTAAAGCTTACCATAGACAAAAACTACACGGTGGGAGGGACTGGTTACTTACAAAACCCTAACGAGATTGGACATGGTTACGAGACACCGGGAAGCAACGTAAGGACGAAGGGCAAGACCCTTACTTGGCATTTTAAAGCGCCCAATGTCCATGATTTCATGTGGGCGGCAGATCCAGATTACATTCACGACACTGTGAAAATGGCAGATGGCCCTACCCTTCATTTTTATTACAAAAATGACCCTGAAATCATTGATAATTGGAAAAAACTGCAGCCCAAAACCGAGACTGCCATGGAATTTTTCAACAAAAACATCGGTAAATATCCCTATGAGCAATACTCCGTTGTGCAAGGCGGCGATGGAGGTATGGAGTACGCCATGAGCACTCTGATCACAGGAAAAAGGGAGTTTCCAAGCCTGGTTGGGGTCATGGTGCATGAAATGGCGCATTCGTGGTTCCAGCATATACTGGCCACCAATGAATCCAAGCATTCCTGGATGGATGAGGGCTTTACCTCCTTTATCAGCGGTCTTTGCATGAATGAAATCATGGAGCAGAACAAGGAAAATCCTTTTGAAAATGCCTATAAGGGCTACTATGCGCTTGTAAATTCAGGTTTGGAAAAACCACAGACCACCCATGCAGACCGTTACGGGACCAACTTTGCCTACGGCATTGCGGCCTATAGCAAAGGTTCCATCTTCCTAGCTCAGTTGGGATATATAATAGGTCAGGATAAACTGATGGAGACCATTGGGAAATACTATGAGGATTTTAAGTTCAAGCACCCTGTGCCCAATGATATCAAGAGAACTGCGGAAAAGGTTTCAGGTATGGAACTCGATTGGTACCTAACCGATTGGACCCAGACCACGAATACGATAGATTATGGCGTACAAAGTGTTGTGGCCGATGGGGGCCAGACCAAGGTTACCCTGGAACGCATTGGAGAAATGCCAATGCCTTTGGATATTTTGGTGGTGGATTCTGAGGGCAATCAGGAAACTTACTATGTTCCATTGCGAATGATGCGCGGTGAAAAGGATAATCCTTATCCCAATTTGAAACGCACCGTGCTGGAAGATTGGGCATGGGCCCACCCTTTCTATGAGCTGACCCTGGATATGGCCCTGGACGAGATAAAGGCAATTGTTCTGGACCCTTCCCAGTTGATGGCGGATATCAATGGGGAAAACAATGTTTATCAGTCCAATCCTTAGGGAATAAATGCAGTTTCGATAACTTTTGCCAACATCTTGCCAGAGGTTGGGTCAATTTCCCTGTTGGGAAGACGCTATATTAACTTTACGTGGAAAAAACGGTCCGATTCACATTCCCAAAAAAAGAAAGGCTAAAGAGCAAAAAGCTTTTTAAGGCCCTTTTCACCGAAGGCAGCGGCATTCGCGAGCATGCGTTAAAGTTATTGTACATAAAAACCGCTTTTGACGATGATGTTCAGTTCAAAGTGGCTTTTGTTGCCCCTAAGAAAAAATTCAACAGTGCTGTAAAAAGAAACCGGATAAAACGGCTGATGCTAGAAGCTTATCGGATGAACAAACCCCTAGTTTTTAACAACATGGAGGGAAACTTTGCGTTCTTATTTTTATATCTTGGTGATGATATGCCCAATCTTGAAGCCATGGACAAAGGCATGAAAAAACTATTGACCGCTTTTTTAAAAAAAGAACGAAATGAAAAAAATGTATAGCAAACATATACTCATTCCTATCTTGGCCATTGGCCTATTGATTGGCGCCAGTAGCTTTAAAAGTGATTTCTACGAGATTGCCAAGCAAATAGAAATTTTCACCACACTTTTCAAGGAACTGAACATGAACTATGTGGATGAGACCAATCCAGCAGAGCTGATGGACTCAGCCATAAAGAATATGCTGGGCGAACTGGATCCATACACCCAATTCTTGAACGAACAGGACGTTGAAGCCTATAAAATCAACAATGCTGGTGAGTATTCGGGCATTGGCGCCTTGGTACGCTCCTACCCAAGCAAGTTGCTTGTTGTGGAGACTTATGAAGGCTATGCGGCGGATAAGGCCGGGTTGAAGGCCGGGGATGAAATCATAAAAATTGGAGAGACCAAGGTTGCAGATTTTGATGATGACGCAGGGGAATTGCTAAAGGGATCGAACAACACCAAGGTAACTGTGGCTTTTGTTCGTCAAGGAGAAACCAAAATAGCCACAATAACGCGCGAAGCTGTAGAGGTCGACGCCGTTCCTTTTTATGATATGATTGATGACAAAACAGGTTATATTGTCCTTTCCCGCTTCAATCAAAAGGCTTCCAGTCAAACAAAATCTGCCATGCAGGACCTTAAGGGAAAAGGTGCCGAAAGATTGGTCCTCGATCTTAGGGGCAATCCCGGAGGATTGCTTTCCGAAGCTGTAAATGTCACAAACCTTTTTGTCCCAAAAGGAGAGCTGATCGTAACCACAAAATCCAAGGTAAAAAAGTTCAACCAGGAATACAGGACCAGAAATCAACCAGAGGATTTGGAAATCCCCCTGGCGGTCCTAATCGACGGTAGAAGTGCCTCAGCCAGCGAAATTGTATCGGGCAGCTTACAGGACCTGGACCGTGCCGTCATTGTCGGAGCCCGAAGTTTTGGCAAAGGATTGGTGCAACGTCCATTGAAACTGACCTATGGCACCCAGCTCAAGGTAACCATTTCCAGGTATTACACTCCTTCTGGCCGTTGCATACAGTCGCTGGACTATTGGAACCGAGATGATGAAGGGAAAGCCGTCAGGAATACAGATTTCACGGAGTTTACCACCAGAAATGGGCGCAAGGTCTGGGATGGCGGTGGCGTTATGCCCGATGTGGAAATTGCCTCCCTTCAATCCAACACCCTTACAGACGCCCTTCAGGAACACAACATCATCTTTGATTTTGCCACAGATTACCATTACGACCACTCCTTCGCCTCTGTTTCAGATTTTACATTCACAGCATCGGATTATGATGCGTTCAAGCGGTTTGCGCAGGCACAAAACTTTACCTTTCAAACGGAGACCGAAACGCTGCTGGAAAAATCCATAAATACTGATGAGCACCTATTGGGAACGGAAGTCCAGGAGAAGTACAAGGACCTTCTCTTGGCCGTTAACAGAGGTAGAATATCCGCCTTGGATACCTACAGGAACGAAATTAAAAAGAAATTGGAGGACGAGATCATCAAGCGTTATTTCTATCGTAGTGGTCTTTATCGCCACTATTTGTCACATGACGATGCCATTGTTTCGGCCAAAGTCCTTTTGGAAGATCTTTCCAAATACAGGAGCATCCTGAAATAGGTTATGCGATTGCATCTCTTACTTTTACTATGTCTTTTCAGGTTGTTCACCTCTATAAATGCACAGACGGTGGTCGAGCGTGGAAAGGTGATAGATTCCATGGTGGTAACGAGCACCTCCGATGAAACCTTCGCGCTTTATCTCCCAAATTCCTTCGTGGATAATTCTCCACAGCCCATCGTCTTTATTTTTGAGCCAATGGCTCGTGGGGCGGTCGGCATTAAGCCCTTTATTGATGCATCGGAAAAGTATGGCCTGATCTTGGTCTGCTCCAACAATTCAAAAAATGGGCCTTACGACCAAAACTTTGCTTTTGCCAATACTCTTTTTAACCATGTTTTTTCCAATTTCAACATCAGACAAGATGAGATGTATGTCTCAGGATTTTCCGGGGGATCCCGTCTGGCGAGCGCCATCGCTTCCTTGACGAACAGATTTGTGGGTGTAATTGGTTGTGGCGCAGGATTTTCCGGTCTTCAGGAACATATGCCCGCAACCCAGGACTATGCCTATGTCGGGCTTTGCGGAAACCGTGACATGAACTACAATGAAATGTTGGAGAACAAGGCGTATTTGAATCTCATTAATTTCAACAGCACGTTGATTACCTATAATGACACGCATAACTGGCCGGCCCCTCAGCAAATCACGCGTGCTTTTGACTGGCTTCGGCTCCAAAGAATCAAGAAAACAAACCCCGCCGGAATCGATGAAATTTTAACTTTTTATCAGGATGATTACGCCCGTTTACATCATTTTTTGAAGGAAAAAGAGTTTCTTTTCGCCAGCGAGCAATACGAACGCATGATAAATGATTATAAGGACCATATCCAAATTGATAGCCTCGATGGGCAATATCGATTGTTCAAAAAATCCAAAGACTACAAGAAAACGGCGGCCGCTTTGGAAGATGCCCTGAAGACTGAGGAAAAATTGAACTCTGTTTTTAGGGACCGGTTCTCCCAAGAATTTGAGCAGTCCGACAGCTTCAATGCGACATGGTGGAAAAAAGAGCTGGAAAAGCTGAGCGTCTTGGGAGAAAAAGGGGATGCCGAAATCCAAAAAATGGTAGCTCGCGTCAACTATGACCTTTTTGCCAGGGCGTATGTCAGAAGAAGCATGCTCCAATCCATTTCCGATTCCTTGCAGATCATATCCCTAACCCAGCTGTTGAAACTAGTTAATCCAAAAGTTCAATAACTGTTTCAGGTCTTAATTGTTGCCATTGGTTAACTGAAATGTGCAAAACATCAATTCTGCGTTCTAAAATTGGCCGTTTTTGGTATCTTTCCATAGCATCCAACTAAAGCTTATGTTGAAAATCAGTCGGGAAGACATTCAAATCATTGGCGAACACAGCAATTGGCCGGAAAAGTCCATCTCCAAGGCGTTGAGAGAACATGTTTATAGCAGTAAGGCTTCTTGGCATCGCTTTATTTCCATTTTCCTGTTGGTCCTTGGTGTTTCCTTTTCCATTTTGGGCATTGTTTTCTTCTTTGCCTACAATTGGGACTCCTTGCACAAATTTGTTAAAATAGGAATTTTGGAAAGCTTGGTCGTTCTGGCCACAACGGCAGTCTTTTTTACATGGAAAAAACCGCTGGTACAAAAAATAGTGCTTACGGCTTCTGCCATGTTGGTAGGCGTGCTATACGCGGTTTTTGGACAAGTATATCAAACAGGGGCGAATGCGTACGATTTTTTCCTGGGTTGGACCTTATTTATAACAATCTGGGCCGTGGTATCCAATTTTCCCCCTTTGTGGGTCATTTATATTGGATTGATAAACATAACCGTAGTCCTCTATGCCGAACAAGTGGCCAACGATTGGTCGGAAATGTTTGTTTTTGCACTGCTTTTTAGTATCAATACCCTGTTTTTGGTTTTGTTCCTGTGGCTCCCAAAATTTCTGCCCCTTAAAACTTCCCCGGGCTGGTTCACCAATGTTTTGGCGCTTACGGCAATTTCATTCAGCACTATTGGAATAGTAAAAGGGATTGGTGTGGGCCATGATGATTTTTTGGCTGTATTGGCGGTAATGGCCTTGGTGGTTTATAGTCTAGGTATTTGGTACGGTCTGGCCATGAAAAAAAGCTTTTATCTCGCCATAATTCCTTTTAGCGTGATTATCATTCTAAGTTCCTTTCTTTTGCATGAATCCGATGGTGCCGGTATGCTGTTGGCCATAGGGGTTTTTATTGTGATCAGTGTTTCCCTGTTGATCCGCTTTCTCAACAAAATTCAAAAAATATGGACGAGCTAGAACAAAAAATGCGTCTTTTGGAGACAATACGATCTCAGGAGGCCGAGAGTTTCAAGGTAGATGAGCAGGGCATTCTGGCCGCGTACAAAAAAAGGAGTGCAAACACCTCCGGTTTGGCCATTAAGATACTGTCCATTTTTGGTGGCATCCTTAGCGCTTTGGCATTTCTTGGATTTTTATTGATTTTGGAAATCTACGATTCCAGCACAGCCATGTTGGTCGTTGGGTTGGGTTTCATCGCCGCCGCCATTTTGATAAGCAATCGGTTCGAAAGGCTTATTTTGGACACTTTTGGTGTATCCCTCTATGTGTTGGGTTTCATTTTGTTCGTAATCGCCTTGTTTTCATTGGATTTCCATGAAGATCACATCATTTTCATGGTCATGGTCATGGCCTTGTTGACCCTTTTTCTTGTTAAAAACTATGTACTATCCTTTATTTCGGTGCTCACCGTTGCGGTTTCCCTACTGTTGTTCATTATTTCCAAGGATGCTTACGAAGCCATTCACTTCTATATTATAATGTATGCCGTGGCCCTAACAATTTTTGTGTTGGAGGAAGCTGCGCTAATGGCTTTGGCTCCGAAACTAATATCACTGTACGACCCATTGCGAATCGGTTTGGTTTTTTCCTTGCTGATCGGGCTTATTGCGCTTGGCAAGGACGGACTTATCCCCGTATCCAAGAATACGGTATGGGTTTCCTCGATCGTATCCATTTTACTGATCCTCTATCTTATTAAGCGTGTACTGCTCGACCTTGAGGTAAAGCAAAAACCAAGACAATATTTAATCTTTTTACTGACCTTGGCAACACTTTTGCCCACGCTTTTTGCACCGGCCATCGCTGGATCGCTGCTTATTGTCTTGCTGAGTTTTAAGGTCAATTACCGCACAGGGTTTGTGATTGGGGTATTGGCCCTGATATACTGCATTGGCCAATATTACTATGATCTTAACATTTCCCTGCTAACAAAATCACTGCTCCTTTTCTCATCAGGTGTGGTGTTTCTTGTGTTTTATCTTTTTTTCAACAAAAAGCCCGGTCCAAATGAAAACGTATAGTGCATTGCTCATTGGCGCCAACTTGATTTTCTTTTTGGGGCTTTTCAATTACGAAGTGGCGCAAAAGGAACAACTCTTGTCCGAAGGCAAACTAGTGCTGCTGGAACTGGCTCCAGTAGATCCAAGATCTTTGATGCAGGGTGACTATATGGACCTTCGCTATGCCATTTCCGAAAATACTTTTGACGACAGCATTCCCAAAAGAGGGTACGTAGTTCTAAAACTGGATTCCCTGGGTGTTGGGCAAAAGGTGCGCTTACAGGAAAACACGCTGCCCAGGGCCGATGATGAGTTGGCCATTGGATACCGTCTAAAGGGTTGGGGGGAAATCAATATAGGTGCAGAGTCCTATTTTTTTCAAGAAGGCGAAGGTGAAAAATATGAGTCCGCCAAGTATGGGGGTGTCAAAGTGGATGTAGATGGAAACAGCATTCTGGTCGGATTGTTCGATGCCAATCAAAACAAGATAGAATAATCCTATTTTTGGGCATGCAACTATTAAAGGTCTGTGAACTTTTTGCCGGCGTGGGTGGCTTTCGGTTGGGCCTCGAAAGCACAGGGCACTATGAAGTGGTCTGGAGCAACCAATGGGAGCCTTCAACCAAGGCCCAACATGCCTCCAAGGTATATGGGGCCCGATTTGGAACCGAGAACCACTCCAACACCAATATTGAGGAGGTGCCAACTTCAGAAATCCCGGACCATGACATTTTGGTGGGTGGATTTCCCTGTCAGGATTATTCCGTGGCAACAACCTTAAAAAATTCCAAGGGACTCATCGGAAAAAAGGGCGTGCTATGGTGGTCCATTCACCGCATACTCGCTGAAAAAGAAAACAAGCCCAAATACCTTTTTCTGGAAAATGTGGACCGGTTGCTTAAGTCTCCCTCCGAACAAAGAGGCCGTGATTTTGCCATCATGCTCCGAAGTCTGTCCAATCTGGGCTATGCCGTGGAGTGGCGGGTGATCAATGCTGCGGAATATGGTATGCCCCAACGCCGCAGGCGAATTTTTTTTCTTGCTTATCACCGTTCCAGTGCCGTTTTCGAAGCATTGGAAAAATCCAGCCCTTCGGACTGGGTGCTTACCAATGGTATCATTTCCTCTGCTTTTCCATTGGAATCCGATGCAGAAAACACACGCAACTTTGAACTGGGGCGAGACCTGGTTTCACTGTCGAAAAATTTCAACGCCGGAAAAGGGCCTTCTCCCTTTTTAAATTCAGGCATCTGCGTCAACGGAAAGGTGTTTACGAGTAAGACCAAGCCATGCTTTGACGGTCATAAAGCAGTTTTAGGCGATGTCCTACAAAATGGGTCTGCGGACCCATCACTCTATATTGATGCCGACAGTTTGCCCAAATGGGAATATTTAAAGGGCTCAAAAAAAGAAACGCGCAAAACCAGGACCGGTTTTGAATATAGCTATAGCGAGGGAAGCATGGTGTTTCCCGATGCGCTGGATCAACCTTCCAGAACCATTATCACGGGAGAAGGCGGTAAATCTCCCTCCCGTTTTAAACACGTGGTCCAGACCTCCAAGGGACTGCGAAGACTTTCACCAATAGAATTGGAGCGGTTGAACATGTTTCCAGACAATCACACTAAATTGGACGGCATTTCAGATGCCAAACGCGCATTTTTCATGGGAAATGCATTGGTGGTGGGTGTTGTGGAAAAGATAGGTGCGGCCCTGTTCCAGAAAATCGAGGTCCTTGAAAAGCAACTTCAAAGCTGATTTGGCCAAAGAAAAAAAATTAGCCACCTTACTGGATTCCTATTACGAAAAGCACTTTGTTTTTTATGGTTTTGAGCGTGTCACAAATCTAAAACAGCAGCTGAAGGGCATAGATCTGGTCCTGACCCATAAAAAGTCGCAAAACACCTTTTTTGTGGATGAAAAAGCTCAATTGGATTATGTGAACGAAACCCTGCCCACTTTTGCCTTTGAGCTTTGCTATGATAAAAATGGTGTTGAAAAACCGGGCTGGCTATTCGATGTTTCCAAAAAGACCCATTTTTATGCCTTGATAACCAGTATTTTCTCCGATGAGGATGGGGTTTTCACCTCGTGCAACATCACCTTTGTTAACCGGCGCATGTTGGTTGCTCATTTAGCCGGCCTAGGTTTAACAGAAGAGTTTTTTTGGCACCTTACCCAGAAGCAGGGTGTGGCCCACGGGAAAATTGTGTTGGAACAACTCAATCCAAAAAAAGAAGGGTATCTGTTCTTTTCAACCAAAAACAAGGCCGAAAAACCAGTGAATCTTATCTTGAAATTGGATTATTTGATTGCCGTTGGCGTGGCAAAAAGATTAATTTAACTTGTCTGGAGCATCCTTACGTGCGGAATACCATCCTCCAAATACTCCTCCCCAATCGCCTTAAAGCCCAATTCCGTATAAAACTTGGTCAAATAGGTTTGGGCGGAAATTTCTATGGTAGGATGTGTGTACCTTTCCTTGGCAGCGGATAAAGAGGCTTGCATGATTAGTTTCCCATAACCGAATTTTCGTTGGTCCGGGGCCACAACCACCCTGCCAATGCTGGTGTTTTCAAAATAATCTCCCGGAGCAAACATCCGTGTGTAAGCAACAAGTTGTCCATCATCCTTGCCCATTACATGGATTGCCTTATGGTCCTTGTTGTCCAAATCCTGGTATACACAATCCTGTTCCACCACAAAAACGGCGGATCGCAATCGCATTATTTGATATAATTCGCTTGTGGAAAGCTCATCGAATGTCTTGACCTGTACCTGCATCAGTCCTGAACTATTACACTTTTGGAATCGCATTTGTCAAATTCCGGTTGGATATTGACATGGTTGATACCGTGTTTATGGTAAACATGTTCTTCTATTTCTTCCAAGATCTTATCGAACTCCGATAGCTTAATGTCTTCCTTGAAATCAATGTGGGCTTCCATATGGACTTCCTCTTCATTGAGCTGCCATATATGCACATGGTGCACATTTTTGATGGGCTCTAAGGTGCAGATGGACTCCACAATTTCCTGAACAACTATTGACCTGGGGGTGAACAGCATCAAGACTTTTGTGGATTCCTTCAGCAGATCATAACCCATATAAATAAGGTAAACACCTATCAACATTGTTAACACCGCATCCACCCAATACACCTGATATAACTTCATTAACAATCCCCCTACCAACACCGCCACTGATGCCATCATATCCGTCAATAAATGCAGATAGGCCGATTTCATGTTCATGTTTTCCTTGGAGTCCTTTTTTAGCAGCAATACACTGAAACCGTTGGCCACAATGCCCAAAATGGAGAGCCATATTACAAGGTTTGATTCTATTTCTTGGGGTTCCAAGAGTCGCTCTACTGCTTCTTTCATCAATACTACGGCCACCACGATCAAGGTGGCGGCATTGACAAAGGCTGCCATGATCTCGGCCCGTTTATATCCGAAGGTCTTTAAACTGGATGCTCTTTTTTTGCCCAATCGTGCTGCCACATAGCTGATGATCAAGGAAAGAACATCACTGAAGTTGTGCAAGGCGTCCGACAACAGTGCCAAACTCCCTGAAATGATTCCGCCCACAACCTGGGAAACGGTTATGGCGATGTTTAGAAAAATGGATATAAGAAGGTTCCTTCCCTTTAAGTCGTTATGGGAATGTGAGTGATCATGGTGATGGTGGTGGCCCATAGATTAGCGACAGGATATTTTCTCTATTCTTCGTTCATGACGACCGCCATCAAAATTGGTGTTCAAAAACGTTTCCACCATCTCCAATGCCTGTGGCAAGGAGATGAACCTTGCCGGAAGGCTTAGAATGTTGGCGTCGTTGTGCTCTCGGGCCAATGCGGTAATTTCCTTGTTCCAACAGAGCGCACCACGAACTTTTTGGTGCTTGTTTATGGTCATTGTGGCCCCATTTCCACTACCGCAGAGCACTATGCCCATATCCGCATTGCCCTCTTCCACATCTTTGGCCACGGGATGGGTAAAATCAGGATAATCCACACTGTCCGTCCCGTCCGTCCCATAATTTATTACCTCTATGCCCTTGGATTTTAAAAGTCCGACAATGGCCAGTTTATAGTCTGTTCCTGCATGATCGTTTCCTATGGCAATTTTCATATCCCTTATATTAAAAACCTATATTACAAAGGTACAATTCTTTTTAAGCAGGGTTGTTGATATGATTATTTAAAATATATCCACTGGGTTAAAAAACAGTTGATTACATTTTTCAGTTGCTTGTTGATCATTTGATGAAAACTTACAAAAAATGAATTTTGATTTCTGGGAATATTTTTGGAATAGACTATTTTTTTATTTGGTCAAACAGAATTGATCTAAAAACAATCAACCAGTTAAGAACACGTTTTGTGAGTAATCAACACTAAAAGCTGTATTTACTTTTCAATAGAATGTTGTTGAAACCATTTATTAAAAACCGTTCATAAAACACCTAATCTTTTGATTTTGAAATCAAACATGGGCTGAGAAATTGTGGATAAACTCTTTTACCTGTTCAAGACAACTATTTGGATGGAAATTTATACCACAAATCAACAAGCTATCATCACCACCATTTTATATTAAATTTTAAAAAAGGAAATATTTAGTATTTAATTAATGTTGATAAATACGTATTTGGACGTGTTGCTCTTTATTTCCTGTGTATGCCGGTTTATAATTTGTATTTTTCGCAAAACAAAAATGTAAATGTCAAAGCAAAGAAAGCGGGTAAGGAGTCAGAGGAAGAATGAGATTACAAAGGGCATTTTCAAAGTATTGGAAAAAGATCCGAACCAAAGCTTTAATTACAAACAGCTTGCCACCAAACTTGGGATAACGGATACCCAGGACAGGAATTTGCTGATTAAGCGCCTTGGCCAACTGAAGGCCACGGACAGGATATCGGAACCGGAAAGAGGAAAGTATAAAAAGAAAGCTACCTCCCACACTTTTTTTACAGGAAGGGTAGACTTGACCAGTAGTGGTAACGCCTATATTTTGATAGATGGGGTGGATGATGATGTTTTTGTGCCGAACAATAGATTGAACAGAGCGTTGCATGGCGATACCGTGGAAGTATTCATAAAACCAAAAAGGAACGGAAGAAAGGCTGAGGGAGAGATTTCCAAAGTTTTGGAACGTAAAAAGGACACCTATGTGGGTATAGTGGACAAACAAAAGACCTTTGCCTTTGTTCGACCAACGGATTCTCGGATGTATACCGATATTTTTGTTCCCCTTGACAGATTGAAAAAGGCCAAGGATGGTGAAAAAGTTTTGGTGCGTTTGGGTGACTGGCCGGAGGATGCCGATTCACCTTACGGAGAGGTAATTGACGTTTTGGGAAAACCTGGGGAGCACCATACCGAGATACATTCCATACTGGCTGAATATGGACTGCCCTATGAGTTTCCCTATGAAGTGGAACAGTATGCAAATTCCTTGGATACCTCTATTTCTAAATCTGAGATTGCCAAACGAAGGGATATGCGCGAAGTACTCACCTTTACCATAGACCCTAAGGATGCGAAGGATTTTGACGACGCACTCTCTTTCAGCATCTTGGATAATGGGAATTATGAAATAGGTATCCATATTGCCGATGTGTCCCATTATGTAAAAACGGACACTATTCTTGAGGAAGAAGCCTATAATAGGGCCACTTCTGTATATTTGGTGGACAGGGTCGTGCCCATGTTGCCCGAAGTACTGTCCAATATGGCATGCTCGCTCAGGCCCCACGAGGAAAAATACACTTTCTCTGCCATCTTTGAGATGGATAAAAACGCCCAGATACGGAATCAATGGTTTGGAAGGACTGTAATCAACTCCAATGAGCGTTTTGCATATGATGAAGCACAACACATTATTGAAACCGGCGATACAACAATTCCTGGGGAAATATCTATCAGAGGGGAGGCTTATTCTGTGCCCAACGAGGTAAAGGAAGCGGTCCTGACCATGGATAGATTGGCAAAAAAGATGCGGAAAGCGAGAATGGATGCCGGAGCCATTTCCTTTGATAAAATTGAAGTGCGTTTCAATTTAACGGTGAACAATGAGCCTGAAAGTGTGTATTTTAAGGAAGCCAAGGACGCAAATAAGCTCATTGAGGAATTTATGCTCTTGGCAAACCGTAAAGTGGCCGAGTACATTGGAAAAAAGAAAAAAACGTTTGTCTATCGCATCCATGATGAACCCGATGAGGAAAAGTTGATTGCCCTGAATGGTGTTATATCAAGATTCGGACACAGCATCAACCTGAGGGATAGAAAAAGCATCAACAGCTCTTTGAACCAACTTTTGGAAGATGTAAAAGGCAAAAAAGAACAGAATTTAGTGGATACCCTGGCCATACGAAGTATGAGCAAGGCCATTTACACTACCGAGAACATAGGTCACTATGGTCTGGGATTTGAATACTATACCCATTTTACATCGCCCATTAGAAGATATCCCGATGTAATGGTACACAGGTTGCTTCAGCATTATTTGGATGGCGGCAAGCCACCTAAGGCCGTATTGTATGAAGAAAAGTGCAAACATTCCACAGATATGGAGATACTTGCCTCCAATGCGGAAAGGGACTCCATTAAGTACATGCAGATCAAGTTCATGGAAGACCATAAGGACCAGGAATTTTTGGGAGTCATTTCGGGGGTTACGGAATGGGGCATTTATGTAGAGATCATTGAGAACAAATGCGAGGGCATGGTTCGGATTAGGGACATAAAGGACGATTATTATGTGTTTGATGAGCGTCAATATGCCATTGTGGGCGAACGGTTCAAACGCGTTTATCAACTTGGTGACGAAGTTTACGTCATGGTAAAGGATACAGACCTCATAAAAAGACATTTGGATTTTTCCTTAATTGGGAAAAAGGAGTAATCGATACTATATTGTAATATAATTTGTTATCGTATCGACAACCAAATTTTGCCGTATGAAATCTATTACATTATTGTTTACAGTGCTGTCGATACAGTTGTTGGCGGCCCAAGAGACGGAAATCATCAAAAATCTGGAAAAGTTTACGGAAATAAAGGTTTTTGATGGCATATCGCTGCAGTTGATAAAGTCCAATGAGAACAAGGCCGTTATTTCGGGTGCAAATACCGATAAGGTTGCCGTGGTGAACAATGAAGGCGTTCTTAAAATAAGAATGGAATTGGACAAAATGTTCAGTGGTTATAGAACCTATATTGATGTGTATCACAAGGAAGACCTGAAGGTGATAGACGTAAATGAAGATGCCAGAATCTCCTCGGACCAAACCTATGTTCTGGATGTTTTGGACCTAAGGGCCCAGGAGGGCGGGGAGATAGAGTTGAATTGTCAAGTGGATCAACTTTTGATCAAAGCGGTTTCCGGAGGAGAAATTACAGTTTCCGGATTTGCAAACACCCAGGATATTATCATAAATACCGGGGGTACATATAATGGAAAAACGTTCAAGACCAAGTATACCACCATTGATGTGAGTGCTGGGGGCAATGCGGAAATTTATGCCACTGACTACGTAAAGGCCAATGTAAAGGCGGGTGGAGGGGTGTTGGTCCATGGAAATCCGGCCAAAATGGACGAAAAGAAAGTTTT
Organism: Flagellimonas meishanensis; assembly: GCF_019880545.1. GTDB lineage: Bacteria > Bacteroidota > Bacteroidia > Flavobacteriales > Flavobacteriaceae > Flagellimonas > Flagellimonas meishanensis. Next base: position 639,444 of record NZ_JAINVW010000001.1, read on the forward strand.
TGGAGGAAAAATAAAAAGGATGGACTAGTATGATGGAGGATATCCAAACGGCGATTCCACTGGGATTCCTATTAAGTTTTATGATAGGCCCGGTGTTCTTTGTGCTGTTGGAAACCAGTGCCACCAAAGGTTTTAGGGCTGGAGTCTGTTTGGATGTTGGGGTCATCATGGCCGATATTATTTTCTTGCTGATAGCTTATTTTACCAGCTTTCAACTATTGGAGAACCTGAGCAATCAACCCGGACTATTCGTGTTTGGGGGGATGATACTTCTTGTATATGGTATTGTAATCTTTACAAAAAAGGAATCAAAAAAGGCCAGTTTAAAGGTCACCAAGGGAACTTATTTCACATTGATCGTAAAAGGTTTTTTGCTGAACTTCATTAATATTGGCGTGCTCGCCTTTTGGTTGGGGCTCATAGTCATCGTGGGCCCAAGTCTGGACAATGATTCACAAAGAATCTTTATTTTTTTTAGCACGGTCCTCGGCGTTTATTTTTTCACTGACCTTATAAAGATTGTATTGGCTAAACAGTTAAAAAAATACCTTACAAAAGAGAGGATAATCTTGATTAAAAAGGTACTTGGCATTGTACTGATAATTTGCGGTATCTTTTTGATTGTCAAGGGTTTTTTACCAAAAGACAAGTTTGATATCCAAGAGGGCATCGAGCGGATAAGCGGCACAAAAAAACCCAACGAAAAGTTGGGTTTTCCAGAGGCATCGAGCGGATTCGAACCGCTGTACAAGCTTTTGCAGAGCTGTGCCTAGCCACTCGGCCACGATGCCATTTTTACGCTGCAAATGTACTACTTTTTTTAGCTTGCCAAAACCCCTAATGTTACCTTTGGGCATTCAGTACAACGGCTACGCTCTCTACATCACCACCAATGGGGGGGTTTATTTTGGATACAATTACTTCCACGTGGGTAACCTGGGATATTTCGGACAAAATTCGGTCTATAATACGTTGTGCCACATGTTCCAATAAATTGGACCTAGTGGCCATCTCATCTTTTACAATATTGTTCAGGTGGACGTAATCAACAGTTTCGTTGAGTTTGTCGGATTTTGAAGGCTTGGTCAAATCGGCATCTACTTCCAGGTCTACCCGATAGTCACTGCCAATAAGCATCTCTTCTTTAAGGCACCCGTGGTTGGAATGCACCCTTATGTTGTTCAGCCTGATCTTGCCCACTATGGTTTGGTTTTGCCGCACAAAAATAGGGCAAAAACCATCAAATCAGTACATACACCTACAATTGCTAATACCCTGGAAGAGATCCATACCTATGGTCACCACATGCGTACCTATGTTGTAACCGGATATTTCATTGGTCAAGATTTGATAGGAATATCCAAAATATAGGTTGTTTTTCTTGAGTCCCGCCATTGGGGAAAGATAAAGAGGGGTCAAAGGTTGACTTGGGTCATTGAGAAAACGGTACGTGGCACCCACATAATAATAATCCTCAAAATCATGAAAACGGAACTTGGCATTCAAATCGGTTACGGACCTGCTGTCGCTTTCAAACCATTGGAAAAAAATGGAAGGCTCGATCTCCAACTTGCTGTTCTTGTTTTTCATAATGCTGTAGCCCGTGTAAACGTAATAGTTTCTAAGGGTATTTGGTTCAAAAACCGGATTAAAACTTTCAAGGTTTTTAGGCAGGATGTTGGCTGCATTTACGGTCACAAAGAAACGGTCCTTTCTATATAAAAAACCGATATCAAAATTATGGTTGGTGGTTGCCCTATCGTCCGTGGGAAGCTGACCGTTTTGCTCTGTAAAGTTTTCCGTGTCGATACGAAATTGATTGAAATTATATGAAATACCAAAGGATAAAAACTGATCATCATACCGATCCAAGGTTAAATGGTGTGCAAACGACACCCTGGCCCCTCGCTGTTTGGTGAACCCATTGCTGTCGTTGTACAAGAACATGCCCAAGCCTGAGCGGTTTCCAATACGGGCGTCGGCACCCAATGTTTGTGTGTCCGGGGCATCCTCAATACCCACCCATTGGGTAAGGCCGTTCAATCGAACTTTTATGTGGTCTCCTATTCCCGCATAGGTTGGCGATATCAAGAACGGATTATCAGCATTGTACTGGGAATGCTGGGGCAAGGTCAACTCCTGACCACGGGCCAAAAAGGCCAGGAGCATTAAGATCACGGTTGAATATACTTTTTTGAACATTGGGCTCAGTAGGTTAAGCATTGTTATCTATAGAGGGTAAAGTGACCAACAAATTCACGGTCATCGTTCTCACCATTAAGGCGTATCACATACCAGTAATCTCCGGTTGGAAGGGCTTTTCCATCATATTCCCCATCCCATCCTTGGGAGTCGCGTGTCATCTTCTCCACTACTCTACCATAACGATCATAAATGGTAATTAGTACGTCTGGGAAGCCTTCCATGTTGTCAGGAATCCACATATCATTCAGACCGTCACCATCTGGCGTGAAGAAGTTGGGCATCTCAATATCAATGAACTCCATAAATATTTCCGCCCGAACCTCACAACCATTCTGATCAATTACAGTGACCATGTAGGTGTCCGTTCTGTTGATAAAGAAGGTATTGTCCGTTCCATTATTGACATCGCCAAAATAGAAGGTGTAATCCTCCAAGCCGCCTTCTGCCACGGCAGTTATTTCATTGATGTTGTTGTTTTCAAGCACCAAGGTCAAAGGCTCGTATCCCTGAATGGTGAAGTCATAGGTCACCATGCAGCCATTGGCGTGTGCAATGGTAATATAATGGTCACCAGCGGGGATGTTGGTAAAGTCTGCCGATAATTGCATGTCGGCAGGGTCAGTTGAATCCAGCGCATAGAGCACATCGGCAGAAACGGTTGGGTCTTCAAAAACGATTTCCAAAGCGTTGTCGGGAATGTTGCCCGTACACTGGTACATTGGGGTTACCGTGGCCTCCAGGTTAACACCGGGCTCTATCTGCACAAAAACGTTGGTATCGCACCCTTGCGAATCACGGATAAATACCACATGGGTTCCCGCAGGAAGGTTTTGGAACAGCACTTGGTCTTGGACATAATCGGCATCGGCATTGGAATTCAACGCAGTTTCGTATGGCGCCGTACCTCCCATAATTTGAAGTTCAAATGAACCATCAGCACTCTCAAAACAAACTTCGTGCATGATGTTTATGGCCTCAGCCTGAACAGGTTCTGGTTGAAGGATCTCAAATTGGAAAGTCATGAAACATCCATTCTGGTCCTGTGCGATGACATCATAGATGCCAGGAGCCAAATCTTCAAAAACATTCACCGTATCAAACTGATTAAGGTTAGGTGTGATGGCATAGAAAATCTCGCCCGTACCACCTGAAACCTCTACCGTGATTGTTCCATCGTTCAGCCCCGCACAAGTTACATTGGTAAACTCTTCACGGTCTATCTGCAACGGAGCTGGGTCCGTGATGATTATCTCTGGGGAAACTTCCACACAATCCTGGCTGGTAACCCGCACGTAATAGCTTCCCGCCACTAAACCGCTAAAGGTGTCATTGGCTTGAGGACCAGCTATTAGGTTGGTCAGGGCAGCATCCCCGAAGAGTTCATAGCTGTAGTTGCCCAATCCACCCGTGGCGTTGGCAACAATAGTGGCCGAAGCTTCTGCTGTACAGTTGATCATTGCTGCAGAATCGTCTATGTCTATGGTCAAAGGCGGAACCATGTCAACACTTATTTGGTTGGAAATTTGGGCTTCACAGCCAAAAGCATCCCGCACATGGTATTGGTAAACACCGGCACCAACGCTGAATGTGTGGGTGCTTCCACCGCTCATGGCAAAATAGGCAACCCCATCCGTGCTGTATTCGTAAGGTCCCGTTCCCCCTGAAGCGGTAAGTCGCAACTGGGCTTGATTGGTACAGGTAAGTGCACTCAACTGGATCAATGAAGCCATTACATCTGTTGGCTCGCTGATGGTCACCTGAGCCGTCTCCACATCACAATTCCAATTGTCAGTAACTGTAATGCTATAGATTCCGGCACCCAAGTTGTTGAAGGTTGGGGACGACTGTTCACCAGAAGTAAACACTATGGTTGTCCCCGTAGGATCGTAGACATTGAGTTGATAATCATAAACACCCTCACCTCCGGCCATGTTTTCGGCCCAGACCGATGCATTGGTATCACCATAGCAGACCAAGGTTGTTGGCGTAGCATTTATATCGGCAGTTATCGGAACAGGTTGAACAAGTACAATTGGCTCGTTAATGATGCATCCATTATTGTCGGTCACCTGCACATCAAACGTACCAGCAGACAAACCAGTGAACAAGTAGCTTGGCACATTATTGACGGTATACACCTGTGCTGTGGTAGTGTTTGTCAATATAATATCGTAAGGAGCATAACCACCCGTAGGTGCCACCAACATTTCGCCCTGATCGTTGCTACAGGTCACATTGGCGACTTCCTGGGGAATTAGCGCAAGGGCGCTGCTAGGCGAAACGATGGTAATGACATTGGAGTCCTCCACGCATAGCGGGTTGGCGGTCTGCGTTACCCTAACAAAGTAGTTGCCACCCACTAGTAAGGGGTCTGTAATGGACAAGGGGTTGGTGGATGTGTTTCCACTTCCAGTGATTCCCGTCACAGATCCGTCACCCCTGAAAACCTCATAGTCGTAAGTGCCCGAATATCCTGTTACGTTGATTTCCAAAGCACCCGCATCACCAAAACATATGGCAGGAGCCGTTGCCGTTGCAACAACGTCTATCAAATCATACGGAGCAATAGTGTGTATGGCTTCCACGTAGCAACCTGTTGCGTTGTCCGTTACCCTGAATGTGTAATTCCCAGGGGAGGTCAAATCAAATGTGGCCGTGGTGTTCGTGGGTGTTGCGGTCAAGGAACCATTTGGATTGCCCAAGGGCAGTAATTCAAAAGTATAGGTGTTCCCTGGGTTTCCATCATCAGAAACGGTCAACAGCACCTCTTCTGGATTGACACAGCTAATGGCCACATTTTGTGTAATGCCTAACGTAAATGTGTTTATGGTAGGCACAAACACGGGGGCTGTGGTTGTACATCCATTGGCATCTTCAATAAAGATGGTAATATTTTGGTCCGCTCCAGTGTCAACTATACCAAACGTGTTGGCCGTCTGGAAGTTTATATTGTCCATGCTATACAAGTATGGACCTGTTCCACCGCTGGCTGTTACCGTTACGGTCGATGTGTTTACGGTGTTGTTAGGGTTACACACGAAGGCCGTAGCTGCGGCGGAGGCAGACAATGTGGTTGGCTCAGTAACAGTAACATCAAAAAAGTCATCACAAGCCCTGGAGGATATGACACGCACGCGATAGTCTCCTGCAGGGAGATTATCAAACGTTGGACTGGTCTGCGCAAATCGATACGGGGTCACCAAATTGGACATTTGGTATAGCTCATAGGTATATACGGGATCAGCCATGGTGGCAGGATCCAAAACCACGGTCAAACTACCATCGGAGCCACCGTTACAATTCACTGGGTCCATGGGCACATCATCGATAATCGGGTCAACCTTATCGTCAAGTTCTTGGGTAACCACAAATGTACAAGGTGTAGCAGTGTCATTGTCGGTTACCGTAAAAGTGTATATGCCAGGCTGCGTGAGTCCGGTAAAGACCCCTGTTGTGTTGTTCGCCGTGGTGAGCCCATCGGGGAAGAGCACATCAAAAGTAAGGTTGGAAGAACCTCCATTTACCGTTACCGTAACGTGACCACCAGGATCAAGAGTACAGTCAATCGGTTTCACAACTGTGGTTGCTGCCGTCATGGCATTTGTTAGTACTACAGGCCCTATGGTTGTGGCACATGACCATTGGTCGGCAATCAAGACTTCGTATGAACCGGCACCTAATCCTGAGAAAACAGGACTTGTTTGTGGCGACCCAACATTTGAACCGTTTCGCATTAATTGATAGGTGTAATTGGCGCCTTGTCCACCCGTTGTTCCAACCACCTCGATTTCACCTTGAAGGTCGGTACAGTTTTCCTGGTTGATTTGAAGCACTGCAGCTATAAGAGCAGGGTCTTCCAGGGTAACATTTGGCAATTGGAATACACATCCATTTTGATCGGCCACCCAAACTTGGTAATCCGTGCCCGGTGTAGCTCCGCCAGAAAGATTGGAGAACAAAGGAGATGCCTGATAGCTTCCAGGATAAATCGGCGCTGGATTTGAGGCAAGGTCCACAAAATAGGTGTAGCCTCCCCAACCCCCAGAAACGTTGATGATTTCAATGGCACCATCATTTAGGGCACAAGTAACCGGGGTAACCGACGTATTTGCGGCAATGGGTGCACTTGGGCCGGCAATATTGAACACAGCACTGTAAACACAAGCGCTTCCAGGAGGGTTTGTGTCTGTGACCTCTATATAATATGCTCCTGCGGCAAGACCTGTAATGGTGAAGCTGCCATCAGCATCAGAACCTGAAGAGGTGACATCGTCAGCCAAATTACCCGGAGTGTTGTTAATGTCATAATAAAGGGTGTAACTAGTGGCACTTGGATAGGTAACGCTGGAAGCGTCGACCAAATTGAGCTCCACAGAACCATTGGAATCACCAAAACAAGTGATGTTTACCGTATTGTCCACATTAAGATCCAACACTTCAGGGTCGGCCACCGTGTGAGAAACGGTGATGACACATCCGGTAACCGTGTTTCTCACTTCAAAATTGTGCGTTCCAACGGCAAGGCCGGTAAAACTTCCCGAAGCTTGGAAAGTACCCGCGGGCAATATCCTAAACTCATAGTTTGCTGGATCTGTTGTTGAATTTGTGATGGAACCGATGGCGGTTATCGTTATGTCTTCGCCCGCAACGCAGGTCGCCACGGCATCGACAACAATATTCGCAGAATCCAGGCTATCAAATGGAGCAATAACCGCAGTTGTTGTTCCCAAACAGCCATTGGTGTCATATACATTTACGATATAGCTTCCACCCACGAGAGCGGTTTCAATATAAACATTGTTGGACCCGGATTGGACCACAACATCATCACCAGTGGCAGGTGTTCCCTGATCGTTGATGAATTCGTAGATCACATACGTGCCGCTGCCTCCACTGATTGAGGCCGTGTCAATAGTGATAGAAGCATTGTCCGTATTATTTCCGGAAGTGCAGCCAAATTCTACAACGTTGGCATTGACATTGGCAATTGGGTTGGGTTCGTTAATGATGATGTCAAAAATATCCACAAAACAGCTGTTGGAACCAACACCCCGCACGCTATAAGTGCCAGCTGGAAGGTTTTCAAAAGTTGTTCCGTTCAACACGGCACCTGCCGGCATTGGCGTAAGTGTGTACACCAAGGGGTTGATGCCATTGTCCACTTCGGTAAGCGTTATGCTTCCATCATTGGCCCCGTTACAGGTAACATCCATATGTGTTTCCGTGAAGCTTGGGAGTGGAGCATCGGGCACGCCCACGGTTATTGTTTGCGAACAATTTGGCGGAGCGGTTCCTATGTCGAACACAGTTACCTGATAGCTTCCGGCGGCGGCCGCCCCGGTCCAAGTAAATGGATTGGAAGGAAGCACTATTCTGGCTTGGTCATTGGCCCCAGGGCCATCAATAATGAACTCGTAGTTTCCAGATCCGGAAGTCACTTCTATTTCTATTTCTGCATTGGCCGCAGACCCAGGCTCGCAGTCCAGTGCCACAGTTTGAATGGCGGTGAACTCCAATAGCGGATATACATCGAAGGTGTCTGTGTCTGTACAACCGTTGCTGTCTATGATGGAAACATTGTAGGATCCAGGGGCCACATTGTTGAAAACCCCTCCATTATCCACATAGGTAACGCCTCCATCTATAGAATAGAAAATCTGTGGAGCGGTGCTCGTGGCATTTATGGTCACAGAAATTGGAGTTGTACAGTTATTTACAACAACAGAGTCAACTGTTGGGTTTGGTGTTAGTGTCAATGGAACTGTTCCCAAGTTCACGGAACAACCATACTGGTCCTCCATGGTCACATCGTAATTTCCAGCAGGTGAGTTCGCTGGAATTTCAATGGGATTATCCGATGTGGACACGATGGTTACAAATGGAGCGGGCCCGGTTACGGTATAGGTGTATATTCCACCACCGCCCAACGGGCTTTGGATTTGGATCAACCCCGGAGTGTCACAGGTTATGTTTTGTAAAACTACAGGAGTTCCGGTAAGCGGATTTAATTCCAGTAGCAATTCGTTCTCGGTTGCGCCGACACAACTATCCGCACCTCCATCAACTTCAATGACCTCAATGAAATAGTTTCCTGGAGACAGTCCGCTTACGGTCACATCTTGAGGAGAGGAATAGGGAACGTTGCCGCCACTGTTAGCCACCGCAACAGCAGAGCCAGAGGACATATCGTACACCGTCCACCTAAATTCTGTTCCAAAGGGCGCTTGATTGTCGGTAACGGTATACGTTATACTACCATTATTTGCACCATCACAGCTTGGGGTAATGGCAGAGGTTATTTCCAAGGGAACCGTGATAATGTCATTTACGTTCACATTACTTTGACGCACGCATCCCGCAGCATCCCGCACATAGAATGTATAGGTCCTACCAGGAACCAATCCTGTAAAAGTATGTGTAGTTCCCAAAGGCAACGGGGCCGTCCAGGTTGTGGTTGCTGGGTTAAAGTTTGCAGGGTCATCCGAATAGGCATATTCGTATGGCGCCGTACCATTCTGTCCCCTTACGGTCACCTGAAGTTCATTACAATTGACAACGATTGGCAAAATGGTAATGTCCAGGTCATCCAAGGGATAAGGAATTATGTAGGGCAGCAAGTCTGTTTGACACACCGTGTTGCCAAAACCATCAACCGTTCTCATGGAAGGATAGACAGTTTGCCCCGAAGTATAACCCGTAAATTGGTCTGAAGTTCCAGGGGTTGTATTGTCACCAATCCATGTGGCACCACCATCATCACTGAATTCAATAGTTCCCAAGGTGGTTGGGTATCCTGTGAAACCAAATCCAAAATCATTAGGGTCTCCGGTACATGTAGCTGGGGTTATACCAAACACGCTTCCAGTAAGCTCATCAGGATTATTGATGGTTACCGGGGTCTCAGTGACCACGCATCCTGTTGCATCGGTCACGTTTATGGTGTAGTTGCCCGGCATCAAATTATAATAGGTTCTGCTGGTATTCAGCACGTTGGTATCGGTTTGATCTCCAGCGCCCCCATTATCCAGATCAATTACTTGAATGATAAAAGGAGCGATTCCAGAGGTAACATTCACCAAAATGGATCCCGTACCATCATGACAAAGCGGGTCTGTCGGGGTAGCGGTAATTGTCAGCGGCGTAGCCGGATTCACAGTTACTGTTTCCATGTATTCACAGAACGGAACAGTAGCGGAGTTGTCCCTTACATAAACATCATAGTCTCCTTCGTTACCAGCAGTTACAGCGAACACATTTGTTGTGGAGAACAGACCGGTAGGGTCAGTTGTGGTTGGCACAAAGGCATATTCCAGTGTAGGAGCGCCTCCCGAAGCGGTTACGGTTATGCTTCCATCGGCACAAGGACTTACATCCACAACATCCACGGTGGCCACCAAGTCGTCGTTTATGGTGACATTTTGAAGCGTTCCCACACAACCAAAACTGTCCCTGACATTGATGGTATAGTTTCCTGCAACAAGATCGGTGAACGTGTGTGTTGTGGCCGTAGCGGGCGATGGTGTAATCCAAGGCCCTCCGTTAAGGCTAAATTGGTAATCCCCGTTCCCTGAGGTAACATCAACCTGAATGGTTCCATCATTGTTTCCACTATAGCAGGCAGTTGGGGTTGTAGTAAATGTTATTGTGGCTGCGGGAACGACCGTTATCACCGCATCAATGGGGTCTTCACAAAGGTTGGTGTCCCTGGCACGAACAATATAATTACCCGCTGCCAACCCGTTGAACACAGTAGAAGATTGATAAGGAACCAAAATTGCTCCCAAATCGTCCTCCAATTGGTACTGATAAGCTGGGGTTCCACCGGTTGCTGAAGCGGTGATGGTTGCCCCACCATTGGTACAGGTCATTACATTGGTTATTGAGGCGGATGCTGTCAACACAACAGGTTCAGACAGTGTCTGATTTAACACTATGACACATGTTGGGTCCCTAAGATCAACAACGGTAATCGTATAATTTCCGGCACTGAGTCCATTTATGGTGAGGGGACTTGCGAATTGCGATGGGGATACCGGACCGGCATCAACTTGGTAAGTAAAGCCGATTCCAACAGCGAAGTTTTCCACCTCGAAGGTAATTTCGCCATCTGCGCCTCCATTACAGGTAATATCCGAAAAGGCAGTAATTGCCGCATCGAAGGCATTGCCGGGCTCCACAACAACAGAAGTTTGCGTGATGCAATCGCTGCCATAGTTGACATCGATAGTATGGGTGCCCACTGCAACGTCACTGAAAATGTTTCCAGCTTGAAAAGCACCTCCATCAAGACTGTAGGTATAGGAAGGGTCATTGGGCAGTACGGTGATATCTCCAGTCCCATCACAGTTATAAACCACGGAAGTGGTTAATGTGGGTTCAGCTGGAAGAGGCGCAACAATGACATCTGGCAAGGTGATGAAACAATCTATTTGATTGGCATCCCGCACACGAATGGAATAGGTTCCATCAGTTAATCCACCAAAGACGGTTCCGCCAGTGGTTGAGGCCGTCCATGGACCTCCATTCAAACTATATTGATAGTCACCAGAACCACCAGTGGTTGGGGTGACGCTTCCAACGGTTATTTCTCCAAGCTGAATACAAGTATAGGCTTGGGTCAAGGCTGCTTCGGCAACAATTTGGTTTGGTTGATTTACTACAACTGTCAGCGTGGCCTCGCAGTTGTTGACATCCCTGATCCTGGCATCGTATGATCCGGCACTGAGGTTTGCAAAACTGTTGGAGGTTTGATAGTTGGCACCATTGTCTATGCTGAACAAATAAGGACCTTCACCTCCGGACGCGCTTAGGGATATTGCTCCATTTGAACCACCGAAACAAGTAACATCGGTCACCGTTGGTGTTATGACAAGAGGTGCATCTTGTATAATTGAAATGTCGTAGTTTGCTTCACAGAAGCCAGCGGCCCCGTTATTGTCCCGAACGTAGACGTCATAATCCCCAATCGCGGAGACGGTCACAGGGTTAGTGGTTGAGAAATCCCCAGCCACGGGCGTAACCCCATCGGCGACCACAGCGTATACATAATTCCCGTCTCCACCGGCAGCTGTAATTGTAATATCGGTGTCGGTACCGCAAGCGGTAATGTTTGGAGCTGAAGCAATCACACTCAATTCAGGATCAATGGTAATGGTTGCCGAATCGGTGCAATCATTTCCATCACGAACATCAATGGTATGGGTTCCGGGAGTTAGACCGGCAAAAATATTGCTGACTCCAAAAGGACCACCGTTAAGGCTATATTCAAAGTTTCCATCGCCACCGGAGGTAACGTTGGCGGTAAGTGTCAATCCTACCACATCATCATAACAAGGATTGTTGGGCACTATGGCAAGGACAGGTGCTACTGCCGGATTGAGCGTAAATGTGGTCGTTGCCACACAGCCGTTGGCGTCCGTCACCGAAGCGGTATAGGTCCCGGTCTGGGCCAATCCGGTGAATATACCAGTGCTATTTGTTCCAAAAGGAGTAGTGTCTGGATTGGTCAACGAGAAAGAATTGCCTCCCCAGCCCCCGTTTGCGGTGAGCGTTACGTTGCCCGCTGATACACAGGTGGGTTGGACTTCTGAGGCGGACAAAGTCAAAGCTGCTGGAGGCGCATTGATAGTAACGCTGGCCGTATCGGTACAGCTGGTTAGGTTATCGGTAACAGTGATGGTATATGTGCCATCATCCAAACCGGTCAATGAAACAGTTCCACTTGATTCGTTACTTCCCGAAAAGCTCGCTGGTCCGGTAACGGAATAGTTGTAATCGGTATTGAAGTCGGTTATGGTAAACAACAACTCTCCATCCATATCATTAAAACAGGTGATGTTGCTTATGAGCTGTCCGCTGACATTTATTTCGGTAACCGGGCTTATGGTAAATGACTCATCATAAAAACAACCCTTGTCATCGGTAACCCTAAAAGTGTATGTGTTTGGTGCCAATCCGTCAAAATTAGCCGTACCTCCGGTTATGGAGGTGGCCGGTATGGCGGCAGGGGCTATGATTTCAAAAACATAGGGTGCATTGCCATCCACAACAGTTACCGTAACATCAGAAGTGAATGTGGGGCAGTTTGGTGCCGATGCGGTAAAGGTAAGATCGGTTGGAGGATTAAGTGGATCTAAGGTAATGGAGTTTGTTGGGAATGTACATCCATTGGCATCCCTAACGGTTATGGTATATGTGCCATCAGTTAAGTTGCTGAAAGTTGGACTTGCCCCAAAGCTTACACCGTCAATGCTATATTCGTAGGGTGCTGTACCGCCTGTAATATTTTGCGCTTCTATAATGCCGTTTTGCAGACAGGTATAATCCTGAATGAGGATCGCATCCGCATCAAGCCCATTGGTTGGACCAGAAATGGTATGGTACTCGAAATAGTCACAAGCGGCACTTCCTTTACGTTGGTTGATTACCACTACATAATCTCCAGTTGGCAGCCCTGGGAAATTACCTGAAGCATTGGTGGCCAACGCATTGGTTATGTCAAAGTTGTCCTCATCAAAACCAGCGGCATCAAACAGGTAATAGGTGAGCTGGTAACCATTGCTGCTTACCAGATTGAAGTTTATGGATCCTGTGGAATCACCAAAACAAGAAACGTCAACCACGGAGGTTGCATTAAAATCTGCGGCCGGTCTAAACTCAATAGTTACTGTGTTTGAAATGTCATGACAGTTGTTCCTATCGACCACAACAAAGGTATAATCTCCGGGATCTAAGATGTCAAAAATGACGCTTGTTTGATATTCGCTTGGTGGAATATCATTTACCGAGGGATAGGAAATGATGGTGTTGCCCCCGTCGTCCACATAGGACCAAATGGCATAGGTGTGGGGCGTACGCCCGCCTGTGGATTCCATTTGAATGTTCCCTTCCCTACAGGTAATGTGCTGTGAAACCCGAGCGGTAAGCTCCAGGTCGTTAAGATCTTGAATGGTAACCTGTTCGGTATAGGTACAGTTGTCATCCGTTCTTACGGAGACATCGTAAACGCCGTCGTTAAGGTTATTAAAGGTATAGTTGTTGTCGTTGGATGGGCCAAACGTATCCACAATGGTTCCGCCTTGCGATATTTCATAGTAGTATTGTGGAAACACGTTCAATGCAGAGATGGATATGGACCCAAAGCCATTACAGTCCGTATCGGTAGTGGTCACGTCAACCTGAAAGTTCCTTTCAAGTATTCCAATGTTCTCCAGGATGAAGACGCATCCATCAGTTACGCCTTGCTGTCTCATTTCAACACGGTAGGCGCCGTTATTGGCTATGTCGAAGCTTGGGCTGGAATTGTATGGAACAATAATGTTGCCAGTGGTTTGGTCTATGAGCTGAAACTCATAGTTCAACGGCATGTTCGTCACAGTGATGTTTCCATCCGTGTCACATACAATATCCCTTGTTGTGTACTGGGGGTCCAGCGGGTTTTTAAAAATATTGAAGTAAAATCGGCTGAAACACCCATTTTGATAGTTGATGACCAATCGATATTCCCCCGCATCCGAAGCGGTGAAATCATTTCCTGTGTCAACGGTGTTCCAACCACAGGAAGGGTTGGTGTTGGCACAGTCCTGCGTTGCTGCAGCACAACTCGACTCGTCCAGTTGTTGCCATTCAATGCTTTGGGCATCTGGAATGTTTACTTGGATAAGCTCAGTGTCATTTAATCCGCAAAGAAAAATCTCTGGCAGTTCGCTACCGTCGTTAGGGCAGATAACGATTTCACCCTCCACCGTATTCGAAGGATCGTTTATTAGGGCAGAGATTGGATTGGATTGTGTGGCTCCAAAAAGCTCAACAATGATTATTTCTTGGAATCCTTTACAAGGATCTGCCACTTCTTTGTCCACAATATAGGTTCCTGTATCGCTTACGATCAAGGTGCTGGGGTCACCATCGGGGTCTCCGTCGCTGATGACAGTGTCAATACCGAGGTCTATTAAGCCGTTTCCGTTTTCATCCCTATACCAAGTGTAGGCGTCAAAATTATCACCTGCATCCAAAAGCACGGTATCACCACAAAGCTGAACCGTTCTGGTGAAGTCACAGCTTTCTAAGTCATCCAGCAGAAAGTTGGTGGCTCCCGGGGTGGTAAATCCACAACTATCAAAATCCGACACACTGGGGTCGTCGGATATTTGGTTGTTGTTGATGACTCCTTGATAGGTGGAATAGGCCAGGTTTTGGATTTGATCGGTACATGCATCGATAAAGTCAAAGCAATTTTCCGCCACTTGTACCCGCATCCTTATTTCGGAAATGGGATCACCTGCCTCAACGAGGTTATCTGGAATCATGAAAACAATCTCGCGGGTCGGGGCATTGTAAGTATAGGTTACGCCAGGGGGCAATGTAATGGCGGTTTCATCCAGGGCGGTATTGATGGGCAACACATCCCTGATGGTATAGTTGGTCGCATCATCGTTTCCAGTGTTCTCAAAGGACAGGACATAGTCCAGATATTGTCCAAGGTTCACCCCAGCTCCAGTGATATCGTTTCCAGCAATGTCCTCAACACGCTTTTCCAATACAATTTCCGGTTCAATAATCTCAATATTGAAGGAATTGAAAAAGGGGTAGTACTGGTCACCACTGGATGTGAAACGAAACGTTGCCGCCGTTTCACTGTTTGGGATTACGGAGTTTAAGGGGTTGTTGAGCAAGAATATATCCGTGTCATAACCCAAGGTGTTGATGCTATTGACATCCCTGTTCGTGGTAACCACGCCATCCAGGGTGATATTACTGTTGAAAAAGTTGTTGGCCGGATTGGTGGCATTGCTAATGGTGGTAAAGGAACCGTTACTGGCTGCCCGTATGCGCATACCATCCCCGGTAATTCTGTTATCACCTTCAAGGGCCGCGACACCAATATTGGCGTTCACTGGTCCTGCGGGAATGGTGTTGAATCCACTATAGTTTATATTAACCGTAGGGTTGCCACTGTTTACACGGGCAAAACCATCAAAAGTGGTGATCAATTTCCCCGTCAAAGTCGGGTTTTCATAAACAACGATAAGGGTCCATCCAGCGGATGCTCCACCACCAGGGGAGAGCGAGCCTGTGACCGACCGAACGTTGGCGATTGTATAATCTCCCTGGGGATTGCCCAAGGGGGCCACCAAAGCGGTAACATCCGCATAACATGCATAAGGACTGTTTTGCCTCATGGAGGAATCACCACTGGTAAAACCATCATATATTACTTCATCGGCGGTAATGTCCACATAGGAACCACCGGGCACCATGAACTTTACTTGGTTAAAGTCGGTTTGCCTGTTTGTGCCCACTGCCTGTCCTGCTTGTTCGCTGGGATACGTTCCTGCCCAATACAGACCTGCGTAGCGGATTAGGTTACAACTGGCTTGTGGAAAGGTAAACGTTGCCCTACTGGAACTGAACGTGGTTGGGTCGCTGTCCACATCAACGTATTGCATATCCAGCCAATCGTTGTACGTAGAGGAGTTTCCTGTAACGTTGTATGGGTCTTCAGGTTCCGTTGAGCCAGTACCCCCATCTCGGTTGACAATATTGTTGGCTATAAAGGTAAGGTCACCCTTAATGTTATCCTGATAGCGTATATCAAAACTGTTGTATTCCTGCGATAAGAGGGTGTGGGAAATAAGCCCTACAGCTAGGGTTAGAACCGATTTTACAATATGTTTTGTCATTTTAGCTGTTGAAGTTTGGTTTTACTCGCATGATCCACATTTCGTCATCATACGAGGCATTTAGTTTGGAGTAGTATGAGGTTAGGGCATTGCTCCAGGTTTCATGTTTTTTGAGATAAACGTATCTTAGGTTATCTTCTGGATTGATGAAATAACTGGCATGAAGGCCCTTGGCATTCAAATCTTTTACAAAACGGGAGGCATCCGAGGCGGACTCGAACACGTTGGCAATGATATAGTACCCCTCTGGAAGCCCGTTCACCTTGTGAGGCGCATAGGAAACCTTGGCTACATTCCCCTTGGAGCGTGCAATGTTCTTACTGAGGAAATCGTCCCCGTACTTGGATTCGGCACGATTTTTTACCGCCACATAATTAATGTGTGAACCAACATCCATGTTGTTCACGTTCATTACCCAGGCATCACCTTGGTACGAACCTTTAAATTGGGTGTTATGTGCCTTTATGGCCTCTTCCTTGTTTTGATAATTTTCAAGGTAAACGTAGTTGAGTCCGTTCTTTGGATTTTTAAAGTAATCGGCATTTATTCCCTTAGAACGCAGTTCACCTATAAAGGCCGTAACATTTTCTGGGTTCTTGAAAACGTTGGCAATCAAATAATGTCCGCTTTCCACTGCCGGGATTTCGAAAGCCTTGAAACGGGCCCTGCTCTTGGTAACACTTCTATTTGTTCTATCCTTTTTGATGGATGTGTTTTTGGCTATAGCCGTACTGGTTTTTGGGGCTTCATCCAATCGAATTACCTTTTTGGTGGCAGCAGTGTTCGACAGGCCATGGTTTGCCAAGGGCTGTGAAGGACGTTTGGTGATGATATCCATACTGTCCATATTGGCAAAATAGACCTCTTTGGCTTTCTCTTCCAGTTCTGGACGCTCACCGCGGGTCTCGCGCCGTACCATTTTCATGACGGTTTCGAATCGTTTTTCAAGATCGGTCCTTCTTGTGGTTTCAATGGAATCTTGACGAAGTAGCAGCTCGTCCAAAATAGCATCGTTTTCAGCAAGCTTTTCTTTTAGTTCCGCTATCTGAATGTCTTTATCGGTCAGGTTCAGTGTTTCTTCAGGCGCAGTGTCTGCATCCACCAGATCTTCATTTTCTTTTTCAAGGAGCACCCTGTCTTCGGTCAAGTTTGGCGTGAAGGAATAGGCCAAGGAAATTTCATGGCTCACCCCAAAGTTTTCGAAGTTGTTTGTCAATCCTTTTTCCACGGTGTAACCTAGGGAAAGGTTTTTGTTAAGGTTGAAACCCAATCCGGCGGAAGCACCATAGAAGTCGTCGTAACCTGCTTGGATCCAACCTAGTTTGGGCAGGTCTAGAATTAGGTTTCCTCCCAGCACAAAATTTTCTTCACCAATTTTTCTAACTCGTGCCAAAGGCATTAACCGGCCTTGTTCCATGATGCCCGCGGCATTTTTAAACTGATGGGTATATTGCAGATGACCAGAATAGGTCTTTTCATTGAATTCTGTAACGGATTCGCTGCTTTTCAAGTTATAATCGAAGAGGTTTTCGGCGAAACCACCAATATCAAACTGACCAAAAGAAAGGTTGAAGCCTGGTTGAAAGCTTATCAGGGAGGAGCTCTCCAAGGTGTTCAGCAAAGGGTCTTCTTCCAGGGCGTTGGCCCGGTCTTGGTTAAATGCACTTTGATAATAGGAAAAATTGGCCCCAAAGGTGAAGTTGCTTTTTGGACTAAGGCGAACACCATACGCGTAGTTTGCATGTACACCAAAGTTGTTGAAAAGCCCTTCCCGATTGGTGAACAAGCTAAGTCCAACCCCACTCCTATCACTTACCCTACCGCTATAACTCAGAAAGTAAACCTGGTTGTTATCATTAAATGATACCGATTGGTTTCTATGGAATAGATTGATGTAGGACTTATCTTCCCGTACGGTGGAAAATGTTGGGTTTATCAAGAACCTGTTGAATTTTAGCAAGTTCTGTGATGGAACATTGTAATCCACAAAGGGCGCTTCCTCTTGGGCCTTTATTCCTGAAAAGGCCAAGAGGAAGAGCAAGATAAGAAGTTGAGGTTTTCTAGGTTGCATTAGTTTTATCTAATAACGGTTATGGTTCCCTGTTTTAAACTGGACCCGCCTTTGGTGATTTTGTAATAGAAAATCATGCTGGATCGGTTAAAAGAGGTTGTTGATTGCGGCCAATTGTTTTCGTAATTGGTTTGGCTGAATATTTCTTTTCCGGTTTCATCAAAAATGGTCACCAGAACATCGCTGTTCCTGGAATAGGTGTTGGGCAATACCCATAGATCGTTGATGCCATCGCCATTCACGGTTATTACGTTGGGCACCGCAAACGTATCCCTATAGGTGACCGTGATAACCTTGCTTATGGTACAGTTGCCAAAACTTGCGACCAGGAGATACTCTCCCTCTTGGTGGAAAGGGAAAAAGTCTTGGGTGGTCAGTAAAGTATTGTTTGCATCGAACCATTCGTAGGATTGCGCACCACTAGCTGTAACAGTTTCGGTCTCACCTTCAATTAGGATAAGATCTTGCGGTTTATCCAAGGAAAGCAAGGATTCATCAAAAGCATTCACCGCAATTGAATTTGAGGTCAAGGGACAGTCATTGGTAGTGATCACCAATTGATAATCGCCTACTGCATCGGCAACAATACTGTCAGAAGAAGTATCAACAACTTGTCCGTTTCGTAACCATTGGTAGGTTTTGTTGGTCAAATCCGTGGTCGTTGATAGCACTATGGGACCTGCACCTTCACAAAGCACAGTTCCGGTTGAGGAAATCAGCAACACTTCATCTGTTGGTAGTTTAACCTCAAGATTATTGGATGAGGTGTTGTAGCTGTTCAAGGCACCATCCAAAATATAGGCTCCGTTGTTGGCAGAATCCGATAACGTTATCGTTTTAGATGTCTCAGCGGGAATAATGGCATCGTCTTTTTTCCATTGATAGGCAAAGGAAGATTGTAGTGTGCCAGTAACATCGGTTTTGGCCCCTGAGGCACTTACTGCGTTTATTGTTGTAAGGCTAAGAGTCGCATCGGCGCTTTGGCAGGCGGTGTAGGTACCTACATAATCAATTACAAACTCAAATGAATCTGGGGAGGCGACCATTGTGGTTTCAGAAGCTATGGGAGAACCAGAGCATCCACCACTTGTTTCGGAGACCCTTGCATGATAGGTCCCTGTTTCCGTTATGTTTACGGAACTGGCCGTGGCACCCGATATGGGCGCACCATCCTTGTACCATTGATAAGTTGGTGATGTTGCGGTGGTGGTTACAGACAGTGTTGTGGTCTGTGATGGCAAGAGTACGATTTCGGCCGCATTTTGTCTTGTGACCTCAAAATCTCCAAGGTTATTGATGGTAACGGCGGCTGAACGCTCTACGCAAGCACTTGCCCCACTGATCTCAACTTCATAGCTTCCATCAAAACCACTTACTGAAGTATTCACGGGGTACGAATCTCCCTCCAATGTTGGGCCGGCCACAATTGCGCCATCTTTGTACCAAGTATAGGTCAGCCCCATTCCGATTAAACTGGCCTGCAAGGTATAGGCGTCCCCAGCACATAGCCCCACATTGCTAGAACCATTAATGGCAATGCCCATACTGCTGCCCGTTGTAATTTCTATGGTGTTGGAAAGCGTATTGGCCGATCCGGAACAAATTGAACCGTAATCAAGCTCTACGTAGTACATTCCCGCTGTTGACACGGTAATGCTTTCGGATTTTTCGGCTAAAGGCGTGCCGCTTCTATACCAGTTGTATTGGTAGGAGGATGCATTGGGAATGTTATGCGGTGCTAGGGTTACCGAAGCGCCCCCACAAAGCTGAATGGTCCCTCCAGGAGGAATGGAACCATTGCCATCCTGACTGATCAGTAAAGGTGAATTATAGTCTACGTAATACATGGAATAGGCATCTGAAGCCGGACTGGTTTTAACAGGGCTGGTACTACGCACCCTCATTTTATAGCTTTCTCCCCTGATATCCGTTGGCACGGCAAATTGGAATTCAAAATCAAAAACAGTGTTTTTATCACTTACACGGGCCAATTCTCTTGGGGAACCAAAGTTTCCATTGGCGTCGGAAAGTTCCAGGACAAATTCATTGTCGGAGTTTACCAAAGGCGGGCTCCAAGTAAAGTTTACGAAGTATTCGTTGAAACTTCCTGAGGCACAGGCGGCGGTCCAGGCAGAATTACCGGCAAGATTGGGATTGTCTGCGGCCACGGGCTTGTTCAGCACTTGGGCGTCAACTGGGTGGATACCGGCGACAATAATGGCCAGCACCAGTACCAGAATGTTACAGAGTGAACTACTTTTTTTCATCAGCGTTAGTTTTAAGAGGTTGTGGGCAATAATGCCCATAGTTTGTGCCCCTTAATCTTGTTTAGTTCGTTGAGACGTCTTTCGACGACGCATTTTCATATAACATTCCTAATAACAAATATGCCTTTATTTTGGTCGAAAGGAAAGATATTGTTGTAGCCGCTGCCAAAAGTGTTGTGAAATGGCTTTCTTTGTATACTCTGTGGGCGGATAAATGGTTGGGAACAGGGTATTTTACTACATTTGCCCTTCAAATTTTAGGTATGGCTGAAGATGTCAAATCACTGAATTTTATAGAGCATATCATCGAGGAGGATTTGCGTAGCGGATATGCCAAGGACAATCTGCGCTTTCGGTTTCCTCCAGAACCCAATGGCTATCTGCACATAGGCCATGCCAGCTCCATTTGTTTGAATTTTGGCCTGGGTCTGCGTTATGGTGCTCCGGTCAATCTACGTTTTGATGACACAAATCCCACCAAAGAGGAAAAGGAGTATGTGGATGCCATAAAAGAGGATGTTGCCTGGTTAGGATATGAGTGGGAGGCGGAGTGCTATGCATCGGACTATTTTCAACAGTTATATGATTGGGCTGTGGAGTTGATAAAAAAGGGAAAGGCCTACGTGGACAGCCAATCTTCCGAGGAAATTGCAAGTCAAAAAGGAACACCGACCGAGGCGGGAAAAGAGAGCCCTTATCGCAACCGTGCCGTGGAAGAGAACCTTCGCCTTTTTGAAGGAATGAGGAATGGTGAGTACAAAGAGGGAACCCATGTACTTCGCGCCAAGATAAACATGGCATCACCCAACATGCTAATGCGGGATCCGGTGATGTACAGAATATTGCACAAACCCCACCACAGGACAAATACCGATTGGTGTATTTATCCCATGTACGATTGGACGCATGGGGAAAGTGACTACATCGAGCAAATATCCCATTCGCTTTGTACGCTGGAGTTTTTGCCTCACAGAGAGCTGTATGACTGGTTTTTGGACCAATTGGTAGATTCTACAAAACTTCGCCCCAAGCAGCGGGAATTTGCGCGGAGAAACCTTAGCCATACTGTGGTTAGCAAACGGAAGTTGTTGCAATTGGTGGAAAATGGCGTGGTAAGTGGTTGGGACGATCCAAGGATGCCAACGATATCAGGTTTGCGCAGAAGGGGATACACACCAGAATCCATTCGTAATTTTGCGGACACCATTGGCATTGCCAAAAGGGAAAATGTGGTGGATGTGTCGTTATTGGAGTTTCATGTGCGGGAACACTTGAACAAGATTGCCCCTCGGGTAATGGCCGTATTGAATCCATTGAAAGTTATCATCACCAACTATCCTGAAGGCAAGGAGGAGTGGCTGGATGCGGAGAATAACCCGGAAGATGAGGATGCGGGAATGCGCAAGGTGCCGTTTTCCAGGGAGCTGTATATAGAGCAGGAGGACTTTAAGGAAGAAGCAAATCGAAAATTCTTCCGGCTCAAGTTGGGTGGCGAAGTTCGATTGAAGAACGGATATATCATCAAGGCTGATAGATGCACGAAAGATGCCAACGGAAAAGTTGTGGAGGTACAATGCACCTATGATCCAAGAAGCAAAAGCGGATCAGGAACGGAGGAGAGCCAAAGAAAGGTCAAGGGAACATTGCATTGGGTTTCCATTCCCCATGCGGTAACAGCCGAGGTCAGAATATATGACCGCCTTTTTACGGATCCTACACCTGATGGATACAAGGACAAGGATTTCATGGAATTTATTAATCCAGAATCACTGACTAAAATCACGGGCTATCTTGAACCGAGCTTGGGGCAAGCCAAGATTGGGGAGCAATTCCAATTTCAGCGTCTCGGTTATTTTAATGTGGACAAAGATTCAACAAAGGACAAACTGGTTTTTAATCGAACGGTTACTTTGAGGGACACCTGGGCCAAATTGGAACAAAAAGAGTAGCATAAACATTTTTTATCATCGACGGATCAAAGAATCTATTTTGTCTATAGTGAAGGCGTAAAAGAGGGGCTCACTATTGCGTTTTTTCTTTTTGGCCGATAAAGAACATGACGAGACACTTCAAGATTTCATACAAGGCCTTAAGATCAATTTTTTTTACTGAAGCACAAATTGTACGCTTCATGGAAGGCCATCGGGACCGAAGAACAAAAAAAGAGCCTTTAAGGCTCTTTTTTTTAGATGTGGTTCAAATTATTCTTCTTTCTTTTTGTTGTGCTTCTTCATGGCCTCTCCAATTTGGTTGCTCGCGGTAAAGGACGCCACCATATTGTTCAGCATGTCGCTACCGGCCTGTGGAGAGTTGGGCAACAAGATCAGGTTGGTGTTGGTTTCTTCACCAATGGCCTGTAATGTATCGTAATGCTGTGTCACAACGATCAGTGCGGAAGCTTCCTGTGAATTGATGCCCACTTTGTTCAACACTTCAACGGACTCTTCCAACCCACGGGCAATTTCCCTTCGTTGGTCCGCTATACCCTGCCCTTGCAAACGTTTGCTTTCGGCCTCGGCCTTTGCTTTTTCAACGATCAGGATACGCGCTGCGTCCCCTTCAAACTGGGCGGCGATCTTTTCCCGTTCGGATGCGTTGATCCGGTTCATGGCTGCTTTTACCTGGGCGTCGGGATCAATATCGGTGACCAAGGTTTTAATAATGTCATAACCGTAATCCAACATGGCGTCCTGCAACTCAGATTTAACGGCAATGGCTATATCGTCTTTTTTGACGAATACATCATCAAGTTTCATTTTGGGAACCTCGGCACGGACCACATCAAAAACATAGGAAGTGATTTGATCGTGCGGATACTCCAATTTATAAAAAGCTTCATAGACTTTGTCCCTAATGACCACATACTGAACGGACACCTTGAGCTTTACAAACACATCATCCAAGGTTTTGGTTTCAACGATTACATCCAATTGTTGGATTTTTAGGCTAAGCCTTCCTGCGATTCGGTCAATAAGGGGAATCTTCATTTGAAGACCTGAGTTTCGAATACTCTGGAATCGACCAAAGCGCTCAATTACAACAGCCGTTTGCTGTTTTACGATAAAGAAGAACTTAAACAGAATGATAAGTCCAATGAAAATAATAGGTATGTAGAAAAAATCGCCCATGGTGCTTAAGATTTAATTTTAGAAATGGAAATTACAAAACTCTGGCGCATTATAAGTGGCCATCCGTCAAGTTTTGTTACACATCCGTCAATTGGGCAAGTTGGAAATAGCTGTTTTTATCCGATGAACACTTTCCTCTTTACCCAAGAGTTCCAGAATATCGAACAAATGGGGACCTTTCATGTCTCCGACGATTACAAGCCGAAGGGGGGGCATTACCTTGCCAAAGGACAGCTCTTGGTCCGCTATCCACGTCTTCACTATGGTTTCTATATTGGAAGATTCAAAAGCGTCAATTTTTTCCAAGAGCGGCACTATTTGCTCCATTATTTCTGAAGTTTCCGCCTTCCATGCCTTGTTTACCGCCTTTTCATTGTAGGAAGAGGGCGTTAGAAAGAAGTAGCTTCCCAATTCCCAGAAGTCGGAAACGAAGGTCGCACGTTCTTTGATCAAGCCGATTACCTTGGTGAGATAGTCAAGATCCAAAGTCCTAACTGAAAAGCTCGTAAGGTTTTCCTGGACATAACTTAAGAACCATTCGGCAAGTTCGGGATTACTTTTCTTTTGTAGATATTGGTGGTTGTACCACTTGGCCTTCTCTGGATCAAACCGGGCCCCTGATTTGTTTACCCGGTCCAGACTAAATGCTTGGACCAGCTCATCCAACGAAAACAATTCCTGTTCCGTACCAGGGTTCCACCCCAGAAGAGCCAAAAAGTTGACCAGTGCCTCGGGAAGGTATCCTGCTTCTTTATACCCAATGGAATCATTCCATGAAAGTGGGAATACGGGAAAACCACCCTTTTCCCCGTCCCGTTTGCTCAGCTTGCCTTTTCCCACGGGCTTCATGATCAGGGGAAGATGTGCGAACTGCGGGGCTTTCCACCCAAAAGCATCATACAACAGCTGATGAAGGGCTAAAGAGGGCAACCATTCCTCTCCTCGGATAACATGGGATATGCCCATTAGATGGTCATCCACAATATTCGCTAAATGATAGGTCGGCATGCCATCACTTTTGAAGAGGACCTTGTCATCAAGAATATTGGTGTCAATGTTTATACGGCCCCGAATGAGGTCGTGTAGCACCAATTGTTCGTCCTGCGGCGATTTGAATCGGATGACATAATCTTCTCCTGCATTTAGTTTGGCCTTTAGCTCCAATGGAGATAGGGACAGGGAATTGGAGAGTTTTAAACGATTGTGCCAGTTGTAAATGAATGTTTTGCCCTTGGCTTCATGGTCTTTTCTATGAAAATCCAATCGTTCCGGAGTATCAAAAGCATAATACGCCTTACCTTCCTCAACCAGCCTTAAGGCATACTGATGATAAAGTTCCTTCCGCTCACTTTGTCGGTAGGGACCGCAATTGGATTCTTTACCCGGGCCTTCATCAAAGGGAATCCCGCACCAATTGAGCGCATTTATGATGTATTGCTCAGCACCTTCCACATAACGACTTTGGTCAGTGTCCTCGATTCTCAGAATGAAATCCCCTTTGTGCCGTTTGGCGAACAAATAATTGAACAATGCGGTGCGGACACCTCCGATGTGTAAGGGCCCCGTGGGACTGGGCGCAAAGCGCACCCGAACTTTTTCATTCATCGTTACTGCGATTAAGGCGTAAAGATACGGTGTGTTTTGTGATGAAAAAAGGAACCGTTATGCACTTGGTTTCATTTCCTGTGGAATTCTAGGGTTCATGATGCGGAACCACAGGGGAGGCACGAACGACAACACCATGGAAGTGGGATAGCCATAGGGCATTTGGGGCGCAATGTCATGACAATCCAACACTTGGTACTTTTTGGACGATTTATAGTGATGGTCACTGTGCCTAGTGAGCTCGTAAAGGATAATTCTTCCAATGACATGATTACTGTTCCAGGAATGACTTTCCCGTACCCGCTCATATCTGCCGGAAGGAAGTTTTTTTCGCATAAGGCCATAGTGCTCAATATAATTGACGGTTTCCAATAGGAGAAAACCGATGACCCCGGCAATCAAAGCAAAATATAGACCAGGGGCTCCAAAAAACAAGTAGACAGCAACAAGATAAGCGGATTGAAACAGTAAGTACCAAAGCATATCATTCTTTAGGCTGAGAAAAGGAAGCTTTGAACGTTCAAGAATCTGGGACTGTAATTTCCATGCGCTCAGGTATTGGCCAAAAACAGAAGTAAACCAAAAGGAATAAAGGCTCTGTTTATATTTAGCCGTGGCGGGATCTGTGTGTGTGGCGGCATTGGCATGATGGCCAAAATTGTGCTCAATATAAAAATGCATGTAAAAGGAGGGCAATAGCAGTAATTTGCCCAAATAGCGCTCAAAACTATGCTGGCGGTGTCCCAGTTCATGGGCTACATTTATGCCATTGACCCCAAGGACAATACCTATGGAAAGGCTCAAGCCTATAATTTCATATAGGTCATAGCTGTTGGATGAAATATTCCACAAGGTATAGATCAAGAAACCAAAGACTAGGGGAATATTGATGTATAGCATCCAATCGAAAATGGAGTTTTTGGACTTCGCATCGGCGACCTCTTCAGAAAGATTGTTCGCATCCAAAGGCATGAGCAGTTCCAGAACGGGAATAATGACAAAGGCGTAGACTGGCGTGAGGAAACTCCAGTAACCTTTTAGGTAAACCCCGATGGCACAAGCTAGGGGTATGGAAAGTGCTGATAGATACTTGAGGTCTTTCATAATAGGATTTAACAAAAATTTTCAGCCGAATTCAGCAGTATCAGGTATCTTGGGAATAAATATAGCACAATTTGGGCAGTTACGATCAGATATTGCATAAGCTGAATAGCTTCATTAGGAAGTACCACATTAAGCAATTGATTAAGGGGAGTTTACTTTTTATTGCTTTGGGACTACTTTTTTGGATAGTGGTCACATCTTTTGAGTTTCTACTTTGGCTTGACGGAGGATGGAGGCTTGCCCTGTTTTGGATTTTTGTTCTGATTGAACTTTTTTTGGCGGTCAGATTTATCATCTTTCCCTTGTTGCAACTCATCAGAATGCGAAAGGGACTGACCGAAAGGGAGGCCTCAAGGCTCATTGGAATTCATTTTCCAGAAGTGGGGGACAAATTGCAGAATCTGTTGGATTTAACAGAGAACAAGCAGAGATCTGAGCTTCTTTTGGCCAGTATCGAACAAAGAGCCAAGGCACTTGGTCCGGTTCCATTTTCGGAAGCGGTTGACCTTAAGGAAGGTTTTCGACACGGTAGGTATGTGTTGTTACCGATTGCGGTGTTGGGCTTCATTTGGGTATCAGGAAACATTGCCTCTTTTTTTAATTCGCACCAGCGTGTCGTAAACTACGACATGGCTTTTGAACGCCCCGCACCATTTCAGTTTAGGTTGATGAATGACAAACTGGAAATACTCGACACAGAACCGCTTACAATTTTAGCAGGTGTGGACGGGGACATGGTGCCCGAGGATATGTATATCGTGATCAATGGAGAACGATTGTTGATGAAGCGCCAAGGCGAGTTTTTTGCCCATACCATCGATGCCCCGGTATTGGAGGGTTCGTTTTTTCTTACTGCCAATGGTTGGGATTCGAGGGGTTACGATTTCCGAAGTTTACCAACACCATCGCTGTTGGATTTTGAAATGAAGTTGAACTTTCCGAAGTACTTGGGAAGGGATGAAGAGGCGATAAGCGGCACCGGAAATGCGATTGTTCCGGAAGGAACCTTGGTCACATGGACCATTAAGGGAAAAAATGTTGATGAGATTGGCTTCGTGGAGAGGGATACAACTGAGGCATTGGTACGCAGCGAGAACGAATTTGTCGGTAAGCGTAGGATTTTTAATGACCTGGAATACCAACTTAGTACATCAAACTTTCATGTCAAGGCTTATGAGAAACTAGAATATGCCTTACAGGTCATCAAAGACCGTGCACCTACAGTTAAGGTTGAACAGTATTTGGATTCGCTTAGCCCGAATGTTTCCTTTTATACCGGTCAGGCCTCGGATGATTATGGAATAAGAGAGGTCCGGGTTATTTGTTATCCTGTTGATGACAGAAGCCATAAGCAAGAACTCCTGATTGAATCACCAAGTGCCAATGTGCATCAGTTCTATTATACATTTCCTAGCGGGATGCGACTCGAGGAAGGAAGGAGCTACGAACTTTATTTTGAGGTGATTGATAATGATGGAATACGGGGCGGAAAAACTGCACGCAGCCAGGTGTTCAGAACAAAACTATATAATGTTAATGAATTGATTAACAAAGAGTTAGATGCGAAAAATGCTCTTATACGAAATATGGACAGAGAACTTAAAAACTATAAGGAGCAAGAAGAGACCTTATCCGAGATAAATAGGGATCAGAAAGAGGAGCGTACACTTTCATTTGAGAACAAGGATAAGATCAAGAAGTTTCTAGAGAAACAAGAAGAACAGGAAAGGTTATTTGAAAAGTTTAGTTCACAGTTACAAAAGGGCTTGGAGAAACAAGGAGAAGACAGCGAGATGAAGCGGCTGTTGCAAGAGCGTTTGGAACGACAGGAGAAGGAGGCGAGAAAGAACGAAAAGTTGTTGGAAGAACTTAACAAGTTGGCAGATAAAATTGAGAAAGAAAACCTTCAAAAAAGGTTGGAAGAATTGGGAAAGAAACAAAGTTCACAGGCCCGCAATTTGGAACAGATCCTAGAGCTTACCAAAAGATATTATGTTACCGAAAAGGCCGCACAGTTGGCAAAGGAGTTGGATGAACTTTCAAAAGAACAGGGTAAACTGGCCAATGAGATTGAGAAAAACACATTGGAGGAACAAGGGAAGCTTAACGAAAGATTTGATAAAACAGCAGAAGAACTCGAAGAGCTTAGGAAGGATAACGCATCTCTAAAAAAACCCACTGAGATTGAAGTAAGCAAGAAGGATGCGGATCAGGTAAAAGGCGATCAACAATCTGCCAAGGAACATTTGGAGAAAGGCATGAAGGATATGAAGGATGATGAAAAGGGCTCGAACGGAGAAGCCAAAAAGAAGCAAAAGGCGGCTTCCGATAAAATGAAGGAGATGAGCGAGAAGTTGGAACAGGGGGCTTCAGGAGCCGGAGGCTCATCGGTTACGGAGGATGCTGAAATGTTAAGGCAGATTTTGGACAATTTGGTTACTTTCTCATTCAAACAAGAGGCCCTATTTGATGAGTTGGAGGCTTCCGATTTCGAGATTGGAGAGTTTTCGGGCACGGTTAGGGAACAAAAGGAGTTAAGGAGAATGTTTGAGCATGTGGACGACAGCCTGTTCTCCCTTTCTTTACGAAGGGCCGAGCTGTCCGAATTTGTGAACGAGCAGATCACCGAGGTATATTACAATATTGACAAATCATTGGAAAGTATAGCGGAGGACCAGATGTATCAAGGAGCGTCTTATCAGCAATATGTGATGAATGCCACAAATGTGCTGGCGGATTTCCTGGCCAATATTTTGGAGAATATGCAACAGAACATGAGTATGGGCTCAGGAAAGGGTTCAGGCAGCGATTTTCAATTGCCTGATATTATTAAGGGACAGGAAGGCATCCAGCAAAAAATGGATGGCTCAGGTGAAGGCAACAAGGGGCAGGAAAGTCAGCAACAGGGAAAGGAAGGTCAGGGAGAGAAACAAGGCGAAGGCACGGAGGGGGAATCTCCTGGCGGAAATGATGGGAGAGGTCAGGGTAAGGATGGAGAAAATGATAATAGAGGAGCTGGAAACGGTGAACAGGAAGGAGGATATGGACAGGACGAGTTGGGCCTCAATGAGATTTATGAGATTTATAAGGAGCAGCAATATCTAAGACAGCAGTTGGAGAATCAATTACAGGACATGATAAATAACGACGACCGTAATTTGACCAAGAAATTGCTGCGTCAAATGGAGGACTTTGAGAATGATCTTTTGGAAAACGGCATTACAGAGCGCACAAGAAGTAAGTCAACTGCGATTCAAAGTCAGCTGCTAAAGTTGGAGAATGCTGTTTTAAAGCAGGGGGAAGAGAACGAGCGGGAGAGCAACACCAACAAGAGCGATTTTAGCAACCCAATTACGACCAAGCCGGAGCTTCTTAAGGAACAGCAGAACAATATTGAAATATTAAATAGACAAGCATTACCTTTGCGGCAAAATTATGAAAGGAAGGTAAAGGTCTATTTCAAAAATGATTGAGTTCCATTTTGAGTCGGATTTTGTATTGGAGAAGGAATCCATTTATTCCGATTGGGTAAGTAGAATTTTGATGTTTGAAGGGTTTAATGTCGGCCAAATTGATTTTATTTTTTGCGCCGACGAGTATCTTCTGAAACTTAACAAACAATATCTTCAGCATGACACCTACACGGATATTATCACCTTTGATTATACCAAAGACAAAACGGTGTCTGGGGACATTTTTATTTCAACGCAGAGGGTGATTGAGAATGCAGAAATCTATGGAACCACACCGGATGATGAGATGTTACGGGTCATGAGCCATGGCATTTTACATTTGATGGGATATGGTGATAAGTCGGAAAAAGAACGCATAGTGATGCGGGCGAAAGAAGAAGAAAAGATTAAAATGTTCCACGTGGAACAATAGCTATGTTTGAAAAGGAATATGATGTGATTGTTGTCGGCGGCGGGCACGCTGGAGCAGAGGCAACCGCGGCGGCCGCGAACATGGGGTCCAAAACACTGTTGGTCACCATGAACCTTCAGACTATTGGGCAAATGTCCTGTAATCCGGCAATGGGAGGAATTGCCAAGGGACAGATTGTTCGAGAAATTGATGCGTTAGGGGGCTATAGCGGAATCATTACAGACAAGTCCGCCATTCAATTTAAGATGCTAAACAAATCGAAGGGACCAGCCATGTGGAGCCCCAGGGCTCAGAACGATCGTATGCGATTTGCTGAAGAATGGAGGTTGGCCCTTGAGAACACACCTAATGCAGACTTCTATCAGGAGATGGTTTCCGGTATTTTGGTGGAGGGCGACAAGGTTGTCGGCGTCAGAACATCTTTGGGCATTGACATCAGGGCCAAGGCTGTGGTGCTTACCAATGGCACTTTTCTCAATGGGCTTATCCATATCGGGGAGAAGCAATTTGGCGGCGGAAGGGCAGGTGAAAAGGCTGCAACGGGAATCACCGAGCAGCTGGTTGATTTCGGTTTTGACAGTGGTAGAATGAAGACGGGAACACCTCCAAGGGTCGATGGGCGTTCGTTGAATTATGATAAGATGATACCCCAACCAGGGGATGAACATCCGGAAAAGTTTTCCTATTTGAACACGCCTGTGTTAAAGGAGCAACGAGATTGCCACATGACGCACACTAGCGCGTTGGTGCACGATTTGCTGCGTGAAGGGTTTGACCGCTCCCCCATGTTCAACGGACGAATAAAGAGCATTGGACCAAGATATTGCCCATCTATTGAGGATAAGATCAACCGCTTTGCGGACAAAGATTCACATCAAATTTTTGTGGAGCCCGAGGGCTGGCACACGGTAGAGGTTTATGTCAATGGGTTTTCCACATCATTGCCAGAAGACGTACAGTATCGTGCTCTGAAATCGGTAAATGGATTTGAGAATGTCAAGTTTTTTAGGCCGGGCTATGCCATCGAATATGACTACTTTCCTCCAACGCAGTTGAAGCACACTTTGGAAACCAAGTTGGTAAATAACCTATATTTTGCTGGACAGATAAATGGAACCACGGGTTATGAAGAGGCTGCTTCACAGGGATTGATGGCTGGTATTAATGCGCATTTAAAGGTAAATGAACAGGAACCCTTTATCTTGAAAAGGGACGAAGCCTATATCGGAGTTTTGATTGACGACCTGATAACCAAGGGAACGGAAGAACCGTATAGAATGTTTACATCCAGGGCGGAATACAGAACCCTTCTACGACAGGATAATGCGGATTTGAGGCTTACACCGAAAGGATATGCCCTTGGCTTGGCGAAGGAAGAACGTATGCGCAGAATGGAGGAAAAGCTGAACAAATCCAGAAGCTTTGTGGAGTTCTTTAGAAAAACAAGTTTTGCACCGGAGGAAATCAACCCGATTTTGGAAGAGGTGGATTCAGCTACGGTGAAACAATCGGATAAGCTATTCAAGGTCTTTTCAAGACCAAAGGTAACCATGGACCATATGCTGCAATTGGAGTCTGTGGCTGAATTTGTGGCCGAGAATGAGTTGAACTCTGAAGTTTTGGAGCAGGCGGAAATAGAGGTCAAGTATTCTGGATATATTGAAAAGGAGAAGAATAATGCCGATAAGCTGCACCGACTGGAAAATGTGAAAATCCCCGAGGATTTTGACTACTCCAAATTGAAATCTTTATCATTCGAGGCGAGGGAAAAGCTGGAAGACATTCGTCCCGTGACCATCGCACAGGCTTCCCGAATAAGTGGCGTCTCGCCATCGGATGTAAGCGTTTTATTGGTCTATCTGGGAAGGTAGAAAAAATGTTCCACGTGGAACAGTACCTGATGAAAGGCAAGCGCGAAATGAAATAGGTGGACTGATTCTGACCAAAAGTTTACCGGAAGCATTACAACTTGATTACATTTTGCACAACCGCAAAACAGAAACTCCTTTTTAATGAATATAGTTTTACCGTATTTTTGAAACCTGGGAAAACGAATACTTCTCCTCTTATAATAACTATGAAGTTGTTTTTAAAGACTAGAGATTTTTCCGTTACTGGCGAGCCCTTTGAACTTCATTGGGACAGCGATAGGGATATGCTCGTTACACATCCGCAGCCTACTGATATGGATCCATACTATGACAGTGAGGCTTATATTTCACACACGGATGCCAAGGAATCCTTTACAGATAAGCTCTATCAGACCGCAAAGCAGCAAAATCTCAAAAATAAAATTCAACTTATTGATAATCAGACACATAAAAACAAATCATTGCTAGATATCGGCGCTGGCACGGGAGATTTCCTAATAGCGGCGAAATCGGCTGGATATCAGACATCGGGAGTGGAACCTAACACCAGGGCGAGGCAATTGGCCACCGACAAGGGGATTACGCTACAATCTAGCATGAAGTATTTTGAGGGAAAGACGTTTGGGGTAATTACGCTTTGGCACGTATTGGAGCACCTTCCCGATTTGGAGCGGCAAATTCAACAAATGATTCAGCTTTTGGAGGAACAAGGCACCCTTATCATAGCCGTGCCCAATTTCAAGTCCTTCGATGCAAAATACTACGGCACGTACTGGGCAGGATACGATGTGCCTCGACACCTTTGGCATTTTTCAAAAACAACCATGGCCAAGCTTTTCAAGAAACATGATTTTGAAATCGTTGCCACACGCCCCATGTGGTTTGATGCTTTTTACGTTTCCATGCTCTCTGAGAAATATAAGGGAAGCAGGTTGTATCTTTTAAGAGCTTTTCTGATTGGTTTTTGGTCAAACCTTATGGCGCTTTTCACCGAAGAACATTCTTCACTCATTTATATCCTTAAAAAAAGAAAATAACCGTTCTCAGCCTTGCTCTTTGATTAATAAAACCCGAATGGCGGATTAACCCTAATAAGAAGAGAAAGGAACACAGAGGACCTTTTTTACGCCTCATTTTCAATAGAGAAAAACAATTGTTCTCACCCCGTTCAATTACTGTTGGCTATAAGGTCATCAAAAACCTTTTGTTGATTTCAGAAAAAGATAACCCCCATTTCAAAAGCTTTTCTATTTTTGCCCATCAATAAAACAGAACAATGAAGAATTATTTACTGTTGGTCATAGCAATCTTTGCCATGGGATGCCAGCAAAACAAGATTGGATACGTGAACAGCGTTAAGCTGATGGACAAATACCAAGAGAAAATTGATGTTGAATCCCGTTTCAAAACCAAGGCAGATGCCATGGCAAAGAAAAGGGATAGTATTTCCCAGGCTTTTCAATTAGAGCTACAGGAGTTCCAAACAAGGGCACAGCGCATTTCGCAACAGAGTGCGCAAGAGGAATATGCACAGCTTCAGCAAAGAGGTCAGTTTGTGGGTCAACAGTTGCAACAGGAAGAGCAGCAATTGCAACAGCACAGCCAGGCCGAAATGGATACTTTGGTCAAAAAAGTAAAAGAGGAAATACAAACGTATGGCAAGGCCAATGGGTACACGTATATTTTAGGTGGAGGTGAGGGTGGCGCCGTACTTTATGGGGAGGACACCCAAGACCTTACAGAGGCCATTCTCAAAATCTTAAACGACAAGTACAAAAAGTAACATTCTTGCTTATTAAATTGTAAAAGCCCATTCTTAAGAATGGGCTTTTTTGTTATTTCAAGGTCATCCCTACTGCATCAAGTACAACAAAAACACCGTGGGGATAAAATACACCACAATGGTTTGGGCCCCTGCGTAGTCCTTGGCCACACGTTGCCCCAATAAAAGCATCAGTAGTGTAATGGCGGATAGGAT
The DNA here is from genome assembly GCF_019880545.1 of Flagellimonas meishanensis. Classification (GTDB taxonomy): domain Bacteria; phylum Bacteroidota; class Bacteroidia; order Flavobacteriales; family Flavobacteriaceae; genus Flagellimonas; species Flagellimonas meishanensis. The sequence goes on from NZ_JAINVW010000001.1 coordinate 673,240, forward strand.
CGTCCCATAAAAACCGATTGGACTGTTTCCGTCAAAAAGAAACTGAAAAATGCCAACGGCACAAAGGGTCCCAGAAACCACTTCGAAAAAAAGTATGACACCCAATAATAGGGCAACCATACCCTTAAAGGGGGTCTGGGAAAAATGGTCGTTGAGCCACGACAGATTTCCTTTCCAATCCATTACCTTGTCCACGCCACTTTGCAAAAATGTGATGGACAAAAAAGCTAGCAGTATGATTTGTGCGGCATGTGCTGTAAAATTTTCCATTCGTAGTTTGTTTAGGCGGCCTTTATGTGCAAGAGCCGGGTTAATTTAATAGAGAGATCTGTAAAAATCAACTTGGAATTTCCGTTCCGTTCCACGTGGAAAATGGCAGTTTCCAATTCCTCCACAATATCCAAAATGTTGTTTTCGTGCACAAAGGGCGCGAATTTGTTCAGGTCAAAACCCTCCAAATGGATCCTGGCATATACCAGGTCGTTGGCCATATAATTGAGCAACAGCGCTTGGCGCATCATGGTAAGGCAATATCCCAGGAACTTTTTTTGTACCTCCCGGCCAGTTTTGGCCACCTCATCGCTCCATAAAATCAATTCCTGTACCGCACCTTTATTGCCCTTGGCCTTAAAGGCACTTCGCACCCACTGCACAAACCAACGTTCAAAAACCAAATCCTCCGAATCCTTGTTGAGCAAGTCCAGCGCTTTGTTAAAATTACCATTGGCCTCTTGGGCAATGGTATGGGCGTCACTTGCACTGACCCCTTTGCTCAAAAGGGCATCAATGATATATTGTTCCGACAAAGGGGGAAAATGCAAAATTTGGCATCGGGACCGTATAGTGTTGATTATCTGCTCCTCATCTTCCGCAAGTAAGAGCAGCACGGTTTTCTGGGGAGGTTCTTCGATCAATTTTAGGAGTTTGTTGGCCGCGGAGATGTTCATTTTTTCAGCCATCCAAAGTATGAGCACCTTGTAGCCACCCTCATAGGATTTAAGGGACAGCTTTTTTACTACATCCTGGGCTTCGTCCACCCCAATCTGCCCCTGTTTTTTTTCTATGCCGATGTGGCGATACCAATCAAACAAGTTGCCATAAGGTTGTTCCTTTACAAACTCGCGCCATTCCATTAAAAAATTGTCACTTACCGCATGCGATTTTACCTTATCCGAATTGGAGACCGGAAACGCAAAATGCAGATCGGGATGCGTCAAGGAATTGCACTTGGCATTGCATGCCACATTATCGCCTTCATTCTCCCCTCCCATATTCCTGCAAAGCAGATACTGCGCATAGGCAATGGCCATGGGTAATATGCCAGATCCCTCGGGCCCAACGAACAATTGGGCATGGGCCACCCTGCCGGCATCGGCAGTGGTAACCAGATGTTTCTTGAGGTGCTCCAGGCCTAAAACATTTTTGAACAGCATGATTCAAAGATACATTTTTTAGTTTCCACAACTTTTCCATCTTTTTTGTTGAAACCCTAAAATATGCCCCTGGGTTTCGAGGCAAAACATAGGAAATCTTTACATTTGGACTTCTTATAAAGACACAGCGGATGAAAACCTTGGACGATTACAATTTTGAAGATAAAAAGGCATTGATACGCGTTGATTTCAACGTGCCCCTGGATGGCGATTTCAAAGTGACCGACACCAGTCGGATTGAAGCGGCAAAGCCGACTATTTTGAAAGTGCTGGAAGATGGTGGCGCTGCCGTACTGATGAGTCACTTGGGCAGGCCGAAGGGAAAGTCCAATCCGGACATGTCCCTTTCCCATATTTGTGAAACCGTATCCGAAATCATAGGGGTAGAGGTAAAATTTGCATCGGATTGCGTGGGAAAAGCTGCTGATGACGCCGTGGCTGATCTGGAAATGGGCGAAATACTACTGTTGGAAAACCTTCGGTTTCATGATGAAGAGGAAGCCGGTGACGAAGCTTTTTCCAAGGCCTTGGCGAAACATGGCGACATCTATGTGAACGATGCCTTTGGAACGGCACATCGAGCGCACGCCTCAACAACCATCGTTGCTAAGTTTTTTCCTGGAAAAAAGTGTTTTGGGTATTTATTGGCCAAAGAGATCAAGGCCATAGAAAAAGTGATGCGGACCGGAGAAAAATCGATTACCGCCATTTTGGGAGGCGCCAAGGTTTCCTCCAAGATCACCATTATAGAAAACATTCTGGACAAGGTAGACAATTTGATTATCGGCGGCGGAATGACCTATACCTTCATCAAGGCCCAGGGCGGCAAAGTGGGCGACTCTATTTGTGAGGATGATAAGATGGATTTGGCTTTGGACATTCTAAAACAAGCTGAGGCAAAAGGGGTACAGGTTTATATGCCTGTTGATGTTTTGGCCGCTGATGCCTTTGACAACAATGCAAAAACCCAATTTGTCGATGTAAATGAAATCCCTGAGGGATGGCAAGGACTGGACGCCGGGCCCAAGAGCCTTGAAATCTTCAAACAAGTAATCTTGAATTCCAAGACCATACTCTGGAATGGCCCTGTGGGTGTTTTTGAGATGGAAAGCTTTGCGAATGGCACAATTGCAATCGGCAACTATATTGATGAAGCCACACAAAATGGGGCATTTTCCCTTGTCGGTGGCGGGGACTCTGTGGCCGCTGTGAAACAATTTGGTTTCGAGGACAAGGTGAGCTATGTGTCCACTGGTGGAGGTGCTATGTTGGAAAGTCTTGAAGGGCGCACGCTCCCCGGAATTGCCGCAATATTGGACTAAGTCGAACGTTATGGATTAATGGGGATGATCCACGTTTTGCTGTTTTAGCGCTAAATACTTTATTTTTTCAAAAAAAAACACCAAATTAGGCAGCCCCAGGAATCAAACCCAATCCAAATGAACCGAAAATTTAAGATTGCCGCATGGATAGCGCTGGTTTTCTCAGGTCCTTGCCTGTTGGCGCAGCAGGTAGATGAAATACAGACCGGTTTGACTGAACCGGAACCGCTGACCATCACCAATCCCATGATCGATGGTGAATCTGTGGCTTTGGGCCCCACCTCAAATGGCAAATTTGAATTGCATGATGTAGAGGAGGCCTCGCGATATGATAGTTTATGGCTCAGGGAACTTCACAAGAACGCCTCTCTTTTTAGCGACCTGCTTCTGGAAGTTTCCAATCCTGTGGAACTGGACTCAGGGATGGTTGACCTACCCACCGATACACTTAAGGCAAGGTTGGCCCGCATGAATGAAAAGACGCCTTTCAACATTGCATACAATCCATCCTTGGAAAGTGTTATAAAATCCTTTTTGGTTCGCAAAAAAGACTTGATGCAGCGGATGATCACGGCGAGCCAGTTCTACTTCCCTTTGTTTGAACAGGAATTGGACAACCACGACGTTCCTTTGGAGATCAAATATCTAGCCATCGTGGAATCGGCCCTAAACCCAAGGGCTCGGTCCCGGGTTGGTGCAAAAGGGCTTTGGCAATTTATGTACAGCACTGGAAAAATGTACGGACTGGATGTGAGCAGTTATGTGGACGAGCGCCACGATCCCATTATGGCTACCAAGGCCGCCTGCAAATACCTCTCCAAGCTACATGAAATTTTTAACGATTGGGATTTGGCCTTGGCAGCGTACAATTCTGGGCCAGGCAATGTGAACAAGGCCATCCGACGCTCTGGCGGCTATGAGAATTATTGGAACATACGCCCCTTTCTTCCGAGGGAAACTGCAGGATATCTTCCGGCCTTTTTGGCTACCATGTACATTTTTGAGTACGCGGATGAACATGGATTGCAATACAAAAAAGCGGAAAGGGCTTATTTTGAAACGGACACGGTCCATGTAAAAAACCTGATCACATTTGACCAAATATCCAAGCTGGTGGACGTAAGCCAGGAAGAGCTTGAAATGTTGAACCCCGCCTATAAATTGAACATCATCCCCAAAGTTAAGGGCAAGGAATATGCGCTCCGGCTTCCCAAATCAAAAATTGGAAAGTTTGTGGCCAATGAGGAACAGATCTATGCGTACGCGAAAAAGGAACTGGACTCCATTGAAAAACCATTGCCCCAGCTAACAACTGCAAACGACCAAATCCGCTACAAAGTGAAAAGTGGCGATTATTTGGGGAAAATTGCCGAGCGTTATGGTGTGGGAGTGAGCCAAATAAAACAATGGAACGGACTGCGAAGCAATAACCTGCGCATAGGACAGCGGCTTACCATCTACCCAAGGAAACCCTATATACCACAAAAAACGGTGGCCAAGAACACCACTTCCAAGTCTTCTTCGGGAACCGTGGCCAGTGGTTCAAAAGTGCACACGGTGCAACCGGGCGATTCACTTTGGACCATATCAAAAAAATATCCTGGAGTTTCTGTGGAAAACTTACGAGAATGGAACGGTCTTAGTGGCAATAACTTAAAACCGGGCACAAAACTTAAATTGTGCGATTGTTCTTCGTAAATTTAACTTGACATGAAAAAATTTGGAACACTAGCAAGCGCCATTCTTCTTTTGGTGCTCTGGTCCTGTAATGAATCTGGGACCAAACAACGATTTCTTCCGCCCTCTACTGGGGGCATCAATTCCTTGATGGTGGTAATGGATACCGAGCTTTGGAAGGGCGAGGTCGGAGATAGGGTTCGGGAGCATTTTGCCGCCCCTGTCCGAGGACTCCCTCAGGGAGAGCCCAAGTTCAGCATCACGCAAATTCCTCCCCAAGTATTCAAAGGGGCCACCACCTATTCCAGATCTGTGCTTTTTGTGGAACTGGATACCACAAACTTGGCCCATATCAAATCCGATGTTTCCGCAAAACCCCAAAAGATTGCCGTGGTCAAGGGCGAGACATATGCAGATTTGACCCATGGAATAGATTCATTGGCTTCAAAAGCAATAGCAGCTTTTAAAAAAACAGAGCTTGAAGAGGCCCAGAAAAGGTTTACCCGTTCATTGAGCAAGGATATGGCCTTCTGGGAAGAGTTTGGAATAAAACTGAATGTCCCCTCACTGTATAAGGTTGGAAAACGGGACAAAAACTTTGTTTGGATGGACATCCAGATTCCCAAGGGCACCATGAACATTGTGGCCTATGCCATGCCAGGGGATAGTTTTGCCAATGACTCAACTTTTGTGTCAGATATAGTGAAGATGCGTGATTCCATTGGAAAAAAGTATGTCCCAGGACCTTATGAGAACACCTATATGATTACCGAAAAAGCATTTGCGCCATATATTTTCCCTGCAAGGATAGATGGAAAAAAAGCTGCCGAGGTAAGGGGAATATGGGAAATAAGCGGTTACCCAATGGCCGGCCCCTTTCTGACCTATATCATCAATGACGAGGAGAATAATCGAAAGTTGGTGCTGGAGGGCTTCACATTTGCCCCTTCGGAAGAGAAAAGGGACTATATGTTTGAGCTCGAGGCCATTTTGAAGACCGTGGATTTTGATGCGACTCCGTGAGAGCGAATAATACGGTCCAATAAAATCAAAAAAGCCCGGAGAAATTAACTCTCCGGGCTTTTCCGTTCTTTAAATGCTTAAAGGTTAGTTAGTCAAAAGCAAAGCCAGTTGCCAATCTGTATACAAACGCATATAATACCACAAAGAACATCACAAAGCTGAACCAGGCAAAAGCCTTAAAGTATTTTTCTATAATGAAATGCCCCAAATTGCGGAATGCTTCTAAATAAATTTCTCTTACAAGTACTAGTTTTTTCATATTTCCGAGTTTTAAGATTTAAAGACACAGCAAAGATTGGCCCATGAAACGAGCAGTGAAAAACTATGGGGTGAAAAGCCAAAAAAGTCGGACGAAAGTTTTTTCCTATAAAAAATCTCTATGAAGCAATCAGTTTATGGGGTGTAATGCACCATTGGGAAAAGCCGTACATCGATGGGTTTCTCGATATAATGCATCTGGAACAAAAAAGAATGGAAAAGGCTTCTTTCCTCTACTTATTGGGAAACAATGATAAATTCCGAACGGCGGTTTTCCTGATGCTGGCTCCTAGAACATCGTATGCCATCACCACAGTGGTTCAAAAGACGTTCTTCCCCATAACCAATGGCACTCTGTATTCTTGAGGGCTCTATGCCCTGTGCAATGAGATAGTCCCTGGTGGACTTGGCCCTTCTATCCGAAAGGTATTTGTTGTATGCCTTGCGCCCAATAGCATCAGTATGGGATTCGATTTTAATGACCATGTCCCCATATTCGCGCATCACCTCCACCAGTTTGTCAAGCTCTCTTGCCGCATCGACTTTTATGTTGAAGCGGTCAAAATCAAAGTAAATCGTTTCCGTTTCCAGTTTCAATACGCCTTCATCCTCCTTGATTATGTCCTTCAACGGTTTCAACGGTTGCGAAATGGCAATATTGATGTTGCTCTGGGTATCCACGTTTTTCATGGCCTCAAAATATCCTTTTTTGGAGGTTTTGACCGTGTAGCGTACTCTTGGTTTCAGATTTTCAAATATAAATGTTCCATCTTTCGAGGTGCGGGCCTCGGCAATGGGAATCTGATCTTTGTCGAACAGCTGTACCAAGGCGTCTGGAATTGTATCACCGGTTATTTCATCGGTTATCAGCCCCGAAATGGCATTAAGATTTTCAAGGAACTTAAAGGAATAGATGTCATCATCACCTTTACCTCCTTTTCTGTTGGATGCGAAATAACCTTTTTCACCTTTGGTGTCGATTATATAGGAGAAATCATCCCTATTGCTGTTGATGGGTTCACCTAGATTGATTCCAACGCCAAAAATTCCGTTGGAGTGATCCGCTTTGTAGATGTCCAATCCACCCATTCCCATGTTTCTATCCGAGGAAAAGTATAGGGCATTGTCGGTAATGTAGGGGAACATTTCTTTTTTATCGGTGTTAACGGTCCTCCCCAAGTTCTGGGGTTCGGAAAATTGACCGTTTTCAAGCAGGTCCACCATGTAAATGTCGGTCTGGCCATAGCCACCTGGCCTGTCGGACACAAAGTAGAGCTTTTTCCCATCTGGACTTATGGATGGATGCCCGGTGGAATAGTTTTCGCTGTTGAAAGGCACTTCTTCTGCTTCGGTCCATGCACCTTCAATATATCTGGAACGGTAAATTTTTAGGTGGTTGATGCCATTTTTGCCTCGCTTGAGCTTCTTTTTGTAGTTGTTCCGGGTAAAATAGATGGTCTTTTGGTCAGGAGAAAAGGCAACGGAAGCCTCATGATATTTGGTATTGATGTTCTTGGAGAACTTTTTGGGCTGCCTAAGGTCGCCGTTTTCCTCATCTGCGCGAGCCACGTAAAGATCAAGGAAGGGTTGATTGGTCCACCTATATTTGCGGGTGGTAATAAAGGAAGAATCCTTGGCAGAGGCAAAGACAATATTGGAATCTTTATGGAACATGGGCGAGAAATCGGAATACTGCGAATTAATGGCCATGTTCTTTATTTCGACCAATGCTGGACCTTTCCAGCTATTATTTTCCCCACTTTGGTACTGGGCATTGGCGCCATTAAAGAGCTCTGTAAGTTTGGCGGCCCTCCGGTAGCGTCCAGTGCCCTTTAATATGTGGGCATACCTGAAGAACTTATCTGCTGTAATCTCATCTTTGTACAGTTCGTATAGCTGATGGTACCATTTGTGGGACTTTTCTAAATTGCCGCTGTAATAATGGGAGTCTCCTGCTTTGGAAAGTAGTTGGTAGGTTTGAGGCACATCCCCTTGCTCAAGTGCAATATCGTATACCCTGGCCGCTTCCGCATACCACATCTTATCGAAATATTCATTTCCCTTTTCAATAAGCTTGGCCGCGCTTCCCTTTTTCCGCAAAAACTCCTGCAATTCTTTATCCCCAAGAGCTTCTAGTTTAAGTGGGTGCACGCCATCAGCAGGGGCACCATCCTGTTTTTTAACCAGGTCGATGCTTGTATCATCCGTTTCCACGAGGGCAATCTCTTGCGACATCATGCCAAAGGCATAAAGCAAAAAGAAAAATGATAATAAGAATTGTTTCATTAACTACTCCGTCTGCGCAAATAATTCCCAAGGGAATCATTTGGAGGCTAAGCAAAAAGAGCTTAACATTCAGTTACAGAACCAAAAATAACATAAGCTGTAACGGAGCGTAACTTTTTGTTGTGAAAGAAGGGTTTTGTGGCGTGTACACGTAAAATATGTGGTTCTTCATCGATGAAGCCCTATGGGTAAAGGGCCTATCGCGAGGGAAAATCTAAAAAATCAGGACTTGGGCTCCTTGCCGCCTTCCAACTTTTCATCTTCCTTGGATGCATCCTTGAATTCCTTGATACCGCTTCCAAGTCCCCTCATAAGTTCCGGAATCTTTTTGCCCCCGAAGAGCAGAAGAACTACCACCACAATAAGGACAATTTGCCAAGGTCCGAGCATTCCCAGTAAAATAGTTTGAGCAATCATACAATCTACACCTTATAATTGAAAGTAAAATTACTAAAAAGAAGCGTAGTAAGCACGCAATTAACTAAAATTAGCATTGCATGTGCCAATTGGACCGCGTATTGACGTGCGATTTTTAAAATGCTTAACATCAAAATTAAAATCATGGGTTATCTTTGTCCATTATGGCAAAGCAAGGCAAAAAACGAAAGGAAATAAAACGAAAACTGTTGCACAAGTATCGTTTGGTCATTCTCAATGAAAGCACCTTTGAGGAGAAAATTTCTTTTAAACTGAGTCGACTGAATGTTTTTGTTACTGGAACGCTTTTTATCATTGCACTTATTGGCCTTACTACCCTGATAATCGCCTTTACCCCACTTAGAGAGTACATTCCGGGCTATTCTTCCACCAAACTTAAGCGACAGGCCACGGAACTGACCTACAAAACGGATTCCTTGGTTACTGTTTTAAATTATACCAATAGGTATTTGGATAATGTGCGCATGGTACTTCGCGGAGATGTTGAAAACAACGAGATGAACAGGGACTCGCTTTTTGAAAAATACAAGTTAGATCCTTCCTCAGTGGACCTAACCCCTATCCGCCAGGACCTACTCCTCAGGGAAGAAGTTGAATTGGAGGACAAATACAACCTTTTTGAACGGAACATTGATAATGTGGAGAACCTGTTGTTCTCTCCCGTAAGCGGAACGGTTACCCAAACTTTTGATCCGGCCAGCAAGCACTATGCTGTGGACGTGGTGGCACCAAAGGATACGCCGGTGAAATCCATTGCGAATGGAACGGTTCTTTTTTCCGAATGGACTTCCGAAACGGGTTTTGTCATTATCGTTGAACATCAAGATGGGCTCACATCGGTTTACAAGCATAACGGTTCGTTAACCAAATCACAGGGCGAACGGGTTCGAGCGGGTGAGGTCATAGCATCCGTGGGCAACACAGGGGAGCTCACAACCGGGCCACATTTACATTTTGAACTGTGGAGAGAGGGAAAGCCCGTTAATCCTTTGAACTACATCGACTTCAACTAGCGCATGTCACTTAAAGCGATAGCAGCAAAGCTTTTTGCCAGAAGAATTGCCCTCAAGACTGCAAAATGGGCAAAAAATCCTATTTCCACCCAACAAAGGATTTTTCAGGACCTCATTAAAAATGGCAAGCAGACCGCGTTTGGAAGGGCGCATGGCTTCGAAGGCATAGAATCACACCAGGATTTTGTAGATAACGTTCCAGTAAGGGATTACGAGGAGTTGAAGGATTATATCCAACAAATTATTGATGGTGAAAAGGATATACTCTGGCCTGGAAGGCCCATGTATTTCGCCAAAACCTCGGGCACCACCTCAGGCGCCAAATATATTCCAATTACCAAGGCGTCCATCAAACACCAGGTTGAAGCTTCACGCAATGCCATTCTAAGCTATATCCATGAAACCGGGAATGCGGATTTTGTGGATGGAAAGATGATTTTCCTGCAAGGGAGTCCCGTTTTGGAAGAAAAGGGAGGAATCAAACTCGGAAGGCTTTCTGGAATTTCGGCGCATTATGTGCCCAATTACCTTCAAAAAAATAGGCTTCCCAGCTGGGAGACCAATTGCATTGAGGACTGGGAGACCAAGGTGGATAAGATCGTTGAGGAAACCAAGGACCAGAACATGACGGTCATAGCTGGGATTCCATCCTGGGTTCAGATGTATTTTGAAAAACTCCACACGACCACGGGCCAGAAAGTGGGACAACTTTTCAAGAAGTTTCAACTTTTTATCTACGGAGGGGTCAACTATGAACCGTACAGGGCAAAATTTGAAAACCTTATAGGCCGAAAGGTGGACAGTATTGAGCTCTTTCCGGCCAGCGAAGGCTTTTTTGCCTACCAAGACTCGCAAAATGAGCAGGGTATGTTGCTCTTATTGAACTCTGGTATTTTTTACGAGTTCATAAAAGCGGATGAATTTTTTGATGAAAACCCAAGAAGACTGACGATTGCCGATGTAAAACAGGATGTGGACTACGCCATGGTCATATCGAGCAATGCAGGACTGTGGGCATATAACCTGGGAGATACCGTTCGGTTTGTTTCCATGGAACCCTACCGCGTGATTGTTTCGGGAAGAATCAAACACTTCATTTCAGCCTTTGGGGAGCACGTGATCGCAAAGGAAGTGGAAGAGGCACTGCAAATGGCAGTGGAAAGGACAGATGCCCTGGTAAATGAGTTTACCGTTGCTCCGCAGACCAGCCCTGAGGACGGAGAATTGCCCTACCACGAGTGGCTCATCGAGTTTGAAAGGCCGCCTTCCAATCCCAAGTTGTTTTCTGAATTGATGGAACAAAGCATGCAGAAACAAAACAGCTATTATTACGACCTCATCGCAGGAAATATTTTGCAACCCCTGAAAATTACCGAGATAAAACCAGGAGGATTTCAGGAATACATGAAGACCATAGGGAAATTGGGAGGGCAGAACAAGGTACAACGCCTTGCCAATGACCGTAAAGTGGCAGATGGCCTCCAGCCCTTCAAAATTTAGATACAACCAAATAGTTCCTCTTTCTTTGGAAATCGTGTATTTTTGCGCGAAGTTAGTATGGTATCAGAAATTAAACAGCCCACAAGGGCACAGGAATCCACCAACGCCATTGAACGTTTGTACATCACCATGAGGCATTTGCTGAACAGGGGATTCTACAAACCATCCGGAGTGTCGGGCAACGCCCTAAGGGACGCCCTTTTGGTGTTAAGACCTGAGATTTACGGGTCGGTTGCAGAGCAAAGAGCGGAACTTAACGGTTTGATCTATGTGCTGGAACGTTTGCCAGAGGGCATCGAGGAATGCCGATTCATCAACCTTACTTCGGACGAAGGCTTTTCCAAGTCACACTTAAAGCCCATTATCCCTCCAAAAAGAAGAAGAAATTGCTATCGCATTGACGGGGAGCAGATGAACATTGAGATTACCAGGGGACGAAGCGACATTTATGATATCCTTACCCACCTTACGTTTCTGTTCATTGAATCCGGGAAGATCAGTAAAAGGGTTTTGGTAGAGGATGGCAACGCCACAATTAGGGATTGGGAAAAATTGACCCAATTCTTAAATCAGAAGAAAAAAAATGCCGCCGAAAGGGAAGTGGCCATGATTCATGCCGCCAACATTTTGGGCAGGACCTTTGATGAAATTGTTGAAATGCAACAAAAACTGGGAAAACCCAACAACCCGGATAGATTTCTTCAAATAATCCATTGGCTTGGCAAATTGGCCTTAGAAGAGGAGACCACGGGCGATAAGCGCACCATTACCTTCAGTCCCATATTGCGGGAAAGATTGGGGCACCACATCCACGGGGAGCGCTGGGCATATAAAATAAAGAAGACCCTTTCGGAAAAGAAACTGTTGGATAGACCGATCCACATCATAAGTGCCAACATGCACAGTGTGATGAACTCGCTCTTTGCCAAGAAGACTCTGGCAAAGGAATTTCCAAGTGCAAAATCCCTAGAGATTTTTGAAGCCCTGAGTTCAGCCAAAAATGAGGGCCTTCGGGAAAAGATCAAGGCCGTTGGCGAAAAGAACGGCATGATTTTTATCGATGATAGAACCGGGGCCAATATCGATGTGCAGATTTTCGATACCTCAAAATTTGGTCAAGAAACCTGCTGCTACGAACTCCAAGAGGGCGTTTCTGATGAGGAAAAACCCGTTATCTTTGTTATGGACTATGCTTTTGGCGAGCAGGCCTATGAGACCATTGATGAGCTCTTGAAACCGATGGAAGAAAACGGGGAGAAAAAGTTTTTGAACGTACATTCCATTTCCATTATGGGAAAGGCCGGTATTTTGGAAGGAGGCAAAGGAGATTTGATGATTCCATCGGCCCATATTTTTGAAGGCACTGCGGACAATTACCCATTCCATAATGAGCTGAGCGCCAAAGATTTTGAGGGCAACGGGTTGAAGGTTATGGAAGGGACTATGGTAACGGTTTTGGGGACCTCCTTGCAGAATAAGGATATCCTCCGATTTTTTAACGAGTCCACATGGAACGTGATAGGTTTGGAAATGGAGGGTGTGCACTATCAAAAGGCAATACAATCCGCCTCAAAAATTAGGAAAAGCATTAAAAAGGATGTGAAGGTACGGTATGCCTACTACGCATCGGACAATCCCTTGGAAACCGGCAGCACTTTGGCCTCCGGTGGATTGGGAACCACAGGGGTAAAACCCACTTATTTGATCACGGACCGCATTCTAAAACAAATATTTAATTCATAATATGGCAGACCAACCAGTAAATCAGAACACATCGGATGAAATAGACCTAGGGCAACTATTTCAAATGATTGGAAAAGGGTTCAATAAGCTCGGAAATTTCTTCTTGCTAGTTTTTTTGTACTTAAAGAACAATGCAATTATCCTAATCAGCTTGGCTGTTATCGGTGCCCTTATCGGCTTCGGCCTGAAATTTATCACGGAGGACAAAAAGCAGATAGATGTAATAGTAAAACCCAATTTGGAAAGCAAGGACTATTTGTATGATGTGGTCGAGGAAATAGATGCCAACCTAAAGGACAGAAACGAGACCTTCTTCAATGAAATGGGAATTGCCATCGATGATACGAAAGGATTCCAAATTTCCATTGAGCCCGTTAAGGATGATGTAAAGAACACCGATAAGGAGCTGGAATATTTGCAGGTGCTTCAAAAGTTTGAGGGCACCGATTTGATTGCTGACGTATTGCGTCAAGAAGTATTGAAGAACACAGAATTGCACCATAGAATTAGTTTCTCATTCAAGGGTGACAAAGGAAATGAAATGGCAAAAAAGATGATGGAATACATTAATTCCAACGGCTATTTCAATGATTTGATTGCAGTGCAAACAATGAACTCATTGGAAACCATCGAGAGAAATGAGCGTTCCATAGCGCAGATAGATACGCTGATAGCAAACTATTCCAAAAAATTGAACAGGGAACAACAAGGAACCGATATTGGCAAAATAGTATTTGATAACGAAGATCGCTTGAACATTGGCTCTTTGTTGGGTTTAAAAAACCGAATGATAGGTGAGATACAGCTGGAGAGAATAGAACTTAAGTCCAAAACCACGCCATTGAGCATTGTCAATTTTGGAAAACCACACAAGACTTCCAAGCCCCTGTTCGGAAAAAAGATTGTTTTTATTCCTACCCTTCTTATTTCACTGTTTTTTCTTCTATCATTTTTAAAGTATCTAAACAAAAAGAGCAGTCAAATAGAGAAAAAAGCTCACTAACCATACTTTGATGGAAAGGGCAATCGTTACTGGATCTAATGGACAGTTGGGACGAACCTTACAAGAATTCGTGCTGGATGGGAAAAACGTGGTTTTTGATTTCTTCGACCATGAAAATCTTGATATCACGGACAAACAAAGCTTAGACCGCATTTTTAAAGAAAGGAAATATAATTATTGTATAAACTGCGCAGGTTATACCAATGTTGAACAGGCAGAAAAGACACCGGAAAAGGCATATAAAGTCAATGCTGAAGGGGTCAAGAACCTCGCGATGGCCTGCATGAAACATAAAACCATTTTGGTCCATATATCCACCGACTATGTTTTTGACGGCGAGAAAAAGGGGGCATATACCATTCACGATAAGACCAATCCTATTAACGAATATGGCAAATCCAAGTTAAAGGGGGAAGAACATATACGGGCACTACTACCGGAGCATTACATTATACGCACCTCTTGGCTTTACAGCAAAAAACATGGACATAATTTTTGTCGAACCATCTTAAAAAAGGCGATGGCCGGGGAAGAACTCCGTGTAACGGATTTACAAATAGGATGTCCTACGGATACCATGAACCTTTCCAAGTTTATTTTGGAAGGAATGGTTTTTGGGAAAAAGCCTTTCGGAACATATCACTTCTGCGACGGGGAAGCCATGTCATGGCATGGTTTTGCAAAGAAGATTTTGAGGGACCATGGCCTGGAGGAAACCGTTGAACTAATCCTGGACAGGAATTATCGTACCTTTGCCAAAAGACCAAAGAACAGTGTTCTTGCATAGAAAATTGCATAAAAAGATTAATGTAACCCACTGATTAGTTCTGAAAAGCTTCATGGGAAAGCACATCCAAAAAAAAATGTTGATCACAGGGGGAGCAGGTTTTATAGGCTCTCATACGGTAAGGCGCTTTGTAAGATCTTATCCGCAATATCATATCTATAATTTGGATGCGCTCACCTACGCAGGCAATTTGGAGAATTTAAAAGACATTGAGGGGGTATCAAACTATTCCTTTGTAAAAGGAGATATTACCGATACCCGTTTCATTTCGAAGCTGTTCGCCACTATAAATTTCGACGGGGTCATCCATTTGGCCGCGGAATCCCATGTAGATCGTTCAATAACGGATCCGTTATCTTTTGTCAAAACAAATATTTTTGGCACCGTGAATTTGCTCAATGCCTCTTTGGATTTAATCAAGCACAATAAAGATTTCGTTTTTTATCATATCAGCACCGATGAGGTTTATGGTACTTTAGGAGAAACAGGGCTTTTCGCCGAAACAACCCCCTACTGCCCAAACTCACCTTATTCAGCTTCCAAGGCGGGCGCGGACCATTTTGTAAGAGCCTACGGTGAGACATATGGTCTCCCTTATGTGATTTCCAATTGTTCCAATAATTATGGACCCAATCAGTTTCCGGAAAAGTTGATTCCCTTGTTCATCAACAACATCGTCAATAACAAACCCTTACCCGTTTACGGAGATGGGAATTATACAAGGGACTGGTTGTATGTGAAGGACCATGCTGTGGCCATAGATTTGGTCTTTCATGAGGGGAGAAAAGGCGAAACCTACAACATTGGAGGTTTTAACGAGTGGAAAAACATTGAACTTGTTAAGCTACTATGTGGCCTGATGGACAAAAAGTTGGGCAGAAACAAGGGAACAGCTGAAAAGCTTATCACTTTTACAAAAAATCGCCCAGGACATGATCTTAGATACGCGATTGATGCATCCAAAATAAACAGGGAATTGGGGTGGAAACCCTCGGTGACTTTCGAACAGGGCCTGGAAAAGACCATTGACTGGTACTTGGAAAACCAAGAATGGCTGAGCAACGTAACTACAGGAGGATATAGGGAATATTATAGTAAACAATATCACCAACTGGGCAAATGAAAGGAATTGTTTTAGCAGGGGGAACAGGCAGCAGGCTGCACCCACTTACCCTTTCGGTAAGCAAGCAGTTAATGCCTATTTATGACAAGCCGATGGTCTATTATCCTTTGTCCACCCTAATGTATGCGGGCATTCAGGAAATATTGATTATCTCTACACCAAAAGACCTTCCACTCTTTCAAGAACTGTTGGGGGATGGGAAAAAATGTGGCTGCTCTTTTTCATATGCGGTTCAAGATGCACCCAAAGGATTGGCCGAAGCATTTGTTATCGGAGAAGAATTCATAGGTAATGATAAAGTGGCCCTGATTCTTGGGGATAACGTTTTTTACGGGGCGGGGCTTGCAAAGCTTTTGCAATCCAACAACAACCCCGATGGAGGAATAATATATGCCTATAGGGTGAACGACCCTCAGCGCTATGGTGTCGTGGAATTTGATGAAAGTGGGAAGGTCATCAGTATTGAAGAAAAACCCAAAGTTCCAAAATCCAATTATGTGGTGCCTGGGATTTATTTTTATGACAATGAGGTTGTCTCCATTGCCAAGACCATTCAACCCAGTTCCAGAGGAGAATTGGAAATCACCGATGTCAATAAAGAATACCTCAAAAAAGGAAAGCTCAATGTAAGCATTTTGGACAGGGGAACCGCTTGGCTCGACACGGGGACATTTCAAGCATTGATGCAGGCCTCACAGTTTGTGGAGGTAATCGAGGAAAGACAAGGATTGGTAATAGGGTCTTTGGAGCTGGCCGCTTTTGAAATGGGATATATCTCGAAAACAGAGTTTATTGAGCTGGCCCAACCACTGACAAAGAGCGGTTATGGCAACAAACTATTGGGTATTTTGAACAAAGAGGTATGATCAAGGCCACTGAAACCAAATTGAAAGGGTGTTTTATCCTTGAGCCAGAAATCCATCATGATGAAAGAGGGTATTTTTTTGAGAGCTTCAATCAAAGAGACTTTTCAAAAGCCATAGGGATGGATGTAAACTTTGTTCAGGACAATATTTCTTTCTCCAAAAAGGGAGTATTGCGAGGGCTTCACTATCAAAAAGGAGAGCATGCCCAGGCTAAATTGGTTTCAGTGTTGGAGGGAAGGATTCAGGATGTTGTAGTTGATTTGCGCAAGGATTCGGACACCTATGGTCAGCATATCTCGATAGAACTGAGTAGTGAAAATAAAAAACAGTTGTTTGTTCCCAGGGTATTTGCACACGGATTCTTGACCTTGAGCAAAACAGCATCAGTATTCTATAAATGTGACAACTATTATAGCAAAGATTCGGAGGGGAGCATCATTTATAATGACGAGTCGCTTGGAATTAATTGGAAAATACCAAAGAATCGAATTATAGTTTCGGCCAAGGACAATATGGAAAAAGAGAGATAAGATCAAATAACGCGCAAGAACCATGAATCAAGAGATTACACACAATGACCTGACCAAAAACCTCGAAATAGCTATTCGCGCCTCCATTGATGCAGGAAAGGCCATTTTGAAAGTATATGATTCCTCTGATTTTGAAACGGTCCATAAAAAGGATGATTCACCTTTGACAAAGGCCGATAAGGATGCAAATGAGGTTATACTTTCATATTTAAAAAAGACACAGATGCCCATAATCAGCGAAGAGAATAAAACAATTGAGTATCATGTCAGAAAAAATTGGGAACTCTGTTGGATGGTCGACCCTTTGGACGGAACAAAGGAGTTTATCAAAAAAAATGGAGAGTTTACTGTAAATATCGCTTTAATTAGCAAAGGGGAGCCGATTTTAGGGGTCATTTACGCACCGGTCACTAAGGAATTATACTTTGCAAATGTGAAAGAAAGAGCCAGTTATAAAGTGATTGTGGACAAGATTGAGGAATTGCCGGAAAATCTTTTTTCATCTGAAAACCAAATCTCGGCCAAGAACGTAACAAATAATGTTGTGCGCGTGGTTGGAAGTCGTTCCCATATGAATGATAAAACGGAAGAATTCATTAGAGATTTGCAAAAAAAACAAAAAGAAGTATCCATAGTATCAAAAGGCAGTTCGTTCAAATTTTGCCTTGTCGCTGAGGGCAAAGCCGATGTATACCCAAGATTTGCGCCAACAATGGAATGGGATACGGCCGCGGGCCATGCCATTTGCAAGGCCTTAGGATATAAGGTCGAAAACTGGGAAACCAAAAACGAACTCACTTACAACAAAGAAAATTTACTCAACCCTTTCTTTTTAGTTCATTAAATGCCACAAAAAGTATCATATAAAAGGCACTTGGCAAAAACCGTAACATGGAGGGTGGTGGGCACTTTGGACACCATTGTTTTGTCCTGGATAATTACCGGTAATCCGTTCACAGGTCTAAAAATAGGAGTGGCCGAAGTCATTACCAAAATGGTGCTCTATTATCTCCATGAGCGGGCATGGATAAAAATAGGCATTGGGGATAGCAGGAGGCGACACATCCTTAAAACGATTACTTGGAGGGCCTTGGGGACCCTGGATACAATAATCCTGTCCTGGATTATTTCCGGAAACCCTTGGACCGGATTGAAGATAGGCTTGGCGGAAGTTATCACCAAAATGGTGCTGTACTATTATCATGAAAGGGCGTGGTATCGAATCAACTATGGACTTGACATTAGAAACAGAGCAAAAAGATGGAGGAGAACATCATAAAATATGATTATAAATTAGGGATAAAAGAACGGAGAAAGGTCAATGGGCACAGCTCCTTTCTAATTTTCTTTACTGGACTTTCCGGATCGGGAAAATCAACAATTGCCAATGCGTTGGAGCAAAAATTGTTCGAGCACAACATCAAGACTTATATTTTGGATGGGGACAATGTGCGAAGCGGACTAAATAAAGACTTGAGTTTTTCTCCCGAGGACCGATCGGAGAACAATCGAAGAATTGGAGAATTGGCCAATCTTTTTGTGGATGTTGGAATTGTAGTTCTGGCAGCTTTTGTGGCTCCTTATGAGAAAGACCGGAGTGTAATAAAAAATATTGTGGGCAAGGAGAACTATGTTGAGGTTTTTGTGAATACCAGTTTGGAGGAATGTGAAAGAAGAGATGTGAAAGGCCTATATGAAAAAGCAAGGAAAGGAGAAATAAAGGATATGACAGGGATATCCAGTCCTTATGAAGTACCTTTGCACCCTGATATTGTTTTGACGGAGAAAGATTCCATAGAGGAGTCCATCAAAAAGATATATGAATTGATTCAACCTAAATTACTGTTGAAGTGAGCAAGTATTATTTGAACTATTTGGATGAACTTGAATCGGAGGCCATATTTGTCCTCCGCGAAGTCTGGGCCCAGTTTCAGAACCCAGTAATACTATTTTCCGGAGGTAAAGATTCCATTGTTGTCACGCATCTGGCGCGTAAGGCTTTTTATCCCAGTAAGATTCCTTTCGCATTGATGCACGTGGACACAGGGCATAACTTCCCTGAGACTATAAAGTTCAGGGATGACCTTATTGAAGACCTGGGCGTTAGACTTATTGTCGGCTCTGTTCAAGAATCCATAGACCAAGGAAGAGTGGCCGAGGAAAAAGGCAAAAACGCAACTAGAAACGCACTTCAAATTACAACTTTGCTGGATGCCATAGAAAACCACAAAGTGGATTGTGCAATCGGTGGGGGGAGAAGAGACGAGGAAAAGGCACGTGCCAAGGAACGGTTTTTCTCGCACAGGGATGACTTTGGACAATGGGATCCAAAGAACCAGCGACCAGAACTATGGAACATCTTCAACGGAAAGCATTTTGAGGGAGAGCATTTCCGTGTATTTCCAATTAGTAATTGGACCGAAATGGATGTATGGAATTACATTAAGCGGGAAAAGATCGAGATACCCTCATTGTATTTCGCACATGAGCGTGAAGTGGTTTGGCGCAACAACTCCTGGATTCCAAATTCCGAGTTTCTAAAACTGGAAGAAGGGGAAGAGATATTCAAGAAAAAAATACGTTTTAGGACGCTCGGGGATATTACCATTACTGGGGGAATAGAGTCGGATGCAGACACAGTTGAAAAAATTGCCCAGGAAGTCTCTGCGATGAGACAGACCGAACGGGGCAACAGAACTGATGACAAACGTTCGGAAACGGCAATGGAAGACAGAAAAAAACAAGGATATTTTTAGAAATTTATGTTGGACAATAATCAACTTTTACGTTTTACTACGGCCGGTAGTGTTGATGATGGGAAAAGCACCTTGATAGGGAGATTGCTCTATGACTCCAAATCTATTTTTGAGGATCAGTTGGAGGCCATTGAAAATACCAGTAAGCAGAAAGGGCATGTTGGTGTGGATTTGGCTTTATTTACAGATGGTCTGCGTGACGAACGGGAACAGGGAATTACCATAGATGTGGCCTACCGCTACTTCACCACCCCCAAGCGCAAGTTCATAATAGCGGATACCCCGGGGCATATTCAATATACCCGAAACATGGTGACCGGCGCCTCCACTGCGAATGCTGCTATCATTTTGGTAGATGCCAGGCATGGTGTTATTGAACAAACAAAAAGGCACGCATTTATTGCATCATTGTTGCAGATTCCCCATGTGATTGTATGTATCAACAAAATGGACCTTGTGGATTTCTCTGAAGAAGCTTATAACAAGGTAATTGGTCAGTTTGAGGAGTTTTCTTCAAAAATGCTCGTCAGGGATGTCCGCTTTATACCCATAAGTGCCCTGCTTGGAGATAACGTTGTCAACCGTTCCGATAATATGACCTGGTATCAAGGTGCTCCACTGTTGCACACCCTCGAGACCATGCACATTAGTAGTGACATTAATAAAGTGGACGCTAGATTTCCCGTACAAACGATTCTGAGACCCCAAAGCGAAGAATTTAGGGATTACAGAGGCTATGCCGGAAGAGTGGCTGGTGGAGTTTTTCGAAAGGGCGATGAGATTACCGTGATGCCTTCAGGATTTACTTCTAAAATCAAGACCATAGATACCTTTTCAGGTGAGGTCGAGGAAGCGTTTGCACCCATGTCGGTTTCAATTACTTTGGAGGATGATATTGATATCAGTAGAGGAGATATGATTGTTCGTTCGAACAACAAACCTGAAGCTTTACAAGATATCGAGGTCATGCTGTGTTGGTTGAACAACAGTCCGGCCAAACCAGGGGCCAAATATACCATCAAGCATACTTCAAACGACCAAAAGGCGATGATTAAGCAGATTGTCTATAAAATAGACATCAACACCTTGAATCGAAGTTCTGAGGCTATTGAAATTGGAATGAATGATATCTGCAAGGTTAAAATCAGAACTACCAAACCGTTACTTGTAGACAACTACCGCGAAAACAGGACCACGGGAAGTGTTGTTTTGGTTGATGATGCGACCAACGAGACCGTTGCGGCGGGGATGGTAGTTTAATTGGAAACTTTGGTAATGCGGTTAACCGATGAAAGTATCTTGATGGATGACAATGGGAACCTCAAATAAAAGCGAGATTCTCAACAAAGGCGCCGGGGTATTTCTTATACGGGTAATCGGCTATGGAGCAGGATTTCTATTTGTGTGGGTCGTAGCTAACAAGTTCGGACCCAAGATTCAAGGAATATTCTCAATTGCTTTCTTGTTTTTGTCAGTAGGCGCTATGGTTGCAAAATTTGGCATTGAGACTGCATTGGTGAAGTGGATTGCCAACGCATCTACACTTGACCAGAAGAAGGGTGTCTATCTCAAATCGATAAAATTGGTCAGTATAAGTTCTGTACTGGTCGGAGGCACCATTTATCTATTGGCAGGGGCAATTGCCTGGATGTACGACAAGCCAGACCTCAAGGAAAGTATTGAATATGCCTCCATGGCGATACCATTTTTGGCTCTATTGGATGTTTCGGGAAGCTTTTTTAGGGGGGAACGGCGTATTAAAATTTTTGGAATTTACTTTCATTTTCTTAAATTTTTACTTCCACTGCTATTTGTCACTGCATTTTTTCTGGCAGGGGGGTTATTTAACGAAGCACCAATACTTGCATACCTAATGGGATTGTTTTTGGCGGCTTTCAGCATAATCACTCATATTGGCGTAGAACTCAGACACAGGGGCAATGAGGTTGAGTCACAATTTACAATAAGGTTCATGGTTCTGGAATCCTACCCTATGATGGTCTCATCGGCCATTGTCATGATAATGGGTTGGAGCGATGTGTTTGTTTTAGGGTTTTATGTTTCTATGTCTAATATTGGGGTATATAGCACGGCCATTAAACTGGCCACTATGGTATCTTTTGTATACAATGCCATTGCTACAATTGCGACCCCAAAGATTGCAGCTTTCTACAATAGCAAAGATCGGATGCAGCTCGAGGAGACCATATCGTATTCCTCAAAAATTATGTTCCTCTCCGGGATTCCCATGTTTTTGGCTATTTTTTGCTTCCCCGAATTCTTTTTAAGCTTCTTTGGCGAGGAATATGTTGCAGGTAAGCACGTCCTTCGCATCCTTTTGTTAGCTCAATTGACCAACGTGGTTACGGGACCTGTTGGACCCATTATGCAGATGACGGGGAAGCAAAGAAAACTGCAGCGATTCATTGCAATTGCATTATTCGTGAACGTTGCATTGAGCCTTATTCTGGTTGTTTTTTATGAAACGGTTGGAGTTGCAATTGCGAATGCTCTCGGCATGGTATTATGGAATGTCCTTGGGATGCTATATATTAGGAAAAAGCTAAAGTTGAAAACGTATTACAGCTTTAAATGACCATTGACAAAACCAGTTTTAAGATTTTATCGATTACAAGTGCACTTTTATGTAGCATATTGTTGTTTTATGGGCTAGTTTTTTTTGAAGCATCCATTGATCTTAAAATTGTGGGACAAGTCCTGATTTTCATGAACATCTTATGGATTCTCTGCTTGCTTCGGATGCATTTGTTCAAACCGTACCTTTTCATTCCCATTATCACTTTGGGATATGGGTTTTTCGGCGGCATAAACTTTATTAGAAGGGGGGAGTTTGTTGACTTCTATAATGAACTTTATTTCATGTTGTTCGTCTTTTTTATGATGCTTTCTTATACTATCCTAAAAATGTCAACTATACATAAAGCGACAACAAAATCGATATCCGGACCGTTCAACTTTGGTGCCACTACATTATTGTTGGATTTAATCGTGATTGCCGGCTTTGTAAGTGTTGCAATTGACTGGCACCTAATCGGAGGGATTCCGTTGCTGGGAGATTCAGAATCAAGGAAGGGAAGTGAGCCGCTGTTCAGGTTAATCTTTATAATATCCATGTTTTTTGCTTACTACAAAATGATTTTGAGTTATAAAACGCGCAATAAGCTCATATTGGGTGTGTTTTTGGTATTGGCAGTCCTTTCTGGCTATAGGACATCCATCTTTTTTATTTTGATAGTTCTTTTCTTCAACACTACCAGAACTGCCTATTTTAAAAGAAATGTCAAGAAAATTCTTCTAATATTCTTGTTGTTGTTCTTTGCTGCCAATCTGATTAAGCTCTATAGGGATGTGAATAGGTTTGGCCTGGAAGAATACTACGAGATCATGGACAATGAAGAGCTTTCAAGGACCTATTTTTTGGTCTCTCCAATAATCCATACCGTTAGGGAAGGACCTCAAATTTTCCAACAAATACGGAACAATATCGGAAATAACTATGGTGGAGGGAAGTATTTTTTGGAACATGTATCGACTGTGCTCCCGGGAGAACAAAGAAATTATGGCAAAATATACAATAACCTTATAAGTGCTGCCACCGAGAACACCAAAACGGGAACTATACTTAGCCCGTTCTATATTGATTTTGGAGTAGTGGGCATTTGTTTTTTAGGCTTACTTTTAGGTATTTTCAACTTTTTCCTTGATCTCAAGGGACGAAATTTACTTTATGCACATACTGTTTACCTCTTTTTCATTTCGTTTGAGATAACTTGGGTGCATGGTGGAGCTCCATTTTCCCCCACTTTTTTGTTGGCATTATTCACATTAGTATTGCTATGGCCCTTTCTTGGATTTTTACAAATAAAGTCTCCGAATTGATTATGCGTACATTAATATTAATAATGATTCTCCTTTTGGATTTGGGATGTGTGCAAAAGCAGAATAATCTTGAAACATTTATGACTAGTAAACAGCTAGGTTTTAAAACCGAACACGTGCAGGATCCCAGCCCAAAAAAGAAAACAACGGAACTTAATATTGGAAAACAAGGATTTACCCTTACCTTTTGGCTTCAATCCAGGAACAATTCCCGAAATGGGATCTTGGTTACATTGCACGAAAGGGGATTTTCGGGACTGAAAAACAGTTTCATTACTTTGTTGGTTTCCAAAGAAAGAATATCACTACTATCTGGAAAAAGGGATTATAGAAAAATTCATAATGAATTTGGCAATTACTTTTCAAAAAGCTTTCTTGACCTTCCTCATTTAAACCCCAATGAGAAATATTTTGTTTCCTGCACCTACACGCCGGCCACACGCACCATAAATGTAATGGTAGATGGAGAGTCATATTTTGAGCAGGTCTTGGAGGCAGGCACTCCCGAGGGGCCGGTAGCTCTTCGAATGGGCTACGCCACTGACAATTCGGTGAACAAATATTTTTTTAAAGGCCAGATAAATCAGTTTTACCTGTTCAATGAACTTTTGGATAAGAAGGAACAAGATTTATTGATGAATTTGACCTTAACGGAGAACTATCCTTTGCCTCAATGAAATCGTATCTCAGATCTTTTATTGCAACATATGGTTTTAGAAACCTGTTTTTTCTTGGATATGTTTTTTGCTTGATGTACCCCATGCTGGCAACCTCAACATTGTTGGTGCTGTATGCCATTGCTTCCGTGCTTGAGCGTAATAAGATTCTAGATAAAAAGATTGAAACCAAGGCAATTCTTTTTGGAGCGATTCCGGTTTTGATAGCGTTGGTGGCCTTATTGCGGTTTGGCTTTCAATACTATGGGCTAAAGGAACTTGAGAAGAACATCACCTTCTTGGTGTTACCCATATTTTGTACAACGGATTATAGAAATATCAAAAACTTAAATGTTTCCATAATCACCTCATTGTTCTTGGGGTTGGTATCGCTGGAAATTATTTCAACGATAAGCTTTTTGGCGAAAAATAATTTCAACACGCTTTCTTCATCTTTAGGAGCCATGCGTGCCTCCACATATCTTTCGGATTATGTAGATGTACACCACTCATATTTTTCTGTATTGCTTTCCATAGCCATATTAGGGGTTATCTATCATTACAAAAGCGTAAAAATTCCCAAAACCATCCTCAACGTTTTGATTCTATTCTCTATTTTTTATAATGTAATGTTGTTTGCCCGTACTCCACTGGTGCTTTTTTTGGGAGGCCTTGTGGCCGTGGCTATTATAAAAGAGCACTTCAAGCCCCAATTGTTGATTGTATTTGGCGTTCTTATTTGCTTGCTCTGGATGAATCGGGATTCCTATGCGGTAAGAAGAATCTATTTGGGTTCTGGAAACAGTGATGTTGAGAATAGGGTTAAGCTCAATAGGGCATCATGGGATGTTTTTTTGGAATCACCAGTGTTTGGTGTAGGGCCAGATAGGATACGATATGAGCGACTCGATAAGTATCGCGAGCTAAATCACGTTGCGGCTTACAAGTATCTTTACAATTCACACAACCAATACTTGAATTACCTAAGTGTGAATGGATTGTTCGGGCTTTTTCTTTTCTTGTTTATGATTGTGGTGACTATATATATTACTTGGAAAGAAAAACAATGGTTTTTGCTATTTTCCTTTCTGATTTTTTACCTTTCTTGTCTTGCAGAATCTTACCTTGCGCGCAACAAGGGAATAGTTATCCTAAGTTTTTTGATGGTTTTGTTTCTAGTATCCAATAGTAGCGTTTTCAGGAAAAATGAGTGAACAGTCAACTAAGAAAGTTTTGCTCATAAACAATGCATACCCAACTGAATTGTTTCCCAAAAGGGGCAACTATGTCTGGACTATTGAACAACGTCTCATTGCAGCGGATTTGGATGTAGAACGAATAGTTCTAGATTCTAGATACACCACTCGAGCACAAAAGCTATCATCCTATTTGAAGTTTTATGTCAAATTAAGTTCGTTCAAAGCATATGATAACTACGACTATGTTTATATTCATCATTTCCCCAATGTATTTATTGGCTTGATGGGAAAACTGGGGAAAATGAAAAATGTGGTCATCAATTTTCATGGAGGCGATATCGTCCCAACAGGCGGGTTTGCAAAATTGATGAACTCTATCGCATATCGCTTTTTGTCTCCAAAATATAGTTATATTGTTCCCTCGGAGTATTTTAGGAAACAGGTGATTCGGCGGATTCCTAAACTGGGGTCTTCTAAATTCCATGTTTCCCCTAGTGGAGGGATTGACACCACACTCTTTAGCGCTCATTATAAAACCAAGTCCAACCTAGGCAAGCCATTACATATAGGTTTTGCATCGGGAATCGATTACAATAAGGGTGTTGAGGAGTTGTTGCGTTTGATGGAAATGTACAAAACCAATGATTATCAGTTCCATATTATTGACTATGGCAAACACAGGCAAAAATACATTTCTAAGATAATCTCAAAGGCCAATGTTGTTGTTCATAAAACTTTCAAGAAAGTGGATATGCCTTATTTTTATGCATTGATTGATGTTCTGTTTTTTCCGACCAAGAGTGAAAGTTTGGGGCTGGTTGCCTTGGAGGCGATGAGCTGTAATGTTCCGGTAATTGGCCCGGACGATTTTGCTTTGAAGGAAATAATTGTTTCAAATGTTTCCGGTGAGAAATACGATCCTTCCATTACCGAGGATTACGTGGCCGCTTTTGATAGATTTATGGCCAACCAAGAAGTATATTCACCAAAAAAGTTGATTCAAAAATCTTTCTCAAAAGAATATGTTGTTCAACAGTTCAAAGAAATATTTGTTTAATTCTAATGTTAAAGAAAATCATTTGGCACTACAACAGGCTTAAACTTATGGGATTGAAGGAAATTCTAATCCATAGAATACCCCAGCTTGCACAAAAATTGATTTTCGGGCGCCTACAGAGCACAAGGTCCCCAAACCTGCTAAGCGTAAACAAACATTTTTTTGCGCCAAAATATGAAATTGGCCAAATAGAAGAACTATTCAAGGAAGCCCCATTTACTGCTACTTACGATTTTTTTGATGTAAGTATCAATGTCCTTGAAGTGGATAGTTGGAGGGCGGACTTGAAGCATGGGGTATGCTCGCCAATAAAGTACTACGGGAAAATTAAGCGACAGGATTTCAACACTTTTGGAGATATAAAGATTGTATCCGAACCTTCCCGATTCCACTTTCTTCCTTTTCTGGCATTTAAACATATAAGTGATCCGAAAGCACGTTACGATCAAGTATTGGAACAGATACTCTTTGATTGGATAGACCAAAACCCATATTTGAAATCCATACAATGGACCTCGGGCATTGAGGTTGGAATTCGAAGCGTAAACTTAGTATATGCCCTCATGATCCTTGCAGGATTCAATGCCCTTAGACCTACAACCGAGAGTGCCATTCTAACCCAATTGACGTTTAATTATGAGTTTTTAAAAAATCACTTGTCGCTCTTTTCTTCAGCCAACAATCATCTCATGGCTGAATTAATGGGACTCGTAGTAATCTCCTGTTACTGTAATGTCAAAATTTCAGAAAGGAACAAGTGGATCAAGATGCTTTATGGCCAAATTCATGCACAGATTAATGATGATGGGGTGCACATGGAACTATGTACCAGATATCATGCGGAAGTTTCGGATCAAGTATTGATTGCATTTCTCTTCACAAAAGCCTCTGGGAACGAAGTCCCATCCCATATTGAAAAAAAGCTCAAAAGCATGTACCGATTTTTGGAACATGTGGATTACCATGACTACAGTACAGTTTTTGGCGATAACGACGAAGGGTTTGTCATTAACCCCTATTTCCAACCAAATTTTTCGTTATATAGGTCGCAGTTGATGTCATGCAATTACCTATTTGGCACTAGTTACAGAAATGACGGAGTCATGGATTTCAGGAACTATTTGCTATTTGGGAACAAATTTAGGGCGGTGATGTCAGATAAATTGCCGGGAGATTCGTTTTTTAAAACATCGGGGTATTGCTTCATGTATCACCATAATTATGGAATAAAAATTGCTTTTGATGCTGGCAGGATAGGGGATTCCATTTCAGCTGCGCACGGTCATTCGGATTTGTTGCATTTTACCTTACAGCAATATACAGCTCCAATGATTGTTGATGCTGGAACCTACCAATACCATTCCAACCAAATTTTTTGGAGGAACTATTTTCGTGGCATTCATGCCCATAATACAATTAGTGTGAATGGAGCCAACCACGCCAAGATTAATAATAGGATGAGCTGGATTTCCCAACCTCGACCACCAAAATCTTCAACCAAATTTTTCCGGGATTACTCCATTTGTCAGGCTGAGCATGATGCATTTGAGGAATTGGGGATTGTACACAATCGGCGAATTGAGCTGGATAGGTCGCATCGCACAATCAAAATTATTGATATAATAAAAAAAAATTCGGAAACAGAGCAGAAAGGGGGCTTCCGTTTACATTTTCATCCTCGGGCAACGGTGCAAAATTCTGGAAATATACTTAAAGTTTGGATGGATAGTCAGGAGTTAACAATTGAAAACGATAGCTTTACCCAAGGAGAATTGGTTATTGGAGATAAAAAAGAACCACTTGGCTGGTTTTCTCCAAAATTCAATCTTATCGAACGATCCTGCTGCTTCCGTATGGATTTTATCATAGAGCATCAAATGCAATTGACAACATGTATTAAGTATCACTGAGTATTCACCTAAACGAACTATTTGGTTTGATGAGCGTAAGCTCTGGACTTACCGATATATAAACCTCTATTAATGAAAGAACAAGTTTCCATCAACTGCATATATCTTTTGGGCGCAGGTCGAAGCGGTACTACGCTTTTAGCCACTGTTATGAACAGCCATAAGGATATTTTGACTTTGGGGGAAATGAACCAATTTTATGAATACGTGGCGGAAAACAAGCCGGTCTCTAGCGGAGCGTTGATACTCGACTGTGAATACTGGGGCGAGGTTGTGCAACGTCTGGATATGGATGTGGAATTGGCCGCAAAATTGAATCAGATTTCCAAAGAGCAGGAGCATCATTCCAAAACTATCAAGTGGTTGTTGACCAAATCTAGCAGTAAGATATATTTCGAATATCAGAACAGTGTATTTCAGTCCATTCGGGTTTCGAGCCCAGGAAAGTGGTTCTTGGATTCCTCAAAATATATTAGCCGTTATTTGCTTCTTGGACAAAATCGACAGATTAGGACAAAAGGAATCTATGTGGTAAGGGATGTGAGAGGTGTAATCCACTCGTTTTCGAAAAAGGTCCAGACCTCGCGTTCACCCTTGTCAGCGATACTGTACTATACCGCAATAAACTTTTTGGGGCAAATGGTTTGTTGGGTGGACCGTAAGGTGATTAAAATCAAATATGAAGATTTTATGGACAATCCAGAAATGACGCTTGCAAAGATATATAACCATATTTTTGATAATGGAACAAGCCATGTTTCTTTACCAGCATCCTATGAGATGCCAATTATTATTGGGGGGAATAGAATGAAGGCAAACAAGAGCGTTGCTATTTCCAAGGATATTCAGTGGAAAAAGAAAATGACCCGTACACAGCAGATTTGCTACTATCTCTTTGCTTTTCCGCTTATGATTCTTAATGGATATAAAATGTAGGTGCATTGGATATTTTTATTACATTGGACTATGAACTTTTTTTTGGCAGTCTAAGCGGTACTCTGGACAATTGTATAATTAAGCCCACTGAGGCACTTATAAAAGTAGCGGATAGACATGGAATTAAGTTTACTTGCTTTGTTGATGTGGGCTACCTGGCACAATTGGAAGGTCAGAAAGGAAAACATGCTCAACTGGAAAGGGATTATGAAAAAATCTGCACGCAAATACGCTTTCTGGCGGACAAAGGACATGGAATAGAACTGCACGTGCACCCTCACTGGGAAGACTCATACTTTAACGGCGCAAAATGGATTTTTGACACCAAAAGGTATAAACTTAAAGACTTTGCTGATAACGAGGTGATGGAAATTGTGACGAGATATACCCAAATTCTACAAAGAATTTCTGGGAAGCCTCCAGTGGCTTATAGGGCAGGAGGGTGGTCCGCTCAGCCATTTGAACCTATTAAAAAAGCTTTGGAGGCCAACAAAGTATTTATAGATAGCACGGTTTATCCTCAGGGATTTTACGATTCTCAGAACCAGGCTTTTGATTTTAGAAAAGTTCGACCTTTTCAAGACGCCTACATTTTTTCCGATGACTTAACCGAACCGGATGAGAATGGACATTTTTTGGAATTACCCATCAGCTCCATTCGTGTAAGCCCATTTTTCTTTTGGAAGTTCTCCTTACAGAAATTGGGCAGGGCAAAACAGGACAAACCCTTTGGTGATGGACTTGCCTTGTCCTCATCAAAAAAAGAAATTTTACGTTTGTTGACCACATGGTCCTATTCTGTCGTTTCCGTGGATGGTTATAAGGCTTCTTTGATAGAAAGCGCATTTAAGAAATACGCAAAATCCTCTAAAGATAATAGGAACTTTGTGTTGATTGGACATCCTAAGGCTTTTTCAGCGTACTCTTTAAATAAACTTGAACGGTTTATCGAAAAAACGGTGGAGCAAAATCGGTATTCTACGTACTCAGATTTAGATTTTCTAATACTCCATGGAAAATAATAATTAGTGGTAATTTTGTTCCCTATCAAATGATCTGATACAACTATGCAAATTGAAAGTTGTCCTATCAATGGGAAACGGGTATTTGCGTTTACATCTAAAAAACAGTTTTTAGAATATATAAACGATCAAAAGAAAATTCTTGTGGCGCTTAATGCCGAGAAGCTGAACAAGAAGTCCAAGGTACTGGACAAAATCATCAATAGCAACATTGGATATCCAGACGGAATGGGTGCCGTTTGGGCGTTGAAAAGAAAAGGATTGGATTCTGTTAAGATTGCCGGGGCTGAGTTTTGGTTGGACATTATCAAAAAAAACCATAAAAACAAATCCATTTATTTGATGGGTTCAACTCAACATGTTATAGAACAGACTGTCGCCAAGCTAAAATCAGATTATCCAGCATTGAAAGTCACTGGCTATAGAGATGGTTTTCTAAAGGAGGGAGATAAAGAAAAATTAGTGGAAGACTTGAAACAACAAAAACCTGATGTAGTTTATGTCGCTATGGGTAGTCCTAGGCAGGAATTGCTAATGAATGAATTGATGTCTCATTATCCTGCACTGTATATGGGCCTGGGAGGCAGCTTTGACGTGTACATGGGTCTGAAAAAACGTGCGCCGGTCTTCTTCCAAAAACTCGGTCTGGAATGGTTTTATCGACTGTTAAAAGAACCTACCAGGATTTCAAGGCAAACATCATTAGCCAAGTTCCTGATTAAGGTTATATTTGATAAAATATAATTTACTTGAGTATTGTATTTCCTAGAAACCGCCATATTGGTCTTTATTGGGTCTTTTTTGTTGACTTACCTTACCATACCCAAAATTATCTGGGTGGTCGAGAAAAAACGGCTCATGGATGATCCTAATCATAGGAGTTCGCACCTTGCGAGGACACCTACCATGGGCGGCGTTGCATTTTTCTATACTATTATGTTGGCTTTATTTTTTATAAACGAAAAAGGTCTTTTCGAAGAAGCCACTTACTTGATGCCTGGCTTGGTTATTCTTTTTTTTGTTGGGATCAAGGATGATTTGGTAATACTTACTCCTGGAGCAAAACTAATGGCACAAGTTCTTGCCATAAGTTTTGTGTTAGCAAATGAAAGTTTTACCATTGAATCCTTGAATGGTTTCCTTAACATTTACGAAATCCCGTATTTTCTTTATTTGGGAATTGCCGGGTTTGTTATGCTCACCATCATAAACTCTTACAATCTAATAGACGGCATAGACGGTCTGGCCTCAATAGTTGGTATTGTGATTATGATTATCTATACCACTATTTTCTATTTGTCGCAAGAATATTTTTTTGCATTGACGGCTATAATTATGAATGCATGTTTGATGGCCTTCTTTGGATTCAATGTGTCTTCGGATAAGAAGATCTTTATGGGGGACACAGGATCTCTTATTGTTGGTTTTATAATCAGTGTTTTGACCCTGAAGTTCTTGGCACTAAAGCCAGAGTCTTATGAAGGATTGCCATTTCTTTTGGAAAATGCTCCCTTAATAGCCATTAGTATTTTGATTGTTCCGCTTTTTGATACAGCTCGGGTATTCACCATTAGAATTGCCAACAAAAGAGGGCCATTTTCTCCGGACAGAAACCACATTCACCATGTGCTAATAGATTTTTGGGGATTGTCTCATAAACAAGCAAGCTTCATTATAGGTTGTTTTAATTTGATCTTTGTGGTGCTTTTTATAATCTTGGGGAGTAAGGCCAAAAATTTGGGAATGGTAATAATGCTTGTCAGTGTCGTTATTTTTCTTGGATATATCTTCTTTAAATACAATTATAATTTTACCACATTGAAGCAAAAAATCCTCCTTAAACGGAAGATAGAGGCGTTGAAGGGAAAACAAGGAGCTGCTTCAAAAAAGAAAAAAAATTGAAAAAAACCCTAATAACAGGCGCTGCCGGATTTCTTGGCTCACACCTTTGTGACCGGTTCATTGCGGAAGGACACCACGTGACAGGGATGGATAATCTCATTACCGGCGACCTGAAGAATATTCAACATCTTTTCCATTTAGAAAGGTTTGAGTTTTACCATCACGACGTAACCAAGTTCGTCCATGTACCTGGCAAAATGGATTATATCCTACATTTTGCATCTCCAGCGAGTCCCATCGATTATCTGAAGATTCCCATTGAGACCCTAAAGGTTGGGTCCATGGGCACATTAAACCTTTTGGGATTGGCCAAGGACCACAAGGCCCGTATTTTGGTAGCCTCGACCTCGGAGGTTTATGGCGATCCTTTGGTGCATCCGCAAAGTGAGGACTATTTTGGCAATGTAAGTCCTATTGGGCCCAGAGGGGTATATGACGAGGCGAAACGCTTTATGGAGTCCATTACCATGGCCTACCACAGGCATCACGGTTTGGATACACGTATCGTTCGTATTTTCAACACCTATGGCTCCAGAATGCGATTGAACGACGGTCGGGTAGTCCCCGCCTTTATGGGGCAAGCGCTCCGGGGAGAGGACCTCACTGTCTTTGGGGACGGTTCACAAACACGCTCTTTTACCTATATCGATGATCAGATTGAGGGCATTTATCGTCTGTTGATGAGCGACTATGTGGAACCCGTGAACATTGGCAATCCGGATGAGACCACCATTCTTGAATTTGCACAAGAGATAATCAATTTGACGGGGACGGATCAGAAAATTGTTTTCAAGCCGCTGCCAAAGGATGATCCTGCTCAACGTCAGCCCGATATTTCAAGGGCCAAGGAAATCTTGGATTGGGAGCCCAAAGTGCACCGATCAGTGGGGTTAAAGAAGGCCTATGAATACTTCAAGGGACTTTCCCAAGAGGAATTGTGGCAAACACACCGAGATTTCTCCTGAAACGACTGGGCAAATCTTAATCTAGCCGTATTTTTGACAAAACCTTCATTTATGAACATCTTGGTCTTGGGTTCTGGTGGCCGCGAACATGCCATTGCCCTTAAAATTTCCGAAAGCCCAAAAACCTCCAAACTTTTTGTTGCCCCTGGTAATGCCGGAACAGCCAATATCGCCACCAATGTAGAGGTTGGGGTCAATGATTTTAAGGCCATAAAAGCACTTGTTCTCAAAGAAGACATCACTCTGGTTGTCGTTGGGCCCGAGGATTCACTGGTGAACGGAATCCACGACTTTTTTCTCGAGGATGATGAACTGCAGAAAATTTCCGTGATCGGACCGCGGAAAGCCGCTGCCGCACTCGAGGGAAGCAAAGAATTCGCCAAGGAATTTATGATGAGGCATCAAATCCCGACTGCGGCCTATCAGAGTTTTACCGCAGATTCCTTGACGAAGGGATATTCCTTTCTGGAAACCCTTAATCCACCCTATGTCCTCAAGGCAGACGGTTTGGCAGCGGGTAAGGGAGTCTTGATCATAAATGATTTGGAAGAGGCCAAAAAAGAGCTGAAATCCATGTTGGTCGATTCCAAATTTGGGAATGCCAGTGCCACCGTGGTCATAGAAGAGTTTTTGGATGGCATTGAGCTCAGCTGTTTTGTATTGACCGATGGCAATGATTACAAAATATTGCCCACCGCAAAGGACTACAAGAGAATCGGGGAAGGGGATACGGGTCTGAATACCGGTGGCATGGGCGCCATTTCCCCCGTTCCATTTGCCGATAAGGATTTTCTGGACAGAGTGGAGAAAGAAATCGTTAAGCCAACCGTAGAGGGGCTTAAAAAGGATAATTTGCCCTATGTGGGATTTATATTCATTGGATTGATCAAAGTGAATGGAAAGCCCAAGGTAATCGAATACAATGTTAGGATGGGCGATCCGGAAACAGAGGTCGTGATTCCGCGGCTAAAAACTGATTTGGTCCAAGTACTTTTGGCAATGGCCAATGGAACTTTAGGGGATATAACGCTTGAAATCGATGAGCGCGCCGCTACAACGGTAATGGCCGTTTCAGGAGGTTATCCAGGAGCCTACGGGAAGGGCAAGGTAATCACTGGGGTGGAGAACGTCAGTGAATCCTTAGTGTTCCATGCAGGCACCAAACTGGTGGACGGGAAAGTGGTCACCAATGGCGGCCGTGTTATGGCCATCACTTCTTTTGGCAGGGATTTTAGGGAAGCCCTTGAAACATCCTACAAAAACATACAAAAGATACATTTCGAGGGGATGTACTACAGAAAAGACCTCGGATTTGACCTATAGGTACGAGTGTGAGCTAATGCTCTTGTCCTCTTCCCCATTGTCGTTGAAAATTTTCAGTTGGTTCATCCAATAGACCATGGCCACGAACCCGATGACAAAGAATATCCAATTGATGCTGTTGGAACCCCACCAATTTTCCATGAAACGGAAGAAATCATAAGGGGCAAAAAGGTAGTTTACAAATAAGTCTTCTATACCGTAAAAAAACTTGCTCATCTTGGCTATATTTACTTTACAAAAGTAGCAAAAGATAGGATGTTTTCAAGCTTTTTCGCAAAAACTAAACCCATAAATTATTTTGTCCTATCCGGCTTTTTGTTGGGGCTCTATGCGTTATGCCTATTTTTTTCACTGAAGGGGGATTGGTCCCAAATGTTCCTGCCCCTCGAAATTATGGGGTTTGTAGCCCTATTGCTGTCCATTTTTGTGATAAATGAAATGGTGCGGACCGAAAAGGTCACCAATTTCAACTCCTTTGCCATGCTCTTTTTTGTGTTGCTGCTCCCCGCCTTTTCGGACACGCTTTCAGACAAGAACGCCATTTTTTCAAACTTTTTCCTGATGTTGGCGGTTTGGCGTTTATTGGGCATACGTTCCTTGCGAAATGTAAAGCACAAAATTTTTGACGCCACTTTTTTGATCGG
The DNA here is from genome assembly GCF_019880545.1 of Flagellimonas meishanensis. Lineage (GTDB taxonomy): Bacteria > Bacteroidota > Bacteroidia > Flavobacteriales > Flavobacteriaceae > Flagellimonas > Flagellimonas meishanensis. The sequence goes on from NZ_JAINVW010000001.1 coordinate 708,512, forward strand.
GGTTGCCAGTCTTTTTTTTGATTGGGCCCTCATTTATCTGATTTTGGTCTTTTTGGTCATTAACCTCTATGATGGAAAAACGTTCAAGAACTGGCTGGTGCCACCAGTGGCCTTGGCCACCCTCTTTATTCTTACCCTCACATTGTTCATAGTATATGACAACCTTTCTTTTTTTGGTAACCAGTACCAATTTTCGCTTGATTTTTTGTTCAATGAGCCCTTGGCATGGTTATTTAGGCCAAAAGCTATGGTATATCTGCTATTGATGTTATTGGCAATCCTTTTTGTTTTTATGAGAACAAGAAAAAAGGGAGGTGGAAAGTTGGTTTCACTGCGTGTTGTGTTCATGGCCTTTATTCTGGGATTGCTCCTTGATGTGCTGAACAGTGACCAAACCTCCACCATTTTGTTCACTTTTTTCCCAGCATCCATTTTTTTGGCCAATTTCTTGGAAAGCGTCAAAAGGGAAAAAATACGTGAGGCGGTATTGGCCCTCTGCATCTTCATCCCTGTATTGCTTTTGGTCATTGAGTTGAACCGTTAACCGATAAAGCAATATCTTTGCCTCAAATTTGTTCACCATGTTCAGTGCCTTCGCCTTTAAGATTTTTGAAGAAAGCATCAATACGTATCACATTAAGGACGATGTGTACCAAGATTTTGTAAATCCGTATCCAAAGGATAAAGTGGAGCATCTTTTATATCGTAAAAATTGGATCGACACGGTGCAATGGCATTATGAGGACATCATCCGAGACCCCAACATCGACCCTGTTGCCGCGTTGGAGCTGAAGCGAAAGATTGATGCCAGCAATCAGGACCGTACCGATTTGGTGGAATATATCGACAGCTACTTTCTGGACAGGTATAGCGCTGTGCACGTAAAGGAAAACGCTACCATAAACACAGAAAGTCCTGCATGGGCCATTGACCGACTCTCCATTTTGGCATTGAAGATCTACCATATGCGCGAAGAAGCGGACCGGACTGATGCCTCACCAGAGCATATTGCAAAATGTAGGGAAAAACTTGCCGTACTTTTGGAACAGAAGAAGGACCTTTCCTCGGCCATTGATCAACTGCTAGCGGATATTGAAGCCGGGAAGAAGTACATGAAGGTCTATAAACAAATGAAGATGTACAACGACGACGAACTAAACCCGGTGCTCCGTGGGCAAAAGGGGTAAATCGACCCATATATTGGTCATTCGGCTTTCTGCCTTGGGCGATGTTGCCATGACAGTGCCCATTGTTCGTTGTCTCACCGAAAACTATCCAGAACTGCACTTGACCATTCTTACCAAGAAACATTTTGCCCCAATCTTCTCAGGATTGGAACGCGTAACGGTTCACCATGTTGATGTGAAAAGCGCCCACAAGGGATTTGTGGGACTTTGGCGTTTGTACAAGACGTTGAAAGCGTTGCATTTGGATGCTGTGGCCGATTTGCACAACGTATTGCGAAGCAATGTTTTGAAGCGCTACTTTACCTTGGAGCGAATCCCTTTTGCCCAAATTGATAAGGGACGCAGGGAAAAGAAGGCCTTGACCAGGAAAAAAGACAAGGTTTTTGAACAATTGAAGACCACGCATCAGCGCTATGCAGACGTATTTGCGGAATTGGGATTTCCCATTGATTTATCAAAGGCAAAATTTTTGGAACGAAAGCGGCTGTCTGAAAAAGTGGTGCAAGTGGTTGGAAAGGACACCAAAAAATGGATTGGGATAGCCCCATTTGCTGCGCATGAGGGCAAAATGTACCCCTTGGACTTGATGAAAGGAATCCTGAAAGCCTGTAATGGTACCGAAAAGTATAAAATTCTACTGTTTGGGGGAGGTGAAAAAGAAACCCAAATACTAGATGAGCTTTCCATAGGGTTCGAACACGCAACAAATGTCGCTGGGAGTCTGTCACTGTCGGAAGAGTTGGAGTTGATTTCCAATTTGGATGTGATGCTCTCCATGGATAGTGGCAATGCGCACATGGCAGCCAATTATGGCATTCCGGTAATCACTTTATGGGGAGTTACCCACCCCTATGCAGGGTTTTATCCATTTGGCCAGCCCTTGGAGCATGCCTTATTGGCCGATAGGGTCCAATATCCATTGATCCCCACGTCAATTTACGGCAACAAGGTTCCCAAAGGGTATGAAAAAGCCATGGGCACCATAAAACCCGAAAGGGTGATTGAAAAACTTTTCTCCTTGCTTGAGGGCTAGGCAAGCGATTCCTGCTCGGCTAACACCTTGTAGTACTGTTTGAGCTGTTGGAATTGAAGATCTTCACTATCCAAATTACTGGAATGTTTCTATCAATTAATGCGGGGGATTTGTCAATTGATAACGGCTATTGACCAATCCCCATTAATTTTTTGCAATAAAACTTGCCAACTTCAACCCACAGATACTCAAAGATAGAATCATATTGGCTCGGCTGCTGATAAAGCAAAATAATAAAGAACCATTGCACTATGGATTTTGATTTAATACTTAAACAACTTTCTTTCTTAAGAAAAAATGACACCGCCTTGATTGCATTTGGCTCAAGTGTGCACAAATACGAACTTAACCCAACACTAGAAGAGTCTGATATTCTCGCGTTTGAAAAAAAAGAGGGTGTAAAACTTCCAAAAGGTTATCGCGATTACCTAAAGAATATAGGAAATGGGGGAGCAGGCCCGTCTTATGGGTTGTATTCTTTGGAAGAAGCACGTAATGGAGCTGGATGGCATCATCCAATAAAGAGTTTAAACGATAAAACCGATGATGAAACGGAACATCCCGGAGAACTTTTGATTTCTCATAATGGCTGTGGCCTATTCACTTGGCTAAAAATTACTGGTTCCAATGGAGAAATTTGGTTTGATGGCAGGACAAATTGCCAAGAGCCTTATTGTATTGGGGATGATTTTTTAGTTTGGTATAAAAACTGGATCGATGGAATTTTTATGGAAAACTGGTTTATCACCAACTTAGGGAATGAAGCTTTGGAATTGGGCCAAAGAGGGTTGTTTAAGGAATCATTGGATTTGTTCAAAGTAGGGGTAAATATTGCATGTGAAGAGTATTTTGATGTACCTGATGAAGTAAGAAGCGCATATTTAGGCATATTTTGCAACGTATTGTATTTTCTTCAAAATGATAACACGGGATTACCAGTAGACAAGGAATTAAACAACTATTTTTTGGATAAATGTTTAATACATGCAAAAGACAATCCGGCAATTTACTTTAATGCTGCTTGTGTTTATAATGAAATGAAAGATTTTGATAATGTACTTATGTGTATTGAGTCTGCAAAAAAACATTATCCTGACTATGAAATGATGGCAGAGGCGATTAGGACCGAGGAATTGTTTTCTGAGTTTCGAGAAAAATACAGCTTCTATTAGTTTTTTATAAAAAGAGCCAAATCACACGACCATGCAATGTACTTTCCTCACCTGCGGTGCAGCCATTGCCATATTGGGAGATGATATCATGCGCAAAAGGCAAATTTTAAAGAATTCAAGGAAATTATTATACTACCCATCCGCTAGGATTATAATGAAATTGGTATAGAAAATAAAATCTCGAGTTCCCCTACTTCGGTTTATGGCAACAAGGCTCCCAAAGGGTATGAAAAAGCTATGGGCACCATAAAACCTGAAGAGGTGGTTGAAGAACTTTTCTCCTTGCTTGAGGGCTAGGCAAGCGATTCCTGCTCTGACAACACCTTGCAGTACTGTTTGAGCTGTTGGATGTACTGGTATTTGAGCTGTCCTTCGTTGCTATTGTCCATTAATAGGGAGCGCATGCCCAGATAGGAGGATATTATATAGGTGGCAACGCCCTCACAATCCACGTGACGGGCAATATGGCCATCCAATTTCCCCTTTTTCAGTACGGAGATGAGGTTTACTTCCCAAACATTCAGGATATCCTTTAAATACCGATGGATTTCTTTGTTCCGTTTATTGAACTCGGTCAAAAAATCATTCAGCATAAAGCCATAGGCCATTTCGTTGCCCTTGCTCGGTTCCAGGGCCCTTTCCAGGCTATCCACAATCACGTGCAAGGGATTGTCCTGGGTGTGCAGCGGCTCCACCAACAGGGCATATACTTTTTGGACCACGAGGTTCTGCACAATATTGATGAAAAAATCCTCCTTGGATTTGAAGTGGTGGTAAAAGGCCCCTTTGGAAAGGGACAATTCGTTTAAAATATCATCCAGGCTGGTATTGTAAAAACCTTTGTTATGGAAAAGTTCCAGTCCTTTTAAGCACAGCATGTGCATGGTTTCCCGTTTTTTCAAGGTTGTTTTCATAGGATTTGGGTTTAGGTTGAATTGGACCGTCAAGTCTGTTACAAAGATTTTACGGATTGGCCTTGCTTTGAAGAATTTGGGACGTAGCTGTAGGAAAAATCGTTTAAGTGCCCAAAAATTAAAGATTTTCACGATTTAAAAAATCAAAACCGACCAAGAGGTCGGTTTAATGGGATGTTTTACGGGGTGAATGAATGTCAATGGAAATGGGGCATTGGTCCATTTCATCTGGACTTAATCTTTTAAAATTCCTAACTTCACCTACCGCCGGATAATAAAGCATTGAATCGAGTCTATATCCTTAAAGGTTGGCGGTAATTAGATGAATGAAAATACTTAGCTTAATATTTCTCCTTTCTTTAATGGCCTGTTCTTCTGAAAAAGCGGAAGAATATGACTTAATAATTACAAATGTCAATTTGATTGATGGAACCGGCTCTGAAATTAGGAAAGGCGTAAATGTTTATATAAAAGAGAATACTATTGAATCTATCAATTCGGATAGGGTTGAGCAAAAGCGAAACACAATTGATGGCTCCAATAAATACCTAATACCAGGTTTGTTCGACTCTCATGTACATATTTCAAATTATCAAGATGAGTTTCCGAAGTTGATTCATTTTGGGGTAACTTCAATTTTTGTCCCTGGAGGTAAAATTGCCACAAACGATTATTATTCTCAGATGAGGGATTTGTCAAGTCAAGATTCTATTCCTGCGCCAAGAATTTACTACACTAGTCAAATATTTACAGTAGAGGGCAAACATCCTTCCTATGCAAACTCTTCAGGGGTTTGGCGTAATGGGGAAAACATTTATTTTATCTCAGATACTGTTCAAATTGAACAGCTGGTAAAGGAAGTAAACTTAGAGCCTATCCAAGGAATTAAGCTGGTAATAGAGGATGGTGTGCAACCACCTTTTTCTGAAAGAATTGAACAGAACATAATTAATAAAATAAATGATGAAGCGCTAAAGAATGAAACGAGAGTTTTTGCCCACATCAGTGATAATGTTGAGCTAAAAATGGCCCTAGATGCGGGTATTTCTAATTTTGTCCACTTTACAGGAGTTGATATTGATTCTTTGCGTGACAAACGATTATTAGAACAAATACGCGAAATGAATGTTTCGTGGGTTACAACTTTGATGTTGGATAAAAGTATGATTTACCCAAACCATCCTGAATGGGTGTCTTCAGAACTATTAGAAATTTATGACCCAGAAAATTTTAAAAATTTGACCAATCTTTTGTTCAAAGCTCGCGCCGCAGAAAGTATTCAATATTATAAGGATAATTATTCATTTGAAAACCCTACACTTAAAGAAATAATCAAATTTCAGGTAGATGACATGAAAATGCTCATTGAAATTGGAGTGAATATGGTTTCCGGTACTGATTCTGGCAATCCTTTTATTTTACCCGGCTATAGTATTCATGAGGAAATGCAGTTACTTGAACTAGGTGGAATGGACAGAATGAAAATAATTGAAATGACCACTCGAAACGCAGCAAAAATGTTAAACATTTCAGACAAATTAGGAACAATTGAAGTTGGAAAATTAGCTGACTTTTTGTTGTTGAATAAAAACCCTTTGGAATCGATTTCGAACACACTATCAATACATTCAGTATACAAAAATGGGAAAAAACAAACTAGAATTACCAATTAGAACTACCGCCAAAAAGCTGTATAATTAATAGCGATTTAAGTGATAAAATGAAAGTTCAAACATAAAACAAAGATCCATTCACATCTGAAAAGCTGTGAGTGGAAATTCGCTACCACTTATACATAAGACCGATAAGTGAACCCCAAATCTTTATGGGAAATCAGGCCAAACTAACAGCACCCTCCACCGTCATAATGAAACGTGGATTCACTGATAAAGATATCCTCCTTGCCCAAAGCGCCCAAAGCACCTGCGGTCTTGTCACAAACAGCCAACGGCTGGTTTTTTAACAGCACGTGCCCTTTTTGGTCGTCAAAATAATCTTCCCCACCATAGTAAATGGCCGCTTTGCCGGTAAAAACACACGGACCATCATCCGGCATGGGATCCTTTATCGCAGCCACTTCTATGGATTCAATGTACACCAGCTCTTCTGTTGGGTAATGTTTGGGGTCCAAAATGCGATAGGGTTTCCGCGCACGGATCTCAATGGTGCCAAAGCCTACATCGGTCAGGGCCTTTACATAATCTTTAATGGGAAGACTTCCACTTAGGCAAAGCGCCCGGAGCCGATCATCGTTTTTGAGGGTATCGTTCATGCCCTGTTCACAAACAGGGTCGCTCATAACCAGTCTGCCATGCGGTTTTAGCACCCGGTACATTTCCTCAATGGCGCGTTTCAAATCGTCCTCCTTAAAAATGTTGAAAAGGCAGTTCTGGGCAGCCACATCAATGGAGTTGTCTTCCACTGGAAGATTTAGGGCATCTCCTTTTCTAAGTTCCACAAACTCGGATTTGAACCAATCATTTTCTTCCTCTGCAATCTGGAAATTTTTCCTGCTGGCCTCCAACATTTCATCAACCACATCCACTCCAATCACCCCTCCCTTTTGCCTGCTGAAATAGGAAAACTGAAGCAATTCCATACCGCCTCCAACTCCAACGTAGAGTATTTTTGGGGTATTGGTAAGATCTCTTGCATGTACGGTACTGCCGCAGCCATAATTCATTTCCTGCATGATCTTTGGGATTTTGAGGCCGGGCAATTCCCAAATGGGATTGGTGGTGCAACAAAGGCCCACATCGGGCGTAATGGCTGCCTCTTTATAAAGGTCATGGGTAGCGTTCAAATAACTCATTGCTTAAAAATTTTGTCAGGTCGAGCGCAGTGGAGACCTAATTAATAGTGTTGTTTTGATGTTTTCTCGACTGCGCTCGAGAAAACATCGTGTTTGTTGTTTTTAGGCTACGGAACCCTGGCAGCTGCTTCCCGCACCTGCTGTACATCCATAGCAATGTTGTGATATAACAATGTTTCTGTCATTGAGAATGTCCTCATTGTAATCTTTGATGTGTTTTACCTTGCTGGCCACTTTCAATCCAAGCATTTGGTTAAAGTCACAGTCGTACAGCCATCCATCCCAGCTTACCGATATGGTGTTGGTGCACATTACATTCGCTACGGCAGCGGGATTGTAGGCATCGACCAAGGCGTACATATAATCCTCATAATTGTCCGAAGCAATGAGATAATCCAAAAAACGGGATATGGGCAGATTGGTTATGGCAAAAAGATTATGGAAATCAATATTGAAGTCTTCCTTGAGCGCTTTTTTAAAGTCCTTTTCCAAAGCGCCCTGGTCACTGGGCAAAAATGCACCCGACGGATTGTATACAAGGTCCAACCTTAAGGGGCTGTCTGGCAGACCATAGCCCACGGCATTCAGTTCCTGTAACGCTTTTATTGATTTGTCAAAAACGCCATCGCCCCGTTGTTTGTCGGTTTTCCCCTTGGTATAGTGTGGCATGGACGAAACCACGTGCACATTGTGCTTTTTGAAGAATTCCGGAAGGTCATGATATTTTTTGTTCGCTCGGATTATGGTCAAATTGGAGCGGACAATGAAATCTTGGATGCCCGCCTTGGCCGCCTCCTCCACAAACCACCTAAAGTCAGGGTTCATTTCGGGCGCACCGCCTGTCAAATCCAAAGTGTGCGCTCCAGTATTGCGAATTACTTCAAGGCATTGCTTCATGGTTTCCCGGGTCATGATCTCTTTTCTGTCAGGTCCCGCGTCCACATGGCAGTGCTCGCACACCTGGTTGCACATGTAGCCCACATTTATCTGCAATATCTCCAACGGCTTGGGCCGCAACGGAAACTGTCCTATTTCTGAAATCTTGTCCTTGAAAAAGGGAAGCTCGCCATCGGCAAATAGACCGCCGTTGAGAATTTCGAGCTGCTTGTTGGTTTTTGCCAGCTCATTTTCCCTGGCCTTCAACGATTTCTTGGCCGCTTTCTTAAGTTGTGGCATTATACTTTCTCCCATGAAATATTAATTTCAATTATAGTTTTGATGACAGCTTACATGGACAATTTGTTGTACTTGTTCATCATTTGCACGCCATGGACCAAGGTGGCCCCGCTTTCGATTGCAGCGCCCACGTGAACCGCCTCCATCATTTCCTCTTTGGTGACCCCACGCTGTAAACCATCTTTTGTGTACGCATCAATGCAATAGGGACATTTGACCACGTGGGACACGGCTAGTGCGATCAAGGATTTTTCCCGGGCACTGAGCGCACCCTCCTCGAATACCTTTCCATAATAGTCAAAAAATTTGGTGCCTAGTTCCTCACTCCATTCGGTGATTTTGGAGAACTTTCTCAGGTCTGCCGGATTGTAATAGGTATCTGCCATGATAGTTTTTATAATGATTGGTATAATTAATTGGATTCTTACGTGTTCCCTAACCAAGCGTGGTGCAATCCTCTCTTTTTTAAAGCACCCTGCATTTGGATACTTCTATTGTAATCAAAAAGTGTTGAAATCACCGTTGAAAGATGAGCCTGTTGGGTCATCCAAAAGAAATCAAGCCGCGTGGTTGGAAATTTCAGTGAAAAAGAAGTATTGGAGAGCCCTTGTTATGATTGGGACCAACATTTATGCGTTCCAAGATGGGAACAGGGGCATGGAAAGCTTGTCTTGTACGTTTAACAAAGCTTTTCAGTAGCTTGATGAGGTTTCCAGCTATGCTGTTCACGTGGTGCGATAGCAGAACAATATCGGCTTCCCTGTCCAAATCCTGCAATATGGGAAGCCTAAAAATGGCATTCCCCAAGCCTATGAACATTTTCTCCGTTGCGGCACGAAGCCCATAACGCTGCCAAGGGAGCTTGGAAAAGGAAAAGGCATCAAAATGGGAACGGTTCATACCCATCAGATAAAATCCACCATCCAAAGCGGGCCCCAGAACCGTTTTCCCCTGCTGCAACTCATAAAAGGCCTTTTTTATGTGCCAAGTTTTTAACTGGGGACTATCGTTGCCAATGGTGATTATATTCTGGTAGCCTTTGGCATAAACGGATTGGACGGCATTGGCAAAACGCTGTCCAAACGTCCAGCCTTGTTGCTCATTCTCCGTAAAATGAAAATATGGGAGTCCGGTAGCCTTGACCACCTTTAATGTTTGGAGGGTCATGGCATCGAATAGGGCGGCCTTTGCGAGCATGTTTTTGGCAATGGCATCCCTGGATGCGGAATTCGCAAAAATGAGAACAGCGGTATCTTGGATAGATTCTTTCAACTATTCGATGTAGAATTAGTCTAAACTTACAATATTATGCGCATAGTTTAGGTCGAAAACATGGGTGTGGAATTACATTTTTTCCTGCTCTGCAAAAAATTTAACAAACAGACTGCCGGGTCGGTTCTGATAATGAGCCAATTATAGTAATAGGGATAAAGCACAGAAACATTTCGATGAAAGTCGCAAAAGGCCATGGGCAGAACAAAATACAAACTCATCGGTCGGTAAAATAGCATTAAAATAAACTTGAAAAATAACAGTTTTCGGGACTAAGGCGGTAAATTTATGGGGTCTATACATGACCATTGACACGCACATGAAAATTTCGCATGCAAAATCCATTGGTTTGGTGCTTTCCGGAGGAGGAATCCGGGGGATGGCACATATCGGTTTGATAAAAGCCATGCAGGAACACGGTGTGGAAGCCCAAATGGTGGCGGGAACCAGTGTCGGAGCACTGGTTGGAGCTCTTTATGCCAATGGGAACAAGGTAGAGGAGATGCTTCAGTTCTTTAAGGACACACCACTCTTTCAATACAGCTTTTTTGCCATAGGCAAGCCCGGGTTTATTGATACGGAACGTTATTTTGGGATTTTTAAAAGACATTTTCCAAAGGACACTTTTGAGGGTCTAAGGAAACCACTATTTGTTGTGGCCACGGATTTGCTAAAGGGCGAGGAGCGTGTTTTTACTTCTGGAGAGCTGATCAAACCCTTACTGGCCTCGGCAGCATTGACTCCTGTGTTCAGCCCAGTGGAAATTGAAGGGTCCCTTTTTGCGGACGGAGGCATCATGAACAACTTTCCCAAAGAATATCTGGATGGTCAAACGGACTATATAATCGGGAGCAATGTTTCCATTGCCGGGGAGGTTCAAAAAAAAGACCTAAAAAACTCATTGCAACTGGCCGGTAGGGTCACCAGTTTGATGATTTATGCCTCCAATCACGGCAAATTGAGGGAATGCGACCTGTACATGGAGCCCAAAGAATTGGAAAAAATAGGTGTTCTGGACAAAAAAGGGATTGAAAATGCGTTCACCATAGGATATGAACACGGGAGCAGAATCCTGGAAATTGCCTTATCCTAAGCGGAGAAACCAGCCAGTTTGTACACTACACATCATCATAATCCAACTTTAAAGTGGGTGTCAATGGATGTGCCTGGCAGGTAAGGATCAACCCCTCGGCCACTTCGCCATCGGTCAAAATCTGATTTTTTACCATTTCGGCCTTACCTTCCTTGATACGGGCAATACAACTGCTGCATACACCGCCTTGACAGGAATAGGGTGCGTCAATGCCTTCCTTTAGGACGGCATCAAGCACAAGTTGTTTTTTGTCCATGGTAAGGGAAAAAGTCTCATCATCCACAACGACCTCCACTTGGGTTTTTCCCTCCAGTTCCTCAGCCAGCACATCTTCACTGTCGGAACTGGTGAAAAGCTCAAATAGGATTTTTTCCTTGGAAACACCATGCTCCATAAGAATTTCGCTGACGGTATTGATCATGGGTTCTGGGCCACATAGATAATGCGCATCAAATACGATATTCTTGAATTGGTTTTTGATCACAAAATTGACAGTGGAGCGTTCAATGTGGCCAAATAAGGCACCTTCCTCTCGAGTCCTACTGTAAACATGCTGAATAAAAAACCTATCGGTATATTGTTTTTTCATTCGCCGGATACTGTCAAGATACATGGTTTCGGAGGGACTCTGATTTCCAAAAACCAGAACAAAAACATTTTCTGGATGACCTTCCAATACGGTTTGTGCAATGCTCATTATGGGAGTAATACCGCTTCCTGCTGCAAAGGCGATAATGTTCTTTGGATTTCCAGCTGGCTCAAAAATGAAACGACCCTCCGGGGGCATTACCTCTAAAGTATCACCTTCTTTTAGGATTTCATTGGCGTAAACAGAAAACATACCATTTGGCATTTTTTTTACGCCGACTGTCAATATTCCCGAGGATGGAGCGCAGGAAATGGAATAGGCACGCCGTATTTCCTGTCCATTCATTTGATGTTTTATGGTGATGTATTGCCCAGCTTTAAAGGAAAACGTATTTCTCAAGGATTCGGGAACGGTAAATGTAATGGCAACCGAGTTGGGGGTCAATTTCTTTACAGCAGAAACTTGCAGCGCATGGAAATCACTCATAAAATTTTTTGCTGCAAAACTAAGGATTCCATGCTTTTCTAAAGGATAGTTTCCCGAAAATGACACAGAATGTAACATTTTTATGGTTCTTTATACTAACCAAACGAAAACCGCCAACATGTTCAAACAATTCATCGAACTGCAATGGAAGTCCTTTTTCAGGTCTTCTTCCATGGGCAAGGGTCTGATCCTGAAACTGCTCATGGGTTTCTTTGCCATTTATATATTGGCGATCCTTGTGCTCACAGGGGGTGGCCTATATTTCTTGCTCAAGAAGATATTTCCGGAGGCAAGCCCCATGTGGACATTGAGCCAGTATATGGTCTACTGGGTATTGGCAGAACTGTTTTTCAGATATTTCATGCAAAAGCTTCCCGTTATGGACATTAAGCCCTTACTGCTGTTGCCCATCAAAAAAAGTACAATAGCCCACTATATTTTGGCCCGCTCGGGCGTATCTGCCTACAACCTTATGGCACTTTTCTTTTTTATCCCCTTTGGAATGGTACTGCTATACCAGGGTTATGCCCCCATTAATGTAATGGTTTGGCTTGTTTCCATTCTTGGGGTTGTGCTCAGCATTAATTATATCAATTTTTTGGTGAACAAAAGTGAAAAGGCATTGATCTTGATCGGGGGTTCCATTATACTGCTTTTGGCCCTGGACTATTTTGAGATATGGTCCGTAACGGCCTTATTTGGGCCCATTTTTCATGGGCTGTATGCCTATCCATTCACAGTTTTCATTCCCCTAGCACTCGCGTTGTTGGCCTATGTTGTCAATTTCTCTTTTTTAAAGGATAGAATTTCGTTGGATCAATCTTTAAGGACAAAGAAGACCGAGGCCAAGGCCTCAGACTTGACCTGGACAAAAAGATTTGGCGACATGGCCCCATTTTTACAGCTGGACCTTAAATTGATTTGGCGTAACAAGCGCACCAAGACACAGGTCTTCATTTCCTTGCTTTTTGTTTTTTACGGATTGATTTTTTACACGCAAGAAGTATATGCCCAGATGTATTCCATATATGCGTTCCTAGGAATTCTTATGACAGGGATATTTTTGACCAATTTTGGGCAGTTCATCCCTGCTTGGGACAGCGCCTATTATAATTTGATGATGGCCCAGAACATTCCGCTGCGGAAATATCTCGAATCCAAGGTGCTGCTAATTTCCGTGAGTGTGGTTGTCATGTTCTTGCTGACCATTCCCTATGCCTATTTTGGATGGGATGTGTTGGCGATAAATTTTGCCACCGCCCTCTACAACCTCGGGGTCAATATTCCGGTGATTCTGTTTTTTGGCTCGTTCAACAAAAAAAGAATTGATTTGGACAAGAGCCCCTTCGGGAACATGCAAGGCACCAGTGCCACACAGTTTTTGATAATATTGCCCATTTTGGGTCTGCCCATTTTGTTATTTAGCGGGCTTTATTTTCTGTTTTCCTTGGAAGTGGCTGTAATTGCCCTTTCCCTTTTAGGGATAGCAGGACTGGCCCTTAGGACCAAACTGGCCCATTTGATTACACAACAATATCACACAAAAAAACACGGCATGATTGCCGGGTTTAAAGAAAAAAACGGCTAATACAATACTATGATAACCGTAGAGAACCTGACAAAAACCTACGCCTCCCAGACGGTGTTGGACCTTGAGCATCTTGAAATTCCAAGAGGGCAAAGTTTTGGATTGGTGGGCAACAATGGAGCTGGAAAAACCACCTTTTTTAGCCTTATGTTGGATTTGATACGCCCCAGCTCAGGTAACATAATCAACAACGGTATCCAAGTGAACACAAGTGAAGCCTGGAAACCGTTCACTTCTGCCTTTATTGATGAGAGTTTCCTTATTGGGTATCTTACCCCCGAAGAATACTTCTATTTTGTGGGGGAGCTTCGCGGCAGGAACAAGGCCGACGTAGATGCACTGCTCGCCCGATTCCAGGATTTTTTCCACGGGGAGATTCTGGGCCAGAAGAAATATTTACGTGACCTTTCCAAAGGAAACCAGAAAAAGGCAGGAATAGTGGCTTCCTTTATCGGCAAACCCGAGGTGGTCATCTTGGATGAACCCTTTGCCAACTTAGATCCCACCACCCAGATCAGGTTAAAATCCATTATAAAGGAATTGACCCAAAACAAGGAGGTTACTGTCTTGATATCCAGTCACGACCTGATGCATGTCACCGAGGTCTGCGAGCGCATTGTGGTGCTGAACAAAGGAAAAATTGTCAAGGACATGGCAACATCGGACCAAACCTTAAAAGAATTGGAAGCCTTTTTTGCCGGATAAAGTCTGGATAAAAAAGGGCACCCGGTTTTCAGGCGCCCTTTGCAGTTATGGTTTTAAAACATGGTGGAAGGATCGTAGTGAAATGAAGCTTTTTTGATCTTTCCATTTTCAACTTGATACATGCAAAGCTCCTCCATGTTCACCCTTCGGCCATCCTTAAAAGTCACATCGCTCGTCATGGGCACCACAAAATGGTTGCCTGCGACCACGGGTTCACCAACCGTTCCACCATGTGCCTCTTGAATATTGCCCGCCCATTCTTGAAAGCCTTTCAAAATATTGTCCAATCCTTTGGTCACCTCATTGGGCACTCCGGGCATTTCCATGCTTACGGCGTCCTTGGCGTAAAGGCCATACGCCTGATCATACTTGCCTTCCCTGCAAAGGCCCACTAGCTTGTCTGCAACTTCTTGTGTAGTCATCTTGTTTCTGTTTTTATGATTAATAAATAAACTTCAAATTAGGTCAGTGCCCCATCCAAATAAGAATTTAGGGGCTTAACGGCCTCAAAATGGTCGAGTATTTCCCCGACCAGTCGCTCCGAACCATAAAACGGCTCTAAAGGAAATTCGGCCATGGCATAGAACTGCTTGTTGAAAACCAAATCCGTTCTTTCGGTCGCCGGCATCAATTCCTTATCCAGGCGCTTGGCCTTTTCCCCTTTCAATCTCCCAAAGCTTGATGCAAATGACCTGGATTCCACAATGGACAAAAAAGTATCCGTATCCCCGGCGATGAACGTTCTAACCCTTTTCAATAAGGGAGGAGTCATCATAAAAAGACCTCCACCCACATGCACACTTTCAGCATCGATGCCCAAGTAGTACCCGGGCAGCTCCGATTTTTTCCCACCCGCTGAAAAACCGGCTTTCATAATGGTATTGTAAGGGGATTTGTCCTTGGAAAACCGGATATCCCGATTGATGCGGAACAGTGCTTTTTTGGGATCGGCAAAAATTCGATTGTCCCAACTCCGTAGTGTGGGAAGCAATTCTTCAAGCACATCCAAAAACGGACCCTTCACATCCGATTCGTATCTCTTCTTGTTGGCTTGAAACCAAGCCGTGTTATTGTTAAGTGTCAGTTCTTTAAAGAATGAACTGTAATGGGCATTGATCATTTGTTTTTATTTTTTTGATAGTTCAATGGCTTCTTTGGCCCATACCAATAAGGTTTCCGGGTCGTCCAAGATTTTATCGGGAACAGAATGATAGGGCATCTTACCATGTTTTTTCGACAAAAGAGCCTCATATTTTCCATATGACGAATCATCGGTCTTAAAATGGACAATTCCTTTCGAATCTACAATTCCGAACATTTTTCCCTGGTGGAAAACACCATGGCCGCCAAACATCTTTTTGATAGTCACACCCTCAATCCGCCCAAGCTTGGAAACCAGTAGATCGGCGGCCAGCTGACCTTCAGATGTGGCCCTGTCCCCTTTACTTCCCATGTGTGTCCAGTTTTATTTTCTCCAGTGCGGCCTGGGCCAGCAATTCCCATTTTTCATGATGTTCAAAATCCAGTTCATACCAACCTGTCAACGGTTTTTTGTTCTTGAAGGGATTGAACTCGGAAAGCGGAACATTCAAAACATTAAAAGAATGATCTGTACCCAACTTGAAGACCATTTTATGTTTGCGTGAGAAAAAGGCAAACACCTTTCCAGCATAATGTATGGCTGGGGAGCGCATCATGTTGCCCTCGGTGACCAAAGGGTGGTCGGCACACATTACCTTCCGGATTTCCAAGAATTTTTCAAACGCCATGCATCAAAGCTACAAAAGGGATTTCCGCATCAAGATGGCAGAACAAGCCAGTTTTAAGGGTTGATTCTGCCAACAATAACCAGTATCTTTAAAACATCAAAGCAAAGGGTTATGAAGCATGTTAGCATATTGGTGCCAAGGGGGAATTCCATATTGAGCAGTGTGGTGGGTCCCTATAAGATATTAATGGCCACAAATCAGTTCTTGATTCAGTCGGGAATGCGAAACGACAATTATTTTGATGTCCACTTGGTGGGTTTGGACCATGATCAGTCGTTGTACGAAGGACTTTTCAGCATTCATTGCGACAGCACAGTCCAAGAGACGCACAAAACCGATCTGATAATGATTCCCGCCCTTAGACCGGACAAACTCATGGAGGATTTGGAACAGAATGAGGCATTTGTTCCATGGATCAGGGACCAACGGAGCAGAAACGGGGCCGAGGTCGCCAGCATGTGCATGGGCGCCTTCGTTTTGGCAAAAACAGGCCTGGTTGATGGCAAACAGTGCGCCACGCATTGGGCTGCTATGGACGTGTTCAAAAAAATGTTCCCAAAGGTGCATTTGGTCTCCAATAAGATTGTGACCGAAGAGGATGGGATATACACCAGTGGGGGTGCCTTTTCATTTTTGAATTTGATGGTCCATTTGGTGGAAAAATATTGTGGCAGGGCTGCTGCCATCCATATTTCCAAATACTTTGAGATAGAAATAGACAGAAAGGACCAAAACCAGTTTGCCATTTTTCAGGGGCAGAAGGACCATGAAGATGAAGCCATCAAAGAGGCACAAAGCTATATCGAGAAAAACGTTCAGGACAAAATTTCTGTGGGTGAATTGGCCGAAAAATATGCCATCAGCAATCGAAACTTTGTCCGACGGTTTAAGAAAGCCACCCAGAACACACCCTTGGAATACATTCAACGGGTAAAGATAGAGGCCGCCAAACGCAGTTTGGAATCCACGGGCCAGAACATCAACGAAGTCATGTACCAAGTGGGATACATGGACCAGAAAGCCTTTCGTACCGTCTTCAAAAAATATGTTGGCCTTTCCCCAGTCGCCTATCGCAGCAAATACAATAGGCAACATGCCAACTTAGAGCGGGCCATGCTCTAATGCACATGCACGAAAACGGCAAAATGGCGAAGGGATAAAAAAAACTTGTATTTTGTCGATAACCCCTATAATAATCCACGTTTTTTTTAGTTAAGGATACACACGATCAACGTTGATTTTGAAGCTTCGGAAATTTCTTTTTATCGCAACCGCTTTTGTTGGGCTGTTTTTTAGTTCCTGTTCCACGCAAAAAGACGGTTTTGTCAATCGCAATTGGCATGCCCTGAACACCAAGTACAACACCTTGTACAATGGCAACATTGCTTTTGAACAGGGCCGTGAGGAATTGAATGCTACATACCGTGATGATTTTTGGGAAATATTGCCCGTGGAACGGCTTCAGGTGTCCAACGAAATCAAATTGGATTCCGAGGACAACAATCCCAACTTTATCCGGGCCGAGGAGAAGGCCACAAAGGCCATCCAAAAGCATAGCATGGACATAAAGGACGAGGAGCGCAACCCCCAGACGGACGAGGCTTTTCTGCTTTTGGGCAAAGCCCGCTACTTTGATGAGCGCTACATACCTGCACTTGAGGCTTTTAACTATATCCTTCGAAAGTATGCGGAGAGCAACAAGCTGAACGAGGCCACCATTTGGCGGGAAAAAACCAATATGCGGCTGGATAATCCAGAGGTTGCCATTAAAAACCTTAAGCGACTTTTTAAATATGAGTCACTGAAAAAACAGGAATATGCGGATGCCAATGCTGTTTTGGCGCAGTGCTATATCAACCTCAATGCTCCGGACACCGCCATCCAAAAACTTAAGATAGCCCAAGCCTACACAAAAAAGAATGCTGAAAAGGGAAGGTACCTGTTCATCATTGGGCAACTGTACAATCAATTGGGGCATAGGGACAGTGCCAATTATGCCTTTGATAAGGTCATTGACTTAAATCGAAAATCTCCTAGGGTTTACATGGTGAATGCCCATTTGAAAAAAATCCAGAATACGGAGCTTACCGACACCAACAGGGAAGCGATGTTGGAATACCTAACCGATTTGGAGGAAAACAGGGAAAACCGGCCCTTTTTGGATAAGATTTATAGGGAAATAGCACAGTTTCATTTAATGAACCAATCCGACAGCCTAGCGTTGGTTTATTATAACAGATCCTTAAGGGCAACCCAGGGCGAACGTAAACTAAATGCCCTCAATTACGAAAGCCTAGCAGAATATTATTTTGAAGAGGATGCCTATAAAACCGCAGGGGCCTACTACGATAGCACGCTTACCAACCTTACCGAAAACACGAAAACATATAGGAGCATAAAGAAGAAACTCGACAATTTGGAAGATGTGATCCAATATGAGGATGTGGTACAATATGCGGACAGTGTTATCACCCTATATGAAATGCCAGAGGCCGAGCGCACAGCCTATTTTGAGGACTACATAGCTGAGTTGAAAAGAAAGGAAGAGGCAGCCGCGGAAGAGGAATTGAAACGCACCACGGCCGGTTTCGCAACCTTTGCCCAGAGCAAGGGCGGCAAGGAGAACCAGGGCAAGTTCTATTTCTATAACATTACCAGCCTGGGTTATGGAAAGAATGACTTTAAAACCCGATGGGGAAGTAGGGCTTTGGAGGATGATTGGCGTTGGAGCAACAAGAACAAGATCTTGATTTCCGAGGCCACTGGAGAAGAAGTGGCCGGCACGGTACAGGCCAAACAAATCACCGAAGACCAAAAATACTCCATCGATTTTTATCTGGAACAGGTACCCACAGAAGTTTCCGTGATCGACAGTTTAAGGGCAGAACGAAATTTTGCCAATTATCAGCTTGGACTTATATATAAGGAAAAATTCAAGGACAACCTTTTGGCAGCGGCCAAACTGGAACGGGTTTTGGCATCCGATCCCGAAGAGCGGTTGATTTTGCCCTCCAAATACAACCTATTCAAAATTTATGAAGAATCGGGGAGTGCACTGGCGCAGAACATGAGACAGGACATCATCAGAAACCATCCTGATACCCGCTACGCTGAAATTCTTTTGAACCCACAGGCCGTATTGGAGGGAAACACGGACAGCCCCGATGCGCGATACGTGGCGCTTTACAAATTGTATGAACAACAGGAATATCTCCAGGTCATTACCCAGGCAGAGGCCTATATCAGCAAATTTACCGGAGACCCCATCGTGCCAAAGTTCGAAATGCTGAAAGCCAATGCCATAGGCCGGCTTCAAGGGTTTGAGGCTTTCAAGGAGGCCCTCAATTACGTGGCCTTGACCTATCCCAACAATCCCGAGGGCAAAAAGGCGGAGGACATGGTGGCCAACCAATTGCCAAAATTACAGGCAACCGATTTTTCAATTGAAACCGGAACCTCCGGCACTGGAAATTGGAAAGTGGTGTTCCCGTTTAAAATAAGGGACAACGAAAAAGCGTTACTATTGAAAGAACGGTTGGTGGAAGTGCTGGATGATCTGAACTACAAAAATTCGGTTTCAAAGGATATTTACAATCTGGAAGACCAATTTGTGGTGGTACACGGATTTAGATCCAGGGATTTTGCCCTGGGCTTTGCGGAGCTCATAAAAAACAATAGGGACTACCGCATCAAAGATGAGAATTTTGTAGTTTTATCCAACAATTATAAAATCATTCAAGTACACAAAAACCTAGACACGTACAAAGCACAAATTTTAACCCCAAAACCCTAGAACACAAATGTTTTCTGACAACAAAAAACCTCGACCTATGAACGAATTTGGAGGACAACCCAACAGAATTGAAAAGAACACCAAGATAAAAGGAGACATCACTTCCGAAGCCGATTTCAGAATTGATGGAAAATTGGAAGGCAATGTAAAGACATCCGGAAAAGTAGTCATTGGCAAAGATGGCTACATCAAGGGCAAAGTGGAATGCGTAAATTCCGATATTGAAGGAAAGTTCAACGGAGAGCTCATTGTAAAGGACCTGCTCTCGCTGAAGGCATCGGCGGTTATTGAGGGCACCGTTAGCGTGACCAAACTGGCCGTTGAGCCCGGAGCCACGTTCAATGCCTCCTGCACCATGGGCAAAGGCGCCATTGCACCTTCACCCGGCGTAGCACCAAAATTGGAGCCGACCAAAACCAATGAACCCGCAAAAATCTCCTAAAAAGGAAAAGTTTAAAAACGCAGCCATACTCACCGGCATCGCCTTTGAGATGGGTATCATAATCTATTTGTCCGTACAAGGCGGCAAATGGTTGGATGCCCAATATGAAAATGAGAAAAATATTTTCACCGTTATTGCCACGCTTGCGGGAGTGGCAATTTCAATTTGGCTAGTTTTGCAACAGTTGAAAAGGATTAAATACTGATGACAAAACTAAATCTGACCGCCAAGTTCTTGCTGCTATTGGATGCTTCATTACTTGTTTCATTTGCGGTCCACTTGTTCATTTTATATATGCGGGGAAATCCGCTTTTCGACAATTTGATCATTCAGTCCTACGTGGTCAATGGGTTTTTGGCCGCACTCATTTTTGTGCTGTTGTATCGTTTTCGGGAGCGGTTCAGAAATCAAATAGGCTTTTTGTTTATGTCGGGAAGCTTTGTAAAGTTTGTGGTTTTCTTTCTTCTTTTTTATCCTACCTACAAGCAAGATGGCGAACTTTCCAAACTGGAATTTGCAGCATTTTTTGTCCCCTATGCGCTCGCACTTTTTTGGGAGACTTATTTCGTGTCCAAACTAATGAAAATCATGGAGCAAAAGGACAGGGAAAAGCAGCCCTAAGATCCTTTAAAATAAAAGTTTGAAAGCTTTTTTCTTTTTAAGAGAATGGCTTACATTTGCACCGATTTTCAGAGACCGATATTTTTTGAGCGAAATGCGAAAAACTTTATTTACCAGATTTCTGCTTGTTATGATGCTTTGTGTTGGCCCGTTCGCTTTTCCGGCTGAAAAGGAAAACGAGCAGCATGGAGAGCAAGGTAAGGACCTAAAAACAGAAATTAAGGAATACATCTCCCACCACCTTCAGGATTCCCATGATTTTTCCTTGTTTTCCTACACCAAGGACAATGGTGAGCATGTTTATGTTGGATTCCCATTGCCAGTAATTTTGTGGGATAATGGGCTAAAAGTATTTTCCTCCTCCCAATTTCATCACGGTGAGACCTTGGCCGAGGTTGATGGGCAACATTATAAACTTTACCATTCCAAGATATATAAAACAGATGCCGAGGGCACTATCAATTATGATGAAGACCATCATCCGACCAATGCAAAACCCTTGGATTTCTCCATCACCAAAAACGTGGTAATGATTTTTATCACAGGTTTGTTGATGTTCTGGTTGTTTTCGAGCTTGGCGAGATCTTATGCCAAGAACAACGGTGTTCCAACAGGAGTGGGCCGTTTCTTTGAGCCCATAGTCCTATATATTAGGGATGACATCGCCAGGCCCAATATCGGAGAAAAAAGATATAAAAAGTACATGCCGTTCCTATTGACCATATTCTTCTTTATATGGTTCTTGAACATGTTTGGGATGACACCGCTTGGCATCAATGTGACTGGAAATATTGCCATCACAACAGCGCTGGCCATCCTTACTTTTGTTATTACCAATTTCACGGGAACCAAAGACTACTGGATGCACCAGTTCAATCCATTGGGCGATTCGTTGCCATGGTACGGAAAAATACCTTTATATATAATATTGGTGCCCATTGAGATGTTGGGATTGATCATCAAGCCTTTTTCCCTGTTGATTCGTTTGTACGCAAACATGCAGGCGGGCCACATCGTTATCGGAAGTTTGATTGGGCTGATGTTCATTTTCAAGAGCTGGATTGGAAGCCCATTATCATTTGGACTGGCTTTTGCCATTATGCTGATTGAAGTTCTTGTAGCTCTGCTGCAAGCATATATTTTCACCATGTTGAGTGCACTGTACTTCGGATTTGCCTCTGAGGAACACGAGCACGACCATGAGCACGAGGCAGAGATTGCCCATTAACAAGAATGTCATTTCTGCGAAAGCAGGAATCCAAATAGTGAATATTTAATTTTTAAACTAGATAGATATGGAAATTCCAGTAATGGTAGGTGCAGGTTTGGTAGTTATCGGTGTTGGTCTTGGTATTGGTAGAATCGGTGGTTCTGCTATGGAGGCCATTGCCCGTCAGCCTGAAGCTTACGGAAAAATCCAAACAGCGATGTTGATTGCAGCAGCGTTGATTGAAGGTATTGGTTTTGCTGCACTTTTTGCGGTATAATCAAAACATGTAAAAACGAAAGGCTGCAACGGTTGGTTGCAGCCCTAGTTTCAGTTTAAAGATTGAAGAAATAAATACAGAATATGGAAAAGTTATTGGAAGAGTTTTCGTTGGGATTGTTTTTCTGGCAGACCCTTTTGTTCGTGTTGTTGTTGCTCTTGCTTTACAAGTATGCATGGAAACCTATTCTTAATGCAGTCAACGATCGCGAGGAAGGCATCAAAAATGCTTTGGATGCCGCCGAGGCTGCCAAAAAGGAAATGCAGAATGTCACTGCCGATAGCGAAAAATTACTGAAAGAGGCCAGGGCCGAACGTGATGCCTTGTTGAAGGAAGCACGTGAAATCAAGGAAGGGATCATCTCCGAAGCCAAGGAACAGTCCAAGATAGAAGGGGACAAAATAATAAAGCAGGCCCAAGCCGCAATAGAAAGTGAAAAGAAAGCTGCCGTTGCCGATATCAAGGCACAAGTGGCCAACCTTTCCTTGGATATAGCGGAGAAAGTGATCAAAGAAGAGTTGTCCGACAAGAAAAAGCAGCAGAAGTTGGTAGAGGACATGTTGGGAGATATCAAACTGAACTAGTATTAGATGAACCAGAACAGGGCAGCAGTACGCTACGCAAAAGCAACTTTGGATTTCGCCATAGAGAAGAAAGCGGCAGAAGCCGTTGAAAACGATATGCGCAATATTGCCAAAACAATTTCCGAAAGCGGCGAGTTGCAAAATCTTTTGGACAGTCCGGTCATAAAAGGGGAGTCAAAGAAAAATGCACTCCAGGAGATCTTTAAGGGATCCAACGAGATTACCAAAGGGCTCATCAACACCTTGACCGACAACAAAAGAATTGCAATGTTGCAGGAAGTGGCCTATAAATACATTATTCTACACGAGAAGATAAAAGGCGAGGATGTGGCTTATGTTACCACGGCCGTTCCCTTGACCGCCGATCTTGAAAAGAAAATATTGGCCCAAGTGACAAAGCTTACGGGAAATAAGGTCACAGTGGAGAACAAAGTCGATGAAAGCATTATAGGAGGATTCGTGCTGCGGGTTGGGGATCTACAGTATGATGCCAGCATCGCGAACAAATTGAAAGGATTACAAAGAGAATTTACAAATAGTCTATAAATAAAGGACTTGGGATGGCTAACATCTTGGGTCTAACTTCTTATATCTAAATAAAATGGCAGGAGTAAAAGCCGCTGAGGTATCAGCAATATTGAAAAAGCAATTATCTGGGTTCGAAGCCACCGCTACTTTGGACGAAGTGGGAACCGTGTTACAAGTTGGGGACGGTATTGCCCGTATTTACGGACTTTCCAATGCCCAATATGGAGAATTAGTGGAGTTTGAAGGCGGAATGCAAGGTATTGTACTGAACCTGGAAGAAGATAATGTTGGTGTGGTATTGTTGGGTGCATCCAAGGAAATTATGGAAGGTGCCACAGTAAAAAGGACGCAGCGCATCGCATCCATCAATGTGGGTGAAGGTATCGTTGGCCGGGTTGTGGATACCTTGGGAACTCCAATTGACGGCAAAGGCCCCATCTCTGGCAAAACCTATGAGATGCCGTTGGAGCGCAAGGCGCCCGGGGTAATCTACCGTCAACCGGTAAACGAACCGTTGCAGACTGGGGTAAAAGCCATCGACGCTATGATCCCTGTTGGTAGAGGACAGCGTGAGCTTGTCATCGGTGACCGTCAAACAGGAAAGACCACGGTTTGCATCGACACCATCATCAACCAAAAAGAATTTTACGATGCCGGTGAGCCTGTATACTGCATCTATGTTGCCATAGGTCAAAAAGCATCTACAGTGGCCGGAATCGCCAAGATATTGGAAGACAAGGGAGCCTTGGCCTATACCACTATTGTGGCTGCCAACGCATCCGATCCTGCACCCATGCAGGTGTATGCTCCTTTTGCAGGTGCCGCAATTGGTGAATATTTCAGGGATACAGGTCGTCCAGCATTGATCATTTATGATGATTTGTCAAAACAGGCGGTTGCCTACCGTGAGGTGTCCTTGTTGTTGAGAAGACCTCCAGGTCGTGAAGCTTACCCGGGAGACGTTTTCTATCTTCACTCAAGATTGTTGGAACGAGCTGCCAAAATCATCAATGATGATAGTGTGGCAAAAAACATGAACGATCTTCCGGATGTATTGAAGGACAAAGTGAAAGGAGGCGGGTCCTTGACGGCGCTTCCAATCATCGAAACACAGGCGGGTGACGTATCGGCATATATTCCGACCAACGTGATTTCCATTACGGACGGACAGATATTCTTGGAGCAGGATTTGTTCAACCAAGGGGTGCGTCCGGCGATCAACGTGGGTATTTCGGTATCCCGTGTGGGAGGTTCCGCGCAGATCAAGTCCATGAAGAAAGTAGCAGGTACCTTGAAGTTGGACCAAGCCCAGTTCCGTGAATTGGAAGCTTTTGCCAAGTTCGGTTCCGATTTGGATGCCGCTACCTTGAACGTCATTGAAAAAGGACGAAGGAATGTGGAGATCTTGAAACAAGGCCAGAACGATCCGTTTACCGTTGAAGATCAGGTGGCCATCATCTTTGCAGGTTCCAAGAACTTACTTCGTGATGTTCCCGTGGACAAAGTAAAAGAATTTGAAAGGGATTACTTGGAGTTTTTGGGTGCCAAGCATAGAGATGTTTTGGACGCACTGAAAGCAGGAAAATTGACTGACGAGGTCACCGATACGCTTACTGCTGTTTGTAAAGACCTTTCAGGAAAGTACAGAGCATAGCATACAAATTGTCATTCCTGTGAAAACAGGAATCCAAAAACAAAAAGATTCCGCATCGAGTGCGGAATGACAAACGAAAAGAATGGCAAACTTAAAGGAAATACGGAGCAGAATATCTACGGTTTCTTCAACCATGCAGATAACCAGTGCCATGAAAATGGTATCTGCTGCTAAGTTGAAAAAGGCCCAGGATGCCATTACGGCCATGCGACCCTATTCGAATAAATTGACAGAATTACTGCAGAACCTGAGTGGTAGCTTGGATGGTGATTCTGGAAGCCAATATGCCAACAATAGGGAAGTGAAAAAGGTGTTGGTGGTTTCCATAACCTCGAACAGAGGACTTTGTGGGGCTTTCAACTCCAACATTATCAAAGAGAGCGTTTCCCTGTATCATGGCAAATATGGTGGGAAGCAGGTTGATTTTATGACCATCGGCAAAAAGGGCAACGATATTTTAAGAAAGAAGTTCAACATCGTGGGCAATCATGGAAAGATCTATGATGATTTGACCTTTGATAATGTCGCTGAGATTGCAGAGAATCTGATGCAACGTTTTATAGAAGGAGAATATGACCGTATCGATTTGGTCTACAACCGCTTTAAAAATGCTGCTACACAAATTGTGACGACTGAGCAGTTTTTGCCCATTGTTCCCATGGAAGGGGATACCTCAGCTAGCGCGGATTACATCTTTGAGCCTTCAAAAGAAGAGATTGTGGAACAATTGATTCCAAAATCCTTGAAGACCCAATTGTACAAAGCTATTCGGGACTCTTTTGCCAGTGAGCACGGTGCACGAATGACGGCCATGCACAAGGCCACGGACAATGCCGGCGAAATGAAGGCACAGTTAACATTGACCTACAACAAGGCACGTCAAGCAGCCATTACCAACGAGATTTTGGAAATTGTTGGGGGTGCGGAGGCACTGAACAACTAGGAATTCCAATATGATATCATGGAAAGCCACTTTCAAAGTGGCTTTTTTTATTGCCTTATTCGTAGCTAAAAGACTAGCACGTTTTGCGTAACTTGCATTTGCAATAAAGGAAAGTAAAGAACACGCACGCATTGAACCCTTTAAAAAGGCTTTTTAAACAAACATTTATCTACGGTGTGGCCACGGTATTTCCGAGGGTCATTTCGTTTTTCCTGCTTCCATTGTATACCTCTGTTTTTGAAAATGCGGCAGGGTATGGCCAGTACACCAATATCTATGCATGGATTGCTATTTTCAATGTGTTCCTGGCCTACGGCATGGAGACCGCTTTTTTCCGATTTTATCATAAAAGGGATGATAAGGAGAGCGTGATTTCCACATCATTTATTTCCTTGTTGGCTACCTCCCTGATATTTTTT
The DNA here is from genome assembly GCF_019880545.1 of Flagellimonas meishanensis. Classification (GTDB taxonomy): domain Bacteria; phylum Bacteroidota; class Bacteroidia; order Flavobacteriales; family Flavobacteriaceae; genus Flagellimonas; species Flagellimonas meishanensis. The sequence goes on from NZ_JAINVW010000001.1 coordinate 734,779, forward strand.
GTGGTAGCATTGGCCATTAGGGATGGCCTGGCGGAATTCACCAACATTGATGCGGATTATATAAAATTTACCACGTACATTTTGGTGTTGGATGCCTTGGCAATTATTCCATTTGCCCTGATTAGGGCGCAGGAGAAGCCTATGAAGTATGCCCTGCTAAAGACGGCCAATGTGGCCATTAATCTGGGCTTTAATGTGTTTTTCCTGCTTATTTTGCCCAAGTTGGCAACAACTCCATCCGAAGGAGTATGGTCGTCAATTTATAAAGAGGGTTGGGAAATCCAGTACATTTTCATTTCCAACATCATTGCCAGCGGGGTTACACTTTTGATTTTGTTGCCGAGTTACTTTAAGGTTTCCTACAGGTTCAACGCAGTCCTTTGGAAGCAAATGTTGAAATACGCCGGACCGGTCATGGTGGCAGGTGTTGCGTTCACGGTAAATGAAGTGCTGGATAAAATACTGCTTACAGAATTGTTGCCAAGCGATGTGGCCGAAACCGAAGTGGGAAAGTATGGGGCCTGTTATAAATTGGCGCTTTTTATGACCCTGTTCGGAACGGCATTCAGAATGGGCGTTGAACCCTTTTTTTTCAGTCACGCCAAAACGGATAAACCACAAAAGACGTATGCCCAGATCACTAATTATTTTGTTGTTCTGGGGAGTGTAATTCTATTGGCTGTAGTGGTATTTGTTGAGCCATTGGGCAAGCTCCTTATCCGAAACCCGATTTATTGGGAAGCTTTGGATGTGGTACCCCTCATCTTGTTAGGGAGTTTTTGCTTGGGGATTTATCACAACCTTTCCGTTTGGTACAAGGTCACAGACCAGACCAAGTTTGGGGCCTACATTTCTTCAATTGGTGCCCTGATCACTTTGATCATAAATATTGGATTGATCCCCAAAATAGGGTATATGGCCTCTGCTTTGGCCACCCTCGCAGCATATGGTATTATGATGGTGCTATCCTATTTCTTTGGAAAAAAATATTACCCAGTACCCTATAATATGAGAAAAATACTTTTTTATATGGGTGTTTCAATAGGTTTTTCGGCACTCTCCTTCTACGCTTTTAATAGAAATTTAATAGCTGGGAGCATACTACTTTTGCTATTTTTGATGTTAGTTTACAAGATGGAGGGAGATAGATTAAAGACCATACTACTGCGGCGTGAAAATTAAGATTATCAATAGATCAGAATATCAATTGCCCAATTATGAAACCTTGGCCTCGGCGGGTATGGACCTAAGGGCCAATATTGCCAAACCGATAACGCTTAAATCGTTGGAGCGTGCCATAGTGCCAACAGGAATTTTCATGGAGCTTCCCGTTGGTTATGAGGCCCAGGTTCGACCACGAAGTGGTCTTGCGGCTAAAAAAGGCATATCGGTACTTAACGCACCCGGCACCATCGATGCAGATTACCGAGGTGAGGTAGGGGTCATTCTGGTGAATCTATCTTCTGAGGATTTTACCATTGAAAATGGGGAACGTATTGCCCAAATGGTCATCGCAAAACATGAAAGAGCTGAGTGGGAAGTTGTTGAATCACTTTCCAATACGGCTAGAGGCACAGGTGGTTTTGGAAGTACCGGTAAAAATTAGCAGATGCTGAAAAATTTTTTCACATTCTTTTTTTTGGTAGCAACTAACGTAATTTTTTTTGCACAGAATCAGATAGATAAAGTTTCTGACGATGCTTGCCCATGCATTTCACAAATCAGTACAGAAATAAAGGAAAAGAAGAAATACAAAAAGATAAAAGAGTGCATTTCATCATCCATTTTGAAGATTCAGATGAAAAATAGCCTTATAAAAATGACATCGAAGACAATGGACACTCTTAATAAGTATGCCTCAGAGGAATTGCCTGACTCTACTTTGTTAATGGAGGACAACTATATCATCGTAGTGGACAAAGATTATAAAGAAGTCGAAGAAAACCTTCTTCGAAATTGCCAGTCCATGAAAGTCTTACTAGCATCCCATGATCAAAAGAGACGGAACTCGGTCTCCAATAAGAAAACCGCGAATGAGCATTATGACCTTGGACAAATGTTCTTCAAAGAGGGCAAATACGCAATTGCCATAGAGCACTACAAAAATGCAGTTGCCGTAGACCCAAAGTTCGCTTTTGCCTGGGACATGATTGGATATAGTTATCGAAAACTGAATGAGTACAATGAAGCTATATATTATTATAAGAAGTCTCTTGAGATAGATTCAAAAGGCAAAATGCCCTTAATCAATATTGCGTATGCCTATGAATATAACAAAGATTATGATGAAGCTATAAATGCAATGAACAACTACATACATATTTATCCAAATGAGGGAGAGGGATATTATGGAAGGGGGCGCTTATATCATATAAAGGGAGATTATGAACAAGCACTTGATGATACGATCAAAGCATATTTGATGTATTCTGAAATAAATTCGCCTTATGCTAGAGACGCAGAATACAATATTAGTTTATTTTATAATGAACTTAAAGAAGCTGAGAGATTGGAAGTTTTTGACAAAATTGCGAAAAGGTATAATTTACAGATAGACTAACATATGAAAATAATTGTCCCCATGGCGGGAAGAGGTTCTCGATTGCGACCGCATACATTAACCGTACCCAAACCATTGATTCCAGTTGCGGGCAAACCGATTGTACATCGGTTGGTGAGCGATATTGCAAAGGTTTTGGGAGAACCCATTGATGAAGTGGCCTTTATTTTGGGCGATCCGGCCTTTTTTGGGGACGATGTGGTGGAAAGCCTACTGCAATTGGCAAAAAGTCTTGGGGCAAAAGGATCTATTTACAGACAGGACGAACCTTTGGGAACCGGGCACGCCATTATGAGCGCCAAGGATTCCCTGAGTGGGCCTGCAGTAATTGCCTATGCCGACACCTTGATCCGGGCCGATTTTGATTTGGATAGATCGGCAGATAGTGTCATTTGGGTGAAACAAGTGGGCCATCCGGAGGCCTATGGCGTGGTAAAGTTGAGTGATGACAATGAAATTGTGGAGCTGGTTGAAAAACCAAAGGAATTTGTTTCCGATTTGGCGGTGATTGGAATCTATTATTTCAAGGATGTAGGTGTGCTCAAGAAGGAGCTACAACATGTATTGGACCACGACATAACCCATGGGGGAGAGTATCAGATAAATGATGGCATCAAGCGCATGATGGAGAAGGGCATGAAATTTGTGCCTGGAAAGGTAAATGAATGGATGGATTGCGGAAACAAGGATGTGACCGTGGAAACCAATCAACGGATGCTTGGATTTCTGGAGAAAGATGGGGAAAACCTGATTGCAGATTCGGTAAAAAAGGAAAATGCCAACATTATTGAACCGTGTTTCATTGGGGAACATGTGGTAATCAAAAATAGCACGATAGGGCCCTATGTTTCCATTGGGTCTGGCACAGTGGTGGAAAACGCAACAATCAAGAACAGCCTTATCCAGGGCAACAGTAAGATCACAAATGCCAATTTGGACAATGCCATGATTGGCAACCATGTGGTTTTTGATGGCAACTTTGAAACTATCAGCATCGGGGACTACTCGGTTTTGGAATAAAAGAATGAAAAATGGACATGAAACAGCTTCTTGGAATGGGATTGATGGTGTCGCTATGCACCTATAGCCCGAGCTATGCCCAAGAAGAGGAAAGCGCAGAGGTGTATCTGGAAGAATATACCGATGAGTTTCAAGAGAATTTCTTTGAAGCCCTGAAACATAAGGGCATCCAAAACTACGATAGGGCCATAGCCTTGTTCCTGAAATGCAAGCAATTGCAGCCTTCATATAGCGTAATAGATTATGAGTTGGCCAAGGCGTACTATAGCGACAGACAGTACGTCACTGCCCAGGAATATGCCATAGAAGCGGTTAATGCGGAGCCCGAGGATTTCTGGTATCTTGAGAATTTGATGAAAATTATGGACGCCCAGGGCAATGCCATCGATGCGGTTGTGCAAAACATTCCCTTTGGCAATCAAAAGCTTCAGGAAAATCTAGCTTTGGTATTTTTCAAAAGCAAGAAGTACCAAGAGGCGCTAAAGGTGATTTCAACCCTGGATAATCAGATATGGGCTTCGGAACTTAAGGCGAAAATCAATGACTCGATAAACCAAAAGGGCGTCAACGCAAAACCCACGTTGCCAAAAATAAAAGAAAAGGAACCGGACGATAATCCAGTTACCGAATATCAGAAATATCTGGAAAGGCTATTGGAGGAGAAGGAATATGCGAAGCTAGTGGATGTTTCCAAAGAAGCGCTGGATGCTTATCCGCTGCAGCCCTATTTTTACTATGCCCATGGCGCCGCTTTGAACAACACAGGTGATGCCAATAAAGCCATAGAGGTATTGGAAAGTGGATTGGACTATCTTTTGGACGATGATGATCTGGCCAATTGGATGTATTCTCAACTGGCCAAGGCCTATACCACTGTCGGGAATGCAACCAAGGCGAACGAGTATATCAGCAAAATGAAAACAGGACTATGAGATTGCCCCTAAACATATTGAATAGCATAAGAAAACCCCTTGCGCCTGTCCTATTACTTATTGTGATGGGATCCTGCAAAAGCACAAAGAGCATAGCTGTGGGCGAAGCTGACACCAAAATGTCCACAAAGAGCATTATCAATCGGCATTATAGCAACCAGCCCAACTTTAAGACCCTGCGTGGTAGGGTTAAGATTGATTATTCCAACGGAAAGGAAAGCCAAGGCGTGAATGTAAGCCTTAGGATGGAAAAGGATAAGGTGATATGGATGAGTGCCCCTTTGGGTGTGGTAAAAGCACACATTACCCCAGAGAAAGTCTCTTTTTACAATAAATTACAAAATGAATACTTTGATGGAGATTTCAGTTATTTGAGCAGTCTCTTGGGAACGGAATTGGACTTTGAAAAGGTACAGAACATGTTGCTCGGCAATGCAGTGTTTGATCTGAGGAAGGAAAAGTATACGTCAGATATAAGCCAGGGCAACTATCAGCTTAAACCAAAAAATGCCGATATGTTATTTAAGACCCTGTTCCAGTTGGAACCAAAAAGTTTTAAGATAGCAATGCAACAAATCTCACAACCTGAAACCTATAAAGAACTCAACGCAAAATATACCTATCAGGATATTGCTGGAAACATTTTACCCGAAGAAATCCAGATATTGGCCGCCGAAAACGGGAACAAGACAAAGATAGATTTAAGTTTTAGGAATCTGGAACTCAACAAACCTTTGAATTTTCCGTACAAGATTCCCGATGGATATGATAAAATATCATTAAAGTGATATGATAAATAAAATTTCATATTGTGTTGTATTTTATCTAGTTATTTTATTTTTTCCCCTACTATCCTTTTCCCAGACCAGTGAACAGAAGGCGCTGGAGGCCAAGCGGGAACGACTACAAGAGGAGATAAAGGAAATTAACAGACTTCTTTTTGCCGAACGCAAAGAAAAGGGCAATGTATTGGATCAAATGGATGCATTGGACCAACGGATAAATGTCCGCCAGGAGCTCATTCGGGTAACCAATCAGCAATCCAATCTGCTCAATAGGCAAATCAATGTCAACATTAGAAATATAAGCAAGCTTCGAGAGGATTTGAAAATCTTGAAGGAAGACTACGCCAATTTGATTCAGCGGACCTATCAAAATAAATCACAGACCAATCGTTTGATGTTCCTGCTTTCCGCGGAGAATTTCTTTCAGGCGTTCAAGCGATTACAGTACATGCAGCAATATGCCAAGCATAGGAAGAAGCAAGGAGAGAGCATTGTAAAGAAAACGGAAGAGTTGGCCGGGTTGAACCAAGAATTGGTAAGGCAGCGCAAGGAAAAGGAACAGCTGCTAGCAGAGAACAAAGCCGTAAAGGACAAATTGTACAAAGAAATAGAAACACAGAAAACACTGTTGCGCAGCATTAGACAAAACGAAACACGATATGCCGCTGCAATTGAAGAAAAGCAAAAGGAATCCAGGAAGATAGATCGCGAAATAGAGCGACTGATCCGAGATGCCATTGCCAATTCAAACAAAGCATCGGGAAAGGCCAGCAGTTCCGTTACTTTTGCCCTTACACCCGAGGCCAAACTGATAGCGGATAATTTTTCGGCAAACAAGGGAAGACTTATATGGCCCGTGGAAAAAGGAATCAAAAGCCAGGGCTACGGTGTCTATGCCGACAAGCTATATCCCGGCATAAAGCATCGAAACAATGGGGTAACCATTACTACGGACCAGGGGAGCAAGGCAAGGGCCATTTTTGAAGGCGAAGTAATTGCCATAATTTCAGTTCCGGGGGGTGGCAAGGGCGTGACCTTGAAACATGGCAATTACATATCTGCCTATTACAACCTTACCAACATCTATGTTAAAAAAGGGGATAAAGTAGCTGCCAAGGAGGTATTGGGGGACATTAATACCAATCGGTTTGATGGCGCTACCAAATTGAAATTCTATTTATACAGGGACTCCGATAGATTGAACCCAGAGGAATGGATCTATCAATTGTGACAATATGAAAAAAATAACAGACTTACAAGGCACATTCCAATTGCACAATGGCGTACAGATGCCCTATTTTGGACTTGGAGTGTATCTCTCCAAAGATGGAAATGAAGTGATAAGTGCAGTAAAAAATGCCCTTGACCATGGTTATCGCCATATTGATACGGCCTCTATCTACAATAATGAAGAAGGTGTGGGAGAAGGAATAAAGCAGAGCAATGTAGGCCGGGGCGATATTTTTCTGGTCAGCAAGGTCTGGAACACCGATCAGGGATACGATACTACCCTAAGGGCCTTCGATGCAAGTTTGGAACGCTTGGGAACCGATTATCTGGATTTGTATTTGATACATTGGCCCAAGGAAAAATCCAGGGAAACGTGGAAGGCCATGGAAAGATTGTACCAGGAGAAAAGGGTACGTGCCATTGGAATCAGCAATTTTTTAAAACACCATGTTGAGGATTTGCTTGTTGAAGCCGACATTGTGCCCATGGTGAACCAAATGGAGTTTCACCCGTATCTAGTCCAGCAAGAATTAGTAGACTTTTGCCATTCAAAAGGCATACAGTACGAAGCTTGGTCACCCTTGATGCAAGGCCATATTTTTGATTTGGACAACATGAAACAGTTGGCCGAAAAATACAAGAAGAGCATCGCCCAGATTGTGTTGCGTTGGGATTTGCAAAAAGGAGTGGTAACCATTCCAAAATCCTCCAAAAAGGACAGGATCATTGCCAATGCCGACCTTTTTGATTTTGAAATTAATAATCAAGACATGCAACTGCTGGACAGTTTGGAACGTGGAAAACGATTTGGTCCGGACCCTGACAATTTTGATTTCTAATCCAAGAACAAGGCCTTGAGCTCTGTGGCTTCCGACGGAGGGAGTTTTCCGGCCAGTACCAGGCTCAGTTGTTTTCTTCGCAAGGCAGCAGCATAGCGCTCCTTTTCCAAATCGGTTTCAGGAGCCAGCGGGGGAACTTCGGTAGGTTTTCCAGTATCATCAACCGCCACAAAAGTATATATGGCCTCATTGGCCTTGGTGCGGTCCCCAGTGAACCGATCCTCGATCCAAACATCGATAAAAATTTCCATCGAAGTTTTAAATGCCCTGGAAACGGCTGCCTCAACGGTCACCACACTCCCTAGCGGAACGGCATGGTTAAAGGCTACATGGTTCACAGAGGCGGTAACGGTGATCCGACGACTATGCCTTCTAGCAGATATACTGGCTGCCCTATCCATTCGGGCCAACAGTTCACCCCCAAAAAGATTGTTCAAGGGATTGGTTTCGCTGGGCAAGACCAAATCCGTCATAATAGTCCGTGATTCACTTGGAGTTTTTGGGCGCATACCTCTGAATTTTGCGCAAAGATATTGAAGGGGAGACTGGTATTAAAGAAAAGCCGCTTATTTCTCCGAAAGTAGCCAAGCATCCTGGGAATCGGTGGTTTTTACTTTTCTAAGAAAGGCCAAAGCTTCCTTTGGATTCTCGAAACTGTCGTAGGCCACTTGGTGCAGTCCATATCTATTTTGCCCCAAATAAAAGGCATTATATCCTTTGTCCTTGAGTTGCGCAACCTTTTTCTCGGCATTTTCCGCTACCCTGAACGCGCCTGCAATGACATGGTGCTTGCCAAGCCGTCTTTTGGTCACATTGATGCTTATTGGAGGAAGTTCCAACGGAGCACTTTCAAAAAATGTAGCTTCTTGGATCAATCGAGATACCTGTTCCTGCGCCGCTTGCTGCACCACTACTTGATTCTGCTGAAAATCATCGTACATGCGATATCCCGTAACACCGAGTGAAAGGCACAAAAGAAGTACCGCGGCATATTTGAGCCAGGGCCGGAAAGCAGATGCCTCCCTTTTCTCAGGGGTGATGATGAACGGAATCCTTTCTTCCAACTCTTCAACAGCTTCCTTCATCACTTCACGCTGGATTGGCGTGGCCACAAAAGAAGTAAGTCCAAAAGAAGAAGTCAAATAATTGATTTTTTCCTCAGGCTGAAACTGGATGCGATTCTCCTTGTTGGCCCAAAGCTTCCCAATATTGAAAAGTTCGATGCTTTCACCACGTTCGAGCTTCTTTTTCCAGGTCTCTCCCACCAACTCAACCTCGTGCAACAGTTCCTCGTAGCCCAATCTCTTTTCTTGGGCGATATGGGACACCAAAAGCCCATCATTCTTGCTCAACTGGGCATTGAAGGAAATGGTCTTGAAAGGCGGGGTCAGGGTATGGGTCGAGGCATCCAGCTTTGCAGACTTTGCATGTGATAGGAACGCTCCAAAACCAGGTACAACGACGCAGTTGTGATTATAAAGCAACTGCTCTATGTAGAAATCAATCCGCATAGCCACAAATATTGTAAAAAAAGAAAGAGAACAAATTATGGAGTATCACTTTTTATTAACATTTGAAAATCTGTATTTTGTGAACAACTTAGAGTCCCGAATCAAATGACTGAACCTGAAATTATTGCAGCCCTTAGGTTGCAGGCCGTTCCCAATATCGGAGATATTACCGCCAAAAAGTTGATTGCCCGTTGTGGCAGTCCAGAAGCAGTTTTTAAGGATAAACGACAGCACCTACTAAAAATAGACGGCATAGGCCAACAAATCTTGAAGCATTTGTTCGATACTGCTTATTTGGACAAGGCTGAGGCTGAGATGTCCTTTTTAGTCCAGCAGCAGATTGAGACCTCCTATTTCATGCACCAAGACTACCCCGAGTATCTTAAACATTGCCCGGATGGCCCTATTTTGTTGTTCAAAAAAGGAAACATCGATTTAAGGAACAGGAAAATCATCAGCATAGTGGGCACCCGCAATATTACCAGATACGGGGAGGCTTTCTGCGAGACTTTTATTGAGGAAATTGCACCCTTGGACCCGGTCATTGTAAGCGGGTTGGCCTACGGAGTGGATATAACCATCCAAAAAGCGGCTATGGAGAAGGGTTTGCAAACTATTGCATGCCTGGCCCATGGAGTCAACCAGATTTATCCTCGAGCACATCGGAAATATGCTGATCGGATTGCCAAAAATGGAGGGTTCTTGACAGATTTTTGGAGTACAAGTACACCTGAAAGGGAAAACTTTTTAAAACGAAACCGGATAATTGCGGGCCTCAGTGAGGTCACAGTGGTCGTGGAATCTGCCGAAAAAGGGGGAAGTCTGGTCACCGCGGACCTTGCCAATGGATACAACAGGGAGGTTTTCGCAGTTCCGGGCCGCAGCACGGATAAGTACAGTAAAGGATGCAACGATTTGATCAAGCGCCAGAAAGCCCACCTACTTTTGTCGGCCGCCGAACTGGTCTATCTGTTGGGATGGGAATTGGAAGATCAAAAGCAGGAGAATACCATCCAAAAGCAACTTTTTGTGGAATTGACAAGGGAGGAAAATGAAATTTACGCGTACCTGCAATCAAATGGCAAACAACTCTTGGATGTGATCTCCTTGGAATGCAGACTGCCCGTGTACCAGGCTTCATCCACCTTGTTGAACATGGAGATGAAAGGAGTGATCAGGCCCTTGCCCGGCAAACTCTTTGAAGCGATCTGAAGTATTGATCGGAACCAAATCTAATTTTTAATGCCGCTTGGAATCTAATGAATGGGCGTTATTTAAAGCTAGGAATTGTCCATCATTACATGGGCAGGGCTTAAAAAAAGTGGGTGCGTTTAATCAATAACCAAGGTTCTTCCGTACCCTTTCCAAAACCCCATCGGCCACTTTTTTTGCTTTTTCGGCACCAATGGCCAAAACCTCATCCACTTCATCCAAATGGTGCATGAAGTATTCAAATTTTTCCCTGGGCCTCTCAAACTTGTTCAAAATCAATTCGTAAAGTGCCTGCTTGGCATGCCCATACCCATAATTTCCGGCAAGGTAGTTGGCGCTCATCTCCTCAATTTGCTCTGTGGAGGCCAACAATTTGTATAGGGCAAACACATTGTCCTTACCCGGGTCTTTGGGCTCCTCCATCGGGGTGCTGTCCGTAACAATGCCCATGATCTGTTTGCGCATTTTCTTGTCCGGCTGAAAAATATCGATGAGGTTGCCACGGCTCTTGCTCATTTTATGTCCATCGGTTCCAGGCACGTACATGGTCGATTCTTGGACCTGAGCCTCTGGCATTACAAAAGTTTCTCCCATTTGATTGTGGAAACGTGCGGCCACATCACGGGTCATTTCCAAATGCTGCAGTTGGTCCTTCCCTACGGGAACTATATCGGCATCGTACAGCAAAATGTCTGCAGCCATGAGCATGGGATAGGTAAAGACTCCTGCGTTTACATCTTCCAACCGATCCGCTTTGTCCTTGAAGGAATGCGCCAAGGTAAGCCGCTGGTAGGGAAAAAAACAGCTTAGGTACCAAGCTAGCTCGGCTGTTTGGGGCACATCACTCTGCCGGTAGAAAACCGTTTTCTCTACATCAATCCCGCAAGCCAACCAGGCGGCAGCTGTGGCATAGGTGTTGGTCCGCAGCAATTCCCTGTTTTTTATTTGTGTGAGGGAATGCATATCAGCGATGAAGAGAAAGGAGTCATTTCTTGGATCCTGCGCCATTTGTATGGCGGGCAAAATAGCTCCCAAAATATTTCCCAAATGTGGGGTTCCTGTGCTTTGGATTCCGGTTAAAATTCGGGCCATGCTAAATTTTTGTCCGTAAATGTAAGCAACCAAGGGGGATTAAAAAAGCGGCCGGAGCCGCTATTTCACATCAATATGGATAGGGTATCTATTTCTTGAAGAGTCCTGCGATGAAAAGAATTACAACTGCACCTATGACACCGGTTATAAGGTCGCCAACAACACCCGAACCAATATGCACGCCCAATGCACCAAAGAGCCAATTTCCAACCGCTCCACCGACAATTCCGATAATAATGTTCAAAAGCACGCCAAAACCACCGCCTTTCATGATTTTACCGGCCAGCCAACCGGCCAAGCCTCCTATTAATAAAGCATAAAGAATACCCATGTTCCAAGATTTTATGGTTAGTCCTCTAAAGATATACAAAAATTCTACTTTTGCGCATGCTGTTGTTTTTTAAAAATGTTGGTCACGCTGCGTATAGGATATGGTTCTATATTCTGGTTGTAGTCCCCATTTTTGTGTTTATGCCTTTTCTTGTGCTTGCCACCCTTTCTGAAAAAACCTATCCGCAATTTTTTTGGATGGCCCGTAATTTATGGGCTAGGACCATTGTATACGGCATGGGTTGCATCCCAAAAATAAAAAAGGAACAACAGCTTGAAAAAGGCAAAAGTTATATGCTCGTGGCCAACCACACCAGCATGTTGGATATAATGCTGATGTTGCTCGTGAGCAAAAACCCTTTCGTGTTTGTGGGAAAAAAGGAATTGGTGAAGATTCCCGTTTTCGGTTTTTTTTATAAACGGGTTTGCATTATGGTGGACCGCGAGGATGTCAAAAGCCGAACAGGGGTCTATCGGCGTGCGCAAAGGAGGCTGGACCAAGGACTCAGCATCTGTATTTTCCCCGAAGGTGGCGTGCCCGAGGAGCACATTCTGTTGGACGAGTTCAAGGATGGGGCATTCAAAATGGCCATTGAACACAAAATACCTGTAGTGCCCATTACTTTTTATGATAACAAGAAACGGTTTTCCTTTACCTTTTTAAGCGGTGGCCCAGGAAGGCTTAGGGTAAGGGTACATCGCTTTTTTGAAACAGGTATCTTGGGGGTGGAAGATAAGTCAACACTTCGCGAAGAAGTCAGGGAATTGATACTCAATGAACTGGAAAGTGATCAAGGGGGGAGGTCATGAATTGATGGCCTTATTGGGCCAAATTGCATCTCCTCTGTGTTCAAAGATCCCTTTGAAAGTTAGGTAGGGTTAGGACAATCATTTTTCCGAAGGCGGCATCATTTTTCCCTGTAGACGTTTCATAGGCAATGCCAAAGCCCTTTACATTATTGAGCAGTTCAATTTGCTCCTGCCACCGGACCATTCCTTCCCTATATTCCGGAGGGGTAGAGTTCTTCAAATTGTTCTCTTGATATTGGAGCTTCAGCATAACGTGGCCCTCCCCAACATGGAATTGTATGTCAAAGTATTGTTCCTTCTGTTGACTGAACATGGACTGTTCTATAATGTTCTCAAAGAGCGTAAGGACAACAAACGATGGAATAACGACCTTGTTTAAGTCCTTCCCATTATCTTCCAAGGAAATGGTATAGTCAAAGGAGTCGTTGTATCTAAGGCTTTGTAGTTTTAGGTAACTCTTTAGCATGTCGATTTCATCAGCCAAATGGATTGTGTCTTTTTCCAGCGTTTTTAGGTAAAACCGAATCAAATGGCTGAACAGGGACAAATATTCCAGAGCCTTTCTTTTGTTCTCAGAAGTCACAAAATATTGAATCGCGTTCAAGGCGTTGAACACAAAATGGGGATTCAGCTGGGAATTCAGCGCTTTGAGTTTCAACGCCACTATTTCTTCCCTTATTTTTAGAAGGTTCTCCTGTTTTTCACTGAGTTCCCTGTTGGCCCTCACAGCCTTGATTTTGATAGCACAAATGGAGGCCACAGCCGAAAGCATTTTAAGGTGGTGTTCGGTGAAGAAGTTCTTTTTGGGATGCTCGCAGTCGATCACCCCGTAGATTATGTTTTCATGGGCAATTGGGACACAGATTTCCGAAAACCGCATGGCATCATCTTCAATGTAGCGGGGATCTTTGGAGGTATCGTGCACCAATTCGGGAATACCAGTTTTGGCAACGTGGCCGGTTATTCCTTCTCCCAGAACTATTTCCACGGGGTTGTACAGTGTATGATCCTTGGGACTTTTTGGTCCGTAAGCTGCCTTTTGAACAAGCAATTGGTTGTTATCATCCAATAGATAGATCACGCAATCCACAAAACCGAGCTTGGCAATGCAGTTTTTGGCGAGATCCCAAAGAATGTCATCCTCATTTTCCTTGCCCAGCAATGATTCGGAAAAATAGATCAAAATGTCTTCGAATAGGTTGTCTTTCAAAACAATGCCATTTGCAGGGAAGGGTTAAATTAGTGATTTTTTTGTCTGATTGGATTACAGAGGGCAAATAACTGGTTCAACCACAGTGCAATAAAAACACCCCACAGGAATGTGGGGTGCTCGATTGATTGCTTAAAGGAGCAATCTTCCTAACCAACTTCTTTATATCTAAAACCTTAAACTTACACCACTGTAAACGCCAACCGAATAGGGCCTGAAAGGGCCGGCAGTTTCTGAAAACGTGTTCAGCTGATATTTAAAGACTGGCTCCAAGTTGAACTGGAGTTTTGGTGAAATTTCATAATTAAGCCCTATTCCAATATTGGTACTGTAATTTACCGAGTTGGCGTTGTTGGCCTCTCCCATTTCGGTCACAAGGTCCTGTGATTCCAGTAGCACGGAATTCTCCACAAGGAAAAGGGAACTTACTCCACCAATGAGGGCCACGCCCAGTTTTTTGTCCACCAAAGTATAGTTGAGTTCCAAAGGAACCTCTATGTAGCCCAACTGTTGGACCATTTTGCCCTCTAAGGCCGGAACTTCATTGGCGGCCAGCTCCACCGAAGCATCGTTCAGGGCCCTGCCCTGGAAATCATTTTTACTTTGCACCACGAGGGTACGTGATGTTTCACTGTAGTTAATATTGTCTATGGTCTGGTTCGTGGAGGATTCCAAGGAAGAGGAGAAAATCACATCGTTTGTATCATAACCGTAATTGACCCTGTGCACGCCGGACCGCACCTTGAGTCTTTTTCCAATGTTGTAGGCCACGGTCAATCCATAACTGAGGTTCACGTTACCGGATTTGGAATTTGAGGCAAAATTGGAATGTATGGGCGACCCCTCACCGGAACCGTTGAAATACACCGGGGCCAAGGACGGGCCGACAGACCATTTGTTTTGGGATGCATCCGCCACTTCAATTTCCTCTTCTTGTTCCGCAATGGCATCAAAAATGGATTTCTTTTCAAGTTCTTTTTCCTCCGGATCATTTTGTGCCACAACTTCCTCGACCTCCTTCTCATTGTCCAAGGACTTGTATTGAAAATTCTTTTTGGAATTTGGATTCTCGCTGGTCCGCTCGGCAATGGCCTCCTTACCTTCCACGTTTTCTAGAATTATGGACTCCTTCTCTTTGTTAGCATCACTGTCCGACACTAAAGAGGTCTCCTTATTTTCTTGGAAGTCGGAAACGTCCGAAGCTGCATTTTTTACATGGTTTTCTTCTTGGTCATGGGTCCGTGTTGCCAAGCCATCTTTGGAATCAAAATGGGGGCGGTTATTATTGCCGGAATGCCCCGTGTTCCTGTCATCGTTCTTTTGGGTTTCCTTGGAAGCATCCGTAACGGTCTCTTTTTGTGTTCCATCAAATGGATCCTTTGCGTTCAGGCTGTCTTTGGTCACAACTTCTATTTGAGGTGAAGCATCCTCATTTTCCACCTCGGTGATAATGGTTTCCACGCTTCCATCGGCTTTGTCCAATGGATTTATCACATAAAAGAGAAGTGCCAAAAGTGCTGCCACTCCTCCAAGGCGCCACCAAATAGGAACAACGCGCTTTTTTTGTTTCTTTCTGTCCAAAGTGGCTTCAATGGAATTCCAAACCTTTTCATCCGGTTTTTGATGAAAATCCTTAAAAGTGTCTTTGAACAATTGCTCTAAATTCTTTTTCCCCATCGTTATTGGTCTTTAAGCAATGTTTATGTTTTCTTTTTCAATTTTTTCCCTCAAGATCATTTTGGCCCTGGCCAAATTTGATTTTGAGGTCCCCGTGGATGTCCCCAACATCTCACTTATTTCCTTGTGGCTATATCCATCCAGAACATAGAGGTTGAAGGTCAACCTATACTTGTTTGGCAATTCTTGGATATATCCCAGAAGAGTGGACAGGCTTATGTCCAACCTTTCCGTATCCACCTCAACCTCTTCCCCATGATTTTCGGAAACTATGTTGAGGTGTTGTTCCTTTCTGTATTTCTGCAATACCGTGTTCACGGTGATTCTTTTGATCCAACCCTCAAAAGAACCTTTAAAACGATATTGGTCGATTTTGTTGAAAATGGTCACAAAACTGTCGTGCAGATTGTCTTCCGCTTCAGCCTTGTTTTTAGAGTATTTAAGGCACATACCAAAGAGTACGCCGGAATACCTGCGGTATAGTTCGGCCTGTGCCTCCCTTCTTCCTTTTTTACAATTATGTATGAGCTCTTCAAGATCCAAATGTTGGTCAATTTTGGATTGTTTTTGCCTAGTTTGTCGGTGCTTCCTCCACAGGAACCGTGTACTCTAAATATATGGAATCATTGTTTTCATCCTGTCCGCCATAGAACCTAAAATGATATTCACCTGTAAAAATCACATTGAACTTAAAAATCGCCGTGACTTCCTCAATGGCTTGGGTGCATGCGGTATTTTCATCGGTCAAAACGGTTCCAATGGCAACAACCTCCCTGTCTGTGTCACCCGTTTTGGTGACCTCGAAACCCTCAAAGAATGTACAGCCGTCGGGCCTTAAATAGGTCACTTCAATATCGTAGGTCCGGTTTACCTGGAACACCTCCGGAAAAGAGGCGGCCACAACGTTCAATGTCGTAAAATGAAAATTCGGAGAATCGTCATCAAGATCACAGGCATTGAACAGACTGGACAGCACAACTAGAAATATAGGCACTAAACCCTTTTTCATCATCAAAATCTTTTTTCTTAGATGATTGCAGTGTTTAAGGGTTGCGTGGGACTTTCACAACCTTTGCCTAAGCCAAATGGGAATTCTGAGGCCTATTGCCCAATGGCCGAAATGGCTTCCTTAATTTTGTCCTCCAGTTCTTCGGAAAGTTCGGGATTGTCCACCAAAAGGGCCTTTACCGCATCCCTTCCCTGGCCAAGCTTGGTGTCGCCGTAGCTGAACCAAGAGCCACTTTTCTTGATGATCTCGTAAGCAACGCCCAAATCCAACACTTCGCCTACCTTGGAAATGCCTTCTCCGTACATGATGTCAAACTCCGCGGTCTTGAATGGGGGCGCCACTTTGTTCTTCACCACTTTGACGCGGGTTTTGTTTCCTTGAATATTTCCATCCGTATCCTTGATCTGGGTAGATCGTCGAATGTCCAATCGTACAGAAGCGTAAAATTTAAGGGCATTTCCCCCGGTGGTGGTTTCCGGATTTCCGAACATCACGCCGATTTTTTCACGCAATTGATTGATAAAGATTACCGTACAATTGGTCTTGCTTATGGTGGAAGTCAATTTTCGGAGGGCCTGGGACATGAGCCGTGCATGCAAGCCCATTTTTGAATCGCCCATTTCCCCTTCAATTTCACTTTTGGGGGTAAGCGCGGCCACGGAATCCACAATTACAATATCAATGGCCCCTGACCTGATCAAGTTCTCTGTAATTTCCAAGGCCTGCTCTCCATGATCGGGTTGGGAGATGATCAAATTGTCGATGTCCACACCCAATTTTTTGGCATAAAAACGATCAAATGCATGCTCGGCATCGATAAATGCGGCAATACCCCCGGCTTTTTGTGCCTCTGCAATGGCATGCAAGGTCAAAGTGGTCTTTCCCGAAGATTCGGGACCATATATTTCAATGACACGGCCTCTGGGATAGCCTCCCACGCCCAAGGCAATGTCAAGACCTATTGATCCGGACGAAATCACCTCGACATCTTCAACCACACTGTCCCCCATTTTCATCACAGCGCCCTTTCCATAGGTTTTGTCCAGCTTGTCCAATGTAAGTTTCAATGCCTTTAGCTTTGCCTCTTTCTCGTTGCTCATGGTATTCGATTGTTAGGAAGGCTAAATTACACTTCTTTCGGCATGCGACAAAAGAGACGCAACCTTTTTCTAAGATTGAATCTAAAGTGTACTAACTCAAAATCCATATAGCGGATTTGAATTTAAAGTCCGCTCTGGTAGGCAATGGGAAAAATTGCGCTATGGAAAAGAGGATTTAAGTTAGAAAGGGCTCTATATGGAGCCCTTTTCTTTTTGGGCATTCCAGAATTTTTATCTTTGCAGAAACATACAGAATAAACCATTCTTTAACTTAAATATTGGTATAGCATGCAACTGTACAATACGTTAAGTGCCAAGGAAAGGGAGAAGCTCATTGAGGAGGCCGGTAAAGATCGGCTTACCATCTCTTTCTACAAATATGCGCACATCGGCAACCCTCAGATTTTAAGAAATCACTTGTTCATAGCCTGGAACGAAATGGACGTGCTGGGGCGGATTTATGTGGCCCGTGAAGGGGTGAACGCCCAGCTTTCCGTTCCCGCTGAGAACTTCAACATCTTCAAAGCACATTTGGACAGCATAACCTTTCTGGAAAATGTGCGATTGAACATAGCTATTGAACAAGACAACAAATCATTCCTGAAATTGAAAGTGAAAGTCAGGGAAAAAATTGTGGCCGATGGGCTTAATGATGACGCCTTTGACGTAACCAATAAAGGGGTGCACGTTGATGCCGAAAAGTTCAATGAGCTCATAGAAGATCCGGAGACCGTTTTGGTGGACATGAGAAACCATTACGAAAGTGAAATAGGCCATTTCAAGAATGCCATAACTCCCAATGTGGATACTTTTAGGGATTCGTTGGACATTATTGAAGAGGATCTGTCAGAGCACAAAGAGGACAAAAAATTGGTCATGTATTGCACAGGTGGTATTCGTTGTGAGAAGGCCAGTGCCTATTACAAGCATAAAGGATTCAAAAATGTGTACCAGTTGGAAGGGGGCATTATTGAATACGCAAGACAGGTTAGGGAAAAAAATCTCGAAAACAAGTTTTTGGGCAAGAACTTTGTCTTTGACCATCGAAGGGGAGAGCGCATTTCAGAGGATGTCATTTCCAACTGCCACCAATGCGGAAAACCATGCGACACCCATGTCAACTGCGCCAATGAAGCGTGCCACTTGCTCTTTATCCAATGCGAGGAGTGCGCAAGGGCCATGAATGAATGCTGTTCCGATGCGTGCAAGGAAATACATGCCTTGCCCTATGAAGAACAAAAGAAGCTGCGCAAGGGCAAAACCGTAAGCAACAAAATATTCAAAAAAGGGCGTTCCCCGGTATTGAAATACAAAAAGTAGCATTTCACCACTGCCACAATTTATGCTATATTTACATCTAGTAAATTTATGAACCCTATTTAAGGGAAAACTTTATCGATCCCTTAAACCAAGATACAAAATATGGGATGTAGCAGTTGTTCAACCGGAGGGGATGGACAGCCGCGTGGTTGCAAGAACAATGGTACTTGTGGCACAGATGGTTGTAACAAGCTAACAGTCTTTGACTGGCTTTCCAATATGGCGCTGCCCAATGGTCAAAAACCCTTTGACTGTGTTGAAGTGCGGTTTAAGAACAGCAGAAAGGAATTCTTCAAAAATGCGGACAATACCCCGTTGTCCATCGGGGATGTTGTGGCCACCCAATCCAAATCTGGACACGATGTCGGCATTGTGACCCTCACAGGAGAGTTGGTAAAGGTGCAGATGAAACGAAAGAAGGTTTCTGACGATAAAACGCTCCCAAAGATATACCGAAAAGCCACCCAGAGGGACATAGATGTTTGGCAAAAAAGCCGGAGCAAAGAAGAAGAAATTAAAAAAAGGGCCAGAGAGATTGCCATTTCCCTGAATCTTCAGATGAAATTGAGCGATGTGGAGTTCCAGGGGGACGGCTCCAAGGCTACCTTTTACTACACCGCAGAGGACCGTGTGGATTTTAGACAACTTATCAAGGACATGGCCCGCGCTTTTACGACAAGGATTGAGATGCGGCAAATAGGATATAGGCAGGAGGCCCAACGCCTTGGAGGCATTGGATCTTGCGGGCGCGAACTTTGCTGTTCAACTTGGTTGAGCGATTTCAGGTCGGTGAGCACGGCATCCGCACGATATCAACAATTGGCATTGAATCCCCAAAAGTTGGCCGGCCAGTGTGGCAAGCTCAAATGCTGCCTCAACTATGAGCTGGACACCTATTTGGAGGCCTTAAAGGATTTCCCTCCGCAGGACAGTAGATTGTTGACCAAAAAAGGACTGGCCTTTTGTCAAAAAACAGACATTTTTAAAGAGACACTGTGGTTTTCCTACAAGGACGACCCAGCCACTTGGCATGCACTCAAAAAAGACCAAGTATTGAAAATCCTGGAGATAAACAAGACCAATGAAAAAGTGGACAGCCTGGAGGAATATGCCCAGGAGAACATGGAGGATGAAAGCACGGTCTTCGAAAATGTTGTGGGACAGGATAGCCTGACCAGATTTGATAGGCCCAAGAAGCGAAGAAACAAGAAAAGAAGAAACAAAGGCCCTAAAGCAAAAGCCTCTCCCAATGCGAAATAGTCTGTTTATCCTCTTTTTTTTGGGATTTTTATCCTGTAATTCAAACTTGGTTTTTTCCGAATACCTATCCATGAAAGATGGAAAATGGGGAATGGACCGACCCGCCGATTTCAAGATTTCTGGATTGGACACGACCCAAACCTATAATCTGTACATAAACATTCGAAACGATGATGCCTATCAATTCAGCAACCTTTTTTTGATTGCCGAGTTGGAAGACCCCAATGGAAAAACATGGAAGGACACTTTGGAATACCGTATGGCGGAACCAACGGGAAAGTGGCTTGGGAAAGGGTTGGGCAGCATCAAGGAAAACAAACTATGGTTCAAGGAAAAAACCGTTTTCCCTGATTCTGGCGTATATACCCTGAGCATTGCCCATGCCATGCGCAAAAATGGAAATGTTGAAGGCATACAGGTGCTGCATGGGATTACCGATGTTGGTCTTGAAATAGAAAAAAGCAACCAATAAAAATGGCGAAATCTAAACAGCAAGAACAAAATGGCTACTTCAAATACATTAAGTGGTTCTGGATCTTATTTGGATCTGGTGTTCTTTTCATTACATTGATTTTTCTTTTGGCCTCATGGGGAGCTTTCGGCACCATGCCCACGTTTGAACGTTTGGAAAACCCAGAGACCAATTTGGCAACAGAGTTCATATCATCCGATGGGGAAACCTTGGGCAAACTGTACCTAAACGATAACAGGACACCTGTTGCCTATGAAAATTTGCCACAAAATTTGGTGGATGCTCTTGTGGCCACAGAAGATGCTCGATACTACAAACATTCCGGGATCGATGCCCGGGGAACTCTAAGGGCCTTGATCTTTTTGGGAAGCAAAGGAGGAGCAAGCACCATCTCGCAGCAATTGTCAAGACAACTTTTTGTAGGCGTTAGGTCAAAGAACAAGTTTCAGGCAGTAACACAAAAAATCAAGGAATGGGTAATTGCAACCCGTCTGGAGCGCAATTATACCAAAGAGGAGATCATAGCAATGTACATGAACATCTATGATTTCAATTACAATGCCGATGGAATCCGATCTGCGTCCAGAATATATTTTGGCAAGGAACCTTCAGAATTGAGGGTGGAGGAGTCAGCTGTATTGGTTGGCATGCTGAAGAATTCCTCACTTTACAACCCGATCCGTAGGCATGATCTGGTGTTGAACAGAAGAAACACTGTTTTGGCCCAAATGGCCAAATACGACTACCTAACTGAAAAAGAAAAGGATTCCCTCCAGCAGTTGAAAATGAACATTAATTTCAATCCGGAATCACATCGGGAAGGGTTGGCCACCTATTTCAGGATGTACATGCAACGGTTCCTGAATGATTGGGTGGAGAAAAACCCCAAACCTGATGGCGAGAAATACAATATATATTTAGACGGACTGAAAGTGTATACCACAGTGGATTCCCGTATGCAAAAGAATGCAGAGGACGCCGTACAGGCCCATATGAAGAACCTACAGGCCGAGTTTTTCAATCAAAACAAACCTGACAGGAACCCTACGGCTCCTTTTTTGGACCTGACCTCAGGAGCTATCGACACCATCATGCGGAGCGCCATGAAACGTTCTGCCAGATGGAGACATTTAAAAAGGGATGGCATGTCCGAAGAAGAAATTACAAAGACCTTCCACAAAAAAACGGAGATGACCGTCTTTGACTGGAACAGTGATTCCTTTGAAAAGGATACGATAATGACACCCGTGGATTCCATTAGGTACTACAAAACTTTTTTGAGAACTGCCATGATGTCAATGGAACCTCAAACGGGACACGTAAAAGCCTGGGTGGGCGGAGTGGATTACAAACATTTTCAGTATGACAACGTCATACAAGGGGCCAGACAGGCCGGGTCAACCTTTAAACCCTTTGTGTATGCTGCTGCCATCGATCAGCTCAGGTACTCCCCATGCGATTCACTTCCTGACAATCAATATTGCATAGAGCCATTAAAACACGGTAACCCCGAAGCATGGTGCCCAAAAAATTCCAATGGAAAATATACGGGTGAAAATCTTACGCTAAAAAGCGCATTGGCCAATTCCGTGAATACGGTCACTGCCCAGTTGATAGATAAGGTGGGTCCAGGATCTGTAGTTTCCATTGTAAAGAACATGGGACTGACGCGGGAAATTTTGGAAGTTCCAGCAATTGCATTGGGAACACCGGAGTTCAATGTGTATGAAATGGTGGGTGCCTATGGTACATTTGCCAATCAGGGAGTTTACGTAAAACCCGTGATGGTGACCCGGATAGAGGATAAGAACGGAACAGTACTCTACGAGTACACCCCCGAGACCAAGGACGTACTGAGCAAAGATGTGGCCTATGCCATGGTCAACCTAATGGAAGGCGTCACACAATACGGCTCTGGTGGCAGGTTAAGGCACTCGTTTGCCAAAAACCAGACCGTGTACAAAGAAATCATCACCGGTTATCCCTACGAACTGACCAACCCCATTGCGGGCAAAACAGGCACAACGCAAAACCAGAGTGATGGTTGGTTCATGGGAATGGTACCAAATCTTGTGACTGGGGTTTGGGTAGGAGGAGAGGATAGAGCAATACACTTTAAGAGCCTTACCTATGGGCAGGGGGCTTCCATGGCGCTTCCCATATGGGCCATGTATATGAAGAAGAATTATGAAAACGAGGAATTGGGCGTCTCAAAAGAAGCATTTGAAGAGCCAGAGGAACTGACCATAAATGTTGACTGTACCAAAGTGCTCGAAGATCGCAAGGAAGATCTGGACACCGAAGATGATTTGGAGGAAATTGACTTCTAACCTCCGAGACATAAAAAACAATGGCCCCGGGCACAATAAGTCTTGGGGCTTTTTTATTTAAATCGTATTTTCAGACAATAGGAAAACACAAGAATCTTATGATTAATAAAACAGTTTCGGACGTGCGAAAAGCCCTGGAAGGCGTTTCAGACGGAATGACCTTTATGTTGGGTGGTTTTGGCCTCTGTGGCATACCGGAAAATGCGATTGCCGAGTTGGTTCGCTTGGGGACAAAGGATATCACATGTATCTCCAACAATGCCGGAGTGGACGATTTTGGCCTGGGCCTGCTCCTTCAAAAACATCAAATAAAAAAAATGATATCCTCCTACGTGGGAGAAAATGATGAGTTTGAGCGCCAAATGCTCAGTGGGGAACTGGAGGTGGAATTGACCCCCCAGGGAACACTTGCGGAAAAATGCCGGGCAGCCCAAGCAGGCTTTCCAGCTTTTTATACCCCTGCAGGTTATGGCACCGAAGTGGCAGAGGGAAAGGAAACCCGTGAATTTGATGGTAAAATGTACGTTTTGGAACCCGCCTATAAAGCTGATTTTTCTTTTGTGAAAGCATGGAAAGGGGATGAGGCCGGGAATCTCATATTCAAGGGAACGGCGCGTAATTTTAATCCGTGCATGTGTGGGGCGGCAAAGATTACCGTCGCGGAGGTCGAGGAACTTTTTCCGGCCGGGAGTCTGGACCCCAATGAAATACACATCCCCGGAATTTTCGTGCAACGCATTTTTCAGGGAGAACGCTACGAGAAAAGAATTGAACAAAGAACCGTGAGAACAAAAGCATAACCTATGTTGGATAAAAACGGAATAGCAAAGCGAATAGCAAGGGAGGTAAGGGATGGTTACTACGTGAACTTGGGAATTGGCATCCCCACCCTGGTCGCCAATTTTGTTAGGGACGATATCAGCGTGGAATTTCAAAGCGAAAATGGGGTTTTGGGCATGGGACCCTTCCCATTTGAGGGAGAGGAAGATGCGGATATCATAAATGCGGGCAAACAAACCATTACCACGCTGCCGGGAGCTTCTTTTTTTGACTCGGCCATGAGTTTTGGAATGATAAGGGGGCAACATGTCCACCTGACCATTTTGGGAGCTATGGAGGTTGCCGAGAATGGGGATATCGCCAATTGGAAAATCCCCGGAAAAATGGTAAAGGGTATGGGAGGAGCCATGGACCTTGTCGCTTCGGCAGAGAACATCATTGTTGCCATGATGCACACCAACAAGGCAGGAGAATCCAAATTGCTTAAGCGGTGCACACTTCCCCTTACGGGAGTGGGCTGCGTAAAGAAAATTGTCACCAATCTGGCTGTACTCGAGGTTACGCCAGAGGGCTTTAAATTGTTGGAAAGGGCCCCCGGAATCTCAGTTGATGAGATTAGGCAAGCCACCGAAGGCAGACTGGTCGTAGAGGGCGATATTCCGGAAATGAAAATTTAACACCGACCGATGGGTCGGTTTGACAACAAAAATCCTGACTTTTGCAACATAAATTTTAGCAGCAATATAAGTTGGGTAAATTTGTAGGTATAGATTTTCACCCAAATTAACATCATAAAAAAACAACACCATGGCACCCGAACTAAACCACACCGCAATGGATGAAAATGTACAGATCTACAGAAACGATTTCTTTGCAGGGTTTGTACTCTTGATCAAGAAGCTTTTCATGCTTTAAAAACAAACAACAACGGAAAACACTTGAAGCCCACAATTTTGTGGGCTTCTTTTTTTATGATATTTTGGTAAAAAACCACACAATGGCGCTTCGGTTTCAAAAATGTGATGTTTCCCATTTGGAAGCATTGGTTCGGATTGCAAGGGAAACCTTTGTGGCCGCATTTGAAAAGGACAACGACCCGAAAGATTTTCAGGACTACGTGCAAAAAGCGTTCGATCCAGAAAGGATAAAACGGGAACTGAAGAACAAAGACTCCATCTTCTATTTCGTGTATGGGTACCAAGAGTTGGTGGGCTATTTCAAGTTGAACGTGGGTGACGCCCAAACGGATGTGCATGATGCCAATTCATTGGAGATAGAGCGTATTTATGTTTTAGAAGCCCATCAGGGAAAAAACTTGGGAAGCTTGATGTTGGCTAAAATTCAGGAGTTGGTACGGGAACTGGACAAGGAATATGTGTGGCTCGGGGTGTGGGAACGCAACTTGGGGGCCATACGTTTTTACCAACGTCACGGGTTCCAGAAGTTCGGGGAACATCCTTATTATATTGGAAGGGACCGACAAACGGATTGGCTGTTGCGCCTAAACGTTCAATAAATTGTTCAAAAAAATGATATCGGCTTCAGCTCGTAGTTTATAGGCCATGGAATTTTCAAACGCGGCATGCATCAGCAAACAAATGGCCGTGGCATTGGACTTTGTAAGACTGTTGGTGCGATAGACCACATCCCGAATCGTGGAGAAGCTCACATTGCTCCTAATGGCGATGTTGGCATAGTCATTTTTTGAGACATTTCTTCTCAAGATTTGCGAAAGGCGTTCGCTAATGGGCTTACCATAATCTTCTTCTTGGAAAATGTCCTCCCCCCTGATTACCAGCCCCAGATTTTTTGTTGATCCCATGGCAATGAATACGTGTTTTGTTGATTAAGTTCTCGGGGTCTGATCCGATTTTCTATATTTGGTTTGTAATCCAATTACAGAAATGTGGCGGATTGCTGCTAAAAACACATGATGTGTAATAATATTACACAATATAGTAATTTTATGTACATAATAAAACAATTACGCCGAAAAAAAAATATAAGTCAAACTGATCTGGCACGGGAAATAGGTGTAAGCCTAAGGACCATACAGCTTTACGAAAAAAAGGATGCCAACATCCCCATTAAAAACTTGACCCGGATCGCGGATTATTTTGAATTGACCATTGCCGAGCTCTATCTGCACGAGGTTAACGACATGGGTGAAAGCTACATCCGAAAGCAGCCATTCACAAAATATGGCAGCGTGTTCTATCCGTTGGACCATGGCAAGTACCTCATCATGGCACCTCTTGTGCTAATGGAACAATATAGCGGTTACCTGGAAAAACTCAAGACGGACACTTCCAAGAAGACGCCTTTTCAAATCGGTTTTGTGATCGACTTTTTGGAAGATCAGCGCTATACTGCATTTGAGATTGCAGGCGATTCCATGAACGACCTTGGTTTTGAGGCCATACCCAACAAAGCAATAGTTCTGGGCTTGGGTCTTGAAAAAGAAACGTTCACAAAGGACATGGACGACTTATGGTACAAATCGTACGTATTGGTATGCCAAGACCGCATTATTTGCAAGCAAGTCGTTGGATATAATAATAACAATGGGACCATCAAATGCCATAATTTGAACACGTCTCCCGAATACAAGGATTTTGAGCTTTCCCTTAACGATGTACTCCAGGTCTTTAAAGTTATCAAAAAGCAGCTTTGACGGATTCCAGATGTTCCAAAACAGTTTTTAAGGATGCATCAAGATTTTTTTTCACCTCACTTTCCCAAAAACGGAACACTTTATAGCCCAATTGTTCCAACGCTTTATTCACTTCGGCATCACGCTGCATGTTGCGCTCAATTTTTGGGATCCAAAACTCACGGTTGCTCTTTATTTTATCCCTGCGCTCTTCCCAGTTATGGCCGTGCCAAAATTCACCATCAATAAAGACCACGGTCCGATATTTTTTTAGGGCAATGTCCGGTTTTCCGATCAGTTTTTTATAATCTATCCGATACCTATACCCTTCGTTCCATAAGGCTCTTCGGAATGTGAGTTCGGGTTTGGTGTTCTTGCCCCGGATCTGTCCCATGATCTTGGAGCGCTCGGGGGTGGTATAAAAACCATCCTCCTCACGAAAACGGGGGACTTTTATTGTTTTCTCTGCATAGTTCTTGCACATAGACTGAAGATAATAAAAAACCCAAATTCCAAACGGAGTTTGGGTGTCTTGTGTGCTATAATGATTAATGGTTTACCCCTTCAGCGTGGCGGATAAATACTCCCGGTTCATACGGGCAATGTTTTCCAAGGAAATGCCCTTCGGGCACTCCACTTCACAGGCCCCGGTATTGGTACAGTTGCCAAAACCTTCCAAGTCCATCTGACGGACCATGTTCTGAACCCGTTCTGCAGCTTCCACCCTTCCCTGGGGCAAGAGTGCAAATTGGGAAACTTTGGCCGAAGTGAACAACATGGCACTTGCGTTTTTGCAGGCGGCCACACATGCCCCACAACCGATACACGTGGCTGCGTTGAAGGATTCATCGGCCTTGTCCTTTTCAATGGGGATGGCATTGGCATCCACGGGACGTCCTGAGGTATTTACCGAAATATAACCTCCGGCCTGTTGTATGCGATCAAACGCACTCCTGTCGGTAATAAGATCTTTGATGACCGGAAAAGCTGTGGCTCTCCATGGCTCAATCACAATTTCATCGCCATCGTTAAAGCTGCGCATGTGCAATTGGCACACGGTGATCATGGAGTCTGGACCATGGGGCCGGCCATTGATCATGAGCGAACATGTTCCGCAGATACCCTCACGGCAGTCATGGTCGAACTCCACAGGTTCCTCTCCTTTTGAAATCAATTCCTCGTTGAGTACGTCCAACATTTCTAGGAAAGACATGTCGCTCTCAACCCCATTAAGGGTATAATCTACCATGGCTCCCTTGGAGTTCGCATCTTTTTGACGCCATATTTTTAAATACAATTTCATAGCAATCTTATTTATATGAACGTGTCTTTACTTCTATATTCTCATACACCAAATCTTCCTTGTGCAGCTTGGAATCTTTTGGTTTGCCTACATATTCCCATGCGGCAACGTACTTAAAGTTCTTGTCATCGCGAAGCGCTTCGCCCTCCTCCGTCTGGTATTCCTCACGGAAATGCCCTCCGCAGGATTCGTTTCGCTTAAGGGCATCTAGGGCAAAAAGTTCCCCAAGTTCCAAAAAGTCCGCCACACGTCCTGCTTTCTCCAATTCTTGGTTTTTGGAATCCGGAGATCCAGGCACCTTCACATTTTCCCAGAAATCTTTACGCAATTCGGCGATTTCCGTAATGGCCTCTTTGAGTTCTTTCTCGTTCCTGGACATGCCACATTTGTTCCACATGATTTTGCCCAGTTTTTTATGGTAGTAGTCCACGGAATGTATGCCTCGTCCGGACATAAGCTTTTCAATGCGCTCCCTAACCTCTTTTTCCGTTTTTTCAAACTCGGGGGAATCGGTGGGAATGGCCCCGGTCCTGATATCGTCCGATAAATAATCGCCTATGGTATAGGGTAGTACAAAATAACCATCGGCCAAACCTTGCATTAAGGCCGATGCACCCAATCTGTTGGCACCATGGTCGCTAAAATTGGCCTCACCGGCCGCATAGCATCCCGGGATGGTGGTTTGCAGATTATAATCCACCCAAAGGCCGCCCATGGTATAATGCACAGCGGGATAGATTTTCATTGGGGTTTTATAAGGGTTTTCGTCCACGATTTTTTCATACATCTGGAAGAGGTTGCCGTATTTGTTCTCGACAACTTTTTCACCAAGCTCGCGGATTGTCTTTTCGTCTGGATCCTTCATTCCGGAGGTCAATGCTTTTTCCCTTCCATAGCGCATAATTGCCGAAGTGAAATCCAGATACACGGCTTCACCGGTTTTGTTGACACCATAGCCAGCATCACAGCGTTCCTTTGCAGCTCTCGATGCCACATCCCTGGGCACCAAGTTTCCAAATGCGGGATAACGTCTTTCCAAATAGTAATCCCGTTCCTCTTCGCTTAACTGTGTGGGCTTTAGCCTTCCTTCCCGAATTGCTTGTGCATCTTCCAATCGTTTGGGCACCCATATTCTTCCATCGTTCCGAAGGGATTCCGACATCAGGGTCAGTTTGGATTGATGGTCCCCGGAAACGGGAATACAGGTGGGGTGTATCTGAGTGAAACAGGGGTTGGCAAAGTAGGCCCCTCTACGGTGGGTTCTCCATGCCGCCATTACGTTTGCTCCCATGCAATAGGTAGAAAGAAAGAACAGGTTGCCGTATCCTCCGGACGCGATCACTACGGCGTGGGCCGAATGCCTTTCAATTTCACCGGTAACCAAATCCCTGGCAATAATTCCACGTGCCTTGCCATCGACCAAGACCAGATCCAGCATTTCATGTCGGGTATAGGATTTTATTTTCCCCCGTTGAATCTGACGGTTCATGGCGGCGTAAGCTCCTAGCAAGAGTTGCTGACCTGTTTGTCCCTTGGCATAAAAAGTTCTTGATACCAACACACCACCAAACGAACGGTTGTCCAAAAGACCGCCATATTCCCTGGCAAAGGGAACGCCCTGGGCAACACATTGATCGATAATATTGGTGGAGACTTCGGCCAGGCGATACACATTGGCCTCACGGGATCGGTAATCCCCGCCTTTAATGGTATCGTAGAATAGTCGGTAGACACTGTCCCCGTCGCCCTGATAGTTTTTTGCGGCATTGATTCCGCCTTGGGCAGCGATGGAGTGTGCCCGTCTAGGAGAATCCTGATAACAGAAAGTCTTCACATTGTAACCCAACTCGGCCAGGGTAGCGGCAGCGGAGCCACCGGCAAGACCTGTTCCAACCACGATGATATCTATATTTCGTTTGTTGGCGGGGTTAACAAGGTCAATTTCATTTTTATGTTTGGTCCATTTGTCGGCCAGTGGCCCCGATGGAACTTTTGAATCCAATTTGCCCATATTTAGTGTGTTATTGGGTTAAGGTAGTGATAGATGGCTATGAATGCGAATGCCAGGGGTACGACCACCGAGAAAAGTTTTGTAAATATTGTGATGCCCTTGCTGTACTTATTGTTTACCCCCATGGTTTGAAAGGACGAGGCAAAACCATGCCATAGATGCAGTGCCAAAAGCACGAACGATACCACATACAGGGCGGTTCTCCAGAAGGGAGCAAACTTTTCCACTGTTTCATGATAGTACCGTGTTGGGTCTTGGGGAAGTGCCTCCACATATTTATAGGTCATTTCATGCACCCAAAAGTCGTAAAAGTGAAGTCCCAAAAAAGCAAGTATCACCAATCCGGAATAGATCATATTTCTGGAAACCCATGGCGCATTGGCGCTACCCTTGTATTTTACATAGGCGATGCCACGGGCTTTTTTGTTCTGTATCTCCAGAACAAAACCCATAACAAAATGCACGATTACCCCAGCAATGAGGATGGGCTGCATCAAGAACTGAACAATAGGGTTGTATCCCATAAAATGGGAAGCCTCATTGAAAAAATCAGGTGAAATCACCGAAGCAAGGTTAATGGTCACATGGAGCACCAAAAAAATGACCAAAAAAAGACCCGAAAGTGCCATTACAAATTTTCGGGCCAGCGAAGACTTAATCAATCCACTCATTCGTCGTTGGTTTTTAACAAATTTAAGGCACAAACCAGTTTCTAACAAGTTTTAAACATTGGAATGGGCCATATTTAGATTAATTATAAGAATGCACAAATTCTTGTTTGATCCAGGGGTCATGATCATTCACATTAAAGACATTTGTGTTGAACATTTTTGGTGCTGATGGGAATCCCCTGAACACTTTTCTGGGATTTTTGCACGATATTACAAATCATTTTGAACCAAAACAATCGCATGGACATTGCCATTCTATCCGTTAGCCTCAATGTATATTCCACAAGAAGGATTGCCATGGAAGCACAAAAGGCGGGGCATTACGTGGAGCTTATTGACCACACCAAATGTTCTGTACGATTGGGTCATGGAAAACCCCAAATTTATTTGGGAGAGGAAGATGTTACCAACGAGTTCGATGCCATAATTCCCAGAATTGGAGCGAAGGTGACTCGACATGGAGCTGCCATTGTCAAACAGTTTGAGATGAACAATGTGTTCAGCACGGCAAGGTCGCTGGGGATAACACGGGCTAGAAACAAGGTGCGCACCCTACAGATTATGTCACGAAAGGGAATTCCCATACCGGAGACCTTGTTTTCCATCAACCCGGATAATATCGGGGAGCAGATTCGATTGCTCGGAGGACCACCGGTCATTATCAAACTGCAGGAGGGGACACATGGCCAAGGGGTGATTTTGGCAGAAAGCAAAAAATCGGCCAAATCCATTATAGATACGTTTTACAAAATGGACACAAGTATTCTTTTGCAACGATATATTGAGGAGGCGAATGGAGAGGACATACGCATTATTGTGGTCGGGAACAAGGTGGTAGCCAGTATGAAGCGTACTAGTGATATTGATGATTTCAGGTCCAATGTGCACCGAGGAGCAGATACGGAGGCCATCAAGCCAACGCCCAAAGAACAGCAGATTGCCTTGAATGCCACCAAATATTTGGGGCTTGGAGTCGCGGGTGTCGATTTAATGCGTTCCAAAAACGGACCTGTGCTCATTGAGGTGAATGCCTCCCCTGGACTCAAGGGAATTGAGGAAGCGACAAATATCAATGTTGCCAGTCACATCATTAAATATACAGAGCGAAATGCCTTGCGAAGAAAATAGTGACCACAGCAGAACAACTAAATGCTATACCGCTAACTAAAAGGTTTTCAGATTAATATGAATAAAGAGGGGCTTTATCCCACTGGGGAAGCAAGATTGCTTTTTTTGGATTTTATTTTCCCCAAGCTCCATTCAACCGCCTTGTCCAGTTCTGAAAACTGACGGATGGAGTTTCTAAAGAAGACCCGTTCAAGCACTAAGCTGGCAAAACTACCTTTGGTGTTCCCTACCACGCAATAAAAGTCCAACTGGTGCCTGTGGGAGTAGAACTTAACCCAATCAGCGGGCACAACATGGTAATTGTTCACCCTGTTGGAGATATAGGCAATGGGCATATCCTCACCAAAAATCTCATGCGCTGCATCAATCGCCTTTTTTGCCATTTCCCAACCAAAGGTTACCCCTTCGTTGATCTCGGAGATGACCAGACCATCAAAAAAGTAGAAGGTACCGAACTGGTATTCACGGATTTCCTTGATCTTTTTGAAAAACGCAAGTTGCTTTACACGTTGCATACAAATGTGATATACCCCAGTTTAATGTAGGGATGTAAAAATAAGAATATATTATATTTTTTAGTGTAAGAAATTATGGCGCTTGCCAGGTCATTTTTCCTCAGTTTTCCATGTTTTTCAACTGAATGCCCAATGCCTTGGTGGACAATTGCACCTCGAGTAGGGAAAGGATAAGGGAAATGACCAAAAAAACCAGACTGATCCCAAAAACAGCATTGGCCCAAATGGCCATTTCCACATAAATCAAAAACATGGTCACCGTGGCCAACAAAAAACTTATGATGGCTGTGGCCTGCATGTTCTTGATGATGCCCAAGCGCTTGCGCAATTGGTTTATCTGTTGTTTCAATGGAGGGGCCGAGGTCTCCTCAAACTGTTTGTGCAACTGCCTGATCAGGGCGGCAATTGCCAGGTAACGGGCATTATAGGCCAGCATGGTCAAGGAGATGGCCGGAAACAATAAGGCTGGGATACTAAGAGATAGTTGCATCTATTCTATTTTAAAATCTATTTTTTCCGTATGCCCGTTTCCGGAAATTTCAATGGTATATGCCCCCTTGGGCAGATAGGTCTTGCCATTTTTGGCTTCAGTCAACTTCATCTTGTTCTTCTTTAAAAAGCTGCTTTTGCCCTTTTTGGAAAAAGCTAAATCGTAGGACAAAAAATTCAAGCCTCTATCTACTTCCACTGATGAGGAACTGACTTCGGTACCGTCGGAGGATTTCACACTCGAGGTAAAAGTTCCGGGAGACCTGGAATAAAAGTGAACATCAAGCCCTGGGGTATCCGGTTTTTCCCAACTGCTCCAGGCGTTGCCCCAATTTTCGGAATGTGTAATATTTTCGGGTTCAAACATCACCAAATCTTTGGACAAAACCTCAGCGGTCATTTGTTGCAATGCCGATATATCCGCCTTGTATATACTCCTGCCATGGGTGCCCACCAATAGATGTTTGGCCTTGGATTGGATTACCAGGTCGTGCACCGCAACATTTGGCATGCCATTTTGAAACAGTTCCCAAGTACTGCCCCTATCAAAACTGGCATAAAGCCCGTTGTCCGTTCCAGCGAACAAGAGGTTCTCACTTTCAGGATCTTCCAATAGGGCATTCACTGGAGAAGACGGAATGTTACCCGCAATGTTCTTCCAACTTTTACCATAATCTTCGCTTACATATATATAAGGAGTAAAATCATCCCATCTATAACCGTTCAAAGCGACATACACGCGCTCTTTTTTATGCTTGGAAGCAGCCACCTCACTTACCCATAAATCCTTTGGAAATGAATCTGAAATTCTCTCCCAGCTCCCCCCTGCGTTTTTGGAAATATGGACCAGGCCATCATCGGTGCCTACGTAGAGGAGTCCAAACCTAAAATGGGACTCTGAGATACTTGTTATGGTTCCGTAAGCCACGTTCCCCTTTTTTCCTCCTTGCGTGAGGTCATCGGAAATGGCCTCCCAACCGTCTCCTTGGTTTAGGGAACGATGCAGTTTGTTGCTTCCCAGGTACAGAATATCCTGATTGTGGCTTGAAAGGAGAATTGGGGTTTGCCAGTTGAATCGATACGGGACCTCCCCTAGCTCATGCTTGGGTTGGATGGGTTTGCTTTTTTCCTCGGCCAGATTCAATCGATAGTAGTTGCCAAATTGGAACCCTGTATAAACGATATTGGAATTACGACTGTCAATCTGAACCTGCATGCCATCCCCACCCATTATCATCTGCCAGGGATTTTTACCGCTCTGCTGCCATTCGCTGTTTTCCTCGTTGTTGTGGGCTCCTTTCCACACTCCATTGTCCTGTAGGCCCCCGTATACATTGTACGGTTCTTCATGGTCCACATTGATGGCGTAAAACTGGCCTACTTTGGGTGAATTGTTCTTCATCCAATGTTCACCATCATCATACGTTATATTTACCCCGCCGTCGTTTCCGTTGATGAGGTGTCCCGGTCTGTTCGGGTTTATCCATATGGCATGATGGTCTGCGTGCACATTTTCTTTATCAATGTTGTTGAAGGTCTTTCCACCATCAGAGGAAGTGATCAAAGGCACCCCGGCAAGATATATTTTGTCCTTATTGGAAGGGTCTACACGAATTTGTGCAAAATAATATCCATAGCTATAGAAGAGATCATCAATATATTTCTCGTTCATTTTTTTCCAGCTTTTGCCACCGTCATCACTCCTATATACCTCCGCACCAATAACAGGAGTGTCGAACAAAAGGGAGTTGGCATCTTCCAGATATTTGGCCAGGTCTATGGGCCTTACCGCCCCATCACGCACCATGTTCTTAACGTTTTCTGCCCGATATTTTTCATGAAAGCCGTTGGTCTTCAGATAATCATTGAGCTTATCGTTGTCCAAGGCCAAAAAAGTGGCTTGGTCCATGGACTTGAAAGCATCTTTGGTGAGTTTATCGCCATCCTCTTTTTCCACGTCCTGTCTTCTAAACTGATTGTCGTGTACGACATAAACCTTATTATCATCAAAAACGGACAAACCGATTCGACCCACGCCATCTCCGGAGGGGAAACCACTTCCTGGGCCAGAGGTCAAAGTCCACGTGTTGCCACCGTCAACACTTTTATAGATACCGGAGGAAGGACCATTCCCAGTAAAATTCCAGGCCTTCCTATCCTTTTCCCATGCAGCGGCATATTGAATGTTGAAATTATTCGGGGCATGGGCCACATCAATAATTCCGGTGACGTCGTTTACAAAAAGGGTCTTTTGCCAGGTTGCCCCGCCATCTGAAGTTTTGTAGATGCCCCGTTCCTGGTTAGGTGAGTACAGATGCCCGGTGACCCCTACCACCACTTCGTTTGGATTGGCAGGGTTGATAATGATCCTGCCAATGTGATGCGAATCGTGCAAGCCCATATTTTGCCAAGATTGGCCACCGTCAGTAGATTTTAAAATCCCGATTCCTGCGTAGGAGGAACGGGAAGAATTGTTTTCTCCGGTACCTACCCAAATGACACCGTTGGTCCAATCCACAGCAATGTCGCCAATGTTCTGGGTACTTGAATTATCCAAAATCGGGGAAAAGGAAATACCGTTGTTTTGGGTATGCCAAAGTCCGCCGGATGCGTAGGCCACATAAAATTCAGTAGGGTCGTTTGGGTTCACATCCAAGTCCACCACACGCCCGCTCATGATGGAAGGGCCTATGTTTTTCAAGGAAAGATTTTTTACAATGGAATTTTCCGCCATTTTATCCTTTTCCACCAAGGCTTGCAGAACCTGGTCCGCAGTGGTTGAGGACTGTTGACTTAGGATGACATTAAAAAAGAGGGCAAAAGTTAGAAGGATTGCTTGTTTCATTCTAGGTTGGAATTTTGTTTGCATGGGGAAGGTATGAATTTGTCTTCAGCAGCGCAATTACCTACATTTGAAGAAACCATTTTTCAGTATGAAATATCATCCAATAGATAACCAACTCTTCATAAAGAACAGGAAGAAGTTCATGGCACAGATGCGGCCCAAGAGCCTAGCAGTGTTCAACTCCAATGATATTTATCCCATCAGTGCGGACAGCACCATGCCTTTTGAGCAGCACCGGGATATTTTTTATTTGAGCGGAGCGGATCAGGAGGAAACCATTTTGCTTCTCTTTCCCGATGCTTTGGACAAAAAGCACAGAGAGATATTGTTTGTTCGGGAAACCAACGACCACATTGCCGTTTGGGAGGGCGCTAAGCTGACCAAGGATCAGGCGACCGCGGTTTCTGGGATCGTCACCATTTATTGGCTGACCGATTTTGACAAGATCTTTTTTGACTTGATGACGGAAGCGGATACCATCTATTTCAATACCAATGAACATTACCGGCAAGCCGTGGTCACCCAAACTCGGGAGGATCGTTTTATAGAAAAGTGCAAGAAAGACTTTCCGGCGCACCAGTGGGCCAAGAGCAACACCATTCTTCAAAACATTCGTGGAGTAAAGGAACCCGAAGAATTGGATTTGATGCAACAGGCCTGCGACATCACCGAAAAAGGATTTCGAAGAATCCTGGAATTCACCCGGCCCGGGGTTTGGGAATATGAAATGGAGGCGGAGTTTCTGCACGAGTTCATAAGCAATCGGTCCAAGGGATTTGCCTATACACCAATTATTGCTTCGGGGAACAATGCCAATGTGCTCCACTACGTGGAGAACAACCAACAGGTAAAAGATGGGGATTTAATTCTAATGGATGTGGGAGCGGAGTACGCCAACTACTCCAGTGATATGACGAGGACAATCCCTGCAAATGGAAAGTTCACAAAACGACAGAGAGAAGTATATGAAGCCGTACTTCGGGTAAAGAACCAAGCCACAAAAATGTTGGTTCCCGGGACCATTTGGGCCGAATACCACAAAGAAGTAGGTAAGATCATGACCTCCGAATTGTTGGGTTTGGGCCTGTTGGACAAAGCCGATGTGGCAAATGAGAACAAAGATTGGCCTGCCTATAAAAAATACTTTATGCACGGCACCAGTCACCATATAGGTCTGGACACCCATGATTATGGTGAGTTGAAGACGGCAATGAAGCCCAACATGGTCTTTACCGTGGAACCGGGAATCTATATTCCAGATGAAGGATTTGGTATTCGAATAGAAGATGATGTAGTCATTCAAGAAACCGGGGAACCCAATAATTTAATGCGCAACATCCCCATTGAAGTGGAAGAAATAGAAGATTTGATGCGCTCCTGATTTTAAAGCAAGGATTTTTTTGTCATGTTAATTGGTGGATATATCCATTGATATGACGCATCCATCAATTTGGCCATTGGCGAAGACTTCAAAGACATAAATTTGGTTTTATTCAGGCTCACTTGTGAGGGCTCCAACAAAATAGATATAAATCAAATATTGGTCGTAGTATGGAATTTTTTATAAGGCTACTTGATTTTTTATCAAGCAATCGCTTTGTTTTTTTCACGTTCGCCATATTGTTTTTTTTGGTGCTTAAAGGAATGGCAATGTCAAAAACTCTTTCAAGTTCAATGAGGAAATTCATTAATTGGATAGCTGCTCTTTTGATGTTGTCATCAATTCTTATTTTCATTTTCGGCTCGGATTTCACGAACCTGCTCGTTCATCAATATGGACAAATTGGAGAGGGATTGGTTATTGATAAAGCTGAAACTGGAGACATGTATAACGAAGAGCCTATAGTGCAATACGATGTTCTGATTAAAACCAAGGATGGGGAAATGGTAAAGACGACTTTTAAAAACACCGATTTCAATTTGTACCCCACTCCAGACGGGGGGTATAGCTATCCACCCCAAGGGGTGGCTTTTACAGTGAAATACATGGAGAGTGGTCCAGAAACATTTATAATCATTACGGATGACAATAGTGAATATGCTACCAAAAAAACCTGTGCAGAACAACTTAGGAAGCTAAATATAGCAAAGAGTCAATACGATTTTGCCCCTGATAATGCTTCATATAGAGAAGACTATCTCAGAGCAATAGAGTTATATCTTCAACTTAAGTGTGCCAACAATTCTTCTGTTATTGATTTTTATGAGCAAGAAAAATCCGATCTCAAATAGTTTTGCCCGGCTATTTTGGACAAAAAGAGTGTATATTCGGAAAGATGAATATTACATATAATGGCGACCCTATTTTCCACTTTACAACAAACCGATATTGAAAAGAAGATGCAGGAAGCACCTGACAGCGCGTATGAAATAGGAGTTGTTATTGGAAGCTACCTGCCTTTTGTGGTATTGGTGGCTATAGCTTATGGGATATATTATTACAATAAAAAGAAAAAAGAATCAGAGTAGGAACCGGTATAGTGAATGATATTATCCTATTTGAGTGACCGTCCCATAGCATCATCGTTAAAAAGCTCTAGTGGTAGGATTTCACTTTGTTTTTTTATTGTTCTAACCCTTTTCTGCACGCAAACAACCCATCAAAGCTTTTTCAATTGATTCCTTTCTATCTTAGGAAGAGAGGTCAAAACATATCTTCCTAGAAAAGATTGTATCCGGTAGGACATCCGTCAACTAACATGGCCCATACATCAAATGGACAAGAATATTTTTCCTTTAAAATATTTACTTGATCTGTAATGTGGCCCATAGTGATAATCCGAGGGCACCTATCAATTAATCTTAATCAAGTAATATGGATCATAACAATGACATTGAGCTGATAAATGAAGGTATTTCCAACATGAGAAAAGGGAATTACAGCATAGCGGAACAATTTTTTAATAAGGCAATTGAGATGAAGGGAGCAAACTTGCCCATGGCCCAATATAACAAAGGTGTTTTGTACCACAAGCATCTCAATGATATGCAATTGGCTTTGGAGTGCTATAAAGAAGCGACATCCTTGCAACCAAATTATGGATATGCATGGCACAATCTCGGGGAAGTGTTATGTCATTTTAATTATTATGCTAAGGGGAAAGAAATGTTTCAAAAAGCAATAGATCAAATTCCCGATGAGCTTCCGCCACGTTTAGGGTTGGCCTATGCCCAAAATAGATTGGGCGAGTTTGCCAATAGCATCAATATCTTGGAGCAACTTTTGGAAAGGGATAACCAAGACAAAGAACTGCTCGCCAAAATAAACAGCGAGTTGGGACTGGCTTTGTTACAAACACAACAAGCGCAAAGAGCCTACAAACACTTTAAAAAGGCTTTCGACCTAAATGAAAAAGACTATCAGGTTTGCTACAATATTGCCTTTATAGCAGATGCATTTCAAAGTTACGAAGAGGCAATTGAGTTTTACGATAAGGCTATTGCTTTGAACGGCAAAGAGGCGAAGGGGCATCAGGGAAAAGCCTGCACCCTAATCCATACTAAGAGATATGGGGACGCTTTGGAATATATACAAAAGGCCATTGAACTAAATCCAGAAAATTTTGAAGGATATTATAATTTGGCTTGCATCCATGCTGGTTTGGGAGAAGAAGATGAATTGCTGAGCGCAATCAATAAAACGATAGCGTTGGCGCCACGTCAAATAGGAATAGAACGGCATATCCTAAACGACCCTGACTTCTTGCCATTTACCAAGCAGCAAAATTTTATTGCGGTTCTAACAAGGAACTAGCATGGCAGTGATTGATTAAAACAAAACTCGATTCAGAAAAGCCATAAGTTTAAGGATTTTTATCCCTAGACCGGCTTATTCCGTTTCCAATTATAAAAGTCAAAAAAGCAGGTAACAACCATCCCAAATGATATGCCCTTAACGGAATCCATCCCACGTATGGAGTTATTGAACTCCCTAAACCTATGGCGCCCAAAAAATCGGGGACGCTAAAAAAGATTGTGGCAACAACCACCCAACGGAACACTTTGGGCGATGTCAGCTTCTCTGGAGCTACATTCAATAAAATCAAGACAATGGTTATGGGGTAGATGAACATCAATGCGGGCAGGGCCACGGTAATGATGTACCCCACATTGAATTGCCCTACCAGTACGCCCAGTATGCAACCCACCAATGCGGTGATACGGTAGGCCATTTGCGATTCATTGAACCTACCTTTTACAAAATCTGCAGTTCCGGTAACGATTCCCACAGCGGTAGTGAAACAAGCCAGGCTAACCAATACGCCCAAAAAGAATGTGGCGTTACTGCCAAGGGTCACATTGCTTATGCCACTCAACAGTGCCGTGCGTGTAATATCCTGGTCAAAAGTGCCATTGAACGCGGCGCCCGTAAAAATGAGTCCAGCATATACCAAAAACAGTCCTAAACCGGCAAAAATACCAGCTTGGGCTATCAGTTTTCTTTTTATTTCATAAGTAGCATCATGTTGCTTCAGGTTAATGGATATGATAATTACCCCACCTACCACCACAGCGCCAATGGCGTCAAAGGTTTGGTAGCCCTCCAGCAGACCATGGCTCAAGGGATTTTCAAATTGCGAGGTTCCAAATTGAAACTCCTGGCCAAAAACGGTCATCAGCACAAGCAGCAATAGAATAAGGAGAATGGCAGGAGTGAGCCATTTTCCCACAACATCCAAGATCTTTGATCGATTGATTACAAATACATAGACCAAAGCGAAGTAAATCAAACTTGTCAACAAAGAAGGTGAATCCCAAATCGGTTGTATGGCCATTTCATGGGTCACCGATGCCGTTCTTGGAGATGGCAGCGCAATGGATATGACATAAACAATGTAACAGTAGACCAAACTGAATGTTGGGGAAACCTTTTTGGCAAAATCGAACATGGTCCCCTGTAGTTTTGCATGTGCCAAAATTCCCAGAATGGGAACCAATACGGCCGAAATACAGAAACCCAAAGTGACCCAGCCCCAGAGACTACCGGAATTATACCCTAATAATGGTGGAAGAATGAGGTTGCCAGCACCGAAAAAAAGAGAGAAAAGGGCAAAGGCCGTTACCGCAACGGCTTTTTTGTTCATAAACTGTTGATAATTATTTTTCAATGTCCTATATTTCAGCAAGGAAAGATAACCATTTGTTCACAGTGCATTTTATCGAAAAAAAGTTTTTAGTGTAACTGCGACAAAATAAAAAGTTATCAACAATCGTTCTGCTAGAAAGCCTTTAATTCAAAACTAAACGTATAAAGAAAAATTACAATAATCTAAGTTGCATTGCCGATCCCCAAATCGCATGAATGCTCCCCCAAAACAACACCAAACCTATGAAGACTTCTACTATCCAACATGGCAACAAATTTTCCTCCTTCTTCTGCAATCTGTTCGGTCACCACTACGTGGTATCCAAAAAAGTGACACAGCACATCAAAGAATACAAATGTGTGCATTGCCAAAAACAGGTCACTACCGATGTTAGCGGCAAGCTTTCGGCGCTTACTCCACAAATGCAGGAAATAAACAATACATTGGAAGATATGTATCAAAAAAGAAGGAGCAGGGTTGTGCAGAGTGTTGCATGATCTTTTCCTAGCCTTAGTTTTTAGAAAAGAAGTTTCCGAGTCTATCCCGAAAACTTGAGCAGTACCTTATGCTATGCGTCGCGTGCCCCAAGACCTACTAGTGAAGTTGCGCTCGATTTTCGGGATTTTTTGTTTTACGACTTGAAGGAGTTCCAACCTTGGGCCGTAATGGGGATTTTGGTGTTGGCCCTGGTGATTATATGTGCACCCTCCGTCTCTCCGGTCATGTGACCAATAACAGTAAGGTTTGGATTTGCTTTTATTTTATCAAAATCCTTTTGGGCAATGGTGAACAATAACTCATAATCCTCACCGCCACTCAGGGCAACCATGGTGGAATCCATTTGGAACTCTTCCGTGGTGGAAATAACCGAAGGGTCTAAGGGAATTTTGTCCTCAAAAAGATTGCATCCGACCCCACTTTGTTTGCACAGGTGCAAAACTTCAGAAGAAAGCCCATCGCTGATATCAATCATGGATGTGGGCTTTACCTTCAAGTTGTATAGCAGTTCCACAATATCTTTGCGCGCCTCGGGCTTCAATTGTCGCTCTACAAGATAAGCGTAAGGTTCAAGGTCGGGCTGACTGCTCGGATTCACCTTGAACACCTCTTTTTCCCGCTCCAAAACTTGTAGCCCCAAATAGGCTCCTCCCAAATCCCCGGTAACCACCAAAAGATCATTGGGGCCGGCCCCACTTCGATAAACCAAATCCTCTTGATTGGCCTCTCCTATGGAAGTAACGCTAATGATCATTCCTTTTGTAGATGAGGTTGTATCCCCACCCACCAAATCGATCTTATATAACTTGCAGGCCATAGCAACCCCTTCATAGAATTCTTCCAGGGCCTCAAGGGGAAATCGGTTGGAGACCGCAATGGAAACCGTAACCTGCGTGGCCATGGCATTCATGGCATAAATGTCAGAAAGGTTTACGATCACCGATTTATATCCAAGATGCTTAAGGGGCATATAAGCAAGGTCAAAATGAACGCCTTCGACCAACATATCCGTGGAAACAACAGTCATTTTGCTGGCAAAATCCAATACTGCGGCATCATCCCCTATACCTTTTACGGAAGAAAGATGTTTCAGCTCAAAGTTTTGGGTCAAGTGCGCAATGAGTCCAAACTCGCCCAATTCTTCCAAAGATGTACGTTGCGGATTCTTGTCTTCTAGCATGGCGCAAAAGTAAACAGGATAATTATAAATTGTATCTTTAATAGAAACTTAATGTTCCCTTGCTATGTGGAAAACTGCACTGCTTACCTTGCTTGCTGTGATTTTTGTTTGGGGCTGTTCCAACGATAACGGTACGGATCCCATGGGCAATAATGATGGCAATCCCAACTCGAATGGCAATGATGGCCCTACGGGGGATATGCCCAACATTGGAAATGGCAATGTAACCCTGGGCGCAACACCTTGCGAGGGAGGAATGGCCTCCGTGTATCCTTGTGACGGATACGATTTACTTTTTCAAATGAACTTGGCGGCGTTCAATGGAAATTCTGGGAATGACATTTGGGGGTGGACCGATACAACAACAAACAGGGAATATGCCGTAGTTGGTTTGGATAATGGAACCGCCTTTGTTGATATCACGGATGCTGGTGCACCCGTTTACCTCGGAAAACTGATGACTGCAACCACGGCAATTCTCTGGAGGGATGTTAAGGTTTATGGGGATTATGCTTTAATTGTTTCCGAAGCCCCGAACCACGGGATGCAAGTGTTCGACTTGAAACGATTGAGAAACGTGGCCAATCCACCAGAGGTTTTCACGGCTGATGCGCGATATACTGGAATTGGCAATGCCCATAATTTGGTGATCAATGAAGAAAATGCATTTGCCTATATCGTGGGCACGGCCCGCAATGATGCTTTCAATGGAGGCGTCCATTTTATCGACATACAAAACCCATCCAGTCCTAGTGCAGCCGGAGGATATGGTGCGAATGGATACACACACGATGCTCAGGTGGTAACCTATAACGGACCGGATGCTGATTATACGGGCCGCGAAATATTTATCGGTGCCAATGAAGACCAGATAGCCATAGTTGACGTTACGGATAAATCCAACCCTGTTGAGATAGAAACCTTGACCTATTCCGACTTGGGCTATACCCATCAAGGCTGGTTTACCGAGGACCAGCGTTATTTTTTGTTGGGAGACGAATTGGACGAGCTTCAGATTGGTGTCAATTCAAAAACCTTGGTGTTCGATTTTTTGGACTTGGACAACCCGGTGCTGCATACTACCTATGAGGGCCCAACTGGTGCCATCGACCACAACGGGTATGTTTTGGGAGATGAGTTTTTCTTGGCCAATTATGCAGCGGGCATACGCGTTCTGGATATTTCCGATATAGCCAATCAAAACATTACGGAAAAAGCCTTTTTTGATACCTACCCCGCCAATAACA
This sequence comes from Flagellimonas meishanensis, assembly GCF_019880545.1. Lineage (GTDB taxonomy): Bacteria > Bacteroidota > Bacteroidia > Flavobacteriales > Flavobacteriaceae > Flagellimonas > Flagellimonas meishanensis. The sequence goes on from NZ_JAINVW010000001.1 coordinate 777,885, forward strand.
CTGCGGGTTTTGATGGGGTTTGGAGTGTATATCCCTATTTCGAGAGCGGAAAAATATTGGTGAATGACACTGCCTCGGGATTGTTCGTGCTTCAAAAATCCAATTAACGCTATGCAAAGAGGCCTCCTTTTTATCCTGGGGATTGTTTTGGTCTCCTGCTCAAGTGATGACAATGCACCTAACCTGATCGAGGAACTTGTAATTTCCGGAGCCGTTGAATGGGTCAAAAACTTTGGAGGTTCCGGAGAAGAATCTGCACAATCCATAATACAGACTACGGATGGGGGATTCGCTGTTCTGGGTTACACCAATAGCACCGATGGCGATTTGACCGGAAAAATGTTGGCCGTGAATGATTATTGGCTATTGAAGTTGGATGCCGACGGTAATCTGCAGTGGAACAAAACATATGGGGGCAGCAAGGACGATAGGGGGCAGTCCGTAATCCAGGCCGCAGACGGGGGCTATGCCATAGTTGGTTATGCCATGAGTGATGATGGCGATGGAAGCAACAACGAAGGCTTTCACGACAATTGGATTTTACGTTTGGATGGCCTGGGAAATGTGCTTTGGGAACAAAGTTTTGGATTTTCTGGACACGATCATTCGTATGATGTTATCCAGACCGATGATGGCGGCTTCTTTTTTGCCGGTTTTTTGGATGTGACCCAATCCAATGGGGAAGGGAACTTTGGAAAAGGGGCATACCTCACCCGACACGGGGTTGGAGAGTTTTGGGGGACCAAACTGCACGCCGATGGAAGTTTGCAATGGCGCAGGTACTTTGGAGGCACCAATAACGACAGGGCACATGGAGTCGTTCAGGCTGATGATGGGGGATTCGTTATGGCCGGATTTTCCGAGAGTGACGATTTCGATATTTCCAATACCAAAGGGAGCTATGACTTTTGGGTGGTCAAGGTCGATAAAAACGGAACCATGCTTTGGGAACGCTCGTATGGGGGCACCGGAATAGAGATAGCCTACGACATTGCCAAAACCCATGATGGAGGCTATGCCATAGTGGGAAATACCTTCAGCACGGACACCGATGTTTCCAAAAACAATGGCGAATCCGACCTGTGGCTCATTAAGATTGATGACAGCGGAGCCTTGCTTTGGGAAAAGACTTTCGGAGGTTCCGGATTTGAAGCCGGCCATGGTGTTCGCACCACGGCAGCCGGGGGTTTTGCCATCGCCGGAAACTCAAAGAGCAGTGATGGCGATGCTACCCAAAATCTGGGAGAGAATGACCTTTGGCTCCTGAAAACAGACTCCGAAGGGAATCTCGTCCATCAACAATCTTTTGGGGGATCACAATTGGATTTTGGATTTGACGTACTGGAAACCGAAGATGGCGGTCTGGTACTGGTCGGGGAGATGGGTAGCGAGGACTTCTTGGACCTGGATTTAAAAGGGATGACCGATCTGGTGGTGATCAAAATAAAGTAAGCCCTTCCCCATAGAAAACCCCTATGTAATTATTCGTTATTATAATGTTAGGAAACATGGTAAAACCCTACATATATCCTATATTTGTAGACTATTTAGAATAAATCCAAGTAAGAATGATCAAAGTTTCGGAGACGGCCAAACAGAAAGTCATCACCCTGATGACGGAAGAGGGGTTTGATGCTTCTACAGATTTCGTTCGCGTTGGTGTGAAGAGCGGGGGATGTAGCGGACTTTCCTATGAACTCAAGTTTGACAAATCACCCTCAGAATCGGACAAGGTGTTTGAGGACAATGCAGTTCGAATCATTGTGGACAAAAGAAGCTTTTTGTACCTAGTGGGAACTGTCCTGGAATATTCCGGAGGACTGAACGGCAAAGGGTTTGTTTTCAACAACCCCAACGCCCAACGCACCTGTGGTTGCGGAGAAAGCTTTTCGCTATAGTTGAATTGATAATTGGATATTGCCAATTGCATTATTGAAATAATATGGCATACACAGAAGAAGAACTAAAAAAAGAACTGGAGACCAAGGAATATGAATATGGTTTCTACACGGATATCGAGTCGGACACCTTGCCCAAGGGACTGAACGAAGACATTGTCATTGCCATTTCCAAAAAGAAAGAAGAACCTTCATGGATGACAGAATGGCGTTTGGAAGCTTTTCGCTCCTGGAAGGAGATGAAAGAACCCGAATGGGCCAATGTCAACTACCAGAAACCCAATTTTCAAGACATTTCGTATTATTCCGCGCCCAACAAGAAGCCCAAGTACAATAGTTTGGACGAGGTGGACCCCGAGCTGTTGGATACGTTCAAAAAACTGGGCATTTCCTTGGATGAACAAAAGAAACTGGCTGGGGTAGCCGTTGATATTGTGATGGACTCCGTTTCGGTTGCCACAACCTTCAAAAAGACCCTGGCCGAAAAAGGTATTATTTTCTGTTCCATTTCGGAAGCCATCCAGGAGCATCCAGAACTCATAAAAAAATACATAGGCTCCGTTGTTCCGCAAAAGGACAATTTTTATGCCGCTTTGAATTCAGCCGTCTTTTCCGATGGTTCTTTTTGTTACATTCCTAAAGGGGTCAGATGCCCGATGGAGCTTTCCACCTATTTCCGAATCAACCAGGCCGGAACAGGGCAATTTGAAAGAACATTGGTCATTGCAGATGAAGGAAGTTACGTAAGCTATCTTGAAGGATGCACGGCTCCCATGCGTGACGAAAACCAGCTGCATGCCGCCGTAGTGGAACTGATTGCCTTGGATGGAGCCGAGATAAAATATTCCACGGTACAGAACTGGTATCCCGGCGATAAAGAAGGTAAAGGAGGGGTATTTAATTTTGTTACGAAAAGAGGTCTTTGCGAGAAGAATGCCAAAATTTCCTGGACCCAGGTAGAAACAGGTTCTGCCGTAACCTGGAAATATCCATCCTGTGTTTTGAAAGGCGATAATTCCATTGGGGAATTCTATTCCATCGCGGTGACAAACAATTTTCAGCAAGCAGACACCGGGACCAAAATGATCCACCTTGGAAAAAACACCAAGAGCACGATCATTTCCAAAGGAATTTCTGCAGGGCATTCGCAGAACAGTTACCGAGGGTTGGTACAGGTGAACAGCCGCGCGGAGAATGCCAGGAACTTTTCGCAATGTGATTCGTTGTTGATGGGCAACCGCTGTGGCGCTCACACCTTCCCCTACATTGAGGTGAAGAACAAAACGGCACAGATCGAACATGAGGCCACGACCAGTAAAATTGGGGAAGATCAAATTTTCTACTGCAACCAACGCGGTATCGACACGGAAAAAGCCATCGCGCTGATTGTAAACGGTTTTAGCAAAGAAGTATTGAACAAGCTGCCTATGGAATTTGCTGTGGAAGCACAGAAATTGTTGGAAATAAGCTTGGAAGGATCAGTAGGATAATAAACACCACACCATGAAAAGAACACTTGCACTATTTCTTATTATCGCCATGGTTTCCTGCAAGCAAACCAAGAGGGAGACCGCTTCAAATAAGGATGAAAACCTTGAGATGGCCAAAACTGAGGTAAAATTATACACTTTCAGCGGAGGCACGGTCAACGCCAACAAGTTGGAGCTTTTTTCACAGGACACCACCTACACCGGACAGTCCCGGGAGTTTGCGGATGCCTTTTATGTGATCAGTCATCCCAAAGGGAATTTGATGTGGGATGGCGGACTTCCCGAAGGCTTGGTGGGAATGCCTGAGCCCTTCACTTCGCCCGACGGGGCATTTACGGTTTCCAGAAAAGATTCCGTTGCCCATCAACTCGCCAGTATCGGCATGACCGTGGATGACATTGATTATTTTTCAGTTTCCCATACCCATTTTGACCATATCGGGCACGCGAACGTTTTCAAGGGATCCACATGGTTGGTTCAGGAAAAGGAATATGATTTCATCACAAGCGAGGAGACACAAAAGAACAATCCGGACAACTATAACGCCATCAAGGAACTTACCAACATCAAGAAAATCAATGGGGATTATGATGTTTTTGGAGATGGCAGTGTTATTATGAAATTTATGCCGGGCCATACCCCGGGGCACCAGGTACTTTATCTGAACCTGGCGGAACACGGTCCACTTTTGCTTTCAGGGGACCTCTATCATTTTGATGAGAACCGCGAGTACCGCAGAGTGCCCATTTTTAATTATGATGTGGCCCAGACCAAGGAAAGCATGGCAGCTTTTGAAGCTTTTGCCGAGGAAAAGGGGGCCAAGGTGTACCTACAGCACTCCAAGGCCGATTTTGAAAAATTTCCCAAAGCACCCAATTATTTAAAATAAAACTTGAAGAAGAGATAGCATGTTAGAAATCAAAAATTTACACGCCAGCGTAGAGGACAAGAAAATCTTGAAAGGAATCAACCTTCAGGTGAATGCCGGTGAAGTGCATGCCATAATGGGACCGAATGGTTCTGGAAAAAGCACCTTGGCCTCCGTGATAGCAGGAAAGGAAGAGTTCGAGATAAAAAAAGGAACAATCACACTTGAGGGTGAGGATTTGGAGGAATTGGCCCCAGAAGAAAGAGCGCACAAAGGAATATTCCTGTCCTTTCAATACCCTGTGGAAATACCCGGGGTTTCCGTGACCAACTTCATGAAAACGGCCATCAACGAATCAAGAAAAGCCCGAGGATTGGAAGACATGCCTGCCAATCAAATGTTGAAATTGATCCGCGAAAAATCGAGCATGTTGGAGATAGACCGCAAATTTTTATCACGGTCATTGAACGAAGGATTCTCCGGAGGAGAGAAAAAGCGCAATGAAATTTTCCAAATGGCCATGATGGAACCGAAGTTGGCCATTTTGGATGAAACGGATTCCGGTTTGGACATTGATGCACTCCGTATTGTCGCCAATGGTGTGAACAAGCTTCGGGGCAAGGACAATGCCATTATCGTGATTACGCATTATCAGCGCTTGTTGGAGTACATCGTTCCCGATTTTGTGCATGTGCTTCACGATGGGAAAATTGTGAAATCAGGATCCAAGGACCTCGCCCTAGAATTGGAGGAAAAAGGATATGATTGGATCAAACAGGAAGCCACTGTATAGAGCTAATAAGACTTCTGATATCAGATTTCAGAAAATTGTTAACTGAACACTGATAACTGACAACTGATTAATATGGATTTGAAAGATAAATTATTGTCATCCTTTTTGGCTTTTGAAGATTCCGTGGATTTGGACCATCCAGTGCACGAAGTCCGCTCGGAAGCCATAAAGACTTTTGAGGCCAAAGGCTTTCCTTCAAAAAAAGAGGAGGCCTGGAAATATACTTCGTTGAACAATCTCCAAAAGGTGGATTTCAGCATTTTTCCAAAGGCGGAGAATACGCTGGAGTATCGGGATATCAAAAAATATTTCCTGCATGAGATAGACACCTACAAAATCGTGTTCATTGACGGCGTGTACAGTTCCTATCTATCGGAAACGACACATGATGGAGTGGATGTGTGCTTAATGAGTTCTGCGCTGACAAAACCACAATACAAGCCCGTCATTGATGTGTACTTTAACAAAGTCGCTTCCAAGGATGAGTCCCTTACCACATTGAATACCGCTTTCAGTCGGGAAGGTGCTTACATCTATATTCCAAAGAACAAAGTTCCCAAAAAACCCATCCAAATTTTGCATTTGGCGACCGGCAACGAGGCAGCTTTGATGTTGCAGCCCCGAAACCTGATCATTGCTGAAGAAAATGCCGAGCTTCAGGTGATTGAACGCCATCAAAGTTTGACAGGCAATGAAGTGTTCACCAACTCGGTGACCGAGATCTTTGCGGCCAAGGATGCCATTGTGGACTACTACAAGGTACAGAATGATGCCAATACCGCATCATTGGTGGACAACACCTATATCTCCCAAAAAGATAACAGTGTGGTTCGCGTCCATACCTTTTCTTTTGGAGGAAAGCTGACTCGAAACAACCTAAACTTCTATCAAAATGGGGAGCGTATTGACTCGACCTTGAAGGGCGTTACCATTTTGGGCGAGAAACAGCACGTGGACCATCATACCCTGGTGCACCATGCGAATCCCAATTGTGAGAGCCATCAAGATTATAAGGGAATATTTGGCGAAAGGTCCACCGGTGTTTTCAATGGAAAGATCATTGTGGACAAGATTGCACAGAAAACAAACGCTTTTCAACAGAACAACAATATTCTTATCAGCGATAAGGCAACCATTAACACCAAACCGCAATTGGAGATTTTTGCCGACGACGTAAAATGTTCTCACGGATGCACCATTGGCCAGTTGGATGAGGAAGCCCTTTTTTATCTCAGGTCACGGGGAATTCCCAAGAAGGAAGCCTCGGCTTTGTTGATGTATGCATTCGCAAACAATGTACTGGAAAGCGTTCGAATTCCTGAACTAAAGGCCCGAATAAACAAGATCATTGCCAACAAGTTGGGAGTTCGCGTTGGTTTTGAACTTTAACACCATAATTGAAGGTGTCCTTTCGAGCCGTTATCCTGCGGGTAGGCAAGAATCGTCCCAAAACTAGATTTTCACCTTGTTCAAAATGACAAATAAGAACACCATAGCAGCCAAATTAGATGTCGATGTGATCCGAAAGGATTTCCCCATCCTTAAACGGAAGGTAAACGGGCAGTCTTTGGTGTATTTGGACAACGCAGCCACCTCACAGACCCCGCAACAGGTGATCGATGCCATAGTCGATTACTATCAAAACTATAACGCCAACATCCATCGAGGCGTGCACAGCTTGTCCCAAGAGGCAACGGACGCCTACGAAACTGCCAGGGAAAAAATTCGAGCACATTTTAATATTGGAAAAAGGCATGAGGTAATCTTCACTTCGGGGACAACGCACGCCATCAATTTGGTGGCCTCTGGATTCACTCATTTTTTGAAAGAAGGGGACGAAATATTGGTTTCCGCCTTGGAGCACCATTCCAATATCGTACCCTGGCAAATGCTATGCGAGAGAACGGGGGCCAAACTGAGGGTAATTCCCATGACTATGAATGGGGAGCTGAAAATGGAAGAATACCATCGACTGCTTTCCGAGAGAACCAAGCTGGTTTTCTGTAACCATGTTTCCAATGCGCTTGGGACCATCAACCCTATAGAGGGGATTATTGGGGCTGCGCACAAAGTTGGTGCAGCTGTTCTGATTGATGGAGCCCAGGCCGCGGCACATATTAAATCCGATTTGCAAAAATTGGACGTTGACTTTTACACTGTTTCGGCCCATAAAATGTGTGGTCCTACCGGTGTGGGCATTCTATATGGAAAAGAGAAATGGTTAAACAAGTTGCCCCCGTATCAGGGCGGTGGTGAAATGATTGCCGAGGTTACTTTTGAAAAGACCACCTATGCCAATCTGCCGCACAAGTTTGAAGCGGGCACGCCCAATATCTGTGGAGGCATTGCCTTTGGTGCTGCCTTGGACTATATGAACACCATCGGGTTTGAAGCCATTTCGGAGTACGAAGATGCACTCGTTGACTATGCCACGGAGCAATTACTGGCCATTGATGGGCTCAAGATTTACGGAACTGCCAAGCATAAGACTTCGGTTGTTTCCTTTAATATAGAAGACATTCACCCCTATGATATTGGAACCATTCTTGATAAAATGGGCATAGCGGTCCGAACTGGGCACCACTGTGCACAGCCCATTATGGATTTTTATCAAATTCCGGGAACGGTCAGGGCCAGTTTCAGCTTTTATAACACCATGGAAGAAGTGGACAAATTGGTGGAAGCAGTCAAAAAGGCGAAAAGCATGTTGTTGTAATGCAGGCTAGTATAAAAAGGAAATAAGATGACGATTCAAGAAATACAGGAGGAGATAGTGGACGAATTTTCCATGTTCGAAGATTGGATGCAGCGGTATGAGTATATGATTGAACTTGGAAAATCGCTTCCGTTGATCGATGGGCAATACAAGACCGAGGACCATATCATAAAAGGATGCCAGAGCAAGGTTTGGGTGCATGCCGAAATGAAGGATGACAAAGTTGTTTTTACGGCAGATAGTGATGCCATCATCACCAAAGGCATCATTGCTATTTTGATACGGGTGTTCAGTAACCAAAAACCGCAAGACGTCATCAATGCAAGTACTGATTTTATTGACGAAATTGGACTGAAGGAACATTTGTCGCCAACACGGGCCAATGGGTTGGTGAGCATGATCAAACAATTGAAACTCTATGCGGTGGCCTATCAGGCGCAGCTAAATTAAAAAGGAATGAGCGAAGAAATCACGATAGACACGCAAGAACTGGGCGAAAAGATCGTAAGGGTACTGAAAACCATTTATGATCCAGAAATCCCTGTAGACATTTACGAGCTTGGATTGATTTATGATGTATTTGTAAATGAGGCCAATGATGTAAAAATCCTGATGACCCTTACCTCGCCCAATTGCCCTGTGGCGGAAACATTGCCCGTGGAGGTTGAGGAAAAAGTAAAATCTTTGGACGAATTGAACGATGTGGAAGTGGAAATCACCTTTGATCCCCCGTGGACCCAGGATTTAATGAGCGAGGAGGCAAAGCTGGAGTTGGGGTTGTTGTAGTTTTTCAGACATCAGACATCAGACATCAGACATCATAGAATTGACTAAATAATACAAACAAAGCATATATCGAACCCCAGATATTGGCAAAACAGATACATGGAAAAGGGGTTTGAACAACTAGTTTCGTGGCAAAAAGCTCGAAAACTAAACATAGAGATTTATAGAATTTCAGGCTTAGCAGAATTTTCAAGAGATTTCGGATTAAGAGATCAGATTAGAAGGGCTTCCATTTCAATTTCATCAAATATTGCCGAGGGATTTGGAAGAAAGTCAAACAAACAGTTTATATATTTTTTGAATGTTGCTTTGGCCTCCTGCTATGAAGTGAAATCTCAGCTATATCTTGCTATGGATATTGAATATGTGGAAAAGGACGAATTTGAAAAAACCTATAGATTGTGTGATGAGATTTCAAAAACCATATACGGGTTGATTAAGCATTTGGAACTAAAAGTAAAAACTGATATCTGATTTCGGATGTCAGAACGCTATTAAAAAAATGGAAAAAGAAATCATAAATAGGGTAGCCCAAAGCAAACTCATCACCTTCGATCTTGAAGATTACTATCCGGAGGGGAGAAGAGTAACTCTGGACATAAAGGACTGGTTGCACGAGGGGATCATCTTGCGCGAAAAAGAGTTCAGGGCTCACTTGGACGAGGAAGATTGGACATCCTATAAAGACACCTATGTTGCGATAACCTGCTCTTCAGAGGCCATTGTCCCAGGGTGGGCCTTCATGTTAGTGGCTTCAAGGTTGCAGCCATATGCCAAAAAAGTGGTGGTTGGGAGTTTGGAAGATTTGGAAACTTCCTTATATCAAGCTGTGTTGGGTGATTTGGATGTTTCCCAATTTGAAGATAAGCCCGTGATCATTAAAGGATGTTCCAACAAACCGGTTCCCCAAAACGCCTACATCATGGCAACCCTGAAAATACAAGAAGTGGCCAAAAGTGTAATGTACGGTGAGGCCTGCTCATCGGTACCACTTTATAAAAGTAAATAATTCGGAATTTAGCAATCGGAGGTCAGATATTGGATGTGAGTTCGAGCGCAGTGGAGAACTAATTAAAAGAAGACCAATCTTTGTTATTTCGAAATGAGTAAAGCGATTGGGAAATCTTGGAGCCAGATTACAGAACCATATAAATGAAGAGGGGCTACCTAAAAGAATAAAGAAGCCCGGCTAAAAGCCGGGCTTTTAAAATTTTATATAAAAGATTAATCAACAAAAACCGCACTGCTACCAAAAATCCCCGCATCATGGTTTGGGTTGTGTGCTAGATTGATGGAAGTCCCATTTTTCCACAATCTAGGCTCTATAATCCCGTTATTACGTGATTGTCCAGCTACATAAACATCCGATCCGTGCACAAACACTGAATGGCCCCAAGAGGTAATATCCCCCCCTTGCAGGTGGAGGGGCACTCCATTGGTCCATAAGGTAGCCCTCATATAGCCATTAATGAATTCATAACCAACCACATAAAGATTATTGTTGGCCATAACCACAGCTTCGCAACTACCACTTTGCTGGCTCAAAGTAGCTGGCATGCCATTAGTCCACAATCGGGCAGTTATCGTATTATTAACTATTTCATTTCCAGCGATATATATATTGTTGTTCTCCGAATAAATAGACCTGCCATTGGCATTGGTAAGACCCATTGTAAGATCAGTTTGAACCCCGTTGATCCAGAAACAAGCAAGATCATTGCCGTTCGATACCCTGGAGCCTGCGGCATATACATTTTGAGCACTTACAAAAACATCCCATATATGGGCATGATTAATTCCGTTGGAATAGACATTTTCAACCCCGTTGACCCATAACTTGGCCACACTGATGCCGTTTTCGAATTCACCACCTCCAGTATAAATATTATTTCCTTCTTTAACCACAGCGTAAAAATCTGAAGATAGCTGTCCATTTATTGGATTTGTCGGGTTGCCATTTACCCATAACTGGGCCTTGACTATCCCATTTATAGATTCTTGCCCTGCAACATATACATCGCCTTGATCTACCCACACAGAGAATGCCTGGGAATCTTCCATAGCATTGCCTAAAGGATATGCCACTCCATTTTTCCAAAGGGTGGCCACTTCCACGTTACCGTCATACTGAAATCCTACCACATATACATCGGGCTGTACGGTCACCTTACAACTCGCGCTGGCATTGTCTACGGTGACAAAAATGTTTGCCGTTCCTTTGGTAATAGCAGTCACATTCCCTTGTTGGTCCACGGTGGCTACTTCATCATTGTCGGTGCTCCATACCGGGTCACCGGGATCGGAGACATTGGCCTTTAGGGTGGCTATGGACAGGGTGGCACTTTCTCCAGTATACAGGTCAAGTTCGGTTTGGTCCAACGTCAATTTGGTCACAGGGCCATCGGCCACGGTCACTTCACAATTTCCAAAGGAGGTGCCCGCGCTAGCTGTTATTATCGCTGTACCAATGGTAAGAGGGGTCACCAGTCCATTCTGGTCCACGGTGGCGACGTTTTCGTTGCTGCTGCTCCAAACCACGGGACCGTTCACCTCGGTAACGACCCCCAATTGCTTTGCGTAGCGAGGGAAGGGATACAGTAATAACTCAGATTTACTTAGGACCAGCCCACCTTTAGGTGGTTTTCCAGTCATTGTGAAACTTCCACCTGTCACGGTATTCCCGTCAATGGTAATGCTCACCGATCCGTTGGTTGCACCTTTGGGCACAATGGCGCTGATCTCGGTATCTGAGATACTGGTGATGTTAGCCAGGACATTCCCAATCCTTACTGTGGTGGCCTCGGCCACGTTGGAAAAGTTCTGTCCGGTAATGGTGATTTGGGTACCTGAAGGCCCGGAAGCAGGGCTGATACCTGTGATCGAGGGTGAACCCTGCGGCACTTGATCTTCCTGGGAGCAGGAAATTACAAAAATCCCCAGCAAAAGGGCAAGGGATGTAAAAAAGATGATTTTTTTCATTTTCTCTTAAGTTTTATTAGCGGCCGCAATTAATATCATTTATGGCCTGTTGCAGTCTGCCAATTGATGTATAGGGGATTGGAATTGATGAATGCCTGTAACCGAGGGTTGGATTCTTACGATGAAAACAGATTTTGTAAGGGGAAAAGTACAGCTCAGGAGGACCCATAAAGAAAAAAACCCGGCCAAGCTTGGCCGGGGTCTTTTAAAGCAAACTGAATTTGGTCATGCTATTTCACAAATACTGAAAGGCCATATCCAGCGCCCAGGTTAGTTGGAACTCCGTTAATCCACAATTTGGCCACTAGCAACCCATTTTCAAAATCTTGACCAGCCACATAAACATCGGTGCCATGAACAAACACAGAGTTTCCACTTCCGGCAACGCCTGAGCTAGGCAGGTCTTCCACAATTCCATTTTTCCAAAGTTTGGCTGTATAAATCCCGTTCACATTTTCAAATCCCGTGACATAAACGTTGGAACCATCAATGAAAACTGAAATTGCATTGGCCGCGTTGCTCCCATCACTGAGGTCGGTTGCTACTGAGTTTTCCCAAAGTTTGGCCACATTATTGGATGCATTTGGATCATAGTAGAATCCGGCTACATAAACATTGCCACTCCTTACAAATACGGAATTGGCATTGCCGTTACTTCCTACCATGGTGAGATTTGTTGGCGTACCATCTTCCCAAATCCTGGCAATGGTATTATTATTTATGATCTCATATCCAGCAATATGAACCGTCCCGTTTTCTTCGACAAAGACGGAATTGGCCCTGGCATCTCCGAGTCCTGAGGAAGGTAACTGATTGGCGACCTGGTTGCGCCATAATACAGCTGACTCTGTTCCACCGTTGGTCAAATAGCCGACTACATAGGATATACCATTATCATCCACAACGACCGAATTGGCGTGTGCGTTGTTCACTCCATTGGAAAGTTGAATTGGAGTGCCATTTTTCCATATAATGGCCACATCTATTCCATTCACATTCTCATATCCGGCTACATAAATATCCTCATTGTGGATATATACGGAATGTGCTCGAGCATTGTTAAAGCCATCGGTAAGGTCCGTGGCATTACCATTTTTCCAAATCCGGGCCACATCTGTTCCATTTAAGGTTTTGTAACCCGCCACATACACATTTGGGTTTACCGTTACTATGCAGTTGGCAGAAGCATTATCCACTGTAACGGTGATGGTAGCGGTGCCAGCCGCTACAGCAGTAACGTTTCCATCTTGATCTACAGTTGCCACGGTCTCGTTATCAGAATTCCAAATAGGGTCACTAACTTGGGCCACGTCGGCCTCTAGTGTCGCAATGGAAATGCTTTCAGATTCACCGCTATATAGTTCTAGTTGAGTTGGGTCCAGTTCTAATTTGGTCACAGGACCATCAATGACCATAACTATACTTTGGGCCGAACCGTTGGCTACCTCCGCGGTTATTATAGCGTTGCCAATGGTCAATGGCGTAACCAAACCATTCTGGTCCACAGTGGCCACGGTCTCGTCGCTACTGCTCCAGACTACACTGCTCCCTTCCAAATCTGAAGTGACCATAAGTGTTTCGGCGTATAGGGGGTAGGGATATAGGGTAAGCTGTATTTTATCAAGTGTTACAGCTGTAGGTTCAGTAATGGTAAAGATATTCCCTGTCGCGGTATTTCCATTTACGGTGACACTAAGTTCCCCAGTAGAGGCCCCTTCGGGGACTATACATCTAAGCACCGTAGAGCTTGCACTGGTAACAGGTATTTCGGTATCACCAATTTTTACAATGTTATCTTCGATGGTACTGGAAAAGTTTTGCCCAGTTATGATGACTTTTGTTCCCACCGGACCTGCTTGAGGCGTTGAAGTAAAACGATTCAGTGATAAAGTGCCTTTTGTTACCGGTTTACTGGGAGTAACGGGGTCTTCGTTGGAACAGGATATGGAAAAAAGCCCAAAGAAGAGTAAAACTGCTAAGAGACATAAAGGTTTTTTCATGATTTTTTCGATTTTTAAGTGAAAGAAAGGATAATTGCCGAGAATCTGATCGGAGGAATTGATGAACACCTTTTTTGAATTGACGCATTGCCCTAAAATGGGTACAATACCCAAAATATTATCCATTTGCATGGGATTGGATTTACAACGAACAGTATGGAATAATTGAAATAAAAATCCGGCCAAGACAGCCGGGCTTTTTTGAAAGTTCTGAACTTTTTTATAGCATTATTTTGCAAAAACAGCATTGATTCCGTCTCCAAATACTGATTTTTCGGATCTAATGGTAGTGGCATCTATTGGGGGGTCCGGGCTGAAGCCTATTTTTATAGTTGCGGTGAGGGGCTATCACTTTTAAAACAGCATATTGCAATAAGCTAAAGCGAGAACACTAATAAAAAGAGAGATAAAAAAGAATCTTTCCAAAGTTTGGGCTGGAATTGGGTATAATGGTTTTCAATAGATGAAAACAAGAAATAAGATGGCATTTCTTACATTTACAACGCTATATTAAAAACCCTTGACACTATGAAAAAACACTTGCTATTAACTATGACTTTTTTTGGCTTTCTGTATGCACAGGCACAGACCGCCGAGGAGCTCAAAGCACAGATTGCCCCAAAAAAAGATTCCATCGCTGCCATTCAGGGTAGGGTGAACGCCCTTCAATCACAATTGGATGCCCTGCCAGGATGGAAAATCGGTGCCTTTGGCACCATCGGGGGAAGCATATCCGAATTTAACAATTGGTTCGCGCAGGGTATTCCCAATAACTCCTCGGGGAATATTGGCTTTACGGTGAATGCTTTTGCCAATCTACAACAGGAAAAATTCTTCTGGCGCAATGCGGCCAATGTGAATCTGGCCTGGGTGAAACTGGACGATAAAGATGACCCGACCGACAATGATGGTTTTCGTGAGGCGACGGATGTATTTAACCTATCCTCATTGTATGGAAGAAAATTGAGCGAAAAGTTTGCCATTTCCGGTTTGGTGGAATATCGTACCACCCTGTTGAGCAATGTGAACAATCCCGGATATCTGGATGTGGGTGTAGGAGCTACGTGGACCCCCATTACCAATTTGATAGTGGTAATCCATCCGCTGAACTACAATTTTGTGTTCAGTGATGAGGATACCATTTTTGAATCGTCCGCAGGGGCGAAGATTTTGGCGGACTATACCAGAAAAATAGGTGCGGTGAATTTTAAGAGCAACCTTTCGCTCTTCCAAAGTTATGAAGACGGTGATCTGAGCAACTGGACCTGGACCAATTCCTTTGCCTACACCTTATGGAAGGTCATAGGTGTTGGTTTTGATTTTGGGTTGCGGAACAATAGGCAGGAAACACTCAATTATATTGTGAACAATGCCCCGACCCCAGATCCGACCGCTACATTTGACACCATTGACAATGAACTGCAAACATATTGGGTGCTGGGCCTGAGCTATTCCTTTTAACGTGGGCCGCTGGATTGATATAAATAAAAAAGCCCTCAATGTTGAGGGCTTTTCTATGGGGTTAATGATTTGAGGTTGTTTATAAAGCCATGGTCTAAGTAGGTTAAGCTCGTTGAGATTTGGTTTGGACACTAAGACTTAAAAACAATATGAAAATAGACATTGGATGGATGTGCTTTGAATTTTTGTTGTGAACACCGCAAAAGTTGTGGTGGAAACATCCAAGGGGAGTCGTTTATCGATGAATATGGCAATTTGGCCCAATCATCCTCAGTATTCATCCAGGTGTTCCGGATATAGGAAGTTGTTGTACGGAAATCGGGTCACATGTATGTCCCTTACCTCATCATATACCCGTTTTCTGAATTCCTCCAGATTTTGTTTGTTCAGTGCAGAGATGAAGATGGCCCTGTCCCCTATTTTGTTGAACCAGGTATTTTTCCAGTCCTCAATGGTGAAGTGGACCGTGGTGCGTTCGGTTACCAGGTCATCCTCATCAATGGTTTCGGGTTTGTACTGATCTATTTTGTTGAAAACCATGATGGTTTTTTTGTCTGAGCTTTCTATTTCATCCAGAATTTGGTTCACCGAATCGATGTGTTCCTCAAAATTAGGATGCGAAATATCAACTACATGAAGCAATAGGTCTGCCTCCCGTACTTCATCCAGGGTACTCTTGAAACTTTCCACGAGTTGGGTGGGAAGCTTGCGTATGAAACCGACCGTGTCGCTCAACAAAAAGGGAAGGTTGCCGATGACCACCTTCCTTACCGTAGTGTCCAATGTGGCGAAGAGTTTGTTCTCCGCAAAGACATCGCTCTTGCTGATAACGTTCATTAGTGTGGATTTTCCCACATTGGTATAACCCACCAAGGCCACTCTCACCAGGGCTCCCCGATTGCCCCGCTGGGTTTCCATCTGTCGGTCTATTTTGGAGAGCTTCTTTTTTAGTAAGGCAATCCTGTCCCGAACGATTCTTCGGTCCGTTTCTATTTCGGTTTCACCGGGGCCACGCATTCCGATACCGCCCCGTTGTCGTTCCAAGTGCGTCCAAAGCCCTGTTAATCGAGGCAGAAGATACTCGTATTGGGCAAGTTCCACCTGGGTACGGGCATAACTGGTCTTGGCCCGCTGCGCAAAAATGTCCAGGATCAGCCCCGTGCGATCCAAGATCTTGCAGCGCAACAATTTCTCAATATTGTTTTGCTGCGCGGGCGAAAGTTCATCATCAAAAATAACGGAGCCAATCTCGTGTTCTTTCACGTACTGCTCTACCTCCTCCATTTTTCCGCTGCCTATGTAGGTCTTGGGATTGGGCACCTCTATGCGCTGGGTGAACCTCTTTTTTACTTCCCCACCAGCGGTAAAGGTCAAAAATTCCAGTTCGTCCAGATATTCATTCACCTTGGTCTCATCTTGTTCGGAGTTGATCACACCAATGAGTACCGTTTTTTCATATTCTATGGACTTTTTCTCTAGCATTGTTTCGATTAAAGTGCAAATCTAATCAATGTTTTGGAAGCGCTTTTTCGTACATTGGATTTAAATTGGAACAACGTTCCAAACACGGGTATTGTGGAAATCAAAGAGCATAAATATACCATAGCGTTCTATAACCTAGAGAATTTTTTTGACACGAAGAATGACCCAAATGCGCTTGATGATGATTTCACCCCCGACGGCTTTAAGAAATGGAACCTATCCAAGTTTAGGAAGAAGGTAAAGAAGATGGCCAAGGCCATATCGCAGATTGGGCTTGAGGAAACGGGAATTCCTCCGGTGCTGTTGGGCATGGCGGAGGTGGAAAACAAGGAAGTGATCAGGGAATTGCTTCTGGCCAAAGCGCTTCGGGATGAACCATATCATTTTGTGCATTTTGACTCGCCGGATGAACGGGGTATAGATACTGCCCTCATTTATCATAAAGACCATTTTGAGGTGCTGCATGCGGAAACTTTGCCGTTGCTAATCTCCGACAATAATGGAATAAGGGACTTTACCCGTGATATATTATATGTACATGGGCGGCTGCACCAGGAAGAGGTGCATGTGTTCGTTAACCACTGGCCGTCCCGAAGGGAAGGAGAGGAGGAAACGCGCTACAAAAGAGTTATGGCCGCAGAAACGGTTCTTCGGAAACTCAATAGCCTTGAGGAGGAGCACCACAGCATTATTATGGGAGATTTTAACGATGACCCCAATGCCGAAAGCATCCAGAAACTTATGGAAACAGGTGGCTTCATCAACCCGATGCAAAAGCTCTTGTCACCCGTTGCAGGAAGTGCGAACTATAAGGGAGCGTGGAGCCTTTTTGACCAGATATTGATTTCCTATACCTTTTTGAACCCTATGAAAGACACCCATAGTTTTGATAGCGCCAAAGTTTTTGC
This sequence comes from Flagellimonas meishanensis, assembly GCF_019880545.1. Lineage (GTDB taxonomy): Bacteria > Bacteroidota > Bacteroidia > Flavobacteriales > Flavobacteriaceae > Flagellimonas > Flagellimonas meishanensis. Next base: position 795,266 of record NZ_JAINVW010000001.1, read on the forward strand.
CCCAAATTTTTTAAAGGAATGGAAGGGAAAGTATAAAGGAAATCCCTTTAGAACTTTTGTGGGAAGAAAGTATTTGGGAGGATATAGCGATCATTTCCCGGTATATGTAGTCCTAAAACAGCACATTTGAAAAGAAAGAAAAGGATTACAAACCACATGAATCTGCATTTTCACAACAGGTTTGTGGTACAGGATGTGTAGTTCATCGAAATAAGCGGGGTTTTTATCGATAGTATTTTGTAGTCCATTTATATTTGTAGTCCAAATCTTACTTAAACTTATCCTATGGATTACAAATCAGTTTTCGACGCTATCGGAATTTATTCCTTGGTGTTGTTCCTTTTTCTAGGCGTTACCGACGTAGCTGGACAATCCAAAGTTACAAAGGAAAGTATCAGTTCCTCCTACAATCAAGACAAAATAAAACAATTGATTTCCACTTGGGAAGATGAGCAAGTTTCCAAAGCGGGAAAAATTGGTTTGGCACTTAAATCCAAAGGGTGGAAAAAATCAGAAAAAATGATGGATGGGTCCATTGTTTCCGTTCAGGAAATGGGAACTGATGGCACGCCCATTTTTTATACTACCCTGAGCACTTCAACAGGACAGTCGTCCCGAGCCAATGCCTTGCATACCAATGGACTGTTAAATCTGGGATTGGACGGTAGTGGCATGGAAGTAGGTGTTTGGGATGCAGGAGCTGCCCTAAGCACACACCAAGAGTTCGGTGGCCGTGCATTCAACTCGGACCATTCGGATGAAATAAGCCTGCATGGCACCCTGGTTACAGGCACTTTGATTTCCGCCGGCGTTAAGCCAGATGCCAAGGGAACTGCCTATGGTGCAACTGCCTTGACCCACGACTGGACGCGTGACAAAATTGAGGTGGCCCAGGCCGCTGCCCAAGGCCTTTTATTGAGCAACCATTCCTATGGAATAAAGACGGATCGTGTACCTGATTGGTATTTTGGTTCGTACATCAAAGTTTCCCAAGATTGGGACAAGATCATGTACAATGCACCTTATTATTTGATGGTCACCGCCGCTGGAAATGCACAAAATTCCTTTGACAATGCTGCACCCAATTTTGGCAAGACGGCGGATGGGTTTGATTTGCTTTTGGGATTTGCCGTTTCAAAAAATGGGCTAACCATTGCCGGTGCAAACACCCAAGTGGACAACAAGGGAGAACTGAAGGAGGCAACAGTTGCTGGTTACAGCAGTTTTGGCCCTGTGGATGATGGAAGGATAAAACCAGATTTGGCAGGTGAGGGATCTGCCATCCTTTCAACAGGTTCGGCGCACAATGCAAGTTATGAGGCATCCGCTGGAACCTCAATGGCGGCTCCCACAGTCACCGGATCATTGTTGTTGCTCCAGCAATATCACGAAGAACTTTTTGGAGGTTTTATGAAAGCGGCTACGCTGAAGGGCCTTGCCCTGCACACTGCTGATGATGTTGAAGGCAAGGGACCTGACTACAAAATGGGGTGGGGGGTGATGAATGCCAAGACCGCTGCAGAGGTTTTGCAGAATAGGGAATATACTACACTCATCAACGAAGAAAGTATTGCTGATGGGCAAACATTTTCAATTACCGTAACCGCCAACGGGCATGAACCTTTGATGGCTTCCATTTCGTGGACCGATCCAGAAGGGGAACATATCAATAGGGGCGAGTTGAACGCGACGACCCCATCCCTAATGAATGATTTGGATATCCGAATCACCAAAGAAGGAGAAGCCCATTTGCCATGGAAACTGAATCCCGCAAAGGCCAATGATGCAGCAACCCGTGGGGACAACAAAGTTGATCCTTATGAGCGCATTGATGTCCCACAGGCCCATGGTGTGTATACGATTACCGTTTCGCACAAGGGAGCGCTTAAAAATGGGATTCAAGATTTTTCCCTTATCGTAACAGGTGCACAAGTTTCACTTTGCGATGTGGAAATCCCCTCTGGGTTGGATTTGGCCTCATCAAACAGTGAAAGCACTACAATAACATGGTCCGAAGCAGAGGAGACTCTATTTGAAGTACAATACAGGATGTACGATACCGATTCATGGAACAGTGAATTGCTATGGGAGAACAGTGCGGTCCTTTCCAACTTGGAACCAGGAAAGATCTATGAGGCACGGGTTCGGTCCATTTGTTCTGAAAATGCCGTATCCGATTTTTCCGAAACCATCGAATTTGAATTTAACGGTGAGGAGACCCAATTGTACAACTACGAGACCTTGTCATTTACTAATGGACTTGAAGTTTCCGTATACCCCAATCCAGCTGTTGAGCAATTGACCGTGCATGCCGAACTCTCGAAAGATGCTGAATATTGCATAGTGACCACTTCAGGAAACATTATCAAAAAAGGAGGACTCAATGGCTCCATCAATGTTTCTTCCCTGTCTTCTGGACTATATGTGCTGGTTGTTCAGGACTATGCGGGCATCAAAAGCACCAAGTTTTATAAAAACTAGATGATGTTGGCTTCAATACAACAAAAGATATTTTCTGAAAGCGGGAATGCAAAACTATATGTGGCTGGTTTCCCTTCACCATCATACTTTTTTGATTTCTCTATCGCCCAATAACTCCTCATTGCGCAACCGCAGAAAAACCTGTGCTGTGGTGACCACGTCCAGTTCGCAGTAGTTGACAATGCGATCCAAATCCTTCTCAATATAAAATACATCCTTGACCATGCTGCCATCCATATCTTCCTTCGGGGATGGGATGCCGAGCACATGGGCCAACAGTTTCAGGGAGGTATAATGCTTATAATCGCCAAATTTCCATAGTTCCATAGTGTCCAAATGGGGCACTTCCCAGGGCTTTTTGCCAAATAGATCTAATTTATAGGGAAGCTCCATGCCATTGATGACCATTCTTCGGGCAATATAAGGGAAGTCAAATTCCTTTCCGTTATGGGCACAAAGCAGGTGCTTTGCTTGGCTGAAATGGCTTAGTAGAAGGTCCTTGAATTGCTTTAGGATCTGTAGCTCCTCACCATGAAATGAAGTGACCCTGAAGGTCCGTTGCGACCCTTTCAATGCGAAAAAACCGACCGAAATGCAAATGATTTTTCCAAACTCTGCCCAAATCCCAGCCCTTTCATAAAAATCCTCTGCCGATATCTCGTCTTTTCGCTGGTACGACGATTTTTGTTCCCAAAGCAGTTGGGTGGTCTCATCCAAGTCGGGGAACCCTGGTTTTTGTGGAACAGTCTCTATGTCCAAAAAAAGGACATGCTCCAAAGGTATTTTTTTGATCATGCGGTAAAATACTAATTTGGAAGGTACGAGGAGGGGGTGAATCAATAAATCGTATATTGTAATTGATAAAAAGTGCTTTGAAATTGAAAAATTGGATATGGCCGGCAGCACTGCTGTTACTTGGAGGATGTTCCAATGATGAAAATCCTGCTCCCAATGCCACTAATGCCGAAGCAATGGCATTTACGGTAATCGGGGAAGATTTGAACAGGGTATTCCAATTTTCATATGATTCCGAAACAAAGTCCGAGATCACTATTGACCTTTCCCAAGACCTGGGTGTCGGGCCCAATTATTTGACTTTAAGGCAAACCGATGACCTTTTGTCCTTCTACAGCTTTTCAGGGGGAAGGTTTTCAATTTCCCTTAAAGAGATTACTACCGGAAACACCAGGGTGTTCGATGATTTCTATACCAATACACCAGAGCGTTCCATTACATGGGGCATAAACAATGCCAACAAGGTATTTTTTGGATATTTCGGTCCTTTTGGCAATTCCAATTTGGGCCTACAGGATGTGGAACTTGAAGGACCGAACAGTTCGGACGTGGTGGTGGAGTTCAACGTGGGTGCCACCTTTGACCCATTGCTCTATGACAACAAGGTGTATATGGCGTTTAGGGACAATTTGGGCAACCATAAGCTGACCTATTACAATGTGGAAACCAAGTCCATGGGCCCTTCCTTAAGTTTTGGAACCACCCCTTTCGGTTTTTTTATCACAGGAGAAGGGGAGTTGGCCATAGTGAAAAACGAAGCCAATCCATCCTTGGAGCGCTATGATGCCCTGGACCTGTCGTTTCTGGAAAGTAGAACGTTAAATGTTGCCTTGGGTTTTTCCATAGGGGCGGTCAATGATGCCGTGCTTATCGAAAACCAACTTTATTTTAATTTTATATATCCACAGCCTTCCAGGTTTATTAAGGGACCTGCCATCTATGATTTGGACACCCAAGAAATCACATTGTTGGATATCGGGGGATTGGTGAATCAGGCGGAGGCGGAGGTTGGAAAGGCTATTCAGATCATTTCGCTGATATACGACCCTACGCAAAGCATTTTTTTGATTGGATATGGCACACTGGAAGATGAGGTAGAAGGTGGCGTGCTCGTGGTTTCAGAAACCGGTGACCTATTGAAGCAATTTTCCTTGCCCTTTTTCCCAACGTATTTTGTCAGAAACTAAAAAAGTGATTGCTGCTTGGCCGGATTTTCATGTTCCAGCAACCATTTTTTTCGATGGAGCCCCCCGGCATATCCTGTCAAGTCTCCGTTACTGCCAATTACCCGATGACAAGGAACCACAATCCAAAGCGGATTTTTACCATTGGCGGCAGCCACGGCCCGAATGGCTTTAACATCTCCCAACTGTTTGGAAAGTTCCAGATAGGAAATGGTTTTGCCGTACGGAATTTTCATAAGGGCGTTCCAGACCTTTTTCTGAAAATCGGTGCCCTCTGGATTCAAGGTTAGGTCAAAATGCTTTCGAGTTCCTTCAAAATACTCTCGAAACTGGTATACGGCATCTTCCAAAACCTCAGGGACTATACCAAAAGGTCTATTTTCGTCAATAACAGTGATGGAAGTCAATCCCTCTTCATGTCCCTTAAATTCGGCAATACCTATAGGTGTCTGTAAGTAAGCAACTTCCATTACCTTATCTTATGTAAATTTTAAATTATTCCCAAACGCTTCGCGCGGCTTTCCCAGTTCTTTCTTGCCAGCATTTGAAGGTCCTCCACGTTATCGCTCTCATCCATGATTTCCAATCCCAATAGGGTTTCAATAACATCTTCCATGGTTACCAGGCCACTTACTGAACCGTATTCATCAACGACCAATGAAACATGTTCGCGCTTCTTTACAAATTCCTCGAAAAGGTCGGGAATGGGCTTGTTTCTATTGGTAACAAGTATTTCCCTCTTCAAGGTTGCCAGTAGTTTGCTTCCATTTTTATTGATGATGGCCTCCATCAATTCATCTTTTAGAAAAAAGCCGGTGATATTGTCCATTCTGCCCTGATATAAGGGAATCCTTGAAAATCGCAATGGCCTGTTGGCCTCAAAAAATTCTTTGATGGTCATGTCCTCCGAGGCAATTTTCATTACGGTTCTGGGTGTCATTATGTCCTTGGCCAGGATCTCATCAAACTTGAGTAAGTTTTTAATCACCGTGGATTCCGATTCCTCGAAAACCCCTTCTTTATGGGCAATCTCGGTCATTGCTGTAAAATCTTCCCTGCTCAGCACACTTCCATGATGTCCTTTTTTCCCGATAAGGCGAGTGAAAAGTTGAAGCAACCACAAAAGACCTGTCCATTTTAACACAAAGACCATCAATGTCAATGCTTTTGAGGTAAAATTGGCAAGCTGTTTCCAATAGGTGGCACCAATGGTTTTGGGGATGATTTCGGAGGCAACCAGTATCAGTATGGTCATCACAGTGGAAACCAAGCCGACCATAAGGTCTTCCGTGAGCTTGAGTCCTAGGACAGTGCGTGTTGTTGTTCCGTACATATCCACATAGGCCACCTTGGCCTGCACACCCACCAAAATGGCGCCGACGGTGTGGGCTATGGTATTTAGTGTGAGAATGGCGATGAGCGGTTTGTCCACATCCTTTTTCAGCGATTCAAGAATGGTGGCATACTCTTTTCCCGCCTGTTTTTTCACATTGATGAATGTTGGCGTAACGCTCAACAGGACTGCCTCCAAAATGGAGCATAAAAAGGAAAAAAAGATGGAAATAAGGGCATAAAAGAATAAAAGTCCCATGCGTATTTATCTTAGGGACCAAGATAGCGAATAGCTATCAATTTTGTTGATGGAAAGTTTATTCTTATCGAAGACCTTAACCACAGACTCGAATGAAATCCTTTGCAAAATAACTGGCTATGATGTTGGCACCAGCCCTTTTTATGGCGGTCAACTGTTCCAACATTACGGCATCGTGGTTCAGCCACCCTTTTTCCGCCGCGGCCTTTAGCATGGCATATTCTCCGGAAACTTGGTATACGGCCAAGGGAACATCCACTTGGTTCCTGAGTTCACGGACGATGTCCAAATAACAGAGCCCTGGCTTTACCATCACAATATCGGCCCCCTCATCAATGTCCATTTGGGTTTCCCGAATGGCCTCATAACGGTTCGCAAAATCCATTTGATAGGTTTTTTTGTCCTTTGGTACGTTGACTTTATCAACGGGAGCGGAATCCAAGGCATCCCTAAAGGGACCGTAAAACGCACTTGCATATTTTGCAGAATAGCTCATGATGCCGGTATTGGTAAAGCCTTCGTCTTCCAAAGCTTCGCGTATGGTAAGTATGCGGCCATCCATCATATCGCTGGGCGCAACAAAATCAGCTCCTGCATTGGCATGGGATATGCTCATCTCTGCCAGTACCTCGGCGGTTTCATCGTTTAAAATCTGTCCGTTTGCAACGATACCATCATGTCCATAGGATGAGTAGGGGTCAAGAGCAACGTCCGTCATCACCAGCATTTCGGGGCATGCATTTTTTATGGTTTTTATGGCAAGTTGCATCAATCCATTCGGGTTGATGGCCTCGGTTCCCTTATTGTCCTTTAGTCTTTCATCCACTTTTACAAATAGGAGCACGGCACAGAGCCCCATTTGCCACAATTCCTTGACCTCTTTTTCCAAAAGGTCCAAGCTTAGGCGGAAGTAATTGGGCATCGAAGGGATTTCTTCCTTTATGCCCTTGCCTTCGACCACAAAAAGCGGCACTAAAAAATCGTCGGGTGTCACTATGGTTTCCCGGACCAATCTACGAATGGATTCGGACGTGCGGAGTCTTCGGTTTCTTATGAATGGATACATGGTATCTTAAATAGTTAGTATTGTATAATGGACGGTCTTCAACAAAGCTACATATTATACCCAACTTTTTGGAGCACAAAGGACATCGAGCAGTTTCTCTTCTTCACTACCAGCCTCTGGATGATGGTCATATTTCCATTGTACGTGCGGAGGCAAACTCATCAAAATACTTTCAATTCGACCATTGGTCCGCAGGCCAAAAAGAGTGCCCTTGTCGTGTACCAGATTGAACTCCACATAGCGTCCACGCCTAATTTCTTGCCAACTCCGTTGTTTTTGTGTGTAAGGCAAGTCCTTTCTTTGAAGAACAATAGGGACGTAGGCTTCTAAAAAACTATCGCCGACTTCAGTCACAAATTGGTACCAATCTTCCATTTGCATGGTATCGGTTGCTTTGCAATAGTCAAAGAAAAGTCCGCCAATTCCCCGGGCCTCGTTGCGATGGGCGTTCCAGAAATACGCATCGCATTTCTTTTTGTAGTTGGGATAAAATTCTAGGTTATGGGCATCGCAAGCCTTTTTACAAACGCTGTGAAAATGCTTTGCATCTTCCTCGAACAAATAATAGGGAGTAAGGTCCTGTCCCCCACCAAACCACTGGTCCACAATCTTGCCATCTTTATTGTACATTTCAAAATAGCGCCAATTTGCGTGTACGGTGGGCACCATGGGGCTTTTTGGATGGATGACCAAGCTAAGCCCGCAAGCAAAAAAGTCGGCATCTTTAACGCCAAAATACTCCCGCATGCTTTTTGGAAGTGCTCCGTGAACCTTGGAGATGTTTACGCCACCTTTTTCGAAAACAGCACCATTTTCTATCACCCGGGTCCTTCCACCACCACCTTCAGGTCGTTCCCAAAGGTCCTGTTTAAAGCTTGCCTTTCCATCCACTTCTTCCAGTTTGGAGGTGATGGTATCCTGCAAATGTTCTATATAGCTATAAAATTTATCCTTCATACGTTAGTTCATAAAGCTCCATGTTCAGGGGTTCTTCGTTGGGGGGTTGAAAGGATTTTGACAACGTTTTTTTCCATTTAAATCGACATTTTTCTGCCACTCGAATACTGGCAATGTTGGACTTGTGAGCGATAATTTTCAAAACCTTCAGTCCAAGTTCTTCAATTGCAAAACTAGATACTTGCTTTACGCTGGAGGTCGCCCAGCCCTTTCCATGTGACCTTTGGTCCAAACAATAGGCCAATTCGCCTTCAAGTGCTTTCCAATCTATATTCTTAAGAATAACCAACCCGGCCAGTGAGTTGTCATTGTTGCTCCTAATGGCAAATGTGTATTCGGATTTGGATTCGATTTCTTTTATTTTGTTCAGAATGAACGATTGAGAATCGGCAATACTTTGGTTTTGTTCCAAAGTTTTTGGGAAAAAGCGTTGGAAAGCTTCCGAGTTTGATGTCATCAACAAGCACAAACTTTTTGCATCGTTGGCACTCAGATAATTAAGTTTCAGTTCCTCTTTCATCTATTCTTCCGAAGTTATGTGCACTAAACACCTTTGAAGACCGGTCAAATCGGTATTGGCATCCACTTTTATGGACTTGTGTGCCATTTTTTTAAACAGCTCTACAATTTCCGTTTCAACGGTGTCTATATTTTCTTCAAAAATAAACCGTCCTACAGCATTGTTGTGCAAATCCATTTTTTTGGCCAATCCACGGTTTGGAAAAGCATTTTCATGCCAATCCGTAATTTTTTTGGTCCATGCCACAACTTTATGCTTGTTTGCTTTCCAATGATAGCATCTTTTGGCAATCAAAAAGTTCCACAACGCATGCCTAAATGCATTTGAAGGGCCATTTTTATGATGTAACCGCCCATAAAGGTCAGTGGAAATTTTCATGCACTGCTTGGTGGCCTGTAGGGTTGGCACTATATAGAGGGGATGACCCAAACCAATAAATATAACTTTCAGTATATTTTTAAGATCTACCCTTTTTAATACCGTGATAGGGTTCACTCTTTATATTCTTTTACCGCATCAATAAAGGCCTTGGCATTTTCCACGGGAATATTGGGCAATATACCATGACCTAAATTAACGATATATCTGTCCTTTCCGAATTCGCTGATCATCTGTGTGACCATTTTCCTGATTTCAGCAGGAGGTGACAGGAGTCTGGCAGGGTCAAAATTCCCTTGAAGGGTAATATTCCCACCGGTTAGATAACGGGCATTTTGAGCAGAGCATGTCCAATCAACTCCAACAGCTGAGGCCCCGGATTGTGCCATTTCCTTAAGGGCAAACCAACATCCTTTTCCAAAAACTATAACAGGGGCAATATCTTTGAGCGCATCCACAATTTGCTGAATGTAAGGCCAAGAAAATTCCAAGTAGTCCTTTGGGGAAAGCATACCCCCCCAAGAATCGAATATTTGCACTGCATTTACGCCAGCCCTTACCTTGGCTTTTAGATAAGCAACTGTGGTGTCCGTAATTTTCTGGAGCAATTCGTGCGCTGCTTCAGGCTGCGTAAAACAAAAACCACGGGCCTTGTCAAAACTTTTACTGCCCTGTCCTTCCACACAATAACACAGAATGGTCCAGGGGGAGCCTGCGAAGCCAATCAAAGGGACCTCATTGTTCAATTTCTCTTTGGTCACATGGATGGCTTCCATCACATAGCCCAAAGCATCCTCAACATCTGGCACAATTACCTTTTCCACATCTTTTTGCGAACGGACGGGTTTGGGCAAATAGGGTCCAAAATTGGGTTTCATCTCCACTTCAATATCCATAGCCTGCGGAATCACCAGGATATCGCTGAAAAGAATAGCGGCGTCCATGCCATATCTGCGAATGGGCTGTACTGTTATTTCCGATGCCAATTCTGGGGTCTGGCAACGAGTAAAGAAATCATATTTCTTCTTGAGTTCCATAAATTCGGGAAGATATCGTCCTGCCTGACGCATCATCCAGACCGGTGGGCGATCAACGGTTTCACCTTGCAATGCCCTTAGGAACAAATCGTTTTTAATCATACTTTTTAAAATGTTTTATCGCTTGGACCAAGACATTCTCCACGGTTGGTTTTGTGGCAACAATGATTTGGTCCGAATATTTTTTGGCCTCGGAAGCAGTGGTGCTACCGATGCAAAACAGCATTTCATTTTCTATGCAATTTTCCAAAAGATAACTCCTGATTCCACTTGGACTGAAAAAGAGCACACCATCAAACGCACGGGCAAATCTTTTTGGGACCAATTGAGTCTCATATAAGACCACTTCTTTGTACCGAACGTTATTTTTGCCCAGGGCTTTTGGCAATTCTTCCCTCCTTTGATTTCCAGACAGGAACAAGAATTGCTCGTTTTTATAATTTTTTACAATAAAATGGGCCAATTCAGACGCATTTTTAGCAGTTTTGACCACATTCAGTCCATTGTCCGCTAAAATATGAGCGGTTTTATCACCAACACAAAAAACCTTGTAATCGAAATAATTCAAGTCTCCGGTTAAATTAAAAAAGCCTTTAACGGCATTTTTGCTGGTAAAAATAAGGTTTTGATATCCCATTGGAATTTGGGCTTCCACAAAATCAATTCGCAGGGCATCATATTCCACCAAACCCAAACCCGAGTTTAGGAGCAACTCCTTTTGGGGAGAGGTCAATATTTTAGTGGATAGCACTGTTCTCATTTCTGATTTTCTGCATCAATCTGTCACCGCCTTTTTGCAAAACCTCGTGTGCGCATTTGGCTCCAAAACCGTCGATGGCAGATAGGGCGATGTCCTTTTTCACATCAAATTTTTGCTTTCCGTCCAGCGAAAACAGCACGCCTTCAAAATAAACCGATTGGTCTTTTATTTGTGCCAAGGCTCCTATAGGTGCCGTACAGCCACCTTCAAGGGTGCGCAGGAACTCCCGTTCCACGGTAGTAGCCATCTCAGATTCTTTGTGGTTGAGTTTTTTCAAGGCTTCCCTTGAATGGGAATCTTCCTTTTTCGCAACCACAACCATGGCACCTTGCGCGGGAGCTGGAATCATCCAATCCAGCAAAAGGGCATCCTTGGGCATCAGTTTTATGCGTTCCAGCCCCGCCTGCGCGAAAATGGCACCGTTCCAATCACTTTCAATGAGTTTGATTAGCCTTGTATTTACATTTCCTCTCAGGTCAACAACTTTGTGGTTTGGATATTTATGCAGCCATTGTGCTTTTCTTCGCAGACTTCCTGTGGCGATAGTGGCCGGGCGGGCGGATTTTAAAAAATCCACGCCCTTGTGCACCAGAATATCGTATGCTATTGCACGCTCAAGTACTGCGGCCTGAACAATTCCTTTGGGTAATTGTGTGGGGACGTCTTTCATGGAGTGCACGGCGATGTCTATTTGGCCCTTCAGCAGGGCAATATCCAAGGTTTTTGTGAAAATCCCAGTAATCCCAAGTTCATAAAGTGGCTTGTCCAGCACCTGGTCTCCGGTAGATTTTATGGGAACCAAGGAAGTATCGTATCCCAAACCTTCGAGTTTTTCCTGTACCGTGTTTGCTTGCCATAGTGCCAACTCACTATCCCGGGTACCGATTCGTATGATCTTGCTCATTTTGAATCGATTTCTAGCTGAAAGACTTTTTGGATGAGTTCCAAACTGTCCTCGGTATCAACTTCGGAACTTTTCAGGTGGTTGGCAAACTGTTTGGTAATTTTTTGGATGATGCGCTCGGATATGATCTCTGCCTGATCTTGGTTGAAATCGGATATTTTTTTGGAGTGAAAGTCAATTTCCTCCTCCTTCATGGTCTTTAGTTTTTCTTTTAAGGCATTGATCACTGGAGCAAATTTTCTGGTTTCCAGCCATTTTAAAAAATCTTTTTTGACCTTTTCTATAATGGCCTCGGCCTTGGGGACATATTCTTTTCGTTTGGATAAGGTATCGTCCGTTATCTGCGAAAGCTGATCTAGATGCACCAATGAAATGTTCTCTAGATCCAGAACGTCATCCGATACATTTTTGGGCACGGAAAGATCAAGGATAAGTAGAGGCTTTTTGGTGTAGATCAGTGCCTTGGAAACTGTGGGCAACTGTGCACCAGTGGCCACTACAAGAATGTCGGTTTTCCTGATTTCGGTCTGAAGGTCACCATAATCCTTTACAGTCAAATGAAATTTACCGGCAATATCTTCCGCCTTTTCCCTGGTTCTGTTTATTAGGGTGATATGTGAATTGTTGGAATGTTTGATAAGGTTTTCACACGTGTTTCTTCCTATTTTACCCGTTCCGAAAAGCAAGATGTTTTTTTCAGAAATGTTGGGGACATTGTCCAGGATATATTTGACCGACGCAAAAGCCACGGAGGTTGCCCCCGAGGATAATTCAGTTTCAGTTTTAATGCGCTTGCTTGCTTGGATCACCGCATTGCACAGACGTTCCATGAACGGGTTGGCCATATCGTGCTTCTTGGCACGAAAGAACCCCTGTTTTATCTGGCTGATGATTTCAAAATCTCCCAATATTTGGCTGTCCAGACCGGTCCCTACCCTGAACAAGTGCGAAATGGCATCATGGTTTTTGTACACATAGGCCACATCCTGGAATTCTTCCACAGTTCCCAGAGTTTGGTCGCAGAGTAGCTTTATAAGTTGGTAGGGGTGTTGCGCAAAACCGTACAGTTCGGTACGGTTGCAGGTAGAAATGACCAAAAGGCCATCTATTCCAAGCACTTTGGCCTTTGCCATAATAAGGTCTATGGCAGGAACATCCAAACTAAACTTCCCTCGCACCTCGGCATCTGCCTTCTTGTAACTCAGCCCAATGGCATAGAAGGAATTGTGTTTTGATATATGGTAACTCCTCATAAAAGGATTAAATCGCAGCACAAAAATAGGAGTGTTATTGATGAAAAAATAACGCTAGGGGAACTATGTCCCAAATGTCTCTGCCTTTTCCATGCACATGATATAAAAAAACTTCAGAAGCATTGATTTTATTACTAACTTTGATGTAATATAAATTTATTTAGAGTCATTCTAAATTGAAATTTTAATTTCATTTAATCAAGTTTAGCCATGGAAAATGTCGCCAAAGGTTCGTTTGATGAAATTCTGGTGGATGATGGGTTCTTTATCCTTAAAATTCAGAACGACACAAGGGAACCAAAAGAAATTGAAAGGGAAATTGACAGTTCCCACATCCAGTTTCATTTTTGCCTGAAAGGCAGGTCCAAGTTCAATTTTAATCAAGGGAACTACCATTTGGAAGTAACCGAGGAAAACTCATTGCTGCTTTATAACACCCAAAAAGATTTGCCGCTGCACCTAATGGTATACCCAAATTCTTGGCTGTTGTCCGTTGTAATGACCATCCGTATGTTCCATTCCCTTTTTTCCAAGGAAGCGGATTACATTCCCTTTTTAAGCAGTGACAATAAGGAAAAAAAATACTACGCACAAGAAATGGTGTCTCCTGCCATAGCTGTGGTCCTAAGTCAACTTATGAATTACAACCTTCACCCTTCAGTAAAACAACTGTACGTTAAAGGCAAGGTGTACGAGCTGGTTTCCCTTTATTTCAACAAAACGGAAGAAGCAGACCTCGAACAATGCCCATACCTGGCGGACGAGGACAATGTGAGGCGCATTAAGATGGCCAAGGAAATCATGATTTCCAGGATGGTAGAACCTCCAACCTTGACCGAACTTTCAGAGGAAATAGGATTGAGCCTAAGAAAACTTAAAGAGGGTTTCAAACAGATTTATGGCGATTCCGTCTACGGGTTTTTGTTCGATTACAAAATGGAGTACGCCCGCAAAATGCTCGAAACAGGAAAGCACAATGTCAATGAGGTAGGACTTAAAGTGGGATATAGCACCGCGAGCCATTTTATAGCCTCCTTCAAAAAGAAATATGGCACCACCCCCAAAAAATATTTAACTTCAAATGCTTAAAACCGACAGAATGAAAATGATTGTTCCATCCATAATTTGGATTGTCTGCGCTATTTTTCAGTTAAGTGCACAAGAAAATTCATTACCCAACCAAAACGACAGTATAAAAATGCCCGAACTCGTACTGGTTTTTACAAAAACCACGGGCTACCGACATACATCCATTGAAAAAGGGGTGCGAACCTTAAGGGAATTGGGTCGGGCAAACAGATTTGTAGTGCTACAAACAGATGCGGGAGAAGACTTCACCAATGAAAACCTCAAAAATTACAAGTTGGTCGTTTTCTTGAGCACCACTTTGGATGTATTGGACGATGCGCAACAAAGGGCTTTTGAAAACTACATCAAGAATGGAGGGGCTTTTTTGGGAATCCATGCAGCTGCCGATACCGAATATGATTGGCCGTGGTACGGCAAATTGGTGGGAGGCTATTTTGAAAGTCACCCCAACAACCCCAATGTGCTGGAAGCAAAAATCGATGTCCTGCGTAAAGACCATGCCTCCACGGCCCATTTAAACGATGAATGGTCCAGAAGTGACGAGTGGTACAACTATAAAGACTTGAATCCCAATGTCACGGTCCTACTCAATTTGGACGAAAACAGTTATTCCGGAGGAACCAATGGCACAAGCCATCCCATAGCCTGGTACCACAAATTTGATGGAGGCAGGACCTATTACACTGGAGGAGGGCATACGGAAGCCTCTTTTGATGAGCCTGCGTTTCGGCAGCATCTCCTGGGAGCAATTGAATGGTGTTTAAAAAGAAATTAAATCCAATATTATGGAACGAAGAGATTTTTATAAGACCTTGGGCTTGGCAACCTTGGGAAGTACTGTGGCTATAAGCTGCAAGGATGGTATTTCAGAAGAAGTTAAGTCCGCAACGCCTCTAGGCTTTCAAGTGACCCCAGAACTGAGCGAAAGAATGTATGCCAAGGCGTTGGAGATTACCAAGAGCAAGGTCCGGGGCGGGGATAGCGAAACTTTTTTCAAGAAACCCTTTGTTGATGCTGCCTTTTCAGATAACATATTTCTTTGGGACTCCTGTTTCATAGCTTGCTTTGCCAAATATCATATGGATGAATTGCCAGTGTATCAGGCGTTGGACAATTTCTATGAAAGGATGGAAGAAGATGGCTACATCTGTCGGGAATACCGAAAAGATGGCAGACCACTTTGGTCCAAGGAACACCCGGTGTCAATAAACCCACCTTTGTTGGGTTTGGCCGAGACGGAGATTTACAACTTGAAGCAAGACAAGGATAGATTGCGCTACGCCTATCCCTTTCTAAAGAAAAATTTTGAGTTTTTGGTGAATACCTACCAAGGTGAGGACAAGCTTTTTTGGGGAGATACCCTTGGCATGGGCATGGACAACATACCCCGCTCGCCCCGAAACTGGACCACAGACGAAGGCAATGGCATGACCCATCATGAATTGGGTGACAAACTTGGAAAAATGGGCGGTTCCACGGCGGAGGAAAGACTAAACATGTTCATTGCGGATTATGTGGAAACCTTACAGGGCGTTTGGAACAAACAGGGCAGATTGGTTGATTTCACCGCGCAAATGGCCATGCTTTCCAAGCAATTGCATTTCATTGCCAAGGAAATAGGTCGAACCGAGGACCTTGGGCAGTATGCTGCCTTTCATCAAGAAGTAAAAGAAGCACTGAACCAACTTTGCTGGGACGACCAAGATGCTTTTTATTATGATTTGGGTTATGGCAAGCAAATCAAAAGAAAGCATATCGGCATGTACTGGACCCTGCTGGGCGAATTGGTTCCGGAGGATAAGTTAGATGCCTTTGTCGCCCATTTGACAAATCAAGATGAGTTTTATCGAAAAATTCCACTCCCCGCACTTTCGGCTGATGATCCTGATTACAAAGGTTGGGGCGATTATTGGTTGGGGGGCGTTTGGGCACCTACCTCTTATATGGTTTTAAAAGGGCTGAGTGTAGTAGGAAAGGATGACTTGGCACAAGACTTGGCCGAAAAGACCTATTCGGCTATTGCCGAGGTGTTTGATGCCACGGATACCTTTTGGGAAAACTATGCTCCCGATTTAATATCCTATGGGATGCCTGCCAAGAAAGATTTTTGTGGGTGGACCGGGCTGGTTCCGATTGCCATGTATCACGAATACATCAAAACGTAGGGCGAGCTACAATAATTCCAATATTGCTTTTGATGCCCTTCAAATAGTCGGCCAAGGGTTCTTCCGTTATTTCCACTTCGCCATTTTTGCTGGAAGCGTGCAAAAGATGCAATCTCCCCTTATGTTGGATTGCAATTCCTGTATGGGTAACATCCAATCCTTTTATGGATGTTGCAAGTGCAATTATATCTCCGGAATAAATTAAATGTTCTTGTTTTTCAATTTGGTCCTTGGGCAAAATACAGAGTGTTTCTTCCGCCAGCTCCCTTTCCACTGCTTGCATTGCGGTAAAGTTGGCATCATTGGCCAAAAAGGGATATAAATTTCGGTGTGTTCCCATAAAGTTGATGGCTTTTTTCAACTCAGTTCCGCCCAGCTCAGAGGTTATGTCTCGTACAATACCCTTTTTCTCATTGTTTCGAATCCAATCCGTAAAATAATGTAAACGAGAGGGATAGCCATCCAAATTCCCATCACGATACCGAATGGTTTTTAAATTTTCCGTGAAATGGCTGAACGAACCTTCTTCCTGTTTCAATGTTAGCGCAAAGGCCAGCACATTTTCCACAAAAGTGGTACAATCAAGCCCCCCAAAATTAATCACCAAGGTTTCGGTTTCGCCCACTTCCAAGGTTTTTTCAACATAGGGAGTTCCCATGAATGATTTCCCCAATTGGATTATCATATCTCCCAAACTGGAAGTGTTGATTTTTTCTAGAGTTTTCATTTTTGCCCCAAATCGAACACTGTCCTCTGGGGAGCAGGTGATATGTTGACCGTTCACAAATACCGCCCAAAGCAAACAAATAAGGATACTCCTATTTTTCATTTTCATCTCCAACTTGCTGTAACATAACCCTGGTCCTTGCAATGCTTTCAGGATAGTTTTTTTGAAGGAATTCAATCAATTTTTCCCGCACGTGTACGCGAAGCTCCCAGGCCGTTGGGGAATCTTTGGCACTCATCAAGGCCCTAATCTCAACATGGGTGGGCTTGGAATCGGTAACCTGTAATACATTCACCTCGCCATCCCAATGTTCCGTATTTTCAAGTATCCTTGTCAACTCCTTTCGCAATGCATCAAACGGGACCATATAATCCACATACAGAAAAACGGTGCCCATGATATCCGCTGAGGTTTTTGTCCAATTTTGAAAAGGTTTGTCAATAAAATAGGGCGTGGGTACAATCAATCTCCTCTTGTCCCAAATACGCACCACCACATAGGTCAAGGTTATTTCCTCAATGCGGCCCCATTCACTTTCCACAATAACCACATCATCCAACTTAATGGGTTGGGCAATCGCTATTTGAATGCCCGCCAAAATGGTCCCGATAAACTTTTGTGCAGAAAACCCAATGATGATACCCGCAACCCCTGCTGAAGCAAAAATGCTGATACCAACTTCACGAATTTCCTGAAAGCTCATCAACGCCAAGCCAATCGCGAGGACAATTACAACAAAAATGATGATGCGCTCCAAAATGGTAAACTGGGTATAGATCTTCCGTGCTTTCAGATTGTCGGTTTCACCGACATCGTAATTCCTTAAAATAATTTCTTTGGCAATCGTTAGGACCCTTATCACCAACCAGGTCATGGCAAAAATGAAAAGCAAAGTGCTCGCCTTTCGGAACCAAAGCGTATAGTCTTCCAGGTTCAATAGGTCCCTCAGGGCATTCATCCGTAGGATGATAGATAGGAAAATCAGTACCAAGGATGGCGCCAATTTCCGGAAAGACCCATCAGGGAGCAAGTATTTTGGATTTTTGCCCAGACGTTTCAAAAGAAATGAGATCATCCAATACAAAAAAACCAGAACGGCAAGGGCAATTCCCAAGTATAGAAGGGATTCCTTGGAAACGTTTTCATAGAAGCTGTCCATAGAAACAAAAATAAGGTAGAAAAGTATACCAAGGGAAAGGGCAATGCCAATTCTGAATTGAAATTCATTATCTATCCATAAGAAAGTAATTTGTGCGGAAAAATGTTAAATGGGTGCCATGTCGTATTTTTGAAGCTTAAAAGAAATAGCCGTGCCAAAAGGAGTTCTATTGATCAATTTGGGTTCGCCAGACAGCCCAACCCCAAAAGATGTAAAACCATACCTGGATGAATTTTTGATGGATGAGCGGGTAATCGATGTCAATCCCATTCTTAGAAACATCATTGTAAGGGGGATTATCCTGAACACCCGACCCAAGCGCTCGGCAAAAGCTTATGCCAAGATTTGGCGGGAGGAGGGCTCTCCGCTCATCATTATTTCTGAAAGATTTACCGAAAAAGTGCGTCAACAGACTAATATTCCAGTTGCATTGGGGATGCGGTATGGCTCCATGAGCATCAAAAACGCTTTGCAGCAATTGAATGACCAAGGGGTGGACGATGCACTTTTGGTCCCCTTGTATCCACATTACGCCATGTCGTCCTACGAGACTGTGGTGGTAAAGGCGATGGAAGATCAGGAGAATCATTTTCCAGAAATGAAATTGACCACCCTTCCTGCTTTTTATCATAATGCGGATTACATAAAGGTACTTTCCAAAAGCATCAAAGAAGGCTTGGTTGACTTCGACTACGATCACATCCTATTTTCGTATCATGGGATACCCGAAAGGCACATAAGAAAATCCGACCCAACAAAATTCCACTGCAAAATTGATGGGAAATGCTGCTCAACCAATTCCGTGGCGCACCATACTTGCTATCGCCACCAATGCTATGCCACAACAGAACTGGTAAAAAAGGAGCTGGGACTTGACCCAAAAAAAATCAGCACATCCTTCCAATCCAGACTCGGAAGCGACCCTTGGTTGCAACCTTTCACTGATAAGGAATTTGAACGACTGGCCGAGGAAGGGATAAAAAAATTAGCCGTGATAACCCCTGCCTTTGTGAGCGATTGTTTGGAAACTTTGGAAGAAATCGCCATGGAAGGCAAGGAAGAGTTTCAAGAAGCGGGTGGAGTGGATTTCATTCACATTCCGTGTTTAAATGACCGTGACGATTGGGCAGCTTTAATGTCGCAATGGATCAAAGATTGGCAGACTGAAGAAAAACTGCCAGTGTAAATGGCAAAGGTCCGATCAGACGAACTAGGGACTGAACCTATTGGCAGGCTTTTGATCAAGCAAGCGGTACCGGCATCTATCGGTATTTTGGTCATGTCGCTGAACATCTTGGTCGATTCCATTTTTGTGGGCAATTGGATTGGTTCCATAGCCATCGCTGCAATCAATGTAGTCTTACCCGTTTCATTTTTTATTGCCGCTTTGGGAATGGCCATTGGGATTGGCGGTTCCAGCATAATTTCAAGGGCCTTGGGCGCCGACAATCGGGAGAAAGCACTAAAGACATTCGGAAACCAAATCACATTGACCCTGTTGGTCACCGTTACCATGGTGGCATTGGGACTCTATTTTGTGGATGAGCTTATCCCTGCTTTTGGGGGCAAGGGGAGCATTTTTGACCCGGCCAAAGTGTATTACACCATCATTTTGTACGGAATCCCATTTTTGGCCCTCTGTATGATGGGAAATACTGTGATCCGTGCAGAGGGGAAGCCAAAATTTGCCATGATTGCCATGATCATACCGTCGGTTGGGAACCTACTGATGGACTACATTTTCATCTATGTTTTTGATTGGGGGATGCACGGTGCCGCTTGGGCAACCACCGGGGGATATCTCCTTTGCTTCTTTTACATTTTCTATTTTTTTCTATCCAAGAATTCCGAACTGAAAATAAACCTGTCCCATTTTGGGTTGGATAAACCCATTCTCCAAGAAATAGGCTCGTTGGGTTTTGTTACCCTGGCCAGGCAGGCCGTCACCAGTATCACATATTTGCTCATGAACAATATCCTGTTCAACCTTGGCGGAGAGGCCATGGTGGCCGTTTATGCCATTATAGGAAGGATGCTGATGTTCGCCCTTTTCCCCGTTTTTGGTGTTACACAGGGCTTTTTGCCCATTGCAGGCTACAATTATGGCGCGTTGAAATATGAAAGGGTTAAAAAATCCATATACACAGCGATCAAGTACGCAGCTTTGGTGGCTACATTGGTATTCATTGTCTTAATGGCGTTTCCAGCAGAGATTACATCTTTGTTCTTGAGTGATAAGCCCGGACTTTCTCCGGAGGAACTCGCCGCCAATGCCTTTGTTTTGGAACATTCCTCCTTTGCCATGCGACTCGTTTTTGCTGCCACACCCATTATTGCACTACAACTGATTGGCGCTGCCTATTTTCAGGCAGTTGGGAAGGCCGTTCCAGCATTATTGTTGACATTGACACGACAAGGTTTCTTTTTTATCCCATTGATTCTTTTGTTACCACAATTATTGGGTGAGATTGGAGTTTGGATTTCTTTTCCCATTGCTGATGTGTTGGCGACCATTGTCACCGGATACTTCTTGAAGAAAGAAATAGACAGAAGCTTGAGAACGGGAGCAGTCTAAGACTACTCTCCATTGGGCATTAAAGTGGCTGCTTTACTGATGATTTTCCATTCTCCCGATAGTTTTTTGAGCAAGAAAATATCAATAAATCGCATGTTCCTGGATGTGATCCTTATTTCCGCTGTGGCGGTTGCAATGTTGTGGTGCAAGTCAATCGATAGTATGGTTGTTTCACGACCGTTAAATTTTCCTTTGGGCCGCACTTCAAAAAGTGCAGAATACTCTTTAGGGGTCAACACCCATAGTTCCTGCCCCTCTTTGGACAGAAATAGGTCAGCTTCAACATAAAATGCAGATTGGATCATCTCCGGGTCGCTGTAGGACGAGCCCTCCAAGTACTTATTGAGTGTTTCACGGACCAAATCTTCCTCTGACTGAGCACATAGTTGTAGACATAGCACTACGGCGATTAAGAAAAAAGTTGTTTTCATTTTTAGCGGGATTTATTGTTGTAATTTGGGTTTGATTCTGACGATTTTCCCATCTTCTTCATCCGTGAGCAAATACAGTTTGCCTTCGGGACTTTGGGCCACTTTTCTTGAGCGAACCCGTTCATCTAAAAAGAGTTCCTCGACACTTTTGATGGTATCTCCCTTAATACGAAAACGCCAAAGACTGCCCCGGGAAAGACCAGGTACGATGAGGTTGTTTTTCCATTGGGGAAACTCATCTCCTGTGTAGAAGCACAATCCAGTTGGGGCAACGGTATGTTGCCAGAACCAAATTGGCGGGCTAAAAACCACATCTTCGAGTTTGGGCGGGCTGTATTCTTTACTTCGTAAGCTACCTGTGGTTCGATTGGGCCAACCATAGTTTGCGCCAGCCTGAAGCAGGTTGATCTCATCCCCTTGGAGGGTACCATGCTCTGTAAACCATAAATTACCTGTTTCGGGCTGTAGGGCAATACCTTGCGTATTCCGGATACCTAAGGCAAAAATGCTTGGAACCGCATCCTTACCCAAGTCTGGATTATCTTTGGGAATGCTTCCGTCCAAATTAAAACGATGGATTTTACCCCGAGGATCTGATACATCCTGTGCAATTGGCATTTCAGGTTCGTCGTGCTCCCAGAACAGGCGTTCTCCTACGGTAAGATATAATTTGCCATCCGCTCCAATGGCCATTCCTCCGCCATAGTGATAATCGATGTCTGAATAGGGCTCAGCAACCAAAATGGTCTTCAAATCTTGAATTGAATCTTTGGAGAGTGTGGCCTGCGCAAACTTGGTGGTTTTGCCCTCACCTGGTTTTTTTGCGGCATAGGAAAAATAGATTTTCTGATTTTTTTTGTAATCCGGGTGAAGTAATACCTCAAAGATTCCTGAGTTATCACCAAAATGAACGGCACCTATACTGTCCGCGAGGTCAGTAGGGAATCCCTTGATGGTTCTTTTGGTCTTGGCAACTAGGTCTACTAGGACCATATCCCCATTTTTTTCGGTAACAAGTGCTTCCGTTTCATTGAGGAAAGCAATGCTCCAAGGGCGGTTCAATCCTTCAAATACCACTTCTTTTTTCGGGATAATAGGTTCTGTTTTCGATGCTAACTTTTCATGCTGCTGGCATGCGGTCAATATCAAAAGTAGGATGGTCAAAGCGTGTTTCATGGCCAAGAATTTTAGCCAAAGCACATGATTCTAACTCAAAGGGACTTTAAAAATCATGATTTTAAAAACGAATTATCCACTGTTCTTATGTTTCTTTTTGAATTCGGAAGGGGTCTGTTGAGTAAATGATTTAAATGCCAAATTGAACGAAGTGACATTGCCAAAACCTGAGTCATAGGCGATGGATGCCATTTTTTCATCAGAACTTTTTGGTGAAGAGAGCAATTTTTTGGCTTTTTCAATGCGATGATAATTCACAAACTCAGAGAAATTCATTCCTTTTTGCTGGTTGATTACCTGTGACAGCACTCTCGGGGATATTTGCAAAGTTTCGGCAACTTCGGACATTGCCAATTTGGGGTTTAGAAACACTTCGTTCTGCTCCAAAAGCATACCCAACGATTCCATTGCACTTTTGGCAGAGTCTGCATCAATCTTCGAGCCCTGGTATTTTTCAAGGGAAAAAGTATGATTGCGGAGCAATAAAAAAGAAAACATATAGACTAATAAAGTAAAGAAGAGCGCACCACCAATATAAAAGGGAATCAATCCAGTGATATTGCCAATATAGAACAACCAAATGAGGCCTACTCCAATAACTAGGTTTCGATACCATTGATGAAGTTTTGGTTGTGCGATATATCCATATTTCCGTAACAGGGAAGCAGCTAAAATTAGATAGACAAAAAGATGGCCAAAGACTGCATAATAGATTACATAGGAAAGGAGATCGGCTCGATTGGGAATCAATGGACTGAGTAGCATAAACAGCACATAAGGCAGGAAATGTGCATATTGGACACCCTGTATTTCTTTGAACCTATGAAACAGTAAACCTCCATAGAGCCATAATGAGGGTCCCACCAAAAGTATACCTGCTATGCCGATGTTTCGTTGCCAGGGTTCCAGATCCAGATAGACGTTGAGTATGGATTTGCCAATCCGCAGGACGAGTCCCAAAATCACCAAAACCAAAATCCGGTGTGCCATTTTGTTCCCTTTCTGAAGCGTTAGCAGATAGGCACAGAGAAAAAGGCCCTGGGCAATACCAAGGCTACATAGCACTAGGATTATGGTTTTCTGTTCCACGCAATAAAGATAAAAATTGAAAGGATTGGTTTTCTTTCAGTAATTTAGAAAGCAAATGAATAACGGATGAGACATTTCACCATAGCATGCGGTATGGCTATCTTACTTATTGTAGCTTGCAACGACCAACCCGAAAAAGAAACTATGCACACCCTTTTTATAGGCACCTACACAGATGGGGAGAGCGAAGGTATTTATAGGTATTCTTTCAATGCTGGTGATGGAAGTCTGACCCAGGATACTTTGGCCGCCAAACTTCCCAATCCGTCGTACTTGACCATTTCCAAGGATGGTTCACATCTTTACGCTGTTCAAGAAACCGCCGATTTTGATAGTTTAGGAGGTGGAGTCACCACTTTTAAACTAGATAATGGAATTCTGAGCGCGCTTAACAGTATGGGATCTCAGGGAGCCCATCCTTGTCACATATCGCTATCCGGTGATGGGTATCTCGCTGTTTCAAATTACACGGGCGGAAACGTTGCCATTTTTAATTTGCAACAGGACGGCTCGTTGGGCGATAACCCGCAAGTTATTGATCATAAAGTTTTAGATTCGACCCTCACGCCGCATGCACATATGGCCCAGTTTATCAAAAATGGACTTTTTGTGGCGGATTTGGGGCTACATGCCATAATGCGCTACCAAGAAGGGAATGGGAAATTTGTTCCAGGGAATCAGAAATCCCTTGTTTTGCCAGAGGGTGCCGGACCAAGACATTTTACTTTCAATGATGACGGCAGTATACTTTATGTGATCAACGAGTTGAATTCCACCGTTACTGTTTTTCAGGCAAGTACTGATGACGGTTACCATGAAGTGCAAACCATTGGGACCTTAGATGAAAACTTCGACGGGAATAATTCTTGTGCCGACATCCATTTGTCGCCAGATGGTAAGTTTTTATACGGCTCGAACCGTGGGGAAAATACCATCGTAATTTTTGGTGTTGACCCCAATACAGGAATGCTCGATTTAAAAGGCAGGGAATCCGTTCATGGAGACTGGCCCCGTAATTTTTCTTTGGATCCTTCGGGTAATTTTCTATTGGTGGCCAATCAAAGGAGCAACAATATTGTGGTATTCAAAAGGGATTTTGAAACCGGAACTCTGGAATTCGCAAGTGAAACGAAACAATCAAGTCCGGTTTGCTTGGCATTTTTGAATCACTGAAACCAGCTTCACTCGCAGCGATAGGTTTTTTCATTTAATGAGAATGTATTTGAATCATTGGGCCTAAGGGCACCATGCCAAGAATCTTTGTACCATTTTTCCGGTTCGTTTTCATTGCGATAATCCGCGGTAAAAAATGAAAAGTCCTCATTAAAGGTGATGACGATATCGCCTTTTCCGTCGGCATCATGCCATCTTCCGGTCATGATGTTTCCCTTTAGCCGCCCCCATACACCTCCAAGGGCCTTCTTATGGGCAAGATAATAGGCCCCCGCGACTTCATCATTATCAATCAGCAGGTCAAATCGGCCAATCTCTGTGCAATACCTTTTGGAGAACACGGTATTTTTTTCTGATTCTTTACCCTGATCTACCATATTATGAATAATCAGGCGGTAGTTTTCCAAAGTAGAGGCATCAATAATTTCACTGGTTTCTTGATTCAACACATCCAATTGGGAATCCCCAATAAAAAAGATAGTGTCACCATGTAGATCAAAGGTGGTTGGGATATCCGAGGAGCGGGCAAAGTTTTTCAATTTCTCTTTTTGGACCACCTCCGAGTTTTTTTCATTTAGGTAAAATCGATAGATACCATTTTGGGTGGCATCCCGTTTGCTGTTCACAATGGCAATCAAACTGTTACCGTAGAATTTCATGCCGTCAATTCCTTTGTGATCATTAGGTTTGTTGATCAGTTTTTTAGTGGCAAGGTCCAAAATGCGAATACCATGGGTGTACGAGGCAAAATACAGCAACCTGTCATCCGGCGAAATAGCAATCCCGTTGGGGTGTTTTATTTGGTCATCGGAGAAAAACACCTCTAGTTGATTTTTGGACTTGTTGATGGTATATATGTTGTTGCTTTCTGAATCTGTAATGAAAACATCGCCTTTGGAGCTGATTGCAATATCGTTGAGATAGATAAAATCCGGTTGGTTCAGTGAATAGGATCCAATCAACCTCCCCGAAGTGATATCCAGTAACAGCAAAATGGATTTATTGTTGGTTTTTGCAAGACTGTTGCCCAGGGCGTACAAAGTGTCCCCTTTTATGGTCATGCCAAAACCGGAGAGGTACCCATATTGACCTGTGCTTATAAAATCTTCCGGATGGGATCCATCGAGATTGCTTCGAACAATTTTGTTCTTTACCAGACTGTTGAGGTATACTTTATTCGATGGTAAATGCACAGCGATCCCTTCTGGAATCAAATCTTTTTCAAAAGCTAAATCAACGGTCTGCGCCTTTAAGCTTAATGAAATAATCATGAAAGACCACAAAAGTTTTTTCATGGGTTGCTTGTTTAGTACAATTTACTTGAAAAATGGACCTGTGCTCTTGAATAAAATGTTAAACTGAACAAGAATTTGAATGGACCGTGCTTGGAATCATTCCACCTTCTTAATCCCAGATACATGGGAAGCTATAGCTTTCCATACGCCCTTCCGCTTGATCAAAACGTTGCTGGATTGATAGATGGTCTCAATAGAATCGTTGAAAATATGGCCTGTACCGCAGATCATCGCAGTACCGTTGGGCAACACATCCAAACGTTTTATCTCATAAAAAAAGGAATCGTTTTCCATTGCATGTTCTTTTATCCATTCGAGCTCCATGGCTTTATTGGACCATTCCCCACTAGCATCTACCATCTGAAAATCATCTCCGAGAATGGCGTTCAGCAAGACGGTATCCTGTTCCCGATAGGCCTTGGGCCATTGTACTTCTTTTAAGTTTCTCAGGATTTTTTGGTCTTCTTGGGGAATTGTTATGTAAGTAGGGTCGATCTCTTTTTTGGTTTGGCAAGAGATCAGTACAATCAATCCAAGGGCGATATGGTAATTTTTCATGTTTCGATTTTTAGGATTGAAATTACTATGGCAAACTAAAACTTAATAAAATTAAGGTGTAAGCTGCGGAAAAAAAGGGGTTAGTTGCGGAATCTAGATATGTGATAGTTCCTGAAGATAGGTTCTACTGAACTTAAGGTGGTCTCCGGTTTTTAAATGAATTTTGCCGTCTCCGTTATTGTTTTTTTGGATTTGATCAATGAATTCTGAATTCACCAAATAGGAACGATGTATCCGTTTGAACGTATTTGGGCAAAGCGTTCGCGAAAATGAACGGAGGCTTTGGTATTTTACAAACCGGCCTTTTTCCGTGTGCAGAACAATACAATTGTTGCTCGTCTCCACATATACAATCTCATTAGGTTCCAACAAAAATTGAGACCCTTTTTTTGAGACAGTCACCCTCCTTTTTTGTGCTATCGTATCGTTTTGTTGGGGCACATGTTGGTCTTTTTTGACACTAACAAAATAAAAGAGCAACGAAAAATAGCAAAGCAAGTTCACGGCCACATTGTTAGTAAGGCTGGCATTGAGTATATTGAAACTGGGCGAGGTGCATTGGTATACAGTGGTCATTAGAAAAACAACCAACAACTGCCCTATAAAAATATTGATAACAGTTGCGGAAAACCCTATCCCTCCCTGAACGAGTATACTTTTTCCTGTTGTATCAAAAGCCCATTTTTCTGCCCAGACCTTAATTTGATTGGAAGAAATGTTCCAAAAGAAAAAACTGGTAATAGCAAGAATTGACAACTCCGAAAAACAAGTGACACCCAAGCTTTCTTGGAACATACGGCCAATGCCCATGTTGAGAAGAACAAAAAGGGTGATCAATGTTAGGCGCCTCTGCATGGCATAAAAATACAGAATCTATTGGTTGGGATGTCTGGTCTTTAACACAGTTTTGCAAGATAGGCCAGTAAAAAAAAGCCCACCGTGAATAGCGGCGGGCCTTTCTCTTCTGTTAAGACGCTTTTGGCAAAAAAAACAAACTACTGCACGCCTTCCACTTCCATTATTTTCTTGAGCTGTTCCTTTTTCATCAGAATCATTTCTTTTCCTTTTTTGATGCTGGCATCCAACTCGTCCAATTTTTGCTCTGCTTTTTTTAGGCTCTCTTCTTTTTCCAGGATTATCTCGGAATCCTCTCCTTTTTCCCTGGACTCCTCAACCCTTTTTTTCGCATCATCCAATGCCCTTCTTCCGCGTATTAGGGTCTCTTCGTCCTCCACCAACTTCCTCTCTGATTTCTCGATCATTTCCTTGGCCTGTGATGCGCGGTATTGTCCAAACTCTTTACCGGACATATCTCCTTTGTTCTTTCCGTAGGCATTGCCCTTGTTTTCCTTCTGCTTGTGCAATGGTTTTTCATCCATTGGGTTATCCTCTTCATTTCCAAGCTCCCGCTCATTGCGGTCCTTTTCTTTTTCGGTCTTTTCCTTTCGCTCTTTTATTTTTTCCTCGGCCTGTTCCTCAACGGCTTCTTTTTCCTTTTTTGTTTTTTTCTGGACTTCCTCGATCTTTTGCTTTCCTTTTTCTTGGGATTTCCCCTGAGCATTTGCACCAGCAAGTGCTGCCAAGAAGAAAAGGCTTACCAATAGAATACGTTTCATAAGTTTTGAGTTTTTTGGTTAAATACTGTCTAGTTCCTTAATCATTTCTTCAACTTCTGAGGCTTTTTGCTCCACTTGGTTCAACGTGGAATCAACGGCTTGTTCCACCGATTCGATTTGTTCCAATTTTTGATTGAGTTCTTGTTCATCTTTTTCAGAATTTTTGCACGCAACGGCAAAAACCAGGATGATCATGCTGGTTGCGAATAGTTTTTTTGTGGTCATGTTAAAAAAGTTTAAATATATACGAACAAAAAAAGAAGCATAGATCATTTGCCATCAATAACCGTCTATTTGCCGGCAACCAATATTATGATGGCAATTAGTATCAAACCCAATAGCACAACAAAAAATATCTTCCAAAAACTATACGGCCGGGTTCCGGAGATTTGCCCGTTTTCTCCATTGATGAAAAAATTGTATTCCTTGCCCTGATAACGGTACGCACTGACATAAACAGGCAGCAAAATATGTTTGAAAGTCTCCTCGGATAATTTCATATCCATGCCGGTAACCCGTTGCGTGTCACCACCTATATCCCTGCGGCACCATCGCTCGGCGATATCATTGGCGACATCTTTGGCAAGTAAATGCCCGTCCTTTAATGGGATTGTATATTTTTCGGTGACAAATCCAGATAAAAAGCTGCTATGGAAAGGCTGAAGCTTTTTAAGGTCCCAATGCGCAATTTTCATCGGAATTCGACCTGATTTTTGTTGGGATGCCTTGATCAATGTGTCGTCCACAAAGCTGGAAACTTGCCCCGAGGCAGGATACCATCGCGTCTTTCTTACCTGCTGGGTCACCATCTTTCCATTGGCATTGCGAACCCTACGGGTTTCATAATAATATTCCCCCCTTTGTCCTGTGTAAGAGGCAAAAAGCTGGGCATCGAAAGTCCAGTAGGGTAAATACAGCCCTTTCGTAAATTGGGGGTCCAAGGCCGCTTTCTTCAATTTATTTGGAGCGAACCAAAGACGTTTTACCCATGTTTGGAAAATAGTAAACGACTTCCGTTGATCAATCTGAAATGGGAGCACCGCACCTGGCAAGATCCAATTTTCGGTGTAGGCATCCTCCAATATCAATGGCATGCTGCAATACACACAGTGTAGCGATTTGTAGTTTTCCTCCACATGTTGGTTGGCCCCACAATTTTTACAGTGCAACATGGAGATTTCCTCACCATGCCGTTGCGCACCCATTTCCTTTAGATACGGATACAGCTCCTGCTCTTCAAACCCATTTGCATCAATTTTGATGGTTTCTTGATGGCCACAATATTCACAACTGATGTTGGTGGTCCCGGGCAAGTATTTAAGCTCCGCCCCACAATTGATACAGGCTTTTTTTAGTTCGGTTGTTTTTACAGTTTCTTCCAAAAGCGCTATTTGTAATTCTTAATGAAAAGAAGATTCCCATACACTTCCTTGTCATACTGAACGAAGTGAAGTATCTCATTGGCCCTTGTAGGTTCCGTGGGATTCTTCATCAACCTTTTGGTCGATTCAGAATGACGGAACGAGCGTTATTGTCATGGTAATGGAGGTGGCGTGTTTCCTCCCAAAAACGATTTCAGTTCTTCAACTTCCCTCAGAGGAGCCCATGAGGCCATGCCCTGTTTCCAGATCAAACTGTCCCTATTGATGGTACGCCCAGCAAAAAGTGCCTGTAGTTGCTCAAAGGAAACAGGTCCTTGCTGGGTTCCATTCACCGCATAAAAATATTGGACAGCAATTGGCATCGGTGGAGGAACAGAAGCTCCTACATGTTGCACTTGTGAAGCGCCACCCATTTGCGGATTCATCATCTGTCCCATTTGTTGCGCCAATACGAAGCCCATTCCCATTCCCATTCCGGCCCCGGCGGTACCACCTTCGTTTTTAGCTGCGGCCTCCATGGCCTTGGCGGCCTTGAATTGGGCCAATTTTTGCATGTCAAGTTTGTCCAATCGGCTATACTCAAAAATTTCCTTTTTGAGGTCTTCGGGCATGGAAACATTTTCAATGTAGAATTTCTCCAACGAAATACCCACACTTTGAAATTCGGGGGCCATCACTTCACGACAGGTGTCTGAAAGTTCGGTGGTGTTTGCCGCGTAGAGTTCGATGGGTAGATTGGCCTGGCCCACTGTATCGGTAAACCGTGTTGCGATTAAGCTTTTAAGGTGCTCATTGATCTCAAAATTGGTGAAGTTGCTATCTGTCCCCACAATGTCCTTGATAAACTTTCCGGCATCCGAAATCTTGAAGGCATAAGTGCCAAACGCCCGAATCTCTACCAATCCAAAACGGTCATCACTTAAAGTGATGGGACTTTTCGTGCCCCATTTTTCATCAGTGAACAGATGTGTGTTCACAAAATAGACTTCGGCCTTGAAAGGTGAGTTGAATCCATATTTCCAACCCTTCAAAGTGGCCAATATAGGTAGGTTTTTGGTGGTCAGGTCATAGGTGCCCGGGGT
Source organism: Flagellimonas meishanensis (assembly GCF_019880545.1). Classification (GTDB taxonomy): domain Bacteria; phylum Bacteroidota; class Bacteroidia; order Flavobacteriales; family Flavobacteriaceae; genus Flagellimonas; species Flagellimonas meishanensis. The sequence continues at coordinate 825,709 of NZ_JAINVW010000001.1, forward strand.
AAAGACATCGGCCAACTGGCCTTCGTTCACGAAGACAGCGGTTTGCCCTTCCCTTACAATAAGCTTCGCTCCGTTCTTGATCTCGTTTTGATAGCGTTCAAATCGGTGCGCAATGGTGTCGTCGGTATAGTCGAGCCACTCAACAATGTCAATAAATTCATTCCTGAGTTTTTCCTTGATTTTTCCAAAAATATCCATGGTGGTGTTTTTTAATGTGTTTGACCTTTAAAGCTATAAAAAAAGTATAAGGTTTTCATAAGGTTAGTATGAAATCGGGGCAGGTTGTTACAGTAAGTGATGTTGAAACCTCAGTCTACTTTTCCGGCAGCTTTCAATAGCTCCAAAACTTTTTTCTTGGGAAGTGCTTCAATGGTATGGCCACCCCTGCCTACCATGGTTTCCGCTGCGAACAAAGAGTTCAAAATGGCCTCTTCTGTGGCTTCAATGGTGGCCAGAAACAAAGGGGTCATGGCCTCATTTCGTAAAGAGGGCACAGTTTGAATGGGTTTGTCGCTTTCATACGGAATCCGGCAAGCATCCGCCGTGGAAGCGGCAATAACATAATCACCACTGCCATTGCTGGCTATGCCTCCTGTCCTTGCCAGACCCAACATCGCCCTTTTGGCCAAGCGTTCCAAATTTCTGGAGTCCAAAGGCGCATCGGTCATTACCACCATCATGCACGAGCCGTCCACAGCATATTTGAAGTTATCGGAATAATGTCCCAATTGTTTTCCCACATCAACTCCGGCCACTTTAATCATTCCCCCAAAATTGGTCTGTACCAGTACACCTACGGTGTATCCTCCCGATTTTTTTGGCAATATTCTGGATGATGTGCCAATGCCTCCCTTAAAACCAAAGCAGATGGTTCCGGTTCCGGCACCCACATTTCCTTCAGTAACTGGGCCAGATTTTGCACTTTGGATGGCTTTCAGCACATCTTTTTCTGATACATGCATACCACGAATATCGTTGAGATGACCATCATTGGTTTCTCCCACAACGGCATTGACCGAACGCACATTTTCATTACCGGAAAAATTTAAGGTATACTCTACCACTGCATTCACCGCAGTGGCCACCGAAAGGGTATTGGTCAAAACAATTGGGGTTTCCAAATTGCCCAATTCCCTTACTTGGGTATAGCCGGCGAGTTTGCCGAAACCATTGCCAATATAAATGGCAGCAGGAACTTTTTGTTGGAAGATGTTCCCGTCATAAGGTAATATTGCCGTGACACCGGTACGGATGCTATCACCCTGAATCAAGGTTGTATGACCAACTAGTATACCGGGGACATCGGTGATGCCATTTAAGGGACCGGGATGTAGTGCGCCAATTTCAATACCGTAATCCCGAAGGCGGTTTTGGGAAAAGGAAAGGAGTGGCGCCATGATGAAGACAACTAAATAATTTTTCCAATTCATGAATCGCATGTCCTGCTTCAAACTTTAAAAATCCCGATAATCCCCAGCTAGATATTGGTTGGCTTTTTCCTCTTTGAATCGTGCAGATTCTGCATCCCAATGCAGGGTCTCTCCGGGAAAACGGCCAGCAATGGTGCCCAACAGAATGGTCTCCGTCAATCGCGCAGCATAGGCAAAGGGGGCCGTGGTCTCTCCTTTGCCCAAACAGGCATCCACAAATTGGTGATAATGCTTGGGTCCTTCGGTATCATAGTTCCGAATGGGCTCGCCCAAATTATGCTCCTTGGAAACCTTTGCGATTTCTTTGGAAATATCGACATATTTACCCTTTCTAATTTTTTTGGGCAACTGCATAAAGTGGGGCAACAGTAAACGCCCCTTTTCCCCAACGAACATGGCACCTTGTTCTGGAAGCTCATTTTCAGCGGCCACTTTCGCATCCAAGGAAATTTTGTCCTTCATACGCTCATCATCGGATTTTTTGTCCTTTTTCACCTGCATACCGGGCAACATGAGGTCTTCATGCATCTCTGGTGCTCCCGGGCCATCATACCAAATCCATTTCAAGGATTCTGTGGTGTATTCGGTCGCTGGAAACTCGTAGGTAACGGTGTTGTTTTCGGGATACCCAAAACCATTGGATGGTCGACATTCGGTCATGATGGTTCTAGGCACATCCAGTTGAAGGGCGTTGTATGGGGTGTCAAAAATGTGAACACCCATATCACCCAGTGTGCCGCAGCCGTAATCCATCAGTTTGCGCCAATTTCCGGGATGGTACATGCCCTCTTTGTAAGATCTTTGTTTTGAGGTTCCCAACCAAAGGTTCCAGTCCAATTGCGGTGGAACGGGGTCTTCGCCTTCGGGCAATGGCCCATCGTACCCCCAGTTTTTGGGAGACCAGGCATGAACCGTATGCACTTTTCCAATAATTCCAGATTGAATCAATAATGTGGCCAATTTATAGTCATAGAAGGAATGCACCTGAATGCCCATTTGGGTCACCAATCCTTTTTCGGCAGCCAACTTTTTCATGGCACGGGATTCCGACACGTAATGTGTCAATGGTTTTTGGCAATATACGGGTTTGCCCATCTGCATGGCCAGCAAGGAAGCCGGGGCATGGGTATGGTCTGGCGTTGACACGATCACAGCGTCAATTTCATCGCCCATTTCTTCCAACATCACTCGATAATCAAAAAATATGCGGGCTTTGGGTTGCAATTTATGTGCTGTTGCCAAATTGATGGCATCTACATCGCAAAGGGCCACAACATCCACAGCCTTGTGCGACGAAATGGCATCAAGATCGGCGGCACCCATGTTTCCGACACCGATATGTGCCGTCCGTAACCTTTCTTTGGCCACAGATCCTTTCAGTAATGAAGGGACCATCATGATTCCCAAGGCGCCTACGCTGCTTTTTTTGATGAATTCTCTTTTATTCATGGTTTGGTGGTTATAGTTTTTTAATTTTTATGTTGCGGAACCAAATTGGGCTGGCATGGTCCTGAAGGGCGATGTACCCACTTTTAAACTTACCATAATCAGGGGCATTGTCCCATTTTCCCGAATTTTTTTTGGCGTTCCATTCTTCTGACCATGGTACAAATTCCAATAGTTTTTTGCCATTGAGCCAGTGCTCTACCTTCTTAGGGGTAAATACAATTTTGGAGGAATTCCATTCTCCGACCGGATTCAATTGCTTTTGTGATTCATCGGCGGTATGCATTGCATAATCGGCCCCAGTTTTCTGCCAATCTTGGAGCAACTCAGGATGCTCGGCACCAAATAGCGAGTTGTACCCCACCAAATCATGGATGTTGGCATAATTTTCATCATCGATGAGCTGGTATTCAGGAGCCACTACCGGAGGGCCATCATAGCCCTCCTTCACATGGTAGAAAACACCACTATTTCCCCCTTCGGGGATTTTCCACTCGAGGTAAAGTTCAAAATTATCAAACTCTTCAGCCCCGTACAGAATGTCCTTTCCACCAGTATAATTTTGCTCTAAACCCAGTTCGGTATCAAAGGTCAAAGTACTGTCCTTAATGGTCCATCCGGGAGGGAGGGAGTCCATGTTATAGCCCCGCCAGCCTTCCGTGCTTGTACCATCAAAAAGATAAACCCATTCGGAATCTTTTTTTGCTTCGATATGGGAAGTTTGTTCCTCTTCTGTTTGTTTGGATTGGTTCTTACAGGCCGCAATGAGTAAAATGAAGAGGGCAGCCTTGAAATAATTTGTCATGGAAATGTAATTGGGTTAAATACGGAAGGTTAAAGTACAAAATATTGGGAAACCTTTTTTCTCCCTTTTTCACTACATTTAATGCTGACTAATTCAACAAATACGAAAATGAAGACTTGCTTTCCGAAAGTCGGTTTAATGTTACTGGCTTTTTCACTATGTATTCCATCTGTTCAATCCCAACGAAGAAAGAATACCCAAACATCGCCTGAATACCCAAAAGAACTCTATTCCAGTTTGGAGTACCGTTTGGTGGGTCCGTTTCGGGGAGGTCGTTCCGCAGCAGTTACGGGTGTTCCTGGTGAACCCAATCTCTTCTATTTTGGGGCCACGGGTGGCGGGGTCTGGAGAACCACTGATGGGGGACGTACCTGGGAAAATATTTCTGACGGCTTTTTTGGCGGGAGCATTGGCGCTGTTGAGGTGGCCAAAAGTGATCCCAATGTCATTTATGTGGGAGGCGGTGAAAAAACCGTAAGGGGGAATGTATCCTCCGGATACGGTGTCTGGAAAACAGAGGATGCTGGAAAGACGTGGAAACCCATGGGGCTTGAAAAAAGTCGCCATATTCCCCGAATCAAAGTGCACCCGACCAATCACGATTTGGTCTACGCCGCCGTTATGGGCAACATCTATAAGCCCACAGAGGAAAGAGGAGTGTACAAAAGCGAGGATGGGGGGAAATCTTGGAAAAAAATACTGTACGTGAACGACCAGGCTGGAGCGGTTGATTTGACCTTGGACCCTACCAACCCACGGATTTTATATGCCTCAACTTGGAGAGTACAGCGTACCCCATACAGTTTGAGTAGTGGAGGTGATGGTTCGGCTTTGTGGAAAAGCACGGATAGCGGCGAAACCTGGACAGAAATTTCCAAGAATGAAGGCTTTCCCAAAGATACCCTGGGTATTATCGGAGTTGCAGTGTCTCCCAAAAACAGCGATCGAGTATGGGCCATCGTGGAGAACAAAGAAAAAGGAGGCTTGTACCGTTCTGAGGATGGAGGAAAAAAATGGTCACTGGTCAATGATGAACGCAAGCTAAGGCAACGTGCTTGGTACTATACCCGTATGTATGCCGACACGGAGGATGAGGATGTTGTGTATGTGCTCAACGTTCAATATCACAAGTCTACGGATGGTGGAAAGACCTTCAACACCTTCAACGCCCCACATGGGGACCATCACGATCTATGGATTGCCCCTGAAAATTCCAAACGCATGATCATTGGGGATGATGGCGGAGCACAAGTGAGCTATGATGGAGGTGAAACATGGAGTACGTACTACAACCAGCCCACGGCCCAATTCTATCGGGTGACCACGGATAACGCATTTCCATATCGGATCTATGTGGCGCAGCAAGACAATTCCACCATTAGGATCAACCATCGAAGTGATGACGAATCCATTGGCGAAGACGATTGGGAGGAAACAGCCGGAGGTGAATCGGCCCATATTGCCGTGGACCCTTTGAACAATGATATTGTTTATGGCGGAAGTTATGGTGGATTTTTGACTAGGGTGAACCATAATAACAATACCGTTAGGGGGATCAACGTATGGCCTGACAACCCCATGGGTTATGGAGCAGAAGGCATGAAATACCGATTCCAATGGAATTTCCCCATCATTTTTAGCAAGCACGATCCCAAAAAATTGTACACCTTTTCCAATCATGTGCACATGAGCACCAATGAGGGTCAAAGTTGGACCTTGTTAAGTGAGGACCTCACCAGAAATGACCCCGCCAAATTGGTCTCCAGTGGAGGACCTATCACACAGGACAATACCGGAGTGGAATATTACTGCACTATTTTTGCAGCCAATGAAAGCCCTTTAAAAGAAGGTCTGCTTTGGGTGGGCAGTGATGATGGATTGGTTCATGTGACAAAAGATGGGGGCAGTACATGGGAGAATGTAACCCCGGCAAATATGCCCGAGTGGAGCATGATAAATAGTATTGAACCCTCAGCTTTTGACGAAGGGACCTGTTATTTGGCGGCAACACGATATAAATTAGGAGATTTTCAGCCCTATTTATACAAAACCACGGATTTTGGAAGAACATGGGCAAAAATCACCAACGGGATAGATAATGAGCACTTTACGCGGGCACTACGTGAAGACCCAAAACGAAAGGGGCTATTGTATGCGGGTACTGAGACCGGAATGTACATTTCCTTTAATGATGGTCAAAATTGGGAAAAATTTCAATTGAACCTGCCCATTGTTCCCATTACCGACTTGACTATTAAAGACAATAATTTAATTGTGGCAACACAAGGGCGAAGCCTTTGGGTCATTGATGACCTCACCGTGCTCCATCAATTGGATGCTTCAAAAAAGTCGGCCAACGCCGTTTTATATCAACCTAAGGATAGCTATAGAACCAAAGGCGCCGTGGCAAAGGAACCCTCCAAGACGGAAGGACAAAACCATCCCAATGGCGTTATCACCCATTTTTATCTAAAGACTTTTTCGGAAAAAGACAGTATTGCACTTACCTATACCAAAATGAACGGTGACACATTGGCTTCGTATAGCACGTATGCAGAGGACAAGGACAAAAAGCTTAAACCGAAACAAGGGGGAAACACCCATGTTTGGGATACCCGGGGAAAGGGAGCTGAGAAACTGGACAGAATGATCCTCTGGTGGGCCAATTTGAACGGCGCCAAGGCAGTTCCAGGATCATACAAAGTTCATTTGAACGTCAATGGGGAAAGCCAATCACAAACCTTACGGATTCTTCCTGATCCGAGGGCTGAGGTTTCCGTGGCCGATATGCAAAAACAATATGATTTTATATCGGATATTAATGAAACAGTGGACAGGTCCCACCAGTCCATAAAAAAAGTACGGAAGATTACCAATCAGTTGGATGCTTTTATGAAGCAGTACAAGGACAATGGGACCACCAAAGAATTGGTTGAAAAAGCCAAAAAAATGAAGGAAGATTTCGGGGAGATCGAAAAAGCGCTATATCAAACCAAAAATAGGAGCAATCAAGATCCGCTGAATTTCCCCATTCGGTTGACCAACAAGCTGGGACATTTGAACAGCTTGGTATCCATAGACGATTTTCCGCCAACGGAACAGGATATTGCGGTCAAAAATGAACTTTCCACCAAGATCAAAGCACAACTAACCGCTTTTGATAAATTGGTGGATGATGAGATAAAGGCTTTCAATGCTGAGTTTAACAACCTAAAATTGAATTATCTCTTTGTTGAAGACTAAATTTGGTATTGGTGAAAAGGTAAAGGGTAAATGGGATTGGTTTCACATCTACTTTTTACCTTTAGCCTAAACACTTTACACATAGCCATGGAACTATACAATTATATCAAATCCCTGCACCTCATTTTTGTGGTCACATGGTTTGCCGGTTTATTCTATATTCCCAGGCTGTTCATCTATCACATTGAAGCCTCCCACAAGCCTTCACCGGATAAGGAAATCCTTTCTACGCAACTGAAGCTAATGACTAAACGATTATGGTACATCATCACCTGGCCTTCCGCTATTCTTTGCACCATATTCGCCATTTGGTTGCTTCTATTGATTCCAGAATGGCTCCAACAACCATGGATGCACGTAAAATTGGCATTTGTGGCGCTGCTCTTTGTATATCACTTGAAATGCCATCAAATGTTCAAGCAATTGCAGCGTGATGAGATCAAATACTCCTCAGATTTTATGCGGATTTGGAACGAGGTGGCTACTCTGGTGCTTTTTGCAGCTACATTTTTGGTTGTGTTGAAAAACGCATTCAATTGGATCTATGGCACGGTAGGAATTTTTGTGCTTGCCATTCTTTTGATGTTGGGAATACGACTGTACAAACGTATCAGGAACAAAAACCCCAACGCCTAATAAGTTCTAGCCTTAAGCTCAAACACAAAATTCAAGTGCAAATCAAAGCCCTTCACTTTTTTGAACCAGAACATGCACTTGGACCATAAAGGAGTATCATGGCTCGATAATTGCTTAAATTTACTCCAAATACGATAGGCTTGTTCAAGAAACTCTCGCTACGATCCCGGATTTTTTTCTCCATGATCCTTTTGGTGGTCATCGCTTCGGTATTGATTGCCGGGGTCACCATTTATCAATATAGGGAGCAGAGCCAGGACTATCATGAGAATAGGCTGGAGCGGAAAGAGGAACAGATCCTTCAAAGCGTAGCCTATGTTTTCCGGGAAACCACATATCCCATAACCGAGGAGAACCTGCAGTATATTTTTATGGACGAGATCTATAAGATTGCCGACGTCCAGAATGTCAATTTCAATATTTATGATTTGGAAGGAGGATTGGTGAAAAGTTCAAGGCCCAGCTTCGAAGCGGACTCCATTTCCAATTGCCTCGATGCTGAAATCCTGAACAATCTTTTGATCAGTCCCGATAGGCGGTATATGGAGGAAAAAACGGCGGCGGGGGACAAGTACAAATCGTCCTATACCTATATAAACGACAACAAGTTCAAGCCCATTGGCATCATGAACCTTCCCTATTTTGAGGACAATTCCTTCAACAACATGGAATTGAGGGAGTTTTTGTTCCGACTGGGAGGAGTATATTTATTGATGCTTCTTTCAGCCATTATTTTGGCCTATTTCATTTCAAAGTACATTACCCGTTCGCTACAGACCATTTCGGACAAGATGCAACAGACCAAGTTGACGGGGAGCAACGAAAAAATCAATATAGAGAATCCGGGAGAGGAAATCGGCAAACTGGTGGACTCGTACAATCGCATGATCGACAAGCTCGAGGAAAGTGCCGTGAAACTGGCCCGTAGCGAACGCGAACAGGCCTGGAGGGAGATGGCAAGGCAAGTGGCCCATGAGATAAAAAACCCATTGACCCCACTTCGGTTGACCGTACAAAACTTTGAAAGAAAGTTCGATCCCACGGATCCCAACGCACAGACCAAGATCAAGGAGTTTTCCAAGACATTGATCCAGCAGATAGACACCATGAGCAACATTGCAGGGGCGTTTTCAAACTTTGCGAATATGCCCGCACAGAAAAACGAGACCCTCAATGTGGTGAAGATCGTAAAGCTGGCTTTGGAAATATTCCACGAGGAGTATATCCATTTCATAAGCGATGAACAGGAAATCATTGCCAAGCTAGATCGCACCCAATTGATCAGGGTCATCACCAATTTGGTAAAAAATGCCATCCAGGCTTTACCCGATGTGGAATCGCCCCGAATTTTGGTCACGGTGGCCAGCGAGGGCAATTTTGTCAAGATTTCTGTGGCCGATAACGGAGTGGGAATTTCAGACGACCTGAAACATAAGATTTTTGAGCCGAAGTTCACTACCAAATCCAGCGGTATGGGACTCGGCCTTGGGATGGTAAAGAACATTGTGGAAAACTACAGGGGAACCATAAACTTTACCTCCCACATTGGGAAAGGAACGGTTTTTACCATTAAATTTCCGAAGGAAAAAAACACAAAAGAAGCGTGACGGGGCGTTGCCCAACTATTTAAAATTACACTTATGGACTTCGAAAATATCTATATCGAGGAAGAGAACCAGATTGGTACCATTACCATTGATCGGCCACAAAAATTAAATGCACTCAACAAAAGAACCATTGAAGAACTCCATGTGGCCTTCAAGGAGTTGGATGATGACGCGCAGATAAAAGTGATAATCATCACGGGAAGTGGGGAAAAGGCTTTCGTAGCAGGGGCCGATATCTCCGAATTTGCGGATTTTTCGGTTAGCGAGGCAAAACGGTTGTCGGCCGAAGGCCAAGAAAGACTTTTTGACCTAGTGGAGAATCTGTCCACTCCGGTAATCGCGGCCATAAATGGATTTGCACTAGGCGGGGGCCTAGAACTGGCCATGGCCTGCCATTTTAGGGTGGCCAGTACCAACGCCAAAATGGGACTGCCCGAAGTGTCGTTGGGGGTTATTCCCGGATATGGGGGCACGCAACGATTACCGCAGCTCATAGGCAAGGGAAGGGCCATGGAACTCATTATGACAGCGGGGATGATTGATGGCGGCACCGCCGTGGAATATGGATTGGTGAACCACGTGGTTTCTCCCGAGGAACTGTTGCCCCTATGTGTTAAAATCGCGGGCAGGATATCGAATAACTCATCCGTTGCCATAAAACATGCAATAAAAGCGGTAAATGCTGGTTTTAAGTATGATGTCGACGGCTATGCCGCGGAAATTGAAGCTTTTGGCACCTGCTTTGGCACCGATGATTTTAAAGAGGGAACATCGGCCTTTTTGGAAAAACGTAAAGCGGACTTTCCCGGATCATAGTGGTTGGCGGAATAACCCAACTGAGCTATGTTAAAAAAACAAACCGTCTTTTTGCTTTTATTTTTGGCAATATGGGGCATTGCTGCCCAAAATATGCCAGTTTCCTATGATTTTGGCGAAAAATACAGTGACCGGTATCGCTACTCCAACCTCCTCACTTTGGAAGAGGATGGTGCAGGGGGATATATTTTGGTCCGTGCATACTATCAAGGGCTGATTTTAAGGCCTAAAGGATACCTTATAGAAAGATACAACGACAAGTTGGAGCTTATGGAAGAGTACAACTATAAGTTGAAGGGCTTGGATTTTGTCGATGGATTTTTTAAGAACGGCCAGCTAAACCTGTTGTTCTTGAATTATAATTATAACAACGGCCAATACGAATACTGGGTACATACCAGTCCCATTATAGCCTTCAACTTTAAAGCCAAAAAGCTACTTTCCATAGCATCGGAAGAAGTGGAAGACCCGGTGGGCAAAAACTATTATAACCGAAACTTTTCCCGTGGGTTCTCAACTGCGGTGCTTTTTAACGAAACCAAGACAGGATTTATCATAAGCACCCATCACAAACGCGGAAAGACTGACAAGCACATGATCCATGTCTACGATACCGGGCTTAACAAAAAGTTCGAACACGATTTTTCCAACGAAATAGAGGAAAAAAACTACGCTTTTGAGAATGTGACCTTTTCCCAGGATCTACAAACGGCCTATATTGTTGGAAAAGCCTATTTTAAGAAAAAGCGTTTCAGTGTGGATGAGCGCAAGTTTCAATATGAGCTGGTAAAGGTTTCCCAAAATGCGAATAGTACACAATCCTTTGTGGATCCTGGTAAGTATCCAGAGGCACTTTACCCTATCTGGCTCAAGAACAGACTGGTCTGTGTAGGTTTTTATGCAGACAGAAAGGACAATCGCTATAACGGCATAGCCTATTTTGATGTGAATCCCGCTTCTTTGGAGGTGAACTCAAAAAGATACAACCCTTTTTCAGAACAATTCATGGAGGATAAATTCGGTCGCGAAGAAGAAAAAGTGATCAAGAATCTGGTGTTCAAGGGTATAGAAGTGACTGAGAACCAGGACATATTGTTCAATGCAGAAGAGTACTTTGTCACCACTGGGTTGGAGGTAACTGGAGCGGGCCAGCGCGTAAAAATTGAACGTTTTCACCATAACGACATCGTCAGTATAAAGCTGGAATCCAATGGTGAGATGATCTGGGCACGCAACATAAACAAGACCGAGGTCACCCAAGGTGATGGCGCCTATGCCTCTTACAGCTCTTTCTGCAAGAACGGAAAAACTTATTTCTTCATCTGCACGGCGGCCGACAATCCACAGTTGATCAACAACGAGCGCTTGATCTTTAAACAGGGACTTACAAGGAACCGCAACGTATTTCTGATTTCGCTGGATGAACAGGGCAAAATGGGCTATGAAAAGATCATTGACAGCCAAGAGGCCCGCCTACCCTTAATGGTCTCCAAACCCCTGAAGAACGATACCGATGACAACATGCTTTTTTACGCCAAGCGTGCGGGCAAAAAGCAGCTGGTAAAGGTGGCTTTTGACTGAAGGTAAAATACTGATTGCTCCTAAGCCGTAATAATTGTAACAGATCATGACAAAGGAACTATTCGTGGTTACAAAACATTGTTTTCACTATTGAGCGAATAGATCTAGCCATTTTTTAGCCTCCCGCATTCAATACGGTACTACCCCTACAATAATCTCAAGAAAATGGGAAGCGCTCCATTTGGAAGTGCCAAACAGTATCCTACCATCAACTCAAACAGTTGTTCTATCAAGCCGTAGCCATATTAAGTCAATTGAGGACCATGAAGCTCTATATGTCTTTTTAGCTTTGGTCTTATTTTGAAAACTAAAATTAAAAATTATGAAATCACTTAACATAATATTTTTGTGTGCTGTGTTGATTATGGTATCATGCTCCAAAGGAGAGGACGGTGCCACAGGACCTACTGGGCCAGCGGGAGCGAATGGAATTAACGGCACTGATGGTGTCGATGGAATAGATGGTGCCAACGGCACTGATGGTATAAGTTGCTGGGATCTCAACGGGAATGGTATTGGAGACCCGGAGGAAGACATGAACACAGATGGCAACTATGATGCCTTAGACTGTCAAGGTGCGGAAGGTCTACAGGGAGAGCAAGGTCCACAAGGATTACAAGGACCCAAAGGGGCTGATGGGAATGCAAATGTGGGTTACGCTGACTATGATATCTCAAATTTCTCTGGCAATCAACTGACCATAAATACTGGATATACCATATTGGAATTGAATACACGTGCTTTTCTTTTCTACCTTAAAAGGTTTAATCTTTGGTATTCCGTACCTGGTCCACTGGGTTTAAATACAACATATACTAGAGTGTTCCATACAGAAAGTCAAAATGGCAGTGATTTGGTGATTAACTTTTACCGCACTTCTGATGATACAGACTTTAATGTTGCTGTAAATACATATAGTTTCTTAAGGGTTGTAGAAATCGAGTTCGGATTCAATATTAATAAGGGAAGCCATGAGGACATTATTCAGCAACTTAAAGACAAAGGAGTTGATATTAACGACTACAATGCCGTGGCCAAGTATTTTGGTTTAGAATAGGACAAGGCTTACACCTCTTTTTTCATATAAAAGGCCGGGGATTCTCCGGCCTTTTTAGTTGACTTAGCATAAAAACCTCTCATTTGAATTTTTGGATAAAATCCATATATTTGGATAAAATCCAATTTTTTATCATGAACAAGCTCCTGAAAGGAAGAGGCGCCCAAAAAAACACACCCAATAAGTTCCTTCGGCATGTGTATGAAATGCGAGAGGATTTTTTGGAGTTCTGCCATAGGGAGGGAGAGGAGGCCGAAGACAACAAAACACAGTATATCCCAATTTTCCCCAAGACCATTGTGAACAAAGTGGACAGTCCAGATGTAGGGATGCTATATTCCATGAACCCTTACCAAGGATGTGAACACGGTTGTGTCTATTGCTATGCCCGCAACGCACATGAATATTGGGGATACAGTGCTGGGTTGGATTTTGAGCGAAAAATTTTGGTAAAGAAATCAGCTGCGGAATTGCTGGAATCTAAAATCAAACATAAAAATTGGAAGGCAGAGACCATAGTGCTTTCCGGAAACACCGATTGCTATCAACCTGCCGAACAAAAATTCAAGATTACCAGAGCTTGTTTGGAAGTGTTCCTAAAATACCACCACCCTGTGGGCATCATCACCAAAAATGCCACCATATTGCGCGATCTGGACCTGTTAAGCGAGCTTAATGCCAATCAGCTGGTCGGAGTCCATATTTCGGTGACTTCCCTTTCTGAAAAAACCAGGAGAAAACTGGAACCAAGGACGACATCCATCAGCAAAAGATTGGAGACCATAAAAAAGCTTTCGGAACATGGGATACCTGTGAATGCTATGCTAGCTCCCATTATACCGGGGATAAATAGCCATGAACTTTTACCCTTGGCCAAAACGGTTGCGGAACATGGTGCTCTTTCCTTCGGATTCACCCTAGTGCGATTAAATGGTGCCATTGGTCAAATATTTACAGATTGGATTCAAAAGGCCATGCCGGACAGCGCTCAAAAAGTCCTAAAAATGATCCAGGACTGCCATGGGGGCTCCCTGAATGATAGTCGTTTTGGACTCAGGAACAGGGGAGAGGGCAAAATTGCGGCCCAAATCCATGACACGGCCAGGTTGGCCAGTCAACGCTACTTCAAGTGCAGGGTGTTTCCAGATTTGAACAAAGATTTGCACGCCCAATATAAAAATGGGCAAATGCGCTTGTTTTGATTGTTGCTATGAATCGTTATTTCTGGAGATGGTTGTGGGAGTTCAAAAGGGGAATTTTCATATCCGTTCGAAAATGGCAGAACGATTTTGAATATATTTAGAGAACTGTCCAAAGCTGGTTTTGCTTTTCGTCGTACTAATGGAAACAAAGTATAACCAGTTCTAGTTATAGGACACAAAACGTAGACCAATGAGTAATTTTTTGTATTTGTTTAGAGGTGGGGATGAGGCGTATGCCAAACTCTCCCAAGAAGAAAAACAGGCCCATATGGAACTTTGGGGACAATGGATGGGCGGCCTTAGAGAGCAGGGCACGCTTTTGGACGGATTGCCCTTGGACAAAGGAGGTAAGGTGGTTCGGGATCGAGGGGATGTTGTCACCAATGGACCATTTGCCGAAGGGGCAGAAATGGTTGGAGGCTACCTGATCGTTTCCGCAAAGGATATTGATGAAGCCGTTGAAATATCCAAAGGATGTCCCATTTTTGATTATGAAGGGGCATTTGTGGAAGTGCGGGAGATTCTTGATCTGGAACATTAAAATGCGCTCGGATTGGAATAGAACATCGCATCAGTTATGGTGAGTAGTTGTGCTTATGGAAAACCGTCAAAACCTAAATGAAACCATAGACCACCTTTTCCGCACGGAATATGGAAAGGTGGTTGCGGTTTTGACCCATAAATATGGCACCGCACACCTAGAAAAGATTGAGGACGTAACCCAGGATACTTTTATAAAGGCCATGCAGGTATGGGCATATAAATCGGTTCCGGATTCACCTACCGCATGGCTATATAGAGTGGCCAACAATGCATTGATCGATGTGCTCCGTAGGGAAAAAAAGTTGAGTCCCAAAGACCCTTTGGAAGTAGGGAAGAGTGGCAATGGAGATGTGGAAAAGGATCCAATTCTGGATGATAGCATTTCAGACAGTCAGTTAAGGATGATATTTGCCTGTTGCCACCCAACACTTTCCCAAGAACATCAATTGGTGCTCAGTCTAAAGCTTATTGGAGGATTTAGTAATAAGGAACTTGCTGAAGCTCTGTTAAAGAAGGAAGAAACGGTGGCCAAGTTGTTTACCAGGGCCAAAAAAAGATTTAGGAGTAAGGTTCAGTTGCTCCAGATACCGGTTCAAATGGGATTACAATCCCGCTTGTTCCGTGTGTTGCAAGTTATTTATCTAATGTTTTCAGAAGGATATAAGGCCACTTCGGGAACCCAGATCGTAAAACGGGACATTTGTTACGAGGCACTTCGTTTGGCTTTGCTGTTGAGGGAGAACAAATACTGCAGACACCCAAATTTGGAAGCTTTGATAGCCCTGATGTGTTTTCATGCCTCGCGATTTGATGCCCGCTTGGATGACCAGGGAGCATTGGCAACCTTGGAATTCCAGGACCGTTCCAGATACAATCAGGAACTGATACAAATAGGGATTTATCATCTTGAAAATGCCGGTACCTTGGACAAAAAACCATCCAGCTACCATTTGGAAGCTGCCCGATCTTACTATCATTGTATGGCCAAAAGTTTTGAAGAGACGGATTGGAAAAGCATCCTGTATTTATATGATGTAC
Organism: Flagellimonas meishanensis; assembly: GCF_019880545.1. GTDB lineage: Bacteria > Bacteroidota > Bacteroidia > Flavobacteriales > Flavobacteriaceae > Flagellimonas > Flagellimonas meishanensis. The sequence continues at coordinate 841,113 of NZ_JAINVW010000001.1, forward strand.
AATTGAAATTATGGTATACCCCGATGGTAGCCTTGAACCGGATAATTCCATTGTGCAAAGTTCGTGGACCCCAAAAGGCCTTGGTTGAACTCGAAAAGCTTGAAAAAACTTCAGATTTGGAACAGCAGGCCTTGTTTTATGCTATCAAGGCCGAACTATTATCGGAACTAAACCGCTCAAAAGAACAACGGCAGGCCATAAAAGATGCCTTAAACCTTGTTGAAAATGAATTGGTCAAGGAATATCTGGAAAACAAACTTAGACTTCATTCTTAGCGATGAAAGCTAAAGATTTTCCGGGTTATCGATTTTATATCTGAACTCAAGTTTTTGTGCCTCCTCTGACCCATTATCTATTTCAAAAAAATCTTGCCAGTTGGAAAAGGAAGTGACCTGGGGTTGGTATGGAATCTTCAACACATGTTTTTGGGTTTTGATTCCAGCCCATTCAACATAGAAAAATCTATCGTAAGCCGAAGAAATTGCGTTGCTCTTCTCATAAAAATGAAACCCATCCCTATCACCCACATAACTTAATATACCCGAGCTACTTCCTGAAGAGGATTTGAACATGAGCCTGGGGGCATCCAGTTTTTTAGAACTTCTTATCTCAAAAGTCAGCCTAAGTTCTTGAACATCCATGGACATGGCCTTTGGAACACCAATTTCAAAGTATGTTATTCCAGCTGCCATCATAGGCAACAATAATGGGACAAAATAAATAAGCCTAACCCATAAAAGTGATGTTTCCTTGAATTGAACCCTATTTACCAGGGCAAGAATTATGGCTATCAAAAATGCACCTCCCAATCCATACAAAAGTATAAAGCCCCGCTCCATCCCCCTTCCTGCGGCATCACTTCCTGAAAAATTCATATTATAATACAAGAAAACAGCTGTGATAAACAAAACAGTGTATATCACTGCCGACAGAATTATTGCTTTATTGGCAATCATTAATTGAATTTCATTTGTATCCTAAATAATTAAGCATAATAACTCAAAAAACCATAGGTTATATTAAGGAGCAAGTCTTTAATATTAGAGTTCCTCCCCTACATGTTTTTTGTAGAATTTCCAAACTTCCTTGGCCACATCGCGTCCCAGTTCCAGTCCGGCAATGTTATCAGCCTGAATGTGATACCCTCCCAAAACGCGGGATATCCCAGCCATTTCTGCGGTTTTGGTAAAAGTGGGGAATTTAAGTGTTATGGTATCGCCCAAATTGTCTGGTTCTGTTAAATAGCCTGCCACCAACTGCACCTCTGAACCAAATTCGTCACTACCTGTCCACAGTTTTAAGGCTTCTGCACATCCACCACTAATGGTGCTGTGTCCGGAAACATAACTGGGAAAAGGAGGGCACAAAAAAGTGTCGGGAGAATAGGGCCGCCATTGTCCTCCGTCAATTTCCATAACACCTTTTCCAACTCCGCCCCATGCCTTTATTTTTTGCTTGTCGTAATATTCGTGAACCAAAGCGTAGGGCCTTGCATAATCATAGAACATCTTGGAATCCCAGGAGGCTATGAAGGCATCCATGGCCACGACTTGGTTGTAAAAGAACATTTTTACATCTTGATCCAATGTGTGGTTGTCCCTTATGGAAACTTCTTGGGCAAACTTCAACCAATGCCCAGCCTGTTGCACGGATTGCGGACCATCGCGCATAAATTCTACCAAGGCTTTTTGCTCATCGGTAAGGTTCGCCTGCATTTCAATTACTTCCTGCACTTCTTTTTCCAACTGCTCTGAACCAATCATGGGTGGTGGCCCTGGCCTAAATTGACTACCCGACTTAAGTGCAATGGGTTCCACCTTATCCCAAAACGGGGTAAGGCATCCAGGTGCAAACTTACCTCCTTTGCCATCGGAAAAATATTTAGGTTGCCAGCGGTTGGGATCCACATTCTGGTCCGCCGAGTTAATGGGCTCATACCCCACGTAATTGAAATAAGGTTCGCCGTTGGAGCCTTCCTCCTCGCCATATTGGTTGGCACCGTCCCCTTTTCTTGTCTCAATGACCGCTTTGGCGGCTAAATTTCCAATGCCCTCAGGTGTAGTGGGGTCCAGTGATTCATTATTGGGATCCAAGCCCAGCTCTTTCATGAAATTTGTAAAGAGTACTTGGTCCGTGTAATAGTATTCATTCATTGCCCTAAATGCGGCATAACTAATGGCAATTTCCTTGTTCTTTAGTGTTTGTTCACCCGCCGGCCTTCTTTCCACATTTTCCAGATAAACAGGAATGGATTTTTCATCATAGCGGGTCCAGGCATCAAACATGGAAACAAAAATGAGCCCCAAATAACGGGAGGTAATGGTTGGACGCGGACTGAATCTATCCGTATCATTGGCGGTTGCCTTAATGGCCATTTCACTCCAACGATAAGCAATATTTTCGGAACCTTTTGGTTCCTCGACAGTGGTCTCTTCTTGTTTTTGTTTGCAGGCAAAAAAGGTCAATGCTGCGAACAGCAGTACAAGTAATCTTTTCATTTTATGGGTCTTAGGTTGTCAAAATTCTAACAGCAAAGATAATTTTTTCCCCACTTCTATTAAAAACAACTAGGCCCAACCTTAAGTCAATTCCCAACCTTTTCGATATTCCCTGGAGACCCATTCGTTGGCTTTTTCGTAGTTGGTGATTTTCATGTTTTCACCGTCCCAAAGCAGTTTCCTTCTACCAGGATAATCGTAGGGAGCCCAATCTCCAATCTGTTTGCCTTCTTTCAATACTTTGTATTGGTAGGCTTTTACTGCCAAATTTCCCATAAGCACGGTTTCCGTGAGTGGGCCCGCTTTTGAGAAGTCAGACGCGGTCTCACCTCCTTGGATGCAGGCATCGACAAAACTGGCAATATGGCCATCCATGCTATTGGGTATTCTCGGATATTTTGGGCTGGGCGCATTGAAGAGTCCCATCAATTCGGAAGGCAACAATCGTGCATTTCTCGAGTAGGTGTCACAAACGATGGTGCCTTTATCCCCATACATCACTGTTCCGCCACCACCATCTCCAATGGTTTCATTGTCCTTAAGTTCATCAGGGAGATCAGGCTTAAGTCCACCGTCATACCAATTCAAAGCGATGTTTCCATGATGTTCATGCTCAAATTTTAAATGGATTTTGGAAGAAGGAGGGCAAGATGGGCTATAATCCGCCTCAATAAAATCACCGACCCAAACGGTAGTACAACTTGCTTCGGCTTCGGTGGGATAACCAAGATTCAAAACACTGAAGGGTGTTTCCATGATATGACAGCCCATATCACCAAGGGCTCCGGTTCCAAAATCCCACCAACCTCGCCATTTAAAGGGTAGATAGGCATCGTTGTAGTCCCGTATTGCCGCAGGGCCCAACCAGAGGTCCCAATCCAGTTCACGGGGGATGTGTTGTTTTTCGGATGGTACGGGAACACCTTGGGGCCATACAGGGCGGTTGGTCCAGCAATCTATGGTATGCACTTTACCAATAATGCCAGATTCTACCCATTCCCGTGCAATACGGCTATCATCGCTGGATGCCCCTTGGTTGCCCATTTGGGTCACAATTCCATTTTCTGCAGCCACTTGGGTCATCAATCGTGCCTCATGAATATTATGGGTCAATGGTTTTTCAACATAGGCGTGTTTTTTTTCACGCATAAAAGGAAGTGCAATGGTAGCATGAGTATGGTCTGGAGTGGCAACCATTACTGCATCGATATCCTTTACATGTCTATCGTATACCTTTCTGAAATCCTTGAAGCGTTTTACATCTGGGAATAGCTCATATGTGGGTTGCGCACGTCGGTCATCCACATCACAGAAGGCAACAAATTTTACCTTGCCCGTAGCCGCCAGTCCATTGATGACACCATTCCCTCGACCTCCAACACCAAAAGCGCCCACATACAGTGTATCGCTTGGTGGAACATGGGTTTTTCCAAGTACATGACTCGGCACAATTGAGAAAGCTGCGGAAGCTGCTGCTGCGTTTTTGAGGAATTTTCTTCGTTGCATAATTTGTATACTTGGTTCGGATGAGTAAGATACAAAAACAACTTTGGTTTTTAGTTATTCATAACCTGTCCATTCGCTATGGAAGCGATCCAAAAAGGCCATCATAAACCTGTGCCTGCCGTCTGCAATTTTTCGGGCGGTTTCCGTGTACATTCCATCTTTTAGTAGCAGGAGTTTTTCATAAAAATGGTTGATGGTCGGGGCGTTGGATTTTTTATATTCCTCTTTGGACATTTTTGGTTTTGGAGGAATTTCAGGGTCGTGTAATGGTCTGTTTTTAAACCCACCATAGTTGAAGGCGCGTGCAATGCCTATTGCCCCCATCGCGTCCAAACGGTCTGCATCTTGAACCACTTGCAGCTCTTTGGAGGAGAAATGATCGGAATTTTGATCCAAGCTGTTTTTAAAGGACATATGCTTTATGATATTGACCACGTGAAGCACATCATCGTGATCAAGATGTTGGGACTCCAAAAAGTTGCGGGCCATGGACGGTCCCAGTGTTTCATCCCCACCATGGAACTTTGGGTCCGCGATGTCGTGCAATAGTGCGGCCAGAGCAACCACCCTTACATCCACTTGCTCGTGTTCTGAAATCAATTTTGCCGTGTTGTAGACCCGTTCAATATGGAACCAATCATGTCCTCCCTCTGCATTTTGAAGGGTCTGTTTAACGAAAGCAATGGTTTTCTCTATAAGTTCTGAATCTTTCATGTTAGGAAGCCAGGTGTTTTGTAATTTCCTCCTCGACTTTGGCAATCAATGCTTCCGGACCCTCACTGTTTTCTATAGGTTTATGGACCTTAAACTTTAAATAGGTCCCAAGGCCCATGGGAAATTTTCCATACCGGAGCAGCTTCCACGAATTGTTGATGCTTATGGGGACAATAAGTGCCGAAGGCGCATTTTTCATCAAAACTTTGAGCCCTGTGGTTCGGAATGCTTTTGGGGTTCCGTCCCTGCTTCGGGTCCCTTCCGGGAAAATAACGGCACTTCGATTATGTTCTTCAATATACTTTCCCAATTTTTCAAGTTCGGAGATGGATTGTTTGGGATCTTTCCTATCTATCAATATGGAACCGCCATGCCTAAGGTTGAATGACACGCTTGGGATTCCCTTTCCCAGCTCAATCTTGCTCACAAATTTTGGATGATGTTTTCGCATGTGCCAGATTATGGGAGGGATATCGTACATGCTCTGATGATTGGATACGATGATTAAGGGCCGGTCGGCCGGAATGTTGAAGGGGTTATCAAACTTGTACCGCGTGCCCAAAATGTTCGTACAGCGCATGATGAACCAATTCAAAACGGAAACACTCCGTTTATGTGCATTATATCCAAAAACATTGAGGCAAAACCACTGGATGGGATGGAAAACAATTAAAGTCAAACCAAAAAAAATGAAGAAAACGGTGGTGAAAAAATAAGACAGTACTTTTTCCATGATACGATGATGCGACAAGGTCAATATTTAGTATAAAAATAAAAAAACCACCCTTTAGGGTGGCTCAAATTTTTAAGGGGCATCAAATCAACAAAATTCGTTGTAGGCCTCCATCAAGTTTTCGGCAATCAGTTCGGCAGGCCTTCCCTCAATGTGGTGCCTTTCTATCATATGGACCAGCTCACCATCCTTAAAAAGCGCCATGCTCGGTGATGATGGGGGAAACGGCACCATATGGTTTCTTGCGGTTTCCACGGCCTCCATATCCACCCCGGCAAAAACAGTGACCAAATGGTCTGGATTCTTTTGATTTTGCAAGCTTAATTTGGCCGCAGGGCGGGCATTGGCAGCGGCACAACCACAGACGGAATTTACAACGACCAATGTAGTGCCCTCTTTTTTAAGTGCGTTCTCAACGGCCTCACTAGTATATAACTCTTCAAACCCAGCAGAAGCCAAGTCCTGCCTCATGGGTTTAACCAATTCTTCTGGATACATAGTCTATTTTTTTATTTGGTTTTCAAAGATACGGTTTTTACACTATTTTTTAATGTCTGTTAACATCCCATAAAGCTTTCCTTGTTGGTCAAAACCCTATATTTGGGCTTTAAATTTTTAGCGAATGATCAAGTGGGTGGCGGCTGTGCTTGGATTTTTTTTATTTCGCCTTCCAGGTGCGGTACTGGGGTTTATAATCGGAAGTTTTTTGGACGGTATGGGCAAATCCAGGCAAGGTAGCACCCTTTTTGAGGATTTTACCCGGCAAACCGTATCCCCGGCAGATTTTGAACTGAACCTTTTGTCGCTCTGCTCCATAGTCATTAAGGCCGATGGAACGGTCAGCCAGCGGGAACTGGATTATGTGCGGCAATATTTCATAAGCACGTATGGCAAAGAAAAGGCCAATGCCATTTTCAGGACCTTTAACGAAGTGATAAAGAAAAGGGAAGTTTCCGCACAGCGGATCTGTGCCTATCTGGTGCAGCGAACACGGTATGAGGTTCGTTTGCAATTGTTACATTTTCTGTTCGGTATTGCCCAGGCGGATGGTCAGGCTAGCAAGGCAGAGGTGGACAAACTGAAGGAGCTGGCCGGATATCTAAGGATTGGGCAGTACGATTTTGAGAGTATCATGGCCATGTTCATAAAGTCGGCGGACAATGCCTATAAAATTCTCGAAATTGAAAAAACGGCCACGGATGAGGAAGTAAAAAAAGCTTATCGGCACATGGCCAAAAAGTACCATCCGGATCGCGTGGTCACAGAAAACGAGGCCATAAAGAAAGGAGCGGAGGAGAAGTTCAAGGAAGTACAAAAGGCTTACGATACCATTCAGAGAGAACGTGGAATTTCATAAAAGTTTGATATGCAAGAATTTTGGTTTTATATAAAATTGGGATTGAACCACGTATTGGATTTGGGCGCTTATGACCATATATTGTTTCTATCCGCCTTGGCAATCCCCTTCACATTCAAATATTGGAAGCGCGTGGTGATTCTGGCCACCATATTCACCATTGCGCATTGTGCCTCATTGGCCTTTTCAGTATATGAAGTTTTCACTGTTGATGTGGCGATCATAGAGTTTTTGATTCCGGTCACCATTCTCTTGACCGCCCTGTTCAACTTTGCCTATGTTTTTAAAGAGGCCATGCAGGTGGGCCTTTGGCTTCATGTTGGGGCAACGGCATTTTTTGGATTGATTCATGGTTTTGGATTCTCAAATTACTTTAAGATGCTCATGGCCGAGGAAGAAGACAAATTGACCCCGCTTTTGGGTTTCGCGGCAGGAATAGAGGTGGCACAGGTCACTATCATTTTGATTGTCCTGGCAATCGCATTGTTGGTTTTGGATCTTTTGAAGGCAAAAAGGGCCCTATTTATAGCAGTCGCTTCAATTTTGATTATCATCATCACAATACCCCTGCTCATCGACACGTTTCCCTCTTAGGGTCCGCGTTAAATTTAATGGAATAAGGTTGTAGGGGTCTTGCAAAGCAGGTATATTTAATTAAAAGTCCATTTTATATCGGTAATGAAGGATAGAAAACAGGAAAAATACGACAAGGCCTATTTGCGCATGGCCCAGGAATGGGGCAAATTGTCCTACTGCAAAAGGAAGCAAGTAGGGGCCATCATCGTTAAGGACCGTATGATCATATCCGATGGGTACAACGGTACCCCAACTGGGTTTGAGAACTTTTGTGAGGATGAGGACGGGTATACAAAATGGTACGTGCTTCATGCCGAGGCCAATGCCATATCCAAGGTGGCATCGTCCACACAGTCTTGCGAAGGGGCCACATTGTATATTACCCTGTCCCCTTGCAGGGAGTGCAGTAAGCTCATACACCAATCTGGCATAAAACGTGTGGTATACCAACAAGCCTACAAGGACGACTCTGGCTTGAGATTTTTGGAGAGAGCCGGCGTAAAGACGCAGCATTTACCCATTTTGGAAGAAATGGTTTAGTTGATTTAGCCCCATGGAAAAGAAAAATAATTATTTATGGCCCACCTTGTTCGCCCTTGCCGTGGCTGTTGGTGTTTTTATAGGGGGCAAGCTCCATTTCAATGATACTCCGGAAAGACTTTTTTCCACAAATTCCAAAAAGGACAAGCTCAACCGATTGATAGACTATATCGATTATGAGTATGTGGATGATGTGGATACCGACAGCATCGTGGATGTTACCGTGAACAATATCCTTGGCAAGCTAGATCCGCATTCGGTCTACATTCCAAAAAGTGAGATGCAGGAAGTCTCGGAGAACATGAAGGGCGATTTTGGCGGCATCGGCATAAGTTTTTATATGTTCCGGGACACGATAACGGTGATACGTGCCATCAAAAATGGGCCAAGCCACATAAGTGGCATCATGCCGGGCGACCGTATTTTGATTGCCGATGGCGATACCCTATATGGAAAAAGAACACCCAACGATACCGTGGTTTCCAAATTGAAAGGAAAAATAGGCACCAAAGTCGATTTAAAGGTGTTTAGAAAAGCGGAGGACAGAATAATGGATGTGACGGTGACCCGTAGCAGGATCCCCATCAAGAGTGTGGAGGCTTACTACATGCTGACCAAGGACCTTGGATATATCAAAATAAACCGATTTGCGGAATCAACCTTTAAGGAATTCAAGGATGCCCTCAGAAAACTGAAGATCCGCGGGGCCGAAAAACTGGTGTTGGACCTTAGGGACAACCCTGGAGGATATTTGGGAATAGCCGAAAAATTGGCGGATGAGTTTTTAGAGGAGGACAAGTTGATTCTTTACACAAAGAACAAAAAAGGCAGGGTCAAAAAGGCCTTTGCCACGGACAAGGGCGATTTTGAGGACAAACCGGTATATGTCCTGATCAATGAAAGATCGGCTTCGGCAAGCGAGATCATCGCTGGGGCGCTACAGGACAACGATATCGGGACCATTGTCGGCAGGCGTTCCTTCGGCAAGGGATTGGTACAGCGGGAAATGGATCTTGGGGATGGTTCTGCGGTTCGTCTAACGGTGTCAAGATATTATACCCCAACGGGGCGTTCCATCCAAAGGTCCTACGATAATGGCCATCAGGATTACTATCAAAGATTCATTGACCGGTACCGATCCGGCGAGATGGTTTCTGTAGATAGCATTAAGGTTGCCGATTCGCTAAGGTTTGTGACCCCAAAAGGCAAGATCGTGTATGGCGGCGGCGGAATCATTCCAGACGTGTTCGTGCCCATAGGCAGTAATGAGGAGGAGGCCATAGAGAGCATGGACGATACCTATCAATTTTTTTCGCGGTTCATTTTTGAACATTTGGAGGAGGATAGGGGTCGTTATGCAGATTATACCCAAAACCAGTTCTTGGAGGAATTCAGGGTGGATGATATCCTCTTTGACAATTTCATTGAATTTGTGCTCAATAGAAAGATCAGACTTGATTTTTATGCACAGGAAGAAAAGATAAAGGCCTATCTGAAGGCCAATTTGGCCGAGCAGCTTTTCTCACCCAATCTTTCTGCGCAGATAAAGGGTGAGCACGATGCCATGTTGAAAAAGGTCTTGGACCTGGATGCACTTGCACTGGAATCCGATAAGGCGGAAATCTCACAATATCAGGATTAATCCTCCTTTAACTTTTTCTCTATCTTTTTTGAAGTGATAAAGATCAAAAGCAATACCACTGCGCACAAAGAGGCCAAAATGCCAATAAGGGCAATGGTACTGTCTCCCTGAAAGGGGTTATCAAAATCCACCAAGGTCACATTATAGGCAATGAGGGCCAGGGCCAATACAATTAGGATAATACTCAGTGTTTTGTTCATGGTGGCTAAGATTCGATCAATTTCCAAACAGTTGGTTGATGTTCGAGGCAAAAAGCTTTACGGCTATGGCCAACAAAACCACCCCAAATACCTTCCGGATAACACTGAGGCCGTTTTTGCCCAACACACGTTCTATCTTGGAACTAGATTTTAGAACGATGTATACAAAGATAGTGTTTAGGATGATGGCGACAATGATGTTTTCCACATGGTATTCTGCCCGCAAGGCCAATATGGAGGTCATGGTTCCCGCCCCGGCAATCAACGGAAAAGCAATGGGAACGATAGAGGCGGTTTCAGGTTCATCATCTTTATATAGGGTGATGCCCAAGATCATCTCAATGGCCAAAAAGAAGATGATGAATGCCCCGGCCACCGCAAATGAATTCACATCGATGCCAATAAGGTGCAAAATACGTTCTCCCACAAATAGAAAAGCGACCATAATGCATGCAGCGACTATGGATGCTTTTTCAGATTGTATATGCCCCACCTTTTTTCTTAGCGAAATAATTATAGGAATGCTCCCTACAATGTCGATGACCGCAAAAAGAATCATGCCAGCTGTTGCGATTTCCTTAAAGTTCAAATTCATTTCTTCACATTTTAGTCCGCAAATTTACGTTTAAAAAGAACTCTTGGATTACAAAAAAATGGTTTGGAAAACATCAATTTTAGGTTTTGGATTACCTTTATCAAAAATTTGACCTGCCCATGTTCCAAATAGGGAAAACCGTTGTGTCCGAAGAGATCATAGCACATGATTTTGTCTGCAATTTGACCGCCTGCAAAGGGGCCTGTTGTGTGGGCGGGGAGTACGGGGCCCCATTGGAAGATGAGGAGACAGCCATGCTGCAAAATATCTTCGAAAAGGTAAAGCCTTATCTGAGACCGGAGGGGATTGCGGCCATAGAGGAACAGGGGGCTTTTGTGAAAGGAGAGGACGGTGAATGGGAGACCCCTTTGGTCGGGAACCAGGAATGTGCCTATGTTACATTTTCAGATGCGGGAGTGGCCAAGTGTGGTTTGGAGACCGCTTATGAAGCTGGGGCAACGCAATGGAAAAAACCCATATCCTGCCATTTGTACCCTGTACGCACACGGGCCTATTCTTCTTTTACCGCAGTGAACTACCATAGATGGGAGATCTGCGACCCGGCTTGCGTTTTGGGGAAAGAATTGAAAGTGCCCATTTATAAATTTGTAAAAGAAGCCTTGGTCCGAAAGTTTGGTGAGACATGGTACAGGGAATTGGAAGAAGTGGCAGCACAGATGGCTAAACGATAGGGATGTCCAAAATGACCTTGGTACCCTTGGGTTCTCCATGCTCGTCAAAAAGGTCCACAATGTCCACATCAAAGTTGTTTTGGTAGTCTTTTGCAAAGTTGGCCAAACGCTCCTTGGTGATTCTGATACCGACGGATTTTCTTTTTAACACCCTTTTTTCCTTGTTCACCTCCGCGGCTCCCCTGCCTATCCCATTGTCCTCAATCTCAATGGACACATGGTTTTTGTTCTTTCTTTTTACATTGATATGGATTTTTTTCTCCCCATCTTTTGGGGAAAGTCCGTGCCACAGCGAATTTTCCAAAAATGGTTGCAATGTTAGGGAAGGCATCTTGATCACATCGGGGTTGATGTCATCGGCAAGCGTGATCTTAAAATCGATTTCGTTTGAAAACCTAATGTTCTCGATGTTCATATACAGTTCAACGGTTTCCAGTTCATCCTCCAGGGAAATCTCCTTAACGGAAGAGGCCTCCAATATTTTGCGTACCAATTTGGAGAACTTGTTCAAATAGTGCACCGCGTTCTTTTGCTCGTTGTTGATGATGTAGAGCTTGATGGAGTTGAGTGAATTGAACAGGAAGTGGGGATTCATCTGACTGCGCAGCATGCTCTGTTCCAAGGTCAGCACTCTTTTTTCATTCTTGTTCTGGTACTGTCGGTACAATATATATAAGATCGATGCTACCAGCCCCACAATAAGCGCACTCACCAGCAAGGTGGTCTGGTTTTTCCTCAGCCTTAAACGCACAATCTCATTTTCCTTGGCCAATACCGAGATCTGGTTGTTCTTTTTGTCCGCTTCATAACGAACAATGATATCACTCATATACCTAAGGTTGGTGGAACTCGAAATATCTTCATCAAGCTGATCCGCCTTTGTGTAGTATTGGTAGGCTTCTTTAAAGTTGCCCCTTTTGCTTTCCAGCTCCGAAAGCTTTTGAAATCCATAGAGCACATTACTTGGCATGTTATGGTTTTGTGCCATTTCCAGTCCTTCCTTTATAAACTGCTCTGCTTTGTCATATTCGCCCAAAACGGTATGGGCCCACCCGGTGTTGATGAACACCGAGGAAGTCACAAAAAAATCCCCGACCTCCCTGACTTGTTCATACAGGGGTTCCAACAGGACCAGTGCGGCATAGGGCATATCCTGCTTAAGATAGATTTGCGCCAGACTGTTCTTGCAGATTATCCTTCCTATGTCCGAGTTGATTTCCTCGTTATAGGCCAAGGATTTTCGATAGTTTTCCAGGGCTCCTTCCAGATCTCCCTTTTGTTCCAAACAATCCCCAATATTTTGATGGTTTATGGCCAGCCCAAGCTTGTTTCCAAGTTCCTCCTCAAGTTTAAGGGCCCTTCGGAATTGCATTATGGCCAGATCATACTGTTCCAGGGTCTGGTAGAGGTTGCCTATACAGTTCAGCGAAACGTTGATGCTCCTTTTAATATGGTGCGATGGGTTCTCCACTTGCTCTGCCAGTTCCAAGGCCTTTTGGTTGTAGTCCAGGGCCGTTTTGATGGCATCCGTGCGCCTGTACACCACCCCGAGCATGTTCAGGCTGAGCACCTTCAGCTCGGTATTATTGGCTTTTTCCGATAATTGCAGGGCTTCCTCGTGCAGGTCGGCCGCCTTTTTAAATTGGGAGATGTTTCGGTACTTGGTGCCAATCTGGTTTAGGGCATAGGCCTGGCCCTCAAGATAATTCTGTTCCTTGGCCTTATTTGCAAAATACCGGAGCAGGGTAGTGTCCCTTTTTTCATCCTTGAGTTCCTCATCCAGGGACAAGTACGTTTTTGGCCCCATTTTCACCACTTTTTCCGCTTTGCTCTTGAATGCCTCCGGAATTTGCTGGGCATGGTTAAAATTAATGACGAGCAGGAAGAAAAGGACCGATGAAAAGATCTTTTGCTGTATTAAGGTGTGTGTTTGTATTAAAGAATCAATATTGAGCACGGGTGAGGGGGAAGTTACAGCATATCCAGAAAGTCGGATTTTTTTTGCCGGGAAACAGGGATTTTATGATTGGATTCGAGGACCACATAGCCGTCCGTTTTAAGGAACTCCTTGATCTTGTTAAGGTTGATGATATAGGAGTTGTGGATTCTGAAGAAACTGTTGTCTGGCAAAAGGGCGTTTACTTCTTTCAATTTTTTGGTGAGCAGCATCTTTTGTCCATCGCGTAAAAAAATGGTGCTATAGTTTCCGTCGGACTCGGCATACAAGATGTCATCACTGTTCAGGAAAACCAGTTTGCCGTCCGTATTGATTGTAATTTTTTTACTGTGTGATTCCGCATTGAAGTTCAACAGGATTTTTTCCAGTTTTTCAACAGTGAGGTTCTTAGCGTTATGTTTTTTGATCTTTTCAATGGTAAGCTCCAGGTCGTCCGTGTCAATGGGCTTGAGCAGGTAGTCTATGGCCTCATTTTTCAGTGCCTTTAGCGCATATTGGTTATATGCTGTGGTAATGACTACCGGGAAGTTCTTGTTTTTCAGGTTTTTGATGAACTGGAATCCGTCCATTGCCGGCATTTCAATGTCGAGGAAGAGACAGTCGGGCGTGTGGTGTTCCAAGTACTTTAAGGCCTCGTGCGCATCGGTAAAGGAAGCAACTATGTCCACTTCATCACTAAGGTTGGTCAATTCCCAACTCAGGCTCTGTAGGGCCTTTACCTCATCATCGACTATAACCGCTTGTAACATCCTCAAAAAATGGTAATTCCATTCAAATTTAGGATTATTATGTATACAGTTTTCAAAATTATGTGCTGATGGATCTTTTACACGTATAACTGGATGGAAAAGCACAACATGTGGAATTCATTAAATAAGGTATGGAATTCGCGTCCATTTAAAAAAGTGCCCGCCTATGGCCCAAAACCAGAAAACCGATTATACAGAAAACAGCACCGTCCATACAAATGGACAAAATGCAGGGCGCCCACTTGGTTAACTTTGAACCGTCAAACTAGGAAAACTAGTGTAAAGAAGGAGTCTTATGAGAAAATGTGTCATATTGTTTGCCGTTTTTGTGGTGACCCTGATTTTGGCAGCGGTGGTTTTGCAATAAGAACAAGTGTTTATACCAATCCCCGCTAAGATAAGTTCATAACATATTACCAAAGAACCGTACGGCCGAAGCAACCAATCTCCTAGTACTAATGGGAACCGCTTGTAAAACACAACTTCGGTCGGACCATTGCACAGGACCGATTTTAGGTTTCGGGGGAACTACCTAGCATCAATATCCTGGTAATGGACAAGACACGAAGTGGCCGTACAGGTTGGTAATAGGGACTTGACAGAACCTAGAGCGTAATACCCATTCATAGATAAGACCAAGAAGTATGTTCGAATATACTTTTTGGTCTTTTTTTTCTTGTTCATCATTGGAAAAAAAACTTTCCAACATTTTCAATTGCGAAAGCCCAACGAACATCACTGGCCACCTTAGATTTCAACATATTGTGTTAAAAACTTTGCTCCCGTTTTGGTAAAACAGGCTTTATAGTCTGATAACATTTTTAAATCTTTGTTAGCCCTGTTCACAGGGAAATTTCCTTCCAAAATATTAACATTATAACACGCAATTATGTCAGCAGCAGTTGAGCCCATATTACAAGAAAACGAGGATAGATTCGTAATTTTTCCAATACAGCACCACGATTTATGGGATTGGTACAAAAAACAGGAGGCCTGCTTTTGGACCGCGGAGGAGATAGACCTGCATCAGGATCTTGCTGATTGGAACACCAAGCTGAGTGACGACGAGCGTTATTTCATAAAACACATACTCGCCTTTTTTGCGGCCTCTGATGGAATTGTGAACGAAAATTTGGCCGAGAACTTCGTGAACGAAGTGCAGTACTCCGAGGCCAAGTTTTTCTATGGATTCCAGATCATGATGGAAAACATTCACTCAGAGACCTACTCCTTGCTCATCGACACCTACGTGAAGGACGAAAAGGAAAAAAACATATTGTTCAAGGCCATTGAAAACTTTCCTGCCATAAAAAAGAAGGCCGATTGGGCATTAAGGTGGATAGAATCCCCAAGCTTTGCAGAACGTTTGATAGCCTTCGCCGCCGTGGAAGGCATCTTCTTTTCTGGAGCCTTCTGTTCCATTTTCTGGCTGAAGAAGCGCGGTTTGATGCCAGGACTTACCTTTTCCAACGAATTGATCTCAAGGGATGAGGGAATGCACTGCGACTATGCCGTGCACCTGCACAACAACCATTTGGTTAACAAAGTGTCCAAGGAACGTATCACAGAGATCATCACAAATGCACTGGACATTGAAAGGGAGTTCATAACAGAATCCTTGCCGGTGAGCCTAATTGGGATGAATGCCAAATTGATGACCCAGTACCTTGAGTTTGTGGCCGACAGGCTATTGGTGGAACTGCAATGCGATAAAGTTTACAACTCCACCAATCCTTTTGATTTTATGGAGATGATTTCCCTGCAAGGGAAGACCAATTTCTTTGAAAAACGCGTATCGGAATATCAAAAAGCCGGAGTGCTGAACAAGGAGAAGGATGTAGATTCACAGAAAATAAGCTTCGACGCAGATTTTTAACAAGACCAACGACCCGGGCCCCAAGGCGTTATTGATCTTGACCGAACAGTGGATTTCCACTGGCTACAAAATGCAAAATGGCATAACCAACAAGCACATCAACTAAAAAAACTCGTAGCGTATGTATGTAATTAAAAGAGACGGAAGAAAAGAGCCGATCATGTTCGACAAGATCACGGCCAGGGTCAGAAAACTTTGTTATGGGCTCAACGATTTGGTAGATCCCGTAAAAGTGGCCATGAGGGTCATAGAAGGTCTCTATGATGGGGTAACCACCTCCGAGCTGGATAATTTGGCAGCGGAAATAGCCGCCACCATGACCACCACGCACCCAGATTATGCAAAGCTGGCAGCCCGCATATCCGTTTCCAACCTGCATAAGAATACCAAAAAATCCTTCTCAGAGGCCATGAAGGATTTGTACGAGTACATCAACCCTAGAACAGGAAAGAAAGCACCCCTATTATCCGATGAGGTCTACAAGGTGATTTCTGAAAATGCCGACATATTGGATTCCACCATCATCTACAACAGGGATTTTGGGTACGATTATTTCGGTTTCAAGACCCTGGAGCGCTCCTATCTGCTAAAGATTAATGGAAAGATTGCGGAACGTCCCCAACATATGCTCATGCGGGTGGCCGTTGGAATCCATCTGGATGACCTGGATGCTGTCATCGAGACCTACGAGTTGATGTCAAAAAAATACTTTACGCACGCTACGCCCACCCTGTTCAACTCAGGTACTCCAAAACCGCAGATGTCATCTTGTTTTCTTTTGACCATGAGGGAAGACAGTATAGATGGTATTTACGACACCCTCAAACAAACGGCAAAAATTTCACAATCGGCCGGCGGAATCGGACTGTCCATACATAACGTTAGGGCCACGGGATCCTATATTGCCGGCACCAATGGAACTTCCAACGGAATAGTTCCCATGCTTCGCGTTTTCAACGATACCGCCAGATATGTGGACCAAGGCGGTGGAAAAAGAAAAGGCAGCTTTGCCATTTACGTGGAGCCATGGCACGCCGATATTTTCGACTTTTTGGATTTGAAAAAGAACCACGGAAAAGAGGAAATGCGCGCTCGCGATTTGTTCTATGCCATGTGGATTCCGGATTTGTTCATGAAAAGAGTGGAGGCCGATAGGGATTGGACACTTATGTGCCCCAACGAATGCCCTGGACTGTTCAGCTCACACAGTGAGGAATTTGAGGCCCTGTACACCAAGTATGAAGCCGAAGGAAAAGGACGCAAGACCATAAGGGCACGCGAGCTTTGGGAAAAGATATTGGAATCCCAGATTGAAACGGGAACACCCTATATGCTCTACAAAGATGCCGCCAACAGAAAAAGTAACCAAAAGAACCTGGGAACCATACGTTCCTCAAATCTGTGTACCGAAATTTTGGAATACACCTCGCACGATGAGGTGGCCGTGTGCAACTTGGCTTCCATAGCTCTTCCCATGTTCGTTAAAAAGGGAGAGTTTGACCACAAGGAACTTTTTAGGGTAACCAAGCGGGTCACCAAAAACCTCAACCGGGTCATAGATCGCAATTTCTATCCGGTAAAGGAGGCCGAGAACTCCAACATGCGCCACAGACCCATTGGATTGGGCGTGCAGGGATTGGCAGACGCTTTTATCATGTTACGATTACCGTTCACAAGCGACGAGGCCAAGAAATTGAACCAAGAAATTTTTGAAACCCTCTATTTTGCCGCAGTAACCGCTTCCATGGAACTGGCCAAAGAGGAAGGCCCTTACTCCAGTTACAAAGGTTCGCCCATTGCCCAGGGAGAGTTTCAGCACAACCTGTGGGGAATCAAGGATGAAGAACTATCTGGTCGCTGGGATTGGGGCAAGCTCCGAAAAGATATCAAAAAACATGGAGTGCGCAACTCCCTATTGGTGGCTCCCATGCCAACAGCTTCCACCTCTCAGATTTTGGGCAACAACGAATGCTTCGAACCGTACACTTCCAATATATATACCCGAAGGGTATTGTCTGGAGAGTTCATTGTGGTGAACAAGCACCTTTTGGAGGATTTAGTGAGTTTGGGCCTATGGAATGAAGGACTTAAACAGGAACTGATGCGGGCCAATGGCTCCGTGCAGCATATCGATGTGATTCCGGATGAGATCAAGGAACTCTACAAAACCGTTTGGGAACTCAGCATGAAAGATATTATCGATATGAGCAGGCAACGCGGTTACTTCATCGACCAAAGCCAATCCTTGAACCTGTTCATGGAAAATGCGAACTACTCCAAACTCACCTCAATGCATTTCTACGCATGGAAAAGCGGCCTTAAAACGGGAATGTATTATCTGAGGACCAAAGCGGCCGTGGATGCCATTAAATTCACATTGGACAATACCAAAAAGAAGGAAGTTCCAATCAGTGTGGCGGCAGAGGCCGAAGTGGAAGCTGCAACGGCAAAGACATTGGACGTGCAAACCTCACCGGTGAGCCCACAAGAGGTGGATGTTAGGCCAATGACGGAAGCCGAAATGAAGGAATTGATCTCGCGTGCCAAGGAAGGTCAGGCAGATGACGATTGCTTGATGTGCGGATCATAGTTTTGTACTGAATTTTTTTAGTATGTGATAGTGTTTATTGATTTTAATGCCTCGGAGAGTCCCACCCCACAAGAAAGACCTCCGAGGTATTTATTTTGTACGGATTCAGTGAAACAAACAAAAAAGCCTCCAATTTGGAGGCTTTTTTGTTCCTGAGTATCCAGGTTTAATAGAAGGGAGACCAGTCTTTTCCGCCAGTAAGCGTATCAACATCTCCACAGGCTATGTATTCGCCGGGAATAGGGGCATAGGCCAAAACCTCTTCACCAATATATTCTGAGGATTTATAGGCCCAAATGGCAATATTCCTTAGATCAGTGGCAAATGAAAAACGGGCCACATCGTCATCCAAAGCAGCTTCGCCCCCTTGCATAACAGCTTCCATATAGCTATTGATACTTTCTATTTGTGCTTCCTCCTCCTCGTCCGAACGTTTTAGCAAATAAGCCTTTAAAGTCGGCTCAATATCTTCCGCTTTCACATCCATCAAGGTTTCTTTGCCAGAATCGGCTAAAACTTTATCATAAAACCTATCCATTTTCATCTTCACAAAATCTTGCTGTTCCTTTGGAAAAACCTCATTGATAAAGGCATCGATAAAAACATGGACGTTCATTTCGGTGGCCGAGGGGGTATCGGTCTTTGGCAGAATGACATCAAGGGTCTGCGCGAGGGCGTAACCTTTGTCCTTTTCAAAGAAACTGGGGATCCATTCAGCATAATTGGGTTTCTTTTCACAGCCCTGCAGAATTCCCAGAAGCGTTGGGGTGGCAACGGCATAACCAAATGCCAAGCCCATATTTTTTAGTGCAGATCTTCTTTCCATTATAAATTTCCTTTTTTAAGTTCCTGGGCTGCATGGTTTGCCGCCCTTGCCGTAAAGGCCATATAGGTCAACGAGGGGTTGACACAGCTCGCCGAGGTCATAAAGGCCCCGTCCGTTACATACACGTTATTACAGGTATGTACCTGATTGTATCCATTGAGCACTGAGGTTTTAGGATTTAATCCCATGCGGGCAGTTCCCATTTCGTGGATTCCAAGCCCAAGTGCCCCTGGATTGTCGTGAGGCTTGACGTCTCTCAGACCAGCTTTTTCAAGCATTTCCACTGCCTGTTCTTTTATATCCTCCCGCATTTTCCATTCATTGTCCTTAAGCTCGGCATCAAAAGTTACCGTGGGCAATCCCCATTGATCTAATTTATCATAGTCCAGGGTCATTCGGTTATCTTCATAAGGCAACACCTCACCAAATCCGCCTATACCAAAGTTCCAGCTACCAGGCTTTAGTATGGCATCTTTCAATTCTTTTCCGTGCGATGTCTCAGCAATGATATCCTCCCAGTTGTTGCGGGTGGCACCACCCTGATATCCATAGCCTCTAATGAACCTATCCGTATTGGAACTGCCTCCAAGATTTCTGAACCTGGGAATATAGACCCCGTTCGGTTTTCTGCCTTTATAAAATTTATCCTCAAAGCCATCATATTTTCCCGAAGCTCCGACATTCAGATGGTGATCCATGATGTTTCTTCCCAATTGGTCAGAATCGTTGCCCAAACCATTGGGGAACCTGTCGGATTTCGATTGCATCAAGATCGCTGTAGAAGCGATTGCAGATGCGCAAAGGAAAATCACCTTCGCCTTAAATTCGAATTCTTCCTTTGTTTCCCGGTCTATGACTTTGACGCCAGTAGCCTTTTTGGTATTTGGATCATAGATTACCTCGTGAACAATGGAATCTGTTCGGAGCGTCATGTTCCCGGTCTTTTCAGCGGCAGGCAATGTGGAGGAAACACTGCTGAAATAGGCCCCAAAAGGACATCCCCGAATACATCGGTTCCTGAACTGGCAACGGGACCTTGCATCACCTTCAAATTTTTTGTCACTGTTTATGTGGGCCACACGACCAGCTGTGACCACACGGCCATCAAAGTGTTCGGCCACCTGCTCACGCACATGTTGCTCCAAACAGTTTAGTTCCATCATGGGCTCAAATACACCATCTGGCAATTGTGGCAGGCCCAAGGTCTCCCCGGCCACACCGATATAACTTTCCACCCGGTCGTACCACGGTGCTATATCCTTATACCTTACCGGCCAATCCACGGCAATACCGTCGTTCTTGTTTGCCTCAAAATCTAGATCACTCCAACGATAACTATGTCTACCCCACATGATGGAACGCCCACCTACATGGTATCCGCGCATCCAGTCAAAACGCTTGGTTTCATTGTAAGGATGGTCGATATCATCCACAAACCAAAAGTTATGGGGTGCCCTAACGGTGTACCCTGTCCTGGCCTGTTTTTCTTGCCGTGTAGCTTTTTCTGCGGGAAGTTCACCTGCATGGGGGAAATCCCAAGGGTCTTTGTGGGCTGTCGGATAGTCTTCACGGTGCTTTACCATGGGCCCTCTTTCCAATACCAAAGTCTTCAGTCCATTTTCACAAAGTTCCTTGGCGGCCCAGCCTCCACTGATACCCGTTCCAACCACAATGGCATCATAGGAATCCTGCTCCTCGTTGTAATAAAATTTGTTCATTTATGCGAATTGTTTAATTCCTAAATGTATTAATTATTAAATTAATTTTCTACATTTAAACCCTATGTTTATTGAGAATTCGGCACTATAACGTTGTAGTTTTTGAATTCTATATCAAATCAACCTAATAACACTAAAGATATGGCCAGTAAAGGCTTAGCACAGAAAAGTATTGCAGTAATAATGACAGTGGTTCTTTTTGGATTTCATTCCTGCAAACAAAATTCCAAGAAAGAAACTGCAGATGAGACTGCCGAAGAGGAAGTTGCCATGGAACAGTCCAAACCCGATATTAAACTTTCTTTGGCCCAATGGTCGATGCACAAAATGATTTTTGATGATGGCGTGGACCCATACACTTTTGCGGAAAAGGCAAGCCAATGGGGCTTTGAGGGCCTGGAGTATGTCAGTGCCCTTTACTACAAGGAACTTCAAGCACAGGATTTTTCCGAAGAGGCCATGAACAATTGGGTAGAAAAGAGCAAGGCGGAAAGCGAGAAATACGGGCTCACAAACCTTCTAATAATGATTGATGGCCAAGGGGACATCGCTGTAGAGGACGAAACCAAAAGAAAAGAAGCTGTTGAAAACCATTACAAATGGGTCGATGCTGCCGCTGCATTGGGATGTCATTCCATTCGGGTAAACTTGAACGGGAGCAAGGATCCAGAGGTTTGGATACCCACATCTGTCGCTGGTTTAACCCAATTGGCCAGCTATGCCAAGGGCAAGAACATCAACATTATTGTTGAAAACCACGGGGGACCATCTTCCAATGCCCAGCTTTTGGCCGAAGTAATGCAAAAAGTCGGCATGGACAACTGCGGCACCTTGCCCGATTTCGGCAATTTCTGCATCAAAAGGGAAGACGGGTCTTACTACGAATCAAAGTGTTTGGAAGAGTATGATAGATATGAAGGCACAAGGGAGTTGATGCCCTACGCCAAAGGAGTAAGTGCAAAGTCCTATAGTTTTGATGAGGAAGGGAATGAAACCAGAGTGGATTATCCGAGAATTATGGAGATTGTTTTGGAATCAGGGTACTCCGGTTTTGTGGGTGTGGAATATGAAGGCAGCGAACTGAGCGAGGAAGAGGGAATATTGGCAACCAAAAGGCTTTTGGAAAAGATATTGGATTAACCCATATAATTTGAGAGGGTAGATGAAGGCATTTTTACAGCAGCTCTTCGATTACAACTTTTATTGCAACAAAAAACTGATCGAGCAGTGCACTTCCCTGGAAAGGATTCCCGAGAAGAGCGTGCAGCTTTTCAGCCATATTTTGAACGCACACCTTGTTTGGAACCAAAGGATCCTGGGCAACCCAACAAAGGTGGATGTATGGCAGGTGCACGATGTGGCCCTGTGGGGCGATATGCACTATGACAATCAAAGAACATCATTTGAGATCATTACCAATACAGATGATTTTGCCAAGCGTGTGGATTATGAAAACAGTGAAGGAAGGATTTTTGCCAATGAGCTGAAGGACATCCTTTATCATATTGTGAACCATTCCACCCATCACAGGGGACAGATTTTGACGGATTTCAGGTCCGCCGGCCTTGCCCCCGAACCTTTGGATTATATCTTTTACAAACGATAATCAACTAACTACTAAATTGACACCATGAATTTAACAACGAAGTTTCAACTCTCCCTTATGATGTTTTTGGAATTCTTCATTTGGGGTGGATGGTTTGTAACCATGGGCATTTATTTGCCCAACACATTGAAAACTTCCGCAGGAGAAATCGCCATGGCCTATTCCACCCAATCCTGGGGCGCCATCATTGCTCCGTTCATTATTGGGTTGATAGCAGACCGCTACTTCAATGCAGAGCGTATTTTGGGAATTTCCCATTTGATAGGGGCGGTCCTAATGTATCAATTGGCGAACGCTGTGGATTTTGGGGCGTTCTATCCCTACGTTTTGGGTTACATGATCATTTATATGCCAACCTTGGCCTTGGTAAACGCTGTGGCATTCAACCAAATGAAGGACCCTTCCAAGGAATTTGCCTTTGTACGGGTTTTTGGCACAATCGGATGGATCGTGGCCGGACTGGCCATAAGCTACTTTGGTTGGGACAGTGAGGTGGGAGTTGCCGAAGGCTTGCTCAAAAACACCTTTCTGATGGTTGCCGGGGCATCGGCCCTGCTTGGCCTGTTTAGCTTTACGCTACCCAAAACCCCTCCCAGGTCATCAAGGGGAGATAAGGTTTCGGTCTCCGATATTTTGGGATTGGATGCGCTTAAATTGCTTAAAGATCGCAACTTCTTGATTTTTTTCCTGGCCTCCATTCTCATCTGCATCCCTTTGGCATTTTATTATCAACATGCAGGACAGTTTCTTGGTGAGATCGGTGTGACCAATCCAGCGGGCAAAATGACCATCGGACAAATTTCTGAAGTACTCTTTATGCTCTTATTGCCCTTTTTCTTCAAACGGTTTGGATTTAAGATGACCATTTTGGCAGGAATGCTTGCTTGGACGGTCCGTTACCTATTGTTTGCTTATGGGGATGCAGGCGAACTTGCATTTATGCTGCTGATAGGAATAGCCCTTCATGGCATCTGCTACGATTTCTTTTTCGTCTCAGGGCAGATCTATACCGACTCCAAAGCCGGCGAAAAATACAAAAGCGCTGCACAAGGCCTAATTACCTTGGCCACATATGGTGTGGGCATGCTCATAGGATTTTGGGTGGCCGGAAAAATCACAGATTCCTACTCCGTATCGGAAAATGCGCACGAATGGATCAATATTTGGACGTTCCCCGCTATTTTTGCCGCAGTTGTGCTTGTGCTTTTTGCCATGCTCTTTAAAAACGAAGAAATAGAATACAAAGAATAGAACAATGCCGAAAAAAATCAGACTGGGAATACTTGGAGGTGGAGGCGATTCATTGATAGGTGTGCTTCACAGGATAGCCGCTTTCATAAACGACAACTATGAAATCACGGGAGGTGTCTTCAATGCGGTATACGAGGAAAGCATCAAATTTGCAAAGGAGATTGATATTCCCACTGACCGCATCTATGGCGATCTTGATGCCCTGGTTGAAGCGGAGCTAAAACTTCCAAAAGAAGAACGCATACAAGTTTGTTCCATACTTACCCCAAATTTTTTGCACTTTCCCATGGCAAAAAAGCTTTTGGAAAACGGGTTCCATGTCATCTGTGAAAAACCCATGACCACCACCTATGAGGAGGCCAAAATATTGCGGGACACGTTGAGGAAGGCGGGGACTGTTTTTGCGGTCACCCATACCTATACCGGTTATCCCATGGTGCGCCAAATGCGCGAAATGATCAAGGAAGGCGCAATCGGCAAAATCCACAAAGTGGATGCGCAATACTACCAAGGATGGATGAACCCTATTATCCATGATAAGGAAAAACGTTCCACAGTATGGCGCTTGGATCCCAAAAAGGCGGGCATCAGTTCTTGCATGGGCGACATAGGTGTGCATGCCTTCAATATGATAGAGTTCACCACTGGATTGCAGGTTGAGTCACTGCTTTGTGACTTCAACTACCTATATGACGACAACCAGATGGACATGGACGGTACCGTGCTCATCCGTATGGGGAAACATGTAAAGGGCATCATTAGGGCAAGCCAGGTCGCAACAGGAGAGGAAAACAATCTATCCATTGCCATTTATGGTGATAAGGGAGGACTGAAATGGGAACAGGAGAATCCCAATTATCTATACAAACTGAACGACCCTGAACCTTTGCAGGTATACAAACCGGGTCATCAATACAACTCCAAACTTTCCTTGGATGGCTCCAAGTTGCCTCCCGGTCATCCCGAAGGTATTTTCGATGCCATGGCAAACATTTACCTAGGCGTTTCCAAAGCCATAAGAGGACAGGAATATAACGACGGGGAATTCCCAACAATAACGGATGGGGTCCGTGGACTGAACTTTATTGAGGGCACTGTGGCTTCCCATAAAAAAGGGAATGTTTGGATAAACTTGGATTAACCACCTTACAATAAATCATGAAGGATGATGGTCGCCCGAAGGGCGGCCATTATTTTTGAAAGAGATTTTCAAACTCCTCAAAAACAATGATCATGCTTTCCCTTGGGATTTTACCAAACGCGGATAGTTCCCGGGTATAGTAGTCCCAATGGGTTTTTTTCCAATGCTCCAGACTTTTGTCGCCCTCCCCTTCCAAACGGGCATGTTCTTCCCGAATGCTGAAAAAGGGAACCAACCTTACCGATGTGGTCCGAATAATGCATTTAGCCTTTCCCGACCAATCGGTCACAACGGCAAAATCCCCGATTCTGGGAAGTTCCTCATGCCTGTGTTGCAAGCCCAGGAGCGAATGTGAAGTGGCCCTCTTTATGTCTTTGCAGACCAAATCGGCACAGGTATTGGCATCTTTTTCGTTATCGCAAAAATGAAACACCTTCGGAGCATCTTCGGAGGCGAACTCCAAGTGTTTGTCTAAAAAATCGCCCCAAAGATTTCGGGCGGAAGCATTTTCCATAAGTAGTATTTAAGAAGATTTATAACACACTAATTATTAACGAATGGTTATATTTATGTTTTGCTACGATTGGGGCAAAGAATCGTAGATTTTTCTTAAATATATGGGATAATTCGTAATTATTTGCGGATCTACCCAAACCTAAAACCAAATTTAATGAGGACAATAAAAGGACCAGCCGTATTTCTGGCCCAGTTTGTGGACAATCAACCCCCCTTCAACTCGTTGGACGGAATGTGTAAATGGGCTGCCGACCTGGGTTATAAAGGCATTCAGATTCCCACGTGGGAGACATTCCTGATCGACCTGGACAAAGCCGCCGAAAGCCAGGATTACTGCGATGAGCTCAAAGGAAAGATAAACTCTTATGGACTGGAGATCACCGAGCTGTCAACACACCTACAGGGACAATTGGTGGCCGTACATTCTGCATACGATATTATGTTCGACAATTTTGCCCCTGATGCCCTAAAGGGCAAACCTAAGGAAAGAACAAAATGGGCGATTGAAACCGTAAAAAAGGCGGCCACTGCAAGCAGAAGACTGGGAATAAAGTCCCACGCCACTTTTTCTGGGGCGTTGCTTTGGCACACAGCCCATCCCTGGCCACAGCGACCTGCTGGTTTGGTGGAAATGGGATTTGGGGAACTGGCCAAAAGATGGATGCCCATACTGAATCATTTTGATAAGGAAGGGGTAGATGTTTGCTATGAGATCCATCCCGGAGAGGATCTGCACGATGGTGATACTTTTGAAAGATTCTTGGAGGCCACAGGCAACCATAAAAGGGTCAACATTCTGTACGACCCCAGTCATTTTGTTTTGCAACAATTGGATTATATAGCATACATTGACCATTACCACGAGTTTATCAAGGCCTTTCATGTCAAGGATTCGGAATTCAATCCAACTGGAAAAAAAGGTGCTTTTGGGGGCTACAACGACTGGGGCGATAGGGCTGGAAGATACCGTTCGCTTGGGGATGGACAAATCGATTTCAAGACCATTTTTTCCAAACTTACGCAGTATGGGTGCGATGTTTGGGCTGTTATGGAATGGGAATGCTGCATCAAAAGTCCTGAACAGGGTGCCAGGGAAGGAGCAAAGTTCATCCAAGATCATATAATTGAGGCAACCACAAAAACTTTTGATGATTTTGCCGGTGCGGAAATCGATTCCGAACAGCTTAAAAGAATATTGGGACTATAAAAATACCCACCAAACATCAACCTTAAAATCGAAAAAATTAGGATATGACCAGAACAAATATCATTTCATTGGCATTTTTTATG
Source organism: Flagellimonas meishanensis (assembly GCF_019880545.1). Lineage (GTDB taxonomy): Bacteria > Bacteroidota > Bacteroidia > Flavobacteriales > Flavobacteriaceae > Flagellimonas > Flagellimonas meishanensis. Next base: position 867,686 of record NZ_JAINVW010000001.1, read on the forward strand.
GGGGCTTTCGGATTTCTTTGTGCCCAGGAAAAGGAACCGACCAACCCGGAAGCAACCGAGGCCTACGAACCGATTCCCCCCAAAGTTGTTCCGGGAAAAAATGGAGCACCACCCAGCGATGCCCTTGTGCTTTTTGATGGCACTGACCTAGATGCATGGATCAGTGCTGTTGATAGTACGGAGGCCAAATGGCATCTGAACAATGATGGCAGCATGACGGTGAGGGACAAGAGCGGTGACATCCAGACCAAAAGAAATTTTGGAAGTGTCCAGTTGCATTTGGAATGGAGATCCCCCAAGGAAGTGAACGGACAGGGCCAGAGCAGGGCCAACAGCGGAGTTTTTCTACAAAAACGATACGAAGTGCAGGTATTGGACAACAATGACAATGACACCTACGTAAATGGCCAGGTAGGCTCAATATACAAGCAAAGTGTTCCCTTGGCCATGGCTTCGGTGCCCTCGGGAGAATGGAATACCTATGACATTATATTCCATACCCCACAATTTAGTAGGGGAGGAAACCTAACCAAACCGGCTACTATGACAGTGCTTCACAATGGGTTGCTTATACAGGACCATTTCGAGCTTGAAGGTCCAACAGAATATATCGGTTGGCCGACATACCAAGCGCACGGTAAGGGACCAATAGTGCTACAGGACCATCGGGACAATAGCCGGGTGAGCTATAGGAATATTTGGGTAAGGGAGCTCGATTAAAAGTTTTGATAATGGGCGGACAGCCGTCAACCCTTGCCATGAGCTATTTTGGTTACCTTTGACAAAATTTATCATTCTTTATGATACAATCCATGACCGGCTTTGGAAAACATGTGGTTCAATTGCCTTCCAAAAAAATTACCGTAGAGCTTAAATCGCTCAATAGCAAAAGCTTGGACATCAATGCCAGAATGCCTCAATCCTACCGTGAAAAGGAGCTGGAACTGCGCAAAATGATAGCAGATACCTTGATCCGGGGCAAAGTGGATTTCGGACTCTATGTGGAGATCACTGGGGAGGAGACCACAGCGGAAATTAATCAGGGCGTGGTCAAAAAATATATGGAACAATTGTCCCAAATCGCCCAGGGAGATGACCTCAAATTGCTAGAACTTGCGCTTCGCATGCCAGACACCTTAAAAACGGATAAGGACGATATGGATGCCGATGAGTACGAAGCCATAAAAAAGGCCATGGAACAGGCGCTTATGGAAATAGATGATTTCCGCAGTGAGGAAGGGAAGGTTTTGGAAAAGGATTTTGTGCAGCGTATTAAAAATTTGAACGATTTGCTCGTAGAAATCAAGGAATTGGATCCGGAGCGTCTGGGAACAATCAGGGAAAGACTTGATAAAGCAGTCGCCGATTTGAAAGTGGAGGTCGATGCCAATCGATTTGAACAGGAATTGACCTATTATCTGGAGAAGTACGACATTACTGAGGAAAAAGTGCGGTTGGCCAATCACCTGGATTATTTTGAGAATACCTTACATTCTGCCGATTCCAATGGAAAAAAACTTGGTTTTATCGCTCAGGAAATAGGTAGGGAGATAAATACCATTGGCTCCAAGGCCAATTATGCGCCCATGCAGCAATTGGTGGTGCAAATGAAGGACGAACTGGAAAAGATCAAGGAACAAATGCTCAATGTATTATGACCGAGGGAGGAAAACTCATCATTTTTTCGGCCCCTTCCGGTAGTGGAAAGACCACTCTGGTCAGGTATTTGTTGGACCAGCCCGAACTGAACCTGGCATTTTCCGTTTCTGCCACCTCACGGCCCCGAAGGGGAAAGGAAAAACATGGGGTCAATTACTACTTCATGTCCATTTCGGAGTTTAAAAACCATATAAAAAAGGGTGATTTTTTGGAATGGGAAGAGGTGTATAGGGACAATTTTTATGGCACCTTAAAAAGTGAAGTGGAACGCCTCTGGGCCGATGGAAAGAACGTTATTTTTGATATTGATGTGGTTGGGGGGCTGCGCATAAAGAAAAAATACCCGGAGCGTACACTGGCGGTATTTGTGAAACCTCCCAGTGTGGATGAACTCAAGATACGATTGAAGAAGCGGAGCACGGAAAGCGATGACAAGATAAACATGCGCGTGGCCAAGGCTTCCGTGGAGCTTGCCACAGCACCACAATTTGACAAAGTCATAAAAAACTACAATCTCGATGTAGCCCTTAAAGAAGCACACCAATTGGTGGCCGATTTTTTGGGTGTAAACATTCCCAAGCAAGAAGAGGAATAGATCAATGAAAAAAGTTGGGCTGTTTTTTGGAACCTTCAACCCCATACACATAGGTCATTTGGTCATCGCCAACCACATGGTTGAGTTTTCCGATTTGGATGAGGTATGGTTCGTCATCACACCACAGAGTCCATTCAAAACCAAACAGTCCCTGTTGGATGATCACCATCGTTACCAAATGGTCTATGAAGCCGTTAAGGATTACCCCAAACTGAAACCCAGCAAAGTCGAGTTTGACTTGCCCCAACCCAATTATACCGTGGATACCTTAACCCATTTGTATGAGCAATATGGGGAACAGCATGAGTTTGCACTGATCATGGGCGAGGATAACCTGAAGAGCTTTCACAAATGGAAAAATTATGAGGCCATTTTGGAACTCTATCCCATCTATGTGTACCCCCGAATTTCGAAGGGAGCCGTTGACCATCAATTTGAGGGACACCCAAAGATTTCCAAGGTGGACGCACCAATTATGGAAATATCATCCACCTTCATAAGAAGTCAGCACAAAAAAGGAAAAAATATAAGGCCACTTCTTTCGGAAAGCGTTTGGCTGTATATGGACGAGATGAATTTTTATAGGTAAAGCTTACCTGAATGCCATTATTTGGCGGTTACGACACTCACCATGCTGTCCGCTGTGCCATAATAGAGATACCACTGCCCGTTGAAGCGCACCAAACCTTCCAAAAAGGTGGTTCCATCCTTGTACTGGCCAGATTTTTCAAAAGGAAGTTCTGGCTTAATGAAAGGCGCATCTCCCCGGTCGAGCAATTTCCAAGGCTCTTGGGCATCAAAGAGGGCCTGTCCCCCGGTATAGACCCTGTTGCCCAAATGGGAAACACCTATGTTCTGCGAATTACCTGCATTATAGAGCATCACAATGCCTTCATCGGTGAGCAGGGGTGGAGGGCCTGCTTCCACCAACCACGAATCAAAATATCCAGGTCTTGGACTCAAAACAGGCGCTAAAGTTCCCTCATAGGTCTCAATGGGCTCCCAGTCCACCAAGTTTTCAGAACTGGCCAACCAAATATGGGGCACGCCGTAGTACATCCAATATTTACCATTGATTTTGGCCGCTACAAGTTTTCCATTCTTGAGTTGGGTGATAATGGCACCAGATTTTGTCTCCCGATCTAAATAGACACCTTCCCTATGTTTTTGAAATGCAGGGCCATGTTTTTCCCAATTCATCAAATCGGTTGAAGTGGCCACTGCCAACCGAGGAACTTTCCGGTTCCATTGCGTATAGGTCAGCACGTACAGCCCATCTTCGGTTTCCACGATACGTGGGTCTTCCACACCTCCAGGCCATTCATTCTTTTTTTGGTCATCTTCTGCGGGATAAAATGCAGGGACCGCTTTTTTGTTGTAAACAAGACCATCCACCGAAGTGGCCATTCCAATTCTGGAACGGTGTCCACCAATTTCCTGTTCCCCTAATTTTTCCTCGGCTCTATAAAGCACAAATAGGGTATCGTTTTTTATGATGGCCGCCGGATTAAAAGTGGCCATGGATTCCCAATGGACATCTTCACCCGTGATGGGATCCGTAAACCGCGAGGCAGCATCTTTCTGGAGTATGGGCTTTGCATTTTGGGGTCTATGGAAGGGACCGAGCATCCACTCTTTTTCCTTGTGTTGTGCTTGGAGTGAAATGTTGGCAAAGAGTAGGGCAATGACGGGTAAGCACTTTAAAATGAATCTCATCTTTTTATTTTTGCAAGTGATCGGTGCCCAGATAGGCATCATTGTTGTTTACATACCAAGACCTCACCTTTGGCATTTTGATACCATTGATTTCTTCCAACCCTTCCAAAAGGATGTATTCACCATCATTTTTCGCCTCTTCATGATAAAACTGGTACACTTCCATGGCATATGTATTGGGGTCGAAGTAAAAATACCAAACATCTTTGCCGACCGTTTCATCATAGTTCACCTTCAGCACCAAATATTCCTTCCCTTTAAACTTTCTTGTATGTACATTAGGGTCCAGTAAGGTTCCAGGGTCCTTTAGTTTCATGGGCAAACCGTAGAGATAGGTATAGTAGTTGCGCATCATTTTACCCCTATCGCAGGTCAACCTATGGGTTTTTCTATCCTCTTCGGAAATCTGTGAGGACCCATTGAGGGTTGTCGTGCAGCGTTCACCATCGAATACGTAGCTGTAAACGGTCTCATCCTTTTCCACATTCAATTCAAATGTTCGCCCTGGATGGTCCATGGAAATGGCACTCAATCGGTCGCTGGAATTGGGCGTTTTCATCAAAACCTTGAACGAGCCCTTAAAAGCCTTCCATTGCCCATTGGGGTCATGAAAGGCTATGGTACTGTCCAATAAATCGGTTGGGGTGATTTTCTGGGAATACAATGGATTGCCTCCACAGAAAATCAAAAATGATAGACAGAGAATGTTCCGCATGGAAACAAAAGTACACAAAGTTCCGGTTGTGTTACTTTCTTTCTACCCGTGCCGGTTCCACGGTGCTGTCGTGTTCACGGTAATACTGCTCCAAAAGATTCATCATGGCGGTCATCAAATCCTTGGTCTCCAACAAAAGGGAAAAATACAGGGTAGTGTTCTTTGGACTGGATTCCTCGGCCCTGGTTCTGGCAACCTGGATGTCTATTTTTTGGGATACCAAATCATAGAGCTCCTGCTTTGAGCTCAAAATGGCCCCAATTTGTTCAAAGGATTTTTCTTCGAACGCTTTCTGGGCATTGTCAAATATTTCCTCGAGCTTAAGATCAATTTCCTTCAACTCTTTGATTTGGTTATATTTAAGCTTTTTGTGGTTATTGTTGACATGGTTATAGCTAACCTTACCAATATATTCGAGCGATTGGGACATGTCCGTCAAATGGGCCATGGCATTTATATAAAAATTACTGGCACCAATATGGGCTTCCTCCAGATTTTTGATGAAGTAGAAGGTATGCTCCCGAAGATCCTCAATCTCCATGGCAAGTTTGTTGCCCTGTTTTTTATTCTTCTTCAACAGGTCAAGATCTTTTTTGGCCAATCCGTTGATAGAATTCGAATAAATCTTGTTGCTTCGCTTTACAACATTGGCAATGTTCGCAGCACTTTCTTCAATTACACCTTGAATGGAACTGCTTTCCGCTTTTCTTAGGCGATCCTCGGCCTTAATTTCTTTTGTTTTTTTGTTGTAGGACACATAGTTCCTAATCAATAAAAGTACTGCGGCGAACAGGAGAATGGCTATCGCCGCCCCTTTTCCAAAACTTATCAGCGCAAGTACGGTTCCGGAGGCTATAAAGGCAATGATCGCCGTACTAAACCATCCCGCAATGACATTGAGTACACCAGCGACCCGATACACGGCACTTTCGGCACCCCAAGCCCTATCTGCCAAGGATGTGCCCATGGCCACCATAAAGGTTACATATGTTGTGGACAAGGGCAATTTCATGGAGGTAGCTATGGAAATCAATACGCTCGCTACCATTAGGTTCACCGAGGCCCTTACCATATCGAATGCCGGCAATTGTAGAACCTTGTCCTTTGAAAGTGTTATTACTGGTTTTTGGAATCTTTTGTCGATGGCGTGTTTCCAGGAATTGGGAACGATGGAGCTGAACCAAACGGAAACCGCAATGGAGAACCGAACGAGTCCTCTTGACAGAAAATTTGGTTGGAACCTTTCCTTGGCATCACCCTCTCTTGAAAGGTTAATCTCCGTGTCGGCTACATAACGGGCTTTTTTGGAGAGCCATAAGGTAACGACCATTACAATTCCGGATAAGAAAAGTAAAAGCGTGGGAGTCTCTACTTTTTCGGAAAGTACCTCCATGCTAAACTCAGAAGCGGGGACACCTGATGCAATCCAGGCCTCGTACGATTGCCAAGCAGCAATGGGTACTCCAATAAAGTTGACCAAATCGTTGCCAGAAAAGGCCAATGCCAGGGCAAAAGTGCCCACTCCAATAATAAGCTTGTATATGTTGGAATTGGCAAATTTGATGAACAAATAGGATATCAATGACCACAGTGCAAAGTTGACCACAACGATTTGATACACCTCTGTTTCGAGAAAATCCTTGATTTTAACACCTCCAATGAAATCATAGGTCTGTTCGGCAAACGGGGTCCCTTTAATTCCTTTTAAAAGAATAAAATAGGTGATGGCCGAAAGTGCGGCACCTCCAAAGATGGCCCCGACCCATTTTGGTTTTTTAAGAAAATCATATGAGAGTAGAACTCTTGAGACCCATTGCACAAATGCCCCAATAGTAAATGCAATGACCACGGAGGATAGGATACCAGTGATAATGCTCAACGCTTTGTCCGTGTTTATATATTGGATTACATCGGTGAAATTACCGCCTTCGTCACCAATTTTCAGGAATGCCATGGCAACGGCGGCACCCAATAAATTGAAAACAATGGAGACTGTGGTAGATGTGGGCATCCCAAGTGTGTTGAAAAAATCCAAAAGCAGGATATCCGTGATCATGACGGCCATGAAAATGAACATGATCTCGTCAAAATAAAACTCACCTGGATTGAAGATGCCTTTTCGAGCAACTTCCATCAGGCCACTTGAAAAAATAGCACCACATGCAATGCCGATGCTTGCCACAATCATTATGGTCCTAAATGAAATAGCCTTGGACCCTATGGCTGAATTCAGGAAGTTGACGGCATCATTGCTTACACCAACAACCAGGTCGGCAATGGCAAGCACCGCCAAAGCAACCATTATTAAAAGATAAATATTGTCCATTGTTAAATTTCAAAAAATTGTTCAAATATCAAGAGAATGCCCTATCGTTAGGTTACGTAAAGGTTATTTTTTAAAAATGTACGTCCAATTGTAGTCTGTACATCAATTCATCAGTTCCATTTTGTACGTTCAAATAGCTCAAATCTGTCTGTACTTTCAATTTATGGCCCACAATATATTTGGACAAGCCCAAAGTATATTGTTGTTCTGGGTTTCTTCCAGTTATATTCTGGTCCAGCTTTATTGTTGTATACCTTCCTGAGATTTCCCAGTCTTTTCTTAAAAGATAGCCTGTTTGTAGGTTCAGTCCAGAACCAACTTGTACCACATCTCCTGTTTCTGTTCCATCGGAGTTTAATGCAATGGGAGCATCGGCATCACGCTTTGCATATTCACCCATAAGGGAAAACCCATTGTACTTGAACATAAGGTCCACGAATAGGGTATTGATGTCCGTCTCATAAAACCCGGTATCGTTGAACATATAGGAGCCCAGATTGCTCCTAGTTTTAACGGCGTCGGCATTGATGTCGTAGGTGGCAGCCAACATCAATTTTGGCTTAGGTTCCCTTGCCAGGTCGCTTCCGCTGTAATCTCCCTTGTTTTTGAATTTTCCAAATGGCAATAGTTCCAACCTTCCCGTATATTGATGCCCTCCTAGATTGCCTTCGGTGATATTTCTACCTTCTCCTTGGGAGAACGCCAGTTTTTCCCTTACCAGAAAATTTGGACCAATGTTGAAATGGTGCCTCAATTGAAAACCAATGTCCCGGTCTATATTGAACCGACTGTTCACCAAGGAACGATCTACCTGTTGCATATTGCCAGAGGAAATCACCCGTTCAATATTTCCAGGTAACTTGGTCTGTCCAAACCACAGTTCAAAGTTTTGGTAGAAATTCCACATAACCACGGCATCCAAAATATACCTGGGCGTATTTCGGGTGAATTCAGATCCTCCAGAGATATCACGATTGGAAAGCCCAAGTTCAATCTTGTACTTAAGCTTTGGGGTATATGCGAATCCATCAAACTTTAACCTCGCCCTTCGAACCAAAAAATTCTGTTCCGGATTTCCAAAGCCATCATTGTCATCGTTGCTCCAATCCGCAATGGCCAAAATTTGCATTCTGGTTCCTATTTTCATTGTCCAACTGCTGTCCTTGCCCACAATATTGAACAATCCTTTTCCGAAAGATGAAGAGTTTATTTCCTGAGCCCGGGAAAAGGGCACAAATAAAAAAAGTAGAGTAAAGCCAATAATGGCTAACTTTCTAGAATTCATTACGGTACTTGTTTTTGTCGCCGCAAATAACCGTACTTAATGTTAAGTAAACGTTGTTTTAGTGTTATATTAAGGCCCGAAAATAAAAAGCTACCTCGTGAGAGGTAGCTAAGGACTTCAAATCATAGTCGACAAAAACTAATAACCGTAAGAAATCCGCTCCAAAAGTTGCTTAACTACATGTCTTAGACGTAATGCTAAGTTTAAGTAATCATTAAACTTTGAACTCCTTATGGTTTATTGTTTGAATGAAATTGAGTATTCTTGGAGTATACCTAGCGTTGGATGTATATTGCGCCAATAATATGATATGGACTGGGAACGGCTACTTTCCTTGAAACGACAGGGGGATGTTAACAAAAGACTCCGCAAAGAGCAGAAAGAAACACGTTTGGGTTTTGAGGTCGACTATGACCGGATCATCTTTTCTTCAGCTTTTAGGAGCCTTCAGGATAAGACGCAAGTGATTCCGATGCCCATCCATGTGGGGTCCAAGAAGGATTTTGTGCATACCCGGCTTACCCACAGCCTTGAGGTTTCAGTGGTTGGCAGAAGCTTGGGTAGGATTGCCGGACAGGAAATTTTGTCCAAGTACCCCCATCTCGGTGAGGTTCATGGATACCATTTCAACGATTTTGGGGCCATTGTTGCCGCTGCGGCCCTGGCGCACGATATTGGCAACCCGCCCTTTGGTCATAGTGGGGAAAAGGCCATTGGCAATTATTTTGAGAGTGGCCCAGGGTCAAAGTACAGGGAAAGTCTCTCCAAAGAGGAATACCAAGACTTGATAGATTTTGAGGGCAATGCCAACGGGTTTAAACTGTTGACGGAGTCAAGGGATGGGGTTCCCGGCGGACTACGGCTAAGCTATGCCACCTTGGGAGCCTTTATGAAGTATCCAAAGGCTTCACTGCCCAAAAAGCCGTCAAAACATATCGCAGATAAAAAGTTTGGGTTCTTCCAGTCCGAAAAACAGTTTTTTCTGGAAGTTGTGGAGGAGATTGGATTGGCCAGGAACCCTGGCAATTCCGGAGTGGGATTTTACAGGCATCCCTTAACATATTTGGTAGAGGCGGCAGATGACATTTGCTATACCATTATAGATTTTGAGGACGGCATCAATCTGGGGCTGATCTCGGAGGAATATGCACTGGAATATCTCATCAACCTGGTCAAGGACAGCATCAACATTAAAAAGTACAATGCCATGACCAATGCCAGTGATCGGTTGAGCTATTTGCGGGCATTGGCCATAAACACCCTGATCTCCGACGCCATTGATGTCTTTGTGCAGAACGAAACCGAAATAAGGGATGGAAGCTTTGGCACCGCACTATTGGAAAAGGGGAGGTACAGGGCGCAGGTTGAGGACATTATTAACCTGAGTGTTCAAAAAGTATACCGGTCGACAGAGGTAACCGATAAGGAATTGGCAGGATACAGAATCATTTCGGACCTGCTTGAGGTCTACACCTCAGCTTTGGTGAATGCCATGCATGGCAAGGCCACCAATTATGACCAATTATTGATTCGGAGTCTGCCTGAAAATTATAGGAACACGGATACGAGTCTTTATAAAATACTTTTGGACACCAGTTGCTTCGTTGCCAGCTTGTCGGACAGTGCAGCCGTGCACATGCATAACAAGGTTATGGGGCGGCAGTTCTAAAAAGTGTACAGCAGCCCGATGCCCAGCAATTGCTTAAACTGGATTCGGGGCACCCCTGAGTCGATTATGGTGCCATCATCGGCGATGATCTCATCAAATTTAATATCGTCATCAAAAATCAAGTGGGTGCCAATATTGGCATTGATGTACTGGTTCACTTTTAAGTTGAAGTTAAGCTCCCAATCCACATCCACATTGCCAAAACTCAATAGGTAATCGGTGTACAAACTGATACGGTGGTTCATCAATATGTTCTTGATGATTTCCTTTTCCCAGGTATTGGTCACCAAAAATCCCAGTTCCAGAAACACATTCTCCCCACTTTCCACACCAAAGGCCCCCTGTTCGGATAAGGTTTCGTCCAGTACAAATGTGGATTTCAAGGTTGCTGGGGATATGAACAGGTCAAATTTTTTGCCCGCCGAGATGTAGGACTTGCCCATACCCAAAAAAAGGTATCCAGGAGACATGAACCTCGATATCGGGTTATCCCTATCCGGATATTTGAAACCGTTGGAAAACTGGGTGTTGAAATTGGCCTTGAACGAATAGTACCAATTGGTGATGGTATCCTTTCTGTAGCTGATGGTGGAAGACAGCCTTATTTGGTCATCTGTTTTCCGGAGCTTTCTTCCTTCTTGCGCATTGATGCCATAACGGAATATGATCTCATTGTCCCAGTTAAAGTACCTGAACTTGTAGTTTCTTTCAAAACGCATGTTGGCAAGCGCCGAAACCGAATTATCGCCCCCGGCGTTCCAGTTTACAAAGGCAACTTCATTAATGTTCAGGCCAAATTCGTTCGTTTTGTCCCAAAAAGAGGTCGGAATAAAGCGCTTGTATCTTTTTCTAACTGGCTTCACACGGTTCAAAACGGTTCTGGGATCGGTGAGTTTGGCGCCCCGCTTAAGATATTTCAGCTTCACGTCCTTTATGCGCACCACCTTAAAGCCCACTTCGCTGCTGTCGCGTTCAAAGACTTTGAGATTTGTCACCTGGGCTTCGGCAGAACGAACTACAAAAAGGAAAAGGATACAAATACCAACTATTCGCATTGTTTCAAAGCTGATTTTAAGTAGGAACGGATGGATTCAAAATCTATGCCCGCCAAGCTGTGGGTTTCCTCCATGGTTCCATGCGCAATAAACCGATCGGGTATGCCGAAAATCTTGATGGGCTTAGAAAAGGCTTCTTTATTGGCAAATTCGAGAATGGCCGAACCAAAACCTCCCATTTCGCAGCCATCTTCAATGGTGACTATATGGTCATAACCTTTAAATATTTTTTTTAGCATTTTTGAATCCAAGGGCTTTATGAAGCGCATATCGTAGTGGCCCACATGTTCTGGATGCTCTAGGTCTTCCAATATTTTGGCCACCATGTTGCCCACATGACCTATGGTCAAAACAGCAATGGAACTGCCTTCTTTCAAACATCTTGCCGAGCCGATTTCAATAGCGGAGTATTCTTTTCTCCAATCCAAGTTGACCCCTCTTCCCCTTGGATATCGAATAGCAAGCGGACCGTTTTTGTGGAACTGCGCAGTGTACATGATGTTGCGAAGTTCCATCTCGTCCATTGGAGCAAATAGGGTGAGATTCGGGATACATCTCAGATAGGCGAGATCGAAGACCCCATGATGCGTGGGCCCATCGTTACCGACAAGACCTGCTCGGTCCAAACAAAAAATAACGGGCAGTTTTTGTAATGCCACATCGTGAATGACTTGATCATAGGCCCGCTGCAAAAAGGTGGAGTAAATATTGCAAAAGGGAACAAGGCCCTGGGTTGCCATTCCGGCTGCAAGGGTAACCGCATGTTGCTCTGCAATGCCAACATCAAATGCACGGTCGGGAATCGCATCCATCATAAGCTTCATGGAGCTGCCCGTGGGCATGGCCGGGGTGATGCCAACGATAGTTTCATTTTCAAGGGCAAGTTCCACCAGAGTATGTCCAAAAACATCCTGGTATTTGGGAGGCAGGGGTTCTTGACTTTTTTTTAGTTGTTCTCCAGTGTGTTTGTCAAATTTTCCGGGAGCGTGGTAAACCACTTGGTCTTCCTCCGCTTTTCTGAGCCCTTTTCCCTTGGTGGTTATTATGTGGAGGAATCGAGGCCCCTTATTTTTTTTGATTCGTTCCAGTTCCTCTACCAATTTGGGTAGGTCGTGTCCGTCCATTGGACCTGAGTAGTCCAAGTTTAGGCATTCAAACAAATTCTCATCCTTTGCTGTGCCGGATTTCACATTGGTCAGATATTTTTTGAGGGCACCAACACTGGGATCAATTCCAATGGCATTGTCATTCAGCACAATGAGCACATTGGCATCCGTTACACCGAGATGGTTCAATCCTTCGAAGGCCATGCCACTGGCGATGGAGGCATCCCCTACCACTGCAATGTGCTGTTTGGAGGTTTCCCCTTTGAGTTGTGAAGAAAGGGCCATCCCCAAAATAGCGGAGATTGCGGTGGAACTGTGTCCGGTCCCAAAATCGTCGAACTCACTCTCATCCCGTTTTGGAAAACCGCTTATGCCCCCAAGCTGCCTGTTGGTGTCAAAAACTGCTTTTCTCCCGGTCAATATTTTATGACCATAGGCCTGATGGCCAACATCCCATATGAGTTTGTCGTTGGGCGTATCAAAAACATAGTGAAGGGCAATGGTGAGTTCCACAACGCCCAGGCTGGCACCCAAATGCCCTTCTTTCGAGGAAACCACATCAATGATGAAGTCCCTTAGTTCTTGGGCAAGCTGAGGCAAGCTTTCCACAGGAAGCTTTCTAAGGTCGTTAGGTGAATTGATATGTGGTAAAAGCTTTTTCAATGGACGAAAAACAAAAGTACCTATTATTGATCAAAATTTTTTATGTGTAGTTTAGCGAACGCAATCATCTTTTAAAAAAATGGTCGATAACCCCTTTGACGATACTTATTTTATGAAGAGGGCCCTCCAAGAAGCGGAAATTGCCTTTGAACAAGGTGAGGTTCCGGTCGGGGCCGTTGTTACCGTGAACAACAGGATCATTGGCAGGGCGCACAACCTTACCGAACGCTTAAAGGACGTGACGGCCCATGCGGAAATGCAGGCCATAACTGCGGCCTCAAACTTTTTGGGGGGCAAGTATTTGCACGGGTGCACGCTATACGTAACCCTGGAGCCTTGCCAAATGTGTGCTGGGGCACTCTATTGGAGCCAGGTTTCCAAAGTGGTATATGGTGCGGCGGATCTGGAAAGGGGATTTAACGTAATGGGGGGACACCTCCATCCGAAGACGGAAGTTATCGGCGGCATTTTGGAAAATGAGGCTTCCGAGCTTTTGAAGCGCTTCTTCATCCAAAAACGCAACTTGAACTAATAAAAAACCCTGGTCATGAACCAGGGTCTACTCAAAATCAAAATAAAATGTTATCGTCAGATTACCTGCACCTGTGCGGCAACTAATCCTTTTCTTCCTTCTTCTTCTTGGTATTCTACTTTGTCTCCTTCGTGTAATTCCACTCCGTTCAATGAGGTAACATGAACAAAAATGTCCTTTCCGGTTGCGTCGTTGGTAATGAAGCCATAACCTTTGGATTCATTGAAAAATTTTACTGTACCAGTCATTCAAAAAAAATATAATTGTTAAAATGCGAAAGTAGGGTATTTTATGGGGCTTTGTATAAAATGGACATTAAATCTTTTGAAAATTATTGATTTTCAGTTTTTTTACGCTCTTTATCCTGCATTTTTTTAATATTATCATGGGTCAGCATATAATCTTTCATGTTTTTGCCCTTACTTTCCTTGATCAGGAACAGGGGCATGGCTACCAAAAAGAGCCCGATTGTTCCCAAACCTATGCATTTATGGCCCGCAGCCGGCCGGGCTTCCTTGATGGAAAAACCATAGATGATGGAACCAAAGGAGAGCAGCATAATGAGCACGACGATATATTTAAGCTTGAGCCTCATCCTGTATAATTGATTAGTTCCCTGCGATAGGCTGTAAGCAGCTTGGACTTCGAAATGAATCCGATATATTTTCCGTCCTTGATGACCGGCAAATTCCAAGCACCGCTTTCCTGAAATTTTTTCATTACCTGTTTCATGCTATCCTTTCCATAAAAGATTTGTTCCGGGGGGGCATGCATCAGGTTTTCGACGAACACCGAGTCGTAAAGGTCGGTATTGAACATGAAATCCCGGATATCGTCCAAGACAATTATGCCCATTAGCCTTTCGTCCGCATCCAGCACGGGAAAAATGTTCCTTTTGGATTTGGAAACGGAATCATGGAGCATTTGGCCCAGGGACATTTTAGGGCCAACGGCCTTAAAATTTTGCTCAATAACGTCGTCCATTTCCATTAGACCCAAAACCATTTGGTCCTTGTCATGGGTCAATAAGGCGCCAATTTTTGCAAGCTCTTTGGTATAAATCGTATAGTCCAGGGCATTCTTCGTCATAAGGTAGGAGATGGATGCAGTAATCATTAGCGGAACAAACAGTTGGTACCCTCCAGTGATCTCGGCAATCAAGAAAATGGCGGTCAAGGGTGCGTGGATAACCCCTGCAATCAACCCGGCCATTCCGATTAGTGTAAAGTTGCTCTCCGAAACCGCAAATCCGAGCCCAAGATTGTTGATGACCTTGGCGACCACGTTGCCCAGGGCACTGCCCATGACCATGGTAGGGATAAAGATGCCCCCGGCTCCCCCGGCAGCAAAGGTTGTGGTCATGGCAATGGCCTTGAAAATGGTGATGCCGAACAACAGGGCTATGACCACCCAAATGTTATGGGTATAGGAGTCGAAGGGAGTTTTCCCCAAAGCTTTTAAGTGATCCCCGTCGAGAAGGTTGTTGATGAACCCGAAACCTTCACCATACAATGGTGGAATGGCGTACAACATGATGCCGATGGCAATACCCCCTATCAGGAGTTTATATTTTGGACTTTTGAAACGTTTAAAAAAACTGAAAATGGCAAAGTACATCTTGGTAAAATAGATGGATGCAAAGGCCGTGCCCACACCCAAAACAATATAGAATGCCGTGTCTTTCAACTGAAAGCCCTCGGATAACGAAAAATTGAACAATACCTGGTTGCCCAAAAAGAAATAGGAGGTAAGCACTCCTGCAATGGAAGCCAAAAGCAGCGGAAGCATAGACAACATGGTGAGGTCCAAAGTGAATACCTCTACGGCAAAGATAATGGCGGCGATTGGGGACTGGAATATGGAAGAAATGGCACCCGCCGAGGCACAGGCCACTAAAAGCGAACGCGTCTTGGCATCAACACGGAAAAGACGGCTCAAGTTGGAGCTCAACGCCGACCCCGATTTGACGGCAGGCCCCAACAATCCCACAGATCCACCGAAACCAACGGTAAGCGGCGCGGCAATCAAAGGGGTGTAAATATCCTTTACCCGCAGTAGTCCCTTCTTTTTGGACAATGAAAAAATTATGGAAGAAACGGCGTGTTGAAGAGGTTCTTTATGGATGAATTTGACATATAGAAAAACCAATGTCAAACCAATGGTGGGCAGTACAAAGTACAGTTGGTTCTCCGAAAAGATGATGCCCATTTTCAAAAGGGACTCAATGAAATAGGTCAGGTTTTTTAGGGTAACGGCCACCAGCCCGGCCAAAAACCCAACAACCAAGCTCATGATATGCACAAAGGTCTTGTTGGAGATATTTTTGTACCTCCACTTCAGGAATTTTGTGAACAGCTTTTTGTATCTGCTTGGCATATGGTTTAATGGGGATACTTAAATGTATTAAAAAATCTCGCCGAAAGCAGGACAAAAAACTCATAAGTCCAACTTCAGATGCAGTTCTTTAAGTTGTTCTTCATCAATAGTGGCCGGAGCATCTATCATCACGTCCCTACCACTGTTGTTTTTTGGGAATGCTATGAAATCACGTATGGTCTCCTGTCCGCCCAAAATGGCCACAAGTCTGTCCAAGCCAAAAGCAATTCCGCCGTGGGGAGGGGCACCGTATTGAAAAGCATCCATCAAAAAGCCAAATTGTTCCTTGGCCTGTTGCGGGGTAAAGCCCAAATGCTTGAACATGATGGCTTGTGTTTCCTTGTCGTGGATGCGGATGGATCCCCCGCCAATTTCGTTGCCGTTGAGTACCAAATCGTAGGCATTGGCCTTTACGGCACTGGGGTTGGTTTCCAGCAACTCCAACTGACCTGGTTTGGGTGAGGTGAACGGATGGTGCATGGCGTGGTAGGTCCCTGTCTCCTCATCGAGTTCCAACAGAGGAAAATCCACTACCCAAAGAGGAGCAAATTCACTAGGTTTTCTAAGACCAAGGCGTTCAGCCAATTCCATGCGCAGTGCGCTGAGTTGCGCACGGGTCTCTTTTATGCTGCCGGAAAGGATGCAAATAAGGTCACCCGGGTTTGCCCCAGTGAGCTCAGCCCATTTGGCCAAATCTTCCTGATCATAGAATTTATCCACAGAAGACTTATAGGTGCCATCTTCATTGCATTTTACATACACCATTCCCTTTGCTCCCACCTGTGGCCTTTTCACCCAATCAATAAGGCTGTCGATTTCCTTTCGCGTGTATGATCCTGCACTTGGCACGGCTATGCCCACCACCAGTTCTGCTGCGTTGAACACATTGAAATCCCTGTGCTGGGCCACTGCGTTCAATTCGCCAAATTGCATTCCAAACCGGATATCGGGCTTGTCATTGCCATACAGTTTCATGGCCTCATCATAGGTCATTCTTGGGAACGCGCCGATTTCCACACCTTTTATTTCTTTGAGCAAATGTCTGGTAAGTCCTTCGAAGGTATTGAGGACATCTTCCTGCTCCACAAAGGCCATTTCACAGTCTATCTGGGTAAACTCCGGCTGCCTATCGGCCCTAAGGTCCTCATCCCTGAAGCATTTCACAATTTGGAAGTATTTATCCATGCCCCCTACCATCAATAGCTGCTTGAACGTTTGGGGAGATTGGGGCAGAGCGTAGAACTGGCCTTCGTTCATTCTACTGGGAACCAAAAAGTCGCGGGCCCCCTCTGGGGTGGATTTTATAAGATAGGGAGTTTCCACATCTATAAAACCTTGGTCGGAAAGATACTTACGCACTTCCATGGTTACTTTATGCCTGAAGATGAGGTTGTTCTTCACAGGATTCCTGCGGATGTCCAGATAGCGGTATTTCATGCGGATATCCTCTCCACCGTCCGTTTCGTCCTCAATGGTGAAAGGAGGAAGAATGGATTTGTTGAGTACTTTTAACCCATTAACCAACACCTCAATGTCCCCAGTGGGAATGTTTGGATTTTTTGATGCCCTTTCGATAACGTTCCCCACGACCTGAATCACCGTTTCCCTGCCCAGTTCCCAGGCCTGTTCCAGAAGCACTTTGGAAGTCCTGTCCTGATCAAAGACCAATTGGGTGATCCCATAGCGATCTCTCAGGTCTACCCAAACCACAAAACCTTTGTCCCGGATTTTGTGAACCCAACCACTCAACACAACTTCGGAACCGATATCGGATGTCCTTAAATCCCCACACGTATTGCTTCTGTACATAATGCGTTCTATGAAAGGGCAAATTTAAGAGGAATGCGAAAATTTATCGGTAGATATGGGGAATTTCTGCTCTAACAAAATTTTTTGTCTGCTAACTACGTTATAATAAAGCAACCTTAAATTAACATAAAACTTACATTGTGTGCCATAAAAGCCAAAAGAATCATGCTTATAGGCCTTAAACACACAGTTAAATGTTTTATATGGTATTGATAACAAAGTGTTTATGATATCAATGTTAATTTAATGTAAACTAAATGTTACTTTAATATATATTTATAGTAAAATTTAAGTAACTTTACAGTTCTGGTTAAAGATTGTTTTTGAACTTATATCATATACAATGAAGAAAGCGATATTTTTTTTGGCGGTTATGTTTTCGGTTTGCATCCATTCCCAGGATACCGAACCCAAATTCGAAAAAATGGGGAAAATAGTAAAAGCCACCTATTTTCACGAAAACGGTGAGGTAGCCCAAACGGGATATTTGATGAATGGAAAGCTACACGGCCAATGGTTGATGTACGCCTTGGATGGTAAAAAAATTGCTTCCGGCAAGTATGTTGAAGGCAAGAAATCTGGGAAGTGGTTCTTTTGGGAAAATCAAATCCTTAAAGAAGTTGATTATGACGATAACAGGATCGTCAACGTAAAAAATTGGAACCAATCGGAAGTTGTCGCTGTTCAATAGCGGTGAACCTGTGTTCCAAAAAAAGGCCCGACCATTTGGTCGGGCCTTTTTTGTTTCCCATTAAAGCGTTTAAGCCGCTAGGTCCAATTGCTCTTTTTCCGCTTCCAGTTTTTTGAATTGCCTCCTTTTTATCCTAACCTTGATCCGGTAGACCAAACTGAACAGGATGGGCACCACTATCAGCGTTAGGAAGGTGGCTACCAAGAGTCCGTAGATAACGGTCCAGGCCAAAGGCCCCCAAAAGATTACGTTATCACCTCCAAAATAAATGTTGGGGTTGAACTCACTCATCAAAGTGAAGAAGTTGATGTTGAAGCCAGTTGCCAAAGGAATCAATCCCAGGATCGTGGTAATGGCCGTCAACAGAACGGGACGCAATCTTGCCTTTCCACCCTTTACCACGGCCTCAAGAAAATCCTCTGGTTCCAAAAGGTCATCCTCTTCCAGTTCCAGCACTACTTTTTTGCGGTCTATCAACAATTGGGTATAATCCAGAAGTACCACCCCATTGTTCACCACAATACCTGCCAGTGAAATGATGCCCATCATGGTCATCATGATCACAAACGCACTTCCTGTGGCCACAATTCCACCAAAAACACCTATCAAGCTCAAGAAAATGGCCAACATGATGATTCCCGGTTTGGAAATGGAGTTGAATTGGAATATCAAAATGAAGAAAATAAGTCCAAGACCTGTAAAAAAGGCACCCATCAAAAAGGCCATCTGTTTGTTCTGCTCCTCAATTTGACCGGTATAGTCAATGCTGATACCGGAAGGCAAACCTTCAAAGTCATCCATTTCTTCCTGAATTTTGCTGACAATGGCACCTGCATCGGTATAACCCGGGGCCAGGGCGGAGTACACCGTAACCACCCGTTTGGTATCCCTATGCTTTATGGCACTGAACCCGGTGCTGTTCAATTGGTTCGCCACTGCAGAAACAGGTACTTCCTTGATTTGTCCCGAGGACGGGTCCCTGAACGTGATACGTTGGTTAAAGATGGCGCTTGTATTGTAGCGGTTCTCCTCGTTGAAACGAACGTAAATGTCATAATCCTCCCCATCTTCTTTATAGATGCCCGCTTTTGCACCGAAGATGGAGTTACGTAGCTGTTGTCCCACCTGACCTGTGGCCACGCCGAGTTCCCCGGCTTTTTTTCTGTCCACAGCGACCAGCATGGAGGGCTTCGACTTGTTCACGTCAATTTTGAGCTCATCAATGCCCTGGATATTTTTGGAATTGATGAAGTTTCTCATTTCTTCGGCAGTGGCAATGAGCTCTGTATAGTCATCGCCCTCCAATTCTATATTTATGGGATAACCCGCCGGAGGTCCCACGGCATCTTTCTCAACAGAAATGGCCACACCAGGGTACACATCCTTGAGAGCTTCCTGGACCTTTTTCAGCAATTCGTTGCTATCCGCTCCCTCCCTAAATTTATACTCGCGCATGGTGGCCGTGATTTTCCCCCTATGCGGCATTTCGGCAGAGGAACCACCATCGGTTTGTGGATTTCCGGCACCTTCACCAACCTGGGACACGGCACTTTCGGTAAGGAAATTGTAGTCCCCGTGCAAGTACGCATCCTGATTGATGATGGTGTAAACGCGCTGCTCAATGTCTTTGGTGATCTCATTGGTCTTTTTGATATCGGTACCTTCAGGATACTCAATGTATACAATGATCTGGTTCGGGGTGTTGTCCGGAAAGAACTCCACCTTGGTCCTTTGGCTACCAACGGAGCCCCCAAAGCCCATAAAGGCAATAAAGAGCAGAGCAAAGGTTCCAACAGCGATAAAAATGGGTTTTCTGCCCGCAAGGGCATAGCGCAATGTTCTTTCATAAAACTTCTCCCAACGGGGTAAAACCCTATTTTGAAAACCATTGGCCCATCCTCTGAGAAACAGTCGGTATCCCCACAGCAAAATTGCGGTTACCACCATCAGGGTGCCCAAAGCACGATATTCGCCTCCAAAGAGCATTATCAAAATACCAATGGCCGATATGATGGACGTGATGCGGATGATCTGCTTCAATGGCATTTTCTTGTCCTCTGTGGTCATGTAACGGGATACCAATACCGAATTGAAAAAGATGGCCACGAACAGCGATGAGCCCAAAACCACCGACAGGGTCACAGGAAAATAGATCATAAATTGCCCCATGACACCTGGCCACAACCCTAGCGGAACAAATGCCGCCACAGTGGTAAGTGTGGAGATGATAATGGGAAAGGCAATCTCACCGATCCCCTTTTTGGCAGCTTCAATTCTGGACATACCTTCCTCATCCATCAATCGATATACATTCTCCACCACAACGATACCATTGTCCACCAACATACCCAATCCCATGATCAATCCAAACAAGATCATGGTGTTC
This sequence comes from Flagellimonas meishanensis, assembly GCF_019880545.1. GTDB lineage: Bacteria > Bacteroidota > Bacteroidia > Flavobacteriales > Flavobacteriaceae > Flagellimonas > Flagellimonas meishanensis. The sequence goes on from NZ_JAINVW010000001.1 coordinate 888,269, forward strand.
ATGGTATAGCCTAGTGTGTTCAGGATCATCAATGACATGAACATGGACATGGGGATGGCAAAACCAACAAAAAGGGCATTTTTGAACCCAAGGAAGAACATCAAAACGGTAACCACCAAAATGATCCCGAAGATGATGTTGTTCACCAAATCGTCCACTTGGCCAATGGTCTTGGACGATTGATCATTGGCAATGGTAACTTTTAGGTCCTGGGGGAACACGTTTTTGATTGCATCGTCCACGATTACCTGAACCTGCTCGGCTGCAGCAACCATGTTCTTCCCGGCACGTTTTTTCACATCCAGCATCACTACCGGATGTCCGAACTCCCTGGCGTAAGTGGTCTTGTCCTCCTCTTTGAAGGTGACCTCAGCTATGTCCTTCAGGTAGATTGGATTGTCATTTTCTGATTTGACCACAAAGTTTTCGAGATCGCCCGGATCTTCAATCTCACCGACAATACGAATGGTCCTGCGCTGGCCACTTGCTATTAGGTTGCCTGCGGAAGTGGTTATGTTTTCATTGGCAATGGTGTTCACCACATCATTGAAGCTGACCTTGGCAGCCGTCATCTTGTAGATGTCCACCGCTACTTCAACCTCTTTTTCCTGCGCCCCACGAATATCCACTTGCTTTATTTCCTGCAAACCTTCAATCTCATCCTGAAGGTATTCCCCATATTCCTTGAGCTTTTCAACGGGATAGTCCCCAGAAATGTTAATGTTCAATATGGGAAACTCTTCGGACAGGCTGAGGTCAAAAACGTTGGGTTCCACTTTGGCACCGTTAAATGTTGGCCAATCTTCACTGGATGTTTTGGAATCCACTTCGTCCTTTACCTTTTGCAAAGCCCCTTCAACGGTTATCTTCTCATCAAACTCCACGATGATGATGGAATAATCCTCTTGGGATGTGGAAGTGATCTCCACCACATTGCTGACGGTTTTCAGCTCGTCCTCCAAGGGATCTGTAATGAGTTTTTCGATATCCTCGGCGGTGTTTCCTGGATATACAGAACTTATATAGATCTTGGTCTCCTTGATTTCAGGGAAATTTTCCCTGGGCATGCTGAAATAGGCCGATGCCCCAAGAAATAGGATCACCGCGATCAGCACATACATGGTGGTCTTGTTGTCAATAGCCCATGAGGCAAGTCTGAATTCCTTGTCTACACTTTTCTTTTGCTTACTCATAATGTTTGGCTATATGTTGTTCTTGATCTTTACTTGCTGTCCTTCTTTCACGCTTCTTGCGCCTTCGTCGATAATGCCGTCGCCCACATTTACTCCAGAGAGCACCTCCACGTAATCTCCTTGTGTCTTCCCTGTTTTGATGACCACTTTTTTGGCGATGGGTTCAGAGGAAATGGAATCGGCGTCCACCAAATACACGTACTGCTCCCCATCGGCATTTTCCGAAACAATGCTCTGTGGGATCAAAATGGCATTCTCGCTGGTATAGTCGTTGATCATTACCTTGGCGGTCAGATTTGGTTTAATTTTTCCATCATTGCTTGGAACCGGAATTTCGGCTGTGAACGAACGGTTGCTCGGATTGATGAAATTTCCTGTCTGCCTGATCTTGGTTTGCACACTATCCCCCAAAATCGGGAAATAAACACGCACATCTTTACCTGGGGTAACATTTGTTAAATGGCTTTCGGGGACTTCCACTTCAATATACATATTGGAAAGGTTGACTATCCTAAAAACCTCTGATCCCTGTCCAGGAGCTACCACGGTGCCCTGATCTTTGATTACATCGTCGATAATACCTGCAAATGGTGCCCGAATGGTGGATTTTGCGAGCTGGCTCTCCATTTGTTTTACGGCACTTTCCTGGGCCTCATAGTTGGTTTTGGCTTGCAGGTATTGGATTTCGGAACCAATGTTCTGTTCCCAAAGTCTTTTTTGACGTTCAAAGGTGGTCTTGGCAAGTGCTGCCTGCGTCCTCATTTGGGCCAGGCTACTGGAAAGTCCACCATCATCAATGGAGGCCAAAAGCTGTCCTTTTGCCACGCTTTGACCTTCTTTTACATATATGCGATAGAGGGTCCCGGCCATTTCTGGATAAATGAGCACATTTTGCTTGGTCATCACATCGCCCTGCAGTTCCAAATAGTGGTCAAACTTTTGCGGTTGGGCCTGTATGGTGGTCACCAAGGGCAGTTTGGCATTGTCATCCAACTGGGCTATTACGGAATCAAGGGTCTTAAGGTCGGATTCCAACGCTTTTTGCTGTTGGGAAATTTCTGCCTGTTTGGCACGGATTGCCTCCAGGTCCTGTGTGGCAATGACACTTTCCAGGGAATTATTGCCGCTGTTACCACAGGATGCCAAAAGGATTCCGGTAAGTACTATATATATTGTTCGTTTCATGATGGTGTGGATTATGCGTTTATTGATTTAGAATAGTTTCCAGTTCGGTTTTTTTGTTGATCACGGAGACCATGGATTGCAGGTATTCCTGTTGTGTGGAATAAAGCTGTGTTTGGGCCTGTCTTAGCTCAAAACTGGTCGCCAGGCCTTCGGCGTATTTGATTTGGTTCTTGTTCTCTATGCGTTCTGCCAGCTCCAAGTTCTGTTTGGAGGTGCCATATTCCTCAATTGCCAAAATGTAATCGCTTTTGGCGCTTTCCAACTGTAGCCGTATTTGTTCCTGGGCCTCGGTGAATTGGGTCTTGGCCTTTTCCAGGGCAATTTTGGCGCGCTGGGTACTGGCACTTCTTCCCAAGGAACTAAAAATGGGGATACTCAAGTCAAATCCTAGGACCGAGGATTCAAACCAGGGTTGTCCGCTGCTCAGAAAATTGAATCGGTCACTGAAGGAGTTGCCCCCATAGTTTACAAAAGCGTTCAGGGTGGGCAACGCCCGGCTCTTGGCCAACTTCAGCTCAAAGAATCGCTGTTGGTTCAGATTTTGGGCCAGTTTGTAGTCCACGTTGTTTTCAATGTTGAACTCAGAATCCAATAGTCCCAGGTCAATCTGTTTTTTGGTAAGGTCATCTAGATTCTCTGTGAGCAATGTTTCATTTTCAATCGGCAGACCCATGACCAAATTGAGCATTTGGAGTGTGATTTTCTCCAAACGCTGGGCATTCTTCAATTGATTTTCCACTGAGGAAAGTGTTATCTGTAGTTGGTCCACACTTTCTTCATCCCCAAGGCCATTTTCATAAATGCGCTTGGTCTCGTAGAGATTCTTTTCGAGCGTAGCTTTGTTCTTTTCAAAAATGGCAACACTCTCTTTTGCCAAAAGTACATTGCCATAGGCCTCAACAACCGCTTTTCTGACCTCGAGGTCGGTTTTTTCCTTGTTGTTACGACTGTAGCTCAAAAAAGTCTTTGTGGCCTGTACCCCAACAATGTAAGAGCCGTCGAATATTTGCTGTTTCAATGTGGCCGTTGCGGTTGCCGATTGGGGCTGGCCAAACACGACTTCTTCAAAGGTGCCGGGTTCTCCACCAAAAAACTCCGCGGGAATCTGGGCCACGGGCTGGATCAATTGATTTTGGTAACCAATGGCACCCGAAATCTGGGGCAGGCCCGTTGCAATGGTTTCCCATTTTTGCTTTTGGGCATCCACCAAATCCCTTGAGGCATTCATTGCACTGTAGTTATTTTCCATGGCATGGGCAATGGCTTCGTCCAAACTGAAACTGTTGTTGGGAGTGTCCTGTGCCCATGATGACCATGACAATATTATGAGTAAGGTGATAAGGGTTGATCGCATTTATTCTTGATTTGAATTGATGATTGAGTTCAATATTTTCCTACCCTGCGGGGTAACAATGCCCCTGATGTGGTATTCCAGGTAAAAATCCATTAGTTGTGGCATGGAAAAGATGTGTGTTGGGAAAATGTCGTTGTCCTTAATGCAGGTGACCCCTGAAAAATAGATCCTCGCCACAAACTCCACGTTCAGGTTGTCCCTATAGATTCCCATGGCAATACCGCGCTTTATGTTGTCCACCACACACTCCAACATCACCTCGTACTGCCGCTGCTTCAAGGTATTGTGTATCTTGGGATAGTACTTCTGCAGCTGGTACTGGGGTGAGGACTTCTCATCTTTGAGATGGAGCATGACGAATTTTTTTATTTCGTACAGTTCTTCAATAGGGTTTTTTCGTTGGTCCATGATCACATCTATACCATCCGAGATAAAACAGAACAGGTTCAGGGTACATTCCTCCACCAATTGCGTCTTGTTCTCAAAATGGGAATAGATGGTCTTTTTTGATATGCCCATTTCATTGGCAAGATCATCCATGGTGACACTCTTGAATCCAAGATTCAGGAACATGTCGGTTGCTTTTTGTAAAATCTTCTCCTTCATACGGGCCGCTAAAGTAGCGAGGAAACTTTAAAAACAAAAAAAGTTTCCAAGGTTTTACATTTTTTTAACGTATGCCCAACATCTTGTTTTCAAAGAGGCCAGTCCACAAAAGAATGACGAAGCAGGAGTGCCTTTTTGGACCGAGTCATATTTTTGGCATTCAAGCTCCAGAAAAACGATCTGTACTGATGTCGGTGCCTTTGTTCCTTTGGTCTTTTCTCGCTAGGTATCATGATTTTCGTTTTTGATTCGTTCCACATAGGCCTTGTAGGCTTCCTCGCCTTCCTCTTTCCAGAATTTTTCATAATGTTTCCATTCTTCAAAATCCCTGCGCAAGGAACCACATCGGTTTGACGCTTTGTGCCTTCCTTGTTTACTGGAGCTGCCTTTGCTTTTTCCGCCACCTCCTCCAAAGCCAAAAAGGAGCTTGGCCATCACCATTATGCCAAAGGCTTGCCAATAGTTGATGGTGGACAGTCCAAAAAGGTCTGGCATAAGCCAGTTCCATAGGTACATGAGCACATAAATTGCCAGTAAAAAGAGTACTGTAAAAATCAGTACCATCATAAAAACTTTTATGATTTTCTTTAAATAGTGTTCTGCTTTTCTTTCCATTCTGCTTTCTATATCTCTTGTATGTTCCATAACTGATTGTTTTTAGATTCTTTAATGTTTTCTAAATTTTTTGATAATAGTGAAAGGGCGCGATGCCTTCTGGACATTAGGGTCCCGGAGGGGATGCCTGTCCGTGTTGCTATTTCTTTATAGGAGTAACCTTCAAAATCCACTGCAATGATGATATCCCTATATGGAGCTTTCAATTCGGTGACGGCAGTTTTAAGGGCCGCTTCCATTTCTGGTGCGTACGAATTGTCCGCAGCACCATAAAATAGTTCCGCAAAATCCCGCCATTGGAGATCAATGTCCTCGCTGGAATATTTTCTTTCCGGTCGGCCTCGCATAATGTCTATGATCCTATTTCTTATGGCACTATAAACAAAGCCACCAATGTTATTGATTGGCAGTATGTCATCAGCCTTGGAGAACACGCGCAGCGCGACATCCTGCACAATGTCCTCCGCATCCCGCTCCGAGGTGTCCCGTATCTTGGATTGCACATAGGACCTCAACGAATGATATTCATCATTGAAAAAAGCCGTTAAGTTGTTCCTGTTCTCTGTTTTGGATGCCATTTTAATAAAGGCTGGTTGTGTTCCTCATCTCTAAAGACGAATGATTTCAAATCTATTGCATTTTATGGGCAACTTTTTTTTTCAATTGATGGAATTCGTGAATCATCAACCCAAATGATTCATGAAATGGCAGGTTAGATTTTGGTTTTTTGCACGTATTTTTGGCCCATGGCAGATTCCAACACCATTGAACAGTACCGGACCAAGTTCATCGCACAGCTTGAAGCTAGGATTCAACTTTCCGAACCCAAGAATCTTTACGAACCCATCCAATACATATTGGGTCTGGGCGGAAAGCGCTTGCGGCCCGTTTTGACGCTGATGGCCGTGGAGCTTTTTGGAGGAAAGGCCGAAGCGGGCATGGATGCTGCCCTGGCTGTGGAAATGTTCCATAACTTTTCGTTGATGCATGATGACATCATGGATGATGCCCCCCTGAGAAGGGGAAAGACCACCGTCCATGAAAAATGGGATGTGAAAACGGGCATACTCTCTGGGGACGCCATGTTGATATTGGCCTATCAGTTTTTTGAAAGCTATCCACCCGAGGTTTTCAAGGAGCTCTCGAAGCTTTTCAGCCAAACGGCAATTGAGGTTTGTGAGGGCCAACAATATGATGTGGACTTTGAGACACGTTGGGATGTGACCATTCCGGAGTACCTCAAAATGATTGAATACAAAACTTCCGTATTGGTTGCCGCAGCGTTGAAAATGGGTGCGATTGTCGCCAATGCGCCAAAGGAGGATGCGGAGGCCATTTATGGCTTTGGAAAGAACTTGGGGATTGCCTTTCAATTGCAGGACGATTATCTGGATGCTTTCGGAGACCCCAAAACCTTTGGCAAACAAGTGGGCGGGGATATCATGGAAAACAAAAAAACCTTTCTCTATTTAACATCCATTGGGAAAGGAACAAAAGAACAGCGGGAAAGTTTGCTCCATCTCTATTCTATTAAACCAAAGGACCCGACCGCCAAGGTGGAAACAGTGAAATCCATATTTGAGGAGTGCGGTGCGGTGGAGGCCACCAAAGCTGAAATAAAATCCTTTACGCAAAAGGCTTTTGACACGCTGGAGAGGATGAGACTTTCAGAAGCTAATAAAGGACTTTTGTTGCAATTCGGAAAAAATTTGATGCAGCGTACCGTTTAAAAAAGCCGATGCCATAACGCCCTTAAAAATGGAAGTTTGGGACAGGCACTAATTATTTGAAGTTCCTCCCAGACACTGGTTTTGTCATCAAGGAACTTTAGGATAAGGCTGGCTTTTCTTTTTTTGAACATGGACTCAAATACGGAACGGCCCCTGGAGTTGTCATGATGCAGGACGTCCAGCAAGAGCATATCATAGAACTGGAAACGACTTTTTTTGTAAAATTGGGTAAGTTCCTTCCCCTGTCTGATATGCTCCACAAGGTTTTTTACCTGTCTGCTGGTGTTGTAAAAGGTAAAACCAGTGCTAGGTTTGGCCCATCCACCAGCAATACCAATATGTAGAAGGCGTTCGGTGTTCAGGGCGTGAAAGGGATAGCACGTCATGGGAATGCTACCAAACTCCCGATCAACAATTTTATAGGGAACGGCATCATATTTTTCTGCTACATAGGATTTGATGGCACTTTCATAGTCTTCTTTTTTCAGCAATTTTTCCGAGAACAGTGTGTACTCCACCAAGGCTTCCGTTTCTGAAAAAGGAAGCACGTACATGAAGCGGGTATTCCCGTTTTGCGGAATTGAAAAATCCATAAAGGTGGCTTCCCTTGGATTAAAGGCCGCTTTTTCCGTTTTGATGAACCAACCCAAAAAATGCTGTTGCAGTACAGGAAACCTATCTTGGTTTTTTACAGGATCAACATCAAAAATGCTATTGAAGACCACTTGGCCCCCATATTCACCCTTTTCAGTTTTGACGGACACATGATGCTTACCTTCCGAGATGTCAAATACCAGATCTTCCACCCATGTGATGTTTGCATACGACTTTACCTTGGGCACGTAGTGACGGTAAAAATCTATCCCCCGCATCATTTTGTAGGCGTAAGGTACTATGGAAGTGGACAAGCGGAGCTTTTCACCAGCAACATAGATGTTATCCCATTTTTTGTGGACCAAGGCATCAAAATCACCCGAACCCCTTTCCCAAAAGCACCAAGTACGATCATTACTGGCTTTGGTTCCTTTTTCCAACACCAATATGGACTTGGAGTGGAAATAGGGATCCTTTCCTAGAGCATCCGCCAGCAGCAAACCTGAGGCACCGGCACCAACAATGATATAATCGTACTGGGACATGGGCTAAAAATACGGAAAGGATGTATAATGGGAACATGAACGATCAAGATTGAATCGATGGTTTGTCTATTTGATGAATCTATCTATATTGACTTTTCTACTTGCATCATTGGCTTCCTTTACTGAGGCCAATATACTATCTAGCAAATCACGATCGTATACAAGACCGTTGTTGATAACCATATTAATGGTTTTGGTATTCGCAATGTTTTCCAGTGGATTATTATCAAGCAGTACAAGATTAGCCCGATAACCGGTTTCTATCTTTCCAGAATTACTCTTTAACCAAGCGGCTGGTATGGCTGTTGCCGATTGAAGTATTTGTGCTGTGGACATCCCTGCCCGATTTAGACTTTGTAATTCATCATGTAGTGAAAATCCGGGTACTGCGGGAGGTAGATTTGAATCGGTCCCAGTCATAATCTTAACACCTAAGCTGGAAAGTTTGTTTGCCAATATTTGGCAAGCCTTTGTATAGGTTTTCCAGTATTTTTTTCTGCCGTTCTTTTCTTCTTCTGTTAGATTTTCAGGCAGTTTGTACCGATTTACTTCGGGAAGCCAGCCCAACCCTTGTGGAATGTAACTGACCCATTCACTAATACCTGGATTTTCGTATTCCAGTTCAACTTCCTTCAAAACTTCCTCAATGGCAAAAGGTTGCCTGGCGAAGCTTTCTGTAAGCCATAAGGTGGAAGTAACGGCGATATCATGCTTTTTAAGGTTCTCGGCCAAGGAAGCACAACGATCTTCGACAAAAGTCAGGAATTCTTCTTCCTTTCCATAGAAGCTCCCAATGTTTACTTTGTCGCTAAATTCCCGACTTAGCGCATTCATCAATTCCTCAAAATGAGCAATTCCACGTTGTCCATTTTTCCAAACCTCAGCCAGTTCAAGTTGCCAGGGGATATGTCCAAAAACAGGCATGCCAAGAGAATCGGCAGTTTGCAAAACCGCCATGTAACTCTCCTTATTTATTTGGCTATATATTTTTATGCCGTCATAGCCTTTATCGTGAAGGCTTTGGACCTTTTCACGGGCTTGTTGTGCATTTTGGACATTCATGTATCCCTGTGACCAAGACATAAACCATCCCTCCATGGATTTAAAACTGCCCAATCTTGGAGAGGCAACGAACATTTTGGGACCTAGCCTTTTTCCTTGGTCTATCTCATCGCGCCATTTTAGATGATCTTCCTCACCAATCAACTCTCTAATTTCAGTAACTCCATTGGCTAAATACAATAGCAGATCGTTGGGGCTTTGAAACAGATGCACATGGGTGTCAATCAAACCAGGTATAAGATATTTTCCCTCGGCATCAATCACTTCGGTTTTGGCTGAAATTGTTGTCGGGGGGCCTATTTTGGAAATCAACCCATTTTCAATCAAAACAGTTTGGTCAGGGATAATGCTATCCATTTCGGAGTGTACAATATTCACATTCACAATGGCAAAAGACCCGTTCTTGGGAGAGAATTGTTCTGAATTTACTCTTTTGGTGAGTCCTCCATACATACGTTTGCCATCTTTGGTCATTACTAATATTCCAATCCCCAACAATAGGATGAATGAAATTCCAGTGTACTTTAATGTTTTTTTCCAGTTCATTTGTAAAAGTTTTAGCTGTTTGTCTTGCCAAACTTATCATGACCTTTTTTTGATCACAAGCAAAATGTGACGGCCTGTTTGTTTTGGGATGGATGACAAACTAAAAGGGATAGACGGCAAAGAACTGGGACGAATGACAAAAGTGGCAGAGTCGAATTCTAGCGAAAAACAGAGACAAAAGATCTGGAGACGGGAACCAAATGATTGCATCCGGAAAGGGCCAATAGTAGACCTTGGGCATTTCCTGAGGTAGAAACAATGGCATTTTTGTTGACAAGATATGATCTATGGCATTTGACTATTCCACTATTTTTGGCTTTGGCCAGAACCTCTTTTAAGGTGGTACGCTCTATTACTGTCCTTAACTGGTCCTTTGAATCGATGTAATAAACCTTCACATAGTTTTGTAGAGCCTCTATGTATCTTATCTGTTTCGTGGGAATTTCCAAAAAATCACGATTCCTTGTTTCAACATCCCTGAAACCATGTATGTTTTTTTGGTTGATATGATTTGCAATGCCCTGATATTTTCTCTCTTGATTAAAAACGGTAATGACTCCAAGAACGGTAATGGGGATTATGCCGATCATAAAGGTGCTGTATATCATTGTGGGGAAAAGGGACCAATCGATATAACCTATGATCAAAATTCGTGCAAAAAGAAAATTGGCCAAACTGATGAGCAACATAATGCCAAGGTTGTGGATTATCCATTTTCCAAGGGTCCAATCTTGTTGCTTTCCCCTCAAACCAAGAAGTCTATATACCACTAGGTCGTATAGCATGGCGGCAATAAAGGTCATACTGCCAAATCCCAAACAGATAGGAAACTTGTTGGATTCCAATGTTTGGATTCCAAAAGGTTGGAAGATGAACAGAAAGAAAGTTACAAATACGCTAAGGACGACACTGTTCCTCAAATAGACCTTCCCAGTGTCAAAAGGGAAAGGTTTTTTAAAAAACCCAATAAATTGATTGAGGATGCCCATAGGTTAAAAATACGGAAAGGAACTAGATGTTGTGCAAACTTCAAGCCAATTCAATGTGCTCGAAATGGGACACGGAGCACGCCGTTATATATTTTTCCATGCCTTTAGGTATATGGGCCTGGTTCCAATCCTCCCCTGCAAATACGATGAGGTCCTTTACACTTTCCCATTTGGAGATCATTACAAAATCGTTGGGATTCCATTTTGATGGCCTCCCGATTTCCAAAGACACCAAACCTTGGTATTTTTTTACCAAAGGGACCGAAATTTCTTTGAACTTGGCCTCAAATTCGTCGTGTAGGTCTGTGGGGATCGTGGCGGTAAAGATTCTTATTATCATTTTTTCTATAGGGTTTTAAAACAGATTCTGGCCCGGGGCCATTTTAATCACAGGCACAATAGCTGTCACTGCCAGCTTTTTTAAAACACTCCCTGCCCTCCTTAAAAGCAAAGTAAGAAAGTCCAAGTGTTCCGATACTGTCTATATAAGGAATGCCAAAAAGTTCATAAATACCACTGCTCAAAAGCAGGATGATGGACATATAAACACAGACCATGGTACAGCTGGCATCGGCCAAAATGGGCTCAGAATTCAATTGTTTACCCACTTTTCTTTTCCAAAGTACCAGCACCCACATGACCAATATTGAAATTACAGAAATGACCACGCCCCAAAAGGTCTCCAAAGGTCTGTGTCCAGTCCAGATAGTGTAGATGCTGGTCAGTACCAAACCTAAGGTCAACAGATAGAACGCAACTCCGGTCATCCTTAAAGCGGTACGTTCAAAGTGGCCCCTGTGGCTATCCGGATTCTTTTTGATCCGTAAGACCATGTAAGCAATCCCCAATCCAGATATGACTTCAATAAAACTATCCAATCCAAAACCGAACAAGGCCAAACTCTCATCCTCAAATCCTATATAGGTTGAAATTAGACCTTCGACAATATTGTAGAGTATGGTAAACAATGCGAGTCCGAAGGCAATGTTGTAGCGCTTTGTGGTATTTGTCAATTCTGATGTCATCCTACTTTGAAGCTCTGGCAATTCCACTGGAATGTATTAAACTATTTGACATCTAAGGTAACCAATCCAAAACCTATCTAAAAAACCGTATACCGCAATCCAAAAAAACCGCGAACACCTTGGTTGGGACCATACACATAGGTAGGATCAAAAGTGAGCGCAAAGGGATTGTCCGGAGTGGCCTGAGCATTTCCGTTGGCATCAAAGGTTACGTTCTGGTCAAAAGGATCGTTAGATCTTGCAATGATGAAAGGATTGCCCCTGTTTGGGGTCCAGTCCAAAAGATTTTTTACCCCACCATACACTTCAAAATCCTTTAGGCCCTTATAGGTGAACTGGATATTTTGAATGCTCCAAGTAGGTGAAAACTCCTGGCGCGGGTCCAATGCACCCAAAAGGGGCAAGCGCATGGGACCATAAAGGTTCCCCGTGTAATCCACAGATAGGTTCAGGGAGTGGAAGGTGTAGGATATGTTCCAGGTGCCCGTAAAACTTTCAGTGAGTATCTGTCGCTGGGTGATGCCATTCTCCGTATTGCTCACATCTTGCCAAGTGGCCCCTGCCAAGAATCGGAAACCATTGGCAAAGACCATTTCCAAATTGGCGCTGACACCTTGTGAGATGGACTTGCCGTCCAGATTATCATAGATAATGGCATTGGGATCCGTATCGTAATCTGGTAAAATGATGTTTGAGAAATGTGTGTAGAAAACGGAGGCATCCATGCTGATGAATGTTCCATTGTCGCTATAGATTTTTTTAAGGTAGTTAAGATTCACGTTGATGGAACGCTCTGGCTTCAAGGCTTCGACAATTACCACCTCCCGAGACCCGGTGAGGGCCGCATGGTCTTCCGTGAAAAGATTCACTACACGAAATCCAGTCCCGGCATTGACGCGAAAAATGTCGTGGTCCGAAAATTTCCATTTGTAGGCCGCCCTTGGGGTGAAAATATTGCCATGCCGTTTATCATAATCATACCTGAGCCCTGCCAAAAAGGAATGTTTTGGCGCCAGTTTTATTTCATCCTGAACAAATAGGCTTGGAATAAGGATATTATCAGCGCTTGTCGTGGCCGGTGTATTGTCGTCATAGTAATTGTAACGCAGGGCACTGCCCACCAGCAAGTCATGCTTTCCAATGGATTTGTCCCAGGTCAATTGCCCAAAACCGATGCGCTGGTCCGCCAAATAGAGTTCGTTTCCATAGGCCGAGTTTTGGCTATGGTCATTATAGGACAGCGAAAGCAACATTTTTTCCTTTAGGGGGAGTTCGTATTTGCCCAAAACCTCCCATCTACGGGTATAGATGCTTTCGCCATAGATTTCATTCCCACCCCGAAATTCTGGGGTCCATTGCATTTCTCCCCCCCAGCGGTCTTCGTAAAAAAAACGACCAGCCAATGAAAACATACGAGCGTTGTTCCGTTTAAAATTCCATTTTTGGAAAATGGAGATTCGGTCTTGCAAGGTGACGTCAGTGAAGTTATCCCCATTATTGTCAATTGGGATATCATAGTTAAAATAGTTGACGCCCAACAATAGATCTGTTTTTTTACCCATCTCAATTTTGGAGCCTATATCCAAGTTATATTCGCCCCACCCGGTAACGAAACCATCGGCAAAAAACTCTGGGGCATTTGGGGCATGTTTGGTAATAATATTGATTAACCCGCCAACGGCTTCGCTGCCATATAGGGTAGATGCGGGTCCCTTTACAATTTCAATTTGTTCTATCAATGAGTTAGGAATTCCTGTAAGGCCATACACCGTCCCCAAACCACTTACAATGGGCATTCCATCGATGAGCACCAAAGTATAGGGTCCTTCCAGGCCGTTTATGTGGATATCGCCGGTGTTGCAAACGCTACAATTGATCTGCGGACGTACCCCATTTACGTTTTGAAGGGCATCAAATATGCTGGGTGTTGGATTTTTTCTGAAAAAGGCCGGGGTATATACCTCCACGGGAACCGGACTTTCCAATCGGCTGACGGGTTTCAAGGTTCCGGTAACAACAGTTTCTTCCAAACTCTCCGCGGAAGGCTCCATCTGAATTTCGAGCCACTGGGCTTCCCCGGGCCCTACCTTTATCAAGGTTCGATAGGGAAGATAGCCTATGGAAGAGGCAATCAATACATACGATCCCGGATCTAACGATTCAAAGGAAAATTGGCCTTCATCGTTCGTTGACACCCCAATCTGGGTTCCCTTGAGCATCACATTGACATACGGCAATGGGTTGCCGCTTTCGGTTATGCTCCCCGAAAGGGTCGCTTTCTGGGCCGTTCCCAAAACCGAAGACAAAATCAATAGGAGTGGAATTAAGAACCGTAGTTTTTTCAATTTATATAAAATTAAATTTAGACAAATCTAAAAATTGATTTTGAGAAATAAAAATGTATTTTTGAAAAAAGTCTGTTCAATGACCCGTTCAGAAGAGAATTATCTCAAGACCATTTTTCATTTAGGTGGAGGCAGGGACGCTTCCATTACCACCAATGCCATTGCGGAACAAATGGAGACCAAGCCTTCTTCCGTAACCGATATGGCGCGGAAATTGGCAGAAAAGGGACTGCTTCACTATAAAAAATATCAAGGGGTTTCGCTTACTGACCTTGGTACGAAAAAGGCGCTTTCAATAATTAGAAAACATCGGTTGTGGGAGGTTTTTTTGGTTGAAAAGTTGGATTTTACTTGGGACGAGGTCCACGAAGTGGCCGAGCAATTGGAACACATCAAAAGCGAAAAATTGATAGACAAGCTTGATGAACTCCTGGATTTTCCAAAATATGATCCCCATGGCGATCCCATTCCGACCAAGGACGGGAAGTTCATGGAACGGGACAAAAAGTTGCTCAGTGAAATGCCAATCAGCGCTTCCGGGGTCTGCGTTGGGGTAAAGGATTCCTCCGTGCCGTTTCTCAAGTTTCTGGACAAAAACAAAATAGCTTTGGGAAATACCATAAAAGTGCTGGAAAAAGAGGATTTTGACCAATCCCTTCGTATACAGATGGAAGGGAAGGATTTTCGTATTTCCCATCAGATAGCATCCAATCTTTACGTTAAAACCGAATAAAATGGAAGAAGTAATTGCATATTTACAGTCCATAGACCCCATTTTGGCAGCTTTGTACGCTACACTGTTCACTTGGGGATTGACAGCGGCCGGAGCCGCCCTGGTCTTCTTGTTCAAGAGTCCGAACAGGGCCCTATTGGATGGCATGTTGGGTTTTACGGGCGGCGTGATGGTGGCTGCCAGTTTTTGGAGTCTGTTGGCCCCGGGCATTGAAATGAGCGAAGGAGAAGGATTTGTCAAGGTGATTCCCGCTGCGGTGGGTTTTTTGATGGGGGCCGCGTTTATATTTGGATTGGATAAGGTTTTGCCCCATGTACATATCAATTTTAAGACCAGCGAGGCCGAGGGTGTAAAGACTCCTTGGCATCGGACCACACTTTTAGTGCTGGCCATAACGTTGCACAATATTCCAGAAGGGTTGGCCGTAGGGGTCCTCTTTGGGGGTGTTGCCTCTGGGTTTGAGGGAGCCACCATTGGAGGGGCGGTGGCTTTGGCTTTGGGAATAGGACTTCAGAATTTCCCCGAAGGTTTTGCCGTGGCGGTACCCATGCGAAGGCAGGGATTGAGCAGACGTAAGAGTTGGGTATATGGCCAGGCTTCGGCCTTGGTAGAGCCCATTGCCGGGGTTTTGGGCGCATGGGCCGTATTGACATTTGAGCCAATCTTACCGTATGCGCTAGCTTTCGCAGCAGGAGCCATGATTTTTGTGGTCGTTGAAGAAGTGATACCAGAAACCCAGCAGGACAAATACACTGACATCGCCACCATGGGCTTCATCGGGGGCTTCATCATCATGATGATGTTGGATGTTGGGCTTGGGTGAAAATTATTTAAGCTCATCCAACATCAATCCATAATCGTATTGCAAATCTTCATGCAGCGATTCGATTTTTTTTTCAATAAAGGTCAACTGCCTCCCATACAAATTTAACAGGGGGGTATTTTTATGGATAGATGGTCTGAACGCCTTCAACTTTTGGCAGAAATAAAGCAGTAATTCCACCTCGGTTTCTTTGTTTCCCGAATAGCGGATGTACTTTTTTAGGGCTCTAAGAATCTTGCGGATGCTTTTTTTGATGTAAAAGAAACTACTGGCATTGATTTCTGAAAACATTCCATCCACCTCTGCCTTTATGGTTTGGATATAGGCTGCTTCATTGTCAGCTTCAAAAAGCAAATAGGTGAGCAGTTCCTTATTTTCCAGTTTAAATCGTGCCAATCGCAAACACAGCTGCAGTATTTCGTCGGCATTTTGATGCTGAAGTTCTTTTTTAAGTTGGGCAATGGTAGCGGCTTTCATCAGCTTCGAAGATACGAAGCCCTATTCAAATAGGTAAAGATTCTTTAGGGACTTAAAGCGCCTTCACGCTCTAGGTTTATGAAAAAATCTGGTGTTTTTCCTTTAGGGTTGTGTGTTTACTATCTAGTACAGGCGCATCTCATACTTGGAAGGATATTGTGGAAGGAAAAATATACTTGTATAGCGCTTAGCTAAGGATTAGGGCATTTAATCTATATCGATTGTTGATTTCAACTCAATTTGTTAATATTGCACGTTTTACAATTACTTAACATTTCATGGGAAGTAGGTGCTTAGTACTTTTCTTTTTTCTACTAATATTTCAGGCGCAGAGTGTTTCGAGTCAAGTTTACTTTGAAAGGTCTTCTATATTTTCTGGTGGCGAAGTCGGCTATGGTCAAGTAACTACTTTTCATGGCCCCGGTGTTTCATTTATGGATTACGATAATGATGGTTGGGACGATATAACCATTCCGGCATCTTCCACTAAGGATTTCCAATTTTTAAGAAACAATGAAGGGCAGTTTGAAATTCAGAGCCTTCCAATTACCAGTAATGGGCTGCAGGCCAGACAAGTAACATGGGTGGACTTTGATAATGACGGTGACAATGATTTTTTTGCAACCAGTGATTTAGGGCAATGTTGGTTCTATAGAAATGATGGCAGCAACAATTTCACCGATATTCTTCAGTCCTCTGGGATAACCTTGCAAAGCTATCCTTTTTGGGGAGTTGCCTGGGGGGATTATAATAACGATGGATTTCTTGATCCTTTTTTGATGGTACGGGATCCGATTTTGGTAGCGCATAATCTTTTATATAGGAACAATGGTGATGGCACATTCACGGATGTAACCGAGGTAGCGGGGCTCAACTTGATCGGTGAAATGACCCAGAGCGCCTCCTTCTTTGATTATGACAGAGATGGATTTCAAGATTTAATCCTGGCCAATGACAAGGATTTAATAAAAAATGTACTCTACCGGAATAATGGTGACGGGACATTTCAGGATGTAAGTATCATTTCAAACATGGATTTGGAAATGGACGGTATGTCCACCACCATATCGGACTATGACAATGATGGTTTTTTAGATGTTTATATAACCAATATCTATCCCCCTGACATTGTTACAAGTGTATTTGGAAATGCTTTTATGCGCAACAATGGTGACGGCACATTTACCAATATTGCACAAAACAATGGTACCCGATTTGATAGTTTTGGGTGGGGAGCAGTTTTTCTGGACTCAGAAAATGATGGCGATCTGGATCTGTTCGTTGATGGCCATTTAGATGGAACGCAAGGAAGGATTTCTTCCGCTTACTATGAAAATGACGGCAGTGGGAACTATACCATTCCGCAGGATTCTGGCTTTGAAAATGATATGGCGGCTAGTTATGGTAACGCCATAGGAGATATTCAAAATGATGGCCTTCCTGATATTGTGGTGATAAATATCGAAGATGAACCTTTGGATGTTTGGGAAAACAAAACGGCGACCCAAAATAACTGGTTGAAAATAAAACTCTTAGGTACCAGTAGTAACCGTATGGGCGTAGGCTCTTATATTAAGGTTGCGGTTGGTGACAAAACCTATTATAGATATACGTTGTGTGGTGAAGGCTATATAGGACAAAACAGCACTTATGAATTCTTTGGATTGGGACCCGCCACCAATGTGGATTCCATTGAGGTTACCTGGTTGAGTGGGACTGTGGATCTTATCGTAAATGTAGAAGCGAACCAGGCAATAACCATAACCGAGGGTTCCAACGAGATCGAAGTTGATGATAATCATGGAAACAGCTCAAATGACAATGAGTCTGATCATTCTGTGGCAAGGCAATGGAATGAAGTCTTACTGAACGCAATAAGATGGGATTTTGCCAGACCAACCGTTCATGCCCGAAACCTGTTCCATACTTCGGTGGCTATGTACGACGCATGGGCCATTTTTGACAATACAGCAGAATCGATTTTCTTAGGTAAGACCTTCGGAGGTTATTCGTGCAATTTTGAGGGAGTCGTAGAACCCGCAAACGTTGAGGACGCTGCGGCGGAAGTCATGAGCTACGCCATGTATGGATTACTAAAGCATAGATTTGCCGAATCTCCCGGTGGCACGGCTGTCTCTCAGCTTGCGGATAATTTAATGAATAGGTTAGGTTATGATTCTGCAATAACAGGTGTGGATTATAGTGAAGGCTCTTATGCGGCATTGGGAAACTATTTGGCTGAACAACTGATAGCGTTTGGTCTACAAGATGGATCAAATGAGATGGAAAGTTATGGGAATAGGTACTATAATCCTGTCAACCAACCACTGGAGCTTGATGCTTACCAGGAGCCGTTTGAGCTAGCAGATCCCAATCGATGGCAGCCATTGACGTTTGAAAGTTTTGTAGACCAAAGTGGGAACAGCATTACTGGCAGCACGCCAGAATTTCTTAGCCCAGAGTGGGGTGAAGTCATACCCTTTGCCCTGAAGCAGATGGATTTGGAAATACTTCAAAACGGTTTTGATAGTTATATTTACAATGACCCGGGTGCGCCACCATCCATTCAATTGGGAAACGGTATTGATGATCCCTATAAATGGCATTTTGCCTTGGTGGCCTCTTGGTCTTCACATCTTGACCCGAGTGATCCAACGGAAATGGACATATCCCCTGGTTCCTTAGGAAATGTGGACATCGAAGATTATCCAACCAACTTTTTAGAATACCAAACCTTTTATAATTTTATGGAAGGTGGGGACATAGGTACGGGCCACCCATTAAACCCAACTACCCAGCAACCCTATGAACCCCAATTGGTAAAACGTGCTGATTATGCAAGAGTTTTAGCCGAGTTTTGGGCGGATGGACCGGATTCAGAAACCCCACCAGGACACTGGTTCACCATTCTTAATTATGTTTCCGATCATCCAGAAACCATAAAACAATTTGGAGGTAATGACACATTATCAAGCAATTTGGAATGGGATGTAAAGGCGTATCTTGCTCTGGGGGGAGCCATGCACGATGCGGCGGTAACCACATGGGGAGTAAAGGGTTATTATGATTATGTAAGACCTATTTCTGCCATAAGGTATATGGCGTCCAAGGGTCAAAGCACCAATCCCGAGCTTTCCAGCTACGACCCACATGGAATTCCCTTGATACCAGGAAGAATCGAATTGATTGAAGCTGGCGATCCGCTTGCAGGACCTATGGATGAAAATGTAGGCAAAATAAAAATATTGGGTTGGAAAGGCCCCGACTTTATATTTGATCCCACTACAGATGTTGCAGGCGTGGATTGGATTCTTGGAACGCAATGGTGGCCCTACCAACGCCCCACTTTTGTAACACCCCCGTTTGCAGGCTATGTTTCGGGACACTCTACTTTTTCAAGGGCTGCTGCGGAAGTGTTGACATTGATTACAGGTGACGCTTTTTTTCCTGGAGGAATGGGGGTTTTTGACATAGAACAAAATAATTTCTTGGTTTTTGAACAAGGCCCAAGCGAAAATCTAGTATTGCAGTGGGCCACCTATAGGGACGCTTCGGACCAAACCAGCCTTTCAAGGATATGGGGGGGAATTCATCCTCCTGTGGATGATATTCCAGGAAGGCTTATGGGTGAAAAAATAGGTAAGCAATCTTTCGGTTTGGCGCAAGAATACTTTGATGGATTGGTCAACTTCGCAGCCGATAATTTTTTGATTGAAATTACTGGGGAAACATGTGTGGACAACAATGACGGCAGTGTAACCATTATTCCCAGGGACTACTACAAATACACGGCAAATTTGGACGGTCAACAATATAACTTCACTTCAGAATACACCATAAATGAACTGACCCCAGGGAATCATTATCTTTGTTTAGGGGTACAGGGCAATGATGAAATTGAACAGTGCTACAACATAGTAGTTTCGGAGGCCAGTCCAATGGTAACAACTACAGAATTGCAGGGTGAAGGAGATGGTGTGCTGCTATCCCTCAACGTTGAGGGAGGTACTCCACCCTATTCTTTGGAGATCAACGGCACCATGTTTGCTGAATTTGAAAATCAAAAGTTCAGTACAACCGTAAAAAATGGGGATGTGTTGCGGGTGTATTCCGAAGTTCCATGCGAGGGTTCTTATTCGGAGGTTATTGATATAAAAAACAGACCTATCCTGTATTCCAATCCCAGTTCTTTTGAAACCATGCTTCGAGTTGGGCAAGATAATGGTAGTATTCCTATTGCCATTTTTGGCATTAATGGGCAATTTATAAGGACCAGTGATTATGAAATCAACAATGGGGACATAAGAATTCCCACGTACGATTTACCTTCCGGAATTTATATATTGGTAGTATCTACAAATCCAGAAGTTTCCTTTAAATTGGTAAAAGAATAGGGGCTATTTAGAACTTTGATGAGCCCTAGCGAATTTTATCAGCTTCGAAGATACGAAGCCCCGTTGACATCGATGATGGCCCCGGAGGAATATTCAGCCCCTTCCGAGGCCAAAAAAAGGATGGCATGGGCCACTTCTTCGGGTTTTGCCATACGCCGAAAAGGGGATTCTGACAAAAGGCGTTCTTCCTCCTCGGGTGTAAGGGCTTGCGTTCCCATATCCGTTTCCGTAAAACCGGGGGCCACTACGCCCACATAAATTTTGTGAGGAGCCAGTTTTTTTGCAAGCGACTGACTCATGGCATTCAAAGCAGCTTTGCTGGCCCCATAGGCCGGGGCATTGGGCTCACCCCGAAAAGCTCCCCTGGAGGAGACGTTTACAATGCGCCCTCCACCTGATTTCATCATGGCTTGGGCCGCCCAATAGCTGAGGTTGGCCGCGGCAAATAAGTTGGTCTTGAATATTTCTTCGAAGGCATCGGTCCAGTCATCAAAATCAATTTCATCGATCCCATGGCGCAAAAAGATGCCTGCATTGTTCACCAAGACATCGAGCCGTCCATAGCTTTTTAGGAAGTCGTTAATGAGCGCTTTGGGGCCTTCTTTTTTTGAAATGTCTTCTTTAAAAAGTCGGTGCCCCTCTCCAGGCAATGCCGCCAATGTTTGTTTGGCGGCTTCTTCGTTGTTCCGAAAATTGATGCCCACTTTGGCTCCTTTTTGGGCAAAGGCAATTGCTGCTGCCTTTCCAATGCCTCGGGAGGCGCCTGTGATCAACACATACCTATCCGTAAAATCCATATATGAAGATTATGATCAATTCAATTATTCCATGGCTTGCTTGTTCCTCTCGTTCCAGTTATTGATTTGCAACACGATAAAATCTCAAAGATGACCTGCACAATTTCCCCAATAGCGTAAAGCAAGTATTTGGAGAATCGGTTTTCTTGAAGCAGTTTTTGATGGATTTTCCGGAAGAATTTAATCATGGTCAAGCTTTTGATCCAGAATTTTCAACAAGGTTTCGGTATCCTCCCGTATTGTCGGATAGACATTGCTTTGCTGAAAGTTGAAAAGTACAATGACATTATACAAAAGATTGTGATATAATCTGTATTGTTCTGAATTTAAGTCGAGCTGCCAATCTTTTACCGAGATATGCTGCTTTTTTGAGTATTTGTTCTCGTACAGATTATCTGTGGCCATCACATAGTCTTTCGTAATTTCTATAACACCCTCTAGGGTCTTTCTTTCATAGTATTGGAAGATCTCATGACTGTTTTTAAGCTTTGCAATGGATTCTTTCTCTTCTTTGGAAAAAAGGGAAATGTTGCCGGTGGCGTTCAATTCATCCAATATAAATGAAGATTTGTTAAAAGTATTTATGGCGTAGTCGATACTGTCTTTTTTTTGGCCAAGGATAAAAATGTCAACATTTTCTTGGTTATAGTAATCAATATACTCTTCAATCTTTCGCTTATGTATGGCCATTAAATTTTCAAGTTGATTCAAGGTGCTTAAATCGGCGTTGAGTTCGGTAATAAGGCTTATTCGATATTGTTGTAGTTGATTTGCTTTCTTTTTGTCCTCATTCCAGTTATTTATTCCAAGCGCAATCAAAATACCAATGACGACTAGGATGATTTCACCTACAGCATACAAAAGATATTTGGAAAACCGATTTTCCTGAAGGAGTTTCTGGCGGATTTTACGGAAGAAATTAATCATTGTAGGTTGGCTATGTGCCATAAATATAACAAGTTATGGCTTATGCTCCTGAATATGTTCCATTTTGGGAATGAAACTAGTTAAAGGCCTCGGTCAACTCCATTTCCAAATCTTTTTTTAATGGAGGACTTAAAGTGTTGTCTTGTTCTAACAATATTTTTGCTTGACGATAATGGGACTGTGATTTTTCGATAAAATTATTTTTTTCAAAATAGTAACCAAGACGGTAGTGGTTCAAAGCGGATTCAGGGTAACTTTCCACTGCCATTTCATATAAACGCATCCGATTAACGTAGTCTGGGTCTTTTTTCCAGGCCAACCAGTTTTTAAAATCATTGTAAAAGGTGTTTGAAAATGGTTTGGCATTTCCTTCGGAAATATGGGATTGGTAGATGCTGTCAATAGCGGACATCCCATTGGCGACAAAAAGATTCTTGAGTACGGCCATGTTGGGGGGAGGGTTGAATCCGTCCAATCTAAAAAGCGTATCGACCGTCTTTTCAAGGGATTTGGGTATTCCCCCACTGTAAAATTGATCCAATTTTTCCGATTTACTTTTCAGTTTGGCATCCAAAAAAGCCAATACCAAATCAGAAGTAATTTTAAATCCCATTTTGGTATCACCTTTTGGTTCCCCGATAATGTTGGGAATGTATTCCTCGAATACCCCAAAATTTAAAAGATGAAACTCCGTCATTCCCGGGAAATGGGCAAAATAGCGTTCACTATAGGTCAAATCATAAATGAAATGGGGTGAAATGCTAGGGTGGGGCGCATAAATCGCCATTATTGGAATAGTAATGTTTTGTGGTTGATAGAAGCTGGTCTCATTCAAAATGTCCTGCTCAAACTGACTTAAAAACCCACCTTCCAAGCTTATCAGCGCTTCTATCTTTTCATTACGGGAAGCCAAAGCTGCGCAGAACGACGATTCAATGGCATTGCCCATTAAGGCAATTTTGTTTTGGTCAACATTCGGAAGCTTCAGTAATTCTTGCAGTGCGAATTCCAAATCGTCCACAGCAACCTCCAGTCCCAGAACGGAGGCGTCAATAGGATGGGAAAATTGTCCCTTCAAGGACACACCTGCCACGATGTAGCCATGACTTGCCAATAATTCGCAGAGGATACTTTGAAATGCTGGGCTTGACCCATTTGGAAATATGACCAAAGGGAATTTTTGTTGTAGTGCTGTTGAATTTAACGAAGCATTTGTTTTCAGGCCCAGGAGCGCGTCCATTTGTTCGGGCCCAAAATCCTTACCTCCTCCAAGTTCACGCACCTGATACGAAAAAACTTGTTTGTAGAAGGAATCATTTTGGTTTAGGAATTGATTTTCGGTCTCAACAGTGTTCAACCTTGCAAAGTGATGAAAGGGCAAAAGTTCCTGATCGTTTTCTTCTGCAGGATACCAAATGTGCAGGGGTAAATTTCTTCCCGCTGATTCTACATTTTTGGGATAGAGCTTTCCTCCCCAATCGGCATAGGGAACATTTTTCCGGGAAAGATCTGACACGAAAAGTGTCTTAAAACCAACTGGATGTTCGCCATAGTCCAAAAAACTGGTGAACGCTTCTTGATTTTCATTTTCTGGGGGTTGCTGGCATGCGCCAAAAATGAACAGAACAATCCAAAGCATCTTCTTATTCTCCATGTGGATTATTTTACTCTGATGGTTACATCGTTAAAAATCTGCTTCCATTCTTTATCTTTTAAATAAACACTGGCCCATCCGTTCCAGACCAATCTGTTTTTATCAGAATAGGAGATAGTAGCTCTAAAAAAACGGTCCTCAATTACGTTTTTTGGAGAAATGGCATTGAGTTGTTGGTTCTCTTTATCCAAAAACCATTTGTGCTGCCCATGCAATGGAAAATCATGTGCCAAGGAAGTCACCAAAAAAACATCCTCCTTTTTATGATAGTTGATAAGGTAGGCATAGGCACGTTCTTGTTGATTTCTTTGGTCCACTGTTTTGGATTCACATTTAATAAAGCTTCCATTTAAATAGTATTCGCAGGTTCGGCTCCCAAGTTCCTGATACTCTTTTTCCGTACCTGGGTAAATAGTCTCAACGACTTTCCATGTGCCAATCAAAAAATCAAGGTCATTAATGGATTGCGAAAGTAATGTGTTGAAGGCAGCAAGGAATAGCATTGGCAATATGGATTTTTTCATTGGATTATGTTTTTGCCCAATGTAATCTTGTTCCGCTATCCAGAGGTATCAATGCCTGTTTTTAGGTCTCAAAAAGAGAATTTTCCGCTCTTTTTTGTGTTTTATACTCCCTTGGGGTAAGGCCTGTGTATAATTTAAAGATCCTATTGAATGTTGCTTTTGAGTTGAAGCCGGAATCATAGGCCAAACTGATAATTTTAAGGTTGTGGTTGAGGGGATCTTTGAGCTTTTCCTGTACATCACCTATTCGGTATTCGTTGACGAATTGGTAAAAGTTTTTGCCGAGCCCGCCGTTAATGGCCTCGGAAATATTTCTTTCCGGAATTCCCATCATTTTACTTAAAGAGGAAAGACTCAATTCAGGGTCTCTAAAAAGCTTTTGACCTCTCATGCCCATGTCCAGTTTGGTAATAATGGTAACGGATTCATCATTAGAAATTTTGGCTTCCAAGCCATCAGCTTTCTTGATTTGTAAAGTCTGTGCCTGCCTATATCCATGAATGCTCAGCCAGTAGAGGAAACATGCATAACCCAAAAGCACCACTGACCTATACGTGTCCCATTGACCAAATAATTCCTTTCCACTAATCCCTGTACTTATTGCAAGAAAAATCAAAATCATTACAAATGATGCCATTATGATCTTGATACAATTTTTAATCCAGCCAAGATCAAGGCTGTCCGTATTTGATACATGGTCAAGTAACATTTTTTGATACCGCACAATCATTTTTAGAGATAGGACCATGTAAACAAGAATAGATATGACGGCTGCTGATTCCAGAATTTCCGCAACAAAATGAAAGTAGTGCCAAGGGGTCTTACTTCCGGGGAAAATAGCATGGAATATACTGTGCAGATAGTTCAGCAAAATGGGAGAAAAATGCCAAAGATGTATTTTTTTGAATCTTTCCTGAGGGCGGGTAAGAGTCCTCACATAAAAATAGAACGAAGGCCCAATCCAGTATGATACCGAAAAAGGCATCCAGGCAAGCCATCGGTATTTATGCCATATGGAAGGATCCAACATATACGGGGTAAATGTCAGGCACAGACATAGGATGCTCATGGAAAGAAAACGATTGGCAAACCGGTTTTCCCTTTTTTCCAATAACAATAGCCCAAAAACAAAGCCATTGGCCACAGCACAAATTGTTATTAGTTGAATGATGGAAATGTTAAGTTGCATGCGCAATTTTGTTTTGAGGCGTCTTCCTTTTCCGCTACCTTTAAAACTACAAATTTCAAAACTATGCGGAGACTTCTTCTTTTTCTTCTTGCATCCAGTGCCCTGCAATTCACAATGGCACAAAACCAAAGTTTTTCCTATCTCGATATTTTTGACATACAATATGCTGACGATCCGCAGATTTCTCCAAACGGAGAGTGGGTGGTCTATCGAAGGATGGGTTTTGATATCCTAAAGGACCGATCCGTGGGCAATCTGTGGATGATAAGGACCGATGGTAGCCAGCATCAAAAGCTCACTGCCCGGGAAACCAATGAAAGTGAGCCGCAATGGTCACCCAGCGGTGACCGTATCGTTTTTTCCAGTACCACGGATGAGGGATCGGAAATTTATATGTATTGGGTTGCTTCAGGGAAGGTCGCAAGGCTATCACAACTTCCGTTTAGCCCAAGTTCGTTGACATGGTCACCCGATGGAAAACAATTGGCATTTTCAATGAACGTGCCCCAAGACCCCCCGGTAATAGCCAAAATCCCTAAAAAACCAAAAGGGGCCGAGTGGGCCGAGGCACCCAGAATCACAGACCGCGTGTACCATGAAGCCGATGGCAGGGGCTACATCAATCCTGGATTCAACCACATATTTACAATTCCTGCCGATGGGGGAGCCCCGCGCCAAATCACTTCTGGCGATTGGCACCACAGGGGCGCATTGTCCTGGTCTCCCGATGGTACAAGAATATATTTCTCCGCAAATCGGGTAGAGGATTGGGAATATCGTTTCAGGAATAGTGAGGTCTACTCCGTAGATGTGAAAAGTGGCGAAATCTTGGCCTTGACCGATAGAAACGGACCAGATTATGATCCTCAAGTATCACCCGATGGAAAACAGATAGCCTACTTGGGCTTTGAGGATAAGGTACAAGCCTATCAAACCCACAAATTGCATATCATGAATGTGGATGGCAGCAATAAACGGATGATTTCTGGAGCTTTGAACAGAACGCTGGCCCAAATTCGATGGGACGAAAATGGGAAGGGGCTATATCTGTACTACGATGACAAGGGGAACGGCAAAATTGGATATATCTCCCTATCCGGAAATATGCAAAAGTTGGTGGACAATGTTGGTGGTACAACAGTGGGGCGACCCTACGCCAGTGGATCCTATAGTATTTCAAAAAATGGCACTATGGTGTTTACCCAGACGAGACCAGACTATCCTGCTGAGTTGGCGATATTGAAACCAAAGACAAACAACCCCATAAAGATTACAAACCTGAACAGCGCTTTGCTCAATTACCGAAGCCTCGGCAAGGTGGAGGAGGTGTGGTACAAATCTTCTTTTGATGGACGGGACATTCAAGGTTGGGTCGTTTACCCACCAAATTACGATAAGAACAAAAAGTATCCCTTTATGGTTGAGAACCACGGAGGACCTATTTTGAACTACGGAGATCGCTTCTCCATTGAAATGCAGCTCTATGCCTCAGCGGGCTATATTGTTTTCTATCCCAATCCAAGGGGGAGTACCAGTTATGGGGAGGAGTTTGGAAATCTGTTGTTCAACAACTATCCCGGACAGGATTATGACGATGTTATGGATGGTGTGGATCACTGCATTAAAATGGGAATCGCACATGAAGACCAATTGTTCGTGACCGGAGGAAGCGCCGGTGGCATCATGTCGGCCTGGATCATTGGGAAAAACAATCGGTTTGAAGCCGCGGTGGTGGCCAAACCCGTCATGAACTGGATCAGCAAGACGCTCGTGGCCGACAACTACTTCTATTATTATGACCATCGCTATCCCGGACAGCCTTGGGAAAATTTTGAGGGCTATTGGAAATTTTCACCCATTTCGCTGGTTGGCAACGTACAGACCCCGACCATGGTAATGGTGGGAATGGATGACCTGAGAACGCCGCCCAGTGAGGCCAAACAGTTGTACCATGCGCTTAAATTGAGAAAGATTGAGACGGTTTTGGTGGAAATACCTGGAGCAAGTCATGGCATAGCAAGCAAACCAAGCAATTTAATGACCAAAATTGCACACACCGTGGCGTGGTTCGATAAGTTTAAGAGCAAAGATTGATGCATCTTGATTGGAACATAGCACTGCTCCTTGTTGTCACGTTCCAATTGTTTTTTATTTCCGTTTTCTTGCTCACCATCAAGAACAGGAAAAGGGCAGGCAATTTGGTTTTGGGAATTTTCTTTTTGGCCTTGGCAATCAACATTGGAGATTTGCTGCTGCAACTCACCGATAGAAACCACGCTTTTCCACTCTTTTTTCTACTTGATGATACACTTCTGTTGCTTTTTGGCCCATTGGTCATTTGGTATGTGAGGTACAATATGCAGAAAAACTTCAAAATTGATTTAAAGCAAATAATACACTTAATTCCTTTTTTGATTTGCTTAGTAGGCTTGTTTTTAGTGTATTCCTGGGGTGCACCTAGTTATGAAGAAGCACAAAACGCCGTGACCCAGGGAAGCTCAAAAGCAGTTTTCTGGGTATCGATAATATTCTACACCCACCCTTTGGTTTACTTCTGGTGGAGCAAGAGTATGTTGAACCGGCATAAAAATGCATTAAGGGAAAACTATTCTAATGCGGTAAAGGTGGACTTGAAATGGCTTGATTTTATCCTAAACTCCATTGGGGTTATTTGGATATTGGGCATGGTCCATTCCATTATTCCATTTTCATCCCTCGGAGAATATCTGCACATCAGCCTGTTGCTTTTCACCATTGTTTTGTTTGTATTCATCAATCGAGTGCTGTTCAAAGCCCTTAAAAAACCGCAATTGTTTTTACAACCCTTGGAGCCCATGACCAAAAAGTATGCGGGATCCAATCTTGGGGAAGTGCTGAGCAAGAGCCTTGCAAAGAACCTAGCCCAAAAAATGGAATTGGAAAAGTTGTACAAGAATCCAGACCTTACCATTTCAGATTTGGCGAATCTGATGGATTTGTCCACCAAGGAAGTCTCGCAGATAATCAACCAAACTTTCGGCCAACACTTTTTTGATTATGTGAATTCTTACCGAATCGATGCTGCCAAGGAACTTTTGGCAAGAAAGGACCACCAGATGACCATACAGGAGATCATGTATGAGGTTGGTTTTTCCTCAAAATCATCGTTCAATACGGTCTTCAGAAAAAAAACGGGGGTGACGCCTACAGAGTTCAAACGTGGGCAAAAAGAAGCTAAATGGTAAAAGGGTTCGGCTTCCTGAAATAAAACCGTAAAACCCCAAATGATCTTTAGCTTGGATCCAAAATCAATCTTTAGATCATGGAAACAAAGCTCAAATATAGATGGGGAAGGTTATTGAATCAGAATAGAACAGCCATTATTGTTGAAATAGCCCTTGTTTTTGGCCTTCCCATGCTTTTTATGGTTTTTGTGTCGCCATACGCCAAAGGAAATTTGCTTGCCGAGCATGTTGTGGTCTGGTTCACCAATGCCATTATGATTCTACTTATTTCGATTGGACTTTGGTTACGGGGTGAAAGTTGGAAGGATTTTGGAATAACGCTGCGTTTAGGGAACACCAAGGAACTTTTACGGGTATTTTTATGGTCACTTTTGGTCTTTGTCATTACACTGATCGCATTTGGATTGGGATATAAAGTTGCCATACTTTTTTTGCAAACCGATCTGCAAATGGATATGTCCGGCTATGAATATTTAAAAAACAATACAGGAGTTTTTATTCTCTCATTGGTGGGGGTATACGTTATCTCCTCATTTGGTGAAGAATTCATTTATAGGGGGTTTTTGGTAAATAGATTGGCATGGCTTTTTAACGGCATAAGGTTCAAAAATGTGGGAGCTATCCTTTTGAGCTCAATCTTATTTGGATTGATCCACTATAAATGGGGTGCCATAGGCATGGTTCAGACTTTTTTTATGGGATTGGCATTAGCCAGTAGTTATGTTCTTTTAAAAAAGAGATTGAACATCTGTATATTGGCGCATGCCTATATGGACAGCTTGTTGTTTTTAAATATCTACTTTGGATAAATATTGAATTAAAATTTTAACCCGTTTGCATCGTTATAGCTTAGGCACGCGACACTAATTTCATGAAAAAAAGACACTGGTTTTGGAACTTGTTGATAGTATTGACCCTCATAGTCTGCCTGATGGCCTTTGTCATACATTACAAAAATTGGCATAAAATCAAAGAGGGCGAGCTACGAATACTATCAGGCATATATTACCAGAAAGTCCCCTTGTCCGAAATGGACAGCATCACCATGGTCAATAGGTTGCCCGAAATGGAACGTTCATCCGGTTTTTCATGGATGATGAAGGAAAAGGGTATTTTTTTGGATTCCTTGAACCAGACAAAAACCTACGTTTTTGTGGATGATCTTACCCAACAAAAAATAAGGTTGGTCCATCATGATTCCATCAAAACGTTCTTTAATTTTCAGGACAGCATCCAAACCCAAAAAATATATGCTATTTTGCAAACAGAATTAGAGAAAGCCAGAAAGAACCATAACGATTTTTAGCATCGTATATGTAACAAAAACTTAAAATGTCCCAGATGGATATGAGATTTCTTTCCGCTTTTGTATTCCTGCCAGCATTGATTTTTTCCCAAAACACCATTTCGGTCCATGTAAAAAATGTGGATTCCACCTTGGGCCAGGTAAACGTGGCTGTCTATGATTCGGATGACACTTTTTTGTCCTTCGACAAGGTGCTTAAAACAGGGACCGTTCGTGCCCACAAGGGCATGGTCACACTAAAAATTGAGGATTTGCCCGTAGGGGAGTACGCCCTGGCCGTGTTTCATGATGAAAATGCGAACGGACTTTTGGACACCAATTGGCTGGGCATACCCAAGGAGAAAGTGGCATTCTCCAAAGGAAAGATGCATACTTTTGGACCACCTAAATACCATGAATGTTCCTTTATGGTCACTTCGGACTACGAAATCAGCATAGAGTTATAAAACTATGGAAACAATTTTCCTCGCACAGGTCATGGGAGCGCTTTATGGTTTTTTGGCCATAGTGTTAGGTGCTTTTGGCGCTCATGCCCTAAAACAAAAATTGACCCCCGAACTGTTGCACAGCTTTGAAACAGGGGTCAAATATCAAATGTACCATGCCATTGTACTCATTGTGTTGAGCTTTAACCTCGGTTTTGATAAACCTTTGGATTCAGCTATCGTCAATTGTTTTATTTATGGTACCCTTTTGTTCTCTTTTAGTATTTATGCACTTTGCCTTAGTGGAGCAAAGGGTAAAAAGCTACGCTTTTTGGGCCCTGTTACTCCCATCGGGGGATTGCTTTTGGCTGCTGGATGGGCCTTGTTGCTCTACAGCTTTGTAAGCCCAATTATTTAACGGTCAAAGTCTCAGGTACATATTCCCGTTAATGGTGTTGAGCTCCAGGCGATACTTTGCCTGATCAAAACTCCCCTCCACTTTTTGTCCCACGTGGCGGTCGGCGACTTTCAAATTCAATTTTTGGTCTGCATAAATATTGCCATGTATGGTCTCCGCAATCAATCGGGAGTTGTTGACCACCAAATCTATCTCGCCGTTTATGGTTTTCAGGTCCATATCCCCTTCATACCTTCCAATGGTTATATTGCCATTGATTAAATCTGCGATGAAGTCCCCCTCGATGACCTCGGCATTTAAATCCCCATTGATGCTGCTCACCTTAAAAGAAGCATTCTTTGGCACATAGAGTACGTAGTTGAATAGATAGGTCTCATTGGTATGATAATACCTCTTCCTCCCCTCCGGAGCATCTTTGTTCCATTCGTCATAAAAGGCCTTGAACAGGTCTTCAGGATTGGAGGTAATGGAAATGGAACTGCTACTTTCCCTAATGTCCAATTTATATAGGTCCAGGTACTTTCCATCCTTGGTGGTAATGTCGGCCTTGAAGTAAACGGTGGACTTGTCCCAGGTTTTTACCTCAATATCGGAAGCAAACCTTACATCAAGAGTTATAAATTGATTGGAATGATCAAACGTTTTCTCAACGATTTTCTGGGCACTTGAAGGCAGACCTAATAGGCCCAGTATTAGGATAAGGGCAAATTTTCTCATGACTGTTCGTTTTTATGATGATGATTATTTCTTTCTTAAGTAAATGTTTCCGTTGGTGGATTTTAGGGAAATGGCCACCCCACCATTGTTGATGGAGGCCCTTATTTTTCTTCCGGTCCAAGACTTTAGGCCATCCTTTTCCTCCCTTTTTATGTCAAAATTGGTATAGATGTCACCATTGGTGCAATTCATGGAAAGATTTGCAGGGGTGTTACCGGGCATGGTCACATCCACGGCACCGTTGGTATTGTAAATGGAAATGGGGGAGTCCTGATTTATGGTGCCAAACTCAACCGTGATTTCCCCGTTCAGTGCATTGGCTGTGACGGGGCCATTCACATCCCTGAGAGCAACGCTTCCATTGAGCTGGGCGTCCGCTTCAATCTCCCCTGTAAAGCCATATATTTCAATATCGCCGTTCCAAGTGCTTTTCACGGAGACATTTTGGTTTTTGGGGAGAAAGATTTCGGCACTTTCCGATTTTCTCAGACTCTTTACAAGCAAGGTGTTCCCATCGGCTACCACATAGAAACCAACTTCGGTATTGTCATTGCCTCCCTCGCCCACCAGTCGGAGTCCTTTGGCTTTTTCGGAAACTTTGTGGGCGCCACTGCCTTTTATCAACAGTTCATTGGAATTGTGGGTACGGACAACGATATCCGCTTTGGACTCGATTTTTACCCATTCTATCCCGCTAAGGGATTTGGTGTAATCGTTCTGCGCGCTGGCCATGGTCCCTAAAAATAGGGCCATAAATGCAAGGGTTAATTTTTTCATGATTTTTCGTTTTTTGATGTTTATATAATTTTTGGCAATCCTTCTTTTATCTGATTTTTAATGAAAGGCTGGGTATCTTCCTGCTCCAACAATTTTTTCATTGGGGCAATGGCCTTTTTTTCCTGCATCTGTACCAAAGTCTGTATGATGGCAATCTGGATACTTGGATTTTTTTCGTTTTCAAGAGCTTTTATGAATACATTTTTTACCGTTTCAGAAGCCGTGAACCTGGATAGTGCCTCAAAAGCGGTCAGTCGCACATTGTCGTTTTCGTCGTGCAAAAAACGGTCCGCCAAAGCATTGATTATGGCCTCATCCGGATTTTCGAACTCCTCAATATAGCTTACCCCCTGTATTCGTTTACTGGCCGATTGGTTCTCCATCAAGGAGAGCATCGCTGTCTGTTTCATTTGAAGACTTTCATTTTGAAGAGCCAAAAGATTCTCATTGGCCTTCCGTTGTTGGAAAACCCCTCCCATTTGAAAGGAAGCTATCAAAAGCGCAATACTGGCCGCCACCTTGAGGAGATTGGAGGCCCAATTGGATCCATTTCTTTCCTGGGAGATGGCAACCACTTTGCGCGCGGCCTTTTTTTCCATTTTCAGGAAATCCTCAAAGTTCTTTCGGAGCCTTTCGGTGGGAACTTTAATTTGGTCCTCGTCCATGGCTTGAAACAATACGCTGAGTTCTTCCAATTCTTTCCTGCATGATGAACAAGCTTCCAAATGCAGTTCTACGGCTTTTCTCTCTTTTTGGGATAAGGCCTTATCCAGATAATCTGGAAGTAAGTCCGAGATATGATTTTTTTCCATGGTCATATGGTTTCCAAATAGATTTCCTTTAGTTTTTTCAATATTCTGCAGACTTTCGTCTTAACGGCCCCGGGCGTACTGCCCACAATCTCGGCAAGCTCTTCATAGCGAATGTTGTTGAAACGGTTCAGCACGATCAACTCCCGTTCAGGGGCACTCAGTTTATTCAATGCACTCTGTAAATGGGAATAATCCTCCCGCACTTCGTTTTCATTCTCAATAATTTCATGATCAAGTTTATCTGCACCCAAATGGTTTTTGTGATTTCGGACAAAATGGGTCTTCAAATTGTTTCTGGCAATGGTGAACAACCAAGACAGAAATGAACCATTGTTATAGGAACTTCGATACTTGATCAACTTGTAAAACACATCCTGCGTTAAATCCTCGCTCAACATACTATCCCCGCACATTTTGTATAAAAAATTATATACATATTTATGATGCCTATCAAAAAGAACTTTTAGCAGATCTAGATTGCCCTCGGCGACCTTTTGCATTATCATTTCATCTGAAAGCGTTTCCAAACGTTGTTTTGTGTTAGTGTTTGACCTATATAGTCCGAAAACTGGGAAAGGTTACAACAAGATCAAAAAAAAAGATTGTAAATGCCAAAAAGTTGGTGGCAAGGATGAAGTGGAACGGAATATTATGAACACCCGCAATTATCGGACCCGCAGTCCTTGGAATGTTTTTTCTTTCCCGGCAGAAACGATTTCGGAAGCACAAATCTCCAGAGCAAATAACATATCGCCACCCCTAAAACAATGTAGACCAATATGTGCTGAAGGGTTTCCATTTACTTCAGGATTTGATATGCCGTCAATGCCACAAGATATGCAAAAGTGCTCATAAATACGAGCTGAAGCAGGGGCCATTTCCAAGAGTTGGTCTCCCGCTTTACTATGGCCAGCGTGCTCATGCACTGCATGGCAAAGGCATAGAAGAGCATTAGGGAAATGCCCGTTGGCAAATTGAACAAGGGGTTTTTGCCAGAGGGGTCCAATTCTGCCGCCATTCTATTCTTAATGGTCTCTTCCTCATCGCTGCCCACACTGTAGATTGTGGCCAAGGTGCCCACAAATACCTCCCGGGCGGCAAAGGATGTCAATACCGCAATGCCTATTTTCCAGTCGTATCCCAGAGGTTTTACCAGGGGCTCTATCGCTTTTCCCATATAACCGATATAAGAATGCTCCAATTTATAACTGGCAATTTCTTGGGCCCTTGCTTTTTCTCGAAGTTCAGTGGTCATAAGCTGTATGGAATCCTGAAGGGATTTTAGTCCAACGGCATTGGTTTGATCCACCACGCTAAGTTTTGTGCTTCGAACGTAAGTGCTTATATTGTTTTGAATGTAGTTTTTGCTGTAGTCGGAAAGTCCCTTTTCTTCAATGCGCTGGGTCACTATGGTTTCAGCATTTTTGAATTCCTCTGAGTGACCATTGGAGCCCAAGAACCATAGCACAATGGAAATCGCCATGATTATCTTGCCCGCACCGAACACAAAGCTCTTTGTTTTTTCCAGCACGGTGAGGGCCACATTTTTCATAAGTGGCAGACGATAGGTTGGCATTTCCACCATAAACAGGGATTTGCTCTTGATCTTCAAGATCTTGTTCAGTACCATGGCGGACAGTATGGCCATACCAAAACCCAAGAGATATAGGAGCATCAATGTAAGGGCTTGGTAGCTCAATCCTAAAATTCTTCCTTTGGGAATGACCAAGGCTATAAGGATAAGATATACCGGCAACCGCGCGGAGCAAGTGGTAAATGGTGTCACCAAAATGGTGATCAGCCGTTCTTTCCAGTTGTCAATGGTACGGGTAGCCATTACGGCGGGAATGGCACATGCCGTTCCAGAGATAAGGGGCACCACACTTTTGCCGCTCAGACCGAACGGGCGCATCAACCGATCCATCAAGAAGACAACCCGGCTCATGTATCCCGATTCTTCCAAAAGGGAGATGAACAAAAACAAAAAGGCAATCTGCGGAATAAAAATGACGATTCCGCCGATACCCGCAAGGATGCCCTCGGCCAACAAATCGGTAAAAACCCCTGGAGGCAAGGTATTCTTGATCCATTCCCCGGCATTGGCAAATTGCTCGTCAATAAAATCCATGGGGTAGGTACTCCAATCGAAAATGGCCTGAAAGATGGTCAATAGGATGGCCAAAAAAATCACATAGCCAAAGATCCTATGGGTCAGGATTTTGTCAAACGAGGACCTGAGGCCCCTGGCGGCCTGGAGATCTACTTTGTAGGTTTCCCTTAAGGTGTTGTTGATGAACTGATAGCGCAGTGCTGTCTCCTTGTGCTGAAGCTTTTTGAGTTCCACCTTGGATTTTGTGGCGAATGAAGTTGCATCTTGTATCCTTTTTTTTTCGATCGGCATAAAGTTCACATCCTGGGTAATCACGAGCCATAGTTTGTACAAATCTTCCTTGGGGAAGGCCTTTTGTAATCGGTCGAAATATTCTGGAGCGATTCGGGAAGCATTCAGATTTGGTAAGGTGGAGAGATTTTTATGGTCCGCAATGAGTTCTTTGATGCGCTCAACACCTTGATTTTTTCTTGTACTGACCAGGGCAATCTTGGTGTCCAACTTCTGCTCCATCAAATCCAAATCCAAGGAAATGCCTTTTCGGGACATCCGGTCAGACATGTTGATGACCAAAACGGTTGGGATTTTCAGGTCCTTGATTTGGGTGAACAGGAGTAGGTTTCTCTTGAGGTTTTCCACGTCGCTGATAACCACGGCAACGTCGGGATAATCCTTGTCCTTTTTGTTGAGCAACAGCTCCACGACAACACTTTCGTCCAATGAGGTGGTGTTGAGGCTGTAGGTGCCGGGAAGATCTAGGATGTGGGCTTTTTTACCTTTTGGAAGCTTACAGATACCTTCCTTTTTTTCAACCGTGATACCGGGATAGTTGCCCACTTTTTGTTTGAGTCCCGTAAGTTGATTGAAAACCGAGGTCTTACCAGTATTGGGATTGCCAACCAAGGCAACTTTGATGGTTTCACTCATAGGGTTTGGCTATCATCTACAATTTCCAGCTCGATCAACTGGGCCAAAGATCTCCGTATGGCAATATGGCTCCCACTCAAATTGATGTACAAGGGGTCGTTCAATGGGGCAATTTGGATCAGTTCAATGCTGTTTCCCGGCAAACATCCCAATTCCATGAGCTTTACGGGAAGCATATCTTCCGAAAAACTCTTTATTATTCCCCGTTGTCCCTGGGAAAGATCTGCTACTGTGGGCACGGCACTTATTTAGATTGATTATAAGTAAGCAAAAGTAAGTAAAAAAGGGAAACCTACCTCTTAAAAGAAGGATAAACCGGTCTCCTATTCCAGATAGCTGGTACGGAGCACTTCAAGATCCTGGAGCAATCGCCCCACATCTTCCTGATCGGTACCATCGTAAAAGCCCCGGATACGCCGTTCTTTGTCCACCAAAATAAAATTTTCGGTATGGATCATGTCATACGGTCCGCCGTCGCCATCATTTTTTACCGCCAGGTACGATTTTCGGGCCAGTTCGTAAATCTGCTTCTTATCACCAGTTACCAGGTTCCATTTTTCGTCAAAAACACCCTTTTCCAAGGCATACTTCTTTAGTTGGGGAACCGAATCAATTGCTGGAGTAACGGAATGGGAAAGCAAAAGCACATCTTGCTTGTCCAAAATGACCTGCTGTATTGCCGCCATGTTCTTGGTCATTATTGGGCAAATAGTTGGACAGGTCGTAAAGAAAAAGTCGGCCACGTAGATTTTGTCCCTGTAGTTTTCTTGCGTGATGGTCTCCCCATTTTGGTTGATAAGTTCAAAATCCCCGATGGTGTGGTACTTCTTTTTGTAGTGCAAGGTACTGTCCACCAAAGTCTTGTCCACCATGGAAGGTTGGTATATGGGAAGTGCTTTCTTGGGTTCCAGGGCACCATAGAACAACAGGACAATGACAATGGAAAGCCCCAACAGCACCATCCCGAACATTTTGTATTTGGCAAAAAATGACCTCATGGACCACAAAATTACTACCGGTCTTGCCATTGTGCCAATGAAAAGTGAAGTTTTTGTTGCCAAAACTTTCTTAAATCGCGGTTATACAGAAATCATCTTTTTATTAACAGCACTAAAAACGTACTTTTGTCAGCTTTAAACCAGATGTTGTAGTAGATGGATTTATTCACACAGATAATAATGTTCGTACTGATAATCTCGGTACTGGTGATTTTGCATGAACTTGGACATTTTATACCGGCTAAGTTGTTCAAGACCAAAGTGGAAAAGTTTTATCTTTTTTTTGATGTAAAGTTTTCCCTTTTTAAGAAAAAAATAGGGGAAACGGTGTATGGCATTGGATGGCTTCCCTTGGGAGGCTATGTGAAGATCGCCGGGATGATCGACGAGAGTATGGATACCGATCAGATGAAGGAGGAACCAAAGCCTTGGGAATTCCGCAGCAAGCCAGCGTGGCAGCGATTGATTATTATGTTGGGAGGAGTGACCGTTAATTTTCTTCTTGCATGGGCCATATACACTTTTATGCTCTACAAATATGGTGATTCTTATATACCTTCCAAAAGCTTAAAATATGGAATAGAGGTAGATTCAATTGGCGAGAAGCTTGGATTGAAAACGGGCGACAGAATATTGGCCGTAGATGGTAAAGAGTCAAAAAGATTCAATGAAGCAGTCTTAGACATTATACTGGGAGACGAAGTAACTATTGAGAGGGATGGGGATGAAGTTACTATTCCACTAACGGATGAAGGCAAGCGCATTGTTTTTCAAACACAGGGAAGAAATTTCATAACCTATAGGTCCAAACCCAGAATTGCCATTGTTTCGGATTCTTCCGTGGCTCAATTATCTGGAATGTTACCTGGAGATGAAATTCTGGAAGTCAATCGCACACCAATTAATTACTGGGACGAGTTTAGAAATAAAATCCAATCTTCAGCAAATCAATCCTTGAACATAACCGTTAGGCGAGATGGGAAGAATGAGGAGCTTTCATTGATAGTGCCAAAGGAAGGTAAGATAGGAATAGTATTGGATTTTCAGGATTTGACGACAACAGATAAGTTTGGTTTTATTGAAGCAATTCCGGCAGGATTTACAAGAACCATCAAGGTCCTGACCGATCAAGTGAGGCAGTTTAAGGTCATATTCAATTCTGAAACAGGGGCATATAAACAGGTGAAGGGGCCCATCGGCATAGTTGAGCTAATGCCCACTTCATGGGACTGGACATTTTTCTGGGGATTCATGGCCATGTTCTCAGTATGGTTGGCTTTTATTAATGTCCTTCCTATACCCGCTCTGGATGGCGGGCATGTGATGTTTTTATTGTATGAAATAGTAAGCGGGAGATCTCCAAGTCAAAAAGTGTTAGAGAAAGGCCAAATTGTGGGATTCATACTTTTAATGGGATTGATGTTGTTGGTTTTTGGAAACGATATTTGGAATATTATCAAAAGATTCATTTAGGAAAAATTCTTTGCGGTGTTTTAAAGAAACACCTATATTTGCACCCGCTTATAAGGAAATATTCCTCCTTAGCTCAGTTGGTTAGAGCATCTGACTGTTAATCAGAGGGTCGCTGGTTCGAGCCCAGCAGGGGGAGCCCAGTTAGACAAGCCGCCGTTCTTGGCGGCTTTTTTGTTTAGGTCATTCTTCAATCCACTGTGATTATTGGCAACCAAAGCTATAAAGGTGTTTAATTTGTAGGTTCGATATTTTTCACCGGTAAAAATTAATTTCTCAGGGTATATCGAATCAATTAACTGTTGCTTAACCTCTATAGTCATGCCTTGATAATGTTTGCCTAGATTTGTAATTAAGAAAAGTCCATTCCTAAAGTATTTTTCAAGATTTGTTTCTTTTCTTTTGCATGCCTCTAATTCTTCATTAAGGATAGAGATTCTGGACTCCAATTTATTTGTTAATCGATTGAATTGAACTGTATCGATTTCTTGTGAAAGATAGTCTTCATCCAGTTTATCCTTTTTAAGTATTTCCTTTTGCAATCTATAATTTATGCCTTCCAGTTTTTTCTTTTTACTCCTTTCTTTATTCTTGAAGATATCACGCATTGTTTCTTCATATAGCTCTGCCAAGGATTCTGTTATTGATAGTTTTTCAAGCTCTTTAATTAATAGATTATTGGCCAATTCAGAACTAAAACGTTCTTTACAACCATTCTGACAGTGGTAATAAGAATATCTCTTATTTCTGCCTTTTGAAGTACTAGCTGTTAAATTATTTCCACACCGTTTGCAAATTAGACGACCTCTAAGGGGAAAAAGCACATTAGTTCTATTTGGAGTTGATTGTCTTCTTTTATTTCCACTCAAAACGAGTTGCACTTTATTAAATAGAGCCTCCGAAATAATTGGTTTATGATTTCCAACAACAATCTCCTCCGGCTCATCTTTCCAAGCATCGATTTTGATTTTGCCGATATAAAAGTGATTTCGTAATAGATTGTAAAACTGTTGTTTAGAGCATTTGAATCCTTCAAAGTTCAATTCCTTCCTTATGGTGTCAATTGGTCTTTGATTAAGAGAGACTTCTTCAAACGCTTTTCTAATGAATTTCGCATCCTCAGTTACTTCTATTGTCTTGTCACGTGTATTGTTTATGTAGCCTTTTGGCGCTTTCCAAACCCACCTCCCCAATCTCATTGCTTGTCTTAACCCTTGTTTGGTATTTAATCCCCTACGTTCGTTCTCTACTTGGGGCATAACCATGTTGAGCATATATGCGATTAGATTCTCCGGAATTGTCAAGTCTATGTCGTTTTCTAAAAAACGAAGAGTAACACCCAAACCTCTTAAGTATTCAATCATTTTAAGAGACTCAAACACATTTCTTGAAAACCTGTCCATTCTAACACACCACAATTCTTTTATAGATATATTTCTATTTTTTATATCCAAAAGAAGCTTATGAAATTCTGGACGTCTAAAATCCTTAGCCGAATAGTCATCTTGATAATGCGCAACTATACTTTTGCCTAATTCTCGACATTTTTTCCTTAGTCTGCGTTCTTGGTCTTGCAAGCTAAAGCCATGTTCCTTTTGCTCGTCTGTTGAAACCCTAGTGTATATTGCTACATTCATCATCATTAGATTTTAGGAAAAGTTGATAATCAATTTCACCTAATTTGTAAAGAGTATCTCTTATTACTTCAATTTCCTTATCAGTATACTTTTTCGTCCCTTTGTTCAGTATTTGTTTACATTTTTTAATTGAAATCAATTTCTAATTCAAATGCACTTATAACCCTTTTGTTTAAAGTAGTCAAAGCTTATTTTCATTAGCACTTTAAGGCTGCGTGCCTTTAATATTTAGTTTTTACTTTTCTTATGTACCCTACTACATGTCCATTCTCAACTATTGTCTCAATTCGTTGATGGGTATATTCATTCAAAATTTTATTGAAAACAGTTTTATTCTGTAAAATTTCTTCGGCTTCAATTCTGTTAATTTTCCCATCCTTTGTTTTGGTAACAATGGTTTTAAAGAGTCCGGATCTTAGCATAACAAGTAAATCTGCTTCAGCTTCGTCAACGGCAATCTCCTTTGTAGTAAATGAATTCGGAATTGATGGGAATAGTTTTCTAATCTTCTCG
This sequence comes from Flagellimonas meishanensis, assembly GCF_019880545.1. Taxonomy (GTDB): domain Bacteria; phylum Bacteroidota; class Bacteroidia; order Flavobacteriales; family Flavobacteriaceae; genus Flagellimonas; species Flagellimonas meishanensis. The sequence goes on from NZ_JAINVW010000001.1 coordinate 928,910, forward strand.
ACAAGACTAATTGAGATATGACTTCCAATTAATCCAATTTCTTTTGTGGACTCAATGTTCCATTTGAAATTTACTTCCCCACTCCCATCTGATAAAACCACAAGATATATAGGTTTCGGATTTGATAAAGTTTGAACTACAAACATTTCTAATAATGGGAACACAGAATAATCTAATTTTTCGGAACTAAAGGTTAGACTTGATCGTAGATTTTTTATACAAGCTAAAGGCAAATTAAACCGTCTCAAGTCTTTTACTATTTCTAGCCAAATTATTTCCATTGGACTATAGATACGCCATCCCTTACCATTGATTCTATTATCATCAATTATTCCTTCACTTTCCCAATGATTAATTATCCGAGAGCTAACTTTTTCAGAAAGTTTAATTCTTGGGGTATTTAAATGATTTGAGATTTCCTTACCTCTTGCGCTATGGAAGTATTTACTATATGCAATAATAAGATCGTCTCCCCCAAGGGGTATAATTCTTCCCATAAAACTTACATTAGTGTAAAGTTTAAAGATAATAAAACTTACATTAATGTAAACTTTTTTAAAGTGTATTTTTAATTGGAGAACATGAAATATTTTAAAGAATTCTCTATTTAGAATTTAAAAAGAAAGGTTTTAGGTTTTTTATCTAAAAATTTCATTCACCTGTCATAAATTGTACTTTGCAGTCAATACTTACAATAAAAAACCGAACACAATATATAGGCAAATAATGGGATTTGACCAGACAGATTTAACTTTTTTTACTAACGAAGAGGGCCAAAGTCTTTTAAGTAGATTTAAATCAACTTTAAGAGATACTGAACTATTTGATATTTTGGTTGGTTACTTCCGAATGAGCGGGTTTCATAGAATCTATGAATCTCTTGAGGCTCTTGAGAAGATAAGAATATTAGTGGGTCTAAATGTTGATAAGGATTCTTATGATATTATCGCCTACCAACAAGAACAGGGTTTGTTGGATTTGGAATCTCATAAACGTACGAAAAAGGTATATGAAAAAAATCTTTTAAAAGAAATTGAAGAAAGTGAGGAGCCAGAAAATAAAATTCAAGAGGGAATAGAAAAATTCATCGAATTCTTACAGACTGACTGTTCGAATCCTGAAATTGACAAAGCCTATCATGGCAATGGCAAGAAATTAGAAATCAGGGCCTATCCATCAAAAAATATCCATGCAAAGGTTTACATAGGTAAGTTCAAACCTGAAGACAGAGATTATGGCTTTGTTATTACAGGCTCAAGTAATTTCTCTGAATCCGGGTTGATTGCTAATAGGGAATTCAATGTTGAATTGAGAAGTAAAAGAGATGTTTTATTCGCTGAAGACCAATTCAATAAATTATGGGCAGAATCTGTAGATATTTCTGAGGACTTCGTTGATACCATTGAAAAGAAAACTTGGCTTAGCGAAAATATTACACCGTATGAGCTGTATTTAAAGTTAATCTACGAGTACTTAGAGGAAGATATTAACCTAGAAGATGAGTTTGACCCATTTTTACCTGAAGGTTTCATGAAGCTAAAATATCAAAGTCAAGCGGCTATTCAAGCAAAGAAAATATTAGACCGTTACAATGGGGTCTTTTTAGCTGATGTGGTTGGACTGGGTAAAACTTTTATAACAGCCTTATTGTTACAGCAAGTAATGGGTAAAACCTTGGTTATTTGTCCTCCAGTATTGAGAGATTATTGGAAAGACTCTTTATTTGATTTCGGTATCAGAAGTTTCGAGGTTGAATCATTGGGTAAACTAGCTCATATTATCCGAAAGGGTACAGAACGTTATGATTATATAGTTGTCGATGAAGCCCATAGATTCAGAAATGAAGGGACTCAAGCCTATGCTGATTTATTGGAGATTTGCACAAACAAAAAAGTTATTTTGGTTACAGCTACCCCACTTAACAATACCATCAGCGATATTTTTGCTCAACTTAAACTGTTTCAATCGCCAAAGAACTCTACAATTCCAGGTGTTCCAAATCTTGAAAAGTATTTTGCGGGGTTGAGAACCCGTCTTAACAAAGTAGATAAGGCAGAACCAGAGTATAAGCTTCTCATAAAGGAAATATCAGATGATATTCGAAACAATGTATTACGATATGTAATGGTTAGGCGAACTCGGAATGATGTGATGACATATTTCAAAAAAGACATGCAGAAACAAGGTCTTGTTTTCCCTGTACTTAATGACCCAAATAAAATTGTGTATGAATATGAAGGCGACTTAGAGCATATTTTTAAATCTACGATACAGCAACTATTAGAGTTCACATATGCCAGATACACACCTTTACTTTACTACATAGGCAACAAACAGCTTACTGAGTTCGAGAAACAACAGCAGCGCAACGTTGGGGGCTTTATGAAGGGTATACTAGTTAAACGATTAGAAAGTAGTTTCTACGCCTTTAGAAAGAGTGTGGATAGGTTTATTAAGTCTTATGAAAACTTTTTAAAGATGTATGAATCTGGTACAATCTACATAAGCAAAAAAGTTGATGTCTACGATTTGTTGGATAACGATGACCTTGACAGACTAGATGAATTAGTAAGTGAAGACAAAGCTCATAAATACAAATCTGAAGATTTCACCAAAGACTTTATTACCAAACTAAATAAGGACCTGTCAATTCTAGAATATATCAGAGACCAGTGGACTACGGTTAATGAAGACCCTAAGTTAGAAAAGTTTGTAAGTGAGCTGAAATCTGATAAAACACTGAAAAATAAAAAGCTTGTCATCTTCACTGAATCCAAAGAAACTGGTGATTATTTGTACGAAGCTCTTCTGGATGAATTTCCAGACCAAGTATTATTCTTTTCGAGCAAAGGTGGTAGACATACTAATAAAACATCAGTATCCAATCAAACAGTTTCAAGAGACATTATTCAATGTAATTACGACCCCAATCGGAAAAAGTCAGAACAGGTCGATGAAATCAGATTTCTAATCACTACAGACGTACTAGCAGAGGGAATAAACCTGCATCGCTCTAATACTTTAATCAATTACGATTTACCTTGGAATCCTACAAGAGTATTGCAGCGTGCAGGTCGTGTTAACCGATTAGGTAGTGCCTTTCCTTTTGTATATATCTATAATTTCTTTCCTACAACGCAGTCTGATGTGCATTTGGGTCTGGAGACAAATATTACCAATAAAATTCAAATGTTTCATGACATTTTGGGTGAGGATGCTAAATACTTAAGTGATGGTGAGGAGTTCGGAAGTCAAGAACTGTTCAATACGTTGAATAACAAAAAAGCCTATTCTGGGGAAGATGAGGTTGGAGATTCAGAATTAAAGTATTTGGAAATCATAAGGGAAATACGAGACAAAAACCCTGACTTATTTGAACGTATTAAAACATTGCCAAAAAAAGCACGGAGTGGGTTTAGAAGTGATGATTTAGAGGCTTTGCAAATGCTTACTTTTTTTAGAATAGGTAAGCTTAAAAAATTCTACCGTTTTCAGGGTGGTAAATCCACCGAAGCAACATTCTTTGATGCTGTACAAGAATTAGAATGCCACCCCAAAACAGCACGAGCTAAAGTACCTAGCAACTATTTTGAAATGTTGCAAACTAACCGAGCCAAATTCACTCTAGATACTACCATAAAAGAAGAAACAGGTGGTAATAGAGGTCGTTCTAATGCTAAATACATTGAAGACCGAATCATAAAAGATAAGCTCTTTAAAAACTTCAAAGGCTTCACAGAATTAGACGAGGAATTTATAGAGGCAGTTAAAGCTACTCTCAAAGAGGGAAAAATGGCAAAAAAAACCGCTCAAATTGTAAAGAAAGAATTAGAGAAAGTCATTGAGCCACTACATGTCCTTCAAGTTTTAAGAAAATATGGACGTATTCAAATGGGTATTAACAACCAAAACAATAATAAGTTCCAGAAAAGAGAAGTCATCCTCTCAGGATATATTACCAAAAGTTAGTTATGGATAGAAATTCGGCTATTAACCTTATTGATAAAACCTTTAATTCTGCATTTGATGAAGCACAATTCACCAACTTCATTCAAAACTTATTAAACGATTTTGAGATAAAACCATACAAAGCAAGCGGGAATACAATTTGGGAAGACCAACGTGACCATGTAAGCTATTATAAACGAATAGGTAAATATATTGACCCAGAAGGTGAACCATTGGATGTGCTCATTGTACAGGTAAAAAATGTATCCAAACTAGAAAGAGCACGCACGGCTTTAAGAAACTTCGTCATTAAACACCTCAACAATTTTGAGAAAGATTATGCATTAGTGGCTTTCTACTCAAAGGAAGATGATGGTTATGATTGGCGTTTTTCTTTCATCAAAATGGAATACCAATCCTATTTGGATGAAGAAAAGCAAAAGGTAAAAATGCGCAAAGAGTTTACACCAGCGAAGCGATACTCTTTTTTAGTAGGGAAATACGAAAAATCATATACAGCAAAAGCTCAACTTCTACCACTATTACAAAATATTTCTAATAACCCAACCATTTCAGAATTAAAAAAAGCCTTTAGTATTGAACGGGTTACAGACGAATTCTTTGAACAATACAAAAGCCTCTATATAAAAGTCTATGAGTATTTTGAGAATGAAAATCTACCAATATTTCATGATGGTCAAATAGATGCATCTGGATTCACGAAAAAGCTGTTAGGGCAAATTGTATTCTTATATTTTTTGCAGAAAAAGGGTTGGCTTGGAGTACCTAAAAATGAAAGATGGGGTGCTGGTGACAAGCACTTTGTTCAGAAGTTATTTGTAAAAGCACAAGAGAATGGTCAGAACTTCTATAATGGATACTTACAATACCTTTTCTATGAAGCACTAGCGAAAGAGCGTGACAATAACAATTCGTTTTATCCAAGATTTAATTGTCGTATCCCATTTTTAAATGGTGGTCTTTTTGAAGCGCCCTATGACTGGGAAAACATCAGTTTCTCAATCCCAATGGGCCTTTTCAGAAACGATGAAAAAAATAAATCTGGTGATGTAGGTACAGGTATTTTGGATGTTTTCGACCGCTATAATTTTACCATAAAGGAAGACGAACCACTCGACAAAGAAGTAGCGGTTGACCCAGAAATGCTGGGGAAAGTCTTTGAAAATATGTTGGAGATTAAAGAGCGTAAAAGTAAAGGAGCGTTCTATACCCCTCGTGAAATAGTCCATTATATGTGTCAGGAAAGCCTGATTCATTATTTAGATAATGTCTTGAATAAAGATGATATAGCAAGGGTGCCCAAAGATGATATTGAACAGTATATAAGAGAAGGTCATTTAGCTCTAGAGAATGATGTTAGAGTTGCGGAGAGAGGAGAAACCCGAACGTATAAATATCTATTACCTGAGAGTGTACGAAGGAATGCCGATGTTATCGATGCGAAATTAACTGAAATACGAATTTGTGACCCTGCCATTGGTTCAGGAGCTTTTCCAGTTGGCTTATTACATGAATTGGTAACCGCTCATTTGGTATTAAAACCACATTTAAGTTATTCTTATTTAGACCATAAATTAATTGAATTTGATTTTCATGAAAGAGAAAGTATAAATGAAAGTCGCTATGTATATCGTCTTAAAAAACACATTATTCAAAAAAGTATTTATGGGGTTGATATAGACCGTTCTGCGATTGACATAGCACGTTTGAGGCTATGGTTATCACTAGTAGTCGATGAGGATGATTTAGAGCCTATTGAAACGCTACCTAACCTTGATTATAAGATTGTTTGTGGTAATTCAATTATTGGGTTACCAGAGCAAGGGGCGGATAGATATCCAACGCTAAAAGATGAGTTAGAAGAATTAAAGAAGCAATTTTATAATGAAACTAACGAGGAAGAAAAAAGATTTTTGCGCAGTCGTATAAATGAAAAGATTCATACCGTTTTACAAACGGCTGAAGATTTCGAAGGTTATTCAATCGATTTTGATTATCAACTATTTTTCTCCGAGGTTTGGAAAGAAAAAGGTGGATTTGACATTGTTATAGGTAATCCACCTTATGTACAAATTCAGAAATTTGACAAAGAAACTAAAGAAATATTCAAAAAACTTAAGTTCGAAACCCTATCTTCTACTGGGGACCTTTATGAACTTTTTTATGAAAAGGGAAATAACATATTAAGATTAGGCGGACATCTTTGTTATATCACTTCCAATAAATGGTTAAGGGCTAATTACGGGACCTCAACGAGAAAGTATTTCTTGACCGAAACGAACCCTAAATTGTTGTTAGATTTCGGACAACGGATGGTTTTTTCGACAGCAATAGTTCATTCTAATATTCTTCTTTTTGAAAAAAACAGATTCAAAAATGAATTTAGGGGTTGTCAATTTGAGAATTCCAGTTTGGAATCGCTGGCAAGCTATTTTTCCGAAAACTTCATTCATTTAGACTATCTAAATGAAGATGTATGGTCTATCTCCAACCCTAGACTTATCAGAATCAAAAGTCGACTGACATCTATCGGAACAAAATTGAGTGACTGGAAAATTAATTTTAGAAGAGGAATTTTAACTGGCTTCAATTCAGCTTTCATTATTGATGAGGAAACAAAAGAGAACCTTGTATTAACCGATTCAAAATCAAAAGAAATATTACACCCTATACTTAGAGGTAGAGATACTCGAAAATATTATTGTAATTATAAGAATCTTTATGTAATTGGCACATTTCCAACGGTTAATATAGATATAAATGAATATCCCAGTATAAAAAATTATCTCTTGTCATTTGATAGAAGAAAATTAGAACAAAATGGGATTACATATATCGATGATAATGGGGATAAAGTTAAATCGAGGAAAAAAACGAAACATCAGTGGTTTGAATTACAGGATTCAACTTCTTATTGGACTGAATTTGCAAAGGACAAAATAATATTCTCAGAGATAGTTTCTGAACCTCAATTCTACTATGACACAAAAGAATTCTACCCTGAAGCTAGTGCGTTCTTAATTACTGGGCAAAATTTGAAATGGCTTATTGCTTTTCTTAATTCGGAACCGATAACTACTATATTTAGACTCTTTTTTGCAGGTGGGGAACTTGTTGGTAAGTATCGTTATAAAAAGGCTTTTTTAGCAAATTTACCTATTCCATTACCTAGACAGGAATATTTATTTGCTGTTGAACTCTTAGTTCATTACTTAACTTTTTATAAAGGCTTATACAAAGACAAATCAAAGGAGAGTGCTATCTCTAATTATTATGAATTATTAATTGACGCACTCGTTTATGAAATATTATTTGCTGAAGAGTTTCAATTAGCGAGTAAAACCATATTGAATCACCTTGTAGACCTTAAACCAATTAATGACAAAATGAGCGATGAAGAAAAGTTAAGCATTATACAAAATGAATACCAAAGATTATATCATCCAGACCATCCTATTCGGTATGCCATTGAAACTATTGAAAGTATAGAGGAAGTAAGAATTATTAAAGAAGCAAAAAAACAATAATTGAATGGCATTTAATCCTAAATCAGAGTATATAATTACCCCTAAAGAAATCAGCATCAAAGATTTTTTTGACTACAGCGAAGACTATGTTACTAGACCGCCATATCAAAGGAAGGCTGTATGGAAACAAAAGAAAAAACAAGCACTTATGGATAGTTTGTTTCGAAGATATTACATACCGAAATTAGTAGTTCGGGAGGTAAGATTGGATGATAGTACTACTGTATTTGAAATAGTTGATGGTCAGCAACGGATAACAACAGTTCAAGATTTTTTTGATAATAAATACAAGCTGCCAAAAAGTTTAGCAGACCTCAGTAATGACTTAGCTGGAAAATACTACAAAGATTTGGGAACAGATGTTCGCAAGTTTATAGATAAGTCTTTAAAATACCAAGCAGACGTAATTAAGAATATCGATGAACCACAACATGTAGAACATCAAATCATTGCAACTGAAATATTTTGGCGTTTGCAACAAGGAGAAACCCTAAACTATATGGAGGTTGCCCATGCACAATTGTCAAGCTTAACCAGAAACTTTATAGTAAAATATGCGGATGACCTGACATTTGATTATGATAAATATGAACCTGTAGATAGCAACCCTGATAAGATGCCCTTCTTCGAATTATTAAACGTAGATAATGACAGAATGAAACATCTTCAATTTATGGCAAGGTTCCTATTAATTGAAAAAAATGGTGGATATGCGGATTTAAGTGATAAAAAAATAACTGAATTCATTGAAGATTCTAAAACAACCAATGGCATTGGTGATTATTCTTATGAGAATACCCATGAAGCAATTGCTGTTCGGAAAAACTTAAAAACGTTCTATGACATTTTTAAAGATGACCCGATGTTAGATGAATCAAACGGAATTAGGGAGTTTTCGGTCGAATACTTCATTATATCATGTTATATGCTTATCCGACATTTAAGAATGCATTACGTTCTAGATGAAGAAACTAAGAATGTGGTTAGAGAATTTATTTATGCTTTTCATACACGTTGGAAGACCTACGAAGAAGCTGAAGATACAGATATGCTCACATTTAGTAACCGCAGACAGCAAGGAGAAAATGATTTGGAAGCAAGGGACAGAATAATGCGTCAAGTCTTTTTCGAATACTTACGTGACAACGATTTTGAAATAAAGGAGAAAGATGAAAATAGAGTGTTTTCAGAGTTACAAAGAATTATAATTTACCGAAAAGGAAAAGGGCTATGTCAAGAATGTCTGAGAGAAGGTAAGCCTGAAAAAGAGGCAAGAGTAAGCTGGTCTAATTATCAAGCAGACCATGTTATTCCACATGCCAAAGGAGGACAGACTACTTTAGAAAATGCAGAATTATTATGTGCACACCATAATCAATCTAAAGGTGCAAAAGTGATTTAAGCCATGAAAATCCAAAACATTACCATTAATAAATACAAAGCTTTTCAGCGTTCAGAAACTATCGCTGTTGGTGGTAAAAATGTCTTTATTTACGGTGAAAATGGTAGTGGTAAAAGTTCTGTTTATTATGCTCTCAAAGATTTTTTTCAATCTAGTGTAGAGACAATTAAAATGGCAGACTTGCGCAATCTATTTCTCAATGATGGGAACACAGACTGTTCTGTTGAGGTAGGATTTGATAATGGCAACTCATATTTTTTAAATGAATCTTCCAAGAATACTGCGATTACTAGTATCACGGATGCAAATAGATTAAAAAGCTTTCTTACTTATAAACATCTTTTGGGGGTACATAATTTTAAGTTGGATAATGAACTTAATATTTTCGATTTGGTTGTTGAAGGGGTTTTAAGACATTTTAGGTCACAAACAGTAACTGGTGGAATTGAATTAATAGAACTATGGAATGATGTTGTAAACGAAAGTAAAATACCATATGGCCAAGGTAAATATTATCATGCTCGTCAAAAAAGAATCGCCATGGAAGAAAGAGCTATTAGATTCAATAACGCACTAGACCGTTTATTTTTCACAGGTGGTAGTGATTATTTGGGACCAGCTGTAAATAATATATTAGCCAAATTATTCCCAGACCTTGAAATAAATTTTTTACGTCATAGAATAAATGTAGATAACAAAGGCAAAATTTCAAAGCCTAAAATTGCATTACAGATAACTAGTGGCGGTATATCTTTAGACTCTCATCGACCTCATTTCTCCCTCAACGAAGCAAAGTTATCAGCGATTGCAATTGGTATTTTCTTAGGTACAATTGTAAGCCAATCTCGATTCTCTAAAGATATTAAAATTCTCTTCTTGGATGATATTTTAATTGGATTGGATAACGAAAATCGATTGAAATTAATTCAACTATTAAAAGGGCCTGAATTTAGAGATTTTCAGATTTTTGTGACCACCTATGACAGACATTGGTACGAGGTGGCAAAGGTACAATTAAGTGATTGGAAGTTTCTTGAATTTTACAAGGGCGTTAATGGACCTGAAATTAATGATGACGTAAAAACAGATATTCAAAAGGCAGAGATATATAAGAATAGTTATGACTATCCAGCTGCTGCAAACTCTTTACGAAAAGAACTAGAGAAGACCTTAAAAGATAAACTCCCTGAAACATATTCTGTAAGTGAAGATGTAAAAGGGCTTTTGAAACCTCCTAGTTTGGAAACATTAATAAATAGGCTTAAGCTCTATTACAAAGAGGTTGATGTGGATATACCTGAAAAATTAATTGATGGACTAAAGGTCTATAAAACTATTTTATTAAATCCAATGTCCCACGATGATATCCAAAGTCCTATCTATAAGAATGATATAGATGAAGCCTTTAAGGTTATTGATGATTTAAAAAAAATCAAACTTCCCTCAAAATTATTGGTGATTGAAAAAAATCAAATATTCAATATTAATTTACCAGCTATTTCATACGTCGCAGAAGTTATTTTAGCAAATAATGTATATAAGATAGATAATGATGGTACCATTACTTTCACCATTCCGGAGTTCATTTTTCTTAACTGGGAAAGGTTAGGCGTAAACTATGCAAAAATGACTGGAAATCCACCAGCAGCATATACCAAGTCAAAAAGGCTTGATATACTTAAAAGAAGCCCATATAAGCTAGATAAAATAATAGTCTCTATAAATAGGACTTACGATGAGCAGGGTCAACCGTTGATAACGGTATCTGATTTAAAGAATGCAATGAGTTGTGAGGGTAAGAATTTGACTCAGTTGATGATTTAATTTTAGATTCGCCAGTCCAAATCAATTATTTTTTCTGGTTCATCTTTTTCCATTGAAACTGGTTTAATTTTAGGCAAAACAAAAGGAGCCAGTTTTATTATAGCCTCAATTCTTTTTTCTGTAGATAGTTTATTTAAAAGTTCCGGAAGTTTATCAAGCTCATCTGAAAAGATGTTCTTCAATACAAATCTCATCTCATCAGAATATCTATTTGGAGTTCCTTTCTTCCTGCCTCCTATTTTCTTATGTCCTTTTTCGAATGGCATTTTATACTATTTCTTTACTACTATAGTATGTTCAATTATAATGTGGGATACTGTAATGCAGATTCATTTAGATCATTATACCTTGCATTATCTATTGAAACACTTAATGTGTAGAGTTTACGGGTATCCTCTAAGAACTGGTTCGAGAATAGAACAGTTGGGGGAGCAAAACAAAAAAGCCTTTCGTATAATCGAAAGGCTTTTGCTTTTTTTTAGGGCTGATTTTTATCGCTTATCCTCCCTGTCTGATTTTTGAATATTTATTGGATGCCGTGTTGGGTGGCAAAATGTGTTTTCCATCCTTGTTCTGGGCTACATTTTGCGTATTTTTTATTGAGGAGCATCCAAAAATAGAAATAACGAATAAAAGAGCTACTATTTTTTTCATATCGACAAATTTAGGCTACATCAAAAATAGTGAGGAAAATGGGATAACAAGCATAAAAAAGTATTAATATTTCTTATTGCGGTATTGCAGAATGGTCTCCAAAATTGGAGTTTCAAATGGTTTGTTCGCTTTGTGGAATGCAATTTTGACCGGTGCCCGAAGCACTACATGGGTTTGAAAAACACAATACGTCCTTTGGATCTAAATAAGTACCTTAGAAGTGCAATAGTCTTTATTATGGTGGAAGAGTTGTACACAACATTCAATGATCAGTTTGAAATGGAACTGGTAGAGGAAATCGCGTCCATTGGAAAATTTATAGAGGTGAAGGAGGGCGAAATCCTTATGGACATTGGTAATTACATTAGGTCCATACCTCTGCTGCTATCCGGGGCAATAAAGGTGCTCCGAGAGGATGATGAGGGGGATGAATTACTGCTGTATTATTTGGAGGAAGGTGATACGTGCTCCGTTACCATGGCATGTTGTATGGGACACACCAAGAGTGAGATAAGGGCAATTGCCGAGACAGATTCCAGGTTGGTGATGGTACCGGTCCAAAAGATGGAGGAGTGGATGGGCAAGTACAAGGGATGGCGAAAGTTTGTTCTGGAAAGCTATCACAACAAACTGAACGAGTTATTGCAGACCGTGGACAGTATCGCTTTTAAGAATCTGGATCAACGATTGGTGGAGTATCTAAAACGAAAAATGCAGGTAACCAACGACAACCTTATCCGAAACACCCACCAAGAAATTGCGTATGACCTTCATACCTCCCGGGTGGTGATCTCTAGGCTGCTCAAAAAATTGGAGAACATGAAAAAATTGAAATTGCACAGAAACCATATCCAGATTCTGGACCTGTAAGTATGTGCCCATGGTTACACTGAAATCACAATAGGAACCCTATTTTTGTAAAAAACCCTTGCATGCTCAAAAGGTTTTTCCCGTTTACGACTTGGATAGTCAACTATAATAGGACCTCCCTATATGGCGACCTTGTTGCAGGCGCAACTTTGGGGGTCATGCTGGTACCTCAGGGAATGGCATACGCCATGATTGCGGGCATGCCTCCAATATATGGACTTTACGCCGCCTTGGTACCGCAGTGTGTCTATGCCCTTACAGGTACATCCAGGCAATTGGGTGTGGGACCCGTTGCCCTGGACTCCCTTTTAGTGGCTGCCGGTATTGGGGCTTTGCAATTGAGTGGGATCACGGAATATGTTTCGGTGGTGCTCTTTTTGACCTTGTTGATAGGTGGCCTTCAGCTCCTGCTGGGATTTCTGAAAATGGGCTTCTTCATTAATTTTCTTTCCAAGCCGGTGATCAGCGGGTTCACTTCCGCAGCAGCCATTGTTATAGGCTTGGGTCAACTCAAACATGTTTTGGGAGTGGAGCTATCCCAATCCAGTAAGATCCATCAGCTAGTGGGCAATCTTTTCGGAAATATGGGAGATATAAATCCCCAGACGCTCATCATGGGCCTTGCAAGCGTGATGGTGATACTCATTTTGAGAAAGATACATAAGAAAATACCTACAGCCCTATTGGTGGTCATCGTGGGAATTTTGGCCGTTACACTGTTTCAATTGGATGACGTGGGCATCCAAATTGTAGGGGATGTCCCCAAGGGATTGCCTGCATTTCATGTACCCCCGATACGAACCGATTTGCTCGGACAGCTCGTTCCGCTGGCCATGACGGTAGCCCTCTTTGGATTTATGGAGTCCATCTCCATAGCAAAGACGGTCGAGGAAAAACATCCGGAATATGAACTTGATGCCAACCAAGAATTACGGGCTTTGGGACTCTCCAACCTTCTAGGGTCTTTTTTTCAATCATTTCCCGTATCAGGAAGCTTTTCCAGAACGGCAATAAATGAAGAGGCTGGCGCAAAAACGGCCATGTCATTGGTTTTCAGCTCCGTGTTCATAGCCATAGTCCTGTTATTCTTGACCCCATTGTTCCATAACTTGCCCAATGCCGTTTTGGGAGCGATTATCATGGTATCGGTTTTTGGGTTGATAGACATAGCATACCCCATTCAGCTTTTTAAGAACAGAAAGGATGAATTCTTCTTGTTGATCGCCACCTTTATAATGACACTGTTCATCGGATTGATTGAGGGAATCGTGCTTGGTGCGCTGTTGTCCCTTTTGCTGTTGGTCTATCGAAGCTCCAAGCCCCACATTGCCATTTTGGGACGGATCAAGGGCACCAATTACTTTAAGAACATAAATCGGTTCGCTGAGGACGTTGAAGTGGACAGGGACAAGTTGATTTTGAGGTTCGATGCCCAACTCTACTTTGGCAACAAGGATTACTTCAAAAAAGAGCTCTACAAAGAAATAGCCAAAAAGGGCCCTGAACTCCGGTATGTGATCCTGAATGCCGAGGCCATAAACTATATAGACAGCACTGCCACTGTGATGTTGGAGCGGTTGATCATGGATCTAAGGGAAAAGGGCATTGAACTTCTGGTCGCCGGGGCCATTGGACCCACAAGGGACATTCTACACAGCAGTGGACTAATTCATATTTTGGGAGCGCAAAATCTTTTTGTACAGACCTTTGAGGCTGTGGATTGCTGTTCTGATCACAAAGAAAGAAGCAGTATTCAAAAAAAAGTGTCCCTTCAGGCCAAAAATAGGACTTTGTAACTTTGGTGACCGAGCAAAGCTTTTGGCTGTGCTATCTTTGAAAAAAAAATTAAGGAAAGATGAAAATTGAACAGATATACACAGGATGTTTGGCCCAGGGAGCCTATTATATTGAAAGCGAGGGAGAGGTGGCCATAATTGACCCATTGCGCGAGGTACAGCCCTACATCAAAAAGGCTGCGGATAACAAGGCAACCATCAAGTATATTTTTGAGACGCATTTCCATGCCGATTTTGTAAGTGGGCACGTAACGCTTTCAAAGGAGACCGGGGCACCCATCATCTATGGACCCAATGCCAATCCATCCTATGAGGCCATTATTGCCGAGGATGGGCAGGAGTTCCAGTTGGGGAAGGTTACCATCAAGGTATTGCACACACCAGGGCACACCATGGAAAGCACTACGTATCTTTTAAGGGATGAAACGGGAAAAGACCACGCAATCTTTAGTGGGGATACCCTTTTCCTGGGTGATGTGGGCCGGCCCGATTTGGCACAAAAAGCCGCTGACATGACCCAAGAAGAGCTGGCAGGCACATTATATGACAGCCTTCGGAACAAGATCATGCCATTGGCAGATGACGTTATCGTATACCCTGCACATGGGGCCGGATCCGCCTGTGGAAAGAACATGATGAAGGAAACCGTGGATACCCTGGGCAATCAGAAAAAGATGAACTACGCACTTCGTGCCGATATGACCAAGGCAGAGTTCATCAAAGAAGTGACGGAAGGGCTGCTGCCACCACCACAGTATTTCCCACTGAACGTAAAAATGAATCGAGAGGGCTACGAAGATATAGACGCCGTATTGGAAAGAGGTACCCAGGCCCTTGGTCCGGATGCCTTTGAGGTGGCGGCCAATGAAACAGGGGCTGTGGTCCTGGATGTGAGACACCAGGATGATTTTGCCAAAGGACACGTACCAAGGTCTATTTTCATCGGGTTGGGAGGAAGTTTTGCCCCATGGGTAGGCTCACTGATCGCCGATGTAAAACAGCCCATACTTTTGATCGCCCCTAAGGGCAGGGAAGAGGAAGCCATAACCAGACTTTCCAGAGTTGGGTTTGATGGCACTATTGGCTATTTGGACGGAGGCATCGAGGCCTGGAAAAAGGCCAATAAGGAAGTGGATACCGTGGAAAGCATCAATGCCGGAGAATTCAAGAGCCGATTGGAACATAAAGTTCAAGTGTTTGATGTTAGAAAAGAACCCGAGTACTTGGCCGAACACGTGGAAGATGCCAAGCTGGCCCCATTGGACTATATCAATGACCATTTATCCGAATTTCCAGAGAAAGAAACCTTTTATGTGCATTGCGCAGGGGGCTATCGCAGTATGATTGCCGCATCCATTCTCAAAAGTAGGGGAATCCACAACTTGGTGGATGTCGCCGGGGGATTCAAGGCAATCAAAGAAGTTGGTATTCCGGTTACGGATTATGTATGCCCCACAACACTGAAATAAATTTCAAATGAAGCGAAAGGGAATATCATTGCTCTTTGGGTTGATCTTTTTGATGACGGCCTGCTGCAGGACCAAAACAGAGGAAGTTGTTCAAAATGTGGACAAGAACACCATACAGACGGAGGTGATTGGAAAGGAAGTGCAACTGGTGGATGTGAGAACCGCCCAAGAGTATTCGGAAGGTCGTATTGACGATGCGGTCAATTTTGATGTGAATGGAGAATTCTTTATGGAGCAAATAGGGACATTGGACAAGACCAAGCCCGTATATCTTTATTGCAAGATGGGAGGACGGAGCAGTAAAGCCGCGGAAATCCTAAAAAATGAAGGATTCAAGGAAATCTATAATTATACGGGAGGATACAATGATTGGAGCTCCAAGGATTAAGCCCATCGCAAAATCGAAGGAATGGAATAGGGAACATTTCTCAGAAAACAAAACCCAAACACTATGGCGTTACTAGATTTCTTATTCAGGAAATCCACGGATTCAGAGTCCATCAAAATATTAGATCCAGAAACATATAAAAAAGCCATCGCAAAACCCAAGGTGCAGTTGGTGGATGTGAGAACGGCAAGGGAGTTCAACGCTGGACACATCAAGGGCGCCCAGAACATGGATTTTTTTCAAAGGTCAACTTTTGAAGCCGGTTTCTCCAAAATGGACAAGTCCCAACCGGTTTATCTGTACTGTCAATCTGGAAACCGAAGCCAAAAGGCCGCTAAGAGGCTCTTACGCATGGGTTTTACCGAAGTATTGGATTTAAAAGGGGGCTATAAGGCCTGGAAATAAGGCATACATACCACTTAAACCCCTTCAGGCTTAATTTCATCTTTTCTTGCGGAACCCGTAGATCACTTGGCCCCAAAATCCTTTGGGCATGGTTTCATCCCCGGGATATCCCAATTCAATGGTCCCACTGTCTTCAGGCACGTAATTGGTCTTAAAAATATAATCCCAAAGGCTAAGGCTTATTCCAAAATTGACTCCGTATGTTCCTTTTGGCAATACGTAGGAATGATGGTACAGGTGCATCACCGGATTGTTGAAGACATACTTCAAGGGTCCCCAGGTTATTTTTATGTTGGAATGGTTCAAGTGCCCTATGGCTATGGCCACAAAATGGACGATGTAGGCCTGCTCCGGTTCAAACCCGCCCAGCAGCATCACCCCAAACGTTTTTAAGGGCTTATAAAATATATTCTCCATCCAATGGTACCGCAAATGTGCGGCAAAGCCCATTTCCTTTACACTATGGTGCACTTGGTGAAATTTCCAAAGGAATTTGTATCTGTGTAGCAGCACGTGGGTGAACCACTGGACAAAATCAAGGATAATGAAGAAGACCAGCAACTGTGCCCAGGTCGGTAACGTGGTCACATTGATTATGGCCAAGCTTTTGGCGGTGATGCCGATATCGGAAAAGAAAAGCCCCAATAGTTTGTAAACCCCACTGATGACTATCGCAAAAATGAAAAAGTTGAAATACATGTAAAAACCATCCAGCCAAAAATCTCTTCTGAATATGGATTGCTCCTTGCGCCAGGGGAAGACCATTTCCAAAATCCAGACCAAAAATGATATTGCTGTAAGCCCCCAAAAATAGTTGGTGTACCATGGCACTTCAAACAAAATGGAATTCCAGGTCCATTCTGCCGTGTTTAAAAATGCATCTGCAAATGCTCCCAAATATTTTTCCATTACTATTGATTTATCGTTGTTGCACTGTCTTTCTCTATTGGAAATGCTTCCATATGGCTCCACTCCACCCAGGAGCCATCATAATTTTTAACGTTGGTATATCCCAATAATTCGGTGAGCACATAGGTGGTATGCGCAGATCGCACCCCGGAATGGCAATAGGTGATTATGGGATGGTCTTTTGACACCCCAAGCGCGCCATAAATGGTCTCCAACTCATTATAGGACTTGAACCTTTTGGTGTTGTGGTAGTCCACTGCTTCGGCCCAGTCGATGGATTTACTCCCAGGAATTCTCCCCGCCCTAGCCGCGCCGCGCTTTTGCCGCTTGCCAGTAAACTCATCCTGCGTTCGGGCATCCAATAAAAGTACCGTACCGGGGTTGTTTAGGGCTTGCAGGACATTTTCCTTATCGGCATACAATTTCATGGAAGGTTTTTCAGAACCGAACTTAAAAATGGAAGGCTTAAACTCTGAAATTGCATTCGTTACGGTCCCATCCAGAGCGAGCCAAGCATGCAGTCCTCCATTCAGCAGCTTTACAGTTTCAAAATCATAGTTCCGAAGTACCCACCAAAGCCGAGCCGCATCACAGGCACTGCGTTCATCATATACCACCAAAGTATCACTGGGTGCGATGCCAAGTTTGGAGAAAAGCAGGTTCACAGCTTCTTTTTTGGCCATCATGCCTTGGTACGGATAGGAATCATCTTCAATATCCGTCAGTTGTATGTTTATTGCGTTGGAAATATGCCCTTGTAAATAGTCTTCCTCTTTTCTGAAATCAATGATTTTGTAGTTGGAATATGCGGGTTTCTTCAGTAGTTCACTGGCATCAATGAGATGTTCTGTATTGAAGTACCCAACGACACCTGACGAAGTCGTCCCCACCGGTTCAGCCATATGCCTGTTTTTTTTGCACGATATGGTGAACACAACAAAAAATGCTATTAAACTAATCTTCCAGTACATACCACTCAATAGCTGTCAAGTTTTGCCTTCTGCCTTTTTGCGTTGGGGCATAGTAGGTGGCCAAATAGTTGACAATGGGCTCCTGGTTGTTTCCAAGATCCCATAGGTTTTGGGTTTCCTGCATCCATCGGATGGTGGCTTCCCAACCTTCCTTGCTCATCCGGTTTTGCGTGACCAATTTGGCCGAATGACAGTTGGTGCAGTTGTTAACGACCAGCATCAGGCCCTCGCCTTCCACAAATCCCGTGCGCACGTGAATCCCATTTTCTATTTTGTCATAATCGTCCGTTTCACTGACCGAGGTATATTCCTCCATTGCCTTCGGACTTTTGAAGGCAGAAAATGTAGGGTCGATGGTCAGGTATACCAAAAAGGCTCCCAAAACCGCAAATACTGCAAATATGGAGAGCATCATGCTATAAACGGCCCTTGCATTCTTCTTAAATTTCTCCGTGGGATCCATCAGCTTACTTTAACGGCTATTCGATGACATGCATTATTAAGATACCCTTTGGGATTCCAACCAGGCAAGACCATGGGTTGCGATTCTCCCTGGGAATCGGTTGCCTTGGCCCAGACCTCGTAGTACCCCTTTTTTGGAAATTGTACAGAAGCCGAAAAATGTTGCCAGGCCAAACGATTGACAGGGGATTCGAGCTTGCATGTTTTCCAGGTGCTTCCAAAATCGATGGAGTACTCCACCTTGGCCACTTCCAGTTCTCCTGCCCAGGCATGCCCCCGAATGCTGAGTGAACTTCCATTTTTGATGGTGGCCCCAGTTTTGGGGTAGGTGATCAATGATTTCACAGGCATGGATTCAATAATGCACATATCCTTATCCTCAACCTTTTCACCTGGGGCAACAGGCTCGCAGGGGACCCGGTAGGATGAACCGGTCATCTTTTCGCCATCATGCACCTTGTTTCTTATACTGATCCCATTGATCCATTTTCCAGAAACAGAAGCGGGCCATCCACCAGCCACCAACCGCAATGGATAACCGTGGGCCAGGGGAATATCCTTTCCGTTCATTTTAAAGGCCAATAAGGTTTCATCCTGAAAGGCTTTTGCCATTGGGGCGCCCCTTGAAATGGGCTCCTTGTTTGGGTCACCGCTGAGGTGGGTATCCGCAGCATGATAGCCGATATAGACCGCATCATTTTTTAAACCTACATCTTCAAGAACATCCCGCAGCCTTACCCCGGTCCACGTGGCACAGGAAACTGCACCAACCGTCCATTGGTTGCCCTTGGCAGGAGGGTCAAACTCGCTCCTACCGTTTCCACCACACTCCAAGGTAAGTTGGTAGGTGTGGTGCTCAAATTTAGACTTGAGTTCCTGTAGTGTATAGGACTTTTTTTGTTTGACGGATTCACCATCAAAGCGAATTGACCATTCATTTTCATTTATGTTTTCGGGAATCTTGCCATTGTTTCGGATAAACATGTATTTGTTTGGGGTAATTCTGTCATCCAATAAATGGGCCACGGCCTCAATGTTCCAAGGTTTGTCGTTCAACACCACCATTTGTGGGTCCTTGTTGAACATTTTGAAGGGGTCAGGGTCTTGTAGCGCAAGCAGTCGATACCCTTTGGGAAGGGCATTTCCATAGACAATCTCGCTGCCAATGGCTGCAGCAAGTGTTGACAGGGCACTTTTTTCGATAAACTTTCTTCGGTTCATTGAAGCAGGGTGATATGAATTAATAAACGTACTGTTTTATGTCGGGTTTTTTGGTAACACAGGTTACAAACCATTACTTCTTGAGTAGTTACTTTTATTGGAAATGAAATCAAACAAAATTTTAAAGTTTTTGTTGGTCTGTCTTTTGTGTGTCGTGATCATAACGCTCATAGTAATGACGGTTCAATATCTAAACAGCTAAAAATAACCATTATAAAGAGAAGTACGTCCGCTGCGCAGCGTCCAATTTGATTACAAATCCCTTTGGCAACTGCAACATAATTGTACTTCAATATGATTTCGGGAACTTTGGTCTTCAACCTATTCCTATTGGTCATAACTTTTTTAATGACAAGTTTGTTGGTTTTCGCCCCTTGCAAACCCTAATCGGGATACCTGCCAGTGGGCTTAAAACCAGGTTTTTTGATTGGTTGGTTGATTGAAATGCCACCCCGATGGGGTGGCATTTTGTTTGTCTGGGTAACACAGGTTACTTTATGAAGCCCCAAGACATCATATTTTTGGCCGTCAATAGTCCAAAAAGGGCCAATGATTTTTAGTTAGATTTGTATAAAACCATAGACTATGATTTATGAACCTTGGCCTTGGTATGTTTCGGGCCCTTTGATTGCCTTAGTGATGGCCATCCTGATCTTATTGGGCAAACGATTTGGTATGTCCTCCAATCTCGAGACTTTCTGCTCCATTGGAGGTGCAGGAAAGTGGGTGGATTACTTCAAGGTGGATGTAAAACCCAAACAATGGAGTCTTTTGGTGGTATTGGGCGCAGTTATTGGTGGGTTCATTGCGGCCAACCTGTTATCTCCCGATGAAGCCGTCGATATTTCTCAAAAAACCATAGAAAATTTGAGAACATTAGGCTTTGAAAGTGCTGGGAGCGCTTATATGCCTTCGGAACTCTTCAATACCGGTGCGCTGGCCCATCCGAAGGTTTGGATCGTACTATTGATAGCTGGGTTCTTGGTCGGCTTTGGTGCCCGATATGCTGGAGGGTGCACATCGGGACACGCTATTTCTGGGCTTAGCAACCTTCAGCGACCATCGCTGATAGCGGTAATTGGGTTTTTTGTTGGAGGACTGTTTATGGTCCACGTATTGTTTCCCATTATATTTTGATCATGAAGAACGTATTATATCTGCTGGTTGGTATTTTTTTCGGCATTGTGCTCTACAAATCCGAAGCGGCCTCTTGGTTTCGCATCTATGAGATGTTCCGGTTCGATTCATTTCACATGTATGGGATAATAGGCTCAGCCCTAGTATTTGGAATGTTATTCGTCTTTTGGGCGAAAAAAAACTCCGTGAAATCATTTTTTGGAGAACCTTTGAGAATAGAGGAAAAGGAACGCTCGTTCACCCGTTATGCCGTTGGGGGCATTTTGTTCGGTTTGGGATGGGCTTTGGCCGGGGCCTGTCCAGGCCCTATCTATATCTTGGTCGGCGCCGGATATTGGCCCATACTTATTGTGTTGTTTGGGGCCATTGTGGGAGCTTTTGTTTATGGGATTTTGAGGCAAAAACTGCCCCATTGAAGTGGTCTTGAACGGGATATTTGGACAGAACGACGAATTAGGACGGGTTATTTAAGGTAAGGTATTAGCTTTGAAATTGATAACTTCCCCGTTAATAACCCCAAATGAAACTTACTTTTTGCATTATTGACGATGATTTGGTGTCGCAGTTCGCGACCCGATACTGCATTCAGCAAAGCGAGAAAAGTTCTGATATTATTACCTGTTCCAGCGGTGAGGAAGGGCTGTCCGTTTTCATGGAATTGTTGGAAAGGGGCGAGAAGCTCCCGGACATTGTTTTTTTGGATCTGGTAATGGGCGGCATGGATGGGTGGACCTTTCTTGAAAACATGAAAAACCTGTTCGAGGGGCATAAGCTGCCCAAGGTCTATGTACTGTCGGCCTTTGCCAATCTCAAGGATAGGGAGATAGCGAAGGCACATACGCTGATTTCTGGTTATGTGGACAAACCACTGTCTCGTAATTTTCTGGACAAGGTGCTAAAGCAGGAAACCGAAAAACGTCCCCTCCAGTAATTTCCCAAAACCTGCTGATATTGGAACAAGCGACATATGTTGCGTTTTGTATGCAAAGTTTTTCAAAAAAACATATTTTTGCAGTCCGTTTTTCAGGATTGGCCCCGTAGTTCAATGGATAGAATAGAAGTTTCCTAAACTTTAGATGCAAGTTCGATTCTTGCCGGGGCTACAAATCTCCCATACTTTTAACTTTTCTTAATTACCTTAGCAAAAACTTGTTTCCATGGAAAAGAAAATGAAAAATGTGTTCCTGCAAGGAGCCATTTCTCCTGATTTTATAGCGGAATCCATTGCAAAGCACCAATCCAAGACCCAGATAGGTGCCCATGACATTTTTTTGGGACAGGTTCGGGCGGATGAAATAGAAGGAAAGCTTGTTTCGGCAATAGAATATACTTCCTATGAAAGTATGGCCAACGCAAAATTCCATGAAATAAGGGAAAACACTTTTTCCAAGTTCAACATCACCTGCATGCACATATACCATAGCTTGGGCAAGGTTAATGTTGGAGAGATATGCCTTTTTGTCTTTGTTTCCTCTCCACACCGAAGGGTAGCTTTTGAGGCATTGGAATATGTGGTAGAGGAGATAAAAAAGGAAGTACCGGTATTTGGGAAGGAGCTTTTTCACGATGATTCCTATACCTGGAAAGTAAACACCTAAAACATGGTCGATATAACCCAAAAACAATCCACCCATCGGACCGCTATTGCCCAGGCTGTGGTTAAGGTAAGCAGTTCAATCACCATCAAGGCCATTGAACAAGGTACCGTTCCCAAAGGGAACGTTTTTGAAATGAGCCGTGCAGCAGGATTCCTGGCAGTAAAGAAAACCTCCGACCTTTTGCCCGACTGCCACCCTCTTCCCGTGGAGTATTGTGGTATTACTTACGAGGTGAACGGTCTGGAAATCCTAATTGAGATTGTCGTAAAGACCTTTTACAAAACCGGTGTGGAAGTTGAGGCCATGCACGGCGCCAGTGTGGTTGCCCTTACCATGTACGATATGCTAAAACCTATCGACAAGGGTGTTGAGATCCACCACATAAAACTGTTGAAAAAGACAGGGGGCAAGTCGGACATCAAAAGCGATTAATTTTTTTTGCATTTTCTCTTGACAATTCCATTTTTGTTCTATTTTTAATTTGATGTTAAGCTAACGGCCATGAATAACCTCAAGCGAGTTATAGTAGATTATAAAAAGCTGACCCCAGAAGTGCTTAAGCTCTTGGTGGACAAGTATCCCGACGGTTATGGTGACGATGATGTCATCAACTTTAGGAACCTCAAGGGAGAATTGATAGAAGCCGTGGAGGTTTCTACCGATGACACCAAGTATCTGGTGAAGATCAGCTCCAAGTTGGAACGCAGTATGGCCAATTTTGACGACGACGACGATGACACTCCAGATTTGGACACCGAAGATTTGGGAAAACTTTCCGATAAGGAAGATGATTTTGACTCAGAAGAGGAATAGTCCGCTACTTTTTTAGATTGTCCAGCATTTCCGATGTAGTCTGATCCAAATTGAAGCTCGGCTTCCAACCCCATTGCTTTCTGGCCAAGGAATCATCAATACTACTGGGCCAAGAATCCGCAATGGTCTGCCTAAAATCCGGTTCATACGTGATTTCAAAATCAGGGATATGCCTTTGAATGCTTTCGGCCATTTCCTGAGGGGTAAAGCTCATGCTGCCCAAATTGTAGGAGGAACGTACCTGTATTTTTTCGGTTGGACTTTCCATTAACTCCATCGTGGCCCTGATGGCATCGTCCATATACATCATCGGTAATTTGGTGTCCTTGCCCAAAAAGCATTGGTAAGCTCCTTTCTCCAACGCTTCATGATAAATTTCAACAGCGTAGTCCGTGGTGCCGCCCCCTGGCATGGTCTTCCAGCTTATCAGACCCGGATAGCGCACACTTCGCACGTCCACACCATATTTTTTGTTGTAATATTCACACCATCGCTCCCCCGATTGCTTGCTTATGCCATATACCGTGCTAGGCTCCATGATTGCATGTTGGGGCGTGTTTTCCTTTGGGGTATTGGGGCCAAAAACGGCAATGCTGGAGGGCCAAAATATCTTGGAAATCTTTTTTTCCTTGGCCAAATTGAGCACGTTGAACAGCGAATTCATGTTCAGGTTCCATGCCCTATTCGGAAATTTTTCGGCCGTGGCACTTAGCATGGCGGCCATTAAATAGACTTCGTCTATCTCGTAGTGCATCACAACATCCTCAATGGCCTCATAGTTGGTGGCATCGAGCAGCTCAAAAGGGCCAGAGGCCATCAGGGAATCGTTTCCTTCCCTAATATCACTGGCAACAACAGTTTCGGAGCCATATTTGTTTCTGAGTTCATAGGTCAGTTCGGTCCCGATTTGACCGCATGCACCAAGGATAAGGATGGTTTTCTGCATTTAAAAAAAGAAGTTAATTGCACTTTCGGGTAAAGATAGCCTTTCTTAAAATTTGTACATTCGCCTATGCGAAAATTGTTTTATCTCCTGATTTTTGGCGCAATCTTTGTTGGTTGCAGGCAGCAGCAAGATGCGAGCAGCAACGGGACCAATGAGGAACTTGATTTCAATTATCAAAAACTACCCAATAGGGCCACCATCAATCCAGAAGCACTGGCCATAGTGGAACAGTGGAAGGGGTTCATAAAATTCAATGAAAGCATGGATGCTTTGTACAGGGCAACCAACAATGAAGATTTGATTTTGGCCATTGACGACCTTATTGAAAAAGAAAAATTCCTGAGTGAGTCGGACTACCCTGAAATTTTCAACACCTTTCAGATTAAGAGCAGACAACAGGTGATCAGGACCTATCTCTACAAGGTGAAATCGCATATTCTGGAAAATCAGGAAACCACACAGCCCACTGTGGAGATGTTGGAGGCCTACAATGCCCTGCGGAAACAACTGAACATCATTGTGAACAGTCAACTGGACAAAAAACTTATATTGGATGAGGAATAACATTGTAATTGCACTTTTTTGTGCAGTATCCATGGCCCTAATGGGTCAAAACGAGGAAAAGGAGAAGATAAATCTGCTTTTGGATGCTTGGCACCTGGCTGCTTCCGATGCCGATTTTGATGCGTATTTTGATAAAATGACCAATGATGCTGTTTTCATAGGCACAGATGCCACGGAAAATTGGCAGAACGATGCGTTCAAATCGTTTTCCAAACCCTATTTTGATAGGGGAAAAGCATGGAGCTTCACAGCGGTGCAGCGCAACATTTATATAGGAGAGGATGGAGATTTCGCGTGGTTTGATGAACTATTGGACACGCAAATGAAAATCTGTAGGGGGTCCGGAATTCTCAAAAAAGCGAACGGGGAATGGAAGATTGCCCACTACGTGCTTTCCATAGCCGTTCCCAATGAAAATGTTGCCGAACTCATCAACATCAAAAAGGAAAAGGACAGTCTACTGCTCCTTCAACTGAAAATGGAATGAAAACCGATGGGTTTTTATAAAGGTTAGTTACCCTCTGGTTTTTCCTTTCTGGACTCCAAAGCTTGTTTGCTCAAGCTCGCCAGATTAAAGTTGGGATCAATTTTAAGCGCTTCATCGATTTGGGCAATGGCGCTGTCAATATTGTTCTTATCGGTATTATAGGTCACCAAACCTTTGAGATGGTAGAAAGCGGCCTTTAGCGGAACTTCATACGGTTGCTGTCTTTCATAGAAGGCATATCTCATATCGTCCTTGGCATTGGCAATACCATATTCGATATTTTTAAGGGCACCATCATTGTCCCCAACCAAAATTTTAAGGTCGGCCAGTTCATAGGCCAAATAGGCGGAGGGAACCCTACTGAAAAGCACTTCAAAATGTTCCAGTGCCCTTTTGGGCTGGTTTAGCGATTTGAGCGAAACAGCTTTCACCTGTACCGCAAGATCAGAATCATCGGCGTTCTTTTCTATGCCTATGGTATTCAAAGCCTGCATGTGCTGGTTGTTGTTCATGTAAACAAACGCCAATGTATCCTTGCGTTCCTTGGATGGAGCGAGCACGTTCAAATGGGTCAGTGCATTGATCACGCCTTCCACATCCCCTTGAAGACGCATCTCCTTATAGAAATCTTTATAGTGGTCCAACAGAGCGTTTTGGGATTGTGCCAATCCATTAAAACCGACAAACAACAGCAACAGTACAACAAGCTTTTTCATAGAGTATCGTTTAAGTGCGGCAAAACTATAAAAATTATCCGTATGGAGTTGTTAAAGAATGCACTATAGGTCAGCATTCTAAGCGTGGATGGATGTTTTGAAATTGTGGCCCTTCTCCTTGAAGTTTTTCCCAACGACAATTTTTCCCGACAAGGGTGCGGTGTTTTGGGGGTATTTGGGAAGGGGAATCCCTCTTTTCTTCGCTTCAGAAGTATAGTATTCACGCTTGGAAGGATGTGATGGATACACCCCGTTAAAGATTTCACCCCAATAGTTGTTTTTTATTATAGTGGTGATCAGAAGAATGCAATCGTCCCTGTGGATCAAGTTTACAGGGGCATTGCCGTTGAATACGTTTTCCCTTCCCGACAGCATGGTCACTGGGTGTCTGTCCGGACCGATGAGTCCCCCGAACCGAATTATGGTAGCTTGAAATTCCTCTGCATTCATTAAAAGATGCTCGCATTCCAGCAGTTGTTTCCCAGATTCGGAAGTAGGTTCCGGGACCGATGCCTCGGAGACCTCCCCTTGCTCATCACCATACACTGAAGTGCTGCTAACAAAGATTATTCTGCGGACTTGGCTTTTCTCAATTTCATGAATGAGCAGTTTGATTTTCCCAACGAAGTTTTCCGAATTTTTACCCCTTAATCCCGGAGGAATGTCGATGATCAATATATCGATATGACCCAGAAATTTACTTATGTTCCCGTCTATTTTTTCTTCGGAAAGAATCAGTTGATAGGGTATTATCCCAGCTTCTCGCAGCACGGAAATTTTCCCTTTTGAAGTGGTGGAGCCGTGTACTTCATATGCATTTTCCAATAATGTCGTGGCCAGGGGGAAACCCAGCCAACCACAGCCCAATATACCTATCCGATCACTCAAAACGTAAGGTTTTTGTCACCATAATGACATCGTTGAGGACAAAGGGCATGGGAATACTGCTTTTTGGTCGTTGGGGGACCGTAAAATCGGGATGGGATAGCAGGTCATTGGAAGCTTCATAAAATGTCAGCTCCAATATGCTGTCCTTTGGATAGCTCATGCCCAATTCGGTAAACTCGTTGTTGGAAATATAGTGGGTTATCAGCCTTTTATTTCTGTTCTTCAAGTAGTATTCCGACAAGGGAATGTTGTTCACTTTGGCCGAGTTGAGGGCAATATCGTTGGTATAGATATCCAGGCGGTTGACATTTCTTTTGGGTGTAATGCACAATTCCAAGATTCGTTCGTTGCCAATCACGGTATCCAGCACGGTATCAACCCATGGCATTGCAATTTCCTTTTTCGGGGCATCGGCCAAGTGGGTGAATCTGGTCAGGTATTTACTGGACAAGGTCTTCAGGGCTTCATCTTCGGGATTTTTGGCACCATCTTTTAAAAATTGGTTGTTCCATGCGATGGGCTTTTGGTCATAGGTGGCCCAGGATGCCCTGTCTGCATCTGCATCATAAACATAAAGAAGGCTACTTGGTTTGGGACGTTCCTCATTGAAATCGGAATTGATGTGCGCCGAGATGCCAAAGGCCAAGAAGAGGGTGAACGCAAAATAGGCAAAGCGGTCCTTATTTTTCATCAACCCCAGAAAGGGAAATGCCAAAAAGAAAAGCAATGTGGTCAAGACCGTGGCGGCGACCATCATTTTGAGACCAAGTCCCACGGGAAACATTTTTATGAACGGAGCATAGATGAATATGGCGGGCAAGGCAAAAAATACCAATAGGAAGGGATTTGGTTTTTCTTGATGGATATGCACCATAAGAGCGGCCAATATTCCAAAAACGGGAATAATGAAGAAGCTAGCACCTTTTAAATAGACGCCAACCAGTGCACAAATGACCAACCAAACAAAAATTGGGGCCACCAATAAATTGGGGATACTGGTCCTTTTGAATATATTATAAAACCAAAAGCAAACCCCGGTGGACAACATGGCGAACATAAATATGTAGGTATGCCCATTGTAAGTGAATCCATGAAGCATATCCTTGAATTGAGGATACCACCAGGTCAAAATCTTCCAAAAATAATATCCGGCAACACCATTGATGGCCAAGGACAGTAAAAGCGGTATAAATCCTTTGGTGATTTCTTTACTATTCAATTTGGCCTTCCGGAAACCGGAAATCAAAAGGAATACAAAAGCCAATACGGCCAATGTGAACATGGGCCAAATCCACTCGTATGGATACGAAATAAGTCTAAAGAAAGGGAGGTTGAAGTATATATAATCATCCAAACTCTTTAGGTTATTTAGATCAGAATCACTGAAGTGTTCCAACAAGGGTATCAAATAAGATCCCTGGTGCGCCAAGGTGTTTTTGTCCAGCCTCTCATGGGTGTCCAATGCGGTATGGTAATCAAAGTGGTCGTCGATGAAGGCAAAATTAAAACCCTCAATGTCGGCATCTTCCCTAAAAACGGTCAGATCCGTATCGTTGGGCAGCATTTTATAAATACTGTAGGCCAATGAGTTGCCAACGGGATATGCCGGATTGGCTTCACTGAACGCTTTGATAAGATTCCCATTTCCCCTGTTGGTCTCGATCAACATATAACTTGGACCGCCACTGCCTCGGGCCTCAAAATTGAGAACAAGGCCAACATCTTTTGCCCACGGGTGTTTGTTTACGAAAAGGCTTGCCCCGTTAAGGCCCAATTCCTCGGCATCCGTAATCAATATGATTATGTCGTTTTTTGGAGTTTCGTTATCGGCCATGAAAGCACGGACTCCTTCCAGAATCGTGGCAATGCCACTGGCCGCATCACTGGCCCCGTAGGAAGAATGCGGGCTACTATCATAGTGGGACAACAGCACTAGGGCCTTGCCCTCACCAGCACCTTTGATTCGCGCTAGAATGTTGGTGGCCTTGCTCAGGTTTCCCCAGTCACCACTGGTGTATCCTTCTTGGGTATAAGGTTGCAAGCCCAGTTTCCTTAATTCGGAGATGATGTAGCTTCGCACTCCTGCATGGGCCGGAAATCCAACCCCATGGGGTTCTTTGGATATGTTCTTTACGTGCTCAAGGGCCCTGTCCGTGGAAAATGTGGTGGACGCTGCTTCTTTGTCCGATTCATAAACGGGCATTAAGGACCTAAAGCTCCAATACACCATAAAACAAAGCAAGAGAAAGGCAAGGGAACGGGAGAACTTCATGGTATTGTTACGTTGGTATGTAAAAATAGGAAATTATGGAAGGTTCGCACATTTGGTCTGGAAAAAAGGCATAATTCGCCAAAAAAGGCTATATTTAATATTCAACCTTTAATACTAATCCTATGGCAATCAAGAGTTTTCAAGGCGTACGATCTAAAGAGGAGTCCAAAAAAAAGTACAATGCGCCCATTTTGGTTGAGGACTATATGACCAAAAAGCTTATAACCTTCACTCCGGAACAATCCATTTTGGAGGTGATGGAGGCCTTTGCGAAATATCATATTTCAGGAGGTCCGGTGTTGGACAAAAACGGGTTTTTGGTCGGAATCATTTCCGAGGCGGATTGTATGAAACAAATTTCCGAAAGCCGTTACTTCAATCAACCCATATTGGACAAAAGCGTGGAACGGTTCATGACCAAAAATGTGGAGACCATTCCGCACGACATGAGCATATTTGATGCGGCAGGAGTTTTTGTAAAACATAACCGACGTAGATTGCCCGTTATGAAAAATGACATACTGGTTGGGCAGATCAGCAGAAAAGATGTGGTTGTCGCCGCCTTAAAGCTCAGTTCCCATAACTGGAAATAAAGGGTCTTTTTATTCCCGTTTCACGATCATAAAATAATCGTTGTCCAAGGGCAAATACCCCAGGTCATAAACAAAACGGTAGGTACTTCCCTTTTTGGTGGTGTACAGGTTGGTGATGTGCTCAAAATCGAAACCCCGGTCCATCAGGCGCATTTTGGTCGTGGTGGTCTTGCCATCCTTTAAGGGGAAGCTGGCCAGAATCCGATAATTTTTGCGCAATTTATTGTTGATGTTGCGCACCAAGTTTTTACTATCCTTATTGAGTTTGTTGTTGAAGGCATTTCTGCAATGGTCCGAGCAGAATTTTTTATCCGCCCTGCCAATGAGCTTATCACCACATTCCAGGCATTTTCGTTCTTCCATAACGTAAGATTGGGGTGCCACAATATCTTAATTTTTTCAACATAGCATGCCTGCCTTCGGGCATTATTTATTGTGAACACCTCCGTTTATTACTCCTTTTAGGGGCAAACCCTCCCTTATTGCCCCTCGTTGGTCAAAATGATAGCGGGAATCTCCAAGGATCTGTACAAATCGTTATAAGCCTTCATTCCATTGCCCACAATGGCATTTTTTTCATTTTCGTAGTCTTTCCAGGCCTTTAAAAGATCGTTCAAACGTTCTTTGGCACCCTGGGTCACCTTGGGCTCGGCCACATCCACAAAGCCCTTTAGGTACATAAACTCGGCGTTGAGCTGATTGTGAAAGTTGATTACGTCCTGAAAAGTTTTCTGCTTGGGCTGAATCAATTTTTCTTCCCAAACCTTGATACGCTCCAATAGCTCATCGCCTTTTTTGATGAGTTCTTCCGTGTTTTCCTGCCCACTTAGCAATTCCTTGTATTTTTCCAATTGGGATTTGGCGTTTCGCATTTGGTTGACGGCTTGGTGCATGCCCAACAAGGCTTCGTCAATCTGTATCAAAACGGCTTGCTGCCCCACATAGTCCTCCTGGCTGCCCTCCACCTTTGGGTCTGCCAGCACCACCGCTTTGGTTTCTGCAGCCTCACCATTAAAGGAGAGCCTTAGGGTATAGGTGCCCGGTGCTACCCTGGACCCTTTATAATCACCAAAAATGAATACTTTATCAATTGCCGGCATGGGGTCTTTGGTAAAATCCCACGTGAAACGATTATATCCCTTTTTGGCAGGAAGCACATCTGGTTTTGGAGGTCCTCCGGGCCAGGTGCTGAATTTTTTCGGTTTCTGATTGGTTATGGTTCGAATAACCTTTCCATTGGATAGCACTTCCAGTTTCAACTCCAGCGAATCTGCTTTTTTGGGCAAATAGTAATCGAATGTCACTCCCGATTTTGGATTTTGGCCCAGTCCGGGGACAGGGTTGTCTGTGCTTCCGCCAAAAATCCGATATGTGTCCTTGGGAGTCACAATGGTTAAACCGTCTTTTGGGGACACACTATTTTGGATGGCGCCAAGCTCGTCCAATATCCAAAAAGAACGTCCTGCTGTGGCAGCCACTAGGTCGTTGTCCTGTATGATCAGGTCGTTTATCGGAACCACTGGTAGATTGAGTTGGAGGGGTTGCCATACTTGCCCGTCGTTCAGGGAAACATAGAGCCCTGTTTCGGTACCTGCGTAGAGAAGCCCTTTTTGAAGTTTGTCTTCCCGCACCACCCGCACAAAGGTGTGCTTGTTGTCAATGCCATTGGTAATCTTGGTCCAGCTATTACCATAATCAGAAGTTTTGAAGATATACGGCCTTAAATCCATGAACTTGTACCGCATCACTACAATATAGGCAGTAGCGGGATCATGTGGGGAAACCTCAATGCTATTGATAATGCCTTCCTGGAGATTGGGAGGGGTGATATTTTCCCAACTGGTACCGCCATTTTTGGTGATGTGGACCAAGCCATCATCCGAACCGGCGTAGAGCACGCCCTCTTCATGTGGGGATTCCACCAAGTACATCAGCGTGTTGTAGTTTTCACCACCTGCCGCTTCGTTGGTATAAGGACCACCTCCGGGCCCTTGTTTGTTTTTTTCGTTCCTAGTAAGGTCAGGACTGACCACCTCCCACGTGTTGCCCCCTTCCTTCGATTTGAACACAACGTTACCAGCATGGTACATCGTATTTCGGTCATGCGGAGAAGTGATGATGGGTGCATTCCAATTGTATCGATATTTGAAGTCCTCAGGAACCCTGCCAAGGCCGAGTTCGGGGTATTCCTTGATGGGTTTGGCCTCACGGGAAGCCTTCACCCACTTTTCAATGATCCCTTGATAACATCCACCAAAGACCACTTCCGGATTGTCGGGGTCAAAGGCCAAATAGGCACTTTCGCATCCCGCTACCGAGTACCAATCCTTCCAATCAATTCCTGCATCATTGGTTCTGCTGGCAATGGCAATGGCCGAATTGTCCTGTTGTCCTCCGTAGACATTGTAGGGCACGAGATTGTCCGTAATCACGCGATAGAACTGTGAAGTCGGTTGATTCTGCTGTGTGCTCCAACTTTGGCCACCGTTGTTGGAGACATTGGCCCCACCGTCGTTGGAGTTGATCATGATGTTGTTATTATTTGGATGTATCCATAAATCATGGTTGTCCCCGTGGGGTGTGGGCAGTGGGGCGAAGGTTTTGCCTCCGTCGATGGATTTCGTCACAGGCGCATTCATCACATAAACCACATTTTCATTTTGGGGATCTGCCAGGATTTCCATATAGTACCACGAGCGTGCAATGTTGATGCGATCCTTGTTCACCTGTGTCCAAGTTTTGCCGGCATCGGTACTTTTATAAACACCTCCTTTTTCCCCTTCGGCCTCGATTACCGCAAAGACCAATTCTGGATTGGCACGGGAAACGGAGATTCCGGCCTTCCCAAACTCCTCGGGCAAGCCTTTTTCCAATTTTTTCCAAGTGGTTCCACCATCAGTGGATTTATAAATTCCCGATGAAGGCCCTCCAGATTCCATGGTCCAGGGATATCGTCGATGTTGCCAAAGGGCGGCATATAGGATCAACGGATTGTTCATGTCCATGGAAAGGGACGATGCACCCGTGTTATCATCCACAAAAAGAACCCTTTCCCAGCTGGCCCCGCCATTGGTAGAACGATAAATGCCGCGCTCTTCTGAAGGCCCATATTGGGCTCCCTGTGCCGCCACAAAAAAGATGTTCGGATCATTGGGATGGATGATGACGTCTGAAATATGCCGTGTTTCGTCCAAACCGATATGTTTCCATGTTTTCCCGGCGTCAGTGGATTTGTAGGCGCCATCGCCCATGGAGGTCATGACCCCTCTGGCGGCGTGTTCTCCCATTCCGACAAGTACCAAATTGGGGTCGCTTTCTGAGACTGCAATATCGCCAACGGTGCCTGTTTTTA
Source organism: Flagellimonas meishanensis (assembly GCF_019880545.1). Classification (GTDB taxonomy): domain Bacteria; phylum Bacteroidota; class Bacteroidia; order Flavobacteriales; family Flavobacteriaceae; genus Flagellimonas; species Flagellimonas meishanensis. The sequence goes on from NZ_JAINVW010000001.1 coordinate 962,143, forward strand.
GATGTCCGTCCGAAACATTTTTCCAGGTGATGCCATCATCGGTGGTTTTCCAAATACCGCCCCCGGTGGTGCCCATGTAATAGGTCATCGGTTGACCAAGAACTCCGGTACTTGCCACGCTTCTTCCCCCGCGGAATGGTCCTATGTTTCGCCATTTAAGTCTTGGAAAAAGGGAGTCATTTATAACGACCTCAGCGGTTTTGGAATTTTTGTTTCTTCTTTGGGCCTCAGCGGTAAGGGAAACCAAAAAAAACAGGGTGAGTACTAAGCGGAATACTTTCATTTTTTTGAATTGAATTAGTTCTTGAAAGATACAAAACCAGAACCAAAGTGTTAATGAAAAGATAAATATCCATATTTATTTGGAACAATCGTTCCATTATTATTATGTTTGTATCGGAACGTTCGTTCCAAAAATAAAAACAACAACAAAACTTATATCATGAAAAAATTAGAAAACAAAGTAGCCATTGTAACTGGAGCTACCAGTGGAATGGGATTGGAAACAGCCAAAAAGTATTTATCCGAAGGCGCTAAAGTTGTGTTGACCGGAAGGAGTCAAGAGAAATTGGATGCCTTGGAAAGTGAATTGAGCGGCGACTTTCTTCTAATAAAGGCAGAGGCTTCCAGTATTGAGGACAGCAGACAGTTGATCGCAAAAACGGTTGAACATTTTGGGAAGATAGATGTTCTCTTTTTGAATGCCGGTATTTTTAGATTGGAGACCATTGATGCATTAACCGAGGAAATCTTTGACGAAGTACATAATATCAATGTTCGCGGACCTATTTTTACCGTACAAGCTGCCTATGAGTATTTAAATGAAGGAGCTAGTATTATCTTCAATACATCGATTGTGAATGTAAAAGGCTTTGGAGGAATGACCGCCTATGCTTCAAGTAAGGCTGCGCTTCGTTCTGTGGTGAGGACCTTGGCTTCTGAATTTGGACCTAAGGGAATCCGCGTGAATGCGATTGCACCTGGACCTATAGATACACCAATCTATGGCAAACATAATGTACCGCAAGAAAATATTGATCAAATGGCATCCCACTTTCCAGCCATGGTTTCTTTGGGCAGATTTGGAAGCTCAGATGAAATTGCCGCAACAGCCTTGTTTTTGGCTTCCTCGGATAGTAGCTACATTACAGGTGCTGAAATACCCGTGGATGGGGGGATGGCGCAGGTATAATTTTTTTCAATAATTTTGGAACAAATAGTCCAGAATCGATGCCGCGCACCAAACAATTCGATGAAGAAGAAGTGTTGAAAAAGGCTATGGAACTCTTTTGGAAAAAAGGGTTCCATGCCACTTCAATACAGGATTTAGTGTCCTGTCTCGGAATCAATAGGGCGAGTCTATATGACACCTTTGGAGGCAAGGACGAACTCTTTAGAAGGGCGTTTCAGGAATATAGAAATTCATCAGGGGATAAAGTGAAAGCCTTGTTGGCTGAAGGCGAAACCGTGAAGGCAGGATTTGAACGACTATTTTCTTACGCTATAGATCAAGCCGAAGAAAATGTTGAGAGAAAAGGCTGTTTTGTCGTCAATACAACTGCAGAATTGGTGCCTGGAAACACGGCAATTCAATCGATACTTTGTGAGAATATGGAAGGGATACTTTCCATTTTTAGCGATTATATCCAAAAAGGGATTGACCATGGTGAAATCAGTCCTTCAAAAAATCCCAAAGACATTGCGATAATGCTGTTCACCTTTTACAATGGGTTTCAGGTAATTTCCAAAATTGAAACCAACCGCAAAAAATTAGAAGACCTAGTGCAAACGGGGATTTCGGTCTTGGATGACTAAGCCACAACGAAATTTAAATTCATTTACTCCACTCTAACGTAGGCAAAGGTCACTTCCTCGGCCTTATTCTCTCCCCCGATGAGCACATGCATGTTTATTTCATCTTCATTTATCTTTTCGATGGTAAATCCCTCAAAAAAAGCTGTTGCTCCTTCAATTTTTATCAATTTGAAATCCACGGTTTCATCTTTTTCTTCCCATCCGTGTAGATTGCCATGAAAATGTTTCAGCTGGAGGATCAAACTGTTGTCAATTTCCTGGATATGGCCCACTTCATAAAAGGATATTTTGTCATTGTTGACCAGTTTAAAGACAAACATCATGGAACCACCGAGTGGCGGGCTCCAAATCTCTTCTGCCAGGCCGCCGAATGCCTCTCCCTGCCAATGTCCCGCAATCCACGATACATCATCCAACGAAGCTGGAGGTGATGTATGTCCTTCTGACCATTGCATTGTTTTTTGGGCCGAAAGGATCCCAAAACCAAAAATGAAAAATATGAAAACTGCTCTCATGGGTTCTATTTTTAGCTACATGACGAATGGAACCGGGCTAATTGGACAAAGCGAACTTAATGTTGACACTGGTCTCCACTTTTATTTTTTCAAAATCAATGTCCAAGGGTTCAGCTACTACTTCATCCATGGCCATGGCCTTCATTTCCATGCGAGGAGCTTGGTTGTATCTTGGGTAATAGGGCGTGGAGGTGTCCAGAATATGAATGGCCTTGCCTACCGACTGTCCTAACGGCTTGGTCAATGCCACCGCTTTTTGCTTGGCTTTTTTTACGGCCCTTGATTTCAGTTCCAATTCCAGTTCATCCATTTTGGAATATTCGGTCTTTTCCAGATAGGCATTGGCAATGTCCAATTGCTCCAGGGCCACCAAGACATTGCCGGCCTGTTTCCCGGAATAGACCAATAGCGAGTACTGCTTGCTTTTCAGCACTTCTTTTCCCCGCAGAAAGTATTTTTGAAAGTTGCTGCTCAGATCTTTTATGACCAACTGTTTGTCCAGATCTATGCCAAGGGACTTGAACCGCAGCGCCATCTTGTTTTCCTGTTCCTCCACGGATTTCTTTCCCTTGGAGTCCTTTTCCTGTATGGTGATGTTCAAATAAATTTTGTCAGGGGTCACCAGGGTATCCACCTGGGCTGAGGTCTCTAAATAAGGGATGTCCAAAAAGCTCTTGGTTTGAGTAAAAGCTGAAATGGAAAACAAAAGGGCTGCAATAGGGAGGATGATTTTTTTCATGGTCAGATTTTTATTTAAAGGTAAATACTTCCCATCAACAAGCAAAACCTGTTCCACAATTAAGGAAGCGTATTTTTTTGACACGGCATTCTGGATATTCTTGATTAAATTGGTGAAATGAAATTTGTTCTTGCTCCTGATAAATATAAAGGTTCCTTAACGGGAAATGAATTTTGCGAGGCGGTATCGAATGGGATCAGAAAAGTGTTCCCCAATGCCCTCATCATAAAAAAGCCATTGGCCGATGGTGGTGATGGCACTTTGGAGGTCGTAGAGAGCTATTTGAAGGGCAGCATGGTCAAGATGTTGATCAAAGATCCCCTATTTAGGGACGTGGAGAGTGCCTATATGCTTTCCGGGGATAAAAAGACAGCTTTTGTGGAAATGTCCGAGGCATCAGGTTTCAAACTATTGCAAAAGGATGAACTGAACTGTATGCACACGACTTCCTTTGGAACCGGGCAAATGATTCTGGATGCCATTGAAAAAGGTGCTGCGAAGATTGTGCTGGGAATAGGAGGGAGTGCGACAAACGATGGTGGAATGGGAATGGCGGTGGCCCTTGGATTTCGATTTTTGGATGGGGAAGGAAATATTTTGGACCCCATTGGCAAGAATCTCATCAAGGTGCAAGAAATTGATGCGAAGGGTGTTTCAGGCACATTGCGGAATGTAAAGGTACGGGTGGCCTGCGATGTCAACAATCCGCTGCACGGACCCCAAGGGGCAGCGTATGTGTATGGACCACAAAAAGGGGCCAACAAGGAGGAAGTGGCGTTTTTGGACAAAGGATTGGAGCATTTTGCGAATGTACTGCAAAGGACCTTTAGTGTTGATGTTCAGCGCATTCCGGGCGCTGGCGCAGCTGGTGGTTTGGGTGCTGGCGCAGTGGTCTTTTTAAATGCTGAACTAGCTTCGGGAGTGGATTTGGTGATGGATATTGCCGGTTTTGGCAACGCCTTGGACAACACGGATTGGATCATCACAGGTGAAGGAAAACTGGATGGGCAAACATCCGCAGGAAAGACCATTCAAGGGGTATTGAAGCTGGCAAAGAAAAAAGGCGTTCCAGTGGCTGCACTTTGTGGGGCTGTGGATGTTTCCATTGACGAAATAAAAGACATGGGATTGGATTATGCCGTCTCTATTATGAATGGCCCGGGCAGTTTGGAAGAGGCAAAGGCAAACACCTACAAAAATTTGGAATTGGCCGGCTATAATTTTGCCAATCTTGTAAAGAAAAGTAAGGAGATCCCTGGTCAAGAATAGCGGTTCATTTTAAATTCTAGCCCTTGCTTTACTGTTTTCCATTCACTGTTCAAAATGGAAAAGACCACAGTGTCCCTTAGATTACCATTTTGACCAATTCTATGGTTTCTAAGAATCCCATCCTGTTTGGCACCCAAACGGAGGATGGCATTTCGGGAAGCGTGATTGTGAAAATGGGTCCTGAACTCTACAGCGATTGCCCCCAAAGTTTCAAAGGCATATTCCAAAAGCAGGTATTTACATTCGGTATTGATTCCTGTGCGCTGGGCACTTTTGGCATACCAGGTATGCCCAATTTCTAGACGTTTATGAAGGGCTTCTATGTTCATATAGCGTGTGGAACCCACAATGGAATTCGTTTTTTTATCGACGACCACAAAAGGCAGCGAGTGTCCATTTTTTTGCTCGGCCAGGGCTGTCTGCAAATAAGAATCTATGGTTTTGGCCGAAGGCACTGAGGTATACCAAAGCTCCCATAACCTGCCATCGGTAGCCGCGGTCAACAATGCCTCTTTATGCGAAGTTTCCAGGGGCAGAAGCTTCACTAGGTTGCCTTCCAGTATGATAGGTTTTAGCCAAGGTTCCATAATTGCGCGCTTTAAGGCTCAAATATAGTTCATTGTAAAGCGATCGAGATATACTTTATGGTTACTTGAAAGCATCTTTTTTCCATTTGGCGTATGCTTTTTGCATACAATGACCACAAGGACGATACCCTTGTTGTATGGCTTCTTCCTCTGAATTGAAAAGCATCCGGTTTTCCATTTTCATGCGTTTTCCCGATTTGCACCTCAAAGTACCGTAAATCTTGAGCTTTCTGTTTCCTGCCCATTTGATTTCATTATCCCTCAGTGCTTTGAAAAGAGAGGTGGCCGAAATTTCTGAATGAAGCACCATGACACTAGCTGGTGGCGTCATGAAAAATGATTCCCAAGGTGTATCGTTCTCCGGAATGCACTTCACTAACACCGTGTTTCATGTTCACCTTATAGAAGCCATTTTTCCCTCTCACCGGTCTATGGTTGGTGGTGAACAAGACCATGGCCCCTTTTGGGGGATGCAGCACAATTGCCTTGGATTGGGCCCTGGGCACTTGTTGCATCATGACAAATTCTCCGCCTTCATAGTCTTTACCCCGTCCATTTAGGAACAGTACCATCTGCATGGGAAAATATACTTCCCCATACAGATCCTGATGCAGAGTATTATGGCCGCCTTTAGGGTATTTCAAAATCAAGGGAGTGGCCAAAAGCTGTCCATTTTCCCTGCATTTTTGTTGCAGCTTCGATAAGGTTTCAGGAAAGGTTGGGTCTTTTTTTAAATCCAGCATCCACTGGTTTGCTACTGGCACCAATTTTGGGTATACAAATTCCCTTAACTGTGCGATTACAGATGGCAAAGGATATTTGAAATACTTGTATAGGCCCTTTCCGAAGCGATAGCGTTCCATATCCACGGTCTTGCGGTAGTGCTCTGGTTTGTTGAAACTTGCGATGAGTGCTTCACATTGCTCATTGTCCAGTACATTTTTCACCACTGCAAAGCCATTTTCGTACAGGTCTTTTTGGACAGCTTTCCAAGAAATAGCTTCCAATTTCTTTGTTATTGACATTTGTGATTATTGAAATGAATTATTGGACCTGGGCAGCTTCCCAACCAATTATGGCTTTTTTTCGGATACTATCCCAACGATAATCCCCCAAGTTCCCTGAGGATTTTATCACTCTATGGCATGGGATCAGGTAGGCTATGGGATTATTGCCAATGGCGGAGCCCACTGCCCTTGATGCTTTGGGTTTCTCAATCATTTTGGCAATGTTCCCATAAGTGGCCAGCTTTCCTTTGGGTATGCGGAGCAGGGATTCCCAAACCTTCAACTGAAAATCGGTTCCCTTCAAGTGAAGTTTGATTTTTGAAATCTGGCCCCAGTCGTTGGCAAAGAACATCAGTGCATTTACTTGGGTTTGGTCTACCCTTTGCTGGTACTTTGCTTTTGGAAATTGCATTTTCAGTTCGTAAAGACCTTTTTCCTCATCATCCGTGAAAGCCACGTGGCACAATCCTTTTTCAGTTGCGGCGATGGTCACAAGTCCAAAAGGACTTTGGGCGAAGCTATAGTTGATGTTGAGGTTCTCACCTTGGTTTTTATACTCTCCAGGGGTCATGCCCTCTATGGTGATGAACAGGTCATGGAGTCTGCTTGTTCCTGAAAGACCTGTTTCAATGGCCGCATCAAAAAGTGTGGTGTTGGACTCCTCCAATATTCCTTTGGCGTATTGCACGCTGGTGTACTGTAGGAATTTTTTCGGACTTATTCCTGCCCATTCCTTAAAGATGCGTTGAAAATGATACGGGCTTAGGTGCACTTCCCGTGCCATTTCATCCAAAGAGGGCTGCTCCTTGAAATTGTCTCGGATATGGGCAATGGCCTTCGCTATCCGATTGTAGTTTATGATTTCTTGTTCGCTCATGATTTCCATTTTTTGTTTCCCCAAAAGTAGAGGGTATGCCAAGGAGCTAAAACCCGTTTCTTGCTGTCTTTTAGAGCGTCTGATCATGAAAACAGTTTCAATATACGGCGGAAAAAGGACCGGAAAAGGTTCCCCGTTCCTTAATCAATCTGAAAACCTCTAAAATTGTGATTGGATATAAATAGGCATGTACTTTTTAAAGATCTTGAATGCAATCTGAATTGGTTGCCAAATCACGTTGATCATACCGATCAATTAACAAGATTTAACATCTTGGGTTGTTTGCATTGACTTATATTGAAAATGTTTACCAAATCTGGATACCGAATGGGATGGAACAGAGTTTGGACAACGTGTTTTTTAAGATTCATGGCATGAAGACCAAAAACTTTTTCGTTTTATCCGTTTTAATAGCTGTTGTCCTAGGGCTGTTGATTTATTGGAGGGAATACGAAACACGGGAACAGGTCTCAGTGATTCATGTATTGCTATGGCAACTGGCGATTTGGATCCCTTGGGTCATTGGCTTCAAGGTCCTAGAGATGGTAACACAAAGAGTGCATGCCCTGAAGTATGGAAAACTTCGTGTAATTGGCTTTGGATTGTTCTGGGTCTGCCTGCACTACGGGTGGTTTTTTTGGCTTAGCTCCCATTATAGTCCATACCTCGATCTTCCAGGATCAAAGTTTGGGGTGTATTCCTATTTTTTTATTTTTTGGACACTGATCGATATAGCGCTGCTGTTATTTTTGATGGATAAGCTTAAGGCAAGGGAAAGCCGAGATTCCCGGCCTTCATTACGGTTTGAACTTACACGGGGAGGCAAAAAGTATTTTTGCGAGCCTTCAGAGATTTATTGGTTGGTGGCAGAGAACTATTATACAAAACTGTCCACCACCTCTGGAATTTTTGTAATGCGAAAGCCCCTGAAATCGTTTCATGATGTACTTCCTCCGAAAATGTTCCAAAAAATCCATAGATCCACTATCATCAATGTAGATTATGTGTCTGGGCTGTCTGGCAACTTATCCCAAGGCTTGGAAGTGGTTTTAAAAGATGGCACCAGTCGAAAAGTGAGCCGAAGCTGCTCTAAAGAACTCCTAGATTTTTTCAAGGAAAGGACCCTCTAGGGCAATTCACTATCAAAATCCTGTTCATTTACTGCAGTGCCTATTTTTTACCGCTTGTTTTGGTCAGATTAAGGATAAATTCATCTAAAAATCGATCAGAACATGTCATCCTTCAAGCTAATTGTAAACAAAGAAAAGAAAACCATATCTGCCGATCCGGACACTCCTTTGCTATGGGTGCTCCGGGATATTTTAGGTTTAACGGGCACCAAATATGCCTGTGGTAAAGGGCTCTGTGGGTCATGCACGGTCATCGTGAATGGAAAATCCGTGCGTTCCTGTACCTTGTCCGTCGCCGATGCCGCCCAAAGCGAAGTGATTACCATCGAAGGGCTATCTGAAAAAGGTGACCATCCAATTCAAAAAGCATGGATGGAGGCAGATGTACCCCAATGTGGTTACTGTCAGCCCGGTTTTATAATGAGTGCCTTCGACCTACTTTCCAAAAATCCCAATCCTACGGAGGAGGAGGTCAACAATGTCTTGTCGGGTAATATTTGCAGGTGCGGCACCTATTCTAGGATAAGAAAAGCGATGCAAATTGCCGTAAAAGTTGGGAATCAATGATACGGGGAATCTTTTTTCTATTTTTTGCTTCCTCAATTACCGCCCAAGATCTTCAATTTAAAAGGGTGCCTTTGGATGGCCCACCTCAAGGTTCAAGAGGTGTATCCATTGCCGACCTGGACGGGGACGGCCTGTTGGATATTACGGTGGCCAATCAGGTGGACTCCACGCTGTTATTGGGGAACACGATTTATTTTAACGAAGGAAATAGGTTTCGATCACAGTCCATTTCCGAAAACAATATAAAAGCTTGGAGTGAATCTGTGCATACAGTGGATGTAGATAGCGACAGGGATTTAGACCTTTTTTTCACGACCCAGTTTGGAACGCACAATTTATTATATCGCAATGATGGCACGGGAAATTTTACCGTGATGGAGGCTGGCGATTTAACCGCGGACAAAACAAATTCTCCGGGGGCCTGTTGGTGTGATTATGATTTTGATGGCGATATGGATGTGTTCGTGGTAAATCGGGACGGTGAATCGGACAATTTATACCTGAATGATGGAGGCGGAAACTTTAAAAGGATTAGCGAGGGCCCTTGGATCAACAACAAAGGCGATGGACGTTCGTGTGCTTGGGGAGATTTGAACGGTGACGGTTTTTTGGACTTGTATGTGGCCAATTTTGTGGTTAAAGATGAAAATGGCAGGGTAATCCGCAAGCACAGAAATTATGTCTATCTCGGAACAGAACAAGGGGGCTTTGTAGAGCTAAGGGAAGGTGTTCATATTGAAGAGGAAAATGCTTCGTACGGCGTTTCCCTAGTGGATTTTGATTATGACAACGACTTGGATATCTACATAACCAACGTTTCCATTTCCGATGAGAACGCCCTGTATGAAAACTCGGGAGAGGGACATTTTGTTAAGTCCACAAAAGAAGTGGCCAAAGATGTGCACCGTCCCTCAAAAGGACAGACTTGGGGTGATTTCAACAATGATGGTTGGCTGGATCTTTATGTGGCCAACGGCACCGAGGGATACCCTGAAATTCAAAATTTTATGTTTTTGGGACGGAAGGATTTCTCCATGGAACGTGTGTACAATGCCCTGCCTGCAATCGAAGGCCATATCTCCGCCGGAACCGCATCGGGCGATTTGGATAATGATGGGGACTTAGATCTCTATGTCTGCAATTGGGGAGCTGAAGCTGAAGCCAATGATTGTTATTTCAATCAAAACCCCAGCAAAAATTGGATTGTTTTTCGATTGAAGGGGTTGGAATCGAACACATACGGAATTGGAAGTTGGGTGAGGTTGATTTTGGCCGATGGGTCCATTGTAACACGATATTTTTCCCGGGAGACGGGCTACGGCAGTGAAAATGCCCCAGAAATACATTTTGGCTTAGGGGACCTAAAAATTCGAAAGGTTGAAATTTTATGGCCTTCGGGAATAAATCAAGAGGCTAACGGTCTTGAAGCAAACCGGTTTTATGAGGTAATTGAAGGAAAGGAAATCAAAAAACTAACACCATGAAAAATACTTTGGGAAGAAGAAATTTTATCAAACTAACCGCTTCGGCCAGCGGGGCATTGGTAGTGGGACTGCACTTTCAGTCCTGTGCTCCAAAAAAGGAGCCGGTGGAAAACTTCAGTTTTGTCCCCCTCATTGAAATTGATACCGAAGGATGGGTGACCCTTATCGCCAAAAATCCAGAAATAGGACAAGGGGTAAAAACAGCACTGCCCATGATCCTGGCGGAAGAGTTGGGAGCGGATTGGGACAAGGTAAAAGTGGTTCAAGGGGATTACAACAAAGCATATGAAGAACAATGGGCAGGGGGGAGCTATGCGGTCATTTTAAATTGGGATTTGATGCGGACCGCTGGCGCAAAGGTCAGGTATGCACTGATTGGGGCCGCCTCGCAGAAAATGAACGTTCCCACTTCCGAATTGATTACTCGAAAAGGTTCTGTTGTGCACAAGAAAACGGAAAAAAGCATCCCTTTTGGGGATTTGGTCGCCGCCGCATCCCAAATTGCACTGCCAGAAGAGGTGGAATTCAAACCCATGGACACCTATGAAATTGTAGGCAAACCATGTCCGCAGGTAGATTTGGACAACATTGTAAATGGAAGTGTCCAATACACCATTGATTTAAAACTTCCTGATATGGTATACGCCACTGTGTTGAAAAATCCGGTGCACAAGGGCAAGGTGCAAAGTTTTGATGATAGCCAAACGCGAAAGATATCTGGAGTGATCGATGTGATTCCCTTGGACAATAGCAATTATGGAGGGAGACTTATTGGTCCGAACAGTCCCAATTTTGTGAATGGAGTGGCAGTTTTGGCCAATTCCACATGGGCAGCTTTCAAAGGAACGGAAAAACTTGAGGTGGTTTGGGACAATTCCGAATCAAAAAAAGAAAACACACAGGACATTTTCTCCCATTATCATAACCAGTTGAATACAACTTCGGTGGAACGACAGGATGGCAATATTGATCAGGCAAGAAGGAGGGCAGTTTCCCAAGTGGAGCATGTTTACGAACTTCCTTTTTTAGCCCACGTTACCATGGAACCTATGAACTGTATCGTAGATTTTAGTTCCGAAATGTGCGAGGTTTGGGCGCCCACCCAAAATCCGGAGGCGTTGGAGCAAGGATTGATAAAACTCTTCGGATTGCAACCAGAACAGATCAAAATACACCTGCCCAGAATGGGAGGTGGTTTTGGCAGACGCTATTATGTGGATTATGCCATGGATGCGGCCGTACTTTCAAAAAAGATGGGCAGGCCCGTAAAACTTATTTGGACCCGTGAAGAGGACATAAAACATGATTGGTACCGTCCCGCCAGCGTACAGCGGCTTTCAGCTTGGTTAGATCAAGACGGAAAGGTTATTGGGTGGCGACAGGTTTTGTCCAATGCTTCCCGGGTAACATCGCTGGGCAGGGAAGGCAACCCAGCGGGAACAGAAATTGATGAATACGATTTTCCAGCCGGGTTTGTTCCCAATCTGCAATTTGAATACGGCCATGTGCTGAGCGATGTACCTCTGGGCCAATGGCGAGCAGTGGGGCCTACGGCAACAGCCTTTGCCGCCCACAGTTTTTTGAATGAACTCGCCATTCACAACAAAAAGGATCACATTGACTTTTTTTTGGAGTTTCTTGGTCCCCCAAGAATGGTTCCAGTAGTAGGGGATTTCAAGTATGATACGGGTCGCTTAAGAGCTGTTATTGAAAAAGTGAGGGAAAACAGCAATTGGAACAGTCCATTGCCCGAAGGGCAGGGCAGGGGCTTTGCAGCGCATAGACAAGCAGGGTCCTTTGTGGCCGAGGTGGTAACGGTGGAAGTAAATGCGGATAATCAGCTAAAGATTGTTCGTGTGGATGCCGTAGTGGACTGTGGCATTGTGGTTAACCCTTCGGGAGCGGAGGCACAGGTTGAGGGAGCCATTTTGGAAGGATTGTGTGCAGCACTATATGGTGAGATAACCATTGAGGATGGAGCCACGGTACAATCCAATTTCCATGATTATCGCTGGATGCGACTTGGGGAAATCCCTGAAATTCATGTGGAATTCATCAAGAACGATTTACCTCCCAGGGGACTGGGCGAACCGCCATTGCCCCCAGCCGCTGCTGCTTTGGCCAATGCCATATATGCCGCTTCCGGTGTACGGATACGAAGACTTCCCATTGGAAATCAACTTTTGGATATATAGTAGGGCACCTATAGGCACCTATATACAATATGGGACAAAGCAAATTTTAAATCGTATTTTAGTTGAACAAAATTCATTTCATGAATGCTCAAAGTGAATTAAAAGCAATAATTGTCAGCACAACAATAACCATATTGATAATAGTCGCCGCTCTCATATATAAAAACAAGTCTAAGAAAAAGTAACGCCAGTACCAGTAAATAAATCAATCCTTGACATGGTAGATAAGCGAAAATATGTCCAAAAATTTGGATCCGACCGGTATATTACATAGATTTGGAGAATGAAAAAAGGGAGCGGCCACGAACCAATCTCCCTTTTCCGACGGTAATTTTTCAAAGCCCTATCCTGATGAGAGATGGCACACTTTGATTTTCTCGTCTGGCCTGTCAAGGGCAATGTACAGTTTAAAACTGGGCCTATCCCTTCACAAAACGTATTTTGAGCCTCACATTGTGGGGCTTATTTTATATCTAAAAGGCATATGCTCCTGCCTTATCTCGTTTTTAGAACCCAACCATTTAGAATATCCCCAAACAAAACCTTGGGATGAATTGGAAACCTTTAATTTAATCAATCCCCGAACCTTTTTGTTCTTAAAGGCATCTGAAATGACCACAGATACCCGTCTTTTGAGATGATCAACATTTTTATCGGGATAATACGGCAATAACAGTTCCGCCATTTCAGTATTTCCCAAAAATCTTTCATGCTTATCTAATAAGTATAATAGCTGCTTCAACCAAGTTTTATCTTTTGGAAAACCATCTATCTCAAAAGGCGAGTCAAAATCCGGTTCTTTAATCTTTGAGTCAAAAACCATATAATGTTTAAAATCAAGCTCAGGATCAATATTGGAATATTCAGCTATAAGGGAATCCACAAGTTCCAGCTTCCTAACCAGCCTCTTGCGTTCACTTTTCAATCTTTCCAAATCAACAAACGACATATCTTGATCTTGTATACATCAAAATTGATCAGAAAATTACTACATATAAGATTTTGCATCTGTTAGTTATCCACAATTTGTTAACGATCCTATAGTTAATAGTTCTTCACCTTGTAAATACTGTAGATACCGTACTCCATAGGATTTTCAGATTTTAGAACCAATGTCCAGTAGCTAGGAAAATCTTTCCCGTCCATGTAATCGGTGATCTTTTTTAGATTGCCAAACGTACCTAAGGGAACACCATCCTTGACCAAAACATGGTATTTTAGCACCTATATACAATATGGGACAAAACCCCATCAGTACCAGTAAATAAATCATGAATTCACTGGAAAAACAGAGTACAGTTGATTGTAAACCTAGGAAATGACCTTGAAGTACTTGTTACGGAAAATGGATCCTGATGGATTTTGAAAATATTAGACATATCATCATGGAAAAGTATGATTTCCGGGCTTTATAGGTTGAGTAAAGCCCGTCAGTCAACGGCTTTTTATAAAATTAAGATAGTAGGGACATTTATCATAGCCATATCACTTAGAATAGCTGAAAAAGTATTGTTGTTCCAAAAGCATAGATCCAATACTTCAGATTTGATTATGAAGCATATTCAGAAGGTGTTTTTCCAAAGAGCTCCTTAAACCGTTTGGTAAAATAAGAGAGATTGTTGAACCCCACTTGATAGGCCACTTCTGAAATGTTACCCGCCTTACTTTTTAGCAGTTGGGCGGCTCTTTGCAATCGAAAATCCCGAATAAAGTCTTGGGGTGACTGGTTGGTCAGTGCCCTCATTTTCCGAAAGAGTTGTGTTCGGCTCATGCCGAGGTTCTTTGAAAATATTTCGACCCCAAATTCAGAATCGTCCAAATGTTTTTCCAACAGTTGTATGGCTTTGGTTAGGAAGCGTTCGTCAGCGGAAGTAACGGCCACGGTTTTGGGCTCGAGCGTAATTTGCCTACGGTACTTTTCCCGTAAAAGTTGCCGCTGCTGAATCAGGTTTTTGACCCGTACCATCAACTCTTTCTTATCAAAGGGTTTTACAATGTAATCATCGGCGCCAGTCTCGATTCCTTCTACTTTGGAAGCTTGAGAGGCCAATGCGGTCAATAATATCACTGGGATGTGGCTGGTCTTTTCATCTTTTTTGAGCCGTTCGCACAAGGCCATACCACCCATTCCAGGCATCATAACATCACTGATGATAAGGTCGGGTACGATTTTCTGCGCCAGGCCTAACCCTTCAATGCCATCGGAAGCCTCGTGTACCTGATACGTGTCATTGAGTTGTTTTTTAACGTAGGTCCTTACCTCATCATTATCCTCAACAATCAGAAGTATGGGCTGGTCTTTTCCAACTGTTTTCCCATCCGTTTTTTCGCCTACAATAGGTTTTGGAACTGATTTTTTGGATACTGTACCAATCTTGGACACTTCCTTATCACCGTCTACAATCGCTGTTTCATCAAAACACTCCTTGTCTATAGGTAGCATTATTGTGAAGGTACTTCCCTTGCCTAGTTCACTCTCGACCGAGATGGTTCCGCCATGCAAGGCAATCAATTCTTTGGTCAGGGCCAAACCGATTCCCGTTCCTGAGGTTTTATGGGCACCCGCCCCATCGCCCTGGTGGAAACGGTCAAAGACTTTCTCCAGCTCGTCATCCGGTATTCCCCTGCCACTGTCACTTACCTTTATCTTTAATCTTCGCACACTGTCATCTAAATCCATGTCATTTGCGTTGGCTAAGGTCGCTGAAAAATCGATCTTCCCCCCATTCTCGGTAAACTTGAAAGCATTTGAAAGCAAATTGTTGACCATTTTTTCAAGAGCATCTTCATCAAACCAACCCAAACTAAGCTCAGGAGATATGGTCATATTGTAGTCAATGTTTTGGAAGTGGGCTAAGGAACTGAAAGCTGCGGTATGGGTTTTTAAAAATATGCTCAAATCCCCTTGTCTTACTTGCAAGGGCCTATTGCCAGATTCCAATTTGGCCAGATCCAAAAGCTGGTTGACCAAATCCAAGAGTTTTTCACTACTCCGTTGCATCAACCTATAGCTCTGCACCCGTTCTTCTTTTTTGGGTTCCCGGGCCAAAAAATCCCGCAATGGTCCAAGGATCAACGTAAGGGGTGTTCTAAATTCATGGGAAATATTGGCAAAAAATCGGGATCTCAGATTGACGAATTCTTGTTGTTTTTTATTGATTAGCTCCCTCGACTTCAATTTGGTGCGATAGTTTCTAAATAGCAAGAAAGAAACCAACACAATTGAACCTATCCCTGCCAAAAGTAGATTTCTTTGGGTCGAACGCTTTTCTATAAGCGCCTGTTGGGCGACCACTTCCGCATCTTGTACCTCCCTTTCCTTTTCAAGCAATTGAATCTGCTGATCTTTTTTTGCAGTCTCATATTGAATTTCACGAGCCACGATATTTTTAGTGGTCTCCTCACTGAAAATGGAATCCCTCAACAAATCATATTGCTCGAGGTACCCGAGTGCTCGACCTTGTTGCCCCATCTTTTTATATAACTGGTACAGTGCAAAAGAGAGCTTGCTCCGCATATCTTTTGAATCAGTTTGCCTTGAAATCTCCAGACCTTCCTCCAAGGCTTTTTGCGCCTTGGAAAATTGCCGTTGTTCAGTGTGTATTTTACCCAACTCGTAGAGTGAGGTGGCCACATTAAAATCATCCAAATCGATGGATTCCTTCAAAGAGATACTTTTGTTTAGAAATGTCACTCCCTTGGCCATATCTTCTTTAGCATATAATGTTCCTAAGCTATGGTAATTAAGGCTCTGGAGATCCTTGAAATTGCCTTTCTCGGCCAATTGAAGACTTTTTTCAAAATAGTAAAGGGCTGAATCTTTTTTTGCACTTTTGTCCATAACTGCCCCTAAACTATGATAGTTTGATGTCGTCAGGCGCGAGTCACCCACCGTTTGGCTATAGTGAAGTGAACGCCGGTAGTATTTTAGGGCATTTCGATAATTGCCCATGTTCTCATAAACTCCCGCGATATTTTCTGTGCAGCTGGCCAACAAATAATGGTCTTCCTCTTTCTCAAAAACTTCCAACGAAGAAAAAAAGTCGTTCAGGGCCAAGTCGTAGTTGCTGAAGTTCCATTGTATCGTTCCCAAATTGAAATTCACCTTGGCCACTGATAGGTAATCGCCAGCTTGTGTAAAATACGGGACTGAGGCTGTAAGATTTTTATAGGCTTCTTGATTCTTTCCTTGATATAAATACACCGCACCCATGTTCAAGTAACCATCGGCTATTCCCAAGGTGTCCCCAATCTGGTTCCTATATTCAAAATCTTCCCTATAATAGGATATGGCTTTATCATACTCCGAAATCGATGCATGTAAAAGACCTAAATTGTAATTGATATCATGCACTCCATCAAGGTCTCCCAATGATTTAAATCGTTTCTGGCCTTTTTGATAATAGAAAATGCTACTGTCCATTTGGCCAGTGTACAGGAAATAAGTGCCTTTAATCTTATCTGCGGAAGCCCTGCCAAAATCATCATTCAATGAGGAAGCCAAATTGTAAGCCTTCTTGGCAAAAAGATAGGAGGTGTCCAAATTTATTCCCCTATAAGCGTTGGCCATATCAAGAAGAACCCTTACCTGTGAGGTATCTTTAGGGCTATCTTCCAGTTTTTGCCCTAAGCTGTCAATGGTTGTTCTTAATTGGGCATAGGTAAACCAGCAATTCATTCCCATGATGCCTAAAAGGAATAGCTTTTTCATCTTTCTTTTTAATGGATTACCTGCGGTCCTACTAAGTTAATGGGAAAATCTGTGAATTTGTAGGGAAAGGGCATAAAGACCCGAATTTCAAGGTTGACAGGTGTTCCGAGCCCGTTGCAACGTAAGTATTAAAGAACGCAACATAAGCTGCAAACAACAATGTATGGCAAGATTAATTTTGGGTTATGCCTTGTAATATGAAATGCAATGGTTGCAAAACAAGGTCTGAGATAGAGTAGTAATTAAAATTGAAAAAAATGGAAAGCAAAAGTATGTACCCCTCAGTGAAAAAAAGAAATGGGCTGTTTCGTGTCGGGTTTATTTTGATGGCCCTGTGCATTTTTATGTCCTGTAGCGGCGATAAAGAAGAATTCATGATATCATTGGATGGCCCCAATATTTCCGTATCTGATTTTACGGGTAGTTGGGAAGCGACCACTTCAGTATTCGAAAGCACCGATGGTTCTCAAAGATTGGATGTCATAGAGGTGGGCGGCACCACCTTGCTGCAAGTGCAGAACAATGGGCGGTTTACCATAACCATTGCTGTGCCAGGCCAAGGTTCTGAATCTTTTTCGGGCAAAATGGGCTTTAATGGAGACGAATATGGGAATCGGCTGATAGTACTTTTCGACGGAGATGCTATGGATGACTATGAACTGTTCAATGTTGATGTCAATAATGATGAAACCTTGTTCTTGAGTGGAATCACCACTTTTGACTTTACTGGAAGCGGCACTGAGGTGCTTGCCACAATAGATCTGGTAATGGTTAGAAGTTAGCATCTGTTAGGGACACACTTGGCAAGCGCCAATTTTTTAGGATCAATTGGGAATTCTGAGAACGGGATATTTTAGTTTGATTGCATATCGACATCAAAATTCATGACATAAACGGCACCTATATTTAATTCCAATCATTTACATCCGTTTACAAACGAAAACAAATGATTTCAAACCGAATGATGATTATTGAGCGTTCTAAGTTTGCCCTGTCGAATGATAAGAACTCGATAGTATTAACTGTTTAACGCAAAAATTAAAAATCATGAATTCACTAAAAAACAAAGTACAGTTGATTGGAAACCTAGGAAATGACCCAGAAGTAATCGTTATGGAAAATGGTACCAAATTGGCCAAATTCTCTGTCGCCACTAATGAAACCTACAAGAATGCACAAGGAGAAAAAGTAACGGATACACAATGGCACAATATTGTGGCCTGGGGCAAAACGGCCGAAATTGCAGAATCCTATTTGGCCAAGGGTAAGGAAGTGGCCATTGAGGGAAAACTGACCTCCCGCAGCTACGAGACCAAAGAGGGTGAAAAACGCTACATTACCGAAATACGTTGCAATGAGCTTTTGATGCTTGGTAAATAAGCACTCATTTAAGAGAACGAAAAAAAGAGGCAATACGCCTCTTTTTTGTTTTTAGTTAGGGTTAAATCAGTTTCAGTTGTTCTATGGATATACGCCAGATAGTAAAAACAATGAACAAAGGATTAACTCAAGCTTTAAAAGATGGGAAAATCAATACTATTTGGTGTAATTGCCTTTGGCTTCTGCACAGGGATGTTGGCCCAAAAAACAAATGGGGAATATATCAACTACGAGGATTTGGCTTTGAGAGATGCCCGATATGAGCAAACGATGGTCATGCTCAATGATGAGGATGAAAGGGATTACTGGAAAGATCAGAAGAAGTATGAAAACGATTTAAGGCGTCTAAACCAAAATGACTATCATTCCTATATGACGGTCAAATCCCATGCCCATAGCCTTCACGCAAAACATTGCAGTAGCCTCTGCAACCACAGAGATTTATATTTTAAGTTTATTAAGCATTATACTTCATATTTGGATTTTGATTCCTCCCAGTACACAACGCACTATCTATACACAGGCATACCGTATTGAGGATTCATTTTTTTGCCATTATCAGCACAGTTTCCACCTAGCAGATTATCGTAAAAGGGAACCAATTCGTCCCCTTTCTTTTTTTTAACACTCGATTCGTGATAACTTAAGGAAAGATTGGGAAACAATCAACACAGATTCCCGTCTTATGGTATAAAATAAGGTCATGAAAGCTAGGCTCCTTTTTTTGCTTCTTTTTGTATGGGTTTGCCCTTGGGTAGTTGCCCAACAGGGGGGAGCTGCATTTCAGGGACTGCGCTTTTATGAACAACTAGCCCTTAGGGATGCGGATTATGAAGCATCGCTCCATGTATTGACCGACCATGATGCCCAGGACTACTGGGTGGACCAACGCAACTATGAAAGGAAGTTGGGCAAGGCAAATTTCTCGGCTTATTTGGTGTACATGCGACAGAAAAAATCCGCCTACTACCAGCATCTTCAAAACTGCAATGCCTACTGCGGACACGGGCCGGAATATTATGCGCGGGCACAGGATTATCTTTCCTCATCCGATTTTGGCGATGTATTGGAAGAAAGCAAGAACAGGGTCTCGCAAAACCTTTTGGCAAGAAGGAAACAGTGAGATGAAACAAAAAATCCACGCAATGGTGGATTTAGGCTACTTTTTTTAGAAGGTCGAAGCAGGGACAACGCTTACAGCGCTTGTTTTCGCCCTTTTTATATTTTTTGCAGCATTTGGTCTTGCAATTGTCCAAAGGCAAGTTTTTTAGCAAGGCCTTTTTCTGCTTTTTTTTGGAATTTTTGTCCTTTTTTCCCATGGTTGGTTCCAATGGGTCAAAATTAACTATTTTAATTCAATCTAAATAAAAAATTATCAACAAAATGAAGTGGAGCAGTCCTAAAATCGGATTGCCATACCCAAAGTGCTCGGACCAAAGGTCAGGTTCCAGCTTACTTTTTTGGCGTCGGCATTGTATTTTTCATCATATTTTCTATCCAGATATCGATCTATCGATTCCACAATAAAAATACTCAGCACCGTACTGAAGGCCACATCCGAAACCCAATGGAAGTCGTCCATGATCCTTACAAACCCTGGGATGAATCCCACGGTGTACAGCCCTGCCTTCACCCAGGGACTTTTAAACTGTTTGGCTATGGCATAGGCATTACTGAAGGATAAAATGGCATGTCCCGAAGGAAAGGAATCGAAATTAAAAACGCGATTTACATTAAAGGGGTCATAAACGTCTGAATTCTCACCACTTTTGGGTCGGGCCCTGCCTATGATCCTCTTGCTCACCTGTTGCAGCAGACCTCCGGCGGTGGCCGAAGAGATGAGCAAGACCCCAGTGCGCCGTAGTTTTTCGTTCTTGGTAAACAGACCAAATAGATAAACACCCCCGGTTACCATGTAATTGTTTTCAGGACTACCATACTCATTGCCATAGTCAAGAATAAAATCGGGGACATCTTGATTGAAGCCATTGGTCCAGTTGTTGAGTTCGTCGTCCACGGTGAAGAGCAGCAAGGTGCCTCCGGCCAAGTATCCGAAATTCGCCCAATCCTTCCCTTTCCAATGAAAAGGACGTGAATAGGCATGCCCAACACCACCAAAAACATTGCCCATATCATAGGTAAAGTGATTCCAAAGGGGCTCTTTTTTTTGGGCCTTGGATGTTGATGGGGCCAGAAGCAGCAGTATTAGCAATAAGGGGAGGAATCTCATTGTTTTCATAAAGGTCGAACGGGTTGATTATTGCATAAAATTAAGCATAAATATCCTGTGCCAACCGGAAGGTGTTGGCGTGGGCCTCCACAATTGTCTTGATATCCGGGGAATAGCCTCCACCCATACTGCACTGCATGGGAATTTTGGCATCATGGCAGGTTTGGAGCACAAAGCGGTCACGTTCCTTGCAGCCCTCCAACGTCATGCCCAATGTGCCCAATTTGTCGGAGGCCAATACATCCACACCGCAGAGATAAAAGATAAAATCGGGCCGCACCCTTTCAAGAAGTGCTGGGAGGGTTCTTTTTAAGGCGGAAAGATATTCGTGGTCCATGGTTCCTTTTTCCAAAGGAATATCTAGGTCTGAAGTTTCTTTTTTGAAAGGATAGTTGCCCTTGCCATGCATCGAGAATGTAAAAACGGATGGATCGGTTCGGAAAATTTCTGCAGTACCGTTACCTTGGTGCACGTCCAAATCAATGATCAAGATGTTTTTGGCCAAACCCTTGTCCTGAAGATAACGAGCGCCAATGGCTTGGTCGTTCAACAGGCAAAAAGCCTCACCCTTATCGGAATAGGCGTGGTGGGTTCCTCCGGCAATATTCAGGGCAATGCCATTTTCCATGGCAAGATCGCATCCCTTGATGGTTCCATCCGCAATTATAAGTTCTCGCTGTATCAAGGCCTCACTCAAGGGGAACCCAATTTTTCGAATTTCACTGGGAGTAAGTTTAAGGGCAGTCAGATTTTGATAATAGCCCGCACTATGTACTGCCAAAATATGCCGTTCGTCCGGCAAAGTGGGCTCAAAAAAATCTGCTTCCGTGCAGGTGCCCTCGTGGAGCAGTTGCTGTGGCAACAGCTCATATTTGATCATGGGAAACCGATGCCCTTGTGGCAATGGGTGTTTGTAAATGGGGTGATAGGCTATTTTGAGCATCAGTTGATGGTCTCCCCATTCCCAACCCCTTCCTCATCCGGGTTTACAAAAACCAACTTGCCTTCCGCATTTTCGGTCATTAAGATCATCCCCTCACTTTCCACGCCGCGAAGTTTTCTGGGTGACAGGTTCACCAAAACGGTTACTTTTTTACCCACAATTTCCTTGGGGTCAAAACTTTCCGCTATTCCCGAAACAATGGTGCGGATATCGAGACCCGTATCGACCTTTAAGACCAAGAGTTTGTTTGTTTTGGGCATTTTTTCGGCTTCCACAATGGTGCCAACACGCATATCGAGTTTGGTAAAATCGTCGAATGTTATAGTTTCTTTCTGTGGCGTTACCTCTTTGCCCATTAGTGAGTTTGTTTTCTTTGTGGCTTCCAATTTGTCCAGTTGCTGTTGGATTTCGCTGTCCTCTATTTTTCTGAAGAGCAGTTCGCTGGGGTTGATTTGGTGTCCTGGAGGGAGAAGGGTGTCTTTTGAGGAAATATCATCCCAACCGATAGCTTTCTCCATTCCGGTGGACCTGACATTAAGCATGTTTTTAAGCTTTACCGACGTAAATGGCAAAAAGGGTTCGCTGAGAACGGCCAAGCCTGTAGCGATCTGCAGCGCTACATACATGACGGTCTTCACCCGTTCTTCGTCGGTCTTGATCAATTTCCAAGGCTCTTCATCCGCCAGATATTTGTTGCCCAATCGGGCCAAGTTCATCAACTCCTGACTACCCTCCCGGAAGCGGTATCGTTCCAGTGAACAGGAAAGGGTTTTTGGAAAACCTTGTAGAGCACTTAGGGTTTCCTTGTCAATTTCGGTAAACTCGCTGGGAGCAGGAACGACACCATTATAATACTTATGGGTCAAAACCACAACGCGATTGATGAAATTGCCAAATATGGCCACCAACTCATTGTTATTGCGTGCCTGAAAGTCCTTCCAAGTAAAATCATTGTCCTTGGTTTCTGGGGCATTGGCCGTTAATGCATAACGGAGCACATCCTGCATATCGGGAAACTCTTCCAGATATTCATGCAGCCAAACCGCCCAGTTCTTCGAGGTGGATAGCTTGTTCCCTTCCAGATTTAGAAACTCATTGGCGGGAACGTTCTCGGGCAGTACAAAATCGCCATGGGCCTTGAGCATGCACGGGAAAATGATGCAATGGAAAACTATGTTGTCCTTGCCGATGAAGTGTACCAACTGCGTGTTTTCATCCTTCCAATAGGGCTCCCAGTCCTTACCTTCGCGAGCTGCCCATTCCTTGGTGGATGAAATATAACCGATAGGCGCATCAAACCAAACGTAGAGTACTTTTCCTTCACCACCTTCCACTGGAACCGGTATTCCCCAATCCAGATCTCGGGTAACCGCCCGGGGTTTTAGGCCATCATCGATCCAGGATTTACATTGGCCATACACATTCGGCTTCCAATCATTTTTATGGCCTTCGAGGATCCACTCCTTTAAAAAATCCTCATAGCGATCTAAGGGCAAAAACCAATGTTTGGTCTTTTTTAGCGTGGGCACCCCTCCACTAATCGTGGATTTTGGATTAATGAGGTCCGTAGCGTTCAACGAAGACCCGCAATTTTCACATTGGTCTCCGTAGGCTTCCCCATGTCCACATTTGGGACAAGTACCAATCACAAAACGGTCTGCCAAAAACTGTTGGGCTTCCTCATCATACAATTGTTCTGTTTCCTCCTCAATGAAATCGTCTTGCTGGTTCAGTTTTTTAAAGAAATCGGATGCGGTACTATGGTGTACGTCCGCTGAGGTCCTTGAGTAGTTGTCAAATGAGATGCCAAAATCCGCAAAGGATTTTTTAATGATGTTGTGGTATTTATCGATAATCTCCTTGGGACTCACACCTTCCTTTTTGGCCTTCATGGGAATGGCCACCCCATGCTCGTCGCTACCACAGATAAAGGCCACATCGTTTCCTTTTAAGCGGAGATAGCGGGAATAAATGTCGGCCGGGACATAAACCCCTGCCAGGTGGCCAATGTGGATGGGGCCATTGGTGTATGGTAGGGCTGCGGTTACGGTATATCTTGCTGGAGCTATATTTTTGGGCATGTACTGGAGTTGATTAAGCCCCAAAAATACTGATTTTGGCAAAAGCCATCCCCATGTGGGCCCAAAAAAGGAAACCTCCTGATCATGCCTCCCAAATTGGGGTGTGGGGAGGTATGACCGGAGGAATCCGGAATGCGTATTTTTAGTGATTACATGATCATCACAGATTTGCTCATTCTTTGGTCACCAACCGAAATTCTGTAAATGTACTTTCCGGTGGAAAGGCTATCCCGCATGCGCTCCCGGATATTGATCTCGGTCGATCCCTCGAACATCATCTCGTTAAAGACCGTTCCCACCTTTTGTCCCAGAATATTGAACAATTCAATATCAACATGGGCGGCAAAGGGCATTTCCAAATGGATGTGCGGTGCCCGTTGATTTGGGTAGTATGGTGTATGCACGATGGTGTCCAGGATATCTGGATTTGGGTCCATGCCGTCATCGCTTGGTGGTGTATCCGGCAAAGTCGGTGGGTCACTGTCCATAGCAATATCGTCAAAGGTCTCCCCACTACAGTTGAAACCAAGATCAATGGCCCTATATTGATATCCCAATAGGTGTTGCTCCACAGCTGTCCTTGGTACGCAAAGCCATTCGGCCAATACGGTGCCGTATAGATCTCTAAAATCCATCGTATATTCCAGATTCCCCCTACTGTTTGGGCTATCTAAGGAAGGATGGTCGCCCACAAAGGCACTTCCGCTAAGCCCGGATCCAAAGAAAAGGGTGGGAGCGGCTTTTCCGTGGTCGGTACCATTGGAACCGTTTTCGAAAATCCTTCGGCCAAACTCGGAGAAAGTCATGCTCAATACTTTATCATCTTGTTCGGTACAGGCCAAATCCTCATAAAAATTGTTGATGGCAATGGAAAGATTGGACATCAAACGTTCGTGGGCAAGAGGCTGGTTGCCATGGGTGTCAAATCCTCCCATGGAAATCATGTAGACCTTGGTTCCCAAACCACCTTTGATCAACTTGGCCAATAGGGACAATTGTCGAGCAAAGTTGTTGTCTTGGTACTCCACGCATCTTAGGGCATCCCCACGCTCGTAAGCTTCATGGATTTTGCCGGCGTACTCGTAAGTTGTATTGGCAACACCGCGCAGAAAGCGAAGCTGATCACCGTACATACAGCTGTCAAAAGGAGCATTTTCGATGTCATAAAAAGTACCCGTTTGTGCTATTTGCTCTAGTTGATCAACGTTGTTGGTCACAAAGGCGTAGTTCGTCTCTTCACCCTGGAAGACCAAATTGGCAAGGTTTCCAATTTGAATGGCCGCAGGGGCTTCTGGCGGATTGATCAAATAGTCGGGGTACAGATTTTCAAAATGCCTACCCATCCAACCGGTATCCAGACCTGAAAATCCGGTAGTGGTCAAATCGGTATTGGCAAAAATATCGGATCCCGTAAAATGGGACAGACTTTGGTTTTCATAGCCCACGCCGTGAACGGCTTTGAACTGCCCCTCTCCCCAAAGGGGTTCCAGGGAGCCCATGTAGGTGGGGATACCAAAATCATCGGTAAGTTTTAGGATTTTACTTTCAGGAATATAGATATTGGGCCTGGCATTGGCATAAGAATCATATTGTTGGATAGGAATTACCGTGCTCAATCCGTCATTGCCTCCCGAAAGTCTGATCAATATGAGAATATTGTCTGTTTCGGCTTGTGCAATGGCCGCAGTAAGGGGCGATGGTGCTGAAGCTGAGACCAAGCTGCTCCCGAGGAACATGGATCCCGAACCGGCTATTCCCAAGGCTTGGATAAATGACCGTCGACTCCAGTTTTTGTGTTCCAAATCGTGGCCCTCGTGCTCGAGGCCCTTATATGGTGATGTATCGTGATTGTTATGAGTATCGCACATGATGGTAGGGTTATTTTAGTTGAAATTCGGGCTCTCTAGAAAGGTGACGTAATAGAATGTAGACCTGGGTGGGGACTTCCATACTTACGGAAAGTACCCAAAGGCTCAATCCACCGGGGACATGGTCCGGAGAGTAATACTCGTTTGGTACGTCGTCAATTTTAAAGGCATCTAGGGCCCTTTGAAAATCTGCATCTGTCAGGAGACCTTTTGGGGTAAACTTGTTTACCAAGGCCCTTACCACAATCTCTGGATTGCTGGTGCTGCTGTCGGCAGGACCGACTGCATCCATGGCCAGCGTTCTGAACTGTTCTGGGTTTGCTTGGAAAAAGCGCTCCAAGAACACTTCGGCCGTCAACCAGCGACCAATGATGAAATTGGTATTGATCCACTGCCTATCCCGTTGCCAACCGGCTACATCAAAAGGATCAAAAAGTTCCTGTCCTATCAACCTACTGGCGTCTATTACATTGATTACCGTAGAGTCATCATAGGCAAAACCAGTTTCTTTGAGCATGCCCATGTACAGATCAAATGGGCTTTTTATAATGACGCCGATGGCGGTATCATCAAAAAAGTGCTGGCTCTTGAACAATTGTCTCAGTACGGGGGCTATTTCAAAATTATTGGCGATAAAGGTCTGCGCCAGCCCATCGATGATTTGGGGTGCAATACCTCCATCATCATC
The DNA here is from genome assembly GCF_019880545.1 of Flagellimonas meishanensis. Classification (GTDB taxonomy): domain Bacteria; phylum Bacteroidota; class Bacteroidia; order Flavobacteriales; family Flavobacteriaceae; genus Flagellimonas; species Flagellimonas meishanensis. The sequence continues at coordinate 988,229 of NZ_JAINVW010000001.1, forward strand.
TGTGGAATCTGGATGGATAAAAAATTCGTATAATTTCTTGCAGATGAACCATGCTATCTGGTTGGGTCTTTGGTTAAAGAGAATGTCAATGACATCGTCATATCCCCAATTACCGGTTTGCCCCAAAATGGTCTTGTTGTCCGTATTGAATTCCGTAGGATCAAAAGTAACCTGTGTACAGCCTTCCTCACCACGTTCGGTATATCCCGAAAGGGCCTTGGAAGTTTCTATAATGTCCTCTTCGGTATAACCGTTTCCTTCACCCAGGGTAAAAAGCTCATAGAGCTCACGGGCGTAGTTTTCATTGGGGTTGTTGCCCCGGTTTCTAACCCCGTCCAGATAGTACAGCATGGCACTTGTTAGTCCAATTTCGCTCACAAAGGTCTTGAAGTTTCCAAGGGCGTTGCGCTGCAAGCAATTAATGTAGTAGTACAAAAACTGGTTACAATTGTAGACATCCAATTCGGTCACAAAGTGGTTGCTCCAAAAGAAGCTCATTCGATCACGAAGGTTGTTGTCCAATAACTGGTTGCCGTAGGCGATAGAAAACTCTTCAGTTTGGGCTCTGCGCAGTTGTCTGGCTAAATCGTCGTCGTCTGGATAATTGGCGTCGGTCCAATCTGCCCATGCCGGGGGAGGAATGGGTGCGGCCGCAAGGGCTTGGTCTACCAGGTTATCCACGAGGGTGTTTGCGGTTTGTCCGACGGCGGCGTTTATGGTCTGCACTGAGGCACTGAAACCCAGCCTCCGGTACAAGTGGGCAGCACGTAACTCATCCAACGGAGTAGTATACGGCGCCAACGTTGAGGAATTACAATTGATAAAGTACTCCATAGCAATGTCTGGCGTTAAAAAGGTACATAGTTTTGGGGCAACTATATGTTTAGCTAACGTTGGGTGTGGTTCAATTCGGTCCAACAAATTACAATCTAAACGTTCGATTTGCCATCAACTACCAATTTTTTCGACGAACTGCACATTTTTTTTAATATTTTTCAGTTTAGATGGCGAAACACAACGAATTTGGGAGCCTTGGAGAGCAGAAAGCGGTCGACTTCCTTCGCAATGGGGGGTATGCAATTTTGGCCAGAAACTACCGATACCTGAATGCCGAGGTGGACATAATTGCCCAAAAGGAGGATACGTTGGCCATCGTTGAAGTGAAATCGAGAACCATGGGCTTTCTGGGGGATGTTTCCAATATGGTCAGTGCAAAAAAGGTGAAGCTATTGATGCTGGCCGCCAATCACTTTGTTGAGGAAAGGGACCTGGATGTTGATGTTCGGTTTGATGTGATCACCATCATCAGGAACGGAAACAAGTACGAAATTGAACATTTGGAGCGTGCTTTCTATCATTTTTAACCATTTGTTTGTTTTATAACAATATGTTATTTTTGTTATCAAATTGAACCAATGAAGACGATTTCCGCTGTAGTTGAGCATTACATTAAAAAGAAGCCATTTTTACAAAGTGCCTTGGCACAGGGTATTATCAATCTTACTTCCCTTTCAAGGCAGATTAGGCCCGAAATTGCGGAGGAATTGGGCAAGGAGGTAAAGGACGGTGCGGTTGTCATGGCCTTAAAACGCCTCTCTGATGATCTGGAGTTCCGTGCCACGCACCGAATCGTAAAAGTGCTAAAAAACATTGGTGAGATTACGGTGCGGTCCAATTTGACCGACTATACGTTTCTGGCGTCCGATAGCATTTTGGAGAATCAGGCGCGCTTGTTGGAAGAGGTCAATGCCAACCAAGATGTTTTCTATACGTCCTCGCGCGGGGTGAACGAGATCAATATTGTGATCAGCAATAGCTTGGACAACGTTGTGGAGAAATACTTTATCAATGAGCGTTGTACACAAAAGGCTGAAAACCTATCATCCATAACCGTGAAACTTCCTGCGGAAAACGTCTCGGTTCCAGGTATCTATTACTTCATCTTTCAGCGTTTGGCCTGGGAGGGCATTGTACTATACGAAGTGATTTCCACCACCAATGAGTTTACCATTTTGGTGAACGAGGAACAGGTGGATGTGGCCTTCAAGACCATCAAAGACTTAAAAACACTGTAGCACAACACTGCAAACTAAAATAGGGATGAGATCGTTATTGTTGCAGACGCTTCTTGAACAATGACCCTGAAAAGAATCTTGTATGGACTATTGGCCTTATTTGCACTGTACCTGTGCTATTTGGTCTATATTTTTGTCCTTTCCCCCAAAACCAATTTACAATCCATATACCTGATTCCCAAGGATGCGGTTTTTGTGATAGAATCCGAACAGCCGGTAAAAAGCTGGGGCAAGATCAGTGAAAGTGATGCCTGGCACCATCTGCAAAAGAATGACTACTTCGCGGAACTTACGGAGAACATTCAAAAAGTGGACACGGTTTTTAACAACAACCATAGGTTACTTGAGTTTTTTGATGGACGTTCCCTGTTCATTTGCATACACATGATTTCCCCAAAGGATTATGGGATTTTTTATGTGCTCGACCTGAAGCGAATTGCCAAACTGAAACTCCTCAAAAGTTACCTGAACACCTTGCTCAACGATAATTACACACAGAGCAAAAGACAGTACCACGGCCATGAAATTATTGAAGTACATGATCGAAATAGTAAGAAGACCATGTACTTGGCCTTTGTCAAAAACCAGCTGGTGGCGTCCTATACCCATTCGTTGGTAGAGGCTTCAATAGATCAATACCAAGAACCTGTTTTGGGGAGAAATCTCAATTTTATTGAGATCAACCAAAAAGTGGAGCATGAGGATCTTTTCCGCATGTATGTGCAATACAATTACTTTGATGATTATGTACAACGGTTTTCGGACAAACCTTCGGATTGGGTAAAAAGGGTCAGTGAAAATTTCCTCTTTACTGGATTTTATTTTGATTTGGATCCCAACGGCACCCTTACCGCCAATGGATTCACCAACATTAATCTGGCCAACGAACACTATTTAAAGGCCCTTCAAAAATCGGGAACCGCGGAGCGTACCATCCCCAGTATTGCCCCAAAACGCACTGCGCTCTACATCAGTTATGGTTTTGACAGCTTTGCCGAATTCTACAGGAATTTTGAAACGGTACAGCAGAACGACCCCAAGCAGTTTGAAAGCTATCAATCTGCGATTGAAAAGGTGGAAAAGTTCCTAAAAATCAATGTCAAGGAAAACTTTGTAAGCTGGATCGGGGATGAAATTGGACTGTTGCAGATACAATCCAGTATTTCCAAGGGAAAAAACGATATGGCCATGGTTCTCAAGGCCAATGCCATTGAGGATGCCAAAACCAATCTTGATTTTGTATTGAAGCAGATCAAGAAAAAGACCCCGGTCAAGTTCAAGGCGGTAGACTATAAGGAGCACGAGATCAATTTTCTATCAATCAAGGGATTCTTCAAAATGTTGTTAGGTGCCAGATTTGACGAATTTGACAAACCTTATTTCACCATAATTGAAGATTACGTAGTATTTAGTGATAACCCCAACACCCTGAAGAGCATCATTGATGGTGTTATGGACAAGGAGACCTTGTCCAGATCCGAGGATTTCAAAAAGTTCAACAAACACTTTGAACAAAAATCCACCGTGTTCGTGTACAGCAATGTCCCAGTGCTCTATAACAATATGTATGCGCTTGCTGATGCCACTACCAGGGAAAAATTACGCAAGAACAAGGATTTCATCATCTGCTTTCCCCAAGTTGGCCTTCAGTTGACTCCTGAGGATAACCTTTTCGAAAGCAGATTGGTGCTCAGTTATCAAGATGTGGAAGTGGTGAAAAAGAAGGTTCAGTTTGAAGAAAAGGAGCAAACATCAAGACCGATTACCCAAAACCTTGCTTCTGAAGAAATCACCGATGCCATTTTTGATCTCGCTCGCATTTATCCTACGGACCTCAATGCCGAATCTTTCCGCAAATTGTATGCGAATGGGGCGATCAAATTTGAAGTAGATCTGAGCGATGGCCTCAAACATGGCCGGTACACCGAATATTATCCGGACGGCTCTGAAAAAATTACTGGCCGCTTCCGCAAGGATGTCCAAGTAGGCGCTTGGCGCTATTATGATCCAGAAGGAAAAATGATCTGGAAAAAACGATTTTAGGCAATTCAATTCGTTCCAAATCCCAATTCAATGGTCATTCGAGCGGATGCGGGAAATCCATTTACAATCCTTAACTTCATTTATTCCAAAAAGAATATCCTCGAATGAAACATTTTTTACGATTCTCCCTGCTTCTTTTTTTGTTCGTGCCAAATCCGATGAAGGCGCAGGACCTTTATTTTCCTGAGAGAAATGAAATATGGAAGGCAGCTGAAAGCGATCAATTTAAGTTGGATGCGCAAAAGTTGAACGTAGCAGTTGGCTTTGCCAAGAATAATGAATATGCAGGCTCACGTGATTTGCGTCGCGCCATTTTGGAAGGATTTCAGCGTGAGCCCTTTCATGAGATTCTGGGTCCTACGAAAAAACGTGGTGGCCCGGCCGGAATGATCTTGAAAAATGGGTACGTCGTTGCCTCATGGGGAGATACCAAGCGTGTGGATATGACCTTTAGCGTCACCAAAAGCTTTTTGTCCACCATGGCGGGTCTGGCCGAGGACCAAGGATTGATTGCTAACACCAATGACAAAGTGGCCGACTACATTTGGGACGGTACTTTTGATGGGGAGCACAACTCCAAGATCACGTGGGAACATCTGCTGCAACAAAACTCAGATTGGTCCGGGGAATTATGGGGATTGAAGGATTGGGCAGACCGACCTCCCCGGGAAGGCGGCTTGGACGATTGGAAATTTCGAAAACTCAATGAACCGGGCACTGTAATGGAATACAACGATGTGCGGGTGAATGTATTGGCATATTCATTGACCAATGTATGGCGCAAACCTTTGCCCGTGGTTTTGAAAGAAGAGGTGATGGATAAAATTGGAGCAACCACTACGTGGCGTTGGTATGGCTATGACCACGCTTGGACGGTTATTGATGGTCTGAAAATGAAATCCGTGACGGGTGGGGGCCATTCGGGAGCCGGACTGTTCATTTCCACAGAGGATATGGCCCGTTTTGGCATGTTGTTTTTGAATGGGGGCAGATGGAAAAATCAACAGTTGATAAGCCAAGGTTGGATCAAAAAAGCGACCACCCCTTCAGTGCCCAATGTAAACTATGGATATTTGTGGTGGTTGAATGCAAAAGAGGGTCCAAGACATTGGGAAGGTGTTCCCGAACATGTTTTCTACGCATCTGGTTTTGGAGGTAACTTTATTGTGGTGGACCAAAAAAATGGACTGCTGATCGTGACCCGTTGGTTGGAGCCTTCAAAGATTGGAGAGTTTGTAAAGCAGGTATATCAGGCTATTGAATAGGATTAGGCAATTATTTTTTTGCTTCCAGAAGCATTACTTTTTTCTGATTATTGGAAGCAGTCAACATGATGAACCTATCGTTTTGAAAAAAGCCGTCGTAAGGATGATAAATATCCCTTCCTTTGTTCTCTCTCAGCTTTTCTTGGGTAACCTCACCATTTTCCTGATATACATAATCAAATAATGCCGTTGCCTCTAGCCAACCTCTCTTGGCCTTTACCCTTCCATCTTCCTTTTCTTTTAGGTTTTTGCCCGTATTGAATAAGACATGAAGTCTTTTGTCCACCACAAACGCATTGTATGAAGGTGTATAAGATGCCTTAAAAATATTTCGCCCCCATTTTAGGTCTCCGTTATTATCTAGACTTAGGACCAAAATGTTGTTATAATGAAAGGTGGTTGTCCAAGTCCCACCATACTCATTGTGCATATACGTTTGGGTTATATAAAACTGCTCGGCAAGAAGCGTGGAATTTCCATACTCATCTTCAATTACGTGGTCCAGATAATAATTGTTGAGTTCCTTATCTTTTTTTGATTCGACCTTCTCGGATTTGTATATGTCGGCCAACACAGATTCCGGCAACTTGGTTTGTTTGGTTTCGATTACGTTGATTTTATCTTTATCAACGATAAACTTATTGAGACCAGAGATTCTTCCGGCAACCTTGGTTGAGTAAAAGCCATAAAGATGAAGTTGGTCTTCTTTTTGAACCATTTTTAAGTCGGCAATGTGTTGGTTTTCGGCTAATTCGATTCGGGTGGAAATGGAGCCACTTTTGATCGTTTTATTGAGGACAATGGAATAATTTGGCGAGTCGTCCCCGGCTCTTTCTGACCTTCCTTCTGTGTACTCCTTGCCAACGGAGTATACGGCAGCAGAATCATCAATGACCATATCAAAGGATTTGAAAAAATTTTCCGGATTTTCGAAAAAAGTCTGTTCATAAACCAATTTCATGGTATGGGAGTCGTATACATGAATACTATAGGAATTGGAGTTCTTTTTGATATTATCTGTGGCCACAGCGAAGTAATTTCCGTTAGGGGAGGTGGCAAAGTTTGTCTGACGCTTGTTTTGCCCTGAGAACAATGCAGCCGTTTTCTCAACGGTGGTTTTAAAAAGCTCTACAAATTGGTGAGATCGGTTTTTGGCATCGAATACATGACATCTGATTACACGTTCGGTCTTGGAAGGTTTAAAAACGCTAAACACCTTCAAGAGGTCATTTTGTTCCAAATGACCGACAACCTCTTCTTTACTGTCCAAAACCGTGAATTTATTGAAGACCTTTTTCGCATCGGAATCATAAACATCAAATATCAATTTATTTTTTCCCGTACTCGCAGTCGCAATCTCATTATCTGAAGTGATGTAAACGGTTTTTATGGATGAAGCTTTATTTGAATCTGTGTAACCCTCAGATTCTATAATGTTGAAATATGAACTTTGGGAATGTAATGGTAATATGCTGGTTGTAAGTGTTAGAAGAAATAGGAAGGTGATTTTTTTCATTTAAACATTATTTGGTATGGCAATAAAGGAAATTATATGGTTTTATGCTAAAGTTTTTTCAGTCTTGAACGGCTCTAAAACCTCCAACGCTTTTTCTACACTGGTGATTTTATCGAAAACCAACAACAACCGCAATCCATTTCTTGTCTGTTTTTCCTTGAGTTTAGCCAGCTGTGGGTGACTTTGCACATATTGAAGCATTTGCGTAAATACTGGACTTTGGTAGAAGGCCGATTGTTGATCCGCGATAAAATAACCCAAGAATTTGCCCTGCTTCATCACGACTTTTTCCAATCCAATATGGGTGGCGATCCATTTAATTCGAACAGAATTTAGCAGGTCTTGGGCCTGTTCGGGCAATTCCCCAAAACGGTCCACCAATTCGGCCTCAAATTTTTGGAGTCCCTCCTCATTTTTCACCTCGTTGAGTTGGGTATAGAGGTTCAACCGCTCCGTGATGTTGTTGATGTAATCATCGGGGAAGAGCAGTTCAAAATCGGTATCCAGTTGCAGGTCTTTCACATACACCTTTTCCTTGTCTCCCTCAACCTCTTCATACAATTCCTTGAACTCATTTTCCTTGAGTTCTTCAATGGCCTCTGTCAATATTTTTTGATAGGTTTCGAACCCAATCTCGTTGATGAACCCACTTTGTTCCCCACCTAGCAGGTCCCCAGCACCACGTATTTCCAGATCTTTCATGGCAATGTTGAAACCACTGCCCAAATCGGTAAATTGTTCCAAGGCCTCGATACGTTTTCGGGCATCGGGGGTCATCACTTCGTAAGGTGGGGTAATGAAAAAGCAGAACGCCTTTTTATTGCTTCGGCCCACACGACCACGCATCTGGTGGAGGTCGCTCAATCCAAAATTGTTGGCATTGTTGATGAAAATGGTGTTGGCATTGGTCACATCAAGTCCACTTTCCACAATGGTGGTGGAAACGAGCACATCAAACTCCCCGTTCATAAAGGCGAGCATGAGCTGTTCCAATTTTTTGCCCTCCATTTGGCCATGGCCTATGCCAATTTTGGCATCGGGCACCAAACGTTGGACCATCCCCGCCACCTCTTTGATGTTCTCAATACGGTTGTGGATAAAGAACACCTGTCCACCCCGTTGGATTTCATAGGAAACGGCATCCCGGATAATTTCTTCATTGAAACGGATAACCTGGCTCTCGATAGGGTAGCGGTTGGGCGGAGGCGTATTGATCACGGACAGGTCGCGGGCCGCCATCAAACTAAATTGTAGCGTGCGGGGAATGGGCGTAGCGGTTAAGGTGAGTACGTCCACATTTTCCTTGATGGACTTTAATTTATCCTTCACGGAAACGCCAAATTTTTGTTCTTCATCCACAATGAGCAACCCCAAATCCTTGAACCGCACATTTTTGTTCACCAGTTGATGGGTACCAATAATGATGTCAATTTTGCCTGTTGCCAATCCCTCCAGAATTTCTTTCTTCTCCTTGGCCGTTCTAAAACGGTTAAGATAATCCACGGTAACCGGCATATCGGCAAGTCGTTCTTTAAACGTCCTGTTGTGTTGAAAGGCCAAAATGGTAGTGGGCACGAGAATGGCCACTTGTTTGCCATTGTCCACCGCCTTGAAGGCTGCCCGGATAGCCACCTCGGTCTTCCCAAAGCCCACATCACCACAGATGAGACGGTCCATGGGACGTTCACTTTCCATATCCTTTTTTACATCTTGAGTGGATTTTTCTTGGTCGGGGGTGTCCTCGTACAAAAATGAAGCCTCGAGTTCGTGTTGCAGATAACTGTCGGGGGCATATTGAAACCCTTTTTCCAGCCGTCGTTTTGCGTAGACCTTGATGAGGTCAAAAGCGATTTTCTTGACACGGCTCTTAGTCTTCTGCTTCAGTTTCTTCCAAGCAGCCGAACCCAGTTTGTATATCTTCGGTGGCGCACCATCTTTTCCGTTGTATTTGGAAATTTTATGAAGCGAATGGATGCTTACATACAAAATATCCCTGTCGCCATAAATCAGTTTGATGGCTTCCTGTTTTTTGCCCTCCACGTCAATCTTTTGCAGTCCCCCAAACTTGCCGATACCATGGTCGATGTGGGTGACATAATCCCCGATTTCAAGTTTGTTGAGTTCCTTTAGGGTAATGGCCTGCTTTTTCGCATAGCCATTTTTAAGGTGGAATCTGTGGTAGCGCTCAAAGATTTGATGGTCCGTATAGCAGGCCAATTTTAAATCTTGGTCGATAAATCCTTGATAAAGGGGAAAAACGATGGTCTTGTAATGTACCGTTTGATCTACTTCATCAAAAATGTCATGGAACCGCTGGGCCTGTTGTTCCGTGGAACAGAAAATGTAATTTTTAAAACCTGCTTCCCGGTTTTCATTCAGGTTTTCTATGAGCAGGTCAAATTTTTTATTGAATGCCGGTTGGGGTTTGGTGTTGAAAATGATTTCGTCACCCCGCACTTGTTTCAGGGTCTCACCTGAAAGAGCTCCAATTTCAACCAATAAAAAATCCTGTAGCTGCGATTTCAGCAATGCTGAATCCACAAAAAGCTCTTTGGGTTCTGCATGCTTGATCTCTTTGCTAAGTTTGGTGAAGCTTTCTTCTGCCTTGGCGAAAAAGGAATCGATGCGGTCGTAGATCAAAAAAGGGTTCTTCGCAAATACCACCGTTTTGGATGAAATGTATTTTAAAAAGCTTTCCCGGGATTCCTGCAAAAACTTGTTCTCCACATTGGGAATGATGGTGATTTTCTTCACTTTGTCCGTAGAGAGTTGGGTCTCCACGTCAAAGGTCCGGATACTGTCCACTTCATCCCCAAAAAACTCAATGCGGTAGGGTTCGTCGTTCGAAAATGAGAACACATCCACAATTCCTCCACGAACAGAAAACTCACCAGGTTCGGTAACAAAATCCACCCGTTTGAACTGGTATTCAAAAAGGACCTCGTTCAAAAAATCCAAGGAAAGGGTGTCTTCCAGTTTTATCTTGAGGGTATTTTTGTCCAGTTCCTTTCGGGTGACGACCTTTTCAAAAAGGGCGTCGGCGTAGGTAACAATCACCGCAGGCTTTTTTCGGGAGTTGATACGGTTCAACACCTCAGCACGAAGCAGCACGTTGGCATTGTCAGTTTCCTCAATCTGATAGGGTCTTCGATAACTTCCGGGATAAAAAAGCACATCGTTTTCCCCAACAAGCTGCTCCAAGTCGTTCAAATGATAGGCAGCTTCCTCCTTATCGTTTAGAATCAACAGGAAAGGCGCATCGACGGATTTGAAAATTTGGGAAACAGCAAAGGAAAGGGAGGAGCCCACCAGTCCTTTTACGTTGATTTTATGGCTGTCAGCTTGAGCGGAGTCAAGAGATTGGGAAATAGTATCCCCTAGTTTCCGGGTTTGCGGAGACTTTTCAAACAACTGGGGAATCGAGGCTTTGGTCAATCCAAAAACTTTGCGACAAATATAAAGTGAAATGTTCTTTTGGGGGAAGTGTTTTTAGATTTTTGATTGATAAGTACCAATGATAGCATAAAATTAAGGGGATGTCATTCCGTGCTTGATACGGAATCCAAACATAACAATGATGGGATGCTGAAACGAGTTCAGCATGACAATTGGGGAAAAGACTTAAAACTTAAACCCTTAGCACAGTATCTTCCACAATGGCATAAACTTCATCATCTGGTGACGGATGCAAGGCGTAGGTCCCCGTAAATTCGCCAAAAGCCGGCAATATCATTTGGTTTTTGGTCTTGAAAAAACAGGGCAGTCTCAACCGTTGCCGTCCAAAACCATGGAGCTTTATCGCAGGATGGATGTGTCCACAAAAGGTGAAGAAACCCTCTCGCTCCTCGGGATGGTGGGTGAGTAAAAAGTCCTCCATGAGTAGTTCCTGAAAAATCTCAATGCTCAACTGATTGTATTTTTCTGGAGCGATGATATCGTGGTTTCCAGCAACCAAAATGATTTCCGCAGGGGTCTTGGCCACCCAGTTCTCAAACAGTTCCCATTCCTTGTTCAGGGAAGAATGGAACAGATCACCCAAAAAACAGATCTGGAACGGCTCAAAATACGAAACAATCTTGTCCAGAAGCACGTAATTTTTGTGCAATGCCTTTCGAGGTACCGCGGCCCCGAACTTTCTAAAGTGGCTTACCTTTCCTAGATGCACGTCACTGATCAGCAGCATGGATTTATCCACCCAAAAAACACCACCCGATGGGTGGAGGTAAAAATTGTTTCCAAGTATTTGAATGAGGTAGCTGATAGTTTAAAACTTGAGTTTGTCTGGGTCTTGCCTAGTATCCCAAACCAGATGTACTATTATTTTGTTCGGTTTTGCCTCATAAAATACTTTATACTGTTTTTTTATGACAACTCGTACTCCCTTAACATTGGTTTTTATTCCCAACAAAGGATATTCAGCCACAGTATTCAATATCTGATGAATTTCTTTATTGAGCTTTCTGCTATAAGTTTTGGATTGATTTCTATGGTTGTAGAACTCAAGGATTTTGGTGAATATAGCATCTGCCCCCGAGGTCCAGATTATTCTTTTAGCCATTCCTCATTTCTTTTGTAGATGGTTTCTGAAGATAATACATGTCCTTTTTTGTATTCTTCTAAACTTTCTGAAATGAGGTTTTTCTCCAAATCCGAAACTTGATAGCCTTCCTTGGAGATACAGTTTTGTAGCATTTCTTTAAATAATGTGAGCGTACGACTGTCCTCTATGGTGAGCAGTTTTTTGATAATGTCGTTTTGCAACTCAGAAACACTCATGGATAATTCTTTTAGGTAAAGATAGTTAAATTGAAGATTTGCAGATTTTCCAGGAACACATTCGTATAGTATTTGTTAATTTGACCTGAATTTTTGGTTTAAATTTTCAAGCTTCACTCCTGCCTACCGACAGGCAGGTATCGGACGATATTACTCATTGAAATGGAGTCATATCTTAATCGATAAGTGCAATGGTAAAAACATCTTTTTTGTCAATCGTAGACGGGTTGGGAGTTTTATTGGTTACTTCAGCAGTTGGTCACTTCATCAAAATCTTGGTCATCCGCTTTATGCGGTCCGCCAATTTTTCGTTGGACAACTTTTCACGTAATCTATCTGTAATGATTGGAAAAGAGAACGGAGTGGGCCGCTCACATTTTTTCCAAACAATTTCTTGTTGGGCAATGCGCTCCAAGGCCAAACGAAGCCTACCTTCTTCCAACTGATGCTCAAAAGTCTCGGTAAATGCCTGTTGATAGAGCAAGTTATCGTCCTCAAAATCCTTGAACACATCGAACAACAATTCGGAACTGCTTTGCAGATGCTTCATTTTCACGCCTTTTTCGGGGTATCCTGTAAATACCATGCCACTGATAACGGCAATATCGCGGAACTTTCTGCGCGCCATTTCGTTGGAGTTCAAACTTTTTTGAAGGTCGGAGAGCATATACTCCGCAGTAAACAGATTGTTGTCCAGAATCGCCTGAATATCGATGGGCTTGTCCGAGAGCAGTTCAAAACCATAATCATTGAAGGCCAGGGAACAGGTTATGGGCGTCAAAAGACTGATGCGATAGGCCAATAGACTGCTCATGCCCTCATGGATGGCCCTTCCTTCAAAGGGATAGAAGATATGGTGGTAACCATCATCGGTCTTGAATGTCTCTATCAAAAATTGATGGGGTAAGGGGACAATGCTCCCTTCACGCTGTTTGGCAAACATGGGGGCCAAGGATTTTATTTCCGGGCCTTGTTTTGAAACCGGTAGCTCAGCTGTGTACAATTCTTCACGCAACAATTCCGACATTTTTGCTGAAAAACTCAGGCGGCCACCCATCCAACTGGGGACCTTATTGGTGCGCTTGGTGGAGTTTCGAACATGTGCGGACATACCTTTGATGCGGATGAACTCCAGATTCCGTCCTGCAAAGGTGAACACGTCACCTGGACTTAATTTTGAAATGAAATACTCTTCAATGGAACCGATATACCCACCTTTTTGATAGCGTACCGAGATAGTGGCATCCCCCACAATGGTCCCGATTTGAAATCGATGCCGCATGGCAACCATCCTACTGTTCACCTTGAACCTGCCGTCTTCCTCTACCTCCACTTTTTTGTACTCATCGTAGCTTTTCAGGCTTTGGCTGCCCATCACCAAAAAATTGAGAAGCCATTGCCATTGCTCCTCGGTCATGGCCTGGTAACAGAAGGTCTGTTTGATCTCATGGTAGATTTCTTCTGGGAAGAAACCATCGGAAACTGCCAAGGTGGTCAGGTATTGGATAAGCACGTCAAAGCTGTTCAAATATGGAATACGGTCTTCAACGGCACTGTTCAAAACGGCCTTTTGCATGGCCGAAGCCTCAATGAGCTCCATGGCATGGGTTGGTAGAAAATGGATAATGCTTTCCTTTCCTGGTCTATGGCCACTCCGCCCCGCCCGTTGCAAGAAGCGGGCAACACCTTTGGGTCCTCCAATTTGCACAACAGTTTCCACTGGGGCAAAATCCACGCCCAAATCCAAACTTGAAGTGCATACCACAGCCTTCAAACTTTCATTGCGTATGGCCTGTTCCACCCAAAGTCGGGTCTCCTTGTTGATGCTGCCATGGTGCATGGCAATTTCTCCTGCAAATTCAGGATACTTTTCGAGAATTTTTTGGAACCAGATTTCACACTGGCTGCGGGTATTGGTAAAGAGCAAAGTGGTTTTACTATGGTTGATGATGGGAATCACAGCTTCCAAAAGATGCAGTCCCAAGTGCCCCCGCCAAGGGAAAGTTTCCATTTTTTTTGGGATAATGCTCTTTACCGTTATCTTTTTGTTGAGATTGGCCTTGACCAATACAGAGTTCCCAAGCTCCTTTGAGGTTGGCCCCAACAGTACTTCACGTGCTTGCTCAAGATTCCCTATGGTTGCGGAAATGCCCCAAATTCTGAGGTTGGTGCAAACGGTCTTCAACCGGGAAAGCCCAAGTTCCATCTGTACGCCCCGCTTGGTTCCCATCAGTTCATGCCACTCGTCCACTACAATTGCCGAGCAGCTCTTGAACACTTTTTCATACGCCTTGGAAGAAAGCAACAATTGTAAGCTTTCAGGAGTTGTGATCAGCAGATCGGGCATAGCGGTTTTTTGCTGGGCGCGCTCTTTCGTAGGGGTATCCCCTGTGCGGATTCCTACGGTCATTTGGGTCTCCAAGTCTTGGGTGATTCGCTCAGCTGATTGTTTGATTTCTTGGGAGAGTGCACGCAAAGGAGTTATCCAAATGGCCTTAAGCCCTTTTTTGTGTCTGGTTTTATATTCGGGATGGGACTTGATGTAGTTCAAGACTATTGGAAACCAAAGGGCATACGTCTTGCCACTGCCCGTTGGGGCGTTCAAGAGACCATGTTTGCCTTCCAAAAAAGCTTTCCAGGTCTCTTTTTGAAAAGGAAAGGGTTTCCAACCCTGTTGATGGAACCAGTTTTCGGCAATATGGAAAAGTTCGGTTTTTTTCAGTGGTATGGTTTTGACAATTGTACAGCGAAACGAAAATTACAAATTTCTTTTGGGGCGAATTTTATAGACCTTTCTAGTTTAAGATTTATATTTGTTCCACAAAATTTTGACTATGCCCATAATGGACCTTTACGAGCACGGGGAAAAACGCAGGGAGCTTGCCCATTTTGCCACTTTAGCAAGCTTGGCCGCCGTGGACGGAGAAATAAATGAAAAAGAAAAGGCGGTGTTGGACAAGTTTGCCTTTAAATTGAACATTACTGCCGACGAGTACAAGATGGTAATGAAGAAGGAAAACAAATATCCGATTGAAACCCCTCATAGCGGTGAAAAACGGTTGAAGCGTTTGTTTGACTTTTTCCAAATTATCTTCTCTGACCTGGAAATGGATGAGGTAGAGCGCAAAATGGTTGAAAAATATGCCATTGGGCTAGGGTTTCCACCCAAAAAATCTCAGGAAATCATTGAAAAGTCGGTAGCAATCTTCACAGGAAAGATAGCTTTTGAAGATTACCTCTACCTGATGGAGAAATAGCTCAGGCCTGGATAAACTCCTCTACTTTTTCTACCATTTTTTTACTTCCGCAGAAGAAAGGGACCCGTTCATGTAGTTCTGTGGGTTCAATTTCCATTATGGGGCGGAAACCGTTACTGGCTTTGCCCCCTGCCTGTTCCGCCAAGAAAGCCATGGGATTGCACTCATACAAAAGACGCAGCTTTCCATTTTGGGCCACACTGCTTTTTGGGTACATATAGATTCCTCCCTTGATCATGTTTCTATGAAAATCGGACACCAATGATCCAATATATCTGGACGTGTACGGGCGGTCACCTTCTTCCATTTGGCAGTACTTGATATAGTCCTTTACACCCTGTGGGAAATGGATATAGTTGCCCTCGTTAACCGAATAGATTTTGCCCGTCTCGGGATATTTCATGTCGGGATGGGACAAATAGAAGGTCCCCAATGCTGGATTCAAGGTAAAACCATTGACGCCATTGCCCGTGGTATAGACCAGCATCGTTGAGGTACCATAAATTATGTAACCAGCGGCAATCTGGTTCTTCCCCGGTTGCAAAAAATCCTTCAGCGTTACGGGGGTGCCCACAGGGGTAACCCTTCTATAAATGGAAAAAATGGTTCCCACAGATACGTTAACGTCAATGTTTGATGAACCATCCAATGGGTCGATGAGCACAATATATTTGTTCTGATGGTTTTCATCAAAACTGTTTATGCTTATAAAATCATCTTCCTCCTCGGAAGCGATACCGCAAACAATTTCCCTGTTCTTCAATGTCTGGATGAACTTTTCGTTGGCAAGCACATCCAATTTCTGCTGGTTCTCGCCCTGTATATTCATTTCTCCCGCAGTACCTATGATGTCTACAAGACCTGCCTTGTTCACCTCATGGTTCACCACTTTTGCTGCTAGACGGATACCGTTCAGCAGACGGGAAAGCTCCCCAGAGGAATATTGAAATGAATCTTGATTGGCTATGATGAACTCACCCAAGGTAAGGTGCTGTTTTTCGAACATGGAAAGCTGTTTTATTTGGGCACAAATATCGGGCATTTTGTGAAACTACAACGATTTCGAAGAAGCAAAGTTTTCTATATTTATAACTTTGTGTTCTATTTGTAACAGTATGGAATTTTCAATCCGAGAAGCACTACCGGAAGATATGCAACAAGTGTTGGCACTGATCCAACAACTGGCCGAATATGAGAAGGAACCCAATGCTGTGGACATAGCCTCGGACGATTTGGTACGGGATGGTTTTGGTGAAAAGCCGCTTTTTCATTGCTTTGTGGCCGAATCGGAAGGTAGGATTGTGGGGATAGCCTTGGTATATCCACGTTATTCCACATGGAAAGGAGCGGTCCTTCATTTGGAAGACTTGATTGTAGCCGAGGAAATGCGCGGAAGTGGATTGGGAACCGCTCTTTTGGATGAGGTCATAAAATATGGCCATGGTTTGGGCGTTAAAAGGATTTGCTGGGAAGTGTTGGATTGGAACGAACCTGCCATTGCGTTTTACGAGAAGAAGGGAGCAAGGATTCTTAGGGACTGGGATGTGGTGCAACTGGATGAAAATGGGATTCAGAACTATATTGAAAGAATACGATAAATGAGAGTTTTTAAGTTTGGGGGGGCATCGGTAAAGGATGCCGAAGCGGTGAAAAATGTGGTTAAGGTGCTTAAGGAGGTGGGACACAAGGACACCTTGGTGGTCATATCGGCCATGGGAAAGATCACCAACGCCATGGAAAAGGTGGTGAAAGCGTACTTTGAGGATAAGAAGGCCCTATCCGGCTCGCTTCAGGAGGTTGTGGACTACCACAATGCCATAGTGTTGGATTTGTTCGAGAACAAGAACCATCCCGTGCACGAAAAGCTGAAACTGCTCTTTGATGAGATTAAGGGCTTTTTGGCATGGAACAAGTCCCCAAAATATGCGTTTGTATACGATCAGGTGGTGGGGTACGGCGAGCTGCTATCCACGACCATAATCAGCGAATATCTTAATGAAGTTGGCCTACACAATGTACTCCTGGATGTTAGAAATTTGATCAAGACCGACAACAGTTATAGGGATGCCCAGGTGAATTGGGACCGTACCCAAAAGGAAGTCGCTTCGAGAGTAGATCTATCAAAACTGAACATTACCCAAGGATTTTTGGGAAGTGATGAAAACAACTTTACCACCACTTTGGGCAGGGAAGGGTCGGATTATTCCGCAGCCATTTTGGCCTATTGCCTCAATGCGGAGTCCGTCACCATTTGGAAGGATGTGCCCGGGGTGCTGAACGCCGACCCAAGAAACTTTGAAAAGGCCCAATTGTTAAATCAAATTTCCTATAGAGAAGCCATAGAGCTAGCATTTTATGGAGCTTCCGTAATTCACCCAAAAACACTTCAACCATTGCAGCGAAAGGAAATACCATTACATGTAAAATCTTTTTTAAACCCCCAGGGCAATGGCACCACTGTGGGCAAAGGGGTGGGCATATCCCCTAAAATACCGTGTTTCATTGTAAAAAAGAACCAAGTGCTGTTGAAACTGTCCTCGCTGGACTTCTCTTTTATTTTGGAGGACAATATCAGCGAAATCTTCAAGCTGTTCCATGACCATCAGATGAAGGTGGACCTTATACAAAACTCGGCCATAAGTTTTTCGGTCTGTTTGGACAACAAGTTCAACGGACTGCAGGCCATGCTCAACGAGCTAAAGAGAAAATTCAAAGTGGTCTGTCATGAAGATGTTTCCCTGTACACCATAAGGCACTTCGATGACGATTCGGTCCTATCGCTCCAAAATGGCAGATCGGTACTGGTGGAACAACGGGGTAAGGAAACCGTTCAGTTGGTAGTCAAGTAAAATTACCTGGGACAAGTACCGAAGTCAATTACCGTAATTTTCTATCTTTACCCTTACCTAATTTTCTTGCTTTATGGGGTTGGTATCTGCGAAAGAAGTGGCAAAGGTCATTCATCTGGACAAATACGGTATTTTTGGGACCTTCGTTGGATGGCTGTTGATGGTTGCCACCAAGATTACCTCAATAAACCGCTTCTACAATAAGAACAAGGACCTCCCGGGAAAGGAGTTCTTGGATGCCATTTTGGAGCATTACGAGATCAACTTCGAGATTCCGGAGGAGGATTTAAAACGGCTTCCCAAATCAGGTCCGTTCATTACCATCAGTAACCATCCGCTGGGAGGCATCGATGGGGTGTTGCTTTTGAAGCTATTGTTGAACGAACGCAGTGATTATAAAATCATAGCCAATTTTCTGCTCCACCGAATAGAACCGCTCAAGCCCTATATTATGCCAGTGAATCCCTTTGAGACGCACAAGGATGCCAAAAATAGCTTCGCGGGATTCAAGAATGCACTTTTGCATTTAAGGGGAGGTCATCCTTTGGGCATTTTTCCAGCAGGTGAGGTGTCCACTTATAAAGATGATAAACTGGTTGTTGACAGACCGTGGGAAGAGGCCGCCATCAAATTGATTCGAAAAGCCGAAGTGCCCGTGGTGCCCATTTATTTTCATGCACGAAACAGTCGCCTTTTTTACAGATTATCAAAGATCAATGATGTTTTTAGGACCGCAAAGCTTCCATCCGAACTGACTTCCCAAAGCAGGCGCCCCATCAAGGTGAGGGTGGGGCAACCCATATCGGTTGAGGCGCAGAAAGAGGAAACGACCTTGGAATCCTATACGGAATTGTTGCGCAAAAAAACCTATCTCTTGGCCAATGTGTATGAGAAGGAACGCTTGATAGACATGGTGCCAACCACGATCAAAATTCCCAAACCTCCAAAAAAAATAGCCTCAGCGGTGAACAGCAAAGTGCTGGAAGGGGAGATAGAGCGGCTGCGGGAGAAGGATTGCAGAATGCTCCAGAGCAAGAACTACGAAGTGTACCTGGCACAGGAAAAGGACATGCCATTTATCCTTAAGGAAATAGGAAGACAGCGGGAAATCACTTTTCGGGAAGTGGGCGAGGGCACCAATAATGCTGTGGATCTTGACAAGTTCGACTCCTACTACCACCATCTTTTTCTTTGGGATGATGAGGACAAGTCCATTGTTGGGGCCTACCGCATGGGACTTGGCTCGGAAATATTCAAGAAATATGGCATAGACGGGTTCTACCTCCAAGACCTCTTCCGTTTTGAACCGGAACTTTATGGTATGATGGAAAAATCCATTGAAATGGGCAGGGCCTACATTATAAAGGAATACCAGCAAAAACCCATGCCCTTGTTTTTGCTTTGGAAAGGAATCGTGCATACCACCTTGCGCTATCCGGAGCATAAATACTTGATAGGGGGGGTGAGCATCAGCAACCAATTCTCAAATTTTTCCAAATCACTGATGATCGAGTTCATGAAATCCAATTATTGGGACCCTTACGTGGCACAGTACATAAGGCCGAAGAAAGAATTCAAGGTACAACTGAAGGATGCGGACAAAGAATTTGTGTTCGATGAGACACAGGCGGACCTTAACAAATTTGACAAGTTGATCAGCGAAGTGGAACCTGGCAGTCTCCGTCTTCCGGTGTTGATCAAAAAATACATCAAACAAAATGCAAAGGTGGTGGCCTTCAATGTGGATCCCCTTTTCAACAATTCCGTAGATGGGCTGATGTACATAAAAATTGCCGATCTGCCGGAAAGCACGGTAAAGCCGGTAATGGAGGAATTTCAGGCGGAGCTCGAACGAAAAATGTCAGAAGGCGCCACCCACAACATTGATTAGGATTTTGGATTAATCCATCAATTCTTCCTTTACAAAATCATAGCAAAATTCCTTTATGTCGTCCCGTGTGGCCACAAATGCCTCATGTATTTCTTCTTTGGAACCTTTTACTTTTGATGGATCCGCGAAATTTTGGTGCAGGCGTCTTGCATTTTTGGATGGGATAAACGGACAGTGTTCCTTGGCATGGTCGCACACGGTAATGATGAAATCCCAATCAATCCCGGCATATTCATCCACATGGTTGGACGTATGATGGGAAATGTCCACGCCATCCTCTTTCATGATGGCCACGGCATCTGGGTTGAGGCCATGCGTCTCGATTCCGGCACTGTACACTTTTGCCAGCTTGTCCTGAAAATGGTTCAGGTAGCCGTGGGCCATTTGGCTTCGGCATGAGTTTCCGGTACAGAGCACCAATATATTTTTCATAGTCGGTTTTGTTTGATTTTTATCAGCTTACGCCAACCTTGGCGCTCCTTTTTTCAAAGAGCAGGTTGTCTTTCCAAACGCCGTGAAGTTTACCCACGCGTTCACGTCTGCCAATATAGCGAAACCCAACATTTTCATGCAACTGAATGCTGCTTTTATTTTCAGGAAAAATACCTGACTGGATTGTCCAGAATCCCGCTTCTTCACTTTCTAGAATCAGACGTTCCATTAGCGCTTTTCCAACTCCTTTCCCTCGGCTTTCGGCACCTACATAAACACTTACTTCGCCGACACCACCGTATACACATCGACCGGAAACTGGCGAAAGGGCCGCCCAGCCCAGCACCGTGCCATTTTCTTCGGCTACTAGGCGGCAAGATTCGATATGGGCCTTGTCCCAGGCTTCATATGTAGGCGCTGTGGTTTCAAAGGTGGCAAAACCAGTGGCCATGCCTTCCTCATAAATTCGGGAAACCTGCTCCCAATCGGTTTGGTACATTCGGCGTACTTTCATAAGCAGGAATCAACAGCATCCACTTTCTGGGGAACAACAGGCCACAGCTTCTTTCTCCTGTTTTGTAGGAGCGACCCCACAGGTTTCTTGGGCCTTGCAGTTTGTTTTTTCCACAGATAACTTCAGTATCAGGGATTGATTTTCCAAAATATGGCCATCCACAAAGAGTTGGGCGGTATGGAAATTGGGATTGCCATATTCAAATTTTATTTCCGCATCGCGCACCATGGGTTTGATTCCATCGACCCGGTTCAAAATGTCCATAGCCTTGTTCACGGTCATGAACTCACGTTTGCCCTTTTCTTTTGGACTTTCCCAAAGCTGTACTATGGTTTCTTTCCAAAAATCGGTTCCGGCACCACAATCAACCGAGTCCACGGTTATGTTCTTGACCTCAGTGATGTGATAGTTTGCTCCCACGAATTTACCATCGGCATATTCAAAAAGAAGACTTTTTTCCTGATGTTGTTTTAGTAACGATAAAAGTTGTGCGGTATTCATAACTAACAGCAATTACGGTTTATATTGGTAAAAAATTCATTAAAGGATCGTTGCAACTCTTCCCAGCGTTCTTGATTGATGCAATAGCAAAGGTTTTTCCCTTCAAAAGTCCCTTTTAACAGGCCTATTTTTTTGATTTCGTTCAAGTGTTGGGAAATGGTGGGTTGGGCCAGGCCGATGATGTCCACCAAATCATTGCAAATACAGCTATCCTGTCGGCTTATATATTCAAGAATGGCAATACGGGCTGGGTGTGCCAAAACTTTTGCTACAACAGCCAACTCATTTTGTGTAGGTGAAAAGATGTGTGTCTTGGAAACGCCCATGAATTAAATTTAATATTGCAATATTACGATAAAGGCATTAAATAAAAAAGCCAGAAGTATTTTTTCTGACTTTTTTGGTTTTATAGATTCTTGAACCAGTTCTGAAAATACTCCCCGACCCAAAAGACCGGCTTTTGATTCCCATTGATGGCACCCACTAGACTGATAATCCATAGTATGAGTGGAAAGATCCATCCAACAAGATTTACCACGGGAATGATTCCCAATACAAATCCCACCAGGATGATTCCCAGGACCTGGCGGATATAAAAGGATCCCAGTTCCGTTTTATTGCTGCTGTTCATAATGATGGCAATAATCCAACCTATAAGTGTCAGGTGGGCAATTATGGCAACAGTTTTTCCACTTTCAGGATTTTTTGGGTCAAAAGCATCCTTTACATCTTCCTTGAATTCCTTTGCGGCTTCCTTGGCTTCCTCGGCTGCCTCTTTTGCTTTGTCAAAAGCTTCTTCCGCCTTGTCTCCTAAATCTTTTTTTTCTTCGGACATTGTTTTAATGTGTTGGTTAACAAGTTTTAAATGTAGCAAATAATTCAATATTTATTTAAAAGCTTTATCAACAGGTTCCCAAAGTTCTATTTTGTTGCCTTCCGGGTCCATGATCCAACCAAATTTTCCATAGTCATATTCCTGTACTTCACCAACTACAGTAACTCCCTCATCCCGCAGAGCCTTGAGGAGTGCTTCAAGGTTCTCTACCCTAAAGTTCATCATAAACTGCTTTTCGCTGGGTTCAAAATAGGTGGTGTCGTCCTTAAAAGGACCCCATTGGGTCATGCAGTCGTTCCCATCGTTGTCCTTCCACCAAAATGAGCAGCCATACTGATCCGTGTTCAGTCCCAAATGGTTCTTGTACCAGTCATTGATTTTTTTTGGGTCCTTGCTCTTGAAGAAAAACCCTCCGATTCCTGTAACTCTGTTTTTCATGATTTTTTAATGTTTTTTTCATAAAGGTTTATCCAATTTTCGACGGTCATTTTTTGGCAAAGCTCTCCGATAAGTTCATAGGGAATGGTGTTCACATTCTTAAATCGGATACAGCTTTTGCCCATATCCAATTTTGTCTTTACATGTTTGGGATATTCCTGCACAAACCAATCATGCAGGTCCTTGTCTGCATAAATACCAGAATGGTACAGGGCCACAAAATTTTTTTGTGAGGCAATGTTTATGAATGGCAATGGCAGTTTTGGATCACAATGATAACCATCTGGGTAAAGTGAGTGCGGGACCACATAACCGATCATTTTGTAGTTAATGCACTCTTCAAAACCCGCTGGCAGCTTCTTTTTTACGGTTTCCCGCAGTTTGGACACAGCTTCTTTTCGGTCTTCAGGCAGCTTTTCAATGTACTCGTCCGGGGTATTGGCATCAATGGTCATGGTGTTGTTATTTTCGTTGCAGGATCAAGGCTGAAATAAGGGAGATGATGAATCCGATGACGAACACCGTCATTGCCATGAGCAAAAATGACATGAGCGGGTTGGAGAACATTTCCCGCTGTGATTCCAATTCGGCCAATTTGGCTTCTACCTGATCCGCCGGTAAGGTGCTCCTTAAATTTTCTGCGGCATTTTCATAATAGCTCACCATAAAATCAGGATTCAGCACTTCGGTATATAGGATATCCAAAACACCAAAGGCCAATGCCGTGATCAAACTGATCAGAATACCTATTATAAGTGCCTTTTTAAAGCTTACAGTTCCCCCATTTTGTATATCCCTAAAGTGCTTGATTCCAAAAAAAACAAACGAGAGGGACACGACCATGGATACATATCCCAATACTTCCTGGGTGGATAGGGGTAGATCGGACAATACGAACCAGCTTATCAGAAACAATGCACAAATGGTCACTGCGCCATAGAGGCCAAATTTTAATACTGTTTTTTTCATCTTGTTTAGGTTTAGAAATTTTCTCAAAATTAGTGTCAAGAGGTTCTCCGGGACTCATACTAAAGTACCAAAAGCATGGCACTTTAGTCGGGAAATGGACTACTGGGATAGAATTTGGAGCTCTTTGGCCTTTTGTAAAGCCTGTGTTCGCCTTTTTGCATCCAATTTTATAAGAAGATTGGATACATGGGTCTTCACAGTGCTTTCTGACAAGAACAAGCTTTCGGCAATTTCTTGGTTGGACAGACCCTTACCAATCTGCACCAACACCTCATATTCCCTTTTGCTGATGCCCAACTCCTCAATTTTTTTATGATTGATTCCAGACTCGGCGATCATTTCCTTTTTGGCCGTTTTGGTTCTGAGGTACGCCCCAATAAAAAAGAAGATTATGGCGATGACGGCGATGATGATCTCAATGGATATATCGCCGGACATATAGGTGTATTTGCTCAATTGAAATAATACGAGCAGGGCAATGGTGAGTGCGGAAAAGATAAAAATGGTCTTCTTCACCCGTTCAAGTTAACAAAATCTTTTTTTGATTTTGTCCACTATGGTCTGCGCTAATTTCTCATTGCTTTCGGTGCTCCAACCGGCCACGTGGGGGGTGAGCAGTACATTTTTCGCCTTGCGGAGGTATTTGAAGGGCTTGGGTTTTTTGGAGAACATGTTCTCGAACGAGGTTTTTTCGTATTCAAGCACATCCAATGCCGCACCCAATATTTTTTTCGATTTCAGGGCCACGACGAGATCTTTTGTTACCACACAGGATCCCCGAGCCGTATTGATGAACCAAAAGGGCTTGTGGAATGCGTTGATAAATTCAGTGTTCACCATCCCTGTCGTCAATTCGGTCTGGGGCACATGCAGGCTCACGATATCAGATTTCTGTTGGAACTCCATAATGCCCACTTGTCGGGCATTTTCATCATCCACGCCACCCACAATGTCGAAACAAATCACTTCTACATCAAAACCTCGGAGTTTTTGGGCAAAGGCCTTTCCCATGTTCCCATAACCGATGATGCCCACAGTTTTTCCATTCAGCTCAACGCCGCGATTGCCCTCCCGGTCCCATTTTCCTTTTTTCACCTCCCTGTTGGCCTTGCACATATTGTTCATTATGGAGAGCAACATTCCCAGGGTGTGCTCGCCCACAGCATTGCGGTTTCCCTCGGGTGCTGAGGCCAAAAAAACATCATTCTGTTTGGCATAGCGCACATCAATATTCTCCATTCCGGCACCAACCCTTCCAATAAATTTGAGATTGGTGGCCCGGTCCAAGAATTGCCTATCTATCGGGAACCTGCTCCGGATAATGATGCCGTCGTACAGATGGATCTTTTCTTCCACGGCCTCTTTTGAAGACTTGTAGTCTTCATGGTTCTCAAAACCCAGGGCCGCAAATTGTTCAATAAGTAATGGATGGTTGGTATCTAGATGGAGGACTTTCATGGGCTAAATTTATAGATCCTAAATTTTGGGATAATGGGCCTGTGTTTTTTCATGCTGCACCTTGCCCGTGTGTGCTGTTGTCAACTTTTCAAAGAGCAGTACCTGCACCTCTTCGCCATTTTTGGTCATGGGATTGTGTTCCACGCCTTTGGGCACCACAATGATCTCCCCTTCCTTCACCACCTCGGTTCGATCACGAAACTGCATGTAAAGTGTTCCTTTGATCACTTGAAAAAGTTCATCCTCATGCTCATGCGCATGCCAAACAAATTCACCCTGTAATTTGGCCAACAGCACCTGCATATCATCCACAATGGCGATTTGGTGCGGATGCCATTGCTTGGTAAACTCGGCATGTTTTTGTATTAGGTTAATGGGTTTCATATTAATATTTATATGCCAAGAATCCATTTTGCGATCCAGAAATAGATCAAGATTCCAAAAATATCATTGCTGGTGGTGATGAATGGCCCGGTCGCAATGGCGGGATCTATATTTCTTTGATGCAGGAACAAGGGAATAAAGGTGCCGATCAATCCTGCAACCACGATGACCACCACCAAGGAAAGGGAAATGGCCAATGCGGTATCAAAAGTGCCTTTCCAGATCCACGTGAACACCAAAAGCAAAATGGCCAAAATAAGACCGTTCAATAGGGCCAACAGCATTTCCTTTATCAATCGGTTGCCCACGCTCCCCTTAAGATCATCGTTTGCCAAACCCTGCACAATAATGGCACTGGATTGCACGCCGACGTTACCTGCCATGGCGGCAATTAGTGGGGTGAAGAAAAACAGAATGGCATGTTTGGAGATCATTTCTTCAAAACCGCCCATGATGGCCGCTGCGCCCAATCCTCCCAAAAGCCCCAAAATAAGCCAGGGCAATCGGGCTTTGGTCAGCTCCCAAATGCTGTCATCCGCTTCCACATCCTGTGAGATACCGGCAGCCAGTTGGTAATCTTTGTCAGCTTCTTCCCGAATTACATCCACAATGTCGTCAATGGTGATCCTGCCCACGAGCCTCCCAATTTCATCCACAACCGGAATGGCCTCCAAGTCATATTTTGACATGATCTTGGCCACCTCTTCCGCTTTTTCATTAACATTTACAGAGTCCACTTTAGGGATGTAAACGTCCTTTATATTTGTTTTGGTTGATGTTGTCAACAGGTCTTTAAGGGAGAGCCTCCCTTTTAGTTTGTCCTCGTCATCCACCACGTAGATGGAGTGCACCCTAGTCACATTTTCGGCTTGGGCCCGCATTTCCTTTACGCAGGTGAGTACGTTCCAGTTTTCATTGACCTTTACCAATTCCTTTGCCATGAGTCCGCCAGCGGAATCCTCGTTATAGCGCAACAGTTCCACAATATCCTTGGCGTGTTCCCTATCCTCAATTTCCGAGATGACTTCCTGGACAATTTCTTTGGGCAGTTCGTTGATGATGTCGACGGCATCATCGGTGTCCAGTTCCTCCAGCTCACCGGCAATTTCCTTGGCGGTAAGGTTGTTCAAGACAGCTTCACGGGTGTCCTCGTGCATCTCCGCAATGATTTCCGAAGTCTTTTCGCTGTCCAAAAGTTTGATAAGATAGGTGGCTTCCTCGACCTCCAACTCGCCGGCAATCTCTGCAATATCCGCATAGTGAAAGTCGGTCAGCAACAACTTGAGGTCGGTATTCTTTTTTTCCCCGATCAGGTGCTGAATTTCTGAAATGAGCTCGTCTGTAAGTTTAAATGGGGTCATTGGCTATCTTCTGGGTCAATGTTATAAAATCGGTTACATGGAGCTGTTCCGGACGTTGGTCAAATATAGTATCTTCTTTTAGATTATTGGAAAGATTAAGGGTTTTAAGGCTGTTGCGCATGGTCTTTCTTCTTTGGTTAAAAGCCGTTTTCACCACTTTGAAAAAAAGCTTTTCATCGCAGGGAAGCCGCAGTGCTTTCTTCCGGGTAAGGCGAAGCACCCCTGAATGTACCTTCGGTGGGGGATCAAACACCTCTGGGGGAACGGAGAAAAGGTATTCGGCATCGTAAAATGCCTGGACCAGCACGGATAAAATACCGTAGGTTTTATTGCCTGGCGCAGCGCAGATACGCATAGCTACCTCTTTTTGGAACATCCCTGAAAATTCTGGAACTTGATGGCGCATTTCCAACATTTTGAAGACAATTTGACTGGAAATATTGTATGGAAAGTTTCCCGTTATGGCAAACTGGGCATCACCAAACAATTCTTTGAGGTCAAAATTTAGAAAATCAGCCTCAACAATTTTAAATCGATTGTTTTTTTCAATGAATTGGGCATACTCCAACCGAAAACTGTGGTTCAGGTAAATGATGGATTCCTCGTCCAAATCCATTACAACCAAATCCATATCCCTTAACAATAGGTGCTTGGTGAGCACCCCCATCCCCGGACCAATTTCCAAAACATGGGTATACCCCTGTAAAGAGAGCGTATTGGCAATTTTTTGGGCCACTTCCTCATCGTTCAAAAAGTGTTGGCCGAGATGCTTTTTGGCCTTCACCGCAGTATGCCCTGATCTTGGTTTCTGTGCGTGTTTTTGGAGTTTTTTGGGCACGGGATTTTTTTTTGCAAGTTACTCGGAATTTTTCAGATAAACCCAAGCTGTGATGCCGGATCCCAGTTGAAATGGTTCCCTTTTGTAGGCTGTGGTTTCATAGATGTCGGCCTTTTTTAAATCATGCTGTGTTACTTCATATGCCTTTCCTTGGACCATATCCCCTTCATTTTTTGTTCTGACCACCAAGGCATAGCGGCCATAGACGGCACGTTCCTGTTTTTTGAATCCTGAAAGCGAATCATCATGGCCAGAGAGGATTCTCCCAAAAATGTATTCCTGTACCTGGGGGTCCTGTAAAGTGCCGTAGGAAAAAAGGTATTCCAAAGCGTTAAGGAATCTGTTGGCTAATAACTTCGAGTTCGGTCCTGAAAGCCACAAACTTGTTTGGGAACATCTTTAGGGCATCGGTGCGGAGGCGGTCCGCATCTTCCCGATAATAGGCTTCCAATGTTTTTCGATCCTTGGTGGTGTACTGCACGGAATAGGTAATGCCCCCTTGATCCTCTTCTACCAAAACCTTGGTCATTTTTGCATGTGAGAACTTTCCGGTCGCCAACATATCGGGCACATGTTTGTCCCGCATCCAAGAAAGCCATTCGTCATGAACGCTTTCGTCTATGTTTATGGTTACACTGTATATAAGCATTCAACCCCTTATTTTGCTGTCTAAATGTATGGAAATTAATTAATGGCGTCTCCACGGAGCTGTCTAAATTTCTTTCTGGCTTTTGGAAAATAGTAGCTGTCCTGATAGGACATTATGATCCGTTCATAGTGATCTTTCGCCTTTTCTGGATCTCCCAGAAAGTTGCTGTACAATTCGCCCAAGGCAAAGTGCGCATCATCGGCAAGAATATCGTTCGCATAGAACTCCACTATTTTTTTATAATTGAATTCAGCAGCTTCATAATCCTTTTGGCCTTCGAGCAATTGCCCCTGTCGCAACAGGGCCTCGTCCTCTATTTTTTCGCCTTTGTGGTTTTGTAAGATGTCATCCAGCACTTCGATGGCCTCCTTGGTCTTGTTTTGATAGGCCAACAAATCGGCCCTTGCATACTTTTTTAATGCGGTTTGGGTGGAATCTTCCAATGAATTGTCCGAAATGGTCAAGCTCAATTGCATGGCATCATTGGCGATAAGCTGTGAGGTGGAGCCCCGAAGTACCTTTAACTGGGTGAGGGCCCAATCGAAATCTCCTTTATAAAAACTGGTCTGGGCCACTTTAAAACGGGCTTCTTGCCCCAGCACGTCGTTTTTTAGGCTTTTTTGCACCTGGGTAAAATGGATCAGTGCCTCATTGAATTTTTGGGAATAGACCAAGATATCGCCCAAGGCGAGCTTTACATAGGCATTTACCATGCGACCCATCGGCAGGTCCAAACTATTTTTGAGCATGGTTATTGCGGGGTCCGGGGTTTCCTTTTTGAATGCAAGAAAATTGGCATACGCTATTTGAAGCTGCAAGGTGTTGCTCTGGGTACCATACTCTGACACAAGGGCTTCGAACTTTTTTTCAATGACATCGAGTTTTTTATCCGATACATCCAAAAGTTCAATATCAATAAGATGTAGCTGGGCATTGAGTTTCGTCCTGGGTTCATAGGCATTGTCCACAATGAACTCAAAAACGGGGACGGCATTGTCAAAGTCCCTATCCTCAAGGGCCAGCTGCCCCAAATTTTCCATCCGGTCCAACGACCCATCATCCCTGCGCTTAAAAATGGCCTTTTCTTGCGCAAAGGCATTTCCGTATTGTTTTTGTTGCACAAATAGCCAGCTCAAGAGTTCGTTCCAAAGGATATCTGGATTTTTCTGGGCATTTTTTAGCAGTACCTTCCTGAGCAAAACGTTGTTCTCGTTTGCCGCATCCTCGGAAATGAAATCGTCCATGTTTCGCAGCACATTGGACCGTGAAGTCCTTCCTTCCCAAATTAGGTTGAGGTACGACTGGTACATTTTTTCAATATCGCCCTGTTCGCCGTATATGCGGGCCAGTTGAAAATCGTAGTTCAAATCGGGTTTTAGTTCCATAGCCCTCATGTAGGCCCGTTTGGCCTCGTCCAACAGGGCATATTTTTGAAAACGATACCCAATGCTATATCCAAAATTGGGGTTCTCATCTATTTTTTGAATGGCTTTTTCGTAATATACGGCTGCTTTTTCAGGTTGATTTTGGAGTGTATGGTTATAGCCCAATTCAATAAAAAAAGTGGGAAAGGCATAGCTGTCCTCAATTTTTTTCAACAGGAAATCCTCAGCATCCCCATAACGTTCGAGCTGTTGGTAGCAGGCCACCAGGCCTTCTGAATAATCGGTGCGCCTGGGGTTTTTCTCCACTAATTTTTCATAGAAGACCACGGCTTTTTCGTAGTCACCATCGTTGAAGTATTGCTTGGCCAAAAAATCTTCCTGAGCGTAGGAAAATGTTAGGAACACAAAATGGCATATTAGAAATAACAGGTATCGCAATAGCTTGTTTTATTTCAAATATAACGCAGAAAAACACCGGATTCTGTTAATTGAATCCAAAATTGACTTCTGATTGTCTCCTAATCGATTAGGTCAAAACCACAATAGGGCACCAATACCTCGGGGATTTTTATGCCCTTATCGGTTTGGTTGTTTTCCAGAATCCCGGCCAAAACCCTGGGCAGGGCCAGGGCACTTCCGTTCAGCGTGTGTGCCAGTTGTGTTTTTCCGCTGTTGTCCTTAAAACGTAGTTTTAATCGGTTGGCCTGAAAGGTTTCAAAGTTGGAAACGGAACTGATTTCCAGCCAACGGTCCTGGGCGGTGGAAAAGACCTCAAAGTCATAGGTTAGGGCTGAGGTGAAGCCAAGATCGCCACCACATAATCGAAGAATTCGGTAGGGTAACTTCAGTTCCCCAAGAATGCCTTTCACGTGGTCCACCATTTCATCCAAAGCGGCATAGGAACTGTCCGGATGTTCGATTCGGACAATCTCGACCTTGTCAAACTGGTGCAAACGGTTGAGTCCGCGCACATGGGCCCCATAACTTCCGGCCTCTCTTCTAAAACACGGGGTGTACCCGGTATATTTTATGGGAAAATCCTTCT
The DNA here is from genome assembly GCF_019880545.1 of Flagellimonas meishanensis. Lineage (GTDB taxonomy): Bacteria > Bacteroidota > Bacteroidia > Flavobacteriales > Flavobacteriaceae > Flagellimonas > Flagellimonas meishanensis. Next base: position 1,018,710 of record NZ_JAINVW010000001.1, read on the forward strand.
CGGAAAACATGTCATCCCGATGCAGGTTGGTAATTGGCACTTCCGCAGTTGGAATCAGATATAAATTGTCAGCCTGCACATGGTACATCTGCCCCTCTTTGTCTGGCAATTGCCCGGTTCCGTAACCCGAGGCCTCATTGACCATGAGCGGGGGCTGTACCTCCGTGTAGCCAGCTTCCGTGTTTTTATCCAAAAAGTAGGCGATCAGTGCGCGCTGCAATTTGGCCCCCTTGCCTTTGTACACCGGAAATCCGGCCCCTGTGACCTTTACACCCAATTCAAAATCAATGATGTCATATTTTTTGGCAAGTTCCCAATGGGGCAGTGCATTTTCTCCCAAGGTCGGGATTGTCCCTGCACTGAAAACCTCTTCATTATCCTCTTCTGAGTTGCCTTTTGGCACTGATCCATGTGGAATATTGGGCACCAAATACAATTGCTCTTGCAGCGCTGCTGCTGCTGCTGTGAGGTCTTCGTTCAACTGTTTGGAGGTTTCCTTTAGGTTGGACGTTTTTTCCTTTAATGCATTGGCCTCTGCTGCTTTCCCAGATTTGAAAAGCATTCCAATTTCTTTGGAAAGCTTGTTGGATTCCGCAAGGGTATTGTCCAACTGGGTTTGTATGGACCTTCTTTCTTGGTCCAATTCTAGAATTTTTGCAATGATGGGAGCGGCATCAAAGTTGCGCTTTTTTAAGGCGTCAACGATTTTTTCTTGATTTTCCCGAATGGTCTGTAATTGAAGCATGGCCTACTATTGAGCCGCAAATTTAAATCAATCTATATTGCTGCCCAACAATTATTGGCTTTGGGAGGGACAGATCCATTCATTGTGAGAAAAATGTTTCCAGGGAACGCTGGCCAAGTCCACTGTTGGGTCGATAAATTCATAAAACTTTCCGTCGTTTATTTTGACCTTGTTGCGAACAAAAATCTGGACATCTTCCCCCTTTTCGGCATATTCCTTTTTTAGACGCTGTGCAAATTGCCATGTGAAATCGGGATAACAAGCCACTCTATCTTTTTGCTTGTCCGTAAGATAGTCATCCAATTTGGGGTATGTAACCCGGTTGTTTTCCTTGTTCACGATTTTGAACTGAATGGTGCCCTGCCTTCCACGGAGCATCATCCGCCAACTTAGCCGGTGGCCCTCTTCGGTCCATAGTACGTCGTCCTGAAACATATGGTGTCTGAGGGGCAACATCAACTGAACAACAAAGTAGATGCCTAAAATACCAACGATAACATTTCGGTTTTTGGGTACTTCAAATACTTTGGGGATGTCTATTTTCTTTGTCCTTAGAAAGATGTTTCGAATGGTTTGCGGCTCAAAAAAGAAAACGGTAAATGCCAGGGACAGGTAGGGGAAAATGCCTATCCTAAAAACATAGCTATTGAACAGGTGGAAGAAAATTGAAAATGCAAAGGCAATTTTCCGTGTTCGCTTCCAGAGCAGTGCGGGCACTATCAGTAAATCGAATAGAATTCCAAAAACGGCCACGGCTACATGTACCCATTTTTGCTGTAGAAGTTCCCCAACAAGGAAATAATCCTTTTTGGGCCGCATCAATACATCGATGAAAGTGAAATCCAACCAGTCCCCATAAAGTTTGGCCACTGAAGCGTAAGTATAAACAATGAAGAGCTGTAAAATGATGGTCCAGCGAATCCAGTTGGCCATGGTTTGTGCCCGTAGGACCGGATTGCGCTTGGCATCCAAGGAAGCGTCCCTATGGGCGGGGAAAAAGGCCATGATAAAGGCCAACAGCATCAACAAATAATAATGGTTGTTGTAGGATGTTTTTTGCATGAGGTAAACACCGGTCCACATAAAAGCAAAGGCAAATGCGTTGAAACGATATTTATACCCCACCATGATAAACAGGCCAAGCGTTCCCATGATGGCAAAATAAAAATACATACCATAGCCGGGAAGGGGTTGTAGCCATTCAAATCCTATAAAAGAGAAAGTGAACTTGGGTTCAACCAAAGTCCTGCGTACCCATCCTGTGATTATGGCCCCGTAGCACTCAGCGCTGACCAGGAAACCATAAAAAATTCGGAACACGACCAGTTGCGCGTTATCGATTTTTTTAAAAAGAAAACGGTCAAGCATCGGTTTTGGAAATTAGTTCCAGGGATTGGTCCTTGTCCTTGATCAATTGCGCCCTCAACTCATCTATGGTATCAAATTTATGCTCATCACGGATGCGGTGCAGGATGCCCACTTGGATTTTTTGGTCGTATAGGTTGCCATTGAAATCAAAGAAATTGATCTCAATGCTCTTTTTGGTTCCGGAGACCGTGGGGTTGAACCCAATGTTCATCATCCCGTGATATTCCATACCATTGATTTCTCCCGTAACCACGTACACTCCATTTTTGGGAATCAGCTTGTAGTCTTCCTCAATGTGTAGATTGGCGGTCGGGAACCCAAATTGCTTCCCGAGCCCTTTTCCTTTCATAATCGTTCCCGTTAATCTATAGGGATAACTTAGGTAGTTATTGGCGGTGGTGATGTCGCCTTCCAGAAGTGCTTTTCTTATTTTGGTGGAACTCACTGAAACCTCGTCGATTTCTTGGGCAGGGATTTCCTCGACCTCGAAATCAAGCGTATTCCCAAAGGCAATCAGGTCCTGTATGTTGGCGTTGCGGTTTCTTCCAAATCTGTGGTCGTACCCAATGATTATTTTCTTGGCATTTAAGCTATTGACCAATATATCCCGCACAAATTCGGTCGCTGAAAGTCTCGAGAATTTTTTTGTGAAGGGATAAATGATAAGATAATCAAGCCCCATTTCTTCCAAAATCTGTCTCTTTTCATCCAAGGTGTTGAGTAGTTGTATATCCGCATCCTTCTGCAAAACCATGCGGGGGTGGGGGAAAAAGGTAAGTACGGTGGACTTTAAGCCTGAGTTTTTGGCATCATTTATGAGGCGTTCCAATATCTTGCGGTGACCGAGATGGACACCGTCAAAAGTACCTATGGTGATGACCGTTTGATGTGCAATGCCCTTAAAACGAGAAATATCTTGGATTGTTTCCACCTAATTGAGAAATAAAAAAGGCTTATTTTTGAAATTTGACCGATGCCCTAATCGTATGAAAGCTAAATTACATCTTGTTTTTTCAATAACCATAATTTTTACTGGCTTTTCCATACACGGTCAGCAGGGCTACTGGAAATCTGTTCCCAAGGAGGCTGGCCTAAAGAGTGCCTCGGTCCACAACGCATCAAAAGCAAAGGCGGCTTATTTTCTGGACAAAGCCATGTTTGCCAAGGAATTACAACAACTTTCAGTTTCAAAAGAAAGACGCATTGTTGCCCATTTACCTATAGGAACCGACAAAATGCTGGCTTTTGACCTTAAGGAAACCGCTGTACTGAATCCTGAATTGGCCCAAAAATACCCTCAGATAAAATCCTACACGGGTTCCAGCCTCAATGGTGAATACAAGCTTAAGTTGAGCAGTTCCCACAAAGGATTGCAGGGTATGATCGTCAACAAGAGGGATGGAAAAACCTTTTTTATGGAAAAGGTGTCCAATAGGTCTGATACCTATCTTTTATATGAAAAAGGGTCTGGGGCTTCCGCCAAGGAAGACTTTTTATGCGAAACGGCGAAATTACAGGCATCGGTTTCCAAGACCATTGTGCCCTTGGTGGATGATCAATTGCTGAGGAGGTACAGGATCGCGGTATCCGCTTCAGGCGAGTATACCCAATTCCATGGCGGAACCGTGGCCGATGCCCTGGCGGCCATCAATGCAACCTTGACCCGGGTGAATGAAGTTTTTGAAACCGATCTGGGTGTGACTCTTGAACTGGTACCGAACAATGACCTTGTAATTTTTACCGATCCCAATACAGATCCCTACACTTCTAATTTGAATAGCCAAGTGCAAAATACACTGACCACCAATATTGGGGAGGCAAATTATGATGTGGGCCATCTTTTTCATAAAGTTGACGAGGGTGAGGATAATGGCAACGCAGGCTTTATCGGGGCGGTCTGTTCGGACAATCAGAAGGGCAGTGCTTTTTCCTCTGCGTTCAATCCACAGGGCGATGTTTTTGATCTGGACTACGTTTCCCATGAACTGGGCCACCAGTTCGGGGCGAACCATACGTGGTCTTTTGAGTCCGAAGGAACCGGAGTACAGGCGGAACCCGCTAGTGGAACCACAATAATGGGATATGCGGGGATTGTTCCCGGCAACAATGTGGCCCCCAATGGGGATGATTATTTTCACTATTACAGCATTCTGCAGATATCGGAGTATTTACAGACCATCTCATGTGCCCAGACTGTGGCGCTCACAAATGCTCCTCCAGTGGTTACTCCTATGGGGGATTATATTATTCCCAAAGGAACCGCCTTTGTTTTGGAAGGGGAGGCAAACGACCCCGATATTGGGGATATTCTCACCTACACCTGGGAACAGATTGACAATGGAGTAGTCACAACAGGTACGTTTGGACCCAACAATCCCAGTTCGGCCAATTTTAGGTCTTTACCGCCCAGTACCGATCCGGTACGATATTTTCCAAGACTTTCTGAAGTGGTACAGGGAAATCTTACACAAACCGATCCATTGATCAATGAGGCATGGGAAACAGTCTCCAATGTGGAACGGGACCTCAGTTTTGCATTGACCGTTAGGGACAACGCAGCAGGAGGGGGACAGGTTATTTCAGATGTACTGGGCGTTCGGGTCATCAATGCCGCAGGACCATTTGTGGTTACTTCGCAGGCATCATCGGAAGTATATGGTGCAGGAACAATACAAGAGGTGACTTGGGATGTGGCCAATACCAATCAACTTCCCATCAGTGCAGAGACAGTGGATATTTTTCTTTCCACAGATGGCGGGGCCAGTTTTCCCATTTTGTTGGCCGATGATACCTTGAATGATGGTATGGAGGATATTTTGATTCCAGGGAACGTTACAAGCAATGCCAGAATTATGGTAAAGGCTAGTGATAATGTCTTTTTCTCTGTCAGCGCATCAAATTTTTCCATTCAGCAATCAGATGTGGTGCTGGCATTTCAGAATCTCGATCATGAAGTATGTCAACCCAACGACCTTATAATTCCGTTCACCTATCAAACCTTTGGTGGTTTCAGCGAAACATCTACCTTTTCCGCCGATGTGCCTGTAGGTTTGACGGCCTCTTTCAATCCTGTAAATGCAACTGGAAATGATACTGCTGTTGATCTGACCTTGTCAAACACCAACAATGTTGCTCCAGGGGTATATGACATTACGGTTACATCAACTTCTGCATCGGTAACCAAGGAAGTTGTTTTGTCGGTTGCTATACGGGATGCAGGTTTTACCGATGTTGTGCTTTTATCACCGGTGGATGCTGCAGCCAATGTATCATTAAATGCGCAGTTGAGTTGGGAGGCAAACCCGCTTTACTCTTCCTATGACGTGGAGGTCGCAACCGATGTCGGTTTTTCGAGCATAGTTGCATCAGCAACGGTTCCATTTAATTTTTACTTGGCCTCAGACCTTTTGGAACAAACCGATTATTTTTGGAGAGCTCGGCCAAATAACGGATGCGGTTCGGGTGTTTTCGGAACACCATTTAGCTTCTCAACCACCCAGTTGGATTGCCAAAGTTTTGATAAATCAACTGATCTGCCCCTTGAAATTCCGTCCGCTGGAACCCCTACCGTATCGACTTCCATCCAAATTTTTGAGGATTTGGTCATTTCCGATGTCAATGTGAATATCGACCTTTCCCATACCTTCCTGGAAGATTTGGTAATTACGCTCATTTCACCTGCTGGCACCCGAGTGGCACTTGTGGCCAATACTTGTGGTGACCTGAACAATATCAACGCAATTTTTGATGACGATGGCTCCCCGATTTCCTGCTCGGGCAACCCTGCAATTTCAGGTACGGTTGGCCCACTGGGTTCGTTAGCCTCTTTGCAAGGTGAATCCGTCCTGGGAGAGTGGATTTTGGAAATAAGGGATACAGCTCCCAGCGATGGGGGGTTCTTGAACGGTTTTTCCCTTGAAGTCTGCGCCGAAGGAGCTTTTAGACCTGATGAAGATGAGGATGGTGTTTTTGACGACGGGGACGACCTATGCCTTGGGACTCCAAAAGGTACTGAAGTGGACGTTACCGGATGTCCCGTGAATCGATTTCCTGCGGATAACTTTACCGTGGAAATTCAGAGCGAAGCCTGCAGAAGCAACAATGATGGCTCAATTTCGGTGACGGCCTCCGACAGTTCAATAACCTATAGCGGGGTACTCACCGGGGTTGGCACGTCGCTCAATGCAGATTTCACCAGCACACACACGTTTCAAAACGTAGGGGCTGGCAGCTATACCCTGTGCATAAACGGGACAAATGGGGCCACAACTTTTCAGGAGACTTGTTTTGAGGTGGTCGTTTCCCAACCGGAAGTATTGTCGGTTGCAGCGGTTGTTGATGCAGGCCTGCTGGAACTGACCTTGCAGGGAGGAAATTTCTACAACGTTGAACTTAATGGATTGGTAACACAGACCGAAGAATCCAAAATAACGATACCCTTGGCCGAAGGGCGCAATTCCTTGAAAGTATATACCAACCTGCCTTGCCAGGGCACCTTCGAGGAAAGTTTCCTTTTTACTTCTAGACCTATTCTCTATCCCAATCCGGTGTTTGCCAGTGGCACCATTTTCTTGAACGGCTATTCGGGACCTGTTGGCATTGAGGTGTTCTCCATGATAGGAAGGCTCTCCATGTCCGATACCGTACAGGTTAATGGAAATCAGCTTGAACTGGATTTCTCAGCATTGGCATCGGGAACTTATGTTCTAAGGGTAAAGACCAATAATGCAACGGAAGTATTCAAATTGATAAAAAGATGAAAAAATACCTATACCCAATTGCTGTGTTGCTAGTGCTGACTTCATGTGGAGGCAATGACGACCCACCACCTGCTCCTGGAGGGGCAAATTTGGTCTTCCCCGAAGAGAATTCAGAATGCACAACGGGGGTGAGTGTCAATGAAAATCTTAGTCAGGTCACTTTTAGGTGGGAGGCTTCGAAGAATACGGACAGTTATACCTTGAGTGCCGTAAACTTGGACACAAACGTACCCCAAACAATATCCACAGCGGCTACTTCCGCCAGTTTATCCATTGCCAAGGGGACACCTTTTTCATGGTCGGTCACTTCTAGGAATTCGAGATCAGAACAAGTGGCTACCAGCGAAACATGGTTGTTCTACAATGCTGGTGCCCAAACAACCTATGCTCCGTTCCCGGCGCAGTTGGTAAGTCCCACATCAGGGGCAACGGTTCAAAAGAATATTGCCAATGAAGTGCTGCTCCAATGGATGGGTGCTGATGTGGACAATGATATTGATTCTTTCCAAATTCTCTTTTCGGACCAAAATCCGCCCCAAACCGAAGTGGGTACCACAGATGCATCTGTAATGGAAGTTTCCGTAAGCGTAAGTTCCGATACAGTCTATTATTGGAAGGTAATTACCACCGATTTGGAGGGGAACACCTCCGATTCGGGAATTTTTGAGTTCAGGGTCTTCTGATCAGGTTCCGTTAAATTGGTTCATGGTGTTTTTGACACCAGAAAAAACGAAAGATTGTATAAGGTCGGCTGATTTTTTAAGACGTTCCGGTAACGCGCTGGTTTCTTGCTCGTTCCATTTCCCCAAAACGTAATCCACTTGTCTTCCCTTACTAAATTCAGACCCAATGCCAAATCTAAAACGATTGTATTGTGTGGTCTGGAGTAGGTCTTGGATATTCTTTAACCCGTTATGCCCTCCATCGCTGCCTTTGGTCTTAAGCCGTAATGTTCCAAAATCCAGGTTGATGTCGTCTGTGACAATGAGCACATTTTCCAGAGGAATTTTTTCTTTTTCCATCCAATGCTTGACCGCCTTACCGCTGAGATTCATGTAGGTTGAAGGCTTTAGGCAAAGAATGCTCCGACCTTTGTGTTTGAACGTTCCTACCGACCCCAACTTTGCACTTTCAAATTTTAAGTCTTCCTGTTGGGCAAGAAAATCCAATATCTTGAAACCGACGTTATGTCGGGTTTCCTCATATTCAGGGCCAATGTTGCCAAGGCCGACGATAAGATATTTTTTCATAGCATCCTTTTCTTGAAGCCACCTTTGCGAAGGGCCAAATAAATCGGTTATCCACCTAATCATGCCTAATGTTGTTGAACGCTAAAAATACGAAAGCATCCCAAATTCTACAGCAAATGCAAAACTGGGATGCTTTTTGGTATGGATTGAAAAAATTATTCCGCCGCTTCAGTTGCAGGAGCTTCTGCACCACCTTCTTCGGCAGTAGCCTCCACGCCTTCTTCTGCACCTTCATCTTCCTCCTCCTCATCAACATCGTCAACCGATGTTCTGGAAGCTTTCACCTGAACAACAGCGGTGCTGTCGGGATGAAGAATTGTAAAATCATCGTTCAACAAGGTTTCCACGGCAATGGTACCTCCAATTCTCAGTTTGGAAATATCCACTGTAATGAAATCCGGAAGCAATCCGGGCAATGCCCTGATGGCAAGCTTTCTTTTTCTGAAAAGCAAACGTCCACCGTTTCTAACACCGGGGGAGTTCCCTTCCAATCGCACAGGAATGTTCATGGTAACAGGCTTGTCGTTGAACAACTGATAAAAATCCATGTGCAAGATCTTGTCCGTTACCGGGTGAAATTGGATATCCTGCATTACGGCATCGAACTTTTGGCCGTCCTCCAATTCAATTACGACAGTGTGTGCGTTTGGGGTGTAAACCAAATCTTTGAATGTAAGCTCGTCTGCTGAAAAGTGCAAAGCCTTATCCCCCCCGTACAACACGCAAGGGACCTTTCCAGCATTACGTAGGGCCTTGGTCGCTACCTTGCCCACGCTTTCTCTTTGGGATCCTTTGATAGTAATTGATTTCATAATAACTAGTAACTATATAAATTAAATTGTTTCTGATATCTTTTTCGAAGTGCCGGTGCCTGTCCGGCGTAGTCGAAGGCTACATTAAAAATTTTGATGATATGGAGGTGTTGTGGTGTACCCGGTGCATTACATCGGCAAACAGATCCGCACAGCTCAATACCTTTACCTTGTCCTTATTGTGCTCAACTGGGATTGAGTCGGTGATGATCAATTCCTTGAGTTTTGATTTTTCTACTTTTTCATAGGCATTGCCTGAGAGCAAACCATGGGTGGTAATGGCCCTGACACTCTGTGCCCCCCTTTCCATCATTAAGTCCGCTGCTTTTGTAAGCGTTCCGGCGGTATCCACCATATCGTCTACCAGCACCACATTTTTGTCCTTCACATCGCCAATGAGTTCCATATGTGAAATTACATTGGCCTTTGCTCGTTGTTTATAGCAGATCACCACGTCGCATTCCAAGGCTTTGGAATAGGCATAGGCCCTTTTGGAACCTCCCATGTCCGGTGAGGCCACACAAAGGTTATCCAAGTTTAATTTTTTCAAATAAGGCAGGAACAGCGTGGAGGCAAACAAATGATCAACCGGTTTTTCGAAGAACCCCTGTATCTGATCAGCATGCAAGTCCATGGTGATGATTCTGGTCGCCCCTGCGGTCTCCAACATTTTGGCCACCAATTTTGCGGCAATGGGAACCCTGGGTTTGTCTTTCCGGTCCTGTCTGGCCCAACCAAAGTAGGGCATCACAGCGGTGATGTGACGGGCGGAAGCTCTTTTGGCCGCATCCAGCATCAATAACATCTCCATTAGGTTTTCGGGACCCGGATGCGTGGAACCGATAATAAATATCCTGGCTCCACGGATGGATTCCTCGAACGAAGGCTGGAATTCACCATCGCTATACCTTGAGAACTGGACCTTGCCCAAATCGGCGCCATAGGAGGCAGCGATTTTCTTACCCAGCACAACGCTTTGTGTGCAAGCAAAAATTTTGGGTTCGGGAACTCTGTAAGACATTACAATCTGTTGTTAGCTAACTTTTTAAGATGCTTTTCCTTAAAAAGAGGTGCAAATTTAAAAATTAATTCGGGTTGCTAAAGGAATATTGATTCTAATTTTGGTGGTAAACAAAATAATTTTTTAGCTTTGCATCCGCTTTGACAGCATGTCAAGACAGTTTATGCCTTGGTGGCGGAATTGGTAGACCTGTCTGCCGACAGGCAGGCGCGCTGAAATTTTGTTTTTGATAATTGTTTATGCCATATCAAGTTTGGATTTCAACTATATTTATGTTGGAATGACATCAAATTTGGAAGAAAGGCTGAAGAGACACAACCGAGGCTGGGAACGAACAACCAGAATGTATGCTCCCTTTAGGTTAATTTACACAGAAAAGTGGGATAATAGACCTTTGGCCAGGAAGAGGGAAAAATTTTGGAAATCTGGAGTGGGAAAAGAAAACTCCGGGAGCTTAGGGATAAACTGACATAATGCCTTGGTGGCGGAATTGGTAGACGCGCTGGATTCAAAATCCAGTGACTTCGGTCGTGTGGGTTCGATTCCCACCCAAGGTACTCTAAAACCTCAACTTTCATAAATCTGATTGTTGGGGTTTATTTCTTTACGCTGATCAATACCGCTTCGCAGCTTCTAAGGTAGGAGTTCAGGGTGATGGTTTCCGCTTTGCTTGCGCTTGCTATTTCCACCGAAACCGTGTTTGGAGAAACTTCTCCTAAATTATGGGCATACAAGAGTAAGTCGTTTGGCTTTGCAGGGTCCAATTCAATGTCAAATTCCCGCAGATCATTGGTCAAAAGATGTTTGGATAGCACAAGTTCACCATTCAGGTAAATGGAAACGATGTCGCCATCCTCTTTTTCATGGTCCCATATTTTCACCTTCAAATGCTCACTTTCAAAAGCCAGATTTTTAACGTAGGAAATCCTTCGTCCCTCAAATTCTTTTGGGATTGGGCGCGCTTTTGTATTGGCATCAGCAGAAAGCGTGGCCAGTTTGTCTTGTCTTTTGGAAGGCACTTTATCGTTTCGAGCCAATTCCGATAGTCGTTTTCGCTCATCTGATTCCTTGTTTTTAATGGTGAAAAAAGGAGTCACAAATTTGGCAACTTGATCTTTTTTATTTGGAAACAATTCCATGCCCATTACTTGATAGCTACCACCAGAGTTTATGTTTTTTGCAAGCCTTATTCCCGTGGCATGCCCATTGTTTTTAAACCTGCCCAATTCTTGCACTACGGTTTTGTTTCGAACCAAGAAAAAACGGATGGATTTGGTGGTGTCCATGTTTTTGGTTGTCCAACGCAATTCGGCCAATTCCGGAATTTCCCATACCGTTGAGCTCATGGGATAGGTGATGGAAATGGTAGATTTGTCCGCCTCCTGGCCCTGTTGTGAATGGGTTGATTGCAGGCAAAGCGTAACCACCAAGAAAAACAACATCCGTATCGGGGCATTGCATTTTTCCATAGTAAACTGAACACTATTTTTCCTGCTATTCATTTAATTGAGGTAACATCTCGTGCTTTCTTAGTCCATTAGTTATAAAATCTAGAGTAAGATCTTAAAACCTTTCGGACAAAACAGGAGATTATTACTTTCTCCCTTTAAAATTGCATTCAAGATAAGGAATTGGAATCTTATTTAAGAGAATCCTACAATTCTGCCATATTTATGGGTTAGGAAAGACACTTACAGGACACCTGAAGTAAAGCGCTCAAGCATTTTGGGTCAGCGGACGGGATGGACGATTTTCGGAATAGGAGCGTTTTTTATGCGTAGTCCGGTAAGAACTCGTTCTCGACATGCAAAATCTGCAAACTAAATTTTTGGCAGAGCATCCGAAGTACATTAAAAACAGAGACTTGCATAAGGCCGTTGGCTTCCATCATCTCATTTTCCGGGTTGATCTCGATTCTTACCTGCTCACCTTTTTCGATTTGCACCTTGACACAACAGAATATGCCCAAGGTATTTTCGACCTGCTTTCTGATTGCCGTTTCATCCAACGGAAGGGATCCCACTCCCCAAATTGTAGTTGATGCCAGTTTGGTTCGTTTTGAGGTCCTTCTACCTAACATTATTTCTGTTTTGGGATGCTCAATTGTCGGTGCCATTTGTTTTTTCGGTAAAATTAGTGGGATTTAATCATATATTAATATTTATATTATAAATCTATTACATAACAATAATTTATAAACATTATCTTTTGACATTATGAAAAGTGGATGTTTTTTGGATCATCTGGGGGGTCTTTTTGAAAGAACAATGGGCGTTATCCTATTTATCAACAATGGCTTAGGCGGCTTTTCATATTAGGAAATGTTCAACCCTTTGTGTGCACTGAATTAAAGCAAAACACATAACTTCTTCATTCCCAAAACATTTGGTTGCCTATTCGAAGAATTCTAAAAGTTTAAGCCGAAACAGTGGAACAGGGCATAAAATATGCTGGGCTTTCATCACCAATCCGATGTTTCACAACAAATGATCGGTCAAATACAACATAACTTCCCTTTTGTTCCCTGTAGTTGGTATGTTTGAGGGTCTTACTACGTAAGAGAAAAACCTCATCCTCAACCGAATGAACCTAGCATCCACGTGCCAGAAAAAGAGCTTTGCCTTCACGGCACTTTCCTTGTTCTTCTTTTTTGGACAATGGATATGTGCACAAGATTGTTCCATTGGTGCGGGAGTGGATGAAACCATTTGTGAAAATCAAACACTATTTAACCTTTCTGGGACGGCTTCAGGATCTTTTTTGGTCAACCCGCAATGGTCGCAGGTAGGTGGCCCTGCAATTACAATCGATAATCCCTCCGATTTGAACACCCAGATCACTGGTTACTCTGGTGGCAATACCTATACCTTTCAATTGAGTGCAACCTGTTCCGATGGCACTCCGGTAGCTGAGGATGTTGATATCGTGGTGGAATTACAGCCTACCGCTGATGCAGGTGTTGATCAGGTTGTGAACCAGGTTACCGCTGTTTTTCTGAATGCGGTTGCGCCTTCTTCAGGTTCGGGTACATGGAGCCAAACATCTGGGCCAACCTTGGTTGGTTTTGCCAGTGCCAATGACCCAAACACACAGGTTTTTGGTCTGGTGGATGGCACCTACTTTTTTCAGTGGACCGTTTCCAATGGCGTTTGTTCCGTAGCAGCAGACATTGCTGGCATTTCCGTTCAGGGAATCGATTTGGAATTGGACCTTCAGGCCAGTGCTATAAGTCCCGATGTGGGCGATACCGTTACCTTTTCGGTAAATCTTGGCAATGATGGGGATGTGGCAGCTTCAGGCGTTTCTGTAGAGCAAATAATTCCTATTGGATTTGACAATATCGTTGGCATAAGCAACGGTGGCACATTTAATTTTGGCACACGGGCCATCACTTGGACCGGACTCAATGTTCCTTTGGGAGCGAATACCTTGGTGCTCACATTCAACGCAACCGTGCAGACTCCTACGGCCACCTCAGGCGAATTTACCCATACCGCTGAAGTGGTCTTTGCGAACGAATATGATAGCGACAGTACACCGAACAATGATGATGGGGACCAAAGCGAGGATGACGAAGCCGCACTTACTGTTGCCCCACAACAAGCCGACCTATCCTTGACGAAGACCGTTTTGGGCAACGATCTGATGCCCAATGTTGGTGAGCAGATCAGTTTTGTAATAACAGTGACCAACAACGGACCAGATGACGCAACCAATGTGGTTGTCGTGGACCAACTGCTTTCCGGATTCCAGTTTGAGTCTTATACGGCTACTGCCGGAACCTATGACAGCACCAGCGGGTTTTGGCAATTGGGGACGTTGCCGAACGGGGCGTCCGAAACCTTAACACTGACCGTAGCCGTAAATCCTACGGGAAATTATACCAATACGGCACAGGTTATAGCTTCTGATGGTTTTGATATAGACTCAACCCCGGCCAACGGGGTATCATCCGAAGATGATCAGGGCGATGTGACCGTAAGTCCTGTTGCGATTGTAGATATGGAGCTGGCCAAAACCGTGGATAATGACACACCCGATGTTGGAGACAATATTACCTTCACTTTGACCATAGCCAACTCAGGCCCCAGCGAAGCCACCAATGTGAGTGTTCAAGATGTGCTTCAAGTTGGATTCACCTATGTTTCTGATGATGGTGGGGGAAATTATGACGATGCGACCGGAATCTGGAATGTTGGTACGCTGGCGAGCGGAGCTTCCGAAACATTGAATATAATCGTGTCGGTAAATCCCGCAGGAGGCTATACCAATGTGGCAGAGGTGATTTCCCATGATCAAACAGATAGCGATTCCACACCAAATAACACTATATTGTCCGAGGATGATCAAGACGAGGTTATTGTCAACCCTAATCCAGTGGTCGACATTACTGTGACCCAGACTGCGGATAATCTTACTCCAGATGTTGGCAGTCAAATCAATTTTACAATTACCGTGCTCAATGACGGACCCAGTGATGCCACCAATGTGGTAGTGACCGATGTATTGCCTTCTGGTTATGCTTATGTCAATGCTGCCCCTTCGAGCGGGTTGTACAACCCCTTGATTGGGTCTTGGATAGTTGGAAATCTGGCCAGCGGGAACTCCGAGACATTGGTTTTGACGGCTGATGTGCTTCCGAGCGGGGTCTATGCCAATACCGCCGAGTTGACAGGGGTTTCGGAAACCGATAGTGATTCCTTCCCTGCAAACAACGATGGAACCGAAGATGATCAGCAAACGGTAGTACCAGTTCCGATACAGGTATCGGATCTTATACTTAGAAAATTTGTGAACGTTCTGAGCCCATTGGTTGGGCAAGACGTAATTTTTGATATCAACATTTCCAATGAAGGCCCCAGTGATGTCACAGGAGTGGAAATAAGGGATGTGCTGCCTTCTGGTTATACATATATTTCCAATTCGAGAACTGCCGGGGTGTATAATCCATCAACAGGCATTTGGGATTTGAATGGGGTGATCCTAAATGGCACTACGGAGACCTTGACCATTGTTGCTACGGTAAATCCATCCGGGGATTATTTCAACGTTACCGAGGTCATTGCTTCAGACAATATTGACCCCAATTCCACCCCGAACAATACCAATGTTTTTGAGAATGATTATGATACTGCCGGAACCACGCCGATTCCAGCCGCTGATTTAAGTCTGGACAAATCCGTGGACAATCAGTTTCCCGATGTTTTGGATAATGTGACCTTTACCTTGACGCTGACCAATGAGGGTCCTAGTGATGCTACCGGTGTGAGTGTTTTGGATGGATTGCTATCGGGCTATACCTATATATCGGATGATTCCGGAGGAGGATACAATCCCCTGAATGGCATTTGGAATGTGGGTAGCATCATTGCGGGAAATGATGCCGTGTTGAACATTGTGGCACAGGTGAATCCTGCTGGAAATTATTCCAATACCGCTCAGGTGTTGACAGCCATTCAACTGGATCCCGACTCAACCCCGAACAACATGTTGGCAGGGGAAGACGATCAGGACGAGCAGTCAACCACACCAAGGACTGTAACGGACATATCCATTACCAAAACGGCGGATAACCTAACCCCTTCGGTTGGTGACCCAATTGTGTTTACCATCACAGCAGAGAATTCAGGGCCGAACAATGCAACGGGATTGGTTATTGAGGACCAGTTGGCTTCGGGATACCGCTTCGTTTCTGCCTCGGCAACATCCGGGGTATATGACGAACTTTCAGGTGCATGGGATTTGCCAAATATCCTGAGCGGAACATCCGAAACGCTTCAAATCACGGCTTTGGTGCTTCCTACCGGGAGCTATCTAAATACCGCTGAATTGATAGCATTGGACACATTTGACCCAGATTCAACCCCGAACAACAATTTAAGTTCGGAAGATGACCAAGAAACCATAGTACCGGTGCCCAATGGATTGGGGGACCTCAGTCTGGACATCACGGTTGACAACCCCACGCCCAATGTAGGAGATGTGGTTCGATTTATTTTGAACATGACCAACAGCGGTCCAAGTGACGCCACAGGGATAATGGCAAACAGTTTGTTGCCCTCGGGATACAGCTACCAGTCCCATACTACCACTGCCGGTGTTTTTGATCCAGTCACGGGTCGTTGGAATTTGAATAGCACCCTGGTTGAACAGAATACGGAAACATTGGAATTGCTTGCGGTGGTGAACCCTCCAACAGGAACACAGGATGAGTATTTGACCATAGCCTCTATAACCGCCAGTGATTTTCCCGATCCCGACAGTGACCCCAATCAAGGAATTGAAACGGATGATTATTTGGATGGTATTGCCGACGATGATGAAACCAGTGTATTGGTGGTTCCGCAAACCACCGATATCGCCTTGAGCAAAACGGTAAATCGACTTAATCCCAATATCGGTGATGAAATATCCTTCACCGTAACCGCTACGAATAGGGGAAGTTCCCTGGCCACAAATCTTGGTATTGAGGAATTGTTGCCAAGAGGGTATGCGCTGGTTTCTTCACAGACCACTTTGGGGAGCTTTGATGCGTTTTCTGGATTTTGGGAAATTGATGCTTTGACCCCATCCGAAACAGCCACCCTTGTACTTAATGTGGAGGTGCTGGATGTTGACGACTATGTGAACACCGTAAATCTAGCCTTTGTGGACCAATGGGATGTGGATAACAGCAACGATACCGATCAAGCTTTTATTGAGCCAACCTGTTTGGTCATTTACAATGAGTTTTCCCCTAACGGTGATGGGGTCAACGACTTTTTCAAAATTGATTGTATCTCAAGATATCCTAACAATGTGCTCCAGGTCTATAATCGATGGGGAAATATTGTATTCGAAAAAAGGGGATATGGAAACGATTGGGATGGCATAACCAATGGCAGGGCAGCAATCCAGAAAGGGGAACTGTTGCCAGTGGGCACCTATTATTATGTGTTGGACCTGGGGGATGGCTCGGCACCAAAAACAGATTGGCTATACATCAACAGATAAAAAAGAATTTATGGGCAATATGAAAGCGACATATCAGAAAATATTGAAAGGCAAGCGACTGTTTGTAGCTTTCTTTTTGTTGTTTTCTTTTGTTGCACAAGCCCAGCAAGACCCCCAGTTCACGCAGTACATGTATAACACATTGAGTGTTAACCCAGCCTATGCTGGCTCTCGCGGACACCTGGCCAGCCTCTTGATGCACCGTTCCCAATGGGTGGGCATCAACGGAGCGCCAAATACCCAGGTGTTGTCCATGGATAGTCCCGTTAAGGAGAATATAGGTGCTGGATTAGTATTGGCCAATGATGCGTTGGGCCCGGCCTCAGAATTCTTTGTGGATGGAAATGTTTCTTATACGGTGCAATTGGACAGTGCGAACCGTAGGCTCTCATTTGGGCTTAAGTTTGGGGGCCGCCTTTTTAATGTTGATTTTTCAAAAGGACTTGTAGACGATCCAGATGTGGCTTTCCAAAATAATATTGCCAACAAGTTTTTCCCAACACTTGGTGCTGGACTGTACTATCATACCGGCAAGGCCTACCTTGGGTTTGCAGTGCCCAATTTCTTCTCACAGAACCATTATGATGTCGAAGAACAAGAAATAGCCGCGGAACGCCTGCATTACTATTTGATAGGAGGAAAAGTTATTGACATGACCCCAGAGATCAAGTTCAAACCTGCCTTTTTTGTCAAATGGGTTCCAGGGGCACCACTCATTGCTGATGTATCGGCCAATGTGCTGTTGAAGGAAACCTTTACGTTCGGACTGTCTTATAGATGGGACGACTCCTTTTCGGCCCTTTTGGGATTGCAGATATCCCCGGAACTCAATGCCGGCTACGCATACGACCTTACCACTACCAATTTGGGTAGTTACACAAGCGGTACTCATGAGATTTTTCTCCGATATGAGTTCAAAACCGTGGAAAAGAAACTAAAATCCCCCAGATTCTATTAAAATGAAGCAGCTAATAACCAATATTGCCTTATTCTTCTTGATTGGTCTTGGTGCTGTGCAGGGCCAGTTACAGTTTAACGACCCCGATACGAACTTTGATAACATGATGTACAAACGCGCCGCCAAGCAATATGAGGCCATGGCGTTGAAGGGTGATGATTCGCAACACGTGTTGCAACGGCTGGGAGATGCATACTACTTGAACTCCAATATGAAAAGTGCTGTGAAATGGTATGCCAGATTGTTCTCTAAATATGAGAAGGTATTGACCCCGGAGTATATCTTCAAATACGTCCATACGTTGCAGGGAACTGGGGACTATGTGCTTTCCAAGGCTATTATGAAAATCTACGGACAAGATCTGGAAGATTCGGGCTTTGCAGTGGCCCAGCTACAGAACAATGATGAAAGCATGGAGGAACTGCTTAACAAACAACCCGAGTTTTACATTGCAAACCTCTCCATCAATACATCCGTATCGGATTTTGGAACCACTTATTATAAAGATAAGATTGTCTTTTCATCAAGCAGGGACTCCTCGAAATTGGAAACTCGTGTCTACGAATGGAACCGACAGCCCTATTTGGATTTTTATGTTGCCGATGTCCGTGAACATGGATTCGATTTGGACAAGGTGACCTCATTTTCATCGGTGCTTAACACCAAATATCACGAAGCAGTGGCCACCTTTACCCCAGAGGGAGATCGCATCTATTTTACTAGGAACAATTTTACCGACCAAGTTTTGGGCAGGGACAACGAGGGTATAAACCACCTTAAGATCTATACGGCAAAATGGGAAGGTACGGCATGGGGGAGTGCCACTGAGGTTCCTTTCAACAACGACCTGTACTCTGTGGGGCAGCCTGCGCTTTCTCCTGATGGCTCAAAACTTTTTTTTGTGTCGGATATGCCCGGCAGTTTGGGCGGAACGGATATTTATGTGGTTAACATTCATGGGGACGGGACCTTTTCCAAACCAGAGAATCTAGGTCCTGGCGTAAACACCGGTGGAAGGGAAATGTTTCCTTTTGTTACCGAGGAGAAACTCTATTTTGCCTCTGATGGACATTTGGGCTTTGGTGGACTCGATGTGTTTGAAAGCAAAATTGGCAAAGATGGATATGGAAAACCAAATAATTTGGGAAAACCATTGAACAGTAATCTTGACGATTTTGCCTATATCGTGAATGAGGCGACCAATCGGGGGTATTTTTCGTCGAACAGAAAAGGGGGCAAAGGCGATGATGACATCTACTCCTTTCGAAGAATGGAGGAAACTTGTCACCAAAAGGTTAGGGGCAGTGTCATTAGAAAATCCAACGGTGTTCCCGTAGGGAATGTGCAGGTGCAGCTCATTTCTGAAAGCGCGGAAGTGCTTGGGGAAACCTTGACCGATTCCTACGGAGGCTACCACTTTGAATTGCCTTTGGACTGTGAATCCAAGTATGTCGTAAAAATTGAAAAACAGGGATTTGAACCTAACCAAGCTGGTTTTCGCACATCTGATGAAAAGGAGGTCGTCAACCAAGTACAGATCGAGATGACGAAGGAACTCAATAAACTTATAGTCCAAGAGAACGGGGTACTTAAAATAAAAATTGACAATATCTACTTTGATGTCAACAAAGCTGAAATTAGACCGGACGCTGCCCAAGAGCTCAACAAGATTGTTGAGGTAATGAAGGAGTATCCCAAAATGGTAATCAAAATAGAGGCACATACCGATTCCCGGGGAAGTGATACCTATAATGAAAGTCTCTCGGACAAAAGAGCCAAGGCCACTGGTAGCTACATTGTTGCCCAGGGCATAGAGGCACATCGCATTGAGAGTGCCATTGGCTACGGGGAAAAACAACTCTTAAACGGGTGTGGCAATGGGGTACAATGTTCCCAAGCAGACCATGACCTTAACAGAAGGTCGGAGTTCATTATTGTAAAACTCCAATAGATAACAAAGGACAGCCTAGATTCACCAGATCCGGACTTCGTGTTTCCATGAGATTTCTTGCTTATATTGCATAAGCGTTCTCCTTTGGGTTCCAGAGGATTTTCTTAAAGGCGCAATACAATGAGCTATGGAGCGGAATGAGCTATATCCCATTTTTTTAAAGGTTTCCAACCTAAATGTCCTGATTGTGGGTGGGGGTAATGTGGGATTGGAAAAGTTGACTTTTTTGCTAAAGTCCAGCCCAAATGCCAAGGTGCAAATGGTTGCTCCAGAGTTTTTAGACGAGACCAGGGAGCTTGCTGAAAAGCACCATGTGGATGTTGTAATCGCTTCATACCACAAAGATTTTTTACAAGGAAAGCATATGGTTGTGGCCTGTACCGATAAAGGGGAGGTCAACCAAAAGATATATAACGACTGTAGGGAACAAAGCATCTTGGTGAACGTGGCGGACAATCCACCTTTGTGTGACTTTTATATGGGAGGCATTGTGACCAAAGGAAATGTAAAAGTGGCCATTTCCACCAATGGCAAATCCCCGACCACGGCCAAAAGATTACGTCAATTTTTTGAGGATGTATTGCCCGAGAACATTGATGACTTGGTCAATAACCTGAACAAATACCGAAAAACATTACAGGGAGATTTTCAGGACAAGGTGGATGCCTTGAACGAATTCACCAAAAGTTTGGTTGAGAAGAAAAAGGACATATAAGTTTGACGTTTCCCATTTTGAACCAATTGCTCTGCCTTGACCTCAAATATTTTTAAGAGCCATGTCTGAAAATCACAAATGCCAATTGTAAGTAAGGAAAACTCCTAAAATTTTGAAAAGAAACATTTCAAAGCCGTTTCATGGCTTCCAGTAGATCGTCCTTTTTTCTAGGGGATATGCTCACATGCATATCATTGCTCATTATAATATATCCGCCATCGGATTTGATGTATTTCTTTACCTCATTCAGGTTGATCAAATAACTGTTGTGCACCCGCATAAACTGTTGGTCGGACAATAGGTTTTCATATTCTTTCAGGTGCTTGCTTACCATCAACGAGGAGTTGTCTTTCAAGATAAAGGAAGTATAGGAGCCATCCGCTTTGCAAAGCACAACATCCTCTATGGCAATAAACTCCATGCCAGCAGTGGTGGCCAAACAGATTTTTTCCTGTTTATTGGTCCCCCTCGAGAGGTTTTGCATGAGGGTATCTATCTGTTGACGGTATACGTTGGTATCCATTCTGGTTCGGGCCTTCTCAACGGCCTTCTGGAGCTCATCCAGATCAATGGGTTTGAGCAGGTAATCCAGCGAACTGAATTTGATGGCTTTGATGGCATATTTTTCAAAGGCGGTGGTGAAAATTACCTCAAAAGTAGGCTCCTTGATTTGCTCTAGGACGTCAAATCCAGTTCCGGGCTGTAGCTCTATATCCAAAAAAACTACGTCGGGACTATAAATGGACAATACTTTTACGGCTTCTTTAACCGAATCCGCTGTAGCAATTACTTTTACGTTTTTGCAGAATTCTTCCAAAAGGGACTTCAATGTCTCCCTGCTGTGCTTTTCGTCCTCAATGATTACTACTTTCAGATCCATGTCTGTGTACTTTCTTTTTTTGTTGATTCGGGGAAGTGCATAGGGTATGGCATACATCATCACCGTAGGGGCGATATCTTTTGGATAGGCATGCTTTCTTGGGGCAACTCCTCGGGTGACCTGCATGTAGATAAGGCAAGATTGGTCTTGGAGACCATTGGAACGGAGGAGTGCGGGAAGTTGGTTCTCCAATTCCATAAGATCGTACGGGATTCCAATTTTTTTTAGGTTTTCCCGAAGCCTTTGGAGGTGGGCATTTTTATAAAAGATACCATTTTCCAATTGCACCATTACCTCATAAATACCGTCACCAAAAAGGAACCCACGGTCAAATACGGAAATCTGGGTCAAGGCACTGTCCATTATTTTACCATTCAAAAAAACCTTGTCTGGGAAAGTACCCCGTGGCAACATGTCAGTATGGTTATGTCTCTTTGATCTCCATGAAGGTAGCAGATATTTTTTAAATAAAAACAGGCATTCAGGATTCTTAGCGTAGGGTGGATGAAACAATCTGCTGCGAAACTAAAATTTAGCAAGACCTGGGATCAACAGAAGCAAATTTATTGTTGTTGGAAAGGCAAGTCCATTCTCCCAGAAATGATCAGTTTCAAAGAACTTATTGCTTTTGGATTTTATAGGAGTCCCACATCTTTTTTACACCTTGACCCTGTATTGAAAAGCTTTTCATTCTTAAATAATAAGCAGCATGAAGGATGATAAACCTTAGGTTTCCAATAAATTGCTTATGACCAAGATCATTGCCAATATCTAGGCCCACGGCTACATTTGCTCACATAATCCCTTAATGGTAGAACTATGAAAACTTTAAAATTAGTTATGTTGTTTACCCTTTTGTTTCTTATTGGTGAAATGGGCAATGCGCAAGATAAGTGGTCCGTGGAAGTGCGGCCCAATCTGGATTTTCCAACCAAAGACTTGGGCAATGCCGACCTAAAGACAGGTTTTGGATTCGAGGTCGCCGTTGGCTATAAATTTATGGAGCATCTCGGGGCTTATGCCGGGTGGGGATATAATACATTCAATAGTGATATTGCTCTCACTTTTCCCGGCCCTGAGGATACGGATTTTGATGTTACAGGATATACATTTGGTCTGCAATTCATCCATCCTATTGGAGCTTCAGAAAATCTTTCCTACTTGGTAAGAGCAGGGGGGATCTACAATCACATTGAGGTAGAGAACGATGCCGGCGATATTAACGCAGATTCTGGTCATGGCCTTGGTTGGGAAGTAGGTGCCGGGGTTCAGGTAGATTTGGGAAGCAATTGGAAGTTGCGCCCCCAGTTGGGTTATCGGGCCCTGTCAAGGGATATCGAAATTGGAACGGTAACTATAGATGCGGACCTGAACTACTTCAGTTTTGGTGTTGGCATTGCCAAAGCATTCTAACATAGCAAACACCATGAGAGCAGTATTCTTCATGCTAATTCTGATTCACGGTCTTATCCATTTTATGGGTTTTGCCAAAGCATTGGATCTTGGCAATATGGAGCAGTTGACCAAAGATATCCCCAAGCCTTTGGGGATACTTTGGCTGTTAACGGGACTGCTATTTGTTATCTCCGCGGTACTCTACTTTATAAAGAAAGACTTCTGGCCAATTTTATCCATTGTCGCTGTGGTATTATCGCAGCTGCTGATTATAATGTTCTGGAAGGATTCCAAGTTCGGTACTATAGCCAATATCATAATCCTCATTATTGGAATAGTTGCATGGGCAAATACCAGTTTTGAAAATCAGTACCACGAAGATGTTTTTTTGGCAATGCGGTCAGCGCCAAAGGTGAAGGAGTTGATTACCGAGAAAGACCTAGAACATCTGCCAACACCAGTGCAGAACTACCTGAGCTACGTGGGGATAGTGGGTAAACCAAAAGTATTCAACTTTAGGATAACCTTCGAAGGGCAAATGCGGGACAAGGGGAAGGACTGGTTTTCGTTCACTTCGGAACAGTACAATTTCGTGGAAGACCCCACCCGGTTGTTCTTTATGAAGGCCAAAGTTTCGGGCTTGCCCACTGCTGGTTATCATCGGTATGCAACGGACGGCGCAAGTATGCTCATAAAACTATTATCGTTGTTCTCCGTTGCAAAAATGGACGGTCCAGAAATGTTTCCCACCGAAACGGTCACTTTTTTCAATGATATGTGCCTGTTCGCGCCAGCTGCACTTGTCGATGAACGCATCCAATGGGAAGAGCTTGACGCGTTTTCCGCGCGAGCTGTTTTTACCAATAATGGTTGCCGTATTTCGGCAGTGTTATATTTCAATGAAAAAGGGCGGCTGGTCAATTTTGTTTCGGAGGATCGGATAGCCGTATCGGAAATGAAGACTTTTCCGTTTTCAACACCCGTAGGGAACTATAAAGAAATCAATGGCCATATCCTCCCGACCTACGGAGAAGCCATTTGGCATTACCCAGATGGTGAATTTGTATATGGCAAGTTTAACCTGATGACCATCACATATAACGTAGAGAAACAATAATGAATGTCCATGCCACTAACTTGGAAAACAACCCATTGATCTTGGTGACCCCTACAGTCTGAAATACTACCAATCCAAGATGGAACAGCATGTGACCTGTACTGTTTAATGGTAGTCCGATAGTTGTAAGGGCCAAAGCGAAAAATGAAAACGGATATGGATAACGACATCAAACAGGCTGTTAAAAGGCATTCATACGGTTTAGCTTCAACCTTTATGGGATGGAAGGGTGGAACTTAAAAAAATCTTGAGGGTGATGCCGATCATTCTTGTGTTCATTACCTAAAAGTACTTTTACAATCGAACCAAAACAGCATATGCTATGAAAGGCGCAGTTTTTTATTGTAGTAAATATGGAAGCACAAAGCAATATGCGGATTGGATAGCGGGAGCTACAGGTTTGCCCATATTCGATGTCAAAAATGAGCGGACCGATCCAGCCATGTACGACTTTTTGATAATTGGCAGTCCAATTATCTACTTCAAGGTTTTAATCCGCAAATGGATTAGAAAGCATTTGGTGCATTTTGAGGACAAGCCCATAGTTTTCTTTTCGGTATCGGGCGCTCCCGCTGGGGAGAGGCTTAATGGTTGGATTGAAAACAGCTTGCCAAAGCGTTTTGTTTCAAGGATGTACCATGTGGCACTGCGGGGCAGGCAAATTCGAAAGAAGCTTACTTTTTTTGATAAAGTAATGTTGATGATTGGATCAATGTTCAACAAAGATCCGGAAGCCAGAAAACAAGAACGTAAAGGATTTGATTTCATGGACAAGGAGGCCATTGATCCTGTGGTAAAACGGGTTCACCAGTTTCAATCCCAAGCGGATTGATCAGAAGTACCCATGCCAAACCAACATATTTGCCGATATTTTCAGCCATAGGGGTAGAGGATTTATTACCACTTTCTTGACCGACTATTGGTTATTTAACTTTCCGGGACTCTTTTTTAATACTTATCCCGAGATTGTCATTGCCAATGCTGGCAAGGCGCGGTTTTCTATATACTTTGTTCAACTGTAAACTGGTTATTATCGGGGTCAAGTATTGAAAATTCTTTTGGTTTTCATAGCTTGCCAAAGGGTGGTTTTTTATGAACACAGCGGTTATCACCTTTTAACAAGGCTTAACAATATTGAAACCAGATTAAATTATTATTAAACAAATAATTCCCTTTTACATCGATGTATAGGAAAGCATATTTGAATGATACGGGGTGTGATTTTTGTAATGTTTCTCCTGAGACCGGATGCAAGCCTGGCGAAGTAAAAAATTCATGCTCATTGTCCTCATTTTTAATATATCAAATCAAAGGCTTACCATTTTCAGGGACCATTTAGCTTTAATGTTTTAGAAGTAGTAAAAGGTTTGGGCCCTGTTGGTTTAAAAAAACAACAAGGCCCAAAACCGATTTACAATCCAACCTGATGACTTATTTGTTCAACCTAAACCTTAGTCAATCGAATTGTCGCCTGTGCCGTTCCCGTGCCACAGTCATCAGTTTCATCAGAAGTGAAGTGGATGGTAAAATCGCTATCATCGGGATTTGCCAGGTCATAAGTTGCATTAATGATTGCTGGTCCATTACTTATTAAACTATTGCAGCCTACGCCACTCACACCTTGACCGGGTATAAATATAATTTCTCCACATACAAACTGAAACTGGATATTTGTGGGACCGAAAGGCCCAAATGCTGGAAAAAATGGCACGTTGTTTATCTGCCTCGTGGTATTATCTATGGTGGTCACGGTATACACTCCATCTTGGTAATCAGAAACCCCGAAAATACCTGGGGCTGTCTGTGTCAACTGGTAATTACCGGTATAAAGGTCGTCTGAGGGTAACGGAGCAATCAGGTTTACAGTATATTGAAAGGGTGAAGAAAAGAAGGATCCCCCTTGTACCGTACTGGTTACATCAGCAGAAGAAAAAGCGCGGCCGTCGGTAAGAACCAGCTCTAAACGAAGAACGAATGCATCTCCACAGTTGTAATCGCCCGGTGCTATGCCCAGGGCAGCGGCCATCTCACCCAAAGTGGCCGAAAAACTTCCCCTGGGGAGGCCGAAAGGACCTGAGGAAAAGTCAGCTGCAGGGATGGTGGTCAATATCGACTCACTCGTTGTTGTGGTTGCATCTGGGGTATTATCGGTCAGATTTACAAAAACACGTACCTCTGAGAGCAAGCCGCCATTCTCCACATCCTGTTCTTCTATTTCCACTGTGGTGGTTGCAGAGGTGTCCAATACGTCAAGGGCTCCACCAGTTACTTTGACCGTTCTTAAAACTGCACCACTTTCAACAGTTTCAAATAGGTTATCAATGATTTTGTCATCATCGCTACAGGACACTGTGGCCAGCGCCAACAGTGCCATAAAAAATATCCTTGTTCTTTTCATGAATTTGAATTTTGTGTCCATAACTTATTTTTAATTTGCCGGTGGCCCACTGGTGGTATCCCAGAAAACAGGTTCCGCATTGGTCGACTTCTGCGAGATGTTCGAGTTCGCGTTGACAGAAACCTCTGGATAATAGAATGATCGGATGAACTGTCCTGGATCTGGTTCGAGATTGGGCTGTACCGTATTCGGGAAACCCGTTCTTCTATAGAAATTGTAAGGATCTACACCGTTGCCAAAAGAGCCTATCAAGAACTGTTCACCCAATACATTCCATTTATCCTCCATAGTTCCGGAAGCAAATGCACTGTTCACCGAATTGATGTAACTCGTAACCTCTCCATCTGTAGGTGCAACACTCAAATCGGCAGCGGTGTCTAATGCTCCAAACGACCTCACCTTGGCAATCTGTTTCGTTACCCCGTTTACCAAATGATTCTGGGCAGCACCTATATCCCCAGTAACCAAGGCCATTTCTGCCCGCCAAAAATCTACCATAAAAGCTGTTAGGATGGGAGAGATTCCTGCCCCAGAAGCTCCGGCGGATGCCGGACCTTGGGCGATTGCGGTAAAGCTGCTGTCGTCAAATCGACCACCTGCTGGGTATACACCCCATGTGGTTCGCAACAGCCCATCTGGAGGAGTGCCTTCTGCATTCCCATGGTCACGACCCCAATATCCATCGTCTAGCCAGCAGAAGGTAAAGCCCCCTGCCACGTAATGTGGTGGCGGAGTAGTTAAGGAACATGCCAGTAGTTGTTCATCCGGCGGGATCTCGGCGCCCGGAACTGTGGGTGTCTGACGATAAAAATAGAAACGTATTCTCGGGTCGTTAGTAGTATTCATCAAATTCATCAACCAGTTCGACATATAGTCTCCAGCACCAGCCACGGCATAATTGATTCCATACCTGGGGTGCCTATTGTCAGGATTTGTTGCACTTGTGGCGGGCCAGTTGAACTGGAAGTCATCGGCCGTGTCCTGGATGTAGTTGCCAGAGGCGATAATTGCATTGAAGTTGGCCATCGCATTCTCATCCACCAACCTGCGCTGTAGGTAAAGTTTCAACTTCAAGGTATTGGCAGCGCGCTCCCATTGGCCATAGTCATTGCCATAGTAGAGGTCGTTAATGGGGTCGGCTGCGGGTATACTTTTGAAATTGGTGATGGCCTCATCCAGCAATACCAGGGCGGCATCATAAATGCTGGCACCCGGATCTGCAACAGGGTTCTGGATACCCTCTTCCAACCTGCCGAATTCAGAATACGGAATATCGCCAAAGAAATCGACCATTGAGCTCATTGTATAGGCCTCTATAAACTGGGCAATGCCAATATGATGGGTTAAGTCCGCTTCCTGAGCTAAGGGCTCCATAGCCTTTATATCAGCTAAAATTCCTCTATAGACATTTGTCCATTCATCGTCTACGTCAATGCCTTGAAAAGTACTTTGGTAGTTCCTTCCATTTAGATTGGCGGTGCGTACCAGTTCCATACCAAATTCGAAAAGACCATCATTACCGGTTTGGAAATTATCCTCAGTTGCAGCTACTCCTTCTAAGTGCCTTATAAAATCCTCTTGGATGGAAGCCAACAAGAATTCAGGATTGGCTTGGTTTGGTACAAGGGCATTCGGGTTCTCTGTGATATCCAGGTCCGCGGTCTCACAGGAGGTCATGGCGACCGCCCCTGAGAACAGGGCCAAAATCAAATATCTGTTCAATTTTTTCATCACTATCATTTTTTTATTTTAGAATGTTGCTTTTACACTTAACCCATATCTTCTTGAGCTTGGACCGTTCAAGAAGTCAAAGCCCTGTCCGTTGGTCACACCGAGTCCGGCCGTGTTTGGATCGAAATTGGCCCCTTTGGGCGTATTGACGGCACGGAACCATAGGTTCTGGCCGGATACAGTAAAGGTTAGGTTGCCGAAAGGTGTCCTGTCAAGGAACTTCTTAGGTAATGAGTATGATAGGGACGCCTCCTGCAAACGGATGGTCGTCGCATCATAGACCTGGAGTTCACTGGGTCCGAACAATACGTTACTGAAATAGTAGTCCGAGTTGTTGATCTGCCGACGGTTCGGGTTACCATTGGCATCCACACCGGGTAGTATAAAGGTGTTCTCCCGATCCAAGGTTTCAGGAATTAATCCTCTCCCCAGAAGAGTGGATACCGTTGCTGAAGAGACATCCCCTCCCTGGACATACTGCCATTGGAAACCAAGGGTGAAGTTTTTATAAGAAATACTGTTCCTCAAATTAGCGGTCCAATCCGGATTCGGATCACCGATAATACCATTATTGGCGTCCTGGACATAAAATCCGTTTCCACCCACTACAAAATTGCCATTGGCATCCCTTTGAATCCTATCACCATAAAGAACGCCCAAGGGCTCACCTTCAATAGCTGCATTGCCCAAATTGGTAAAGCCTGAGTAGACCACAAGGTCTGTGTCAAGGCCAAGGTCAACGACAGTAGTCTCATAGGCCGTAAAGTTTACATTGGTACTCCAATCAAAACCACCTTCTTTATCCGATCGTATCCAATTGACCCCAAGGTCTATCTCTACCCCTTCGGACTCTATCTCACCGATGTTGGTGGCAATCACCGTATTCCCAGTTGCGGGATCCAAGGGCCTGTCGAGGATAAGGTCCCTAGTATTGCGCTGGTACACCGAGGCGTCCAAGGTGATGCGGTTGTTCCAGAAGCGGGACTCGATACCAAGCTCGATTTCTTCCAATACTTCGGGCTTGAGGTCGGGGTTGCCGAAACGGCCGGCCGTGGTATTCGATACAATATTGGTGCCCGTGGCGTCTTGGGCATCCCTAACATCCAAGAACAAGGTTTGTGCAATGGGATAGGCGGTCGACTCAAAGTTCGCCGATGAACCGAAACCTGCACGAATCTTCAAATAGTTCAGCACGTTCTCCGATTTCAAACCTTCAAAGGCATTGGTCGGGATGAATGCGAGACTCGCACTGGGGTAAAACTGCGAACGGTTCTCACGGGCAAAGTTCGACACCCAGTCGTTCCTAGCCGCCAGGGTCAAGTAGATCATGTTGTCGTAGTCGAAATCCGCTTGTGCATAGACACCCGCGAGATTACGTTCCTCAAAAGCTTGTATGGGCAAGGAATTCAAGAAGTTGAAGTGCCGCAATACCCCAAATACTTGCTGGGCATTACTACTTACCCCATTTTGGTCAAAAATCTCCCTTCTTGAGGTCGCCCCGACGTTAAATGTAGAGCCAATCTTCTCGGTGATATTGTAATCACCATTCAAAACCAGGTTGTGGTCCCAGATAGTGTTGGTGTTGTTCCAGGTCTCATAGAAACCACTGGCCAATAAAACACTATTGCTATTGCTGTTGATGCCGCCCCTATTCTGGAAGTTCACGTTGTTCTCACTGTAGACATCAAGCCCCGCCCTATAGATAAGGTTGAGGTTATCGTTAATATCGTATTGCAGCGAGGCCTGTCCGAAGATTCTGTTGGTCTCTTGTGAAGATTCCGCATTGGCTATGGTCCACAAAGGATGTTGTATAGAGTTGTCTTGTCGGTAATATACGCTGCCTCCTGTAATCGGGTTTTGAAAGGGCAATCCCTGTACATCGATACTCCTTGGGGTGAACCAAAGGTCTCCAAATGTTGATGAACCTGTACCGGTTGCGCCGTTGCCCAAACTCAGCGCCACAGGTGGCGATACGAACTTGGTTCGTGAGAAGTTCAAGGTACCGCTGGCAGTGAACCTGTTCGAGAGCGCGGCGTTGCCACCGACGCTCAATGTGTTACGGATCACACTGTTGTTCGGGGTGAAGCCCTTATCATTCAGGTGACCATAGTTCACGTTATAGGATATCTTCCCGTCATCGGATGCACCACGGACGTTCACGTTCAAAGAGGCGACACCCCCTTGGCGGAAGAACTTCTCGACACTATCATAGGGCCTCCATTCGTAGCGCGCCCCCTGGAACTCCGGGAAGGCCGCCTGTATGGCTGCTGTCGATGTGGAGTATGGATGCGCCAAGGTCCCTTGTTCATTGATAAGCGGTTGGTTGCCCCACCCAGAGATACCGTCACGATCGAAGCTCGGCCCCCAGTTGCTGAAGAACCAACCGAAACTCTGGTCGAAACCATTCCCGTACTGGTCCTGGTAATCGGGCAGCGAGGCAATCTCGTTGATAAAGTATGAGGAGGTCACGGTGATTTCGGTCTTCTTTGGACCGGACTGTGCGCTGCCCCCTTTTGTCGTTATTAGGATGACCCCGTTGCGGCCCTGCGAACCGTAAAGTGTTGCGGCTGCAAGGCCCTTCAATACATTGACGCTCTCGATGCTGTTCGGGTCAAGGTCAAGGAACCTTGACGAACCATTGTTGCCGTTGATAAAGTCCTGTCGGTCGCCACCGCGGCCTTGGGAGTTGGTGTCGGTACTGAAGGGTACCCCATCCACTATGAACAGGGCTTGGTTTGACGAGCTGAAGGTTGATAGCCCGCGGATGATGATGTTAGTACCGGAACCTGAGAGCCCGTTCTGATTGGTGATCTGTACACCCGAGGCCTTGCCTTGCAGTACCCGGGCGACATCACCCTCGGCTCGCTGCTCCAGGTCCTCCTCGCCTACTTCGGCCACGGCATAGCCGAGCGCCTGTTTCTCTCTTTTGATACCAAGGGCGGTCACGACCACTTCCTCGAGGGCTTGGGCGTCCTCCTGCATCTGCACGTTGACAACATCGGCTGCGCCAACGGTACGACGTTCCTGTCGCTGGCCTATATAGGTAAACAAGAGTACCTGTCCCTGACTGGCCGAAATGACATAATTTCCATCGAAGTCGGTTTGAGTTCCAGTGGAAGTGCCCTGTACCAAGATGTTCACCCCTGGCAACGGTAGGCCGCTCTGGTCGGACACAGTACCGGACACCGTTTTTTCTTGGGACTGCGCTGTTGCAAAACACAAAAGCACCATGATGAGTGCCCCAAAAAGCTTGTTTGCTTTCATAGAATTAAAGTTTTGTTAGTAATTAATAGAGTCAGTGCAACTGAGAAAGGCGGGCAGGAGATGCGTTTGATAGCTAATTCAAAAACTTCAAAAAATGAGAACAAAACCTTATGGATTGTTCCAAGAAGAAGTAAGGCCTCTCACCGCCCTACCTTTACAATTGCGGGATAAATAAAATTGTAATAGGAATAGCTTTTTGGAATATGTTTTTTTAGGGCTACTTTTTGCAGAGAACCCACTACTTTTTGAAGTTTAATTTCTAGCTACGTATTCCAAGAGATTTAAAAAAGCTCTTTTTGTAGTTTTTGCTCAGCACGTAATTGGTGTTGTCATTCATGATAATACTAAAGTCTCCCTGTCCTTCGCTTATTATTTCTTTCATCTCATCTACATTTATAATTGCCGACCTATTTACTCTAAGAAAATTCTTGGTGCTCAGTGTGGCAATGAGATCAGACATGGTTATCCGAACGATATGTTTTTTGCCACTTTTGGTGTAAACCTCAGCATGATAATTTGAGCTCATGATATATTTTATACTCTCCACTTTGATAAAAAAGTACCTCCTTCCTTCTTTAATGAATATCTTGTGGTTGTCAAGTAGACTAATCATATAGTTCTCCAAATAGAATATCCCTTTATATTTTTACAAAGGATATATGACAATAGGTATCTATGAAGCACTAAAATCTTTTTTTAAGGGAAATAACAAGCGTGTTTTAATATAGAAAGACTTTATTCAGGGGCGAATATGACATCAATGTGAAGAATCATTAATATTTACCTAGATTCTTTCCTCTGATTCTTTTGAAAATTCTGAAAATGTTTATAGGGCTATGCCTATTTATGATTTGACGGGCGGTATTGCTGCGGAGACAATGTGAAAACAAGTATGTATCCGCTTGAACTTCTCTAACTAATGATACCACTGACACGGTAAATGCATTTCATCACAATTATTGATTGGATTCAAAATCAATGGTAAAATCATTTAAAAGAACATAATCAATCATCTGAACCCACCATTGACCACCTGGTTCATATGCAGAGTCCCAGAGGTTCAAATTGCCATATTTTATAATCTTTCCAAGAAAATGGGTCTCCGCATGATTATTTGACCTTCCGTATGCAACCGGATTTCCATTGAGATCACATGAAATCCAGACAACAAATGCATTGTCAATAAAAAAGTCTATTCTATCCTCTTTAACCAAATAACTTAGGTGTGGGTCTTTGATGGCAAGTAAATGAAAGATTCTAGTTGGAATACCAGGCCAAAATGATTTCCAATTATTTACTTTTTCATCGTCCCAGACTTCTAATTGACCTTTTGTGATAGTCCAACCATTATCAATGTTCAGGGCCTGTGTAGAGTTTGCACCATTTCCATACGTTTTTTGAAGAATCCGTGGATTTTGAAAATCAACCCAAAACTCTCGAACCAAGGGCAATTTAAGATTAGCATAGTGGGCAATTTCCAACATATGAAATCCCTTTGCATCTTTCCAAAACTTGGTCCCCCCAACAGCATTTAGAAGATTTTCGATGTCTTCTTCAAAATCTGAATTCTGACAAAACGATATTTGACAAAACAAGCTTAATACGATTATCAATCTAAGTAAATTCATTTTCTAGTAATATTTTATTGATAATACATCCGCTTTACTTCTATCGGCAGATTGTCTGGTAAATAAGACCCTTTTGTTTATCGCATCAAAAGCCGGGGTCAAATCTCTATATTCATCTTTACTTTTGGTCAATTGCGAAGTATACTGGCTTTTAATATCATACATAAAAATACTGGTGTGGTATTTTTCTGGGCCATCCAAATCTGAGACATATATTATTTGGTTTCCTGAATTGGTCCAAATGGGATGGGAATCGAATGCGGCATTATTTGTAATTCTCTGCTCTATGCCAGTTTCAAAATCAAGAATTACAATTTCTGAGTTGGTTTCATCAATTTCCTTAAAATATTTTCTAAAGACCATTTTAAGGCCGTTTGGAGAAATTTGCCCATGGGTGCTCTCTCCTGGGCTGGTTCTTAGCTTTTCAATTGTTTTGTTAACCAATGAATACGAATAGATATCATAGTCCTCTCCTCGAGCAGTAGAATTGAACACCAATTTCTTCCCATTGGGAAACCAATAGGGATGTATATCTTTCGACAGACTATCATTTGTAATGTTTCTTTGGGTTTTTCCGTCAATGTCCATTAAAAAAATATCGTAGTTACCATTTCTGGTACTTACAAATGCTATTTTTGATTTGTCGGGAGAGATGCTGGGCGTTCGGTCATTTGCTGGATTATTTGTCAACTGTTTGGTGATTCCCAAGGTTAGGTCGCTGATATAGATTTCATTGTTTCCTGAGATGTCACTATGAAATACCAGTAGTTGCGAATCATTTGAAAGATTTGGATAAGCGTTGTTTGTTTTTAATTCTCGAATCGTTTCTTGAGCCATAGCGATTGGGCAACAGATTAAAAAAAATAGCAACAAAGTATATTCACCTGTTCTTTTCATAAAGTATTTATAGTGTTATTATGAATAGTTCCACGTTACCATCCTTGGTTCTGGTACAGACTATTTTGGTGCCATCAGTTGACCATTGTGCTTTGGCAAATTCGGCATGCTGGGAATCAAAAGTGGTCAGTCTTTTCAATTCTGTGTCATCGATATTAATAGTGTAGATCTGCCAATTTTTTTCTCTTTCCCGTTCGGAAGCGAAAGCGATTTTTGTTCCATCCGGTGACCAAGAAGGCCAACCGTCATGCTCTGGATGATTGGATATGTTATGAGCATTACCACCATCCCTATCGGCAATGAACACCTCTGAATTTCCTACTTTCCTTCCCATGATATCGTCTTCGGTTCTTCTTCTGAAAGCGATTTTTGTTCCATCAGGTGAAATATCGGGATAAGAATCCCAGCTATAATAGTTGGTAACACGACTTATTATTTCTACCATCTAAATCCATTTAATAAAGTTCAACATTGGAATCTCTTGTAAATACAGACCCTTCATAGTTCTCCAATCCCATTATCCGATTGCTGTTGAATATGATTCTTTGTCCATCGGGCGGGAAATTTGGATGTCCGTCGTAGGCGGGATGATTGGTCAAATTTCTTTGCTCACTTCCATCAAGTTTCATGATAAAAATATCATGATTGCCTCCATCTCTCATAGAAGAAAAAACAATGTGTTTTCCATTGGTAGACCAAATTGGGGACCCATTAAAACCTTTGACAAAAGTGAGCCTTTCAAGATTGCTACCATCAACATTCATAACATATATTTCGGTATCGTTATCCAGTCTATCAGATTGAAAAACAATTTTTTTACCATCTGGAGACCAATAAGGATATGAGCTTTCGATGTTGGTGATTTTCTCAATCTCCTTTACCTCAGCGACTTGTGTGAAAAGAAAGTTTATTGCGCCAAAAAAAATCAAAAGCATAAGTGACCTTTTCAAATCCATTGCCTTTAAAGTTTTTGTTTTAACCAGTTCATTATGGTTTCATAGACTTTTGAATCGTATTGACCGGCCCCGAAGTTCTTAAAACTTTCCTCCACACTTTCATAGAACAACAAGCTATGGTTCATTTTTGGCATCTCAATGAATGAAGCCAAGTCTGGGTTGTTTCGATTTACAAGCTTAGTAATTTCCAAATGGTCATCCCTGTTCATAATCCAGTCGAATTCACCATAAATTGCTAAGGTGGGGACACCAACTTTGCTCCAGGCCTCTGCAAGGTTAAGGTCTTGCAATTGCTGATGGTATTCAATGGTTATACCATATTGATGATCAGGGCCCCACTGCCAAACATCGCTAAGATGGTTCCTTTCGGTCAAAACATCAATGGGTTGTCTCTTTTTGATTAAAATTTCGGTATACAGTTCTGAAACTAGTTTCAGCCTTCTCGAGACTTCTGCTGGAGAGTGGCCAAGCAATTCATATCTGTTCCTCTCAATCTCAAGCATATGCTCGAACCACGTTTTTGACCACCCACCCGAGATTACGTAGGCATTAATGTCAAATTCTTCCCCTACTAAAGGAGCGTAGGCTGCGCCGTTGCTTTGACCGATAATTATGATATTATTTTTATCGATATAGTCAAGATTCATAAAAGCTCTTAAGGCCTCCTTGTGGGCTTCAAGTTCTTCTTGAAAGGTGACATAGGCACAGGGTGGGCCTTCGCTGTCACCAAGTCCCGGTTTTTCCACCCTCATAACTGCGTAGCCTGAATTTTCTATAAATTCTTCCAATAAATAGTGTATCCCTACAGGGGAGCTCTCGGGAATGATTTCAACAGGATCACAACTTAGCCACCTGACAAAGAAAATACCAGGTACCTTTCCTGTCGTTCTTTTAGGTTTTGTTACAATTCCTTGCACTCTGTGCCCTGAAGAAAGGAGAATGGGCATGTATGTCACCTCAGAATTTTCAAATTTTTCTTTGGGGATACCAGGAATGATTCCTCGGACTTTGATTATGGTATCATTTCGCTCAATTAAGAGATTGACCTTGACATCTTTTCTTAAAATTCTAAGGGCCTCGTAATAGGATTTCCTGTCTTTTATGTAGATACTGTCAATTTTTAGGATCAAATCACCGACTTTCATGCCATTTCGGTCAGCAAATCCATCCTTGGTCGTAGCCGTTATTTTTGCGCCGACACTTTCAACGACCGGTCTTATTGAAGCTCCAAGGGTTCCCTGTCTGGTCAAAGTGCCATTCTCTTGACCTATACAATTGGCCCAACCAAAAATCAACAAAACGAAGGCGCATTTAAAATCTAGCATAACAGCTCTATTATATAATGGATAATCGAATTACTTTTGCAACAAGCTTTCCTTACCCAGTTTATATTGGCATAAAGGAGTTTTAATTCAGCCTATTGATTATTTTATTTTCTTATCTGATTAAGATGATGTTCCAAATGGGTAACATAATCCTGCATTAAAAACCTCAAATCAGCTATGGTGCCATTTGAAAGCACAATTGGATAACCCAAAGTTTTTTCAGTTTGCTGCCTCATTAAACTCTTGATTCTCCCATTTAGTGACATCCAGAGTTGTACCAACTCGCTGGTTTCTGAATTTTGATAGTCATTGGCCTTTACCAATTCACGTTGGTTATAATCTCTTATATAATAGGGCAAATGCTCAAATTGAATTTCCGTAAATCTTTGGATGTTGTTTATGGCAGAATCAATAAGATGGCCCAATATCTCCTGCTTCGACCATTTTCCGTGAGTTGGCTTTTTTTTGAATTCGAATGGTGAGGAACCGGAAATATGGTCATATCCTAAAATCAACAGTTTTTCCAATAGGGCTATGGTCTCTTCCATCTAATAAATTATAACCATATCCATGGGGCGATTACTTAAAAAAATCTTTAAACATATCTACCACAAGACCCTTCTCAATCAACCAACTCTCAAATTCTTTATGTTTTCCCATCTTGGCATGGTGCAACAAGGTAAAGCCATGGGGCCCAGGAGCATTTAATAACTGCGGGTTCAGACCAATTAATTGCTTTACCATTTCTATATGTCCAAAAAATGTCATACTAAAAATGTCCATTACGGCACCTTTTGATAACAACAAATCGGCTATATCCTTTCTGCCCATGTGGGCCGCGCCCCCAATGGCAGTTTCAAAATCTCCTCTTTGGGCCTGATTGGTACAATTTAGAATTAAGGGTTTATCCTCGATAATTCTTTTGGTTTTCTCAAAATCTGAATGTGCCGCAAAAACAAACTCCTTTATCTCTTCCAATGAAAACAAATCATTACTAACACTGTTAAATTCATTATCAAAAAACACACTTTTGGCAGATAAAGGAGTTATCGCACAGCCGGCAATCACCAGCCCTGATGTTTTTAAAAAGCTACTTCTAGACAGTTCTTTCATTATTCAATATTTGTTGTTTCTAAATATTTATGGATTGCCCAATAAATTTTTCCATTGGTAATGTCAGGAGAAACTGTAAAAGCCTGCCGCTGATTACATAATATAATAACTCCTTTACCCAAACCTAGGTTTACATCAGTACTTGAGGTAATGAACCCACCTCCCGTATGTCCAATCCAGTTATTAAAGTTATTTCTCCATACTAGGCCTACACCAGAACCAAAAGCCAAATTTGCATTCGGGTAAGCGATTTGAAGCATTTCGTCAATAGAGGCTTCATTGAGAATTCTACTGTTCTCATAAAGCCCTTTGTTGAGAACCATAATCAAGAA
Source organism: Flagellimonas meishanensis (assembly GCF_019880545.1). Taxonomy (GTDB): domain Bacteria; phylum Bacteroidota; class Bacteroidia; order Flavobacteriales; family Flavobacteriaceae; genus Flagellimonas; species Flagellimonas meishanensis. Next base: position 1,056,319 of record NZ_JAINVW010000001.1, read on the forward strand.
ATTGCTCCATTCCATTACTGAAGTTCTCAAAAACACGGAAGGATATACAGGGCTGCCCAAATACTCCAGCAAAAGGTTGCCAGACGCACTAAAATTATCAGAAAGCAAAGCGTCTTCATAACTGCCAGGCTGACCCATGCGATGTTTTGTATTTATCATCCCCAATGGAATGAAAATGTTGTTTTCGGTATAATTCCTATAATCTTGCCCGCTTACCATTTCCACCGCATATGCCAAAATACTCATGCCTACATTAGAGCTGATATGGTTACCCGTTCCTGGAGCAAATTCTTTCCATATCAGCGGATTGTAATTTGGTCCACTAGGTACCAAATAATCAGGAATCCATTCCGATAGGGCAGGGGCGGTACCTGCTTGATAAGACAGGTTCAATTCTGGGATTTCACTAGCGTCAGGGTTTGCCAACCCAGCCTGATGTGACATAAGCATCCGTGGGGTTATTGTAACCTCTGGAAAATTAGGATGTCTTAGGTCAAAACCAATGTAAGAGCTAACATCGGAGTCTAGGTCAATATTTCCTAAGTCAACCTGCTGCATCACGGCAACCGCTACAACTAATTTAGCAAGAGACATGGTTACAAATAATGTGTTATCACTTGTTGAAATCCCGTCTTGCTGGTTATGTATTCCAAAACCCTTTGCATATGTAATGGTTCCGTTTTCAACCGTTGCCACCGCAAGCGCATTAATATTCCACACCCCCATTTCCTCAAGGATCAAATTTTCAAGTTTGGTTAGCTCATTTAGAAAATTTAGGGCATTTGAAGAAGTCGATAGGGAACTGATACCTGCAGCAATGCCATCTGCTATGGAAAGTACATAGGCAGTATAGCTGTTTCCTTCTGAAATTACATTTCCCGATGAATCCAATAGTGTTTCTGGAAGTGATAGGGAGACGTTGGAACCATTTGGATTAACAGTCAAAAACCTATCCCGCGATAGTGATTCACCCAGTTCAAGTGTCAACGTAGTGGATGTTTTTGCAATTATGACACGATATTCTTTGATATTTTCTTCATTTGGAGCCCTTTCAAATGAGACCCTTAGATCTGAGGCGTTTCCCTTGTTTGCAATATCCTCCAGAATGATATTTCGAGCCTGTTGCACCTGAACATCCAAAGGATTTATTTCTTCCATGGGGACTTCTTCCAAAGTAGAATCCTGGGAATCGGTTGAACAAGAAAAAATAAGAAACAGAAAAAGTATAAATGAAATTCTCATGCCATAATCTCTCATGAGAGTAATTTATGAAAGGCTTGGCATTCTCTAAATTTAGTTGGGACAGACTAACTCTTTTTAATTGTCAAATTGCTTTTGAGAATACTTTTTACGGCTTCCCGGTAGGAATTGGATGACTGAACAACATGGCGATTGGACATTGAGAAGGAATAGTCTCCCCGATCAACATGCTTCATCCTCGCAATCTGATTTTCATTGATGACATAAGACCTATGTATCCGTATAAATTGAGCATTTAGATGCTTATGTACTTGAGAGATTGAAATTCGTTTTTTGTACTCACCATTGGCCAGTACGATTTTTACGTAATTGCTTTCTGATTTTATGTAGATAATGTCGTTCAGATTTACTTTGATGAGTTCGTTTTTATCCTTGACCATGAGATACTTCACTTGATCAAAGCTTTCAATTTGTTCCATTCTTTTGGTGAGCCTTCGTAGTAGTGAATTGATCCTTGTATTATCAAAAGGCTTTAAAACGTAATCAAAGGCTTCTTTTTCGAATGCGCTGATAGCAAATTCATCGTGGGCAGTTATGAACACCAAAATTTTATAATCACTGGACCTTAATTGTTGAAGTACTTGAAAGCCATTCAATAAGGGCATTTTAACATCCAGAAATATTACATCAGGTTGCTGTAATCTTATGGTACTCAAAGTCTCAGGCCCATTGGTAGTTTTGGCAACCACTCTAAAGTCATTACTTTGGTCTATAATTTCCGAAATTCTATCCAAAGTAAGTTTCTCATCTTCTGCCACTAAAACCCTATACGGAGGCATTTTCTACTTTTTTTGGTAAGATCATTTTTATTTCGCTACCATGCACTACATCCAATATTTCGAATTCGCAATTCTCCATATAGAAATATTTCAGCCTATCCTTAAGGTTTTCAAGGCCTCCAGATTTCTTGTGGTAGGTGTCTTTTTTTTCAAACCCCGGCCCGTTATCTTTAATCAAAAAATTGACATGTTCGGTATTGCAATCAATTTCAATTACAAGCGCTGTCTTTTCTCCTGTGGCCTCAAAGCCGTGTTTAATGGAATTCTCCACAATGGGTTGAAGAATTAGACAAGGTACCTTTATGTTGGAAATTTCACCCTTAATTTGGAAGTCATAGCTTATAGTTTGGCTATATCGCAACTTTTGAAAATCCAAATACTTTTTTGTTATTTCAATTTCCTCGTCGAGCCCTACTAGATCAACTTCCAAATGGTTTATTGAAAACCTTAAGACTTCGCTTAAATTTGAAATAGCCTTATCTCCTTTCTTTTTGTCAATGTGAAATAGGTTTGAAATTGTCTGTAGACTATTGAAAAGAAAATGTGGCTGAAGTTGGTACCTTAGATTGGTGAGCCTTGTTTTTGTAAGATTTTTTTCAATAACCGTTTGTCGCTTTGCATCAGATATATTCTTTAGATATAATATGTATGCTGTCAACAATCCTACTACTATGCCATAGAATAAAGCGGAATCGGCAGATTGGTTGGGAAAGGCTCGTTGTAAGTATTCATAATACGTTTTTTTTCTCTCGGGCAACCATAAATCCAAATACGTTTGCAACCAGTAGTTCAATGTCAAAAAAAGGAAAGCATGAAGCGGGGCTATAAAGATTACTATCAAAAGGTGGTTTCGTACCCTTATTATCCATTTGGCGGAATGGAAGAAAATCTTAACGGATTCAACAAAAATGATTGGGATTAGCAAAATCCAAACTAGGGTGATACCAATGCTATGGATGAGCGCATGAGCCCAATAGACTTCCTCCCCATCTATTAGCTTTTTCAAATTATAGTTGAACGTTTTGACAACAGCATAGAACAGGGCTATTGCCAAAATGGACTGCATAAATTTTCTCCAATTTATTTGGTCAAGAATCGCTTTATAGGTGGCCTGATTCTTTTTCCTAAAGTCGCTCATAATCTTTTGGGCCAATTTTTTCTCCATTAATTTCGGCTACATCCCAATCTTGACAGATTTTCCAAACCCCATCCAATCGCTTCAGTACAATATGAAACCTACCGTATACATCCTTGGGCGACTCAGAATCTTTGTTCATCGTAATTTTGTAGTATCCGACTTCATATGCAATGTCCTTTGAATAAATTCGATGTTCAAACTTGAACTCAATCTTTCTAGGGATTGCATTTTCTTTGCCCATTGAAGATAATATTCTTTCCTTAAAGTCTGCACCCTTACGAATTTCCCACTTCGTGATTCTAAGAATGTCATCAGAATGCAAAGAGATAAAAGTATTTGCATCGTTATTGTCGAACGCTATTTTAAAGGGTTCCCAAACTTGCACATCTATTTCTTTGGAATGGTCATATCTCAGATTTTGGGCAAAAAGTTGGATGTGGCAAAAAATACCTGAAAAAAGAAGATAAAAAAATAGGGCTTTTGTGTTCATTGATTTGATTTTTAGTGATATCATGTAATTTTTAAATATTGTTTTAGTTCTTTTTAAGGGAAAGATTGCAGGTCATCTAAACCTATAAGTGGCCTTAATCAAAAATGTGTTGTCTCCCTGTGTGTTTAGCAGTTGGTTGTCCAAGCTTTGCAATAGTCCATCTGATGGATTTTGGAACCCTGTATTTGCCTTGGACCATACAAAGAACAATTCTGAACCAGGGATGTACTCCCAACGCAATACCAAGTTCGTTCTTAATTGAACAAATGAAAAGTCTGGATCGGAAAAGCTATAATCTGCGGTGCCATCCAAATCTTCGTCAATTGAGTAGCCTTGGTCAAAGCTTATTTGATTATCGTTATATAGTTGAAACCGATTTTCCAGTTTTTTTGCAATTGGGTCTGTTACATATTTGAAATCCGAAAACCTGACCCGAGAAACAAATGGTTGACCATAAAATTGAAGTGTCAAATTTGGGTTGAACGTATAGTTGAGCCTAATAGTGGAAGAAAGGGTCTTATTATCAATAGTGGCCAAAATATATCTCGGTGTTTCCACAAAATTTCTTTCAGTAACATACTGGGTGAGTGTGGGGTTGCTTACATAATCTGTCGAAATTGACAATTGAAAGGCATTAATGGGCTGGTATGTTATGCCTCCACCAATATTAAAAAGACTAAAATTATTTTGGCGACCCTCTGAATAGACGACTCCAAAGTTATAAAATAGCTTTTTCCTGTTATCAGAATTTATGAAGACTACGGCGTAGTTTTCACCTGATAAATTCCACCTTGGCCCTCCTCGAAGGAAGGTATTGCTAAAAATTCTGGGTTTGTGTGCCGCTCTAAAATCAAATTTCCAAAACGAATTCGTAAAAATCGTTGTAAACATCTCATAGTGTGAACGATTGTAATTTCCCTCAAAGTCAAATGTTGTAAACTGGTTCAATCTAATATTTCCTTCCCTAAAGGCGCCAAAAGGTTTTGTGCTCTGCAATTTGACATTGTTGTATTGCTTTATTTCATCGGTTTGCCTCAGGAAACCAATATCATTTAACTCCAATTCTGGTGAAGACCAAAAAATGCCGGAATTATAGCTCCAATTACCCCCACCTGCCTTGCCGACTTCAAATCTTCCTGCGGTACCGGTCAGTGAGGTTCGGGTAGAATCCACTTCAACATGGCCCGCATCGGTTCTTTGGAAAAGATGGGCCAAGGATTGCTGTGTCAGCAAGATGGACTCCTCACTTCCTATTACATGGCTGAATATTGCATAGCCCTCGAAGTAATATTTCCGGTCTTTCCATTGGTGTTTGAAATCAACCCCCCCTGAATAGGCGGCCTCCCTTAAAAAGGCGACCCCACGTTCAATATTTCGGTTTGTTGCGGTAAAGATTCCGCCCACAAAGGAATTCCTTTTGTTGAAATCTTTTTGAACCCTTCCGACAAAATAATTGGTCATGGGTTCTATCAGTTCTGTTGTGGTATTGCCGTCACTGGATATTTTTGCAAATTCCTTATCCGTTAGGCTTTCCAGGATCCCGATTGACCATCCATCTTTTGTTTTTCCGCTAAATTTGGCTGCTCCGATAATCGAGGTGTTTATAGGTTGGTCCAAAAATTCATGGGAGCCAATGGGAATGTTACGTTGGGGAGTGCGGCCAATCCTTCTTGAAAAGAAAACATTGTCCAATCTATCAGATGCTAAGGGATAATCAAAAATATTCTTGTTCTCCACGAAAAAGGGTCTTTGTTCCCTAAAGAATATTTCAAAGCCATCCAAGGCAATTGCAGATGGATCTGCTTCAACCTGTCCAAAATCTGGATTTATGGTGAAATCGAGCGTAAGATCGTTGGTAACCCCAAATTTTCCATCCAAACCAAAGCTGGTCTTGAACTCGTTATTGTCTCGAAAAGGGTTGTCTTTGTTGATATTATAATTTTCTAGTCTTGTAACCGTATAAGGCTGAATTTCCAATTGCCTTTGCCATTCAAGATCTTTGAGGCCATGTAATTCGCCAAACTCACTGATCCAACCAGGATTTCCCTGTGCTATTCTTTGCCATAAAGAACGTTCGGCCTCCCTGAATAGCCTTCTCTGAATCTGCAAGCCCCAGATTTGCTCCATGTCTTCTCCAAACCTAAGTTGGGTCAAAGGAATTTGCATTTCGGCACTCCAACCCTCTTCTAAAATTTTTGATTTTGTATACCAGATAGGATTCCAAGATGGATCCCAATTCACCCCATTGTTGGATATGAACTCGTCACCCTTTACTCCCGCTGCCGTAACATTAAAAGAAAAGCCAGACCTTAAATCGCGGTAACTGTCTATGTTGACCTCAACCCAATCACCTGCAAAATCGTCTCTTCTCGCTAGCCTTTTTTCTATTTTATCTGGTTCAGGATCCCAGGCCATAATTGCGATATAAAGGTTTTTGGAATCATATATAATTTTGAATTCGGTATTGAGTTTTGGGTTTTCATTGTCATTTGGAAACCACTGGACAAAATTTCCTTCCCAATTCACTAAATTCCAAGCGGCTTCATCGATAGAACCGTCAATTTTTGGAGCTTCCAGCGAACCAATTGATTTAGTATAGTACTTTTTCTTTGGCAGGGAGTTTTGTGCATAGGTCTGACAAATTATTAGGGAAAGCAGAAAAATATTGAATTTACGCACAAGAAGATATGTAATGAAAATTGAACGTTCAATTCTATACCATTCTTTGGCGTTGTCATGACTAGTGTATTTGAATCAACTCTATTCAGGGGCGAAATTACTGGTCAAAGTTCAAATAAGTGTACGCCTAATTGGTTAGAGAAATTTGTGCAGTAAGAACTTTAGTATTTAGTTACATTCTGTGGTTACCGTATTTTCCACATAAAAAAAGAGTCGACTTAAATTAAGTTTGCCGTGATATTCAATTATGTTAATGACATTGCTGTTATTAGTAAAAAGGAGAAATCTTGAAAACAGCTACTCTTTTGATAATTCCCGTTATGGTAATGATTTCATGTAAAAATGAAGGTAATAAACCTAAAGACAATGCCAACGACGTTAAAAGTGAGATTAGTTTTTATACTACAGACGATATTAAGATATACGGGGATCTTTATGAGATTGATAAAGAACATACTACCCTTTTATTGTTTCATCAAGGTGGATCGAATGCAGTGGGAGAGTATTCACCAATTATCCCCAGACTAATTGAAAAGGGGTTCAATGTTTTAGCCATTGACCAGAGAATGGGTGGACAGGCTTATGGAGGTTGCAATAGGACACTGGCCAATATACCAAGCAACCACATTGGGGATGGGTATGGTTACTGTGATGCCTATAACAATCTTGAGAGTGCTTTGGATTTTGTGATTGAATCCGGCTTTATAGGAAAGAAAATCCTATGGGGGAGTAGTTATAGTGCTTCTTTATCGATACTATTGGCGAATAAAAGGCAGGGTGATGTCAATGGCGTATTGGCCTTCTCTCCTGCATCGGGCGGACCCATGAAAGAGTGCCTACCTGATGAGTACTTCGAAACTTTGAAGATCCCTCTATTACTTTTGCGACCGGCTAATGAATTGGAAAATGAAAGCTCAAGAGTTCAGTTTGAATTGGCAAAAAGATTTGATCATAAAACCTATATAGCCAAAAATGGCATACACGGCTCATCAATGCTTGTAAAAGAAAGGGTTGGAAGTGATATTAAGGATAATTGGAATGTTGTGCTATCTTTTCTAGGGAGGATTGAACAATAGGACAATGGTCCTGAATGTAAATATTAAAAAACCCAAAGCAGCACTGATTTTTACTTTGGGATTCAAATTAAAGTTTTAAGAAACATGGGGCAGAAAGCAGTACTTATCTCAATTTTAACGGTAGTATGCAGCGCAATCTTGGCACAAGATGGGTCAACCAACGAATTGATTCTAACCAACAATGATTTTGAAGACCGATATGCTTCCTATTCGCCAGATGGTAAACAGATTCTTTTTGAGTCTAAAAGAAATGGAAAATGGGGAATATATTTAATGGATGATAGGGGTAACGGGGAAAGAAAATTGACCATGAACGCTAATGATAACCGAAGGCCCAGCTGGCATCCGAATGGTAAAAAGGTATTATTTGAATCCTTCAGGGATGGCAGAAATGGATTGTACACTTTAAACATTAAGAGCGGTAAGGAAAAACCAATAATAAAAGGGGGTAAAGGATTGGAGTTTATATTCGCTATGTACTCTCCAAATGGAAAAAAAATAGCAGTTAGTACGAAAGAAAATGAAAATAAAAGCAATATAGTGCTGCTCGGTAATAAAGGAAGGTTAGTTGAATGGTTAACAAAAAATGAATACAGAAACTTATATCCAAAATGGTCCACTAATGGAAAAGAAATAGTCTTTTTTTCTAGAAAGGATACAGATAATATAGATGACGAAATTTATCGGATAAATTTAGAAACGGGCCAGGAGATAAGATTGACCAATTGGCCAAGGCATAATTTTTGCCCCCTCGTGGTCAAATGATGGCCAGAATATTGTATTTGTCAAATCAATGGAAGGAACAAGGCCGGAAATATATGTTATGGACAAGGATGGTAGCAATGAAGTTAGAATTACAAACAACAATGATGGCGACACCCTCCCTTTTTGGTCTCCAATAGAAAACAAAATACTTATAACCGGTTATAGGAATGGCAATTTCGAGATTTGTGAAATCAAATTTCAGTGACTCCAACGGGGATAGGGAGGGTAGTTGTTTCCCAAGATAAATTCTGAGACCTTTCTCCGTTTTAAACTTTGAAAATGTTTATATGGATAACCTAGCAGAGGACCTGCATAAATGCTGTACATCTAGAAAATAAAAATGCTTCCAATCGCTTGGAAGCATTAACTTTATTTGCGGTCTGGACGGGACTCGAACCCGCGACCCCCTGCGTGACAGGCAGGTATTCTAACCAACTGAACTACCAGACCAATGATTTTGTCCTTTAAGGGACCCTGACAACAGTCAGGTTAAAATCTTGTTGCGAGTGCTTTTTTAGAAGCGAGTGCAAATATACACTCTCAATTCGGATTCAAAAAACATTTTTTTAAAAATTAGCGGCTTAAACAAACTTTTGCTGCTCTGTCATAAACGTGTTCAATACCTTGGTAAAATTGGATTGGACATCCACATTCACATACTTTATGCCATACCTTATGCATTGTAGCTTCAGGTTGTTTTGATATTCCATTACTTTTTGACTGTAAGCCTTCTGGATGTTTTCTGCGTATAGATCAATATGGGCGCCGGTTTCCACGTCCACAAATCGCTTGGGGGTGTTTTCAAAAGCGAAGTCCAGTTCATGTTTTTTATCCAAAAGATGAAACAGTACCACAGCGTGCTTGTTGTATTTCAAATGCCGTAGGGCATCAAAAAGCTCAGCTTCCCCTGTTTCGGTCTGGAACATATCCGAAAACAGGATGATAAGACTCCGCCGATGCACTTTTTCGGCTATTTGGTGCAGGTAGGTGTAGGTCTTTGTGGTTTCGGATTTACCCCTGTTCTGGGCAACCTCGTTCAATTTTGAATAGAGCATCTGAAAATGCCTTTCACTACTCTTTTCAGTAGTGTGAAAGTTATAAGTGTCCGAATAGATGCTCAATCCAACGGCATCCCTTTGTTTTTTCAGTATTTGCATTAGTGCGGCCATGGCCAGCACGCCAAAACCTATTTTGTTTAGGTTGTTCAGGGAGAGCTTCTTTACCTCTGGGTAATACATGGAAGCGGAGTTGTCCAAGACCATGTGGCACCTCAAATTCGTTTCATCCTCGTAACGTTTGGTATAGAGCCTATCCGTTTTTGCAAACAATTTCCAATCGATGTGTTTGGTGCTTTCCCCGGGATTATAGATTTTATGTTCGGCAAATTCCGCTGAAAATCCGTGAAACGGACTTTTGTGGATGCCGCTGATAAATCCCTCTACAATCTGGTGGGCCAAAAGCTCCAGGTTTTGAAACAGCGGGGCGCTGTGAAGTTCAGATCTTAAATCCATCTTGGTCCAAGATAAAACAAAAAAGGTTTGGCAATTGCCAAACCTTTTTTAAAATCCCAAAGGGGATTTTTTTTACAATGCCGCATCTATGGCATCCGTATATACTTTTTTGGGAGATACCCCTACCTGACGGTTGATTATCTCTCCATTTTTGAAGACCAATACGGTTGGTATGTTCCTGACACCATATTTCGCAGCATACTGCTGATTGGAATCTACATCCACTTTTCCTACCACGGCCTTTCCTTCATATTCTGCGCTGACCTCTTCGATGATGGGGCCAACCATTCTACAGGGACCGCACCAAGCCGCCCAAAAATCGACAACTACGGGTTTGTCGCTCTTAAGTACTACATCTTCAAAAGTTTCGTCTGTTATCTCTAGTGCCATCTTTTGTATTTTAATGTTCGCAAAGTTAGTCAAATATTGCCCAGCATCCTTACCGCTACTACATTCATTTTAATTATGGCACCATTGGCTTTGGTTATGCCTAATTTAATTTATAATGAATCTCGTTCGCTTCCAAAACAGATAACAACTCACTGTTTATCTTAACCTTTTGTTTTCTGCTGGAAAGCTTCAGTTTTATTTCATCCTCCATTTCATACACGACAAAATTGAGCGGATGGTCCCCTTTATACGACCTAAGCGTGTCTTTTAGGGTTTGGATGCGCTTTTCCTGAAGGCGTCCAATATCCAGTTTAATGGTCAATTTTTTGGCAAAAGAGTCCATTACATCCTGAAGCAGCTTAAAGTCATTGAACTGTAGACGGGGCTCTCCTTTTTTGCCAGTTTCCCGATTTACCCAGCCCTCTCGAACAAAGGCTTTGACGTACACGAAGGAATTGATCATCAAAAAATGTCTGAACTTCAGGTACTCCTCCCCAAAAATCCGAAACTCGTGGGTATCGGTATAATCCTCCAGCGTGAAGAGCCCCCAGCCTTTGCCATTTTTTGATATTCGGTGCTGCACATCGGTGATCACTCCCGCAACGGAAAGTTCCCGATTCACATAGTCATCCAAATTGGAAAAAACAGAAACGTTGGTATTGCAGAATGCCTTTATCTCCTTTTTGAAATCGTCCAAGGGGTGGCCCGAAATATAGATGCCCACCACTTCCTTTTCCCTGCGGAGTTTTTCCATGGTGCCCCAATCCTCACAAGGTGGAACCAAGGGTTCTGGAATTTGGACCTCGCTGGCCTCCCCAAAGAGACTGACCTGGGACGAATTCTCATTTTCCTGGAACTTGGCACCATATTTAATGGCCTTTTCCAAAAAGCTGATACCATCACCATCATGATGGAAATATTGTGCCCGATGCGTGTCTGTGAATGAGTCGAAGCCTCCGGCCAGGGCTAAGTTTTCAAAGGCCTTTTTATTGGCCGATCTTAAATCCACCCGCTTGGACAGGTCAAAGACAGATTTATAAGGGCCGTCTTTTTTACGGTTTTCCACAATGGTTTCCACCGCAGAACGGCCAACCCCCTTTATGGCACCCATGCCAAAACGAATCGCATTGTCCTTGTTGACGGCAAACTTATAATAGGATTCATTCACATCGGGTCCCAAAACCACCAATCCCATACGCTTACATTCCTCCATAAAGAAGGTTACCTGTTTTATGTCGTTCATATTGTTGGACAGGACCGCGGCCATATACTCGGCAGGGTAGTGGGCCTTCAAATAGGCGGTTTGGTATGCGATATAGGCATAACAGGTAGAGTGGCTCTTGTTGAAGGCATACGATGCGAACGCTTCCCAATCCTTCCAAATTTTCTCGAGCACCTCCCGTGGATGGCCATTTTTTTCTCCTCCGTCCAAAAACTGTGGCCTCAATTTTTGCAGTAGGGCAAATATCTTTTTCCCCATCGCTTTTCGCAGCACATCGGCATCGCCCTTGGAGAAACCGGCCAATTTTTGCGAGAGCAACATCACTTGTTCCTGATAGACTGTGATGCCGTAAGTTTCTTTCAAGTACTCTTCCATTTCGGGAAGGTCATAGGTGATTTCCTCGTCGCCATGTTTTCGGGCAATGAAACTTGGAATATATTCCATAGGACCGGGACGGTAGAGCGCATTCATGGCGATGAGGTCATCAAAAACCGTAGGTTTCAGGTTTTTCATGTGCTTTTGCATCCCAGGGGATTCGTATTGGAAAATACCAACGGTGTCGCCCCTTTGAAAAAGCTCATAGGTCTTTTCATCGTCCAGGGGAAACTCATCAGGAACCAGCTCAATACCTGTCCTTGCCTTAACGATTTTGACCGTATCCTTAATGAGAGTAAGGGTCTTTAGGCCCAAAAAGTCCATTTTGAGCAATCCGGCACTTTCCACCACGGAGTTGTCGAACTGGGTAACATACAGGTCTGAATCTTTTGCTGTGGCAACAGGCACAAAATTGGTAATATCATCCGGTGTGATGATGACCCCGCAAGCATGGATTCCCGTATTTCGGAGTGAACCTTCCAGCACACGGGCCATCTTTACGGTCTGGCCCTCTAAATCATCCCCCTCCGAAATATTGAGCAATTCATGAACTTTCTCCAGCTCATCGGAACGAAACCGTTTCTTCAGATCGGCTTCTTCCGTACCAAAAATCTTGTCCAGTTTGGACATATTGGGTATGAGCTTGGCAATCCGGTCGGCATCATTGAGAGGAAGGTCCAAAACGCGCGCCGTATCCCGAATGGAAGATTTGGCCGCCATGGTGCCGTATGTAATGATCTGGGCCACTTGGTTGGCTCCATATTTATTGATGACGTAGTCCATGACCTTGCTCCGTCCTTCATCATCAAAGTCGATATCAATATCGGGCATGGATACCCTATCCGGATTCAAGAATCGCTCAAAAAGCAGATCGTACTTTAAGGGGTCGATATTGGTTATGCCCAGGCAATAGGCGACCACGGAACCGGCTGCGGAGCCGCGTCCCGGCCCAACCGAGACACCCATGTTCCTTGCTTCACGGATAAAGTCTTCCACAATGAGAAAATAGCCTGGATAACCGGAGTTTTCTATGGTGGTCAGTTCAAAATCCACTCGCTCAAGAATGGGATCGGTGAGCTCTCCATAGCGTTTTTTCGCACCTTCCATGGTAATATGCCTCAAATAGGCATTTTCTCCGCGCTTGCCACCATCCAATTCATCCTCATTTACCTTGAATTCGTTGGGGATATCAAATTTTGGAAGCAAAATGTCGCTTGCCAGATTGAAGGGCTCTATCTTATCCACAATCTCCTTTATGTTGAGAATGGCCTCGGGAACGTCCTTAAAAAGTTCCTTCATCTCATTTGAAGACTTGAAGTAGTACTCTTGATTTGGAAGGCCATAGCGATATCCTCGACCCCGGCCTATGGGTGTAGCCTGCTTTTCCCCGTCCTTTACGCAAAGCAAAATATCGTGGGCCTCAGCATCTTTCTTATTACAATAATAGGTATTGTTTGTCGCCACCAATTTTACGTTGTGTTCCTTGCCAAACTGCATCAAAACTTGGTTCACCCGATCCTCGTCCTCTTGCCCGTGACGCATCATCTCTATATAAAGGTCATCACCAAACTGCTCTTTCCACCACAATAGGGCCTCTTCAGCCTGTTTTTCGCCCACATTCAATATCTTATAGGGGACCTCACCATACAGGTTTCCGGTAAGGGCGATGATGTTTTCCTTGTATTGCGATACAATTTTCTTGTCTATGCGTGGTACATAATAGAAACCATCGGTATAGGCAATGGACGACATTTTGGCCAGATTATGGTATCCTTTTTTGTTCTTGGCAAGCAAAACTATCTGGTGGCCGTAGTCCTTTACATTTTTATTGGTATGGTCCTCGCAAACGAAGAATTCACATCCAACTATGGGAATGATTTCTTTTGCAGGGGGTATTTCACCCGTATCCCCTAAGGATTCATTTTGTTCTTGGACGGATTTATTATGGGCCATTACTTCTTTCACAAAGTGAAAGGCCCCCATCATATTAGCATGATCGGTCAATGCAACGGCGGGCATTCCATTGTCCGCAGCGGATTTGACCAAATCCCTTATGTTGATGGTGGATTGAAGTACTGAAAACTGCGAATGATTGTGAAGATGTGCAAATGGGGCATCTTCAAGGGCTTGAATATTTACCTTGATTTCCTTAGCGGAAACTTCGCCCGTATCCTTCGCCCAAAGTGCATCTGCAATTTCCTGGGAAGCTTTTTTGAGGTTGATGTGCTTTAACCCAATGAGTTTGATCTCTTGCGGATTGACCTCTGAGAACCGTTCAAAGTAATCGGGCTGCACATCAAGTTCCTTGGCAGGGAAATGTCTTTTTCTGACCAATTCCAAAAAGCATCGTGTTGTAGCCTCCACATCGGCGGTGGCATTATGGGCTTCGGCAAAAGGTTCGCCAAATAGATGTTCGTGCAGTTCGGTAAGTGTGGGCAGCTTAAACTTTCCGCCGCGCCCCCCTGGCAATCTACAAAGTTCGGCCGTGGCCTCGGTACAGGTGTCCAGGATGGGCAGGGCGGTCAGTTTGCTCCCAACTTGCATCCTATGGAACTCGCATCCCATAATATTGATATCGAAATCCACATTTTGGCCAACCACAAATTTTGCTTTGGAAAGCGCTTTGTTGAATTCCTCTAGGACAAGGGTCAAATCCGCCCCCTTTTTTTCGGCAAGCGCGGTTGAGATGCCATGCACCTGTTCCGATTCATAGGGAATGTTGAAACCTTCGGGCCGTACCAAAAAATCTTTGTTTTCCACCAAATTTCCCATTTCATCATGCAGTTGCCAAGCAATCTGGACACATCTAGGCCAGTTGTCGGTATCTGTGATGGGAGCATCCCATCGCTTGGGCAGACCGGTGGTTTCGGTATCAAAGATCAGGTACATAAATGTTCTTAAGGATTGGAAGAAATTAAGCAATAAATGTAAGCAAGAAGATGGTTTTGGTAAAATTGAGTTTTTAGGAGTTATCAACGAAAAAAGCCAGACCTTAAAAGGTCTGGCTTTTTCCAGCTTATTTTATTCCTGATTAGGAGACCGCTTCTTCATATAGGTTGGCAGTTTGCAAGGTTTCCCTTATCATGTTTCGTTGTCGCATCAACAGGTTTTCGGTTGATGGTGGCAACACGAAGTCGGAGTCGTTGATAATGTCATTATAGGTTTCAATGGCTTCGTTTTCGCCACGACTTACTTCTTCCAACATGGCTTCATCGTCATTTGATGTAAAGAGTGATTTGAAATCGATCCATGTTCTGTGCAAGGTTCCTTTGGTGCTTCCACCTTTGTCCGGATTTTGTCCGAAAGCCTTTATTTCCTTCTTCAGCTCGTGGCCGAAATCATATCGTTGTTTGGCCCTGTTTTCAAAGAACTCCTTTATGACTTGATTGTTTGCCTTTTCTGCAACTTGCTTAAAGCCTTTTTCGGCATCATAAGTGCGTTCCAATAATTCGTTTAGTTTGTTTGAAATTTCTACTGTGTACTTCATTTAATCTACTTCATTTTAAATTAAAATGCCATTGACTCTCAATAGCTTGTATATAACTTACAGATTTTTTGACCAATTCCAAATCTGAGGGCACCTTTAATATAGTTTTAACGGGATTTGACGAAATTGTTAAAAGGATTTAACTTTTTGATTTCCTTTGGGATGCAATAAAGAAATAAATGTATATTTGCACCCGCTTAAGTAAAAAGCAGTTGAAAAGAATTAATAACCAGGGTCGGGCACCCTACAAATTAATGTGATATGCCAGTTAAGATTAGACTTCAGAGACACGGTAAAAAAGGTAAACCATTCTTTTGGGTGGTTGCCGCAGATTCCAGAGCAAAAAGGGACGGTAAATTTTTGGAGAAATTGGGAATTTATAACCCAAATACCAACCCAGCCACCATCGACATCAATGTTGACAATTCTGTAAAATGGTTGCAGCATGGGGCGCAACCAACCGATACCGCTAGGGCAATCCTATCTTACAAAGGAGTTTTGTTGAAACACCATTTGTTGGGAGGTGTTGCCAAGGGCGCACTAACCGAAGAGCAGGTGGAGGAGAAGTTCAACGCGTGGTTGGAAGAGAAAGAGAAAGCCATTCAGGCCAAAAAAGATGGTTTGGGCAAAGCAGAGGCCGACGCTCGTGCAAAAGCATTGGAAGCTGAAAAGGAGGCCAACGAGAAAAGGGCAGCTGCCGCGGTTGAAGTAGAAGAGGAGGTTGCTGAAGAAGCTGCCGAAACCACCGAAGCGGTCGCTGAGGAAGCTCCTGTGGCGGAAGAACCTGCAAAGGAAACTGCTGAGGAGGCCGTAGCCGAGGCTCCTGCCGAGGAAGAAGCTTCCAAAGAAGAAGAATAGAAATTGGACAATGCGCAAGGAGGACTGTTTCTACCTGGGCAAAGTCGTATCAAAATATAGTTTTAAGGGAGAGGTGTTGGTAAAATTGGACACCGATAACCCTGAAATCTACGAAAACATGGAATCAGTTTTTGTTTCAATGGGAAACAATCTGGTTCCATTTTTTATTGATAGATGCCGTCTGCACAAATCGAACCTGCTGCGAATCGATTTTGAAGAGGTAAAGGACGAGGCCTCTGCAGATAAGATTCTTGGATTGGAACTATATCTGCCCCTATCCTTGCTTCCACCACTCACAGGAAACAAATTTTATTTTCATGAGGTCATAGGCTTCACCTTAATGGACAAGTTGCATGGGAATATTGGTATCATCAAGGCAGTTAACGATAATGCTTCCCAAGAACTCTTTGAGGTAGAAAAGGAGGGGAAGGAGCTTTTGATACCCGTCAATGATAATTTCATAAAGGAAGTGGACCGGAAGAACCAAGTCATTCATATAGAAACGCCTGAGGGATTGGTTGATCTATATTTGAATTGATGATGGCGCACCCATTTAAATTCAAGCAATTCACCATCCACCAAGACCAATGTGCCATGAAAGTGGGAACCGATGGGGTTCTGCTAGGGGCATGGACATCGTTGGAACATAATCCCAACGCCATTTTGGATATTGGTGCAGGAACGGGTCTCATTGCCCTCCAAATGGCACAGCGCAGCAATGCCGAATTGATTGATGCCATTGAGTTGGATGATGCGGCCTATGAACAATGCGTGGCCAACTTTGAGGAATCGCCCTGGTCTGACAGACTGTTCTGTTATCATGTGGATTTCGATACCTTTGCGAACGAGATGGAAGAACACTATGATTTGATTGTCTCCAATCCACCCTTTTATGAAGAAGATGTGTCGAGTGGGAACATTTCAAGAGACAGGGCAAGACAAACCAATGCGTTACCATTTGATGGACTTGTGAGAGGGGTTGTAAAGTTGCTTGGGCCAGAAGGGCTTTTTTCCGTTATCATACCCTATAAGGAAGAAAAGGGGTTTCTTGCCATGGCTGGGGAAAATGGACTTTATCCAAAGCGGATAACCCGGGTCAAGGGCAATCCGAACAGTGAAACAAAGCGAAGTTTACTGGAAATGGGATTTTCCAAAGGATTGGCAAAAGTGGACGAATTGGTAATTGAAATGTCCCGTAATCAATACACAAATGCATATATTGAATTAACACGACCCTTTTATTTAAAAATGTAACAATGGTCGGTTAGATTGTTATATTTCATGATTATCTTTGACCAAAATTTCTGTAAATGAAGCCTGATCTATTCGAAGCTCCGGATTATTATAACCTGGATGACCTGCTATCCGAAGAGCACAAATTGGTTCGTGATGCGGCCCGACAATGGGTGAAACGGGACATTTCCCCCATTATAGAGGAGTATGCCCAGAAAGCTGAATTCCCCAAACAGATTATCGGCGGTTTGGCCGAAATAGGGGCGTTTGGACCGTACATTCCTGAGGAGTACGGGGGAGCCGGATTGGATCAGATCAGTTATGGATTGATCATGCAAGAAATCGAACGGGGCGATAGTGGGGTGCGTTCCACCGCTTCCGTGCAGTCCTCCTTGGTCATGTATCCCATTTTCACTTATGGCACCGAAGAGCAACGTAAAAAATATTTGCCCAAATTGGCAACCGGGGAGTGGATGGGCTGCTTCGGTTTGACGGAGCCCAATCACGGTTCCAATCCTGGCGGCATGGAAACCAAATACAAGGACATGGGCGACCATTATCTATTGAATGGTGCCAAATTGTGGATTTCCAATTCACCCTTTGCTGATGTGGCCGTTGTTTGGGCCAAAAATGAGGAAGGTCGTATCCACGGACTTATCGTGGAACGGGGGATGGAAGGATTTTCAACCCCGGAGACCCACAACAAATGGTCACTGCGAGCTTCTGCCACCGGCGAGTTGATTTTTGATAACGTAAAGGTCCCCAAAGAAAACTTATTGCCCAACAAATCCGGATTGGGTGCGCCGTTGGGCTGTTTGGATTCTGCCCGGTACGGAATTGCATGGGGGGCCATTGGCGCTGCCATGGACTGTTACGATACCGCGCTCCGCTATGCCAAGGAGCGTATCCAATTTGGAAAACCCATCGCAGCTTTTCAATTGCAACAAAAGAAACTGGCCGAAATGATCACCGAGATTACCAAAGCACAGTTATTGGCCTTCCGATTGGGTCAACTAAAAAATGAAGGTAGAGCTACCACGACACAAATTTCAATGGCCAAAAGAAACAATGTGGAAATGGCCATCAAAATTGCAAGGGAAGCACGACAGATTTTGGGCGGTATGGGCATCACTGGGGATTACAGCATAATGCGCCACATGATGAACCTGGAAAGTGTGATTACCTATGAAGGCACCCACGACATCCACTTGTTGATTACCGGAGCGGATATTACGGGAATACCAGCCTTTAAATAATCAATACTGCGAAATCTTTTCCACGGTAACCCTGATGGATTTACTGATGGGGGTCTGACTCTTATCCGCAAAATGATTGTACGGAACCAATAAATTGGTTTCGGGAAAATAGGCGGCCATGTTTCCTTTTGGAATTTCATAGGGAATCACGAGAAATTTTTCTGCAGTCCGTTGTATGCCATCATAATTGCTGTGAAGGTTTACCACATCCAATTTGCTCAATTGCCTATCCAGCATGTCCTTTTCGTTCATAAAAACCACCCTACGCTCGTTGTGAATGCCCCTGTAGCGATCGTTCAGGCCGTAGATGGTGGTGTTGAACTGGTCGTGGGAACGAATGGTCATCAACAGTAACTCATCAGGTTTCAGTTCATGGTCTGGCAAAGAGGTGATGGATAGTTGGGCCATGCCGTTAGGAAGCATTCTAAAATCACGATCACGCACATTATTGGGCAAATAGTACCCAAATCCTTTGGAGCGCTCGCTGGTATTTTCAAAGCCTTTTACAGTTTTGTCTATTAAGCTTCTAATTTGGTCATAATCTTGACCCAACATCTTCCAATCCATCGAATGGTTGCCCTTAAAATAGGCATCGGCCATGAGCGCAATGATCTCAGGCTCACTTTTGATATGTTTGGAAGCTGGTTTCAACAGACCTCTGCTCTGCCGAACCTTGCCCATGCTGCTCTCCATGGTCAAAAACTGAAGGTTGCCATTTTTCTCATCCTTTTCGGAACGGCCAAAAGTGGGGAGGAGCACCGCCGTCTTTCCAGTGACCAGGTGGCTTCTGTTCAATTTGGTGCTTATCTGAACCGTTAAATCACAATTTTGGATGGCTTCTGCGGTGTATTGGGTGTCCGAAGCGGCCATTAAAAAGTTCCCGCCCAAGCAAACAAAGACCTTGGCCTTTTTCTTATGCATCGCCTTAATGGCATGTACCGTATCATAGCCCGGCTCGGTGGGCGGCTCAAATTTAAGATGCTCCCGAATTTTGTCGTTCAAGCTTTGGCTTACATAGTGCATAATGCCTACAGAGCGGTCTCCCTGCACATTACTGTGGCCACGGACCGGACATGTTCCCGCAAAGGGTTTGCCCACAGCACCCTTCAACAACAAAATATTTACATATTCTTTGATGCATTCCACCGCATTTTTATGCTGGGTGAGTCCCATGGCCCAGCAAATCACTATTTTGGAATTTTCGGCCAACAGTTCAACCGTCTTGTCAATTTTGCGCATCGAAACCCCGGTTCGTTGGCGTAGACTTTCATTGTCATAGCGCAACAAGTCCTGAACCAATTCGTCATAACCATCCACATATTCCACTATGAACTCATGGTCAAGCACATTACTGTTTTTGGCATCCAGGGCTACCAGTTTTTTCAGAATGAGCTTGGCCAAAGCAATATCCTCATTGATTTTTACAGGTAGGTGTATGTCGGCTATTTGCTGGCCGCTGCCCAACATGTCCGAAACACTTTGGGGATTTTTAAAACTTACCAGACCTGTTTCGGCCAACGGATTAATGCTGATAATTTTACCGCCGTTGCGCTTACATTTTTCCAAAGCGGACAACATTCGGGGATGGTTGGTCCCTGGATTTTGTCCCACGACCAAGATGACTTCCGCACCATGAAGGTCATCCAATTTCACGGAACCTTTGCCAATACCCAAGGTCTCTGAAAGGGCCACACCCGACGATTCGTGGCACATGTTGGAGCAATCGGGCATGTTGTTGGTGCCAAAGGCACGGGCAAACATGCCATATAGGTAGGCCGCTTCGTTGCTCGATCTTCCAGAAGTGTAAAAAATGGCCTCATCTGGGTCGTCAAGTCGATGCAGTTCTTCCGCAATCAGTTCAAAAGCATCTGGCCACGAGATGAGCTCATAATGAGTACTGTTTGGTCGCAGGACCATTGGCTCCACAATGCGCCCCAATTTATTAAGCTCAAAATCACTTAAGCGGGATAGCTCCTCCACAGAATTTTTCGCAAAGAAATCCGCCGTAACATGGGCCGTGGTAGCCTCGTCGGCCAGCGCTTTGGCGCCATTTTCACAATATTCCGCAATTTTGGAGGGATGTTCCGGAACGGGCCATGCACAGCTGGGGCAGCGAAAACCGTCTTCTTGGTTCATATCCAAAAGCGCCCGCATGGAACGGACAACGCCCATTTCCTTGAAACTGTGCCGCAGGGCCTCCTTGACGCCCAATAGGCCCGCAGATGTTTGCATTGGTTTTTTAAGACGCAATCCTGTAAAATTGATATCCCCCGTAAGCGAAACGTTCCTTTTGAAATCTTTCTCCATGGTAGGTCAGGATTGAAGTTTGGGGTTGGGGTAGTTGTCGGATTGGTCCTCCATGGTATTATCAAGGCACACAAAATCTTTTTCCAATAAAAGATGAAGAATGGTACCATCCGGAAGCTTCAATTCGTGCTGAAATCCCACAAGTTCATTTTTGTGCCAGTTATTCGCCAGATGCAGGGGAACCATCAAAGTGATGTTCCCGTTCTCGAAACTGGCCGACAGATTATCAATTTGATCATTTTGGACAAGTTGATAGCACAGGTCACCCCCTGGGAATTGGGTATGGGCCATTACCTTTCCGGTTTCACAGAACTGTTTTACTTCGGATTGGGTAAGGCGATACCGGACAAAATTGTCCTTGATTCGTATTTTCATGTTTTGGGATATTGAGCATATAAGGTACAATGAAAAACAAGATTTATGAAGTTGACCACGGTTTTTTCTGCTTACACATCATTTCTTTTTATAAAAAAGAACAATCAGATACTTTTACTATGTAATTAATCAGAAAGTAATTTTTTCATTTTCATATAGTGTTCTCGTAAAAGAGTCCTCTCCTAACAGAAAGGGCTCTTTTTAGTTTGGGGCATTTTCTCTTGATTTCATATCCTCTCTGGGTTTCAAAAGTTTTTTACTCGTTTTCATATCCGCATAGCGGGGGTCGGGAATGTAGTCTTGCTTCACCATTTTTATGACCTCAATACTCAAAAAGCCAAATTCCTCCACGACTTTGCCATAAAAACGATAAATGCCCTTGCCCCGAAAATAATAATTGGCCGCCACGGGAGGGAACAATACTGTATCAAACACTTCTCCGTGTTGGTCCACCAAGGTGGCAAAGTGCATGCGCTTGCCCGTATGCGTATCTGTATTTTTTACTGTCACCAAATAGCCATAGATATCGATATGTTTGTTCAAATAGCGCTGCAAATCTTTTTGCCCATTGGAATTTTTGGGAGGTTCGACCAAAAGTTCAAAAGGACTGCACAGACAAAAGCCCAACAGTTCCAACTGTTCAAAAGCGGTTTCCAAAGTTGTGGTGTGCAGTTTGGGTATCTGGAATTTTTGATGCCGGGGCGGAAACAATTTGGGATGTTCCAAGCGGTCATTTTTGGAGAGCATCAAATGGGTTTTCCAAAGGAGCTCGTGCTTGTTGATGCCCGTAAACCGGAAGGCATCAATTCGGATAAGGATGGAAAGTTGTTCGACAGAAATAAAAACTCGGTCCAGAAAATCTTCCAACGAAACAAAATTCCCATTTTGTAGCCGTTCCCGTAAGATTCGCTCCATGACCCTGCTTTCCAAATCCCGTAGGTACATCATCCCCAAATAAATATGGGTTCCGCAAATGCGATTTACGATGATGCTGTTGTTGATGCAGGGCGGATGGATGGTGGCACCCAACATTCTGGCATCGTGGATATAGAATTCGGAACGGTAAAAACCACCCCCGTTGTTGAGCACGGCCACCATATATTCCAATGGAAAATAGGCCCTTAAAAACAAGCTCTGATAACTTTCCACAGCGTAGGAGGCCGAGTGCCCTTTGGCAAAAGCATAGCCTGCAAAACTGGCCACTTGGTTCCAGATCTCAAAAATCAGGGTATCTGCATAGCCCTTTTTTCGGCAGTTGGAGATAAACTTGTCCTTCACTTTCTGAAATTCTTCCCGCGACCGGAACTTACCGCTCATTCCCCTGCGGAGCACATCGGCCTCGCCCAGGTCCAAATCTGCAAAATGGTGGGCCACTTTAATGACATCTTCTTGGTAGACCATTACCCCGTAGGTGTCGGGCATAATGTCCAGCATCACAGGATGTGCCTTTTCTTCTGCCCGACCTTTGTTGCGGTGCCTCAAGATATATTCCCGCATCATCCCGCTTTTGGCCACTCCGGGCCGAATAATGGAACTGGCGGCGACCAATCCCAAGTAATTGTCAACCTCCAGCTTTTTGAGCAACATGCGCATGGCAGGCGATTCCACATAAAAACAACCCATGCACTGTGCCGTTTTGATGAGGTTATTAATGATACCGTCCTTTTTAAAACCCTTGATGTCATGGATGTCGACCTGTTCAAATTTCTCGGGTTGATTGTAGGCGACAATTTCCAGGGCCTCTTTGATCTTGCCCAATCCCCGTTGGCCTAAAATGTCGAATTTGTAGAGGCCTACATCTTCGGCAATCACCATATCGTACTGTGTGGTCGGAAATCCCTTGGGGGGAAGATGGGTGGCGGAAAACCAGTGCAGCGGCTTTTCACTGATCAAGATGCCCCCGGCATGGATGCTCAGATAATTGGGCTTGCCCTTGAGAAGGCTGCCATACTTCAAAACAAGTTTTGAAATCCCATCCAAGGCATCAAAGTTGTATCGGCCTTCAATTAAAAAATCAATTTCTTGTGGAGGAAGACCAAACACTTTGCCCAGCTCCCGAACAACGCCACGTTCCTTAAAGGTGACATAAGTGCCCAAAAGGGCGACATGCTCAAAGCGATTAAAAATGTATTCGGTCATGGCAGGGCGGTCCTTCCATGAAAAATCAATGTCAAAATCGGGGGGATTGGCCCGGTACAAATTGATGAACCGCTCAAAATAGAGGTCCAGCTCCATGGGGTCCACATCGGTAATGCGGAGCAAATAGGCCACAATACTGTTGGCACCACTTCCTCGGCCCACATAATAAAAGCCCCTTCGGCGGGCTTCGGAAACAATGTCCCAATTGATCAAAAAATAGGAGACAAATCCCATTCTTTTGATAAGTGCCAGTTCTTTATCCAATCGGTTTTTGATGGGGCCATCAACTTTCTCATAGCGATAGGGAAGCCCTTCATAGCATAGTTTTTCGATCAACTTTTCATCCGCTTCGACGCTCCCCGAATAACTTTTGAGGTTCTGGGGCTTTCTGCCTTTTGAAAAATCGAAATGGATGCTGCATTGCTTCAGCAGCCGCTCCGTGTTTTCCAAAATGAAGGGATATTCTGAAAAAGCGGCCGCCAAATTTTCTATGGGATACATTTTTTCATCCTCTTCGGCTTCTTCTTCCTTCGGAAGTTTGCTCAACAGTACATTGTTGTCAATCGCTCTCAACAAACGGTGGGCATTGAAATCTTGTCTGTTCCTAAAAGTGACGGGCTGTTGCACTACCAATTTGTCGCGAAATTTCATCAACCCAGAGAAAGGAAGTTTTCGGAGTTCTTTGATCGAGATTCCTATGAATTCGTTCTCCCGAAAATCCTGCAATTCGTTCAAAAGAACCTGTTCAAAGGGGTAGACGACAAAAGCATTTTTGAAATAAGGGGCCTTCTTGGGAATTTCAATCGTCCCATGGAGATGGTGCGATAAAAAAGTATTGAGCTCCAAATACCCTTCGTTGTTTTTTGCGATGCCCACAAAACGGGGTTGAACACCATTTCTAAAATCGATGCCGAGTATGGGCCGGA
Source organism: Flagellimonas meishanensis (assembly GCF_019880545.1). Lineage (GTDB taxonomy): Bacteria > Bacteroidota > Bacteroidia > Flavobacteriales > Flavobacteriaceae > Flagellimonas > Flagellimonas meishanensis. The sequence continues at coordinate 1,080,585 of NZ_JAINVW010000001.1, forward strand.
CGTTGTATTCGGGTGCTTTTCGAACAAAGTTCAAACAGGCCGAAGTATTGTTTATGTCGGTCAACACCAACTGGGTCACATGGTTTTGTTGGGCCAGTTGTAGGAGTTCCTTTTCGGAAAAAGTCCCGAAGCGCATGCTGTAATATGTGTGGCAATTGAGATACAATTTTCAGTTGTCAATAATCAATTATCTGTAGTTCATTGCTCATTGAAGATTGTTCATTGTTTTCGATGTGCCAGTACCACGGGCGGCAATCCATTGAAGGGGTTGTGCATTCGGCCAATGGTCTTCGCTCCCATGGCCGAGGCCCTAAAAATGCTCCGGTCTCCAAAGCGGTTCCGAACCCTGTCCATGGCATTATATAGGTTCAGGGTCTCTTCGGTATCCTCAAAAAGGTTGATCTGATAATTACCCGATACCAGATGGCTGAAACGAATCCCGATCAAGCGCACCAACATCCGCTTGTTGTATAGCCCTCGGAACAAATCCAAGATCTTGGGTATAAGGATATGATCGGCACTGGTGTATGGAATCCGTAGCTGCTTGGAATAGGTGTTGAAATCGGAATACCGGATTTTTACCGCAATACAGGCCGTCAACTTGTCGCCTCTTCGGAGTTGATAGGCCAAATTTTCGGTCATGGCGATAAGGATGCCCTGGAGCTTGGTTACGTCAATCGTGTCACGGTCAAAGGTGCGTTCCGTCGATATGGATTTTCGATCATGGAATGGGATGACAGGGGTGTTGTCAATGCCGTTGGCCCTTTTCCAGATTACGGTCCCGTTGGCCCCCAGCACCCGTTGTATAATGTCCATTGGCATTTCCTGTATGGTCTGTACTTTTCGGATGCCCAGATTTCTAAGGGTCTGATAGGTTTTATCGCCTACCATGGGAATTTTTTTGATGGACAAAGGCGCCAAGAAGGGCTTTTCTTGCCCAAAATCTATTTTGAGTTGATTGTTGGGCTTGGCCTCGTTCGTGGCCACTTTGGAAACCACTTTGTTCACCGATAGGCCAAAAGAGATGGGCAGACCGGTCTCCCGGATAATTTTCTGCCGCATTTCTGAGGCATATTTGTAGCATCCAAAAAAGCGGTCCATGCCCGAGAGGTCGGCATAAAACTCATCAATGCTCGATTTTTCAAAAAGGGGCACATGCTCCTTGATGATTTCGGTGACCACATCGGAATACTTGCTGTAGGTGCCTGCATTGCCCCGGATCACTACCGCTTCAGGACAAAGTTCCTTGGCCATTTTCATGGGCATGCCCGAATGCACGCCAAAGCCGCGGGTCTCATAACTGCATGCGGCCACTACGCCACGATCGCTGGTGCCACCCACCAATAGGGGCTTGTTCTTGAGCTCCGAATTGATGATGCGCTCCACGGATACGTAAAAAGTATCCAGATCAAGATGTAAAATGGTCTTTTTCATTGTTCAGTTGAAGGAAAGCTAATTTATGGAATAATTCCTATAAAATGGATTTATTCCAAAAAATAAACACAAATATGATCAACTGTCATTTTTCAAAAAAATCATCATATCTTTGCCGCGTTGTGTTGGATTTCAGTCCGCAGGATTGAAATCAGGTTAAAGCATCGAAGTATGCTAACCAATGAAAGGCTTTCCTTTTGGAAGGCTTTTTTTGTTTGTGATCTCGACTGTGCCCGATCTGACAAACTATACCGATATCAATTTCCTTAACTATTGTGGGCCACGTAGTGCACCAAAGAGGCGGCCAATTTTGCCGTTTGTCCATCCACATCATATCGGGGGTTCATCTCCGCAATATCCAGACTGATCAATTTTCCAGAGGCCATGATGGTCTTTAAGCATTCAATGACAATGCGGGGCATGAAACCCATGGGAGAGGCAGCGCTCACCCCGGGAGCGAAGGCTGAGGAAAATCCATCCAAATCTATGGTCACATACACATGGTCCACATTATTGATGAAGGCGTTGATCCAGGTGTTGATTTCCTCCAAAAAGTGCATTTGAAAGGTATCGGACATCACATAAACGACATCCATGTCCTTGGCCGTTTGAAACAGTTCCCTATCGTTGGCATCCTTTCGAATTCCCAGGCATAGGTAATTGAAATCAATATTTTCTTTTTCACAATCCTTGGCTATTTGATAAAAAGGAGTTCCGGAATTGCCACGGTCCGTATTTTTTCGGAGGTCAAAATGCGCATCAAAATTGATTATGCCCATGCTCTGGCCTTTCTTCTTTGAATCCAAATAGTGCTTGATTCCCCGATAATGTCCATAGGCCACATCGTGCCCACCACCCAAAACAATGGGGAACTGTTTTTTCATGAGAAGTGATGAAACTGCATCGGCAAGTTCATTTTGTGCGGCTTCCATATCACCATCCTTGCAGGTAATGGACCCTATGTCGTGCAAAACGGTGTGACTTGCCAGATGGTTTGGCATTTTGCCAATGCTTTTTTTGATGGCATCCGGACCTTCAACGGCCCCAATTCTCCCTTGATTGCGCCGCACGCCTTCATCGCAGGCATAACCCAAAAGGGCAATGGACTTTTTCTGTGCCTCGGGAATTTCTTGCAATGGGGTACAGTGTACTTTTTCGTGCAGATACAGCCATTTGTTGGATGCTCTTCCGGTCCAAAGGTCTTTTTTTGGTGCTTCGTAATGTTCCATTTTCATTTAAAAAGGTCGTCCAAAATTTCTGGTTCCACCATGTTGGGGAGGGTCACTTTTAAGTTTGAGGTACGTTCCATTTCACGTTTTATGGCGAATAGTGCTTCTTTGTTCCGGGCCCAGCTTCTTCTGGAAATGCCATTGTTCACATCGTAGAACAACATACTTTTCAATCGGTCAGAAGCTTCCTTGGAGCCATCCAGCACCAAACCGAACCCCCCATTGATCACTTCGCCCCAACCGACACCGCCACCGTTGTGGATGGAGACCCAGGTCGCTCCGCGAAAGCTGTCCCCGATTACATTGTGTATGGCCATATCGGCGGTGAATTGACTGCCATCGTAAATATTACTGGTCTCCCTAAAGGGAGAATCGGTGCCACTGACGTCGTGGTGGTCCCTGCCCAACACTACGGGGGCGCTTATTTCCCCTTCCGCAATGGCCGTGTTGAAGGCATCGGCAATTTTACTGCGCCCCTCGGCATCGGCATACAGGATTCGTGCTTGCGAACCAACCACCAATCGGTTTTGTTCTGCTTCCGAGATCCATTTGATGTTGTCCTGCATCTGTTGTTGGATTTCTTCGGGTGCAACGGCCTTGATGTTTTTCATTACTTGGAGGGCAATAGCATCCGTTTTTTGGAGATCTTTTGGGTCTCCCGACGTACAGACCCATCGAAATGGCCCAAAGCCATAATCAAAACACATGGGACCCAAAATGTCCTGTACATAGGAGGGATACCTGAAATCTACTTTGTTTTCGGCCATGACGTCTCCACCGGCACGGGACACTTCCAATAAAAAGGCATTGCCATAATCAAAAAAATAGGTTCCCTTGGCAGTGTGCTTATTGATGGCATTGATTTGTCGCCGGAGGGATTCCTGTACTTTTTCTTTGAATTTTGCAGGATTTTCCACCATCATGGCGTTGGATTCTTCAAAAGTGATTCCAACAGGATAATATCCCCCTGCCCAAGGATTGTGCAGCGAGGTCTGGTCCGATCCCAAGTGCACAAAAATGTCTTCCTCATCAAACCTTTCCCAAACATCCACCACATTGCCAATGTAGGCCAATGAAACCACTTCTTCGTTTGCAATGGCGGTTCTGGTTCGGTCCACAAGCGTATCCAAATCTTCAATAAGCTCGTCCACCCACCCTTGCTGATGGCGTTTTTTGGCGGCTTCAGGATTTACCTCGGCACAAACGGTGATGCATTCCGCAATATTTCCCGCTTTGGGCTGGGCCCCGCTCATCCCTCCCAATCCGGCAGTCAGGAAAACTTTCCCCTCCGGGAATTGATTCCTGTTCAGTACCTTTCTGAAAGCGTTCATTACGGTGATGGCCGTGCCATGAACGATGCCCTGCGGACCAATGTACATGTATGAACCAGCGGTCATTTGACCATATTGGGTCACGCCCAAGGCGTTGTATTTTTCCCAGTCATCTGGCTTTGAATAGTTGGGAATCATCATGCCGTTGGTCACAACGACTCTTGGTGCTTCCTTTGAAGAAGGAAACAATCCCATAGGGTGGCCCGAATACACGTGTAGCGTCTGTTCCTCGGTCATTTCGGCCAAATATTTCATGGTCAATAGGTATTGGGCCCAGTTTTGAAATACAGCTCCATTACCTCCGTAGGTAATCAATTCTTCTGGATGTTGTGCCACGGCAGTATCCAGATTGTTCTGGATCATCAGCATAATTGCAGCAGCTTTTTTGGTCTTGGCCGGATATTCGGCAATGGGCCGGGCATATATCTTGTACTCCGGTTTGAACCTGTGCATGTAAATCCTTCCGAAGGTTTTCAGTTCGTTGGCAAATTCTGGAGCCAGTTCTTTGTGCCAAGTCTTTGGAAAATATCGAAGTGCATTTTGAACGGCCAGTTTTTTTTCTTCTTTGGAAAGGATATCCTTGCGTTTGGGGGCAGGATTTCCGTTTTTGGGATATTCCTTCTTAGGTGGAAGTTGTGTTGGAATCCCCTGTACTATTTGTGCTTGAAAATTGATCAATGTCGTTGTCATTTCTTTTTCATTTTAAAAAATGGGTGCACCATTTTTCCAAACGTGGCTAGGTTTCATTTGCCCTTGATGATAGGTGATTTCCTGATAATTTTCCGTTGGAAAAACTACAAAATCGGCCCTAGTGCCGGGTTCTAATTTCCCCCTGTCGGATAGGCGCAGTGCGGCAGCGGCCCTAAACGTTATTCCGGATAAAACTTCCGTATTGGACAGCTTTTCAAAAGTGCCCAGAATACTTGCTTGGGCCAATAGGTCTCCCATGGGTGCCGAACCCGGATTATGATCACTGGCTATGGACAAAGCCCCCCCAGCATCCAAAATTTTGCGAGCTGGGGTGTAGGCACATCCCAAGCCAAGGGAAGCTCCCGGCAAGGCAGTTGCTATGGTATTGCTCTGGGCCAAAAGCCGAATTTCTTTTTCGGTACTCGCTTCCAAATGGTCAGCACTGACAGCTCCAAAATCAACGGCCACCTGACTGCCCCCTGTGGTAAATTGGTCGGCATGCACCGTGATGTCAAATCCCATTTCCTTGGCTTTTTGAAAGTACGGTTTGATTTCCTCTGCAGAAAATGCACTTTCCTCTACGAAGGCATCTACCCTGTTTGCCAAATTTTCCTTCTTTATAATGGGGAACAATTCATTAATGATCACGTTCAGATATGCTTCGCCCTGATTCCAATCCTTTGGTTTCATGTGTGCTGCCAAACAGGTGGGAACCAGGTCTATCTTTGTTTTTGAGTTGGCTTGTTTGATGGCACGGAGCATTTTTAATTCTTCATCCACCGAAAGTCCATAACCGCTTTTTACTTCTATGGTCGTAATTCCATTTTTTAGATGTTTCTCGCTTCGGTAAACAATCCCTTCCCCCAACTCTTTTTGCGAAGCTTTTCGGGTCTGTGTTACCGTATCCCAAATACCGCCACCGGCCTTGGCGATTTCCAAATAGGTTTTTCCCGCATTTCGATAGGCATAGTCCCTCGCACGGCTCCCTGCAAAGCAGATGTGGGTATGGGAATCTACAAATCCGGGCAGGCAAACGTTCTTCCCCTCCAACGGATGGATTTGGACCTCATTGGATCTTAGATCTTCAAACAATCCAATTTTTAGGATTTTTCCTTTGGAAACCACTAGTCCGCCATTTTGGATCACAGGCAATTGCCCATCGTTCAATGCACCCTTTAAGGGCAATCCCGTCATGGGAAGCAGTTGTGTAAATGGTCCTATCAGGATGGGTTTGTCCATTTTTAGTATGTTTCAAATTCTTCAATATGTGGCGCGTCCCACCGAAGTTCATTGTCTTTCATCACGTGTTCCACAAGGAGGATTATCTCGCCCTTTTGAATCATCTCGATTCCTTTTTCAATGTCATCTGCGAAAACCCGATCATTCTTGGCAAAAGTAACCCGGGTGCGGATGAATTGGTGGACTTCGTCCAACAATAGCCCAGATTTGAGTGGTTTTCTATATTCAAAGGCTTGGGCTGCTGTCAAAAGTTCAATGGCCAATATCTTTTCTACATTTTCTATGATCTGAAGGGCTTTTCGACCACTGATGGATCCCATGCTCACATGATCTTCCTGACCCAATGAGGTGGGAATACTGTCTGCACTCGATGGAAAACACAACCCCTTGTTTTCGCTGGCCAAGGCAGCCGAGGTATATTGCAAGATCATATACCCAGAATTTATTCCAGTGTCTTCCATAAGCAATTTAGGCACTCCAGGACTGTTGCCTTCCAACGCAAGATAAATTCTTCGGTCCGAAATATTCCCAATCTCCGAAGCGGCCAGTGCAGCATAGTCCAAAGCCATTGCCAAGGGCTGCCCATGGAAATTACCGCCACTAATGGTGAGCTCTTCATTGATGATGACAGGATTGTCCGTCACGGAATTCAGTTCAATCTCCAAAAGTTCCTTTAGGTGTAACCACGCATTTCTGGATGCGCCGTGCACTTGTGGCATGCAACGTAACGAATAAGGGTCCTGTACCCGTTCACAGTCGATATGGTCCTCCAAAATTTCTGAACCTTGGAGCAATGTCCGTATACGCCCCGCCACATGCTGATTGCCCTTGAAAGGACGAAGCTGGTGTAAATCTTCAAGAAAAGGTTTCATGGAACCTTGCAGGCCTTCCAGCATCATGGCGCCTATAATGTCGGCATGCTTTAAGGCATATTGCAGCTTTTTGACCACCAACACACCATGTGCGGCTATAAATTGGGTGCCATTTATAAGGGCCAAACCTTCCTTGGGCCCAAGTTCTATGGGTTGAAGGCCTGTTTTTTGGAACAGTATTTCGGTGGAGATGGTATTTCCCAGATAATTAACCTTGCCAAGACCTATAAGGGGAAGGAACAAATGGGAAAGGGGTGCCAAATCTCCTGAAGCCCCTACGGAGCCTTGGGAGGGAACCACAGGAATGGCATCATTGTCGATATGCCACTTGATTCTTTCCAACGTTTCCATCCGAATACCGGAAAAGCCCTTGGCCAAGGCATGTGCCTTTAGAATTAGCATCAATTTTGCCAATTCGGCAGAGATGGGTTCCCCAACACCCACGCTGTGGCTTTGCAGAATATTTCGCTGCAGTATTCGGGTCTCTTCTTTGGAAACGCTTGTGGTGCAAAGCGGTCCAAACCCCGTATTGATTCCATAAACTGGGTGTTCCCTTTCAACAATGCGGTTCACAATTTCACTGCTCTCATGAACACGCCTTCGGGTTTCTTCGGAAAAGGTGGCTTGCAGTTTTCCGCGAGCAATGGAAATGGCAATCTTGGCGGTCAAGTGACCTTCACCGTACAGAAAATTGGTATGGCTGTCTTTCATTAAGAAAACGATTTCGTAGGGCTAAAAGTATTCATTAAGTTTGACATAAACGAGTCAAAAACCATTTCAAAAAAGATACATCCGATGATATTTGAAACCATAAAGAAAAGAAGATCTGTTTTCCCGGTTCAGTACAATGATGAGCCCATTTCCAAAGAAACCATTGAACTACTTCTTGAAGCGGCCAACTGGGCACCCACACATAAAAAGACCGAACCTTGGCGGTTTAAGGTGCTCATGGGAGAATCGAAAGCGAAGTTGGGACTGTTCCTTTCCTATAAGTATATGGACACGGAGCCAAATCCCAAGCAGATTAAAACAAGGAAATTGATGGAGAACCCAAAACGAGCCGCGGCCGTTATCGTCATTTGCATGCAACGCGACCCAAAAGAAAGTGTGCCCGAATGGGAAGAAGTCGCCGCAACCGCAATGGCAGTACAGAATATGTGGCTATGCTGTTCGGAAATGGGGATAGGTTGCTATTGGAGCTCCCCAGGACTCATTAAATATATGGACGAGTTCTTTGATTTGAAAGCCGGTGAAAAGTGCTTGGGATTTTTCTACATCGGGCATTATGATGATGAAATACCCGAGGGGGTCAGGGGTCCAATTTCGGAAAAAGTGGAGTGGATAGATTAACCGAACTGAAATATTTCGCCAGCATTCTTTATGGTCAGATAGACATAGAAAATTGCATAAAATACGGTGACTACCAATTTCATAAAGGTTCCGGTCAAAAAACCCAAAAATGAACCAAAGGCCGCCTTGAGGGCGGTTTTTTGATTGGCCTTGTTCAAAAGTTCCCCGACCAAAGCTCCGATAAATGGCCAAATAATGATTCCAAATGGACCAAAGATGGGAACAAATATGGCCACCAACAGCCCAACAATGGTCCCCCACATGCCCGCCTTGCTCCCGCCGAACCTTTTGGTGCCCATAGCAGGGATCACATAATCCATTACGGTTATGAAAAGTGCAATGAACAGCGTAATGCCCAGAACCCACCAATCGTCTGTAACGGCTTTGGTCAAATACAGTAAAAGCAGCCCTATCCAACTCAGGGGTGGACCGGGAAGCACGGGAAGAAAACTGCCTAGGATGCCAGCAAGCATCAAAATGAATCCCAAGAGGGTAAGGGCAATGTCCATATATTTTTGATTGTTAGACAAATTTAGGAAGGAATTGTTACATGGACTCTGCCTCATGACAGATAAGAACATCGATCAAAATCATTAAAAAATCGTAATTTCAACCAAATTCTTGGGGTTGCCATGAGGAAGTATCTGTTCTTGATCTGTTTGGGTATGTTCGTGTCCTGCGAACTGTTCATGTCCAAAGAAGATAAGGCCCAAAAAATAGTGAACGAAGAACTCTTGGCCATCGATTGGAACGATGTGGATCACTACCCGCTTTTTGAGGAATGCGATGAAACGGCCCTCAAACCCCAACAAAAAGAATGTTTCCAAAACGTCCTTTTGGGGCATTTTTCCAAAGCGTTGGACAGTCTCCATTTTCAAGTGGAGGAAAACCTGAACGATACCGTTTTTGTTGATTTTGAAATTGATGAGCACGGTTTCATTTCCATTAGGAATGTTGAGGAAAAAACAGCAGTTTTCAACCAGATAGAAAACTTCAAATCGGAGGTTACCGCACGGCTGAACGATTTTACGGTGAAACCGGCGGTAAAAAGGGGAATTCCGGTGAGCATACGCTTTCGCCTTCCTTTGGTATTAAGCACGGATTAAGTGGCAACAGAAAAAATTATTTTGGGAATAGATCCCGGCACCACGGTAATGGGCTTTGGCATAATTAAGGTGGTCAACAAACAGATGCACTTTGTGCAAATGAACGAATTGATGCTCAGAAAGTACGGTGATCCCTACACCAAACTCAAACTTATTTTTGACCGGACCATAGAACTTATCGACACCTTCCATCCCGATGAGATTGCCATTGAAGCTCCTTTTTATGGTAAAAATGTGCAATCCATGTTAAAATTGGGCCGTGCACAGGGGGTGGCCATGGCCGCTGGACTATCTCGACAGATTCCCATTACTGAATATATGCCCAAAAAGATAAAAATGTCCATTACCGGGAATGGAAATGCCAGCAAGGAACAAGTGGCCAAAATGCTGCAAAGCGTTCTCAAGCTCAAAACACTTCCCAACAATTTGGACAGTACGGATGGATTGGCCGCCGCGGTGTGCCATTTTTATAACGAAGGAAGGGTGGATGTTGGCAAAAACTATACTGGTTGGGAGGCTTTTGTGAAGCAGAATCCTAAAAAGGTAAATGACCAATAACCAATGAACAATTGACAATATTATCCCAATCTAAAACCTACTTTTATGGAAAAGGACAACCCTTTATTGAACAAGTCGTATCATTTTGCGCTGATAATTGTAAGATTGTATAAGAAGATTGTTGTTGAGAAACGTGAATATGTTTTGTCTAAGCAAATGCTTCGGTCAGGCACATCCATCGGCGCAAATATTTCGGAAGCTAATGGTGCAATTTCCACTGCTGACTTTTCTGCCAAAATATCCATTGCCTATAAAGAAAGCTTGGAGGTGAAATATTGGCTATCCTTAATGGAGGACTCAGGGTATATTGACCAAACCGATGCACAGAAATTGCTAACCAAGGCTGATGAGCTTTCAAAAATCATGTTTTCCATTTTGAAAACAACTAGGATAGGTAAATGATTATTGTGAATTGTTCATTGTTAATTGAAAATTGAAATGAGCGGAATTTACATCCACGTGCCATTTTGCAAACAGGCATGCCATTATTGCGACTTTCATTTTTCCACCCAAATGGACAAAAGGGAACAGATGGTCCGTATGCTCCAAAAGGAAATAGAGCTTCGCAAAGATGAACTTCAGCACCATGAAGTCGAGACGATCTATTTTGGGGGTGGTACGCCTTCAGTTCTGAATTTGGATGAAATAAAAGTGCTTATCGCCACTGTTTATGAACATTATAAGGTGGTCGATAATCCTGAAATAACCCTTGAGGCCAACCCCGACGATTTGGTTTCATCCCGAACACAATCGAGCAATGTTTTTCAGGGATATGGAAAAGTCGGAATCAACCGATTGAGCATCGGTATCCAATCTTTTTTTGATGAAGATTTGAAATTCATGAATCGGGCCCATAATGCCATCGAAGCGGAAAAATGCATCATTGGGGCCAAGGAACACTTCGAAAACATATCCATCGACCTTATTTACGGAGTACCCGGAATGGATAATGATCGCTGGAAGGCCAATATTGGGAAAGCACTGAAATTTCAATTGCCCCATATCTCCAGTTATGCATTGACCGTCGAACCCAGAACGGCCTTAAAAAAGTTCATTGAAAAAGGGATTGTTCCCGATGTGGATGATGCCCAGGCCGAGCGGCAGTTCCACATTTTATTGGAAATGTTGGAAAAAGACGGCTACGTAAACTACGAAATTTCAAATTTTGGCAAACCCGGCTTTTTTTCAAAGAACAATACTTCGTATTGGCAGGGCAAAACATATATTGGCATTGGCCCCTCGGCCCATTCTTTTGACGGGACACAAAGGGGATGGAATGTTCGCAACAATATCAAATACATCAAGACTTTGGAAAAGGGTGAATTGCCAATAGAAAAAGAGTCATTGTCCATAACAGACCAATACAACGAATATGTGATGACAGGACTGCGCACCATTTGGGGCGTTTCAAAAGAGCAGGTCAGGGACCGATTTGGAAAACAATACTTGAATTATTTAAACGTGCAGTCCCAAAGGTTTTTGGATGCCCATTTACTTTTTGAGGATGAGGGCCGTTTGCTCGCCACCAAAAGAGGAAAGTTTTTGGTGGATGGGATTGCAAGTGACCTGTTTATGCTTAATTTGGGTCAATGATTGCCAAAATAAAGCACAACTCCGAAGAATTTAAGATAGATCTATCCAAACCCCTGGATATTTCAATTCCGTTGACCGGCAATGATGATAATGTGAATGCCTGGTACCTGGACCCTCCCAAAATAGAACCGCACACGGATGGTGATTTTATAGGCAAGGTATCGGAAGGAGCTTCCACAAATTTTAATGATGTCTGGTTCAACCCCCATTCCCACGTAACCCATACCGAGTGCCTGGGACACATCACAGATGCGTTCCATTCCATCAACCAAAAGCTAAAACAATTTTTCTTTTTGGCAGAAGTAATAACCGTGATGCCTGAGCAGTCAGGAAAGGATTTTGTCATCTTAGTAAAGCAATTGAGGGATGCCTTGGGAAACAAAAAACGTGAGGCGGTCGTGATTCGAACTTTGCCCAACCCCATCGAAAAAAAATCCAGGGACTACTCGAACACCAATCCGCCCTATTTGATGGAAAGTGCCTTGGACCTTTTGGTGAAAAAGGGCGTGGAGCATTTGCTCGTGGATCTACCTTCGGTGGATAAGGAAAAGGATGGCGGAGCCCTGTTGGCCCATAAAGCATTTTGGAACGTAAATGGAAAGCCCAGGACCCGCGCTACGATTACCGAATTTATTTTTGTGCCGGATAGCGTAAAGGATGGTACATACTTTTTGAATTTGCAGGTGGCACCGTTCGAAAATGACGCCAGTCCGAGCAGGCCGGTATTATATCGGATTTTGGAATGAGAAAATGTCCACAATCTTCATATATTTAGGAAATGGGCGATATTTTAGAACTTTTTTTGGGACTCATCTTGGGGGCAATACTCATGTATTGGCTCTTTTCTTTATTTCGAAGGAAAAAAAACCGTGAAGTTACCAAGCACCAATCCACTATTTTATTGGACAAAATAAGAAGCGTCTGCAAATTGGTTTCTGTGGAAGGCGATTTTGCCGAGATCCATCATTACGAAAACACCAGGGAGGGCTTCATGAGCCTTTTCAAAAGCCGAAAAAAGGCCCTGATCGTGGTTAAGGCCAAGGCGCATATTGGATATGATCTTGCCAAACTGGACCTTAAGGCGGACAATGTGAGGAAAAAAATAATACTCACCAATTTTCCAGAACCCGAGGTCTTGTCCATTGAGCCCGAACTTCAATTCTATGACATCAAAAATGGACTGTTCAACAGTTTTTCACCGGATGACATGACCAAATTGAATCAGGAGGCCACGGAACTCATCAAGCAAAAGATCCCGGAGAGCGGGTTGATGGATACTGCCAAAAAAGAAGCACTACAGGCCGTTTTACTGGTGGAAAAGATTGTGGAGACCATTGGCTGGAGGCTCGATTATTCTGCCCTGCAGATTCCAGATGCAAAAAAACAGATATTGGAAAGATGATGAAAACTGTCAAATTGATCGCGTTGCTTTTATTTATGGTGTCAACTTTTGGAAGGGCACAAAGTCATGACACCGAGAGCATTTTTGACCATGAGTTTGCCCATGTCGTTTATTTCTGGCTCAAAAACCCGGACAATGAGGTCGATAGGGCCAAGTTTGAAACATCCCTGAAGAAATTTTTGGCCAACTCCGAATATGCCAAGACCAAATTTATAGGAAAACCTCCCCGGGCCATTCGTGGCGTTGTGGACGATTCCTTTACTTATTCGTTGATACTCTCGTTCGATTCTGCAAAGGCTCAGGCAGCCTATCAGGTTGAAGCCCCCCACTTGCTGTTCATAGAAGAATGTGAGGATCTTTGGGAAAAGGTCATCGTTTACGACTCTGAAGGGATTAAGCCATGAATGTTGAGCAGTTGCGCCATTATTGCCTTATTAAAAAGGGAGTGACCGAAGAGTTTCCTTTTGATTCGGAGACCTTGGTTTTTAAGGTGATGGGAAAAATGTTTGCCCTTATCCCCTTGGAACGTGTTCCCCCACAATGCAACCTGAAATGTGATCCCGAAAGGGCAATCGAGCTTCGGGAAGCCCATGACGGAGCTATCATGCCAGGATATCACATGAGCAAAAAACACTGGAACACCCTTTTTTTAGGAAACCTACCGCCCAACCTGATAAAGGAATTAGTGGACCACTCCTACGCATTGGTAGTTGCAGGGCTTACCAAAAAACTTAAAGAGGAACTGAAGCACCTTTCATAAACAGGCAGGCTGACCGAAGCTTTTCATCAAGAAAAAGTCATTGCACTTATCGGTCTCGGCTATGATTTTGTTTTGGAAAACGTCAAACGGACTTTTCTGCCCGAAATCGAACCTTTACTTAAAACTAGGAATTTCCGTTTAGGAAACCCTGCCATAACAAATTCGGGCCATTGTTGTGAATCGCTTTATTTTTCATAAACCCATTTCCATTTCTCACCGTTTCTTTCAGCAAACCCAAGACCTGGAAAATCAAAATGGAAAGCATTTATCCTCATACTTTCTTTGTCGGCAAGTTCCAATAGTTTGATTCTAGTCTGTTTGGCCTTTTTGTGATCCATGTCATAATTGGTCTGCCAATCTAGTTTTTCCATATGTAACGGATGTAAGAATGCATCAGAAATATATAGCAGTTGTTCATTTCCATCTCCGATTATCAATGCTATTTGTCCCTTGGTATGTCCATTTGCGTTGACTGAAATTACACCATCACAAACTTGTTGATAGTCTTGGGTAATGAAATTCAAGTTCCCGTTTTTAAGCGGTGTAATATTCTTCTCCACAAAAAATTTGAATAGGGGTGGTTGGGAATCGGACTTTGATGTATGCCAAAAATCCCACTCATCACGATGGATATGGAATTTTGCATTTTTAAACAAAAGTTTTCCTTCACTTGAGAAAACACCTCCGATGTGATCGGGATGGAAATGGGTAATCACTACATCGGTTATGTCATTTGTGTTGATGTCTTCCTTTTCCAGCAGTTGTTTTAATTTGCCCTTCAACACGAATGTTTTTCCTTTAAAAACAATCGGTTCCTCAGAAAATCCGATTCCTGAGTCAATAAGTATTTTTTGACCTCCTTTTTGCAATAGCATTGCTATATATGGGGAAGGGATGTTCTCAGGATTTGTATTGTAACTTTTCAATGCAATGTCAAGTTCATTTTCGTTTGCATTTATGAAATAGTCTTTTGCTTGATATTTGAACATCAAGTCTTTGAAAATTGTGCAGTCAAATCCTCCGATTTTACACTTGAAAGTTTCCACGTCCATGAATTCAAAGGTTAAAGGTTGCAGATTAATTAAAGGAATTGAGGCTAAAAGGCCACTATTCTTTTTAATAAATTGCCTTCTTTTCATTATACGCAGAATTTTCTAAATAATTGACTTAAAATGGTGTACGACGATTAGCTAAACATCCTTATCAAGGACGTTTTGGCGAACGAGACTGAAACAAGTTCAGCGCAGGTACGTGAAGTTCGGGAAATTCAATGTAATAGGCAATGGCTAATTTGTGAATCAGGTCTACGTATTCGCAAATTAGAGCGGGATGTCATTGGTTTGTCCCCAAGGCCAGCTACAACCCTTTTACTTGGATATTATGAAAAGAATCCGCCTGTAATCGAAGCAACTCTTCCGCTTTTTCCTTCTTATAGCGGTACAGTTCCTCCTCATTCTTGATATCAGTGTAAACTTTTTCATTTAGCGAAGCATCAGTGGCCATAAGCAGCTGCCGTTGTTCCACTTTTTGTGTCACCCAAGTGGCCACAACACTTTCCTGTTCCTCAAATTTATAATCGTATTCTCCTTTTGGAGCCAACAATTTGGCAATTATGGGTGCTGTTTCAATGGCCAAAAAAAGTAAAAAGATAAAGAAGGAGGGGAGCCAGGGCAGTTTTCCGAGCGCGTTGATGCGGGCCATAAGGCCATCAAAACCATCAATGATGGGTTGGGAATTGGTCACTGCGGAATCGTAATCGGAATTCAGGGCACTGATCTGTGCTTCCAGGGCCTGTATTCTTTCGCCATTGCTTGCCTTCAGTTGGTTAAGTTCGGCCAAATAGGTATCGTGCTTTTCCCTTTTTTCCTTGTAGACGGGTCCTTTACCCAGCAATCCTGTTCCAGCGGTGCCCTCCGCTTCCGAAATATAGACGTCGTAAAGCGCGTTTGTTTCCGCTTCTTTACCCGCAATTTCATTTTTTAGACGGGCTATTTCCTGATTGAGGGTTTCAATCTTGGGAGTATATTGAAGTGCCAGTTGCTGTTTATTGTTCAGGGTAAGGGCATTTTTTTCTTCAAGGAGCACTTGGTCAATTTCCTTTTCAAAAATCTTCAGCTCCAAGGGCTTGGAAATCACAATGGCAATGATCATTGCCAGTATGATCCGGGGCGTGGCCTGCCAAAGCTCACTTTTGATGCTGTTCCGTTTTTTGATTGTCGATACAATATATCGGTCCAGATTAAAGATCAACAACCCCCATATCAAACCAAAGAAAATGGAGGTATATATGTTGTCAAAAACCGTGAAAAGGGCATAGGAACTGGCTATAAAAGCCATTACGGCCGTGAAAAATACAGTGGCACCGATGCCAGCATATTTGTTGCGTTCCCCATTGGAACAAGATTCTAAAATGTGGGTATCCGCTCCCGAGCAGAAGATAAAAAAGCGTTGAAGCATAACAGTGTTCTCTTTTGATTGATAGGTTATTAGAACGCAAAATATGTGGATTTGTTACAATAAGGTCATGCTAAAATTGATTTTTGCGAGCATGTTTCCTGGATAGTATCCACTTGGGCGTTAGGCTTCTGAAGCGCAAGGAAAGTTGTCGTCAACCAGCTCAAAAAATCTTGAAAAAACGTGATTCTATGTGACTTAGGTTACTGTTTTTGAGCGGTAATGGTGATACCTTCATGCTATAAAATTTAAGGCCATGACAACAACAGTAGTAATAGGTGGAAATTTCGCAGGAATGACCGCTGCTTTGGAAATCAAGAGAAAGGGGAAAAAGGATCACCGAGTATTGGTTATCGATAAATCCCCTTTGTTCCTGTTCATTCCCTCATTGATTTGGGTACCCTTTGGTCGTAGGGAGGTCAAAGATATTTCCTTTAGGAAAGATGAAATTTTAAAAAGAAAAGGAGTTGAGTTCGTACAAACCGAAGCACTGAGCGTGGACCCCGAGAACAATCTTGTCAGGACCAAGAAGGGCAACTTCAACTATGATCACTTGGTTGTTGCCACAGGCCCAAAAGTGGATTATGATGTTGCTCCTGGCGTTAAGGAGCATGCCCATTATATTGGAACGCCCAATGGGGCCATGAAAACCAGAAAAGCTTTGGAGGAGTTCAAGAAAAATCCTGGCCCGATCGTAATTGGTGCTACACAGAATGCTGGATGTATGGGTGCTGCCTACGAGTTCTTGTTCAATATTGAAAAATGGCTCCGGGAGCAGAAAATCAGAAAAAAAGTGGATCTGTACTGGATTACCCCGGAGAACTATCTTGGGCATTTTGGGATTGATGGCATGCCCGGCGGCGAGACCATGTTGAAATCGTTCATGAAAATGTTCAACATCCACTACCGTACCGAGGTTGGGGTAGAGGAAGTTACCGAGAACAGTGTTAAATTGACTTCTGGAGAGGAGTTGCCCAGCGTCTTCACCATGTTGATGCCCCCATTTTTTGGGGTTGATTTTGTGACAAATTCACCGGCCCTTAATCCCACATCGAATGGATATTTGCCCGTGGGCGAGGACTATAGACATAAGGATTGGGCCAATGTTTGGGCCGCAGGGATTGCTGTCCAAGTGGATTTGCCCTTCAAGCCAGGAAAAGTGCCCTTTTCTGGACCAAAAACGGGTTACCCTTCGGATGAGACTGGTAAGATTGTTGCCGAAAACATCATCAGAGTGGAAAATGGCAAAGAAAAACTACGCAAGAAAGCTTGGGGCAAAATTCCCGGTATCTGCGTAATGGATGCAGGAAAAAAAGAGGTCATCATTTTGAGCGACCATCTCTTCAAACCAAGACGGTTCGCCATCATGATTCCGAATGTGCTCTACGACTTTTCCAAAGTGCTATTTGAAAAATACTTTTTGTGGAAGACGCGAAATGGCTATTCACAATTGCCCTAGTACATGCTACAAAAAAAAGCCGCTTGAAAGAGCGGCTTTTTTCTGTTAGGATGTTTTTGCCAGTTCGGTATAATATTTATAAAAGTAGGGGATGGTTTCAATACCTTTCAGGAAATTCCATACTCCAAAGTGTTCATTGGGTGAGTGAATGGCATCACTGTCCAAACCGAAGCCCATCAAAATAGTTTTACTGCCCAGAACTTCTTCAAACAGAGCCACAATGGGGATGCTGCCACCCGTTCGTTCGGGCACCGGTTTCTTGCCAAAAGTGGTTTCGTAGGCTTTGGCTGCCGCTTGGTAGCCAACACTATTGGTTTTGGTTACGTAGGGCAATCCACCATGATGGGGCATAACCTTCACCTTGACCCCTTTTGGGGCAATGGATTCAAAATGTTTTGCGAACAGATCGGTAATTTCGTCCGGATCTTGGTTGGGGACCAATCGCATGGATATTTTTGCATAAGCCTTACTGGCAATCACCGTTTTGGCTCCTTTGCCAATATAGCCTCCCCATATACCATTCACATCAAGTGTTGGCCGAATGGAATAGCGTTCCGGGGTCGTAAATCCCTTTTCACCATGGACATCGCCAATATCCAGTGCTTTTTTGTAGGCTTCCAAGTCAAAGGGAGCTTCCGCCATTTCGGCTCTTTCATCCTGGGACAATTCCTCTACCTTTTCATAGAAGCCGGGGATGGTAATATGGTTGTTTTCATCATGCAAGGAGGCAATCATTTTGCCGAGAATGTTGATGGGATTGGGCACGGCGCCACCATAAATTCCGGAATGCAGGTCCCGATTTGGCCCAGTGACCTCTACTTCCACATAGCTTAGGCCCCTAAGCCCGGTTGTGATTGATGGGATATCGTTGGCAATCATCCCAGTGTCAGAGATCAGGATGATGTCGTTCTTGAGTTTTTCCTTGTGCTCCTCCAAGAAATCTGCCAAACTATCGCTGCCCACTTCTTCCTCCCCTTCAATCATAAACTTGACATTGCAGGGCAACAAATCGTTTTTGATCATAAACTCCACAGCTTTTACATGCATGAAGAACTGGCCCTTGTCGTCACAGGCCCCTCGGGCAAAAATAGCACCATGAGGATGTAGCTCTGTTTCCTTGATCACAGGTTCAAAGGGAGGGGATTTCCAAAGGTCCATCGGGTCGGGAGGCTGCACATCATAATGTCCGTATACCAAGATGGTCGGCAGACTGGTATCGATGGTTTTTTCGGCATATACCACCGGATACCCTTTGGTCTCACAAATTTCCACATGGTCACAACCTGCATTGACAAGTGATTCTTCCACGGCCTTGGCTGTTTGCCAAACATCTTCGGAGTAGGCAGGGTCCGCACTGATGGAGGGGATTTTTAGAAGTTCAATAAGTTCTTGTATAAAACGGTCTTTGTGTGTGTTGATGTAGTCTTTTATTGATTCCATGTATTTTGTAAAAACTGACTAAATGTACAAAAAACAAGTTTTTAAAAGCCCTGCATTTGCAGATCGGAAAATTGATTTATATTTGCAACCCGATTCCCAATGGCTATTGGGACGGAACTAAGCGGGTGTGGTGGAACTGGTAGACCTGTCTGCCGACAGGCAGGCACGCTAGAAAGTCTAGCGATCAACGTTCAGTATATACTTTGCTTAAGGGTCTTTTTTAAATTGCGGGTGTGGTGGAACTGGTAGACACGCTAGACTTAGGATCTAGTGCCGTGAGGCGTGGGGGTTCGACTCCCTTCACCCGCACAAAGGAACTAACCTTAATCATTGATTATCAATGATTAAGGTTTTTTTGTTCTGTTCATTTGTCAACTTGTTGTCAACTATTGTATTTGTTTCAATAATTGTTGTGGAATACCCTGAAAAGTAAGGTATCTAAAATCAACAGTTAATTATTGAATCAAATAAAACCATTAATGATTCAACTGTCTGTTCATTTTGATAAAGTCAACAGGTAAGAATCAAAAAAGATTATTAATAATTCCGTCGCGCGCGTACTGTTTTGATTTTTGAAAAAAGAACAATCAATCAAACTTGAAAAACTTGATTATTCAGGAATGGAAAAGATTGGTTAATCAATTAAAGTTTTAAGTGGTTTATTCGAGATACTCTATTTGCCAAGTTGAGATAAAATCAGAGTTGAAAGTTTTAGTAAGTCTTATGGGCAATCCATCGACATCAAATTCATATTCTCGTTGGAGTTGGTCACCGACACTGACAATATATAATGGTAAATCCACTGTATCTTCATATGAAATCAACCCACTGTTACTTCTTATGATCTGATTATTTATGTTTCCGTAAAAACTTCCCCAAAAATTTTTAAAAGGTCCTGTGGGTTCAGTATTCTCTAAATATGCATGTTGAAATTCATCTGTTCCATCCGAACGTATTACAGATTTGGATATTGGCGCACCATTTTCTATAGCTACTTCTGCAATTATCCCATTATCCGATTTTGTTATAAAACCATTTGCATCTAAAGTAAATTCTGAATAAAACAATCGGTTTCTACTAGGGTTTAATGTTTCCCTAGTAATTAAATTATTTGTATAAACGAAGGAGGTGAATAGCGTGTCTGGCACAGCGCGGTTTCTTCTAATCAGTCTTATCGAACTTAAATTGTCATTTTCATAGTTCAAGTCCTCGATAATTTCTACCGTGCCATCTGAAGTATGCTCAATCCGTGTCTTCAATAATCCTTTGTCATCGTATCCATAAGTAGTGAAATTCTGTAGCACTCCGTCTGCACTTAAGCCATCCTCTCGAATCACCTTATTTCCTTCAAATTGAAACTCAACACGTCCTTGAACTATATTATTGACGATATTCTCATAACTCATTTTTGAGAAAAAAACAGTTTCTTCAGGTTCAATTGGAATTTCCTCTTCTGTCTCATTCGGTATTTGTTCCTCTTCAGATTCTTGGGTAGTTGGTGGAACATCTTCGGAATCACTACTGCTGCTACAACTGGTCAAACTGACAGAACCGATTATGAGGATAATAGAAAAGATAATTATTTGCGTAGGGTTTAATAAATGCTTCATTTAGGAAATTTCTTATTTAGGAGATACAAAAAAAAGAAAATATATTTAGTTCTGAAGAATATTGGTCCTGTATCATTTAAGGCTTAAATATCCTTTGTAGAATAATGATGTATTGGTATTTGATACAATCTAATTTCGAATTAATTAATGTTTTTTAATTCCCCTTAACCGTTTTTCAACCGTTTTTGACGTATGTTATGACTTCTCATTAATTCCGGGACTATGATTCTTTTAAGGGTTATTTGACCGTTTTTCGACCGTTAAGTTACTGGCAACTCTAAATCAATCGTCGTTTTATCGCCGTTTTTGTAAAGTGCAGTCCTCTTAATTTCTAATGCTAGGTTTAGTGAGGTTGTCAGGTTAACAAAGGCTAACAATTGAGGATGGGTTTTCTTAGGATATTTAAATATTCTATCCATTGAACAGATGGGACTGAAGTCTTCAATTTTGCCACTTCAAAGCAATCCATGATAATGAGGATTCTTTACAAAGAATGCATACTCTTTTAAGAGCTAAATGAAGTTAATCTATTTCTCTAAATGAAAATTGGTTAAGTAAAAATAATTCTACATTTTTGGATGTATTTTTTTATTGACCATAAATGGCTAAATCATTCCTACTCTCGTTAATTACCTTATTCCTTTTTTTTTCCGCTCACTCTCAAAGCAAGATTCAATTTGGCCTAAATGGAGGAGCAACTTATACCACTTTTTGGGGAAATGAATTTGCAAGGAATTTTAATCATAACATTGGTTTTATGACAGGAATCCATTTGGACTACAAATTTACACCTGGATTGTTGTTTGCTTTGAACCTTAATTACGAACGGAGGTCAATTGATGCCTCTAGTGTTCCATTTGATTCTACTGGCCAGTCATTATTTCCAACAGTAACGAATTACACTTACGACTATCTAAACATTCCAATAATGTTGAAAGTACCATTTGGTAAACAGGAATTATGGTTTTTCAATTTTGGGTTGTTTACCAATATTTTGATCAATGACAATGTAGACCAAGAAGTTTATGGAAACTCCTTCAAAAATTTGGATATTGGTCTAATTTCCGGAATTGGCAAGGCTTTTAATATTAATGACAATAACGAGTTGGCACTGGAATTGAGGACCAATCTAGGCTTGGCCAATATCAGTGACTTGGAAAGCCAGTTTCTTGGAGTTGAAAAATTGAGGACCTCTTCTTTAAATCTAATGATTACATATATTTTCAAAAACAAATAAGACAATGAAATACGTACCTCTGCTACTACTTCTTTTTATTACGATTAATGTTGATGCTCAACACGAAGTCCACCCTTCTAAAGATAAGGCTGTTGTATATTTCGTAAGATCAAAATCAATGGGGACGCTGATAAACTTCACCTATTTTGACGGGGATAAGGTAATTGGAAAATTCAATGGCCGAAATTATTTTCGTTATGAATGCGAGCCCGGTAAACATTTGTTTTGGGCCAGATCAGAAAATAAGTCCTTTGTCGAAGCCGAACTTGAAGCAAATAAAATCTATATGCTTGAAGCCATACCAAGAATGGGAGGTGTGAAAGCAGCAGTAAAACTTGTTCCAGTAGATATTGGAAAACATAAAATGAAGAATATAAAGAAACTTTTTGAAAACAAAGAACCGCTTATTTTTGAAATGGATGAAATTGTAAATACTCAAAGTGAAATGAGTGAAGTAATTGCTAGGGCAATGGAAAAATATGACAAGGACAAAGATGCGGGCAAGTCAATACCGAAATTGGACTCCCAAATGTATATTACCCGTGAGGACTTAGAGAGTGTCGATTCAAATTAGTCTTTATAAACTAACATTATACCACCAATGAAGGAGTTAATTGTTATATGAGGAAATTCTTCTTTTTGTTCTTGCCCATTTTTTTTGGTTGCTCAAATGAAGTATCCCAAAACGCATTAGTTTTTGAGGGTGATATATTGCTCGGCTCGCAAGAGGAGTTAGATAGTTTTACATCTAATGGCTATACTAGGGT
Organism: Flagellimonas meishanensis; assembly: GCF_019880545.1. Lineage (GTDB taxonomy): Bacteria > Bacteroidota > Bacteroidia > Flavobacteriales > Flavobacteriaceae > Flagellimonas > Flagellimonas meishanensis. Next base: position 1,103,116 of record NZ_JAINVW010000001.1, read on the forward strand.
TACTGGTAATCTTAGCATTAGACAAACTGCTTCTGATTCACCTATTCAGGATCTAACGGGCCTAGAATCTATATTAGAGGTTGGAAATTTGACAATTTCTGGAAACGAAAATCTAGGTAGTCTTGAAGGTCTTCACAATATTAGAAGAGTTGATGGCTATCTGACTATTGAAAATACACCACTCACAAATAGCAATTTATCGGGGTTAAGAGGATTGAAGACGGTAGGAATATCCTTCTTCGTGGCGAGAGTTGATAACCTTCTTTCTTTTTCCGGAATGGAATCCTTAGAGTCAGTTGGATCTTTGGAGATACTTGAAAACCCATCTTTGACCAGTCTTGCAGGACTTGATGTATTACAGTCCTTAGAGATGTTAAGGATTTTGGACAATCCTTTGTTGGAATCACTATCAGGTTTGGACAATTTAAAAGAAGTCGAAAGACGAATTGAATTGGTTGACAACACTTCTATCCAAAACCTCATTGCCCTATCTAATTTGAAGTCCTCTTCAAATCTATATTTTGAAATTACGACCCTTTCATCACTCCAAGATTTAAGCGGTCTTGGTGGGATGACCTATATAAAGGATTTATTGATTGGTGATATGGAGATGATGACCTCATTAAATGGATTAAGTAATCTTACCAGAGTAGATAATCTATTACTTGGAAACAATCGGTCATTAGTTGATTTAAGTGGTTTATCTAATCTTACACAAATTGGGGATGCCGAAATGACGGGTTCAATAATAATTGGCAACAACCCTAAACTGGTTTCGCTTAAAGGCTTTGAAAATATACAGTCATTTTATGGAGAAATAATTATTGAAGACAACAGTATTCTGGACAATTTATGTGATTTAGGAAGCATTTTCGCAAGTGATGGATTGAGTTCAGTCACAATTGAGAGAAACCTATTTAATCCATCATCAGAAGATATAGAAACGGGTGTCAATTGTAGTTTATGAACATTCAAGGTCCAAACATCAACAAACTTTGATATTGCTAAAAAGTCATTTGATCTGCAAGCCTGAGTTTGTCAATTAACCACTTATAACGTTTAGTCGGTTTCCCTTTATAGTGCTTTTTAAAGTAGGGTTTATTTAGTTCTAAATAATATTGTCCAATAAATTTTGAAGCTCAAATATCCTGCGGAGAATACAAGTCGGATGCTATTTGAGATAATCTAATTTCAAATTAATTAATGTTTTTTGATTCTCCTTAACCGTTTTTCTACCGTTTTGTGACCGTTTTATTATTGTCTACATTGCGTCAATCGTCGTTTTTTTGAGGTGCTGTCCTAACATTGGATAAATGAGGTTGATGAATTGTAGAGTTTAAGGTTTTTTTATTCCTATTTCTTGGGAGAGGGTTCAAAAAATCCTTCAAAAACGCCCGATAAAACTATCACCTATAATTCTATCGTAAACCTGTTTTCTAAGGTTTTTACTGATCCTGATTTTGTGGTTTTCCACATAAAGCAACGAACCCTCAATTTTCTTTACATGTGTTAGGCCCACTAGATAAGACCGGTGCACCCGCATAAACTTTGATTCGGGAAGTTGATTTTCGATATGCCCCAGGGAAACAAGGGTAAGGTATTTCTCAGAAAGAGTATGGACAAATACATAGTCCTTTGCCGTTTCAACAAAGATGATATCATCAACGGGGATACGGACCAATATTCCATTGGACTTTATAAAAATGTGATGGCTATCTTCAATAGGTCCGGGTTCGTTCATCAGGTTGACTTTGTCAATAGCCTTTAAAAAACGGGGATAGGAGAAGGGTTTCAACAAATAGTCCACGGCATTGAGGTCAAAACCCTCCAGGGCAAACTCGCGGTAAGCGGTAGTGAAGATAACCTTTGGGGGAAGGTTGAGCGATTTTATCAGTTCCAGACCGGTCATATTTGGCATTTGAATGTCCAGGAACATAATATCTACTGGATTGGACTTTAAAAACTCCAAGGCCTGAATGGCAGATCCCAAAGAACCTTTAAGCTCCAAAAATGGTGTTTGTGCCACAAACTCCTCGAGGCCCTTTCTGGCAAGAAGTTCGTCATCAACGATCAAGCACTTTAGTTTCATCCAGCTCAATTTTCAAATTCACGGTAAACCTTTCTTCCCCATCTTCTATTAAAAGATAATGATTGTTGGCATATATAAGTTCCAATCTTCGTTTAAGGTTGGTTAGTCCAATGCCCTTTTGCTCTCCTTTTTGGGGTATTTTTTTTGCGCGGTTCGATGAGGTGTTCCGTACGCTGAAGTTCAATATGCTGCCTTTAAATATCTCTGCGTTCACTTGAATTTGATAGCCTTTGCTGTTTTGACCGTGCTTGAAGGCGTTTTCAATAAGGGGCAGCAAAAGCATTGGGGCTATTTGCAAATCGCCGGGATTTTTGGGAAAATCGTAGGTCACTTTGGCCAGATCTGAATGTCTCACACTTTCAATATTGATATAATTGGCAAGGTTTTGAAATTCACTTTCCAGATTGATATGTTTCTTGTCCGTTTCATAAAGTTGATAGCTCAACAGCTCCGAAAACTCCAGCAACATTTTTTTTCCAGCATTTAGGTTTCTGTTCATCATTACGTAAATACTGTTTAGGGAGTTGAAAAGGAAATGAGGGTTTATCTGGCTCTTTAAAAGGCTCAATTCCGTTTCGAGCCGTTTTTGTTCCAATTCACTCAAAACCTGTTCCTTTTTGTACCACTGATCAATAAGGAACAATGTCATCGACAAACACAATGATAGCAATACTTCGGTGGCTATGGCAATCTTGCCCTCAAAACTATGGAAGAAATTGGCAGTGGGTAAATACACATTTATTCTCGAAAAATAGAAATGAAGATAATGGGAAGAAAACCAAGTAGTCAGAATGATGCATGCAATTAAAAAAATCAGGTAAGGGGCTATCTTCTTCTTCAACAAAAATCTTGGGGCCAAAAAATAAAGATTGAAATAGACCAGGACGGCATAAGGCACGAAGGCGACCAAATTTGTCCGAAAATTGTCCAACAGGTCACGGTGATAGTTAAGGTCGTGGGCACTCCATAAGGCTACGAATATTGCCCAAAACAACAAATGTTGGGCCACTCTTGACCACTTTTTTTTCATTTACCAAGGATTGTGGATAACGCCAATCAATTGTCGCAAAGATACTTAATCGGCATTTTTTGTCAATCTAGAATGATGCCCTGCTTTATTCGTAGATCAATATGCTCCGTAACCTCCGAAATAGCTATCAAAGGATCGATGTCCAAAACCAAAAAACTGGCCTCATAACCATCATGCAGTTTTCCGACCTTTCTGTTGGGAAAAATGGTTTCCGTTGAATTCTCGGTCCACATTTTAAGCAATTCCAAGTTGGTGAAAATGCCCAATTTCTGTAATAATTCAAATTCGTCTACGGAGTTTCCATTAAAATTATCAGATCCAATGGCCAGTTTGGCTCCTTCTCTTTTGAACTGTTCTAGGTTGTTGCCTATATTTTCCATCAATGCTTGAAAGTTGGGCTGCTTTTCCCTTTTTTGCACCAGGGAAATGGTGGTTACCGTGGTAATTCCTTTTTCTTTGGCCATTTTGATGTCTTCAGGGGCGATGGGTTGACCATTTTTTATTTCGGGCAAATGAGCAACTTCGTCCACACCGGCCATAACGGCCACGTGGAAATCATGGGCCGTCTCCACATGGGCACTTACACGGAGCCCATCAGTATGTGCTTTTTCAACAATTTTACCCACCAGTTTGGGGTCCAGTCCCTTTTTGCCAAAATACACAGGATCGTTCTTTCGCATTTCATATTCTTCAGAATATAGCAGGTTGATTTTGATAAATTCTGGCTCAAAAGAGAGGATATGCCCCCATTTTTTGGTAAGGTCCTGTTCCGTATCAATGACAAAATATCCGTGCGATTCTATGTCCTGCTTGGAATCGAATATGTCATAATAGCCCCAATCAAAGAATTTTTCACGGATTGCTATTGGATGTCCGCCGGTACCGGTCAAAGGAGCGTAGGTAGTGCTTATGTCCAACCCAGATGGTTTGTTGTAATGGTGCATCAATGGCTGTAGTTGCATCTTGATTGCAGACAGGTGTTTTACGTAGAACACCCCATTCTTGAGGTAGTCATCAATACGTTTTTCCAATTCGTAGTCACTTTCCAAGTTGTGGTTATGGGCCTCCGCAAAGGGAGGTATCACGAATTTTTCAGAGAGGTCCAATACGGTGTCTACCTCATTTTCAATGTTGTCAAAAGAAAGTAGACCGTCTTCTACCCACACTGTCCTTTCGATGAATTCCTGGCCATTGAACCATTTTCCATGCACCAGCTCCATTTTTAGACTTTTTGGATTGTCAACGGCGCTTTTTTCAGGTTTGGCCTGTTTTGTGGCACAGGAAACGAATAGAGATATTGCCAGAAGACTGTAACGTTGCATGTTCATTTTTTTCTAAAGGAACCTATTTGACCCCATACCGGAAAATCTTATAGCTGGAAGGATGTCGTTGGTAGTCATAAAGGACAAAACTGTAGATGAAATACATTGAGGATTGGGATTGTTTGAATAGAATTGTATCCAAATGCGATGTGCCCACGTAGGGGCTATCATTTTTTATAGTACTTTTCTTATAAAATATTCACAATAAATCTTTAAAAAGAAAGTTCTTTAACATACAACAAGTAGTATTTTTACAGATATTTCAGGTGTTTAAAACCAACAAAGTGACTAACTAACAAGTTAATTATAGCCAGAGACTATGTACAAGGAAATTTATTTGGTCGATGATGAAGATTTAGTAAACACGATCAATACGATTCATTTTAGGAAAATTGGAATGGAGGATAAGGTTAAAAGCTTCACCAACCCAGAATTGGCGTTGGACAATCTTCGGTTTAGGAAAAACCAGACGGATCGCACCTTGATTTTATTGGATATCAATATGCCAGAAATGAGCGGATTTGAATTTTTGGAGTTTATGGAATTGGAAAACTTTCCAGAAACCAATGAGGTACTTCTGGTAACTTCCTCCATTTCCCAGGCCGACAAAGAGGAGGCAAAGAAATATGGGAAATATGTGAAGCGATTTATCTCAAAACCCCTTCAAATAGAACATTTGGAAGAATATCTACAAACTTCGTTCGCAAAATAGTGAACGCCAATTTTTAACGGGACAGCTCGGGAATTAGCTTATCGAGGCTATGGAATGATGTAGAATGGCATCCCTGGCAGTATTATCTATTTACCGTGGTGTGTTCCTGGGCTCTATCCTTTATTTTTGCCGAAGCACCTTCCATTCCCAGTTCAGGGATCACCAATAGGGGTATCTGGGTATGGAACGCCGTTTTTTTCACAATGGGCTCCCGGGTCATCTTTTCCATATAGCTGTGCTGATAGTTCAACAAAGCCAGCAAATGGATGTCCAGTTCCTTGGAAAATATTTCCAGGGTCTGCGATACCGAGTGCAGTTCGGAAACCGTGTGCACATAATGCTCCACATCGCCCATATATCTCCGCAGCATGTTCAGGTTAAATTGCTGCAATTCGGACAGTGCCTTTATGCCGTATTGCACGTGGACGATTCGGATGGTGGCATGGAACATCCGGGCCATGTCCAGCAATGGGGTCAGTTCCGACTGGGTGTAAAAACGGTTGAAATCCGTAGCAAAGGCAATTTCGGAGGGCGTTACATAATCAAAATGATGCGGAATGGCCAAAATGGGACATTTTTTGACGCTTTTGATGATGCGTACGGTATTGCTACCCATAAAAATCTCATCAATGCCGGAAGCTCCTTTGGTGCCGGTGATTATCAGGTCTATGCCAAAACAGTCCACCATATCCTTCACTTCTTCCACCAAAAGGTTGAAAGAGGAAATGGTCTCAAATTGATGCAGCGGGTTTTTGTATTTTGATTTTATCTTGTCCACCGTTTTTTGCAAGCCCCGCTGGGAAGAATCCCTCACTGCATCAACAATGCGGACCCCATCAATCATTTTTGCCATGAATCTGCTGCTGGGAATCACAGGGGTGTAGGTATTTAGCAAATAAAAGGTGCATTCTCTATCGCGGAAAAGCTGCATGGCATAATCAATCGCGTTCCAAGCATTTTCCGAAAAATCCGTAGGTACTAAAATCTTCTGCATCACAAAAAAATAAAAGATGCAATAAAATTAGAGCCCTGTTAATAGGGATACTATGATAATTGTCAGCTTTCGGAAAAGGGACCTTTAGAACCCCTCCACGATCTCTTTCAACTTTTTCTCATCCTTTATCCCAATCCTCTTGCCGGAAGTATGGATGTACCCTTTTTTCTTGAACTCGGAAATGATTCGGATGGCCGATTCGGTGGCCGTTCCAACTACATTGGAGATATCTTCCCGTGAAAGTGTCAGGGCCAAAAAGCCGTCCTTGTCCTCACCGAAATTATTTCTTAGGTAGAGAAAAGCCTCTGCAATACGCTGTTTCACAGTCTTTTGTGAAATGTTCACTATCACGTCGTCCGCTTCCCGAAGATCATGGGCCATGTGGCGTAGCACCTCTAGGGTGAAATTGGGATTTTTCTGCAACGTGGTGTTGATGCTTTCCTTTGGAATGAAACAAACCTCCATATCGTTTATGGCCACAGCGGAAAGGTTTGTAGATTCTTCGGCAATCACGGAGCGTTGTCCAATGACCTCGCCCTTGGAGGCCAGTTTCACGATTTGATCCTTGCCATTGGCGCTCAGTTTGGAGAGTTTGGAAACCCCGTTCCGTACACAGAAAACACCATTTAACTTTTCACCCTCCTGAAAAAGCGGCTCTCCTTTTTTAATGGTTTTGGTGATTTTGGAATCCGATACTTTTTTCAATTCCTCCTTGCTCATGGCCCGTAGCGAATTGAACTGCCTAACAATACAATTTTCACACCTGCTCTCCATGACCTGTTGATTTACCTGATTAAACAAATTTAAGGCTTCATCGGTGAAATTTAACTGACAAAAGTCATATTTTTAGAAAGGAAGGTGTCTCAATTTTGTCCAAGGTAAGCAAATGTAAATGACAAACACTACATGTTATCATTGTGGGGATCAATGCGGAAAACAGCACGTCCGCTTTGACGAGCGGGATTTTTGCTGTAACGGATGCAAGACCGTTTATGAGATATTCACCACCAATGGATTGTCCACTTTTTATGACATAGAGGCCAGGGCAGGGACCACTCCCAATGCTATCGAAGGAAAATACAATTTCCTTGACAACTTGGAAATTATGGAGAAGCTGGTAGAGTTTGATGAAGGAGGCGTACAAGTGGTCAACTTGGGCATTCCTTCCATTCATTGCAGTTCCTGCATTTGGGTATTGGAAAATCTGAATCGACTGCATAAAGGCATTTCCAGTTCGCAGGTCGATTTTCCGAAGAAAACCATCCGGGTAGCCTACCGAACAGATACCATCTCATTAAAGGCCTTGGTGCTGTTGCTGGGCAGTATAGGCTATGAACCGAATATTTCACTGGAATCCTACAATAAAAAGCAAGCCGGGGTGGATAGATCTCTTATCTATAAACTCGGCGTGGCCGGATTTGCCTTTGGCAATGTCATGCTGCTGTCCTTCCCAGAATACTTTGAAGTGGAGGAATTTTGGCTGGACCAATATAAACCGGTCTTCCGGTGGTTGATGTTCGCATTTTCCGTTCCAGTGGTACTCTATGCAGGAAAGGACTATTTCATATCCGCCTACAAGGGATTACACTCCAAATTGCTGAACATTGATGTGCCCATTGCCCTAGGCATACTGACCCTCTTCTTGAGAAGCACGGCAGATATCATGTTTGATTTGGGTTCAGGTTTTTTTGACAGTTTGACGGGACTGGTGTTTTTTCTGCTCTTGGGGAAATTCTTTCAGCAGAAAACCTATGCCTATCTCTCCTTTGAGAGGGACTACAAATCCTATTTTCCCATCGCTGTTACACGTTTAAAGGAAAACGGAGTGGAAGAGAACGTTCAGATTTACAAAGTAAAGACCGGGGACCATATTTTGGTCAGAAACCAGGAAATAATACCAGTGGATTGTAGCTTGGTCAATGGCATAGCCGAAATTGACTACAGTTTTGTAACCGGGGAATCGCGCCCCGTGACCAAGGAGCCCGGCGAAAAAATGTTTGCCGGCGGCAAACAACTTGGAGGAGTTTTGGAGGTTGAGGTCCTGAAATCCGTTTCTCAGAGCTACCTCACCCAGCTGTGGGCCAATTCGGTTTTCTCAAAGGACAAGGCAAGCCAGTTTCAGACCATTACCGACAGTATCGGAAAACGTTTTACAATCGCAGTGTTGACCATTGCAACCCTAGCAACGGTATACTGGTTGATTTATGACGCCAGTATGGCATTGAATGTCTTTACGGCCGTATTGATCATAGCTTGCCCCTGCGCGATTGCCTTGGCCGCCCCGTTTACTTTGGGAAACATGCTCCGCATATTCGGCAAATATGGATTCTATCTAAAAAACACAAATACCTTGGAAAGGCTGGCCAAGATCAATATGGTCATTTTTGACAAAACTGGAACATTGACCACCACCCATAGGGACACGATTTTATATGAGGGCATGGAACTGACGGAAGAGGAGACCGCATTGCTGAAGACCACACTTCGCGCATCAAACCACCCATTGAGCCGGTCGCTTTACGACATTCTAAAATCCAATGAAATAATGACCTTGGATGAGTTTCAGGAACATACTGGAAAAGGAATTGAAGGGCGCGTCAAAGACCATTCCATGAAGGTTGGCTCCGCGGCCTATGTGGGAAAGCAAGGTTCCATGACCACGTCCAATACCGCGGTTTACATCAGTTCCGATGCGCATATAAAGGGAAAGTTTGTGTTCAAGAATGCCTATCGGGATGGGGTTGGGCAACTTTTTGGGGAGCTGGCCCAGCGGATGCAATTGGGCATCCTCTCGGGCGATAATGATGGGGAGCGTCAACAGTTGCAACACCTACTTGCCGCGGATGCCGAAATGCTGTTCAACCAAAAACCGGAGGATAAGCTCAACCATATCAAAAAGAAGCAAGAACACCATAACGTACTTATGGTTGGTGATGGACTCAATGATGCGGGAGCACTGGCCCAAAGCGATGTTGGAGTGGCGGTATCCGAAAACATCAATGTGTTTTCCCCAGCATGTGATGCCATTTTGGATGCTTCTCAATTAAACAAATTGCCTAGGCTCATTAAGTTGTCAAAAAAATCCATGCGCATTATAAAGCTCAGCTTTTTGCTGTCACTGGCTTATAATTTGGTAGGACTGTATTTCGCCGTTACGGGGCAATTGCAACCTGTCATAGCTGCAATTTTGATGCCTTTGAGTTCCATAAGCATTGTGGCCTTCACCACACTTGGCACAAATTGGGTCGGTAAGCAATTAAAATAATTCTAAATGTGATAAATGTCATTTTTTGAACATCACCATAAAACTAGTTTTACGCCTAAATTAAATCAGGTATGAGTGTCATTTATGTGTTATTGGCCATAAGCATTTCTGTTGCGCTGGCCTTTTTCGCCGCTTTTTTGTTTTCTGTAAAAAGCGGACAATATGATGACACCTACACACCTTCCGTCCGCATGCTCTTCGAGGATGAAATTGTGAGTCATCAAGACGACACGGACAGCAAATCAAAATCCAGTCAAACGAAAAGTACAAACCAATAAATATGGAAATACAGCAGTTTAGCTACGATAACAAGATCGTACAGAAGTTCTTATACGCCACCATGCTCTGGGGTGTGGTCGGTATGTTGGTGGGCCTATTGTTGGCCTTTATGTTTTTGTTCCCCAACGTAACGGATGGCATTTCATGGTTGAGTTTTGGCCGAATTAGGCCATTGCATACCAATGCGGTGATTTTTGCCTTTGTTGGTAACGCCATTTTTGCCGGGGTCTACTATTCGCTCCAGCGACTACTTAAAGCCAGGATGTTCAGTGATTTTCTGAGCAACTTCAATTTTTGGGGCTGGCAATTGATCATAGTGGCCGCTGCGGTAACATTGCCGTTGGGCTATACCACATCCAAAGAGTACGCAGAGCTGGAGTGGCCCATTGATTTGGCGATTGCCGTGGTTTGGGTAGCCTTCGGCTGGAACATGATCGGTACCATCCTAAAAAGAAGACAACGGCATTTATATGTGGCCATTTGGTTCTATCTGGCAACTTTTGTCACCGTAGCCGTATTGCATATATTCAACAGTTTGGAATTGCCTGTATCCGCATTGAAAAGTTATTCGGTGTATGCAGGAGTACAAGATGCCCTGGTGCAATGGTGGTACGGACACAATGCTGTGGCATTTTTCCTGACTACCCCCTTCTTGGGATTGATGTACTATTTCGTTCCCAAAGCGGCCAATAGGCCAATTTATTCATACCGACTTTCCATAGTCCACTTTTGGTCATTGATTTTCATCTACATCTGGGCAGGACCGCACCACTTGCTGTATTCCTCATTGCCAGATTGGGCCCAGAACCTGGGTGTTGTCTTTTCCGTCATGTTGATTGCACCTTCATGGGGAGGTATGATCAATGGGTTGTTGACACTTCGTGGGGTATGGGACAAAGTGCGTAGCGACGCCACACTAAAATTCATGGTGGTCGCTATTACCGGATATGGTATGGCCACCTTTGAAGGGCCCATGCTATCCTTGAAAAATGTAAATGCCATCGCCCACTTTAGTGATTGGATCATTGCCCACGTACACGTGGGTGCACTGGCCTGGAATGGGTTCCTCACCTTTGGTATGATCTATTGGCTTGTTCCCAAAATGTTCAAGACTACGCTGTATTCCAAAGGGCTGGCGAACTTCCACTTTTGGATAGGGACCTTGGGTATTGTGCTCTACGCTCTGCCCATGTATGTAGCCGGATTTACCCAAGCATTGATGTGGAAAGATTTCAATCCAGATGGAACCTTGGTATACGGTAACTTCTTGGAAACCGTCACTCAGATTATACCCATGTACTGGATGCGGGCCATTGGAGGCAGCATGTTCATTGTGGGTATGCTTATAATGATCTATAATGTGATAGTGACCATCAGAAAGGGAAGCAAGGTGGAAGACGAACTTGCTGAAGCACCGGCCTTGACCAGGGTTGCCAAAGGCAGGGTGGCAGGAGAAACTTTCCACAACTGGTTGGAAAGAAGGCCGATACAGTTGACCATATTGGCCACTGTCGCCATTTTGATTGGGGGAATTGTTCAGATTGTGCCCACCATTTTGGTGAAATCAAACATCCCGACAATCACCAGCGTAAAACCATACACCCCATTGGAGTTGGAAGGAAGGGACCTTTACATCCGTGAGGGATGTGTTGGGTGCCACTCACAAATGATAAGACCTTTCCGAAGCGAAGTGGAACGCTATGGAGAGTATGCCAAGGCTGGGGAATTCGTTTACGACCACCCGTTCCTGTGGGGAAGCAAGCGTACGGGCCCCGACTTGCTCCGGGTTGGTGGAAAGTATTCCGACAATTGGCACTTGAACCATATGTACGATCCACAGAGCACCTCTGCCGGCTCCATAATGCCTGCCTACCAATGGTTGGTAAGGGATAAACATGATCGGAGTGAGGTGGAGAGCAAAATGGAGGTAATGGTGAAACTAGGGGTTCCCTATACCGAGGAGGACATTGCCAATGCCCAGGAAGCTATGGCAATCCAAGCCGCTCAGATAGAACAGAACCTCTACGCAGATCCCGAATTTGCAAGGACATACGAAGCGGATAAAAAATATGCCCAAGAAAACGGGGAAGACTTCGTAGAGATGCGCGACCGTGAAATTGTAGCGCTTATTGCCTACCTACAGCGTTTGGGTACGGATATTAAAGTAAAGGAAACTGAAGAATTGCTTTCAGAGAATAAAGAATAAAAAATGAACCATGAGCCAAGACCAAGACAAAACGATGGGCTATACCTATCACGTCTTGATTCTTGTATCTAAAAGCTAATAGAACCATGTTGAAATTTGTAAAGAATCATATGGAAAGCATAGAGGGCGTTGCCAACTATCCCATGATATCCCTTTTGATATTCTTTCTGTTTTTTGTGGCCTTGTTTTGGTGGGTATTTTCCGCTTCAAAAGAGCACATAAAGGAGATGGAGGAACTGCCCTTGGACAATAGTAATCAACAAAACAAACCATAATATTATGAGCACAAGAACACCTTGGTGGATTCGGGTCCCCGTACTATTCTTTTTGATCTTCGGATTGATGGAATATTTCATCGATTCCGGTGAAAAACCGGCCATTATTGAATATCCTATCACGCAGTTTTTCATGTTCATGGTCTTGATGTTGTTGATAGCCATAGAGCTTATTGTAAAGTCTGTGGAAAACATCATGTTCCAGACCTTGACCGAGGAGGGCAAGGAACGCTATCTGGCCTCTAAAAGCAAGAAAGTGGAATGGAAATGGGCCAAAAACTTGTACCAGCGTCTTACCAAAAGTCGCTCCCTTGAACGGGAAGAGGAGATTATTTTGGACCACAACTATGACGGAATCAGGGAGTTGGACAACGTATTGCCCCCATGGTGGGTATATCTTTTCTATGCTACCATCATTTTCAGTGTGGTATACCTGGTTCGATTCCATATAGTTGGGGATTATGATCAAGCGCTGGAATATGAACAGGAAGTCGCAGCCGCCCAGATGGCCATTGAAGAATACAAAAAAACAGCCAAGAATTTGGTGGATGTGAATACCGTTGAATTTTTGACCGATGCTTCGGACTTGGCCGCTGGCGAAAAGATTTTTGTGCAAAATTGCGTGGTATGCCACATGGCTGATGGTGGTGGCGGAATTGGGCCTAACCTTGCCGATGAATATTGGATTTTGGGCGGAGGCATCAAGAACGTCTTCAATACCATTTCCGAAGGAGGAAGGGACGGTAAAGGGATGGTAGCCTGGAAACAGACGCTCAAACCATTAGAGATGGCCCAAGTGGCCAGCTACGTATTGACCTTGGGCGAAAACACGCCGGCCAATCCCAAGGCACCGGAAGGTGAAATTTGGGTAGACCCAGACGCACCACAATCGGAAGAAACGCCTGCAACGGAACAAGTCTCTGACTCGACCGATGTGGCCATGAATAAGTAGTGGGGACAAAAGGCCATTCACAATAAGGCCTGTTCCTTGATGATACAATTGCAATGGAGGAAGAAAATTTCAGGGATTCCATAGGAACTATAACCAAGGAAGGCAAACGGGCCTGGATTTTTCCCAAGAAACCCAGTGGACGTTTTTACCAATATAGAAAGTACGTAAGTTACGGGTTGCTTTTGTTTTTGTTGGCCTCGCCTTTCATCAAAATAAATGGCAACCAGTTTCTGCTTTTCAATGTATTGGAGCGCAGGTTCAATATTTTTGGTTTTCCTTTTTGGCCCCAGGATTTTCATCTAGTGGTCGTTTCCATGATCATCGGGGTGATTTTTATTGCACTGTTCACCGTGGCTTATGGCAGGATTTTCTGTGGATGGATGTGTCCACAGACCATTTTCATGGAGATGGTTTTCCGTAGGATTGAATTTTGGATAGATGGGGACCGAGGTGCCCAAATACGATTGGACAAAGCACCATGGAATGGTAAAAAAATTGGAAAAAGGGTGTTGAAATGGACCGTGTTCTTCATTATTTCCTTTTTGATTGCCAACGTGTTCCTTGCCTATTTGATAGGGAGCGATAAGCTCATTCGGTACATAATCGACGGACCAATGGCTCATTTGGGGACTATGGTACCCTTGCTGATTTTCACCGCCGTGTTCTATTTTGTTTTTGCCTGGTTCAGGGAACAGGTGTGCATTATTGCTTGCCCGTACGGAAGGCTTCAAGGGGTTCTTTTGGATGACAAGTCCATTGTAGTGGCCTATGACCATAAGCGTGGGGAAGGCGAGAGTGGGCGTAAAAAATTCAGAAAAAATGAGGACCGGGACGCATTGGGCCATGGAGATTGCATTGACTGCTTCCAATGCGTGAATGTATGCCCCACGGGTATCGATATACGCAATGGCACCCAGTTGGAATGTGTCAACTGCACCGCTTGCATCGATGAGTGCGACCATATTATGGATAGCATAAACAAACCACGAGGGTTGATTCGCTATGCCAGTGAGGATGAAATCACAAAGAAAGCCAAGTTCAGGTTTACCCCACGAATGAAAGGGTATACCGCCGTTTTGACCGTTTTGATAGGCCTGTTGATCGGGATGCTCTTTTTGAGGAATGAGTTGGAAGCCAATATATTGCGACTACCAGGTCAGCTGTACGAACGAAAGGCCGATAATATCATCAGCAATGTGTACACCTACAAGTTGATGAACAAAACCAGTAAGGATATCGAAGATGTGACCTTTAAACTGCATTCGCACAAGGGCACCATAAAAATGGTATCGCACGACAGTTTTATGGTCCCGGCGCAGGAACTGGCCGAGGGCACTTTGTTCATAGAGATAAACAATTCAGCGCTCACGGGCGACAAGGACAAATTGGAAATAGGAGTCTACAGTGGGGGTAAGCTCATTGAGACCACGATAACACAGTTTTTGGCACCTAGAAGCTATAATTAACAAGAAACAACATGAAGATAAATTGGGGAACCGGAATTGTATTGGCATTTATCGCATTTATAACCTTCATCCTATATTTTGTATACAGAATGAGCACGGATGATCGGGCCAACCACGATTTGGTAACGGAAGAGTATTATAAAAAGGAATTGAACTATCAACAAGAAATAGATGCCACTAAAAAGGCAGCTTCCATGGGAGTACAACTTACCGTGGAAAAATCGGAAAAGGGAATAACAATTCAGTTTCCAAAGCACATGGACCCCAACAAAATTAAGGGCAAAGTGTCCCTATACAGACCGTCTAACAAGCATTTGGATATAGACTTTCCAATAAGTTTGTCCAAAACACATTTGCTCATACCTGACAATAGCTTGGTGGACGGTCGCTGGGACATTACCATTGCGTGGAACTATGATGGCAATTCCTTTTTGCATAAAGAAAAATTAGTATACTGATATGCTTGCATCAGCTTTGGTCTTGGGACTTTTGGGCAGCCTGCACTGCTTGGGCATGTGTGGCCCCATTGCCTTTATGTTGCCTCTGGATAGGGATAACAAGGCAAAAAAGTTGATGCAAATGGGCGTATATCATTTGGGTAGGGCACTTGCCTATGCATCCATGGGGCTGGTTTTTGGATTTGTTGGCCGCGGATTGTATCTATTTGACTTTCAACAGAAATTGTCCATCGTAATAGGAGCTTTAATGATCGTATTGGTCTTGCTGCCTGGAAAATACCTGCAACGATTAGGGGCGGCTCGGCCCATTTATGGTCTTGTTTCCAAAGTAAAATCCAGATTAGGCAGCGAACTCCGAAAAAAAACACCGGACACTTTTTTGACCATCGGATTCTTAAACGGATTTTTACCCTGCGGGTTGGTCTATATGGCCCTTTTGGGAGCAATAGCTTTGGGCAACCCGTGGCAGGGGGCGCTCTACATGGCCTTGTTTGGCATGGGGACCATACCCTTGATGACCTCGGTCGTATTTTTCAGTTCATTTTTGAGAGGGGAAACCAGAAAGATGATTCAAAAGCTGGTGCCCGTTTTCGTCATACTTATCGGAACATTGTTCATTCTGCGTGGAATGGGCTTGGGTATTCCGTATGTGTCACCAAAGGCACCTCCCAAGGTTGAAGTGGTTACAACTGATTTGGAATGCCATTGAAATATTGGGTTTCTTCAAAACAAACGCTTCCCTGACCAAAATCATGTTTTATAGTGTAAAAAAATACCAGTTTTGCAACCGATGTTACTGAACCAAAGGAGACCAAAATCTACCTTTAAACAGTTAAACAAAATTCCAAAACCATGAGAGTACAACAGATTTATACAGGATGCCTGGCCCACGCCGCCTACTATTTGGAGAGCAAGGGCGAAGCGGCCATTTTTGACCCCTTGAGAGAGGTTCAGCCGTATATTGACCGCGCCGAAAAGGACGGGGCCAAGATAAAATATGTATTTGAGACCCATTTCCATGCCGATTTTGTCAGTGGTCATTTGAACTTGAAAGAAAAAACAGGGGCCACCATCGTTTTTGGACCCACCGCCAAGCCCGGATACGATGCGCTTGTTGCCGAAGACGGACAGTTGTTCAAGGTAGGAGATTACAAAGTGAAGGTAATCCATACGCCGGGACATACCATGGAGAGTACCACCTACCTCCTAATTGATGAAAATGGCAAGGAACATGGCATCATCACCGGTGATACCTTGTTCATTGGGGATGTTGGTAGACCAGACCTTGCGCAGCATGTGATCTCCGAACTCACGGAAGAAAAGTTGGCAGGGTACCTGTACGATTCCCTCCGAAATAAAATTATGCCATTGAGCGACCATCTCATTGTTTATCCCAACCACGGGGCAGGATCTGCCTGCGGTAAAAAAATGAGCAGCGAGACCATCGATACCTTGGGACATCAAAAAAAGACCAATTATGCCCTTCGTCCAGATATGACCAAGGAGGAATTTATCCAAGAATTGTTGGAGGGACTGACCCCGCCTCCTGGATACTTTCCGCAGAACGTGCTCATGAACATCAAGGGCTATGAAAGTATCGATACGATCATGGACCGTGGCTCCAATCCATTGTCCCCGGATGCTTTCGAAACTGCGGCCAAGGAAACGAATGCCTTGGTTTTGGACACCAGAAATGCCGAATCGTTTTCAAAGGGGTTTATTCCGAACAGCATCAACATAGGCCTTCAGGGAAATTTTGCCCAATGGGTCGGGGAAATGATACCGGATGTGAAACAGGAAATATTGCTGGTGTGTGAGCCCGGCAAGGAGGAAGAGGCCATCATCCGTTTGGCCCGCGTGGGTTACGACAAGGCGTTGGGCTATTTGGAGGGAGGCTTCGAGGCTTGGAAAAAGGCCGGAAAGGAAATGGACAAGGTACAGCGCATGGATGCCAATGCTTTTGAGCGTGTCTACAATGCCAGTCGACCCTTGGTGATCGATGTACGTAAAAAGAGTGAATTTGACGCTGAACATGTGATTGGGGCGGTGAACATTCCACTGAATGCCATCAACGATCATTTGGCTGAATTTCCAAAAGACAATGAGTTCATCTTACATTGTGCAGGAGGATATCGCAGCATGATTGCGGCATCCATACTAAAACAACGCGGCTGGGAAAATTTTGTTGATGTTTCAGGCGGGTTTGATGACATAAAGAATAAAAACGTTGAGATTTCGAAGTATGTTGAACCAAAAACCATGTTATAACCGATGATGACCACTATTGTAATTCAAAACTTGAAGTGTGGAGGTTGTGCCAACACCATCAAAAGGAATCTGGAAAAGTTGGATGGCCTCTCAAAGGTGCAGGTGAACTTGGAAAAGAACGAAGTTGTTCTTCAAGCTGTTTCAAATAGTGTTATGGAACGGGCAAAGGAATCACTTAAGCATATGGGTTATCCTGCTGTGGGGGACGATAACAGTTTTTCCACAAAGGCAAAATCCTTTATGAGTTGTGCCACTGGTAGATTATCACAGCATTAGCATAAATTTCATTTTAAAATGGATGGGAAGGATTGTCGTTTGGGATGATCCTTCTTATTTTTAACCATAATAGCTAGCACAGAAACTATGAAAATAACAACAGTTGAAGAAGCTGTCTCAATCGTTAAATCCGGTGATCGGGTGTTTGTACAGGGAGCGGCCATGACCCCGAATGAACTTGTTGATGCCCTATGCGAAAGGCACAATGAGCTTGAAAATGTGGAAATCATTTCCATACACACCGAAGGAGATGCCAAATATACCCGGGAGCCCTATCAAAAAGCGTTTAACCTTAACTGTTGTTTTGTGGGGGGCAACGTAAGAAGTTGGGTAAACAACGACCATGGGGACTATATCCCAGTGTTTTTGAGTGAGATCCCATGGCTTTTTGCTGAGGAATACCTGCCGCTGGATGTAGCCTTTGTGCAAGTGTCGCCACCGGATAAACACGGATATTGTTCTTTGGGGGTATCGGTGGATGTAGCCCTCCCCGCCGTTAGGACCGCGAAGAAAATCGTGGCGCAAATAAATCCGCAGGTGCCCCGAACCCATGGTACAGGCATTGTGCACAAGGATGAAATTGTTTTTGCCACGGAGGTCAATAGGCCGATACACGAACACGAGCCTTCGGAAATTTCGGAGGTGGAGCATCAAATTGGTAGGCACGTGGCCTCCCTGATCGAGGATGGCGCAACGCTTCAAATGGGAATTGGTAACATACCCAACGCCGTGCTTTCCAACTTGGGAAACCATAAAAATCTTGGAATCCACACCGAAATGTTCTCTGACGGTGTGCTTCCGTTGCTAGAAAGTGGGGTCATCAATGGTAAGGAAAAAACGGTCAAACAGGGAAAGATAGTCAGCTGTTTTGCGGTTGGCTCCCGAAAACTCTATGATTTTATCGACGATAACCCTATCTGCGATTTTCGGGATTCTGGATATACCAACGATACGGCACGAATCCGAAGGAATCCAAAAGTAACGGCCATCAACAGCGCCATAGAAATTGACCTGACCGGGCAGGTTTGTGCGGATACCATTGGCGGTTACCAGTTTTCAGGTGTTGGGGGACAAATGGATTTTATTCGTGGCGCATCACTGTCCAAAGGTGGGAAACCTATCATTGCCATGTCTTCCACCACAAAGAAGGGCGTTTCCAAGATTACCCCCTTTTTGAAACAGGGAGCTGGGGTTACCACCACTCGGGCACATGTGCACTACGTGGCCACTGAATATGGTGTCGTGAATCTTTTTGGGAAGAATTTGAGGCAACGGGCCATGGCCTTGGTCTCCATAGCGCATCCGGACCACAGGGAGGCTTTGGAAAGAGAGGCGAACGCAAGGTTCAAGTGAGAAAGAACTCATGAAAAGTAGCAAGGGAGGTGCCGTAGGCACCTCCCTTGCTGTTCCAATTCCATCGAAAGGAACAATCCCTAAATCTTGAAGGTGATCACTGGGGCTTTGGAATGATTGGCAATGTCCTCTCCAATGCTTCCCATAAAAAAGTGGGACAATCCCTTACGGCCATGGGTGGGAATGCCGATGAGGTCCGCATGAATGGATTCGGCAAAATTGAGCACTCCTTTTTCCACGGTATAATCGTTGTAAATTTCCACCTCAAGTCCCATATTTGCCTTTTTCAGGAACAAGGAAATTTTATCGTAGGCATCGGAGGTACTCAGGAATTCGTCCCCCGGGGTGTTTATATAGACCGGAATGAGTTCCGACTTCAGCAATTTGGCCATCTCCGATGCTTTTTTAAGGGCTGGAATGTTCTCTTCCTGGAAATCACAGGCAAAGACAAAGTTTTTGGGCTCAAATTTGTCAATCGCGCCCTTGATGACCAAAACGGGGACATCGGAATTTCTCACAACACGCTCGGTATTGGATCCAATAAAAATCTCTTGGAGCCCATCTGTGCCATGGGAGCCCATCACGATCAGATCTGCTTTGTGTTTTTCGGCAACCTCGTTCACTTCACTGAACACTTTGTAGTGCTTGATCACGGGGATGATGTTCACTCCTTTCAAATAGGGTTTGTCCAAAAAATCGTTAAATCGTTTTTCTCCTATCCTGATTAGGTGTACCACCTGCTCTTGGGACACGTAGCCCGATTCGCTCATAATGGCAGGTGACAGCTCCAACATGTGGAGCACGAACAACTCGGCATTGTTCTTTTTGGCAAGCGAACCGGCCACTTTAAGGGCATATTCAGACTGTTCTGAAAAATCTACAGGTACAATGATGCTTTTCATTTTTCTTGTTTTTTAGGTTAAACGGTCATGGAAAATATTCGGGTTTCTGGTTGTTTTCTATGTAATTTTAAATCGAAGGCCATACTGATGTTTCTAACAAATGGCCTTCCCTTTTCGGTTACTTTGATATGGTCGGGGCCAATGACCACAAGGCCATCGGTTTCCAATTCCACTAAATTTTCAATGATCTTTTGAAAGTCCACTACTTGGGTGTCCTGGTTTTCCCAAGAGGTTTCAAACCGGCACATGATGTTCAAAATGTGCTTTCTGATCAGTTGATCTTCGGAGTTCAAAATATGTCCTCTAAAAATAGGGATTATGCCATGCGCAACCAAATGTTGATATTCTTCCACGCTCTTTACATTTTGGGCAAAACCATACCAGCTATCACTGATGCTGGATACCCCAAGACCTATCATCAATTTGGTCTTGGAAGGGGTGTACCCCATGAAGTTACGGTGCAACGTGCCCTGCGCCATCGCTCTATAAAGATCATCTGTTGGCAGGGCAAAATGATCCATACCCACATCTTTGTAGCCAAAGGACACAAGCATTCTCTTGCCCAATTCGTATTGTTGCTTTTTGGTTTCGGTAGAGGGGAGGTCGGAATCTTTATATCCCCGCTGACCATTGCCCTTGAGCCATGGAACGTGGGCATAACTGTAAAATGCGATCCTATCCGGCTTCAATAGTTGGGTCATTCGTATGGTTTCCTCGACGTGGGAAACCGTTTGGAAAGGCAGGCCATAAATAATGTCATGTCCCACGGAGGTGTATCCGATCTCTCGGGCCCAATCGGTTACTTTTTTTACATTTTCGAAGGGTTGGATCCTATTTATTGCCTTTTGAACGCTATCATTATAATCCTGAACCCCATAGCAGACCCTTCTGAACCCCACATCGTATAGCGCCTCCAAGTGGGCTTTGGTGGTGTTGTTGGGATGTCCTTCAAAACTGAAATCCGCATTTTCCGCTTTTTTACCCAGTTGTAGGATTCCGTTAACCAATAGCTTTAAGTGCTCTGGAGAAAAGAAAGTGGGTGTCCCGCCACCCAGATGAAGCTCTTTGATCACCGGCTTGGCCTCCAAAAGTTCGCAATACAATTTCCACTCCCCCAGCACGGATTTGACATAAGGAAGTTCCAGTTCATGCCTTTTGGTAATACGTTTGTGGCACCCACAAAAAGTACACATGCTCTCACAAAAAGGGAGATGAATGTATAGGCTTATACCATCTTCCGGGTTTTCCTGAAAAGCCTTCAGTACGGACGACTTCCATAGTTTTCCGGAAAAATTATCCAAATCCCAATAAGGCACTGTTGGGTAACTGGTATACCTTGGACCCGGCACATTGTATTTTTGAACTAAATCACACATAAGTTGTCATTATAATCCAAAAGTAAATCTGCAAGGGAACAAAAAACATGATAATTGTCAGTATGGACATCTCTCTTGGATATGACAACAATCATGTTTTATAAATCCATGGCGTTGTAGTTTTAGAAAATTATCGGATCAAAGATTAATGTCTCTCAAAATATGGGCGAACATATAAAACAGAGCAAGTTTGACGAGGGAGAACGCAAAGCGTTTGTTGAAAACTTGATCGACGATGTCAATGCCTTGGAAATTCTTCTGAAGCGTGGACTTGTGGAAAACGATGTGATCAGAGTGGGGGCCGAACAGGAAATGTGCCTTATCGACAAGGAATTTAGGCCCGCTGGAGAATCCATCAAACTTTTGGAAAGAATAAATGATGACCATTTCACTACCGAGCTTGCCAGTTACAATCTGGAAGCAAATCTGGACCCCCAGGTCTTGGGCAAAGATTGCTTCAAGCAGGTAGAACAACAATTGGCGTCCCTACTCAAAAAAGGAAAGACGGAAGCGGAAAAAATGGGCATAAGAATACTATTGACGGGCATCCTCCCCACCATTAGCCGTGCCGAAATGGACATGGATTTCATGACACCAATTCCAAGGTATTACAAATTGAACGACAATTTAAAAGCATGTAGGGGAAAGGATTTCAGGATCAAGCTAAAAGGCGTGGACGAGTTGTCCCTCTACCATGATTCGGTACTTTTTGAGGCGTGCAATACCAGTTTTCAACTGCATTTGCAGATTGCACCAAACGATTTTATCAAAAGCTACAACTGGGCGCAGGCCATTACGGGCCCGGTACTGTCCATTTGCTGTAATTCTCCCCTGCTTATGGGCAGGGAGCTATGGAAGGAGACCCGTATTGCCTTGTTCCAGCAGAGCCTGGACACCCGTAAGTGGACCAATGCCCTGAAGGATCAACTGCCACGGGTTGGTTTTGGGGACCATTGGCAAACAGGATCTATTGCCGAGATTTTCAAAGAGGATATTTCGGCCCACCGCATTATTTTGACAAAACCCATAACCCATAATGCCCTGCAGCTGTTGGAAAATGGTGCCATTCCTAAATTGGAGGCACTCAATCTATTCAATGGCACAGTATATCGATGGAACCGTCCCTGCTATGGCGTAGGAAGTGGAAAACCACATGTGCGCATTGAAAACAGGTACATTCCCTCAGGCCCTACCGTAATCGATGAAATGGCCAATTTTGCTTTTTGGGTCGGTCTTATGGTAGGAAGGCCTGAAAAGTACGATGATATGTCCGCCATTATGGATTTTAGGGAGGCCAAACTCAATTTTTTAAAGGCGGCCTTCAATGGTAGGCAGACCGTTTTTTCTTGGTTGGGAGAACCCCGATCTTTGGAAAGCCTAGTGCTGGGAGAATTACTTCCGATAGCATACGAGGGACTACGAAAATTTGGAGTGGACGAAAAGGACATCAATCGATTGCTGGGGGTAATTGAAGCAAGGGCAAGAAAGGGAACGGGAGCAGAATGGCAGGTCTCCAATTTTAGAAGGTTGAAAAAGCAGATGAAGTTGGACAGTGCGATCGTGCAACTGACCAAGGCCATGTACAAGAACCAACAAAAAAACCTTCCAGTTTATGATTGGCCACCAATAGGACACGCAAAGGAAATAAAGGCATCCTTTCAATGGGTGTCACAGATCATGTCAACCAAGCTAATGAAGCTCCAAGAAGATGATTACGCCAATTTGGCCGTGGCCATCATGCAGTGGAACAATATTCACCATATTCCAGTGGAGGATACCGAAGGAGCGTTGGTGGGCCTTTTAACATGGAGCCACATAGAAGCGTTGGGAAAAATTAAGAACAACAGTGATATTCGTGTCTCCGACATCATGATCAAGAAAGTGGTGACGGTTCGACCCAGGACTAAGATTGAAACGGCAAGAAAACTAATGGAAGACTACCAAATTGGATGTTTGCCTGTTTGCTCCGGTTCCAATTTGGTGGGTATCATCAGTAAAGTTGATTTGTAATCATGCCAAAAGTATATAGCAAGGCCCTCGATGAAACAATCGAGGTGGAACGTGTCATTGACCATTTAAAGGGCAACCCAAATGGGCCCACCCTGGTTTTCTTTGCAGGGATACATGGCAACGAGCCCTCAGGTGTTTTTGCCCTAAAGCATGTATTACAGGAACTGAAGATCCAGGCAACTCCGGTAAACGGAGCTATTTATGCCATTGCCGGGAATCTGGTTGCATTGGACAAAGGTGTTCGCTTTGCAAAGGAAGACCTGAACAGGATATGGTTTCCGCAGCGCCTCAAAAAAATAGAACAGCGAGAAATCCTGGACAATGAAGAAAGGGAGATGTCCTCCATTTATCAACATATCAAAAAAATCCTTGATGAAGGCACGCCTCCCTTTTATTTTATCGACCTTCATACTACATCCAGTGATACGCACCCATTTATCGTGTTGAATGATAGCTTGCTGAACAGAAAATATGCTTCAAACTATCCGCTTCCAACGATTTTGGGCATTGAGGAATATCTGGAGGGAGCCTTGTTGAGCTATATAAATGAACTGGGGTATGTGTCCCTTGGCTACGAGAGCGGCAGCCATGATGATGTAAAAGCAATCAAAAACAGCATTGATTTTATCCGATATACCTTGGCCATAACGGATTCCGTATCATATGCAGCTCAAGAAACGCTTCGCTTGAGGAACGAGATCTTTGAATCCGGTGGGGTCTCAAATCGGTTTTATGAGATTTACTACCAGCATGATATTGCGCCGGAGGATCGGTTTAGAATGTTGCCTGGGTTCATCAATTTCCAGAAAATACCGAAAGGGGTGGATCTGGCCACAAGCAAAGGGGAGGTTTTGACCACAAAGGGCAAAAGACAGATTTTTATGCCCTTGTATCAAGATCAGGGAAGGGAAGGTTTTTACTTTGTAAGGCCCATCCCGAAGATATTGCTGTGGATTTCCAAGGGGTTGAGGAGGTTCAAGGCGGATCACCTTTTGGTGAGGTTGCCGGGTGTGGCCTGGAAATCTATTAGAAAAGATGCCTTGGTGGTGGACCAAAGGGTGGCCCGGTTTTTGGCCAAGTCCATTTTTCACTTATTGGGCTACCGTGCCAGACAGTTCGACAGGACCCATTTAGTAGTGAAAAGTAGGGAAATTGCATCCAAGACCAAAGACTATGTGAATACGGAATGGTTCTAAAAAAAGACCCGGAATTTATGTTCCAGGCCCTAGCTCTATGTGTATGTAACCATCACTCCATCACAAAATTTATAGGAATGCTGTATTTTACCTTGACCGGTTTGCCACGTTGTATACCGGGTTTTACCGTGGGCAAGGTGGATATTATGCGAACAGCCTCTGTTTCCAACAAACGGTCGGGCCCTCTTTTTTGAATGTCGGCCACTCTTCCCTTTGAGTCAATGACAAACTGAACAAAGACCCTACCGGTTATGCCCATTTCAAGCGCTGCTTCCGGATATTTGAACTTGGACCTGATATGTTCCTGGACCTTTTGGTTAAAGCAAGCCTTACGCTCTTCTTGGGTATCATAGACTTCACATCCCGGAAAAACAGGTACATATTCGATTACTGCAAAGGGAACTACAACATCTTCCTCAATTTCCCCCACGTCTACATCATCCACGTTTACAACGACATCTTCCACAAAGGTTTCCTGGCTACTTTCAGTGCTTTCAATGACGGATTCTTCCACATCCTCAACATCTTCAACAATCTCGATTACCTCGGGAGCCGCTGGCGGCGGTGGGGGAGGTGTGGTCTTAATGATCTCTGTAATGGGGACATCCTCGTTAAGGTCATCGGAAACTTCCAGTACTTCAGAAACCAAAGAGTCTTTCTCGTAGGTCTTCACCTCCAGGGATTGCCAAGTAAGGAACAAAACCGAGGCGAGTCCTATCATAAAATAGAGGCTGCTGTTTCGGCCTACATCTACGCTGGGATTCTTTTTAGGTTTCATGACTTTTCTACTTTAATTGTACTAAAGTTAGCCATCACCAAAAAGAAAAAACATGATAATCATCAGGTTACGGATTTGGATGGGTTAGATGCGAACCCCTACGCAACCCTTTTTATAAGTCAATAGTTGGGAATTGTGTGCACGGGACAGCTGATGAGAATTGTTTGAAGCCTTCTGGGGTAAAGAATTTTATGGAATTTCAGAAAAACACCGACCTCATTTCAAGAAGCAATTTAGCAACGTTATGGGCGGGTTGTAACTCTAGAGAGGCCTCCCTGGCGATTGGCCATCATAATTATACGTTTTGCCTCTCCCAGATAAGTGCAGCCGCTCCACAAATGGCAGCGGTTTTTCCTTCCATGGTGGAGAGCACGATCTTCACCTTGCCTTTGTACACTTCCAATAGCGATTCATTGAAATATTTTTCCAAAGGTTCCAAGATCCATTTACCACTATTGGTAAGTCCCCCCATCAATATGAATGCCTCGGGTTGCGTGAAAGCGGTGAAGTTGGCCAGGGCCAAGCCCATGATCTTTGCTGTATAGTCAAAGGCTTTTAAGGCAATTTCATCACCCTCTTCGGCCGCTTTGGTAATATCCTCCCCGTGCAGGTCGTTGAAGGCAACATCCCGAAACCTACTGTCCACCATATATTTGCTCATCATATATAATATGGTCCGTTTCAATCCGGTGGCCGACACATAGGCTTCCAAACCTCCTTTCACGCCCAGTCCTGTCAATCTCCCGTCTCCCAAAGTCATGTCCACGTGACCAAGCTCCCCCGCAAAGCCATCATATCCGTCCACGAGTTGTCCGTTGGTGACAATGCCCGCACCAAATCCGGTGCCCAATGTAATGACGATAAAATCCTGCATGTTTTTGGCCCCACCGAACAACATTTCGCCAAGGGCGGCCGCACTGGCATCGTTCATGATTCGCATGGGGAGATCCATGCGCTCCCTCAGTTTTTCCAATATGGGGACAGAGCCCTTCCAAACCAAATTGCTCGCATTTTCAATGGTGCCATTTTTGCTTGAGGCGTTGGGAGCACCTATGCCACAACCTAGCAGGTTAGCTTTGCCGTCCAGGCTTTCAAGAAGCTCGTCCGAAGTGCTTTTGATTTTGTCCAGATAGTCGTCCAAATTCGGATATTCCCTGGTCCTAAAAAAAGATTGCACAAGGCATTTTCCGTCTTTATCTACCAACCCGATCTTGGTCTTTGTTCCCCCAATATCAACCCCTAATACAATGTCCGTTGCCAAAATGCCAGTTTTTGATGTTTGTTTTAAAGATAATCATAATGGGGCTAAAAAATAAGGTCAAAGCTTTTCAAAAGACCGGATTATTTAGTATACTATGATGTAAAGCAAGAAACCTGACTTCTATCATATTTTAGGTTAAGGTGCCACTCTAATTTTGGACCGTAGTGTTTAATCAACAAACTATATAAGGTATGAGTACTATTGATAAAATTTTGGTTCCTTTTGATTTTTCCGAGGCTTCAATCAATGCCTTGGAGTATACCCTAAGTTTCGCGGGTCCAAATAGAGATATTGATATTTTGGCACTGTATGTTTCGGCCATGCCGATAACGGCATCTGAAGAAAATGGCTTGAAAACAGATTTTGCCAAAGTGGTTGCGGGATTTCAGCGAAGGGTAAAAAACACCCCCGAATTTATCACCACCACGGGAAGGGTCACCGAATCCATCCTCTCAAAAAGAAAAGAACACAACATGGACCTGATAATGATGGGGACCATGGGTGATAAAGTCACGGATGAAGCCATAACCAATACCTCCAGGCTTGTCTTGGAGGCCAATTGCCCAGTGATTTCAGTTCCCTATGGATGTGCCATAAAAGAGCCCAAAGACATTGCACTGGTCATGGGGGGTGAGGAAATCGAGGATAAAGAAGTGCTCAAAACCCTTTTGGAACTGGCCCGCACATTTGATTCCAGGGTACATGTGCTTACCATTTATAAAGAATCCGTTTACGCGGAGAAGTCTGTGGTTGACAGTACCGAGCATCTCTTGGAATATTATCTGGAGCATTTCTACGTGGAACATTCCTTTAACAAAAACCAAGATGTGGAACAAGGTATTTTGGACTATATCAATGATAAGAACATTGACCTTCTGGCCATCGTGCCCAGGAACCACGCAAAAATGAGTACACCATCCGAAGGTCGATTGACCAAGCTTTTGACCTTACATTCGGAAATTCCCGTATTGACCTTGGATTGATAACCCATTTAAGATAAAGCATGCTGCCACTGCTGGTAATACTGGGTATTACAATCATATTATTTATTTGGGGAAAATTTCCTCCCGATGTCGTTGCGCTCATGGCCATGTTGTCCCTATATCTCTCTGGGATTTTAGGGCTGGATGAAACCCTAGCGGGCTTTAGCAATCCCACAGTGATCATGATCGCTGCGCTGTTCATAATCGGTGAAGGGCTTTCCCGTACAGGTTGGACTGCAATGGCCGGACAATCCTTTGTGCGCTGGGCCAAAAAGAATGCCCCAAGGTTATTGGTGATCGTGACATTGGGCTCCAGCCTGCTTTCAGGTTTTGTGAGCAACACTGGGACGGTAGCCGCACTGTTACCCGTTACAGTCACAGCGGCATGGAGTGCAGGCACACTTCCCTCCAAATTGCTCATTCCGGTCGCTTTTGGATCCAACACAGGAGGTTTGCTGACCCTTACGGGAACCCCGCCGAATATTATTGTGAGCAATGCTCTGGTCGACAATGGATTTGAAGGCTTTTCCTTTTTCGAGTTTGGCCTGATCGGTGTCCCCTTGCTGGTCATTTCCATACTCTACTTCAGATATTGGGGGCATAAACTATTGCCGGACCATAGGACCAAGAACAAGCCCGTTGCCATAGATCAGGAAATGCACAAATGGATTGAAAACTATAGCATAGGGGATAATCTCTATCGATTAAGGATACGCTCCATGTCGGAATTGATAGGCACCAAGATTGGCGATTGGAATTTTGAGAAGACCCATAACGTGTCCATTATGCGCCTAAAAAGAAGGCACCCAAGCCAGCTTCAGGGAATACCACAGTTTGTTGAGATGCCGGGTCCCGAAACGGAAATGCGCTATCATGACATCATCACGGTAAAAGGGGAAACTGTAGATGTGGACAGGCTCATTATCAAATTCCACCTCGGGGTAATTCCCTGGAAACCGGAAAAAGACATGCTGAAAAAGGAACTGATCAATCAAGAGGTGGGCATGGCCGAAATGATGATAACACCTAAATCCGTCTTTGTGGGAAGAACGGTCCCTTTGGGACACTATTTGGAACAGACAGGGGTGCAACTTTTGGCCGCATCCAGAAAAAATAGGCCCCTTACGGGAAAAATAAAGATTGAAGCAGGGGATGCCTTCATTATTAGGGGCCAGTGGGAGAATATCGAAAGTTTGAAATCGGTTTATGAGAACTTGGTGATTTCAGGAAGTCCGGAGGCCCTCTCAAAAAATGTTGATGAACTAACGCCACGGAGCTACGTAGCATTGGGAACCTTACTTTTGATGGTTATCCTTTTGGTTTTCAATGTATTGCCTGGAGCGGTGGCAGCGCTTATCTGTGCTGGCATCATGATGCTCAGTGGATGTGTTCCGATTACCAAAGCCTACAAAGGAATAAGCTGGACCAGCGTGGTAATGATCGCCGCCATGATTCCCATGGGTTTGGCCCTCCAAAAAACAGGTGTGGCCCAGATGGCCGCAATCAGTCTGGTTGATGCTTTGGGGAGCATACACCCAACGGCACTTTTGGCCGGTATTTTTCTGTTGACAGCACTGTTCAGTCAAACCATAAACAATTCGGCCACGGCAGTACTCATGGCACCAATAGCCATTATGGCATCCACAGAACTCGGGGTTTCCCCAAAACCCTTTATGATAGGGGTTGCGGTGAGTGCGTCCACCGCATTTTTAACCCCGGTGGGGACCACTACCAATGCCATGGTGATGTCCGCAGGGGGGTATAAATTCATAGATTATGTACGAGTGGGAGGTCCGTTGCTCCTACTGTTTTTCATAGCGACACTAATATTGGTTCCATGGATATGGAGCTTTTAACCTCATAAAAACAATAGATTATGGACATGAACAAGGATTTAAGCAAATATGGACTCAAAGGGGTTACCCCCCATTGGAATTTGGCCGCAGAGACCCTGCAAAAAATAACAGTGGAAAAAGAAATGGGCGTTGAAACCAAAAATGGCACCTTGAGCATCAACACGGGAAAATTTACAGGACGTTCCCCAAAGGATCGCTTTCTGGTGAAAGATGATTATACCAAGGACCGAATTTGGTGGGGCCGTATCAACAAACCCATCTCACCGGAGAATTTTGATAAATTGTATGATGAGGTGGTCAAATACCTTTCGGGCAAGGAGCTCTACATAAGGGATGCCGCTGTGTGTGCCGACCCCAGATATCAGATGAAGGTGAGGACCATAACCGAATTTCCGTGGTCCAATTACTTCATCAAAAATATGTTTCTCCGCTTACCAGAGGAAGAGCTGAAAAATTTTGAAGAGGAATGGTTGATACTGTGTGCCCCAGGGTATGAGGCACCCAATCCGGTCGACTTTGGAATCATTGCCGGGAATTTCTCCATTTTGAACTACACTAGAAAAATAGCCCTGGTGGGAGGCTCGGAGTATCCGGGTGAAATGAAAAAAGGGGTATTTACCGCTTTGAACCTTATTTTGCCAGTGGAGAAGAACGTTTTGCCAATGCACTGTTCCGCAAATGTTGGGGAAAAAGGGGACACTGCCATTTATTTTGGACTTTCCGGAACAGGAAAAACGACACTTTCTGCAGACCCCGATAGAAAATTAATTGGGGATGATGAACATGGCTGGACCGAGGATAACACCATATTCAATTTTGAGGGAGGCTGTTATGCCAAGGTCATTGATCTTACGGAAGAGAAGGAACCGGACATTTATAGGGCCATACGGCCAGGGGCCTTGTTGGAAAACGTGGTCTTCAAAAAAGGGACCAAGGAAGTGGACTATTTTGATAGCAGCATAACCCAAAATACAAGGGTGAGCTACCCCATTGAACATATCGACAATATTCAAGTGCCATCCTATGCATCCAACCCCAAGAATATTTTCTTTTTAACCTGTGATGCCTTTGGCGTACTGCCACCAGTCTCCAAATTGACCCCTGGACAGGCGGCCTACCATTTTATTTCGGGCTATACGGCAAAAGTAGCGGGAACGGAAGCTGGAATAAACGAGCCCGTGCCATCCTTCTCGGCTTGTTTTGGAGAACCCTTCATGCCCTTGCACCCTGCCGTCTATGCCGAAATGTTGAGCAAAAAGATGACCGAGGCTGGGGTTAATGTCTGGTTGATCAATACAGGATGGAGCGGAGGGCCCTATGGTGTGGGTTCAAG
Organism: Flagellimonas meishanensis; assembly: GCF_019880545.1. GTDB lineage: Bacteria > Bacteroidota > Bacteroidia > Flavobacteriales > Flavobacteriaceae > Flagellimonas > Flagellimonas meishanensis. The sequence goes on from NZ_JAINVW010000001.1 coordinate 1,133,756, forward strand.
AATTAAACTAAAATATACCCGTGCAATGATTTCTGCCATTTTGGAAGGGAAATTGGATGATGTGGATTTTGAAGTTCACCCTATCTTTGGATTGCATATGCCCAAATATTGCCCAGGGGTGCCCACGGAAATTCTGGATCCGATGAACACATGGCTGCAAAAAGGGGCCTATGTGAGCAAAGCCATCCAGTTGGCACACTCATTTCATATTAACTTTGATAAGTTTGCAAGTGAATCTTCTGAAGAAATCCTGAACGGAGGACCACTTATTGACTCACATCATAGTTTGGCAGAACATTTTTAACCCGAAATAGAATTGGACAAAAAAGATAGATTTCAGATAGAAAAGTTGGGAGAACCCCAGTTTAAATCTCCCCTACAGTTAAGTACCGTAAGGGGAGATAAAATTTTCAACTTTGTGGATGACAAGGACCGCTTGGTTTTTGACCTTTCCTTGGAGCAATACAAACAGAGCCTGAGCACAGGGGAGGAGCCCATGTGCTTGGATAAGGCCGGTCCACGACAGGAAATCTTTTTTGATCCCAAGCAGACCACGGCGGCCATTGTTACCTGTGGCGGGCTATGTCCTGGCATCAACAATGTAATCCGTGGTGTGGTCATGGCACTGCATTATTTTTATGGGATAAAAAGAATCATTGGCATTCCTTATGGGTATGAGGGGCTAAATCCCGAAAAAGGACATGGTCTGGTAGAACTCACACCCGAAAAAGTGAAGGACATCCACCAGTTTGGGGGAACATTCCTAGGTTCTTCACGGGGGGGCCAAGATGTTTCCACCATGGTGGACACCCTTGTGGAAAACCAAGTAAATATGTTATTTGCCATTGGCGGGGATGGAACCTTGAAAGGGGTTAATGCCATTGGGGAGGAAATTCAAAAAAGAAATGCAAAAATCAGTGTGGTGGGCATTCCCAAGACGATTGATAACGATATCGATTTGATTGATGAGTCTTTCGGTTTTGAGACCGCTTTTGATGTGGCCAGTCCCATTATCCGCGATGCCCACAACGAGGCCACTGGGGCTTATAATGGAATCTGTATCGTGAAGCTCATGGGAAGGGACAGTGGTTTCATAGCGGCTTCAGCGGCACTCGCCATGCCCGTGGTCAATTTTGTGCTCATCCCCGAAATGGATTTCTCCCTAGAGGGCGAAAATGGATTCCTTAGCGCTTTGAAAAAAAGGTTGGACCGTAAAAAACATGCTGTAATTGTGGTGGCCGAGGGGGCCGGACAACATTTATTCGAGCAGAAGACCGAGGTGAAAGATGCTTCTGGCAATATAAAGCATTCGGATATCGGACTCTTTCTTAAGCAGAAAATTGCGGAAAATTTCACCAAGACTCCTGTGACCATAAAATACATTGACCCGAGCTACATTGTACGGAGTGCCCCCGCCAATTCCAGCGACAGTGTGTATTGTAGCCGACTGGCATATCATGCGGTACATGGCGCCATGGCCGGGAAGACTAAGTTCGTGGCCTGCAAAGTGAACAACAAATATGTGTATGTGCCCATATCAGAGGTGACCAAAAAACGAAAAAAAATAGACCTGGAAGGCGAGTTTTGGTTCTCGGTGCTACAGAGCACGGGACAACCTTTTTTCTTGGGATAAAGTGGTCCCAAACTGACATTTGTCATTCAATTTTAGTTTTTACAATCCTAGCTTTGGATTAAAACAAAACGAGTAGTATGGAAGTGCATGTTCAATATCAAAAGATGAAAACCAGTGAAGCATTGAACGGGTTATTGATGAAGAAACTGGACAAATTGGGAGAAAAGTATAGTTGGATCATAAAGGCCAACGTGCTTTTTAAAATGGAAAATGTGAAGTCGGGCGATGATAAAATCTGCGAAATTGAACTGAGTGCTCCTGGGCCAAGATTATTTGCCAAGTCTCGAACCAACGATTTTGAAAAATCCATGGCCGAGACCGTGGAAGATCTGCGAAGACAACTGAAAAAGCGCCAGAGCACCTTTGCATCGCATTAGCCGATGTTAAATTTTGGCGTGCCTTAACCTGTAAAACCTTTCCGATGAGGTCAAAAATGATATCCGTTATTTTTTTGCTGCTGCTGGGTTGCTCAACGACCAAATTGGTAAGCACCTGGAAAAATCCGGAAATTGTGCTTTTTGATGCCTACAAAGTACTGGTAGTGGGTATGGCACAAGATGAGAACACAAGGATTGAGTTTGAGAGCCGTTTGGTGGACAAGTTGCAGGACAACGGTGTGGAGGCCATGCGAAGCATTGACCTTTTTGATGTGGAGTTCACAGCCTCGGAGCAATCGGAGCAAGAATTGACCCAGGTGGAGGAACAATTATTGGACAAAGGTTTCGATGCCATCTTGTTTACCAAAGTAGTGGGTACGGAAAACAAAAGGACTTTTAAGGAGAGAATGAACAATATTGATGCCCTCTTCGTTCGTTTTAGCAGCGATTATCTGGAACATCAAGATATTTATTTCGACCCGAGATATTATGACACGTTCAATATTTATCATGCCGAAACTTCATTGTACTGCATCTGTGTAGGAAAGGAACGGGAATTGATCTGGAGGGGAAATATCGATGTAACGGAACCCTCCAATGTGGACAAGACCATTGACACCTATATAAAACTGATTACCGGCGCAATGGCCGAACAAGATATCATTTTTTGATTGGGTTAGGAGGTTTCTATAAAATTCCGATCAGGTCCAACAAAATACAGACAGGAATTGCAATAAGAATAACGACCAGCACCACGACCATCACCCTTAAAAAGGCTACCATGGCCTTGTTGCCAAATGAGGTTTCATTAGACATAATAGTGTAATTTCCCTCAATGTACGGAATTATTCATTTAATCGATTCAAGTCCCCCGCCGATTTTCGATATAACGGGGGTATTTTTCGGCATCCGTTGATTCTCACTTGGATGGATAGTTATCTTTTGCCACTCAGAAGTTTGCCAAGTTCCTCAAGACTCTTTCCTTTGGTTTCGGGCATGGCGAAAATCACCCAAAGTAATTGTAGCACCATCATAAAGGCAAAGAAAATGAATATGGGCCATGGATTTTCCTTGAAAATACCTATTTCGGCATCCAAAAAGGTTGGGGTAAGCAGTGTGATAAGGGCGGCAAACACCCAATGGGTGCCCGTGCCCCAGGATTGGCCATAAGAACGAACCTTGTTCGGAAAAATTTCGGAAATGAACACCCATATCACGGCCCCTTGGCCTATGGCATGGGAGGCTATGAAAATCAGGATGAAAATCAACAAAAGCACGGAACTTGCTCCTGAATAGAAGGACCAGCCCACCATCGCCAAACTTAGAATATATCCCACGGAACCAATGTACATTAATTGTTTGCGCCCCAATTTGTCGATCAATGAGATGCCCACAAAAGTGAATATCAAATTGATCACCCCTATGGAAATGGAGCTAAAAAGGGATTCTTCGGACGCAAGGCCCGCCCGTTCCAAAATTTCGGGGGCGTAGTAAAGCACAAAATTGATTCCGGAAAGTTGATTGAAAAAAGCAATGAAGAAGGCCAAAAGAAGCGGTTTATTGAACTTGCCCGAAAACAATTTTTCCTTTTGTGTTTCTACCGACTCGGAAAGCCCCATCTTAATTTGGGTAAGGTATAGGGAGACTTGGTCGCTTTGGATCCCGAGCATGGTTATTGATTGGATTATCACCTCATCCGTCCTATTTTTCAGCGCAAGCCACCGTGGGCTATGTGGAATTCTCAAAACCAATATGGTATAGACCAGGGCCGGTAATCCTTCAATGCCCAGCATCCAACGCCAAGCTACGTTTTCGTCAAAAAGCACACCAATTACGTAGTTGGAAATGAAAGCAATCAAAATACCAAATACAATATTGAACTGGTACATGGCGGTCAACCGGCCGCGGTTCTTTGCCGTGGAAATCTCGGATATGTAGATGGGAGCGGCAACTGAGGAAACACCTACGCCCACACCACCAATAAACCTAAAGAATGAAAAAAGATACGGCTCAGGGGCCAACGCGGACCCAACCGCAGAAATAAAGTAAAGCACCCCGATCCAAAAAAGCGTTTTTTTCCGTCCGAGCCTGTCACAAGGGATACCCCCGACCAAAGACCCAAAAACGGTACCCCACAGCGCCATGGACATAATAAAAATTCCATGAAAGGTAAAAATGGAGTCGCCCAAGAACCAGTTGGTGCCCCAAAGATCTTTAATGGGTTGGTTGGCACCACTGATGACCACAGTGTCGAAACCAAACAAAAAACCGGCCAGTGCGGCGGTTAACGAAATGCCCAGAATGCGCTTGTCCATGTTGGTTGAATTTTGCTAAAGCTAACCAAAAAAATTAAAGAAACTGTTTGATATGCGCCATGATGACTTCGGTGGAGCCTACATTTTCCCTCAGGTAATCCGAATTCACCTTGCCAACTTTTTTCAAATAGGAGTCGTCCCCAAGTACATCTTCCAAGAGGGAGCTGAAATCCCCATAGGTGCCAATAGGCAGGATGCCACCCCGCTGTACCAGGTCTTCCGCCTCCCTAAAACCTTGGTATTGAGGACCTATGAGCACGGGTATTCCAAAGGCAGCCGGTTCCAAGGTGTTGTGGAGTCCGGTGGCAAACCCACCACCCACATAGGCCAAATTGGCATAGCTGTATATTTTGGTAAGAAGCCCGATGGTGTCAACAACGAGCACCTCACAATCGGCAAGCTTGGACTCCTCCATCTCGGAAAAACGAAGGGTAGTTTTGCTGATTTTGCCAACCAAACTGTCCACATGCGCCCGTTTTATCTCATGGGGAGCAATCACAAATTTTATGTCCTTGTCGGAAGTATTGATGTATTCCACCAATATCTCTTCGTCCTCGGGCCAAGTGCTTCCGGCCACCATGCAAAAATGGTCGCCCTTGAAAATTTCCATGAAGTCCAGTCGATTTTCCCTTTTCAGAATTTCATTCACCCGATCAAAACGGGTGTCCCCGCTTACGGTAGCGTTCCCAAAACCGATGGATTTCAAAAGTTTTTTGGAATTTGGGTCTTGGACAAAAAAATGCGAGAATGCCGTGAGACTCTTTCGCATAAAACCCCCAAATGGCTTGAAGAAAATCTGTCTTTTCGCAAAAATGGCCGAAACCAACAGTGTTGGGACCTTCCTTTTTTGTAACTGATGAAGGTAGTTGGGCCATATCTCATACTTTATAAAAATGGCAAGCTCGGGGTTGACCCTGTCTAGGAATCGTTTTGCATTCGAAATGGTGTCCATTGGAAGATAGGCCACCACATCGGCAATCGGAGTGTTTTTTTTGACCTCATAACCCGATGGGGAAAAAAAGGTGAGTACCAGTTGATGCTGGGGATAGTTGGCCCTTAACTTTTCCAAAATGGGCAGGCCTTGCTCAAACTCACCCAATGAGGCCACGTGCATCCAAATGGATTTGGTGCCGGGCTGAATCTTTGATTCAATCTGCTGAAAAGTACCTTCACGCCCTGATACAAAAAGTTTTATTTTGGGATTGAACAAGGCTACAACCCTGAGACCGAACCAGGAAAGTATCAAAAAAAAGGTATAGACAAAGCGCAAGGGCATCATTTTTGGCTAAAATACATTCTTTCGGCAATAAGGCGTTATGGCCCATGAATTTCTTAATTTTGAACCATAAATCTTTCGGATGAGAAAAATACAGATGGTCGACCTCAAAGGTCAGTATGAGGGCATCAAAAAAGAGGTCAATGATTCCATAGCCGAAATTCTTGATTCATCGGCGTTTATTAACGGACCACAGGTACACGCATTTCAAAAGGAATTAGAGGACTATTTGGGGGTAAAGCATGTTATTCCCTGTGCCAACGGAACCGATGCACTCCAGATTTGTATGATGGGGCTTGGGCTGCAGCCCGGTGATGAGGTCATTACGGCCGATTTTACATTTGCCGCGACTGTAGAGGTGATTGCTTTGCTCAACTTGACTCCCGTGCTGGTTGATGTTGAACCCGATACTTTCAATATTGATGTGGCTGCCGTAGAGCGGGCAATCACGCGAAAAACAAAGGCCATTGTCCCGGTGCATCTTTTTGGGCAATGTGCCAATATGGATGCCATCATGGATTTGGCCGACAAACACAATCTATATGTAATCGAGGACAATGCCCAGGCCATTGGTGCAGATTATACTTCAAAAGATGGAAGGAAACAAAAAGCCGGCACCATCGGCCACGTGGCCTCCACTTCATTTTTTCCCTCAAAGAATCTAGGGTGTTATGGGGATGGTGGCGCTATTTTTACCAATGATGATGACCTGGCGCACACCATTAGGGGAATGGTCAACCATGGCATGTACAAACGGTACTATCATGATGTGGTCGGGGTCAATTCCCGATTGGATTCGATTCAGGCGGCTGTGCTCAGGACAAAATTGCCCCACCTGGATTCGTATAATAAAAGAAGAAGGGAAGCGGCCAGAAAATATTCGAAAGCTTTTGCGGGTCAGCCCAATATTGTGGTGCCCAAAACGGTGAATGGCTGTGAGGGAATATGTGACACCTGTGACTGCCACGTCTTTCATCAGTATACCTTAAAAATTTTGAATGGCAAACGGGATGCGTTGGTGCAACATTTAAATGACAATGGGGTGCCCTGCGGAGTGTATTACCCGGTTCCCCTGCACCAACAAAAAGCGTATAGGGACGAACGATATAAAGAAACGGACTTTCCCGTGACCAACCAATTGATTCATGAGGTTATGTCTCTTCCCATGCATACCGAATTGGATGATGAGCAAATCGGATACATTACCAATTTGGTAATCAGATTCGTAAACAGTTAGGATGAAAATACTAGTTACGGGCGGATTGGGATACATAGGCTCCCACACTGTGGTTGAATTACAAAACCAAGGATTTGAAGTAGTGATCATCGACAATCTTTCCAATGCCTCCATTGAGGTTTTGGACGGTATTGAGGCTATCACGGGCAAAAAACCCATTTTTGAGAAAATTGATCTTCGAGAGAAGCAAAAAGTCCAGGATTTTTTCAAAAAACATGGAGATGTCGAAGGCGTGATTCACTTTGCAGCGTCCAAGGCGGTAGGAGAGAGTGTTGAAAAACCGCTGTTGTACTACGAGAACAATATTGCAACCTTGGTATATCTTCTTCAGGAACTACAAAAGAAAGAATCATCCAGTTTTATTTTCAGTTCCTCATGCACGGTTTATGGTCAGGCAGACCAGCTTCCCGTCAGTGAGGATGCTCCGGTAAAGCCTGCAGAATCCCCGTATGGTAATACAAAACAGATAGGAGAGGAAATCATATCGGACGTTTGCAGGGTGACCCCCCAGATAAAATCCATTGCGCTCCGGTATTTTAACCCCATTGGGGCCCATCCTTCCATTGAAATAGGTGAATTGCCTAAAGGAGTTCCTCAAAATTTGGTGCCATTCATCACCCAAACTGGAATTGGTCTAAGGAAACAGCTCGCGGTGTTTGGTGCTGATTATCCAACTGCGGACGGCACGTGCATCCGTGATTATATCCATGTGGTGGATTTGGCCAAAGCACATGTGGTGGCGTTGCAACGGTCGTTAAATGATAGAAATGAGGGTAATTTTGAAGTTTTCAATCTTGGTACGGGCAAGGGAAGTTCCGTATTGGAAGTCATACAAAGTTTTGAACGGGTCTCCGGGGTCAAATTGAATTATGAAGTTGTGGAAAGAAGACCCGGAGATGTAATACGGGCCTATGCCGATACCAAAAAGGCCAATGAGATTTTGGGATGGAAAGCGGAAACCACGTTGGATGAAGCCATTAAATCCGCTTGGGACTGGGAGCAAAAAATTCGGAACTAAGGAATTTCAATTGACCAAAGCAACCCATTGCAGCACAGCGGTTGAACAATTTCAAGACCTAGAAGAAGTTGGTTTTGCCTTAAAGAGGATAAAATCGTAGCATGAAAACAGAACCTTTTTCAAAATCTAGGCGTATATAGGGTATGATGCCAAACCCCGAAAATAGTCAGGAAGTATTGCAGCTTGCCCTGCAAGAACAATTGTACAAGAAATTGCTTCATCAACTGCAAAAGGACTTCAAACTTGCCAATGTTCGCATCAATCTCCCTGAGGACATAACACCGAAAGCATTAAAGCAACGGATACACGAAAAAATATATTTTCTTCTGGTAGAGCATTTTGATGTCTATTTGAACCTGCTATATGTTGTGGATATCCCGGAAGAGGATGTAAAGAAAATTACCGCTTCAGATGCAGTTGATATAGCTGGCGAAGTATGCTTTTTGATCTTGAAACGGGAGTGGGCGAAAGTTTGGTTCAAAAACAAATACAGGATATGAAAGATTTTTCCAATTATGGATAACTTTGTGCCCTAGCTACGCTATTTGTTGTATTTTTGATGAAATTTTCAGTTGGTTTTTAGCTAGGAACTGTCCATGGACAAATACTCATTTTTAAACGCCGCCCACACTTCTTTCTTCGCGGAGCTTTACGATAAATATCTCGCAAATCCAGATAGTATTGAGCCCAGTTGGAGGGCTTTTTTCCAAGGATTCGATTTTGGCCTGGAAGGCTCTCTCGAAGATTTGGGAATCGAGTCCAAGAAAGGTGGCATGGTGGTGCTCTCCAACGGCAGACAGGTGGAGATGCCCCAAAGCTTGCAAAAGGAATTCCAGGTCATTCGCTTGATAGATGGATACCGCTCACGCGGGCATCTGTTCACCCAAACCAACCCGGTAAGGGAACGAAGAAAGTACGAACCAACCCTGGAAATGGTCAATTTTGGACTTTCCGAAGAGGATTTGGACACTGTTTTTGATGCAGGCAAGATCATTGGGATAGGGGCCAGCACGTTAAGAGAGATTATTGATCATCTTGAGCGTATTTACTGCGATGCCATAGGGGTCGAGTACATGTACATCCGTTCCCCTGAGCGAATTCAATGGATACAGGATTGGCTCAATGTCAACGATAACCATCCCAACTTCAACGCGGACCAGAAAAAGAATATCCTAAGAAAATTAAACGAAGCGGTTTCATTCGAAAGTTTCCTACACACCAAATATGTGGGGCAAAAACGCTTTTCCCTTGAAGGAGGGGAGACGTTGATCCCGGCACTCGATGTTATCATTGAGAAAGCCGCCGATGCAGGGGTAAAGCAATTTGTAATGGGGATGGCACACAGGGGTCGTCTCAACGTTTTGACAAACATTTTTGGAAAATCACCCAAGGATATTTTCAGCGAATTTGATGGCAAGGATTATGAGGAGACCATTTTCGATGGAGACGTAAAGTATCACCTGGGATGGACTTCCATGCGGGAAACCGACTCCGGCAAAATGGTCAATATGAACATTGCCCCCAATCCTTCCCATTTAGAGGCAGTAAACTCGATTGTGGAGGGTATAACCAGGGCAAAACAGGACCGTGATCACCAAGAAAATATATCCGAGGTACTGCCCATTTTGGTGCATGGCGATGCCGCCTTTGCAGGCCAGGGCGTGGTTTATGAAATAATTCAAATGGCCCGTCTGGACGGTTATAAAACAGGAGGTACCATACACATTGTTGTCAACAACCAAATAGGCTTTACCACCAACTATTTGGATGGCAGGTCGTCTACCTACTGCACCGATGTGGGTAAAGTCACCCTATCACCAGTGCTACACATCAATGCCGATGATGCCGAAGCCGTGGTGCACGCGGCCACCTTCGCTTTGGAATATAGGATGCGCTACAAGCGTGATGTTTTTCTAGACTTGCTTGGATATAGAAAATATGGGCATAATGAAGGAGATGAACCCAAGTTTACCCAGCCGTTGCTCTACAAATCCATTTCCAAACATAAAAACCCGAGGGATATCTATGCCGAAAGGTTAATGGCCGAAGGGATCATTGACCAAGATTATGTGAAGAACCTGGAAGATGATTATAAAAAGAGCCTCGAGGAAGATTTGTTGGATTCAAGAAAAATTGAGAAAACCCGGATCACACCGTTCATGCAGGATGAGTGGGAAGGGTTCACCCAAGTGGTGGAGGATGCCATGCTAGGCCCCATTGACACCTCCTACCATTTGAAAAAGTTGGATGAGGTGGCCAGGAGCATTACGGCACTTCCTGAAGGAAAAAAATTCCTGCGCAAGTTGGAACGGCTTGTCGATTCCAGAAGAAAAATGTACTTCGAGGACAACCAATTAGATTGGGCCATGGGAGAGCTTTTAGCGTATGGTTCCCTCATTGAGGAAGGATTTGATGTGCGCATGACGGGCCAGGATGTAGAACGGGGTACTTTTTCCCATCGCCATGCCGTAATCAAGACCGAAATGCATGAGGAGGAGGTGATTTTGTTGAACAATTTGGGCAAAAACCAAAATGGGACATTTCACATTTACAATTCATTGCTTTCTGAATATGCTGTCATGGGATTTGACTACGGTTATGCCATGGCAAGCCCAGGAACACTGACAATTTGGGAGGCCCAATTTGGTGATTTCAGCAATGGGGCGCAAATCATCATAGACCAATATTTGTCATCGGCCGAAGACAAATGGAAACTCCAAAATGGACTGGTCCTATTGCTTCCCCATGGCTACGAGGGGCAGGGAGCCGAGCACTCCTCCGCACGTATGGAACGGTATCTCCAGCTATGTGCCAAGGACAATATGTTCGTGGCCGATGTGACCACCCCGGCAAACTTATTTCATCTATTCCGTAGACAGATGAAGGCGGATTTTAGAAAACCTTTGGTGGTTTTCACCCCGAAAAGCCTATTGAGACATCCCAAAGTGGTATCCACCAAAGAGGAAATGGCCAATGGAAGTTTTCAAATGGTTATTGATGATGAAACGGCTTCCGTTTCCAAGGTCAAGACGCTGGTATTCTGCACGGGCAAGTTCTACTATGATCTTTTGGAAAAGAGAGAGGAATTGGGAAGGGACGATGTGGCCCTAGTGCGCGTGGAGCAGTTGTTTCCGCTGCCCGCCAATGAGATACTGGAAATCATAAAAAAATACAATTCAGCGGACGATATCGTCTGGGCCCAAGAAGAACCCAGAAATATGGGGGCCTGGGGCCACCTGCTAATGCACTTGGAGGAGGCCAGACAGTTTAGGGTGGCATCACGAAGGTTTTATGGGGCTCCGGCGGCCGGTAGTGCTGTCCGTTCCCAAAGACGTCATGCCCAGGTAATAGAATATGTCTTTGACAAGACCAAGGACAACATGTTAATTCGATAAGGACAAAGTTTAAACTAGTATAGGAATGGTTTTAGAAATGAAAGTTCCCTCACCAGGGGAATCCATTACAGAAGTGGAGATCGCAGAGTGGTTGGTCGAGGATGGAGATTATGTGGAGAAAGATCAGGCCATAGCAGAGGTAGATTCTGACAAGGCCACGTTGGAACTGCCCGCTGAGGAAAGCGGTATCATCACCTTAAAAGCAGAAGTCGGGGACGCCGTTGCCGTGGGCGAAGTGGTATGCTTGATAGATACCAGTGCCAAAAGACCTGAAGGCGATGCACCCAAGGCCGATAAAAAAGAAGCACCAAAAAAGGAAGAACCTAAGGAGGAGCCAAAAAAGACCGAACCCAAGAAAGAAACATACGCTTCTGGAACACCATCCCCGGCCGCCAAGAAAATATTGGACGAGAAGGGCATAGAGGCCTCATCCGTAGCCGGTAGCGGGCGTGACGGGCGCATCACCAAGGAAGATGCCGTAAAAGCAGTCCCATCGATGGGAACCCCAACGGGTGGAAGTCGTGGAGAGAGCCGTTCCAAGCTTTCCATGCTGCGCAGAAAAGTTGCGGAGCGACTGGTTTCGGCAAAAAATGAAACAGCCATGCTCACTACGTTCAACGAGGTGGACATGTCGGCCATATTCGAGCTGAGAAACGAATACAAAGAAGAATTCAAAGAAAAACACGGTGTGAGTTTGGGCTTCATGTCCTTTTTCACCAAGGCCGTTATCCGCGCATTGCAGATGTACCCTGCCGTGAATTCCATGATCGATGGCAAGGAGATGATCACTTATGATTTCTGTGACATCAGCATAGCTGTTTCAGGTCCAAAAGGTTTGATGGTCCCCGTTATCCGCAACGCTGAGAATCTTACTTTTAGGGGCGTTGAGGCCGAGGTAAAGCGATTGGCCATTCGCGCCAGGGACGGACAGATTACCGTGGACGAAATGACGGGCGGCACCTTCACCATTTCCAATGGGGGTGTGTTTGGTTCAATGCTTTCCACACCCATCATCAACCCGCCACAGAGCGGCATCTTGGGCATGCACAACATTGTGGACCGCGCCATTGTCAGGGATGGAGCCATAGCCATTGCACCTGTTATGTACGTTGCCCTGTCCTATGACCACAGAATCATTGATGGAAGAGAATCTGTGGGATTCCTGGTTGCCGTGAAAGAAGCTTTGGAGAGCCCGAAGGAGTTGCTGATGGATGGCAATGTGAAAAAGGCTTTGGAACTTTAATCCCATTATGTCCGTAAACGCAGTCGAGATGCTGTCATTTCGAACCGCGCTGAGTACGAGCAGGAAACCTCAGGGGTTTAATCTCCTTTAAATTTACAAATGTCTTTACTTTTTTAAGTAGAGACATTTTTTGTCGTAGTCGATGACCGCTTGCCCCTTTTTTAGGATGTCCGCGCCAATGATCCCATCTACCGGAAGGGCGTTGTGCGATTTCAGTGCTTCGTTGACATGGACCAGGTCAAAAAGAACAATTTTTTGTTTCTTTTTTTTCCAATCCCCAATCTTGATCTTGTTTTTGGAGGAGACCAAGGTTTCCATTTCAGTGGCCCCTGCCCCTGCGGCTTTTATTTCCGAAGTTTCGGACAACATTTCAAAATAATCGATCTTATCCATTCCCACGCAGGTATTGGAGGCCCCGGTATCCAGAATAAATCGACCGGAAATCCCATTGATCTTTGCCTTGATCTCAAAATGGTCGGTATCCGTCAGTACCAAAGGTATCTTGATGTATTTTTTAGATTTGAGAAACTTTTTTAGTGATGCCATTTTGCCTTTGTCCCTTTAAACTTTAACATACTTAGCGCCCACCTGCGGACGGGCAGGCAGTTGAAATATTTAGGTGTTTATTTCAAAATGAAAATTCCATAGCATCTAAGATAAGCCTATTTTTACGACATGATTATCACTGACACCCACACCCATTTATACAGCGAAGCTTTTGATGAAGATAGGGATGCCATGATACAGCGTGCCATGGATGCTGGGGTGGAGCGATTTTTCATTCCGGCGATTGACTCCACCTACACGCAATCCATGCTGGATTTGGAGACCAAATATCCCAAAAACGTTTTTTTGATGATGGGCCTACATCCCACCCATGTAAAGGAAAACTACAAAGAAGAGTTGGCACTTGTTGCCGATTGGTTGTCCAAAAGAAAATTTTATGCGGTAGGGGAAATAGGCATCGACCTGTATTGGGACAGAGTTTTTTTGAAACAGCAACAAGAAGCTTTTGTGCATCAAATTCGACTCGCAAAAAAACATAAATTGCCCATTGTTATCCATAGTAGGGAATCCTTTGATCAGATATTTGAAATTTTGGAGCAGGAAAAAGGAGATGGCCTTTTTGGTATTTTCCATTGCTTTACCGGTACCAAACAACAAGCGGAGCGGGCTATCGGGTATAACATGAAACTGGGTATTGGGGGAGTGGTCACCTTCAAAAATGGCCAGATTGACCAATTTTTGCATGAAATCGATTTAAAGCACATTGTTCTCGAAACCGATTCGCCCTACTTGGCACCTGTTCCACATCGTGGAAAGCGTAATGAAAGTGGATACATAATTAAGGTATTGGAAAAACTTTCCCATATTTACGGTGTCCCTGCCGAAAGGATAGCGGCGATAACCACAGAAAATTCTAAACACATATTTGGCATTTAGTCCATGAAAAGGAAGACCAAAATCTTGTTGATCTATACCGGAGGGACCATTGGCATGGTCAAGGACTATAGAACCGGTTCCCTGAGGGCCTTTAATTTTGAGGAACTCATCAAGAACATTCCCGAGTTGGACCAGTTGGATTGTGAACTAAAGGGAGTTTCTTTCAAAGAACCGATAGATTCTTCCAATATGAATCCCAAATATTGGGCATTGATTGCAACCATAATCGAGGATAACTATACCGAGCACGACGGTTTTGTGGTCCTGCACGGCAGCGACACCATGAGCTATTCCGCCTCGGCATTGAGTTTTATGCTGGAAAATCTGGCCAAACCGGTCATTTTCACAGGTTCCCAATTGCCCATTGGCGATTTGAGGACCGATGCGAAGGAAAATCTCATTACATCAATAGAAATAGCATCCCTTCAAGAAAACGGTCAACCAGTGGTGCAGGAAGTAGGGCTGTATTTTGAATATAAACTGTATCGTGCCAATAGGACCACAAAAATAAATGCGGAGCATTTTAAGGCCTTTGCATCGCTAAACCACCCACCTTTGGTAGAATCTGGGGTATACCTAAAGGTGGATCATGCCAATCTGCGGGAACCGTCCCCAAAGAAAAAGCCGCTGAAGGTGCACAAGAATCTGGACGATAATGTCGCCGTCCTGAAACTTTTTCCCGGACTAAACCAGCAAGTGCTACGTTCCGTACTTGGAATACCAGGATTAAAGGCATTGATCTTGGAAACCTACGGAGCAGGGAACGCACCTATGGACAAATGGTTCCTGGATGCACTTGAAGATTCCATTTCCAAAGGATTGCATATCATTAATGTGACACAATGTTCCGGGGGCTCGGTTGCCATGGGACATTACGAGACCAGTAAAAGGTTGGGCAGCATGCAGGTGATTGACGGAAAGGACATTACGACCGAAGCGGCCATAACAAAAGCGATGTACCTATTGGGGACCAAGATTTCCGACCGGCTGTTCAAGACCGTTTTTGAAACATCGCTCAGGGGTGAAATGAGTTAAAATTAACGCCCCAAATTTCTATAACTAATAAATTTTTTGTTTATTGGACGGCCTAATTATCGATTAATAGAGAGGTGGCCGAGTGGTCGAAGGCGCACGCCTGGAAAGTGTGTATACACCAAAAGTGTATCGAGGGTTCGAATCCCTTCCTCTCTGCTAGGTATTTTAATTTTTCAATTGTAAAATTTTTATATCTTTAACATTATTAACTAACTAAATTTAAGTTTGAAGAAATGAAAAAAATATCCTTTACTCTGGCTGCTGCCGGAATGTTTGTTTTAGGAACTACGACTGCTTCTGCAGCCATGTTACAAGATGAAGCTGCGGCTGAAGCCAGCAAAGGTTTCACTCAGGTATTGAAAGAACAGTTCATCCAAGGGGGTCCTGCCTTTATGGGAATTGTACTTCTTTGTTTGATTTTGGGCTTGGCAGTGGCAATTGAAAGAATCATCTATTTGAATTTGGCCACTACCAACACATCCAAACTCAAGCAACAAGTGGAAGATGCATTGGCATCTGGAGGTGTAGAGGCCGCCAAAGAGGTTTGTCGAAATACCAAAGGACCCGTTGCTTCCATTTTCTACCAAGGTCTTGACCGAGCCGGAGAAGGATTGGAATCTGCAGAGAAGGCCGTTGTTGCCTACGGAGGTGTGCAAATGGGACAGTTGGAAAAAAACGTATCTTGGTTGTCGCTCTTTATCGCCATTGCACCCATGCTTGGGTTCATGGGTACGGTAATCGGTATGATCCAGGCCTTCCAGAAAATTGCAGCGGTAGGTAACTTGAGTGCCTCATTGATTGCAGGGGATATCCAGGTGGCGTTGTTGACAACCGTATTTGGTTTGATCACGGCGATTATCCTACAGATTTTCTATAACTATATCATTGCAAAAATCGATAGCATCGTAAACGACATGGAAGACTCCTCCATATCCTTGATTGATATGTTGGCAGCGCACAAAAAATAATTACGAATCATAAACTATCGAGAATCATGAATAAAATAGTAAAAATAGCACTCATCGTCATCGGGTTGATAGCGGCCGTACTTTGGTTCTCCCTGCCCTCTGCTGACGATCCAGATGCCATCAACAGTGGTTCCATGAACTTTATGTTCATCATTATGTATCTGTTGTTGGCCATAGCAGTGGTGGCGTCCGTATTTTTTGGTCTCAAAAAATTGCTCTCCACACCTGGAAGTCTAAAGAAATCCTTGTTTGCCATTGGTGGGTTGGCCATTGTGGTCGCCATATCCTATGGATTGTCTTCCGACAATATGGCCGTTGTTGAAGCCATGTCACAACGAGGAGTTGAAACTACTGAAAGCACCGTCAAGAATATCGGTATGGGATTGAATGTATTTTTCATTCTTACCCTTGTGGCCGTTTTGTTGATGGTATTGCCAGGTTTGAAGAAAATGTTTGTAAAGTAAAAAAAGTAAGTTATGCCTAGAAGAAAAGGAGCTCCGGAGGTCAATGCCGGTTCAATGGCGGACATTGCATTCCTACTGCTTATCTTTTTCTTGGTTACCACAACCATAGAGACTGATGCAGGCTTGGACCGTATGCTACCGCCCATGGAGCCGCCAGAGGATGTTGATGTTGTCATCAAGCAGAAAAATATCTTCACGGTGAACATCAACAAGAATGGACAATTGTTGGTAGAGGATAATCTGATGAATTTGAAGGATTTAAGAAAAGCGGCAGTTGCATTTCTTGAAAATAATGGTGATGGAAGTTGCAACTATTGCAAGGGAAAGAAAGATGCTTCTTCCTCGGATAATCCAGAGAAAGCCATTATATCGCTGAAGAACGACCGCGAAACGAAGTACAAGACCTATATAACGGTACAGAACGAACTTGTTGGGGCTTACAACGAACTTAGGAACCGGGAGGCACAAAGATTGTTCGGCAGGGACTTTACCGAAATGGAAGCGGAATTTTTGAACCCTGAGACTCCCTCCAAAGTTAGGGATGACCTTAAGGACAAAGTAAAGCGTGTTCAGGACATGTTTCCACAGAAACTGTCGGAAGCCGAAACCACAAGTAATTAAAGTATAGTTTTTATGGCAAAGTTTGCAAAAAAGAAAGACGGGGATTTACCAGCGGTTTCAACCGCATCATTGCCTGATATCGTGTTCATGTTGTTGTTCTTCTTTATGACCGTGACCACAATGAAGGACAGTTCCCTTCTTGTCGAAAATACGCTTCCCAATGCATCGGAGACCAAGAAATTGGAAAAAAAGGATCGCGTGATCTACATCTATGTGGGCAAACCCACTCAAGAGTATCAAAAGGTGTTCGGGACCGAGCCCAAGATACAGTTGAACGACAAGTTTGCCAATGTGGAGGAGGTTGGGTCCTATATCTTGGCCGAGCGTGCAAAGAAACCTCAGGAATTGCAGAATGTATTGACTACTGCGTTAAAGGTGGATAAGGATGCCAATATGGGCCTTATCGCCGATATTAAACAGGAATTAAGGAAAGTGAACGCCCTAAAGGTGAATTATACCACCTATGAGGGGGATGCCTTCAATAATTTACAGTAATCAATAACTTAGATTTAGTGGAAAACGCTCCAGATTAGTTTGGAGCGTTTTTTGTTTGGGGAGATCTCACCTATTTTTGTATGAGTCCTGTTTGAATGAGAAAATATCTGTGTGCCATATCGCTATTGTGCTGTCTGCCTCCAACCTATGGTCAGGAAGTTCGGGAGGGAGGTTATGATGAAAAATATCTGGAGGACCAGTTTTATCTGGGCCTTGGGTTCAACTTTGTGTTGGATAGGCCAGAAAGTGTTACACAGCAAAGTCTTTCCTATAATTTTCAACTCGGGTTCATCAAGGATATGCCCCTAAATAAAAGAAGAAATTTTGGTTTGGGCCTTGGCGTGGGGTACGCCACCAATTCATATTATACCAATATTGGAGCGACCGAGGTGGATGGGAGCATCGTTTATGAAGTCTTAAGTTCTGAGCAGTTTAAGCGCAGTAAGTTGGAGACGCATGCGGTGGAGTTTCCCCTAGAGCTGCGTTGGCGGACATCCACAGCCGAAACATATAAATTTTGGCGGATATATGCCGGTGCAAAATTGGGCTATGTATTTGGAGGTCGATCACGGTTGGTTACCGAGGATGGGACGGATGGTTTTTCAAATACCGATATACAGGACCTACAGTATGGCCTAATGCTCAACTTTGGGTATAACACCTGGAATATCCATGCTTACTATGCCCTTAATCCCTTGTTGAAGGATGGGGCCACTTTGGAAAATGGTGATCCAATCAACCTTAGGGCTCTACGAATCGGGGTGATTTTCTACATTTTATAGCCAGTACTTCAGTATGATCAGTTGGGAGCACGCCCCAATCAAGAATCCAATCAAAAGTTCCACTTTGGTGTGCGCACTCAGGTACAGCCTGGAGGTGGCCACCAGGCCGGTCACCAAAATGAACAAACTTATGGCCAAAGTGATGTTCTTTTCAAAATGAATGCTCAACCCAATCATGAACATCAGAATACTGCCCATGCCCAATAAGTGTATGCTTGTCTTGAATTTTAGAAAAAGCAAGATCAAGGCAGTACAGGTAGCGGTCAACAATCCGGTGAAGAAATAAAAAAGTTCATGCACGTAGTTGTTGGGGATCACCTTGTACAAAATCATCAACAGCAAGACACAACTGATATAAAGGGGGTATTTACGCTCTTGTAATGTGGGCAGGAAAATGGAATTAATGGCACCTATGTTCTTCAAGATCAAAAAGAAGATGATGGGAATGATTACCGTGAGGATGAAAATGGGAAGTATGTTGCCGCTTTGGATCTCCAGTGTGCTATAAGGGGCGATCATGAAATAAATGATAGTGCCTCCCACGGGAATGAAAAGGGGATGAAAAACATAGGAAACTATGCTGAAAAAATGACGCATCAGATCTGCTTTCTTAACCGGGCCACTGGAATCCCTAATTGCTCCCGGTATTTGGCCACAGTGCGTCGTGCTATGGGATACCCACGGTCCTTCAACATTTTGGCAAGTTTGTCATCCGTGAGCGGTTTTTTCTTTTCCTCATCACCAATGACGGTCTCCAATATTTTTTTGATCTCCCTGGTGCTCACATCCTCTCCCTGTTCATTTTTCATGGATTCGGAAAAGAACTCCTTGATCAATTTGGTCCCGTAGGGAGTGTCCACATACTTGCTGTTCGCTACCCTGGAAACGGTGGATACATCCATGTCTATCTCATCGGCGATATCTTTCAAAATCATGGGGCGAAGTTTTCTTTCATCCCCGGTCATAAAGTATTCCTTTTGATAGTTCATGATGGCGCTCATGGTCACGAACAAGGTCTGCTGCCGTTGCTTAATGGCGTCGATGAACCATTTGGCCGCATCCAGTTTCTGTTTGATGAACAGTACGGTATCCTTCTGGGACTTGGTTTTGTTTTTGGAATCCTTATATCCCTGAAGCATGTTGTTGTACTCTTTTGAGACATGGAGTTCCGGGGCATTTCTTCCATTTAGGGTCAGTTCCAGTTCGCCTTCCACGATGCGGATGGAAAAATCGGGGACAATGTGTTCCACAATTCTATTGTTTCCCGCATAGGATCCCCCGGGTTTTGGATTCAGTTTTTCAATCTCGCCTATGGCCTCTTTCAATTCCTCTTCGCCAATATGGTGTTTTTGGATAAGCTTGGCGTAATGTTTTTTGGTAAACTGTTCAAAGGACTTTTCCAAAATGGCTATGGCCAATTCAATAGCTGGTCTTTTCTCTTTTCGTTTCAATTGGATCAAAAGACACTCGTCCAATGATCTTGCGCCTACTCCAGGGGGGTCCAACCGTTGTACCACCTTTAGCACCGATTCAATCTTACGCTCCTCCACGTATACGTTTTGGGTGAAGGCAAGGTCATCCACGATGTCGGAGAGGGGCCTACGGATATAGCCGCTTTCGTCCACGCTGCCCACAAGAAATTCCGCAATGGACCATTCCTCATCATCCAAATAAATGGTATTGAGTTGGTTCAGCAGGTGTTGGTTGAAAGAAATACCCGCTGCATAAGGAATGCTTTTATCTTCATCATCGGAGCTGTAGTTGTTTGCCCTTGTCCTGTAATCGGGAATTTCGTCGTCGCTCAGGTAATCATCAATATTGATCTCGTCCGTGGAAATGGTCTCGTGGTCTGGGGAATCATCATAGGAATCTTCATAGTCATCGTCCATGCTTTCACTCTCGGCCTTTCCACTTTCAAGTGCTGGATTTTCTTCCAATTCTTGCTTCAACCGCTGCTCAAATGCCTGCGTGGGCAATTGGATCAGTTTCATGAGCTGAATCTGCTGTGGAGACAACTTCTGGGAAAGCTTAAATTGTAAGTGCTGTTTTAGCATACCTAAATGTTCCTTCTTATAAATTTAAGAATTCGGATCAAAACTCCGCATTCTGGGGTGTTCTTGGATATGGAATTACATCCCTGATGTTGCCCATGCCGGTTGCAAACTGCACCACGCGCTCAAAGCCCAATCCAAAACCGCTGTGCACAGCGGTACCAAATCGTCTTAGGTCCAGATACCACCACAGCTCCTTTTCATCAATATCCAAGGCCTTTATTTTTTGCTGCAGCACATCCAAGCGTTCCTCCCTTTGGGATCCTCCCACTATTTCCCCTATGCCAGGAAAAAGAACGTCCATGGCCCGAACGGTCTTGTCATCTTCGTTCAGGCGCATATAGAACGCCTTGATGTTGGCAGGGTAATCAAAAAGGATAACCGGGCAGTTGAAATGTTTTTCCACCAAAAAACGCTCGTGCTCGCTTTGCAGGTCGGCCCCCCATTCATTTATGGGGAATTGGAATTTTTTCTTTTTATTGGGTTTGCTGTTCTTCAGAATGTCGATAGCCTCGGTGTAGGAAACCCTTTTAAAATTGTTTTCAACAACGAACTTAAGTTTTTCAATCAGTGGCATTTCCGATCTTTCGTGCTGTGGTTTGGATTTCTCCTCATCCAACAGGCGACTTTCCAAAAACTGCAGGTCATCATTGCAATTGTCCAGTACATATTTCAGAATCCATTTGATAAAGTCTTCGGCCAAATCCATGTTGGCATCCAGATCATAAAAGGCCATTTCGGGCTCGATCATCCAAAATTCCGCCAAATGACGGGACGTATTTGAGTTTTCCGCCCTAAACGTGGGGCCAAAGGTATACACCTTGCCCAGGCCCATGGCATAGGTTTCCGCTTCCAACTGACCAGAAACGGTGAGATTGGTCTCTTTACCAAAGAAATCGTGTTCATAATCCACTTCGCCATTTTCTGTCAAGGGTGGATTCTTGGGGTTTAATGTGCTCACCCGGAACATTTCTCCCGCCCCTTCGGCATCGGAACCGGTAATGATGGGAGCATGCATGTAGTAAAATCCGTTCTGCTGAAAATAACTGTGTATGGCAAAGGCAAGTGCTGAACGCACGCGCATTACCGCAGCAAAGGTATTGGTCCGTATCCGCAGGTGCGCCTTTTCCCTTAAAAACTCGAGGGAATGCTTTTTTGGTTGAATGGGATAGGTGTCGGGATCCGCCTTGCCGTGCACAAAGATGTCCGTTGTCTGGATTTCCACAAGTTGCCCCTTGCCCTGGCTTTCTACCAAAGTCCCGGAAATTTTTAATGCCGCCCCTGTGGATATTTGTTTCAACAGGGCATCGTCAAATTGCTCAAAATCGACCACACATTGCAGATTGTGTATGGTGGAGCCGTCATTCAGGGCAATGAAGCGATTGCTCCTGAAGGTTTTCACCCAGCCGTTTATTACGACCACATCCCCAACGGGTTGCTTTTCCAATAGTTCTTTAACGGAATATGATTTCATTTCTCGCTTCTGGTAAATTAAGGCGTAAAGATAAGTTTTTGAAAAACAGAGGGCAATGGGATACCATTATTTATGGCCGTTTCCCCAACTATTTATCCTTGACGGAGTCTTCGTCCTTGGGTAATATATCGATCTGTGGTTTTTTGAGCACTTGTTTGTTGGCAATGCTTCTTTCCAAGGAGAGCAACAGGGACGGAAGCAAGATCAAATTGGACAGCATAGCGAATAGCAAGGTGGCCGAAACCAGTCCTCCCAATGCCTTTGTGCCCCCAAAATTGGAAATGATGAAAACCGAAAACCCGAAGAACAATACAATGGAAGTGTAGAACATGCTTACACCGGTCTCCCGCAGGGCCGCATAGACCGACTTTTTTATCTGCCAGCGATTGGCGGTCAATTCCTGCCTGTATTTGGCCAGAAAATGAATGGTGTCATCAACCGAGATACCGAAAGCAATGCTGAAAACAAGAATGGTGGACGGTTTGATGGGGACTCCTAGATACCCCATGAGCCCTGCCGTAATCACTAGCGGAAGCAGGTTGGGAACCAACGATATGATCACCATCCTGAAAGATCGGAACAGATAGGCCATGAACAGCGAAATCAATCCAATGGCCAAGGCAAGTGAAATCAAAAGGTTCTTTACCAAGTACCGCGTACCCTTTAAAAATAGTAGGGCCTTGCCCGTCATGTATACATTGTAGCGCTCTACCGGAAAAAATTTGTTGATGGCCTGCTGCAAATCCTGCTCGATTTCTTCCATCCGTTCTATTTTCACATCGCGCATAAAGGTTGTCAAACGGGCCACCTGCCCCGTACTATCCACAAAACTTTCTAGCAGGTCATCATCACTGGATGATTTTCTTGCCATGTCCATGATAAAAGTGTTCTCCTGCGATGTGGGCAGTTGATAGTATTTGGGAATGCCATTGTAGAAGGTCTGCTTTGAATACTTTACCAAATTGACCAAAGAAATGGACTTGGATAGCTCGGGTGTTTCCTCGATGAGCTCTCCCAATTGGTCCATCCTTTTAAGGGTGGCCGGTTTTACGGCCCCGTTCTTTCGTTTGGTATCAACAACAATTTCCAGGGGCATGATTCCATCAAACTCTTCCTCAAAAAAGCGAATGTCCTTAAAATAGTGCGTGTTTTTCGGAAGGTCTTCAATGCGACTTCCAGTAATTTTTATTTGATAAATGCCAATAATGCTGAGCACCAGAACAAGAACAGCGGTTATATATACCCCAATTCGATGATCTCTTACCATGCGCTCCATCCAGTTCACGAAAAAGTCGATCCATTTTTTGTTGAGATGCTTCAGGTGCTTGGTTTTGGGAAGCGGCATAAAACTGTAGACAATGGGAATGATCAACAGGGAGAGGATAAAAATCCCAATAATGTTTATGGAGGCCACGATTCCGAATTCTTTCAAAAGGTCACTGTCCAGTATGATGAAGGTGGCAAATCCTGAGGCCGTGGTAATGTTCGTCATAAGGGTAGCATTTCCTATTTTGGAAATGACACGTTGCAGTGAAAGGGCTTGGTTGCCGTGTTTTTTTACCTCCTGCTGGTATTTGTTGATAAGAAAAATGCAGTTGGGAATTCCAATTACAATGATCAAGGGAGGGATCAGTGCTGTAAGGATAGTGATTTCATACTGAAAAAGACCAAGAATGCCGAAGGCCCACATCACCCCAATGATCACCACGAACATGGATATGAAAGTGGCCCTGAAACTCCTAAAGAAAAAGAAAAAAATTAGGGATGTTACCAAAAGTGCCGCCAGTATGAATACTCCAATTTCGTCCACAATGGATTTGGTGTTCCAGGTCCGGATGTAGGGCATTCCCGAAACGTGGACATCCAATCCGGTTTCATTTTCAAAATTTTTGACCAGATCCCCAAGATCGTTCAAAATGAACTCGTTCCGCACCGCGGTATTCATGATGTCCTTGTCCAGATAGGCAATCGTTTGTATGGTTTCGCTTTTGGGGTTGTAGATAAGATTGTCGTAGAAGGGCAGTTGTTGGAAAAGTTGATTCCTTGTCTTTTCCACCTCGTCCTGTGTGGTGAACGGTTTTTTTATGAGAGGTTCCATGACAAACGCCTGTTGCAGGCTATCCTTCACCAACACTTTTAAGTTGTCCGTGGAAACCACAAAATCAATCTCTGGAAATGCCTGTAGCTGTTTGCTCAGCTTGTTCCAACGGTTGAATTGTTTTGGGGTAAAAAGCGCCGAGTCCCTAATGGCCAATACCACAGCATTGCCCTCTTCGCCAAATATTTTCTTAAAGGCGTTGTAATTGACCGTGGCCGGGTGGTCATCGGGAAGGATATTGGCCTCAGTATTCGAAAACTGCATATTTTTCCACTGGAGTGCCAAAAAAAAGGTAACCCCTGCAATCGCAAGTAGAATTAGAATTCTATTACGGAGGATAATACGTGCTACCTTGGGCCAAAATCCTTTTGTGAGCTTTGCTACCATGGGGGGATAATTGGGCGCAAAGGTAGAAAATGATGCGCTGTGTTCCTAGAAATTGGGTAAGTTCGACGAAAAGCGGTTAAACCTTCATGATTTCGGCTTCCTTTACCGTAAGGATAGAGTCTATTTTTTTGATGTATTTGTCAGTCAGTTCCTGTACATCCACTTCTGCATTGCTCAAAAGGTCTTCCGAAATGTCCAAGGCCTTTAATTCCTTGTTTGCGTCCTGCCTGGCACTGCGCACACCTACTTTGGCGTCTTCTGCCTCCGTCTTGGCTTGCTTCACCAGTTGTATTCTTCGTTCCTCGGTCAAGGGAGGAACGTTGATGATGACCATGTCACCATTGTTCATGGGGTTAAAGCCCAAATTGGCGTTCATAATGGCGGACTCGATTTCCGATAGCAAGTTTTTTTCCCAGGGCTGCACCGAAATGGTCCTTGCATCCGGCGTGTTTATGTTGGAAACTTGTGAAAGTGGGGTCTGGGAACCATAATATTCCACCATCACCGTGGATAGCATCATGGGGCTGGCTTTGCCCGCCCTTATTTTTACAAGCTCTTTTTCCAAATGGGAAATACTGGCGTCCATACTTTCTTTAGTGCTGTCCAGTATTATTTGTACTTCTTCGTCCATAATTTTTTCAATTTAAAATTTAAGAATCAAAGTATATGCCATTTAAATGTTGACAACGGTTCCGATATTTTCCCCGGAAACGATCTTCATCAAATTTCCCCTGGTGTTCATATCGAAAACAACAATGGGAAGTTCGTTTTCCTGACTTAAGGTGAAAGCGGTAGTATCCATGACCTTGAGCCCTTTGGACAGAACTTCGTTGAAGGAAAGGGAATCAAATTTGGTCGCATTTTTATCCTTTTCTGGGTCCGAGGTATAGATTCCATCGACCCGGGTCCCTTTCAAAATAACATCGGCCTTTATCTCTATGGCCCTTAAAACTGCTGCGGAATCGGTGGTGAAGTATGGATTTCCAGTGCCGCCACCAAAAATGACCACCCTGCCTTTCTCCAAATGCCGTATGGCTCTTCTTCTGATAAAGGGCTCGGCTACTTCGTTGATTTTTATAGCGGACTGCAATCTCGTTTCCACACCTTTTAGTTCCAAGGCGCTTTGTAAGGCGAGGCCGTTGATTATGGTGGCCAGCATCCCCATGTGATCGCCCTGTACACGATCCATGCCTTGGCTTGCACCGGAAAGACCCCTAAAAATGTTGCCTCCCCCAATTACAATGGCAATTTCCACCCCTTTTTCAACCACGGCCTTTATTTCCTCTGCATATTCGGCAAGGCGTTTACCATCAATGCCATATTGCTGCTCACCCATTAGGGCTTCTCCACTTAATTTGAGTAAAATTCTTTTGTATTGCATTGAGGATTTGTTGAAGTCCGGACAAAAATAATCAAAATTATTTATGGGATATCTCAAAAAAAAAAGCCGCTTCTTTAGAAGCGGCTTTTAATTGTAATACGTTTTTATCCCAGGGCAACCCTTGAAAATCCAGTCACTTCCAGTTTTGGGTCGACTGATTTTACATATTGGGCCACACTTTGCTTGCTGTCCTTGATAAAATCTTGATTGACCAAGGTGTTGTCCTTGAAGAAACGCTTCAATTTCCCTTTGGCAATGTTATCCAACATGGCTTCTGGTTTACCTTCTTGGCGCAATTGATCTTTGGCGATCTCAATCTCTTTATCAATAACGGATTGGTCAACACCAGCCTCGTCCAGGGCAACGGGATTCATGGCGGCCGCTTGCATGGCTACATCTTTGGCAGCCTCGGCAGCACCATCCACATTGGCGGAAAGGCCTACCAATGTTGCAATTTTATT
Organism: Flagellimonas meishanensis; assembly: GCF_019880545.1. GTDB lineage: Bacteria > Bacteroidota > Bacteroidia > Flavobacteriales > Flavobacteriaceae > Flagellimonas > Flagellimonas meishanensis. Next base: position 1,159,910 of record NZ_JAINVW010000001.1, read on the forward strand.
TCCGGCATGGATGTAAGAACCGACAAAGGGAGCGCTAAGTTTCTCAAAACTTCCAATCTCGATTTTTTCACCGATAACACCGGTTTGCTCGGTCAATTTTTCGGCCACGGTAATTCCGTTGAAGGTTGCGGCCAAAAAATCATCTTTACTGTCAAATTTCAAAGCCAAATCTGCGAAATCATTGGCCAACTTCACAAAGCTTTCGTTCTTGGCCACAAAATCTGTTTCACAGTTCAACGAGATGATTACACCTTGGGTGCCATCTGCATTTACTTTTGCGATTGCGGCACCTTCAGAAGAATCCCTGTCAGCTCTGTTGGCTGCAACTTTCTGGCCTTTCTTCCTTAGGATTTCAATTGCTTTTTCAAAATCGCCCTCAGCTTCAACCAAAGCCTTTTTGCAATCCATCATACCGGCTCCGGTGGTCTGTCTCAATTTATTTACCTCTGCGGCGGTAATCTTTACCATTTTCTATGCTTTTAAAATTTATGTAGGGTAAAACACTATAAAAGTGTCTTGTTTTTATGGATAACGTTTATCAAATCTTAGGCTTCGACCCCTCCTTTGGCATTATCTTGCCATTCCTTCAGTTCGTCCCACTTACCATCTGCGGCCATTTTGGCCTGTTTGGGCCAAGTTGTTGGGTCCAAATGGGCCATTCTTGAACTTGCCTCGGTAAGGATCTCCTTGATTTTTTCCGCATCGGCCTTGCTCAACTCAGCATAGGTGCTGATGCCACTATTGCTAAGGGCTTCCGCTGCTTTTGGTCCAATTCCCTCGACCTTTGTAAGGTCGTCTGCCTGTGCAGCGGCCTTCTTCTCAACTTTTTTCTCTTCCTTGGCCTCGGTCTTTGTCTCTTCCTCCTCAACCACTGGTTCTTCCTTTACAGCTTTTTCCTCGGCTTTGGTTTCTTTCTCCTCAACTACTTCTTTTTTCTTGGCTTTTGGAGTTTCCTCTTCCTCTTCTTCTTGCTTTTCACTTTTCCTCTCTGACAAACCTTCCGCTACGGCACTGGTCACCGAGGCAAGAATAATCTCGATTGATTTTCCTGCATCATCATTGGCTGGAATGGCAAAGTCGATGGGTCTTGGGTCGGAATTGGTATCGACCATGGCAAAAATGGGAATGTTCAATTTTTGGGCTTCCTTAACGGCAATGTGCTCGCGCATAGTGTCCACAATGAAAATGGCACCTGGCAAACGGGTCATGTCGGCTATGGAACCTAAGTTTTTCTCCAACTTGGCACGCAAACGGTCCACTTGCAGTCTTTCTTTTTTAGAAAGGGTGTTGAAGGTTCCATCTTTCTTCATGCGGTCGATGGATGCCATTTTCTTGACCGCTTTTCGGATAGTGACAAAGTTGGTCAGCATACCACCGGGCCACCTTTCGGTGATGTAGGGCATGTTTACCTTGGAAACCTTGTCCGCGACAATGTCCTTGGCTTGTTTCTTTGTGGCTACGAAAAGGATTTTTCTGCCTGATGCTGCAATTTTCTTGAGGGCCTCGTTGGCTTCCTCTAACTTTGCCGCTGTTTTGTAGAGATTGATTACGTGGATTCCATTGCGCTCCATATATATATATGGGGCCATGTTGGGATTCCACTTTCTTGTTAGGTGACCAAAGTGTACACCTGCTTCCAATAAGTCTTTGACTTCAATTTTGCTTGCCATTTTTTGTAATTAGTTTACGTTCCGTTGGAGTAGCAATGGATTGGTGGTCGCACTAGGCTCGCCCTACCCATTTAGATGCTAAACTAAATTCCAAAAAGTCGATTTTTATCCTTTTTGGAACAACGACAACTTGGTTAAAATTTAACCCTGAAAAAATCAGGGCTTTCAATGAACTTCTATTTGTATGTGGTGCAAAGCACCAGAATATTAACGCTTGGAGAACTGGAATTTCTTACGGGCTTTCTTCTGTCCGAATTTCTTTCTTTCAACCATTCTTGGGTCCCTTGTCAATAAACCTTCTGGTTTAAGGATGTCCCTGTTCTCTCCATTTATTTCGCACATGGCACGGGATAGTGCCAAACGCACTGCTTCGGCCTGACCTGTAATGCCCCCACCGTACACATTTACCTTAACATCATAGGCACCTTCATTATCTGTAAGTGAGAAAGGCTGCATTACCTTGTACTGCAAGGTCGCTGTGGTAAAGTATTCTTTTAAATCTCTTTTGTTGACGGTGATATTTCCTTTTCCTTCGGAAACATATACCCTGGCAACAGCGGTTTTTCTTCTACCAATTTTATGAACCACTTCCATTATTTGTAGTCGTTTAGGTTTATAGCTTTTGGTTTTTGGGCTTCATGGCCATGCTCTTGTCCTGCAAATACTTTTAGGTTTCTAAAAAGCTCGGCGCCCAATTTATTTTTGGGCAACATTCCCTTTACGGATGTTTCAACTATGCGCTCGGGATGCTTTTGCAACAATTCGGCAACAGAGGTAGATCTTTGGCCACCTGGATAGCCGGTATATCTCAAATATTCCTTATCGTTCCATTTATTGCCGGACAAGGTGATTTTCTCCGCATTGATCACGATGACATTGTCCCCGCAATCCACATGGGGAGTGTAGTTGGTCTTATGTTTTCCTCTTAGCAACTTGGCCACTTTGGATGCCAATCTTCCCAATGCCTGTCCTTCAGCATCAACCAACAACCATTGCTTGTCAACGGTGGATTTGTTGGCAGAAATAGTCTTATAACTTAATGTGTCCACTTCTTGAAAATTATTGTTTTTGAAACCTAATCCGTTAAACGGGCTGCAAATGTACAATTATTAGATTGAATTACAAACGGTTGATTTGGAATATTTTTTCTTTTTCCGTGCCAAGTGTTGAAGCTCTTCTTCACTGGATGCCTGCCACTTTTCCAACATAATAAATGGAGCGTTTTACGAAACTGCCAAATAAGCCTGGGAACTACGTTATGTTTTTGTGATGATCACCTTCAAGGCTTCCACCAAGGCCATATTGGCCTCTTGATCCCCAATGGTGATCCGAACTTTGCCGGGAGCACCAAATTGGGAAACCGGTCGCACCATGATGCCTTCCTCCATCATTTTGTTCGTGAATTCCATCTCTGGCAACGGCGGGTCAATAATGAAAAAGTTGGCTTGGGTGGGCCAGTAGATCATGTTGAGTTTTTTAAATTCCTTTTCAAGATAGGCACGTCCCTCGTGTACCGTTTTGACGGTCTCCGCCACAAATTCATGGTCGTTGAGCGCCCCAATTCCAGCTTCTATCGAGGTCAAAGGCAATAAAAATGGTTTGTGGATCAGTCGGATGTAATTAGCTATGGTTGCAGTGGTATAGCAATATCCGATGCGCTGGCCGGCCAGTCCATACGTTTTGGAAAAGCTGTTCAAACCGATGATATTGTGTCCCTGTTGGACATAAGGAAGCGCGGTAACATAATCCCTGGCATCTGCAAAATGGCGATAGACCTCATCAAAGACCACCACTATGTTTTTTGGAATTTTGAAGAGGAAATCTTCCAAAATTGGTTTGGGAATATAAGTTCCCGTAGGGTTGTTGGGACTTGTCAAAAAAATGATTTTGGTCCTGGCGGTTATTGCGTCAAGGATACCATTTACATCCAAATCGTAATTCGGGGCCATCAAGGGAACATCAATTTGTCTGGCCCCATACCATCTTGAGAAAACGGAATAGGGCAGAAAACAGGGATTGGAGTAGATCACTTCATCTCCTTCATTAATAAAGGCCCTCAAAATCATATCAATCACCTCCGAGCCACTGTTTCCAGTCAAAAATTGGTCTGCGGCCAACTTTCCCTCAAAGTCTTGGACCAAAGCTTCCCGTAGCCTTATGTCCGTTTGGTCGGGATAAAGGTCAATCTGGTCCAAAACCGACTTAATAGCTCGTATTGCCTTGGGGGATGGACCCAATGGATTTTCATTGGAAGAAAGTTTATAGATTTTTTTCAGAGAAGGAGGGATGTTCTTGCCTCCCTTATAAACTTCTTTTGGTTCCAGATGGGATTTAAAAATGGATTCTATTCCTTTTTCCATGATCAGAGGGTTTCGGCGTGCATCAACAGGGCCATTGCCTGCTCTGTGTTTCCTTTTTCCAAAATTTGCTGTGCCATTTTATGCATTTCCGATTTGGATGTGGCCTTCAAATCCAAACTTTTGAGGGTTTCAATGACTTCTTCCTTGGAAGGCAACCGTTCCAAATTGCCCAATCGACCCAGATTGTTGCCCGTGAGCACCCCACTTTGACGGATACCCTCAGGAAGCGCATCCACACCAATTCCCTTGGTCCTAATGGGTTTGGGAATTTCAAAAAGGGCACTGTTGTTGGCACGGACATACCAGCTGCCGCCCATGCGCCCCACCAAGTCCAGTTTTTCGGTATCCAAAATACCCTCTGTTACATAAGCTTCGTTGATGTGAATGAGTTTTACTCTGGCGAGGATAAGGTTCCCTGCTCCGGGAGTTTGGCCAAGCTCAATGACCTGTTCCACGTCACATTCAAAGGAGACAGGAGCTTCGCCCACTCTGGGCGGTTTCACCGTTTCGCTGGGGACTTGTGTAAATCCAGCTTTTACAAATTCATTTACCCCTTTATCATATGCAGTACTGGAAAGTGACATTTGCTCCACCATATCATGATTGACGATGTTAATGACCACCTCAGGAACTTCTTTCACATTTTGATGGGAGTGTTTGGTTGTATTGTCGCGGCCACTTCGGGAAGGCGAGAAGATCATCACTGGCGGATTGGAACTGAATACATTGAAAAAGCTGAAGGGACTCAGGTTCACGTTTCCATCTTTGTCCACGGTGCTTGCAAAGCAAATAGGTCGTGGTGCGACTGCTGTCAACAATATATTGTGAAGGTCTGGCTGGGAAATTTGACTGGGATCTATGGTTTTTATCATTTTGCTGGGAGCACTTTTGTTGATACTTCACCAAAACCTACCCGGATACCACCTTTTTCTCCATATCCCCGCATGGTTACCGTATCGCCATCATTAATGAACTTACGCTCTGTTCCATCCTTCAATTTTAGGGGTTTTGTGCCCATCCAAGCCAGTTCCAACATGGAACCATAGCTGTTTTCATCCTTGCCCGAAATGGTTCCGGAGGCCATCATATCGCCCACGTGCACATTGCATCCATTCACGGTGTGATGGGCCAATTGCTGGACCATGTTCCAGTACATGTGTTTGAAGTTGCTATGGCACACCGTGGTTTCTTCACCATTTTCCGGTGTGATGCCAACTTCCAGATTGATGTCATAGTTTTTCTCCCCCGAATAGGCCAAGTAGGGCAGTACCATGGGCTCCTGTTTTGGACCTGGCATGCGAAACGGTTCCAGAGCCTCCAATGTGACTATCCAAGGAGAGATGGAAGAAGCAAAATTCTTGGCCAAAAATGGTCCCAGTGGCACATATTCCCATTTTTGGATGTCCCGTGCCGACCAATCATTGAACAATACCAGGCCAAAAATGTAGTTCTCCGCTTCATTGGTTGAAATGGTCTCTCCCATTTTTGTGTCTTTGCCGACCACAAAACCCATTTCCAGTTCAAAATCCAGCCGTTGCGACGGTCCAAACACAGGGGTAGTGCTATCCTTGGGCAGGGTTTGCCCATTTGGGCGGTGTATGGCCTGCCCGCTTACAATAATGGAGCTGGCCCTTCCGTGATACCCTACGGGTATATGTTTCCAGTTGGGCAACAAGGCATTTTCTGGATTGCGGAACATTTTCCCCACGTTGGTCGCATGCTCAATACTGGAATAAAAGTCGGTATAGTCGCCCACATGAATGGGCATGTGCATCTGTGCCTCGGATTGCTTTACGAACAACTCCGGATTTCCAGCCAAAATGGAATTATCATCCTGTAACCAAGCCTGAATGTCGGTCCTCACCTTGGATGTGATGTTTTTTCCCAATGAGATGAAATCATTGAGGTGTTTCTGTTCCAGAACGGCGGTGTTGAAATTGAACACATCCAGTTCTGCCAAAGCGGCCAAGTCCAGAATATGCTCTCCAATGGCCACACCGGCACGTGGGCTTCTGTCTTTGGTTGAAAATATCCCAAAAGGAATGTTATGTATGGAAAAGTCTGAGTTTTTGGGTATGCTTACGATCATTTATTATTTAAATATTAGATATGGGAAGTTAGATGTTGGATAAGATGAATTCAGTATTTCTTATATCGAAAGTCCAACGTTTAACCACTTTGCTATTCCAACCAAGATTTATAGTACTTGCCATCATCAATCTTGAGGGCATTTTCTGTAATCTGCAGGGGTTTGAAGGTATCGATCATCACCGCTAGCTCTTCGGTATTTTTTTTGCCAATACTACCTTCGTAGGTGCCCGGATGTGGTCCATGTGGAATCCCGGCGGGGTGCAGCGAGATGTAACCCGGTCCAATTCCCGTGCGGCTCATGAAATCCCCATCCACATAATATAAGACTTCATCAGAATCGATATTGGAATGGTTGTAGGGAGCTGGAATGGCCTTGGGGTGATAGTCATAAAGCCTAGGGCAGAACGAACAGATCACAAAAGCTCCGGTCTCAAAGGTTTGATGCACTGGAGGCGGTTGGTGAACGCGTCCGGTGATGGGTTCAAAATTATGGATTGAAAATCCGTAGGGGTAGTTATAACCGTCCCAGCCGACCACATCGAAAGGATGTGTAGCATAGACCAAACTGTGAAGCATACCCTGCTTTTTGATTTTCATCATGAACGCTCCAGTTTCATCATGGGCTTTTAGATCTTGCGGCAATTTATAGTCCCGCTCGCAAAAAGGGGAATGTTCCAAAAGCTGTCCGAACCAATTCCGATATCGTTTGGGTGTATAAATGGGATGGAATGACTCCGCATACAATATGCGATTTTCCTCCGTGTCAAACTCAATTTGATAGATCATGCCCCGCGGAATGATTAGGTAATCGCCATATTCAAAAGGGATATCCCCCAAAAAGGTTTTTAACCTTCCTGAACCCTTATGGATAAAGAGCATCTCATCCGCATCGGCATTTTTATAGAAATAATCCGTTAGTGATTTTTTAGGCGCGGCCAATCCAATATGCACATCGTTGTTCACCAAAAGAGGTTCTCTTGCTTCCAGAAAGTCATCTTTCGGCTGCACATCGAATCCGATCAACTTACGTGAAGTGATATTCCTTTGCACCGCAATTTTTGGAGTCATGTCCAAGGGCTTGCCAATTTCCCTCACCTGGGTGGGACGGTGGATATGATAGAGCAGGGACGACATGCCATCGAAACCGATTGTGCCGAACAACTGCTCATAATAAAGCCCTCCGTCTGATTTTTCAAACTGGGTGTGCCGTTTTTGTGGAATTTTTCCAAGCTTATGGTAAATCGGCATAGTCTAAATTTTGAAATTTAAATTCAAGTTACAAGTTCAAGTGGCAAGCAAAAAGCTCAAATAGGGATTCACCTTTGGTTTTAAAGCTTGCACTTGCACTTGTATTCTATCAATGAAGCGTTCCGCGCAACTCCTGTTCACGCTCTATAGCTTCAAACAATGCCTTAAAGTTACCTTTTCCGAACGATTGTGCCCCTTTTCTTTGTATGATTTCGAAAAACATGGTGGGTCTTGGTTCCACGGGTTTGGTAAAAATCTGCAACAGATAGCCTTCATCATCCCTATCTACAAGAATTCCAAGTTCTTTTAATGGGGCAATGTCCTCATCAATCTTGCCAACGCGATCCTTTACGGCATCGTAATAGGTCTCTGGAACCCTTAGGAATTCCACGCCACGGCTCTTTAGATCGCGTACGGTCTTGATGATGTCGTCCGTGGCCACGGCCACGTGTTGCACCCCTTCACCTTCGTAAAAATCAAGGTATTCCTCTACCTGGGATTTCTTTTTCCCCTCTGCGGGCTCGTTGATGGGAAACTTGATGCGACCGTTTCCATTGCTCATCACCTTGCTCATCAATGCGGTATATTCTGTGGAAATGTCATTGTCATCAAAAGAAAGGATGTTTTTGAATCCCAATACGTTCTCATAGAATCCGACCCAATGGTCCATCTTGTTCCATCCTACGTTGCCCACCATGTGGTCCACGAATTTAAGACCGGTTGGTGCTGGATTGTAATCTGGGGTTTCCCATTTTTTAAAGCCTGGCAGAAAAATACCGTTGTAATCCTTTCGCTCCACAAAAATATGGACCGTTTCACCGTAGGTATAGATTCCGGAACGCACCACTTTGCCAGTGCCATCTTCCTCAACAATGGGTTCCATGTACGACTTGGCTCTTTTGGCCATAGCCGTTTCGTAGGCATAGGTGGCATCATCTACCCAAAGGGCTACCACTTTTACGCCGTCACCATGCTTATCTATATGCTTGCCAATCTCCGTTCCGCTTTTTAAAGGGGAGGTCAGTACAAGACGAATCTTATCCTGCGCCACCACATAGCTTTCACGGTCTTTCAACCCCGTTTCCAATCCGGCGTAGGCCAACGATTGAAAACCAAAAGCGGTTTTATAGAAGTGAGCAGCCTGCTTGGAGTTGCCCACATAGAGTTCCACGTAGTCGGTGCCATTGATGGGCATAAAATCCTGCAACTTGCTGTTTGTTGCATTGGGCAGGGTAGAAGTTTCCATAAATTATATTTTTTTAATCCAATGATTATTGTTGTTAATGCAACAAAAATAATTATTTTTGGATTACGAAAGCGTTTTCGTGATTAAAATTTTGGTTAAAAAAAGAGGTTGTTTCAATATGGACGCAGCGATAGGAAAATTTGAGGCTGGGATCTGCCACATTCATTCGAAATGATCAAAAACAGAATATGCTAAGTCAAATTGATGAAATACAGGGAATAGGCCTGCATTTGGACCTGGTGCTTCGGAAAGTCCAGGATGCCTATCTGCGCAAGTTTGATGAGGTAGGTGTGGACATGACCATTGAACAGTGGGTGATTCTGCACCGGATTTACGAATTAGGGGAAGAAGCAAGCCAACGTGACATTGTACGAAGCAATTTTCGAAATCGTGCCACCACGTCAAGGGTTATCGGGGGACTGGAACGTAAGGGTTGGATCAACAAAACCCGTTTTAATGGCGACCAAAAAAGATTCAAATTGGAGTTGACCCCGGAGGGCCGAGAGGTAATCGATGCAGTATTGCCCCATGCCGTGCGACTTCGCAAACAGGCCATTGCAAATCTGGATGTAAGCGAATTTGAGACCTTTTTAAAGGTTTTGGACCTCATTGGTGACAATTATAGTGTTGGGTAGTGACCGTACCAGCTAATTTCCTTCCTGTTGTTACCTTTTATCCCAAAGAACTGTTAAAAAAACCCTTCAAGGTTAAAATAGCATAGAAAATGGCAAATACAGTCATTTTCGGACCCTGGAACAAGTCGGAATTTTGTTATTCATTTATCAAAAAAGTGAAAATATGAAAAAACTTGTTCATTATCCGAATATATGGCAGACGTATCCTTTTTCAATGGAACTGTTTGCCCATATTGAGAAGGAAGCCCGTTTGAGGGAAAGCGAGAAGCATGCAAGGAAAGAACTTGTGAAAAAAGAGAAAAAGTCAAAACTGAAACTGGCCTTGGGCTGGTAAACATCAAAAACGAATAGTAAGATCATTAAGGGCATCCAATTGGATGCCTTTTTTTGTTCAAAGTCCTGTGCGATAAACTTTTGGCTTTTATTGGGAGTACTTCACTGCCAATTGGGCCAGTGTGGCTAGGCCAATGAGCAGGATCAACAACAGACTTAGCCGTATAAAGACAACTTGTGGAATGTGGACCAAAATCCGTTTTCCCAAATAGGTGCCCACAAAACCGATGACCAATAGAAAGGGAAGGTAGGTGAGCTCCTGTTTTCCGATATACCCGTTGCCATAGTACACAAATGTGCGGGAAAAATCGATAAGAAAGTCGATAAAGGCGGAAGTGGCTATAAAGGCACTCTTTTCCAGGTTAAAGGCCGCCATGGTAAGCCCGCGAATGGCACCACCAGTACCCAGCAAACCTGCCGAAAACCCAGAGAGTGTACCGCCGATAACTGCATTTCTTTTATTTGGAAGGACGATAATTTCCCTTTTGATGAGAAAAAGTAGGGCAAAGGCCACCAAAAATATGCCCAAAACAATTTCCAGCATTGCAGTTTGGACCAGTTTGGAGAGAAATCCACCCACAATTACAAATAAAACAGAAGGCACTCCAATATAGAGCAAAAGCATCTTGTCCAATCCCTTTTTGAACAACAAGATTTTACTGAGATTGCTCGACAGGTGAAAAATAGCGGTCATGCCCAGTACGGAGTGGAAATCAAAATAGAAATTGCCCAACGGGACAAAAAATACCGAGGAACCAAAACCGCCCACCGTCCCGACTATCTCTGCCAAAAGGGCGAGGAGCAAAAAGAAATAATTGACTTTCATAGGTTGGTCAAGGATATGCCATCCAAAGGTAAGGAAGAATGTTTTTGTAAAATATTAACACAAAAAATAAAAAAAATGGACATAAAAGGTAAAATAGCATAGAAACTGGTGAATTCTATGGAAGTAGGGACTTATTAAGTTTCGCAATTTTGCACCGTATTTTAAATACAACGTATTATGAAGAATAACAAAGTATATCCAAATAAATGGCAAACAGTTCCTTTCACTTTTGATTTGTTTGCCGGATGGGAGGCCCAAGGAAGGCCTGCCAAGGAATTAATTCTAAAAAATGAAGTTATTAAGAACGGAAATGTTGCTGAAATGACCTTCAATATTTTCCGTTTCAGTGCCGTTGACTCGGAAGGAAGGGAATATTTGATCCAGGAATTTCCCGAAGACAATGCGGTCACTTTTAAAGGAATGGGATCAGGACATTTCACACGCTTGGGAGGCCTGGTCAATCTTCCTGCAAGGGACTACACAGCATTGCGATTTCATTTCAAGCGTTATGGCAACTTGTTGACCTGTGCCGATGGGAGTGAAGAACATGTAAATCAATTGGACCATTTGGATTTCACCATCGAAAATGGTTTTTCGATTCAAAAAGAGGGGACCATTGAGCTTAAATTATGGTTTGATTTGGTTCCTTTTCAATGGAAACGTCACCTGCGGACACTTCAAAGCTGGTTTGCCAAGAAGTATGAAAGACCCCGATGGGCGAATAGTTACTAATCCTGACCCCGCAAAATAATGGAAAAAGGCACCAAATAGGTGCCTTTTTTATTTTGTCTTGACAAAGGTTTCCCCAAATATTTCCAACGAGGCCACTTTCCCTGAAGTTCCAATTTGAAAATTGAAATCCATCACGGCATGAAAAGGATTTGCCTTGGTAGACTTGAACGCGTTGTAATGCCAATGGTAGGCGGATAATTTAAAAAAATTGTTGAAATCCATATCAAAACCATTATTCGATGATCTTATATGGACCTGCCCCAACATGGAGTGCTCGTAAGTGCCTTCGTAGGCTTGTAAAGGCAATGTGGTGCTGGTTCCAGAGACTCGTTCAGCTTTGCTTTTCTTCAAATCCTCCACTTGTTTTTCCCGGAAACCGGCATAGAGATCAAATATCTCTTTGTGCCAATCCCGACTGTCGTCATTAAACGCAAAGAGGTCCATGGCCTTGTACATGATGGCGTGGCGCAGCTCGGCATGATCTAGGTTGGCAAAAACATAAACGGCCAAATCTTTATCTCTAATTATGCCGCAAATGGCAACTAAACCTCCTATGCTGCCGGTATGAAAGTCGAGTTTCTCACCCCGATAATCATGCTGAAACCATCCCAAACCATAGGTTTTCCAATGCGGTTTGGTCAATTGCTGTGTGGGATAGAACGATTCATCGGTAACAAAACTGTGCGGTTTAAAAAGATAATCGAACGTGGACTTGCTGAGGATGGTATCCTGCCCGACCGCTGCATCGTTGACCAAATATTTCAGATAGTTGCCCATATCGGATAGGCTGGCCCAGATCATTCCCGCGGCGCCGATTTGGTCCGAAAGATTATAGTCGATGGTTACCATGCCATCTTCAATGTCGTTGAGGTAGGGGGTAGTGTAATTTCCTTTTTTGAATATATCCCCCGATTTAGCAACGGCATCTTTCATACCAATGGGTTCGAAGATGTTTTCTCGTACAAAATCCGTCCAATGTTGCCCACTCACGGCCTCAATAACCTCACCAGCGATGGCATACATTATATTATTATAATCAAAACCACCTCGGACCGGGTAGGTTTTTGGGGAATACGCAAATCGTTCAATCGTCTTTTTAGTGGAGGTGCTGTCCAGCACCCACAGCAAATCGGCCTGTTGTATGCCCAAATTGTGTGTCAACAAATCCTGTACACGGGCCTCCTCGGTGATGAATGCATCCGAAAGTTTAAAATGAGGTAGGTGCTGCCGCACTTTGTCCGTCCACTTCAGTTTTCCTTGATCCACCAAAATGCCCAATGCCATGGACACTATTGCCTTGGTAGTACTCGCCATGGTAAACAGCGTGTGCTCATCCACCGGAGCCTTGGTGTTCAAATTTTTTACTCCGTAGGTTTTCTTGAAAACGATTTCACCATCTTGCACCACCACAGCGGCTAAACCGGGGATTTTCCAATCTTCTATGCCTTTTTCGATCATGGCATCTAATTGATCGGATTTTGAACTTTGCTGGGCATAAGCCAATTGGAATATCAAAAGAAGGGTGGTGAGGGAAAGCAAATGGATTTTCATAAGTGAAAATAATGGATTAACGGTTGCCCCACTAAGATACAATGAAATGTATTGAGATCAGAAAGAGTCCAATGGTCAAGGGGAACTTTCCTCACCCTTACCATTGTAAAAATTATTGAGGATGGACTCCATTTCTTCCCTGCCATGGGTGATGTTCTCTATTTTGGACCACATGCCTTCCGGTAGAATGGATTCCAAGGGCTGTTCCAACTTGGTGATCTGGCCAAAGACCTTTTTGATCTTGTTGTCCCAGACCTTGTAGTATTTCAACAGGTCATCCGGATATACAACTTTCCTCCGGGTGCCCTCGTCCGCTGCCCTAAAGGGCAGAGGGATGTTCAGGTAGCCATAATCGTCGGTAAGTTGTTCGCCGGGTCTAATGTCGCGAATGGCGATTTCAAAATCGTAGGCCGTGGTAAGGCAGTTGGAGTTGAAACTATGGTTCACATACCGCCCATTGTCCCAACAGAGGATGTAGTTGCCCTTGTTGTTGCGGAAGGTGTAGGTGTCCAAAATGTTTTGATAGATGGGGTTCATTTCCTGGAGCTCGAGCGGGGTAAATTCCCGATCTAGTTTGTCCAAAACCCAAGTGATGGTCCCCGCAGGGATAAATTTCGTGGCCACTACGCCATAGCCAATTTCACCATTGATAAATTTTAACTCCGTATCTGGATGGATCATTTTTGTACCTTATTAAAAAGTGAATTGAAGGTATAAAATTGTTGGATATGTTTTTCGCCAATTTATGGGGTGCATACTCTTGATTTTTATTGCTGTATACAGGTAATTTTAACAAGGCTTGAGAATAATTTGGTGTTGATTGCGAATGATAAGACCTCTACCAAAGGCCTAGTTTATTTCAATTTTTCTAATCTTCAACCGCTGGAGGTGGTGGAGGTGGTGGAGGTAGTAAATCCAAAACACTCGTTGTTTCAAAAAGTATGGTATACCGATAGTACCCTTCACCCATTTCAGCATTGGCCTTGGTAAATTGCTTTTCGATATAGGCAAGGGTCTCCTTGGTCTTTAACATGGGATATTTGTCCTCTATAAATAGATGGACCAAAACTTGCTTTAGGACCGCTTGCCCATAGGAGTCAAAGTGATCAATATGCTTCATGGTTTTGAGTTGGTCACTTAGGCTGGAAATGGGATAAAGGGCCCTGTAATCCGCAGAGAAATTTTTTAAGGAATCATTTTTAATATGGATGGAATTACGATTAAAATAACAGGAAATAATATTTCTATCTGGGCAATCTGTATGGCCAAATTGATGGTATAAGGTATCATTTAAATGAAAAAAAAGGCCAGTATACTTGTCTTCGCATGACAATAGTTGCATTCTCTCAATTAGGCCACTGAAATTTGGGATTTCGTCAAGGTAAATCAATCCAAAATTTGGTTCAGACCGATGTTTTATAAATTTACTGGAAAAGACCATAGGACCAGAAAGTTTCCCATAGGTCCCATCCTGACTATTTTCTGATGAGGAATCGCAACCAATAGGGAGGTTGGTCAAGAACAATAGAAGCGCAAATTTTATATGTTTTTCCATGTTGGCATTAAATCAAAAATTATGCCTTATCGATGCTTAATGCGCCTCCAACCAGTTTTCGCCAACCCCCACTTCCACATCCAAGGGTACCGCCAAATCATAGGCACTTTCCATTTCAGTTTTGATAAGTTCCTTCATGGTTTCCAACTCGGGCTTGTAGCAATCGAACACCAATTCATCGTGCACTTGCAAGAGCATTTTGGTCTTGTACTTTCCTTCGGAAAGCTTTTTGTGGATGTTGATCATAGCAATTTTGATGATGTCCGCCGCACTCCCTTGAATGGGTGCATTCACCGCGTTGCGTTCCGCCGCCCCGCGCACCACCTGGTTGCCAGCATTGATGTCCTTTAGATAGCGACGACGGCCCAAAACGGTCTGTACGTAGCCATGTTCCCGAGCAAAATCAATTTGTTCACTGATGTAATTGCGTAGTTTGGGATAGGTTTTGTAATAGGTATCGATAAGGTCCTTGGCCTCGGTACGGCTCAAATCCGTTTGGTTGCTTAACCCAAAGGCCGAAACGCCATAAATGATCCCGAAATTTACCGTTTTGGCATTACTACGCTGCTCCCGGGTCACTTCGTCAATAGGCACGTTGAACACTTTTGATGCTGTGGACGCATGAATGTCCTCCCCATTCTTAAAGGCAGAGATCATGGTGTCTTCCTCGCTCAGGGCCGCAATGATGCGTAGTTCTATCTGTGAATAATCTGCGGAAAGCAGCACATGGTCTTCATCCCTTGGAATAAAAGCCTTACGAACCTGACGGCCCCGTTCGGTACGGATGGGGATGTTCTGTAAATTGGGGTTGTTGCTGCTCAAACGTCCCGTGGCGGCCACGGTCTGCATATAATCGGTATGCACCCGCCCACTGTGTTTTTGTACCTCGTTGGGGAGGGCGTCCACGTAGGTGCTCTTCAATTTGGTGAGCCCTCTGTATTCCAGTACATTTTTTATGATCTCATGGTCCTTGGCCAAATAGGAAAGTACATCCTCGGCGGTGGAATATTGTCCCGTTTTGGTCTTTTTGGGCTTGTCCACCAGCTTCAGCTTGTCAAACAAGATGTCGCCCAATTGCTTGGGGGAAGCAATATTGAACTGCTCCCCGGCCTGCTCATAGATTTTGGTTTCCAGATTCTTGATGTCCGCATCCAATTCTTTGGAGAGTTCCTTTAGAAAATGTTCATCCAGGTTGATGCCCTCACGTTCCATATCCGCCAGCACGCGAAGCAGTGGAATTTCAATGTCCTCAAACAATTTATCGGTATGGGCCTCTTTTAGTTCGGGCCTGAACTTTTGTGAAAGTTGGAAGGTTACATCAGCGTCTTCCACAGCATATTCAGTCTGTTTTTCCAGGGGAACTTCACGCATGCTCAGCTGGTTCTTTCCTTTTTTGCCGATGAGTTCGGTGATGGAAACCGGGGTGTAGTTGAGGTAGGTTTCGGAAAGTACGTCCATATTGTGTCGCATATCGGGGTTGATGAGGTAATGGGCCAACATGGTGTCGAACAGTTTCCCCTTGACTTCAACGCCGTAATTCTGCATCACCTTGATATCGTATTTTAGGTTCTGCCCAATTTTTTCAATGGACTCGGTTTCAAAGAAGGGGCGCAATTTTTCAATCAATGGCATGGCATCGTTTTTCCCTTCGGGAAAGGGCACATAGAACCCCTTGCCAACTTCCCAACTGAAGGCAATGCCTACCAATTCGGCCTCCAACGGATTGATGGAAGTGGTCTCCGTGTCAAAACAGACGGAGGGCTGCTCCATCAATTTTTTCAGGAAGAGGTCCAAACCCAAACCCTGCTGCACAGTCTGATAGAAATGGGGCACATCGGCAATGGTTCGCCTACTGTTGATATCCTTTATGGTAGCGGGTGCTTCGGTGGGATCGCCTCCAAAAAGTGTAAACTGTCCGCTACCTGCCACTTTGGCCTCCTGTTTTGCGGTTTCGGTACTGGTGACCTGGGGACCCGCTTCGGCCTCACCCGAAAATATCTTGATGAACTGTTCCTTGAGCCTTCGGAACTCGAGTTCCTCAAAAATTTCCTGTACTTTTTCGGCATCGGGAGGGCACATTTCATAATCTTCGGCATGAAAGGTCACATCACAATCGGTCTTTATTTCTGCCAATTGGCGGGAAAGTCGGCCCAGCTCGGCATGTTCCTCCACCTTCTCCTTCATTTTGCCCGTTAGCTTGTCCGTATTGCTCAACAAGCCTTCCAGGGACCCAAAATCCTCCAAGAATTTTTTGGCCGTCTTATCGCCGACACCGGGCAGGCCCGGAATGTTGTCGCTGGTATCGCCCATCATCCCCAAATAGTCGATCACCTGCTCGGGTCGTTCCACACCAAAACGTTTCTGTACTTCGGGAATACCCCAAATTTCAATGCCATTGCCCATTCGCGCCGGACGATACATGAAAATGTTTTCGCTGACCAATTGGCCAAAATCCTTATCGGGCGTCACCATAAATACCTTATAGTTTTCTTTTTCTGCCTGCTTGGCCAAGGTGCCTATAAGGTCATCGGCTTCGTAGCCTTCCAATTCGACCACAGGAATTTTCATGGCCTTCAATATTTTTTGGATATAGGGCACTGCGATGCGAATGGCATCGGGAGTTTCATCCCGATTGGCCTTGTAGTCCTCAAAAAGGTCCGTGCGCTCCACACTGCCACCCTTGTCGAATGCCACTGCCAAATGGTCGGGCTGTTCCCGTTTGATCACATCAAAAAGGGAATTCATAAATCCCATGATGGCAGAGGTGTCCATGCCTTTGGAATTGATTCGGGGGTTTTTGATCAAGGCATAGTAGCCACGGAAAATTAGAGCATAGGCATCAAGCAGGAAAAGTCGTTTTTGGTCGGACATGTTGTTCAGTTATCAATTAGCAATGTTCAATAAACAATAAGCAATGTGCAATAGGCAGGTTTTAAAAGTACGAATTGCTGTTTGAAAGACACAAGAAATTAGAGTCAAGAGTCAAGACATTTTGGTTCTTGTGTCTAGTAGCGCAGCGGTCTTGTTTTTCATTCATAAAAACTGCTTACTTCCTTGTTATCATGACCATTTTCCGTATACTCTCGATACGTGAATCCTGGATGCACACAGTAACCACCGGTTTCCCCCTGTTTGTTGATGGCCAAAAACCCAATCTGGAAATCCTTGCGGCCTTCATTCTTCTTCATGATTCGTTTCACCCCTTCTTCGCAGGCTTCTTGGGGGCTCATTCCCTGTCGCATGAGTTCCACGATCAAAAAACTGCCCACGGTGCGGATGACTTCTTCACCAACACCTGTGGCAGTGGCACCGCCCACTTCATTATCCACATACAAACCGGCCCCGATAATCGGTGAATCCCCCACACGACCAGCCACTTTATAGGCCATACCACTGGTGGTGCAAGCTCCGGCAATGTCCCCATTCTTGTCAATGGCGAGCATGCCAATGGTATCGTGGTTCTCTATGTTGATGGTAGTCTCATATTTTGAAGTTTTTAGCCACTCCCCATATTGCATTCGGGTACTTTCGGTCAATAGATCTTCTTTTTGGAATCCTTGTTCATAAGCGAATTTTTCAGCAGCTTTTCCTGCCAAAATGATATGGGGGGTCTCCTCCATGACCTTTCTGGCCACGGAAACGGGATGTACTATGTTTTGAAGGTAGACCACGGAACCGCAGTTGCCATCCTTGTCCATGATGCAGGCATCGAGAGTAACGTTGCCGTCACGGTCGGGCCTGCCGCCCTTGCCTACGGTTTCGTTTGTTACATCGGCTTCCTCAACCATCACGCCCTGTTCCACGGCATCCAAAGAAGTGCCTCCTGAGTTCAACACTTCCCAGGCCTTGGCAGTGGCATTATGAAAGTTCCAGGTGCATACGGTAATGGGCCTTATGGGTGTTGAAATGGTCATTGGAGCTTCAGGTTTGTTTTCAGTCTTGCAGGAAGCCAAGGCGGAGGCTGATACGATTCCTACCGTTCCCAGGCTTGAATTTTTTAGGAACTTGCGTCTTTCCATGGAAATGGATGTTTATTTTTAAGGGCCATAAATATAGCAATATGCTTGTAGAAGTTTGTGCCAATTCGTTGGAATCAGCGCTGAATGCTCAAAATGCTGGGGCGGACCGAATTGAGCTTTGCTCGGAATTGGCCGTTGGGGGAGTAACGCCATCTTTTGGAGTACTAGCATTGGTAAGGAAGAAATTGAACATCCCCATACATGTGCTAATTCGGCCCCGCAGTGGACATTTTACCTATTCCGATACAGAATTTGAGGTGATGAAGGCCGATATTGAAAAATGCAAGGAAATGGGGGTTGAAGGTATCGTTTCCGGGGTGTTGAGGGACGATTTTTCACTGGATGTGGAACGCACAGCACAATTGGTGGAACTTTCCAAGCCTTTACATTTTACGTTTCACAGGGCCTTTGACTGGATTTCGGACCCAGAAAGTGCTCTAAAAATGTTGGAGACCATTGGAGTGGATACGGTATTGACCTCAGGAATGCAGAACACTGCATTGGAAGGTTTGGAGCAGCTAAATATGTGGCAATCCCAAACCCAAATGACCCTTATGGCGGGGGGAGGAGTGAATCGAGATAATGCCAAAAAATTTATGGAAGCGGGTTTACGGGCCCTTCATCTTTCAGGAACTTTTTTTGTAAACTATATAGATGTTACCGAAAAAATCAACATGAATTCCTCCAAACATTGGGTGGAGGGTGAAGTTGCGGTAACAAATGTTGAGCAAGTACGTCATATTGTACAGACCGTTAAATAAATTTAAAATCCTCTTTAATTCAGTAGTTTAGCGATACTTTTGCAGAAAAATTGATATGCCACGATTTGTAATCGTTCTTTCCATAATTTACATCGTCATGGCCATTTATGGCTTCCAGGCGTTCCGAACCCTATTCAAGAGTGTATGGGCAAATTGGGCCTATGGTATCTTTTTTTTAGGGGCATTGTTGTTCTTAATCGTGAAGGTGTTGGCCTATACCCCAGGCGATGGTTTTAGGGGCTCTGTTGCCGTTGCAGCAGGCGTGTTTTTTGCCTTTTTCCTTTTGGGCGGGGTCTTGGGGTCTTTTATGTTGCTGGAGGATATTGGTCGCGGATTCGCCTTCGTATATAACAAGGTTTCAGGATTTTCCCATCCGGAAAACGGACATCTTCCAGCCCGTAGAAAATTCATAAGCGCCATAGCGGTAGGGCTGGCATCCATCCCCTTTGGAGCACTGCTTTATGGTATGTACCGTGGAAAATATAATTATCAAGTACTGAAATACGAATTGGAATTTGATGATTTACCGGAAGCCTTTCATGGATATCAGATAACCCAGATATCGGATGTGCACAGCGGAAGTTTTGATGATGCGGTCAAGGTGGCCTACGGCGTTGACCTGATCAACCAACAAAAAAGTGATGTTATTTTTTTTACCGGGGACATGGTCAACGACCGGACCGATGAAATGATTCCTTGGAAAGAGACTTTTGCCCGACTGGAGGCCAAGGATGGTATGTTCTCTATTCTGGGCAACCACGATTATGGGGATTATACCACATGGGAAACGGAGGAGGCCAAAGCGCAGAATCTAGAAGATCTGAAAGCAGTACAAAAGGAAATCGGTTTCGACCTGATTCTGAATTCCAATCGGTATTTGGAGCGTGACGGCCAAAAAATAGCTTTGCTCGGTGTCGAGAATTGGGGCCGGGGTGGTTTCAAAAAGGCCGGTGATTTAGAAAAGGCCAAGGAAGGTGTTTCCAAAGATGATTTCAAAATTTTGCTCAGCCATGATCCCTCCCATTGGGAGGACATTGCATTGCATGACGATTACCACTATCATCTTACCCTGAGCGGGCACACGCACGGCATGCAGTTTGGTGTGGAGATTCCGGGCTGGGTAAAATGGAGCCCTGTAAAATGGCGATACAAGTACTGGGCGGGACTCTATAAGGAACTGGGTCAGTTCATCAACGTGAACCGGGGCTTTGGGTTTATAGGTTATCCAGGTCGTGTGGGCATTTGGCCAGAAATCTCCGTGATTACCTTAAAGAAGAAGGGAATGGCCTAATATGCGATGGAATTACAATATATTATATATAAAAGCACCGATTTTAATCGGTGCTTTTTCATGATTGAAAAATGCCATTGCTATTTATTCCCCAGCTTCAGTGATGCTCCGACGGAAAACATGGAGGTCGTCATATCGTATGAAACGTCTGAGCCAGGAATGGCGCCGAATGGAGGAGAACTTTGGATAAACTGGGGATTCAATATAGGACCGGATGTGGCATCCCCGCTTGTTCCATAATGATAAAGAGCGTCAAGGGTCAGCCTTTCGCTGGCTTCGTAGCTTATACCTAACTGAAAGGCATTTTTTATAATTGCCGTTGCTGGAATGTTAAAGAAGGCCACCTCGCTATTGATTGGATTGGAACTGTAAGTGTATCCTACTCGTAATGGCAGTTTGTCTATTGCCTTGTACTGTATTCCCGCGGAGATGATGTTTATGTTTTCCCATCCAAAACCGGCAACTGATGCACGCTGTGTCCACCCCGCCGTTGAAAAGCCATCAGTATTTTCATAGTCCACCATTCTGTAATCCAGGGCTAGGTCAATGTTACCCAAAGAATAACCCAGCCCAAAAGAGAGAATGGCCGGATAGTCCAAATTAAAGGAGTTGGTCCCTTGGGAACCGTCTAAATAGGTGTTGTCAAGTTCAAAATTACCAAAGTATTGGGTGGTTTTATATGAAACACCCGCCTTGAACCCCCATGGAGCGTTGTAGAACACACCTAACTGCCCCCCAAAACCTAGGGCGGAAGATGGATCGGTACTTGGATATCCCGCTTGGGTTGGATTGGCAGTGGGATTGGGCATGAGTTCCAAGGATGCATAGTTAATAGTAGGTTGCAAGCCAATGGAAAATTCATTCGTAATCTCATATGCCCAGGCCATACCTATTTGTAGTAGGATATAGTTCGATTCTATTCTACCAAAGCCTCCCATGCTTTGCGGCATGTTAATTGGATTTGAAGTGCTTTCGGGAAAGGTTACCCCGAACCCGCTGATACCAAATGCAGATGCACCAAAGGTATGTCTGCTATCAGGTTTGCTCCAGACCACTGCAAGCGCGGGCAATGGCGATACACCTCGATCGTCCTCGGTTGTTCCACTGAAAAAGTTGCCTGTGGGTTGTCCTGTACCATCAAATTCTGGAACTGTTGAGCTCAATTCTGGAGAGGAAAAGAAAAGACCGATATCAAGTTTGAGGATATCTTCGTCAAATGTGACGATCGTAGCAGGGTTCCAGTGCAGGGCCCCTGCAATGTCCAAGGGTTGAGCGGTAGCGGCACCTCCCATTGACATATTAACAGAGCCCACGCCTTGCATAATATGTCCTGCCTGGGAAAAGATAAAGGTGCTTATAAAAAAAGCACAAAAGGGAAGGATGGAATTTTTCATAAGTTGAGGTTTTAATTCTTGAAACTTTCAGCACTCGATTGTCCAAACAGTCAGTACTGCTGAATTTCTTCACGGACAAATCTAGTTACAAACCATACCGGATTGAATGATAATTGTCATTAATAACCGGCATTTCTTGAGACTCTCCGTTGATTGCGATTGATGAGGGCTCAAAGAGGTTTCTTTTTTGGCCAAAATGAAATTGACTTCCTAGCCAATTTGGAATGCTGATAGGTATTGGTTTAAATCTTACAGCTGTAGTACAAAACAATGTTTAACGTGAATTTAACTTGTGTAGCGCTACGAATACACTTACTTGCTGTAAAACGTTAACAAATTTTCTTACTTTTGGCTAGTAAACCAGAGAATATCTATGTCTAAGTTTGGTGAACTCATTGATGTAAACGTCCCCGTGTTGTTGGACTTTTACGCCGAGTGGAACGAACAGTCCACTTCCATGCATCCTGTGCTACGCGATGTTGCCGCTGCCCTTGGTGATAAGGGAAAGGTGATCAAAATTGATGTGGACAAAAACAAGGAGCTTTCGCAGGCATTGCGAATCAAAGGTCTTCCCACGTTGATGATCTACAAAAAAGGTGAGATGGTCTGGCGGCAGAGCGGTGAGCAGGACGCCAATACACTTATCGGGATTTTGAACGAATATATCTAACAAAAAAGCGAGGCGAAAACCTCGCTTTTTTTATCATTCCTCTTCCACTATAACACCATCCTGTTCGGCCTCTAAGGTATCCAAGGGTATGGAGTCTTCCAAATCTGGATTGGATTCAGGCAATTCTTCAAAGGCATCCTCCTCTTCTCCCATGAATTGGGAAAATTTGTCGATGTATTCATTGAAAATCATCGTCTCAGATTCAGCAAACGACCTATCATCATTTTCGATAAGGATATCGATGTTCCTGCGATAGGCCTGCATATCGGCCAAAATATCATCGATTTTTTCGTATTGCTCATCCAAGGGAACACCGGCATAGTATTCCAGTCGTTCTTGGTATACTTTTTTCAGTTTTTCATAGAGTGCACGGGCCTTCTGGTTTTCCCCAACCTTATAATAACCGTCCACAAAAGGTTCCACAAAGGCATAAAAACCAAAGTGCTCCACCGGGGTATGGGTCATTGCCATGTTGATGACATCCTTGGCCTTGTCTATTTTGTTTTCTGCAATCAAGGTTTCGCTGAGACGTGCCAAATTGCTTCTGAAGGACAGCCCCTGTGAACGGGTTTGGGGATCATGGTATATATCATCACTTCCGGCATTGCCCCAATCCCACTTCTTAACAATATCGTACATGAGCTCCGAATCGATACGGCCCATTTCAAAGGAGCTTTGGTTCTCGGTCTTTATGGGGACCAATTTATAGACCAAGCCATCCAATTGCAGGTACTCCTTCATCCAAATATATTCGGCCCGGTCAAAACTTCCCCCTGAGAAATAGATGGGGCGTTTCCAGTCGTTGTTCGCAATAAGGTCCAACATTAGGATGCGGTTTTTGGGGAGTGCATTCTGCGGCAGGTCAATATCTATGTAGTCCACGATGAGTGCAGAATCTTTTTCCTTGACCAGCCCGCTTTTAAGCACATTCTCCTTATTGACTGGGATTCTGATTTTGTTGGTGGGATAGTATACAATGTCCAGATTGCTGTCGGAATACTCGCTAAGGTCCGCTCCCCGTTTTTCCAACAAGTATCGGAACTTGGTCTGGGGTTTGTCACTCCCGATCCAATTCATAAAGTCCTTGATATCCCATCGACTATCCGTAATTCCCTGATAGTATACTGCATCCCTGGTTCCGTAGCGGTATTTGTCATGCGTCAATTGCGAAGGGATAGGATTACTTTCATAGGCCCTTTTCTTCATCTGGTCAATGTACCAATCTGTGGCAAACAAACTGGTGTTCACAATTCGGACATCGGTACGGTAGTTTTCAATCTCCTGAACATACCAAAGTGGGAAGGTGTCGTTGTCACCTATGGTGAAGAGTATGGCGCCCGTATCTTCCTGACAGGAATCCAGATAGGCCTTTGCCGTGGATTGCGCTGTATATCTGCCAGAACGGTCATGGTCGTCCCAATTCTGAAAGGCCATTAAAAACGGTACTGCAATCAGGCATAATGTTGTGATCGCCGGAGCTGCTATTTTGGCGGAAAGTATTTTTTTAAATTCATCATAAAGGCCATACACCCCAATGCCAATCCAAATACAGAATATATAAAAGGAACCGACCAAGGAATAATCCCGCTCACGGGGCTGGAATATATAAGGGTTTGTGTAAAACTGAATGGCCAATCCCGTGAACATGAAAAACACAAAAAGCACCCAAAAATGTTTTGGATTCTTTGAGATCTGGAATACCAAACCGATGATTCCCAAAAGGAGGGGCAAAAAGAAATAGGTGTTTCTGGCTTTGTTGTTTTTCCAATCCGAAGGCAGGTTTTCCTGGCTCCCCAATCTTAAACTGTCCAAAAATCCGATTCCACTGAGCCAATGCCCGTTTTCATCATAACGGCCCTGCATATCGTTTTGCCTTCCGACAAAATTCCACATAAAATAACGCATATACATGTAGCCGAACTGAAATTGGAAGAGGTATCGCAGATTTTGTCCCAATGTGGGGGGCTCCACTTCAATATACTCCGAAAATTCACGCAAAAAACGGATGTATTGCTCGGTATCCAGCTCTCCCTGTTGATGGGCCGCCTTAAATTGTGCCACGGCCTGTCTCAGGTCGTTGTTTGAAATGTATTCGGACTTTATTCGAAAGTCCAGCACCCCAAAATACTGCATATAGTTCTCGGCATGCTGATCGCTCCACATTCGGGGCAGGGGACCCACGTGCTTTTCATTGGGTCCCTGCATGGCGTTTTGGTAATGGTTTACAATGACATATTTACCCAATTTTTCATCTTTCTCATATTTGGGACGGTCATCTTTGTCCTCTCCTGCCGGTGCAAACGTATCGGAATAGTAAGCCCCATAAAAGGGACTCTCCACCCCGGGATATTGCTCTCTATTGTAATAGGCCAAGAGTGAACGGGCATCCTCGGGATTGTTTTCATTGACCACTACGTTGGCATTCGCCCGTATGGGCAACATAAGCCACGACGAAAATCCAAGGATCAGGAACATGACGCTCAATACTACAAGGTTACCGGTCTGAAAATTATTCTTTCTGGTATACCTTAGGGCAAGGTAAAATGCCATAACGAACAGCAGACCCATTATGATGGTACCCGAGTTGAAGGGCAATCCAACTTCGTTGATGAAGAAAACCTCGCTCCATCCAAAAAGTCTTAGCACATAGGTAAGGGAAAATTTATAGACCAGCATGAGCAATGCCACCACCACTATGTTGGCCAGCAAAAAATTCTTGGCGTTGGTCTTTTTGTATTTTTTAAAATAGAATAACAGTCCAATGGACGGTATGGCGAGAAATCCCATGAACTGTATTCCAAATGTAAGGCCTATTACAAAGCAAATGAGCAAAAGCCATTTATGACCTCGTGGCTCATCCAGGTTGTCGGTCCATTTTATGCCCATCCAGAGCAACAGCGCCATGATCAAACTTGCCATGGCATACACTTCGGTTTCCACTGCATTGAACCAAAAACTATCGGAAAAAGTGAATGCCAGTGCTCCCACCAGCCCACTGCCCAATATGGCGATGGCCTTGCTGTTGGTAAGGGCCTTTTCCTTGGAAATCAGCTTGCGCGTAAGATTGGTTATGGTCCAGAAAGTAAACAAAACCGCAAAGGCACTGGATACTACCGATACCGCATTGACCATAAGGGCTATTTTGGAGGTGTCGCCAAAGGCAAACATGGCAAAAAAGGCCCCGATCATCTGTAAAAGTGGTGCGCCGGGAGGGTGCCCGACCTGCAATTTGGCCGAAGTGGTGATATATTCCCCCGCATCCCAAAAGCTGCCTGTTGGTTCAACGGTCAGGGCATATACCAAAAAAGCTATGGTGAAGGATATCCATCCGAAAATGGTATCCCATTTTTTAAAATTAGTTGCAAACATAAAGGTCGTGGTTAACCAAGTTGGGGCGAATTTAGTAAATATCGTACAGAAGGGCGTTTAATTTTTCAAAAGCTTTAACACGGGGCAGAATGAAAAATAGGCTCTATTCTGCTGAAATTATTTGCCGAAACCAAAGTTTGTTATAAATTTGCACGCTCAAAAGCCGAAACTGTTTCGGCGGACGACAGCGATTGGCCTATGGTGTAATTGGCAACACTACTGATTTTGGTTCAGTCATTCTAGGTTCGAGTCCTAGTAGGCCAACAAATTCCCGATCTGCCAAAGTTTTTTGTGGGGGTTGGGGTTGCATTTGCGGTAGAAATTATCGTATATTTGCACCGCTGAACGGATATATAAAGTATTCATGAGGGGACTTTGGGTCCCCTCTTTTATTACTTGGATTTATGCTAAAGGAGAAAGTGGAATCCTTATTAAACAAGGCGCTTGCGGAGCGACCATCCTTGTTTTTGATTGATTTTACGATCAGTGGCGACAATACCATACGGGTTGTCTTGGATGGCGATGAAGGGGTGAACCTCCAGGATTGCATCGAAGTAAGCCGGGCCATTGAGCACAATTTGGATCGGGAAGAGGAGGATTTTTCCTTGGAAGTGACCTCGGCAGGAGCGACCGAACCCTTGCTATTGCCCCGTCAGTACGAAAAGAACAAAGGAAGAAAGCTGAAGGTAAGAACGGACATGGGAGAACAGGAAGGAACCTTGGCCGAAGTGACCGAAAATAATATTATCTTGGAGTGGAAGGCCCGCGAGCCCAAGCCCACAGGTAAGGGAAAAGTGACCGTACAGAAAAAGCAGGAAATCGCCTTTTCTGATATTAAGGAAGCAAAAGTTGTTTTAAAATTTAATTGAAGATCAAAAAATGGAAAACCTAGCGCTCATCGAATCCTTTTCGGAGTTTAAGGACGATAAGTTTATTGACAGGGTGACCCTTATGGCCATTTTGGAAGAAGTGTTCCGAAGTGCGCTCAAGAAGAAATTCGGTTCTGATGATAATTTTGATATCATCATCAACCCAGACAAAGGAGATTTGGAGATTTGGAGGAACCGGGTTGTAGTGGAAGACGGTGAGGTCGAAGACCCCAATGAAGAAATCTCCCTTTCAGAAGCCAGAAGGATAGAGCCCGATTTTGAAGTGGGCGAGGACGTTTCGGAAGAGGTTAAATTGATGGATCTGGGCAGAAGGGCCATTTTGGCACTCCGCCAAAATTTGATCTCCAAGATCCATGAGCATGACAACACTACCGTTTATAAGCAATTCAAGGATTTGGAAGGCGAAATATACACGGCAGAGGTGCACCATATCCGTCATAAGGCCATTATCCTATTGGATGATGAGGGAAATGAGATAATCCTTCCAAAGGAAAAACAGATACCTTCCGATTTCTTCCGTAAGGGCGATAACGTTCGTGGGATCATCGAGAGTGTGGAACTCAAGGGCAATAAGCCATCCATTATCATGTCCCGGACCTCTCCTATTTTCCTTGAACAATTGTTCTTTCAGGAAATTCCAGAGGTGTTCGACGGTCTCATCACTATAAAGAAAGCGGTAAGAATTCCAGGGGAAAAGGCAAAAGTTGCCGTAGACTCCTATGATGATAGGATAGATCCCGTTGGAGCCTGTGTGGGGATGAAGGGATCAAGGATCCACGGCATTGTCCGCGAATTGGGCAATGAAAACATAGACGTTATCAATTGGACCAACAACCCCCAGTTGATGGTGACCCGGGCATTGAGTCCGGCCAGAGTGTCCTCTGTAAAGTTGAACGATGAGAAAAAGACCGCCCAGGTATACCTAAAGCCAGAGGAGGTTTCAAAAGCCATTGGAAGAGGAGGACACAATATCAGATTGGCGGGACAGCTTACCGGTTATGAAATAGACGTGTTCCGTGAAGGTGTAGAGGAAGATGTGGAGCTGACCGAGTTTTCAGATGAGATAGAAGCATGGATCATTGACGAATTCAAGAAAATAGGGTTGGATACCGCTCGCAGCGTTCTTGAACAAGACGTGGATGACCTTATTAAAAGAACGGACCTGGAAGAGGAAACCATTAGGGATGTGGTCCGCATTCTTAAAGAAGAATTTGAAGATTAAACTATATATTAGCAGCGAATTTTAGGGCAAGCAAAAACAATTTATGGCAGGAGACCCAACAATACGACTTAATAAAGTTCTCAGAGAATTGAACATTTCCCTGGATAGGGCAGTGGACTACTTGGCCGCACAAGGCCATGATGTAGAAGCCAGGCCTACCACAAAAATATCGGGAGCGGTGTATCAAGTACTGTTGGATGAGTTCCAAACGGATAAGAGCAAGAAGGTTGCTTCCAAAGAAGTAGGAGAGGAAAAGAGGAAGGAAAAGGAGGCCCTTAGGATTCAGATGGAACAGGAACAGGAGGAGCGAAGGATTGCCAGGGAAAAAAGGAATGCAGATAAAGTCATTAAGGCCAAGGTGGAACTCACCGGTCCAAAAACAGTGGGCAAAATCGATTTGGACAAAAAACCCGAGGCCCCAAAAGTAGAGGAACCGCCCAAAGATTTAGAGGAAGAGCCAGCTCCCGAGGCCAAAAAAGAAGAGGTTGCCAAAACGGAAACAGTGGAAAAGGCAGAGGCAGAACCCAAACAGGTGCAGCCAGAGCAGCCCAAGGAACCTGAAACCATTCAGACACAGTATCAAAAACTTAGTGGTCCGAAAATAACAGGGGACAAAATAGACCTTTCCAAATTCGACAAGCCCAAAAAGAAAAAAGAAGACTCCCAAAAGGCAGGGGCTTCTTCCAAGGATGATGCCGCTGACAGGAAAAAGCGCAGAAAGCGGATTATTAGCAAAAATACACAGCCTGGTGGTGGCGGAGCAAGACCCAATAAAGGTGGACAACTGCCCGGAAGAAGAGGCCAAAGGAGCGCTGCTCCGAAAGTGGAGCCCACCGAGGAAGAAGTACAGAAGCAGGTCCGCGAGACATTGGAGAAACTTCAAGGTAAGTCCGGCAAGGGTAAGGGAGCCAAATATAGAAGGGAAAAAAGGGACCAACACCGTCAACAGACCGAAAAGGACCTGGAGCAACAGGAATTGGAAAGCAAAATCCTCAAGGTTACAGAGTTTGTTACCGTAAATGAGGTGTCAACCATGATGGATGTGTCCACTACTCAGATAATATCCGCATGTATGTCATTGGGTATCATGGTGACCATGAACCAACGTCTGGATGCCGAGACACTTTCCATTGTCGCCGACGAATTTGGATACGAGGTTGAATTCGTTACCGCCGAAATAGAGGAGTCCATAGAAGAAGAAGTGGATGCCCCGGAGGATTTGAAGCCAAGGGCGCCCATAGTTACCGTAATGGGGCATGTGGACCATGGTAAAACCTCGTTGTTGGATTATGTAAGGGAAGAAAATGTGATAGCCGGCGAGAGCGGTGGTATTACACAGCACATTGGCGCCTACGGCGTTACGTTGGAAAGTGGACAAAGAATCACCTTTTTGGATACGCCGGGACACGAAGCCTTTACGGCAATGCGTGCCAGGGGAGCCCAGGTAACCGATATAGCTATCATAGTAATCGCTGCGGATGATGACATCATGCCGCAGACCAAAGAGGCTATCAGTCACGCGCAAGCAGCTGGTGTACCCATAGTATTTGCGATCAACAAAGTGGATAAGCCCACGGCGAATCCTGATAAAATAAAAGAAGGGCTTGCATCGATGAACTTATTGGTGGAAGATTGGGGCGGAAAAATCCAGTCCCATGATATATCTGCCAAAACAGGCCAAGGTGTCAAGGAACTTTTGGAGAAAGTATTGCTGGAAGCGGAATTATTGGAATTGAAGGCCAATCCAGATCGCTTGGCCACGGGTACCGTGGTAGAAGCCTTTTTGGATAAGGGCCGTGGATATGTTTCCACCGTATTGGTCCAGGGAGGTACGCTGCATATTGGCGATTATGTGCTTGCCGGAACATGCAGTGGAAAGGTGAAGGCCATGCAAGATGAACGGGGCAAGAACGTTAAAAGTGCCGGACCGGCAACCCCGATTTCCATTTTGGGATTGGATGGGGCCCCACAGGCAGGGGACAGGTTCAATGTATTGGAAGATGAAAGGGAAGCCAAACAAATTGCGGCCAAGCGTTCACAACTGCAAAGAGAGCAATCGGTCAGGGCCCAACGCCACATTACGTTGGATGAGATTGGGCGACGAATTGCCTTGGGAGATTTCAAGGAATTGAACATCATATTAAAAGGAGATGTGGATGGATCTGTGGAAGCCTTGACGGATTCCTTCCAGAAGCTATCCACTGATGAGATTCAGGTGAACATCATCCATAAAGGGGTGGGTGCCATCACAGAATCCGATGTGCTTCTGGCCACCGCCTCAGATGCCATAATCATAGGATTTAATGTACGACCCATGGGCAATGCCCGTGCGGTGGCGGATAAGGAAGAAATCGACATTAGGACATATTCCATCATCTACGACGCCATCAATGATCTGAAGGATGCGATGGAAGGCATGCTGTCCCCGGTGATGAAGGAAGAGATCACAGGAAACGCGGAAATAAGGGAAACGTTCAAAATCTCCAAAATAGGAACCATTGCCGGGTGCATGGTGACCAGTGGAAAGATCTTCAGAAACTCACAAATTCGTCTCATTCGGGACGGGGTGGTGATCTTTACAGGAGAGTTATCGTCCCTAAAACGATTCAAGGACGATGTCAAGGAAGTGTCCAAAGGATACGATTGCGGTCTTCAGGTCAAAAATTATAATGATATCAGGGAAGGCGATATCGTTGAGGCTTTCCAAGAAGTTGCCGTTAAGAAGAAGTTGTAAGACTTGGAAATAAGATCAAAAAATAAAATCCCGCTTTCGGCGGGATTTTTTTATCGGGAACTGTTTTCAGGTTTTAGCAGCATGGCATCGGGATATTTTTTCCTTACTTCCAAATACTTTCGTTCCGCTTCCAATTTTGTCTTGAATCTCCCCAAACGGACACGATAGGTCGGTGATTCAAATTCAATTTTAGAGTACCATCCAGGGAAATCGACCTCCACTTGCGATTTTAGGTTCTGGGCTTTTTGATAGCTTCCAAAACCTACCTGGATCTGATAGAAATTCTCCTTGGAATTCACTTCGGAATATAGCTCCAAGAGCCTATCTATTTTGGCGTCTTGTTTAATGCTGACCGTACCCTCCTGAGCATGGGCACTGAGGATAAAAAACATCAAAAAGGCTGTAGATACAAAGGTTTTCATAAGGCAGTACTACGATAAGAATCTGTGTTGATACAAATGTAAATTATTCTGGTTTAAACAAGGAAAGGCTTCTTTATTTAGAACGATTATAAATTATATGTTATAAATACCTTAACATTTCAAAAAAAGAGTCTATGTCGTACTTTTGTCTCCAATTTTGGTCAGGCTAAAAGCTATTATACTCAGTATCAACAGTAATTATCGTGCCAAAGATTTCGATAGAAATTTCGTGAATATGAAAAAGGTTTTATACCGCCATCTATTTTCTAAAGTTTTAGGTTTTTCTCTTTTACTTTTTTCCATTTCATTTTATGCACAAGAAGAAGCAGCTCCCGCTGAGGTAGTGGCTACGGAGGAAAGTGCCGATACGGGGGGCGGTGACCCTGTGAAGGGAAAACAGCTGTTCAACCAGAACTGTGCGGCATGTCACGCGTTGGACCGTAAAATGACCGGACCGGCCCTGGCCAATGTGGAAACTCGCTTGGCAGAGGATGAAGGTTTGGACAAGGAGTGGCTGTATGCCTGGATAAAGAATAGCGCAGGAATGATTGCATCTGGCGATGCTTACGCGAACCGGATATATGCGGAATACAATCAAGCG
Organism: Flagellimonas meishanensis; assembly: GCF_019880545.1. GTDB lineage: Bacteria > Bacteroidota > Bacteroidia > Flavobacteriales > Flavobacteriaceae > Flagellimonas > Flagellimonas meishanensis. The sequence goes on from NZ_JAINVW010000001.1 coordinate 1,191,530, forward strand.
GCCATGACCGCGTTTCCCACGCTCTCCAATCAGGATATAGATGATATTTTGGCGTATACCGCCGCGCCACCTCCTACACCTGCAGTTACCACGGCTGCACCTGCAGATGGATCGGGCAGCGCATCGTCAGGCGGTATTTCCAATGAGATTATTTTAGGGGCCTTGGTACTGATCTTTGGCCTGTTGGTGGTGATGCTGATTTTGGTGAACAAAACTTTACGCCGCATTGCAGAGGCTAATGGCGTGATTCTTGAAAAAGAAAAGGCCGAGAAAAGAGTGCCCATTTGGAAAGCATTTGCACAGAATCAATTTTTGGTTTTGGTAAGTGCCATATTCTTGTTGTTGGCCAGTGCCTATTTCGCTTACGGTTGGATGATGCAGATTGGGGTGGATCAAGGGTATGCGCCAGTGCAGCCTATCCACTATTCCCACAAGATACATGCCGGGGACAATAAAATTGAATGTAAATATTGTCACTCTTCCGCAAGGGTTTCCAAACATTCAGGGATTCCGTCGCTCAATGTCTGTATGAACTGCCACAGATCTATCTATGAATATAAAGGAAATCCGGAAGGACCAAGTGCTGAGGATTTGGCCAACGGTTACACCAATGAGTTCTATACTGGAGAGATCAAGAAATTGTACAAGGCTGTAGGTTGGGATGAAGAGAACCAAAGATACACCGGGGAAACCCAGCCTGTGGAATGGGTAAGGATTCATAACCTGCCCGATTTTGCCTATTTCAACCACTCGCAGCACGTATCGGTTGCTGGTATTGAATGCCAGACCTGTCACGGCCCTGTCGAGGAGATGGAGATTATGTACCAATACGCCCCATTGACCATGGGATGGTGTATAAACTGTCACAGGGAAACCAATGTGCAAATGGAGGGCAACGCCTATTATGAGGCCATCCATGAGGAACTTTCCAAAAAGTATGGTGTGGATAAGTTGACCGCTGCAATGATGGGAGGTTTGGAATGTGGCAAGTGTCACTATTAACAATAAAAAGAAGATAATCTCAGATATATCGTATGGCATCAAACAAGAAATACTGGAAGAGCGAAGCGGAGTTAAACCCGAACGATTCCATTGTTGAGACGCTAAGACAGAACGAGTTTACGGAGCAGATTCCTGTGGACGAGTTTTTGGGAGACAAGGAAAAACTTTCAAACTCATCTACCAATAGGAGGGATTTCCTAAAATATGTAGGTTTCAGTACCGCCGCAGCCACAGTGGCCGCATGTGAGGGTCCCGTGCACAAATCTATTCCTTATGTGGTGCAGCCTGATCGGATTGTGCCTGGAGTGGCCAACTATTATGCCACCACCATTGCAGATGGATTTGATTTTGCCAGTATTTTGGTTAAAACCCGGGAAGGCAGGCCCATAAAGATTGAAAATAATACCGAAGCCAAGGTGAACGGAGGGGCAAATGCCCGTGTGCAAGCATCCGTATTGACACTATACGATAGCAAAAGATTGCAAGGTCCTTCTGCGAACGGCGAGCCAATCGAATGGAAGGTGCTTGATGCAACGGTAAGGGCAAAACTGAACAGTTTAAAAGGAGGCAGTCAACAAATTGTGTTGTTGACACAAACTTATGCCAGTCCTTCAACGGATAAGTTGATAGCAGAATTCAAGGCAATGTATGGTGAGAATGTGAACCATGTGGTTTACGATGCCATATCCGAGGATGCGGCACTAAATGCATTCAGCGCCGCTTATGGCGAACGTGCTTTGGCCGACTACCATTTTGAAAAGGCCGATTTGATCGTATCCTTCGGTGCGGATTTCTTGGGAGATTGGCAAGGCGGAGGTTTTGATGGCGGCTATGCGAAAGGACGTGTTCCAACGAATGGAAAAATGTCCAAGCATATACAATTGGAATCCAATATGTCCTTGACAGGGGCCAATGCCGACAAACGCTACCCTATGACCCCTACGCAACAAAAAGTTGCGCTTGCCAAATTGTATGGCAAATTAAATGGCAGTAATGTTGGTGGAGGAACTTCCGATGTTGATGAGGCTGTGGACAAGGTTGCCGCCCAAATTAGAAGAGCAGGCTCCAAGGCTGTTGTCGTCACCGGACTAAACGATATCCATGCCCAAACTGTGGTATTGGCCATCAATAAACTATTGGCCAGTGAGGCATTCGATGCTGAAAATCCACGATATGTCCGTCAGGGTGATGCTGCCAAGGTTTCCAAATTGATTTCCGATATGAATGCGGGACGTGTTGGTGCCTTGATCATGGATGGAGTCAATCCTGCGTATACCTTACCAAATGCCGATGAATTTATTTCTGGCTTGGAAAAAGTGGATGTCTCTGTGACGTTTGCCTTCAATAATGACGAAACCGCCCAGGCCTCCAAGTATGTTGGTGCAGCGTCGCACTATCTTGAATCTTGGGGAGACGCCCAGTTCAAAAAAGGACAATATAGCTTGATACAGCCCGCGATAAGGGAGCTGTTTGATACAAAACAGTTTCAGACCGCCTTATTGACTTGGATGGGCAGTGAAAAAACATACTACGAGTACATCAAGGAAAATTGGGAAACCGGTATTCTAAATGAAGCTTCTTGGAACAAAGCACTTCAGGATGGTGTTTTTGAAGAAAAAATAATGTCTGATGAAGGGCAACCCGTTGTTTCATCGGAAGAAAATGAAGGCGAACAGGCCGAAGAAAGTATTGTACCCATTGCTTCCGCGATCCGTTCTTTGGTAAACTCTACTGGAGGGGACACCGAATTAGTGCTCTATTCCAAAGTGGGTATGGGAGATGGCCGCCAAGCCAATAACCCATGGTTGCAAGAATTCCCAGATCCCATTTCAAGGGTTTCTTGGGATAACTATGTTACCGTTTCCAAAGCGGATGCAGAAAAATGGGGCTTTGAAAACTTCACAGTGGCCAACGGCGGTGTCAATGGAAGTTACGCCAAATTAACCGTTGATGGTAAAGTACTGGATCAGGTTCCTGTGATCATCCAGCCAGGACAAGCACCTGGAACAGTGGGATTGTCCTTCGGCTATGGAAAAAAGGCAGGAATGAAGGCTGAAATGGCCACTGGGGTTAATGCCTATACCTTATATAAAGACTTTTCCGATGTTCAATCGGTTACCGTGGAAAAAGCTGATGGAGAACATGAGTTTGCCTGTGTGCAGCAGCATAAAACCTTAATGGGCCGCGGGGATATCATCAAGGAGACCAGCTTGGAGATCTTCAATACCAAGGACCATCAGGAATGGAATCCAATGCCACATGTTTCCTTGAACCATCAGGAAATACCGGTTACTTCCCCCGATGCGGACCTTTGGGAAGAGTTTGATCGTTCCATCGGACACCATTTCAATCTATCCATAGACTTGAATGCTTGTACCGGATGTGGGGCCTGCGTCATTGCATGCCATGCGGAAAACAATGTGCCCGTGGTAGGTAAGGAAGAAATCCGTCGCTCTCGTGATATGCACTGGTTGCGTATTGACAGGTACTACTCGTCCGAGGAAACCTTTGAGCAGGACAATGAGAAGAAAGAGAATCTGGATGGCCTTTGGGGAGAAAAAGGTTCGTTGGGAGGCTTCCGCCAAATGGAAGATCCATCAGCAAACCCCGAAGTGGCATTCCAACCTGTAATGTGCCAGCACTGTAACCATGCACCATGCGAAACGGTTTGTCCCGTTGCGGCAACCTCGCACAGCAGACAGGGGCAAAACCACATGGCCTATAACCGTTGTGTGGGAACAAGATATTGTGCCAACAACTGTCCGTACAAAGTACGTAGGTTCAATTGGTTCCTGTACCATGACAATGATGAGTTCGATTTCAACATGAACAATGATTTGGGCAAAATGGTACTTAACCCAGATGTGAATGTGCGCTCCAGAGGAGTTATGGAAAAATGCTCCATGTGTATCCAAATGACCCAAAAAACCATTTTGGATGCCAAGCGTGAAGGCAGAACCATCAAAGATGGTGAGTTCCAAACGGCATGTTCGGCTGCATGTAACAGCGGTGCAATGGTCTTTGGGGACATTAACGATAAAGAAAGCAAGGTGGCCAAGTTGAAGGAAGATGATAGAATGTACCATTTGTTGGAGCACGTGGGTACAAAACCCAATGTGTTCTATCATGTGAAGGTCAGGAACACCGATGAAGCTTAATCAATAAAAAGAAGTAACTAGAAGATAAATTATGGCGTCGCATTACGAAGCACCTATTCGAAAGCCCTTAGTACTTGGAGACAAAGGATACCACGACGTATCTGTGGATATTGCCCGTCCGGTTGAGGGAAAGGCGAACAAGCAATGGTGGATTGTGTTTACCATAGCTTTGGTCGCATTCCTTTGGGGTCTAGGATGTATCATTTATACCATCTCCACGGGTATCGGGGTTTGGGGTCTTAACCGAACTGTTAACTGGGCCTGGGATATCACTAACTTCGTTTGGTGGGTGGGTATTGGTCACGCAGGAACCCTAATTTCCGCGGTATTGCTTCTGTTCAGGCAGAAGTGGAGAATGGCCATTAACCGCTCGGCTGAGGCAATGACCATCTTCTCGGTAATCCAGGCGGGATTGTTCCCCATCATTCACATGGGACGTCCATGGTTGGGTTATTGGGTACTTCCCATACCAAACCAATTTGGTTCGCTTTGGGTGAATTTCAATTCCCCGCTGCTTTGGGACGTATTTGCGATTTCAACCTATCTATCGGTTTCCTTGGTATTCTGGTGGACAGGTTTGTTGCCCGATTTTGCGATGATTCGCGATAGGGCCGTAAAACCCTTCCAAAAGAAAATATACAGCCTGTTGAGTTTCGGTTGGACAGGTAGGGCCAAAGATTGGCAACGTTTTGAGGAAGTCTCACTGGTTTTGGCAGGTTTGGCAACGCCACTTGTACTTTCCGTTCACACCATTGTATCCTTTGACTTTGCCACATCGGTGATTCCTGGATGGCACACCACCATATTCCCTCCATACTTTGTTGCCGGGGCGATTTTCTCCGGATTTGCCATGGTGCAGACCCTATTGATCATTATGAGAAAGGTTTGCAACCTTGAAGCCTATATTACTGTACAACATATTGAGTTGATGAACATAGTGATCATGATCACCGGCTCCATAGTGGGATGTGCCTACATTACAGAGTTGTTCATCGCTTGGTACTCTGGAGTGGAGTACGAACAATATGCCTTCTTGAACCGGGCAACAGGTCCATATTGGTGGGCTTACTGGTCCATGATGACCTGTAACGTGTTCTCCCCACAGTTCATGTGGTTCAAAAAATTGCGTACCAGTATCATGTTCTCATTCTTCATTTCCATAGTTGTGAACATAGGAATGTGGTTCGAGCGTTTCGTGATCATCGTTACCTCGTTGCACAGGGATTATTTACCATCTTCCTGGACCATGTTCTCACCCACTTTCGTGGACATTGGTATATTCATTGGAACCATAGGTTTCTTCTTTGTGCTTTTCCTTTTGTATTCAAGGACTTTCCCAGTTATTGCACAGGCCGAGGTTAAGTCCATATTGAAATCCTCCGGGGAGCGCTATAAGAAATTAAGGGACGCTGGACAGCCTTTGTACCAAAAACCATCGCAAAAGAGTGTAGCGAGAAAAGAAACCATAACCGATGATGTTTTGATGGGAGAGGTGAAACCCACTGTTGATGATAAAGTGGGCGTATCCGAATTATTGGGCTCTATCGGCACCTTTGATGCCACCACGGAAACCGCGGACGATTTGAAGAAAATCAAGGGGATTGGTCCGGAAATGGAGCGCATCTTGAATGAAATAGGCATTTTTACCTACGCTCAGGTAGGTCGAATGACAGAAAAGGAATATAACCTGTTGGACTCCATCACGGGAAGATTTCCCGGTCGCGCACAACGTGACGATTGGGCGGGTCAGGCCAGGTTGTTAAACAATAAAAAATAAGTATGGCGTCAAAAGTTATTCAGGCACTTTACAACGATGACGATGTGTTGATGCATGCCGTAAAAAAGGTACGGGCAGCACACCATCATATAGAGGAAGTCTATACACCCTTTCCAGTTCACGGTCTGGACAAGGCCATGGGGTTGGAGCATACCCGTATCGCGATTACATCCTTTATGTATGGCTGTTTGGGCCTAACCGTCGCCATTGTTATGATGAACTACATCATGATTGATGATTGGCCCCAGGATATTGGTGGTAAGCCAAGTTTTAGCTATATGGAAAATATGCCGGCATTTGTTCCCATCATGTTTGAGATGACCGTTTTCTTTGCGGCACACTTAATGGTGATCACTTTTTACCTAAGAAGTAGAATGTGGCCATTCAAGAAAGCGGAAAACCCGGACAAACGCACCACCGATGACCATTTTTTGATGGAAATAGGCGTGCATGACAATGAAAAGGAGTTGGCCGATCTGTTGTGGGAAACTGGAGCTGTGGAAATAAATGTTACTGAAAAGGAGTCTTAAAAATATGAAGCATTTAGGTAAAATAAGCGGAACGTTGATCTTGGTGCTGGCCATGGCCTCTTGTGCCGATAAGAACAGTCCCAACTATCAGTTCATGCCCAATATGTACGAATCTGTTGGTTATGAAACTTACCAAGGAGTGGACAATGGCCTCTTTCCCGATGGGACCTCAGCGATGCTTCCTGCGGAAAACACCATACCAAGAGGTTGGATGCCCTACGAATTTGAAAACACACCCGAAGGAAAGGAACTGGCCAGACTGAACCCAAGCCCTTTGGATTCCTTGAACATGGAAGAAAACTTGGCCGTCGGTAAGGAACTGTACGATATCTACTGTGCCATTTGTCATGGGACCAAGGGAGACGGGCAAGGTAATTTGGTGAAAAGAGAAAAAATATTGGGTGTTCCCAGCTACGCTGATGTCGCTAGAAACATTTCAGTGGGTACCACATACCATACCATTTATCATGGACTTAATTCCATGGGATCGTATGCCGCCCAGTTCGCCAGCGAAGAAGAAATGTGGCAAGTCTCCGAATATGTGATGAAATTAAAGGAGGACCTAACAAAATAATTGGATAAGAGTAAACTATGTACACCTTTTCAAACAGACTTAAAATAGGATCTTTCATTGCCATGGGCCTTGGGCTAATTTGCTTGGCAATCGGTTTTGTTTCTGCCCCTGCTACGGTGGAAGAAGCAAAGGCCATGGTGGCAGCTTCTCACGATGATGGCCATGGAGGAGGTCATGCAGAAGAAGCCGGCCATGAAGAAGGAGGCCAGGAAGCCCATGGTGCCACAGCCCATGATGAAGGTCACGATGCCTCACATGACGAGCACCTGCTGCACCAATTACAGAATAGACCCTGGGCTGCCCTCTATGTTGCTGCGTTCTTTTTCTTTATGATAGCTTTGGGAGTCTTGGCTTTTTATGCCGTTCAACGTGCCGCCCAGGCGGGCTGGTCACCCCTATTGTTCCGTGTGATGGAAGGAATTACAGCATATATAGTTCCTGGTGGGATTATTGTATTTGTCATTTTGGTCCTCTCCGTCATGCACATGAACCATATGTTCGTTTGGATGGATGCCGAGACCGTGGCACATGATAAATTGCTTCAGGGAAAAGCAGGCTACTTAAATCCAACGTTCTTCTTGGTAAGAGCTGCTATTTTCTTGGGCGGATGGATTTTTTACCGTGAGTACTCAAGAAAACTATCACTGGCACAGGACCAATCCGACGACAATTCAAATTTTGTGAAGAATTTTAGATGGTCGGCTGCATTTTTGGTATTCTATCTGATAACAGAGTCGATGATGTCCTGGGACTGGATCATGAGCTTAGATCCTCACTGGTTCAGTACCCTCTTTGGTTGGTATGTGTTTGCCAGTATGTTCGTTTCTGGGATCACAGTGATTGCCATGATTGCCATTTATCTGAAATCCAAAGGATATTTGGAAGATGTGAACGATAGCCATATCCATGATCTGGCCAAGTTCATGTTCGGAATAAGTATTTTTTGGACCTATCTGTGGTTTGCCCAGTTTATGTTGATTTGGTATGCAAACATTCCTGAGGAGGTAACCTATTTTGTGGCCCGTTTACAGGATTACAAATTACCTTTCTTCACCATGTTTGCCATGAATTTCATTTTCCCATTGTTGCTTTTGATGAACAGCGACTACAAGCGGGTGAACTGGTTTGTGGTAATGACCGGTATAGTATTGCTTTTAGGGCACTATTTGGATGTTTTCAATATGGTGATGCCGGCAACCGTGGGAGATCAGTGGTATTTTGGAATCCCTGAAATAGGTGGTATATTGTTCTTTGGGGGACTATTTGTGTATTGGGTCTTCAATACATTGACCAAAGCACCTTTGCAACCTAAACGGAATCCTTTTATAGAGGAAAGTAGGCAATTTCATTATTAATACGATTAAGTCTTAGATAACTATACAATGACTGCATTATTGACATTGACTGTTTTAGTTCTGGTGGGGATCGCCATTTGGCAGATGACCAAAATTTTTGAATTGTCGCAGATGAAGACAGCCGAGAATACGGAGATAGCAAACGACTCCGACAACAAGTACAACGGCTATCTGCTCTTTATGTTCCTGATTTTCATTTATGGGATCACCATCTTCAGTTTTGCCAAGTACACAAAGGTGTTACTACCAGAAGCATCTTCGGCCCATGGTGGCGAATATGACCAACTCATGTGGGTTTCCTTTGCAATCATATTTTTTGTGCAGACCATCACCCAGGCATTATTGCACTATTTCGGATATAAATACCGAGGTGAAAAAGGTAAAAAAGCATTGTTTTTTGCCGACAACGATCGATTGGAGTTTATCTGGACCATCATTCCCGTTATCGTTCTTGCTGGATTGATTCTATGGGGGCTTTACACATGGACCAATATCATGGACATCAACGATGAGGATGATCCTTTGATCGTGGAGCTTTATGCCCAACAGTTCAACTGGACGGCACGGTATGGCGGACAGGACAATGTTTTGGGGGATGCAAGTGTACGGTTGATCGACATCGACAAGGCCAATGTGCTTGGACTGGACGAATCGGACCCCAATGCGGAAGATGATATCATTGTAAAGGAACTGCACTTGCCCGTGGGTAGAAAAGTAAACTTCATGATGCGTTCCCAGGACGTACTGCACTCGGCCTACATGCCACATTTCAGGGCCCAGATGAACTGCGTGCCCGGGATGATCACCCAATTTTCATTTACTCCTACCGTAACAACCGAAGAGATAAGGCTTAATCCAGATGTTGTTGACAAGGTAAAAAGAACCAATGCAATACGCGCCGAATGGGCCGCCGAAGGAAAACCGAACTCTGAGCCATGGGTGTTTGACTACGTATTGCTGTGCAATAAAATATGTGGAAAATCCCACTACAACATGCAAATGAAAATTATAGTGGAGACCGAGGAAGAGTTCAATAAATGGTTGGCCGAGCAAAAAACATTTAAGGAAACCGTTATTGGCGATGATTCGGAACAGGCCTTCAACACCAGTGATGGAGTTGATGTGGAACCAGAAACGGAGGTAGTAGACTAATTGCTGAAAAAGAAGAAATAACTTAAAAAATACTTTGGAATATGTCTGTAGTAGCCAATGAACATGTTGACGATCATGCACACGATGATCATGGACATCACCATAAAGAGACTTTTATAACCAAATATATTTTCAGTCAAGACCATAAGATGATTGCCAAGCAATATCTTATTACCGGAGTTTTGATTATGGGCTTTATTGGGATAGCAATGTCATTATTGTTTCGGATGCAATTGGCATGGCCGGGGGAATCTTTCCCCATTTTTGAGGCCCTGTTGGGTAAATGGGCGTCCGATGGTGTTATGGATGCCGATGTGTATTTGGCATTGATCACCATGCACGGAACCATCATGGTGTTTTTTGTCCTTACAGCGGGATTGAGCGGAACATTCAGTAACCTATTGATTCCATTGCAGATAGGTGCCAGGGATATGGCATCGGGCTTTTTGAATATGCTTTCATATTGGATGTTCTTCCTGTCTTCGGTGATCATGGTGATTTCTTTGTTTGTTGAGGCAGGACCTGCCGCGGCTGGCTGGACCATCTATCCACCCTTGAGCGCATTGCCGATGGCACAACCCGGTTCAGGTGCAGGTATGACACTTTGGTTGGTTTCCATGGCCATTTTTATTGCATCATCACTTTTGGGCTCCCTGAACTATATCGTAACGGTGATCAACCTCAGGACCAAGGGTATGTCAATGACAAGATTGCCATTGACCATTTGGGCATTTTTCGTTACCGCCATTATCGGTGTCATTTCATTCCCTGTTTTGTTATCCGCAGCATTGCTGCTGATCATGGACCGAAGCTTTGGAACATCGTTTTTCCTTTCGGATATTTTCATCCAAGGAGAGGTATTGCACTATCAGGGAGGTTCGCCCGTATTGTTCGAGCACTTGTTCTGGTTCTTGGGACACCCTGAAGTTTACATCGTATTGTTGCCAGCTCTGGGAATCACCTCAGAGGTTATGTCCACCAACGCCAGAAAGCCCATATTTGGATATAGGGCCATGGTGGCATCCATTCTGGCCATAGCGTTTTTGTCCACCATCGTGTGGGGTCACCACATGTTCATCTCCGGAATGAACCCATTTTTGGGCTCGGTATTTACATTTACAACCTTATTGATTGCCATACCATCCGCGGTAAAAGCTTTCAACTATATCACTACCTTATGGAAGGGTAATCTGCAGTTGAATCCTGCAATGTTGTTTTCCATTGGCTTGGTTTCCACCTTCATAACAGGAGGTTTAACGGGGATTATCCTTGGAGACAGTACTTTGGATATCAACGTTCACGACACCTATTTTGTAGTGGCCCACTTCCACTTGGTTATGGGTATTTCCGCCTTGTATGGACTTTTTGCCGGAGTATACCACTGGTTCCCAAAAATGTTCCAAGGTAGAATGATGAACAAGAATTTGGGGTATATCCACTTTTGGATTACGGCAGTTTGTGCTTATGGGGTTTTCTTCCCGATGCACTTTGTGGGCATGGCAGGAGTGCCACGTCGTTATTACGAGAACACGGCTTTCCCAATGTTCGATGAATTGACCAATGTTCAGGTGTTGATGACCGTATTTGCCCTTATAGCCGGTTTGGCCCAATTGGTTTTTGTTTACAATTTTGTAGTGAGCATATTCTACGGAAAAAGAGGTCCCCAAAACCCATGGAGTTCCAACACCTTGGAATGGACCGCCCCGCAGGAGCACATGCATGGCAACTGGCCTGGGGAGATTCCGCACGTGTATCGTTGGCCATATGACTATAGCAAGACCTATGAGAACGGCGAATACATAATTCCTGGGCAGGATTTTGTTCCGCAGCATATTCCGCTCCAAGAAAATGAGGAGGAATTGAATCATTGATCATTTAGTCGGAAAAAAAATTAGAGCCCATTTCATGAATGGGCTTTTTTTTGGTCCCTATTGAATGATATATTGTTTACGATGAAATACATATCTTTAACATAAATGCCCCAAGCCAAGAGCACCATGAGAAAAATTTTGATACTGTTTTTTTTGGTTGGCCCAATAGGGCTGACCGCCCAACGAAAACCGAAAATAAAAGGGAGTAGGATTGTTGCACAGGTAAACGAGGAACTCCCAGCTTTCAACGCCGTTCTTCTCAACGACAACCTGGACATTATGCTTAAAAAATCCTTCGGTCCGGGGTATGAAATCATTGCAGATGACAATTTGATAGATATATTGAAATTTAGGGTAGAGGACAGTACCTTGGTAATCACTTCCTACTACGATGTGACAGCCAAGAAACAACTGGACATCACCATCAACTACACCGAGTTAAAATCAATAACAGTAAAGGAAGGGAGCGTCGTGACCATGGATAGGTTGGAGAGCGATGAACTTTTTGTTGATGGTTTTGGAACTTCTAGGCTGGACATCAAGGCGAGTGCCGCGGTTCTGGATATCAATTTGGAAGATGTGAGCAGGGGTGATTTCAATGTTGATTCGGATTCGTTGAACATAAGTCTCAATAAGCGGGCACAGGCCTATGTGTATGCCTCCGGCGAAGTAGGCTTGATAGATTTGGAAGGACAAAGCTCCTTGACTTTGGAAGGGACATCCCAACGACTACAGGTAAAATTGACGGGATATTCAAAATACAAAGCGGAGAACATGGAAACCGGAACCCTCAAAGCAATGGTGGAGAAAGAAGCAGATGCCAGGATCAATGTGTACCAACAACTCGAATTGAACGCCAGGGACAATGCCAGCATATATCTTTATGGCAATCCAAGCATCACGATAAACGAGTTTACCAATTCGGCCCAACTCATCAAGAAAGAGCTATGATCATTGGGCAATGGGGGCGGTAATGCAATGCTCTGGAATGCCGAATCCATCAACCAATACCTCAATATGTGGGCGAAGTTCGGAACACAAGCGTTCCACACGCTGTCTGATAGCCTTCGATTTGTTTCCACCTATGTAGCCCTGTTCCAAAAACCATATGGCATCCAAATGAATTTGGTCCAATGCATAAAGTGCACCCAACTTTTCCAAAAGGCCTCTGTATTTTGTGTCCTCAACGTTTTGGCAAACCTTATGGTATTCAAAATAGGCCAGTTCCACGCTATATGCTTTTCCCAGAGCCAACAGATGCGTCTGTACCTTTAAAAAAGCCTGATAGGACGGAACACCTTTCTTTATATAACTCCGGATGCGCATGGCCAATGTATAGGTCAGCCTACGGGTCCTATAATTAAAGGCGTGCATATGAAATTTTGGATTGTATAAGTGTTCCGCATCCACCTTGTTCGAATATAAAGGATTGATTACAGTCAACTTATCCGACAATTGGCTTTGCAACAATTTCAGAACCGAGGCAAACCCGGCACTGTTGAATTCAGCTTTAAAGTCGGACAAGATTCCCTTGGCGGCCAGTTGCAGTAGCACGGTATTGTCTCCCTCAAAGGTGGTGAATATGTCCACATCGGTCCTGAGGTCGGCCAATCTGTTCTCCAGCAAGTACCCTTTTCCGCCACACGCTTCACGGCACTCTTGTATGGTGCTGTTGGCAAACCAGGTAATGATTGATTTTAGTCCGGCCACTTGGGTTTCAATCTTCCTTTTGTCAGGAACTGACGGGTCCCTGTATTGGTTCATCATTGCCTCCAAAGCAAAATGATACACGTAAGTACCGGCCACTGCAGGGGTCAATCGTAATTGATGTGTGGGATAGTCCATGATCAAATCCTCCTGCATTTTTATGCTATCATTAAATTGACGACGGCCCAGTGCATACTTCACCGCAATCGTCAAGGCCATTTTGGCCCCTCCCAGGGCACCACGGGCCACGCAGATACGCCCACCAACCAAGGTCCCCAACATCGTAAAAAAACGTTTGTTGGGATTTTTAATTTTGGAAAAGTAAGAACCATCATTTCGGATTTCCCCGTACTTGTCCAAAAGGTTTGCCCTTGGCACCCTTACCTGATCGAACCAAATTTTTCCGTTGTCAACACCATTAAGACCCAATTTATATCCATTGTCTTCAACGGTGATTCCTTCGAGAACCTCGTGCTTTTCATTTCGCAAAGGAACCAAAACGGCATGTACACCCTCGTTTTTTCCATTGACGATCAACTGTGCGAACACCGTGGCCATTTTGGAATGAAGAGCGTTGCCGATATACTCCTTGTTATCGTTTTTTCCTGGGGTGTGGACGAAGATGCTGTCTGATGGGGCATCATAGGTGGCCGTGGTTTTTATTCCCCTAACGTTGGAACCGTGGCCTGTTTCTGTCATGGCAAAGCAGCCCAGTAAGTTGGCCTTAACGGTATCTTTTAGATAGAGATCATGATGTTTTGCTGTCCCTAGTTTTTGAATACTTCCTCCAAACAACCCAAATTGCACACCGAATTTCACTGCCAAACTACCATCAACAAACATAAGATGTTCAAAAATGGAGGCATAGCCAGGCATATCGTTCTTACCGCCGAATTCTTTTGGATAGGCCATGGCCCCATAACCCTTTTCGCCCAAAAGCGAAACCTGTTTCAGGACACGATTTCTGTACACTTCTTTGTCACGCTGGATATGCCATGAAAAAAGGGGATTATCCAAAAATTTACGGAACGAATCCACAATGTCGGCATGGGAACCCTTTAAAATTTCATCCAAGTTATGGGGGTCGTACAAACTGGAGGTCCTTTCATGCACCACTTCCACATCAAAAAGATGATTGTAATGATTGGGCTGGATTCCCAAATTGATCTCGATATGCTTTAGGTGATCATTGAACTCGCAGCCGGCGCAGTGGGCATTGCCCATACGTTGACTGAATGATGTAAGAGGATGGGTGTCGGTCTCAATAAGCTTCACCCGCGAAGCAGAAACAAGCTGTTTCCAGGTCTTGATTTCCTCATCCTCTGGTGGATTGCCTTTGTCCAACCATAAATATAGTTGCTGCTTTTCCTGCGTGCTCAAAGATGCGTCCAATTCTATTGTTTTCTTCACCACCGAAATCTCGGATGCGGAAAGCAGGTCATCGGACCAAATGACATAGAAAAAAGGGATATATTGTAAAACGCCCAAGGAATAATCTGTAGTGATCATAATGCTTTTGGATTGAGGCAATGCCGTTTTTTCAATCAAACTAAGTTAAGGCTAAGATTTGTAAGATGCATGGATCATTTTATAGTCCACATGCTGTTTTCAACTATATTTGTTTGAAGATGAATGAGAACTTAGACCCAACAGGGGAACATTTCTCCGAAGAGGAGCTGGATATAGAAAGGGCACTTCGTCCCGTTACCTTTGATGATTTCACAGGTCAGGAACAGGTGCTCGAAAATTTGAAGGTATTTGTGCAGGCCGCCAATCTCCGGGGGGAGGCTTTGGACCATACCCTTTTTCATGGCCCTCCGGGATTGGGGAAGACCACGCTGGCCCATATCTTGGCCAATGAATTGGGCGTAGGCATCAAGGTGACCTCTGGTCCCGTGCTGGACAAGCCCGGTGATCTGGCTGGATTGTTGACCAATTTGCAGGAGCGGGACGTCCTTTTTATTGATGAGATCCATCGTCTCAGCCCCATTGTGGAGGAATACCTCTATTCCGCGATGGAAGACTATAAGATTGACATCATGATCGAAACCGGCCCGAATGCCAGGTCCGTACAGATAAATTTGGCTCCGTTCACCTTGATAGGCGCCACTACACGTTCGGGCCTACTTACCGCCCCGATGCGTGCCCGGTTTGGAATATCCAGTCGTTTGCAATACTACGACACCGAACTGCTCTCCACCATTGTGCAGCGAAGCGCGGACATTTTAAAAGTCCCAATCACCAATGATGCCGCCATTGAAATCGCTGGGCGAAGCAGGGGTACACCTCGAATCTGCAATGCATTGCTACGCAGGGTTCGGGATTTTGCACAAATAAAGGGAAATGGTAACATCGATCTCGAAATCTCCCGATTTGGGTTGAAGGCACTCCATGTGGACACCCATGGTTTGGATGAGATGGACAATAAAATCTTGACCACCATCATTGATAAATTCAAGGGAGGCCCGGTGGGCATAACCACTTTGGCCACAGCCGTGTCGGAAAGCGCGGAAACCATTGAGGAGGTGTACGAACCCTTTTTGATTCAACAGGGATTTATCATGCGGACACCACGTGGCAGGGAAGTTACCGAGTTGGCATACAAACACTTGGGAAGGTTAAAGGGAGGAACCCAAGGCGGCTTGTTTTAGTTTGAATCCGAGAAAACAACATACCAAACTTATCAAAACCGAAGCCAAGCGCCTCGGTTTTTTGTCATGCGGGGTATCCAAAGCAGAATTTCTTGAAGAGGAAGCCCCTCGATTGGAAAAATGGCTAAGCAAAGGCATGCATGGTGAAATGGGCTATATGGAAAACCATTTTGACAAACGTTTGGATCCCACCAAGCTGGTGGATGGCGCCAAATCGGTGATTTCATTACTGTTGAACTATTACCCCTCGGACAAGCAGGCCCCAGATTCCTATAAAATCTCCAAATATGCATACGGAACCGACTATCACTTTGTGATAAAGGACAAACTCAAATCCCTGTTGCATTTCATCCAAGAGGAAATAGGAGAGGTGCATGGAAGGGCTTTTGTGGATTCGGCACCGGTTCTGGATAAGGCTTGGGCAGCACGGAGTGGTCTGGGCTGGATGGGCAAGCACAGCAATTTGCTGACACAGCAGGTTGGATCATTCTATTTTATTGCTGAACTTATTGTTGACCTTGACTTGGAATATGATACCCCAGTGACCGACCATTGTGGAACATGCACCGCCTGCATCGATGCCTGTCCCACTGAAGCGATTGTAGCGCCCTATGTGGTGGATGGAAGCAAATGCATATCATACTTTACCATTGAATTGAAGAACGAAATCCCCTCAGGTTTTCATGGAAAATTTGATGAGTGGATGTTCGGTTGCGATGTCTGCCAGGATGTCTGCCCTTGGAACCGGTTTTCAAAACCGCACCAAGAACCGCTCTTTAACCCCCATCCCGATTTGTTGTCCATGACCAAAAAGGACTGGGAAGAAATTACGGAGGATATCTTTAAAAAGATGTTCAAAAAATCGGCTGTAAAGCGAACCAAGTTCCACGGCCTGCAACGCAACATCAACTTTTTGAAGTCCTAAAAACAACTACAACGATTTCGCAATCATTTTAAGGGCAATAGATGTTAAGTTTTTTTAACCAAAAGATTAAAAATGCTATATTGTTTGGCAATCCTGCTGTGATATTCGCAAAAAGCCAACACTAATTTTGAAAGAATCAAAAACACGGCCCGGATTGGTTCCTAATAACTAACTAAACTCGAGGGATGGGCAAAATCACTAAACCAAGACTCAATTTTTGGCAAATTTGGAATATGAACGTTGGATTCTTTGGAATCCAATTCAGCTTTGGACTCCAGCAGACAGCGGTTAGTCCAATTTTTTCGTTTTTGGGAGCACACCATGACGAATTGCCGTTGTTAAACCTAGCAGGTCCGGTCACGGGATTGTTGATTCAACCCATCATCGGGGCCATATCGGATAAAACATGGTCTCCAAAATGGGGTGGAAGAAGAAAACCTTTCTTTTTGATTGGGGCCATTTTGGCAAGTTTGTGTCTTTTCGCATTTCCCTTCAGTCCAGAACTTTGGTTTGCCGTTGGGCTCCTTTGGATTTTGGATGCGGGCAACAATACAGCGATGGAACCTTATAGGGCCTTTGTTGGGGATAAGCTTCCCGACAGCCAGTTGACCTTTGGTTACCAAATGCAGAGTCTGTTTGTCGGGGCAGGGATTACACTCGCCAACCTATCGCTTTTTATGTTCCAGCATTGGTTCAGCACCCCGGTGGAAGGGGGTGGTCTGTTCGATACCACTTCAGAAACAGTCTCATCCATACCTACGTGGGTGTATTATTCCTTCTTTTTGGGAGCTTTGGCATCCATAGGAACAGTGATGTGGTCGGTTTGGAAAACACCAGAAATCCCACCTTCCGATGAGGAACTCAAGGAAATCCAAGCGCATAACGCTGGTACACCGGCTCCCATCATCCAGATATTCAGCGTACTTCTGGTCATTTTTTCTGTACCTCTTTTATTGGGCTATTTGGTAGGGGAACTGTTCCCTCAGTTATTGGATAATATCAATCTTTGGGTAATTATAGTACTGGTGTTTGCCTTTGTCTGGCTTTTTATGCTCTACCGAATCATCAAAAACAACACCAGCAACCGGAGTATCAAGAAACTTGGTGACACCTTGGACCCGTTGTTGGAGGCCGCTGAGGCCATAGGGGTAATGCCCGGTTTCTTGTGGAAATTGGCGGCAGTATACCTGTTTCAGTGGTACGCACTTTTTGTGTACTGGCAATTTATGCCGCCTATGCTCCGTACCAGTTTGTTCGGGATTTCCAACGAGGACAACGAGAGATTTGAGTCCATAATGGCCTCGTTTAGGGAAGGGGCCGAGATCAGTGCCCAGGACCAGTCCTTTGCGCAGCAGGTGCAATCGCTGGCAGAACAGGCATTGGGCCATGCTGGGTTAATGAACGGGACATACAATTTTGTGACCATGATAGTTGCCTTGGCCTTGGTGCCCTTGGCGGCCAGAATTGGCTCCAAGTTGGTCTACGTGGTCTGTCTATTCCTCACGGGTATTGCCATGTTGAGCATGCCATTCATTGCTGATAAATGGTTACTGTTGGCGCCGATGGTATTGTTTGGTATTGGTTGGGCCGCCATGATGGGCATACCATATGCAATGGTCTCCAAAGTTATACCTGAAGAGCGACGGGGCGTCTACATGGGAATTGTCAACATGATGATAGTGATCCCAATGCTCATACAAACCGTGAGTTTTGGTCCGATCATTAAAAACCTGTTGAACAACGACGCCATTAATGCCATATTGTTTGGAGGGGTGTTCTTTATCATTGCTGGAATCTTGGCGATGCGACTCAATTTGCCCAAGGACAAGTTGGATTCCGCAATGGATGTGGATATTCCATAAATTCGAACAAGCCTATAGAGCATCAGCGCATACTGGAAAAGAAGGAGCCATGGAAATTGTTTTTCAAACACCATGGCAATTATGGGGAAACCCCTAACTTTGGCGCCTCACTATCCACTATATGAGCAAGGAAAAAAATAGACGCGAGGCGTTACTCTATCACGCAAAACCACAACCGGGGAAGATCAAGGTGGTACCTACAAAGCCCTATGCCACACAACGGGATTTGGCACTGGCCTATTCCCCTGGGGTAGCGGAGCCCTGTCTAGAAATCAAGAAAAATAAGGATGATGTTTACAAGTACACGGCCAAGGGCAATGTGGTTGCCGTGATTTCCAATGGAACGGCTGTTTTGGGTCTGGGGGACATTGGTCCCGAGGCATCAAAACCGGTAATGGAGGGGAAGAGCCTTTTGTTCAAGATTTTTGCCGATATCGATGGTATTGACGTTGAACTGGATACCACGGATGTTGATAAATTCGTAGAAACCGTAAAGATCATTTCCCCAACCTTTGGTGGAATCAATCTGGAGGATATCAAAGCTCCGGAAGCTTTTGAGATCGAAAGACGCCTCAAGGAAGAACTGGACATACCCGTAATGCATGATGACCAACATGGAACGGCCATTATCTCCTCAGCGGCGCTTTTGAATGCCCTGGAACTGACGCGTAAAAAAATTGGAGAGGTAAAAATTGTGGTAAGTGGTGCCGGAGCTGCTGCCGTTTCCTGCACGCGCCTCTACAAAGCCTTTGGGGCAAAAGCGGCTAATATTGTGATGTTGGACAGCAAAGGGGTAATCCGAAGTGATCGAGAAAGCCTGTCAGAAGAAAAACTTGAGTTTGCCACGGACCGAAAAATAGATACACTGGAAGAGGCCTTGAAAGACGCAGATGTCTTTATTGGTCTTTCCATTGCCAATATCCTGACCCCAAAGATGCTAAAATCCATGGCCAAGGATCCCATCGTTTTTGCCATGGCTAATCCAGATCCCGAGATAGAATACAACTTGGCCATTAAAACAAGGAAAGATATCATCATGGCAACGGGCCGTTCGGACCATCCCAACCAGGTGAACAATGTATTGGGTTTCCCATTCATATTTAGGGGAGCTTTGGATGTTAGGGCCACCAAGATCAATGAGGAAATGAAGATGGCTGCGGTGAAAGCATTGGCGGAACTCACCCGGGAGCCCGTTCCCGAACAGGTGAACATTGCCTACGACACCACGAGGTTGACCTTTAGCAAGGATTACATCATTCCCAAACCCTTTGACCCCCGATTGATCACCAAAATTCCACCTGCGGTGGCCAAAGCGGCCATGGAAAGTGGAGTGGCCAAGGAACCAATAGAGAATTGGGAAAAGTATGAGGAGGAACTTTATCAACGGTCGGGGAACGATAATAAGGTCGTAAGAATGCTGCACAACAGGGCGAAAATAAACCCAAAGCGTATCGTTTTTGCCGAAGCTGAGCTTTTGGATGTGATGAAAGCAGCCCAGATAGTTCATGATGAGGGAATTGCGGAGCCTATTTTGTTGGGTCATAAGGAGACTATTGAAAACCTCAAGGAAGAGCTCGATTTTGATGCCGAAGTGCAGATCATAGACCCACGTTCGGATGAGTTCAGCAATATGAGGACGAAATATGCCCTGAAACTTTGGGAAACCAGAAAACGTAAAGGGGAGACCAAATATAGTGCCCGGGTGAGCATGGGCAAACGCAATTATTTTGGTGCCATGATGCTCTTGGAGGGTGATGCAGATGGGATGATTTCGGGTTATTCCAGAGCATATCCAAAGGTGTTGCGACCCGTTTTTGAGGTTTTGGGTCGAGCCAAGGATGTGAAAAATGCTTCCACGGTCAACATCATGATCACTGAAAGGGGGCCTCTGTTTTTGGCGGATACATCCATCAACATAGACCCCAATGCCGAGGAACTTGCAGAAATAGCACAAATGACGGCGAATGTGGCCAGTACCTTCGGATTTGACCCTGTCATGGCCCTGCTTTCCTATGCCAATTTTGGGTCATCGAACCATCCCAATGCACAAAAAGTAAGGGAAGCGGTTCGGATTCTTCACGAAAGGAACCCTGATTTGGTTGTCGATGGTGAAATTCAGACCGACTTTGCCCTTAGCCAGGAACTTTGCCATAACAATTTTCCATTTTCCAAGCTGGCCGGCAAAAAAGTCAACACGCTTATTTTTCCAAATTTGGAATCGGCCAACATAACCTATAAACTGTTGAAGGGATTGAATAAAGCGGATTCCATCGGCCCGATTATGGTAGGTTTGCCAAGGTCGGTCCATATATTGCAATTGGGTGCCAGTGTGGATGAAATGGTGAATATGGCCGCTGTGGCCGTTATCGATGCCCAGGAACGGGAAAAGCGCCGGAAAGCACGAATGGGCGAATAGCGTGCTGCGTCCAGTCTAACCAAAACAATACCAAATGATTACCCATCTTAGAGGAAAACTGGTCGAAAAGAACCCAACCCATGTGATAGTGGAATGCAATGGTGTGGGATACTTTTTGAACATTTCACTGCACACCTTTTCCTTGTTGAAGGACCAGGAGAATATCCAATTGTACACCCATTTGCTTATCAAGGAAGATTCGCATACCTTATTCGGTTTTGCGGAAAGATCGGAGCGTGAGATTTTCCGATTGTTGCTCTCCGTTTCAGGGGTGGGTTCAAGCACTGCCAGGACCATGTTGTCCTCCCTTTCCCCAATGGATGTCAAGAATGCCATTGCCAATGGCGACGTGCTTTCCATACAGTCCGTCAAGGGTATAGGCACAAAGACTGCCCAGCGTGTAATCTTGGACCTCAAGGACAAGATTTTGAATGTCCAGGATATGGGCGAAGTTTCGTCTAGATCAAACAATACAAATAAAGAAGAAGCGTTATCTGCTTTAGAGGTTCTTGGCTTCGCCAGAAGACAATCCGAAAGGATAGTGGACAAGGTGTTGTCACAAGACCCATCGTTAAGCGTGGAGGACATTATAAAATTGGCGCTGAAAAATTTGTAACTAGTTTGAAAAGAGGGGCAAAACCAATACTTAGATCGTCAAGATTTAGGCACTTTTTCTTTTTCATAAGTTTTCTTTTCACCACCATCTTGATGGGGCAGGAAACCAATGAGCAGGTCCAGGACTCGGTGAAAACCGGAGTTGAACTTGGACGCCTCATATTGGAAAACCCTGACAGTATCATTGCCAAGTATACCTATGACCCCAAAACGGATCGCTATATCTACACTGAAAGTATTGGGGATTTCAACATCAACTATCCGGTAATTCTTACCCCCGAGCAATATTTTGAATTGGTCCGCAAGGAGCAGATGAAATCCTATTTCAAGAGCAAAATTGACGCTTTTACGGGCAGAAAGGAGGGTAGTGAAGAAGCCAGAAAGAATCTATTGCCCAATTTTTATGTCAACAGCAACTTTTTCGAATCCATTTTTGGCGGAAATACCATTGAGGTAATACCCCAGGGTTCAGTCGCAATGGATTTGGGGGTACTTTGGCAGAAGAACGACAATCCAGCGCTTTCCCCCAGGAACCGGACCAACCTATCGTTCGATTTTGACCAGAGGATCAGTTTGAGCCTGTTGGGAAAAGTTGGTGAACGTCTTCAGGTAACCGCCAATTATGATACCGAGGCCACCTTCGATTTTCAAAACCTGGTAAAATTGGATTATACGCCTACCGAGGATGACATACTCCGTAAAATTGAGATAGGTAATGTGAACATGCCACTGAACAGTTCCCTGATCACGGGGGCGCAGAGCCTGTTTGGTGTAAAGACCCAACTTCAGTTTGGAAAGACCTCCGTTACTGCCGTGTTTTCGGAACAGCGGTCCCAAAACAACACCGTGGTGGCCCAGGGCGGCGGCACCTTGAACGAATTTGCATTGACCGCATTGGACTATGATGAGGACAAACACTTCTTTTTGGCACAATACTTTAGGGACAATTATGACCGGGCCCTTGCGGACTATCCGTTCATTCGGAGCCAGATACAGATCACGCGATTGGAGGTTTGGGTGACCAACAGGAACCAACAGACCCTAAACGTTAGGAATGTTGTGGCCATCCAGGATTTGGGGGAGGCACTGGAGGAGAAGACCCGAATTGGAAGAAACAACGGGGATCCTGCCGGATTTTTTAATCCCTCTGCCATTATTACCCAGCTTCCACAGAACCAGGCCAACGATTATGACCCCAATCAAATTGGAACAGGAGCACTTACACAGGCCATACGCGATATCGCTACCGTTGAGTCTGGATTCAATATTCCAGGATACCCCGTGAACCAAGGATTCGATTATGCCATTCTGGAGAATGCCAGAAAATTGGAACAGGGCAGGGACTATCAGCTCAATACCCAATTGGGATACATTTCCCTGAACCAGCGGTTGAGCAACGATGAGGTATTGGGGGTGGCTTTCCAATATACTTTTAATGGCGAAGTGTTCCAAGTGGGGGAGTTTGCCAACGGCGGTGTGGATGCCACAACGGTGAGTGGCGGGGTGAATCCGATAGTCGAGAACAACACGCTCATCCTTAAAATGCTGAAGAGCAACATCACCAATGTGGATGATCCCATTTGGGATTTGATGATGAAGAACATTTATTCTACCGGAGCCTTTCAATTGGATCAGGAGGATTTCAAATTGAATATTTTATATTCAGACCCAACGCCCCGAAACTACATTACCCCGGTTGATCCCAATGCCGGATGGCCCAATGGGCTTGAGGATAGAATATTGCTGTCCGTTTTCAATTTAGACCGTTTGAATATTTACAACGACATTCAAGCGGGAGGCGACGGCTTTTTTGATTATGTGCCTGGCATTACCGTGGACCCGCAGTCTGGAAGAATCATCTTTACCAAGGTGGAACCCTTTGGCGAGTTCCTTTTTGGACAACTCGGTGGAGGGGTGTACGATGTGGACAACGATCAAGGCTACAATGTGAACCAGCAGCGCTACGTGTTCCGAAATATGTATGCCAAGACCAAGGCCGCCTCATTGCAGGATGCCGAAAAGAACAGGTTCCAAATAAAAGGGCGTTATAAATCGACCGGAAACAATGGTATTCCCATAGGGGCGTTCAATGTGCCCCGGGGTTCGGTACGCGTTACGGCCGGTGGGAGGCAATTGCAGGAGGGCATCGATTATACCGTGAACTATCAGGCAGGGACAGTTCAGATTTTGGATCCCAGTTTGGCCGCTTCCAATACCCCAATAAATATTTCTGTGGAAAACAATGCCGTCTTCGGACAGCAGACACGTAGGTTTACCGGAATCAATGTGGAACACCGGTTCAATGAAAATTTTGTAATGGGAGGGACCATTCTAAATTTGAACGAACGACCGTTGACCCAAAAATCGAACTTTGGCGTGGAACCCGTGAACAATACAATTTTTGGTTTGAACGGGAACTTTAGCACCGAGATTCCCTTCCTGACACGACTAGCTAACAAGCTGCCCAATATTGACACTGATGTACCATCCAACCTGTCGCTGCGGGGCGAGGTGGCCTTTTTGAAGCCCAATTCACCAAAGAATGCCGATTTTCAAGGAGAGACAACCACCTATTTGGACGATTTTGAAGGGGCGCAGGCCTTGATAGATATCCGTTCCTCATTGGGATGGACCTTGGCGAGTCCGCCGGTTGAGTTTTTGGAGGACCGGACCGACATCGACGTTGGATTTGAGCGCGCCAAAATGGCTTGGTACACCATCGACCCTATATTTTATACCAACCAGCGCCCGACCGGACTTTCAGACAATGACATTTCCCTAAACGCCACCCGTAGGGTGTTCATTGATGAAGTCTTCTCTGAAACCGATATTGCCCAGGGGCAGACACAGGTGCAGAGCACACTGGACGTTGTTTATTATCCCAACCAAAAAGGACCATACAACGCCAACCCCAGCTTTGAAACCGAGACCCCTGACGATAAATGGGCCGGAATAATGCGCCCGATAAGCAGCACCAATTTTGAACAGTCCAACGTGGAATTTGTCCAATTCTGGGTCTTGGACCCCTATGTGGACGGACAGACCACCGATACGAATGCAGGAGAACTGGTGTTGAACCTGGGGAATATTTCCGAGGATATTTTGAAGGATGGTAGGAAACAATATGAAAATGGTTTGCCCGCCAGCACAAACAATGAGATTCCCAGGACAACCATTTGGGGGCAGGTGCCTTCCACGCAATCCTTGGTTTATGCCTTTGATGCCGATGAAACCAACAGAACCTTGCAAGATGTGGGGCTCGATGGTCTTGACGATGCCGATGAACAGGCCATTTACAACGGTCCTGCAGATGACCCTGCTTTGGACAACTACCAATACTACCTAAACCGGGATGGTAGCATTTTAGAGCGCTATTTCGACTTCAACAACCCAGATGGAAACTCTCCTGTGGCGGTTACCAATACCAATCGGGGTTCCACGACCTTGCCCGACGTGGAGGACATTGACCGGGATTTGACCATGAACACGGTAAATAGCTACTACGAATATCGCATCCAGATCAGGCCCAATACCACCATTGATGATCAATATGTGACCGACATTAGGGAAGGCCTTACCCCAACCTTGCCCAACGGAACCCAACTCAATAGACGTTGGATCCAGTATAAAATTCCGTTGAGCGATTTTACCGATGCCGTTGGTGGGATCACCGACTTTAGGTCCATCAGCTTTATGAGGATGTACCTCACAGGATTTACAGATGATGTTGTTCTGCGGTTTGCCACACTGGATTTGGTTCGGGGCGATTGGCGTACCTATACCAATTCGTTGCAGCCCCCCGATGTGGACAATGATCCATCGGATGATGGAACCGTTGTGGATGTGAACACGGTCAATATCGAAGAGAACTTTGGAAGACAACCCATACCCTATGTATTGCCTCCCGGGGTGGTTCGTGAGCAATTGAACAACAACAATACCATCATCAGGCAGAACGAGCAATCACTGTCCTTTGTGGTTGAAAATTTGGAATCCCAGGATGCAAGAGGAGTTTTCAAAAATGTGAACATTGATGTCCGGCAGTACCAGCGCATCAAAATGTTCATGCATGCCGAAAAAATTCTGAACGGTGACTATTCCGACGATGATACACCTTTGGTGGGTTTTCTTCGAATTGGAACGGATTTTTCAGAGAACTTTTATCAAATTGAATTGCCCCTTCAGTTTACACCATTCAACGTGACGTCGGCCGATCAGATTTGGCCGGATGTAAATGAAATCGATATTGCCCTGAGTGATTTGAACAAGGTAAAATCCAGAGGTATAGCCGAGCAGACCCTTAGCACCATCAATTATTATGAGATCATTGATGGCGAGGCAGTGCTCGTTGATGAATTTGCCCCTAGGACTTTGGGCAGGCTTCGAATTGGGATTCGGGGTAATCCTTCCCTGGGAAGTATCCGGGGTATGATGGTCGGGGTAAAGAACATTGATGATTTGCCCGCCCGTGGTGAAGTGTGGTTCAACGAGCTTCGCTTGGCCGGATTGGATAACAAGGGAGGCTGGGCCGCCATTGCCGCTTTGGATGCCAACATGGCCGATTTTGCCAATGTTACCGCAACGGGAAGCAAGAGCACCTCTGGGTTTGGTTCCATAGATCAAATGCCCAATGAGCGATCTAGGGAAGATGCCATATCCTACGATGTGGTCACCAATGTAAATGTGGGCCAGTTGTTTCCCAAAAAATGGAACCTGCAATTGCCGTTCAACTATGGCATATCCGAAACGCTGATCACCCCGGAGTTTGATCCCGTATATGACGATTTAAAGCTTGATGACCTGATTGCAGCGGCTGATACACCGGAAAAAGCCGAAGACACTAGAAAGAGGGCAGAAGATTATACCAAGCGAACCAGTATTAATCTTATTGGAGTAAGAAAAAACAGAGGAGAGGAAGCCAAGGAAAATTTCTTCGATATAGAAAACTTTACGTTCAACTACAGTTACAACGAAACCAATCACAGAGATTTTGAAGTGGCGGACCTTCGCGATCAAAATGTGAACACAGGTTTTGTGTACAACCATAACTTCAAGCCCGCTAGCGTGGCTCCTTTTGCCAAAAAAGATTCCCTGTTCATGAGCCGATACTGGCAATGGTTAAAAGAGCTGAACTTTAACGTGTTGCCCACCAGCCTATCGGTCAATGCCAATTATAACAGATCTTTTAATCAACAAAAGTTTCGAGCAGTTGAAGGAGATAACAACGCTGACCTTTTAGATTTGCCCTTGCTACAGCAACGGAACTATCTCTTTAACTGGCAATATGCTTTGAACTATAGTTTAAGCAGATCCTTGCGCCTGAACTTGACGACCTCCAACAACAATATTGTCCGTAACTATTTCAATGTTGATGATGACCCCGATTCTGGAATTGACCAGGCTTTGGACCTTTGGGACGGCTTTTTTGATATCGGCGAGCCCAACAGGCATTCACAACAGATGCAATTGAACTACGAACTGCCCTTCAGTAAGTTTCCGTTCCTTAATTTCATCAATGCACAATATACCTACACCAGCAATTTTGACTGGCAACGGGGCGGAGATGCTCTCATTGAGGTGGCTGGAGAGGATATTAATACCATCCAGAATGCAAATACCCATAACATAACGGCAAACCTGGGCATGCAGCGTTTGTATGATTTTTTGGGATTAAAAAAACAAGACGGAAAAGTTACGGCTACCCAGGCTGCTGTCCGCAGGGACAAGGCTGGCAATCCGGCCAGCGATTCCAACGAAAAAACACCCAAAAAGACTGGTAAGGCGTTCAATACCGTGGTGGATATTGTTACCATGGTAAAAAGAGTAAATGTAAACTATAGTGAAAACAACGGTAAGGTGTTGCCTGGCTATACCCAGTCCATTGGTTTTATTGGCACGGCCCGTCCCACGCTGGGCTTCGTGTTTGGAAGTCAGGCCGATGTGCGGTTTGAAGCGGCCAGAAATGGTTGGTTGACCACTTTTCCCGAGTTCAACTCCCAGTACATGCAGACCTCGAACAAGCAGCTGAACATTACGGCAACCGCACAGCCCACTCCCGATTTGACCATAGATTTGACTGCTGACAGGCAAATATCGAATAGTTATCAGGAGAATTTTAGGGTTGAGGATCTTGACAATAATGGTCAATTGGACTATGTCAACCTATTGGGGAACAATTTTGGCAATTTTAGCATTTCCACCATGATGATAGGGACCGTTTTCAACAAGAGTGATGAGTTCGATTCCGAAACTTTTGAGACCTTCAAGCAAAACCGGATTACCATCGCCAACAGATTGGTGTCCGACCGTGGGGAGAGTCCGGGGACGTTGGATGAGGATGGATTTCCCCAGCGTTATGGGAAAACGCAGCAAGAGGTGCTCCTGCCCGCTTTCTTTGCCGCATATACGGGCCAGGATGTGAACCGGGTGAACTTGGATGCCTTCCGCGAGATTCCCATTCCCAATTGGAACATAAAATATACTGGGCTGATGAAGAACAAATGGTTCCGAAAAAAATTCAAGCGCTTCTCTTTAAGCCATGGATATCGAGCTGCATATAGCATCAATTCGTTCCAAACCAACCTAGAAAGGGAGAATACCGCTTTTGATCCCGAGACCGAAGACCGTCTTCCAGAAAATATCATCAATAATGTGGTGTTGACAGATCAGTTCAATCCACTGATGCGGGTTGATTTTGAAATGACCAACTCCTTCAGCTTTTTGGCCGAGGTGCGAACCGATAGAACACTCTCCTTGAGTTTTGATAACAACCTGTTGACGGAAATAAACGGAAAGGAATACACGCTCGGCTTGGGATATCGATTCAAGGACGTGAAGTTTGTGACCAATATCGGTGGCGAAAAAACTAGATTAAAGGGAGACTTGAACCTTAAGGCCGATCTATCCCTACGGGATAATATCACCATCATCCGCAATTTGGATATTGACAACAATCAGATTACTTCCGGTCAGCAATTGATGTCCATTAAATTTACGGCCGACTATGCCCTCAGCAAAAATTTGAACGCACTTTTCTTTTATGATCATTCGTTCTCCGAATTCGCCGTGTCCACAGCTTTTCCGCAGACAACCATTAACACAGGGTTCACCTTGCGGTATAACTTTGGCAACTGATCCCTTTAAGTTGTCTCCCTTTGGTGAATTTTGTAGCCAAGTTTGTTTGAAAACCTATCCATGATCCGTTACATTTGTTCATTGACTAATTCAAACTTAATGGAATGAACATACCATCAGATTTAAAGTACACCAAGGACCACGAATGGGTAAAGATTGACGGCGACATTGCCACCGTGGGCATTACGGATTTTGCCCAAGGAGAATTGGGGGATATTGTCTATGTGGAGGTCGAGACCGTGGACGAAACCTTGGACAAAGAAGAAGTTTTTGGCACCGTGGAGGCAGTGAAAACAGTTTCGGATCTTTTCTTGCCACTAAGTGGGGAAATTATCGAGTTTAATGAAACACTTGAGGACGAGCCCGAAAAAGTAAATTCCGATCCGTATGGCGAGGGTTGGATGATCAAAATAAAAATCAGTGATGCCTCCGAAGTTGAGGACCTAATGAGCGATGAAGACTACAAAGCATTGATAGGTGCTTAAAAAATATGTCTTTACATTTTTGTTTATAAGCTGGGTGCTGCTGATTACGGTCCTCAGCTTATTTTCTTTTTCTGGGATGGAGCTGGATGCAGGAAAATTGGATATCCCCTATGCCGACAAGATTACCCATTTCATATTCTATCTAATGTTCTCGGTCCTGGGATGTCTCTTTGTCCGTGAGCAGACCAAAGGAGATTGGACCCTTCAAAAGACAACATGGTATATGGTCAGCTTTGCCATTGCGTATGGCATATTAATTGAGGTCCTACAATATACCCTAACGGAAGATCGTATGGCCGAAATGGGGGATGTTCTGGCAAATACCATTGGCGCAATCGCAGGAATAGGGTCAATTCGATGGTATTTTTCCAAAGAAAGGCAGTTAAAATGGAAAATTTAATTGTTTATTTAGGCAATTAATAATTAAATTAGCAAACACTAAAAGTTAAGAAATGGAACTAAAGAAGAATCCAAAAGCGGATGTTGGAAAAAACAGCACCCTATATTTCGTTATAGGTCTGGCCGCTGTCATGGGCGTTGTTTATGGTGCCATGGAGTGGAAAAAATATGATAGGGGGAATGATTACGACATCGCTTTGAATGTTGAAGATCAATTGGATGAGGAAGTGCCGATGACCGAGCAGATAAAAACACCACCACCGCCACCTCCACCGGCCGCTCCCGAGGTAATCGAGGTTGTTGAGGATGAAGAGGAAGTGGAGGAAACCGTTATTGAATCCACCGAAACCAGTCAGGAAGAGGAAGTTGTGGAAGTGGAAGATGTTGAGGTCGATGAAGTGGAAGAGGATATTTCCGTTCCATTTGCGGTTATTGAAGACGTTCCTGTGTTCCCTGGATGTGAGGGGGCAAGTGATAAAAAGGCCTGTTTTCAGGACATGATGCAGCAGCACATCCGTAAAAATTTCCGTTATCCCGAAATTGCCCAGGAAATGGGAGTTCAAGGAAGGGTGAACGTAATCTTTGTTATTCAGAAAGATGGAAGCATAGGAAACATCAGGATGCGTGGCCCGGACAAAAACTTGGAGGCCGAAGCATTGCGCATCATCCAAAAATTACCCAAAATGACCCCTGGGAAGCAACGGGGTAGAGCGGTGAAAGTACCTTTTAGTATTCCGATTACCTTTAAACTGCAATAAAATATTGGTGTTCCCGCTGCGGCGGGAATCTGAAAAAGCCCTGATGTAACTGTCAGGGCTTTTTTGTTTTGTCCAAAATGATTGTTTGCAGACCAATATAAACATCAACAAGGTTGGAAAAAATGGTAGCTGACCCTATCTTTGCCAGCCAATTACCTTTGTGGATGAAATCTGCCGTAGGCTCTGTAAAAAACAATTCCATATCCTTGATCTTTTCAGAATTCAAGGAAATAACCAAAGCGAAGCTGGCCGTCAGTGTCGTCTTCTCATCCATTGCCGGGTATTTTTTGGGAGCCTATCAAGTAGACCTTTTTTCCATTGCCCTGCTTGCTTTTGGGGGATATTGTATGGTCGGGGCCTCCAATGCCTATAACCAAGTCATTGAAAAAGACTTGGATGCGTTGATGAAGCGCACCAGAAATCGCCCCATTCCATCGGGACGGATGACGGTAAGGACGGCCATGGGCATTGCCATTGCACTTACCATATTGGGCATAGTTTCCCTATATATTTTAAGCCCAAAAACTGCCATGTTCGGGGCCATTTCCATTTTCTTGTATACCAGTGTGTATACCCCATTAAAGACAAAGACCCCCCTTTCGGTCTTTGTTGGTGCATTTCCCGGTGCCATACCCTTTATGCTTGGCTGGGTGGCCGCCACCGACGATTTTGGTATTGAACCCGGAACCTTGTTCATGATTCAGTTTTTTTGGCAATTTCCGCATTTTTGGGCCTTGGGATGGATGTTGCATGATGATTATAAAAAAGGGGGCTTCAAAATGCTTCCCACCGGGAAAAGGGATGCTGGGACAGCCTTCCAGATCATTTTGTATACCATTTGGATGATTGTCATCTCCGTGGTTCCGGCATTCGGTATTACGGGAAGACTGCATTTATCCATCCCCGCGGCGATAATTGTGCTGTTGTCTGGACTGGTCATGCTCTTTTTCGCATTGCGGCTCTACCAGATCAGGGACAACACCTCGGCAAGAAGATTGATGCTGGCCAGTGTTACCTACATTTCACTGATTCAAATAATTTATGTTATTGATAAATTTATAAGTTAAAAAATGGATTTGACCCAGGGAACCATAGAGGAAAAGAACAAAAGGGCGAAAAAAATGATGCTCTGGTTCGGCATTGCCAGTTTGATCATGGGATTTGCCGGGTGGACCAGTGCCTACATCGTTAGCAGCAAGCGCGAGGATTGGGTCAGTGACCTGGAATTGCCCCAAGCCTTTTTTATAAGTACACTGGTAATTGCATTGAGTAGTTTAACCTATATTTTGGCCAAACGCTCCGTGTCAAGGAACTCGCAGAAGCAGGCCACATTATTTTTGTTGGTCACGTTGGCCCTGGGAGCCACCTTCATTATATTGCAGTTTAAGGGCTTCTCCCAAATGCTGGCAAACGGATATTATTTTACCGGGCCGACCAGCAATATTAAAATGTCCTATGTGTTCTTGATTGCCGCCGTGCACATAGTGCACCTCGTTGCAGGAATCATTTCATTGTTGGTCGTGCTGGTACAGCAAATGCGTGGTAAATATGTCAAGGGCAATATGTTGGGACTGGAATTGGGGGCGACCTTCTGGCACTTTTTGGATTTTTTGTGGGTCTATTTGATACTATTTATGTATTTCGTGAAGTAAAATCGGGAAGAAGCACTTTTCATTGAAGATTATCTTTTCGAATTAGTCAAAAGGTGTAAATTTGTGAAAGTTTTATTAAAACGACCTTAATATATGGATGCAACGGTAACTACCGATACTGAAGGCAGCGTTTGGGGAGGAGGAAACAGACCCTTGGGCGCCAGCTACGGAAAAATGATGATGTGGTTCTTTATTGTCTCTGATGCCCTGACCTTTTCTGGCTTTTTGGTGTCTTACGGCTTCTCGCGGTTCAAGTTTATCGAAACATGGCCCATTGCGGATGAAGTTTTTACCCACGTACCGTTTTTTCATGGGAACTATCCCATGATCTATGTGGCATTCATGACGTTTATACTGATTATGTCTTCCGTGACCATGGTACTTGCTGTGGATGCCGGTCATCGAATGATGCAGAAAAAAGTGATCTTATACATGTTCCTGACCATTATAGGCGGTGCCATTTTCGTTGGTTCCCAAGCATGGGAATGGGCTACCTTCATTAAAGGGGATTACGGCGCATTGGAGACAAAAGGTGGTAGGATATTGCAATTCGTGAATGCCGAAACCGGGGAAAGGGCTGGCTTGGCCGACTTTGCCAAAACGCTTCCAGAGGAACGGGTGAAGCATACCGAAAGTGTTGGGGTATGGTTCCAGGGAGAGGGATACCAAACTTCCTTTTCCTTGAAAGAAGTGGTTGAAGGCTTTAAGTCGACCCCAAATATCCTGATCCGTACCGAAACGATCAATGAGGAAGGGGAGAAAACAGTCTTGAATAGGCAGGAATCCCTTGAGAAACTTGCACAGGCCACCCAGGTGGTCGAAGGGGCCAATCTTATCCACAATGAATATGGAAGCCGTCTTTTTGCAGACTTTTTCTTCTTTATAACTGGGTTCCACGGATTCCACGTATTTTCTGGTGTTGTGATCAACATCATTATATTTTTCAATATCATCCTGGGAACCTATGAACGCCGGGGACACTATGAAATGGTTGAGAAAGTGGGATTGTACTGGCACTTTGTGGATTTGGTCTGGGTATTTGTATTTACATTCTTTTATTTGGTATAAAATATTTACGTTTCAATGGCACACGAACATAAACTCGAGATTTTCAGAGGACTCTTAAAATTCAAGTCGAATACCCAAAAGATTTGGGGCGTTTTGATTTTTCTTTCCATCGTTACAGCAGTTGAGGTCGGTTTGGGTATTGCCAAGCCTGCTTTTTTGACCTCCAATTATTTGATCGGGATGAAACTCCTCAACTGGATCTTTATCATATTGACCTTGGTAAAGGCCTATTACATCGCTTGGGATTTCATGCACTTGCGCGATGAAAAAAGTTCCTTGCGAAGAGCAGTGGTGTGGACACCAATATTCTTGATTTGCTATCTGATATTTATCCTGTTGTTTGAGGCCGACTACATCTACAATGTGTTCAAGGACGGATTTATGGCATGGGATTTCTAAAGCATTATTAACAAGATAAAAAGACGGTTTCCCAACCGTCTTTTTTAATTTTGTAGTCCACTTGTTATGAAAAAGACTTTTGTTTTAGTGGTTCTCTTTGTGTTTCCGTTGGTGGCATACCTTTTCTTTGCTTCGGGAGTGAACAATTTTGGAAGGTTGCCGGTGCTTACCGAGAACATTCCCGACTTGTTGGCCATGGACCAAAATACTAGTTTGGATGGCAAGATTACCATTTTGGGCTTTTTGGGCAATCAACCCGATAAAAAAAAAGGCAACGCTTTTAACCTTAACCAAAAAATATACAAACGTTTTAGTGAGTTCAGGGACTTTCAGATAGTGATGGTTGTTCCAGAGGGGAATGAAGAAAGCGCAGAAGCATTGAAAAAAGAACTCGGGAAACTTTCCGAGGTTGACAAATGGAATTTTGCCTACGGCACAGAGGATGGGATAAAATACTTCTTCACGCAGATGAAGACCAATTTGGAGTTGGATGATGATTTATCCACACCCTATGTTTTCATAATAGATAAGGAACGAAGTTTACGGGGAAGAAAGGACGATGAGGATGAGGGCATCAAATATGGTTTCAACACCACATCCGTAGCGGAATTGAACAACAAAATGGAGGACGATGTTAAGATCATCCTTGCTGAATATCGATTGGCCTTAAAAAAGAACAATGCCGACAGGAGCAAATAAGAAAAAAAAGTATACCTACGTCTGGGTCTCTGCAATTATTCTACTATTTGGAATTTTTGCGGTGTACGAGATAACCAAAAGGGTAAAGGGAGGTGATGTTGTGGATAAGGACCGCATGAGTTCCATGAGCAAAACGGCTGAAGTAGGCTTTATTTTGAACAATGGGCAAAAAAGAAGTGTGCCGCCCTTTGCCTTCATAAATCAAGACAGTACGCTCGTGACCAACCAGGACTATTTGGGAAAGGTGTATATAGCTGAGTTCTTCTTTACAACATGTCCGACCATTTGCCCGATCATGACCAAAAACCTGGTGGAATTGCAGAACACGTTTGAGGACCAAGAGGATTTTGGAGTGGTATCCTTCACCATAAATCCAAGATATGATACCCCTTCCGTATTGAAAAATTATGCCAATAAATATGGCATTGTCGATAAAGATTGGAATTTGCTTACCGGGGACCAGGCTAAAATCTATGCGCTGGCACAGGAAGGCTTTTATATTTTGGCCAATGAGGTGGAAGATGCCCCAGGTGGTTTTGAGCATTCGGGAATGTTCGCGTTGATCGACAAAAATGGATACATTAGGTCCCGCAAGGACGAATACGGAAATCCATTGATCTACTATCGGGGAACAATCACGGAAGAACAAGGTGCGAACGCCGAAGGCGAAGAGCAGCAGATTACCATGCTCAAGGAAGACATTAAAAAACTTTTGGAGGAATAATGGAAAATAGTTTACAAAAAGCCAAAAATTTCAACAGATGGATCACCATTGTGTCGGTTGCAGTTCCCCTTGTGGTTGTGGTGCTCTTTGCCTACAAGATTCCTAATGCCGAGCCCTTGTCATTTTTGCCTCCAATCTACGCAAGCATTAATGGTTTTACGGCCCTTCTCTTGATATTGGCCCTTGTGGCCATTAAAAAAGGCAAGCGCAAGGTGCATCAAAGATTGATGAATACCTGTATTGCCCTATCAGTGCTGTTCTTGATCATGTACGTTGCCTATCACATGACATCCGAATCAACCGTTTATGGAGGAGAGGGTCCTTTAAAATATGTCTACTACTTTATACTGCTCACCCACATTGTATTGTCCATTTCGGTGATTCCGTTGGTATTGATAACATATTCCAAGGCCTATTTGGGAGATTTCATCATGCATCGGTTGTGGGCCAGGTTTACTTTTCCCATTTGGTTGTATGTCGCCATTACCGGAGTGTTGGTTTACTTAATGATTTCACCCTATTATCCGTATTGACAACCCATGAGGACGAAGATTTTCCTATTGCTGCTTGTTTTCTTGGTACTTCCCCAGATCATGGAAGCACAATGCGCCATGTGCCGAGCGGTGGTGGAAAGTGAGGCCGATGGAAAAACCGCAGAGGGCATCAATAATGGAATTGTATACCTAATGGCCATCCCCTATCTTCTTGTGGTCGCCCTTTTTTACTTCATTTACAAGAAAATGAGGGCTTGAAAGACCAATTGTTAAATTTTCTTTTCAAAAAGTGTAACAATGCCTTAGAATCTTTATCTTATACTCGTACGCTTTTTAATTCATCAATCAAATCCAAACACTGACCCATGTTCGACATTGAAAGGTGGCAAGAGATATTTGACACCATACGAAAGAACAAGCTCCGCACCTTTTTAACAGGTCTTTCCGTTGCATCGGGAATATTTATCCTTGTCATTTTATTGGGATTTGGCCAAGGCATGCAAAATGGCGTGGAACATGAGTTTAAAGAGGATGCCACAACCAGTATATGGGCGTGGCCGGGAGTGACTTCAAAAGAATTTAAGGGGCTCAATCCAGGGCGCAGGATCCAATTCATCAACGAAAACTTCGAAACGGCCAGTTCCATGTTCAACGATGTCATTGAGTATGAATCACCTCGGATATTTGTTCGCGACGTGAATGTAAACTATGGCAAAGAGGCTTTGGTCTATAGCATTCAGGGAGTTTCATCCGATTTTCAATTTATTGAAGGCCCCGTAATGAGGGAAGGTCGTTTCATCAATTACCAAGACGAAGTCTCAATCGGCAAAGTGGCGATCATCGGAAATAAAATCAAAAAGGATGTCTTCACCGATGTGGATTCGCCCTTGGGGGAGTTTATTGATATCTCTGGAATCCCCTTTAAGATTGTTGGTGTTTTTGGCGAGATGCGGGATCGGGAAGAAGAACGGATTTATATTCCGATAACAACGGCCCAGCGCGTATTCAATGGAGGCAATCGCATAAACAACATGTCCTTTACCCTTCCTCCCGTGGAAAATTTTGACGAAGCCGTGGCGCAGGCCGTTGATTTCAAGAAGAACCTCAGGACATATCTACAGCAGGCGCATACCGTGGCTCCCGATGACAATGGTGCCATGGAGGTCTGGAGTGCCATGGAAGAGGCCAAGCGGTATTATGGACTTACGGGAAACATCAAAATATTCTTTTGGTTTGTTGGAATCTGTACCATTATTGCGGGAGTGGTCGGCGTTAGCAATATAATGTTGATCGTGGTCCGTGAACGTACCCGGGAAATTGGAATAAGGAAAGCCCTTGGCGCCAAACCATGGTCCATCGTGGGCATGATCCTGCAGGAATCCATTTTCGTGACCGCAATTTCGGGTTTTACCGGCTTGATATTCAGTATGGGACTCCTGGAAATTGTAGGCCCCAACGTGGAGGTGGATTATGTAGTGAATCCTTCGGTTAGCTTCAATGTGGCATTTTCCACGGTATTGGTCTTGATACTTGCTGGGACGTTGGCCGGATTTGTTCCCGCTTGGAGAGCGGCGAAAGTTCAAGTGGTGGAATCGCTAAAGGATGAATAACGAATTGAATCAAACAAGGTAAAATGTTCAACAGGGACAGATGGCGGGAGATCTTGGAGGTACTGACCAGTAATGTGGGGCGGACCTTACTCACATCCTTTGGGGTGAGCTGGGGAATATTTATTCTAATCGTGCTATTGGCAGCGGGCAAAGGATTGGAGAATGGGATCCGCAAAGATTTCGGGGACATAGCCACCAATACCATGTTCATGTGGACACGAAGTACCACCAAAGCATTCGAAGGACTCCCTAAAGGGAGAAGTTTCGAATTCAAGATATCGGATGTGCAGGCCATATGGGACAATGTCCCGAATCTAAGGTTTGTGTCGCCGAGAAACCAATTGGGAGGTTTTCGTGGTGGTGGCAACGTGGTAAGGGGCATACGCACAGGCGCTTACAACATTTATGGCGATTATCCGGAAATCATCAATCAAGACCCCATGACCGTGACCTCGGGCCGGTTCATTAATGTCAACGATATCAACGAAAAAAGAAAAGTGGCCATTATTGGTCAAGGTGTCAAGAACGACCTTTATGAAAAAGGCGAGGATCCTTTGGGTACCTATATCAAAATCCAGGGGGTAAACTTTATGGTTATTGGAACCTATAAGAAAAATAGCAACGATGGTGATGGCGAAGAGGCCCAAAAAGAGATTTTTGTGCCCTTTACGTCGTTCTCACAGGCATTCAATAGAGGAGAGGAAGTCGGCTGGATGGCCATTACCGCAAAGGATGAAAGTTCCATTTCCATACTCAAGGAGGATATTGTCAATTTGATGCGCAAACGACATAAGGTACACCCGGAGGACAATCGGGCCATTGGGTATTTTGACCTTTATGAACAATACAATCGGGTGGAGAGCCTTTTTGGGGCACTCAAGGCCGTGGCCTATATCGTGGGGATAATGGTTTTGCTTTCGGGAATTATCGGTGTTAGCAATATCATGCTCATCGTGGTCAAGGAAAGAACCAAGGAAATTGGGATACGCAGGGCCCTTGGGGAACAACCGTGGTCCATCAAAAAACAAATATTGATGGAATCCATATTTCTCACCGTCATATCGGGAATGGTAGGGATTATTTTTGGTTCCTTGGTCATTTACGGAATCAACTCACTTTTGGACAGCGTTGGCCCAGTGGATATGTTCCTGAGCCCCAGCGTCAGCGTTGGTGTGGTCGGCGGGGCCATGTTTATTTTGACCATATCGGGTCTTTTGGCAGGGTTCATACCGGCCAATAGCGCCATCAGGGTTCGACCCATTGAGGCGCTTAGAACAGAATAGAATCAATCAAAACCATAGCATAAAAATGAAAAAATCAGTAACCATTACCATTCTTGCACTCATAGTAGTCGTCTTTAGCGGTTCCATGTATTATTTGTACCAAAAGAATACGGAAGACCCTGTCGTGTACGAGGTGGAGACCCCCTCCAAGCAGAATATAGTAAAAAAGGCCGTGGCCACTGGGAGCATTCTTCCTTTGGAAGAAGTTCTGATAAAACCCAATATCTCAGGAGTAATTGAGGAAATTTATGTGGAAGGCGGGGATTATGTCAAATCAGGCGATCTGCTGGCCAAAATAAAGGTAGTTCCCAATCTAAACGCCCTAAATGATGCCAAAAATGCTATCGATGAGGCCAAGATCAATTTGGATGATCAGAAAAGAAATTACGAAAGACAGTTATCCATTTTTAACAAAGGGGTTATTTCACAAGCTGATTTGGAACGTGCCCAAGTGGCCTATGATCAGGCAAAACAATCATATAACGCTGCCACCAAGCGATATGATATTGTCAAGACGGGCACTACACGCGGATTGAGCAATGCCGCCAATACACTTATCCGTGCCACGGTCAGTGGCATGGTGCTGGAAGTTCCCGTCGAAGTGGGCAACCAGGTGATAGAGAGCAATAACTTTAATGAAGGAACTACCATTGCGGCCATCGCCGACGTAGACAAAATGATTTTTGAAGGCAAGGTGGATGAATCCGAAGTCGGAAAAATAAAGGAGGACCTTCCTTTGGAAATTACGGTCGGGGCCATTGAAAACAAAGTTTTTGATGCTGTGCTGGACTATATTGCCCCAAAGGGAAAAGAGGAGAATGGAGCCATTCAGTTTGAAATAAAGGGCACCCTCAAAAAACAGGACAGCATGTTCATCCGTGCGGGACTAAGTGCCAATGCTTCCATAATCCTGGCACGTGCAGACAGTGTGCTGGCCCTAAAAGAAGCACTGATTCAATTTGACGATGACACTAAAAAGCCTTTTGTGGAAATAGAGACCGGGGAACAACAGTTTGAGCGAAGGGACATTGAACTTGGCGTAAGTGATGGTATTTATGTTGAGGTGAAATCAGGTCTTGGCATGGAGGATAAGATCAAGGTCTGGAATGCCATAGAGGAAGAGGAAAACAGCAACTAGTATAAAACAAAAAACAAAAATCTTGTAACATTTTAGCTCTTTGTGAGTCATATTACAAGAGTTTAAAGGTTATGCATCCAATAGCATTATCATGATAGAAATCAAAGACCTTCACAAGTCCTATAAAATGGGAAGCAATTCCCTCCACGTATTGAAAGGAATCAATTTTAAGGCTGATGCAGGGGAGTTGGTGGCCATTATGGGGTCTTCAGGTTCTGGAAAATCCACCTTGTTGAACATTTTGGGCATGCTTGATGGTGCCGACAGCGGGGAGTACACGTTGGATGGGGTGCCCATTAAGGACCTGAGCGAGACCAAAGCGGCCCAATATCGAAACAAGTTCCTCGGCTTTGTTTTCCAATCCTTCAATTTGATCA
Organism: Flagellimonas meishanensis; assembly: GCF_019880545.1. Lineage (GTDB taxonomy): Bacteria > Bacteroidota > Bacteroidia > Flavobacteriales > Flavobacteriaceae > Flagellimonas > Flagellimonas meishanensis. Next base: position 1,231,345 of record NZ_JAINVW010000001.1, read on the forward strand.
ATTATAAAAGTGCCCTGGAAAACGTAGCCCTTCCACTTTACTATCAAGGAGTCCCCAGAAGGGAAAGACAAGAAAAGGCGCTTCATTATTTGGAAAAGGTGGGCCTGAAGGAATGGGCCACCCATTTGCCCAGTGAGCTCTCTGGAGGTCAAAAACAGCGTGTGGCCATAGCAAGGGCCATGGCAGCCGAGCCCAAGGTGCTTTTGGCCGATGAGCCTACAGGAGCATTGGACAGTACCACATCCTATGAAGTCATGGACCTGATCCAGAAAATAAACGACGAGGGCAACACCATTTTGGTGGTGACCCACGAGGAGGACATTGCCCACATGTGCAAGCGCATTGTCCACTTAAAGGACGGTGTTATCGTAGAAGACAAAAAAGTAAAACAAGTAAGGGCGGACCAATATGTTTGATCGGGATATTTGGCAAGAAATATTCAACACTATCAAAAAGAACAAGCTCCGTACCTTTTTGACCGGTTTTTCAGTGGGATGGGCCATCTTCATTCTGGTCATGCTATTGGCTTCCGTGAATGGCATGCAAAACGGATTTGTGGGCCAGTTCAACGACGATGCCACCAATTCCATCTTTGTTAGGCCAGGAACCACGGCCAAGGCCTATGCCGGTTTCGAGGCCGGAAGGCGCGTCCAGTTCAAAAATGATGACCTTGAGTACATCAAAAGAAGCTTTCCCGAAGATATTGAGTACATCAGCGCCAGATATTATGCCAATATTACTGCAAGATACAAGAGTGAGACCGGTTCGTATCCAGTGCAAGCCGTCCATCCGGACCATCAAATCATTGAAAAGACCATAGTTACCCAAGGAAGGTACATCAATGAGGCAGATCAAATAAACAAAGCCAAGGTCGCTGTCATCGGACGAAAGGTGGCCGAAGATTTGTTCAACAATGAGGATCCACTTGGCAAGTTCGTGGAGTTCAATAACCTCCCTTTCAAGGTCATTGGTGTGTTTATTGATGAAGGGGACGACAATGCGGAGCGTAGGGTATATGCTCCAGTTAGCACCTACCAAAGAATTTATGGCAACACCAACGATATCAATATTATAGCGCTGACCTACAACCCAAGCTATGATCTTACCAAGGCGTTGGAGTTTTCGGGGCGGTTGGAAGATTTGATGAAGCGGAGGCACAAGGTTTCCCCAGAGGACCAATCCGGTCTATTTGTATGGAACTATGCCGAGGCCTTTGACGACATCAGCAGTTTTTCTGCGGTATTGAAGGCCATTGGCATTGGAGTGGGCTTTTTGATTTTGATCGCTGGTATAGTGGGCATTGGCAATATCATGGTCTTCACCATAAAAGAAAGAACAAAGGAAATCGGTGTGAGAAAGGCCTTGGGGGCCAGACCTAGACAAATTATAAACCTTGTATTGTTGGAATCCATTTTCATCACTACACTTTCCGGATTTGTAGGGTTGGTTTTTGCATGGATCATCCTCGCCCTTATCGGACCCAATATTGAAACACCTGCCTTTAGCAATCCCAGTGTAAGTGCATCAACGGTCATCACAGCGACCATAGTGCTGATCATTGCAGGGGTCATGGCCGGATTGATACCGGCCATAAAGGCGGCAAACGTTAAACCCATTGTAGCATTAAGTGACAAATAATTATGTGGCTATTTGACAAGGATTTATGGTCTGAAATTTTCCACACATTGGGCAAGAATATGTTCCGCACATTTTTGACTATGTTGGGGGTCATTTTTGCCATGCTTATATTGGTGCTGCTATTGGGGTCGGCCAATGGTATGAGCAACGGGTTTGACAAGGTCTTTGCCGGCACGGCATCCAACAGTCTTTTTGTTTGGGGACAGAGCACCTCGGAACCCTACAAAGGTTTTGAACGCGGCAGAAACATACGCTATAAGCTTGAGGATGCAGAGATACTCAAAAAACAGATTCCGGAAATAGAGGTCTTGGCCCCGAGGATTGAACTGGGCAGCCATCGCGACGTGACCACAGTCTACAGAAAAGGCCAAACCAGCGGTTCCACTGTTTACGGTGACTTTCCGGAAATTGACAACATCACCAAAAAGCGGCTGGTTGAGGGAAGATTCCTCAACAACAATGATATGGAGGATTCCAAAAAAGTTTGCGTCATAGGGGAGGAAACCTACAAACTACTATTTGAAAAAGGTGAGAATGCCATCGGTGAGGACATACGTATCAATGGGGTATTCTTTTCCGTTGTTGGCATTTACAAACCCAATAACAACATCAACATTGATGGGGAAAATGCGGTTTTTATTCCGTTTACCACTTTTCAAAAAGCATTCAATTCAGGGGACAGAATGGGATGGATGGCCATTGCCGTGCGGCCGGATACCAAGGTGGCCGTGGTGGAAAACCAGATAAAGACCATACTCAAGACCAAATACGACATCCATCCAGATGATGAAAGGGCCATAGGCACTTTTGATATGTCCGAGATTTTTAACAACATCAGTGCATTTACCAATGTACTTAAAGGTTTTTCCTTTTTTGTTGGCATTTTTACCCTTTTGGCCGGCGTCATAGCCATAAGCAATATCCTGCTGATCACGGTAAAGGAACGGACCAAGGAAATAGGCGTCCGAAGGGCTTTGGGCGCAACTCCCAAGGTGGTCAAACGTCAAATAGTGGTGGAGGCAATAATATTGACGGCTTTTGCGGGGTTGATAGGTTTTGCCATTTCGGTTGGAATTTTGGCCATACTGAACAATTTATGGGGCAGCGGGGATGATTTCCCTTTTGTGAATCCCATGGTGAGCATTCCACAGTTTGGAATTTCATTTTTGCTGATGGTAAGCTTGAGCATATTGATAGGCTTGCTGCCGGCAAACAAGGCCATCAAGGTCAGACCAATAGAAGCGTTAAGAGAAGAATAATCAATCATAATAAAAACAACAATGAACAAATATGTAAAGTACGGGTTGATAACGGTTGCGGTAATCGGTATTTTGGCGGCCACTGTCTACTTTTTAAAGCAGAACAGCACACCTGATCAACTATACAAAACAGAAACCGTTGAACGGAAGGACATTACAAACAAGGTTATTGTAACTGGAAAGGTGATTCCTGAAGACGAAATCAATATCAAACCCCAAATTTCAGGCATCATTGATAAGATATATCTGGAAGAAGGAGCCGATGTAAAAGCTGGCGACCTTATAGCCGTGATCAAGGTGGTGCCCAACGAACAATCACTTAACCAAGCCGCAGGCAGGGTGCGAAATGCAGAATTGGCCCTGAACAATGCAAAGATAGAATATGAAAGAAACAAGGCCTTGTTCGATCGTGGGGTGATTTCAAACCAGGAATTCAACAACCAGCAACTGACCTATGACCAGGCAGTACAGGAACTTAAGAATGCCAGGGCCGATTATCAGATCATAAGGATAGGCTCCGCTGGCGGTTCCGCAAGTGCCAATACCAACATCCGTGCAACGGTTTCCGGGACCATATTGGAAATCCCAGTGGAGGAGGGAGACCAGGTGATCCAAAGCAACAACTTCAATGACGGGACCACCATTGCCACCATTGCCGATATGACCAAAATGATATTTGAAGGTGAGGTTGATGAAGCCGAGGTGGGAAAATTGCATGAAGGCATGCCCCTCGAGATAAGTTTGGGAGCATTGGAGAAAAACAAGTTCCAGGCCAATCTAAAATTCATAGCCCCAAAAGGCGTGGAGGAGGAAGGTGCCGTTCAGTTTAAAATAGAGGCAGATCTGGAAGTAAATGACAGCACCTATGTAAGAGCAGGGTATAGCGCAAATGCATCCATAGTGTTGGAAGAAAAGAAGGATGTTTTGGCCATCAAAGAGGCACTTTTGCAATTTGACAAGGAAACCGAGGAACCTTATGTGGAAGTTGAGGTAGGTGAAAATGAGTTTGAGCGAAAGGAACTGAAACTGGGCGTGAGCGATGGAATTGATGTGGAAGTACTCTCCGGACTAGAGGAAAATGCCAAAATAAAAGTTTGGAACAAGCTTGAGAAGAAAGACGACGAAGACGAAGATTCCTAGCAAGGACCAAATAACCAATTAAATCAAAAAACGAATGAGAAATAGATTAACCACAATCATACTGTTACTGTTTATTGTATGCACAACCCAGGCCCAGATGCGAAAATGGACCTTGCAGGAATGTGTGGAGTACGCCGTTGAGAACAATTTGACCGTTGAGCAATTTGAGTTGGACCTGGAAAATGCAAAAATTGACAAATCCGACGCTCTGGGCAATTTGCTTCCCAATTTGAACGGGTCCTCTACCGTATCGAGCAACACGGGTTTTTCCATTAACCCAACAAACAACTTGCCCACGAACCAAACGGCATTTAATGTCAATGGAGGCCTAAGTTCCAATCTTACTTTGTTTGATGGACTTCGAAACATTAAACAGTTGAACCGCGCCAAGATCAATGCCATTGCCAACCAATACCGTTTGGATGACCTTAAGGACGATATTCGCTTGAATGTGGCCAATGCCTATCTTCAGGTGCTTTCCAATAAGGAACAATTGAAAACGTTCAGGGCGCAATATGCCGTTACCGAACAAGATTTAAAGCGCACCAAGGAGTTGGTTGAATCAGGGGTGCTGCCCCAGGGGGATTTGTTGGAAATTGAAGCAACCGCAGCCAATCAGGAACAACAGATTGTCAATGGGGAGAGTCTCGTATTGATTTCGAGGGTGAATTTGGCGCAGCTTCTTCAAATTACCGATTACGAGAATTTTGATATAGCCGATGAAGAGTTCAATGTGCCACCATCCGACATTTTGGACAATTCCGCCAAGGTAATTTTTGATAAGGCACTTTCCTTCAGAAACGATATCAAATTATCCCAGACCAATGTGGAATTGGCCGAAGAGGATCTCAAAATTGCCAAGGGAGCTTACTATCCCACCCTTTCAGCATTCTTTCAATATGGGACCCGATATTCCGATGTTACCCAGATTCCGGATGCGAACGGGATACCTTTTACACCGGATTTCACGGACCAACTTTGGATTTTTGACGGTATCTCCTACGGCGCCCAGTTGAATGTGCCCATTTTTAACGGATGGAACACCAAGAACAATGTAAAACGTTCTAAAATAGGTCTATTGCAGGCCAAACTACAGTTTGAACAAGACAAGCTGGATTTGGAGTCAACCATTCAGCAGGCCTATGTGGATGTGGGCACTTTTGAAAAAGCCTATGAAGCCGCCCTAAAAACCTTGGAAGCCCGGAGACTGGCCTATAATTATGCAAAGGAACGGTATGATGTTGGGTTGATGAACGCTTTTGACTTTAGCCAAGCACAGGCAAGGGTGGACAATGCCGAGGCCGATGCGATCCGCACCAAATACGATTACATTTTCAGGTTGAAGATTTTGGAGTTCTTTTTTGGCATTCCCATTTCGCTAAACTAGTATCTTTGTGCCCGTTATGGCCAGGATACTTAATTTGGAAACGGCTACCACCAATTGTTCGGTCTGCGTTTCCGACGGAAATACAGTGATTGCCCTGAAGGAAAACAATGCGGTGGATTATTCGCATTCCGAGCAATTGCACATTTTTATAAGGGATGCGGTTGAAGAGGCTTCGTTGTCTTTTTCAGACTTGGATGCCATTGCCGTGAGCAAGGGACCTGGGTCCTATACCGGGCTGCGCATTGGGGTTTCTGCGGCAAAGGGCCTCTGTTTTTCCCTAGATTTGCCCTTGATTTCGGTGCCCACCTTGCAGAGCATGGCCCTTCAAATCCGGCCTGAAAAGGGTGAAGTGATAATTCCCGTTTTGGATGCCCGTCGCATGGAGGTATATGCATCCGTTTTCAATGAAAATCATGAGGAAATACGGGAAACCAGGGCAGAGATTATCGATGAAACATCATTTTCTACCTATACCGCAACACAAAAAGTCCATATTATTGGAAGTGGAGCGAAAAAATGCGAGGAAATCCTAAACTACCCCAATTTTCATTTTGATGCTGCCATAGTTCCATCCGCAAAGGAAATGGCAACTATTGCCCACCAAAAATATCAGGCAAAAAAGTTCGAGGATGTAGCCTATTTTGAACCTTTTTACCTGAAAGATTTTGTGCTTCAGGGCAAGAAAAAACCCTAACTTAATTGGCGAACCACACGTTGCGGGAAAGGAATTTCGATGTCCGCATCGTCAAAGCGTAATTTGGCCTGCTCAATTACGTAAAAGTTGGCCGCCCAGAATGCCTCGTTTTTGGCCCAGAACCGCAGTGAAAGGTCAACAGAACTGTCACCCAATCCACCAACATAGACTTCCGGAGCAGGATCCGTAAGAACATCTGGACAATCAGCGCAAATACCCAAAAGAATCTCTTTGGCCTTTTTGATGTTGGAGCCATAGCCGATACCCACATCAAATTTGCCCCTGCGCGTATCCTCCATATTGAAGTTGACGATATTTCCGTTCGAAAGCTGTCCGTTCGGGATTATGGCCACTTGGTTGCCGAAAGTGTTCAACTTGGTGTTGAAGATGGAAATTTCCTTTACCGTACCGTCAACACCTTGGGCGGAAATCCAATCCCCCACCTTGAAGGGCTTAAAAATGAGAATGAGCACCCCTCCGGCAAAATTCGCCAATGAGCCCTGAAGGGCCAGGCCAATGGCCAATCCAGCAGCACCGAGGATAGCCACTAATGATGAGGTCTTCACTCCTAATTGGGTCACGACCAAAACAGCTAATATTGCCTTTAGTGCAATGCTGATAAAACTTTGCAAAAAGGTCTCCAGGGTTTCATCATAGTCTTTTTTCTCAAAAAACCGGCGGACCATCTTGTTTATGAAACGGATTACCCAATAACCGACAATGAATATGACTACGGCCAGTACAAGATGGGGCAACATGCTCAAAGCCCAATCAATTCCCTTGTCAATGTATTCTTGATAATTCTGCAGCTCTTGTGTTGTGGTTTCTGATAGTGATGACATACTAATAAATAAGTTTTAAGATTAAAAGAGTTCTTTTAAGATTATGTATTTATTGGAACGATTGTATTTGTTGCAAGGCATCCGCCGCTGTTTTGACAGGAAGCTTGCAAGTGCCCTCAATGCAGACATAGACCAGGGTTTCGCCCTCAACATCCCTGTTTTTTAGCAATTCGATGGGACCCGCGCCCTTACTGCCGACCAAAATACTGTTCGGAAGATAGTTTTTGGCAATTGCTTTCCCAAGGGCCTTATAATCTTCCCCTACCACGGCCACTTCATAAAAATTTTGGTTTTCATATAGAACCAAATGTAACCAGTTGGCAAAACCTTGGGCAGAACTGTCAAAGTTGACCTGGACATTTTTTAGCATTTGCACTGCCATATCACCATACCCTTCCTTCGGATATAGTTTGTGGAATTTCAACAGATTTTTGGCCATTATGGAGTTTGATGCGGAAATTACGTTGTCGTTGGTCTCCATACTCCTTCGGATCAGGGAAGCATCTTGATCTGAGGTATAAAAGAACATCCCGGATTCATCATCCAGAAAATGGATCCTTGCATAGTCCAAAAGCGATTTGGCGTGCAAGAGCCATTTATCCTCAAAAGTTACCTCGTACAATGCCAAAAATGCTTCGATTACTGTTGCATAGTCCTCCAAAAAACCATTGATGTTGCTTTTCCCTTCCTTGTGGTTCCGGAAAAGGGCATGGTCATTTTGCATCATTTCCCTTTCAAGAAAAGCTGCATTTTGAAGTGCCATGGTCAGGTATTCCTCATGGCCCAGATATCGGTAAGCGTCCACAAGGCCTTTTAACATAAGTCCGTTCCATGAAGTTAGTATCTTATCATCCAACCGGGGTTTGTCCCGCTTGCTTCGCTCCTCTTTGAGGATTGCAAGGGCATTTTTCATTTTCTCCTGCAATGCCGGGATGGAAATCCCATGTTTTTCCGCAACCTCTTGTTCATCCTTGTCACGGATCAGGACATAATTTCCTTCCTCCCATAGCCCGTAGGAGTTGATGTTGTAGTGGTCCTGAAAAACATCAAAATCGTCTTCCAAAAGGCGTTGGAGTTCCTCTTTGGTCCAAACGTAGTAGGCGCCTTCCTCCAGTTCCCCGTTCTCATCCAAACTGTCAGCATCCAGAGAGGAGTAGAATCCCCCGTTTTCATCCCATAGTTCAGATTTTACAAAGGCAATGGTCTCCTCGACCACTTTTTTGTAAAGTTCATTTTTGGTTACGGCATAGGCCTTGGCATAAAGACTCGTCAACTGGCCGTTATCATAGAGCATTTTCTCAAAATGGGGCACGTGCCAGGTGGTGTCCACGGCATATCGGGAAAATCCTCCACCCACATGATCATAGATGCCGCCGTAGGCCATTCTTGTCAGGGTGGTGTTTACCTGCTCCATGACCTCTGGCTTGGAATTGGCGGTGGCATAATGCAACAGGAAATCCCAGTTATTGGGCATCATAAATTTTGGGGCACGCTTATAACCTCCCAGAAAATTGTCAAAATACTGGGACCAGTTGTTCACTGCCGTTTCCAGTTGTTCCAATGAATACAGGTCCGGGTCCACGTTGGTCTCGACCAAATTGATGGCATTTATGCCATTGAAAAGGTCAGCTGCGTATTGCTGCACCCTGCCTTTATCCTCTTTATACAACTTGACCAATTGCTCTAATGATTTAATCCAATTCTCCTTGGGGACGTAAGTGGCCCCCCAAAAAGGTCTGCCATCGGGTAGGGCCACAATGTTAAGGGGCCATCCCCCGTTACCAGACATCAATTGTATGGCATCCATATAGATCTGGTCCACATCGGGTCTTTCTTCCCTATCAATTTTAATATTGATGAAATTTTCGTTCATCATTTTTGCAACTTCCTCATCTTCAAAACATTCCTCTTCCATTACATGGCACCAGTGACAGGCAGCATAGCCAATACTGATCAAAAGGGGCTTGTCCTCTTTTTGTGCACGTTCAAGCACTTCCGGTTTCCATGCCTGCCAGTTTACAGGGTTGTGCGCATGTTGCAAAAGATAGGGACTGGTCTCATGGATCAGGTCGTTGGTATGCTTGTGGGTCACTTTGTTCTTGTTTTGATTACAGCCCTGCAAAAGGAAAATCAGTAGGAAAATCTGAACGATATGTTTTATCATTTTCAGCCTTTTGAACATAAAAAAAGCGCCCTTTTAGGACGCACTTTTGTTTTTGTCCTCAATATTATTTGACTTCAAAGGTAATTTTTACGTTGACCCTGTACTCGTCTATTTTTCCGTCCTTCACCGAGGCACTCTGCTCGTTGATATAAACGGAACGGATGTTCTTTACCGATTTTGAGGCGTGGTCCAATGCATTTTTGGCTGCTTGTTCCCAGCTTTCATCAGAATTTGCCAATACTTCTATTACTTTTAAAACTGCCATGACGATTGATTTTTAAATTTATTCAATGTAACAAAAATTGAGGAGAATATGTTTACCTGGGTGATTAAAAATCAACCGTTGATGGCCACTACCTCGTTCACTTTGTCGCCCATCATGTTCTTGAGCATGGTTTCTATCCCATTTTTTAGTGTGAACGTGGATGAGGGGCAGCCACTGCATGCACCCTGAAGGATCACGTTAACCGTTTTGCTGTCCTCCTCGTAGGATTGAAAGAGGATATTACCTCCATCACTGGCCACGGCAGGTTTCACGTATTCTTCCAAAATGTCAATGATTTGCCTGGAGGTCGCATCATGGATGTGCTCCTGTGACACCTTTGTGCCGGCTTCGTTTATGGCTTTTTGATAGGCCTCCGGTGAAACCACATCCTTTCCATCAGCCAAAAAGTTTCGGATAAATTCCCTCAACTCCATGGTAATTTCCTCCCAATTGGCCATATCATATTTGGACACGGAAATGTAGTTCTCATCAAAAAAAACCTCCTTTACAAACGGAAAATGGAAAAGTTCTTTTGCGAGCGGGGAATCTTTGGCCTCATCGATGTTCTTGAATTCGTAGGTAGCCGGAACAATACGCTTGTTGGAGACAAACTTCATGACCGCAGGATTGGGGGTCACTTCGGCATAGACCGTTATGGGTTGCTTTTTGCCCGCTTCCTTCTCATGTACAATCGGTTCTCCGGCATTCAAATACTCCACCAACTGTTGCGCCACCTCATCTTTTACATCTTGCCATTCCACAATATCAAAACGTTCCATGGCCACAAAGTTGCCCGAGATATAAACGGTTTTGATAAACGGAAGGTAGAACAACTGTTGGGCCAGGGGAGAATCCTTGGCCTCGTCTATGTTTTTGTACTCATAACTGCCCTTCACAAGGAAGTCATTGGCCTCAAACTTCAATATTTTGGGGTTGTTTGTGGCAACCACGGTAATGTTGTATTCTTTCATAGCGGTAGTTTCCACAAAAATACCAATTGTGAAGATGAGTAGCAAAAGATATAATAATGTATTGTTAAGACCGTTATTTAAATGTTTGCTTACTTTTAGTTTCAACAACTTAGCCCAAAACCGTCACATGAGACGCTATATAACCTCACTAATTCTTGCCCTGTTTTTTGGGCTATCGTCCAAGGCTCAGGAAGGTATCCCTGTCTATTTTGATTATTTGGCGGACAATTACTATTTGGTGTATCCGTCTATGGCAGGAATCAGTGAAGGCACCAAAATAAGGTTGACGGCCAGAAAACAATGGTTCAATGTGGATGAGGCTCCTGCATTGCAGACCTTGAACTTGAACTTCAGGGCAGGCGAGCGCAGTGGTGTAGGGTTTATTTTGTTCAATGATTCCAACGGGTATCACGCACAAACGGGTTTTAAGGGGACCTATGCACATCATTTGCAACTTGCAGGGGATTTCAGGACGCTTAACCAATTATCCTTTGGACTTAGCGCGGGGGTTATACTTAGCAGTTTGGACGAAACGGAGTTTAGGTCAGTGATTCCCGATCCCGTGGTAACGGGAGTAAAGAACACAGCCAGTTACTTCAATGTTGACTTTGGGGTCTCCTACAGTCTGTTTGAATTTTATGCCCACGCAGCAGTTTTGAATGTGCTGGGAAGCGGCAGGGACCTATACACGGTAGCAGAGTTTGACAATTTGCGTAGATATCTACTTTCTGCAGGTTATGTCTTTGGAAGAAACTTGCGTGTTGAGCCCTCTGTGCTGTTTCAAATGACTGATTTTACAAGGGAGAAAACCGTGGATATCAATGCCAAGGTATACAAAGATGTCAGTTTTGGTACCGTTTGGGCCGGGCTTTCGTACCGGAGGAGTTTTGATGGGGCCCAATTTCAGCAGAACGGCGGTTTTGGGGAACAGCGCTTGCAACTTTTCACCCCCATCATTGGCGTAAATTGGGACAGATTTCTTTTCTCCTATAATTATTCCTACCAGTCTGGGGATATCCGTTTTGATAATGGCGGCTTCCATCAGATTACCTTGGGATACGACTTTGGTCAAAACGACCAGTCCAAACGCTACGATTGTTATTGTCCCGCTGCCAATAACTAAAAATGGCCCACAAGTTTCTGCAGGCCATCTTTCCAACAATGGGAATGGACTAATCCCAAGTATAATTCTTCTTTGAAGCCTGGGTTTTAATGGCAGAGATCAGCGCATTTTCCAGCTCCCCTGTTTCCTGTGCTTGGTTTTCTGCGATATAAGCCTCACGCTTGGCATTCATTTCCTGGATTTGCTTTTGGATTTTTTCACGCTCCTTTTTCTTTTCGTCCACATAGGTTTTAATTTCGGATTCAGACTTTCCTTGCAGCTCAGCAGGCAGGTCATCCTCCTTCAATTCAGAAAGTTCCACAGCCTCTTCTTCAAACGCATCCACCAGGTCCCAATTGGAGTTTTTGTAGAGTCGGGAACTTTTGCTAACAGACCTTTTAACGGCCACTCCGGGAGTCATGCCCTCGGCGTTACTGTCCTGTGCACTTTGCAACATTTTCTTTTCCCGCCCCAGGGAACCATAGGAAATATAGGTATTGTTCAATTTTGAGTTCAGTTTGATGATTACATCATCATAGGGAGTTTCTATATGAACCACCTGGCGGTTATGGTCGATGGCCATGTATTCCCCTCCCGTCAAGGTGGCCCCGTTTTTCCACATGGTGGAGATCCCTTGCTCGTAGTTGCCACAGAAAATGGTGTTGACGATGATATCCTTTTCCTTGGCATTCGCCACGGCTTGCCTATAATTTAGTTTGCCCTGAGTAAAAGGTTCGTTTCCCGCAATAAAGATCATTTTAAGGTCATCGGCATTTTTTCCCCAATCCAATTGCTTCAGGGAAGTGTGTATCACTTGTCCGCAATATTCCTCTCCGCCATTGGTGGTGAGGGAGAACAATTTTTCCGAAATTTCGTCCAGGTCGTTGCTAAAACCGATTACCTGCCGAATGTAACCTTCGCTGGAAGATAGATTGTCGTTACCATATTCATACAGGGCAATTTGGAGCATGGGTCTGCTGTAGTTGCCACATTTGGCATGGGTAAATTCATTCACAATATCCCAAAGTTGCGCCTTGGCCTGGTTGATGAGCCCGTCCATACTGTTGCTGGTATCCAGGAGCAGCGCAATTTTCACAAACTGCTTGGAGGGTTTTTCAGCGATGGATTGTGTGGCGTTTTTTTCCGTTTCCTTTGCATTGACCTTGCATGCGTGCATGGTTCCCAAAGAACAAGTGAAAACCAGAATTCCCAATAGATGTTTCAAATATTTCATGATCATTATTTTTTAAAGTTGGCCTAAAAGTAGGCGCAACATTTTCCAATTAAAATTGAGAATGAGTGAAGAGTGCCTGTTGATGAGTGAACGGTGCCCTTGGCTTTGTAAACCCATAAAAAACAGTCTCTTTTTATGCGATTTGCCGCAAACACCATTTTTTAGTACGGAGGGGATGCACTAAGTTTACTGTAACGAATGACACCAAGAATTTACATAGGACTTATTTTTTTGATGGTATGCCTAAGTGGTTTTTCCCAAGAAAATCCACAGCGTTCCAAATCAAGCGCCGGTGAAGCCGATAAAAAGGAAAAAAGGGCCAGTGCTGATTTTGGTAGTGTTGCCGATCATCAACGTTTTCTTGATTCGGCTAGGGTTAATAGGCAAACGGACCTGGAAAAGAGCATCGATTTTATTGCGAAGTCCATTTCCTCCTTGGGCGAGCAGGGTAACAAGACGGCTTTGTCGCAATCCCTGTCAACATTGGGTGAAATATATCTGTACCACCGGCAATATGATCTCGCCATTGCCAATTTTAAGGACGCATTGGTCGCAATGCCTTCCAACAGGACAAAGATTTTGTTGGGTAAGGCCTATGTATCCAATAATCAATTTGAAGACGCTGAAAACACGCTGTCACCTTTGATCGATATAAAAAATATGGTCCCTTACCAGCGCATTGAGCTATACGAAGCATTGGGAGATGCCAATAAGGGCCGTTCTGAGTGGAAGGAAGCCATTGATTACTATAAGGAGGGCCTTCGCATTGCGGAGAAGAACATGGTCTCCCCAAAGATCATCGATTTGAACTCAAAAATAGCCGATGCCTATGCCGGAGGGGATAAAAATATTGAGGCCGAAGGGTTCTATAACAATTCCCTGAACCTTTCCCGAACAGTGGCTCCGGAAAGGGTGATCCAAGAAAATGAGAAGGTGGCCGATTTTTATAACCAAAAAAACCGTTTCCAGGACGAGATACAGCTACGCAAAAAAAGCCTTTCCGAACTACAGCAATTGGGCGATGCCAAGGGAGCACAAAAAGAAAGTGCGGGCCCTTCCGCGGATACCATCACCTCGCAGCGCATTAACTATAAAATTGCCAATGCCTACATTGCACAGGACAAATTGGATGAGGCCATACCCTATTTGGAGCGGAGCATTGTGGAAGCCGATGCCGAGGACGATCTTGTGGTACAGAAAGATGCTACCAGAAAGCTTTCCGAGGTGTACCGTAACAAAGGCGATTTTTCCAAAGCTTTGGAATCCTATCAGGCTTACGTGACCGTGGTTGATAGTCTCTATGTTAGGAAAGAGGAGGAAATTTCGAGGGCGGCCCGATTGAGCCGGGATATTGCCAACAAGCAGAACCGGATTTCTAGTTTGGAGCAAGAAAGGGAACTTTCGCAAAGCAAATACAGTTTGGCCGTTACCGAACAAAAACTCTTCGCGGAAACCAGCAAGCGGCAACAATGGATCATTTATTCCCTGATTTTTGGACTATTGTTGATGGGGATAACGGCCCTGCTCTACTACCGTAGCAACAAACAACAAAAACTGGCCAACAACCTTTTGGCATTAAAATCGTTGCGCACCCAAATGAATCCGCACTTCATCTTTAATGCTCTGAACTCGGTTAACAATTACATAGCCAAAAGTGATGAACGGAGTGCCAATCGGTTTTTGAGCGATTTTTCAATATTGATGCGAAGCGTACTGGAGAATTCAGAAGAGGATTTCATCCCACTTTCCAAGGAACTGGAGCTCCTCGAGCTTTATGTGAAATTGGAGCATTCCCGTTTTGCCGATAAATTCGATTTCGAAATAAACATCGATAAAAGAATAGATATCGAATCCTTTCGAATTCCGCCCATGCTGCTCCAACCCTATATTGAAAATGCCATTTGGCACGGTTTGCGATATAGGGAGGAAAAAGGATTTCTTCGAATAGGGGTGCAGCAGTTGACCCAAGATCTGCTGGAGGTGACCGTGGAGGACAATGGTATAGGCAGAAAAAAATCGGCCGAACTCAAAACCTCAAATCAGAAGAAGCAAAAATCAAAGGGAATGGGAAACATCAGAAAACGCATCCAGATCCTGAACGATATGCACAAGAATAAGGTGGAAGTGTCCATATCGGACCTTTATGATGACCAAACAGGGACCAAAGTATCCCTAAAGCTGAAAAAATAACCATGAAACTACGCACAATCATTGTTGAGGACGAGGCCAATAGTCGGGAGATACTTCGGAACTATTTGGCCAAGTATTGCAAGGAAGTGGAACTTTTTGGCGAAGCCGCCAATATCGCTGAAGGTTTGAAATTGATACAAAAAAATAATCCCGATCTGGTTTTTTTGGATGTAGAAATGCCCTTTGGCAATGCTTTTGATCTTTTAGATCAGGTGCCGGACAGAAACTTTGAGATCATTTTCGTTACGGCCTACAACCAATATGCCATGGACGCCCTCAATCAACATGCCGCCTATTATTTGATGAAACCCATTGACATAGATGAACTGGTAAAGGCGGTGGACTACGTCAGGGATGTCAAACAAAAAGAACAGGCCCTCGAAGGCCAGGTACTTAAAGCCAAGACCGTTCATACAGAAGGTAAGATTACTTTGCCCCAACAGGATGGATTTCAAGTTTTGGAGGTAGGGGAGATCTATTTCTGCAAAGCAGATGACAATTACACAGAAATTTATCTGGAAAAAAGAAAGATTGTGGTCAGCAAAACACTGAAATATTTTGAGGATGCCCTAGCCCCTTATGCATTTGCAAGAATCCATAAATCCTATTTGGTCAATGTAGCGGAAGTGGTTAAGTACAAAAAGGGAAAGGGAGGCAGTGTGGTCCTGTCCAACGGGAAGGAACTATCCGTTTCAGCGGCTAAAAAATCCAACCTGTTGTCCTATTTTCAGTGATTTTAATAGTCACATCGTGTGCAGTGGAGATACTTTGGGACTTGTAGGATTCTAATTTGACAAATACTTTAAAAAGATGATAATAAAATCGGTTAGGGGAAAATCCCCTCAGATGGGAGAAGACTGTTTTATTGCGGAAAATGCGACCATTGTGGGCGAGGTGATCATGGGCGATCAGTGCAGCGTCTGGTTCAATGCGGTGATCAGGGGCGATGTGCACTACATTAAAATGGGCAATAAGGTTAATGTCCAGGATGGAGCAGTAATCCATTGTACCTATCAAAAATCGCCCACTAACATTGGCAACAACGTATCCATTGGGCATAATGCCATCGTTCATGGCTGCACCATCAAGGACAATGTGCTTATTGGGATGGGAAGCATTGTGATGGACGACTGCGTGGTGGAAAGCAATTCCATCATTGCGGCCGGGGCTGTCGTCACCCAAGGCACCCATGTGGAAGCAGGCAGCATTTATGCGGGCATGCCAGCACGAAAAATAAAGCAGGTGAGCCCGGAATTGAGTTCCGGTGAAATTGACCGGATTGCCAACAACTATGTCAAATATTCCAGTTGGTTTAAGGAAGACCAGACAACCAAATAATCCCTATTTTAGCATCACCAAAAACTAAACGAAATGAAGGCATACATATTTCCTGGCCAGGGAGCGCAATTTGTTGGTATGGGGTTAGACCTGTATGAAAACCATCCAGAGGCACAAGAACTTTTTGAAAATGCCAATGAAATTTTGGATTTTTCCATTACCGATATCATGTTCGAAGGTACTCCCGAGGACCTAAAACAGACCAAGGTCACCCAACCGGCGATATTTCTTCACTCCGTAATTCTTAGCAAGGTAATGGGAACCGACTTCAAGCCCAATATGGTAGCAGGCCATTCCTTGGGAGAGTTTTCCGCTTTGGTGGCCAATGGCGCCCTCAATTTTGAAGATGGCTTGAAACTCGTTTCCCAGAGGGCCATGGCCATGCAAAAAGCCTGTGAATTGAAACCAAGTACCATGGCGGCCGTTTTGGGACTGGATGATGATGTGGTGGAGAGGATTTGTCAAGAGACCGAGGGCATTGTGGTGCCGGCCAACTATAACTGTCCAGGCCAATTGGTAATTTCTGGCGAGGTTGATGCCGTGAACACAGCCTGCGAAAAACTCAAGGAGGCGGGAGCGCGTAGAGCGTTGCTATTGCCCGTTGGTGGTGCCTTCCATTCACCATTGATGGAGCCTGCAAGGGAAGAACTTGCTGCGGCCATAGAGGCAACCGAATTTAAGAAACCCACCTGCCCCATATATCAAAATGTGACTACAACAGCGGTTTCTGATCCTGATGAAATCAAGAAAAATTTAATATCCCAACTCACGGCTCCGGTAAAGTGGACCCAAAGTGTGCAGCAAATGATTCAGGACGGTGCCACAACCTTCGTGGAAGTAGGTCCGGGCAAGGTGCTGCAAGGCTTGGTTAAAAAGATAAACAACGAGGCTGAAACCACTTCGGCAGAGGTGTAATGTTAAAGTTTTTTCGACTTTAGGCATTTCAACCAAGAAACATAGATTTAATCCACAAAGTTGCTGCTTTCTGGTGATTTTTAGTGATATTGGTAGTTCCCAAATAGCCAACCAACATGATACAAAAGAACAGCACTGAAAACTATTGAATAGGTAATGCTATCAATCCTTAATACAACCTCACCTTCTTTTTTTTCCAGCTATGGAAAGGAAAGCATACTGTTCTTAATAATCACGTTTTTTACTTTTAGTTTTGGGTTTGGGCAGTCGAGCATCAGCATAGACAGTCCCGCCCCGGTTGCGGAGGGCGACGGCCCGGGTGTTAGCACGATCGACTTCACGGTGAGCATCGACGCCTCGGACCCCCTGGCGGACATCACGGTGGACTATTTGATAAGCGGCGGCAACGAGGACGGCACGGGCGGCACCCTGACATTTTTGGCTGCCACGGCGACATTGGCCCAGACCGTTAGCGTGACCACCAACGGTGACACTGTTGTGGAGGCCGACGAGCCGGTGAGCGTGACCCTGAGCAACGCGAGCGCGAACGCCACGATCGCCACCACTGTGGGTAACAGCTCCTTTACCGACGATGACCTGTCCAACATCGGCATAGACAGTCCCGTCCCGGTTGCGGAGGGCGACGGCCCGGGTGTTAGCACGATCGACTTCACGGTGAGCATCGACGCCTCGGACCCCCTGGCGGACATCACGGTGGACTATTTGATAAGCGGCGGCAACGAGGACGGCACGGGCGGCACCCTGACATTTTTGGCTGCCACGGCGACATTGGCCCAGACCGTTAGCGTGACCACCAACGGTGACACTGTTGTGGAGGCCGACGAGCCGGTGAGCGTGACCCTGAGCAACGCGAGCGCGAACGCCACGATCGCCACCACTGTGGGTAACAGCTCCTTTACCGACGATGATGTTGCCGCACTGACTATAGAGGATGTGAACGGTAATGAGGATGATGGTCCTATATTACTTGAAGCAGTTTTGAATAACGCCGTAGCAGGTGGTTTTTCTGTTCAGGTCTCAACTTCTGACGGAACGGCAACTTTGGCAGATAATGACTACAATGCATTGCTTCAGACGTTGACTTTTGTCGGAACGCCGGGAGAAATCCAAAACTTTGTGGTGACCCCAGTTGCTGATGCATTGATTGAGGTAGATGAGACTGTTTTGGTTTCAATGAGCAATCTAAATCCAAATGCACTTTCAATAAATATTTTGGATACGGCAACGGTTACCATTGATAATGACGACACATGTGCCGCAGGAAATACAGCTCCTGTTTTGGACATAGATGAGACTACGGAGTTTTGTGATGCCTTCACCCAAGATTTGGATGATTATACCAATACACCAGCACCACCGGGTTCCGTGCTACAATGGAGTACAAACCCGGACCCATTACAAGTTGGGGATCATTTGGTCAATACTACAATTACTGACGACACACCAAGCACCTACTACGGATTTTTCTATGATGCTTTGAACGATTGTGCAAGTCCCATACTTACTGTTACCATTACCCAGAATTTCACTCCAAATCCTGGAAATACAACCGGGATTGCTCCGTGCAGTAATGCAGGGGATGGCAATACCATAATTGATTTAGATGATCAAATAGCCAACAATGATTTAGGTACTTGGGCTTTGACCAGCTCACAGCCTGGTTCATCAATCATAATCAACGCCAATAATATAATCAACTTTGACGGACAGCCCGAAGGACCTTACATTTTTACCTATACCACCACTGGGGCTATGGCTCCTTGTGTAAACCAAAGTGTGGATTTAACTATAACCGTAACCGATTGTTCATTACCATGCGATGCTGGAAACTCGGCTCCTCTTTTGGATACTTCGGAACCCACTGAATTTTGCGATACCATCTTGGCCGACCTTGACGATTATGTGACCAGCACGGCCCCTGCAGGGAGTGTATTGACCTGGAGTACCAACCCAGACCCGTTGCAAACAGCGGCGCATAGAAACAGTTTGGTCAATGCACCAGGGTCTTATTTTGGATTCTTTTATGATGATGCCAACGATTGTGCCAGTCCGGTATTGACTGTGTCCTTGATCCGAAACAATACACCAACCATAACCGATACCACGGGCGATGTGCGCTGCGGGGAAGGAACGCTGACCTTAAGCGCCGTGGCAAGCGATGTGGTGACCATAAATTGGTATGCCAACCCTACGGGCGGACCTGTTTTGGGCTCCGGAGGCACTTTTGTGACCCCTTCCATTGCCACTACCACATCCTTTTACGTGGAGGCAACAGCCAATGGTTGCAGCTCTGCCCGTGTGGAGGTAGTAGCCACGGTAAACCAAAATCCTTCGGCGGGGACACCGACCAATATTGAGGCATGCAACGTTGCTGGAAACGGCGGACCCACCGTTATAGATTTGGATGACACTTTAACCGGGGAGGATGCTGGCTCTTGGGCAGTGATAACTGATCCATCAAGTGGAAGTTTGACAATTGGTGCTGGGAACAGTGTTGATTTTGAAGGCTTGCCAGATGGAGAATACATATTTGAGTACACAACTACTGGGGCGGTGGCGCCATGTAGCAATACTTCGGTTCAGGTGACCATCTCCGTGAGTGATTGTGTGGTGGATACGGATGGCGATGGTTTGACCAACGGAGAAGAGAATGAATTGGGCACCAATCCCAATAATCCTGACACGGATGGTGATGGTTTGACAGATGGGGAAGAAGTTCTTGTAGTAGATGACCCGATTACGACGGCAGTTCCCGAAGGGGCCACGGATCCTTTGGATAGTTGCGACCCATTCCTAACACCTTCTTGTAATCCAGAGCCCATCGATTTGGCCATAACAAAGGAAGTGAACCGCGAGGAACCTCTTTTAAACAGTAACCTAGCCTTTACCATAACTTTAGAAAATGCTACCATAGATCGTGTTTTGGACATTCAGGTAAGTGATTTGTTGGACAGCGGCTTTCAATATGTCTCCCATTCTTCCACAAAAGGGCTTTATGATCAAATAACAGGAATCTGGTCTATTGATGAACTTAATCCTGAAGAATCCATCTCTCTTGTAATTGATGTGACTGTGGTGGCTTCTGGCCAGCTACAGAATACAGCAACCATTATTTCCTCTTTTCCCATTGACGGGGTAAATGATAACAATACAGCCACAGTATCCATTCAGGTAAATCGAAGTCAATGTGAAGATCCGGGTACAATCTGTAATATCTTTTCTCCCAACGGGGATGGCAAAAATGATTTTCTTGTTTTGGTCGGCCATGAAGGTTTTTCAAACAACAGCTTAGAGATTTTCGATCGCTATGGAAACAGCGTTTTCCAAATGGATGCCTACGATAGTAGTTGGGACGGAACGGGAAGCAGTGGCGAGTTGCCCAAGGGCACCTATTTCTATATTCTGGATTTAGACAGGACCGATGATAACAATGAGGTGATAAAAGGTTGGATTCAAATCATTCGATAAAAAGACAAATGCCCCAAATAATGAAATACAGATCAATGAAAATGTTTTTAGCCCTTTGGCTTTTGGCAATTACATTGGTCATAGCCCAAAAGGAACCCCAGTACACCCAGTACATGTACAATATAGGCAGTTTTAACCCGGCCTACGTGGGCACGGTGGAGAGCGCCGAGGCTGCAGGATTGTACCGGGCCCAATGGATTGACATTCCTGGGGCGCCGACAACCATCCGGTTTGGGGCCAACATTCCATTTGGGGACGACAGGACCGGTTTGGGACTTAATATTGTCAATGATGAACTGGGACCGTCCAACCAAACCTATATCGATGTTTCCTATTCCTACCAAATCAGCCTTTCTGATGACACAAAGCTTTCTTTCGGATTGGCCGCAGGTGGATCTTTGCTTAGTTTGGATTATTCCGAAGGGTCGTTCGTAGATCCTTCAGACCCTACAATCACAGGCGAAAATCTCAGCAATTTTTATCCGACAGTTGGAGCCGGATTATTTTTATATGGGGAAGAAGAATGGTATTTGGGGGTTTCCGTTCCCAATTTTTTGACGAATGGTCTGTACAACGAGGAAGTGGCTACCATTGTTGAGGACAACCTGCAGTTCAATGCCATCGGCGGATATGTGTTTCAATTGGCGGACCGAACCAAGTTCAAGCCCGCATTTTTGATCAATTATCTACAGGGATCTCCCGTAAATGTGAACCTATCGGCCAATTTCCAGTTTATTGACGCCCTTACCATTGGAGCCGCTTATCGATTTGACAATGCGGTGAGTGGACTGGCAGGGTTCCAGATTTCCAATGCGATGTTCTTGGGATATTCCTATGATTACAATACCAACGGGCTCGGAGAGTTCAGTGGGGGTTCCCATGAGGCCATCCTGAAATTTTATATTGGCCGTGGTGGATTTGGCGCGAGCAATAAATCGAAGACCAAGAGCAAAAAACTAAAAGGCAAACCAAAACAAATAGATTCCCCAAGATTTTTCTAACATGGACCCGATAAAAAAAACAATTCCCCTATTTCTTGCCTTTCTTTTGGGTGCGGTGTTTGCTTTTGCCCAAGAAGGGTACTCCAAGGGGGATGGCCACTTTTTTCAGTATGACTACCAAAGCGCAGTAACAGCTTACGAGACGGATTTGCTCAAGCAGGGACTCACAGATCGGCAATGGTTCAATCTGGCGGAATCCTATTTCAAGACAAAACGCTATGAAAAAGCGGCCGAAGCATACATAAACCTCCATAAGAAAGGAGCGGTAATGGAACCACATCATTTGAACAAGATGATGCAGTGTCTATCAAAAACATCGGACAAGGAAAGAAAAAATGCCTTTCTGGCTACCCTGTCCACCAATTTTGACAAGGAGTTGTTGGAGAACATGGACTTCAATAACAACCTATTGGAGAACAGTTCCGGAAAAACCACGCTCGATTTTGAAGTTTTCAACCTGGAGGGGAACAGCGCACAAGCCGACTTTGCACCGGCCTTTTACAACAAAAAGTTGTTGTTTTCCAGTGGAAGGATACAACAAAAAAAGGGTAGGGCCACTTCCCAAGAAGGCTTTCTCAATATTTATGATGCCAATTTGAAGCCTAATGGTCAGGTCGGTACGGCACAGCCATTTGCCAAAATCCCTGCTTCCAAGTTCCATAAGGCCACACCCTATTTCTCCCAGGGCCTGAACAGTGTTTTGTTTGTGATGTCCAATACCGAGGATGGGGAGCTAGCTTTTGATTCCAAAGGGAAAAATGCCTTGGCCATAGGTATGCAGACCCTGGACGGTTCTTTTCGCTTGTTGTTGAAGGACCTGAGCACCTCGTTCTATTATCCTTTTTATGATGAGGCAAGCGGCAAACTATATTTCGCGGCCAATTTCGACGATGGCTACGGTGGTACAGATCTGTATTTTGTGTACACTAATAATGGACAGATCATGTCGGCACCCATCAACTTGGGGCCGAGGATAAATTCACCCGGAAACGAAATAGCCCCGTTTATTTTTGAGGACAGTTTTTATTTTGCATCCGACATATTTTACGGTTTGGGGGGAATGGATATCTACAAATCCAATATTGAAGATGAATCCTTCAGTATTCCCATCAATTTGGGAGAGGGAATCAACTCCCAGGAAGATGATTTTGGTCTGATCATGCGGAATGAAGGGGATGGACTTTTGGGGTATTTTGCATCCAATCGACTTGGCGGTAAGGGGAAGGATGATCTGTACGGGTTCAAGGTGGACGAAAAACCCGGACTCAAAACACTGATCGTAAAGGGAAAGACGATAAAGCCGTACAAATCTTCCGAAACCATATCCAAGGCAGCAATTAGATTGTTGAAGCCCGACGGGACCTTGCTTTCCGAAACATATTCGGATGAAGAGGGAAATTATAGGTTGGAGATACCCTGGGAAAACGAAGTGGTGATTGAATCCTCCAAAGAGCGATATTCCCTTTTTAGAAAAAAGCTATCCGAAGAGGAACTGAACGCTTTGGAAAACAACGGATATGACATAGAAATTGCCCTTTACGATGATTTAGTGGAAGAAAAAGAGGGGCAAAAAGTGGTGAAAATGGACGATTTCTTTTTTGAGAAAGGCCAAACAACGCTTACTCCGCAGATCCAGCAGGAATTGGACAAAGTGGCATTCTTTGTGGAACAGTTTCCCTCTGTGCAGTTGCGTATTGAAACCTATACGGACAGTCGTGGAGGGAGCAGTACCAATTTTAGATTGACTCAGTCGCGCTCAGATGCCATTAAACAATATCTATTGAAAAAAGGGGTGTCTCCCACCAATATCATTTATTCCATAGGTTATGGTGAGGAAAAAATCCTGAACAATTGCACCAATGGTGTCTTTTGCCTGGAAGTTCTTCACAAAAAGAACCAAAGGTCGTTGGTGGTGGTGCTCAATGACAATGTGCTCTTCGACTAGTCATATCAAAAGCATCCAACAATAATAAAGGGCGAAAAAGGAAAGGAACACGATGCCCAAATAGGTCAGGAGGGTCAGGCCCATCTTTGGTCTGAACTCCTTAGGGACATCATTCCCTGTAACCGTCTTCAGGTTCATCCACCCCAGCAAAGGCGCCAAAACAAAACTGACAAAAGTGGCCAGAGCAACGAGCTGGGCCATATTGGCACTGAAAAGTGCAATGACCACCCAATTCACCACGGCCATGAAAACTACGGCCACACCAAACGCTTTATTGCTCTTAAAGGCCTTGTTCCTTGGGAACAGTTTTTCCAGCACGTCAATGCTTACGCGTGAAACCGCATCGTGGGCGGTCATGCAGGTGCTGAACATGGTGGCAAAGGCAGCTATGGCTATCAAGATATAGGCCCAATTGCCAATATGGGCAGTAAATAAATTTACCACCTGATCGGCAAAGACCACGGCATTCCCGCTCAGTTCCGTACCTGTTCCGTATAGCGTCATCCATCCAATGATTAAAAAGAACACGGCCAGCAAAGCCGTTAGAAAATAGCCCAGATCAAACTCTTGCAAGACGAGTTTTAGGGAAGGCTTTTCTTTCATGGTCTTGAAGTTTTCAATGGACCATAGACTTACCCAACCGGAAGCTTCAACCGCTGTGGGCATCCATCCCATTAGTCCAATTAAAAAAAGTATGCCAACTTCGTTAAAAATCTCCGGCCGCTGATAGTTTTCCGCACCCGGGACGGGACCTTTGTCAATAACCAATATGGTGGTTATTACGAGCGCCACAAATAAAATGGAAATGACCGCTTTCAAAGAGTTTTCCAGAAAGCGATATTTGCCAATGATCAGCAACAGGCCAATGAAAGCAAATAGTCCAAGGGCTACCATCCCCGTGCCCACACCGGATATTTGGAACAAATTCATGAAAAGTCCCGCAGTGACCACATAAAGTGCTGCCAGAATGGTAAAAGTGGATACCAAGGTGACAAAGGCATATATCCACAGGTATTTTTTCCCCATGCGGAGGTAACCCTCTACAAGACTCTTGCCCGTTACCGTGGTATAGCGCATGCCAAACTCAAAAAATGGATATTTGAAAAGATTGGCCAATATGATGGGAATGACCATGACCCATCCATATTGCGCACCAGCCTTTGTGGAAAGGACCAAATGTGAAGTGCCTATCGCCATACTGGCAAACAAAAGGCCAGGCCCCAATGCGTTTAACAGGGTTTTCAGTTTTGTCATGGAAAGTGAAAGTACGTTGGCCTAAAATAGTATATTTATGCCACACGGTAAAAACCAATTCTTGGCTCCATACCGCTTTATAAACATTGATGAAAATCCTATTTAAATTTATTAAGGCACTTATTTTTCTATTAGGCCTTTTTTTGCTGGTCTACCTTTTAGGTCCCAGGGTAGAAAAGCCCAATTTGGATACTGGCCTACCTAAGGTAAGCACGGATTTAGTAGATCTGGAACACTGGATACGCAGCAAGGAAGCATCCATTTCCAATATAAAGCCCAACAACGAAGCGCGCATTATTTGGTTTGATAGCATCCCTAAAAAAACCGAATACAGCATAGTCTATTTACATGGATGGTCGGCCAGCCAAATGGAGGGCCATCCGGTGCACATCAACATGGCAAAAAAGTTTGGATGCAACCTGTATCTGCCCCGTTTGGCGGGCCACGGACTAAATGAAGAGGAAGCCATGCTAAACATTACCTCGGATCAGGTGCTGGCATCGGCCAAAGAGGCCATCTCCGTGGCCAAAAACTTGGGGAAAAAGGTTATTGTAATGGCAACTTCCACGGGGGGTACCCTGGCGCTGCACCTGGCCGGTGGCGACAAGGATGTGGCGGCCATTCTATTGTATTCCCCCAACATTGAAATCTACGATCCCAATGCCAAGTTGTTGGCAGGGCCTTGGGGCCTTCAATTGGCCAAAATGGTGAAAAAAAGTGATTATCATGAGTTCGATGCCAGTCCGGAAAAACAAAAATATTGGACCACCAAATACAGGGTAGAGGCCCTGACCCACCTGCAGGCTTTGGTGGATAACACAATGACCCCGGAGACTTTCGAGAAGGTAACACAGCCAGTCTTCATGGGTTATTTTTACAGAAGCGATTCTATTCAGGATAAAGTGGTCTCTGTGCCGGCCATGCTGACCATGTTCGATCAGTTGGGAACCCCGTCGGAACTAAAACGAAAAAAGGCATTCCCCGATTCGGGAGACCATGTGATTACCTCGCAGATCACTTCAAAAGATTTGGAGTCCGTGCAACGGGAAACCGAGAATTTTTTACGGCAAATAGTGAAATTGGATCCAGTAGCTACCGAAGCCATCTCATTTTAATGCGAAAACCCAAACACATCACTTCCGCGTCTTTAGGATGGAAGGCACTTTGGCTTATTCCAATAGAAAGTAAAAAGGGCAATAATACCATTTTTTCCTTCGTTATTGTAAGTATTTAGTTACATATAGAGGTTTTTATCTAAATTAGTGCCATGATTGCCAACCAGGTCTATTTTCAAGGATTCCCGGTGCCGGTTGCCCTACTCGATGCCCATTTGTCCTATGTTGATTTTTCCAATCTATGGATTGATAAGTTCGGATTGTCCCAAGACATTAAGGGGCAGTCTTTTTTCCAGAGCATGCCGGAGCTGCCCGAGGAGTTGAAGATGGATATCCAATATTGCCTGGAGGGGGTGGTCGATAACCGATCGGACCAAGCTAAGGTGGTTGTTGCCAATGGGGACAGCATTTGGTATGAATGGAAGATAAGCACCCTTAGATCGGAGGAAAAGGAAATTCAGGGCGTTATTTTGGTATTGGATAACATCACCGAAAAGAAGCTGGAAGAACTGTTGCTTACCAAATCCCAGGAGGTGGCGCGTATCGGTGGATGGGAAGTGGATCTGGTGAACAGTAAGCTTTATTGGTCCAAGATTACCAGGGAAATCCATGAGGTACCCGTGGATTATATTCCTGATGTTGCCAAAGGGATTTCTTTTTATAAAGAAGGATATAGTAGGGACACAATAGCAAGATTGGTCCAAGAAGGAATAGAAAATGGCACTTCTTGGGATACTGAATTGCAGCTCATGACCGCAAAGGGAAATGAACTTTGGGTCAGGGCCATTGGCGAACCGGAAATAGTGGAAGGCAAATGTGTACGCATTGTCGGCACCTTCCAGGATATAGATAGAAGCAAAAGAGCGGAAATCGCTTATAAGAAAGTGAGTGATCGACTTGCCATGGCCACACGATCGGCGGGAATAGGCATTTGGGAATTTGATATCCCTAAAAATGAACTCTACTGGGATGCCAACATGTATAGATTATACGGTATCAAGGAATCCGATTTTGAAGGCGTCTATAGCGCATGGGAATCCTGTGTATTGCCAGAAGATCAGGCGGAATCTGCCAAGGCCGTAAGCGATGCCATTGCAGGGAAGGGAAATTTCGACACCAATTTTAGGGTGCGTTGGCCCAATGGAGAAATACGTTGGATCAAGGCCGAGGCCGTCGTCATTCGGGATGAAAAAGGGAAAGCACGAAGGATGATCGGTGTGAACCAGGACATAACCGAGCTCAAAACTACAAAGCTACAATTGGTCCAAAGTGAGGAATCACTACAAGGCGCTTTTGAAAACTCTTCAGTAGGAATGGCCTTGGTCGCTCTGGACGGTAGTTTCATCAAAGCAAATCAAAGTCTTTGTAAGAGTTTGGGTTACAGCGCTGAAGAATTGTCGAAACTTTCTTTTCAGGACATAACACATCCAGAGGACCTTGAAATTGATCTGGCCTTGCTGCAAGAGGTTATAGATGGTAAGCGTACCAACTATCAAATAGAAAAGCGCTATTTCAATAAAAAAGGACAGGTGGTCCACATTTTCTTGACTGTCACCGCTGTTAAGAAGATCAATGGGGAACTATCGCATTTCATTTCCCAAATCGTGGATATGACCTCTAAGGTGGAAGCTTCCAATAAGCTAAAGGGACTGCTGGAGCTCACCACGAGTCAAAACAACAGCTTATTGAATTTTGCGCACATCGTATCGCATAATCTGCGATCCCATACCGCAAATTTATCCATGATCACCAGTTTTCTTTTGGACAATGAAACCAGTGTAGAGGAGCATCAGGAGTCGTTAAAAATGCTGAAAAGGGCCGCAGGTGGCCTTGATGAGACCATAGCGCATTTGAATGAGGTGGTACAGGTGAAACTGGAAACTGGAAAAAGAATGAAACCGATTTCACTGTCCAAAATGGCGAACAAGGTGTTGAAGGATGTGGCTGCCCTGATCAATGAAAACAAACAACACCTAACCTTGGATATTCCCAAAGAACTAGAAGTCCAAGGGGTGCCGGCCTATGTGGAAAGTGTAATCCTGAATTTGATTACCAACGCCATTAAGTACAGAAATCCAGAAAGAAACGGAAAAATCAGTATTAAGACGCAACAAACAGGGGAACACGTAGTGCTACAGGTCAAGGACAACGGACTGGGCATAGACCTGGATAGGCATGGTCAAAAGCTGTTCGGTATGTATAAAACCTTCCATGGCAACAGTGATGCCAGGGGAATCGGACTTTTTATTACCAAGAACCAAGTGGAGTCCATGGGTGGGTCAATAGCGGTGGAAAGCAAAGTAGGCGAAGGGACCACGTTCAAGGTAAAATTCTTAATGGCATAACATAATATGGATATGAGCAAATTGGAAAGAGCATGTATTATTGACGATGATCCCATTCACCAATTTGGGATGAAGGTATTGATGAAGAAATTGGATTTTACCAAGGAGGTTTTGGTGTTCCATGACGGGCAGGAGGCCATTGATGCTCTGTTGGACCTACTTAATGTGGGGGATCAACTGCCATCGGTGATTTTCTTGGATTTGAACATGCCCATAAAGGATGGTTGGGGATTTCTTGATGATTTTGTAAAAATACCCCATCATAATCGCGAACGGGTGACCATCTATGTGGTGAGTTCCTCCATAAACCCGTCAGATAGGGAACGGGCTGTACAGTACGAAATGGTAAGCAATTACATAGTAAAACCAGTTGATGAGCGCCAGTTAAGGAAGCTTTTGGAGGAAGTTGGGGAATGAAAGGCCCCATGTCGTTCAGCATCTGGGAGCAAAAATAAAAGCCGAGAAGCAATTCTCGGCTTTTTGGTACTCGAGGCGGGACTTGAACCCGCACGGGCATAATGCCCACAGGATTTTAAGTCCGGCGTGTCTACCAATTCCACCACTCGAGCTTGTCTGCCGTGGCATGACAGGACTTAAACAAAAAAACGCTGCAAGCAGCGTTTTGAGCGAAAAACGGGATTCGAACCCGCGACCTCCACCTTGGCAAGGTGATGCTCTACCAACTGAGCTATTTTCGCATTTTAAAGAACCCAGCGCTTCGTAAAGCGCGGACCTGCCCGTTCGGCATAGGCAGGTGCAAATTTAATATATTTCTATAAAATAGAAAGAAATTTTTTAGGAAGAAGCCTTTTTCTTCTTGCTCAAAAGCCGCTTGATCTCGTTCAACTTCATAAGCGCCTCCACAGGGGTCAAGGTGTCAATGTCCAAATGCAGTATCTCATCCTTGATTTCTTCCAACAGCGGATCATCCAGATTGAAAAAGCTCAACTGCATTTCCTGTCCTTCATTTTGGGTTTGTTGGAGCTTGTCCGACATTTCCTCACTGGAATGGGACTTTTCCAGTTTCTTCAATATTTTATTGGCTTTCTGGATTACTTGTTGGGGCATTCCCGCCATTTTGGCCACATGGATTCCAAAACTGTGCTCGCTCCCACCGGGAACCAATTTTCTGAGAAAAAGTACATTGTCCTTCAATTCCTTCACCGAAACATTATAGTTTTTGATTCGCGAAAAGGTGGTGGACATCTCGTTAAGCTCATGGTAATGGGTCGCAAAAAGAGTCTTCGCCCTTGCCGGATGCTCATGGAGGTACTCCGAGATGGCCCAGGCAATGGAAATGCCATCATAGGTACTTGTACCCCGCCCAATTTCATCCAACAGCACCAAACTCCGCTCGGATAGATTGTTGAGTATGGAAGCGGTCTCGTTCATTTCAACCATAAAGGTTGACTCTCCCATGGAAATATTGTCACTGGCGCCGACGCGCGTGAAAATCTTGTCCACGACCCCAATGCGGGCCGCTGAGGCCGGCACAAAACTGCCCATTTGTGCCAGGAGCACGATTAGGGCAGTTTGTCGCAAAAGAGCCGATTTACCGCTCATATTGGGCCCGGTGATCATGATGATCTGTTGCTCGTCCCGATTCAAGACCACGTCGTTGACCACATAAGATTCGCCCAGGGGCAACTGTTTTTCTATAACGGGGTGCCTGCCTGCTTGTATGTCCAACACTGTGGAGTCGTTTACCTCCGGTTGCACATAACCATTTTCCATCGCCAATTGTGCAAAACCACAAAGACAGTCCAATTGCGCAATCAAGTGGGCATTTTGTTGCACCGGGGCAATATACTCCTGCATCCAAACCAACAACTGGTCAAACAATTGCTGTTCCAGGGCATGGATGCGTTCCTCTGCCCCCAATATTTTCGATTCGTATTCCTTTAGCTCCTCCGTAATGTACCGTTCCGCATTCACCAAGGTCTGTTTGCGAATCCAATTATCGGGAACTTTGTCCTTATGGGTGTTTCTCACCTCTATGTAGTATCCAAACACATTGTTGGAAGCTATTTTGAGGGAAGTGATTCCTGTAAGCTTGGTTTCCCGCTCCAGCATCTGGTCCAAATAATCCTTACCTGAAAATGCCAGTCCCCTTAGTTCATCAAGCGCTGTGGAATGTCCTTGTGCTATTGCATTTCCCTTGGCAATCTGGATTGGGGCATCTTCATTGAGCACCTGTTTTATTCTGGTCCGCAGCATTTCGCAACCATCCAATTGCTGTCCCATTTTTTCTAAGGATGCATTGCCACTTTCTTGGGCAAGCTGCTTTATGGGAACAATGGCTTCCAATGAATTTTTGAGAAAAATGACTTCTCTCGGATTGATTTTTCCCGTTGCCAACTTGGAGATCAATCGTTCCAGGTCGCCCATTTTTCCTATCCACTGCTGTGTTTTTTGGAGCAGTGTATTTTCACTCTTGAAGAAAGCAACCGTTGCATGGCGGTGCCTTATCTTTTCTATGTTTTTCAACGGCAGGGCCAACCAACGTTTCAAAAGCCTTCCGCCCATGGGGGAAAGGGTCTTGTCAATGACCTCCAGAAGGGTAACAGCATTTTGGTGGGGAGATTGGTACAGTTCAAGGTTTCGGATGGTGAATCGGTCCATCCAAACATATTCTTCTTCCGCAATCCGTTGAATTTTGTTGATGTGCTGTAATCGGCTGTGTTGGGTCTCGGACAAATAGTGCATTACAGCGCCCGAGGCAATGATGCCATGGTTCTGATGTTCAATGCCAAAACCCTTCAGGGTCTTGGTTTTGAAATGGTTGGTCAAGCTTTCGTGGGCATAGTCTTCCTGAAAGATCCAATCCTCCAAATAAAAGATATGGAACTGGTTTCCAAATAGTTCGGTAAAATCCTTTTTATGGTTTTTGGATACCAACACCTCATTGGGTCCAAAGTTTTGGAGCAGTTTGTCCACCTGTTCCGCGGTGCCCTCGGAGGTCAGGAACTCCCCTGTGGAAATGTCCAAAAAGGAAACACCGATTTTGCTCCTTCCGAAGTGCAGGGCACTCAAAAAGTTATTGCTTTTGGAAGAGAGGATGTCATCATTGAGTGCCACTCCTGGAGTGACCAGTTCTGTTACCCCTCGCTTGACAATGGTTTTGGTCTGCTTGGGATCCTCCAACTGGTCGCAGATGGCCACACGTTGCCCTGCCCGAACCAATTTGGGCAGATAGGTGTTCAGGGAATGATGTGGGAATCCCGCCAATTCCGTTTGGTCACCGCCGTTGTTCCTATGGGTAAGCACAATCCCCAGGATTTTGGCCGCCTTTACGGCATCCTCTCCAAAGGTTTCATAAAAGTCACCAACGCGGAACAAAAGCAGGGCGTCCGGGTGCTTGGTTTTGATGCTGTTGTATTGCTGCATCAAAGGGGTGACTTTCTTGGATTTTGAAGTGGCTGCCAAAGCGATTTAATTGGATTATTTTTGCACGATA
The DNA here is from genome assembly GCF_019880545.1 of Flagellimonas meishanensis. Classification (GTDB taxonomy): domain Bacteria; phylum Bacteroidota; class Bacteroidia; order Flavobacteriales; family Flavobacteriaceae; genus Flagellimonas; species Flagellimonas meishanensis. The sequence continues at coordinate 1,263,090 of NZ_JAINVW010000001.1, forward strand.
AGGTAAAGTCACGAATGTATCGTTTTTGGGATACTTCCAAAATTTTTGTTGATATTTTAGGTAAAATGGTTGAAAAATATGGGGCGTAAACTGGAAAATAGCGAACTGGGACGTTTGGATGTGGATACATTCAAGCAGGCGGGGAAGTCGCCCATCATCTTGATTCTGGACAATATCCGCAGTCTTAACAATATCGGCTCCGTTTTCAGGACAGCGGATGCTTTTTTGGTGAAAAAAATCTATCTATGTGGCATTACGGCCACCCCACCGCACAAAGATATCCGTAAAACCGCCCTTGGTGCCACCGAAAGCGTGGACTGGGAATATCGGGAAAACATAGTGGAACTCATTACGGAATTGCAGCGCGCTGGGGCGCAGACCATTGCCGTGGAACAGGCCGAGGGGTCCATTATGCTCAATGATTTTGAGGTGCCAACGGATATTGAAATGGCATTGGTCTTTGGCAACGAGGTAAAGGGTGTTTCCCAAGAGGTGGTATCCACCTGCGACTCCATTTTGGAAATACCCCAGTTCGGCACCAAGCATTCCCTGAACATAGCCGTTAGTGTGGGGGTAGTGGTGTGGGACGTTTGGAACAAAATCCAAAAAAGTCCGATAAATAAAAAGCCCCGAAAAAACGGGGCTTGATATATAGTTTGAGTTAGTTAGTTTCTCACTACGAGACGGCTAATAAAATAAAACCATTCGTTATATCCAAACAATTCCTAAAAATTTTCTTAAAAGTAAGTGAAGAGCACGTGGTCCTCAATTTGGTCCAGAATGGCCGTATAATCCGATGGGTTGTCCACAAAATCAAGGTCGTTCATGTTCAAAATCAGGCTGTTCTGTTGTGGGTGGCTTTTTAGAAAATCCATATAGCCCCGGTTTATTTTTTCCAAATAATCGGCGCTAATATTTTGTTCATAATCCCGCCCCCTTTTTTTGATATTTGCCAAAAGTTGGTCGGTATCCTGATAAAGATATAGGTATACTTTAGGCTTTTTCACCTCCCTGTACATGAAATTAAAAAGCTTTCGGTATAGTTCAAACTCATCCGCTTTCAAGGTAATCTTGGCAAAGATCAGCGACTTAAAGATGTCGTAATCACTGACCATGAAATTCTTGAACAGGTCAAATTGGGAGGTATCATCCATAAATTGTTGGTAACGATCTGCCAAAAAGGACATTTCCAAGGGGAATGCATAGCGTGTTTGGTCGGCATAGAACTTGGGAAGAAAAGGATTGTCCGCAAATCGTTCCAAGACCAACTTGGCATTGAAATCGGCCGAGATCATTTTGGCAAGGGTGGTCTTTCCGGCGCCGATGTTTCCCTCGATGGCCACGAACTGCAAATGCGAAAAAAGTTCCAATCGGTTTTTAAACAGCTTTTGCTTGGTTTTGGTCAAGGTATTTCGATCCCTGCACTGCTGAAGCAGATTGCGGATATCCCTACCCAGTGTGGGATGATACATTTGTGGTGCAATGTCAGCCAACGGCCTGAGCACAAAATTCCGCTCCTGCATGAGGGGGTGTGGAATCTTCAAATTGTTATCCTGCAACACCACATCATCATAAAAAATTATATCAATGTCCAAGGTCCTGGATTGATACCCATCACTTTTCCTATTCCGTCCAAAATCCTTTTCCAACTGTAAAATGAGCAAGAGGAGTGCCTGGGGTGAAAGATCCGTTTCCAAAGCCACGGCAACATTCAAAAAGTCCTGACCTTCAAAACCCACTGCAGGATTTTCATAGACATGGGACACGGCCACGACCTCTCCCGCCATTTTCTGCAGAAAAAGAATGGCTTTTTGGAGCAGGGCGAAGCGATTCCCCATATTGCTTCCCAGCGAAAGATATGCCCTATGTTTAAATTCCATGGTCAATGGGCAAAATAAAGAAAACAATGGAACAATGGTTATATTTGCTCCCGAATAAAATTATAAGTGAATGAACTTTTTGAAAAACGTTTTAGCGGCAATTTTGGGGTGTTTGGTGGCGTTTGGGCTGCTTTTGGGCATGTTCTTCATTTTTATCGCCCTTTTGGGCCAAGCCGATGATGGGGTGGTAGTGCGCGAAAACTCCATATTGGAATTGGCTTTTGCCGAACCCATCAAGGATTATGTGGGTAAGGATGATACCGATCCTTTTGCTGGCCTCTGGGATGAAGAGATAGGGTTGGATGAAATAATCCATGCCATACAGGTGGCAAAGAATGATCCTAAAATTGAAGGAATCAGCATAACCACGGGCTTCTTGCAGGCAGGAATATCCCAGGTTAAGGAGATTCGTGATGCCCTATTGGACTTTAGGTCCGAAGGGAAGTTTATTTATGCCCATTCCGATTTCTTGACTCAAAAAGATTACTATTTGACCAGTGCAGCGGACGAAATCTATCTGAACCCGGTAGGGGGCTTGGATTTTAAAGGACTATCTGCTGAAGTGCTATATTTCAAAGATCTACAGGAAAAATCGGGTATCAAGATGGAAGTGGTTCGCCATGGCAAGTACAAAAGTGCCGTGGAACCATTCTTGACCAATACCATGAGCCCCGAGACCCGTTTTCAGATCCAGGAGTTGATCGGCTCGATTTGGGAGGTGATGGTGGAAGAGATTTCGGCCACTAGGGACATTGCCCCAGCGGACTTGAATCAAATTGCGGATACCTTGGGTGGAAGGACCCCTGAGCTGGCCGTTGCCAATGGATTAATTGATGGCCGACTGCATTTTGATGAATACGAGGATCTTTTGCGAAAGAAAACCGGCGTTATGGATGATAAAGACCTCCAGTATGTCAAGTTTCGGGATTATGTTAGATTGGCCAGCAACAAGAAAATTGCCACAGGAGCTGATAAAGTGGCCATAATCTACGCACAGGGCGAGATTTATTATGGGGAAGGAGATCAGGATTTCATCGGACAGGGAATAATGGTTGAAGCCTTGCAAAAGGCGGTAAAGAATGAAAAGGTCAAGGCCATTGTCCTACGCGTGGACTCTCCAGGGGGTAGCTCCCTGGTTTCCGATATCATTTGGAGGGAGATCCAGGTGGCCAAAAAGGTCAAGCCTGTTGTGGTTTCCTTTGGAAACATTGCAGCTTCGGGAGGCTATTACATTGGGGTTGGCGGTGACAAGATATTTGCCGAGCCAACCACCATAACAGGTTCCATTGGAGTGTTTGCCACCATTCCCAATATCAATGAATTGGCAGATAACATCGGAATAAATGCCGAACAGTTGGGAACCAACAAAAACTCAGTGGATTATTCGCTGTTCGAGCCTATGAGCGATTCCTTTCAGCGTGTATTGCAGGAAGGGGTAGATGCCACCTATCAAACCTTTTTGGAGCGCGTGGCCGAGGGACGGAACATGACCCTTGCGGAAGTGGATTCCCTTGCCCAAGGACGTGTATGGAGTGGTGTGGATGCGAAGGCCAATGGGCTAGTGGACGAGCTCGGAAATCTGGAGGATGCCATAGCCGCAGCAGCCGAAATGGCCGGGATGGATACGTACGGCATCAGAAAATATCCGAAGTACAAGTCCGGTTTTCAGCAGTTTATGGAAGACATGGGCGGAATGAAGGCCAAGATTGGCAACTGGGCAATACAGGAACAATTGGGCCCCGAAGCCTATGGATTGCTACAGGAGCTGAAACAAATGACGCAGCGGGAGGGCATTCAGGCCAAAATACCTTTTAGCATAAACATAAGATAGACGGATGACGCCAAAGGACAAGAAAGCTGCGTTTTCCATTTATCTATATCTGGGAGCACTTTTCATTACCTCCTTGGTGGTCTCCAATCTCATTTTTCAAAAGTTCTTTTATTGGCAACCTTTTGGGGATGTGACCATTTTTGGGGCTCCCCTTTTTGAACTGTCCGTAGGTATCCTTCCCTATCCCATTACCTTTCTCATCACAGACCTTATTTCGGAGGTTTATGGGAGAAAAAAAGCCAATCAGGTGGTCACCGCAGGTATTTTTGCCTCTGTATTTTCCATGCTGATCATTTTCGTCTCCAATGGGGCCCCTGCCATTCCATCCTCCCCAGTGGATGACGGAACCTTTACCAAGGTATTTGGCCTGTCGCCATTGGGGGTTTTGGCATCCATGTTGGCCTATCTTTTTGCCCAGTACATCGATATTTCCATCTACCACTTCTGGAAACGGGTAACAGATGGCAAAATGTTGTGGTTGCGCAATAATTTTTCCACCTTTTCATCCCAGTTTGTGGATACTTTCACCGTAGTGGGTTTGCTTTGTCTCTTCGGGGTGCTTCCCTGGGATAAATTTTATGGATTGGTGCTCAGTGGGTTCATTTTCAAGGTAATGATCGCCCTTTTCGATACGCCCCTGCTTTATCTCTTCGTGTACCTGATTCGGAAAAGATTTAACTTAAAAATAGGGGAAGAGATATCATTAGATTAGCAACTTCTGCTTTATTTTGTAGCAAAATCCCAAATTATGAAAAAAAGAGCCCTAAAGATAGTTGGCCTTATCCTACTGTTTGTCGTTGCCCTAGTGGTGGCACTGCCCTGGTTCCTAGAGGGTAAAATTGCACAGATTGTCAAGAACAAAGTGAACAACAACATCAACGCCACGCTGGATTTTGATGAGGCCCAGCTCAGCTTGATCAAAAGCTTCCCAAATGCCCATGTGTCCCTAAAGGGAATTTCCTTGGTGAACAATGCACCTTTTGAAGGTGATACCCTGTTCGCATCGGATGAAGTGGCACTGAGTATGTCCATAAAGGAACTGTTCAAATCACAAGAAGAGCCCATCGCGATAAAGCGGCTGCGTATTGATGGGGCAAAGCTTCACATTAAGGTGGATGCAGAGGAAAACGCCAATTATGATATTGCAAAACCAACCGAGGGCGAAACAGGTGCCCCAACTGAAACAGGAGACAATTTCACCTTTGCAATGGACGAGTATACCATCAGCAATTCGAGGATCATCTATGATGATATGGCCACTGGCCTTCGCTTGGATATTTCGGAGATGAACCATTCGGGAACGGGGGACCTTTCCCTGGAAACATCACAACTGGATACCCATACGGATGCGTTCATGTCCCTGGAGATGGACAGCACCAACTATTTAAGGAACCATAAAATAAATTTGGATGCCCTGTTGAACATTGATTTGACGGCGAACAAATATTCCTTTATGGAAAACAAGGCCATGGTGAACAAGTTACCGTTGGTTTTTGATGGATTTGTAAAAGTGAACGAGGAAAACCAGGAAGTGGATATCACTTTTGAGACGCCTTCTTCCGATTTCAAGAATTTTTTGGCAGTAATCCCAGAAGAATACTCCAAGAACATCGAGGAAGTCCAGACCACAGGCGATTTTGTGGTTCGGGGACAGTTAAAGGGCATTGTGGACGAGGAACACATTCCCATGTTCAACATCAAGATAAACTCGGACAATGCTTCCTTTAAGTATCCACAGTTGCCAAAATCTGTCAAGAACGTATTTATTGACACTGAAATAAACAATACAACCGGGGTTACTGAGGATACCTACGTGGAAATCAAAAAAATGTCGTTTACCATTGATCAGGATAAGTTCAACCTAAATTCCCGTATAAGTGATCTGATGGGGAATACCAAAGTGCGTGCGCATATGGATGGCAAGATCAATTTGGCCAATATATCTCAGGCTTATCCCGTGCCCGACAACTATAACCTAAAAGGGCTTTTGGATGCCAACGTAACCACTTCCTTTGATATGGAATCTTTGGAGAAGAAGCGTTATCAAAATACCAAAACCGAAGGGAAGATGACCATTTCCGGATTTGAATATGCATCGGAAGAACTGAAAAACCCCATGATCATCAACACCGCCTCGTTGACTTTTAATCCAACCACAGTGACGGTCAACTCCTTTGATGGAAAAACCGGGGGCACCGATTTCAAGGCCACGGGAACTTTGACCAATCTGCTTGGGTTTTTGTTCAATGAAGAAAACATGGAGGGTAATTTTAAGGTCAATTCCAATCGTTTTTCTCTGAATGATTTTATGGTGGCCGATGTTCCGGAAGAGGAATCCAAGACCGAAATCCCCTCTGGAGGTGAAGAGCGCATCAAGATTCCATCAATTTTGGACTGCACCATTGATGCAGAGGCCAATACGGTGGTTTATGACAACCTGAACCTGAAAAATGTAAAGGGCACATTCATTATAAGGGACGAGACCGCCACGGTCAAAAATTTGACATCCGATTTGTTTGGGGGTGATTTGGGACTTTCCGGAGCGGTTTCCACAAAAGGGGAAGCCTCAACTTTTGAAATGAATTTGGGGATGACCGATTTCAACATCGATGAGTCGTTTGCTGCCTTGGAGCTGTTTCAGGTGTTGGCACCACTCGCCAATGCCCTGCAAGGAAAGCTAAACTCCCAAATACAGATTTCGGGAAACCTGAAGGATGATCTTACTCCAAGCCTTACCTCAATTTCGGGTAATTTGTTGGCGGAACTTTTATCCACCAAGGTGAATCCGGAAAAAGCCCCACTGCTTTCCTCCCTGGATAGTAAATTGGATTTTCTAGACACCAAGGACATCATTTTTGACAACCTTAAAACGGCGTTGAGTTTTGACAACGGAACCGTTCAGGTGAAGCCTTTCAGTTTAAACTATAAGGATATCGCCATTAAGGTTGATGGCAGCCATACTTTTGATCGTCAAATGCAGTACAAAGCCACACTAGATGTCCCCACGAAATACCTTGGGGCCGAGGTGAACAAGCTCATTGCGCAAATAAATGAACCGGGCTTGCAGGATTTGACCATTCCGGTGACGGCGAATATAGGGGGTAATTATACCAGCCCTACGGTGAGTACAAATCTGACTTCTGGTGTAAAAAACCTGACCAACCAATTGGTGGAGATTCAAAAACAAAAATTGGTGAACAAAGGAAAGGACAAAGCGAAAGATTTGTTGTCCGATGTTCTGAAAAAAGATGAAGGAACCGATTCCACAGCAACAACATCGCCGGGAGTAAGGGAAACGTTGGGCACGCTATTGGGTGGAAACAAGACAGAGGAGAAAGACACTGTGAAGACCGAACAGCAGGATCCGGTCAAAAGCACGGCCAAATCCATTTTGGGTGGCCTTTTGGGCAAAAATAAAAAGGATACGATAAACTAAGATTGCCTATTCTTTTATTTCGGATTCTATGAGTTCTAAAATGGAATTCAAGTTTTCCATTAATGGAATGTAATGCGCCATTTCCGTGGCTTGACCTGTGATGATAAACAACAATATGTTGTTTTCAAACGCAATTGATTGCAATGCTGATAAATTGCTGACAGGCTTTTTGCCCATCGGAATTCCCAATTGGGATGCCATTCCGGTGTTATCCAAAATAGTGCGGATACTGTGACCTCCATCTCTAAAAGCATTGACCGTATTGCTGCGCTGCTCGCTGAGCATTTTTTCCTGATTGGCAACATCATCAATTGTGGAGATCCAGTTGGTCAATTGAATGCGCAACGTATCGTTGGAAATATCCTTAAGACTGCCGGAATTGATCATTTCGTTCAATAGGGAGTTGTTCGCATTGAAGAAAATATCGTAGGCAAAAGCGGTAACGAACAGTTCCGAAAGTTTTTCTTCCGAAGGTTCGCCTGGTTGGTCCATCAAAATGGCAATTTGGGTCGCGGCCTCATAGCTTTCTCTATTTACCCTGATCAATTCTTCCAATTTTGTCTTACTGGTCCCAAACTCATCCCTCAGGCCCATCAAATAGACCTGCTCTTTGTCTCTTTTTATCCTATCCTCGTTATTGTTGTTGATGGCGAGGGCAATCAAAATGCCGATGACCACCAAAACAATCTCTCCAATGGCATATAGCAGGTAGTTGCCAATTTTTTTATCGGCAATCATTTTTCTACGGATTTTTCTAAAGAGTTTTAGCATAGCACAGCTTCATTTCATACAAAGTTTCTTGGATATTTATTTGATTTCAAGTCCCACATAATATCCTTCATTGCCTCTTATGTTGAACACGGTGCCATCATCAAAAATGAGGTATTGCCCTTTTATTCCTTTTAGTATTCCTTGATAATTGGGTGTTTTATCGAGATTGAGGCTTTTGACCTTCAGGGGATATTGAAGAACGGGAAAATGCAAATGGGTTTCTGTGTTTGATTCGATAAAATAGTCCGACACCTCATCTGGAATACTGGTTTTCAGCCTATTGCGCCATTCGACCAAATCCACATCCTCAATGCGATTGGTAAGCATTTTTTGCCAACTGGTTTTGTCGCTAACGTGCTCTTTTAGCGCCACCTCGGTGATTCCTGCCAAATATCGGTTGGGCACTTCCACAATTTCGATGGCTTCGTGTGCCCCTTGATCAATCCATCGGGTGGGAACCTGGGATTTGCGTGTTACCCCTACTTTGACATTACTGGAGTTTGCCAAATATACGATGTGCGGTTGCAGTTGCATTCTTTTTTCATACTCCAGATCACGGTCTTCCTTGTCCAAATGGGCGGTGCTCAGTTCGGGTTTCATGATCCATTCTCCGGCAGATGGGGTTTCATAAAAACAGGTTTTACAGAAACCCTGACGATAGATTGGCCGTTCCTCACCACAGTTAAGGCATTGGAACTTAATGAAATCGATGTGGACTTCCCTGTCCAAAGCCTGGTTCAGGTGTAGAAAATTGTTTTCAAAGACCAAAAAGTATTGGATCGGATTTCCGTTTTCCGTTTGCATTTTTCGCAGAACTCCTTCGTACAGCATACTGGGATGGATGTTTTTTACTTATCTTGATAATGAATGCCAGAAAAGCTATTTTAGCCGTTGCACCCAACTAAACACTTGGTTAAATATACCTAAAATGCCAATACCGTTATTCAATTCCATTGCTTCTTGGTTGTTGAAGAAGCGCTACCACCAAATAGAACTTTTCCTAAAATATCCTTTGGATGTTCAGGGCGAGGTACTTCGGTACTTGGTGGATTTTTCCAAGGATACCATGCTTGGAAAACAATACGGGTTTGGCGAACTGCCCAAGTATGAAGATTTTGCCAATAGAGTGCCCATAGTGGCCTATGAAGATATTGCGCCTTTAATAGAGCGCACGCGCAGGGGCGAACAAAAGCTTTTTTGGCCCACGCCCATTAAATGGTTCGCAAAGAGCAGCGGCACCACCAACGCAAAGAGCAAATTTATACCGGTAAGCACCGAGGCTTTGGAAGACTGTCATTATAAGTCCAGCAAGGATTTGCTCTGTCTATACCTGAACAACAACGAAAACTCGCAACTTTTTATAGGCAAAAGCTTGAGATTGGGTGGCAGCAAAGAGCTTTATGAGGACAACGGCACTTTTTTTGGCGACCTTTCCGCCATTTTGATTGATAACATGCCCTTATGGGCGGAGTACAGCAGTACGCCCAGTAACAAAGTATCCTTGATGAGCGAGTGGGAATCCAAGATGGAGGCCATTATAGAGGAGAGCATTCATGAAAATGTCACCAGTTTGGTCGGGGTGCCTTCCTGGATGTTGGTTTTGTTGAATGAAGTGTTGGAAAAAACAGGCAAGAACCATTTGTTCGAGATATGGGAGAACCTGGAAGTGTATTTCCACGGTGGGGTTAGCTTTACGCCTTACAAAAATCAATACAAGAAACTTTTGCCCAGAAAAAAGTTCAACTACTATGAAACCTATAATGCCTCGGAAGGGTTTTTTGGTATACAGGATAGGAATGACGCCGATGATTTGCTGTTGATGCTGGACTATGGCATTTTCTATGAATTTATTCCTATGGATACCACGGGCGGGGAGGAGAGGGCTATTCCTCTTTGGGATATAGAACTTGGGGTAAATTATGCCATGGTCATTACCACCAATGCCGGACTTTGGCGGTACAAGATTGGGGATACCGTCCGTTTCACTTCCAAAAATCCATATAGAATAAAGATTACCGGCCGCACAAAGCATCATATCAACGCTTTTGGAGAGGAATTGATCATTGAGAATGCTGAGGAAGCCCTGAAGAGGGTCTGCCAAAAAACAGATTCGGAGATTATGGACTATACGGCGGCGCCAATCTTCATGAGCGGTAGCGACAAAGGGGGACATGAATGGATCATTGAGTTTAGAAAACCGCCAAAGGATATTGCCCACTTCACCGAATTCCTGGATAACGCCCTCAAATCCTTGAACTCTGATTATGAGGCAAAGCGGTACAACAACATGACCTTAAAGATGCCCACGGTGCATTTGGCAAGGAAGAATCTATTCCATGACTGGCTCAAATCACAAAATAAATTGGGTGGTCAGCACAAGATTCCCAGGTTGTCCAATGAGCGCAACTATTTGGAGGAATTACTTCAACTCAATCAATAATTATAGAAAATTTAGGGTAGGTCCATTATAATCCCTAGTTTTACGAAAACGTTTTCGTAAGGTTTGACCATTCATCGAACAAAGGTTTGTTTTGAACAAATAAAAGTGACTTTTCTGCGTTATTTGATGAAATTTCCCCCATCAAATCTTTGATAAACCAAAAACCAATAAATAATATGGCAAATAAACTTGTTGTTGTTTCGGATATGTGGGGCGCCAAAAAAGGACTCTGGATAGCTTCTTATTTTGGGTATTTACAACAATATTTTGACATTACCTTTTACGATTGCCAACAGTTGGGCGACATTGATGTGCCCATTTCTTCTGAGGAAAACATTCATGCAGCCTTTGTGAATGGAGGCATTGACGCTGCCGTTGCCAGTTTGCTTCGCAAGGAGACCGAACCGGCGCATTATCTGGCATTCAGCACCGGAGGCACCATTGCTTGGAAAGCTGCGCTCAGAGGTCTTCCCATGCAATCATTGACTACAATTTCATCCACTAGGATACGGCTGGAAGAACAGACGCCCGATGTTCCCATGAACCTTATTTTTGGTGAATGTGACGAACACAAACCAGATTTGAAGTGGGCAATGAAACATGGGGTCGCTTTGGAGATTGTCCCCAGCTTCGGACATCATCTATACACTGATGAAAAAATTATTGCCGATGTCTGTCTAAGACTCTTGGAAAAAGTGACAAAAAAAGTCGTTTGAACCGTTAGGATACCACTTTTAACTTTTTAATGGTCTCATAGCTGAGTTTTTCCTCGGCGTAGGCCTTGCTTACCTTGAACTCATTTTCGTCGCTGCTGGGCAGGTTAAACATGGCATCCGTGAACACCGCTTCGCAAAGCGAGCGGAGACCGCGGGCCCCCAATTTATATTCCACCGCTTTTTCAACAATATAATTCAGCGCCTGTTCGGTAATGGTAAAGGTAATACCGTCCATGGCAAAGAGTTTTTCATATTGCTTTATGATGGCGTTCTTGGGCTCAGTTAAAATGGCACGGAGCGTTTTGGCATCCAGCGGATTCATGTGCGTTAGAACGGGTAGCCTTCCGATAATCTCGGGAATGAGCCCAAAATCCTTAAGATCTTTGGGTATGATGTATTGAAGGATATTCTCATTGTCCAACCTATCCTCAGCTTTGGAAGCACTATAACCCACCGCCTGCATGTTCAAGCGTTTGGTGATGATGCGCTCAATGCCATCAAAAGCACCACCGGCAACAAATAGGATGTTTTCCGTGTTGACCTCAATAAACTTTTGGTCGGGATGTTTTCGGCCTCCCTTTGGTGGCACATTGACCATTGTTCCCTCCAAAAGTTTCAAAAGTCCCTGTTGTACCCCTTCCCCGGAAACATCACGGGTTATGGATGGGTTGTCACTTTTTCGGGCTATTTTATCGATTTCATCAATAAAAACAATACCCCTTTCTGCTTTTTCCAGGTTGTAATCCGCAGCTTGCAACAGTCGGGTAAGAATGCTTTCCACATCTTCCCCCACATAACCGGCTTCGGTAAGTACAGTGGCGTCCACAATGGCCAAGGGTACGTTGAGCATTTTGGCAATGGTCTTGGCGATCAGGGTCTTTCCGGTCCCAGTCTGGCCCACCATAATGATGTTGCTCTTTTGTATCTCTACGTCATCGTCCTTTCCCTTGGGCTGTAAAAGTCGTTTGTAATGATTGTAGACAGCGACGGACATTACTTTTTTGGTTCTTTCCTGTCCGATCACGAAGGTATCCAGGAAATCCCGTATTTCCACTGGTTTTTTCAGCACCAATTCCGAGGAAAGATCCTGGTTCTTGGACTGTTTGGATTCCTCGGCCACTATGCTATGGGCCTGTTCTATACAACGGTCACAGATATGGGCATCCAACCCAGCGATCAAAAGATTGGTCTCTGGTTTTTTTCTGCCGCAAAAAGAGCATTCCAAGTTTTCCTTTGCCATATCAACTGCTATGTTCAACCACTAATAACGCAAAAAAAAGGCATTTGGTTCATAAATTGCCTTTGTTTTGGTCGTTTTGGTCGTTTTTTAGGACTTATCCCTTACTAAAATCTCATCGATCATGCCATACGCTCTGGCTTCATCGGCCTTCATCCAATAGTCCCGGTCACTGTCCTCGTAAACCTTATCAAAACTCTGTCCGGAGTGCTTGGCTATGATCTGGTAGAGCTCATCTTTTATTTTCAGCACTTCCTTTGCTGCTATTTCTATGTCGCTCGCCTGGCCCCTGGCCCCAGAGAGGGGTTGGTGGATCATCACCCGGGAATGGGTAAGACCGCTACGTTTCCCTTCATGACCCGCGCAAAGGAGCACTGCTGCCATGGAGGCCGCAATACCGGTGCAAATGGTGGCCACATCGGGTTTTATGAACTGCATGGTATCGTAAATGCCCAAACCGGCATAGACGCTTCCGCCTGGAGAATTGATATAGATTTGGATGTCCTTGGAAGCATCCGCGCTTTCCAAAAACAGCAATTGGGCCTGCACTATATTGGCAACCTGATCATTTATCCCCGTACCCAGAAAGATGATCCTGTCCATCATCAATCGGGAAAAGACATCCATTGCAATGGCGTTCAACTGCCTTTCCTCGATGATATTTGGGGTCATGCTCACAGGATACAGACTGCTCATTATCTGATCATAGTGCATGCTGTTGATCCCATGATGCTGGGTAGCATATTTTTTGAATTCTTTTCCGTAATCCATAGGATTTTCTTCGAGTTATCTTAAAAAAAAGGTGCCGAAAACTTAGCTTTTCGGCACCGTAAAGATACTTATTTTTCTTTTAGCCGCTATTTAACTATAGGCCTCCTTCACAAAGTTGTCATAGGTGACCTCTTTTACCTTAAGGTTGGCTTTTTCCTTGTAAAGATCCAATAACTTCTGACTCATCAGCTGTTCCGACAGTCTTTTCACCTCATCTTGGTTGCCCATAACTCGGTTGGCAATGTTTTCCAATTCCTGTTCTTCAGGGTTCAAATGGCCATATTGGGCCATCTGCGATTTGATGAATCCTTTGGCAAACTCCTTTAGTTCATCAAATTGCACCTGCAGGTTGTTCTCCTTGATGATTTTCCCCTCGATGAGTTGGTAACGAAGTCCTTTTTCAGATTTTTCAAATTCTTCCTTGGCCTCGTCTTCGGTCAGCATTTTATCCCCGCTGATCTGGATCCATTTTTTTAGGAATTCCGAAGGCAGTTCAAACTTAATGTCCTCTATCAACTTTTCGGTCACATCATTCAGCAACTTTTGGTCGGACTGTTGCTCAAACTGTTTTTCAGAATCTTCCTTGATGCGCTCCTTAAGTTCTTTTTCTGATTTGACATTGTCCTTGCCGAACAATTTGTCGAACAACTCTTGGTCCAACTTGGCCGGTTGGCGCTCATTAATTTCCCCAATGGTGAAATTGACATCGAGGTTCAGTTTTTCCGCTTTTTCCCTAGAAATTCCCAATCCACTGGAAAGCAGGTAATCCTCTTTAAAAAGGCCTTTAGTGGAAATTGAAATGGATTCTCCCACTTTTTTGCCAATAAGGGCGCTTAGTGCCTTTTTGCTCTTGATCTTGTCCAGCTCCAGGGTAGTTTTGTGGTCTATTTCAGCCTCCTCGTTAAAAAAAGTGCCGATTACCTCGTCAGTTTTCCCCACCTCATTTTTTGAGACCAATTTTCCGTATTGCTTTTGGATACGTTCCACTTGGTCTTCAATCATTTTTTTGTCGGCCACTATTTTGTAGTGCACTATGGGCTTTTTGGTCTTTAGGTTGACATCAAAGTTCGGTGCCAATCCCAGTTCAAACTCAAAATCGAGGTTTTCCTTGTCCCAATCAAAGTTTTCCTGTTGTCTGGGCAGTGGATTTCCAAGAACGTCCAGTTTTTCCTCTGTCAAATATTTGTTGAGATTGTCCTGCAACAGCTTGTTCACCTCATCCACCAATACCGCTTTTCCGTATTGCTTTTTTATCAGTCCCAAAGGCACTTGACCTTTTCTGAAACCAGGTATATTGGCTTGTTTTCGGTAATCGTTGAGAATCTTGTTTACCTTATCCTGATAATCTTCCTTGCTGATGGCGACTTTTACAACTGCATTTAGTGCATCAATCTGCTCTTTAATAATATTCATCTCCTAACTTAGTTTGCTGTTCAAAAATGGGACGCAAAAGTAATGCATTTTTCGTTTGACGGCAACTTTTAAAGCATTGAATGCCAAAGAAAAAAAAGCGCTATTTGTCCTCCTTGAGCAATGAATGAAGGAAGGATTGCAAAAAGGATAGCAAAAGGCTGAACAGTATGGCCCACCATACGCTTGAGACTTCGAATCCCGGAACAAAGTGTGCCGTTATAAGAATGATGATGGCGTTAATGACCAGAAGGAAGAGTCCCAGTGTAATGATCGTGATAGGGAGTGTGAGGATGATAAGAATAGGCTTGACCAAAAGATTGAGCAGACTCAACACGATGGCAACGAGTATTGCGGTGATCATAGAGTCCACCCCAACCCCGGGAAGCAAGTAGGATAATATGATAACGGCCAGGGCACTCAGCAGTAGTCTTAAAATCATTTTCATATAGGATTGTTTCTGTAAATAAAAAAGGCACCAATTTGGTGCCTTGAAGATATGAAAATTAGTTTGTCTAATTGATATAGAGTCCTGTAAAATCCAAAGGATTTACCCCTGGAAGATTGGAACCAAATTTTGTATTGATCGCTGCTACAAATGCATTGGCCAAAATGGCGTACCCTCTAGGTGCCGGGTGTACACCATCCAATGAAAAACCACCACCGGTGCCGAAATTTGCGGTAACCACACTTCCATCCGTTTGTGGGAAACCGGTTGCCTTGAGTTCATTTAGCAGCGCATTGGCATCGACAAAGGCCAAATCATAGGCCGTTGCCAAGGTCTCAATGGTTTGATTATAGGCATTCAATGCGGTTTCCACGGCTTGTTGCTCCTCCGGGGTCAAAACCCATTGATCAGCCAAAGGAATAGCCACGCCATTAATGGAAGTTGGGTCGGCCGGATTTGCCAATGTGCCAATGAAAGACCTAGAAGTAAGCACCATCAAATCCTCCGCGGTCGCCTGTCGCATGTTTATCAGTGCAGGGTTTACTCCGGTTAAGTCCGTTAGGTCCTCATCCAAGATGACCACTGCATTTCCTTCTCCCGGAGAGAAAGAAATTGTTCTTTTCGCCACTTCATCGGCATCTATAAGTAAAAAACTCTGGGCCAATAACAATCCTTGATTGTATGCGTCATAGGCTCCGTTCAAAAGCGTGGCGGTCGCTTCATCCAGGGGAACGGGGTTATGGGGCACTGTGGTGAAATAGGGAATGTCCGTTACATTGGGCAGGTTTGCAATAACCCCTTCAGCGTCATTAGCGGTCATGGCCTGTAAAATGGCATCCAAGGAACCGGCAAATACAATTGGATCAGTGATATCGTTTCTGGAATAGGTGGCTGGGTTCAAGTTACCTGTTTGATCAACACCAGAACCACCATTCGTTGCATACAATAAGATGTCGTTGGCACCTGCCCATACCGAGAAAAAGGTCGGACTTTGCGCTGCAGCATCACCAATCACCGTGGCGGATTCGGAAGAGGAAAATCTTGCAAAATAAGGATTGGCTGTGCCCAAGGCCACTCCAGCTACGCTTCCATAGCCTGGGGCCAACAATTCATAGCTTTTGGCACCGGGAACTCCCATATTATTGAACGGGCCTGACAATTTTGTGGAAACTTCGGTGCTTCCTTGACCAGCCACGGGGGTAGGTGAGGGGCCGGTTGGCAAAAAAGCCAAGAAAAGCCTGTTTCCGGAAATTGGATTGCCTCCAAGAGTCATCCCTCCCAAATTATCAGCCATAAAGGGTATTTCGAAACTACCTCCGCCGGCCAAGGCAAAATTCGAGGCCAACATATTTGGTAAGGAGGCTTCCTGACCATCAATAAAAAGGGCGTTGTCTGAGAATCCAGCGGTCAACGAATTTCCAACGGCAACATAGTTGGAAAAATTAGCAGTTCCCGAGGTGTAAACAACGGGATCTGGGTCGGGGGTTGTATCTACAACAGTGTCATCTTCTTCACATGCAATAAAGAAAAAGCCTAAAAAAAGAAATAAGGCATAAAACTTTTTCATATCTAAAATCTGTTAGAGTTAGTTTAAGTTAAATATATGGATATCCCAGAATTAACCAAAACTATGTCAAATTTGTTATACAGCCAATAAAATGCCCAAAAAAATTATGCATGCATAATAAAAAGGGGTCAATTTTACGAATTTAGAAAGTCCATCGTTTTTTGAAAAAACTGAGTTGGATTCTCTGCATGCAGCCAATGTCCAGCATTGTCAACGGTTTCAAGGACGGCATTTGGGAAGTGTTTTTTGATCTCCTGAAAGTCACTTGGCATGATGTATTCCGATCTATCACCGCGAATGAAAAGTGATGGCCCTTCATATAGTGCAGTGGCCTCAATATTTTCTCCAATTTCCTCCATTTTGTTCTTCAAAACGTCCAAATTGAATCGGAAAGCAAGTTTTTCCTTGTCTTTCCAATATAGGTTTTTCAGCAAAAATTGTCGTATGCCGAAGTCGGATAGGTGTCGGGAAAGCTGTTCGTCGGCTTCTTTTCGGTTGGCAATGGCGCCAAAATCCAGTTGGGTAACGGCATCGATAATATACTGATGGTGGGGAGGATAAAACTTGGGCGCAATATCGGCCACAATAAGTTTTGATACCAGTGCGGGGCATGAGGTGGCCAACTGCATGGCTGTTTTGCCACCCATGGAATGGCCCAAAACACAGGCCTCTTCCAGAGTGTGGTATGCCATGTAAGCTACAACGTCCTCACTTAACAAGGTATAATCAAAATCAGGGGAATGAAAACTTTTTCCATGGTTGCGCTGGTCAATCAGGTGGACTTCAAATCCTTGTTCCGCATATTGACTTCCCAGTGTCTTCCAATTATCGGACATTCCCAAAAAACCATGTAGAATGATAAACGGGCGTCCCATACCCAAAATATTTGAATGCAATACTTCCATTACTTCAATCGGTGCAAATACATGTTGATAACATTTTCCAGGCCAAGATATATCGACTCACAGATAAGGGCATGGCCTATGGATACCTCCAATAAGTGAGGGATGTTTTCCTTGAAAAACTTGATGTTTTCCAGATTAAGGTCATGGCCGGCGTTTATTCCCAGCCCCAGTGCATGGGCCATTTTTGCTGCATCGGCATAGGGCTGGATTCCTTTTTCGCCTTTGCCTTTGGAAAACATTTGGGCATAGCTTTCCGTATAAAGTTCAATTCGGTCCGTCCCAGTTTTTGCAGCACCTTTGATCATATTTATGTCTGAGTCTACAAAAATAGAGGTGCGAATGCCATGTTCTTTGAAAGTTTTGATCACATCGACCAAAAAGTCTTTGTGTTTATTGGTGTCCCAGCCTGCATTGGAGGTAATGGCGTCCTCCGCATCGGGAACCAAGGTTACCTGGGTAGGTTTTACCTCGAGCACCAAATCGATAAACTTGGGAACGGGATTGCCCTCAATGTTGAACTCTGTGGTCACCACATTTTTTAGGTCTCGGGCATCCTGATATCGGATATGGCGTTCATCGGGTCTGGGATGAACGGTGATGCCCTCGGCGCCAAAAGCTTCGATATCCAATGCGGAGGTAATCAGGTTGGGTTGGTTGCCTCCCCGCGAATTTCGCAAGGTGGCCAATTTGTTGATGTTGACACTCAACTTTGTCATGGAGTACATTTAGAGCGTCAAAAATAAGAATTAGGCACACCTTTTGCGATTTAAAATTAGTATTTTGCACCTAATTGAAATATCATGCAGATTCAAAATCAAATATTGACCACCATTCCCATTTTTGAGGTCTCAGAGACCTTGGAGGAAGTGATCCGTTTTTTTGAGGAGACTACTTTCTCCCATGTCGGGGTCACCGAAAACGGAATTTATATTGGATTGCTTTCCGAAAACGATCTGGCCTGTTTTGAGCCCAAGAAAAAGATCGAGGACTTTCGGTACGAATTGGAAACCTTTTTTGTGACCAAAGAAACGGCATGGCTTGATGTTTTGGAGATGTTCTCGAGAAATGAAGCGAACATTTTGCCCATTTTGGATGAGGATGAGACCATTATTGGTTACTATGACCTTGAGGATATTGTGGGAATGTTCATCGATACACCTTTCTTTAAGGAACCGGGAGCAATTTTGGTGGTTGCAACCGGCATCAAGGATTATTCCTTTAGTGAGATTGCGCAGATAGTGGAAAGCAACAATGCCCGACTTCTTGGGGCGTTTATCACCGATTCGCAGAATGATCTGGTACAGATCACCCTAAAAATTGGCACTCAGAACCTCAACGAAGTAGCCCAGACTTTTAGAAGGTACAACTATACCATTGTTTTTGGGAACAGTGATGACCAGTTTTTGGAAGACTTGAAACAGCGATCGGACTACTTGGAAAAATACCTTAACGTGTAGCATGAAAATTGCCATTTACGGTCAGGCCATTCAAGAAGGGGATATCCGCTGTTTGAAGGATCTGTTGGAGGAACTGCATAAAATTGACGCCCGTATTTTTTTTGAGGCCCATTTTGCCAAAAAGATTTCCGGACACTTTCCAGAATTGATTTACAAAACATTTACCCAGGACAATGGCCTTGATGGTTCCTTTGATATTTTCGTAAGTTTCGGGGGAGATGGCACCATGCTCAGGGCAGTGACGTTCATTAAGGATTTGGGTATACCCATTGTAGGGGTCAATACGGGACGATTGGGTTTTCTATCCACCTTTAAAAAAGAAGATGTCCGCAAAGTGGTCACCGAGTTTGTGGCCGGGCACTACACCATTGAGGAAAGGACCTTGCTGGAGGTGGAACACACGGAAGAATTTGATGAGTTCGGGGACATGAACTTTGCCCTTAACGAAGTGACCGTAAGCCGTAAGGATACCACATCCATGATTACGGTGGAGACCTATTTGAACAACGAGTACCTGACCTCGTATTGGGCCGATGGACTCATTGTATCCACACCCACAGGCTCCACGGGATATTCATTGAGCTGCGGTGGTCCCGTAATCGCGCCCAATGCAAAATCATTGGTGCTCACCCCCATTGCCCCACACAACCTCAACGCCCGCCCATTGGTCATTGATGATGGCACCCGGATCCGCCTTAAGGTTTCCGGTAGGGAACAAACGCATTTGGTATCCCTGGATTCAAGAATTGCGGATATCTCCAACGGAAAGGAAATCAACATCAGAAAATCCAATTTTGCCATCAAAATGATAGAGTACAAATCCGAAAGCTTCTTAAAAACCCTTAGGAACAAATTGCTCTGGGGCGAGGATAAGCGCAATTGAACATATCAAAAACAATAAAAAGGGCCAAAAACTGTTTATCAAAGGAGAACATTCATAACCACGTATCTATTGACCTTCCTTTACTCCTAAACTTGCGTAATTTTTTTAGATAGTATGAGAATAGTATTGGCTATTTTTCTTTGCTGTATGGTCAAATTGAATGCCCAGACCTATGAGGTCGGCGTTTTTTTGGGAGGGGCCAATATGATCGGCGACGTGGGCCGTACCAACTATATTCTGCCTTCCGGGCCTGCCTTTGGCGGCATTTTCAAATGGAACAAGAGCAAGAGATACGCTTGGCGAGCCAGCGTGCTATACGGCGATATCACGGCAGATGATTCTAAATCCAGCAAATCTTCACGGCAGCAGCGCGACTACGTGGTGAAAAATTCCGTGTTGGAGGCCTCTTTGGGATTGGAATTCAACTTTGTTGAATATAACCTACACAAATTGGGACCTGCCTTTACCCCCTATCTCTACACAGGATTTACATACTTTAGATACGATTTTAATTATATTGATGCCCTTCAGGTGCAGGATATTAACCAAAAAGAAGGTAGTTTTGCAATTCCAATGACGGTTGGGGCAAAGTATCGGTTAAACCAATACCTGATTCTTGGTGCCGAAATTGGGGCCAGATACACGTTTACGGACAATTTGGACGCAAGCAACCCTGAAGGTTCCAATTTTGAGCAGTTTAGATTCGGCAATATATTGAGCGATGACTGGTATGTCTTTTCAGGTTTTACGTTGACGTATACCTTTGGACGCAAGCCCTGCCAGGATTGTTTTCAATAACATGCATACGCTAGAGAACCTAAACAAGGATAAACTTCCAAAACATGTTGCCATTATTATGGATGGCAATGGCCGATGGGCCAAACAAAGGGGCAAACTTCGCATTTTTGGACATGAAAACGGGGTTGAAGCCGTACGAAACACCGTGGAGAGCTGTGCCAAGCTCCAGATTGAATACTTGACACTTTACGCTTTTTCCACCGAAAACTGGAACCGTCCCAAAATGGAAGTGGAAACTTTGATGCGGCTGTTGGTGGCTTCCCTGAGGAAAGAGATGAAAACTCTAAGCAAGAACAATATTCGGTTGAAGGCAATCGGTAAAATCGACTCCTTGCCATCCAAGGCCCAAAAAGAACTTTCAGAAGTTATTTCAAAAACATCCAAAAACACGGGAATGACCTTGACCCTGGCCTTGAGCTACGGTTCCCGGGAGGAGATAAAATCGGCCGTCAAGGAAATTGCCGCCAAAGTTAAAAATAATATAATTTCACCTGAAAATATTGACGAAACCGTTATAAATACTCATCTTTACACGCATTTCATGCCAGATGTGGACTTGCTTATCCGGACCAGTGGGGAACGTAGGATAAGCAATTTTTTGCTTTGGCAGATAGCATACGCTGAATTATATTTTATTGATGTATTTTGGCCCGATTTTAGAGAGCATCATTTGGTAGAAGCAATATTAAGTTACCAAAACAGAGAACGACGATTTGGAAAAACTAGCGAACAACTCAACTAAAGGTACAAAGCACTTCACTCGGCCTTACCTAACACTACTACTTCCCATATTGCTTTTAACCGTCCAAGCCTTTGCCCAGGACACCTCTTTTGAGGATGGAAAACAGTACATTTTGGGCGGACTTGAGGTAACGGGCCTACAGAGTTACAACGAGCAGACCGTAAAGACATACACCGGACTTCGTGTGGGCCAAGCCATCACCGTACCGGGAGATGAAATCAGTGCCGTGATAAAAAAACTGTGGGGCCTTGAGCTCTTCAGCAATGTGGAAATGTACTATACCAAAATCGAGGGAGACCAAATATTCTTGGAACTCAATATTCTGGAACGCCCCACGCTGACCAATGTCACCATTTATGGGGTCAAAAAACGCAAGGTTGAGGATATAATAGACGATACCGACCTCAAAAAAGGCAAGAAAATAACCGAAAGCCTCATCGCCAACACCAAAAACTACCTTCAGAACAAATACAAAAAACAGGGCTATCTGAATGCCCGGGTAAACATTGCCACCGCTGTGGATACCTCCGAGGCCAACTCCCAGAGCATGGTGATCAATGTGAACAAAGGAGATAAGGTCAAAATAAGGAAGATTGTATTTGAGGGCAACGAAAAGCTCTCGGACAAGAGGCTCCAAAAGTCGTTGAAAAATACCAAAAAGAAGAAATTTTACCGGTTTTGGAAGAAGTCAAAATACATAGACGAGGACTATCAGGAAGATCTGAAAAGTCTTGTTGATGCCTATGCGGAGCGGGGGTACCGCGATGCACGTATACTATCCGATACATTTACAAAGGTTGACGAGAACAACATCGACCTGAAAATAAAGGTTGAGGAAGGCAATAAATACTATTTTGGGGAAATCGATTTTGTGGGCAACTCCGTTTATACCGATAGGCAGTTGAGCCAGGTATTGGGTATCAGAAAGGGACAGACTTACAATGGCGTGTTGTTGAAGGAACGAATTGCGGACGACTCCAAGCCCGATGCACAGGATTTGACCAATCTATATCAGAACAATGGGTACCTTTTTTCGAGCATCAACCCCGTGGAGGTTTCAGCGGCCAATGATACCATCAATTTTGAGATCAGGATCATTGAGGGAAAAGAGACCTTTTTGGATCACGTGACCGTGGTTGGAAACGACAAGACCAACGACCACGTTATTTTTAGGGAACTGCGCACCCGACCTGGACAGAAATACAGTAAGGACAACCTAGTGCGTAGTATTCGGGAATTGGGGCAATTGGGCTTTTTTGATGCAGAGCAGATTGTGCCGGACATTCAAAACCCGGATCCCAATGCAGGGACAGTGGACATAAAATATAGCCTTGTGGAAGCGGGCTCCAGCCAAATTGAATTGCAGGGAGGCTTTGGTGGTGGAGGATTCATTGGAACCTTGGGGCTTTCGTTCAGCAATTTTTCATTGAAGAACATCTTTAATGGGGAAGCCTACAAACCGGTGCCGATGGGAGATGGGCAGACCTTTGCCCTCCGCTTGCAGGCCAGTAGGACATTCCGTGTGTATAGCCTGAACTTTGCCGAACCCTGGTTGGGAGGTAAAAAACCTGTGCGTTTCAACTTAAGCCTTTCACGGACCCAACAGTTTGCCACAAGTTTCAACAATAGCAACAGATTGGATGTGGACAGAAGCAGGGGATTTGCCATTACCGGAATATCTATGGGCTTGGCCAAAAGGGTACAGTGGCCGGATGATTTCTTTACCATATCCCATTCCCTTAGCTATCAACTTTACGACTTCAACAACTTCAACAACGGTCTTTTCAACTTTGGAAATGGAAGTTCCAACTCGTTGAACTATACCATAGGAATATCAAGAAGTTCTCAAGGACCAAGTAGGATATTCCCATTGACAGGTTCCAACTTTGAGCTTACGGCCAAGTTTACCCCACCATACTCCTTGTTTGGCTCTAAGGATTTTAAACAGCTTCGGGAAGATATTGAAAGTACCACCGAAAGACTTTTTGAGATTGGGGGCCCCAATATAGGAAGTGTAGAGGAGCAAGCGGAATTTAACCAATTGAGTGACGATCTGGAAAGATTGGAAGAGGAACGATTCAAACTTTTGGAATTCTATAAGATCAAGTTCCGGGGCGATTGGTATACCAACTTGGTTGATAAATTGGTGTTGCGTACCAATGCGGAGTTTGGATTTCTGGGAAGTTACAATCAGGATATTGGAAATGTACCTTTTGAGCGGTTCTTTGTGGGAGGTGATGGTTTGGGTAACTTTACTTTGGACGGTAGGGATGTCATCCAGTTAAGGGGATACGAGAACAGCTCGTTGACCCCTGTCAGTGTAAACCCTATCACCAATAGGCAGGAACAGGATGGAGGCACCATCTACAATAAGTTCTCCTTGGAGTTGCGCTATCCATTGACCTTAAAACCATCGGCATCCATCTACGCCCTTTCGTTTTTGGAGGCAGGAAACGCATTCAACAATTTTAACGACTTTAATCCGTTTGAATTAAAAAGATCTGCCGGAGTGGGGCTACGTATTTTTATGCCGGCATTTGGTCTCTTGGGTATTGATTTCGGCTATGGATTTGATCAGGATGCCAATCCATCTTCCACCGGACCAAGCGGCTGGCAAACGCACTTCATCATCGGACAGCAGTTTTAATCAAGGAAAAAGAGTGTCTTTACAACATATAAATGGCTCATTTTAAATAAATTAGTTATTTTGGCACGATATTTTCTATATAAAATGCGGAACCAAAAATGAGTACCAAAGTTCTTTTGTCGTTAGTTGTTTTGATGTCATTCTCGTATGGCTTTTCCCAGCGTGGTGTTCGGATAGGTTATGTGGACATGGAATACATTCTGGAGAATGTGGAGGAATATAGGGATGCCACAGAGCAGCTCAACAAGAAGGCCGAAAGGTGGAAACAGGAAATTGAGCTCAAGCTTAGCACCGTTGAGCAAATGAAAAAGGACCTTTCTGCGGAAAAGGTATTGTTGACCGATGAGTTGATTGCCGAACGGGAGGAGGAAATCCAAATTTTGGAAACGGAAATGCTGAAATATCAGCAGGACCGTTTTGGCCCACAAGGAGATTTGGTGCTGCAGAAACAATTGCTGATACAGCCCATACAGGACCAAGTGTTCAACGAGGTGCAAAAAATAGGAGGAAATAAAAGATATGATTTTATTTTCGATAAATCGGCAGATGTCGTAATGTTGTACTCCGAAAAAAGACACGACATCAGTGATTTGGTTTTGAGGGAAATAGGACGCACCAGAAAAGTGAGTGCATCCAACAAAAAGGCCAACGATAAGAGTCGATTGGAGCAGTTTAAGGAAGAAGAGGGCGAAGCGGAAGAAGAAATTAGCGAGGCACTGCAAGAAAGACAGGCCAAGGCCGAGGCAACACGGGAAGCCAATGCCAAGGCGGCCGAGGATAGGAGAACGGAGCAGTTAAAGCTAAGGGAGGAAAGGAAAAAGGCATACGAAGCCAGGAGAAATAAATTATTGGAAGAGCGCGAGGCCAAACGTAAAGCCAAATTGGACGAACGTGAAAAAGCGCAGGAACAACCAAAAGATTCAATACAACAATAAATATTGAAACACTAAAATTAACATTCAAAATAGTAACTTAGAATCATGAAAAATGTAAAGAAGATTGCTGTAGCCCTAGTTTTATTTGTAGCAGCTACTGGGTTTGTAAATGCACAGAGCAAGGTTGCCCACATCAATGTGCAGCAGCTGTTGTCTGACATGCCGGAGATGAAAGCAGCGCAAGCAGAATTAAAAAAATTACAAGAAACATACAGAGCGGATATCGAGAGTTCCATGACCGAACTGAGGAACAAGTATACCCAATATTCCAACGAGGCTACATCAAAATCTGAGGAGGAAAATCAAAAAAGGGCTGTAGAGCTTCAAGGTTTTGAAAAGAACATTCAAGAAGCCGAACAAGCAGCTGTTCAGGAAATGCAGAAAAAACAACAAGAGCTTTTTGCACCAATTTCCGATAAGGCCAAAGCAGCAATCGAAAAAGTGGCCGCTGCCCAAGGTTTCGACTACGTAATCGATGCCAGCCCAGGATTGAGTCTTATTGTGGCAAAAGGAAAGGACCTATTGCCAGCAGTAAAGCAAGAATTGGGTTTCTAAAAGCTACATAACACCATATTTTAAGACCGCTTTATCCAAAGGACAAAGCGGTTTTTTATTTTTGTTCCGAATTAGCCGTTATTTTTGAACATGCTGGGACCTATTGGCATCTTTGACTCGGGAGTGGGAGGAACATCCATTTGGAAGGAAATCATCAGAAAACTCCCCTTGGAGGACACCCTGTATTTGGCAGACAGTGCCAATGCCCCCTATGGCAACAAGACCAAACATCAAATTCTTGCCCTGAGCATAAAGAACACCGAGTTTCTTTTGAATAGTGGGTGCAAGATCATAGTGGTGGCCTGCAATACGGCGACCACCAATGCCATAGACCACCTAAGAACCCATTACAAAGTCCCTTTTATTGGTATCGAGCCCGCCATAAAGCCCGCCGCACTCCAGACCAAGACCAAAAGAGTAGGGGTATTGGCCACCAAGGGGACCCTTTCCAGCAGTTTGTTCCACAATACCTCAAAGCTTTTTGCTCAAGGGATAACCATCATCGAACGCGAGGGAACAGGGCTGGTGGAACTTATAGAAACCGGACAGACCGATTCCAATCAACTACGGGAACTGCTTATGGAATACATTCATCCCATGCTCAAGGAAAATATAGATAGTCTGGTTCTCGGCTGTACCCATTATCCCTATCTAATACCCATTTTGCGGCAAATACTTCCCGATAACATCAAAATCATTGATTCAGGAGAAGCAGTGGCAAGACAGACCCACGCCATTCTGGAAAAAGAAGGATTGCTCTGCCACGAAAATAGAGCCCCGAGACATGTTTTTTACAGTAATTCGGATATTACCACACTTCAAAAACTTGTGGGCACGGACAAGGCGGATGTATCCTATTTGGATTTTTGAGGACTTATTTCCGGACGTACGTTAGGTAAGTGAACGAATGGGCATGTCTGTCATCCTTTGGATGGTGCTCCTCTTTGACCAACGTCCATTGGTTCCCATCAATTTCAGGAAAAAAAGTGTCCGCTTCAAAAGAAGCATGTATTCGCGTAAGTTCAATATCCGTGGCAACATCCATGGCCTGGTGATAGATCTCTCCCCCTCCAATGATATAGGCCGTCTCCGTTTCGCCAACAAGGGCCAGAGCTTCTTCAAGCGAGTTTACCACCTTACAAGGAAATTTTGGCGCATAATCCCTTTCCCGCGTAATGGCAATATGCTCTCTATTTGGCAGTGGTTTGGGAAAGCTCTCCAAAGTCTTTCTGCCCATAATGATCTTATGACCGGAGGTCAATGCCTTAAAACGTTTAAAATCATCGGGAAGGTGCCAAGGTAGGTCATTGTCCTTGCCCAAGGCGTTGTTCTCACCCGCAGCGGCAATAATGACAAGTCTCTTCAAAGCTCTTTTTTTTTATTCACCTTGGAAAGCGGAAAGTCCGTTTCAATTTCCTTCTGGATTTCGGAAATACGCTGCTTTTGCTTGGCCACTAGGCGCTCACGCTGCTTTCGTTCCCATTCTTGCCCCATGAACTTTTGCGTAACGAACACATTAAAGGCATGCAAAACGAACAAAAAAGACCATAGCAGAATGGCCCACAAAAACCAATCATAGTCCTCCCCATATTTTAGGATTTTGTTGATCAATACCAAAAAAACGCTTCCAATCAAAAAAATGACAAGGTGTGTGAACAAACGTTTTTTCTGTTTGATGCGTTTTTGGGCATTTTCCAACAGTTCGTGTTGCTCAAGATCAATGGATGGTTCTTTCTTTTTTCCGAAGGACAACATGTAATGGCTATCTTTAATAACAAATATAATTGAATTGATTCCAATACCCGTGTGATGCAAAACTTAAGAAAAAAGTTTCCCGTCCTCAACCAATGCATCTATGCCAACACCGCTGCCACCGGTTTGATGAGCGAGGATTTGATGGAATGGAGGCAAGGACATGATTTGGATTACCTCATAGGTGGGAGCGAAATAAAGATGAAGAATTTTGAGGAGATGCCCCAAATCAGGAAAACAATTGGCAATTTTTTCTATTGCAATGCCGACAATGTAGCCCTGGTCCCCAATTTCAGCATGGGGTTAAACATATTGTTGGAGGGGCTGGACAAAAACCAAAGGGTGTTGTTGCTGAAGGGGGATTACCCATCGTTGAACTGGCCTTTTGAATCTAGAAATTTTACAAGGGAGTACGTTGAAATCGACGAACAGTTGGAAGAGCGCATTTATGATAAGGTGTCCGGTGAACAATTTGATGTACTGGCCCTGAGCCTGGTACAATGGATCAATGGACTTAAAATAGATCTTGAATTTCTAAAAAAGTTAAAAAAAGACTTTCCCGATTTGATGATAATAACCGACGGCACCCAATTTTGCGGCACGGAGCAATTCAATTTTGAAACGTCGGGAATTGATGTACTGGGCACCAGTGCCTACAAATGGCTGCTGGCGGGTTTTGGCAACGGATTTTTTTTGGTAAAGGATGAAGTAAAGGAGAGGTTCAATCAGAAGTTCACGGGATATGGCTCCGTGGCTGGAGATCTGAGCAAAAAGGACAACATCCATTTTTGTGGGCACCTACAACCGGGCCATCTGGATTCATTGAACTTTGGCAGTCTTCGGTTTGCCCTGGATTTTTTGGATGAAATAGGGATGGAGCATATAGAGGCGCACCTAAAACGATTGTCCAAAAAAGCCACGGAAGAGTTTTCTTCGTTGGGACTTTTGGAAAATGATGTGATACGGAGAAAGCACCACAGCACCATATTTAATGTAAGGGGGGACAAAGCTTTCTATAAACGATTAAGGGAGAATGAGGTGGTCTGTTCGCCCCGTGGAGGGGGAATTCGTCTGAGTTTTCATTTTTATAACACCGAAGATGAGATAAAGGCCATTGCGAATATTATCCGAGGCCAGTAGGCAAAATTGTGATTTATAAAAAAAAACTCTCCAAATTTATAAAGGCACCGCTATTGTTAAGTGTATTTTATCAATATGATAAATCGAACTTAACTTATTGTAAATAAGAGGTTTTATATTTTGCTTTGCCATGAAATTTTAAAAGAACTGAAACCATGGCAATTAAAAAACAATATCTAAAAAGCAAACCGGTATGTAAAGTAACCTTTACAGTACCTGCTGAAGAGGCAAAGAAAGTAGCGGTAGTTGGTGATTTCAACAACTGGAACCCAAAGGGAAGCATGCTAACAAAGCTGAAAAACGGAACTTTCAAGGGAACTTTTGACCTTCCTATGGAAAATTCCTATGAATTCCGATACATTGTGGACGGTAGCTATATCAATGATGATGCAGCCGATCGTTACCAATGGAACGATTTTGCAGGTGTAGAGAACGCCGTTATCGAACTATAAAACCTAAGTCGCCATTGGGGATCTATTCCTCAATGGCGATTCCTTTCCAAAAGGCAACCCTTCCTTTAATGGCCCTCGCAAGTTCACTGGTCTCCGGATAGTACCAGGCCGCATCGGGGTTTTGTTTGCCATTCACTTCAACGGTGTAGTACGATGCGACGCCTTTCCACGGACATGTGGTATGTGTTCCGCTAGGCTTGAAAAAATGCTTTTTTAGACTTTCTGGGGGAAAATAGTGGTTGTTTTCAATGATCACCGTATCATCACTTTCTGCAATTACGGTGTTGTTCCAAATGGCTTTCATGGGCTATTTTTTTTGAATACGTAGTTTTTATAGTTTTCCTCTGGGTCGGAGAAAGAAGTCACAATTTTTAGCCCCGATTTTTTCGCCAGCCATTCCACTACATCATCGTCATACTTTTGTGAAATCTCCGTATGGATGGTCTCCCAGGTCTTAAAATGCACTTTTAGCCCCAATGCCTCAATCTCCACGATTTGATCCTTCTTGGAAACCAAATAGCTTTTTGCCGTCCCGCTCTGTGGGTCATAAACCTCCCAGTGCAGGAATTGGTCCGTATTGAAGTTCCCACCCATTTCCTTGTTGATCCTGTCAAGTATATTCTTGTTGAAAGCCTCAGTAATACCAGTTTTGTCATTATAGGCATCCAATATGGTCTGTGGGTTCTTTTTTTGGTCAAAACCCATGAAGATCAGGTCCTTTTCATCAATGGAATCCTTGAGATTACCCAAAAACTCGATGGCCATCGGATGAAGTAAGTTTCCAATATTGGACCCTAGAAATAGAACTACCTTCCTTCGGCCATTGGTTTCGCCGATGTTTCGCAAAGTCTCAAAGTAAGTGCCCTGTAGTGGGTGTATGATCACTTCGGGAATCTCCTTTTTTAACGATTTGGCAAGTAGTTCCAGCGCATTATGGCTGATGTCAATCGGGCGATAGTCAAAATCAGCGTCCTGATCAACAAGATGCTGCAATAATATCTTGGTCTTTCTTCCATCGCCGGCACCCAATTCAAAAAGACTAAAAGGACTTTCATTGTGGACGAAGAGAGACACGATTTCTTCCTTGTGGGTTTCAAGAATATCAAATTCGCAGTTGGTCAGATAATACTCTGGCATGGCCATGATATCTTGAAAAAGTTTGTCCCCAATCGCGTCGTAAAAATACTTGGAGGACAAATATTTTGGAAATGCCGTAAGGCCTTCATACACTTCTTGTTCAAAAGTCGAGGTAAAAAGGGCGGTATCTTTATTTTGCATAGAAACTGTGTCGTAATTATTTGGCCAACCTTATCCCAGTGAACTGCCAACGTAATTGCGGGTGGAAAAAATTTCTGTAGGTATGCCTTGTGTGTTTTGATGGTGTGGCCACCGAGCCACCACGGAGTACTTTTTGATTGACCATGAACTTCCCGTTGTACTCACCAAGTGCCCCTTCGGCTTTTTGGAAGTTCGGGTAGGGCAGGTACGCACTTTCCGTCCATTCCCAACGTTTGCCCCAGGGAAAAAAGCCTTGCGCAACTTCCCATTCAAATTCGGTG
Organism: Flagellimonas meishanensis; assembly: GCF_019880545.1. GTDB lineage: Bacteria > Bacteroidota > Bacteroidia > Flavobacteriales > Flavobacteriaceae > Flagellimonas > Flagellimonas meishanensis. The sequence continues at coordinate 1,293,422 of NZ_JAINVW010000001.1, forward strand.
GGAAGACGATGGCCCTTCCATTGTGCATAGGCGAAGGCTTCAAAATAGGAAATATGGGTGACTGGTACGGAATCATCAATTTTTTGAAGGCCGTTTGCGGTATAGTGATACCATGTGCCATCAACATTATGCCAATACAGGGGCGCAGAAACTTTGTGCTGGTTCACCCAATCCCAACCTTCCGCATGCCAAATATTGAAACGTTGGTATCCACCTTCTTCTATAAATTCCAAAAACTCTCCATTGGTGACCAGTTTATTGGAAATTTCGTAGGAATGTAAATAGACTTTATGGCGGCCAAGTTCATTGTCGTAGCAAAAATCGGTTGAATTGTGACCTATTTCATAGTTTCCCGATGCTATGGAAATCCAATCCTGCTGATGCGACTCGATGGGATGGTCTTTGAAAGAATTGGAATATTTGGGCAATAAAGGATTGTTTCCCAATATGTATTTGATGTCCGTCAGCAGTAATTCTTGATGTTGTTTCTCATGATGGATGCCAATCTCGAGCAAGGCATTCAACTCGTCGTTCTGAGTCTCTGAAAATAGCTTTTTAATGCCTTCGGTGACATAGTTTCGATATTCATACACTTTTTTTACCGAAGGTCTCGACAGGTTCCCACGGTCTGAACGGACCACCCGCTTGCCCACGGTTTCGTAATAGCTATTGAACACAAACGAAAAATCTGCGTTGAATTCAGTATAGTTTGCTGCATGTGGCTTAAGGATGAACTCTTCAAAAAACCAGGTGGTGTGCCCCAAATGCCATTTGGGCGGACTCACGTCGACCACGGGCTGGACCACGTAGTCCTCAATTTCCAGCGGTTCACAAATGGCTTCAGTATGGGAGCGGGTTTCCAGAAAGAAATCCAGCAATGAATCGGTTATTATCATAGTAGGTTTTTGCACCCTTAAAGATAAGGAATATCTATCTAGCCCATGTGGTAAACCGGAAGACTGAAACTGAATGAAGTTCCCACTTCGGGCCCGCTAAGGACTTTAATGCTGGAATCGTGGATTTCCATGATTTTTTTCACAATGGCAAGTCCAAGACCAGATCCCTCTTTTTCCTGCCCAATTTTTGTCTGCCTGTACCGTTCAAATATCAACGATTGATTCTCTTTTTTGATTCCCGGACCGGAATCCTGGACAGTTGTCTCTACCATGGTATTTTGAACCTCGATTTTTACGATAACCTCACCCCCATTTGGAGTAAACTTCAGGGCGTTGTCCATTAGGTTTTGTATGGCCCTTTCCACTAGTGAGATATCGGCAAAAACCAACGGTATGTTTTCGGCCATGGAAAGTTTCAGGGCAATATTCTTTTTTTCTGCCAACAATAGATAATTTCGGTGGATATCGTTTGCGAGTTCGCTAATCAAAAAGGGCTCTTTTTCAGGTTGTATCTGATTGGCCTCTAACTTGGAATACTCAAACAATTGGGAAACAAGCTTGGAAAGCCGTTCGCTGCTTTTGGTTACCGTTTTTAGGTAGTCCTCACGTTCTTGTGGCGTCAGCTCGGAATTTTTCATATAAAGCGTTTCTATATAGCCTTGTATTATTGAGAGAGGCGTTCTAAGATCATGGGAAATATTGGTGATAAGCTCTCTCCGAAACTGCTCTACTGACTTTAATTTTTCTATATCCGAAAGGATAGTGTCCGCCATACCGTTATATGTGATAGCCACGTTGGAAAGGTCCGTTTTTTCCGCATTTTCAATGCGGTAGTGCAGGTCGCCCTGTTGAAAGCGTTTTGCGGCATGGATGATTTGTCTTAAACTTCGGGTTAGATACCAAATGGCAAGGATCCCAAGCAAAGTGGCAAAAATGAGTGTCAAAATGGACCCGCCCAATCCCAAACGCATAAAATAACTGTTGAAGAGGTCGCTCCGGGTGGCCAAAAAATCCTCTCCTGCCAGAATGATGTAGATGTAACCCTCATGTCCTTTCGCATTGAACCGTGCTGCGGAGAAAATAGTTTGTTTCGTCAAGTCCTTTGGATCATCACCCAAGATATAGCTAGCTCCTTTTTCAAGTATAAATTTTTCGATAGGAGCCAAATTCACACGTTTCTCCCTGATCTCAGGAGCGTCATGGTCAAGAACCACCGAGTATTGTACACGCCCTTCAGAATCCAACAGATATACCTCGATAGCGCGATTTACAGCCATCATATCGTGCATAATATCACCAAACAATGCTTTGTTCACAGCTCCGGTTGAATCGAAGGGTTGGGTCACCCGAAATTTCTCATCGATGAGATCTTGGGCCAAATTGGCATGGAGCTTTTGGGTGGTCTCATAAAAGTATTTGTTGGACAAATAAATGGAAGTAACTGTATACCCGATTCCTGCCAGTAGCAGAATGGCAAAAAAGGAAAGGGTGAGCTTTAGAATGAACTTGATGGACAGGATATTATCTTTCATGGTAGTCTTATACGTCAGGCTTCCGCCAGTTCTTCGTTGAATTTGTAGCCTACACCCCAGGTGGTCAAAATAAATTTTGGATTGCCCATGTCGGGTTCAATTTTGGAGCGGAGGCGATTGATATGTGAATTGACGGTATGCTCATATCCGCGGAAATCATATCCCCAGATCATGTTGAGCAACTGGGTACGGTCATAACTTTTGCCAGGGTTTGACGAAAGTAGGACCAAGAGCTCGAACTCTTTTGGGGAAAGTTCCACTTTTTGACCGTCCAGCAGCACTTTTCGCATTTCAATGTCGATGGAAAGTATGTCAAATTGCATCCTTTTAGGATCTTTTGTGCTTTTGGGCAGGGCATCATCCATTTTTTGTCTTCTAAAAATGGCTTTTACCCTTGCTATGAATTCACGTACGCTAAAAGGTTTGGTCAAATAGTCATCCGCCCCCACTTCAAGTCCCAATACCTTGTCAATTTCTTCTGAACGGGCGGTTAACATCATGATAGGGGAAGTGATATTGTTGGCCCTTATTTTTTGACATACTTCCACACCATCCATTTCGGGCAACATTACATCCAGAATGATTAGATCTGGATTTTCGTTCACCGCTCTGCGTAGACCATCTCCTCCACTCGTGGCACTTAGTACCAAGCAGCCTAGATCTTTTAGGTGTATTTGCAACAGCCTTACGAGCTCTGGATCATCCTCAATAATCAGTACTTTTTTCATAGGCATACGAAGTAAATGGTAAAGTATCACGAAAAGTTCACCGGTTTCCATTAAAAATGTCCGGTGTACCGTTTAAAAAGTCCATTTTTTGCCTAAATCTTTACAAAAACGCAAGTTTTTTGATGTAAAAAATTGATAATCAACATGTAATGAAAGTTGATTTTTACGTGATACTTCCGTAACAACTTCCTTCTTCATTTGTAGTGTAATTTTAAAAACACACAATGAACAACTTAAAATCTTTATTATTTGTTTTGGGGTTGGGTATTTTTCTCACTTCTTGTTCGGAGGACGACAATGGCCAACCGCTCGTTTTGGATGCCGGGACCCTTTCTGGTGGCCCCTTCACATTTGTAGTGGATGGAAATCCCGATATGGTAAGCGGAATTGGTTTAGATGCCAGTAATTTGGTTGGTAGCGAACAAACGTTTGTAATTACGGATGATGCTGGGAACATTTTGGGTATTCCACCAACTTTGGCCGCAGTGGAAGGAGTAAATTTTGATGAAGCTGGACCAGGCGTTTGTCTGATATGGCATTTGGTCTTCGAGGATGATTTTTTAGGGCTGGATGTTGGAGCCAACACGAGCAGTTTTTCTGGAACTTACGACCTATCAAATTCATTGACGGTTAATCGAAACGCCCTGAGTGCGGGTATGCTGCTAGGCGGTCCATTTGACTTCTCTGTCGATGGAAATCCTGATATGGTAAGTGGAATCACTTTGGATAACTCCAACTTGAATGGAAGCAATCAGACCTATCTTATCACGGATGATTTGAACAACATTTTGGGTATTCCACCAACCCTGGAAGCGGTAGAAGGGGTAAATTTTGATGAAGCCGGACCGGGCACATGCCTAATTTGGCACTTGACCTATGAAGATGATTTAACAGGACTTGAACCGGGGATGAATGTTTCGGATTTTGGCGGAACCTATGCACTATCCAACGCAATTACAGTAAATCGAAATGCGCTGAACGCAGGAACTATTTCCGGGGGACCATTTATTTTTACAGTTGATGGACACCCGGACATGGTCAGCGGAATCATATTGGACAATACCAATATAAGCGGTACATCCCAAGGATGGATAATCACCGATGACCAAAACAACATTTTGGGCCTTCCACCGACTCTGGAGGCAGTGGAAGGGGTGGACTTTGATGAGGCTGGTGTTGGCGTATGCTTAATTTGGCACATCACATATGAACCAGGCCTGGAAGGATTGATGGCCGGGTCCAATGTTGCTGATTTAGACGGTTTTTATGCACTTTCCAATTCGATAATGGTCAGCCGAAATGGATTGAATGCTGGGATGTTGTCCGGCGGGCCTTTCACCTTTGCGGTTGACGGATTCGCCGATATGGTCAGTGGTATTGCATTGGATGACTCCGATTTGACAGGAAGCAAGCAAACATTTGTGATCACCGATGACCAAAACAATATTTTGGGACTTCCCCCGACCCTTGAGGCTGTAGAAGGCGTAAATTTCGATGCCGCCGGAGTGGGGGTGTGCCTAATTTGGCATTTAACCTATGAAGAAGGCCTTACGAATTTGGCGCCTGGTAAAAATGTATCGGATTTTGAAGGCTTTTATGCGTTGTCAAACTCTATAATGGTGACCCGGGAATAATGAAAAAGAAGATTAGCTAGTATTTTCTAAGAAGGTCATTAAAAAAGCACCCGAAGCTTTGCTTGGGTGCTTTTTTTACACATTGATTATGCTGGTTTTATTGAAATTGCATAATTTCCTTTAACTCTTTGGTGGACCAATTCGCGTTACTGTCCACAAAATCTTTGATTAGCGCAATATGGCTGGCACCCATAAGTACCATTATCCGTCGGTCATCGGTATGGGTTCCCTTTTGGACCAAAGACCACATGTACAGATTTCGGCGATACCATTCCGAGGCCAGATATGGACCGATGAAGTTGTCCGAGCCCCCGACCAAAAGCGGTATTTGGGTATGGAATAGGTTGCTTACCTCACGATCTTGCTCTGAGTTAAGATGATAAGTAAGATCTAATAAGGAAATGCCTTGCTCAACTTTCTCGTCAAAATCCTTGCTAAAACTCTCGATTCCCTTTAGGATTACATTTTGTAAATCGGTTTGTCCGGAGGTGGCCACAACGGTCATCAAGCTATCAAAAGGGAACACGGTATTTCTATAATCCACGGCTTTTATTGACTTTAGCCCTGACTTTTTAGCGGCCCGAAAGGCCAATTGAAAAATTTCATTTTTCAAATAAAAACCGGAAAGACTATCATTGTTGAAATAGGTGCCGCTTAAATATATTTGGTACAAAGAATCCAGTTCTTTCTGTTGGTCATAAGGCCATTCCACAAAAATTTGGTCTGGTTTAAAATCCTTGATCTTTTCAGTAATGGCTTCCAGCTCCATTTGGGATTTTTCAGATAATATGTCAAAACTTTTGGTTTTTGCCACATCAGCTCCCGGGTTGTGGTAATGGAATGTGCCAATAAGCAAAGCTTCCTTGGTATTGGGGTTCTTTTCGGTTTGCTGAGCCGTAATTGCCACGCTGGTTGTGACAAGCAAAATGGATAGGGCTTTGGTCAATCTTGTTTTCATTGGTAAAGTTTCGTTGTTTTTTAAAAAGATGACCGAATACTACATTTGTTACATTTGGCAAATAATTTTTTGTTGGCCCTTATCTGACTTTCTAAACTTCGGGAAGTGCTTCAAACTCCTTTCTTTTGTTCTCAAACCATTCTTGCATCAATTCGGGTGAATTCATCAATTGCCTCATTTTCTCCATTGCCGCGAGGTGTGCCTGATCTCCTTTTTGAAACATATCCATTCCATGTTTCTTGCTCAATTCGGCAATTTCCTCAAAGGTTTCAGCTTGAAATTTTTTATCACAGGCGCCTCCCAATTGTTCACATGTCATTGTTTTCATGGCTTTTTTATTTATTGGTTCTGTTTTAAAAATAAGGGAAAACCACTAAACATTGCTTCGCCTCCGTTAAGTCCATTAATTTCATAATGCTAGGCTTAAGAATCCCCACGTCCCAAATACGCTCTTATCGAGGTGATTTTTCCAGTGGAATTGAATGTTATCACATCGACCACAAAGAGTTCCTCTTTCCCGTCAACCGTAATTTTCAATTCAGCGGCCACCGTGTCCTCATTTTCGTAGGTGGATAGCACATCAATTTCAATGGATGCAGCGGCTTCAAAGTTTTTCTTGGTTTCCCTTAGCGCTTCCTGTTTTCCAACCACCCGGATTTTCCAATCACGGAGGACAATGCCGTCCGAAAATAGATCTTCCATTGCTGTAAGGTCTTTTGCGGCATATTTTTCCAGGTAGTACAGACACAAATCCTTGTTGGTTTTTAGCGGCATAAGGCTCTATGAAAGGTTAGCTTTTGTTGTTGATTTTTTCCAAAAGACCATCCAAAACCTCGTCTTCCTCGTCCAGCAAATAATCTTTGATGAAGATATCAGGAATTACACCTTCCTCTTGCGTGCTGCCATTAACTCGAACTATTTTTCCTTTGGAAACGTTGACCGAAATTCTCGTATTGGGCAATTGGTATTGAAAAATAGAGGCATATAATGACGGATAGTCCCCTGTTTCTTCCCCAACAATAGTCCCAAATCCATAATCCTGGATCTGGGCAGCGGTCACCGCCGACTGGGAATGGGATTGCCGGTTTGCCAAAACATACACCTGACCATGAAAACGTTTTTCTTCCGGTTGCGGTTGATGGGCCTCAAACGGATAATCGTAGATTTCACCATTTTCGTGGGATACTACCGATTTCCAGAAGGGCTGCGTGGTATCATATTTTTTCTGCACATGATCTTTTAAAAATTGACTGGTCTTAAGGGTGAAACTGGAGTTCCATTTAAACGGTTTGTCTGCAAAATAGGCAACCATATAATCACTGAAAGAATCATCCCCTCCACCATTGTTCCTCAGATCAATGATAAGGTTCTGCATCTTTTTTTGGTTGATTTCAACAAAAGCGGAATCGATGAAACGTTGATACTTTGCTTCATCCCCAGAAAAGTTTCCTGGGTTCAGATAAGCTGCATTCTCAAAAAACTTCAGTTGCATGGAGGCGTTGAGCACTTCTTCGCGTTTCATTTCAAAATCTTCGATCAGGCCAATCGCCTTGAGCGTATACTGTTGTATTTCTCCATCAGTACGAATATCGACCTCAAAGACATCTTGCTTTCCGAACACCTGCCAATACAATCTAGGGAAAGAATACATTTCAATTTTAGTGTTTTTGAAATAGGGACGTTCTGCAGAAATCTGTGGATAGATTTGTGACAGAATTTCCGGCATTGGCACCCCATTGATGCCAACTACCTCAGCACCTATTTTGATTGAGTCGTTTTCTGACCAATTTTTTCTGACCAAAGCCCTATCATATTCAAAAGCAACTTCAAACGGGAAGAGGGTTCCACCGGATTGGGCATATTGTATGTAGGATTGGATTGGAAAATCGATATTGGTGTGTCCATTATTGGATTTGGAGATCAGTTTCTGAAATAAATTCGTGGTTTCCAATAAAGTCAAGCTGTCTTGTGATATGGACTTTTTCAACATGTTGAAGGCAGTGTCAAACTCTTGTTTTGGAGTATAGGCAAAGAGGTCATAATGTGCTTCATCCAAGGAGCTGTAGAGATATTCAAAATCCGCTGAAATGTCCTCCTTGGAAAATTTACTGGGGGATTGACTAAAGGTAATAGATGATACAATTAAGAATAAAAAGGCTGAAAAATAGTGCTTCATGGTTGTTTTAAATGGTTTTCTCCTAGACGAGAGGGTCCATGTCTTGTTACAATTTTTTGCGAATTTATCGCTTTCAATTGGGATAGGAAATAAAACGGAATCTTGTTGAAAAACCTATACGATTGTATTAGGATTTCACCAATTGCGCTTCCAATTCTTCCAAGGATTTTCCTTTAGTCTCCGGAATCACACGGATGATGAAAACAAGCCCTACCAATGCAAACAATCCGTAGATCAAGAATGTCCAGGCGCTGCCAATATTGGACAATTCCCAAGGGAAAATAAACTGTACCCCGGCTGAAACGGCTGAATTTACAAACCCGACAAAGGAGATGGCTATTCCCCTGACTTTTAGTGGGAAAAGTTCCGAAAACAGAACCCACATTACGGGCCCCAGTGAAATGGCAAAACAGGCCACAAAACCGATGATCCCGATAAGGATCAAAGAGGGATTCATGTCTATAGCAGCGGTAATCAATTCCGATTCATATTGCTTTGCCCTTTCATTTCCGAGCAATGCCTTTATTTCGTTTTTGTATTGTACATCATTTTTAAATGATTTTCCTGCCAACATGGAGACCTCTGTCCTTAGTTTTGCGTCCGAAAGTTGGTCAATCTTATCCTGGGTGAGGGTATAGTTGGCCGCACTGAATCCATAGGCCAGCAAGGCCATGAACACGGCTATTCCACCAACTCCGAAGGCTAATAAGGGCTTTCTTCCCAATCTATCAATCAAGAGCATGGCCAAAATGGTAAAGACCAAATTGGTCACCCCCACCAGAATGGCTTGGATAAAAGAGGCATCGGTACCGATTCCCGATTGCTCAAAGATCATGGGCGCATAGAAAAAGACCGAATTGATGCCCGTGATCTGCTGCAAGATACCGACCACCAAACCGATGGTGATCACCAAGCGCATGGCAGGTTTGAACAATTCCGCAATTCGGGTTTTTTCCTGATTGGCTGTGCTTTTCAAGGATTCTGTAACTGCTATAAGGTCTTTTTCGGCTTGCTCGGGAGAACAAAACTTACACAGGACCAGTTTGGCCTCGTCCAATCGTGATTTCATGATAAGCCAGCGTGGGCTTCTAGGCACGGTCATGAGACCAAAAAGGTATAGGACGGCTGGAAATGCTTCAACTCCCAGCATCCAGCGCCAGTTGTTTTCGGCAATCCCCAGTGACTTTACCCAACCCAGGTCCGAATCTCCCAGGGAAAGGATGAAGTAATTACTAAAAAATGCAATGGTGATACCGAGAACTATATTCAACTGGTTGAAGGAAACCAATTTCCCGCGCTGTTTGGGAGGCGCAATTTCAGCAATGTACATTGGGGCCAGAATCAGCGAAGCCCCTACGCCGATACCTCCAAGCATCCTGAAAATCAAGAAAAGTGCAAAGTTGGGAGCCAAGGCCGATCCTACTGCGGATATAAAGAAGACAATGGCGCAAATCTTTAGCACTACCCTTCTTCCAAAACGGTCACTCAATGGCCCGGAAAACATCATGGCCAGGGCCGCGACAATGGTCAGGGAACTGACTGAAAAACCAAGTTCCAAATCGGTGAGATTGAAGTCTATTTGCACGAATTTGTTCACCCCGGAAATCACGGAGGCATCAAACCCCATCAAAAAACCACCCAAAGCCACAATCAGGGCAATGCGGGTGGTAAAAAGTGTCTCTTTGGTCATAAGGCGCGGTTGGTTTTATCGCATATTGGTTTGCAAGTTCAAGATACTATAAATCTTTTAAAGCTTTTAAAGGAGAATGAGTTCGGGTTTGATGCAATGGGACCTTGGACATAAGGATGGATCCCAACCTGAAATTGTTAGCCCACACGGGCCAATAATGGAAAGGATTTCTGGAAATTCGTTGGTACGCACGATCACAGATAGCCCTGGCAATCAATCGAAATCAATTTCCGGTAAAAACTGTTTTTGCATCAACAAAGCAAATTGGGTTTCCAAAAGGGTCGTTTGCGTAGAATAGTGTTTCACCCCAGGGCATATGTTCAATTTCGCCAAGGAATTGGCACCCCAGATTTCCCATTTTATTGTGGACACCCTGCAGATCGGGTACTGAAATATAGATATATTGATTTTCGTGAAATTTCCATTCCGTTTGGGCGTCTCCATCGGATTTTGGGTCATAGCAAGCTAGGATGGTTCCCCCAATGTCAAAATAGTGTCGTCCAGGGGAAACCCGAATTCCTTTTTCAGCCAGAACTTGTGAGTAGAATGCCGCAGCTTTTTCAATATCGGCTACTGGGAAAATTATTCTATAGAGTTTTGCTGTCATGATTTGATACGTTGCCAGCGGTTTAAAATCACCGTCAGTTACCGGTTTTAAATTACTAATTTTCGGTTTACTGGGGGTAGAAACTCCGAGTTGCTCCCATGCGAAGTTGGATCTGCTACCATTGTGGTTGAAATTGTTGTGTGAGGTTTTTATTTTTCAATGCTCCGATAGTTATCAAAACCTTCAAAGCCCACAAAGTCTGTATTCCGGCCCATTCCAATTTTGTCCCTTCGCTGATGCCGTACCAAGTATCCTATCGCCCATCTTCTTTTTGTCAGCCAATTAATTCTTGAATCGCTGAGGCTTTATGGCAAGCAAACGATTTTATGGGCTAAAGGTTTTAAAGATGCTTATGCTCTTTTTAGTGGACAGGCATCTAGCTCTTTTCCAGTTCCAACCAGCGTTCATAGGAAATTATCCCGTTTTCTGGTTTTCCTTCTCCATCCAAAATTCCGATAAATTCTAGGGAGTGCCCATCGGGGTCGTCAAAATAGATGGCTATGGCCGGCATCCATGCGAATACCATGGGTCGCTCGGTTCCATCATTAAGGAAGTTCCTGCATTTCAAGTTCCGGGATTTTAGAAAATTTACCGATTCGTTTAAAATCCAATCGGGCTCACATTTGAATGCAAAATGCCTTACATCTATTTCTACTTTGGGTTTTTCCCAAAGTCCGAGCATAAACTGCTTGTCTTTTCCAATCCAAAAAAAGGCAACCCTGCGCTCCGCTTCATAATGGCATTGTTTTAGGCCAAGGACCTTTCCGTAAAAGTCTATGGAGCGTTGAAGGTTCTCCACAAACAAATGTGTTTCATAAAGGCCTTTGATCATGTATTGTTTTTTTACAACGGTCAGTATAAAATGCGTTTTAAAGCATTTTATAAAGTGTTACCTGATGGTATTATATTCTTTATCGTAATGGCACAAGTTACTATCCAAATAATAAATACTGTCTCTATAATTCGCTGATATAGGCCAATATATTCAGGATTCGTACCAGAGATTAACAAAGAGATGAACAGGATGCTTATTATTCCATAAGTGATTGCTTGTATGGATAATCTATTATAATTCTGTAGTTGTTTCAAGCCAATACCAATAATGATAATGCTAATAGGAACAAATATATAGGTCAATACCCCTGTAAGATTGTGTATTACTTGGGAAATACTTGGATCAATAAAATCTTTGTTACAACCACTGTCACAAGGGAAGATTGCAACAATTACTGTGGCCAAACCGTAAAATATTCCCAGTCCATAAAATCCGATTTTTGTTAGCTTAGATGGCTGAAAATATTTAGGTCCAAGAAAACAAAAAATAGTAAGAAGAATTCCACTGGGGATATATCCAAAGATTCGTAAAATTTCACCGTACTCCGTGTCAATTGCATAGGTTTCACTTATATATTGACTTGTTAAGCTATAATTTTCAATTAGAATTCCACCTACGATTGAAGAAACAACAAAAAGACTAACTCCAAGCATTCCGACAAAGAAAGTAAATCTATTACTCATCTGTTCATTGGTTTATATCTTAGGTATTTTTACTTGTGGGTAACGGTCTCGTATAACCGTAAGTTACGGGTTAATATGCGTTAATTTTCGGTTTGACACAGACGTTAGCAATTCCGAGTGGATTCGGACGCAGTCGAATCCGCCGTAATTGCGGTTATACATTGTTGTGTGCAGTTTTTATTATTTTTCCATTTTCAAATTCAAATTCCAACCGAACTTTTCCGTCTTCCGAATCAGGTAATCTTTTTATTGATTTAGAATCTTTCAGATTGTAATATTCATCATTTATTTCGAAGTCATAATCCATTCCGCCAACTTCTTTTTCAAAAATCCAGTAGTTTCTGACAACAGAAATGTATGGTCTGCCAATTACGCTTTTTGCTGTTTCAAATATTCTTATTTCATTGTCAATTTTTTGTGAGTTTTCGTTTGTTATTGCAAATGCAGTAATTGTCAAAATTGGAGCTCCCATTGGAAAGAAGCTCAATACTGTAAGTCCAACTAAAGTCATTCCGTAAATTTTCGCCCACTTTTTTCTTACATATTTGAAAACAATGTAAAATGTTCCAATGAACCAAATCCAAAATATTAAACGGTCAATTATATTTCCAGCAAATGAAATTCCGTTTGTCAAATACAGAATTAAATCTGCCACCAACAGAATTGTAATTCCAATATAGATTTTGATTTCATTTTTCATTGCTCAAATTGCACACAACGGTCTCGGCTATGAGTAGTTGCGTGGTTTAGCACTCAACTTTGCAAGTACACACCAAACTGAAAATCCGTGAGGATTTTCAGAAGTAGGCGTGAACAAGCAATTACTTATAGCCAATGTTGTGGTGTCGTTTTTTATTTTCGTTTTATTCTTCTATTCAATCTTTTTCCATTCTCCTTTTCGGAAATACATATTATGAAATTTCGGTGAATTAAACACCATAAAAAAGTCCCAAACTTCACGGTAAATTGTTGGATTAGTTGTTAATATGTGATGAGTTGGTTTTTCCATTTCAATTACAAGTCTTGCAGATTTGTATGGCGCAAGAGTCGATATTTTTCCTTTATACGTTTCGTTAATGATTTTTCCGTCTGTAACGTAAAAATATATTGAGTCATTTTCTTTTATTTCAAATCGGAAGTTATTGTATTGCCAGTCCGCTTGTTTTCCAGAAAAATAATTTCGGTCCACTATATATTCTCCATAAAAATCCGATTTATCAAGTACTTTTTTCGAGTAAAACGGCTGAAGTATTGCGGACAAAATCCATAATAATATCATTCCGCACCACATTCCAATTAATGCAATTCCGAAAAACTTTTTTTGAGTAAAAATCCATAATAAAAACAGGATTACTGAAATTGGTAATATGATAAAAATAAATCCTAATCCTGCCATTAATTATATTCTCAATGTTTTTCTTAAATGCACCACAACTTGTTTATATAGATGTAAAATACATCTATATACCCCCAAAATAGGAATAAATGTGATAAGTTTTAGCTTCTTTACACCGCCACTGCCGCGCGTATCGCTGGGTGTGGGTCATAGTTGAGCAGTTCAAAATCGTCAAAGGTAAAGTCAAAAATATCCATAACCTCTGGATTCAGTCGCATGGTGGGCAAGGGTCGAGGGTCACGGCTCAATTGTAGCTCCACCTGCTCAAAATGGTTGGTGTAGATATGGGCGTCACCAAAGGTGTGGATAAACTCCCCGGGTTGGTACCCGCAGACCTGGGCCATCATAAGCGTTAACAGCGCATAGGAGGCAATGTTAAAGGGAACGCCCAAAAAAATGTCGGCACTGCGTTGGTACAATTGGCAGGAAAGTTTGCCATCGGCCACATAAAACTGGAAAAAGGCATGGCAGGGGGGGAGGGCCGCCTTGCCATTGGCCACGTTTTCTGAAAAAGATTTTGAGGTGTCTGGCAGTACGCTGGGGTTCCACGCCGAGACCAACATTCTTCGGCTATCGGGGTTATGCTTTAAACTGTGTACAATTTGTTTTATCTGGTCAATCTCCTCGCTGTTCCAGTTGCGCCACTGGTGTCCATAAACCGGTCCCAGGTCCCCGTTTTCATTGGCCCATTCGTTCCATATACGCACCCCGTTTTCCTGCAAGTATTTGATGTTGGTGTCCCCTTTCAAAAACCATAGCAATTCGTGGATAATGGATTTCAAGTGCAGTTTCTTGGTGGTCACCATGGGAAATCCCTCATCGAGGTCAAACCGCATCTGATAGCCAAAAACGCTTATGGTTCCAGTTCCGGTGCGGTCGGCTTTTTTATTGCCGTGCTCCAAAACGTGCTTGAGGAGGTCGTGGTATTGTTTCATAGTGAGGTAAAAGTATAATGTAAAAGGATAAAGGGCAATACCTTATAACAACATGTTATTATATTTTATCAACGATGGTTTGTGGTGCAAGGGTGAAGGGTTGAAGGGTTTGGGTGTTGTATTTTATTAAAGGGGAGATTCTCTTTTAAAGTAATTGGACTTTTTTAGCAATGCCTCCAGTTCTTTTGCTTGGAAAAATTCCAAATCACCATATAGAATCAAGAAGGTATCCAATTCATAGGCCGAACCCGAACTGATCTGCAAAAAAAGCACAAAATCTATTTGTGAAAATTTACTACAGCCTTCGCCCTTCAACTTTCATTCTACTATCCCAAAATCATCCCGGCAATGGTCGCGGAAAGCAATGAAGCCAAGGAACCGCCCAAAACGGCTTTCATGCCGAACTCGGAAAGGGTCTTGCGCTGACCAGGGGCCAAAGAGCCGATTCCGCCGATCTGGATGCCTATGGACGCAAAATTGGCAAAACCGCAGAGCATGTAAGTGGCCATGATCACCGATTTATTATAGGTAAAATGCAGGCTGTTTGCCATGTTTTTCAATTCTGCGAGTTGAATATACCCGATAAATTCACTGGCCGCCAATTTTACCCCCAGCAATTGCCCCATTAGCATGATGTCCTCGTTGGAAACCCCAATCAACCACATCAGCGGAGCAAAAACCGTCCCAAGAATGGATTCCAGGGAGAAACTCTCGTATGGGGAGTTGGCTGCAATCCAGTCGTTGAAGCTGGTAAGGTCGCCCACCCACCCCAAAATACCATTGATCATAGCGATAAAGGCTACAAAAACCAAAAGCATGGCACCCACGTTCACGGCCAGTTTTAGTCCTTCTGTGGTGCCGTTGGCAATGGCATCCAGTAAATTGGAGCCAATTTTTTCGGTGGATACTTTTACCTCGGTGTCAACGGGTTCCGTTTGCGGATACAGGATTTTTGAAATGACAATGGCCCCTGGAGCCGCCATTACGGAGGCTGCGATCAAATGTCGGGCAAATTCCAGGCGCAATTGTTCATCGTTACCGCCCAAAAAACCGATGTAGGCGGCCAAGACCCCTCCAGCCACGGTGGCCATGCCACCGATCATCACCAGAAGTATCTCGGACTTTGTCATTTTTTCCAGATAGGCCTTGATCATAAGGGGGGATTCGGTCTGTCCCAAGAAAATATTGCCGGCCACACTAAGACTTTCCGGTCCGGATATCCCCAAGGATTTTGTTAAAAGCCACGCAAGGGCCCGCACTATTTTTTGAATGATCCCAAGGTAAAAGAGCACGGAGGTCAAGGCAGAAAAGAAAATGATGGTAGGCAAAATTTGAAAGGCAAAGACATAACCCACGCTGGGGTTGTTAATGTCCAACAGATTTTCTCCCAACAAAAACTGGCTGCCGGCTATGGTAAAGTTCAATATCTCATTGAACAGCTTCCCCAAAATGGTAAAGAATTCCCTGATGAAAGGAACTTTCAATATGCCAATGGCCAAAAGCAATTGAATGCCCAGCCCAATGCCAACGGTTCTCCAATTGATGGCCCTTCGGTTGGAACTGAACAAAAAGGCGATGAACACAAGCACACCCATCCCCAAAGCGCCCCTTGCCAAACTATTGAAGGAAAAGCCCTGGTTGGGAACGACTTCATCTATTTCCTGAATTACAGGCTGGTCAATACCTGCGGTGTTGATGACGGTGGTGAGGGTGTCGGTGGCTATGTTGTTTTGACTGAGAGCAATGGCACATACAAACAGGAGCAGCAGCAAACTTATAGTCTTTTTCCCCATGTATTTGGTTTATTTGCGCTTGGAAATTTCGTCGCGGAGCTTGGCGGCCTTTTCATAATCTTCGTTGGCTACGGCCTTTTTTAGTTCCGCATGGAGTTCTTCCATGGACATTTCACGAAAACCATGGGTAGAGGTGCCGGACTCAATCTCCACCGCTTCACCTTCTTGAAGGATTTCATCGACCACAATGCTGTCATCATCCTCGTTCTCGTCTTTTTCCTTGGATGAAAATTTTAGGAAAATCCCTGCCTTGTCCAAAATGGTCTTGTAGGTGAAGATGGGTGCCTCAAAGCGAAGGGCCAATGCTATGGCATCGCTGGTTCGCGCATCGATGATTTCCTCAACCTTGTCCCTTTCACAAATGATGCTGGAATAAAACACCCCATCCACCAATTTATGTATGATCACCTGTTTGACCACAATCTGGAACCGGTCGGCGAAATTTTTGAAAAGATCATGGGTGAGCGGTCGTGGGGGTTTGATTTCTTTTTCCAGTGCTATGGCAATGGATTGTGCCTCAAAAGCACCGATGACAATGGGAAGTTTTCGGTCACCCTCCACCTCATTCAAAATAAGGGCATATGCGCCATTTTGAGTCTGACTATATGATATCCCCTTTATTTTTAACCGTACTAAGCTCATATTCTCCTCCTAAAACCCAAAAAGGCCATTCAAATAAGTGGCTTTGCCAGTTATCTGAACAGCCCCTTGCAGTGGGCAAATTAACAAAATTTACCCGTTTTGGACCTTAAATTCCTTTAATTTTTCAATCAGTTTGGGCACCACTTCAAAGGCGTCGCCTACAATGCCATAATCCGCTGCCTTGAAGAAAGGAGCTTCTGGATCATTGTTGATGACCACTTTGGTTTTGGATGCACTTACTCCGGCCAAATGTTGTATGGCCCCGGAAATGCCTATAGCTATGTAAAGATTACTTGCCACGGGCTTCCCTGTTTGGCCCACATGTTCACTGTGTGGTCTCCATCCTAGATCCGACACGGGTTTGGAGCAAGCGGTGGCTGCGCCGAGAACTTTGGCCAATTCCTCGATCATGCCCCAATTTTCGGGACCCTTAAGGCCACGTCCACCTGAAACAACGATATCGGCATCGGCAATGGTCACCTTGCCCATTACTTTGTCCACCTCTACAGATTTGGTAGTGAAATCACCATCACCCAAAGAGGGGGCAAAATCTCCCACATTGACTGATGTGCTGTTTTCCACCGCACCGAATGCGTTGTTGGAAACCCCTATGATTTTGGTCTCGGAGGTGATTTCGGTATGGGCAAAACCTTTATTACTGAACGCCGTTCTTTTTACAACGAAGGGCGAAGTGCTCACCGGTGCCGCCACTACATTGGGCACATAACCCCCATTGCGTTTGGTAGTGAGTATGGGAGCCAGGAATTTTGTATCCGCGCTGGAACTCAAAATGATTACTTTGGCTCCTTCGGCTTCTGCCGCTTGGGCCAGGACATTGGCATAGGCCTTTGCATTGAAGGGGTTCAATTTTTCATTTGAAACCTTCAATACCTTGGAAACACCATAGTTGCCCAATGTCTCATTTTCTTCATTGTTTATGGTGACCGCTGTAACGGTATCCCCAAGATCTTGGGCCACTTTGTGGGCATAGGAGGCCACTTCAAAGGCGTTCTTTTTGAATTTTCCTTTATCAGATTCGGTATAGACTAATACTGGCATGATTCTTTACAAATTTTTTGATTCCAAATTCCAAATGCAATTTGGTTTTTGATGTTTTAAATGACTTTGGCCTCGTTGTGCAAAAGGTCGACCAGTCCGGCTACATTGTCAGCTTCCACTAGTTTAACGGGACCTTTTGGGGCAGGTTTTTCAAATTTTTTGTCGTTGGTGCGCATTGGTGCGTCAACGGGATCGACCACGTTCAACTTTTTTTGTCGGGCCATCATGATACCCCTCATGTTGGGAATGCGCAGATCGCTTTCCTCCACCAATCCTTTTTGTCCGCCTATGACCAGGGGGAGTGAGGTGCTTATTTTTTCCTTGCCGCCATCAATTTCGCGAATGGCGGTGGCATTGGAGCCATCGACTTCCAGGCCTATGCAGGTGTTTACAAAATTCATGTCGAGCAGCGTGGCCAATATCCCTGGGACCATCCCACCATTATAATCAATGGATTCACGTCCACCTATAATAAGGTCATAACCGCCATTTTTGACCACTTCGGCCAATTGTCGCGCCACGAAAAAACCATCCGTGGGCTCGGCATCTACCCTAATGGCTTCATCGGCACCAATGGCAAGGGCCTTGCGTATGGTGGGTTCGGTCTGTGGTCCGCCCACGGTGGCCACATGCACTACCGCACCTTGTTTTTCTTTGAACCACATAGCGCGTGTGAGACCAAATTCATCGTTGGGGTTGATCACAAATTGTACTCCGTTTGTATCAAATTTGGTATCCCCTTCCGTAAAGTTGATTTTGGAAGTGGTGTCCGGTACGTTGCTGATGCAAACTAATATCTTCATGGTATTTTTACGTTTTTCGCATCAAAGATAGCTATAAAATCCGAAATTTATTATGCATGCATAATAAATTTTGCTCTTTATTTGGATTTTTACAAACTCATGTTGTCCCAGTTTTTTCTATTTTTGCTTGCGTTTTAAAACGAACAGGACAAAACCGTAACGTAATAGATGAAAACACTACAGTTCAGGGAAGCCATTGCAGAGGCAATGTCGGAAGAAATGCGAAGGGACGATTCCATTTATTTGATGGGCGAGGAGGTTGCAGAATACAATGGGGCATATAAGGCATCAAAGGGAATGTTGGATGAATTTGGCCCTGAACGTGTGATTGATACACCCATCTCCGAACTGGGATTTGCCGGTGTGGGGGTCGGTTCTGCCATGATCGGAAATCGCCCAATTATTGAATTTATGACGTTCAATTTTTCCCTGGTGGGAATAGACCAGATCATAAACAATGCTGCCAAGATCAGGCAAATGTCCGGAGGACAGTTCAATTGCCCTATTGTTTTCAGGGGCCCAACGGCTTCCGCAGGACAATTGGCGGCAACGCATTCCCAGGCTTTTGAGAGTTGGTATGCCAACTGTCCGGGCTTAAAAGTAGTGGTGCCATCAAATCCGGCTGATGCGAAGGGATTGTTGAAGTCTGCAATACGGGATGACGACCCAGTGATTTTCATGGAATCGGAACAAATGTATGGAGACAAGGGTGAAGTGCCCGAGGGCGAGTATACCATTCCGATAGGTGTTGCGGAAATTAAAAGGGAGGGCACGGATGTAACCATTATTTCCTTTGGAAAAATCATCAAAGAGGCATACAAAGCTGCCGATGAGTTGGAGAAGGAGGGAATAAGCTGTGAGATAATCGACTTGCGCACGGTTAGACCCATGGACCATGATGCCATCCTCAAGTCGGTCAAAAAGACCAATCGCATGGTAATTTTGGAAGAGGCCTGGCCATTTGGCAATGTGGCCACTGAAATCATCTATCATGTTCAGGACAAAGCGTTCGATTATTTGGATGCACCCATCGTAAAACTGAATACAGCCGATACTCCTGCGCCGTATTCACCGACACTTTTGGCCGAGTGGCTCCCCAATCATGAGGATGTCATCAAAGCTGTTAAGAAAGTGTTATATCGTTAATCATAATAAATTTGTAAACTATATTAGCCTCGCCTACTAATGTTGACGAGGCTTTTTTTAAGGAACAGTTTTTGATAGAAATTACCCTTTAACCAAATTAGGACCAAACGCTCGGGAAAACCAAAAAATCGGTTTTCTTCTTGCCTACGTACAAATCATGAAAAGATTTCTGACTGTTTTCTTTTTCCTAACCTTTTTTGCCATTTTCTCCCAAACCAAGGTGGGGGGAATTGTTATCGATGAGTCGGGCAGCCCGGTTGCCTTCGCCAATATATTTTTCAAAAATTCCACAGATGGCACCATTACCAACGACAATGGCCGCTTTTATCTAGAGTCCGAGGAAACCTACCAAACCCTTTTAGTCTCTTTTATAGGATACGAGACCATTGAGCTGGAACTTCCCCAAAAGGTGAACTATGGGATGGAAATTGTGTTGATGGAGTCCGCCGAACAACTTCAGGAGGTGGTCGTCTATACCGGTAAACAGTCTAAAAAGAACAATCCCGCCATCGATATTCTAAAGAAAATATGGGCCAAGAAACGGGAAAATGGGGTTCGAAAATTCAAGCAGTACCAATATGATAAGTATGAGAAAATTGAATTTGACCTGAACACCATAGACAGTGCCCTGATAAAGAGCAAACTCTTCAAAGGTTTGGAATTCATGTTCGAGAATTTGGACACATCCAGGATAACCGGAAAAACCTATCTGCCCATCTTCTTGAACGAAAGTTTTTCAAGAGTGTATGGGGACAACCAACTTGAGGCGGAGAAGGAGGATGTGCTCGGAAACAAGAATTCTGGATTCGAGGGAAACCAAGCAATCACCGCATTTGTTGAAGACCTTTATTCCGATTACGATATTTATGACAATTATTTGAAGTTTTTTGACAAAAGCTTCACCAGTCCGCTGTCCAAAACCGGTGTGGATACCTATAATTATGTGCTTTCGGACAGTGCCTATATCGACAATAAGTGGTGCTACAACATTATTTATTACCCAAGACGGAAAAATGAACTCACGTTCAAGGGTGACTTTTGGGTGAACGATACCACGTACGCCATCAAGAACATCAACATGCAGGTGACCAAAAGTGCCAATATCAATTGGGTAAAGGAAATCTACATTGAACAGGATTTTGAAGTGGTGAACGACTCTGTCTTTCTTTTGAAAAGGGACTATATGCTCAGTGATTTCAGCTTTTCAAAAAAAGAACAGTCCAGGGGGGTTTATGGCAAACGCACCACGGTGTATGATAATTATGCGTTCGACATCAGCAGGCCCGAGGAATTCTACAAGGCCGAATCCGATCCCTACGATCCCAGGGTGTTTTCAAGGGACAGCGTTTTTTGGAAAAACGCCCGTTTGGAAACCCTTAACGATGACGAGTCCGGTATATTTAAATTGTTGGACACGTTAAAAACGGTCCCCAAGTTCCGCACGTATTACGACATTGTGAGTATTTTGGGTTCCGGTTATATTGAAATCGATAAATGGAACATCGATATCGGTGACATCTACAGCACCTTTGGTTTCAACGATGCCGAAGGGACCCGGATACGGGCGGGGGCCAGGACCTATTTTGGGCAAAATGACACGTGGCGATTGGAAGGCTACATGGCCTACGGTTTTTCAGATAAGAAATTCAAGCATGGCTTTTCGGGCAAGTTTTTACTGGATCGGAAAACCCGATTGATCTTATCAGGGGGCAATAGAAGGGATATTGAACAATTGGGATTGAGTTTGACCAGTACCTCGGATGTATTGGGCAGGAGCATTGCATCTTCATCATTGGTCACCGTGGGTGCCAACGATCGTTTGACGAACATCAACCTTTCCACTCTCAATCTTGAAATGGAGCCTGCAAAGAATTTTAGGATACGTTTGGGAGGTTCCTTTCGCACACTTGGTTCCGCCCTGCCCGAAGCATTCAGTTTGGAATACATCGATGAAGAAAGCCCGACAGGGATTGCTTCACAGGTCAAACAGTTCGACCTGAACACGACATTGATTTATACCCCGGGCAAACGGACCATAGGTTATGGTGTGGAAAGGGCAAACATCAATGATGATCACAGTACGTTGGTCCTCAACTACACCAAAGGTGTAGAGGGTTTTTTGGAAAGCGATTTTGACTATCAACGTCTTCAGTTTTCCTACAGACAACCTTGGCAAGTAGGTGGCATTGGCCGATTGACCAGTAGTCTGGAGCTTGGAAAAACTTTTGGAGAGGTGCCTCTGGCCCTGTTGAGCGTTATTCCCGGGAACCAAACACTGTTTTCCTTGTACAATACCTTTCCCAATCTGGATTTTTACGAATTTGTAACGGACACCTACGCCACATTGCACTTGGAGCATAATTTTAATGGAAGATTGTTTTCCAGGATCCCTTTCCTAAGGGACTTCAACCTAAGGGAGATTGTGGGATTGCGGGGGGCATGGGGTCAACTATCCGAGGGGAACATCGCCCTGAGTGCACCCACCAACATACCGCTGATGGCGCCGGAGGACCAAATCTATTGGGAATATTCCTTCGGAGTGGGCAATATCTTCAAAATATTGCGGATCGATTTCAATTTTAGGGGCAATTACTTGAACAATCCTGATGCCCGACCCTTCGGCATCACGGGAACCTTTGGATTTAATTTTTGATTTGAGCAAAGCGGATCCACCTATTTGCATCCAGATTGTTCTGAAAAGCGGATAATGGACCTTTTTGTAATAGGCAGGTTTTTTATTAGTCTGTATTTTACTACTTTTGCACGCATTGAAAAATTCTTAAATAACTACTAACTATGGATTTGATCGTAAAGTTTTTGCCCGCATTTGGTATCCTGGGCTTGTTGTATGTGTTCATTAAGAACGTATGGATCTCAAAACAAGAAGTCGGGGACGAAAAAATGGCAAGAATTGCCAAAAACATTGCCGATGGCGCAATGTCCTTCCTAAAGGCAGAGTATAAAATATTGAGCATCTTCGTGATAGCCGTTGCCATTTTGCTCTATTTCAAAGGAAGCAATGAAGCAGGTTCCAATGGTATGGTGGCTGTTTCCTTTATAGTAGGGGCCATCTGTTCAGCTTTAGCTGGTTTCATCGGGATGAAAGTCGCCACCAAAGCTAACGTTAGGACGACCAACGCTGCTAGGACTTCTTTAGGCAAAGCACTTGAAGTAGCCTTCGCAGGTGGAGCTGTAATGGGTCTTGGAGTTGTGGGACTTGGGGTTCTTGGATTGAGCGGTCTTTTCATGCTATATAGCGGACAAGGATGGGAAATTGGTGAAGTGTTGAACGTACTTTCCGGTTTCTCTCTAGGGGCTTCTTCCATTGCGCTTTTTGCCCGTGTAGGTGGAGGTATCTATACCAAAGCTGCGGATGTTGGTGCGGACTTGGTAGGAAAGGTTGAAGCTGGTATTCCTGAAGACCATCCGTTGAACCCTGCAACAATTGCGGATAATGTTGGTGATAATGTGGGTGATGTTGCAGGAATGGGTGCCGACCTTTTTGAATCTTATGTTGGTTCCATTATCGGTACCATGGTATTGGGAGCTGTATTTACAACCCTTCCGGAATTTGCAGGGGCTTATGATGGATTGGGAGCTGTTTATTTGCCCTTGGCGCTTGCTGCAATCGGAATCGTAATGTCCATCATTGGGACTTTCTTTGTAAAGGTGAAAGATGGTGGGAATCCACAGACTGCCCTTAATATTGGAGAGTTTGGTTCAGCAGCCTTAATGCTGATAGCCTCTTATTTCATTATAAACGCCATGTTGCCTGAATCTTGGATTGAAGGCGGCAAGGAATTTTCAGCCATGGGTGTTTTTTGGGCCACCATCGCCGGTCTTGTTGCGGGTCTTGCAGTTGGTAAGGTTACAGAATATTATACAGGAACAGGAACTAAACCTGTTAACTCCATTGTACGCCAGTCTGAAACAGGTGCGGCTACAAATATTATTGCCGGTCTTGGAGTAGGTATGATGTCCACAATGATTCCTATTCTTTTGATTGCTACCGCAATTTTGGTTTCGCATCACTTTGCTGGTCTTTACGGAATTGCAATTGCTGCAGTGGGAATGTTGGCTAATACAGGAATCCAGTTGGCCGTTGATGCTTATGGACCAATTTCTGATAACGCTGGTGGTATTGCCGAGATGGCTGAACTAGATCCAGAAGTTCGTGAACGTACCGATAAGTTGGATGCCGTTGGGAACACCACCGCGGCCATTGGAAAAGGTTTTGCGATTGCTTCTGCAGCCTTAACAGCTTTGGCCTTATTCGCAGCCTTTATGAAAACGGCTAACGTAACCTCTATTGACGTTTCGCAACCAGATATTATGGCCGGTTTATTGATTGGGGGAATGCTTCCATTTGTATTCTCCGCACTGTCCATGAACGCAGTAGGGCGTGCCGCAATGGCAATGATTGAAGAAGTTCGCCGGCAGTTTAGGGATATTCCTCAGCTTAAAGCTGCTTTGGAAGTGATGAGAGCTGTTGATTCAGATATGTCGAAAGCTACAGATGCGCAAAGAGCTACCTTCGATGCCGCAGATGGTGTAGCAGAATATGATAAATGTGTCGCTATTTCAACACAGGCTTCCATTAAAGAGATGGTATTACCAGGTCTTTTGGCAATCGCTGTTCCCGTAGCGGTAGGATTTATTGGTGGAGCTGAAATGTTGGGCGGTCTTCTTGCAGGGGTTACCACTTGTGGTGTTTTGATGGCTATTTTCCAATCAAATGCAGGTGGTGCTTGGGATAATGCCAAGAAAACTATTGAAGGTGATGGTAGAAAAGGTTCTGATGCACACAAGGCTGCCGTTGTTGGTGATACCGTTGGTGACCCATTTAAAGATACCTCAGGTCCTTCATTGAACATTTTGTTGAAGTTGATGTCCGTTGTTGCCTTGGTAATTGCACCAAGTTTGGTGAGCCTATCCCCTGCAGATGAGGTAAGTTTGCTCAAGGAAGACGGCACAAAAATCTCCATTACCACAGAAGGTATGAAGGAAACCAAAGCTGTAGTTGAACAAATCAAGGTTGAATTGAGCAACACTGCCGAAGGCACCTACAAGGCCATAGTGACTTCCACCGCCGAAGTTGAAGGTGAAATTGTTGAAGAAGTAAAGGAATTCACTGCCACTACCAAGGAGGAAGTGGAAAAACTGGTGGAAACCTATAAAAAATCAAAGACCAAGGAATAACCTTGATTCATATAAAGTAAAGGAAAACCACGCCATTGGCGTGGTTTTTTTCTTCTCAATACTATTGTAATTTGAAAGTAATGGGTATGGAAAAGGGAACCTTAACCGGATTTCCCCGTTGCTTCCCAGGAGTCATGACAGGAAGTTTTGAGATGATTCTCACGGCCTCTTGTTCCAATGTTTCGTGCGGACCGCGCATCCTCACTTCCGAGATGGTGCCGTCTTTTTGAATCGTGAACATGATGTTTACACGGCCTTGAAGCCCCATTTCTTGCGCAATTTCAGGATATCGGAAGTGCTTCCTGATGTGTTTTTGCATCATTTCCTGAAAACAGGCCTTTTTGTCATTTTCGTTTTCGCAACCTGGAAAGACTGGGGCATCTTCTATCAATATCCAGGGAATTGTTTCTGTTTCATCGGTTTCCGCCACTTCAATATTGTTGACAGAAACAACTTGTGTGTCCTCATTCGATTCTGATGGCGCAATAAAAGTCTCCACTTTATCGTCATCATCTTCCACAATTTCAATCACTGGAGGGGCCTGGATTATGGGTTTTGGTTTCGGCAGTTCAATCTTGGTAATGGGCACCTCTTCAATCAATTCATCCTGTATGGCCAAACGTGCATGGTCCCAATCAGTGGCTTTGTAATACGTTTTCCATTCCAGGGCCAAGTAAGCCAATAGGAGTATAAGAGTAAGCCCCATCAAAAAATAGATGGTGCTGTTTCTTTTTAAATCTAGATGTGGATGCTTTTTTGTTTCCATGATTTTAATGTATTAGTTCAGCATCTAAACTATTCTGAAAACCATATGGAAAAAAGCAGGAATGAGGGAACGGGTAGTTTGGGTGAGGCACCGGCAGAATTGCCCCTTTTTTTAGAATGAATTGATGACCAAAACCCCCTTGTTTCCAAATTTGTCCATGTTGGGCAAGGCAGTAACGGCATCTTCCAAGGAAATGGTTTTTTCAATAAGCTTTTCGGGGCTCAATTTTCCATTTTTTATCATCTCCAACATTTCAGGATACTTGAATGCCTGCATCCCGTGGCTGCCAACAATCTCCAGTTCGTTAGCAACAACCATGTCCATGGGTATTTTGGGATGTTTGTGCTCTCCGGTCATCAGGCCGACCTGGATGTGTTTGCCCCTTTTTCGCAAGTTGGCGACAGAGTTGAAACAAGTAGCGGGATTTCCTAGGGCGTCGATGGAGACATGTGCCCCACCATTGGTCAGTGATTTCACCTGGGAGATCACATCTGTGGTTCTTTGGGCATTGATGGTTTCAACGGCACCCAATTCTTTGGCAAGGGCCAAAGTTTCATCATTGATGTCAATGGCAATAGTTTGAGCCCCCAGAGTATTGGCAATCATAATGGCGGATAGTCCAACACCACCACAACCGTGTACGACAACAAATTGGCCCCCTCTGACTCCTCCCTGGTCAACAATGGCTCTGTACGCCGTTATGAAACGACACCCCAAAAGTGCCGCAGTCTCATTGGAGATTTCCTCGGGCAGCTTAACCAAGTTAGTATCTGCAAATTCCACTACAACATATTCGGCAAAAGAACCCCAATGTGTAAACCCTGGTTGGGATTGATGGTCACATACTTGATGGTTGCCAGATTTGCATTCCCTGCACGTACCACAACCACACACAAAAGGTACTGTTACACGGTCACCAATTTTGAACTGTTTTACATCCTTGCCCAAAGTCGCTATGGTTCCGGAAAATTCATGCCCCGGAACATGTGGTAATTTTATGTCTGCGTCGTGCCCCATCCATCCATGCCAGTCACTAAGACATAGGCCTGTGGCCTCCACTTTGATCACCACACCATGTTTATTAGGCACAGGATCGGGAACCTGTTGAATGATTAATTTGCCCTGAAAGCTTTCATAAACCAGTGCTCTCATATATATGAACCCTTTTCAAGTTTTATCCGTTTGGGATGCTCAATCCATCAGTGCCTGATAGACCAAAGCTCGTAGTTTGCCATGATCATCAATATTGACAGCCGGAATCAATTGGGTAAAATAGGCCACTATTAGCTCTTCGATGGGATCTACCCAGTAGGTGGAGTGATAGGCACCGCCCCAACCATACTCCCCTTCGGAACCCAATACGCCACGTGAGCCCAAATTCTCTGTGGTGGCAAAGCCCAATCCGAATCCGGTACCCTCTCCCCAGGGATACTTGATATCCCTTAAGTGGTTCACTGTCATAAGTTCCACGGTTTTGGGTGAAATAATGCGTTTCCCATTGAAAGTCCCCTTGTTGAGCATCATTTGTAGAAATTTAGCATAGTCCATGGCAGTGCTCAATAGCCCTGCCCCGCCCGAAAAGCTCTTTTTTGGGCCGTCCACATAAGCTCCTTGGCCCACCATGCCACCGGGATTGGATGCCCTTTCCAATCCGTTTTCGGTTGCAGAATAGACGACGGCCAAGCGGTCCTTTTTTTCCACGGGAAGGTAAAAGTGGGTGTCGGACATGCCCAAGGGGCCCAGGACGTTCTTTTCAAGGAAAACATCGAGGGGTTCTCCTGATACCACCTCTATCAGAGCGCCAAGAATATCTGTACTATAGCCATAAACAAATTGTTCTCCAGGTTGTGCATCGAAGGGTAGTCCAGCCATTCGGTTTACAGTGGCCTGAATTGGTTCGTCCCGATCTGCAAAATACCAGCCTTGTATTTTTGCTTCCTTCCAAAGATCTTGTGCAATTCCAGAACCATAGGAAACCCCTGAGGTATGTGTAAGCAGGTCACGGATGGTTATGGGCCTTTCGGCTTTTACAATTGTATAAGAATCCCCTTCTTCTTTAACTGCAACCTTTGTTTCCATAAAGGCTGACAGATATTTGCCCACAGGATCGGTGATAAGCAGTTTGCCCTCTTCTTGGAGTATCATAACACCGACACTTACTATGGCCTTGGTCTGTGAGGCGATTCGAAAAATGGAATTCTCGGTCATGGGAACATTGTTTTCCAAATCGTTCTTCCCGAAGGATTCCAAATAGACCAACTTACCTTTTCGTGCTACAAGCGCCACTCCACCTGAGAGTTCACCCTTATTCGCATAATCCTGAAGGGTCTTGGTCAAAAACTCAAGGCGTTCTGGGGATATCCCCACTTGTTCGGCAGATACTTTTGCCAAATCTTGGCCAATTAATGCAATATGGAACAGGAATGTGAGAAAAAGTATGATATGTCCATGGTTGAATGCTTTTTTCATGGCTGGCTCGATTTATTTCTATCAATAAAAATACTCGATATGAGCAATACAAAAGCCACCCCAAACCCCAAAACGCCAATATTGACACCTAGCAGGGTCTTTTCGCTTCCGTCCAAATACTTCATGGAGCCTCCATAGAGTTCTTTAAGCAAGAAGGCCAACAAGAACCCACCGGTAACGAGCAAGCTGAGAATCAAACTTATTTTGGTTTCTTTCTTGACCCAAACCAGCCAAAGGCACAATACCCCGATGCCGGAATTCGTGAGGAGTTGCCAAACTTCGTGGATGCGCACATGCGGGGTCCAATCGGGATTAAAAACGTGGGTGCTGTTGATTTCCAAAAAAGGCACGGCCACTGCAAAAAGCAGTACACTGAAGGTGATCACATATTTTTTCATGGAAAACTGATTTAAAGTTGCTCTATAAAAAGGGCCATTTTCCAATAAAAGTAATCAAATTGGGTGTGCTGAGGTGTTTTTAGGGATTTGGACGAGGACTAAAACAAACCATGTATCTCGCCATCAATACGGCTGATCACTTCCCCAAGGTCCTCCGGCTCATCGACAAAGTTGAGTTTGTCCACATCAAAAATGAGCAATTTGCCCTTTTCATACGTGTTCACCCAGGCCTCGTAGCGTTCGTTCAACCTGCTTAGGTAGTCAATGGAGATTGAGTTTTCATATTCACGACCCCTTTTGTGTATCTGGTTTACTAAATTGGGAATGGAACTCCGTAAATAGATCAACAGGTCAGGGGGTTGCACCAAACTTTCCATTAGCTCAAAAAGGCTCTTGTAATTTTCAAAGTCCCTGTTGGTCATCAGGCCCATGGCGTGGAGGTTGGGAGCAAATATGTGGGCATCCTCATATATGGTTCGGTCCTGGATCACATTTTTCCCACTTTCCCTAATCCTTAGAATCTGTCGGTAGCGACTGTTCAAAAAGTAAATCTGCAAATTGAAGCTCCAGCGTTCCATCTGGGTGTAAAAATCATCCAGGTATGGGTTGTCCACCACATCCTCAAAATGCGCGTCCCACTTGTAGTGTTTTGCCAACAAATTGGTGAGTGTGGTCTTTCCGGCTCCAATGTTGCCCGCTACCGCAATATGCATAAAGTGTTAGTGTTTTTGATTAGGAAAACGTGACCCGCAATATACAAAGTATATCCAGACAGGGAAAAAAAACTAGGTAAAATGAAGTGGGTCTGGTCGACTAAAAACAAAGTTTTGAAATTTCATTCAAATACGTACTTTTGCCATCAAAATGAGGAGAGATTTGACTGATTGCAACCTCTAAAAATGCTAAAGCAGTTTATCCCAAATGCAATTTGGGTTTCTCCGCCGAGATTTGTAAACTCCTTTGGGCCATTCCGTCAAATACTGTCCATAACATTAAAGAATGGCATATTTATTTACCTCAGAATCTGTAAGTGAAGGACACCCTGATAAAGTGGCGGACCAGATAAGCGATGCCCTACTGGACCATTTCTTGGCTTTTGACCCAGAGAGCAAAGTGGCCTGCGAAACCTTGGTGACCACCGGACAGGTGGTTTTGGCGGGTGAAGTGAAGAGCGATACCTATTTGGATGTGCAGAACATAGCACGGGAGGTGATCAACAAAATTGGCTACACCAAAGGGGAATATCAGTTTAGTGGGGATTCCTGCGGGGTAATCTCTTTGATCCATGAGCAATCCCAGGACATAAATCAAGGTGTGGATCGTGGTAGCAAGGAGGAGCAGGGGGCAGGCGACCAAGGGATGATGTTCGGGTATGCCACCAAGGAAACCGAGAACTATATGCCCTTGGCCCTGGACATTTCGCACAAAATGTTGCAGACTTTGGCGGACCTGCGCAGGGAAGGCAAGCGGATCCCGTATTTGCGTCCCGATGCCAAGGCGCAGGTGACCATTGAATATTCAGATGACAACGTTCCGCAACGCATTGATACCATTGTTATTTCCACCCAACATGATGAGTTTGCCTCCGATTCGGAAATGTTGGACAAGATCAAAAACGATATAACCAATATTCTTATTCCTGAGGTAAAAAAATTGCTGCCTGAGAATATCCAAAAACTTTTTAACGACAAGATCAAGTACCATATTAATCCAACCGGCAAGTTTGTGATTGGAGGACCCCATGGCGACACAGGCCTTACCGGACGTAAGATCATTGTGGACACCTATGGCGGAAAAGGGGCTCACGGGGGTGGTGCCTTTAGCGGAAAAGATCCCAGCAAGGTGGACCGGAGTGCAGCATATGCAGCCCGACACATTGCCAAAAATTTGGTGGCCGCAGGTGTCGCTGATGAAATATTGGTACAAGTGAGCTATGCCATTGGCGTAGTGGAGCCAACTTCCATCTTTGTGGATACGCATGGCACTGCCAATGTGGATATGAACGATGGTGACATTGCCAAGATAGCTTCTGACCTGTTCGATATGCGTCCCTTTGCCATTGAAGAACGATTGAAGCTGCGCAATCCAATTTATCTGGAAACTGCCGCTTACGGTCATATGGGCAAGCAACCGAGGACCTTGACGAAGGTTTTTGAATCACCCTACAACGGACGCATTGAAAAGGAAGTGGAACTCTTCACATGGGAGAAATTGGACATGGTAGATGAGGTAAAGAAAGCGTTTCAGCTATAAAAGATTGCCAAATATTAGGAATTTAGAATTTTCCGTCCCTATATTTGCAGCTCAAAGTTCAAACACGTATTGATTAGTTATCAAGAAAGGTGGAGGGAATAGACCCTATGAAGCCTTAGCAACCCTTGGGCCCTTCCGATGGCCATCGGAACCAAGAAGGTGCTAAATTCTATCCCAAAAAGAGGGAATAGATAACGACAATCGACATATTTCGATTTCACTTTCTTATAACTTTTTGATTTCCTATGGGCTGCAAGGTCCACAGGGTTTGACTTTTTATTTTATCGATTTAATAATTTAAAAAGACAAAAATCATGAGTGATCAAAAATTTTCTACCAACGCCCTGCACGCAGGACACGATGTAAAAGCAAACGGGGGAACACGTGCAGTTCCCATTTACCAAAGCACAGCTTATGTATTCAACGATTCGGACCATGCAGCCAATCTTTTTTCCTTGGCGGAGTTTGGCAATATTTATACCCGGATCAACAATCCGACCAACGATATTCTCGAACAGCGCTTGGCGGCCCTGGAAGGTGGAATTGCCTCCGTGGTCACATCCTCCGGAACGGGAGCCATCAATACGGCTTTGCTGGTGCTTTTGAAAGCGGGTGACCATATTGTGGCATCCAACAGCCTCTATGGGGGTACCTACAATCTGTTTAGTGTCACGTTGCCCCGTTTGGGCATCACCACCACATTTGTGGATCCATCGGACCCTGCCAACTTTGGTAAAGCGGTTCAAGAAAACACTAGGGCATTTTTTGTGGAGTCCCTAGGAAACCCAAAGTTGGACGTTTTAGATCTAAAGGCTATTTCCAGCGAAGCCAAGGCGGCTAAAGTTCCTTTTATCGTGGACAATACCGTGGCGTCGCCAGCACTTTTGAATCCGATTGAGCATGGTGCCAATATCGTAATACACTCATTGACCAAATACATCAACGGAAACGGTACTGCTCTTGGTGGAGCCATAATTGATGCGGGAACCTTTGACTGGGCCAACGGAAAATTCCCGGAATTTACGGAACCATCCCCAGGGTACCACGGTCTTGTATATCACGATGCGTTGGGTCCGGCGGCATTTATTGCCAAGGTCCGAATAGAGGGATTACGTGACCACGGTGCCTGTTTGAGTCCTTTTAACGCCTTCCAGATAATACAAGGTCTTGAAACATTGGAGATCCGTATGAAAAAGCACAGCGAGAATGCCTTGGCCTTGGCCCAATGGCTGGAGCAACGCGATGAGGTTTCATGGGTAAATTATCCAGGATTGCAGTCCAGTGCGTATAAAGCGCTATCAGATGCCTATTTGCCCAATGGCCAGAGCAGTATTGTCACTTTTGGTGTAAAAGGAGGTTTTGAGTCAGCCAAAAAAATTGCGGATGAAACGAAAATTTTCTCACTGTTGGCCAATATTGGGGATACCAAATCATTGATCATCCATCCGGCAAGTACAACACATCAACAACTAAGTGATGCCGACCAACAGTCCACTGGAGTGACCAAAGACTTGATACGACTTTCCGTTGGGTTGGAAGCCCTTTCAGACCTTCAAGCAGATCTGGAACAAGCTTTTGCCACTATTGACAAAAAAGTGTTGTTGGGATCATAGAAAATCAAAGTACATCTTAATCATATGCTACAACACCTAAAAATAGACCATTTTAAAGCCGAAAGCGGGGTTGTCCAAGATTTAAGGCTGTCCTATCAGCTGTTTGGTCAACCTCTGCATTCGGCACCCATAGTTTTGGTCAATCATGCTCTTACTGGCAACTCCAATGTCACCGGTGATCAGGGTTGGTGGTCCGATTTGATCGGGGAGGGCAAGTGCATCGATACAGAAGTGTATTCGATTTTGGCCTTCAATATTCCGGGGAATGGCTATGATAGTTTTGTAGTTGAAAATTACAAGGATTTTGTTGCCGGTGATGTGGCCCGTATCTTTCTTTTGGGACTGGAACAATTGAAAATAGACCGATTGTTCGCCATCATTGGAGGTTCGTTGGGAGGAGGAATCGCATGGGAAATGGCTGCGAAATGTCCAAACATTACGCAGCATTTGATCCCCGTGGCCTCAGACTGGAAATCCACCGATTGGTTGATTGCGAATTGTCAAATCCAAGAACAGTTTTTGGTCAATTCCAAACAGCCGGTCCATGATGCCCGCATGCACGCCATGCTCTGCTACCGCACCCCCGAATCCTTTAAGGAAAGATTCAAGCGAAGCACCAATGAGG
This sequence comes from Flagellimonas meishanensis, assembly GCF_019880545.1. Classification (GTDB taxonomy): domain Bacteria; phylum Bacteroidota; class Bacteroidia; order Flavobacteriales; family Flavobacteriaceae; genus Flagellimonas; species Flagellimonas meishanensis. The sequence continues at coordinate 1,326,258 of NZ_JAINVW010000001.1, forward strand.
AGCTGCAGGTGTTCAATGTGGAAAGTTGGTTGATGCACCATGGAAAGAAATTGCAGGAGCGCTTTCAATTGTCCGCCTACAAATTGATGAACCAATTGTTGAAGACCATTGATATTACCAGAAATGGTGAGGCTGCCTTCAAAGCACTTCAAGAAAGCGATACCCAAATCCATATCATTGGGGTCAATTCCGATCTTTTCTTTAGCGCTGAAGAGAATAAAGAGACTTTTAGGAGATTGGCCCAGGCCAATGCCAATGTCACCTACGGTGAGGTGCAATCATTGCACGGCCACGACGCCTTTTTGATGGAGTTTGAACAGTTGGAAAAGTTGTTGGAACCGGTTTTTCAGAAAGACAGAAAGCTGGAACGCATCAAGATTTTAAAATTTGGAGGTAAATCCTTGTCCAATGGCGAGGGCATCCAAAGGGTATTGAGTATTATTTCGGAAAAAGCAGAGGCAAAAGAGCATTTTGCCGTTGTGGTCTCGGCAAGGGGCAGGGCAACGGATGCATTGGAGGCCATGTTGGTCCAAGCTTCCAAGGGACAGGATTTTGATAAGGAATTGGAACTGTTTTCCAACTATCAAAAAGAAGGTTTGAATGACGCAAATATTGAACCGGAACTCCAGGCCATCCAAAGGATACTTCAAGGGGTTTCATTGTCAGGGGATTACAGTTTAAAGACCAAGGATGAATTGTTGTCGTATGGGGAGCTGATTTCTGGGAAGTATGTCACCGCAATGCTCAACTCATTGGGAGTAAAAGCACAATTGTTGGATTCCAGAACCTTGATCAAAACGGACGACAATTACAACAACGCCGAAGTGGACGAACGGATTTCCAAGGAAAATGTGATCCGTCGTTTCCACGAATTGGAATATGGTGTTGTTCCTGTGGTAACGGGATTCATTGCCTCCAACCATGAAGGCGCCACGACTACCTTGGGCCGCAACGGCACCAATTATTCTGCAGCTTTGCTGGCCAACTTTTTGGATGCTTCGGAACTCGTCAATTACACCCACGTAGATGGTATTTTTACTGCCAACCCCGATTTGGTGCCCGAAGCCAAGCTCATTGATGTGATTTCGTATGATGAGGCCAACGAACTGGCGAATTTTGGAGCTAACATTTTGCACGCAAAGACCATAATCCCCCTCATAGAAAAAAATATTCCCTTGCGCATATGCAATACCTTCAACGATACCAATAAAGGCACCTTGATCGGGCCCAAAACGGACAATGGGGGCATCAAGTCACTGTCGGTTTTGGAAAATATGGCCTTGATCAATTTGGAAGGCAGGGGGCTTTTGGGCAAAGTAGGTGTTGATGCCCGTATTTTTAGAACCTTGGGTCAAAATGGCATCAGTGTGGGTATAATTTCCCAAGGCTCCTCCGAGCGGGGGATAGGTTTGGTGGTGGATTCTTCAAAGGCACAAAAAGCCAAAAAGGTATTGGATCTGGAGTTTGAAACCGATTACTCCTCGCATGACATCACCCAAATCACTGTGGAAAGCGATGTTTCGGTCATTTCCATAGTTGGTATGGATCTCAGCAGCTTCCACAAACCCTTCAATGCGTTGGTTAAAAATCAGGTTGTCCCCTTGCTTTTCAACAATACGGTCACCGGGAAGAACGTGAGCTTGGTAATAAGGAAAAAGGATTTGCACAAGGCGGTCAACGTGGTGCACGGACAAATCTTCGGAATAGCCAAGAAAGTAAATCTTGCCATTTTCGGGCATGGAAACGTAGGCGGTACAATGATTGACCAAATCTTGGATTCCCAAAAAAATATCATTCACCGTAAGGGGATGGATATTCGCATTTTTGCGGTGGCCAATTCCAAAAAAGCATTGCTTCATTCCGGAGGGATAAGTTCCGATTGGAAAAAAAGATTGGACACGGAGGGAAGGGAATATCAGATTGATGATATCATCGCATTCGCCCAAAAATACCATCTGGAAAACTTGATTGCCGTGGACAATACCGCGAGCAGTGTTTTTGTGAAAAACTACGAATCCCTTATCCAGAATGGATTTGATTTGGTCTCTTCCAACAAAATTGCCAATACGTTGGATTTTGAAAGTTATAGATCCATCCGGAAGCTTTTGAACAAGAATCAAAAACAGTACCTGTACGAAACCAATGTGGGGGCCGGTCTCCCATTGATAGATACGATAAAGCTCCTGCATCTTTCCGGAGAGAACATCACAAGGATCAAAGGCGTGTTTTCTGGTTCGTTGAGTTACATTTTCAACACTTTTTCCGAAGGAGAAGCCAAATTCTCCACTATCGTGAAGGAAGCCATGAAAAATGGTTATACCGAACCCGACCCACGTGAAGATCTATCAGGAAATGATGTAGGCAGAAAACTGTTGATCTTGGCCAGGGAACTCGATCTACAGAATGAGTTTTCGGACATTTCCATAGAAAATTTGATTCCCAAGGAGTTGCAATCCGTTGGTCTTGAAGATTTTATTTCAAACATGGAGACCTTGGATCCCATATTCGATACCATCAAAAAGAAACAAAAAGAAGGTCATGTGCTGCGGTATGTGGGAGATCTTCACGGTGATTTACAACAGGACAAGGGTGTTTTGGACGTGAAACTGGTGTCTGTACCCAAACAGAGTGCATTGGGGCAGGTGAAAGGTTCGGATTCCATTATTGAGATTTATACCGAGTCTTATGGTGCTAACCCATTGGTTATCCAAGGTGCAGGTGCAGGTGCTGCAGTGACCGCAAGAGGGGTATTCGGTGATATTTTAAGAATAGCGGAAAAGATATGAGAAAGCAAGGTAAACAATTTGAGACAGAGGCAATACGGACCCAAATGGAGCGCACCCAGTTTTTGGAACATTCCAGCCCCATGTACTTGACCTCCAGCTTTGTGTTTGAGGATGCGGAGGATATGCGGGCCTCCTTTGCAGAAGAAAAGGAGCGAAATATCTATTCGCGCTATTCCAATCCAAATTCCTCGGAATTTATTGAAAAGGTCTGCAAAATGGAAGGCGCGGAGGATGGTTTTGCCTTTGCTTCGGGCATGGCGGCCGTGTTCTCCACCTTTGCGACCTTGTTGGAGAGTGGCGACCATATTGTTTCGTCCAAGAGCATATTCGGTTCCACCCATACCCTTTTTACCCAGTTTTTTCCAAAGTGGAACATCCACACCAGCTATTTTGATGCCCATAATTTGGACACGGTGGAGGGATTGATTACACCCAAGACAAAAATCCTGTATGCGGAATCACCCACCAATCCGGGTGTGGATATTTTGGATTTAGAGGTATTGGGCAAGATTGCCAAAAAGCATGGCCTCATTTTTATCATCGATAATTGTTTTGCCTCCCCCTATTTACAGCAACCAATCAAGTTTGGGGCCGATTTGGTCATTCACTCAGGCACCAAATTGATGGATGGCCAGGGACGTGTATTGGCTGGAATTACGGTGGGAAATCATGAGCTTGTTGACAAAATCTATCGCTTTGCCCGCATTACCGGGCCAACACTTTCTCCCTTTAATGCTTGGCTGCTGTCCAAAAGTTTGGAGACATTGGCCGTTAGGGTGGACAAGCATTGTGCCAATGCATTGGTGCTTGCAACCTATCTTGAAAATCACAATAAGATTGAATGGGTAAAATATCCCTTTTTGAAATCCCATCCCCAACATGAAATAGCCAAAAAGCAAATGAAAGCAGGAGGCTGTGTGGTGGCCTTTGGGGTTAAAGGTGGGCTTGAAGCGGGCCGAAAATTCTTTGACAACATTGAACTCCTTTCCCTTTCAGCCAATCTGGGAGATTCCAGGAGCATTGTAACGCATCCGACGTCCACCACCCATAGCAAATTGACCAAAGAGGAACGGGAAGCCGTGGGCATTTCCGATGGTATGGTCAGGATATCGGTTGGGCTGGAGCATATCGACGATATCATTGCCGATATTGAACAGGCTTTGGGCTAGAGTTTGTAAAATAAACCAAGCCCTCCAAAGAGTGCTAATTTTCGCTATATTCGTGGGATGCTCTCCAAGAAGACAAAATATGGCCTGAAAGCACTTACCTATCTAGCTTCGGTAGGCACCAAGGAACCTGTCCAGATCGCCGAGATCGCCAAGCACGAGAACATTTCGCAAAAATTCTTGGAAAGTATACTGCTCACTTTACGGAGAAACGGTTTTTTGGGTTCCAAAAAGGGAAAGGGTGGTGGATATTACCTTATAAAACAGCCCGAGGACATCCAAATGACCTCAGTGATGCGGGTATTGGAAGGTCCCATTGCCATGGTGCCATGCGTCAGTCTCAATTTCTATGAAAAGTGCGACGATTGCCCGGATGAGAACAAGTGTTCGGTGCATAAATTGATGCTTCAGGTAAGGGACAGCGCCCTGGAGGTCTATCGGAACAATACCCTGGCCGATCTCATTTCTTAAGTGTCGATTCTTTATTTTTTTCAAAAACTTGGTGAAAAATAGCCAAAATCCGAACCTATTTTATAGTAATCTACTAAAACCATAGGATAAAAGTAATTTTATCACGGTTTTAACGATTTACTTAACGGATAGTTTTATCTTTATCCTATTAAAACCATAGACTTTGTATTATGAAAGTTGAAATTGATTTGGATTATTACAATAGACAATTTCGTGGCATACCACCGGAAGAGATTATAAGTTGGGCACTACAATTGTCAAATAAGAGAATAGTTACTACTAGCTTTGGAAAGTATTCGGCGGTATTGCTCAATACATTTCATAATATAGAACCGAATATTGATGTAATCTGGTGCGACACCGGTTATAATTTGCCAGAAACATATGAGCATGCCTCATATTTGACTAACAATCTTAATCTTAACTTAAATACCTATGTTCCCAAGGAAACCAAAGCGTTCACGGAGCACAGACTAGGCTTCCCTACAGCCGACCAACCCGAACACCAAGAATTCTCAGAAATTATAAAATTGGAACCCTTTAGACGGGCATTGGAAGAACACCAGCCTGATGTATGGTTTACCAATATTCGCATACGGCAAACGGAATTAAGAAGTTCCAAAGACATTTTAAGTTTCAGTAAAGATGGCATTCTTAAGGTAAGTCCTTTTTATTATTGGTCCGATGAGGATTTGGACGATTATCTAGAAGCGCATGACCTGCCCAAGAACAGCACCTATTTTGATCCAGTCAAAGCACTGGAAACCAGGGAGTGCGGCATCCATCTTCAATAATACAAAGTGAGTGATTATTTAATCTAGCGTAGGTTATCCATATTGGAAGAGACAAATATTTAAAAATAACCTATTATATATATAGGATAAATATATAAATGAAAAGTTTTAGAACAGAAATAGAAAATCCGATTGTTGAAAAGGACATCGTTGAATTGGAGAAAAAGATTCGCCAGTTCAAGGAGGGCAATATCGATGAGGAAAAATTCCGAAGCCTTCGATTGGCCCGGGGTGTTTATGGACAGCGCCAAGCCGGTGTTCAGATGATCCGTATTAAATTGCCCTACGGAAAGGTGACCTCCAATCAGTTGCTGCGTATCGCGGATGTTTCAGATGAATATTCCCGAGGCCGACTGCACATCACTACCCGTCAGGACATCCAAATCCACTACGTGGACCTGGAACGCACTCCCGAACTTTGGGCACAGTTGGAAAAAGACGAAGTGACCCTTCGTGAAGCTTGTGGCAATACGGTTAGGAATGTAACCGCCAGTGAAACGGCCGGCATCGATGTGAACGAACCTTTCGATGTTTCCCCTTATGCCCAAGGCGTTTTTGAATATTTCCTCAGAAACCCCATCGGCCAGGAAATGGGAAGAAAATTCAAGGTTTCCTTTTCTTCAAGTGATGAGGACACTGGATTGTCCTATATGCACGATCTCGGCTTCATCGCCAAGATCCAGGGTGGAAAAAGAGGCTTTAAGGTAATGATTGGTGGTGGTTTGGGCTCCCAGCCTCGACATGCCGACGAACTTTACGATTTTTTGACCACCGATAAGATCATCCCAATAATGGAAGGGGTAATCCGTGTGTTCGATAGATATGGGGAACGAAAAAGCCGTGCCAAGGCGCGCATGAAATTTCTTTTGAAGGATATTGGCCTGGATGGGTTCAAAACTTTGCTGGAAGCAGAGCAAAAGGCCATTCCCCACCAGTCCTATCCCATCAATTTTGAAAACTATCCAAAGAGTATAGCGGTCGAAGTGGAAACACCTGAAGTCAACATTGAAGATAAGGAAGCATTTGAACAATGGAAGTCCACCAACCTTGTGCCCCAAAAGCAAGAAGGCTATGTGGCTATCGGAATCAAAGTGCTTTTGGGGGACTTTTATACGGATAAGGCCAGGGAATTGGCCAAATTGGTCCAAGAGTATGCCGCTGGAGAAATCCGATTATCACTACGTCAAAACATATTGATTCCTTATGTCAAGGAAGAATTATTGCCTTTCTTCTATCAAGAATTGAAAAAAATGGGCTTTGCCGAAGCGGGCTACAACAAAGCTTTGGACATTACGGCCTGTCCGGGGACGGACACCTGCAACTTGGGCATAGCCAGTAGCACTGGAATTGCTGACGAATTGGAACGGGTGATTAAGTCGGAATATCCCCAGTACATCAATAATCCCGATGTGGTCATCAAGATAAGCGGCTGTATGAATGCCTGTGGACAGCACACCATGGCCCATATTGGTTTTCAGGGAATGTCCATCAGGACCAAGGACAAATTGGTGGCCCCTGCCCTACAGGTCCTTTTGGGAGGCGGTAATTTTGGAAACGGCCATGGAAGATTTGCCGATAAAGTGGCCAAAATTCCAAGTAAAAGAGGACCACAGGCCCTTCGATTGATCTTGGACGATTTTGAGGCCCATGGCAATGGAGCTTCCTTCACCGATTACTATGTTGAAAAGGGAGAACATTATTTCTATGACTTTCTTAAACCACTCACTGAAGTGGATAATCTTACCCAGGACGATTTTATCGATTGGGGCAATGATGAAAAATACAAACAGGAGATTGGTATAGGTGAATGTGCGGGTGTTATCGTGGATTTGGTGGCTACCCTTTTCCTTGAAAGCCAAGAAAGGATTGAAAATGCCCAAGAGGCCATAGCTGAAGAAAAATGGGCGGCGAGTATTTACTACGCCTACCAATCCATCGTCAATTCCGCCAAAGCGTTATTGACAGCGGAAAAAGTAAAGACTAATACGCATGCCAGCATCGTTAAGGATTTTGATGAACTGTATGTCGCATCGGGAAAGATAGCAATCGACGGAGGGTTTGAAGATTTGGCCCTTCAGTTGAACAAGAATGAGCCTTCAGAAGCATTTGCCAAAAACTATTTGGAAGATGCCAAAATGGTTTTGGAAAGATTGGAAGCTTACAGAAAATTGGAATTGGAACATGCATAGCGGAAAATTGACAGTGGTTGGGGCAGGTCCCGGGGATGTGGATTTGATTACCCTGAAAGGAATCAAGGCATTGCAAGGAGCCGATGTGGTATTGTACGATGCATTGGTATCCACAGAGCTATTGGAATATGCTCCCAACGCGGAAAAGATTTTTGTGGGCAAACGCAAAGGATGCTATACCTATCAACAAGAACAGATCAATGAGTTGATTGTGCAAAGAGCCTCCTTAGGATTGCACGTGGTGAGGCTTAAGGGAGGTGACCCATTTGTTTTTGGGAGGGGAGCCGAAGAAATGGAGTATGCTGTCCAATATGGGGTGGAAGTTGCCGTTGTGCCAGGGATATCATCATCTGTCTCGGTTCCCGCGCTGCAACATATACCGGTGACCAAAAGGGGTGCGGCCGAAAGTTTTTGGGTGATTACCGGCACCACAAAGGAGCATAAACTGTCCAAAGATGTGGCCTTGGCCGCCAAGTCGAGTGCTACCGTGATTATCCTTATGGGGATGTCAAAATTAGGGGAGATCATGGAGCTCTTCAAAAAGGAAGGAAAAGAAAACACGTCTGTGGCCATCATTCAAAATGGTACCACAGAAAACGAAAAAGTGGGAATTGGTACTGTTGCTTCCATTGAGGACAAGGCAAGGGAGCAGCAGTTGGCCAATCCTGCGATCATCATCATAGGTGAGGTTGTAAATCATCGTCAACGCTTGATGGATTTACAGAAAGAGTATCAAAAAAAGGGAAAAGAATTGCTTGAAAAAGTTTAAAACCCCGATTGTCTCCGTGAGGGGACTTTAGGGGTGTTTTAAAAGAATAATTATGATTAAAACAGATATACTAATAATTGGAGCCGGACCTACAGGATTGTTCACCGTTTTTGAAGCGGGTCTTCTGAAGTTGAAGACACATTTAATAGATGCATTGCCACAACCTGGCGGCCAATGTTCGGAAATCTATCCCAAAAAACCCATTTACGATATCCCTGCCTATCCCGAAATTTTGGCGGGGGAACTTGTGGATAGATTGATGGAGCAAATCAAGCCTTTTGAACCTGGTTTTACTTTGGGAGAGCGGGCAGAGACTTTGGAGAAACAGGAAGACGGTTCCTTTATCGTCACCACGAACAAGGGGACCCAACACCATGCCCCGGTGGTGGTCATTGCAGGGGGATTGGGCTCTTTTGAACCCAGAAAACCTTTGATTGCCAATATTGCCAAGTTCGAGGACAAGGGGGTTTCCTATATGATAAAGGACCCTGAAGTGTTCCGAAACAAGAAAGTGGTCATTGCCGGTGGAGGTGATTCCGCTTTGGATTGGGCCATATTTTTAACCGATGTCGCTTCTGAAGTTTCCTTGGTGCACCGAAGAAACGAATTCAGGGGGGCCTTGGATTCCGTTGAAAAAGCAAGGGAACTGTCCAGACTGGGCAAGATTCAATTGTATACCGAAGCGGAGGTGGAAGAAGTCCATGGTAATGGAGGACTTCAGGCGGTGGTCATTAAGTACAATGACGAAACCAAGGAGCAGACCTATTTGGAAACCGACTATTTTATTCCACTTTTTGGACTTTCTCCCAAATTGGGGCCCATTGGCAACTGGGGATTGGAGATTGAGAAGAACGCCATCAAAGTGAACAATGCAAAAGATTATCAGACCAACATACCAGGGGTTTTTGCCATTGGCGATGTGAACACCTATCCCGGCAAGCTAAAATTGATCCTTTCCGGATTTCATGAGGCTGCGGTCATGTGCCAGTTCGCCTACCAGATCATCAATCCAAACAAACGATATGTTATGAAATATACCACGGTCGGTGGGGTCGAAGGATTCGACGGTTCCAAAAAAGAGGCCAAAAAAGAAGTGGTGCAAAGTATAGTCTAAAGTTTTTTTAGGTTATTTTGAGTTAGTCAAACCTTCCATTGCTTTCCTTTGGAAGGTTTTAACCTTGATAGAGAGTCGAGTTTTGCTTATAACCTCCCAATGATTTAGTGAACGTCCGCGATAATTTACCGGTTGGATACTTATTTATTTTTTTCTTCGTTAATAAAAATATTAATCAACCAACCAAAAAAATTATAATTATGAATTGGTATTTTAAAGTATTGAAGCAGTATGCTGATTTTAATGGCAGGGCCAGAAGAAAGGAATATTGGATGTTTTTCTTGTTCAACCTTATAATTACCTATGGAATTCAGTTTATCGCTATAGGTTTGGAATTGCCTGAAATTTTGATCGTATCAACTATTTATTCTTTTGGAGTTCTTATTCCAAGTATTGCTGTTGGTGTTAGAAGAATGCATGATGTTGGCAAAAGTGGTTGGTACTTGATAATTCCGATATATAGTTTGATTTTGGCGTGCACCAATGGTGAAAAAGGACCAAACAAATGGGGTCCGGACCCTAAAAATCCAGATACAGAATTGGATGATATTGGAGTTGCTGAGGCTTGATCAATAACAAGAAGATAAATTGAAAAAGGGTATAATTAAAATTGTACCCTTTTTTTTGTTCACATGTTTTTTGTGAAATGATTGTAATCTTTTATGATGCAGGAAATGAAATTCTCGGTGGTTACATCAGGAAGAGGCTCTTCGCCAATTACTCCGATTATTTTTTGACGCAATATCAATAGTGTTTGATGATCATTGTGGCGTTTTGCACGGATGAAATTTTCTTTGATGATACGAACATCATTGTCCGATAATTTGATTGCCGAGAAATAAGTAGGTTGATAGTCGTCGGATACTTCTTGCAAAATGGTGTGGTTGATGCCAATCTTACTCTTTAAAGTAATTACCGCCGTTCCGGAGGCCATTCCACCCAAGCGCTGATGTTTTTTGGAACTTCCTATGGCAATGAGGGCAACAACGCCGGAAAAAATGTTAATATCAACAAAGCGCATGACCCATCGAATAAAATAATCCAAAAAGGAAGCACGGTAACCATCAATTTTGACCACCCTTATTTTCATTACTTTTTTTCCGAGGGTCTGACCCATTAATAAAGTTTCAGAAACAATGGTGTAGAAAAAGATAGGAGCTCCTATAATAATAATTATGGCCATAACACTCCATGGGTCCACATTCACGTTTTCGTCGACATAATCGATTAGGGGTTCAGAAAAAATCCCAAACAGGAATGAAATAAAGAACAAATAGGTCATTTTTATGGCAAAGTCGATTAAATAGGCCAGAATACGTTCTCCAGCTTCAGCAGCTTTGAAGTTTATGGTGACATTCTGGGTAGTCGTAATTTGTATTTCTGCCATTATATAATGTTATTTGTAATGTATGAGAGAAGTAGCCTTTATTAGACAAAATAAAGAAAAATGGTTACAGTTTGAAAGAGCTATATCTCAAAAGAAGATTGAGAATCCAGACCAGCTTGCCGATTTGTACCTACAATTGATCAATGATCTGGCATACGCCCAAACCTATTACAAGAAAAGCAAACTTGTTGTTTACTTGAACAATCTTGCCGTTCATGTCTATCAAAAAATATATCAGACCAAAAGGGAAGAAAGTAATTTTTTGATATACTTTTTTAAGGTGGAGGTCCCTATGTTGTTGTACCAGTACCGAAGGTACATGCTCTACGCTTTTTCTTTTTTTTTGGTTGCAGTGCTGATAGGTGTCGTTTCAGCAGCCAATGACGATTCATTTGTACGTCTGATTCTCGGTAACGATTATGTGAACAAAACACTTCAGAATATCGAAAATGGAGACCCCGTGGCCGTTTATAAAAGTGGAAGCAACTGGGGGAGCTTTATCGGGATTACCTTCAATAATTTAAGGGTCGGCCTTACCGCCTTCGCTTACGGCGTTACCGGAGGTATAGGAACGGGATATGTGCTGTTGCAAAATGGGATTATGCTGGGGTCTTTTCAGTATTTTTTTGAGCAACAGGGCGTTTTATGGCAAAGTGCAAAAGGCATCTGGATTCATGGCGCAATGGAAATCTTTGGGATTGTGGTGGAAGGTGCCGCAGGTTTTATTTTGGGAGCGAGCATCCTGTTTCCGAAGACGTTTTCCAGATTGGTTTCGTTCAAACGGGGAATGCGGGATAGCATCAAAATTGTCATCAGCACTTTTCCATTTACAATTGGTGCTGGGTTTTTGGAAGGATATGTGACCCGATTTTCAGATACAATGCCCAATTTCTTGGCAGTTATGATCATTTTTGGAACACTGGCCCTGATTTCATACTATTATTTGATCTACCCCCATCAAGTGCATAAAAACTTAACCGCATCAAGACTTGAAAACTAAAAAATACATTTTTAAGCTTTTCCCGTTTTGGGTTTTGATATTGTCAATAGCGCCCGTTTGCGCCCAAGATCTTGAAAAAGTACCAGATCTTCCCGAAACGGTTAGGGTGTTGCCGGATAGTTTTAGAGATGATTATAGAGACAAGGTTTACGATTATGTCGAAACAACTTCTTGGCTTTCCAGGGCACGTCGTTGGCTTTTGGAGCATATTGCCAATTGGTTTGATCTAGGAGAAACAGGTGCAGTCAACTTTTTTGGCGTATTGGAATTTGTTTTTTACTCACTTATTGTTCTGGGAGTGGTTTATCTTATTGTAAAAATCATTTTGAACAAAGAAGGACGCTGGATTTTTAAAAGAAACAAGGAAAAAGAGAATACCCTAAGTTTTGAAATTGGGGAGAACATTCAGGAGGTGGATTTTGATACACTCATTAAAAAAGCTGTTTCGAACAAAGATTTTAGGGCCGCAATACGCTATTATTACTTGCTGTTGTTAAAAAAAATGGATCAGTTTGATGTCATTGACTACGATGCACAGAAAACCTCCCACGATTACCAAATGGAAGTGGAAGGTTCAAAATATGCCGCTGGATTCAATAAAGCAACGTATTACTACATCTACATTTGGTATGGCGAGTTCTTGATTGATGAAGAGGAGTACGGAACAATATCGGGTGTATATCGGCAACTGCTAAATCAATTTGCAAAATGAACAAAAAAGGTGTCTTCGCGTTGTGCGCAATGTTGCTTTTGGCCGTATTCATTATTGCCAACAGAAGTAATAAGGTGGATTGGACGCCTACTTTTGATGAAAATGGGACAAAACCATTGGATACCAAAGTATTTTTTGACCAGTTGCCCGCTTGGTTTAACGGAAAATCAACCAAGAAGATTCACACCACTTTCTACGAATACGACCAATATTTGAGGTTGCAACCGGTAGACTCCCTTAAAAACTACATCAGCATTTCTTCCAACTATCATATTGATGAAACCTCCTTCGAAGCACTTTTGGAATATGTGGCATATGGTAACAATGCATTTATATCAGCACATAGTTTTCCGTATTTCATGAAGGACACGTTGGCTTTTGATACCACGTACCATCCAATTGATCTTGAAGAAAAAACAACTACCCTGTTTTTAAATTATGCCCAGGACTCATTGAAATATCTATCAAAAATCCAACTGGGAAAAGCTTATGTGAAGGACACAACAACGGTAAAAAAACTGGGCTATTTGTCGGTAGATGGAGAAAAACAGCTTACCAATTTTGTTGGCATACCCTTTTATGATGGCATTTTTTATATTCACACCACTCCGGAAGTATTTACAAACTATCAAATGTTGAATGTTGATGATGTGAACTATTTGAACGCCGTAGTTTCATACTTGCCCAATGAGCCCATACTTTTGGATAAAGCCATAAAGATTGATGCCGAAGTTGACCAGAGTCCGCTTAGGTTCATCACTTCAAGAGAATCCCTGAGATGGGCTTGGTATCTTTTGCTGTTGGCCATAGGTATGTTCTTGATTTTCAATGCAAAAAGGCGCCAGCGTATTGTGCCCATAATTTTACCATTAAAAAATACAACTACGGAATTTGTGCATACCGTAAGCAATCTGCATTACGAGGCCGAGGATTATAATGGGGTCATTCAGAAAATGATCATCCATTTTTTAGAATTTGTAAGGAGCAATTATCATCTTTCCACAGAACATTTGAATCAAGATTTTATAAAAAAACTGGCCTTGAAATCAGGAAGGCCATTGGAACAAGTTCAGGAGTTGGTGCTGTTGATCTCAAAAATGCGAACCCATAACTTTAAAACAAAAGAACCACTCATAAAACTAAATAAAGCAATAGAAAAGTTCTACAATAACGATTACCACACTTATGGAAAATAACGATATAGAATTCAATAGTAGACTGGACCTTCAAGAATTGCAGGCTAGTGTTTCCCGAATAAGAACGGAACTTGCAAAGGTAATTGTAGGTCAGAAGCAATTGGTCAATTTATTGGTGACCGCACTCTTGGCCGAAGGCCATGTATTGTTGGAAGGCGCTCCAGGAGTAGCAAAAACAATTACCGCCAAATTATTGGCAAAATCTTTGGCTGTTGACTTTAACCGAATACAGTTTACTCCGGATTTAATGCCATCCGATGTTTTGGGAACTTCAATTTTCAATTTGAAAAAATCAGAATTTGAATTCAAAAAGGGTCCCATTTTTTCCAATATCATCTTGGCGGACGAAATCAATAGGGCACCTGCAAAAACCCAAGCTGCCTTATTTGAGGTGATGGAAGAGCGACAAGTGACCATGGATGGTGAAAAATATCTTTTGGATCCACCCTACATGATACTGGCTACCCAAAACCCTATAGAACAAGAAGGTACCTATAGACTGCCAGAGGCCCAATTGGATCGTTTTCTTTTTAAAATAAACATAGATTACCCCAATTTGGAAGAAGAAGTGGAGATCATTACACGGGAACATGGGTTAAAGACTTCAAAATTGGATATGGTTACCAGTAGTCTGGACAAAACCAAGATTATGGAATTCCAAAAATTGATTTTACAGGTGAGGGTAGAGGCAAACCTGATAAAATACATCGCGGAGATTATTTTGAATACCCGTACCAATCCATTTTTATACCTAGGGGCTTCCCCTCGGGCTTCCATTGCCCTGTTGAAGGCCAGCAAGGCATTTGCCGCAATAAATGGTCGTGATTTTGTCACTCCGGAGGATATAAAACAAATTGCAGTTCCAGTGCTTCAGCACAGAGTGATTATTACACCGGAAAGGGAAATGGAAGGTATTACAACAACCCAGGTGATCAACGATATTTTACAAAGCGTGGAGATTCCCAAATAAGTAGGTTGTAATGGCTGAGCACTCAATTTCAAACACATTTGTTGCAAAATTTTATAAAAACCTGTTTTTGAACAATAGGTTTTTCTATGCCTTTTTTGCAATAATCGTGCTCTTTGTGCTAAGCTATATGTTGCCAAGTTTACTGGTTATATCCAAGTTGTTGGTTTTCATCTTCTCTATAGTTGTGGTGTTGGATGTCCTGATTCTTTTCGGCGCGAAAAAAGGACTGGAGGGAGAAAGGATACTTCCTGAAAAATTCTCGAACGGAGATGCAAACCAGGTTGCCTTGAACATAAAAAACAAATATTCCCTAAAAATATACTGCACGATTGAGGATGAACTGCCATCCCAATTTCAACAGCGGGATTTTAACCTAAGGATACAGATAGACCCCAACCAAGAAGAGCGGATTGCATATTTCGTGACTCCAAAAGAAAGAGGGGAATATTGGTTTGGAAAACTGCACGTATTCGCGGCTAATAAAATAGGATTTGTTACACGTAGATTTTCTTTCGAAAGCTCACAAATGGTAAAAACCTATCCTAGTTTTCTTCAACTTAAAAAGTATGACTTTATATCGTTGAACCAATCCAACATGCAATTCGGAATTAAAAAGATACGCAGGATAGGGCACTCATTTGAGTTTGAACAAATAAAGGAATATGTGCAGGGAGATAACATAAGGGACATCAATTGGAAAGCCACCGCTAAACGAAACCAATTGATGGTAAACCAGTTTCAGGACGAAAAATCACAACAGATATATTCCATTATCGATAAGGGAAGGGTCATGAAAATGCCATTTGAGGGATTGAGCCTATTGGATTATGCGATTAATGCCGCGCTGGTAATAAGTAGTGTTGTGGTGCGAAAACATGATAAAGCCGGTTTGTTTTCATTTTCGAAAAAGGCCGATAATTTTATCGTTGCCGAAAGAAGAAATTCGCAGATGAATTTAATCCAAGAATCACTGTACAATGTAAACACCGATTACAGTGAATCCGATTTTGGGAACCTCTACGGCCTTATCAAAAGAAAGATTACAATACGAAGTTTGCTCCTTCTGTATACCAATTTTGCCAGTTTGGATGCCGTACACCGACAAATGGGGTATTTACGGGCCATCAATAAAAGTCATTTGTTGGTAGTTATTTTCTTTGAGAATACTGAATTGGAAAAGCTCAAAAGGCAAAAAGCAAATACGGTACAGGAAATTTTTGATAAGACAATTGCCGAAAAATTCAGTTTCGATAAAAAACTGATTGCAGCAGAACTGAACACATATGGCATACAGACCATACTTACGGCACCAAATAACCTCACCATTGATACCATAAACAAGTATTTGGAAATAAAGGCCAAAGGACTATTGTAGCACACCGCAAAATTTTACGACGTATTCTTTGTTTTTAAAACTAATGTGCCGTTACTTTGCGCTCAGTTCATTTAAAAATTGAAATTGTTATCAAGAAAGGTGGAGGGATTGGACCCTGCGAAGCCTTAGCAACCCTCGACTTCGAGAAGGTGCTACATTCTACCCTTGTTTCCGTTTTTGGAAAATGTATTGGGAAGGATAACGTAAAGGATACATTCAACGGTATTTTTCCACACTTTTCTTGATACACTTCAAAAATATCCCTTTAGGGACTTTATGAGTGTAATGAATATTGAAGAATTAATACAAAAGCGGATTTTGGTGCTGGACGGTGCTATGGGTACCATGTTGCAGCGCTATAAATTTCAGGAGGCCGATTTTAGGGGGGAACGCTTCAAGGATTGGCCGCATCCCCTTCAAGGGAACAACGATCTGCTGTCGTTGACACAACCACATGCCATTAAGGAAATCCACAGAAAATATTTTGAAGCGGGTGCCGATATCGTGGAGACCAACACCTTTTCGGGTACATCCATAGCTATGGCCGATTATGGCATGGAAGGCCTGGTATACGAACTCAACTTTGAATCTGCCAGAATCGCCAAAATGGTTGCAGAGGAATTTACCGAAAGGAATCCGGAGAAACCAAGATTCGTGGCCGGCAGTATTGGACCCACCAACAAAACGGCAAGCCTTTCACCAGATGTGAACGATCCAGGTTATAGGGGCGTAAGTTTCAATGAACTGCGCGTGGCCTACAAGGAACAGGTAGAGGCGCTCTTGGATGGTGGAGTGGATATTTTGTTGGTTGAGACCATTTTTGACACCCTGAATGCCAAAGCGGCATTGTTTGCCATTGAGGAAGTAAAGGATGAACAACATATTGAAGTACCTGTTATGGTCAGCGGAACCATTACGGATGCCTCCGGCAGAACCTTATCTGGACAAACGGCAGAGGCCTTTTTGATTTCCATTTCGCACATACCCATAATATCCGTTGGGTTCAACTGTGCCTTGGGGGCCAAACAGCTCACGCCACATTTGGAAGTCATTTCCGCGAAATCCGATTTTGCCATTTCTGCCCATCCCAATGCAGGTCTGCCCAACGCTTTTGGACAATATGATGAAACTCCGGAACAGATGGCAGAACAGATCAAGGAATATTTAGAAAAAGGATTGGTGAACATCGTGGGAGGTTGTTGTGGCACCACACCGGAACATATCAAGGCCATAGCCAATTTGGTAAAGCAATATCAACCTAGAAAACTTCTGGTGCCCATTAGGGCTTGATTTATGACGAAAGAAAGCAAACAGCGATATCTTAAGCTAAGTGGCCTTGAACCCTTGGTCATAACCCCGGAAAGCAATTTCATCAATGTGGGGGAAAGGACCAATGTGGCCGGTTCCAAAAAATTTCTTCACTTGATCAAGGAGGATAAATACGATGAGGCCCTCGAAATTGCGCGCCATCAAGTGGAGGGTGGCGCACAGATCATCGATGTGAATATGGATGATGGTCTTATCGATGGAAAAGAGGCCATGGTCAAGTTCCTGAACCTTGTTGTTGCCGAACCGGATATTTCACGTGTGCCCATTATGATCGACAGCTCCAAATGGGAAATCATAGAAGCCGGGCTCCAAGTTGTGCAGGGAAAATGCGTGGTGAACTCCATCAGCCTGAAAGAGGGTGAGAAGGAATTCATGAGACAGGCAAAATTGATAAAACGTTATGGTGCGGCGGTCATTGTTATGGCATTTGATGAGGTGGGCCAGGCCGACAATTTGGAAAGGCGTATCGAGATAGCCAAGCGTTCCTATGATATTTTGGTCAATCAGGTGAAGTTTCCTCCGGAGGACATCATCTTCGATTTGAACATTTTTCCTGTGGCCACCGGAATGGACGAACACAGACGCAACGCCATCGACTTTATTGAAGGTACAAGATGGGTTCGCGAAAATCTGCCATATTGCAGCGTGAGTGGTGGTGTCAGCAACGTATCCTTTTCATTTAGGGGAAACAATACGGTTCGGGAGGCCATGCACTCCGTGTTTCTCTACCATGCCATTAGGGCGGGAATGAATATGGGTATCGTGAACCCAGCTTTGCTGGAAGTCTATGATGATATTCCCAAAGATCTATTGGAGCATGTTGAAGATGTGATCCTAAATCGAAGGGAAGATGCCACCGAACGCCTTCTGGAATTTGCCGAGACCGTAGTGGGGAAGGCCAGGGAAAGCAAAGTGGACCTTACCTGGAGGGAGGAACCCTTACAGGATAGGATAACCCGGGCCTTGGTGAAGGGAATTGACCAATATATTGTTGAGGATGTAGAAGAAGCCCGGCAACAGGCTTCTAAACCCTTGGAGGTCATTGAAGGCCATTTGATGACCGGAATGAATGTGGTGGGAGACCTGTTCGGCAGCGGAAAGATGTTCCTGCCCCAAGTGGTAAAATCGGCAAGGGTGATGAAAAAAGCGGTGGCCTACCTTACCCCGTACATTGAAGCATCCAAGGATGAAGGGTCAAAACCTGCCGGTAAAATTTTGATGGCCACAGTAAAAGGCGACGTGCATGACATTGGAAAGAACATTGTTAGCGTGGTATTGGCCTGCAACAATTACAAAATTGTGGATTTGGGCGTGATGGTTCCACCGGAAAAGATCATCAACAAGGCCAAGGAAGAACAAGTGGACATTATTGGATTAAGTGGATTGATCACCCCATCCCTGGATGAAATGGTGTTTTTGGCCAAGGAAATGGAGCGCCAAAATTTCACGGTTCCCTTGTTAATTGGCGGTGCCACCACGAGCAAGGCCCATACTGCGGTCAAGATAGACCCTGTCTATAGTCAGGCCGTGGTCCATGTGAACGATGCTTCCAGAGCGGTGACCGTGGTTGGGGATTTATTGCAAAATGAAACTTCGGACGGTTACAAAAAGGCTGTGAAACTGGATTATGAGAGTTTTCGGGAAAAGTTTTTGAACCGCTCTAAACAGAAAGAGTATTTGAGTCTGGAAGAGGCCCGAAAGAACAAGCTGCGGATTGATTGGAACCCTTCGGACATCAAAGAACCCGATCAACTGGGTATTCAGGTTTGGGATGACTTTGATTTGGGCAAATTGAAGGACTTCATCGATTGGACCCCCTTTTTTAGAAGTTGGGACCTACATGGCAAATATCCCAACATTCTTGGGGATGATATTGTGGGCAAACAGGCCACCGAACTTTTTGAGGATGCACAAATACTGTTGTCCAAGATTTTGAACAAAAAACTATTGAAGGGCAAGGCAATTTTTGGACTGTTTTCTGCCAATCAAGTCAATGATGATGACATTGAGGTGACTAAAGAAAGCGAGATGTTCGTTTTCCGAACCCTTCGCCAACAGCTTAAAAAACGTGATGGCGTGCCCAACATCGCCCTGGCCGATTTTATAGCACCCAAAGAAGTTGGGATTCAGGGCTATATTGGTTGTTTTTGTGTTAGTACCGGATTCGGAACGCAAGAATTGGCCACAGAGTTTGAAAAAAACCATGATGATTATAGTTCCATTATGGTCAAAGCCTTGGCCGATCGTTTGGCGGAAGCCTTTGCGGAATACCTGCATAGGGAGGTCCGGACCAAACATTGGGGCTATGCCACAGATGAAAACCTGGACAATGATGCGCTGATCGATGAAAAATACCAGGGCATCCGCCCCGCCCCTGGTTATCCCGCTTGTCCCGACCATTTGGAAAAGTTGACCATTTGGGAGGTATTGGGGGTAAAGGAAAAAATCGGTGTGGAACTCACGGAAAGTTTGGCCATGTGGCCTGCGTCCAGTGTAAGTGGGTATTATTTTGCCCATCCCAAGGCCAAATATTTCGGATTGGGAAAAATAAAGCAAGATCAGGTATCGGATTTTGCGAAAAGAAAAGGGATAACAGTGGAGGAGGCCCAAAAGTGGCTGGCTCCCAATATAGTTGATGATTAAAGTTTGTCATTTCTGTGAAGACAGGAATCCAAATAAATTAGATAAGATTCCCACTTTCGTAGGAATGACAGAAAGCATTTATGAAAGTAACCGACCATATAAAAAAGGCGAAGGGGGAGACGCTCTTCAGTTTTGAGATCATACCCCCGGTAAAGGGAAAGAGCATTCAGGAACTTTATGACAATATTGATCCCTTGATGGAGTTTGAACCCCCATTTATTGACGTGACCACTTCTCGCGAGGAGTACGTGTACATTGACCGGGATGGGCTGTTGGATAAAAAATTGACCCGTATGCGCCCCGGGACTTTGGGCATTTGTGCTTCCATTAAGCACAAATATGATGTGGATACCGTGCCGCACGTGCTCTGTGGGGGATTCACCAAGGAAGAGACCGAATATTTATTGGTAGACTGTCATTATTTGGGGATAGACAACGTGATGGCCCTTCGTGGTGATGCCATGAAAGAGGAAAAGTATTTTGAGCCCACCAAGGGAGGGCACCGTTTTGCCTCGGATTTGGTACGACAGATTCGGGATATAAACCGTGGCAACTATCTGCACGAGGTGATAGAAACCGATTACTGTGCCAATTTCTGCGTGGGAGTGGCCGGATATCCCGAAAAACATATGGAAGCCCCTTCCCTGAAATCAGATTTGAAGCGGTTGAAGGAAAAAGTGGACCTAGGGGCCGATTATGTGGTGACCCAAATGTTTTTCGATAACAGAAAATTCTTCGAATTTGTGGATGCCGCCAGGGAGATGGGCATCACTGTTCCCATTATTCCCGGGATAAAGCCCATTGCGGTGAAAAGGCATTTGCAGTTGCTGCCCCAAGTGTTTCGGGTGGATATTCCCCAGGACCTTGTTGACGCGGTTGAGGCATGCAAATCCAACCGGGAAGTACGCCAGGTCGGGGTGGAATGGTGCATTCAGCAATCCAAGGAATTGAAAAAGGCAGGGGTGCCCGTGCTCCATTTTTATTCCATGGGAAAATCAGATAATATCAAAGCCATTGCGCAGGAGATTTTTTAATTTCCTACTTTAGTGTCCCATGAAGTACCTACTGAGCATTCTTACCTTGTTTAGTCTTTTTTATGGTTTTTCGCAAACCCAAGAGGAGCCCAAAAAGTATGTTTTGGATGCCAGCCAGTTCTACGGATCCATCTTGTTGCACAATCCGGATATTTCCCATTTGATTACCGAACATCCCGGAGGGATCATACTCGGGATCAATAGAAAAACCTACGGACATAAGGATTGGGAATCCAGATTCGGATACCCCGATACGGGCTTTTCCTTTGTGTATCACGACACGAACAATTCCACATTGGGCACGCACTATGGTTTGTATGCGCACTACAATTTCTACTTTTTAAAAAGAAACCTTCAATTTAGAATTGCACAGGGCTTGGCCTACAACACCAATCCCTACGACAAGGACGAAAATTTCAGGAACAACGCCTACGGTACCCATTTGCAAAGTTCCACCTTGGTGATGTTCAACTACCACAAGGAAAATTTGTTCGCCGGATTGGGCTTTAAGGCGGGAATCTCGCTGATCCATTATTCCAATGCCAATTTCAAGGCCCCCAATACATCAACCAATACAATCGCCTTTAATGCGGGACTTACCTATGATTTGGATGCGGGCGAAACGCATGAATACCTGCCATCCAAAACTGGAGAAAAGATAATCGAGCCCATACGGTATAATCTCGTTTTTAGGAGCGGGGTGAACGAAAGCGATGTGATTGACCTGGGCCAATATGGTTTTTGGATTCTTTCGGCCTATGCCGATAAGCGATTGGGGAGGTTAAGTGCCATTCAAGTGGGCACCGATGTGTTCTTTTCCAATTTCTTGAAAGAGTTGATTCGGTTTCAATCCACATCGTTCCCGGAATTGGAGGTGGCTCCCGATACCGATTTTAAACGGGTAGGGGTGTTTTTGGGCCATGAACTGTTCGTAAATAAAATGAGCGTTATCACGCAATTGGGTTATTATGTATACTATCCCTTTGATTTTGAGGGGCAAGTGTACAATCGAATTGGGTTAAAGCGATACTTTGGGGATAAGGTTTTTGGGGCCATTACCTTAAAATCGCATGCCGCCAAGGCGGAGGCGCTGGAATTTGGAATAGGGGTTAGATTATAGATTTGAGATGTTGGATTTTAGAAAAGTTAGTAATGGTCATCAAGTCATTTTGAGCGCAGTGGGGAAATCTATTGTATTGCTTTTTGCATTCCTGATATCTTGTAACGGGGAGAACACCTTGGATTGTTTTCAAAATGCCGGGGATTTGGTAAGGGAGACCGTGGATGTGGATGAATTTGGAACCATTACTGTTTTTGAGAATCTCAACTTGGTTATGAAACAGGGGGATGAGCAAAGGGTAGAAATAGAAACCGGCGAATTCCTTCGCAATGAAGTAACCGCAGAGGTTGAAAATGGACGGCTCATCCTTCGAAATGAAAACAATTGCAATTTTGTGCGCGATTATGGTCTTACGACGGTATATGTGACCGCACCCAATATTTCTGAAATACGAAGTAGTACCGGACTTTTAATTTCCAGTGATGGGGTTTTGGACTATCCGAGCCTGTCTTTGATCGCAGAGAGTTTCAACAACCCTGAAACCGAGACCACGGATGGTTCTTTCGATCTAGATTTGAACTCCGAGACCGTCAGAATTGTGGTAAATGGGATTGCGTTCTTTCAACTTAGGGGCACCACAACAAATTTCTCGGTTACTGTGGCTGCTGGCGATAGCCGAATTGAGGCAGAAGGTTTGGTCGCGAATCATGTTAACTTGAACCATCGGGGATCTAACGATATTTTCGTCAATCCCCAACAACGTATTGAAGGTGTCATTCGCGGTACCGGAGATGTCATCAGTGTGAATCGACCCCAAGAGGTTGATGTGGAGGAACTATTTAATGGGAGATTGATTTTCAGGGACTGAAAATTCGTGTTCCACTTTACTTTCTTTGGATTTCTCACTATGTTCGGAAAAGCAAAGCTGTACAGTTGAATCCACTTTTTACCTATCTAAAGCATTTGTTTTCCGGCAGCCCAAAGATTAGATCTTTGGAGCATCTCCAAGGTCTGGGGAAGGCAGATACGTTATTCCATAATTTGGTTGCGGAGAAACAGCTTCCAGGTATAGGTGTCACCTTACTGAAACAAGGAGAGGTTTTGCTTCAAAAGGGCTATGGATATGTGGATATGGATGAGAAAATCCCGGTGGAGCCAAATACTACCATATTCCGTATTGCAAGTATTTCCAAATGCATTACTGGTCTGGCCCTTGGGAAAATGATGGAAGAAGGGTTGTTGGAACTGGATGCCTCTTTTTATGAGTACGTACCGAATTATCCTAAAAAGAAGCATGATTTCACTTTAAGGCAATTGGCATCACATACAGCAGGGATCCGGGGCTATCGTGGCAAGGAATTCGCGTTGAACAAACCCTATTCCGTCAAGGAAAGCATTGAAGTTTTTCAAAATGACCCTTTGGTCTTCGAACCCGGCAAGGGTTATCTGTACAACAGTTTTGATTTTGTACTGCTGTCATTGGCCATGCAAGAGGCGGCGCAAATACCTTTTGAAACCTATGTGAAGCAAAAAATACTGGATCCGTTGGGAATGAAAAACACCTCATCTCCCCAGATCGGAAGTGTTGGTTCCAACACAGTTGAGAATTTGGCCCGGTTTTATACCAAGACCTCAACGGGTTTTAAAAAAGCGGTGGCTGTTGACAACCATTACAAAATGGCAGGCGGAGGCTTTTTGTCCACCAGTGCTGACATTGCCATACTGGGACAAGCCATTTTGGATGGTAAATTGCTTAAAAAAGAGACCTACGACCAAATTTTCTCCTCTCAACTTGTAAACGGGAAGCCAACCTATTATGGTCTTGGATTTCAGGTGAGCCAAGATGCACAGGGCAGACATTTTTTGGGCCATGTCGGCAATAGTGTGGGAGCTTACACCAATTTTTTTGTGTACCCAGTGGAGGAAGTAGTGGTTTCGGTGTTGATCAATTGCACGGATCCTAAAGTACAGCACGATTTGGATGGGGCTATCAATGCTATTTTGAGTTTGTCAACTTCATAAAATTTGCGGAAATTTATTCAAACGATTGTTTTGAGACTCAGCATTGTTTTTATATGGGTTCTATTATGTGCATCGACGACTAGCTTGCTTGCCGGTGAACAAAGTCATCTTTTTGCCCATTTCGTGTCACAACAACAGCCTGATGACGGACTTTCCTCCAAAGAATTAAGGAAGTTTAGATATTTTGAGCAGAGGCTAAACGATGCATCCCTGTCCCAAAATGAAAAAGAAGCACAATTAAAAGATTACGCTAGGGACTCCATCCAAATCCTAAAGGTAAAACTCATTGCGATTAAAGTGTTGGATGAGCGAAACCTGTTGCGTCGCGATATTCAGGAAAATCCAGAATTTTACAGTGCCTTCTTGCAAAAGCTCAAGGACAGCGATATTCCCCCTAATGAATATTTGTTTTTGGAGGAAAAGATGGCCCATTTAAATCTGCCCATCCTTCAAAGAAAATTGAGCTGGAGTACCGGTTTTAATGTTGGCCTTTTGGTCCTAATCTTTCTATTTATAGGATTGGCCATATGGTATTGGCGCTCTCAACATAAATCGGGTACAGTGACTCTCAGCAAACAAGAAGCCTTGGTAAAAAATCTTATTCTTCAGGGAAAGAGCAACAAGGAAATCGCCAATGAACTTTTCATTAGTTTGAGTACCGTAAAGAGCCATATCACCAATATTTATACTAAGCTACAAGTATCTGGAAGGCAGGAACTTTTACAAAATAGCACTGGGACTAGTACCTAAATCAGACCGGTTCAGCTTTCGTTTTTTTTATTTGTCCTTTACTTTTCCCCAAATTAGACTGTTTTGAGATGTCTTTTCTTGATTTCTTTTTTGGTGGCCATCGGCGTTCACGGTCAGGAATCATTTAAGTTAAAAGGAAATGTGACCGATCTTGAAGGAAACCCAATTCCAATTGGCGATGTATTGCTATATGATGAGCAAGAGAATGTCCTGATTCGGTATACAACCATGGTTGATGGTCATTTTTATTTTGAAAATGTTTCTTCCTCTACATACAATATAAAAATTTCTTCTTTGGGGTTTAATGACTTTAAACGAACGGTCAATTTGAATAAAGACATTGATCTTTCCATACTGCTTGAAGAAAAGGCTACCCAGTTGGATAATGTGGAATTAGTGGTCTCTAAAAATCCAATTACGACCAACAACGGCAATATTACCATTGATGTGAGCAATCCGGTGTTCTCTTCGCTTGCGGATCCATTGGATGTATTGTCACGATTGCCCAATGTCCAGATTTCTCCTGACAGGGAATCGATAACTGTTATCGCAAAGGGAACCCCCCTGATTTATATTGGAAGGCAGCGTATTGAATTTGAAGAGTTTATGGCCCTGTCGGTAGATGCCATACAAAGCATTGAATTGATCAATAATCCATCTGCAAAATATGAGGCTGAGGGAAGGGCCGTCTTGGTGGTTACACTTAAAAACAATGTTGAACGCGGAACAAAGATCAATCTCTCTGAAACGCTTTCTTCGCGAAAAAATCTTAACAATTACTTCAGCGCAAACGGAAATCATTCCAATGGAAAATGGAATCTGCGTGCAAACCTCAATTATAACCAATTGGGACAATGGGAAAGCAACTCATTTGCCTTTGACATTCCAACCGAGGACATATTTTCCGATTATCTGGTGCTGGTTTCAAAAAACAACAGAACACAAATCAATGCCGGGCTTGGTTGGTATTTGCCTTTATCGGATAAGGACTACCTTTCGCTGAACACTACCTTGCGCCGTCAAACGGACAAGGCTCCCATTGACACCGAGACCTTTCTTCAAAATGGGGGCCAACAAGATTTTATTCTCACGGAAACGAATAATGACAATAGCAAGGTGTATGAAAGTGCCAATCTCAATTTCAACAAAAAACTAAGCCATAACTTAAATCTTTTTGCCGGCCTTCAATTTTCGCAATTTACCCAGAAGCTGGCCTCGGAAATATCAAATAACTTTAACAATACCGCTTTCCAACTGGACCAAAAAAGAAACCAACGATACCGAATCGGTGCCTTGGCCCTTCGAATAGACATGGAACATGAAATTACTGAAGGAACGAAAGCTGAGTTTGGAGGTAGTTGGAGCAATATTAACGCGGACGCATTTACCTTGATTGAGGAACCACCGACCTTGGCTGGGGACCTGACCCAGTATGACTATCAGGAATCGCTCTATGCGGCCTATTTTGATTTGAGTTCCAAAATGGGGGATAAACTGAGTTTCAATGTTGGGGCAAGAACCGAGGATAATCGGGTGACTGGAATACTGAACAAGGATGAACAACCTTTGATTGAAAGGAACAACTTCAGATTATTTCCAAAAGCAGGTGTTATTTATCAGCTAGATAGCACGAAAACGCTTTCTATAAACTACGCCAAGGCAATCACAAGACCCAATTTTTCTCGAACAAGCACCATAGCCGTGTTCATCAACCCCTTTTTGGAAGGTACCAATAACATCAATATTTTGCCCACATTGACCCAAGAGGTCACGTCCAACTTACAGCTCAAGGGAAAATCAATATTTCTGGGAATTTATAGGAATACCAATCCTGTTTCTTTTGCAATAAGTTTTGAGGAGGGTGATGGCGCGGCCACCTTATCACCCATCAATTTGGATAAGGAAATGGGGATGTATTTGGGGGCAACCCTTCCTTACTCCCATAAAAAATGGACCACAACAAATACGATAAGCATCAATTATAATAAACTTGAGGACAATGGCGCAGAACTGTTGGAGACAAAACCTTATCTGTATGCATATACGAACCATCAATTCCGAATCGCCAGGGATACCGTTGTTTCATTGGGTGGTTGGTATTTGTCAAAGAGGAGGGAAGGAATTTTTCAACGCAATTCACTGTTATTCTTGGAGGCTTCGATAACCAAAAAAATTGGCTCTTTTGATTGTGCCCTTCGTTTTAACGATATTACAAGAGGATTGAATTTTGAAGAACGCTATTCCATTAATGGCATTGAGGCAGAGGGAATTTATTTTGGCGATGCCCGCGAAATGGCAGTATCGGTCAAGTATAGTTTTGGGAAGAACAAATCCTCTGATTTCAAAAACAGGGACGTTGATGAAAACCTCGATAGAATCAACTAGGGGTAGAAGGAGCTTCCACATTTTTCTTTTCCCATTGCAAGGCAAAGTGTTCACAGAGCTCAAAAGTTTCCTTTACGTCATCCAAAGTGGTTCGGGGATTGATCAAACACATACGCAGAACCACCTGGCCATGTAAAATTGTGGTGACCAAGAGCGCCTTTCTGGATGAGACCACCTTTTCCGAAATATATTGGTTGATGGTGTCCAGTTCTTTTTCACTGTATTTTTTCTTTATAGGGTGGTACCTAAAGTTGATCACGGCCAGTGTGGCCGGAAAAACAACTTCCCAATATTTACTGCCCCGTAGGATGGATTCCACCTTTTCGGCCAATTCTATATTATAGGTAATGGCATCACGAAACTCCTTAAGCCCAAAAGTCTTTAACGACATGTAAAATTTCAGTGCCCGGAACCTGCGCGTCAATTGAATACCGTGATCATAAAAATTGATCTCTGAAGTGTTCCCCTCGATATCGCGAAGATATTCCGGTTTTTCAGTAAAAGTATGACTGAGGTGTTTGTGGTTGCGAACCAACAAGCAGCCCATTTCATACGGTTGAAAAAACCATTTGTGCGGATCCACGGTCAATGAATCGGCCTTTGCCATGCCTTTCATCAGGGGTTTTCCTTTTTCGGAAATATAGGCTACGGCACCATAAGCTCCATCAATATGAAACCAGATATCCTCCTTTTTGCAGATTTTGGCCAGTTCCGAAAGGGGATCTACGGTTCCTGTGTTCGTAGTACCCGCGGTGGCAATAAGGCAAAAAGGGTGCAATCCCTGCAATCGGTCCTTTGCAATGCAATTTTTTAGTTTGTTCACAGCAAATTTCAGCTCATTATCGGTGGGGATGACCCTGATTTGGTCTTTTTTGAACCCCAGTACACGTATGGCCTTGATATTTGAAGAGTGGGCCTGGTCGGAAAGATAGATGACCGCCTTGGAAAAATCGTCACCGCATTTTATTCTACGGGCCGTGGCCAGGGCCGTTAAATTGGCCATGGAACCACCACTGGTAAAAATACCGCCACCTTTTTTCTTGGGAAAACCGAATAGCTTCAACAACCATTGTATGGTGATGATTTCCAGTTCCGCTGCTGCCGGTGAGGCCACCCATCCTCCAGAGAAAATATTGTATCCGGTAGCCAAAGCATCGGCCATTACGCTCACATAATTGCTTGGACCGGGAACAAAGGAGTATGCTTTTCGATGTGAAAGATTCGTGCTGTTGGTCATTACCTTTTCCAAAACAAAGTCCAAAACTTTATTGGGATCCATGCCATTTTCAGGAGCTTCTTCCAGAAAGAGAGAGTCCATTTCCTCACGGGAACCCAGGGCAACGGGAAGCTTTTCATGTTGGGTGGTCTGGTGTTCCACGATGGCGTCAACCACACGATAACCATACGTTTTCATGGTATTTTGAGGTAATTCAAGCCTGGCCGGATTCTTCTTCATGAGCTAACGGTTTCTTTGTGTGGCAAAAATACCACAAATGGGATGGTTCTGGATAGAAATGCAAAAAAGCTTGAATGCCTAATTGGCGAAAGTATGCCCACAATCATGTTAAAATTGGGTAATTAGTTTTAATAGTTAGGAATCCTAATTATATTTGTTCTTTAATAAATAGTAATCAAATTCAATGTAATTATGGAAAAAACAATTTTTTATCATGCCGGGTGCCCGGTATGTAGGAGTGCAGAAGAAGAAGTTATCGACCTGATTGGAAAGGAAAACCTGATTGTGGTCCATTTGGGAGAGCAAAGGGAACAAATCGGAAAAGCGGAAACCTTCGGGGTTAAATCTGTACCGGCCCTTGTGACCGGCAAAGGCAATGTACTTCATATCAATTATGGGGCATCCATTGAGGAAATCAAAAACTAATATAACGTATAAAGTTAGGAATCCTAATATAATTGATTATGAAAACATTTAGATCTTTTATTGTATTTGTTGCGCTGTTGGGCTTTGTATTGACTTCGTGTGCCCAAAAGGACCCATATCATACGGCAGATTTTAATATCCAGTCCGTTGAGGTATCCCATCTTCCCAATTTGGGAGTTACGGTTTGGGAAATCATGGTTGAGGGAAAAGCGGGACAAACTGTTCCTGTTCCGGTAGGTCAATTGGATGGTGCCCCGGTCTTGGGCTATGTTTTTCCCACCAGTTTGCAATCAACCGATGTCCAATTTGGAAACACTGAGGGTATTGTAGCCTTGGCTCTGACTTCACATCCCGATTTTGATGACACTCCTTTATGGGATGAGAACAGCGATGCGATTTTTGATAATGATGGAATTATTTGGCACCCGCATTGGGTAATTTTGGTCGAAGATGCTCGTGTTGAAGGCGGGTTGTCCGTAAAACAATTCAAAAAAGCAGATGAGACCGTGGTATTGCCGCCGACAAATCCGGGCATGCCAATGTATATGGATTCCCCTGGGCATCCGGTAACTTTGCAACAAAACGCCATTAGGGTAGTTGTGCCTGATTACAGGATCAACAATAGAACCGATTTTTCGTATGATGGTGTTGCCGCTTTTATGAAGGTCAATACCAGTGATGAAAAGAAACCTATGCTGGGTGTGTACAAAGTATACAGTGTGTCAAGCGGGGATTTATCGCTGCCCTACAAAGTAGTACTTAAAAAATGAGGGTAGCAGTTTGGGATACTTATGTGCAGAGAAATGATGGGTTGGTCATGCATTTTGACATACTTGTTCCTGATGATTTGGAAAATGAAGAGGTCATTTTCAGGTTTGGAAAGGAGTACTTGAACACCAAACCTTTTGCAACTGGGAAACTTTCTGCCGAGGAATGTCGGTTTTGCCACATGGAAGTTGCTCCCTACCAGGTGGTTGAGCAAATAAATAAGAAAGGTTACTTCGTAATAGAAATGGAAAACTGTTCCTAATTTAATTAGGAATACTAACTTTGCCTATCGGTAAGCCGGTAGGCAAAGCTTATTATGAACAAGAGCATATTTGATCCAGAGTATCAGCAGCATGACCTTTCAAGTAAGATCATTGCCGGATTGGAGCGCATATCACAGGCGTTCAAGGTCTTGCTGTGGGAGCGGGCCAAAAACTTGGGAATAAGCCCTATCCAGATACAGATTTTGATTTTTGTGGCACATCATAGGATAGCATTGAACAACGTTAGCCTTTTGGCGCAGGAGTTCAATGTTAGTAAACCTACTATCAGTGATGCCGTAAGGGTGCTTCATGAAAAAGGACTGATAGTGAAGGACCATTCCCATTCGGACAATCGAAGTTATTCCATTTTTCTCTCGGATGAAGGAAAGAAAATTGTGGCCGGAACCGAAGATTTTGCCACCCCAATGGCCAATATGTTACAACACATTTCAAAAGGGGACCAGGAAAGTCTTTTTAGCGCTATAAGTAAATTGATCTATCAGTTGAACCAGCAGGATATTTTGACGGTCCAGCGCACCTGTTTCGCCTGTAGATTTTATGAGCAGGGAGGGGAGGAGCATTATTGTCGTTTGCTAAAAAAGCGACTAAAACATTCCGATATACGATTGGACTGCCATGAATTTGAAGCCAAGTTGTAGGCAACTCAAGGTGCATACAAGGTTAAACCCAGAAAGTTAGCTGGTCAATTCCGTGAACAGACTCTCCAAATTCCTGTTCTTTCTGCTTAATTGAAGTGTTTTCAATTGGTTGTCATGGGCAAAGTCGAAAACAGCGGGACGCATGTCCTTATCTGTTTTAAAATGAATTTCGTATACAAAACCACTAACATTCTTGACGTCGGCCACATGGGGTATCTGTTTTAGTAGCACCTCTTCCACGCGATAATCGAACTCAACAATAATGATCTGCTCTCCAGTTGCCCGCAGCTCATCCAGTTTTTTGTCGGCCACCAGCTTTCCTTTGCTTATGATGATGACCCGATCGCATATTTCCTCCACTTCTTTCATTATGTGTGTGGAAAGCAAGATGGTTTTGTGCCTGCCAATATCCCGGATCAGTTTTCGGATTTCCATCAAT
Organism: Flagellimonas meishanensis; assembly: GCF_019880545.1. Taxonomy (GTDB): domain Bacteria; phylum Bacteroidota; class Bacteroidia; order Flavobacteriales; family Flavobacteriaceae; genus Flagellimonas; species Flagellimonas meishanensis. Next base: position 1,357,421 of record NZ_JAINVW010000001.1, read on the forward strand.
TGGTTGGGATCAAGGCCTGTGGTCGGCTCGTCCAGGATAAGTACTTCGGGGTCGTGCAAGAGTGCTGCGGCCAATCCCACACGCTGTCGATACCCCTTGGACAACTGGCCAATTTTTTTATGGGATTCAGGAGCAAGTCCCGTTAGTTCAATCACCTCGCCTATCTTGTTTTTTGACACGCGGTGCACTTCTGCATGAAAGGACAGATATTCCTTCACGTACATTTCCAGATACAACGGGTTGTGTTCCGGAAGATAGCCAATGCTCTTTTGTGCTTCCCGTTCGGCAGTGAGCACATCAAAGCCATTGACCTCGGCATTTCCGCTGTCTGCCATATGGTAGGTTGTCAAAATTCGCATCAATGTGGATTTCCCAGCCCCATTGGGCCCCAAAAATCCAACGATTTCCCCCTTTTTTATGGAAAAGGATACGTCGTCCAATGCTTTTTGCGCACCAAAGTTTTTGGTAATGTTCTGGACAGAGATTGACATGCCTTAATCTTTGCTTTCAAAAATACACTTTTGGCGCATATATTGGCCCATGGAAGATTTGGAGACCCATAGCTATGGAACCCATTCAATGGTTCATAAAAGTCAGATTCATAAAAAAACCACGTTTACTCAAAATAATTTGCAACAAACTTGAATTTTTTAGAGAAAATTCAAAAAAAGTGTATCAGGTCTGTACTTTTTCGTTTGAATGGCTATCTTAGCCATAAGATTAGTTGAAAAATGACAACAACGTATTTCTGGAACGGATTCTACTTTTACTTCTTTTTTAAAAGAGGTGTGGGACTGTTCTGAATACGATTAAAGTATATCATCACATAAAGTCCCGGTTAGAGCGGGGCTTTTTTTTTGAATGAAATCCAAATGGGCAATAGCCAATCTGGGGATGAAATTTTTCCCGAAGCTGTTTCGGGTCAAAGCAACATAAAAATGTCTATAAAAGTAGCGATACAGGGAATAAAGGGGTCCAACCATCATCAGGTGGCCATAGATTTTTTTGGCCATGACATTGAATTGTTGGAGTGCCTGTCCTTTGATGCAGTGGTGGACCATTTGCTGACTGGAAGGGCGGACAAAGGCATCATGGCGATAGAAAACTCCATTGCAGGATCTATAATTCCAAATTACAATCTGGTGTACCATAACAATATTCACATCATCGGGGAACATTATTTGAACATCCACCACAATTTGATGGTGCTGAGGGGCAGTACCATTGAAGATGTCCATGAAGTCCATTCGCACCCCATGGCCCTTTTGCAGTGCATGGAGTTTTTAAAATCGTACCCACATATAAAAATGGTGGAAAGTGTAGATACAGCGGAGACAGCGATGCGCATCAAATTGGGTAAGTTGGCCAATATTGCTGCAATTGCTCCAAAAATGGCGGCGGATCTGTACGATTTGGATATTATTGCTCCTGAAATACAGACCATTAAGAACAATGCAACACGATTCATTATCCTAAAAAAACAGAATAAAGTGCTGCCCAAGGAGGAAATCAACAAAGCATCACTTCGGTTCATTACGGACCATAAGAGGGGGAGTTTGGCAACGGTGTTGAACGTGATGAGCGATTGCAACTTGAACCTGACCAAGATTCAGTCGCTACCGGTGATAGAGACGCCATGGAAATATGCCTTTTTTGTGGATGTCACTTTTGAGGAATACGACCATTTTACAAAGGCCAAATCGTTGTTGCAGATCATGTCGGAAGATTTTCGGGTTTTGGGAGAATACAAAAATGCCCTGCTAATATGACCACGGCGGATAGATTGGAAAGCGTACAGGAATACTACTTCTCCAAAAAGTTGAGAGAGGTCAGGTCTCTTATGGAACAAGGCAGGCCCATTATCAATATGGGGATTGGGAGCCCCGATTTGGCACCATCCCCTGAGGTGCTCAAAACATTGACAACGGCCATTGCCGATACGGGAGCACACCAATACCAAAGTTATCAGGGTCTTCCTGAGCTTAGAAGGGCCATTGCCGATTTTTATCAAAGAAAGTTTGACGTTTCGGTTGATGCTACCCATGAAATATTGCCTCTAATGGGTTCCAAGGAAGGTATTATGCACATCAGCATGGCCTTCTTGAATCAAGGTGACCAAGTGCTTTTGCCCAATCCAGGATATCCCACTTATGGGGCCGTGACCAAGCTTGTAGGGGCAGAACCCATATATTACGACCTTAAGGCCGAGAATGATTGGTTTCCCGATTTGGAAGAACTTTCCAAAATGGATTTGTCTAGGGTAAAATTGATGTGGGCCAGTTATCCACACATGCCCACAGGTGCTACGGCATCAATATCCCAGCTGAAAACCTTGGTGGATTTTGCAAAACGGCACCAGATACTTCTGGTAAACGATAATCCGTATAGCTTCGTGCTATCCAAAAACCCAACAAGTATTTTGTCCATTGATGGGGCGATGGAATGCACCCTGGAGCTTAACAGTCTCAGCAAGACATTTAACATGGCAGGTTGGCGAGTGGGAATGGTTTTGGGAAATTCAGCTTTTATCAATGCCATTCTCAAGGTGAAGAGCAACATGGATTCTGGGATGTTCTATGGTATCCAAAAAGGAGCCGTGGTCGCCCTGCAAAGTGGTGCCGAATGGTTTGATGCACTGGACGAGGTTTACAATAAGCGCCGGGAGCTTATGTTCCAATTGGTGGAAAAATTGGGCTGCGAATACGATAAAAATGCAGTAGGTATGTTCGTATGGAGCAAGTTGCCAAAGAACGCCCTTCCGTCGGAAGCGTTTATCGATCAGGTACTCCATAAGAAAGACATTTTTATTGCACCCGGGACCATTTTTGGAAGTAATGGAGAAGGATATATTCGATTTTCACTGTGCGTGAAAGAAGAAAAAATCAAAGAGGCCATTGAAAGATTTTAGATTATGAACGTAGTTGTCATCGGAATTGGATTGATTGGAGGTTCTTTTGCCAAAGACCTGAAAAGACTATATCCCAATGTCAACATTGTGGGTGTTGATAAAAACGAGGCACATCTTGATGAAGCACTGGAACTCCAGATCATTGATGAAAAAGGGGGTTATGGAACATTGGCGCAAGCCGATGTGGTTTTTGTGAGCATACCCGTCGATGCCATGGTCCGGGAGCTTCCAAAAATTTTGGATGCCGTGGGTGAGGAGACCGTAGTCATGGACGCTGGATCTACTAAAGAGTTGATATGCCAATCGGTGGCCCAACATCCGAAAAGAAGAAACTACATGGCCTGTCACCCAATTGCGGGAACCGAGTTTTCGGGGCCTTCCGCAGCTATGGAAGGATTGTATGAGGGCAAGACCAACATAATTTGCGAGGTGGAGAAGACTGCCTTTAAACTCCAAGAGCGTGCCTTGGCCATCTTCCAGGACATGAAAATGCGGATACGGTACATGAACCCAGAGGCGCACGACAAACACATTGCCTATGTGAGCCATCTTTCGCATATCAGTTCCTTTATGCTGGGCAAAACGGTGATTGAAAAAGAAAAGAACGAGCGTGATATTTTCGATATGGCGGGCAGTGGTTTCGAGAGCACGGTGCGACTGGCCAAAAGTTCCCCTGAAATGTGGACGCCCATTTTTGAGCAGAACCGCGACAATGTGGTCGAAACCTTGGAGGAGTACATCCAGAACTTGGAGACATTCAAACAGTTGTTGCTTCAAAGGGATTATGAGAACGTATATCGTGAAATGAGCGATACCAACAGAATAAAACAGATTTTAAAAGGAATTCCACTTACAAAAAATAGAACATAGTATGGAAAACAATAAACAAATGAGGAAATGGCTGGATGATATGAATCTTCCACATCCATTGGTGATAGCAGGTCCGTGCAGTGCCGAGACCGAGGAACAGGTATTGAAGGTTGCCCATGATCTGAAGGATACCGATGTGAACTATTACCGTGCCGGAATATGGAAACCCAGGACCCGTCCTGGTAATTTTGAAGGGGTGGGTGCCATAGGATTGAAGTGGCTTCAAAAGGTAAAAGAGGAAACGGGACTGAAAACCGCCACCGAGGTTGCGAACAGAAACCATGTAGATCTGGCCCTGGAACACGATGTTGACCTACTTTGGATAGGCGCCCGCTCCACGGTTAGCCCATTTATAGTGCAGGAAATCGCTGATGCACTGAAGGGAACCGATAAGGTTGTTTTGGTAAAGAACCCGGTCAATCCCGATCTTTCCCTGTGGCTTGGGGCCGTGGAACGACTCCATTCATCAAACATTGAAAAGTTGGGGGTCATCCACAGGGGATTTTCAACCTATGAAAAAACCAAATACAGGAACATACCCGAATGGCAATTGGCCATTGATCTGCAGACTCGGTTCCCGGATCTGCCCATCATAAACGATCCAAGCCATATCACCGGCAAAAGGGATATGATCTTTGATGTGTCGCAGACCGCATTGGATCTTAATTTTGACGGATTGATGATTGAAACTCACTGTGATCCCGACAATGCATGGAGCGATGCTGCCCAACAGGTAACCCCAGATAGATTGGTCCAGATCATGAAAGATCTCCGAATTAGAAAAGAAACCGACGAACAGGCGGAATACAACAGCAAGTTGAACAATCTTAGGGCCCAGATAGATGTCATTGACAATCAATTGATCGAGATCATGGGCAAAAGGATGAAGGTCTCGGACGAAATCGGAGCGTTGAAGAAGAAAAGAAACGTTGCTGTTTTGCAAAGCAACCGATGGAATGCCATTTTGGGCAATATGATTTTGGAGGGCGAGCAGCGCGGACTGAGCGAAGAGTTCATTTTGCGCATGTTCAAGGCCATTCACCAAGAATCCATCAACCATCAAGAGAAGATCATCAACTCCTGAGTAATGGTCTAATTTGACCTAAATGCCATTCAAATCCCCAAAAAAAGGTTCTTGAATGGCTTTTTTTCGCCCCATACTGTAACAATTCATTTTGGAGCGCATCTTTATAAAAATTAAACACCGGTGAAATGAAAAAAGCATATCTATTTTGTTTGTTGTGGCTGCCCTTTTCTGTTTTTTCCCAAAGGATAATCGATACAGAGGTTGGTGAATTCGATACCATAAAGGTTTTTGATTTGATAGAGGTCAATTTGATTCAGTCCGACGAAAACAAGATCATGATCAAAGGCTGGAACGTGGATGATATAACATGGACCAACAAGGGTGGCGTGCTCAAGTTGAGAATGCAATTGGACAAAAAGTTTCGAGGAGAGGACACCATGATCGAGGTCTATTATACCGATTTGGACGTCATAGACGGCAACGAGGGAGCCCAAATAACCTGTAACGAAATGGTGAAAAAGAGCAAGATCGAGCTGCGGGCACAGGAAGGCGCGCGCATACATATAGGAATGGATGTGGATTATGTGGATGTAAGGGCAGTGACCGGGGGAACAGTGGAAGCATCGGGATTGGCCAAAAACCAAAGCATAGTTCTGAACACAGGGGGTATATTTGAGGGAAGAAAACTGAGGACAACAAACACTGCGATCAAGATTTCCGCTGGGGGCGAGGCGGATATTTTCGCTTCTGAAGAGGTAGATATTAATGTGATGGCGGGGGGTGATGTCACGGTATATGGAAAGCCCTCAAAAGTGAACAAAAGGACTTTTGCCGGAGGAAGGGTTCACTTCAAACACTAAAAACAATGAAAACAAAAAAGCCCTTTGCAATCGCAAAAGGCTTTTTTGTTTAGGAAAAGGATCCATTATTTCCTGAAAATGTATCGGGTAATAAAGATACCCTGGCCATCTCCTTTGCCGCCTTCACTTTCAACGCCACTTACCACAAAGGCAAGTTCCCATCCATTGGTGATCATGTCATTGATCATGGAAGTGATCAAGGCATCGTTGGCCGCAATATTTTGAAAACGGATACCACCCAAATTGTAGAAGTTCAGCAATTTGGTCTCTTCAAAGTTCTTTACCCGAATTTCGCTTCGGTCAGACTTGTTTCTTGTGTTGTCATCTTCCGTCTGAACACTGGTAAACTCTTTGTAATCTTTGTTCTCAAGTGCATTGATGATTCGGGACCTTCCCAAACCATTGGGCACGATGGATTCCACACTAGTAATCACCTTGTACTCTTGCGCATTGGCGCCAAACGTTGCAGCTAGGGCTATCACTGCTAGGAATACGATTTTTTTCATAATTTGATTATAATTGATTATTAACTCTGTTAACAAAGATATACGTACAAAGCCCAAGATTATTGTTTCTTTGTAATCAAAATGTCAACAAATAGTGCAGGGAACTGTTTATAAATCCACGGGAAGCTGGTATTCCGTAAAGGCCCAGGATGGTAATTTTTATGATTGTCGGATAAAGGGAAAGTTTCGCATGCAGGATATCAAGAGTACCAATCCCATTGCCGTGGGTGATCATGTGGAGTTTGATTTGGAGCAGGCCGGGGACGAAACCCTTGGCATAATCACCGAAATCCATGATAGAAAGAATTACATCATCCGGAAATCCGTAAAGCTCTCCAAGCAAACCCATATCATAGCCGCCAATTTGGACCAGGTCTTTTTGCTGGTCACCTTGAACAACCCCACCACATATACCATATTCATAGATCGTTTTTTGGCCACCGCGGAGGCCTATGATATTCCCGTTGTGATTTTGTTCAACAAGATAGATACCTATGGCAAGGATGAAATTGAAGAGGTGGACCATCTGTTTCAGTTGTACAGCGAAATAGGATACCATTGCCTTAAAATAAGCGCCAAGACAAAACAAAATGTAGAAAAGGTCAAGGAACTGATGAAGGACAAGACTAGTATGTTCTCTGGCCATTCCGGCGTGGGGAAGTCAACCTTGATCAATGCGGTGGAGCCGAACATGGAACTTCGGACCGCCCAAATATCCGAACAGCATCAACAGGGACAGCATACCACCACTTTTGCGGAAATGTACGATCTTTCTTTTGGGGCAACGATCATTGATACCCCCGGAATAAAAGGCTTTGGCATTGTAGATATGGAAGCCGAGGAGATTGGGGATTATTTTCCGGAGTTCTTCAAGCTTAAATCGGCGTGTAAATTCAATAACTGTTTACATCTTGATGAACCCAAATGTGCGGTCAAACAAGCTTTGGAGAATGATGCACTAGCTTGGAGCCGTTATCGCAGTTATGTACAGATGATAACAGGTGAAGATGATGATAATTTTAGGGATAGGTCATGAGGGCGGTAATCCAAAGAGTGTCCAGGGCAAGTGTAACGGTCGATGGCAAGTTGGTCTCATCGATAGAACTCGGGCTTCTGGTTTTGCTGGGCATTGAGGACGCAGATGGAAGTGAGGACACGGAATGGCTGTCCAAAAAACTGGTGAACCTTCGCATTTTCAATGACGAGCAGGGTGTAATGAACCGTTCCATAGTTGATGTGGGTGGGGATATCATCGTAGTAAGCCAGTTTACCCTGCATGCTCTTACAAAAAAGGGTAATAGGCTCTCATATATAAAAGCGTCCAAACCTGAAATTGCAATTCCTATCTACGAAGGGTTTGTAAAAGTGTTGGAAAAAATTCTCGGTAAAACCATTGGCACCGGGGTTTTTGGAGCCGACATGAAGGTGGAATTGCTTAACGATGGTCCGGTAACCATTGTGATAGACTCCAAAAGGAGGGAATAAAGCTTTTCGTCTATTTTATTTTCCTTTTTGTAAGAAATTAGGCATATTAGCACCAGCTAAACCAACCTATATTTCTTTAATGCGATTACCCCACGTACTACTTCTTTTCATAAGCTTTCAATTGTCCTTTTCCCAAAACTATAGTTATCAGGCAATTCCGCAGGAACTGCTTCAAAATGCAGATGCTGTGGTAAGGAATGATGAAATGAGAGTGGTTATTCTTAGGCAAGATTTGATGGAAGTTTCAACAAGGAGGGTCGTCACAGTTTTGAACGGACAAGGAGATAGATTTGTCAAAGCCTATATGTTTTATGACAACAACGATAAGATTAATACACTTGAGGCCCGAGTATTTGATAAGACCGGAAAAGAAATAAAGAAGATAAGGCAAAAGGATTTTTTTGATCAAAGCGCAGTAAGTGGAGGCACTTTGTATTCTGACACACGAATACTGTATTTGAGATACACGCCGACCCACTATCCCTATACTGTCGAATTCACTAGGGTATATACTACTTCCAACACAGCATTCAGTCCTTCATGGAATTTTTTGGATGGATATCGGGTTAGCACACAACAGAGCAAGTTTACCTATAGGGTTGATTGTAATATACCATTCAGATTTAAAGATTCAAATTTGGAGGAATATGAAATACAAAAGAAAATATCTGAAAACCAGATTCAATATTCGGGAAGTAAGTTGAAGGCACTTGAGGCAGAACCAATGTCTCCACCTTTTTCTGATTTTGTGCCCAATGTGAGAACTTCAATCTCCAGATTTCATTTGGAAGGAGTGGATGGTGTTGCAACAAGTTGGCAGGATTTTGGCAAATGGATGCACGACAAATTACTTATGGGAAGGGATTATTTAGACCCTCAAACAATCAAAACCATGGGAGCCTTAGTAAAAGACATTGAAGACCCCTATGAAAAAATTCAAAAAGTATACGAATATGTTCAGGACAACACAAGATATATCAGCGTACAATTGGGAATTGGCGGTTGGATGCCTATTAGTGCTGACGAAGTTGATCAGGTCAAATATGGAGATTGTAAGGGATTGAGCAACTATACCATGGCTCTTTTAAAAGCTGTAGGAGTAGAATCATATTACACCGTACTCTATGCGAGTAATAATGGTCAAAAAAGGAGTATAGACCCTGATTTTGTATCGCTTCAAGGAAATCATGTTTTTCTCAATATACCATTAGAAGAAAAAGAACTTTGGCTAGAATGTACCAGTCAAGTAACACCCATAAACCATTTGGGGACGTTTAGCGATGACCGCAAAGTATTGAAAATCACCCCTAATGGAGGCGAGATAGTCCAAACTAAGACATACGGCGATGAAGAGAACCATCAGGTAATAAAAGCAGAGTTTTTTGTTGACAATACAGGAACGATTCGGGGTGACATGACCATACAGTCCGAAGGCATACAGTATGATCAAAAATTCAGAAATACATTCAAAACCAAACTGGAACAAGAAAAGTTCTATAAAAATCATTGGGACTATTTGAACAACATATCGTTGAGGGATATTTCTTTTAAAAACGACAAAACAGCCATTCAATTTCAGGAGAACATAGCCATTGAAATAGAAAATTATATCGCCGATTCCGATGGAAAATTACTTTTCGCTCCAAATATTGTAAATAGAAATTTTGAGGTACCCCGTAAAGTAAAGGAAAGAAAAAGAGATCTTGTTATAGCACGTGGATATCTGGATGAAGATGAAATCATCATTCATCTTCCAGAAGGGTATAGAGCAGAAACACTGTTTGCCCCGCTTTCGTTGGAAACAAAATTTGGAAGCTTCAGGGCAGAGATTAGTGAAAAGCGTCCTGGAGTTCTTCTGTATAAAAGAGAAATTTTAGTGCAATCTGGCTACTATCCAAAAGAAGAATATCAAGCCTATCGGGACTTTTGTAAAAAAATTGCCCAATTTGACAATTCAAGAATAATAGTTATCAAACCTTAGTTAATATGAAAATCAATGTTGCCCTTTTATTGTTGCTTATTACAAATTATACCGTTGCCTTGTCCGAACCCGATTATAAGTTTGGAAAAGTTTCCGAGGAAGAAATAGCAGAGACAAAACATCCCTTAGAACCTGAAGCTGAAGCTGCAATTCTTTATAAAAAGGAAAGGGTTTATTACGACTATAACATTGACAAGGGATGGTACATTACAAAAGAGTACCATTACCGCATAAAGATTTATAACAAAGAAGGATTTAACTGGGCCACACTTCAAGTGCCTCTGTATGTTTCAGGTGGTGATGAGGAACGAATTTCTTCTGTCAGGGGGTATACTTTTAATTTAGTGGATGGTAAAGTTGAGAGCGAAAAACTACAGAAAAATGGGGTCTTTGTAGAAGAAGTCAACAAGTTCAGGAACAAGGCCTCCATTACGATGCCAGAGGTTAAAGAAGGTAGCGTATTAGATATTGAATATAATGTTTCGTCTCCATTATATTGGTACTTGGATGATTTTTTATTCCAATATGATATTCCAGTAAACAATGTTTATTTGCGTTTGGATATTCCGCAGTATTTCTTTTTTAAAAGGTACGGTAAAGGTTACTATCCCATTAAGTTAGATGAGTCCAAGGAGAGAAGGTCTATCAAGATAAATTATAGGTCTAATAATGAAGCAGATCAATTGTTGGGGAGAACCCATAAATCAGGTAGTATTGATTTCGATGAAAATGTTTATGAGGTAAAGGCAACAAATCTTCCTTCGCTTAGGGAGGAGGCGTTCACCAACAATATTAATAACTATAGAACAGCTTTAAAATTTGAATTAGCTTCCACACAGTTTCCCAATCGCCCCTACAAGAATTATAGTTTGTCATGGGAAGATGTGGCAAAGTCCATATACGACTACGACGATTTTGGACCGGAGCTTAGCAAGACTAAATATTTCGAAGAAGACATCAGCAAGCTTTTACAAGGAGAAATGGCTATGAATGAGAAAATCATGTTGATTTATAATTTTGTGAAATCCAGAATGACATGGGATGGCTATTCGGGAGTAGGTTGTTCTAAGGGAGGAATCAAGGAATCTTATAGTGAGGGTGTTGGTAATGTTGCAGACATCAATCTTATGCTAACATCCATGATGCGATATGCGGGTATAAAAGCCAATCCAATTTTGGTCAGTACTAGATCCCATGGCATACCTCTTTTTCCTACAACTGATGGGTTCAATTATGTCATTTGTGGAGTTGAGGTCCAAGACAATGTTATACTTCTCGATGCGACCGAGAGAAATGCATATCCAAACATTCTTCCTAACAGAGCGTTAAATTGGATGGGTCGACTTGTGCGGGAAGATGGAAGTTCTTCAAGTATCAACTTAGTTCCTGTAGATTTATCTCAAGAGACCCATTATCTGCAGGTTCAGATCAACCAAGATGGATCCGTTGAGGGGAAATCGAGAACTCAATATTCCAACCAATTCGCAATGTCGGTTAGAAACAATATTGATACCGTTGATGAAACCGTATATATGGAAAATCTGGAAACTGAGTATGGCGAAATGGACATTACGGAGTACGATTTGAAAAATAAACGAGACTATTCAAAGCCACTGATAGAAAGTTGCTCTTTTTCTAGAGAAAATCAGTGTGAAATCATCGGAGAAGATATTTATTTTAAACCCATGCTGTTTTTGGCCAAAACAGAGAATCCATTTAAGATGGAAAAAAGGATTTACCCAGTCGATTTTACGTTTCCAAGACAAGAAAAATACATCATTGGGATAAATATACCTGAAGGTTACAAAGTCCAAAGTTTGCCTGAAAATGTTACCGTTCAACTACCCGACAATCTAGGAAAGTTTTCATTCAATATTATGTCCAATGGAAATACTGTTAATGTCAATGTTTCCTCAGAAATCAATTCGGCCTTTTTTCCGGCAAATTACTATGATGTAATCAAAGAGTATTACAAGAATTTGGTAGAAAAGCAATCAGAAAAGGTAGTTTTGTCTAAAATCTAGATAAATGAACATTGAAAACGCCCAAAAGGCCGTGGATGAATGGATCACAAACCACGGGGTCCGGTACTTTAATGAACTGACCAATATGGCCCAACTTACCGAAGAGGTGGGTGAAGTGGCCCGGATCATTGCACGCCGATATGGGGAACAGAGTGAAAAGGAGTCAGACAAAAACAAGGATCTGGGAGAGGAGCTGGCCGACGTGCTTTTTGTTGTGTTGTGTCTCGCCAACCAAACCGGTGTGGATCTTCAGAAGGCTTTTGACAAAAAACTGGAACTCAAGGCAAGGCGGGATCATGACCGCCATCAAAATAACAAAAAACTGAAATAAAGTTATTCCTTAAAAAGGACTTTAGTAGCGTTTTTTCTAGCTTTGGGGATTCAATCAAAACAGCAAATTTTTGAAACTCCAGCTTTCCGCCCCAAAAGACAAGACTTTTAAAAAAGCCATCCAGATAACGGGCTCCAAAAGCGAGACCAATCGCCTGTTATTGCTACAGGCCCTTTTCCCAAACATTGATATTGAAAACCTGTCCAACTCGGATGATGCCCAAGTCATGCAAAAAGGACTCAAAACGACATCAGGGGTTGTGGACATCCACCATGCAGGTACGGCCATGCGCTTTTTGACAGCCTATTTTGCTTCCCAGGAAGGAAAGAACGTGATTTTGACAGGCTCAAATCGGATGCAGGAACGGCCAATCGCCGTGTTGGTGGATGCACTTCGGGATTTGGGCGCATCCATTGCCTACGAAAATAATGAAGGATATCCACCTCTGAGAATCACTGGAAAAAAAATCGTTGCCAACAAGGTGTCATTGCCCGCAGACATTAGCAGTCAGTATATTTCTGCATTGCTGCTGATCGCACCAAGTCTGGTGCACGGCCTGAAATTGGAACTTGTAGGAAAGATAACCTCCGTCCCCTATCTAAAAATGACATTGGCACTTCTAGATCAGATTGGGGTTCAGACATCATTTAAGGGCAACCATATTAAGATAATCCCCGCGGAAAAGGCGGGCAATAACAAATTGGTGGTGGAATCCGATTGGAGTTCCGCCAGCTATTTTTATAGTATCGCAGCCCTCTGTGGCGCGGGCACCCAGATTGAACTATCTTCTTATAAGAAGGACTCCTTGCAAGGGGACAGTATTTTGAAGGATATCTATACCGATTTTGGTGTGGAAACTGTTTTTTCTAAAAATACCATCTTGCTTAAGAAAACAAAGGAGGTCCATTCGTTCAAGGTTAATTACGACCTTTCCAATGCGCCTGATATTGCCCAGACCTTGGCCGTCACATGTCTCGGATTGGGCGCGGGATGCCATCTTACCGGATTGCATACCCTTCCAATTAAAGAAACGGATCGTTTGGCCGCACTTCAAACGGAACTGACCAAATTGGGGGGAACGGTACATATCGATAATGAAAGCCTTACATTGGAACCGGTATCCAAACTTTTGTCCAATGTGGCGATAGACACCTACAACGACCACAGAATGGCCATGGCCTTTGCCCCCTTGGCCGCAAAAATAGACCTGAGCATCAACGATGCAGAAGTGGTATCCAAGTCCTATCCCGATTTTTGGAAAGACCTTTCGGCGCTTGGTTTTGGCATAAAGGAAATCTAATGGGGATTTAATCACCAAATTACTTGACATCCCCCTGAACGAGGTTGTATATTTGCGGTCTTTGAAAAAAACCAAAATAAGCCTGAATGAAATTATCGAACTTCAATTTTGAACTGCCCAAGGAGTTGTTGGCAGAATACCCCTCTGAGAACCGTGACGAATCCAAACTTATGGTGCTGCACCGTGATTCTGGAAAAATTGAACATAAAATGTTCAAGGATTTGATCGACTATTTTGACGAAGGGGATGTTCTGGTATTGAACAACACTAAGGTTTTTCCTGCACGACTTTATGGAAACAAGGAAAAAACAGGAGCTCGAATTGAGGTGTTTTTGCTTCGTGAGTTGAATCAAGAGCAGCGTCTTTGGGACGTATTGGTAGATCCAGCTCGAAAAATCAGGATTGGGAACAAGCTCTATTTTGGGGATGACGAAAGTTTGGTGGCTGAAGTAATAGACAACACCACATCAAGGGGAAGGACATTGCGGTTTCTTTATGATGGTTCATATACCGATTTTAGGAGAAAACTGCGTGAACTCGGTGAAACACCGCTTCCAAAATACATAAAGCGCGCCGTGGAGCCCGAAGATGAGTTGCGCTATCAAACCATTTATGCCAAATACGAAGGTGCCGTTGCAGCACCCACTGCCGGACTGCATTTTTCCAAGCACTTGTTAAAGCGTCTGGAGATAAAGGGAATCGATTTTGCCGAACTTACCCTACATGTTGGCTTGGGAACCTTCAACCCTGTGGAAGTGGAAGATCTGTCCAAACACAAAATGGATAGCGAAGAATTGGTAATCGACGAAAAGGCAACGGAAATAGTCAACAGGGCCAAAAGGAAAAGGAAAAAAGTATGCGCCGTGGGCACCACGGTGATGCGTGGTTTGGAAAGTGCCGTGTCTTCAGAGCATACGCTGAATACTTTTGAGGGATGGACCAATAAATTCATATTTCCTCCTTACGACTTCAGTATTGCCAATTGCATGGTCACGAATTTTCATTTGCCAAAGTCAACTTTGTTGATGATGATTTCCGCATTCGCCGGTCATGATTTAATGAAGAAAGCCTACAAGCAGGCCATTCTGGAAGGGTATCGTTTCTATTCCTATGGAGATGCCATGCTCATCCTGTAAGAGGTAAAAAATATATCACCGAGAATCCCGTCGGTTTCAAAACTGATGGGATTTTTTTGTGGCTATATTTGCACAAATGAAAGGGGACAAAAGGGACATACGGGCACTTACCAAAGAGCAGCTGCGCGCATTTTTTGAGGACAGGGGAGACAAGGCCTTTCGCGGCAACCAGGTATATGAATGGCTATGGCAAAAGGCCGCCCATACTTTTGATGCCATGACCAACCTGTCCAAGGAAACACGGCAGATGCTGGAGGACAACTTTGTCATCAACCATATAAAAGTGGATACCATGCAGCGAAGCTCTGATGGCACCATTAAAAATGCCGTGAAGCTTCATGATGGTTTGGTGGTGGAATCGGTACTTATTCCTACCGAAACACGAACCACAGCCTGTGTCTCCAGCCAGGTGGGATGCAGTCTGGACTGCCGTTTCTGTGCCACATCACGCCTAAAGCGGATGCGCAACCTGAATCCGGATGAAATCTACGACCAGGTGGTGGCCATTGACAATCAAAGTAGACTATATTTTGATAGGCCATTGAGCAACATTGTTTTCATGGGAATGGGCGAACCTTTGATGAACTACAACAATGTATTGAAGGCGATAGCGAAGATCACCTCACCGGAAGGATTGGGCATGTCACCAAAACGTATCACGGTTTCCACCTCCGGAGTACCTAAGATGATCAGGAAAATGGCCGATGAGGAGGTCAAGTTCAAACTGGCGGTTTCCCTCCACTCCGCCATCGATGCGGTGCGCACCTCCATCATGCCGTTCAATGCCACTTTTCCTTTAAAGGATTTGAGGGAAGCCCTGGAATATTGGTACAGCAAGACCAAGAACCGGATTACCTATGAGTATGTGGTCTGGAAAGGAATCAATGATACTCAGGAGGCTGTGGATGCCCTGGTCAGATTTTGCAGGTTTGCCCCCTCCAAGGTCAATTTGATAGAGTATAACCCTATTGACGATGGTGAGTTCCAGCAAGCGGATGATTTGGCCATAAAGATGTACCAAGATACACTACAGGACAATGGCATTACGGTAACTGTACGACGTTCTAGGGGCAAGGATATCGATGCGGCCTGCGGCCAGCTGGCCAATAAGACCTGATTTTATAGTGTGATTTCAATATGCCTTCGCATACGGGAATGGTGATCAAATTCATCTTCCATGCTGTAAGCACAGATTAGCCAAAGTTTTCTTCCCTTGCTCAAATCAAAATGATAATTATCAAAAGCCACAACCGGCATAGAAAATGTTATTGTCGTAATTCCGTTTTCCTCCGAACCTTGGGGATCAATGACTTGGGATTTAGATCCTAAGGCTTTTACCGGTTTGGGATTACCTGCACTTACCACGTAAAAATCTTCAGCAGTGGTTTTGTCATCACTTACGGCAACCATGATTAAATTGGTGTCAACAATGTCATTTTTTGAATTGAATCCGATAGCCACCCAACCATCATCCGGTGCAGAGGCAGTAAATGTGACATAGTTTTCATGGTGTTCCCATGAAACTTTCATACGTTCCACCTGGACTTCTTGCGCGCTAGAATTGGACCCTATGAAAATTAGAAGTAAAAAGGATACTGTTTTAAAGTTTATCATTTCATTTAACCCTTATAATTGTAAATAACTAAGCTAAGACTTACCTCATTATTTTACTCTTAACATCCAGTTAAAAACACTTGGTATAAGTATCTTTGAAATCACGATGAAGATTGTATCTCAAATTAGGGAGCCGATAGAACGGGAGATGGAGCTTTTTGAAGAAAAGTTCCATAAATCCATGTCGTCCAAGGTGGCTTTGTTCAATAGGATAACCTACTATATCGTCAATAGGAAGGGTAAGCAAATGCGCCCCATGTTTGTGTTCCTGACAGCCAAATTATTGAATGGGGAAGTGAACGAAAGAACCTATTGTGGGGCATCCATCATCGAGTTGATCCACACAGCCAGTCTGGTGCATGATGACGTGGTGGACGATAGCCACAAACGTAGGGGCTTTTTCTCCATCAACGCCCTGTGGAAGAACAAGATTGCCGTTTTGGTAGGAGATTTTCTTTTTTCAAAAGGGGTTTTGGTGGCCCTGGAGAACAAGGATTATGATCTATTGCACATTATTTCCAATGCCGTTCGTGATATGAGCGAGGGTGAATTGCTTCAGATAGAAAAAGCACGGCTTTTGGATATCACAGAGGAGGTGTATTATGAGATCATCCGGCAAAAGACGGCCACTTTGATCGCTGCATGTTGCAGTATGGGAGCATGTTCCGTTAGACCAGACTCTGAGGAAGTCGAATCTTTTAGAAGATTTGGGGAACTATGCGGTATGGCCTTTCAGATCAAGGATGATCTCTTTGACTATGGTGCGGAAAAGATCGGAAAGCCAACGGGTATCGATATCAAGGAACAAAAAATGACACTTCCACTCATTTATGCCCTGAACCAAAGCGACAAGGAGAAAAAACGCTGGTTGATCAATTCCATCAAGAACCATAATAAGGACAAAAAAAGGGTTAAGGAAGTGATTGCCTATGTGAAAGAAAAGGGAGGACTTGAGTATGCCGTGGAAAAAATGCTGGAATTTAAGGATAAGGCCTTGGCCATTTTGGACAATTATCCCGATTCCGAATATAAGAACGCTCTGATTTTGATGGTCAACTACGTAGTAGATCGAAAAAAATAAAAGAGCCTGGGATCACAGGGCCTTTTGCATTTCCTGGGTAAAATCTTCCTTATAATATACCTTTTTACAATGCGAGCATTCTGCAAACTGCTCCGTTTTGATCGTGAAGATAGGGACCCAAAATAGGTGGGCATAATTGGGTTGGGACACAACGGTCAAAGTGTCCCTTTGCCCGCAAAAGGGACATGCAACGTTTTTTAAGCTCTTGGTTTCCCTTTTGCCTGGTCTTGTTCCAAAGAAGAGGATCATAATAACCCATATTTAAGTCCTTACTAAATTAAAGCTTCTTGAACAATGAAAGTGAAATGGCCGATCTTTTCATCTTGAAATTTTTTCTACATTGGCACACATTTATAGCACTTGGATACCTATCATGGTTTGGAGCAATGGTTCTCTTGGATGGATGACCTCTCCAGTAGAAATTATGTCGTAATCGACAATTTTTTTCGGGATGAACTGTATGCTGATATGAAGGCCTTTTTTCTTCAAAAGCTTCCCGATTTCACCGAAGCAGGAATTGGTTCAAACAGGGAAAATCAAATAAAAAGAACAGTCAGGGGTGACTTTACGCATTGGCTTGACAGAAAAAGGGATGAACAGCTCAGTACATTTTGGGACTTGGTGGATGAAACCTTGTACATGTTCAATAGGTATTGTTATTTGAGTCTGTCCGGATATGAGTTTCACTTGGCCCATTACCCTCCCGGAAGTCATTACGCAAGACATTTGGATCAGTTTGAAAACAGGAACAATCGGATGATTTCCGTAGTGATTTATTTTAATGAGGATTGGAAAAAAGGGGATGGGGGCGAGCTGGAGATTGTTAATGCGGATAACAGCCTTCTTCTTGTGGAGCCCCATGCGGCACGGTGTGTTATGTTCAAAAGTGCTGAGGTGCCCCATGCGGTACTTCCGGCAACAAAGAGCAGGTTTAGTTTAACGGGTTGGTTGCTCTACCAACCAGCTTCCCTAGGTCAGTTTTTTGGTTGATAAGGGCAATAAATAATCAACAAGTGCCCAACAAAAGTGGATTATTTCACAACTGATGGTATAAGGCCGCGAACTCCCATGTCAACCACAATATCGCCTTCCGTAGGTTCAAAAGTACCGTTCCCGTTGTTGTCCACCCATTCAAAACTCTGATTGATGGAAATGGAACATTCAATGATTACGTCATTGGTTTCATCACCGGTGATTTCAAAAGGAGTTTCAAAGACGCCCGTGACCAAGCAAGAACCAGGCGGAATAGGTGAAAATTCACTTATCGGATTGGGCACTGTGGTGGCATTCGCCGGAGCCTGACCTTCAATAACAGGGATGTTGGGAATGTCGGTTTCAAAAGCCCAATACCCTTGAAGTTTATTGCCATTTACGGTTACAGTCTGGTTTTTTACCGGATAGGAACCAATATAGGTGTTGGCCCCCACAAATGAGGCAATGGTGCCAGTGAATTCCTGGTTTTCCGCCCGAAACTGGATACTGTAATTTTGATAGGACAGGGAAATGCGAAGATATTGATATACTCCTGGCACGACATTTTTAATATCGGTTTCATAAAAGATTTGATTATTGCCCGCGTACAGCGCTTGGTCAAAATCGATGGCCTCGGAACCTCCCTTGTTGGTCATTGGACTTTCATACACCTGGGTGCCATTGTAGGCTGGGATATCATTTTTTTCAGCAAGTTCAATATAATGGGCTCCCATTTGATTAAACAGGGGAGTTTGTGCAGCATGGCCTTCGGGTATTGGTTGTGACCGGCCAAAATTGTCCAAGCGTTCCTGAAGCGGATTAAATTTGAATTTGAAAATCAGCCTTGGTCCATTTATGGGTTCCGATTTGTCTTCAGAACAGGACAACAGAACAATGAACAAAAAGACAAGTGGTCTGCTAAACTTAAAATATTTGTTTTTCATACCATTAAATTTGAGGCATGGTTCTTAAACTTTTTATCTTGACCGTTGCAATGATGGAATCAACGGGGAGTTGGATACCATTTGCTTGCATCTTTGGCAATCTTATTGACCAATGATAAATAAATTGCTTTTCAATTGATGGATGAACTATATGATCTGACGTAAATAGAGGATTTTCAGAAATTTGTTTTTTATCTACCTTTAAAGGCTTAATTAAATTGTTCCGTTGATTTCGAAAAACACCATAGATCAAGTGTATGAGGTTGCCCGCGTGGAAGAGGTGATAGGCGATTATGTGCAATTGAAAAAATCCGGTTCCAATTTCAAGGGACTGAGCCCTTTTACCGACGAGCGCACACCGAGCTTCATGGTTTCCCCGGTAAAGCAGATTTGGAAGGATTTCAGTAGTGGAAAAGGTGGCAATGTGGTGGCATTTTTAATGGAACACGAGCATTTTACCTATCCGGAAGCCATTAAATATTTGGCAAAAAAATACAACATCGAGATTGAGGAGACCGAACAGACCAATGAAGACAAGGAGAAGGCCAACGAAAAGGAAAGCATGTATCTGGTTTCAGCGTATGCCCAAAAATATTTTTCAAGAACACTTTGGGACCACGAATTGGGCAAGGCCATAGGGCTTACCTACTTTAAGGAACGTGGTTTTGAGGATGAAACCATCAAAAAGTTTGGACTGGGCTACAGCCTTGACCTTTGGGAGACCTTTACGCAAACAGCTTTGGAAGATGGCTACCAATTGGAATTTTTGGAAAGGACGGGCTTGACCATCGTTAAAAAGCAGAATGATGGGACTACCAAACAGTTTGACCGTTTTAAAGGACGGGTAATGTTTCCCATTCATTCCATGAGTGGAAGGGTACTGGGTTTCGGTGGCCGCATCTTGACCAGTGACAAAAAAGCGGCCAAATACCTGAATTCCCCTGAAAGTGAAATCTACCACAAAAGCAAGGTGCTTTACGGCATCTATTTTGCCAAACAGGCCATAGCCAAAGAGGACAACTGTTACTTGGTGGAAGGATATACCGATGTAATCCAAATGAGCCAACGCGGGGTGGAAAATGTGGTGGCTTCAAGTGGTACGGCGCTTACCCCGGAGCAAATACGGTTGATCAATCGGCTGACGAACAATATCACCGTACTTTTTGATGGAGATGCCGCTGGACTGCGGGCCTCACTTCGGGGAATAGACCTGATCCTGGAGCAGGGAATGAATGTCAAGGTCTGCACCTTTCCGGAAGGAGAAGATCCAGACAGTTTTGCCAAGAACAATTTGTACGAGGACCTGGTGCTGTATTTGGAAGAAAACGCTAAGGATTTCATTCAATTCAAGACCTCCTTGCTGACCAAGGAGGCTGCCAACGACCCTATTAAAAGGGCCGATACGGTGCGTGATATTGTGAACAGCATCAGCAAGATTCCTGACAGGATAAAAAAGGAAATCTACATTCAGGAGTGTGCCCGGATGATGGATATTTCTGAAGAAGTACTGTACAACACCTTGGCCCAAATAGGCAAGAAGGAGCTTTCCGACGTCCAAAAAAGGAACAAGCAAGAGCAAAAGGCCTTTGAGGTCGTTAAAAACGACCCGGTCGAAAAGGTAAATGTGCAACATGTATTAGAGCGCAAAATCATTGAGATGCTGCTTCTATATGGCAATCAGAAACAGGAGTTTGAGGACTTGGTGCTGAAGGAAAATGAGGAAGGGGAGTTGGTATTGGAACCGGAGGTGGTGGAGGCCAAGGTATATGAAAAAGTATATCTGGACCTTCAGGAAGATGAGATTGAGCTTACCAACGAACGTTTTAGGTCAATCTATTATACTTTGATCGAGGATTTGAACGAAAATGAGGATTTTTCAGTGAACACCTTTCTGTCCAAGCTTGATCAGGAGATGGTGCCCGAGGTTTCCTCCATTTTAATGGAAGAAGAACAGTATGTGCTCCACAATTGGGAGCGAAAGGATATTTATCCAAAGGAGAAAAAGCATGGGGTCGCCCAATTGGTGGATGAGACTATACTCACGTTGCGATGCAATTTGATCAGAAGTAGAATCCAAAAATTGCAGCAGCATACCCAGGAACAAAATGATGATAACTCGGAAATCCTCGAGGAAATTGTCAATTACCTACAATTGAACAAGCTGCTCAACGCCAAACTCAATCGGGTGCTTTCATAAAAAAATCCCAGACACTTGTCCGGGATTAAATAGTATATGGCGTAAGATTCTAGTAAAGTTCCAGGGCTTTGGCCTGTTGGAGCAGATCTACCAAATTATCCACGTTCAATTTTTTCATCAAGCGCGCTTTGTAGGTACTCACCGTCTTTTCATTTAGATTGAGTCCCTCGGCAACTTCCTTGTTTCTTTTTCCGCTGGCCAATAGTTTGAGTACTTCCACCTCCCTTGAAGATAATTTTCTGAAGAATCTTCTTGGCTTTTGCGTACCCTCATCAAAGGCAAGGCGTTGTGCAAGTTCGTTGGTGATGAACATATTGCCCTCACTCACCTTTTTTACCGCTGAGATGATGTAGTCCAGCTCCGAATCTTTTGATAGATATCCGTAGGCACCGGCACGGATGGTGCTCAATGCATAAACATCTTCTGATTGCCCGCTGAACATAAGGGTTTTTACGTTGGGGAACTCTTGTTTTATTTTTCGTAAGGTGGCGATACCGTTAATTTCTGGGATGTCCATTTCCAGCATCACTACGTCGGGGGTAACTTTTTCCAGTACCTCGAACAGCTCTGAAGTGGTGGAAACATCTCCAATGATTTCCATTTCCGCACTGGACTCGAGTACCTGCTTTATTCCTAGTCGAACTATGGGATGGTTGTCTGCAATTAAAACTTTTATCATTCGGCTATAATTTGGTTTTAGTACTTATTTACTTACACAATACTAGCTGGCAAGATAACGATTTGGGTGCGTAAAGGTGTAACTTTTTTCTTAAAACCGTAGTTTTTTTAAGGTTTTTTTCGTTCGACACAGGGGTTTTTCGGTCAAAATGCTACTTGAGGTGTGCGGGAATCTCACAAATAGGTATAGGAATCATCTTATGTTTGTTGCTATTGTTATACCTTTTATAGATGTCAAAAACAATCTTTTCCCTTCCCGTGAAATCCTCCGAAGATTTTCCAAGATCACTCATTTTCATGGCCCATTCCAATTCGGGATACGATGCACCGATTTGGTCTTCATCGGTCCTGCTATCACCCCAAAGACCATCCGTTGGAGCGGCGGTCATGATATCTTCATTTATGCCAAGCACCCTGCCCAATTCATACACCTCGGTCTTGAGCAGGTCGGCAATGGGGCTTAGATCAACTCCACCATCACCATATTTGGTGTAAAAGCCAATGCCAAAATCTTCCACCTTGTTTCCCGTTCCGGCCACCAAGTAGCCCTTTAGCGCAGCAAAATAATAAAGTGTTGTCATCCTCAAACGTGCTCTGGTGTTGGCCAACGATAAGTGGCGCTCCTCTTCATTGTCCACCTTCGGAAAAGCCGCCACCAAACTGTCAAAAACAGGAGTAAGGTCAACAGGTTGTCTACTGACATTGGCAAAATTATCCATCAACCAATCAATATGCCTGTCGGCTCGGGTAACCTGATTTTTACCTTGATGGATGGGCATTTCCAGGCATAAAAGCTCCAATCCGGTTTTGGCACAGAGTGTTGAGGTCACCGCGGAATCGATTCCCCCTGAAACACCAATGACAAATCCTTTGCATTTTGCGTTTTGGGCGTAGTTCCCTAACCAATCAACAATATGGGCTATTACCTTTTCTGTTTGCATGCCACTTTTTTTAGATTCTATAATTTACCTTTGTGCCCTGTAAATTTAAACCCTGTGGTTTTAAAAATGAAGCGGTTCCGCAAATACTTTGTCTTTTCTGTGGTGTTGGCATTTGCTGTGGGCAGCTTTGTTGCCAGCTGTAAAAAAGAGAACAAGAACGAGGAAGCCATTTCGAAGCTTGAGGTGGACCTACAGATTCTCCGATTTGACCGTGAATTTGCCAGAGCAACCCCTAAAGATATACAGGGGCTAAAGAAAAAGTACCCCTACCTTTTTCCGGAACAGTTTGCCGACAGTGTCTGGTTGGCCAAATTATCCGATACCATTCAGAAGGAGCTATCTGATGAGGTGGAAAGAACGTTTGGTGATTTCAAGGAGGAATCGATTGCCCTACAATCACTTTTTCAACATATCATCCACTATTTTCCGGATTTTCGGATTCCAAAAGTGGTAACATTGACCTCGGATGTTCGCTATAACGACCGCATCATCCTGACCGATTCCCTACTACTAATAGGTCTCGATAATTATTTGGGGCCAGACCATCATTTTTATGAAGGTTTGCAGCGCTATATTGTTGCAGGACTGGATAGGCAGTACCTCGCTTCCGATATTGCAAGTGCCTTTTCAAAAAAGGTGTTGAGATACCCTACGGACCGTTCCTTTTTGGCCAGAATGGTACACTACGGAAAGGAATTGTACATCAAGGACAGAGTGCTTCCACAGGCGTCCGATGCCCAAAAAATAGGATACACTGCGGAGGAAATGGAGTGGGCACAGGCCAATGAGGAACAGATTTGGCGTTATTTTGTGGAGCGTGAGCTGTTGTACAGCACCGATTCCGAACTGGACCGACGTTTTTTGGACCCTGCACCTTTCTCCAAGTTTCGATTGGCTTTGGACAACGAATCACCTGGAAGGTTGGGCCGCTACATGGGATGGCAGATCGTAAGGGCGTTCATGGACAAAAATGAGATAGGCCTGCATCAACTTTTGGATATGTCGGCCAATGAGATTTTAACTAAATCTAACTACAAACCAAGAAAATAAATGGCAGTTACACATACTTCGGAGATAAAATTGAAGGTAGGTCTGGATGAAAACCGTATACCCGAGGAATTGACCTGGTCCGCAGAGGACGGAGGGGTGGAAAATGAGGAGGCCAAAGCCATGATGCTTTCGGTTTGGGACAGCAAGAACAGGGAGTCGCTAAAAATTGACCTTTGGACCAAGGATATGCCCGTTGATGAGATGAAGCTATTTTTCCATCAAACCTTGGTGACCATGGCCGATACTTTTTTCAAGGCAACCCAGGATGAAAAGATGACCGCAACCATGAAGGATTTCTGTGAGTATTTTGCCGAGAAGTTGGAATTGAAGTAACGCTTGCCCCTTCATAACTTGCAATTCTCAATTTTTCTATTATATTATAGGTATGATAGGAAAAGAAAAAGAAGAGAACAAAGCATTGCTGGAAAAATCAGTGGAATACCTCCAAGGAAGAGGTTTTGACAACATCAAAGTGGACCTTTCCGGGCACGAACGGCCAAAGACATTTAAGTCCAAGGCCAGGGACCTTGAAGTGGCGGCAGATATTTCGGCCACAAAAAATGGCAAAAAGTACTTTTTCGACATCAGTCTGAAAACGGAGAAGTCAAAATTGCTAAAATCCAAATGGTTGTTGCTGGATACCGTGGCGAGATTAAAGTCCAATGGATTCAAAATCATTACCACCAAGGGTCATTTCAAGTTCACCGACGACCTTTTGAACGAGGTGAATCTATCCAATAAGGAACCCATAAGAATTTAACTTACATAGCTGCCAGCCAAAGTAGTCGATACAGGAAAGTCTTGGTCACGAATTGGCCTTGAAGAAATCTTGGTTAATATCATTTATATAGGATAAAAGCTCGTCCTTTCCCCAATTTTTGGAAGAGGACGTCACAAAATAGGGCGGGACCTCTTCCCAGGAACCTTCCAAAAGTTGCTGTAGATAGTCGTTAACTTTTTTATCCAGTTCGGCTGGTTTTATTTTGTCCGCCTTGGTAAAAATGATGCTAAATGGAATTTGATTTTCCCCCAGCCACTCCATAAACTCCAGATCTATGGGTTGGGGTTCGTGCCGAACATCAATCAAGACAAAACCGCAGACGAGTTGCTTCCTTTTTTCAAAATATTCGGTGATATACTTTTGAAAGGTCCTCTTGTCCTTTTTGGAAACACGGGCGTAACCATATCCCGGTAAATCCACCAAAAACCAGTTCCCATTAATTTTGAAATGATTTATGAGCTGTGTTTTGCCAGGTCTGCCGGAGGTTTTGGCCAGACTCTTGCGACCGGTCAGCATATTTATCAAGGATGACTTGCCCACATTGGAACGTCCAATAAAGGCATATTCGGGCAGTGGCTCGTTGGGACATTTGGCCACATTGGAATTGCTCATTACAAATTCCGCCGAAGTTATTTTCATGATTAGAAATTGCGTTTGGCGAGCCAGGCTTCCAAGATCGCATTGAACTCCTCGGGATGTTCCATCATCGGTGCGTGTCCACATTTTGGTATCCAGAACAGGTCCGAATCAGGTAAAAGCTCATGGAACTCCTTGGCAACGTTCGGAGGAGTCACCGTATCGTTTTCACCCCAAATAATACAGGTAGGCGTGTGCATGTGGGGCAAATCCTTGGACATGTTATGGCGTATGGCACTCTTGGCGATGGCCAAGGTCTTGACCAGCTTCATTCGGTCGTTCACCGTGGCAAAGACTTCATCCACAATTTCCTTTGTGGCCACCTCAGGATCATAGAAAACATCCTGTGCTTTCTTCTTTATGAATTCGTAATCCCCTCGTTTGGGATAACCGTCGCCCATGGCACTTTCATAAAGGCCGGAACTCCCGGTTATCACCAAGGCCTTTACCATTTTGGGAAACATTTTGGTGTGCAGGAGCCCAATATGGCCGCCAAGCGAATTTCCCAAAAGGATAACATCCTTCAACCCCTTGAACTCTATGAAATCCTCAAGAAATTTGGCAAAGTTCTTTACCGTTGTCTTGAGCATGGGCATATCGTAGATGGGAAGTTCAGGAATCAGCACTTTGTACCCTTTGGAGGGAAAATAGTCGGTCACTCCCTGAAAGTTGCTCAACCCTCCCATAAGACCATGTAGAATGATCATGGGCGTTCCCTCTCCTATCTCAATATATCGGTATTTACCTTCCTCAATAATGTGATCTTCCATCAATTGTTAGTTGGTCCTAAGAGCGCAAATATAGGCATTTCAGATAACAAAGATTTCACGGATATGCCTTGATAAAACCAAACTTTTTGCAAATGCTAGGGCCAGTGCTACACTTGGACTTGGGAGCGTCGGAATCTGTTTTGTCGTAAAATTCTTGTTTTTCATCCAAAAAGTGGTAAAATTATTAACAAAAGTGGATTTTAGTGGAGAAATGTGGAAATAAAATCTATATATTTGAGTTGTATAAGTAACCAATTGATTTCTAGTGACCCATATAATCGGACAACATGATTGTAAGGCTGATGCAAAAGGGAGGGTGCTCTTGCCCATTTCCCTAAAGAACCAGCTGTTGCCCGTTTTGAAGGATGGGTTCATAATCAAACGCTCTGTTTTTCAGCAATGCCTGGAGCTCTATCCAAAACACGAGTTTGATATACTCATGCAAAAGGTCCTCAAGAAAAGCCGGATCAACAGAAAGTATGACGCCTTCGTAAGGAATTTTGTGGCGGGCATGAAAGAGGTGGCCATCGACAGCGATTCCGGAAGGCTGCAGATACCCAAGAATTTGGCGGACTATGCTGGAATTGAAAAAGAGGTGGTGCTCAATGCGGTTTTTGACAAAATAGAAATCTGGAACAAGGACAAGTATGAAAAAGTACTTTCCGAAGGTGAAAAGGATTATGCGGACCTAGCGGAGGAGATTTTTGCCGACGATGAATAGGCCCTATCACGAGCCGGTGCTGTTGCAGGAGTCCGTGGATGGGTTGGCCATAAAAAAAAGTGGAGTCTATGTGGATGTCACCTTTGGTGGCGGGGGACACTCCAAGGAAATATTGAAAAGGCTGGGAGGCAGCGGGAAATTGTTTGCTTTTGACCAAGATGAAGATGCTTGGGCAAATACCATTGATGACCCAAGATTTCAATTGATAAACCAGAATTTTCGATATCTCAAACAGTATTTGAAGTTCTATGGCATTCGGAAAGTTGATGGAATCCTGGCCGATTTTGGTGTTTCGTCCCATCAGTTTGACAAGGCTGAGCGGGGCTTTTCCATACGGTTTGATGCAGATTTGGACATGCGGATGAACCAAACCAATACCCTTACGGCCTATGATGTGGTCAATTCCTATGCTGAGCAAGACTTGGCAAGAGTCCTGTTCGATTACGGTGAACTGCGCAATGCACGCGCCATGGCAGGAACCATCGAAAAGGCCAGAAAGGAAACGCCCATAAAAACCACCGAACACTTGAAGCAGGTTTTGCATCGCTTTTTGCCAAAGATGAAGGAGAACAAAATATTGGCACAGGTGTACCAAGCAATTAGAATTGAGGTGAACCAAGAAATAGAAGCGCTTAAGGAGTTCATGGCACAGGTTCCGGAATTATTGGAAAAAGGGGGCAGATTGAGCGTGATCAGTTACCACTCCCTGGAGGATCGCTTGGTAAAGCGCTTTATCAGGGCGGGCAACTTTGAAGGTGACCCTGAAAAGGACTTTTATGGCAATGCGGTGGTGCCGCTCAAAAAGGTGGGGGGACTTATTGTCCCGTCAAAAGAAGAAATAGCCCTGAACAATAGGGCAAGAAGTGCAAAACTCCGCATTGCGGAACGCATATAGGGAACAAAAAATGAGAAAAGGACTTTTAGACATATTAAAGGGAAAGTTTTTGGTGAGTGGAGATGCTCCCAAGAACTGGATGTTTTTGCTGTTTGCCTCCTTTTTGGCCGCACTAATGATTTCGAGCAGCCATCGCACGGACAAAAAGGTGCTGGAAATTGCCAAGTTGAATGAAGAAGTTCGAAAACTGAGGAGTGAATTTGTGGAGGGCAGGTCCACCGTGCAGCAATTGAAACTGGAATCCACATTAAGAAAAGCAGTGGCCGACCGGGGCATTGCACCTTCCGAAAATCCACCAAAAAAGATCAAGGTAAAAACCGAAAAATAATGGCGATTACGGAAAAAAATATCATGAACAGGCTTTACCTCGTCGCAGGGGGTCTTTTTGTTTTTTCCATTGCGGTTGTCGTCAAGTTGGTGGACATTCAAATGATCAAGGGCGAGGATTATCGTGAATTGGCATTGAACCAAACCGAAAAAATGTTCACCATAGAGCCCAACCGCGGTAACCTATACTCGCACGATGGCAGCCTTTTGGCAGCCTCCGTTCCAAAATATGAGATTCGGTTTGATGCGGTCACGGTTTCGGAAGAAAACTTTCAAAACAACGTAGCGGCACTTTCTGATTCCTTGGCACATCTTTTTGATAGGCCTTCGTCCTATTATAGACAACTCTTCAGAAAGGCAAGGGCCAATAATAACCGATATGCCTTGGTCGCCCGTAACGTGGATTACCTGGATTACGTGCGGATAAAACAATTTCCCCTGTTTGGGTTGGGCCCATATAAGGGTGGTTTTATCGAGACCCACCGGGTTGTTCGGGAGTATCCCTTGGGCAAAATGGCTGCAAGGAGCATTGGTTATGAGCGTGTTGATGAGAACGGATACTATACCCGCGTGGGATTGGATGGTGCTTTTGGAGAGGCCTATTTGAGAGGAAAGGAAGGAAAGCGACTGAAACAAAAAATAGCCAAGGGGCAATGGAAGCCCGTTGGTTTGGACAATATTGTAGAACCGAGGGACGGATTGGATGTCGTATCCACCATCGACATAAATATCCAGGATATAGCCCATCACGAACTATTGGCCCAACTTGAAAAATATAAGGCGGATCATGGCTGTGTGGTGGTCATGGAGACCAAAACGGGAGAGGTAAAGGCCATTTCCAATCTTGGCAGGACTTCCAATGGAAAGTATTACGAGAAGTTGAACTATGCGGTTGGCGAGTCCCATGAACCGGGCTCCACATTTAAATTGATGTCACTGGTGGCTGCGCTCGAGGACAAAGTGGTGGACACCAGCACGGTGATTGACACGGAAAAGGGACGGTACCGCATCTATGATGGGGTCGTCAAGGATTCAAAATGGGGCGGTTATGGAAAAATATCCGTTTCCGAGGCCTTTGCCGTTTCCTCCAATACGGCCTTTGCCAAGATGATCCATGAGAATTACAAAGAACAACCCGAAAAATTTGTCAACCGCTTAATGAATATGGGCCTCCATAAAAAACTCGATTTACCCATTATTGGTGAGGGAAGTCCGGTTATTCGCTACCCGGGTGACAAGGGCTGGTCCGGAATTTCCCTGGGATGGATGTCCCACGGGTACGAAGTGTCCTTGACTCCAATTCAAACTTTGGCATTCTATAATGCCATTGCCAATGACGGGGTAATGGTAAAACCAAGACTGATTCGGGAAGTACGGGAGGGAAACAAGGTGGTCAAACGATTTGAGAAGCGAGTGCTGAATCCATCCATCTGCTCCGGGGAAACGGTAAAAAAAGTACGCCAGTTGATGAAAGATGTAGTGGAAAAGAAAAATGGTACCGGGCATGGCCTTTATTCCAAAAACTTTTCCATGGCAGGCAAAACGGGAACCTGTCAAAAAAACTATGTGGAGAAAAACCCGGACAAACTGGCCTATATCTCATCATTCGTGGGATATTTTCCAGCAGATAATCCGAAATATTCATGCATTGTAATAATCCATGAGCCCGACAAGAGCGTCGGGTATTATGGAGCGGATGTCTCCGGACCCGTTTTCAAGTCCATGGCACAAAAGATCCATGCCATTTCTCCCATGGTCGATGAGGTCCAGCAACAGGACTATGACGAGCAAACGCTAGAGGCCGAATATCAAAAGTACTATGCCCAAGTCCAAAAAAAATACAGCACGGTTCCCAATGTAACCGGAATGAGTGGGATGGATGCGGTGTCCTTGCTGGAAAATCTAGGCCTAAAAGTGGAAGTGCAGGGTAACGGGAAAGTAAAAAAACAATCCATCCAGCATGGAACCGACATTAAACAAGTGGATAAAATAATATTGGAGCTTTCATGAAGCTATTGAAGGACATATTATATGGTGTAAGTCTTACCGCGGTGAGTGGAAACACCAATATCTTGGTCAATCAGGTTCACTTTGATTCCAGAAAAGTGGAGATGGATGACGTGTTTGTGGCCATAAGGGGGACCATTACCGATGGACATAAATACATCCAAAAGGCCATTGAATTGGGGGCCAATGCCATTGTGTGCGAAGAGTTTCCAGAACTTATGGTGAATGGCGTTACCTATGCAAAGGTGGGCGATAGCAATAACGCACTTGCTATAATTGCCGCAAACTATTTCGATAACCCATCCAAAAACCTGAAGCTGGTCGGGATTACGGGAACCAATGGAAAGACCACGGTGAGCACCTTATTGTACCAACTTTTTAAAAAGGCAGGGTTCAAGGTGGGTCTCATTTCTACCATAAAAGTGATGGTTGATGAAAAGGAGCACGAGGCCACCCATACCACACCCGATGTTATTACCATCAATGAGCACCTTTCCAAAATGAACGAAGCCGGCGTGGAGTATTGTTTCATGGAAGTGAGTTCTCATGGAATCCATCAAAAAAGAACCAAGGGCCTGCATTTCACTGGGGCCATATTCACCAACCTTTCCCATGACCATCTAGATTACCACAAAACCTTTGCGGCCTATCGGGATACCAAAAAAGTATTGTTCGATGAGTTGCCAAAGACAGCATTCGCCCTGGTGAATATAGACGATAAGAATGGCCTGGTAATGCTACAGAACACCAAGGCCAAAAAACTTACGTATGCCTTAAAAACCTATGCCGATTACCGGGGACAGATACTGGAAAAGCAGTTTACTGGACAACTGCTCAAGATCGATGAAAATGAACTCTGGACCCGACTGATCGGGGACTTTAACGCTTACAACATATTGGCCATTTATGCAACCGCTGACATCTTGGGGTTGGAAAAAATGGAGATTCTACGATTGGTCAGTGAACTTGAAACCGTTGATGGAAGGTTTCAATATTTCATATCCAAGGAAAAAATAAAGGCAATTGTTGATTATGCCCATACACCGGATGCACTCAAAAATGTGTTGATGACCATCAATGCATTGAGGACTGGAAATGAAAACGTCATCACCGTAGTGGGGTGTGGTGGTGATCGTGACAAGTCAAAGCGTCCGGTTATGGGTCATATCGCCTCGGAAATGAGCAATCAGGCCATTTTTACCTCGGACAACCCACGAACTGAATCCCCTGCGGCGATAATCCAAGAGATGGAAGCCGGGGTGGAGCCCCAAAATACCAACAAGGTGTTGTCCATAGAAAACAGAAAACAGGCAATTAAAACCGCGTGTAAGCTTGCCGCGGCCAACGATATTATCCTTGTGGCGGGAAAAGGTCATGAAACGTATCAGGAAACCAACGGGGTCCGAGTGGATTTTGATGATTTAAAGGAGGTGAAAGAAGCATTGTCCAGTTTGGGCAAATAAAATTGTAACGAATAAGAATGGAAGAACCAAGAAACAGGAGCCAAGAACCAAGATCATACAATATATGGTCCTATGTCCTGAATTCTAAGTCTTAAGTCAAAAAACATGCTATACTACTTATTCGAATATTTGGAAAAACAATACCAACTGCCAGGAGCGGGACTTTTCCAGTTCCTGACCTTCAGGGCGGCAATGTCCGTTTTGTTGTCCTTGCTGATAGCCATGGTGTACGGTAAACGCATCATCCTGTTTTTGCAGAAAAAGCAGATCGGAGAGAGCATACGCGATTTAGGATTACAGGGACAACAGCAGAAGGCGGGCACCCCCACCATGGGTGGAATCATCATCATCATATCCACGCTGCTGCCGGTGCTCTTGTTTGCGGATCTAGAGAATGTGTATGTCATCCTATTGATTATCACCCTGATATGGATGGGCATCATAGGCTTTATTGACGACTATATCAAAATCTTTAAAAAGGACAAGCAGGGCCTCAAGGGCAGGTTCAAGGTAATCGGTCAGGTTGTCCTGGGATTGATCGTGGGGACCACCCTTTATTTTCACCCCCAGGTCACCATCAAGGAGAAGGACACTACCCGGATTACTGAAAACTTCAGGGTCGAAAAAGTTTATGGAGAGGAAATGAAGGCGGTCAGAACCAATGTTCCCTTTTTCAAGAACAATGAGCTTGATTACGCCGAATGGATTTCCTGGGCCGGGGAAGGAATGGAAGAGTATGCCTGGTTGATTTTCATTCCCGTGGTCATTTTTATTATTACGGCAGTATCCAACGGGGCCAACCTTACCGATGGTATAGATGGCTTGGCGGCGGGTTCCTCCGCTATCATTGTACTCACGCTTGGGATTTTTGCCTGGGTATCCGGCAACATCCAGTTTTCGGATTACCTCGACATATTTTATTTGCCCCGAGTGGGAGAGTTGGTCGTGTTCATAGCTGCATTTGTGGGTGCCCTTGTCGGGTTTTTATGGTACAACACCTATCCAGCCCAGGTATTTATGGGAGATACGGGCAGTTTGACCATTGGCGGTGTGATCGCTGTGATCGCCATAATTGTTAGAAAGGAATTGTTGATTCCCATTTTGTGCGGGATATTTTTCGCAGAGTCCCTATCCGTCATGCTGCAGGTTGGCTATTTCAAGCATACCAAAAAGAAGTATGGAGAGGGGAGAAGAATATTCCTTATGGCCCCATTGCACCATCACTATCAGAAGAAACTATATCACGAAAGCAAAATAGTGACCCGTTTTTGGATCATTGGAATATTGCTGGCAATCATAAGTATTGTCACACTTAAAATTCGATAGATGGGCCGCTTGGTGATATTGGGAGGAGGAGAAAGTGGTGTGGGAACCGCCATTTTAGGGCAAAAAAAAGGATATGAGGTCTTTGTCTCGGACAAAGGCGAAATAAAGGAGAAATACAGCAAAGTTCTTGAACATTTTGGAATTGAATGGGAGTCGGGCCAGCATACCGAAGCCAAGATCATGAATGCCCATGTGGTCATGAAAAGTCCTGGGATACCCGATACGGTTCCGTTGGTAAGGCAGCTGGTGGAAAACGGCATTCCGGTAATCTCGGAAATTGAATTTGCGGCCAAGTACAGCAGTGCAACCACTATTGGCATCACGGGCAGCAATGGAAAGACCACCACAACGATGCTCACCTATCATTTGTTGAAGAATGGGGGTTTGAACGTGGGCATGGCCGGAAACATTGGGGACAGTTTTGCAAAAATCGTCGCCGAGCGTGATTTTGAGCACTACGTGTTGGAGATCAGCAGCTTTCAATTGGATGGCATTGTGGATTTTAAGCCCCACATCGCCATAATTACCAATATTACCCCAGATCACTTGGACCGATATGGGTACAAATTTGAGAACTATATCGCCTCCAAGTTTCGCATTGCCATGAATCAAGACCAAAACGATTACCTGATCTATGACGGGGATGATCAAGTGATCAGGGATTGGTTGGCGGAGCACCCGGTTCAATCCAAATTGATACCATTCTCCCTAAAGGAGAAACCAAAAGAAGGAGCTTGGCTGGAAAATGATATGATAAAACTAAAAATTGAACACAAAACCTTGGAAATGAGTACAGATATTCTGGCCTTGGATGGCCAACACAATGTTAAGAATGCCATGGCGGGCAGTTTGGCCGCGCTTTTGGTGAATGTGAGGAAAGAGAACATTCGCCAGAGCATACAGTCTTTCCAGGGGGTGCCACATCGGTTGGAAAAAGTGCTGAAAATAAATCATGTGGAGTACATCAACGATTCCAAAGCCACAAATGTGAATGCCACTTTTTATGCCTTGGACGGTATTAAAAAACCAATTGTATGGATCGCCGGTGGGATAGACAAGGGCAATGATTATAATGAATTGATGCCCTTGGTCAGGGAGAAAGTAAAGGCCATTGTTTGTTTGGGAATGGACAACACAAAACTCAAAGATGCTTTTGGCAATGTGATCGATCTAATGGTGGAAACCTATTCCATGGAAGAGGCGGTGAAGGTGGCCTACAAGATAGCCGAACGTGGGGATGCAGTATTGCTTTCCCCAGCGTGTGCCAGTTTTGACCTTTTCAAAAATTATGAGGATAGGGGAGACCAATTTAAAAATGCAATAAAGAATCTATAGGCCATGTTGGCATTGTTCAAAAATCTGAAAGGAGATAAGGCCATTTGGGGCGTAGTGGCCCTATTGGCGCTCTTTTCTTTTTTGCCGGTTTACAGTGCCAGTACCAATTTGGTCTATGTGAACGATGATGGCACCACATTTGGACACCTGATAAAGCATGCCGTACTGTTGTTCCTTGGTTTCGGGATCATCTATGCGATCCATCGAATCCCCACCCACTATTTTAAGGGACTTTCCATAATTGCCATGCCCATTGTGTTGATTCTGTTGGTCTATACATTGACAGTGGAAACCGAAATAGGAGGTGTTACGGCCAATCGTTGGATCAAGATTCCATTTGTGGGGGTCAACTTCCAGACATCCACGCTGGCTTCGGTAGTCTTGATGATATGGATTGCCAGGTATCTTACTAAGATTAAGGATGTCAAAATTACCTTCAAGGAAAGCATTTT
Organism: Flagellimonas meishanensis; assembly: GCF_019880545.1. Lineage (GTDB taxonomy): Bacteria > Bacteroidota > Bacteroidia > Flavobacteriales > Flavobacteriaceae > Flagellimonas > Flagellimonas meishanensis. The sequence continues at coordinate 1,392,039 of NZ_JAINVW010000001.1, forward strand.
ACCACTTTGGTTGCCAACAGCACTTGTTGTACTATTGATTCTGCCCGAAAACTTCTCCACAGCGGCCATTATTTGTTTTCTGGTATTGGTCCTCTGCTTTTTGGGGGGTTATCCGTTAAAATATTTGTTTGCCATGATTGGCACAGGACTGGTGTTGGGAGGCATGTTTCTCTTTGTCCTTTTCAAGGCGCCCGAAGTATTGCCACAGCGAGCTGGGACATGGAAATCGAGGATTGAAACCTTTGTCCATCCCGAGAAAGCCGATAGGGACGACCTGCACCAATTGACCTTGGCAAAAATAGCTATCGCCGAAGGAGGAATCGTGGGCAAGGGAGCAGGCAAGAGCGTCATGAAGAATATGCTGTCGCAAAGCACATCCGATTTCATTTTTGCGATCATTATTGAGGAATATGGGCTTTTGGGCGGCGGAGCATTATTGTTTTTCTACCTATTGCTCCTTTTCAGGATCGTGGTGGTAGCGCATTCCGCCAAAACGGTGTTTTCGAAATTGTTGGTGATAGGGGTGGGTCTTCCGATAGTTTTTCAGGCCTTTATCAATATGGCGGTAGTGGTTCAGTTGTTTCCGGTAACGGGTCAACCTTTACCACTGATCAGTATGGGGGGGACATCCATTTGGATGACCTGCTTGGCCATCGGAATAGTGTTGAGTGCAAGCAATAAGAAAGAGAACAGTGAGGAGCAATCCTATAACATAGATGAAACCAATCCTTTAGAAGTGTTGAGTGGGCAGATATAGGTTCATACTTTCTGGAGGGGGCACGGGAGGACATATTTATCCCGCCATTGCCATTGCCAACGAACTGAAAAGGAGGCATCCCGAAGCGGAATTTTTGTTTGTAGGGGCAAAAGATAAAATGGAAATGGAAAAAGTGCCACAGGCGGGATATAGAATAGAAGGCCTGTGGATAAGTGGAATACAACGGAAACTGACATTAAAAAATCTCATGTTTCCATTAAAATTGATGAGCAGTTTGTTTAGGGCACGAAAAATAGTGAAGCAATTTAAACCCGATGTGGCCATTGGGACCGGTGGTTTTGCCAGTGGACCCCTGTTGCGCGTGGCGGCAAGCGTCCGTGTACCCTATGTGCTGCAGGAGCAGAATTCCTTTGCAGGTGTCACGAACAAATTGTTGGCAACCAAAGCCAATAAAATATGTGTGGCCTACGATGGCATGGAGCGGTTTTTTCCCAAGGAGAAAATTGTCAAAACAGGAAACCCGGTACGAATGGATTTGTTGGATGTGAAGGCAAACAAACAAGAAGCCATGACATTTTTTGGTCTGGACCCTGATAAGCCGACCGTTCTGATATTGGGAGGAAGTTTGGGTGCGAGACGCATGAACCAGTTGATTGAGAAGGAGCTCCATTTCTTCGATAAAAAAGATGTTCAGTTGTTATGGCAATGTGGCAAGCTCTACTTCGAAGACTATAAAAAATATGAATCTGATGCGGTTAAAGTGTTGGCATTTGTAAACCGTATGGACTTGGCATATGGTGCCGCCGATGTCATAATATCCAGAGCTGGGGCAGGTTCTGTATCCGAGTTGTGCCTGGTGGGCAAACCGGTAATTTTTATCCCATCACCCAACGTAGCCGAGGACCATCAGACCAAGAACGCCCAAGCATTGGAGGCAAAAAATGCGGCGATCGTATTAAGGGAAGATCAATTGGATTCCATTTTTGAACAAAGCTTTTCCCAGTTGATGGATTCCAAGGAAATGCAGGATGAATTGGGGGCAAACATCAAAAAATTAGCGATGCCAAAAGCTACGGAACACATTGTGGATGAAATTGAAAAGATGCTAAAGTGAACTTAAAGGACATACATAGCGTGTATTTTATTGGCATCGGAGGTATCGGTATGTCTGCTTTGGCCCATTATTTTCATTTTGTGGGCAAAAAAGTTGGTGGCTACGATCGTACCGGCACGCCCATTACCCAAGAGTTGATTGAAAAAGGCGTTTGGATTCATTTTGAAGATGATGTGGAGCAAATCCCAAAGACCTTCAAACATCCTGATACCTTGGTTGTTTATACCCCAGCGGTTCCATCTACCCATACAGAACTGAACTTTTACAGGAACAAGGGTTTTCAAACAAAGAAACGTGCCGAGATATTGGGCTTGGTCACCAAAAACAGCTTTTGTTTGGCCGTGGCGGGAACCCATGGGAAAACTACCACCTCCTGCATTCTAGCGCACTTGTTAAAGGAGTGTGGGATGCCTTTCATGGCGTTTTTGGGAGGTGTTTCGGAAGATTTCAACAGCAATTTTGTGCTGGACGGGACCCAATATGCTGTGGTGGAAGCCGACGAGTTCGACCGATCCTTCCTGCAGCTTTCACCCAAAGTGGCTTGTATCACTTCCATGGATGCGGATCATTTGGACATCTATGGCACCAAGGAGGCCTTGCAAAAATCTTTCAAGGATTTTTCAGATAAAATTGGGCCGGATGGAATCCTACTGGTCAAAAGCGGGCTGCCCATTAAAGGCATCACCTTTGGCATAGAGGACGGTTCTGATTATTGCATTAAAAATATTCAAATTGAACAGGGTACCTACATATTTGATTTGGTTACGCCATCGGAGGTTTTGAAACGGGTTCGTTTCAACAAGCCCGGAAGGCACAATTTGCTCAATGGATTGGCTGCTTTTGCGATGGCGGTGCAAATTGGTTCCCCACCACACCGCCTAGTCAGAACTTTGGAGACTTTTAAGGGTGTCCAACGCAGGTTTTCGTACCAAATCAAGGAAAGGGACTTTGTTTTTATCGATGATTATGCGCATCATCCTACCGAAATCAACGCAGTGCACCAAGCAATCAGGGAAATGCATTCCGGGAAAGAAATAACCGCAATTTTTCAACCACACCTTTTTTCCCGAACGCGGGATTTTGTGGATGAGTTTGCGGAAAGCCTATCCCAATTTGATGTGATTTTGTTGCTTGAAATCTATCCGGCCAGGGAGGAACCTATAGAAGGGGTAACATCCTCATGGCTTTTGGACAAAATTGGGAATCCAAGGAAAAAGTTGGTTTCCAAATCAGAGTTGTTGACGGAGATAAAAAAATGCACTACCGGAGTATTGGTAAGTATGGGTGCAGGTGATATTGGAATTGAAATACCTAAAATAAAAAAAGAGTTGCAGTATGCGAGTTAACTGGGATTACATAAAATTGGCGTTCCTATCCGTTGCGATAGTAGTCCTCTACGGTTTTGCCGACCAAAGGAGCAAAAGGAAGGCCGTGGACGGGCTCTCCATCAAATTTGTGGGCAAGGACAATTTGTACATTACGGAGGATGCAGTTAATAAATTGTTAATACAAAATTATGGCCCCGTAAAAAATAGGCATAAAGAACAATTAGTTTTGAATACCATAGAGGAGGTAATTCTGTCCAACGATATGGTGAAAAATGCCCAGGTCTATCTTACTGTAAACGGGGAACTTATATCTAAGATTGTTCAGCGAAAACCAATCGGAAGAGTAGAGGGAGTCTCTAAATTTTATTTGGATGATTTGGGAGAACGTATGCCGTTGTCAAAGAACCATTCGGCAAGGGTTCCGATAATCACAGGTAAAATTACGGGGAAAACCTTGGAGGATGCCTATGTCATTTTGAATTATATAAATGCGGACGATTTTCTGCGGAAAAATGTCATTGGCATACACATAGAGGAAGAAGGAAAGTATCAATTGAAGTTTCGCATGGAGAACTTTGTGGTGAATTTGGGAGGAGTGGACAACCTTAATGAAAAGTTCAAAAATTTCATGGCATTTTATGCCAAGGCGACCAAGGACAAATCCTTGGAAAACTATGCAGTAGTGAGTTTGGAATTCAACAATCAAGTGGTTTGCACCAAAATATAAGGTATGGAACAAGGTAATTATTCAGTTGGGCTGGACATTGGAACCACCAAGATCGTAGCGATCATCGGTAGGGAAAATGAATATGGAAAAATTGAGATTCTGGGAACGGGCAAGTCCAAAAGTCTGGGGGTGCACCGTGGCGTGGTCAACAACATAACCCAGACCATCTCATCCATTCAGCAGGCCGTGGAACAGGCGGAGGTCAACTCTGGACTAAAAATAGGCTCGGTGGTGGTGGGCATTGCAGGACAGCACATTCGCAGTCTGCAACACAGCGATTACATTACCCGACCCAATTCGGAGGAGGTCATCAACAACGATGATCTGGACCGACTGTGCAACCAGGTCTATAAGTTGGTTATGCTTCCCGGTGAGGAAATCATTCATGTACTGCCCCAGGAATACAAGGTTGATGGCCAATCCGAGATAAAGGAACCCAAAGGAATGTACGGTGGCCGTTTGGAAGCCAATTTTCATGTGGTGGTGGGCCAGGTATCCTCCATCAAAAACATTGGAAGATGCATAAAAAGTGCCGGCCTGGATTTGGGCAATATCACGTTGGAACCCTTGGCATCCGCAGAAGCCGTTTTGAGCCAAGAGGAAAAAGAAGCTGGTGTCGCTTTGATTGATATAGGAGGTGGGACCACGGACCTTGCCATTTTCAAGGATGGTATCATCCGACACACTTCGGTAATTCCTTTTGGGGGGAATGTAATCACTGAGGACATAAAAGAGGGATGCTCCATAATCGAAAAACAAGCCGAACTCTTGAAAATAAAATTCGGTTCCGCCTGGCCAGGGGAGAATAAGGACAATGAGATTGTGTCCATTCCAGGACTTCGAGGGCGAGAGCCCAAGGAAATCACCTTGAAAAATCTTTCTAAAATAATCCATGCCCGTGTGGTCGAGATCATTGAGCAGGTCTATGTGGAGATCAAGAACTATGGCCATGAGGAGCAAAAGAAAAAATTGATTGCAGGTATTGTGCTTACGGGTGGTGGAAGCCAATTGAAACACCTAAAGCAATTGGTGGAATACATAACTGGTATGGACACACGTATCGGGTACCCCAACGAGCATTTGGCCGGAGACTCCGATGAAGAGGTTGCCAGCCCACTTTATGCCACCGCAGTGGGATTGTTGATGAATGCTTTGGAAACCACCAATAAGAATGCGGTTCCAGAACAGTTGAAAGTACAGGAAGAAGAAAAAGTTTTGGTGGAGCAGGGACATGCTGAGACCAAGACTGCCATGGAAAACCATAGGGACAGGAAATCCATTTTTGATAAATGGTCTGAAAAGCTGAAGGACTTTTTGGACAACGCAGAATAATAACCCCATTAAAACGAAACAACACCGTCATGAGTAAGAACACCGAATTTGACAATATCGCCTTTGATTTGCCCAAGAACAAAAGCAACGTAATAAAAGTGATCGGCGTTGGAGGTGGAGGAAGCAACGCTATCAACCACATGTTCCAGGCCGGTATCAATGGAGTGGACTTTGTAATCTGCAACACCGATGCCCAGGCATTGCAGAACAGTCCCGTGCCCAACAAAATCCAACTGGGTGTATCCTTGACGGAGGGACTTGGCGCCGGGGCCAATCCTGACATTGGCGAACAGGCTGCCTTGGAAAGTATTGAGGAACTCAAGGGTATGTTGGAACTCAACACGAAAATGGCCTTCATCACTGCTGGAATGGGTGGGGGAACCGGGACCGGAGCAGCTCCGGTAATCGCCAAATTGGCCAAGGAAATGGATGTTCTTACCGTGGGCATTGTGACCATACCTTTTCAATTTGAAGGGGCTATGCGTAACAAACAAGCACAGTTGGGTATAGAAAAATTAAGGGCCAATGTGGATTCGCTGATTGTAATCAACAACAATAAACTTCGCGAGGTATACGGCAATCTTGGGTTTAAGGCCGGTTTCTCCAAGGCTGATGAGGTATTGGCCACTGCTGCTCGGGGTATTGCAGAGGTCATCACACACCACTACACACAGAACATTGACCTTCGGGATGCCAAGACGGTGCTTTCCAATAGCGGAACCGCAATTATGGGCTCGGCCATGGCAACTGGTTCCGCAAGGGCCAATGAAGCCATAATGAAGGCTTTGGATTCGCCCTTGTTGAACGATAACAAAATCAATGGAGCCAAAAATGTACTGTTGCTCATAGTTTCTGGCAAGCAAGAAATCACTATAGACGAAATCGGCGAGATCAATGACCATATCCAAATAGAAGCGGGGCACGGAGCGAACATTATAATGGGTGTGGGCGAGGATGATAGTCTTGGTGAGGCCATTGCCGTAACGGTGATTGCCACGGGTTTCAACATAGACCAACAAGATGATATTGTAAACACCGAAACCAAAAAGGTATTCTATACGCTTGAAGACGAGCAGATTGCTGAACAAGAGCTTACTCCAGAGGCCACATCGGTTCAGGAAGTGAAGATGCAGAAAATCATGGTTGAGCCAGAGCCTGAAGTGGTCAAGCACACCTTGGAAATTGAAGAGGAGGAGGAAATACGAACTCCAATATTGGATTCTGACCTGATACCGACCACTAGCTACATAAGAAACTTCAATGTGTTCTATGAAGAAGTGGTACCGGAAAATGTGGAAAATGACTTCATCATAATCGAGGCCAAGAACATCCTAAAGAACATCGAGGTAATCGATGCTGAAGTGGTTTCACCCAAGGTTGAAGAGGACCAATTCACGTTGAGCTTCGATATGCCACTAAGCCATATGGAAGAGGAAAGGGAACAAACAGTGACCTTTAATCTTGATGAAGAGGTCAAAGACGTGGACGTAAACGAATATGTGGAGGTAAAACCCGTGTTGGAGTATCGAAAAGAAGGCGAGACCCGTTACAATTTGGAAGAGTACATGGAATTGGAAACCAAATTGACCGGTGCTAGGTCCATGGCTGAGACTCACGAGCCCAAGTTGGTGGAAGACGAACTGGTCTTTGAGAAAAAAACCATCAAGGTAGAAGCCAGGCAAGAAGATAGTATGGAGGACCAAAACCTTGGCCCCCTCAATAGTCCGATAAACGAATTGTTAAAAGATCGTGCGGACGAGCGAAGAAGAAAATTGAAAAACTTCAATTATAAGTTTCAGAATAATCGGAACAGCATTGATGAAATAGAAAAGCAACCTGCCTACAAGCGACAGGGTGTTGATCTTAATGATATTCCCAAAGAGCAGAAAGTCTCTAGGACCACATTGAGCGAGGATAGCAACGACGACCTGCAGTTGCGTTCCAACAACTCTTTTTTGCACGATAATGTTGATTAGTAGTGTTTAAATTGAAATCCATTTTTATGGAGAGCATAAGCCCGATTGTTGAATGACTTTCGGGTTTATTTTTTTATCTTCGCAGCCCAAAATGGTATAAAATGGGTTTGCAAGAAAGCGTAATGATGGAAATGAAGGCGGCGATGCGGTCCAAGGATACCACTGCGTTGGAATCCTTGAGGGCCATTAAGTCGGCAATACTATTGGCAAAGACGGATAAAGGTGCTGCAGGTGAGCTTTCTGAGGAGGACGAGGTAAAAATCCTTCAAAAATTGGTGAAGCAGCGCAAGGACAGTGCTGCCATTTATCAACAACAGGGACGTGATGACCTAGCAGGACCGGAATTGGCCCAGGCAGCCATTATTGAGCGTTTTTTGCCCGAACAGCTTACGGAAGAGGAAATAGAAAAAGTGGTGGTGCAGACCATTGATGCCATCGGAGCCTCGGGAATGCAGGATATGGGAAAGGTAATGGGAATCGTTTCCAAGGAGTTGGCAGGGCAGGCGGATGGCAAGACCATTTCCAACATAGTGAGACAAAGATTAAGTTAATAAATAAAGGCCGCGTAGTTCAACTGGATAGAATATCAGATTTCGGCTCTGAGGGTTGGGGGTTCGAATCCTCCCGCGGTCACTGGGAACTACATATTTGAATTCAAAAAGTCTGAAAGTCGTTGATTTTCAGACTTTTTCATTTTCACTGATTTTGTTTGATATCGAAAGTACTCACCAATTCTGGTGAGTGATTCGGCATCCCCTTTGCAGAATTCGAAAAAGGGATACCAGAATTATCTTAAAAACCTGTTTGTCAATTACAGGTAATGATAGTTAAATACCCTACTTATAAATTTGGTAAACCTAAAGTGTCCAATAAAAAATGAATTTCCGAAATCATTAAAAAGGACGGAAAATGAGACTTGCTATTTGAATTGAAATCGATTTAGCAAAAACATCCCTTAAAACGGCCGATTTCCAGAACCTTATTTCTAAATTGGGATTTACCAGAACTTTTCATAAAATAAATCTAGTTTTTCGGAAAAGGATTATGCTTAAATTTAGGCATGGCCAGACTTCAACTTTTAATCCTGTTCTTTCTCTCTATATGTGTTTATCCCCAATCTAAGATTGATAGTTTGGAGCAAAGGCTTGGTGTCGAAAGAGCAGACTCGTCCAAGGTTAAGACATTGCTATCTCTGGCGAACGAATATCGCTACGTAAATCAAAAAAAAGCCGAAAAAAATGTTCTTGCGGCCTTACAGATTGCCAAAAGAATTAAAGATAAAAAGGTTGAGGTTTCTGGTTTAATAGCCCGTGCCGACCTATTCGCCGATAGATCGAGCTACGATTCAGCGGTAACGGTCTTCTCCAAAGCCCTATCCATTGCTGAGCATATCGAATTCAACGATGGTAAGAGTGCCGCCTTAATTGGTTTGGGCAATACGCATACCAGAAAAGGAGACCTCGATAAGGGAGAGGAATACCTGCAATTGAATATCGCCTTCGCAACGGAAACTAAAGACTTTGAGGGGGTGGCAAGTTCTTATAATAATTTAGGAAACATCTACAACGAACGAGGGGAGTATAAAAAGGCCATGGAAGCCTATACCGAAGCGGCCAAAATGAACTCGGCGATCGGCCATGAAAAAAATACGGCCATAAATTTCGCCAACATTGGGATGATCAACCAAAAACTGGAAGATAGTGAGAAGGCCATTTTGTATTATCAAGAGAGTGATAGCATTTTTAAAAAGCTCGATTTCTTGCCAGGCCGTGCCTTTGTACAGAATGGCATGGGAATAGTATACCGAAATATACAAAAGCCCGATAAGGCCTTGCAGAACTACTTACAGGCCCTGGAAAGCTATGCAAAGATGGGCCGAAAGCGTGAAATGTCCCAAACCTATCAAAACATCGGGAACATTTTTTCTGATAAAAAGCAATCCGGCGAGGCCATTGAAAACTATCGCCGATCCTTATCAATAGCAACTGAAATCAACGATTCGATAAACATGGCCATGGCCAGCCAGGCCTTGGGCCAGGAATTTCTTTATTCCAAAAAATTGGATAGTGCAGCAGGGTATTCTATCGAAGCCATTGAAATCGCCCGCGCCATCGGAGCCAAATTAACTGTGATGGATGGCTACAAGACCCTGTCCGAAGTGAATTTTGCCATCGGGGATTATAAAAAAGCTTACGATTTTAGAATTAAATACGAGGCTGAAAAGGATAGCCTTTATACTATAGAAAAGCGAGACCTGGCCGAGGATATAGAGGCCAAATACCAAAACGAACAAAAGACCCGGGAAATCGCTTTATTGGCTTCCGAAAAGGAAGTGCAGGCCCTGCAGTTGGGCAAAAGAAAGAACGAGCGCAATGCCATCATCATCTTTGCCCTGTTTATCCTACTATTGGCAATTTTGTTGTACAACCTGTACCGTATTAAACAAAGATCCAACAAAGAACTTCAGGAACTTGATAGACTGAAATCCAACTTTTTCGCCAATATTTCCCATGAGTTCAGAACGCCATTGACCTTGATTCAAGGGCTCATTCAACATTTGGAGCAAAATCCTGACCAAAAACTTGAGAAAGAGGACATCAAGATGATACGTCGCAACACCAATAGACTTTTAGGGCTGGTCAACCAGCTGTTGGACCTGTCAAAAATAGATGAAGGAAAACTTAAGCTCAAACCGAGTGAAGGAGATGTATTTAAGTGCATAAGAACGGCTGCAGCTTCCTTTAATTCCTATGCCGTCCAGCATCAAATGGATTACAGAATAAAAGTACCCGATACCGCCCTTTGGGCTTCATTTGACCGCGACAAAATGGAAAAGGTCATTTATAATCTTTTGAGCAATGCCTTTAAATTCAATGATGAAGCTGGCAAGGTAATCATAGAAGTATCCCATGGCAACGACGAACTTATGGTTCAAGTTTCTGATAATGGCGAAGGTATAGCCCCCGAAAAGTTGCCCTTTATTTTTGATCGCTTTTATCAGGTTGATGGGGGCATTACCAAAGAAAGGGAAGGTTCCGGTATTGGCCTTTCGCTCTCACGGGATCTAGTGGAGCTTATGGACGGCACTATTACGGTATCGAGCGAGGTGGGTCAGGGCACCTTCTTTACCGTCCAGGTTCCCATGCAAAAAATCAGAACAGGCCAACGTTCTGAATTGGCAACCATGCAAAATCAATCGGCCATGGATAAAGGCACGTTTGATTTCCCAAAGACCGATGACCGTTCGGCACCGAAGATATTGGTCATAGAAGACAATGAAGATATGCGCCAATATATTGGGAAACAACTTTTGGAGCATTATAGGGTGATGGAGGCAAGGAACGGGGAACAAGGCCTAAAATTGGCAATTTCCGGAATGCCGGAATTAATTATTACCGATTTGATGATGCCGAAGATTGATGGTATGGAACTCTGTAAACAATTGAAATCCAATATTGAAACCAGCCACATACCCGTAATCATGTTGACCGCAATGGCCGGTGAGAAAAACAAAATTGAGGGATTGGAAACCGGTGCCGATGACTACTTGACCAAACCTTTCAGCGCAAAAGAGCTATTGGCGCGGGTCAGAAACCTAATGGCCCAAAGGCAACGACTACGCCATTATTATTCCGATAACCAAGCTTCGCTTGAACCTGCAAAATTGGCCACTACAACTTTGGACAGAAGATTTCTCAATCAGTTACTTGAATTGATGGAAAAAGAGTATGCCGACCCTAATTTTGGAGCTCCTCAAATGCAAATGGCACTGGCCATGAGCAAGACCCAATTGCACCGAAAAATAAGGGCGCTTACCAACGAGTCTCCCGGAGAGCTGTTACGTAATTTCAGATTAAAGAAAGCTGCCAATCTCTTATCCCAAAAGGCCGATACCGTAACCCAGATTGCTTACCAAGTTGGCTTTAACAACCTTTCCTATTTCGCCAAATGCTTTAAGGCATTGTACGGTGTTTCTCCCTCTTCTTATTAATTCTGGGCTTTAGGTACATTATTTGGGAATTTAGAATCATAATTTGGAACTGTGGTGTCAGCCCTGTTTGTGGCCAACTGCTAGTTTTGGTTCGATTCTAATGGTTCCCCAAGAAAGTTCAATCAAAACTATTACTAATGAAAACACAAAATGGTATTATAGGAGTTTACCATTGGGGAAACAAACGAATTTTTCTCAATGCAGCAATTGGTCTTTTTTTATTCTTTTTATGTTCCTGCGAATCCAGCGATGGAGATATGCAAGAGCCAGATTTGGATGAAGTAGGTTTCAACATCGATGTTTCGGGGAGTTTTTCAAGGGATATGGAAGGCACCAATGCCACCTACAAATTTAATGAAATGCCTAGCAGTTTTGTTACCACCCACCAACTGGCCATATACCTGACAGATGGCGAGGGCTATACGGTTACGGCAACAATTTTGTTGAACGGGGCTTCCCTTCCTACCAAGGGAAAGTACAACATTACGGATTTTTCAAGTGGTACAGGACTCCAAGAGTTAGATGCTGGTCTGATATTCGGACAAAACGGGGGCGTCAGCCATAACAGCATTGGCAGTAGTATCGGGAGTATTACCCTTACCGAAACAGGCAACGGTTTCGTCAAGGGAACGCTTGTTGGTGCGCTATTGGCTACAGGCAACGGCTCAGGAAGTATAAGCATCAATGGCTCCTTCCATGCGGAGTTCATTCCCTAAAAATTGCGTTTAAATGAAACCAAATTTGAATCTATCTACGGTAGGTGGAGAATAATGTATAAACATATATGCAGTGATATGAAAAATTCAAGAAAAAAATCAGGGTCACTTTATCTAAAAACTATGATGGCCTTACTCTTCATACTCTTTAGCATAGGCTGTAGCAATGACGATGAAGATCGCCCATCTATAGTACTGGGAGAGCTAAGGGTAGAAGATCCGAACTTTTGTGCACATAGTTCCGGTACCGGTGGACGTTACGACATTATTATCCCTTACAGCGGCACACAGAATGATGTTCTTAAACATATATTGTATGAAGGAACTTTGGATGACGGTAAAACCGACAGTGGTGCGCTGGACCAATTTGAAGGATTTGAATTGGAAGATGGCGACGGTGAACTCAATTGGGGGAACATCTGCCTGGGATTTGCCGATTCAGCTTGGCTGGATTTCGAAATTCGGATTGAGACTACGGAGGGTAAAATTAGCAGTGCTTCTTCCATTAGGTTGAACCGAACCGATTTTGATAATTGACCTATTGATTCCATGGCAGAAAGAACAATTTTGATGATATAAGTTAAACGCGATTCAACACTCAAGGAAAAAATGAAAAAAATACTTCTTTTTATTTTATTAGCCTCCATAATCACCGCTTGCAGTGAGGACGGTGGCACTATCGATCCAGATACGGAAAACACCGAAAACCCCCAACCCAATAATGATGATATGGACCCCAGTGACCCTAATCCGGATCCAGATCCTGACCCCGATCCGGACCCTGACCCCGATTTGCCTTTTATAATTACTTGGATAGTAGGAGATCCTACCTATGGAGATGGGGGATTGACCATTGCCATCCCAACCAACCCTTTGTTTATGGAAGATTACCTTTATACAGTGGATTGGGGAGATGGTGATGTTAGCACGGATGCTACGGGTGACATTGACCATACCTATGCATCTGCCGGAACATATACGGTTTCCATATCGGGTGATTTTCCCAGCTTACATATGATTTCAGGGGGATTTAGCAACCAGGGAAAGTTGCTTACAGTGGAACAATGGGGTGATATATCCTGGGGTACAATGAAATGGGCTTTTTATGGATGTTCAAACCTTTCTTTTAATGCCATTGACGTGCCAGATTTGAGCAAAGTGACCGACATGAGCGAAATGTTTAGCAACGCAACTGGTTTCAACGAGGATTTGAATTCATGGGATGTGAGCAACGTTACTAAGATGGTGTATATGTTCAGCGATGCGCACGCTTTTAATGGAGACATAAGCAGTTGGGATGTAAGTAATGTCACCGATATGAGCGGCATGTTCTCAGAGGCGACCGTTTTTAATCAAGATATTAGTGGATGGAATGTAGGTCAAGTCACCAATATGCAATCTATGTTTAGTTTTGCCCATGCTTTTAATCAGGATATTGGCGAATGGAATGTGGCCAATGTTGAAAGAATGAGAAACCTGTTTAATCAGGCAAGTTCTTTCAATCAAGATATTGGTGGATGGAATGTTGAAAATGCAACGCTTATGGATGGCATGTTTGATGGGGCCATTGTCTTTAATCAGGATATTGGTTCTTGGAACGTAAGCAAGGTAACGGACATGGCTACCATGTTCAGGAATGCGGCATCATTCAATCAAGATATCAGTGGCTGGGATGTAGGCAATGTTACCGATATGGAAGCCATGTTCAATAATGCCCTATTGTTCAATCAAAATTTAAGTGGCTGGAATACGGTCAATGTAACCAAATGTTCGGTATTTGCTGAAAATTCGGCCATGTCCCTAGGTGGTTTGCCTATCTTGGGGCCATGTGATTTTGGATTTTAATACCCATTAAAGAAGTGGATCAATGAAAACGAAAACATTTCTTCTAATTATTTTTTGGACGTTTATTGTTTCCGTTTCGGCATACTTCTATTTTTATAATGTTCTCGGCTATTTTTTTGGATACAGGAATGAAAGATTTGAATCAAACCAAGTTTGGTTCATTTCCCATATGGTCGGAGCGACCTTCTCGCTTTTTCTCGGACCCATTCAGTTTTGGCCTTCCATTCGTAAAAAGTATGGCTCCTATCATAAAATTGCCGGTAAGCTGTACATAATTGGGTCCATAATTGCAGGAATTTCAGCTTTTCGACTCTCACTCATTTATGATTGCATTGGCTGCCGCTATTCACTGGTCATATTAGCATTGCTGTTTCTTTTGACCACTTCTTTGGCTTGGGTGGCAATAAAACGAAAAAATATTGTGGCCCATAGACAGTTCATGGTCAGAAGTTACACCTGTGCCTTGGCCTTTGTTTTTATTAGGCTCTATCAAATTTTGCCATTGGATTTTCTATACGGTGCAATTGATGATCCAGAGTTGCTAAGAACGGTCAACGAATGGCTGTTTTCGTTTGTTCCCCTTATTATCGTTGAAATAGCTATGATATGGGTTCCTTCAATTACAAGAAAGTAGTTTGGATCGATTCGATTCTGTCACAGAATTTTTTGCCAGCCTCTTTTTTGCTTATATTTTGGTTCAACCACTTATTTAAATCGCCTGGAATGAAAAAATGTATTGTTTTAATCGCTTTGTGGGTCATTTACAGTTGCAGTTCAAAGCCAGCAACAGCGTATGACATGGTCATTACAAACGTCAATCTTATCGACGGTACCGGTAACGAGCTTCAAAAGGAAGTTTCCATTGGCATCAAAGGGGGCAAAATAGCTGCTGTGGGAAAAGAGGTTGTTGGAGGGGGTAATGAAACTGTAGATGGTAGGGGTAAATACCTTATTCCAGGGCTATTTGACTGCCATGTCCACACAAATGATTTTGAAAGTGACTTTCCTAAGTATGTGCACTACGGAGTGACATCTGTCTTCATTACTGGGGGAAGTTTATGCACCAATGCCTATTATTCCGAGATGCGAAAGCGGGGCAATCAAGACAGTATCCCGGCACCCTACGTATTTCATACAAGTCAGCACTTCACTATGGAGGGCCGGCATCCCGTTAAAACGTACAAAGGCAATTGGATTGATGGAAAAACGGTGTTTCTGTTGAAAGACACCCTGCAAATCGAAGAACTGGTAAAAAAAGTAAGCAAGCAGCCCATTGTGGGTATAAAGCTCACCATTGAAGACGGACCTCATCCACCACTGGTTGAAAGAATGCCACAATCGTTCATAAACAAAGTCCAGAAAGAGGCGGTCAAAAATGGAACACGGGTTTTTGCGCATGTAAGTGACAATTTGGAATTGGAAATGGCATTGGATGCCGGTATCCAAAACTTTGTCCACTGGACCGGGATTGATCTGGATTTTGAAAAAGACACCCTGCTTTTAGAAAAGTTGTATACCATCAAACCGTCGTTCATTACCACCTTCATGATTGACAAAGGTTTTTCATATCCTCTACATCCCGAATGGGTGGAAGCCATTCGTAAGGAAAAGGTGTTCGATGAAGCCGATTTGTCAAAAGCCAACGATTCCGGCTACATTGCGCGATCAAATGACAACATCAAATTTTGGAAACAATATCTACATAAAGAGGATATTCACCTTACCGACATTGTCTCTTTTCAGGTAGAGGATATCAAGGCCTTACAGCGTAACGGTATAAATTTTGCCTTGGGGACGGATACGGGAACTTTTGTTTTACCGGGCCATAGTTTGCATGAAGAAATGCAGTTGTTCGAATTGGGCGGAATGGATCGGTTGGAGATCATCAAAATGGGAACCTTGAACGCCGCAAAAATGATGAAAGCCCAAGACAGTTTAGGCTCCATAGAAGTGGGTAAAATTGCCAATATGATATTGCTGGATAAAAATCCTTTAGATGAAATTGCCAATACATTGACCATCAATACGGTTTTCAAGAATGGCAAGGTTCAGAAAAGATCACCAATTGAATAAAATCCATATTGTATGAAAGGGATAATCGTAATCTTGTCAATCATGGTTTTTAGTCCATCAATAATTTTGGGCCAAAAATCAATTCAGTCAAGCGATGTGGAAATTCACACCCAGCTTACTTTTTAAAGCGTTTTGCCAAAAGATGTTGTAGCTGTTGAGAAGGTCATGGACGAACTAATTTCCTTATCCGTGGAAATGAAACTTAATCAAAGCTTATGGGATTCGATGACCTGCTTCACCTTAAAAAATGGGGAATCAACCATAACCAAAGGGGGTAGACTAAACCCGCTTGTACACTTGCTCAAAAGGTACCCGGAATCGTGGGCCATATACCCCTTCAGGTTCTCGGATACCACATGCAATCACCATGGTTATCTCGGCGCCGCCGGGTAATCCCAGTGCTTTTTTTACCAGAAGGCTGTCGTGCCCTTCCATAGGGCAGGTATCGTATCCTATGGCGGCCATGGAGAGCATGAAATTCTCCGCAGCAAGGGCAGCACTTTTGTGGGCCACTATACGCATATCGGACGACCGGACCTGTCGGTACATGGGTCTAAACAACCCCGCTACATTGAAAAAGACGTATTTAAAGAACCCTAGTATGCCCAGAAAATCAGAATAAAGTGTGGGGATGAGTTTATTGTAGTAGGAGAAAACGAATTTTTCACGCTGGTTGTACTCGCTTTTGGGCTTTTTTCCAAAACTCTTTTCCAAGAACCCAATATTGGCTTGGACACGGTCCCGCCATTTGTCCTTTCGCGCCACAACCACAACCAGTTGCTGCGCAGTCCGGGCCGCAGGTTGATTCATGCACGCATGCACAATTTTGGCTTTGGTATCTGAATGGATAACCTGATAGAACTCCCACAACTGTAGGTTGGAACTCGTAGGGGCCAATACGGCATTCTCGATACATGCCTTAACCTTTTCGGGATCAATCGGTTCTTCCCGATAGACCCGGACCGAACGTCTGTATGCTATGGCTTCCGATACCGTCTTTTCCATGCTGATATTGTTTTAGAGGTCAAAAGTCGGTCAGAAGGTGGCATTATGCAAATTTTTTATGCTTTGGGATTGAATACCTGATGATATTAAATGTGTCTATGAGTCCCATAAAAGCGCCGAAGTACAGAAAGGATACTATATGACTATTTTGATTTCGTCCGAGATCCCCACTTTTATTTACTTTTTACCGCTTTCATAATGAATTGGTTTTTCTCCAACCATGAGCTTTTTGATTTCATCCTCGTTAAGTCCATCTGAGATATTTCCCAATATGCGAATTAAATAAAGGATTACACAGAACGAGTAATTTACAATAATATTTGTAAGTATTTCGTTACAATTTTGTTTAATACATCCAAAATGCTCAAGAAAACCATAGTCAGTATAGCCATTACACTAATAGTGGTATCAGCTGTTGTACTATTGGGGTGGCTTCTTCAGATTGAAGCTCTTACCTATAATGTTACCGGTCTTCCGACCATGAAGTTCAATACTGCATTTTCCTTCATGCTGTTGGCAATGGTTATTTTCTTAAATGTTAGAAAGGGCAATATGGCCATACCCCATGTTGTTAATGGTATATTGCTATGTTTGGGATTACTGACCTTGTATCAGGACATAGCTGGGGTCAATCTTGGCATAGATCAAGCCATGGTCAGTGACTTAGATGGAATTTTGTCCGGTAATCCGACCCCAGGAAGAATGTCATCGGTTACTTCCCTGTCCTTTATATTGTTGGGCGTGTCGCTGCTTCTCATTTCGGTAAGAAAACCCAGATATTTGAATGTGGCCGCCTACTTGGCCCAATCGGTCGCTTTTTTTGCCTTTCTTGCCATGTCTGCCTTTTTTCTGCAAATATCAACAGTAGATAAAATCTCCTTCATTTCCTCCATGGCGGTCCACACGGCCATAGGATTTTTATTGGCCAGCATAGCCATTTCATTGCTTATCCCGACGTATGGACTAACCGAGCTTTTTATTGGAAAAAAAATAGGGAGCCATTTGATGAGAAGATTATTTTTTCAATTGTCCGTACTGATATTGGCGCTTTGTTCATCGGTACTCCTACTATACAGAAAGGGCCTGTTGGCACCAGATTTTTCCATAGCTATTTTAGGGGTTGCATTTATTACCTCTGTGTTGTTTATCTTGATGGTGGTCATCCCATCCATAAACCAATTGGAGAAAGATAGAAGGGTGGCCGAACAAGAGCTCCATATCACCAATACCTACTTGAACACTACCCCAAACCCAATGGTGATAATCGATGGTTCCAGAAAAATTCTGCTTTCAAACGCCCTTACCAAGAAGATTTTTGGGTATGCTGAATCTGACCTGAAGGGCAAGGACCTTTCAGAGCTGATCGCTGGAAATTTCACCAAAGAACATGAAGAACACCTTAAAGCCTTTCACGCCATACAACCAGATCCGGAATCGGAACACGACAGTTTGGAATTGGCCCAGGAGAACCATGTCTCTACCATGGAAACCAAGCTGTTGGAAAAAAGGGGTAAGAAAATTCCGGTTGAGATAACACTCAATTCCATTAAAGCTGGAAGTGGATTTAATACCGTAGTTGCGTTCAGGGACATTTCAAGAACTGTGGAGGCGGAACGAAACTATAAAGTTGCCAACGAAAAAGTATTGGCGGCTCTTGACGCTTCAATTGTTGGTGTTTGGGGTTACGACATTGAACAAGGAAATCTGGAATGGGACGATAACATGTACAACCTCTATGGTCTTCAAAGGGAAAAGGAGGAGGCGACCTTCGCACTATGGAAAAAACATGTTCATGAAGAGGATTTTGGCAGAATACTGGAACAATTGGAAGATGCCGTTAAGAACAAGAGCAAATACGAGGCGGACTTTAGGGTTATATGGCCAGACGGCTCCATTCATTACATACGGGGAAAAGGTTCTGTGCTCTTGAATGAGCAAAGCGAGGTAATACGCGTAATGGGAACCAATTGGGACATTTCTACCCAAAAGAATTATGAACTGGCACTACAGGCCAGTACCGAGCAGAATAGACTGTTCATTGAGGAAGCCCCCACTGCTATTGCCATGTTCGACACCAACATGGTTTACCTGGCGGCTTCCAAAAAATGGTTGGAGGACTATAACATAACCCAAAAGGTTATCGGAAGGTCCCATTATGATGTTTTCCCAGAAATTGATGACGATTGGAAGAAAATACACAAAGAATGCTTGGCAGGGGCCATTAATACCTGTGACGAAGCAGTTTTTGAAAGAAAGGATGGATCCAAGCAATGGATAACCTGGGAGGTAAAGCCATGGTACACGCATGATAATGAAGTGGGCGGTCTGTTAATATACACCGCCAACATTACCCAGTTTAAGGAAAATGTAATGGAGCGCCTTAGGTTGCAAGACATGCTGGAACAATCCAATGAGATTGCAAAGATCGGGAGTTGGGAGTACGATGGCAATAAGCAAGCATTGGCGTGCAGCCCAATCACAAAAATGATATACGAGGTCCCCACCGATATTGTTCCCAGCATGGAAAGCATGCTTTCATTTTATGATGAAGAAGAATCAAGGAAATTGCAACAGGCCATGCAAGATGCTTTGGAAAAATCGCATTCCTTTGATATGGAACTGAAGTTGACAACGGCCAAATCCAACGAAAAATGGGTGCGGATCATTGGCAGGACAAAAGGTTCGGAGGCGGATGGCAAAGTATATGGAATATTCCAGGACATTACGGCCATGAAGAATTATGAAACTTCTTTGATAAAGGCAAAACAAAAAGCCGAAGCGGCAAGCAAATCCAAATCGGAGTTTTTGGCCAATATGAGCCATGAGATCAGGACCCCATTGAACGGAATAATCGGATTTACCGATCTTTTGATGAAAACCGAGTTGTCCGAAAGTCAACAAGAGTACATGCATACAGTGTTCAATTCGGCAAACCACCTTCTTGATATTATCAACGACGTACTCGACTTTTCAAAAATTGAGGCGGGCAAACTGGAGCTGAGTATTGAGAAAGTCGATCTCTTGGAGCTTTGTGACCAGACCATGGATATAGTAAAGCACCAGGCCCATGCCAAGGGACTGGAAATACTGCTGGATGTGTCCTCCGATGTTGATCCCTATGTTTTTGCGGACTCCGTTCGCCTCCGTCAGGTTTTGACCAATCTTTTGGGCAATGCCGTAAAGTTCACCAACGAAGGGGAGGTGGAATTGAAGGTTAGGTATAGTCCGGAATTGGGGAAGGACAAAACCAAAAAGTGCTATGTTTTTTCCATTAGGGATACCGGAGTGGGGATTGCGGAACACAATTTGGAGAAAATTTTCAAGGCATTTGACCAAGAGGATGCCTCCACCACCAGGAAATTTGGTGGAACCGGTTTGGGACTTACCATCAGCAACCGCTTGCTAAACTTTATGGGAAGCAATTTAAAAGTGGAAAGCAAACTCAACGAGGGCAGCGTCTTTTCCTTTGTCATTGAGTTTGAAACTACGGATGGTCCCAGCAAATCCAAAAAGACCGGTTCTTCGAAAGTGAAGAAAGTCTTGGTAATTGACGATAACAAGAACAACAGGATTATCCTGCAGGATATTCTACGATTATACCAAATTGAGGCTGTTTTGGCCGAAAGCGGCATTGAAGCGCTGGAAATCCTGGAAGAACAAAAAGATTTTGATTTGGCAATCGTCGATTATAATATGCCATACCTCAATGGTATTGAGGTAATCCAGCACATCAGGGACAACTTCAACATGGGACCGGAAATTCTGCCCATCATGCTGTTGCACAGCTCGGTAGAGGATGGGGCCATAAATAATGCATGCCATAGGCATGGCGTCCAGTTTAATTTGACCAAACCGATCATGCTACGACAATTACAGTCCGTTCTGGACAAAATAGGGCGTCCCCAGAAGAAAATAGCACCAGAATCCGTGAAGAAAGGTCCCGAAGAGGTAAGTCTAGAAGAATTGGAACCAACAATCTTGGTAGCGGAGGACAATCCCGTGAACAGATTGTTAGCAAGGACCCTACTACAAAAAATAGTCCCAAAATCTACCATAGTTGAGGCACACGACGGTTTTGAGGCGGTGAAGTGCTTCGAGGAAGACAAGTTCGATTTTGTTTTTATGGATATCCAAATGCCGCTTTTAAGCGGATACGATGCCACACAAAAGATTAGGCAAATGGAGAAAGGCGATACCCGCGTGCCCATAATAGCCCTTACGGCAAGATCCATTAAAGGGGAAAAAGAAAGGTGCTTGGAGCATGGAATGGATGGTTATGTGACCAAGCCCGTGGTTTATGAAACATTGAAAGACGTATTGTCTGAATATTTATTAAGTAATTTATTACAAATAATGAAAGATTAATACAATTTATTGCTGATAAAAATGTTAATGATAACAAACGGATTTCTAATATTGGCAGTACTTTGAAAAGGATTTTACTAGTGGGCAGCAATGAAGACCTAACAGTGTCTCTTCAGAAGTTTGCAGCGCGCAACGAATGGGAAATGGACTCCTGTTCCGATAGCTTCAATGCCATACAAAAGGTAAAGAACGCCCCTTACGACATGATCGTTATGGACCAGGACATTGCTCCTTTGGATCCGTTCAAGTTGATGGAATACATATCTCATGAACTACAAAAAGTATTGGCCATGGTAGTTGTAGGCAACCAAGATTCAAATAATGCGACAAGTCATGGAACTTATTTAAAACTTGCCTATCCCATTAGCGAAGAAGACCTTGATAAGATGGTCACCCATATGGATTTGGTTCCAAAAACGGAAAAACAGACCAAGGTGTTTTCCTTGGACTACTTGATAAAACTTTCCGATAACAACGAAGAATTCATCCAAGAGTCCATTCAGCTTTTTCTCGAATCTGTGTCCGCTAAACTTGAAGAACTAAAAACAGCAATAACGGATGGTAATTATAATGCAGCGAGAGAAATCGCTCACAATGTGAAACCCACTTTTGCCATGCTTGGCAATGACAAAGGCAGAGACATCTGCGATATCATTTGCCATGATGCGGAGGATGCGGAAATACCTGATTTGGCAAAATCCTTGGAAGACGAATCGATTTTGATAACCAATGAATTAGAGAAAGAATTCCCCCAATTAAAACAGTATGAAAAAGAGAATCTTGATTATAGAGGATAATCCCATGGTCGCCAAATCGTTACAATTTAAGTTGACTAGCGATGGATATGATGTCCTTATCGCAGAGGATGGAAAAAAAGCATTGCAGATATTGGAAGAGGAAGACTCCATCCAATTGGTCATCACGGACCTGATGCTACCATTTGTAACTGGGACCGAGCTTATAGAACACATCAAGAACAACACTCCCAATTTGCCCATCATTGTATTGTCCACCTCCAATCAGGAAGAGATTATAACAGATGCGTTCATGATGGGGGTAAACGATTTTATAACCAAGCCCTTCAGTCCCAACGAACTATCGCTAAGGGTGAAACGGACCATAGAAAGTTATTGATTGGCCACTCTCAACAATATATTGGAAGATTCGCCTTGGATTCTTAAGGTCAATGTGCTGTTTGCAATCCTATTTTTTCTATTGGTTGCCATCATAGTGCTGGCATTGGTCTTTCTCAGAAAATATAAAAATGGACGGGAACAACGTAAGCGGTCATATCAGGATCGGATAGATGCATTTTTGAACAACTATCTTTTTGATGAGCAGTTTGATTTTAGAGCCGAGGTGAAAAATTTCAGGAACCGCCATTTGGTTTCCTCACTGCAGAAAAAAATGGCCATTCGCCAAATTCTGGAATACAATGAAAATCTCAAAGGGGAATCATCCAATTCCATTAAAAGGATATTCCATGAACTTCGGTTGGATGAGTTTGTCCTAGATTCCTTAAAGAATGGGAAATGGTACGAAAAATCCAGGGCCATACATGTATTATCACAACTTTTGGTAAGGCGCCCCGGTGTAGTGGCCAGATATTTAAACGATCGTCACCACTCGGTAAGGGCTCAGGCCATCTATTATTTTATTAAAACGGCGGAGGACAATCCATTGTCCTTTTTTGCCAAATTGAATAAAGAGTTGACACTTTGGGAACAGATTCATATTGAAGATGGTATAAAGCACATTTACAAAGGACCCATACCGGATTTTTCCAAATGGTTGGACCATGAACTCACAACCGTGCTGGTTTTTTCCATAAGAATGATACAGCAATTCAACCAATTTGAACATATTCCCCAACTGGTTCCCTTCTTGCATCATCACGACCGTACTGTCCGAAAGGAAACGGTCCGTTCTTTGCGCAAGTTCAATTACGAAGGTCTTTTGGACAAAGTGATACCGCAGTTTTTTTCCGAGGACCAACTAGTCAAAAAAGAAATCGTGAAATCCGTTCAAATATTGGGCGACCTAAAGATGCTCCAAGTACTGAAGTCTGCTTTCACACAGCAAGAGGAATGGCAAATCCGTCTTGAACTACTTAGGGCCGAGAAGAGCATGTTGTCCAATCTTAACCCAAATCTGTGATGGAATTCCCCACGCAACAAATAATTGAGATAATCAGTTGGTCTTTTCTGGTCTACGGCATCCTTGCCTATGCAGGCTACTCCTTTTCCGCCTTCTTTTCATTTTTTGAGATACGGGAATACAAGCGCATAAACAATCAAAGGGACGAAATGGCCCTGTTGCAGTCCACCAGTTTGCCCCCCATCTCAATATTGGCACCGGCCTACAATGAAGAGGCCAATATTGTTGAAAATGTAAGGTCTTTGTTGACCGTAAACTACCCTTCGTGCGAAATCGTAATCATTAATGATGGCAGTAAGGATGGCACATTGACAAAACTCATCGACAGCTTTCATTTAATAAAGGACGATTCCCTGTATTTTGATATTCTTCCTTCCCAGCAGGTAAGGCAGATATATCGGTCCACCTTTAAATCCTTCAAGAACTTGACGGTGGTGGACAAAATGAATGGGGGCAAGGCAGATGCCCTGAATGCCGGGATTAACGTTTCCAAGCATGATATCATTTGTTGTATAGATGTGGACTGTGTTTTGGAAAGTGATGCCCTGCTGAAACTGATCAAGCCTTTCCTGAACAACGAGAAAAAGGTGATTGCCTCGGGAGGTATAATCCGCATTGCCAATTCATGTGTCATTGAAGATGGAAAGATTACCGAGGTAAGGTTGCCCGAAAAGTTTATTGTCAGGGCACAGACCATCGAATACTTCAGGGCATTTTTGATGGGGCGTATGGCCTGGTCTAGGGTGGATGGCCTTTTGCTTATCTCCGGTGCCTTTGGCATGTTCGATAAAGAAACCGTTATCGAGGCTGGCGGATATAACAGTAAGACCGTTGGAGAGGATATGGAGCTATTGGTGCGTATGAGAAGACTGATGCGGGCCAAGAAAGAGGAGTACAGCGTTGGCTTTATCCCCGACCCACTTTGTTGGACAGAGGTCCCACCAAATTGGACCATATTGCGGAGGCAAAGGAACCGATGGACACGGGGCACAATGGAAACCTTATGGACACACCGTAGCATGTTGTTCAACCCAAAATATGGGGTGCTCGGTATACTGAGTACGCCGTATTGGCTCTTTTTTGAATGGCTTGCACCCATTGTGGAATTCACGGGCATTCTTTTTTTCATAGCATTGTTGATCATGGGACAGATCAATTGGTTCTTTGTCCTGGGCTTTTCCATGGTAACCTATGGTTTTGCGGTGCTCTACTCCGTAACGGCCCTTTTCTTTGAGGAATATTCGTTTCAGCAATACAAAAAAACCAACTATGTGTACAAATTGGTCCTTACCGCATTTTTGGAACCCATTTTTTTTCACCCCTTTATTTTGTGGGCTTCCCTGCAGGGAAACATTGACCTTATCCGCGGGAAAAAATCATGGGGAACAATGAGCAGGACAGGTCTGGGCAAAGTTGGAAAAGAAGTAATGGCACAGTAAACGCTCAATTTTAAGTACAGATACATGCAAGCCTTTCGTGTTATGACAAAATACCTATGGATGTTTGGCCTATTGCTCTGCATAGGTACCGCCTGGTCTCAGGAAAACATAACGGCCGATGAGATGTTCATGAGGGCCAGAAAGGAAGCTTTTGAGAAAAAGAATTACCCAGAGGCCATAGCATTGATGACGATTGCAACCCAAAAGGTCCCAGAAAACATCGATTTCAGGATTTTTTTGGGGAGGTTATACACATGGGACGGCCAAATGGATAAGGCTAAAAACATTTTAGAAGCTGTTTTTGAAGAGAATAAAAACTATGAAGATGCTGCTTTGGCCTATGCCAGTTTGGAATATTGGGACAAAAACCCTGAAACTGCCCTGGAAATCGTAAATAAAGGCTTGGAACATAATGAAGATTCCGAGAGTCTGTTGGTTCTTAAGGCCAAGATATTGATGACCTTGAAAAATTACCGAGAGGCCAGTGGAACTTTGGATAAGACCCTGGAATACCATCCCAAATCCACCACGGCCTGTTCGTTGTTTAGGAGCATTGGAACAGGGTCCGTTCGGAACGAGGCAGGGGTATCCTATAGTTTTGTTCATTTTAAAGAGCGTTTTGACCAACCATGGCATTTGGCGAGCCTGCATTACGGCAGATGGTCCGGTCTGGGTCCCATTTTTGGACGATTCAATTATGGCAATCGATTTGGAACGGGCACAACACAGTTTGAAGTTGATTTTTATCCCCGGATTTCCAACACTTTTTATGCCTATTTAAATGGAGGAGTGTCAAGTGATAAGGGAATTTTCCCTGAATATAGGGCCGGTCTCTCCCTGTATGCCAACCTTCCTGCTGCCTTTGAGGCGGATGCAGGATTTAGGTTGTTGAAATTTACCGATGCCACATGGGTATATGCTTTTGGACTGGGAAAATACTATAAAAACTATTGGTTCAACTTTAGGAGTTATTTGTCAATGTTGGACGATGGTGTGGCCGATGCACATGCCTTTACAACAAGATATTATTTTGGAGGAGCGGATGATTATTTCAGTGTAAGTGTAGGTGCAGGGTTTTCCCCGGACAACAGCACAAACAACATTTTGCTAGGAAACAGCACAAGACTTCGGTCCAATAATATAACGGC
Source organism: Flagellimonas meishanensis (assembly GCF_019880545.1). GTDB lineage: Bacteria > Bacteroidota > Bacteroidia > Flavobacteriales > Flavobacteriaceae > Flagellimonas > Flagellimonas meishanensis. Next base: position 1,417,973 of record NZ_JAINVW010000001.1, read on the forward strand.
CGGTTTTCGAAAACTGTTGGGGGACACACATGTCATTTATTCCGAAATCGCCTATGACCGCATCGAATTTGCCGCAGATTCCCGAGACGACCAATATTCACTCCGAGTAGGGTACATCAAAAGATTTTAGTGCTTTTGGAATCTTGAGGGACATTGCTATCCATTAGGGTTAAATCTACCCTTAAAAAGAACTGTTTGAAAATGTAGGAAAACTTTCAAGATCCATTCAGCGAGACTCTAAAAATATATTTTTTATATATCAATTAAGTAAATCCGATTCTTCAATTCCTCCATAATCATTTAGAAATATTCCCAACTTAAAGAAATACCTTTAAAACCTTTAATTTAATGGCTTGGGTTGTTTTCTGACTTTCAGGTCCGCAATTAGGCCAACTAACTTATTGTGGACATTTCTTATCCATTTGCATACTTGCGGTAATGGATGATAATTACTCCAACCTTCTTCAATTTTGGTCATGTACGTATGTCACCATGGGATATTGGCATTGGTATTTTCTTAAGGAGAAACCTCCTTTTTTAACTTAAGTAGCTTCCCGTCGCATCAATCAAAAAAAAATCTATAAATTCACGATTCTAAAATCTATCCAACTGAAAATGAGCTAGAAAACATTTTCATATCTCATCATTCTTTCAACCAAAAAAGCTTTCACATGAAGACAAAACTGACCAATTTTTTTTCCATTCTTTTGATGTTAATCGGTTATCTGAGCACCCTGACCGTGCATGGCCAAGAAAAACCCAACATCATATTGATTTTTCCGGACAATTTGGGTATAGGCGAAGTTAGTGCCTACGGCAGTGCACGTGGGATCAAAACTCCGAATATTGATAAGATTGGTGAAGAAGGGATTAGGCTGAATAACTTTAATGTTGAGTATTCATGTGTGGTGTCAAGAATAGCCATTCTCACTGGGCGCTATGCGGTACGCACAGGGGAGGGTGCTGCTGGTCATGGAATGACACTATGGGAAAAAACCATTCCGGAAGGTCTTAAGACCGCAGGCTATGCCACGGCACTATATGGTAAATGGCATGTTGGTGGCCCCAACTGGCATGGCAATAGGGAACCTACCCATCAAGGTTTTGATGAATGGTGGGGCATACCTGGCACTAGTCATACCGCACAGTTTACCTCTTTTGATGGTTTTGACCCCAGTAAATTTGAAACACCATATATCTGGGAAGGGGTATCAGGTCAGGCTGCAAAAAAGGTAAAACCTTATAATTTGGAGGCCAGGAGAACTATAGATCGAGAAGCAGCCATTAAAGGGGTTGATTTCATTAACAGGAGCGCCAAGAAGCAACAGCCTTTCTTCTTGTTCTATCCTATGACCCAAATTCATTTTCCTACCCTTCCACATCCTGATAAACAAGGTGTAACTGGCTCTGGCGATATTGCTGATGCCATGGCCGACGTAGATCACAATGTGGGCTTGTTGTTGGATGAACTTAAACGTTTGGGTATTGAAGAAAACACGCTGGTTATATGGTGCACGGACAATGGAGCCGAGATGAGGCGCCCTTGGCGTGGATCTGCTGGCCCTTGGAGGGGCTACTATAATTCCGCCATGGAAGGAGGTATTCGGACACCCTTTGTTGCCAGATGGCCAAATAAAATCAAGCCAGGCCAGGTGTCGAACCAATTGGTACATGAGGTGGATTTGTTTCCAACTTTGATGACCATTGCGGGCATTCCAGAATTTGTGCCCAAAGACCGAATAATTGATGGTGTGGACCAGTTACCTTTTCTTGCAGGTAACCAGGAAAAATCAAATAGGGAAAGTGCTCTTTTCTTGGCACGTGAGGGCCATGTGATGGCCGTTAAGTGGCATAATTGGAAAATGTGGTACTATTTCAAAACAGAACTGAACCCTGAACCCGATAACCTTATCAGATTGTTCGACCTGAACGTTGATCCCAGGGAAGAGGTCGATGTCAAGGATTTTTATCCCTGGGTCATACCTATAATGGATGGAATCGTGGCAGAATATGAAGCCTCTTTGGTAGCACATCCACGTGTGCCGAGATACGCTGAAGACCCCTATATTCCCCCAAAAGCCGGTACGGGAGAGCCAGTGGAGACTTATGCGCGTTCGGATAGGGCCGTCCTATCGGAACGCTCTGAGGCAATGCCCAAGCCTAATTTTTCAGGTTCTTGGTCAACAACAATTCTTAAATCCTCACCTCCAAGAAGGGGACCTGCCATAGAACCTTCACCCACTTTGGGCAGTGGATGGGGCGACGAAATTTCCATCATTCATACGGATGACCAAATTGAGATAGAAAGAATCCTGTTTGTTCCAAGAGAAATACAACCCCCAATCCGATATCGCTATGCCCTTGACGGTAGTAAAACACAAAACGGTATAACAACGGGCCGAACCTTGCCTCCGCCCGTTTCTAAAACCGAGTGGAAAGACAATAGATTGGTAATCACCACCAATTATTCTTATCCGGAGGATGGAAAATGGTTAAAAGCAAAGTTGGTTCAAACCGTATGGCTTCAATATGCAGATGACACGCCTTGGGAACCTTCACTGGTGGTGGAAACCGCAAGATATGGTGCTATGGGAGGAATACCTGTTACAAACCGCACAATATACAGCAGGGGCTATAATTGATTGGTCCTTTGGAAATGGAACGGTTTTGTTCATATAAAGATGATGCGATTACTTGCTATCAATTTTAGAGGTTGTGCGCAGAACCGTTCTGAAACCCAAATGTTCCTGTGATGAGTCAAGCGAATTGGCCATGCGTGCAGAGACACGATAGCTTGCACAATAATTGGCGTTACAGAGAAATGATCCACCTTTGATTACCTTTTCACTGGCGTAAGCATTATAGCGATTGAAGGCCGAAGAGGGCCCTTTAGGGTTTTTTATGGTGTCCCTATTGGCAGCTCTTTCCGTATAATAGTTATGATTGTACCAATCTTGTGTCCATTCCCACACATTGCCGACCATGTCGTGCAGTCCATAGGCATTTGGTGGAAAGGAACCTACCGGTGCTTTATTTTGAAAGCCGTCAGCGGCATCATTTATAACGGGAAAAATCCCACTCCAGGTATTGGCACGTTCGTTCAGTAAATCTGTTTGGTTTCCCCAAGGAAAAATGGCCCCTTTCAGGCCTCCTCTGGCGGCCAGTTCCCACTCTGCCTCTGTTGGTAGCGAACGCCCTGCCCATTCACAATAGGCCACAGCATCCTCATAGGCAATATGGACCACAGGTTGTTCCTCTTTTCCATTCAAGTCGCTTTGTGGGCCCTGGGGATGTTTCCAATTTGTGCCCACCTTCCAATCCCACCACTGCGAGTAATCCGCAAGATTGGTCACCTGATGTTTGGGCATTTTAAAAAGTAACGAACCGGGCTTCAAAACGGAATCGTGTGGTTTAGGTGTACCTGATGGAACCTGTTTCTTCACCTCTTCCCAATCAATCGGTCGCTCAGCAACGGTCAAATACCCAGTTTCTTCCACAAACTTGGCAAATGCCGCATTGGTAACTTCGGTGACGTCCATGAAAAAACCATCAACAGCAACAGTGTGTTTGGGATGCTCATGCTTCATGGCAAAACTGTCTGAAGATATCGCCCCCTGTTCGAAAATACCACCAGGAATCCATACCATTCCATGGGGAACAGATATACTATCTGGCATTTCCATTAACACCGAAACTGGCGTCACACTCTTTTTTTGGTTAATGGAGGGTTCTTGCCTGTTTTTGCAGGAGATTAAAACAATTCCCAAGGCCATTAGAACGCATAAATGTCTTTTGGTAAGATACAGCACAGACATAGGGTATTAAACCTCAAAGATACTTGACTTAGTTGGTTTACCCAATAAGTGGCATTTGATATGTTATTTACCCGGTACTAGATTTATTCCAAGAGCAAGGCCTCATAAAAGAATTAAGGAACACTGCAATATGAGTATGGATAAGAGTTTTCCCTTGGGAATTACATTGTTTGAGGAGGGATTAAAAGTTTTGTAAACCAAACCATTAAACAATCAAAATTGCCAAAAGTTAAAATTCAAGTAAATAAATCTAATCTTCCTGCTTTTCATTTACCGCATGAAGGTCACACCAAATAAAACCCAATTTGTGCTACTTGGTCATCTGCCCAAGCCAGTGCCCTGATTGAATCAAATAATTTTATGGCAATCCCTAGGATACTGATCTGGATCATTTCAGGAATAAGGGTTCCATTGTACTTTTCCTTATCAAAATAAATGATTGTTTAATCTAAAAAATACTGTTATGTCACTCGTAAAATTTAGAAAAAGACCCTGGGGAAATCTGATCACACAAGATTTTTTCGACATGGATGACTTTTTTGACAACCGCAAATGGGTTCGCGATATGCTACCAAGTAAATTCTGGAATGGCAAAACCATGGAACCAGCTTTGAACATCAAGGAAACTGATGAAGACTTTGAGATAGAGCTTGCTGCTCCTGGATTCGGCAAAAAGGACTTCAATGTCACCATTGAGGATGGGTGTCTCAACATTTCGGCCAAAAAAGAACACTCCGAAGAAGAAAAAGAAGACAACTATACACGAAGGGAGTTCAGCTACAATGCATTTGAACGGTCGCTCCAATTGCCCGAAAGTGTGAAAGAGGAAGAAATCAAGGCCAAGTACCATGATGGCATCCTTAGTTTTAAATTGGCCAAAAAGGAACAGGCCAAGAAACGCCCACCAAAAATTGTTGAAGTAACATAGGTCTCAATCCATTTTTTACTTTTCTTCAACATGTCCTCTTAACGAACCTCGGTGTCTCCTATGTGATGGGGTTTAGTTGAGGGGACATGGCGTTTTACCCCCTTTAGGCAAATGTTCCGGCCCTTAACGATTTCCTGCATGGTTTAGGGAAGTATGACAAAGGTCATTTATTTGAACCTTTGAGTACGGTACATTTGCTTAAAAATTATATGGACGAACTTGGTTCATATCTGCTCGATAGGGAATCATGGTTGGCCCATTTGGTCGTACCGGTAGTCGCCGTATTGGTCGGTATCCTCATAGGTTGGGCCCTGATGGTCCTTTTGAGGATATCAAAAAAAAGAAATCCAACCAAAATAAAGGAAGAATACACTGAAACGGAAAAACTGGCTCATTATCTGAACTCCGCCGCTTCCATGTTCGTTGTGATCGACCGGGACCACAAAATAAAGCAGGTCAACCATAAGACTTGTGAAATATTGGGCTACCAAAAGGAAGAATTGTTGGGTAAGGATTGGTTTGAGGCCTGTCTGCCCAATTCGGAACGAAATACCGTTTTAAGGTTGTTTGATGACACGATGGATGGTAATCGGCCTTTGGAAGAATATTATGAGAACCACATTGTTACCAAGCAAGGCAAGAAACGTTTGATCCGGTGGCGGAATACCATCCTAAGGGACGAAAAGGGCAGGGCGGTGGCATCATTGAGCTCAGGAGTGGACATCACTGAAAATAAGGCGACCTTAGATATGCTGCATTTGCGCAATAGGGCCTTGGAAGCGGCAAGTAACAGCATATTGATCGTAGATGCGACCAAACCTGATATGCCCATCATTTTTTGTAACACCGCCTTCCAAAAAATGACGGGGTATTCGGAAGACGAGATATTGGGTAAAAATTGTCGCTTCCTGCAAAGCGATGACCGTGATCAAAAGGCAATTGCGACTATGCGGAAAGCCATTTCCAAAGGAAAGGGTTGCCAGGTGGAACTTCGCAATTACAGAAAGGATGGCTCACTTTTCTGGAACCAGCTCACCATTACCCCGGTCAATGATAACAACGGAAAACTTACACATTTCATTGGGGTGCAGAGGGATATCACAGAGCGTGTCCAAGAGGAACAATTAAAGGACCAGGTTCGACAGGTATTGGAAATGGCAGCACAAGATGGCCCTTTAAGAAAGGTGGCAGAAGAAATAATTAGGGGCGTGGAGGCCTATCTTGACAGTGGGAAAGCCGTCATTTATTCGGTCAACCCTGAAACTGAAAAGCTTGAGGCATTTGCGGCGCCCAATGTTCCAAAACCACTGCTAGTGGGGATTGAAGGTGTTCCCGTCGGCACAAAGAAGTGCTCTTGCAGCACCGCGGCCCACCTAAAGAAAGAAGTGATCGTAGAGAATATAGCCACCAGCGAGGAATGGACCGAACTCAAGGGGCTTGCATTGGAAAATAATATTGGGGCCAGTTGGTCATTTCCAATTGTGGATTCGGCAGAAGTGGTCTCGGGCACTTTCACGGTTTATTTGGATCAACCAAGAAAACCCAATAAAAAGGAGTTGGAAGTGGTGAAAGATATGGTTAAGCTGAGCGGATTGGTCATGGAGCGGCACACCATTAAAAGGGAGCTCAAGGAAAGCCGCAAACAACTACAGGAATATGCCGATTCCCTAGAAAAGAAGGTTCTGACACGCACGGCCGAACTTAGGAAGACCGTACTGAAACTGGTGGACACAAACCAAAGGCTTGCCGAGCAGACCGAATTGGCAAGGACCAACCAGGAAATTTTCTCCGCCATAGCCCAAAATTTTCCAAAGGGGGTAATTTTTGTCTTCAATGCGGCTATGGAGTTCGTTTTTATAGAAGGAGAGGAACTTTCAAGAATCGATTTGAGCCAAGACGACTTTAGGGGCAAACATATTGATGACGTTTCCATTTTCTCAGAACATCGGATGAACCGCATAAAGGATGACATACAAAAGACCCTAGATGGGGAACATCTTTCCTTTGAGATTGATTATGGTACTGAGGTTTATGCCGTCAATTCTGCACCGCTACAGGCTGTAGGCGATCAAGTTTGGGCTCTCTTCGTTTATAGTAACATCACCGAACAAAAACAGGTTGAAAAGGAAATACGCAAGAACCTTCAAAAGGAAAAGGAACTCAGCGAACTCAAATCCCGCTTTGTATCCATGGCCTCCCATGAGTTCCGCACACCCCTTAGTGCCATACTTTCCTCGGCCATTCTCATTGAAAAACAAAATGCCCCAGACAAGGTGGAAAAAAGAAAAAAGTATGTTGAGCAAATCAAGTCCAATGTCAGAAACCTTGTGGTCATCCTCAATGATTTTCTCTCTTTGGGCAAGTTGGAGGAAGGTAAAACCGTAAGCCAACCCGAATATTTTAACATAGTGCAATTGGCCGAGGCACTTATTGAGGAAATGACTTCGGACAAGAAAGATGTCCATTCCGTTTTATTGCAAACCAAGGGAGAACCGACCATTGTATTTCTAGATCCAAAATTGATACGGCATATCCTGATCAATCTATTATCGAATGCCATGAAGTACTCAAGCAGCGATACCACAATTACGGTAACCCTAGATTTTAAGGATGACCAGGTGTTGATACATATAGAGGACCATGGAATCGGAATACCAAAAGAGGAACAGGAACATCTTTTTGAACGCTTTTTTAGGGCCCGCAATGCCGAAAATATTCAGGGCACGGGCATAGGTTTGCATATTGTGAAGCAATATGTGGAACTTATGGAGGGTGAGGTAAGCTTTGTCAGTGAACAGGACAAGGGCACCACGTTTACCACAAAATTTCCTGTCAAAGCCAGGACTGGAATATAGAATCGTCAATTTGAACACATAGGTTTTAAACTGTTGAAAAATGAAAAAAATACTGATTATTGAGGATAACAAGGATGTCCGCGAGAATATGGCCGATATTCTGGAGCTTGCCAAGTATAATGTGAACACCGCGGAAGATGGTGAAATTGGGCTGACCATGGCCTGTCAACTAAAACCTGATCTTATTGTATGTGATATCATGATGCCAAAGCGTGATGGCTACGAAGTTTTGATGGAGTTGAACAAGCAAGATGATACTGCGGGGATACCGTTTATCTTTTTGACCGCAAAAACGGAAAGGACCGAAATGCGCAGGGGAATGAACCTTGGGGCCGATGATTATTTGACCAAACCCTTTGAGGATCATGAGCTTATTGACGCCATTGAATGCAGGATCCAAAAGAATGAGTTCTTACAGAAAAAAGTGCGCAAGGATGTTGAGGGAGTCCACGAATTTTTGAAGGAGGCCTCCGATTATCTCAATATTGAAAACATCTCCAGAAAGTATCGTGCAAGGAATTATTCCAAGAAGGAGTTTTTATACATGGAAGGAGATGCTGCCCATACCCTGTTTTTTGTGCAGCGGGGCGTCATAAAAACATATAAGTCCACCGAATCCGGAAAGGAGCTGGTAACGGGCCTGCACAAGACAGGGGATTTCTTCGGTCAACTTTCGTTGCTTAGTCAGGGGGGAAGGTACTTGGAGTCGGCCGAGGTGTTGGCAGAGGCCGAGGTATTTGGCATACCCAAGGAACAGTTTACACAATTGATCTTTGGGAACAAGGAAGTGGCCCAGAAGTTTATTGGGCTTATCTCCAACAATTTGATAGAGGTACAGGAGCAATTGGTGGATATGGCATATTCTTCTGTACGGAAAAGAGTGGCAAAGACCCTGCTTTCCATGCAGGATAAGGGAATGATAAAATCCGGGGCCAAGGAAGGCCTGGAAATTCCCAGAGAAGACTTGGCCGGAATAGTTGGCACTGCAACGGAGACCGCCATACGCACATTGACCGATTTCAGGGAAGAAGGTTTGATAGCCATGGGCAAGGCACGTCGCATTGTACTCTTGAACAAGGATGAACTGCAGCATGTTGCCGAATTTGGCTAATCCTTGGACACTCGTTAAAAATCCAAATAAGCTGACTCAAATCATTTTATATGATAGTTGAAACCTGCATATTTGGGACCATAGGATAGTATGTTCTAGAGGATAAAAGAAGAAGCATTTTGGCTCAGAAAATAATGGACAAACGTTTAAAAAGGACTCCCATGAATGCGACAAAATCAAATCCCAGGACCGCATTTTTGCTCGAGGTCGGACTGGAGAAACTTCATCAAGAAAGTCGTGAATGGCTTCGCACCATAGCTTTTTGGAAAGATGAAACCAGGTTTTTTGCCAGAATATTGAAGAAAAAGGATTTCAGGAACCACACTACTTCAGAATATGGCAAAATCTTGAACAATCTGGATAAGGTACATGCCGACCTTTTTGATTATTTAGCAGACGACATCATCGCACACGAAAAACTTCTTGCCCGAATAGTTCGTGCAGAGAAAGGCGCTTCACATGAAGAGTACCGGGACCAACACGGCAAGTTGAAATCGAGAATGGATACATTCACAGAGGATTTCAGGGCATTCAAAAAAATGGTGTTTGGTTATGTAACCGCCCTATAGCTATTGTCCGAACAGAATAATCCGCAGGACTTTCGTGCTATAGATTTATGTCCAATGCTATCGGGCAGTGGTCCGAACCATGTATCTCCGAAAATATTTGGATGGATTTTATTTTTTCCAATAGCCTTCGGCTAACCAAAAAATAGTCGATACGCCATCCCACATTTCGCTCCCTGGACTTAAAACGATAGCTCCAATAGGTATAGGCCACTTTTTCTGGGTGCAGTTCCCTAAAAACATCTACCAGCCCAGAACCGACGAAGTTGTCCATACCATCAATTTCTATTTGGGTATATCCGGCCGTTTTGTTGTAGTTGGCCTTATCATTTTTCAGGTCGATTGCCCTATGTGCCACATTAAAGTCACCACAGACTATAATGGGTTTTTTCTTTTCAAGAGCCTTCAAATACTCCAAAAAATCGGCATCCCATTGTTTGCGGTACTCAAGTCGGTCCAACTGCTGTCCGGAATTGGGAACATAAACGTTTACCAGATAAAAATCCCCATATTCCGCACATTGTATTCTCCCTTCGTTATCATGTTGGGCCACGCCCATGTCAAGCAAGACCTTTTCTGGTTTTTTCCTGCTCAATAGCGCCGTACCCGAATATCCTTTTTTCTCAGCTGAGTTGCAGTATAGTTCATATCCATCCGCACGGGACAGTGCACTTTGCACTTCATCGTCCTGGGCCTTGGTCTCCTGTATGCAAAGGATGTCGGGATGCAACTGCTTTATGGATTCAAAGAAGTCTTTTTTGATGGTGGCACGTATTCCATTGACGTTCCAAGAAACGATTCGCATTTTATCTATCTGTTTTCTATTGAATAAAGATAGGGCATACTACTTTTATGGCAAGCAAAATGCGGAGGAGGTATGAGTGTAATTACATATATGTGGTCAAAAATCGAAAAAAGTCCTTTTTAAGATTGGCGTAGATTAGGCGTTGGGATTCCATTTTGCTCCTTACTTGAACATGGTTTTTGCACAAGACCACGTTGAGCACCTCCTTCCCAGACTTACTTTGGCTGGCCATTTGTCCCTCATGTATATCAATACATTCTTTAAGATCCTCGATGGCCCCGCCGTGCAGGATAAACTCATTCTGAAAATGCTCCACTTTGGATAACACTTCCTTTTTGGTCCACCGCGTGACAAGTTCGCTCAATCGGTTGTTGAAACTTTTGAGTTCATCCTCCCAAAAGGCGAGTTCACTCCGCCATTGCCTATGTTCAAAATGCAAATTTTCATTGTATAGCACTTCCTTTTCCATGATGTTATGGTTTTATGCTGTTCCCTTTTTTTTTGTGTCATAGTTGGGTCATACGGTGGGCGTCACGTAGCTTGTTCATGCTTTCAATCAAGTAATTGCAGCTTTTGGAAAGGTCTTTTATCATCTGTTCAAATCTTATTTTCAAATACAACATTTTCCAACACCCATATCAAAACTAGTCCACATTGTAGAGGATTGAAATGATTCAGGTCATTTGGTCAATGCTTGGTAGGCACTTATTTTGATATAGTAAACCACATAACGATGAGAACACAGATAATCAGTTTGAAAAAGGTTTTGGTTGCCATGGCAATCTTCCTGTTTGCCGGATGTGGTCCCGTGGTATGGACCGCAAGCATACAGCATCCACCTCCACCTTGGTTTTACCCCAATAGGCTTGAAGTGGTCCGCTATGTCTATTTTCCAGAGTATAGCATTTATTATGACCTTACCACCCGTGTTTATCTCTATTTTGATGGAGGGATATGGGTACGTAGGACTACATTACCGCCCAGATATCGAACTTTGGATTTAAGCCGGGCGCGCTACGAAAGGATAAAGGGCTATCGAAACGATAATATTCAACCGTATCACCAAGAGCACAATGCCAACAGGGGAAGGAGCAATAGAAGTGGTGTCCGAAGAAACAACTGAGACCAATTACCCGAAATCTACCTTGTGATACTGGCGGTGTCCCTGATCACCAAAAAGGGAATTTTGATATGGAAACCTATCTGGTCAATATTTTGCCTGAGTAAAATACGCTCAAAGAAAGAATGTTTCCGATTCATCATCGCCAAAAGCTGGAATTCATTTTCTTCAATATGATCCAAGATGGCTTCGGGCAGCTTTTTGCCTGTTATTGCAACAAAGTTGTTCGGGATTTCATCCAAATTTCGCTCTAGGTATGTCTTGTTCTCTTTCTGTTCATCCGTCAATGGCTGCAAAGGCTCTTCATGTACGTGGAGCACTGTGATTTCGGCCAAATGTTCATCTGCCATTTCAATAAGTGTGTTTAGCTCCTTGTTTTTGTATCGTGACCATAGATCGGTCGGGAAAAGGATTTTCTTCAATTTTTTGTATCTGCTGTTTTCAGGTATGGTCAAAACAGGAATTCTTGCCTTTCGTATAACAAATATGGCATTGGATCCCAAAAACAATTGCTTGGCCCCGGTTGCACCTTTGGTGCCCATTACGATAAGGTCAATGTCCTTCTCATCAGCCAATCGGTTTATCTCATCCGTCAAAGTGTTGAAAGCCGATACTGTTTCAATGGTATGGTTTGGATTGGGAAATTTTTCTTGAATATCATTTAAGGTTTTTTCCAGTCCGGCAAGGGAAACATCAACCTTTATATCGGGGATGGCACTGTAAGCGGGGCCGCCAATCAGATAATCCATGCGGTAAAATACTGGGGTATAGGTATGCAACAGATAAAACTTGACAGTCTCTTCTTTGAAGAGCTCCATAGCGTAGCAAATGGCGTTCCATGCATTGGCGGAAAAATCGGTGGGTAGGATAATCTTTTTCATGGTGCGTTTATTTTATGTACCGGTGGGGAAGCGTATCAAAAGTACTTTCATAAATAATGGAAAACCATGATGCGTGTCAGTTACCGTTATATCGCCAAAGGGCGCTCGGATTGCTTTTTAGTCAAGGTATTCCAGACTTGGGTTGTATAGAAAATTCACAAAATCCCGGAATTGGGACAAACTTTGGGAATGACCAAGATCATTTTGGATGTTCAATTAAAGTAGCAACTTTAGGTCAGTACTAATTATTAAAAAAAAGATATCATGGCACTCAACTTTAATCAATATGCAACCGAGGGGAACACATTTTTGAAGGACTATGCAAAGCAATTGGGCCTTGAAAAGGATACGGAAAAAGCCGGAAGGATATTCGCATCAATAATGCATGCACTGCGGGAAATTATCCCTGTGGAAGAGTCGATGCAGTTTATTGCACAACTGCCCATGTTCTTGAAGGCAGTTTATGTAAACGGATGGAGGGTAAAGAAAAGAAAGCCGAAGATTAAGCGAATGGATGAGTTTGTTGAGCTGGTTAAGCAAATGGACGAGCCTGCCGCCATTAATGATTATGGGTACGAGAACGAACTTGCTGAAAAATATATAGACCTCACATTCATTTACCTCAGAAAGTACGTTTCATTGGGAGAGATGGAGGATATCCGGGATGGACTTCCAAAGGATCTAAAGAGTATGATATACTCCAATTTAATGTTTTAATTCATTGAAAATGAACTTATTGCTTGGCTTGGTGATATATGCCATTTTATTTCTTTTTGCCCAATATCTCAGAAAAATTAGTGCCTGAGCGTGGAGATCAAAATGATCAAGGTCATTGTGCATAAAATCAATCCAAGGTACATTGTCCTGTAAAATTAACGCCATGAAAAAACTAATTTTTTTATCACTCATCCTTGTGTTGCTTCCCTTCGTTGGAATCGCCCAAACCTTGGAAGCAATCAATAAGCCTAAAATAAAAGGACTTTCGGACGTCGCTCCCTTCAGCGAAGGGTTGGCAGCGGTTAGAAAAGGAGATCAATGGGGTTTTATGGACCATACCGGGGAACTGGTCATCGATTTCAGAGGTGATTTGGTTTGGAACCAAAATGCGGATGTCACGCGGAGCGATGTAAAAGGAATAGCTTATCCACAATTCAAAAATGGACTTTGCCCAATCAAAGAGATCAAAGATGAGGACATAGCTTATTATGGATTTATGGACACCAAGGGACAGGTCGTCATTAAACCTGACTACCTCAATCTGACCGAGTTTGAAGATGGAAAGGCGATAGGTGTTTTCTGCAGAAGAACGTTTCGGGGAAAGAATAGCTTTCAACTGAATATTTACGACTACACCTTCACAGAAGTTGTGCTCAACACGAAAGGTGAAATCATTTGGCCAATTGGTGAAAGGCAAGGCATTTCCATGAACAAGAAACGCTACGAAATGCCCGAACTTAAGGCCCATTTGATTTCGACGGACCTGTTATCGGTTAGGACGGAAGCCAATGGGTTGGAGATTCGTACCATAAACCATCAAGACCAACAGCCTTGAATTCAAGGATTTGTTTCCTTGGAGTTTCTTGGTAACACCTCTTCCGGGAAGGGGAACAGTATGGTCGAGTTCTTCTCAGCGGCAATGTTCGACAGGGTTTGATAAAGACGCAGTTTAATGGCAGAAGGGGATTTGTCAATTTGCAGACCTGCCTCCAAAAGCTTCCCGGCGGCCTGCTCTTCAGCTTCGGCAAGAATAATGCGGGCCCTTCTTGAACGCTCTGCCTCGGCCTGGTTGGCCATCATCCGTTTCATGTTCTCTGGCAATTGGATATCCTTGATCTTTACGTCGATGATTTCAATGCCCCAATGATGGGTTTCCGTTTCCACGATGCTTTTTATGTTCTTGCCCATTTCCTCACGTTTGGATAGGATCGGTATCCAGTTCCACTTTTCCACACACGTCACGAAGCGCGGCCTGTGAAAGCTGTGTGATGGCAAAATTGTATTCCTCCACTTCCAAAACCGCTTTCTCCGGATCGTTGATCTTAAAAAAAACCACCCCATCAATACTACAGGGCACATTATCCTCTGTCATCACCTCCTGGGAAACTATGTTTATGGTGATCACCCGTATATCCACCACTTGAATGGTCTCCACCAGTGGAATGATCCATCGGAATCCCGGCTGAAGTGTTTTGACATACTTGCCAAAACGGAATTTCAAAGCTCTTTTGTATTCGTAAACAATGCGGATTCCCGCCAGTAAAATGATGCCCACTAAAATGAAAAGAAAGAGAGGAATGTTCATGGCTAAATGTATTTAGGTTATGTGCAATACTTCTTATAATTTACGAAAAAAATGTGGCAATCGTAGTGGTAAAAGCTTTTAAAATCATTACTAGGACTGGGTTTTTTCCATAATTTTCACAATGATTGGCGCAGATGCCCTACCAATGTCGATTTTATTCCTTGTAATGGTTATGGTATAATGTGATGTTTAACAAAAGAAACCTAAGGATTGAGAAATTAGAGACTATCCACGGCTTTTTTAAGTTTGTCCCGCACCTCTTCGGCGATTCCGGCCAAGGCCTCATTTTTTATGCCCATCATTGAAGCTATGGGATCAACGGCAGCTACCTCTATGTTTCCTTTATCCGCTTCGCGGACAATGACATTGCAAGGCAACATGGTGCCAATCTTATCTTCTGCCTGGAGGGCTTTGTGGGCAAATGGTGGATTGCAAGCTCCTAGAATTGTATAGTTGGGAAAATTGACATCCTGTTTTTTCCTGAAGGTGGCCCGGATGTCAATTTCGGTGAGTATTCCAAATCCTTCACGATTCAAAGCCTCGATTGTCCTTTCAATGACCTCTTCAAAAGAGGAACCAGTCAATAGTTTGCTGAAATAGTATTCCATTTGGTTTTGTAATGATTTTTATGGTGTATGCCGCAAAACGAAAACAGGAAGCTTTTGGGCCTCCTGTTTCCTCCAATAGTTGTGACTGAATCTTTGCATTTTGTCCATGCTAATCCATTCTATTTCTAAAAAGACGTAGAACAGCCTTTTTACAAGGAATTTGCTCACAACCTATTGGCCTTACCACCTTATGGCAATAAGGGTTCCTTCTATTTTTTAAAGGACTGGAACAGTAGGGTGCTCCAGTCCTTCAATCCGGATATCGCAAATGCTTTTTGTCATCCAAATTGGAACGTAGCGAACACGTAGACTAAAAGATGTCAAGACCGACAGGATATTTGCGATATCCATTTATGACCGCTAAGGCATCGCTGCTTAGAAGTCTTTGCCATGTTTAAAAGAACATTGTTTTATATATAAGAAACCGGAACACCGAAATGTTCCGGTTCCAAAGAAGATGTTACGCTACCGAATGACCACTTACACTGGACCTTACTTAGGTTTATTGCTAAACCTTTTCTTGACTCAAAAGGTATAAAGGGTATCTGTAACCTCTTCTTTTTCCATAGATTTTTTATCCCCACGATCAAAAATCCATTGCTTGTTTTCAAAGAGCAAAATCAAATATGGAGCTAAAATAGGACTGAAAAACGGACTGCGAAATGACCCAGGTCAGTTGACCGTTTTTTTTCAGATTTTGTTATGTTCTGCACCGACCACTGGTAAAAGGTTTCTTGTGAAGGGGAATACCGAAAGTTATATCCCCATGGGAAATGATTATTGGCCACACCTATGAAAGATGAACTGTATGCCACTAATCCTTTCGTTGTTTCCCTGTTATTTCATGAATGTTGATTCGATATACGATCGGAGGATTATTATTCGCCTGTAGTTTGCTTGAAAATTCATGGATGAATTGCACATTTTTATCGGAATCGCGATTTATGAGGCTTTTCACCCCCTGTGCAAATTCATGAAGAAACCGTTTGGCATCTATCTGGTGGAGCTCTTCAAACTCCCCATGCGCCAAAACGGATTTCCATTGGTTCATGGATTCAATTTCATCCACCTGCAACGATACATACGGATTGTTTCGCATGGCATCAATTTTATGGCCCTCCAAGGAATAACTTATGATGCTGTCTTTTTTGTCCTCGTCAAAATAAAAATAGGTAATGGGTGCAACAAAGGGGACCTTGCCCGCCAAATAAGCCAATCTGCCCACATAATGGTTTTTGAGCAATTGGATGCAATCCTCATGTTTCAACGCTTTTATCATCATCTTGATTTTCCCCAAAATTAGAACGGAGTCCAGTTTCCTGTTATGATTTATGTCATACTGGAAAACTTATTGCCATGGCTTAGCATATTCTTTCAAATACGTATCTTTATATCAATCCCCAAAACGGCTTGAACAACAAATTCTCCACATGACCGGCGCACGCATACTGATTATTGAAGATGATACCTGTATCTTGGATAATATTGCAGAACTCTTGGAACTGGAAGGGTATGTGGTCTTTACCGCGAGCGATGGGAAGATTGGGATGGAAAAGATATTCCGTTCACCACCAGATCTTATTATCTGCGACCTTTTGATGCCCAAAATGGATGGACTAACCTTATTGCAAAAACTGGGAAAACACCCCAAACTGAAAAAGATTCCCTTCATTTTTTCCAGCGCCAAGTCGGAAAAAGTCGATATCAAACGGGGATTGGATTCGGGCGCAGACGACTACCTGGTAAAGCCTTTTGATTTGAAAGACCTGCTCAGGGCCATTGAAAAATGCTTGGCAAAACAAAAGTAAAGCCCTGCTGTGTTTTGGTTGTCACAGCACTAGTGTAAATATCTGGTTCAATTGGGGTATGGTGATGTGCCAACCAAAAACATCCATTAGCTTATTTTGAAATTTTTGGAGCACATCAGGTTCCCCATGTATCAAAAAGGTATTCTCGGGTATGTTCCGCAATTTCCCCAACCAATTCATAAGTTCTTGCTGGTCTGCATGGGCCGAAAGGCTTTCAAAATGAACCACACTTGCCTTTACGGAATGGTGCTTGCCGTATATCTTTAGTTCTTCGGTGCCTTCAAGCAGTTTCCTCCCTCGGGTTCCTTCCGCCATATATCCCACCAACAGTATTGTAGTGGTCGGTCTGTCCACCAATTGTTGTAAATACGTGAGAACCCGCCCTCCGGTGACCATGCCGCTGCCTGCAATTATTATTTTGGGCCTTGGGTCATCAATTGTTTCCCATGTTTCGCGATAGGATTGGATTATATTCATGTGCCCACACATGGCCCGGTATTCGTTGTGTGCCAATTGATGCCATTGTGGGTGTCTTTCAAAAACGGAAAGTACATCATTGCCCATGGGACTATCCACATAAATGGGAATGTTCGGAATCTTGTTCTTGCGATACATGTGCCATAGCAGGTACATGAGTGATTGTAATCTTTCTACTGCAAATGATGGGATGATCAGGTTTCCTTTTTGATGGATGGTTCGGTTGACCAAATCGGCCAATAGGGTTTCCACATCTTCCTCGGGATGGTCTTTATCGCCATAGGTGCTTTCCATGAAAAGATAATCGGCCCATTCCGGTTGCTCGGGGGGTGCCAATAAAGCATCATGTTGCTTGCCCACATCTCCAGAGAAAACGAACCGTTTTCCATAAATATCCATTTCAATGAAAGTGGCCCCGATAATATGGCCATTGTACCGGAATCGATATTTGATGTTTTCAGATAGGCTGTACCACGTATCCCGTTCTTTGGGGTTGAAGAATTTTATGGCAAATTCGGCTTCGCTAAGCGAATAGAATGGAAGCGCCGGGTCATGTTTGGAGTAGCCTTCGGCATTGGCCATTTGGGCTTCTTCCTCATGGATTTTGGCACTGTCGGAAAGAATGATTTCTGCAATATCCAAGGTAGGTGCGGTGCCATAAACCGGACCCCGAAAACCTGCCTTGAATAATCTGGGAAGGTATCCTGTGTGATCCAGATGTCCATGTGTGAGGAATACAGCGTCCAAGTTTTGGGGCACTATGGGCAAGGGGTCCCAGTTCCTTTGGCGCAATTCCTTAATGCCCTGGAACATACCACAGTCGACCATTATGTTTTTTTCGGGTGTTTCCAGATAGAATTTTGAACCCGTTACGGTGCCCGCTGCCCCGAGAAACTGTATCTTAATCGTGGGCATGTTGTCTCTGGTTAAGTGTGCAGAGCATTTTCATCTCTTCCAAGATTCTTTTTTTTCGCATATCGGAGATACCCAAGTGATCCAGGAAAAAGCGATCGCCCAACAGTTGTTGGCAGAGTACCACATCCCTACTCAATAAAAAATCTTTTTCCCTTTTGGTGAGTAGTGTGGATACGGTTATGGGGTAGAGGCCAAGATCATCTATGCGGTCCTTAAGCGCATTGCCCATTGGATGGTCCCAGCCCAACAAATAGAGTTTTGCACATTGGCCATACTGCAATGCGTCGGCAGTGAAACGGGTGTTCGTTACCAGCCAGCCTTCTTTCAGGAGTTTTTTGCCACGTGTCCCGTTCCAGCGTTTTTGCACATCCGTATACCTGCTGTGGATGTACAACGGGTCCTTTACACTGCACTTTTTGGTCTTGTCACTGTGAAACTTACATTCGACCAGTATGAAAAAATCACCGTTTTCCGCCAGCACATCTATTTCGTGCTTCACGCAGGATCCCTCCACCGTTTGGCCCACATCAACGGTGTACCCTGAATATTTCAATAGCTGCCCCACAAATTTTTCAAAAGGAAATCCTGTTGGCCCCAGCTCATAAATGGCTTTCTTCAATTTGTATTTTGAAGCGAAAATGGCGCGTTCTTTTTTCAACAATGCAAAGGCCCTGTTGTGTATTTCCTCTGTGGTTATTTTGGGATACAGTTCACTTTTTATGGTCTGTACTATGTGTTCCACGACCTGCTCACTGGCCCCTGATTTTTGTAGCGAGGCCTTGAGTTTTTTTAATGAGAAGGGGGCCTTTTCCCCGGTGGACTTGATTACCTCGAACGGTTCTTTCATACCATCAATCTTATAAAATGCATCCAAAAAGGTTGGATCCATCAATTAAGGTAACCCCAAACTTTTAGCTTTTCCATGACCTTTGTCATAAATGTCAAAACAAGCCTCCACTGATGCAGGTCATTGTGAACCAGGGACTTTACAGATACATTTGGATAAGAAATACAGATGGGCCCGGTGGGATCATCTTTTTGTTAACCTAAATACTAAAGTCATGAAAAAATTACTATGTGGTCTATTTATACTGGGCCTGACCATCCCAAGTTTCGCACAGGTCATAAAAACCGAGGAGCTTTCTGAAGTTGTTGTCTATGCCACAAACTATAAGTATTTGAACAATGTTGATACAGAAGAGGAGGCTTCCATTCCCGTAGAGATGCTTAGAAGAAAGGTGGCGGCATTCAATGTTCAGGAATCTGAGTACTATCAAGATGACTATGATCTTTACAACATCAACTTTTTTATTCCCGAGGGAAAGATTCTTGCTGCCTATGACAAGGACGGCAAAATAATCCGGACCGCTGAAAGGTTCAGGGACATAAACTTGCCCACTGCCGTAAAGGAAGCGGTATTGGATAGATTTCCGGAATGGACAATTACCAAGGACATTTATCTTGTAAATTATCACGATGAAAAAGGAGTTGCCAAAAAGTACAAATTGAAACTGGAAAATGGTGATAAGGTACTTCGGGTAAAGGTGGATGGCGAGGGTAATTTTCTATAAAGGAGGAAACAATCCCCTAATGTTAATCAAAAAAAATTGAATCATGTCAGTATTGAAAGTCATAGAGATTTTGGGAAACTCCACCGTTAGTTTTGAGGATGCGGTACAGAACATTGTGGATGAGGTGTGCAAAACGGTAAAAAATGTCAAATCGGTGTATGTGAAGGATATGCAGGTAACGATAAATGACAATCAAATTGCCGAGTACCGTGTAAATGCCAAGGTTACCTTTGGCATTATGGAAGATTAGACCGTTTGTTTGGTCTTTACAATATGGCCCGAAAGTAGCAGAGTTTTCGGGCCATATTTTTATTCCAGAGGTATTCCTACCTAAAAACGGGCAGGATTTGATCTTTAAAGATCAAATCCTGCCATGCAATTGGTCAACCACCTTAAGCCATTTCGGCCTCTTTTTCCTTGCGTCGGTTTTCCACAAGTTTCTCGATCAAATCGGGCACTTTTTCAAAGGCTGCTGAGAGTCCGTGTGCCTTTCCGGTTTCCAAGAAGGAGATCTCATCGTCCTTGGTCACCAAAAAGCCGATGGGTTCTATTCCCATACCAGCTCCGGCACCCATGCCTTGGCCTTTTCCTTTTTTGGGTTCGATGCCTTCACCGCCCCCTGAGCCAAAGCCCAATCCCACTTTAATGACGGGCACACATTTGAATTCTCCAAGCTCGAACTGCTCTCCGACAACGGTTTCAGTTTTTGCCTCAGACTTTATGAAGTCCGTAATTTTTCCCAGTAATTCTTCAAAATGTAAATCCATGGTTCTAAAATTTAAAAGTTAATAAATGATCTAATGATACGTATGGGCCTATTTCGCAATAATAGCTCCACGCGGTTCCTTCCTTCAAAGTTGATCTTGAATCCTCCTACATAATGATCTAGCAACACAAATGCGGGGTATAATTTCGCATTGGTAATACAATCACCTGTATCAAGGTCTATTTTTAATCGTTTTATGCTGAAGGATTTCAACAATCCAATGATTTTTTTTGGGGGAAATCCCCTTGTTTTCTTCTTTTCTTTCCTCTTCGTTTTTGGTTTTGGCACGCCCAGCTTTCTCAAGGGATAGAAGGAAAAGTTCTTAAAGGGCACTTTCAACCGTATTTTAATAATCTCCTCCTTGTCCGGTTCTATGCTTGCCTTGACCAACCCCTTCAATTGCACATAATATTGGCGACTGTTCGTATCAATATAAATCTCGAGGGGGATGAGCAGCAAGCCAACAACAAGCAGAATGAAGACCAAAACTATAATACCGAAGACCATAATCCCCTTTTTTGCAAAGGACGTGATAACCTTATGGAATCACAATGACGCAGATCATCCAATGACTGCATTCACTGGACTTTTTTGGCCTCTTTTTTCTGTTGTCGCTCCAGTTTTTTAAAGTAACCCCTTGTCAAAAAGTTATGCTTTAGGGCCTCCATGTTTTGGTTGAACTTTTCAGCGCCCATTTCGATATTGAGCATGGTGCTTTCCAATTGGTTTACCATGGTGGTGTCTTGGGAAAGATAGCGCAACGCACCTTTTCCACCCTTCACATCTTCCAACAACACCCCCAGGTCGCCCACGATTTTTTCTATTCCGTTACTCGAGTTTTCCAGATTGGAGATAATGCTACGCATTTGCTCACCCGAAATGCTGTCCGCTAGCAATACCCCGGCCGTGCTCTGCTCGAAATCAATGTTTTTTATCATGTTGTTGAGTGCTGCAAGGGTGGTGCTGGCCTCTTGGCTTGAATATTTAAGGTTGGTGATGGTATGCTTGAGGTCATTGGCCATTATGGTATCGTTCAAAAGCCGTCCCAAGGTACCCTTGCCCTGGGTGAGTGATTCTGTTACCTGCAAGAGTTCCGCGGTCAATAGTGCTGCATTTTCATTGGTGGTGTTAAGAGTGCTGAGCATATCCTGAGATGCAATCTTACTGTACGATTTCAGCTGGTCGCCCGGTTCCACCAGATCTGCATCGCCTTTTCCGGGGACAATGTTTACCAGCATACTGCCCACCAAACCGTCCGATCCTATTGTTGCCACCGCATCCTTCTTTATATGGGCACTCATTTTTTCTTCGATGATCATGTGGACTTTAATGGTGGTATCATTGATCATTTCAATGCGACTTACCGTGCCCACATTGATTCCGGAAAAACGCACGTTATTTCCATTTTGAAGGCCATTGGTGTTTTTGAAGACCGCGCTCAAAGGAAAGGTGTCCCCGAACATGTTCTGTCTATTGCCAATTAGATAGGCAGCAGTCACCAGCAGTAGGGTGCCGATGATTACAAAAATGCCCAGTCGTATATTTTGTGCCGTTGTTTTTTCCATGGTTCTATTTTTTAAAAAAGGCTTCTACCTTGGGGTCGGTGGAGGCCGATAGTTGCGCAAAAGTGCCTTCTGCATAATTGATGCCGTCGACCAAGAGTATCATCCGTTCCGATATCACCCTGGCGCAGTCAACGTCGTGGGTGATTATGAGGGATGAGGTGTTATATTTTCTTTGGATACTTCGCATAAGCTCGATGATTTCCTTTGCGGTGATAGGGTCGAGTCCACTTGTTGGCTCATCGTACAAGATCACTTTTGGTTTAAGGATCAAGGTCCTTGCCAGGGCCACCCGCCGTTTCATTCCCCCAGAGAGCTCAGCGGGCATGAGGTCCATGGTATGTGCCAGGCCAACATTTTCCAGGGCTTCCAAGACCAAGGGCCTGGTATCGGATACATTGCCCAATTTTTCCTTATGCCTTCTCATGGGGAATTCCAGGTTTTCGCGAACGGTCATGGAATCATACAGTGCACTGCCTTGGAAAAGAAAACCAATATCGGCCCTAAGGGCATCCAATTGGCCTTGGTCCAAGGTGTTTACTTCTTGTCCCATTACTTCAATGTATCCGCTGTCGGGTTGCATTAATCCCACAAGACATTTGATCATTACGGATTTTCCAGATCCGGATTTTCCCATGACCACAAGATTCTCACCTTCATGCAGTTTTAGGTTGAAACCATTGAGCACATGGTTGTCACCAAAGCTTTTGCGCACATCTTTTATATGGATGACCAAATTCTTTTCCTTATCGGATACCGATGCTGGTTTTTCTATCTGCGCCATGTGTTTTATCTTTTCCATGTTATAGGTCATAAAATATATCCGAAACAAAAACTGCAATAAAATCGACAACAAACAACAGCAACGAAGCGGTAACCACAGCCGTATTGGCTGCGACACCCACACCAGCAGTGCCCTTCTTACTGTAATACCCTTTGTAGCAGCCCACAAGACCTATCACAAAGCCAAAAAAGAACGACTTGATCGAGGCAGGGACCAGGTCCCCAAACCCCAAAGCATCAAAAACGGTATTGAAATAAAGTTGAAATGACACATCGCCCTTCAAATTTTCCACTAGGGCAGAACCATAGAGTGCGATTACATCACCAAAAATCACCAAAAGTGGCAACATCAATGTAGTGGCCAAAATGCGGGTGACCACCAAGTATTTGAAGGGATTGGTCCCCGAAACTTCCATGGCGTCAATTTGTTCGGTGACCCGCATGGAACCCAACTCCGCACCAATGCCGGAAGCGATTCGCCCAGCACAGATAAGAGCCGTTATCACGGGACCTATTTCCCGCACAATGGAGATACCCACCATGTTCGGCATCCAAGAAACTGCTCCAAACTCAATAAGTGTAGGCCTTGATTGCAAGGTGAGCACTAGGCCAATAATGAAACCCGTTACACCCACCAACACCAATGAGCGGTTGCCCATGTGGTAACATTGGCGGAGCAGTTCCTTAAATTCAAAGGGGGGTTTAAGGGCCTCCTTAAAGAAACGGCCTGCAAAATGGGAGAGTTCGCCAGTCTCAATAACAAAGTTTTTGACACCTTTGAGCACTGTATTCGCCCTACTGTTCACCGTTTCCTGCAAGGTTGCCATAATACCAAAGGTACTTTTTGCGAAGCCGGTGGGAAATGATGAAAATCATACGGTCAAACTAAAACCGACGGTACCCGGAGAGGCGTGATAGGTTTGGAAAACAGGGACGAATTGGCAAAAGCTCTTACTACCTTGGGGTGACGCAATGAATTCCATGGATGTGCCTCAAAATTGATGGCATCTAATCAAACAGAATTTTTAAGGTAGCATTTGGGGTTATGCCCAAGGATTGCTGTATTACCTGCTGGGCACTTTCCTGGGCATTCAATCGATAAAAAGTGTTGATGGGATTCTCCCGGTTTAACAGGTTCCAGACCGATATTCCAGCATGTATACCCGTATTTTTGGAAAGCCTTGTCTTGTAAATGGCCGAAACATCCAACCGCAAATAATCCTCCAACGCGTTGGCATTTGCCACGTCATAGTTGACTTCACCATCCACTACCTCATTTCCATCAATGGGAGAGGTAAAAGGTTTTCCGGTTCTCCAGTTGACGCCTGCCGCTAAATGTAATGTGCGCGTGGATAGGGTTAAGCCTGAGGAAACCGAATGGGTAATGTCGAAATTACTTCTGAAGGTGGTTTCATCAAGTTCCTCAAAGGTATATTCGCTATTCAGATACCCATAGCTCAGCCACAGGTTCCAATTTTGGAGCTGTTTTCTGAGGAGCAGTTCCACCCCTTGGGCATTATATTTTCCAGAAGTTCTTGAAAATTCATACCGGTCCAAAAATCCTTGGCTCTGTGTGGTGATTCCCTCCACTTCCTTCAAAAATCCCACCACGTGGGCCAACCAGGTTCCTTGTTTGTAACTCAGGCCCAAAGATCCCTGTTTGCTTTGCACAATGGGAATTTCCGAATCATTGGAAAGCTGCCAACGTCTTTTTTCAATGCCCAAAAAGTCATTTTGAAAGTTGATTACCTGTGAGGTGTTTTGGTGTTTGAACTCCCCCAAAACCTCCAAATTGAACCAGTCCAAAAATCGTTGGTTAAAACTCAGCCTGGGTTCCCAAAGCTGTCTTTGGAACTTATCAAGATAATTGAACCTTACGCCCGCATTTATGGAGGTTCCATTGTCGGGTGTGGCCCAGTCCATTTCCGTGAAAACTCCGTGGGCCCGCAATACCTCCCCGTCCAACCTGCGAAAGATGGGATCATCCACATCATCCAAGTTGGTAATCTTGGTTTCTGTGAAATGATAGCCGTTGCTCCATCCGAAATTCTCAAACAGGCTAAGCTTCGCTATGGCACGGATTCCTGTTTCCGAAACGATGTTTTCTTGTAAAAAACGTTGATTCTGGAGTACATTGGCGTTTACGGCCTTGAGTTTATAATCGGTTTCGTAAATGGTCAGTTCTGTGGCAAAATTTGATTTCCATTGACGGGTATAGTGCAATCCGCCGGCTATACTGTTTTGGTCCAAACTACTTTCCCTTATTTCCTCACTTCCGGCAACAAGTGCGTTTTCGTCGAACACTACTTGATTGGCGGTATAGATGAAATTCAATCGTACAAAGTCTTTGTCACTGGGTTGATACAACAGTCGGAATGAGGTGTCATAGAAATCAAATTCAACATTGGAGTTGGTGACGGCTCCAACATTGCTGTCAATTTCCGTGTCCCTGGTGATGCGATCGAAGTACTCGGAATAGGTGGGGGTTTCAAAAAAATCGCTAATCGCCTTTCGGGCAGCCACCTGCACCGAGGCATTTTTGCCCAGAGGCGCATCTATGAACCCATTGGCATCGATCAGATTGATGCCAAGACTGCCTTTTAGTGCAGGGTTTATTTTCTTGTCCGTGGCCATGGCTATGGTCCCTGAAACCCCATCGGTAAAGGCTGTTGATGTACCATTTTTCTGTAGGGTCACCTTTTGGGTGATTTGTGGATTGTACATGGAGATGAGTCCGAAAAAATGCCCAGACTGATACATTTTGATATCATCCCAAAGTATAAGGTTCTGATCATGGCTGCCCCCCCGAATGTTGATATTGGAAACGGTTTCGTCTATGCTCTGGATTCCTGGAAGGGCCTGTACCGATTGCAGGACATCTTCTTCCACCAGACCGGGCAGAATGGAAAACTTATCAAAATCCAACTGAAATGAACCATTGTCCAATTTGTCCATTCCTCGAATGAGATAGTCGGAGAGGATAATTTCTGGCAACTGCTGCTGGTCCGGCACTAAATAGATTGTGCCACAATCCTTTGTATTGAAGAATTTGAATTCCCTCCTCAGGGTTTTGTGGCCAATGTGTCGGATAAGGACCATGTCCGAAACGGTGGCTATCGGTAATTCGAAATAGCCTTCTTCATTGGAAACCGTTCCTGCTCTCCTGGACTGGACCGTGGTATAAGGTAGAGGCTCCCCAGTATCCTTGTCGAATAGAAATCCACATAGTTTTAAGGGTTCAGCGGTTATGGAAATCACCGTATCCGAAACAAAACCAAAGTCCAGTCCGGTAGATTCTTTAAGATAGGTGAGCACCTCATCGAGATCAAGGTTATCCCCCGGTCTTTTTATATGTATGTTTTCAACAAGTTGGGAAGCGTAGTTAAACTGGACCTGAAATCGTTCTTGCAGTTGGGTCAGTACCGACACAAGAGGTTCATCCGCTTGGGTCCGTTGTCCAAAGGAGGATATACTGAAAAGTATGGTTAGGGTATGAAAAAGAAGAATAAGTTTATTTCTCACGAGGTTTTACCCTGACTTTATCTGTTTCTATAAATGTGTGGTCCAGGTTTAAGGGTTCACAAATCGATTTCAGGGCATTCTCCAAGTTGTCATGTACAAAACCACCGGTAAAAAGTTGGTAAGTGTCCACATTCTCCAGGTTGATTTCCACGTCATACTGTCGTTCAAGTTCGGCAAAAACCTCTGAGACCTCGACCCTTTCAAAATTACTGATATTCTTGGTCCATTGGGCAATGGAATACATGTTCTTTCCTGTGGAGATGCTGCCGTTCAAAAGTCTAACATTGTCACCTTCCTGAAGGATGGTCTCGTGGTCACCTGAATTTACTCTCACAGTGCCTTCAAAACATCGTACCTCAAAAAAACCGCCCCGTTGTTTAACATTGAATTCAGTACCGAGCACGCTGACCGTACCAGTTGGAGTGACCACATCAAATTTTGCTCCCTTGGCCACATCAAAAAAGGCTTCCCCTTGCAATTGGATTTCCCTTTTCTGATTCCATTTTTTCTCGTTATAGGCAATTTCAGAAAGAGCGTTCACATTAACCACGGAAGCATCGGGAAGAGTAATGGTTATCTTTTCACCAATATGGGTTTCAACTTTGGTCAAATTTTCATACAAGAAAAAATAATACATGGCAAATCCAAGAACAAAGACACTGGCTATGCGCATCAATGGCCTCACCCAGTTCAATGTTCTGACCTTGGTGTGCGATACGACCAAATGCTCCTTGAACGTTTTGTAATCATCAACCCTTGAAAATTGGGATGCTTTGAAAGCAGAGGCATCCATTGCTATCCTTTTCAAAAAAGCAGTGTCTTCCAAGGCCTCAAAGGCTTTGGACTCCTCTGGGGTAAGCTCGTCGGCCAACCATTTTTCTATCAAGTAGTCCTTGTCCATAAATTGTCCTTTTGCCTATATAACAACTTAAAGGTATTTTTTCCTGACTATTTTATCTTAAAACTTTCCAATTCTGTTCTCAGCACATTGAAAGCACTGTAAATTCGATACTCCACCACCTTTCTGGTTACCCCAAGCATTTCGGCAATTTCCTCGTGTTTTTTTCCTTCAACCTTGTTCAACAGGAAGGCCGTTCTCTGCTCTTCCGTCAATCCGGCGAGCACCTCTTGGTATTTTTTATAGTATTCTTCCTGCTCCATCAAGAATTCAGGAGATTCATTGGTTTGATGTTTCGGATTGAGGGATTGGTATTTTAATACTACCTTTTGATGTTTCACTTCGTTGAGCATCAAATTATTGGCAACGGTATACAAAAAGGATTTGGCCTTATCAACGGTGACCTTCTTGCAATTTTCCCAGAGCTTTATGAACGCCTCTTGGATCTTGTCACTGGGATTAAGTCTATCCCCATACTTATAGTATAGATAGTCGTGGAGGTTTTGCGAGAGCCTTTCATAGAGACCGGCAAATACGGTTTCTTCACAGACATCCTTATGCAATTCGCGCTTCAAATGGTTCAGTTTGGTTCAACCCAAATGTACAAAATCAAAGTTTTTATTTTTTTTTCAGGAATTTTTAAGGCTGTGTTGTTTTATAGTCAAACACTTGTGAACAAAAACGTAAATGCTATGAAAGAAATTTGGAAACGCTTATTCTTATTATTGATTTTGGCCCTGGCCATGTTTGCGACCTCTTGCCGGGAAGAGGAATCCGTACTTATAGAATCACCTCCGGGAGAAACCCTTGAGGCCAACTCCAGCATAGCTGGTCTTTTGCGGAACACAGCCGCCAAAGATGGGTCCGATGACAATATCATAGACAATGCAAGTTGTATATCTATTGAACTTCCCGTTACCGTGATGGTGGATGGGTTGGAGATTATTGTTGATTCCCAATCCGATTTTGATACCATCGAGGACATTTTCGATGAATTTGATGACGACGATGATGTCCTTGAAATTGTGTTTCCCATCACTATTATCCTGAATGACTTTTCCGAGGTGGTGATTGCCGATCAAGATGAATTGGAAAGCTTCACCGATGATTGTTCCGGCGAGAACGAGATTGACGACGACATTGAATGTGCCGATATCAAGTATCCTGTTACAGCCTCTGTTTTTAATTCCAACAATGAGATCATAGACACCATTTCGTTGTCCAGCGATGAGCAGCTCTATAAGTTTATCGATGATTTGGATGAGGATGATATTGTAAATGTGAATTTCCCAATCACTGTCATTCTATTTGATGGTACAGAAGTGCAAGCTTCCAATTTGGACGATTTGGAGAATATTCTGGAAAATGCCAAGGACGATTGTGATGAGGATGATGACAACGATTTTAATGATGATGATTGTGACAATTGCACCACAGATCAACTTTCTGATGTGCTGACCGGTTGTTCCGACTGGTGGGTTGATAAATTGGAGCGTAACGACCAAGACTTGGAAGATCTTTACACCGGATATTCATTCAATTTCCTTGTAGATGGAACCCTTAGTGCGGTATCCAGCACCGATTCATTTTCTGGCACTTGGGAGACCAGCGGTTCCGGCAACAGTATTGCCGTAGTGGTCAATATCCCAAACCTGACCGATTTCAATGCCACTTGGAACTTACATGAAATAGAGCAAAACTCATCGGAAAGTGATGTGGACCTACGATTGGGTGATGACCGCCTACGGTTCAGGACCAACTGTGCCTCCAGCGGAGGTGGCGGAACGGTAGGTGTGGATGACACTGCCTTGATCCAGGTATTGACCACAGGGGACTGGTATGTGACCAACTATTTCGACGATGTGGATGAAACTGCACTCTTTGATGGCATGGTTTTCAACTTTGCCGATGATGGTTCTGCCACGGCCAATAATGCAGGGACCATTACCAATGGAACATGGGCCACAGGGTCAGGCGACGAAACGGACCTTGAGTTGAACCTGAATTTCGGCATGAATGTTCCATTCGACGAGCTAATGGAGGATTGGGATGTTTTGGAGGCCACCAATGATATCATCCGGTTAAAGGACATAAGTGGGGGAGATGGCACTACCGATTTCCTAACTTTTGAACGAAATCCATCAAGCAATGGCAATGGAGGTGTGGACCTAAGCACGATCATAGTGGATGGTACTTGGACCATTTCCTCCTATTTGGATGACGGGATCGATGAGACTGCCAACTTCAGTGCATTCACTTTTAATTTTGATGGTAGTGGAACAGTGGTTGCCGACAATGGCAGTATAACCAATGGCACATGGTCGGTCCAAAATGGGGACAACAAGTTTGTACTGGATTTTGGCGCTGCAATGCCCTTGGATGAATTTAACGACGACTGGGATGTTATTTCAGTTACCGATACCCAACTCGAGCTTCGCGACGTTAGTGGCGGAGGTGGAGGAACCGACACTCTAATCTTTACTAAACAATAAACACAAATAAGAATACCATGAAAAAATACATTTTAAACCTGGGAACTTTGGCTGCCATCCTATTGATCGGTGCTTGCTCCACGGATAGTGAAAACGATGATAATGGAAACCTTGCCCAGCTGCAGGCCGATGTGGAGGAGATAACCAACACCGCTACCTCAGCTACTTGGACGGTCACAAACTTTGTGGATTCCGGTAAAAACGAAACAGCCGACTTTAATGGCTATGGTTTCACCTTCAATGAAGATGGGAGTTTGGTAGCGGACAATGGAAGTACCACCGTAACGGGCACCTGGTCGGTGACCATAGATGATGACTCCAGTGACGACTCCAACGATGATAGCTCCAATAGCAATCTAGATAATGATTGTAGTGGTTGTACCGTGGAACAGCTCACTGAGGTGTTGACAGGTTGTTCCGATTGGTTTGTGGAAAAATTGGAACGGGGCGATGCGGATTTGGAAGCCGCCTTCACTGGATACGATTTCAATTTTTCTTCGGATGGAAGCATTACGATCACCACGGGTTCAGATACTTTTTCGGGTACTTGGGAAGCTACCGGTAGTGGAAATAACATTCAAGTTGTCTTGGCAATAGCCGACTTGTCCGACATCCCAGATACATGGACCCTGCATGAAATTGAGCTTTACAACGGGGAATCCAACGTAGATCTAAGGATCAATGGCGAAGACCGCCTCCGTTTCAGAAATGGTTGCACGCTTGGCAACTTCAATGGAGGGCAGACCACGGGTGAAATAGATTTCAACATATTTTTTGCCGCTCCGGCCGACTTTGCCGAGCTCACGGAAGATTGGAACATTGTTTCATATTCTGCCAATAAAATTGAGCTGATACACGAGAGTGGCGGAGATGGCGACATAGATTTGTTGACTTTTGAAAAATAGGAGAACTCAATCTATATATATTGCCCAACCCCATCCAAGATGATGGAAAGTTTCCCCTGCTATGGAAAAGAAGGTTGGCGGACCGTCCCAATATATTTGTTGGGACGGTTTTTTTATATTTAATGCAGCGGGTTAAAAACTATGAAAACTGTGAACGGGAACAATATGGCAAGTCCATCCAATTTTGAAAAACTTTTTCTAAAGATTGCCGAGGTTGGAACGCTTAAAAAAATTGCAAAGGGCACGGAAATCCTGCGTGAGGGGCAGTACGTAAAAGTTGTCCCTTTTGTACAAAGTGGGCTTATCAAAGTGTTCACGCGTTACGAGGACAGGGAACTTTTGCTCTATTACATCCAGCCCAATGAGAGTTGCATTATGTCCTTTTCTGCAAGCATCAATAATGAGCCCAGCCATGTTTTTGCTATCACGGAAGAGGATACCGAGGCCATTCTGGTTCCCGTGAACGCATTGGACGAACTTGTGAAGGAGCATCCCAATGTGAACAACTTCTTCTTTCAACAATACAAAGGCCGGTATGCCGAACTTTTGGATACGATCCAGCATGTTCTTTTCGACAAAATCGATAAGCGATTGTACGAACATCTAAGGGACAAGGTGCAGCTGAAAAATGAAAATCCGTTGCAAATATCACACCAACAGCTAGCCAATGAAATTGGAACCGTTCGGGAAGTTATCAGTAGGGTCCTGAAAAAACTCGAGGGAGCAGGCATGGTAAAACAGCTCGGCAACAAAATTCAAGTGTTGGACCTGTGACCAAAGTCACTGCGCATCCCATTTGCTCTATTTACCTTTGAATGGAAAGAGATATGGAGCAGAAGTGGTCAATAGTGGTTTTGTTAAAATAATTCATCACCACGGCACCTTACCATCCATAATTGTGTTTAACCAAAGTTTTGTATCATGAAAAAAAATATGGGGTCCGCGGACCGAATCATTCGTTTTATTTTGGCAGCCGTAATTGCCATACTCTATTTTACCGGAATCGTTGGCGGCACTTTGGGAATGGTGCTCCTAGTCCTGGCAGGCGTTTTTGTACTCACCAGTTTTGTGAGTTTTTGTCCCTTGTACGCCCCCTTCGGAATCAGCACTTGTGCAATGAAAAAGAAGTGACCTTTCGATTGCAATGCATTGTAAAAGAGCGATTTATCGCTCTTTTTTTTATTTTTTATCAGGATTTCTTGACGTTGGATTGTTATATATACAAAGGAAAATTCCAAATCTTACAAGTAATCAAATTTATTGTTATGAAGCATTCAGTTTTATTTAGTATTGCAATTGGCCTACTCGTTGCCAGCTGTTCAAGTGATGATATGGATGAAAGCAGGATCCGCCTTAAGGTTGGGGCCACCAACGCAGTAGGCGCAAGTGCCAAATCGGTTAACCTTGAACAAAAGAACAATGCCAATGTTGTTTTTACCGATTTTCGCATTTCCATCAGGGATGTGGTGTTCAAGAATGATGATGACCCCAATAGCAACCTTGATACCGATGAGATACAGTTTCGGGGCCCCTACCAAATTGACCTATTGAACGGAGGGGATGCCATTACGCAGACCATTGGGGACGTTGTAGTTCCAGATGGAACCTACAAAGAACTTCGTTTTAAATTTCATAAGGATGAGGACCTGCCTGCCACAGATGATCTTTTTGATCGGTCCATCTATATAGAAGGAACCATAAACGATGTGCCCTTTGTGTTCTGGCACGATACCAGCGAAAACCTCGATGTGGGCAGAAGCACTGGTGTTCAGGTAGCTGGTGGGGTCATTGATTTCACGGTAACGTTCAGCATGTCACAGTTTCTTAGTTCATTAAAGGAAATAGATTTAAGCCTTGCTGTGGATGGCAATGAAAATGGGATCATCGAAATTTTCCCCAACGATGATGATGGTAACCAATTGATTGCCAAAGACCTGAAAGACAACATCAAAGAAACGGCTGATTTAATAAATCAGTAGTGGATATACGTAAGTTTCGTTTGAACATCCATGACAGAGGTTAGTCATGGATGTTTTTTTATAACGAATTTTGATTATAACATTTTGAGATGGTCGTACATCCTTTCACGCATTTTTTCATCGGGCATAGTGCCATGACCTGCCATCATGTTGTCCAACGCATGATGGGATTTGGAGGTTCCGGGAATTACGCAGGTAACCGCTTTGTGCGACAGGATAAATTTTAAAAAGTACTGTCCCCAACTCCGTATTTCCAATTCGTCGCACCAATTTGGCAATGGCTTGTTCCTGGTAAGACGGAACAACGACCCTCCTTCAAACGGTCGGTTGATCAAAACAGCAGTGCCGTATTTTGCGGCTATGTCCAGAAGTGATTTTTCGGCATTCCGTGAACCAATGGAATAGTTGAACTGGACAAAGTCGGGCCGTTCATCCTTAATAACCGATGCCAATCGTTCGTGGGCGCTATCCACATAATGCGTTATGCCCCAATACCGGATAATCTTTTCGTCCTTTAACGTTCGAAGTGTTTTTACATGCGTCTGGAAATCCATCAAATTGTGTATCTGTATCAAATCCATCTGTTTTCTTCCCATTTCGGCCATGGAATTTCTAATTTGATGCCGGCCCGCTTCCTTGCCTTGGGTCCACACTTTTGTCGCATAAAAAAAATGATTGGGATATCCCGTTTGCTGGGTCAGATCGCCGACCACGGATTCGGAATTTCCATACATTGGGGAGGAATCTATCACCTTTCCCCCTTGATCGTGCATTTTTTTCAACACCTCCAACAAAACATTCCGTTGTTCCTGCGCATATCCGACATCAAAAGTCTGCCAGGTTCCCAAACCTACCACGGGAATTTGTTCCTTGGAAGAGGGAATGGCTCTGTGGAGCATTTTACCGGAAAGGAAATCATCCACAATGTGGATGGGCATGAAGAGGCTTGCGGCTCCCAATCCAAACACTTTCATTGTTTCCCTGCGTGATTTAATTATATCCATATCAATTGTCTTTTACTTCTTTTTTTGAATGCTCCCATCCTAATCTAAGTCCATTGTACGACCATAAAAGTGCCAACGGAACAGCGACCAGGGCCATTGTTGACAGGCCGAATCCCAAGGCGGTAAGCCCAGCAAAGAGCCATCCAGTCATGGCATCACCTCCCCTGTATATAGCGGTGTCTATGAAATTTTTGGACCTGTATTTATGGTCATGGGGAGTAACCGTAAACAGGATTTCCTTGCTTGGGCGTAATAGGAAAAAATTTCCCGCCCTATGCAAAATTAGCAATATGGCTATCATCACCAGGGATAGTTTAAAGCCCATCACAAACAAACCGCTTGCAACCAAAAGTGGAATTACGGCCATGGTGAAAGGCAATCCAATTTTTTTAATGATGCGTGCGGTAAAGAACAATTGGCCCGCTATGGCCAATGCGTTGGTGGCAAAATCCACTTGGGAGAAGTAGGACATTCTTTCATTGCTGGTCAAACCCGAAATTTCCAATACATGGGCCTGTTCAAAATACAAGAACGTTGAAACGGACGTGTACAATAGCACAAAGGTTGCAATCCCCAATAGGTAATTGGATTTAAAGGTACTGCTGATAGCGTAAAACAGACCTTTGTTGGGAAGACTCAACTTTTTATGGGCGTTTCGGGCGCTTTTCAAAAGTTTGGCCTTGCCAATAACAAATAGTCCGGCCATGCAAACCATTCCAATCATAAGAAAGCAACCTGCCACGAGGAGCATTTCCATAAAGTCCAAGCGGTGGGAGAGATAATTGGATAACAGTGGCCCGGCCAAAGCACCCAAACTGCCACCCGAGGCAATCACACCAAATATTCGTTTTGAGGAAAGGCTGGAAAACAAATCCGCCATCAAGCTCCAAAAAAGAGAGACCGCAAACAGGTTAAAGACGCTGATCCATATAAAGAAAATCGTGGGCAACCAATGCATGCCGATTCCCAAGCGGAAGAGGCCATAAAAGCCCAAAATGTTAAGAAGAAAGAAGCTGTAGCAAAAAAGCAGCAACCGAAATGGAGTAAATCTTTGGTTTAAAAGTCCAAAAATGGGAACAATGGCAATCATTACCAAAAAAGTGCCTGTAAAGAGCCATTGCATGTTTTCCGCACCATTTTTTATGCCCATTTCATCCCGAATGGGCCTTAGTATGAAATAGGCACAAAGCAGACTGAAGAAAAACAAAAAGGAAAGCAGAACGGCGCTCCGTTCCCCACGTTTCACGAACAATATTTTCTCTAGGATATCCACTGATTTGAATCACAAGGCGTTTGCCATGATTCAAATATGACGAGGCTGAAGGCAATAATCTTTTTGATTTGGAAATGAGGCTGACGGATTTATAAATCTGTCCCCTCGCTGGCATTGCGGAATTCTGATGGGGTTTGCGCGGTGGCCTTCTTAAATGCCTGGTTAAAGGATGAAAGCGAGTTAAACCCACACTCATAGGCAATGGCGGCAATCTTTAAGCTCTCATAATTTGCATCCACCAGCATTTCCTTTGCCTTTTCAATGCGATAGGCGTTCAGGAAACTTGAAAAATTCTGACCAAACTCCTTGTTTATTAGGTAGGACAATTTGTAGGGTTGTATGTTCATTTGCTTGGATAAGCTGCCAAGGGTGCAATCTGGGTTCAAGAATGGCTGCCCCTTTGTCATATATTCCAATAGCCCTGCAGTCAGCTGTTCTGTTTCTTCCGGGGTCATCTGAATGGTTTGATTCCCCTTGCCTACGTTCAACACCTGCGGATATTTGAACACAAAAATGCTGCTTGCGAACAAAAACAGCGCATAGATCATGGGCCCCAAAAGATAAGGTGTCAGTCCCAGCATATAATTCGAGAAATAGGCAAATTGCAGTAAAAACCCTCCTACCAACAACAATAGGTACCAATACTTTCGTTCCTTTTCAATGGTTTGGCTCCAATCTCCACTACGGAGCGCCATAAAGAACAAAACCCAAGTTCCCAAAATATACACCGCTTGATGCACAAGCAGTGCGGAATACCCAAAAGTGTACCAAAACCCGTCCAAGGTAAGGTTGGAAACCGTCAGCAACAAAAACAGTGAGGGTACAAAATGGAACAGGAATACACGTTTCCATTTTTTTCTGAATAGTTCGCAATATATATATAGGAATAGCGAAGGGCCATAAACGGAGTGTGCAAGGAACCCAAGATTCAATATCCATAGCTCTAATGCATCCACATAGACCCACAGTAGGGATTTGGCTATTCTCAATGTAACGCTGAAGAACACAATGCTGAGCAATAAGCCCGAAGGGTTTTTTTTTCGCGAGATATAGGAAATAATGGAAAGATAAAACCCCTGCACCGCAGCGACCACGGCAATCAATAGCTCAATTTCTTTGTTGATTTTTAAAACATGCATGGATCGACCAGATTGGCTCAAAGGTTAAATTTAGATAATTTATTCTTTAAAAATCCCATTTCACATTGATGCAAGGCTAATTGGGGGTCGTGACGCTTTTGAAAGTATTTAAATGTCCACGGCATTGGCACAAGTTTATCATAGTAATGTGGACATAGTGCTTTTATGGATGCTTCTATCACGCCCGTTTTGTGTTATTCTGAAAAAAGGTTCTATCTTATGAACAAGAATCTTCAAGAACAATGGAATTAAAAGGTATTTTCTGTTTTTTCTTTTTATTGTCTTTTGGCCTTTTTGGTCAAGAGCTTCCACCCATCCAAAACTACGCGCCTTCGGAATACCAAGCGGAAAACCAGAATTGGGCCATATCCCAGTCCAGAGAAAAGCTCATATATATTGCCAATAGCAAGGGGCTTCTTGAATACAATGGTGCAAAGTGGACCCTGTTTCCCTCACCCAATGGAACCATAATAAGGTCCGTGAAAGTGGTTGGCGACAAAATATACACGGGCTGCTACATGGAGTTCGGCTATTGGACGCAGGACAATTTGGGACGGCTGGTATACACCTCGCTTT
This sequence comes from Flagellimonas meishanensis, assembly GCF_019880545.1. Classification (GTDB taxonomy): domain Bacteria; phylum Bacteroidota; class Bacteroidia; order Flavobacteriales; family Flavobacteriaceae; genus Flagellimonas; species Flagellimonas meishanensis. The sequence continues at coordinate 1,454,634 of NZ_JAINVW010000001.1, forward strand.
CGGAGCAAATAAAGAAGAACTTAATTGAGGATGAGGAATTTTGGGGCATTTTTCACATGGATAAATGGATCTTGTTCCAATCGTTGAACAGGATATATGTGTACAACACCGAGGATGCCACTTTCAATACCATCGATTCTGAGACCACCTTGTTTCGCATGTTCCAGGTAGGTGGGAGCATTTATTTTCAAAAAAGTAACAAGGGAATCTACAAGATTGAAAATGGGCTGCCCATTTTGGTTTATGGTGGCGACCCCTTGGTCAAGGATGAGGTCATCAATATGTTCCAACGCGAGGATGATCTTTTGCTGGTTACCCGCAACAATGGGCTTTTCAGTGCCCAAGATGGAGCTGTGGAGCCATGGCAGTCCAGTTTGGATACGCTTTCGCCCAAGGTAAGCACGTATAGTGCCATCCGATTGGAAGACAACAGTTTGGCTTTGGGGACCATTTCCCATGGTTTGGTCCATCTTGATGAAAATGGATCCTTACTGCAACATATAGATCAGATCAGGGGGCTGAGAAACAATACCGTACTGTCCCTCATGGAGGATGCCGATGGGAATATTTGGTTGGGATTGGACAATGGGGTGAGCTATTTGAACCTGAAATCCCCTATCCGTGTTTTTTATGATAATAAGGGTGTTGTGGGAAGCATTTACGCTTCTACCGTGAAGGATGGGCTACTCTATCTTGGAACCAATCAAGGGCTCTTCTATAAGCCCATTGACAGTACGGAAGATTTTCAATTGATAAAGGGCACCCAAGGGCAGGTGTGGTCCTTGAACACTATAGATGGCACCCTCTTTTGCTGTCATCATCGGGGAACCTTTGTTGTTGAGGGGAATAGCGTCAAGCAGATTGCCAATGCCGAGGGCACATGGAAAATCGGGCGTGTACCGGAGAAACCGAATTGGTTGCTGCAAGGAAACTATGATGGGCTTTACGTTCTTGAAAGATCAGGAGAAGCGTGGAAAATGCGGAACAAGATCGATGGTTTTGACCATTCATCAAGATATTTTGAAGTGCTTGGAGAGCGGATTTTTGTGAACCATGAATACAAGGGAATCTTCAAAATGAAAGTGGACAGTAATTACCAAAAGGCGAGCGATATCGTTTTGGATACAACCATTAGGGGCTCCAATACGGGAATCATAAAATATAATGGAGAACTGCTGTATGCCTATAAAAAAGGTGTACTAAAATATGAGGAAGCCTCGGACAGGTTTATTAGGGACAGTGTTTTGAGCAATGCCTACCAAGAAAGTAACTATGTATCCGGGAAGATGATTTTGGATGAAGGGGAAGACCATCTCTGGATATTCACCAATGATGACATAGCTATAATTTCCCAGGGAAAATTGGCCAGTACGCCAATAGTGAGGTCGGTGCCCTTGAAGGAGGAAATGAGAAACGACATTGTAGGTTATGAAAATGTTACTGGACTTCCCGAAGGCGGGAACCATTTGATAGGTAGTAGTTCGGGGTATCTGATCATGGATATTGACCATTTTGAAGAACCGGAATTTGTTGTCAACATTGGTGACGTGTTAAAAATGGACAAAAAAGGCAATACCAAATCCTTGGTGGCGAGGAACGCGCAGGGAAGCTTTAAGAGCCAGGAAAACAGTCTGGAAATTTCTTTTTTTGCCGCAGAGTACAACAAATACCTGAAAACCAATTATCAATTCCAGCTGCAGGGAATCTACAACAATTGGAGCGGTTGGTCAGAGGAATCCACGGCAACCTTTGAGAACCTGCCCTCTGGGAACTATACCTTCAGGGTACGCGCAAAGATTGGTGATAAGGTATCGAGCAATGTCGCTTCCTATTCGTTCGTCATAAAACGGCCTTGGTACCTGTCCAATTTGTTTCTAATCTTATATGCAGTGGTTATTGCTTTGGGAATCATCATGGTCCATAATTCCTACAGACGGCACTACCATAAAAAGCAGAATAAGCTAATTGAACAAAATAAGCAGGAAATGGAGCTGGCCAAAGCCCAAAATGAAAAGGAGATCATCAAGATCAAAAACGAACAACTTCAGGAAGAATTCAAGAGCAAAAGCAACGAATTGGCGGCTTCCACGCTTAGCATCATCAGAAAAAATGAGCTACTTTCCAAAGTGAAGGAGCAATTGGTGTCCAATGTGGAGGATAAAGACTCCGTAAAACCAATAATTCGTGTCATTGATAAGAATCTTACCCAGAATGATGACTGGGAAATGTTCAAGGAAGCGTTCAACAATGCTGATCGGAGATTCTTGAAAAAGTTGAAAAAGGCACACCCAAACCTGTCGCCGAACGATGTTCGATTGTGTGCATATTTGAGGTTAAATCTTTCATCAAAAGAGATAGCGCCCTTGCTAAATATTTCCGTTCGAAGTGTGGAAATTAAACGCTATCGTTTGCGAAAAAAGATGGATTTGGCCCATGAGGACAATCTTGTAGACTATATACTAAAGCTATAACACTATACAGATTCTCACTTTTACCTAAACAATACCTATACAAACCAGTTTTTCGCCGTTGCACAAATGGAATGGTAAGTTCACGCATCCCCTATAAAAACTGGAGAAATATCAATATCACAAAAAAAATCACATTTCTTTAAGCTGTATACTTTTTGTTGAGGTATTTTTTATGGAATTCATAGTTCTTTAAGTTAAGTTTAACGTTCCGCTTTTGTCGTTTTTTCACATTTAGCGGTAAGGTAAGATTCTGTTGGGCACTTTTTCTAACAAACAATACCAATTTCTGATTGGATTGTTAGCCGAAATAACTCAACAGGGGAACTCAACTAAAACTAGACACTACTATGAAAAACTATCTGCACGTACTGATTTTTTTATTGGTTGGCATGAGTGTCCACGCACAAACGGCAAAGGTGTCCGTGGTGAGTGGGGAAACGGGCACAAAATTGGTGGTCAATGGAGAGGATTTCATGATCAATGGAATGAACTGGGACTACATTCCCATTGGCACCAATACCGTAAATGCAAATTTCTGGAACAAGTCGGATGACATAATCAAGGCTGGACTAGACACCGAAATGTCCCTATTGAAGAACATGGGCGTGAATGTTATACGCCAATACACCGGTGTTCCCGCAAAGTGGATCAAATACATTTATGAGAATTACGGAATCTACACCATGCTCAACCATTCCTTCGGACGGTATGGATTGACTTTGGACGGGGTATGGACCCCAGTGACCATTTATGATGATCCCAAAACCGCGGCCTTTTTAATGGCCGAAGTTGAACAATTGGTCAATGAATACAAAAACACCCCGGGAATTTTACTCTATTTACTCGGGAACGAAAATAATTATGGTCTGTTTTGGGCGGGAGCCGAAACCGAGGACTTTCCGGATGATGAAGGAAGGATTCAATTTATAGGGGAAAGCAGGGGACGGCCCATGTACCGTTTGATGAATGAAGCGGCCAAAAAAATGAAGGAATTGGATGCATCGCATCCAGTGGCTATTTGTAATGGTGATGTGCTCTTCATTGATATTGTTGCCGAAGAGTGCAAGGATGTCGATATCTACGGCACCAACACTTATCGCGGTGTATCATTTGGCGATATGTTCCAAGTGGTGAAGGACAAGCTGGACAAACCCGTAATGTTCACCGAATTTGGAGCCGATGCATTCAATGCTGTTGAAAATAAGGAAGACCAATACTCACAGGCGTACTATATGGTAGGCAACTGGAAGGAAATTTATGAAAATGCCGAAGGCTTGGGTAAAGTTGGTAATTCCATTGGAGGCTTCACCTTCCAGTTTAGTGATGGCTGGTGGAAGTTTGGTTTTGACAAGCGTGAGAATGCCGATGTCCATGATAACAACGCGTCATGGTCAAACGGAGGATATGCCAGGGATTTGGCAGAACCCGGTGCTAACAATATGAACGAGGAATGGTTTGGAATCTGTGCGAAGGGAGCAACAAACCCTAGGGGGCTCTATGAGCTATATCCCCGTGCAGCCTACTATGCGTTGAAGGAAGCCCATCAACTGAATCCTTATGCAGAAGGAGTGGACCTTGGATTTGTTCAAAACCACTTTGATAATATAGAATTGATGGAAGCCGTGCTGAAAGCACGCGGAGATAAGGCCGCTTTGCAGGGCGAGCAGAGCAACCTACTTCGCATAAGTAATTTAACAGCAAGATTTTCCACATTCAGTACAGGTGGTAGTCTGATTACGACACCGGAAAATGCCGACCCTGACGACCCAAACACATTCCCAAACCAGTTGGGCTTTGATCACATGCAATCTTATTTTGTTGGGGTAGAAGGCAATCCCGCCTCCAACATGCGGGCCGAGGTAAACTTTAACGTAGTTGGAAATGTGGCACAGAATCCCATCAACGAGATTTTTTATGAGAATAATTCCCGGCCAATAGAGGTCAATACCGATCAGGGCAACGTGCTTGTGCAGGATGTAAATAGGATACGGGTGTACCAAGCCGAATTCGAGTGGAAGGCCAAGGAATTTGATATAAGGGGATTCTATAGGACCGGGCACTATCATTGGGGCTACGAAGGCGACTTTTTCGGATTTTATCCAGAAGCCAATTATGGACCCAACTTGGATATATATAATGGTGAGATATTGGGTGCCGAAATCGATGGCAAAGGCCCACTAAAAGGTTTTAAGGCCGCCATAGGTCCACAATTATGGTGGGGAGCCAATCCAACGATGCTGTTCAAATACAGCACCCATATTGGCAAGTTTGATGTCACGGGTATATACCATAGGGATTTTGAAACCGATGTCGTTCTGGATGAAAACGGTAGAAGACAATTGGATGTGAACCAATTGCGTAGTGGGGTGATTCCACCTTGGCCCACCGAAAGAGCGGCATTGGCCATTGAAAGAGAGTTCGGTAAGTTCGGATTTGAAGTTGGTGGAGTATGGGCTGGTAGTCCATTGAATGGTATTGCCTTTCAAGATGTCAGAGGAACCCCCGGAAACTATGTGGTGTTTGAGGATAGAATCCAAGAAACCGATAACTGGGGAGGAAAATTCAAGGTAACCTATGAAGGAGGAAAATTCAACTGGTACGGTCAAACGGCCTATATGGGGCTTATAGCCAATGGAGGTGCAGACCAGACCTTGACGTTTACCGGTTGGAAATTGAGAGATACCGGAAGCGGTAACCAGGTCAATGTATTGTCCGGATTTACTTTTGCGACTGGCAATTTTCAAATTGCACCCAACTTCATGTGGCAAAAACCATTGGTTGATGCCATGCCACAAGATGTTCAGGGGCCAGGTAGGCTCAGAAATATTATTGACGACCCATTTGCGGTTAGGGCAAACCGAGAAACTACGGCCGGTGAAATATTGTTGACCTATGATCCCACACCAGGAACATGGATGTATGAGTGGGATAATGATAGAGCCGAGGATGCCAAGTTCGCAATGAACCTTGGTTTTGTCTACCGCCATTTGCCCACCACTATGGATGCGCACATTGGGTTTAATGCTCAAAGACAGTTTTTTGCCTTTCCAAATTCTGCACCTGCGGTTGATTTGTGGGAAGTCCACTCCAGAATGGTCTCAAAGCTTGGACCTGATTTGGGGATAATAGGAAATTTCTACTATGGCAATGGACAGGGCAATGGAGACTCACAACGATTGATCAATCGTTTTGGTGGCGATATCCGAATGATTTACAAAAACTTCAAATTACGCTACGAGCAAAAAATAAACGATTGGGGACCGTATGATTACCATCGCGATTTCAACTTGACATATCCTGTGCAGTTGATGTTGGATATATCCACAACCCTTGGAAAACCAGATTGGTTCATTTTACCGAGTACACAGGTGGGCATACGTGGCATATGGCGTTCCCTGAATGAATTTTCGCCACGGTATTTGCCCAATGTGGCCGAGGAATTTGCCAATCAACCCATAATTAGTCCTGTTGGTTTTGACAACGGTAACGAATGGGAGATCATGACATATATACACATCAACATCGGGAAATAAAAGTTTCAAAAATGAAAAATACTAGATATATCAACTTGCGCCTTATACTACTTTTAAGCATTGGGATTGTTACTTTCTACAGTTGTGAAAGAGATTTTTCCGATGATGTTGAGTTCGCCACCTTTCCTCCGAACGGAGATGTTTTCATTGATACCTTTTCAGCTGGATTGGACTATTTTCCTTTTGGTGGTGCAGATCCGCAGGCCTTTAGTGTGGAAACCGAGGAAGTATTCGATGGAGAAGCTTCCATGCGATTCGATGTCCCGGCATTTGGCAATAGCTTTGTGGGTGCTACTTTCAACACCACGGCAAGGAGGGACTTATCCAGTTTTGATGCATTGACTTTCTACGCCAAAGCTTCCCAAGCAGCGGACATCAATGAAATTGGATTCGGTGTTGACGGAGAGACGGCTAACAAGTTTCGAGTTGCTGCCCGAAATCTGGCAGTAAGCACGCGATGGGAAAAATATGTAATACCTATACCCGATGCTACTAGATTGGTCAGTGAAACAGGATTGCTTTGGTTGGCTGAGGGAGCATCCTTTGAAGGTGATGAGGGTGGATACGTACTTTGGTTGGACGAAGTAAAATTTGAAAAATTGGGCACTGTTGCCCAGCCAAGGCCGGCCATTTTTGGTGGAGAAGAACTTCAGGAACAGACTTTTATTGGTTCTACAATTACGGTGACAGGACTTACCCAAACGTTTAACCTGGGTAATGGCGTTAACCAAACCATTGACGTAGCTCCCTCTTACTATAGTTTTGAATCTTCAGACAATGGAGTGGCAACCGTAAATGAACTGGGGCAAGTTAATGTGATTGGAGCAGGGACTGCAACGATTTCCGCGATAATTGCAGGGGTTCGTGCAGAGGGTTCCTTGGAAGTAACTTCCATAGGTGATTTTCAGGCCGCACCTACACCCACCCGCCCTTCCGAAAATGTAAAGTCGATATTTAGTGACACCTATGTGAGTGAAACCGAAAGCAACTTTAACCCTGGATTTGGAGGTTCAACAACCGAATTTTCATTCAATACACTGAATAACAACACTATTTTAAATTACAGCAATAACAACTTTTCAGGAATCATCTTCGGGAATACAGTAGATGCCTCAGGCCTAACATTCTTGCACGTGGATGTTTATGTAGATCAAGCAGGGACTGAGTTTGAAATTCAGATAAGGGATATTGGAGCCAATGGAGAAATTAATACCGACGTGAACACCGGTCTTCCTATTGGGGATGATAGAGATCGAAGATTCACTTTCACGGGGCTTACTGCGGGTCAATGGACATCGTTCGATATTCCGTTGGATGGGGATATCGCTTCTCAAAAAAATAATTTGGGTGCACTTATTTTGGTGGGAGGCCCCAACTTCATATTGGACAATATATATTTCTACACTGAGTGATCAGGTATTGGAATCAACTTCAAAAAAAAATGAATATGAACATGAAAAGTATACAAACAAAGAAAACATCATTGGCAACTCTCAAATATATTTTGGTCGCTTGCTTATTGGTCTTTTTCGGATGTGAAACCGATGATACGCAGACCGTAGCCACCTTTACCCAACTGACCATGTCCGATGAATTCGATACCAATGGTGCCCCAGATAGCTCCATTTGGGGATTCGATATTGGAACTGGAGAAAATGGCTGGGGAAATCAGGAACTGCAGTACTATACCGACAGACCGGAGAACGTGAAGGTCCAAAACGGGATTTTATTGATAACAGCGAACCAAGAATCCTTCGAAGGGTCCAATTACACTTCAGCAAGGCTGATTACAAAAGATAAGTTCGAACAACGGTACGGTCGTTTCGAAGCTAGAATTCGATTGCCCTACGGGCAAGGAATATGGCCAGCTTTTTGGATGCTGGGAGCGGATATTGATGATAATCCGTGGCCCGGTGCTGGCGAAATCGACATTATGGAATACCGTGGGCAAAACCCTACCATATTGGTGGGGAGCGTGCATGGCCCTGGATATTCTGGCGGACAGGCAATTTCCAAAGAATATACCCTGACCAACGATAGATTTGATACGGGCTTTCATGTTTTTGGAATAGAATGGGGACCGGAATACATCAACTTTTATGTGGATGATGTGCTCTACAACCAAATCACCCCTGAAGATGTTACAGGCACATGGGTGTTTGATAAACCCTTTTTCATATTAATGAATTTGGCCGTAGGGGGAACATTCGTGGGTTCTCCAAACGCAGAGACAGAATTTCCACAAACCATGTTGGTGGACTATGTGAGGGTGTATGAGTATAACGAATTAAATTAAACTAACTATTAACTATAAGATTATGAAGCAGTTAATTAACAAATCCAAGCTGATATCCGTATTCATCTTGGCCCTATTTTTAGGATGTGAAAATGATGATAATGCATTGTTGCCACAGGTGATTTCGAGCTTTACCTTTACCGTGGATGAAGATACTGGTACTGTTGAGTTCATAAACATATCGGAAAAAGCTACAAGCTATGAATGGGATTTTGGTGATGGGGATACCTCCAATGAGATAAATCCTGTTAAAACCTATGGAGCTAGCGGCACCTATACCGTAGTGCTTACAGCTTCCAATACTGCAGGAGCTTCCAGTACTTTTGAAAGTGAAATCACGATTAATATCCCAGTACCTCCCTCGCCATTGGCGTTGCCAATAAACTTTGATGGCACCAATGTGGCTTATGGCGACATTGTGGGCGACAACATCGGATTCTCAGTAGTGGCAAACCCCGAAACCGGCAACGGAAACGATACCAATGTTGGACAAATGGAAACCGGTGGCGGTCAATTCCAAAATGTGCAATTCCCGTTAGGAACTGCTGTGGACTTCAGCGGTGATGATAAGACAATTCAATTGGAGTTGTTCGCCTCAACAGCAATCGATGTATTGGTCAAGTTTGAGGATGGTGCTGCAGGAGCACGAGATGTTGAGGTCTTAACAACCCATACCGGTTCAGGTTGGGAAACACTAAGTTTTGATTTTGCAACCAATGGAGTCGCCAGTTTTATTCAAGATGATCCCCAAAATGGCCAAGCGCTGGTTCCAGATGGTCAATACGGCAAATTGATATTATTTGTTGGCTTCAATACTGATCCTGGAGTTGAGGGAACTTTTTATGTGGATAACATTGAACAAACTGAATCTGATTCTGGTGGCGGCGGCGGTTCGTTGGATGACTGTGGCGGAGACCTGGTCAACGACTTCGAAACTGCCGATGACAGCATATTCGCCAACTTCGGTGGCGGTGTGGGCACC
>NZ_JAINVW010000002.1 GCF_019880545.1 Flagellimonas meishanensis
TGATCATGGACAATGGCACCGCCGGGGACGGCAGTGCCGACTGGACGATCCAGTTCGACAACATCAGGCTGTGCAGCAACAACGCTGGCGGTGGTGGCGGCTCTTGCCCTGCCCCTCCAATAGGTGAGTTGTTGTCCAATGGTGGTTTTGAAGCCAATGCTGGCGATGGTGCCTGCTGGCAACTTAACCAAGGCGGTGGTTCTGTCACAATAATTAATACCGATGCCGATGTTGGTACTTACTCTGCCCGGTTGACAACAGGTCCTTCCCAGGTGCCAAATCTTAAGCAAGAAAGATTCGCTCCTTCGGTGGCAGGCAGTCAGGACATTCAGGTTTCATTTAGATATAAGATTACCTCACCTTTTGTGGATGGTTCCCTGATTCAAGTGCTGGCATTCTCTGAACGTACCGTAGGAGGGGCAGTACCTCATGATTTGGGTAACGCGGATACCGCTACCATTAACGTATGGCAAACCTATACCAGTTCCTTTACCACAGACGCTGGGACAGATGAGGGAATATCATTGTTGATACAGGCCACTTGTGGGGGTGTGGGCACCTGTGCAGGTGAAGTGATAATAGATGAAGTTGTGGTTGTCGAACTATAAGAAACTCTAAATTGTAATTCAACACTCCCTCGGCAAAGGTCGGCCCTTACCGCAGGGAGGGTTGGATTAATTGTTTGGCACCAGTAAGCTCTAATTACCTCATAGGGCAATGCACAATCTTTTGTACTTTGCGTATTGAGGTTTTATTACTTAGTATATTATTAAAAATGACTCAAAAGCAAGATATTTATACAGGAGGTGCAAAATTGTCCACTGACAAAAAAGAAGTAAAGGGACAATCCATTCAGTTTGAAAACGAAGCCTACTACAAAATTTCAAACTACGACGGCATGCGCCCATTTTTTATGAGCATTGTGAGCCATTCGGACCACTGGATGTTCATTTCGAGCAATGGAGGGCTGACTGCCGGAAGAAAAAATTCGGAAAATGCCCTATTTCCCTACTACACCGACGACAAGGTCACCGAGTTGGCCAATATCACGGGAAGCAAGACCATGCTCCAAGTGCAACAAAAGGAAAAGATCCTCTTATGGGAACCTTTTTCCGATTCTTGCATGGGGGCCTACAGAATACAAAGAAATCTGTACAAGAGTAGTCATGGAAACAAGATTGTATTTGAAGAGGTAAATGAGGACTTGGGATTGACCTTCCGATACCATTGGAATTTTAGCGAAACCTTTGGCTTCATTAAAAAGTCGGAACTGATAAACGATGCCGACAAGGATTTGAAATGCACTGTTCTGGATGGCATTCAGAACATAATGCCCTATGGGGTGCCCTCTGGTCTCCAGAACGACAGGAGCAATTTGGTTGACGCATACAAGCGAAATCAATTGGAAGCCGATACGGGTCTCGGCATTTTTGCCCTTAGCGCTATTATTGTGGACCGGGCAGAACCCAGCGAGGCCCTAAAGGCCACTACCGTATGGTCCATGGGGTTGGAAAATGCCAGTTATCTTGTGTCTTCCCTACAATTGAACAGTTTTAAGCGAGGGATTGAAATTGTACAGGAAACTGATGTAAAAGCCGAGAAGGGCGCCTATTTCGTCCATGCGGAGGTAAATTTGGGACCGGGAGCAAAAAAACAATGGATGCTCATTGCCGATGTGAACAAGTCCAGGGCAGATGTAAGCCATATCAAACACACCATCAAGAATGCAAAAAACCTGTTCCAAGAGGTCGAGGCAGACGTTCAAGATGGGACAAAGAAACTGGTTCAACTCGCTGCAGCTTCGGATGCCATTCAGTGTACCTCCGACACCATGAGGGATACCCGACACTTTTCCAATACCCTGTTCAACATTATGCGTGGCGGGATATTCGACAACGGCTACCAAATTGAAAAATGGGACTTCACCAGATATATCCAAAAAGCCAATAAATCGGTTTTCCAACAAAAAAAAGCGTTGCTTGATGGGCTTCCTTCCCAATTTTCATTGGATTTTTTGAGAAAGAAGGTCAATGATGACGACAATCCTGATTTTAAACGATTGGCCTTGGAGTACCTCCCGCTTAAATTTAGTAGAAGGCACGGCGATCCCAGCCGTCCCTGGAACCGTTTTTCCATAAATACAAGGGCAGAGGATGGCAGTAAGGTCCTGGATTATGAAGGCAACTGGCGGGATATCTTCCAAAACTGGGAGGCCCTCGCACTGTCCTATCCGGCATTCCTGGAGAGTATGATCTACAAATTCCTCAATGCATCAACTTTTGATGGGTACAATCCCTATCGCGTCACCAAGGATGGATTTGATTGGGAAGTGATCGAACCTGAAGACCCTTGGTCCTATATAGGTTATTGGGGAGATCACCAAATAATATACCTCCTAAAGCTTTTGGAGTTGATGGAAAGCCATTATCCCAACGAACTGGGTAAATCTTTCCATGAAAACATTTTTGTGTACGCCAATGTGCCCTATAAGATAAAAAGCTATCAAGATATTCTCGAAGACCCAAAGGACACCATCATTTTTGATGCGGATTTGGACCACAGAATCAATAAAGAACGGGAAAGGATAGGGGCGGATGCCTCGTTCATCACCTCAGGGGATTCTTCCATTTATCACGTCAACCTATTGGAAAAAATATTGGCAACGGTATTGTCCAAAGTCTCCAATCTTATTCCAGAAGGGGGTATTTGGATGAACACCCAACGTCCAGAATGGAACGATGCCAATAATGCCCTGGTGGGCAATGGGGTCTCCATGGTAACACTTTATTATCTAAGACGGTTTTTACGCTTTTTTCAGGATTTGGTCCAAAATATGGAGCAAGGGGAGTTTACAATTTCCAAGGAGATGGCCCTGTTTTTCAACACCATTTTGAAGGCTTTGGTCGACAACAAGGGCAAGCTTTCCGGAAAAATTTCCAATACGGATAGAAAATCCATCATGGATGCGTTGGGTATGGCAGGAAGCGACTTCCGAAATACAATCTATGCCCATGGTTTCAAGAATGAAACGGAAAAAATAGGCAAAAAAGACCTTAACCAATTCATAGAGGTGACCTTGGCCTATCTGGAGCACAGTATTGATGCCAACCAGCGCGCGGACAAATTGTTCCACGCCTATAATTTAATGACGGTTGAAAATGATACCGAAGTGTCCATTTCCTATCTGTCCGAAATGTTGGAGGGCCAGGTTGCAGTGCTGAGTTCCGGCTATCTGAACGGTTCAAAATCCTTGGAAGTGCTGGATGCCCTTAAGTCAAGCGCACTATTTAGGGAAGATCAATACAGCTACTTGCTCTATCCGAACAAAGAACTTCCACGGTTTTGTGAAAAGAATACCATCCCACCCAAAAGGGTAGAAGAATCCGATTTGCTTCAGAGACTTGTTCAGGAGGGGAATACCACAATCATTGAAAAGGGAATTGATGGCAAACATCATTTTAATGGAGCGTTCAATAATGCAGACAGCCTAAAACATGCCTTGTCCAACCTTTCTGATGAGGTTTATGGTGAATTGATAAAAAAGGACCGCAAATTGATATTGGACACGTTTGAGGAGATTTTCGACCATAAATCCTTTACGGGCAGATCGGGAACCTTCTACGGCTACGAGGGGCTGGGTTCCATTTACTGGCACATGGTCTCTAAATTGCTATTGAGTGTTCAGGAAACCTGTGTCGCGGCAATTGCTAACCAAGAAGATGATGTCACTGTCGGCAAACTACTTGAGCATTTTTATGAGATAACAGAGGGGATTGGTGTGCACAAGCCACCAAAATTGTACGGAGCGTTTCCAACGGATCCCTATTCCCATACTCCGGCAGGTAAGGGCGCGCAGCAACCAGGGATGACGGGACAGGTAAAAGAGGACATTTTGAGTCGGTTCGGGGAACTTGGGGTTTTCGTTTCCGAAGGAAAACTCTTTTTTGATCCCTGTATGCTGAGAAAGGGGGAGTTCTTGACGGAACCTACCGAATTCAGCTATGTGGATGTTGACGGAAAAACCGAAATTACCACACTCGAAGCGGGTTCATTGGGCTTTACCTATTGCCAGGTTCCCGTGCAATACATTTTATCCACCAAAGAACAGATAAAGGTATCATTCAAAAATGGTTCCCATGCTAATTTGGATGGACTGGATTTGGACAAAAAACACAGCAGCATGCTTTTCGGAAGAACTGGAGATATAAAGACCATTCAAGTATGGGTGGATGAAAAACGACTCAAGTAAGTGTAAATACATTCCAACAAACAAATAAGTGCAAAACATGATGGGACAAATGAAAACAATCAGTATTTTTTTGGTGGTTTTATTGTGCTTTGCATGCAAAAACCAAAACAAACCAGAAGACAAAATCAATACAGTGAATCAACAACTGAATCTTACCGCCAAAGATGTTCTGGGGAATCCGGACTTTTTGGCCATTTCATACGGAGGATATAGGAAAAAAACCAGGGAAGCACAACCTACCATTGCCCAGCTTAAGGAGGATATGAAAATCCTCTCGGCAATGGGTATTGGGCTAATTCGAACCTACAACGTACAATTTCCGCATGCGTCCAACGTGCTCAAGGCCATTCGCGAGATCAAAAAAAAAGACCCGAATTTTCAAATGTTCGTGATGTTGGGCGCCTGGATAGATTGCAAAAATGCGTGGACGGACCAGGAACCCGACCACAATGTGGAAAGTGAGACCAATGCCGCCGAGATTGATCGCGCAGTCGCCCTGGCCAATGAGTACCCCGATATTGTAAAAATTGTGGCCGTGGGCAACGAGGCCATGGTAAAATGGGCCACCAGCTATTACGTTCAGGCCAACGTGATCCTAAAATGGGTAAACCACTTACAGGAACTCAAGGCCAATGGCGGCCTGCCAAAAGAACTCTGGATCACCAGTTCGGACGATTTTGCGTCATGGGGTGGGGGCAGTCCGGAATACCACACTCCAGATTTGGAAGCATTGGTAAAAGCTGTCGATTTTATATCCATGCACACCTATCCTTACCACAATACCCACTACAACCCGGAATTTTGGTTGCATCCCGAGCAGGAAACCAAATGGTCCGATAAGCAAAAAGTGGATGCGGCCATGCAGCGCGCATTGGGTTTTGCCAAAAAACAATACGACAGTGTATCCAACTACATGAAAAGTTTGGGAGTTGACAAACCTATACATATTGGCGAAACTGGTTGGGCCAGTGTGTCCAATGGATTTTACGGACCCAACGGCTCCAGGGCCACCGACGAGTATAAGCAGGCGATGTACCATGAACTCATTAGGGAGTGGACCACCAATGCCGGAATTTCCTGCTTTTATTTCGAGGCCTTCAACGAACCTTGGAAAGATGCCCACAACCCAAAGGGCTCAGAGAACCACTTTGGACTTTTTACGGTGGACGGGAAGGCCAAGTATGCACTTTGGGAGCTGGTTGACAAAGGAATTTTTAAGGGGTTGACAAGAAATGGAAATCCAATCACCAAGACTTACGATGGGGATTTGGAGGCCTTGTTGACGGAAGTCCTTGTTCCGCCCTCCGGGGAGAGGATTGAAACCCCATAAGTGTAAGCAATGAAAAAAGTGTCAGGTGTTTTAGGGTTAATGGCAATACTAATGATGACGAGTTGTGTCAAAGAGAAATCTCGATTGAACGTACAGGTGTACGAAACCGCATCCAATGGTAACGTCTTTAAAAAAATTGACCCTTCAACCTCTGAAGGCCACGATGTACAGGTGGTTGTTTCTCCCGATGAAAAGTTTCAGACCATCACTGGATTTGGAGGTTCGTTTACGGAGTCCTCTGCCCATCTACTGAATCAATTGGGAAAACAGAACAGGCAGCAAGTTTTGGAGGCATACTTTGGAGATGAAGGCGCCCGATATTCCCTCACCCGCACACACATAAATTCCTGTGATTTTTCATTGGGCAACTATTCCTACGCTCCTGTGGAGGGAGATATGAATTTGGATCATTTTTCCGTCATTGAGGATAAGGACGACATCATACCCATGATCAAGGAGGCCATGGCCATTTCCAAGGATGGTTTCAGAATCATCTCCTCGCCATGGACAGCACCCCCCTGGATGAAAGACAACAAGGATTGGGTCGGGGGTAAGCTCCTTCCCGAATATTACGACACCTGGGCCCTGTTCTTTTCCAAGTATATTGATGCCTACAGCGCTGAGGGCATAGACATTTGGGGAATTACCGTTGAAAATGAACCCCTGGGCAATGGAAACAATTGGGAGAGCATGCACTACACGGCCGAAGAGATGACGCAGTTTGTGCAAAACCATTTGGGCCCAACATTGGAAAATTTAGGAAAGGGCAACATAAAGATATTAGGCTATGACCAAAATAGGGAACATTTGAACGAATGGGTGGATGCGATGTTCAGGGATGAGAAAACATCAAAATACTTTTCAGGAACAGCCATACATTGGTATGCCAGTACCTTCGAGGTATTTCCCGAAGCCCTTCAATATGCCCACCAAAAAGCCCCCGACAAGCATTTGATCCAAACCGAAGCCTGTGTTGACGCTGAGGTGCCCAAATGGAAGGATGATCAATGGTACTGGCGCAAAGAGGCCACCGACTGGGGTTGGGATTGGGCTCCAGAGGACCAAAAGCACCTCCATCCCAAGTATGCTCCCGTAAATCGCTATGCCCGTGACATTATCGGTTGCTTGAACAACTGGGTGGACGGTTGGGTGGACTGGAACATGGTACTCGACACAAAAGGAGGCCCAAATTGGTTTAAGAACTGGTGCGTGGCACCCGTTATCGTTGATGTGGAAAAGGATGAGGTGTACTTTACGCCACTGTATCATACCCTCAAGCACTTCAGCAAGTTTATCAGGCCTGGTGCCATTAGGATAGGGGTAAAACCTTCAGAGGATTCCTTGTTGGTCACCGCGGCAAAAAACCCAGATGGTTCCGTTGCAATTGTTGTTTTTAATGAAGGCATGGAATCGAAGCTGGTGAACTTCAAGATAGGGGAAGACGAAATCAATATTCCCATAAGCGGACAGGCCATTCAAACAATGGTCTTGGAACAAGATATGGACAATGGTAAAAACAACCAACTAAATAAACAACTATGAGCAAGGTGAAAACACTTTCAAAAGATAAGGTCCCGGTTGGACAAAAGGCTGCCTTTGGGGCAGGCCATTTTATATTGAACATACTTCCTGGGACACTGGGCGTCTTCATCCAATTCTTTTTGTTGACAGCATGGGGAGTGGACCCTTTATGGGCCGGTCTTTTGGGAGGATTGCCCAGGATTTTTGATGCCATAACCGACCCGATCATGGGTTTCATCTCGGATAACACCAAATCTAAATACGGGCGGAGACGGCCCTATATCTTTTTGGGAGCTATAATAAGTGGGGTCCTTTTCTTTTTGATGTGGCAACTGGATGACAATGCATCACAGTCCTACATTATTTGGCATGTGATGGTCCTTCAAATCCTCTTCTTGGTGGGCAATACCATGTTTGCCACCCCACTGGTGGGTCTGGGCTATGAAATGACATCCGACTATAATGAACGGACCAGATTGATGAGCTTTGCCAATAGCATGGGCCAGATTGCTTGGATGATCGTGCCATGGCTTTATGTCATAATTCCAGATTCCAATACATTCAACACACAAACGGAGGGTGTGCGCACCATGGCTTTGATCGTTGGGGCCATGTGCGTGGTCTTTGGGATTTTGCCCGCCCTGTTTTGTAAGGGAATAGACGCCGCACATATGGAGAACCGCAAGGAAATCACCTTTAAGACACTTTGGTCCAATATGAAGGACCTGTTTGTGGGCATCGTACAGGTGTCCAAAAACAAGCCATTTATGAAACTTTGTGGTGCCACCTTCCTTGTTTTTAACGGATTTCAACTTGTGGCGGCTTTCGGGGTTTTCATCATTGTTTTTTACATGTATAGCGGTAGTTATGAGATGGCAGGGACCTGGCCGGCATGGTTCAATACCGTAAATGCCATGATCACCGCCTTCTTGGTGATACCCATCATCTCCAAAATGTCTGACAAATGGGGAAAGAAAAAGGCTTTTATCATTTCCACTGCATTATCTGTGGTAGGGTATCTGTTGAAATGGTGGGGCTTTGACAAAGAACTGAACAGCCAGTTCAATGAAACGGGACTTGGCAAGGGATTAAGTTCCGGCCTTGCCTCCATTTTTGACTATTTGAACCCGATACTGGACAATGTGGGTATGTCATGGTTTTCCATTGACCCCGCAAACGAAATTCCATGGCTCATTTTTGTGCCGATTCCATTGTTCGCTTTTGGAATGGGCGGGTTGTTTACCTTGATGATGTCCATGACCGCCGATGTGTGCGACCTGGACGAATTGGAAAACGGAATGCCTCGGAAAGAAGGTACTTTTGGGGCAATATATTGGTGGATGGTAAAATTGGGACAGGCCATAGCCCTAGTTTTGGGAGGGTTGATCTTGAAAATCGTGGGCTTTGATCCTAATGTTACAGAACAATCATTGGACACCATGAACAGACTCAGGATAGCGGATATCATCATACCCTCATTCACAGCCGCCCTCGCAATTTGGGTGATGTGGAAGTACAGTCTGTCAGAAGCAAGGGCAAAAGAAATCAAGGAAAAACTGGTAGCCCGAAGAGGCGAATTATAAAACAACATACTAAAAAAAGTAACAGAAAATGTCATTTAGAGAAGGTCATATTTTTTCACTTACCAAGCACAATTATTCAGATTATGCGGGGTTGGACTTCAGCAAAATATCCATCGACGAGCTGCGCCAGCTTTGGTTGGAAACCATTCAGAATGGGATGCACGGGCTTTGTTTCAGTATTTATGAAGATGGACAGAGTCCCGGGGACGTCATTACTAAAGAGCAGGTAAGGCGAAGGATGCAGATTATTAAGCCCTATACACAATGGGTACGCTCTTTTTCCTGTATCGAGGGGAATGAACACGTGCCAGTGGTGGCCAAGGAATTTGGCATCAAAACCTTGGTGGGCGCTTGGTTGGGCCACGACTTGGAACTCAACGAAAAAGAAATAGAAGGTTTGATTGATCTTGCAAAAAATGGCTATGTGGACATAGCGGCAGTCGGTAATGAGGTGATGTATCGTGGGGATTTGACCGAGGACCAACTGCTGGACTACATGCGAAGGGTAAAGGAGGCCCTGCCGAACATACCCATGGGCTATGTGGATGCCTACTATGAGTTTTCACACCGGCCTAGAATCACCCAAGCTTGTGATGTGATCCTATCCAATTGTTATCCCTATTGGGAAGGCTGCCCCATGGAATACTCACTGAACCATATGCAACAGATGTTCGGTCAGGCAACTGATGCCGCTCAGGGTAAAAAAGTGATTATTACCGAAACGGGCTGGCCAAGCAAGGGGGAGAGCCTAAGAGGAGCCGTTTCCTCAGAGGAAAATGCCATGAAATATTTTATCAATACCCAGGCCTGGTCCAAAAAGAATAACATAGAGGTGTTCTATTTTTCATCTTTTGATGAATCGTGGAAGGTCGGTGCCGAGGGGGATGTCGGCGCCTACTGGGGCTTGTGGGACAAGCACGAAAAGCTGAAATTTTAAGCCAAGCAAAACCATTGGCTTAAACATTATCCCTTTCAAAAAATGATTCCATACGCTGGAATCATTTTTTGTTTTTGTTGACAAATATCATTTCCGTATCTGGGGAAATGGCCTAGCTTCATACAAACAAAAAGGTTATGGAGACCCTTGTATGTGCCATTGATTATTCCCAAAACTCAGTCGCGGCGCTTAAAATGGCCCAGGTGCTGGGTAGGCAACTTGGTATGCGATTGATGGCATTACATGTCTTTGATATGGATTTGACCTTCGCAAATCCCTTGAGTACGGCCTATGCCAAAAAGGAGAAGGAAGCTTTTGCAAAACAAGGCAAGACCTTGAAGGAATTTTGTGCTACCCACTTGGGTCTAGGCCAAAACCTTGAAAATGTTGAACTCAAGATAAAAGAACATGCCATTGTTAGAGAGGGGATTGCTGAAGTGATTACCGAGTACAACGCCAGCTTGTTGGTGATGGGTCTTCAGGGCAAAAGTGCCCTTAAAGAAGTTTTTATAGGGAGCAACACGAAGGATATGGTCATGAGAAGCACCTGCCCCGTGCTGGCAGTACCTCCGCACTGGGAAAAGTTTGAGGTGGAGAATATGCTGTATGCAACGGATTTTGAAGAGGCGGATATCCATGCCATCGATTGGCTTGTCAAGACCTTTGCCAAATCTCTTGGCTCCAAAATCAGCGTATTTCACATATCCACAGAAAAGGAATACGCCGGCGAAGATCAGATGCAATGGTTTCAAGAAATGCTGCAACAAAAAGTAACCTATGGGAAAATTAGTTTTGAAATGGTCCGTTCCGAAGATGTGTTCGGCACACTTCTTAAGCAGGTAAAGAATACCCAAGCTGATGTTTTGGTAATGTTGGAACGGGAAAGAGAGGGATTCTTCACTTCGTTGATCCAAGGCGACAAGGTAATGCAGATGATTTCCAAAGGAAACGTACCGCTGTTGGCAGTCAATAAAAGCTTGTTTCGATAACTTAAGGGTTTAAAATGCGACCGTCCTCCATTTGAATGATACGGTCGGTTCGTTTGGCAAAATCCTCATCATGGGTCACCACCAAAAGGGATAAACCCTGTTCTTCCTTCAACCTCTTGAAGATCTGAAACACATTTTCAGAATTGTGGCTATCCAAATTCCCCGTGGGTTCATCGCCCATCAAAATAGTGGGGTTGTTGATCAGGGCCCTGGCGATGGCCACGCGTTGTTTTTCACCTCCAGAAATTCTGGAGGCCCTTTGATCGGCCAAATGCCCAATATGGAGCATTTCCAGCTTTTGTTGGGCGTCCTGTCTAATTTCTGCATCCGTCTTTACTGCCAATTTTTTTGCTGGCAGCATCACGTTCTCCAGAACAGTGAACTCGGACAGTAAATAATGGAACTGAAAAACAAAACCGATATTCTTGTTTCTGATCTGTGAGAGTTCCCGATGGGTCTTGCCCGTCACCAGCTCATCGTTAAGGTACAGTTCCCCGGTATAGTCCGTATCCATGGTGGAAAGGATGTACAACAAAGTGGATTTACCACATCCCGATTTGCCCATAATGGAAGCGAACTCACCTCGGGCAACGGTAAAGGAGATGTCCTTGAGCACATGGAAATCCTTGGGCTTATGAAAGTGTTTATTGATGTTTTTCGCTTCTAGGACAAAACTCATAATGATCGCTATGTTCCTCTAATAATTCGTACAGGATCTATTTTTTTAGCCCTTTTGGAGGGTAAATACCCTGCTATACATGTAGAAATCAGCGCAAAGGTGATTCCGATGACGTAATAGGCCATATTGAAATTGACCGGGAATGTGGTGATGGTGGGCAGGGCTTCCGTTTCAAAAGGGGTCTGATCTATGATATGGGAAAGGACAAAACCTATCAACAGGCCCAATATGCCCCCAATAAATCCGATGATCAGTGCTTGGCTCATAAATATTAGCTGAACGTCGAGCCCGGAGAATCCGGTTGCCTTCAGTATGGCGATATCCTTCATTTTTTCATAGATCAGCATGTTCAGGATATTGTAGATCCCGAATCCGGCAACAATGAGAAGGGTAATGGATACGGCATAGGTGATCATATTTCGAATGCTGGAACCTGTTTCAAACTGCGCATTGGCCTCGTTGATGTCCACAGCCTTCGCATTGAACTGCTTTTCAAGCTTCCGGGCCATGGTGGGAGCTTCCTCAATGTTAAGTAGTTTGATGTTGATGTCGGTAATGTAGTTTTCGGCCTCTCCCAAAATACGTTGGACCGTGTTCAGGTTGGCAAAGCTCTGAATATTGTCGATGTCCGCGATGCCACTTTGGTAGATCCCGACTATTTTTAGGGGAAATATGTTTCCGGCCACCGTGCTTATCTGAACCCTGTCGCCAACGGACAGTGACATTTTTTCCGCCAATCCCGCTCCCAAAAGAATTCCGTTGTCATTGTTTTTGAGGTCTACCGGTGAACCATGGACAATGTTATCCTGAATATTGGAGAGCCGAGCTTCTTCCAGAATGTCAACCCCCACAAGATTGCCACCCAGCTCTATGGAACCCGACAGATAAAAAATCTGTGCTCTGAGCTGTGGGGTGGCCCCCTTTACATTGGGATGTCTTTTTAAATGGTGAAGGATGGGCAGTGCGTTGTGGATTTTCTTTTGGCTCTGTTTTGGTTTGATGGAGCGAACAATGTTGAGCCCTTGCTTAAAATCATCAAAAAGGGCAACAGGCTGTTTTTCCGAAGGTCTTATTTCGTTGTACATGTGGATATGTGGAGTCTGGTTCAGTACCAAATCATCCAGCATAGCATTGAGGCCGGTCATAAAACTCACTAAGGTAATATAGGCCCCAATCCCAAACGTTACACCCAAGGTGGCTGTGACCGTAGACTTGATCTTGGTTATCAAGTGTGTTTTGGCAATTCCCAATATGACACTCCAATTGATCATTCCCTAGGTTTAAGTAGAACAGTGTTCTTGTCGATACCCTCCAGTATTTCAACCCGATCTAGGTTCTGCAGCCCAATGCTTACCTGCACTTCCCCATTTTCGGTGAGCACTTTGGACCCGTCGATAAGGTACTCTTTTGGTATGGTCAAAGCCTCGTTTTTTTTGGCAATTATTATGTTTCCTTCCCCAGAAAGTCCCGGATACAAAGTGGATGGAGCATTGTCGAACAGGGCCTCTACCTTAAAGGTCTGTGTGCGCTCATCTTTTCTTGGATAGATTTTGTTAAGGGTGGCCTCAAAAACTTCTGAGTTATAGGCATCCAAAGTGAGGAGGACTTTTTGACCAATCTTTAGTTTCACAATATCCACCTCATCAACCAAAAGCTCGATCACAAAAACAGCACTCTTGCCTATAGCCGCCACGGGTTCCATGGGGTTGACAATTTCACCTGGGTCTTTGTAGATGGCATAGACCTTGCCATTGATCTTACTTGTAATGGTGAAGTCCTTGTTCATGGTCATAGAGGACTTGAAGTTGTTTTCAGCCTGTTTCAGTTGGGTCTGCAGTTCATTTTGGGTACGTTGATATTTCCTATTCAACAAGTTCAACGTATTCTGGGAAAGTTCATAGGCCAACTTGCGATTGTCGAACTCGACTTTGGAACCGATATTTTGACTCCATAGGTTTTTCTGCCGGAAGAAATTGATGGAATCATTCTTCAGATTCAATTCAGCGGATCGTATTTCATCTTCAATACCTTTCAGGACTGCTGCACTGCCGCTATAGTTTTCTTTGGCCAATTGGAGCGCCAATTCCGAATTTTTCATGCTTAGCTCCGGCGAGGTATTTGTGATTTGGAGTATGCGGTCGCCTTTCGCCACCGCATCGCCTTCCTCTGCCCAAACCCTATCCAAAATACCTGTCACCACGGAATACACTTGGTACAGGCTATCAGGTTGGATGGTTGCGGAGGCATACACTGATTCTGTCAGGGACATGATTTCCGGATGGATTTTTTCATTCTTGGTGCTGCAACCAACAAATAGCAAAAATAGGGTCCAAAAAAATGACGGGTACTTCATAAGGTGGTTTCATCAAGACATCCAAATTACCAATAAAAATTTGGTTTAAAACATGAGTTTGGTCAGTATGGGAATATAGCATGGACGGGGCAAACCTTACTATCTGTTTGTTCAATGAATTAAAATGCGCCGGGATTTCCCCAGATGACCAATATCATTTTTTGTGGTGGTGCAGGCGGTTAACTTTGGGAAAAGTGAGGATATGCGAACTGTACTGATACCTACCGATTTTTCAAGAAATGCATTGCACGCCTTGGAATATGCCCAAGAACTCTTTAAATGCAACCGGGCCTGTTTTTTTCTGCTTCATGCCTTTGCTGATGAGGTATATGGTCAATATAAGACCACACCCACAGATCAAATTGAAAGCTTGGCAGATCAAAAGCGTAAGGAAGTCAAAAAGAGGTTGGACGAATTGGTTCAGCGTGTCGAGGGGCACCCACCAAATCCGCTCCATACCTTTGAGACCATTCCCGTTTTTGACAATTTGGTGGACGGTGTCAATGATTTTGTGAAGGATAAAAACTTGGATTTGGTGATTATGGGTACCAAAGGGGAAACAAGCGACCATAAAACAACCTTTGGAAGCTATACCATAGAGGTCTTTAAGTATGTACAGTGTCCTGTGCTCGCGGTACCCGAGGATTTTACCTATAAGCAACCCAAGAACATTTTGTTTCCCACCGACTATATGCTGCCTTACAAGCGTCGCGAACTGAAACTTTTGGGCGACCTGGCCGGTGATTTCAAGGCAACCGTGCATTGCCTCTACATCACGGATTTTGACGTTCTCAGTCCACGGCAGGAGGATAACAAGCAATTTTTGAAGGACGCACTGCGGAGGGCCTATCTGTCCTTTGAGACCACAGCGGTAAAGAACAGGGCAGAGGTGATAATGGAGTACATCAAGGAAAAAGAAGTGAGCCTTTTGGTGATGGTGAATTCAAGGCACTCTTTTTTTGAGGATATGCTCTATCGGTCCACTGTGGATTTACTTGGCCTTAAGGTAAAGATTCCCTTTTTGGTCATGCAGAACCTGCACCGATGATTTTTAACTAGCAAGTTATGAAACAGATATTGTTGCCCACAGATTTTTCCGAAAACTCATGGAATGCCATTTTGACCGCGATTAAGCTGTATGCATGGATGGAATGCAAGTTTTATCTACTCCACGCCTATGAGCCAAGTACCCAGAATATTGCTGGGTTTAAAAGCAGTGCTAGGGCAGGAGCTGTTTATCAATCGTTGCCCGAGGCCTCAAAAAACCAATTGGCGGAAGTAAAGAAGTATTTGGATGAGCACCATTTCAATCCCAAACATACCTTTGAAACCATTTCGGTATCCGGGGATTTGATCAAGGCAATCCATCAATGTATTTCGAGGTATGATGTGGATGTCCTTGTGATGGGAACCAAAGGCTCAACAGCGGCCAAACAGATCTTTATGGGAAGTTGGACCGTGAAGGTGCTTAAAAACATCAAAAACTGCACCCTTATTGCTGTGCCCAGTTCATTTGATTTCCAAAAACTGAACTTGGTGGTATTTCCAACCGAATATACCCACTATGTCCCCAAAAATGTATTGCGCCCTCTATTGGAACTGATTGATGCCTGGAAGTCGGAGGTTATGATTTTTCATGTGGCCCAAGAGTTTATGTTATCCGAAACGCAGCAGTCCAATA
Source organism: Flagellimonas meishanensis (assembly GCF_019880545.1). Lineage (GTDB taxonomy): Bacteria > Bacteroidota > Bacteroidia > Flavobacteriales > Flavobacteriaceae > Flagellimonas > Flagellimonas meishanensis. Next base: position 15,323 of record NZ_JAINVW010000002.1, read on the forward strand.
AGGAGATATTGAAAAAAAGATTCAAGAAACATCCCACCAGTGTCCATCAGGTAACCATTGAAACAACCGTGGCGGAAGCCATCCGGAGTTTTTCCGAGGAACAGACGGCTGATATGATAGCACTTACCGCCCATTCCCATGATTTCTTTGAAAAGCTTACCCAGGAACCTGTGGTAAAAAAAGTGACCTTCAGGACCAAGGTTCCCCTAATGGTACTTCCAGATTTTGGATAGCGACTTAAATACAAGGAGATGAAACGAATACTGCTGCCCACCGATTTTTCCAGGAACTCATGGAATGCAATACGATATGCACAGTCCTTGTTTCGCGGACATGCATGTGAATTTTTCCTCCTAAATGCATTTCAGGTGGGTTCATCCGGGTTGGTGACCACAATGGGGAGGACCCATGAAACACGACTTTACAGGTCGTTGAAGAAGGAATCGGAACGGGGACTTGCCAATATACTTGCACTGATGTCAAAATCGGATGAAAATCAGGATCATAGAATCAAGACCTACTCCATGGCCGCCCATTTGGTTCAAGCGGTGGCAACAGTGGTGAAAAGCAAGGATATCGATTTGATCATCATGGGGACCAAGGGGGCCAGCGGCCTCAAAGAGGTGTTTTTGGGAAGCAATGCCCATAAAATAATTAAGGAAATTCATGCGTGTCCCATTATTTTGGTCCCCGATGAATTTGAGTTATACGGAAGTTTTGAGGCCATGGTACTGGCCACAGGGTACGAGCACTTGTTCCATGCCCAAGAATTGAAGCCCATTATCGAGATTAGTAATAATTTTGGCGCGAAAGTTCTGGTCACCCATGCAGGTGAAGCGTCTGCACTTACATCGCATCAGGAAGGCGTTAGAAAACATTTGGCACAGCAGTTGAATACAGTTAAGCACGAGTTTGTGTTCTTAAAGAAAGAAAGTTCGGTCAACGAGACCATTCAAAAAATGATTGGAGAAAGAGGCAATATCCACATGGTCGCCATGGTCAACTATTGGCATAGTTTTTTTGAAAAGCTAACCCAAGAACCTGTGATCAAAAAAGTCGCCTTCAATACTACGGTGCCATTTCTTGTGGTCCACCTATTCGAATAAGGTGTTTCAGCTAGTGTTGAAAAGATTCGAGCACTTCAATCAAGGCCGATTTTTGGAGCACCCCTGACTGTCGCCACAACTGTTGCCCGTTTCGGAACAACATTAGCGTGGGTACGCCCCGCACCTGGTACTCTTGGGCCAAAACCGGATTTTTGTCCACATCGATTTTTATGATCTTTACTGTATCTCCCATGGCAGTTTTCACCTCTTTCAAAATGGGGGCCAACATTTTGCATGGCCCACACCAATCGGCATAAAAATCGACCAGAACCAATTGATCGGCCTGTACCAAAGTTGAAAAATTTCCTTTCATCGATAGAAGAATAGTATCGCAATGTATAAGATCTATTTTTTCTGCCAATTGATGTATGTCATAGTTTAAGATGTTCATATCATCTAGTTTTAAGATGTTGGATTCCGAAAACCCAATTGCCATGAAACGGATTCTTTTGCCTACGGATTTTTCGCCAAATGCTTTGCATGCCATCCACTATGCCATGAAGCTGATGAGGGATTCCACATGTGTGTTTTATTTGATGCATGCATATACCCCAGATCTATACCGGGTGGATTATGCCCTGGGCAGTCCGGGCATATTGGGACTCCCTGACGATTATCAACAGAAGGCTGAAAAGGCACTTGAAAAACTCCGGGAGCAGATTTTGGCGAACTTTCATGAACCTCGCCACAGTTTTGTATCCCATGCCGCTTTGAACACGTTGAAAGCCGAGACAAAGCGCATGGTGAAAAATGAGAATATAGATTTGGTCATTATGGGTACACAGGGAGTGACCGGGGCGAAGGATATTTTATTTGGTTCCAATACGGTGCAGTTGTTTAGGGAATCCGATGTGCCGGTGTTGGCTGTTCCAGAGACTTACACGTTTGATAAACTTGATCAGATTCTCTTTCCGACAGACTACGATATCGATTTTGACGGACCAACCCTGGATGTCCTATTGGAATTGACGGACCTCTGGGGTGCCAACCTTAACATAATACATGTTACCCCACCCAATGGGTTGACCCAAAAGCAGAAAAAAAATCAGCAGGCATTGGAAAAAAGGCTTCGGAAATTCAACTATGAATTGCACGACCTTCCAGACCAACCACTGGTGGATGCCATTAATGCCTATGGTCAGACCTGGTCCATTGACCTTTTGGCCATGGTGGAAAATCAGCATTCATTTTTTGAAGGCTTGGTCCGGGAGCCCGTTCTCAAGACACTTGGATTATACACCGCTGTTCCCTTTTTGGTAATGCCTAAAACACTAAAGAATTAATCATGATGCACGTTGTTCTACCCACAGATTTTTCCAACAATTCATATAACGCCCTGTTTTATGCGGCGCATTTGTTCAAACGACAAAAATGTACTTTCCATGTTGTCCATTGCTGTAATGGGGAAGACAATGCGGCCTACAATCAATCCATGGAGGGCTTGCGGGCCATAGTGCACCGACTTGTTTTGGATACGGGAAAGAATACCTTCCATGAAATTAAGACAGTGGCGCTAAAATCAGAGCTGGTCAAGGGGATTGCCGAATATTTGTCCCAAATCCAACCGGATATCATGGTCATAGGAAACAAAGGCAAGGATGAGGTCAAGGACGTCTTATTTGGGAACAACGCCATGCAGTTGGTAAGGGAAGTGACCCAATGTCCGATTCTTGTGGTGCCTTTGGAAATTGATTTTAAAAAAGTAAAGAAGATGGCATTCATTTCCAATTACAGTCAACCCATTTCTGCGGCAAACGTTAAGGCCCTTCGGGAGATGGTTGCGTTGACCAATGCCCAATTGGTGCCCATGACCATTGAAGATGGAACTGAAAACAAGGCCATTTTAGATCGGAAGGAGGCTTTTTTGGAGCAATTCTCATTGAGTGTTTCCAACGAGGTTATACTACCCGTATTTGAGGACAAGGCAGGGACCATTATTGAATTTGTGAACCATTGGAGCATCGATATGCTATGTATGATCTATTACCCCCATCATTTCTTTCTTGAGTTTATCGGGAAGGGAATCATAAAGGAGCTGAATGAAAAATTGACCGTGCCTTTTTTGATTTTGCCTCAAGGCTTAAATTGATTACAGCACATTGCCCATTATATAATTTCAAACAAAACCACAATGGACAAGCGAATATTGTTACCCACCGATTATTCAAAAAATGCGCTGAACGCCATCCGATATGCCCAACAACTATATGCCAAGGTTCAGTGTGATTTTTATGTGTTGAACGCGTTTCAGGCCTCTGGCTATAGCCTCGAAAGTATGATGGTGCCTGAGCCAGGGGAACGCTTTTACGAGATGGCAAGAAAGGAGTCCGAGGAGGGAATGCACCGTCTCATGGAAATGTTGAAAATCCATCCTGAAAACCCCAATCACCGATTCCATACCATTTGCACCTTTAATAGTTTAGTTGAAGCAATAAAGCATGTAATCAACAAAAAGGACATTGATGTGGTAATCATGGGCACGAAGGGCATCACTGCATCCAAAGCACGCATTTTCGGCACCAATACCGTTACGGTGATGGAAAGGATAAAGGATTGTCCGGTCATAGCCGTGCCTAGCACCTATGTTTTTGAAGTGCCACGGAAAATAGTTTTTCCAACAGATTATAAGACGGATTTCAAAAGGAAGGAGATGCGATATTTGATTGAGATTGCTCAATTGCACGACTCAAAGATCAATGTGGTGCATGTGGACAGGAACAAGGACGGAAAACTGGACCATAAGGAAATGACAAACAAAAAATTGTTACAGGACATTTTGGACGGAACGGATTATGAAATGCATCTATTGCCAGCGGTTAAGGTCAGTGATGGGATAAATCTTTTTGTGGAGACCAAGGGAGCGGATATGATTGTGTTCATGAACCGTAGGCACCTTTTTTTTGGAAGTATACTCTCCAACCCATTGGTCAAGGAAATCGGCTACGACCCCAAAGTGCCCATTTTGGAACTAAATGAAAACTGAAAACAGCGGATTATGAAGCAGATAGGAATTTGGCTGGACAAGCGAGAAGCCATTGGCATTGTATTGGAGAACAATAGGGAGAAAGAGTTTTCGATTCTTTCTGAACTTGATTTTTACAATCCAAAAGGAGGTTCACGGTCCAAAACCAGATGGGGCCCACAGGACGTGGTCCAGGACAGCAAATATCTGGAAACCGAAAAGCACCAACTGAAGCGGTATTTTAGCAATATTGTAGATACCATCGGCGATGTGGATGAATTGGCCATTTTTGGTCCCGCAGAAGCTCCCGACAAGTTTCTGAAAGCCCTGCAAGAAGACCACCCCATGTTGGCAACCAGGGTGAAAGCAAAGGAAAAAACGGACAGTATGACCAAAAATCAGTTTAGGGCATTGGTCAAGGAATTTTTCAAGTTTGGGGAGCAATACCTCTAAATCCCATCAAAGCAAGGGACTCATCAATTTTGCCATGCCCTCAACAAGCTTTTGGCTCCATGGCCTATCGCTGTAAGCTTCATGGTCATCGAGTAAGGTGGATTTTTTGCAGTCTTCAAAAAAGTCGTTTTTCAATTGTTTGCAGAGATCAGCGTCGTAAAGCACGGCATTGGATTCGTAATTGTGCTGAAAACTGCGGTTATCCATATTGGCGGTGCCCACACTGGCAATTTTATCATCACATGCTATGGTCTTGCTGTGCAAAAAACCATCATTGTAGAGGTATATCTTGATACCCGCCCTGAGATATGATTCAAAATAGGCCCTGACACACCAATCCACCAATTTCATGTCCGTGGTGGACGACATGAGCAGCCGGACATCCACCCCACTTAAAGAGGCAGTTTGAAGACTCTGCATTATGGCATCGCTGGGAATAATGTATGGATTGGTAATATACAGGTACTCCTTGGCATTGTTGGCTATGGAAAAATAAACTTGTTCCATAACGGGAAAATCATCATCCGGACCGCTTGAAGCGATTTGCATGGAGGTTCCTTTTTCGCCCACTCCTTCCAATTTGAACTGGGAAAGGTCCATATCCTCCTCAGTGGCCAAGTACCAGTCGGTTAAAAACACCTGATTCAGATAATGGGTGGCTTCCCCTTTTATTTCTAAATGGGTGTCATGCCATTTTCCGGGGTAGGGGTCCTCTTTCAGATACTTGTCGGTCACATTGATGCCTCCTGTAAAGCCTACCCTATTGTCCACCACTATGATTTTTCTATGGTTTCTATAATTCAACGAGGACAAGAACCTACCGAACCTGAACGGGAGAAACTGCTCTGTTTTGACCCCGATCTTTTTTAGGCGTGTTAAGTACTTTTTACTCAGGGAATAGCTCCCAATGCCATCATACAACAGCCGGATAGTCACATTTTCAGCAACTTTCCTTTCAAAAATCTCCATCAATCTTTCCGACAGCACCCCTTCCTCAAAAATATAGTATTGAAGATGGATGTGGTGCTTGGCATTTTCCAGCGCTTCAAAGATGTGCTCGAAGGTTTTTTTTCCGTCTTGCAACAAAGTGACCTGGTTCCGCTCTGTTACTGGACATTGGGAAGTTGCCCGAATCAGTTGGGCAATTTTTTTGTATTCCTGTAAATTGAACTTTTCGTGGTTATCACCAATGGGCTCTAGCTTTTTAAAAAAATCACTTTTCAGGGAAAACAACTTGTTCTTCCTTCTATTTCTTCCGAGCATCAGGTACAGCAGAAAACCGCCTACGGGTATGGTGAAAATGGCCAGCAGCCAAGCTAGGGTCTTGCTGGGCCTTACCCCGTTTATGAGCAAGCTTACCACTACGCTGAGGGCGATAATCACATAAAGTACTACAAGCGAGATGATCAGCATAATGGCAGGAACAGGCGATATATACAAATATAGGCCTCCTACTGCATTGATTCATGAACAAATCACATAGAATGCTATTTAACCACAGGCGATGTCCGTGTTCTCTGGAACCCTAGAATCAACAGCCATCCGGTGAAGAAGATCATAAAAATCCCATTTTGTGCAAAGAGCAGGAACGAAACTTTTAATGCTGCCAATTGCAAAACCCCTCCCACAAAAACCAGGGCAGAGGCCAAAAGACCCCAAATGGATAGCCATTTTGGCACGTATTGCATACAAAACAGGAAATAGAACAGCAGGGAACCAGCAATGCTGTACAGAACAAGCATTAAAAAATGCGTCCAATAATAACCCTCATATAGCATTCTTCCCATGGCCATGTAACCTTCCAATGTTGAAATGGTTGTTTCCGGGGAAACATCCCTACTAAGGAAGATCAGCATGATGTGCAGGATATTGCTCACAACGATTATTACAAAGTTGATGATGGCAAGCCCCAAATACCCCAGCGCCAAGCGGGAGCTATATTTTTTAATGAAGGGTAACAGAAACAGGGCCACGAAGAACATGACTCCGCTGCCAACAATGTCCAAACCAATCGCCCATTGCATTTCAGTTGCTTTTTCAGCAATTGGGGACAAGAAATCGTCCGCATTGATATTTATTCCAGAGAGCCCTCTAAATACAGTACCTGTCACTCCCAATACGATGCTCGTCAAAAAAAGAGTTCCGAGTACCCTACCTGTTCTTTTTGTTGGTTCCATTTGTCGGTCAAAAGTTATGGTTATGTCTTGTTAGAAGAACAAATGGACCAGTTGTTACACCCAAATCCCAAAAAGTGGGATTTAAGCAATGATAAGCCTTTGGCTTAAATGAGGGGTTAGGATGGTGGTGGGCTAAAAAATCAATTGGCTATGTTCTTGTAGTTGCCCAATGCTTGCTTGAAGAAATGCAGTGCCACTTCCTCATTTGCCTCTGATGCGGGCAGTACCGCACCCTTAAAACCATTATTCACCCATTTTCCATGGCTTAGTGGTTTGTAGGCCCAAGTGTTAAGTGTGGTATCCCCGCGGTAACCGCTAATGTAGAAGTAAAAGTCATCCACCAAACTGTCTGGAATGGCCATCCCAAAACCAACGGATTTTCCAGAACCATCGTGAAGGTGTGCAAAAGCACCCATATCAAAATGGTGTGGCCATACCCGTATTTCGGAAGTAAGCGCTGCATCGTCCAAAAAGGAAGCAAGAACCCGTTTTGCCATGGTTCCCAAACGAATCAATTCCTGGACTTCCCCTGAGCTTGAAAGTTGAAACCTTTCATCTACCTCCATGGTATAGGGCAGCTCATAATGAAGATTGTAGGTGTATGGCTTGGAAAAACCAGAAGTTTGCGCCATTTTGGTGAGCCAGAAAGTTACCTCCTTATGGGTCTTTCCCTTTAGGGAAAGCGATTTGGGGTCATCGGATTTCCAGTCCAAGGAAAAGGTTTCATAATTCAATGCCAACCGCAGGTCAGATCCATCCAGTGGGCGGCTCAACAGGCTCTTTTCATGTATGGAGAACTCCAAATTGGTATGGCTGTCATCGGCACGATGTGGTGAAAAACTTTTTGCCACAGTTGCTAGATATTGTGCAGCTAAATGAAATTGACGGAGCATTTGCATGGTGAACAGTTGTATGCACCATAAAATACAAAAAATTACGCGCTTAGGAATTCTTCTCCATCAAATGGAGTTTATTCTTTATGGCTTTGATGATGATAGGGGCGTGGACCCTGGAATTCTCAATGAACCATTTGTGTGTTTCCATACCACCACAGATTACCCCCGCCAAGAACAGTCCAGGCACATTGGTTTCCATGGTGTCTGGGTCATAGGAAGGCAACTTTTTCCCATCATCGGAAAGATGGATGCCCAGTTTTTTCAAAAAAACAAAATCGGGGCGGTATCCCGTCAAGGCCAGCACAAAATCATTTTCCAATACAATTTCGCCTTGTTGGGTGTCAACAACGAGTTCGGTTTTCCTTATTTCCTTTACCGTGGAATCAAAATAGGCCTTTATACTTCCTTCCTCGATTCGGTTGATGATATCTGGGCGCACCCAATATTTCACACGCTGGCCCACCTCGGGTCCACGGATGATCAAGGTTACCTCTGCACCCTTGCGCCAGCACTCCAAAGCAGCATCAATGGCAGAATTGCTCGCCCCTATCACGGCCAATTTTTGACTTGCATAAAAATGCGGATCCTTATAGTAATGGGATACCTTTGGCAAGTCTTCACCGGGAACATTGATTTTGTTCGGAAGGTCATAAAACCCAGTGGCCACAATAAGGTTTTTAGCCGAATACCGTGATTTGTCCGTCGTCACTTGGAACAAATCCCCATCTTTAAGGACTTGCTGAACCTTTTCAAAAAGATGGATATGGAGCTGGTTGGAGGTCACAATACGGCGATAATATTCCAGGGCTTCATTGCGCTTGGGCTTGGCCTCTTTGCTTATGAATGGGATATTGTCTATTTCCAACTTCTCCGAAGAGGAAAAAAAATGCATGTTGATGGGGTAGTTGAAAAGGGAATTTACAATGGGACCCTTTTCAATGATCAGATAGGACAGTCCTTGTTTTTTGGCCTCTAGGCCACAGGCAATGCCAATGGGTCCTCCTCCTATGATCACCACATCAAGCGCTTGCATTAGGCAACTTGTTCTTTTAGGTTTTTGATGGTTCCCTTTGGGTTTTCACTTTTGAAAACAAAGCTTCCCGCCACTAGGATATCGGCTCCGGCACCTACCAATCTTTTTGCATTGGCCGCATTGACACCACCATCTATTTCAATAAGTGCGTCCGATTTTTTTTGAATGATCAAGTTTTTTAAATCTTCCACTTTCCGGTAGGTGTTTTCGATGAAGGCCTGCCCTCCAAATCCGGGGTTGACGCTCATCACCACAACGATGTCGATGTCCTGGATGGTATCCTCCAATAATTTTATGGAGGTATGCGGGTTCAGGGCCACACCTGCCTTCATCCCTTCGGCTCTTATGGCTTGCAAAGTGCGATGTAGGTGGGTGCATGCTTCATAATGTACGGAAAGACTATAAACACCCAAATCGGCAAAAGTTTTTATGTAACGGTCGGGATCAACAATCATCAGGTGTGTATCCAAAGGTTTTTTGGCATGTTGCGCCATGGCCGCTATCACTGGCATCCCAAAGGAGATGTTTGGGACAAAAACACCGTCCATAACATCGAGGTGGAACCAGTCCGCCTCACTTTGGTTGACCATTTCAATTTCATGCTGAAGGTTGGCAAAGTCGGATGCCAACATGGAGGGAGCGATTTTTGTCTTCGTCATGATGCAAAGTTAGCCAATTAGCGGTAGCCATAAATGAAAAAACTCCGGTAATCAGCCGGAGTTTATTCATCAATCAAAAAACGAACAGTCATGATAAACTGTTGTAGGTAACTAAATTACAACTTTCCTGCCAAAAAAACAATTTAAGAGGAATTTAACTGTAATTTGATGGAATATGTCCAAAGGATTATCCCAGATAGGTCTTTAAAATCTTACTTCTGGAGGTATGTTTCAACCTTCTAATGGCTTTTTCCTTGATTTGACGCACGCGTTCACGGGTCAAGTCGAAGGTTTCCCCAATCTCCTCCAAAGTCATGGAATGCTGTCCGGCCAAACCAAAGTATAGTCGGATAACATCCGCTTCCCTGGGTGTCAAGGTTTCCAGTGCGCGCTCAATCTCGGTACGCAACGATTCGTGCAACAATTCTTTATCCGGATTTGGGGATTCCCCGCTTCGCAATACATCATATAGGTTGGAATCCTCACCGTCGATAAGTGGTGCATCCATGGATACATGGCGACCCGAATTTTTGAGTGATTGCTTTACGTCCTCAACGGTCATGTCCAATTCCTTGGCAATTTCCTCTGCAGAGGGAACACGCTCGTGGGCTTGCTCCAAAAAGGCAAAAGTCTTATTGATCTTATTGATGGAGCCAATCTTGTTCAATGGCAAACGTACAATACGGGACTGTTCGGCCAAAGCCTGAAGAATGGATTGGCGAATCCACCAAACAGCATAGGAAATGAACTTAAAACCACGGGTTTCATCAAAACGCTGTGCCGCTTTTATCAGTCCCAAATTTCCTTCATTGATCAAATCAGGAAGGGTCAATCCCTGGTTTTGGTACTGTTTTGCAACGGAAACCACGAACCTAAGGTTGGCTTTGGTTAATTTTTCAAGTGCTACCTGGTCGCCCGCCTTTATACGCTGTGCCAGTTCCACTTCCTCATCGGCGGTGATCAAATCAACTTTACCGATTTCCTGCAAGTACTTGTCCAGCGATGCGGTTTCCCTATTGGTAACCTGTTTTGTAATCTTTAACTGTCTCATCTAATTTTCCCTTCAAATTAAGTTTTTGAGCTTGGGCTCATTAGGTTATACGTAGAAAAAAACAAAAAGTTACAATATGGTCGGGTTTATTTCATAAAAAAGCCCCGGGAACACTTCCCAGGGCTTTAATAACCCACAAAATGGGTGTTTAGTCCCTTCTTGGATTTCTATCGCGGTTTCCGCCTCTGCGATCACCGCCTCTCCGGTCGTTTCCACGACGATCACCATCCCGGTCATTTCTTGGAGGCCTTTCTTTATAGCCTTCCGGTTTTGGCAAAAGGGCCTTTCTGGACACCTTTTCCTTTTTGGTTCTAGGATCGAGGCCGAAATATTTCACATCAAATACATCTCCCATGTTCACAACATCGGAAACATTCTCTGTGCGTTCCCATGCCAATTCTGAAACATGTAGCAGGACTTCATTGCCAGGGGCTTCGGTATATTCCACCACGGCTCCAAAGTCCAACATTTTGATGACCCTGACCTCATAAACGCTACCTACCTCTGGTTGGAACATCAAGGAGTCAATTTTGGCAAGTACTGCATCAATGCCATTTTGGTCGGTACCCAAGATTTCCACAATACCTTCTTCGGTATCGGGGTCTTCATTGATGACAATAGTGGTCTTGGTCCTCTTTTGGAGCTCCTGGATAACTTCACCGCCTTTTCCGATCAAAGCACCGATAAATTCTCCTGGAATGATTCTAGTGACAATTTTTGGAGCATAGGATTTAACCTCTGGTCTTGGCTCGGCAATGGTTTCGGTCAATTTGCCCAAAATGTGCAATCTTCCGTCCTTGGCCTGCTTCAATGCATTCACCAATATTTCATAGGAAAGTCCCTTTACTTTGATGTCCATTTGGCAAGCCGTGATACCTTCTGCAGTACCGGTTACCTTAAAGTCCATATCGCCCAAATGGTCCTCATCACCCAAAATATCGGAAAGTACGGCGTATTTGCCGGTTTCGGTATCGGTGATCAATCCCATGGCAATCCCTGAAACGGGCTTCTTAAGTTGAACACCTGCATCCATTAGGGCCATGGTGCCCGAACATACGGTGGCCATGGAAGAGGAACCGTTGGATTCCAACACCTCGGAAACCACACGAACCGTATACGGACAATCTGCTGGGATCATGCCTTTAAGGGCACGTTGCGCCAAGTTTCCGTGGCCCACTTCCCTACGGGAAGTTCCTCGTATTGGCCGTGCCTCTCCTGTTGAAAAAGGAGGGAAGTTGTAGTGTAGGTAGAAGGTTTCCTCACCCTCATAGGAAGGCATATCTATTTGATTGGCTTCCCTTGAAGTACCCAATGTAACAGTGGCCAACGCCTGGGTTTCCCCTCGCGTAAAGATGGCAGAACCGTGTACGGAGGGCAAATAATCCACTTCGCACCAGATGGGTCTGATATCTGTGGTTTTACGTCCGTCCAAACGTAGACCTTCCTCCAAAGTAAGGTTACGGACGGCCTCTTTTTCCGCTTTGTAGTAGTATTTTGAAACCAATCCTCCGATTTCTTCCAACTCTTCCTCGCTAAAGGTTGCCTTTATTTCTTCCTTGATGGCGTCAAAAGCGGCACTTCGTTCATGCTTTGCAGAACCTGCCTTGGCCACGGCATAGACTTTGTCGTATGCCATTTCATGGATTTTTTTCTGTAGGTCCTCGTCTTCGACCTCTGGTTCGTACTCGCGGGTTTCCTTTTTGCCGAAGGCTTCTGCCAATTTCACCTGGGCAGCACACTGTACTTTAATAGCCTCGTGTGCAAACTTGATGGCCTCCACCATTTCTTCTTCTGATATTTCGGACATTTCTCCCTCGACCATCATCACAGAATCAGCTGAAGCACCAATGACCATATCTATGTCGGATTCTCCCAACTGTGCCCTTGTTGGGTTTATGACGAATTCACCATCGACACGGCCTACGCGGACTTCGGAAATGGGACATTCAAAAGGAAAATCTGAAAGCTGGATAGCTGCCGAAGCGGCCAATCCGGCCATGGCATCGGGCATTACCTCCTCGTCGTGTGACATGAGTTGGATCATTACCTGGGTCTCAGAGTGATAATCCTTGGGGAACAATGGGCGCAAGACCCTGTCCACCAAACGCATCGTCAACACTTCACCATCGCTGGGTCTTGCTTCTCGTTTGAAGAATCCACCAGGATAACGCCCGGCGGCGGCAAATTTTTCCCGATAGTCTACCGTGAGGGGTAAAAAATCGACATCGCTTTGTTTGTAGTTTGAGACAACGGTGCACAATAGCATGCACTTGCCAGATTGGACTACCACAGAACCATGGGCCTGTTTGGCCAATTTTCCGGTTTCGATAGAAATTTCCCTACCGTCGCCAAGGTCAATGACCTCTCTAAAAGTTTTTGGAATCATAAAATTAATCTTACCCGATATGCACGGGTCGTTAAACATTTGGTCTACCGCCATCCGGACGGTCGGGTTGTGTTGTTGTGTTTGCCTTGCGGCATGGACCAATGAAAAACTATTTGAAGCTTTTTGTGTTTGCCCGACTTTTTAATCGGGGCTTTTGTGTTGGAACTTCCCCAACCAAAACAAAAGGGAAGCCGAAGCCTCCCTCTCATTTTTATTTTCTAATACCTAATTCCTTGATCAGTTCACGGTATTTTACAATGTCTTTTTTCTTTAGGTAATCCAAAAGACTACGTCTTTTACCTACCAATTTCACCAAAGAACGCTCGGTGTTGTAATCCTTGTGGTTGTTCTTGAGGTGTTGGGTCAAATGGTTGATACGGTGGGTGAACAAAGCAATTTGCCCTTCCGTGGAACCTGTGTTGGTTTCCGAACCGCCATGTTTCTTAAAAATGTCGGCCTTTACTTCTTTGGTTAAATACATTCCAATATTTATTTAAATGATTTTTATGTATTGATTGTCCTTCAATCAGCGTGCAAAGATAATTCTTTTTTTATAATGGAAAATTTTGAACGACAAATTAAACCTTTTCAATTTCAAATGGTCCAAGAGGCAAACCTTTTAAAACAAATATTATGAAAAAGCGTCTCAAACAATTGAACTTAAACACTGAACTACTTGTGGCAATGGTATTGATGGTATTGGCATCCTGCAGCAAGGACGAAACAGCTTCGGAAACACTATCCGGCAGCGAGGTAATTTCGGCAACGGAGCTGAAATTTAGTGATGAAACCGAAATGATCTCTGAAGAAGTAACGGCAATCGCAGAAGATGTATATGCCACCGAGGAAATAGCACTAACCTCCAAAAATGATTATACGACCGATTTTCTTCGGGATTGTGTGACCATCACAACTGTGGTAACCGATACCACACGCGAAAAAACCATCGACTTTGGTGAGGGCTGCGAGCTCCCCACGGGTAATATGTTGAGTGGAATCATCTACTTAAGCTATGCTTTGGATATGGAAGCTGCTTCGGCCAATATTACCCTTTCCTTGGAAAATTTCACGTTTAATGGAGTGGCCATCGAAGGTGGTGCGGACATACTGCGCGTTCGTTCCAACGAAAATGGAAACCCGCAAGGCACTTCGAATGCAGCATTTACCGCCACATGGCCCGATGGTGAAACTGCATCATTCACTGGAACGCGCACCCGGGAATGGATAGAGGGCTTTGGTTCTGGATTTTGGGGTGACAATGTGTATTTGATCACCGGGAAAAGAACCTATACAGGGAGACTTGGCAATGTATACGAAAAAGAAGTGGTTACGCCATTGCGAAGGGAACTGGCCTGTCGGTTTATAGTAAGTGGCGTATTGGATATCTCCAGGAATGGCTCTACCGCCAGCTTGGATTTTGGGGATGGTTCCTGCGATGCCAAAGGTGTGCTTACTTACCCTGATGGAACCGAACAGGAAATTTTCTTGCGACGGTTTAGGAATTGAATCTGCTGATGGGCACATCGAACGCCCACCGGTGCCATGAACATTCGAAAAATATTCATTGTTATATCGCTCTCGACTCCGCGTAAGCTGACACAGTAAGTAAAAAGGCCCCAAAAATTGGGGCCTTTTTTATTTTCTCAAGGGTTGATTGGTAATCAAATCAATGTAGAGGTTGATTTTCTTTTTCAATTCCTTTCTGTGTGCAATGAAATCAAGAAAGCCATGTTCCAAAAGAAATTCTGAGGTTTGGAATCCTTCGGGGAGATCTTTTCCCACGGTGTCCTTGACCACTCTGGGCCCCGCGAAACCTATCAAGGCCCCGGGCTCTCCGATATTGATGTCCCCCAACATGGCATAGGAAGCCGTTGTCCCTCCTGTGGTGGGATCGGTGCACAATGATATATAAGGTATTTTGGCTTCGGCCAATTGGGCCAGTTTGGCTGAGGTTTTTGCCAATTGCATCAACGAAAATGCAGCCTCCATCATACGGGCACCTCCGGATTTCGAAATCATCACGAAAGGAATTTTCTTCTTTTTGGCCACATCGATGGCCCTGGCTATTTTTTCGCCCACAACACTTCCCATGGAGCCCCCGATGAAGCTAAAATCCATACAGGCAACCACCAATTCCTTGCCCATGGATTCACCCACAGCAGTCCTAACGGCATCTTTTAGGCCGGTTTTTTGTTGGGCCGCTTTCAAGCGATCCGAATACGGTTTGGTATCCACAAATTTCAAGGGATCTTTGGCGGATAACTTTTCGTCCAATTCCTTGAACTGGTTGTTGTCAAACAGTATTTCAAAGTATTCCTTGCTGCCGATCCTTACATGGTAGTCATCTTCAGGACTGACATAAAAGTTTTTGGCCAAATCTTCGGACTCCACGATCTTGCCAGTGGGGGTCTTGTACCATAGCCCCTTTGGTGTGTCCTTTTTTTCCTCAGTAGAGGTCTGTATTCCTTTTTCCTTTCTTTTAAACCAAGACGACATGCAATCAAAATTAAATTAGACCAAGGACTTATAGGGTATTGATATTGTTGAGGTCCTCAAAGGCTTTTTTCAACCGATCAACAAAGGTTTTTTCACCTTCGCGAAGCCAGACCCGTGGATCATAGTATTTTTTGTTGGGCTGATCATCACCATCAGGGTTTCCTATTTGCGATTGCAGATAGCCGGATTTGTTCTGAAGATAGTCCCTTACCCCGGTAAGAAAGGCATATTGAAGGTCGGTATCGATGTTCATTTTTATGACACCATAGCCAATGGCTTCCCTTATCTCCTCTACAGTAGATCCTGACCCACCGTGAAAAACAAAATCGATATGATTGTGCCCAACTCCGTATTTGTTGCTAATGAACTCTTGGGAGTTTTTCAAGATCTTGGGGGTCAATTTTACATTTCCGGGCTTGTATACACCGTGAACGTTTCCGAAAGCTGCCGCCACGGTAAACCTATGGCTCACTTTGGAAAGTTCTTCATAGGCGTAGGCCACTTCCTCGGGCTGGGTGTAGAGTTTGGAATCATCAACATCAGTGTTGTCCACACCATCTTCCTCACCTCCGGTAACACCGAGTTCAATTTCGAGGGTCATGCCCATTTTGTCCATGCGCTGCAAATAGTCCTTGCAGATCTGAATGTTTTCTTCCAAGGGCTCTTCGGACAGGTCGATCATATGCGAGCTGAAGAGGGATTTTCCCGTTTCCTTGAAGTGTTTTTCGCTGGCGTCCAACAAACCATCAATCCATGGCAACAGTTTTTTGGCACAGTGATCCGTATGCAAGATGACGGTTGCCCCATAGGCCTCCGCAAGTTGGTGTACATGTTTGGCCCCGGCAACAGCTCCCAAAATTGCCGCTTTTTGGTTTTCGTTGGATAGCCCTTTCCCAGCATTGAATTGGGCACCCCCATTGGAATATTGGACAATTACGGGTGAATTGATAGCGGCTGCAGTCTCCAATACGGCGTTCACGGTATTGGACCCGATAACATTGACCGCGGGCAATGCATAACCGTGTTCCTTTGCGTGCTTGAAAATGGCCTGGACTTCGTCACCGGTGGCAACACCTGGCTTTATGTTGTGGGACATATTTAGTTAGTTTCTGGTTAAATTAGTAAGCAAAAGTAATAAAATATTTAGTCTAGAAGGGATAATTGATCCCCACGTTGAACACGGCGTTTCTCAAATTGTATCCCCTGAACCAACGATCGGAACCCTCTCGGGCCGGATTATAGGTTTTAAAACCCGCATCCACGCGAAAGACAAAGTAGGTGAAATCGTAACGAAGACCGAGTCCTGTACCCAAGGCGATATCCTCCAAAGAGCTGAAACCGCTGAAAATGGCATCGGGGTTATTTTCGCTATCGAACACGTTCCAAATGTTGCCTGCATCGGCGAAAAGAGCTCCCTTTACATCACCGGCGATAGGGAAGCGGTATTCCAGGTTAAAGGCCAGTTTAAAATTGGCTTCATTAAAATCGTTCAAATTTTCCGTACTACCAGGGCCTAGCTCATAGGCGTTCCAGGCCCTATTGTCGTTGGAGCCACCCGCAAAATAACTTCGAACAAATGGGATGTTGTCTGAATTCCCATATGGCACTGCCATTCCCATAAAGCTTCTAAATGCAATGACACTGGAATTTCCAATGCCCCAGTGACGGATGAAATCAATCTCGGTTTTGAGATATTGCGAAAATGGGACCCCGAAAACCAAGAGTTGCCCATTATCGTTCTCATTGTAGGGAAACACGTTGGCCATAAGCGAAAGTACATTGCCAGCACTTTCCAATTTTATTCTGTACTGATAAAAGTCCAAGTCGTTTATGCCTGCCTTGCTATTTTTTGAAAATGTGTAGCTACTGGCGAAAATGAGGTTGTTTTCCGTAAGTCTTTGCCGTCTTTCCTCCACACTGTTCACCTCGTCCCTTTGTTCGTCCGATACGGGTATTTGGTTATTCAATACACCTTCGGTGAATGCCGTGGTACCCTCCGGGATGCTTAATCGAAGTGGGTCAACCACGGTGTTGGTCGGCTCAAAAAAGTCCTCGAACTGGGGGTCGTCTTGGAAATCATCCGCTATATCATCAAGGGTTCTATAGGTATTTCTATACTCGACGAAGAAATTATCGGGATTTACATTGCGCACAAATTCTACATTTAAGAGTTCCACACCATGTTTTAAACTGTTGTTGGGAGACCAGCTGTACGACAGAATGGTGTTAAGCGTTTGTCTATCCAACCCAATGTTTCGTTGGAAATTTGTACCCAATAGCAGCCGACTTTGGGGCAGCATATAGTATGGGATGATTTTTTCCGTGTTCAAAGGGAACCAGATTCTTGGGAAGGTAATATTGATGTCACCTCCAATTTCGGAAGTAAATGTTTCGTCGGATAATGACGCATCACTCAATAGACCGATGGAGCCACGTGCCGAAACGTTCAGTGTTTCCGCTCCTCCGAAAACGTTTCTGGTAACGACGGTGGCACTAAAGGCTGTACCAACCTGCTGGATGTTGGAATGGGTCACATCAAAATTGAGGTTTAGCGAAAATTTGGGTCTGGGTGCCAAATAAATGTTCGATGTCAAGTGGGTTTGGGTAGAATCCTGTATGAACTCAATGTTGGGATATTTGAACGTGTTCAGGTTGGTGATTTGCCTATACGTGCGAATACGGTCCAAATCGCGATAAACGCTGTCCTTTTCAAAAAAAATAGCGTCGGTAAGCGCTTTTGGGCGATAGTTGAGCTTATCGTTGTATAGTATGGTATAGTTTTCAAACTCCACACGTTGCAGGGAATCGGGATTGCCCCCTATCAGATAATCTGGGAAAATGTTTATTTTTTTGAACCGGTGCACTTTATATACATTGTCGGTTGCGCTCGTGTCATTTACACTTCGAGGCCTTTCTATGTTCAATTGTACATCCATCCCCTGGTCATCGGCCACTAAGGAGGTGTCCCTTGAAATATCATAGTTAATGGAACTTTCCTGAAAATTGAACACCCCGGAGTTTCTGAACAAAGTGGTTAGGCGCTCCCTTTCCAGGTTGAATTTGGCCAAGTCGAACTGTTCCCCAGCTTTAACAAAGGATGCCGAAGAGGTAATACCGTAAATGGAATCCAATTGTGGGGAAGCAATGTTTTTTTGCACCGTATCGATGATGTAGGGTTTTTGAAGATCGATTTTGTAGGCCACTTGCGCCCTTTTTTTCCGTTTACCTTCGACAATTTCATAGGATCCGGAATTGTTGAAATATCCCTTACTGTTGTAATAGGCTTCAAGCCGCCCTACCGTTTTGTTGGTCAATACAGTGTCGATTACAACCGGGGGTTCGCCTATTCTTTTTAAAAATTCACTGGCCCCACTTACCAAAAAGGATTCCTTAAGCCGTTCCACCTGCTTCCTGGAAAGCAGGTTGTTAAGTCTTTTTTCGCGTTTGTCTTTGCGCTGCAACCAATTTTCGAATAGCGAATCGGGGTTGTCCTTGGCAAGATTGTAAAGGTTCAACCGCAACGGATAGCCCAAAACGGTACTGTTGGGTTTCTGGACAATTAGGCTTCGAATATCGCTGTCGGTAATCTTTTCCTCATCCGCATAAAGGGTATTCTTGGTCAACAGCAATTCCTCATCACCAACCTTTTTAAGGGTATTGCAACCTGAGAAGGCCACTATAAGCGACAATAATCCTATTTTTGCCCAGTGACACATTAGACCTGAATAACCCCTCATATACGCCAAAAATAAACGATTTAGATGGTTACGAAAAACCAAATTAAACTAGTTACTAGCCTACAGCAAAAAAAGTACCGAACTAAACACGGACTATTTGTTGTGGAAGGGATAAAGACGGTAGACGAACTTATTGACGCAGGGTACGTGGCGTATGGATTGTTTGTTAATACAGATGAGATGTTTCAGAAGTATCCAGAGGCAAAAATCGTTGCTGACGATATTCTGAAACAAATGAGCGGTCAGGTGAATCCGAGCGGTGTTCTTGGTGTGTTTTACATTCCCAAGGCCCAAAAAGTAGGCAATCATGATTGGATACTTGCCCTTGATGCCGTCCGTGACCCTGGAAATTTGGGAACTATAATACGGTTGTGCGATTGGTTTGGCATTGAGGATCTTGTTTGTTCTGAGGACACGGTTGACTGCTTCAATCCTAAGGTCTTGCAGGCGACCATGGGTTCCATTGCAAGGGTAAACATCACCTATCTAGATCTGGGGGAATTTTTGCATGAAACTTCCTTGCCTGTTTATGGTGCTTTTATGGAGGGTAAGAGCATTTATCAAATGATATTGCCAAAAAAAGGGATTTTGGTCATGGGGAACGAAGCCAACGGTATCTCAATGGAAATTGAGAAATGCATCATGGAAAAGGTTTCCATACCCCAGTTCGGTAATCAAACCGCGGAAAGTTTGAATGTCGCTACGGCGACAGCTATTCTTTTAAATGAGATCAGAAGAGGCTAACGACCAAAAGCCATGCTACTCAAAAGTGAAATTGATGAAGAATCCCCTGGTCCGCATGGCATTTATGTTGCCTGTCCATGGACTATTGGGATCATTATCGGGAACAAGTTCATCAGTGAGTGCAAACACTCCGCGTATGGAAGGTGAAAATTTGAAATATTCCGTGTAAATGTCAATCCCAAACCCAAGTTCATAGCCATACACGTTTTTCTTCATTCGAAATTCGCCACTGCTGTTGTCGTCCAAACTGTCCTCCTTGCTGCCCAGGTTCATGGATGTATATAGCCCTCCGGTAACATAGGGTTTCCAGTTGCCAAACCTACGCGCACTAACCTTCAACAATAACGGGAACCGAATATAGGTGGACTTCACCTCTCTGATGGCATCCACTTCGGTGGTGAATCCAGGAAAACCCAGCGTCCTTGCCGTATATAGCAGCCCGGGTTCAAAACGGGCGTCCAAAAATTCGTTGATGCGCATCTCGCCAATCAACCCTACATTAAAGCCGAAACTTTTGTCCACAAGAACATCTTGCCCGATGTCATTCGCATATTCAAACTGAAAATCATATTGGTTGAACCCCAAATAGTAGCCCCAATTTAAAAACCGCTTGTCCTCATTTTGAAGATTTAGGATGGGATCACTGTTAAACTGGGCCATGGAACTTGAACCTACCAAAAGTATCAGTCCAACTAAGAAGATGTTTCTCATCAAATTATTTTGTAGCGACATAAATGGATGCCACCCCAAAAGTCTGGGGTCTGTTCTCTATACCTATAAACCCGATTTTGGCCAAAATATTGTTGAATGCCTCTCCGTATGGGAAAACGGAGGCCGACTCGCTCAAATAGGCATAGGCGGAACGGTCTTTGGAGAAGAGTTTGCCAATAAGTGGCAGTATGTTCTTGGTGTAGAACCGATACCCTTGTTTAAAAGGGGCCTTGGTGGGAACGGATGTTTCAAGGATTGCCAAATGCCCACCGGGCCTCAACACCCGATAGATTTCAGCAAGCCCTTTTTCAAGATCTTCAAAATTGCGAACACCAAACGCCACGGTGATGGCATCAAAGGAATCGTTGGCAAAGGGAAGGTTTTCGCTGTCACCCACGACCATCTCAATGATGTCTTGCAAGTTTTTGTCCACTATTTTGGATTTGCCCACATCCAACATTTGGGGAGACAGGTCCAGACCCACAATTTTCTTGGCACCGGTGCGGACCATGGCTATGGCCAGATCACCTGTTCCCGTGGCTATATCTAAAATGTTTTTGGGATTTTTTTCCGCCAGGAATGACACCACTCGCTTTCTCCACTTAACATCAATGCCAAAGGAGATGACCCTGTTGAGTCCATCATAGTTCTTTGAGATGGTATCGAACATTTGCCGCACCTGTTCCTTTTTTCCCAAATCGGAATCTTTGTATGGTTTGACTTTTTCTGACATTTATGAAGTTTGCTGGCAAATATACGATATAGGCTTATGGAAGGGGTACCAAAATATTTATGTAATTTTGTCCCGCGCAGTGGGAAACTTTTCCATATATGTTAACAAGCTGTCTTTTGGACAATAGTTCCTATTCTTTATCAACCGTTTGTTTTACACGGACCAAATTTATTTTGAACACATCTTATTTTATTCAATGAAGATCATAATTGCGGGAGCAGGTGAAGTGGGGTTTCATTTGGCAAAACTCTTGTCCTACGAGGCCCAGGATATTACTTTGATCGACACAGACAAGGATAGCTTGGCCTATGCCGATAACCATTTGGACATTAGGGTGCTTCGTGGGGACGCCACCTCAATAGAAATACTTAAGGAGGCCCGTGTGGAATCCTCCGACCTTGTCATTGCCGTAACAGCTTCGGAAACTACTAACATTACCCTATGTTTTTTGGCAAAGCAATTGGGGAGCCAACGTACCATAGCCAGAATCTCCAATACGGAGTTCTTGGATAACAGAGAGCTTATCAAGTTTGAGGAGCTTGGCATTGATGAGTTGATTTCCCCGGAAGAACTTGCTGCCACGGAGATTCAATTGTTGCTCAATCAGTCGGCTTTTAACGACACCTATCAGTTTGAGGGAGGTCTACTGACCATGATTGGGGTATTTCTGCCCAAATCAGCACCTTTTGTGGGAAAAATGGTAAAAGAAGCGGCCCGGATTTTTCCTGAAATCCATTTTATGCCCATCGCCTTGCAACGTATGGGAACCCAGTTCACCTTGATTCCCAGGGGGGATACGGTTTTTAAGGAAGGGGACCAGGTGTATTTCATTACCTCCGATAAGGGCGTGGATGAACTGTACAAGCTCACGGGCATGCAGAAGAAAGAGATTAAGAATGTTATGGTGCTCGGTGGCAGTAAAGTGGGGTTCAAAACGGCTCGGGACCTTTGCAACAAAAAGTTCAATGTAAAGCTGATTGAAAAGAACAAGGAAAAAGCGTTGGACCTTGCGGATGAACTGCCCTATGCGCTCGTAATAAATGGCGATGGCAGAAATGTGGAACTATTGGAGGAAGAAAGTTTGGATTCCATGGATGCGTTCATAGCCGTTACCGGAAATTCGGAGACGAATATCATGTCCTGCCTGGTGGCAAAATCAAAAAAAATCAAGAAAACCATCGCCCTGGTCGAGAACATGGATTATTTTCAGTTGTCCCATTCCATTGGTGTGGATACATTGATCAATAAAAAACTTTTGGCGGCCAACAACATCTTCCGGTACATACGAAGAGGGGAGGTGCTGGCACTGACCCGGTTGAACAATCTGAATGCCGAGATCTTGGAATTTGAGGTGAAGCCCACTTCCCTGGTCAACGGGGAAATAATCAGGGAACTGAACTTTCCACGCGAGGCCAGCATTGGGGGTGTCATCCGAAATGGGGAGGGAATCATTGCCCTTGGGGATTTTAAGATCATGGAGGGAGATAAAGTGGTTGTCTGCTGCCTGCCTAAGGCCATTCCCAGAATAGAAAAGCTCTTCCTGTAATGAAGCTGAACGCCCGAATAATTGTCCATATCATGGGGCTGTTGCTCCTTTGCAATGGTTCCTTTATGCTTCTGGCCGCTTTTGCCAGTGGAATATATCAGGATGGGGCCACCCTGGACATAGCCCTTGCGGCCATTGTCACCATGCTTTTTGGGGTAATGGCCATGTTCTACACCCGTGGTCACAAAAAAGAGGTAAAGCGCAAGGAGGGATATATGATAGTTACCTTCGGATGGGTGATCATGTCCATTTCAGGCATGCTGCCCTATCTATTTTCGGCGTCCATACCATCGGTCACCGATGCCTTTTTTGAAACAATATCGGGATATACCACCACTGGGGCCTCCATTCTCAATGATATAGAATCCCTGCCCAAGGGTATTCTCCTTTGGAGGAGTTTAACGCATTGGATAGGGGGTATGGGTATCATTGTTTTGGCCATTGCCATACTACCGCTGCTTGGCATTGGGGGCATGCAGTTGTTCGCTGCGGAGGCTCCGGGACCGGGAGGGGATAAGCTCCATCCAAGGATTACGGATACAGCAAAAAGATTGTGGCTCATTTATGTGGGCTATACAGTTTTGGAGACACTATTGTTGAAATTGGCCGGCATGTCATTTTTTGATGCCATCAACCATGCACTATCCACCCTTTCCACAGGTGGTTTTTCCACCAAGAATGCCAGTATAGCATATTGGAACGATACGCCCATCATTCAATATATCATTATTGTTTTTATGTTTTTGGCGGGCACCAATTTTGTGATGAGCTATTTCGCATTTACCGGAAAGGTGAAACGCATCATCCAAGATGAGGAGTTCAAGACGTATTCCCTTTTGATTGGTATTTTTACGCTAATTGCGGCTCTAATTGTTTATTTTCAAGCAGATGTCCCCATCTCCGATTACCACCCCATGGTCTTGGGTCCGGAGGAGAGTGCCTTTAGGCATGCGCTCTTTCAAGTGTTGGCCATTGTGACCACAACCGGTTTTGTTACCGCCGATTTCACCAGTTGGACGCCATTTTTGACCGTTTTCTTCTTTGGATTGATGTTTCTCGGAGGGTCCGCTGGCTCCACTTCGGGAGGAATCAAGGTAATGCGACACCTATTGATCATTAAAAATGGCATTCTCGAGTTCAAAAGGACACTGCACACCAATGCCATAATCCCTGTGCGTTACAATCAAAAAACAGTCTCCGAGCATATCGTATATAACATCATTGCCTTTTTTGTGCTCTATATGCTGCTTTTTATCATCGGTGCATTGGTGCTGGGCTATTTGGGACTTGATTTTGAATCGGCCGTTGGAGGTGCCGCTTCTTCGCTGGGCAACGTGGGTCCGGCTTTGGGCGATTTGAACCCTGTGGTTAACTTCAGCGCGCTCCCCGCTTTTGGTAAATGGTGGTGCGGATTCTTGATGCTCCTCGGCAGGTTGGAACTTTTTACCGTGTTGATTTTGTTTGTGCCCTATTTTTGGAAGAAGACATAAAAAAACCTCCCAAATTTTTCTTCAGGAGGTTCTTAAAGATATTCTTTTGGTAATTAGACCACTGCCTTGATTCGAGCTATGGCCTCTCTTAATTCTTTTTCCGAAGCTGCATACGATATGCGTATACAGTTGGGATCTCCAAATGCTTCACCCGTAACGGTAGCGACATTGGCATGTTCCAATAAGTACATGGCAAAATCGGAGGCATCTTTTATGACAACCCCGTTGAGGGTCTTTCCAAAAAACGCCGAGATATCCGGGAAAACATAAAACGCTCCTTCAGGAACGTTCAGTTTAAATCCCTCGATTTCACCCAAAAGGTCAAGGACCAGGTCCCGTCTTTTGTGGAACTCATCGATCATATATTGGATTTTGCTCTTCGGGGCCTCCAACGCTGTGATAACGGCGCGCTGTGCTATGGCGTTGGCACCACTTGTCACTTGCCCCTGCAGTTTTGTGCATCCTTTCGCAATCCACTCGGGAGCTCCTATGTAACCAATACGCCATCCGGTCATCGCAAAGGCTTTGGAAACTCCATTCACCGTAACAGTTCTCTCATACATGCCCTCAATACCGGCAATGCTCACATGGCCCCCACGAAAATTTATGTGTTCATATATTTCATCGGATACGACAAAAATATTGGGATGTTTTCTGAGTACTTGAGCCAGTGCTTCCAGTTCCGCCTTATTGTAAACAGATCCACTTGGATTGCAGGGTGAACTGAACCATAGCATTTTCGTTTTGGGCGTAATGGCCGCTTCCAACTGCTCGGGGGTCATTTTAAAGTCTGTATGTATTCCAGTGGCTACTTCAACGGGCACTCCCTCGGCCAATTTTACAATATCGCTATAACTTACCCAATAAGGTGCGGGCAGAATTACTTCGTCACCCGGATCCAACACCACCATGGCAACATTGAAAAGGGATTGTTTGGCACCCGTGGAGACGACAATCTGTTTAGGATCATAATCCAGGTCATTGTCCCTTTTGAACTTGTTGGATATCGCTTTTTTAAGTTCGGCGTAGCCATCCACAGGGGTGTAGCTGGAATAATTTTCGTCAATGGCCTGTTTGGCCGACTCCTTTATAAAATCTGGAATATTAAAGTCTGGCTCTCCAAGGCTCAGACCTATTATGTCCTTTCCTTCATTTCGTAACTCCCGGGCTTTTGCCGCCATAGCCAAGGTGGCCGAGGTGGACATGTTCCGGACCCGATCAGATAGATGGTTACTCATCGATAAGTGGTTTATTGGTACTGAAGGGCTGGTTTTTTACCCAGTTCCCTTAAATGTTTGAAGTGCGAAATTATGGCTTTTCTGGTAGTTTTGTATTCGTTGTATGGCAAATTGAATTCCCTTGCCGTTTGTTTCACAATTTTGGAAATTTTTGTGTAATGCACATGGCTGATATTGGGGAAAATATGATGCTCTACCTGGTGGTTCAGGCCACCCGTGAACCAATTGACGATTTTGTTCCTCGTGCCGAAGTTCACCGTGGTGAACAACTGATGGATGGCCCAAGTGTTCTTCATTGTACCCGTTTCGTCCGGTAATGGGGTCTGCGCATCATCCACAATATGGGCCAACTGGAACACCACACTTAGGATGACACCGGCAACATAGTGCATAATAAAGAATCCAAGCAATACCTGCCACCAAAGTATGTTCGCAAAAACAAGGGGCAATACGATCCAAACCGTAATGTAAATAACCTTGGTGATTACCAAAGTGCTCCAATTGATCACCGGATTTGGGAGTTTTCCGTAGGACAACCTTCTTTTCATGTATCTGTACATTTGTTGGAAATCGGTGGTAACCGCCCAATTAAAGGTCAATAATCCGTATAGAAAAATGGAGTAATAATGTTGGAACTTATGGTGTCTATGCCATTTGGCATGTTTGGAAAAACGCAAAATTCGACCGGCTTCCATATCCTCATCATGCTCGTGGATATTGGTGAAGGTGTGGTGCAACACGTTATGCTGCACTTGCCAGTTATAAACATTTCCCGCCAAAATATAAATACTGCTTCCCATAATTTTATTGACCCATTTCTTGGTGGAATAGGACCCATGGTTTCCGTCGTGCATTACGTTCATCCCAACACCGGCCATTCCCACACCCATTACCACGGACAGTAGGAGATAGGCCCAGAAGGGCAGGTTTAGGGTCAATATCAAAAAGTAGGGGGCCAAGAAAATGGAAAACATCACTATGGTTTTAAGGTGAAGCTTCCAATTTCCCGTTTTCTTTATTTCGTTTTCATTGAAGTAATCGTTTACCCTTTTGTTCAGGGTTCTAAAAAACTGTGCAGAATCTTTTCTGGAAAACCGAATGGTATTCTTATCCATAAAATAAATTTTTGTAAAGGTAACCAAATTGAACTTCCACGAGGGTCAATACATAGATGGAACGGTGTAAAGGTGTCCAAAAGTATTAGATTTACCAATAATTTAACAGGATTTGGTATGGATGTCAACATTGTATTTAAATATTTCCCTGGGTTGACGGATTTGCAAAAGCAGCGATTTACGCAATTGGAGGCGCTCTATCAGGACTGGAACCAGAAGATAAACGTGGTTTCCAGAAAGGACATTGATGAGCTTTATCTACGCCATGTGTTGCATTCGTTAGGAATAGCCAAGGTGCAGCGTTTTAACGAGGGAGCACTGATTTTGGATGTTGGAACCGGGGGCGGTTTTCCGGGAATTCCACTGGCCATACTCTTTCCCGAAGTTGATTTTACATTAGTGGATGCCATCGGAAAAAAAATCAAGGTGGTGCAGGAAGTGGTCGAGGGATTGGGGCTGTCCAATGTTACCGCAAAACATTCACGGGTTGAGGATATTGATGGGCAATTCGATTTTATAGTGAGCCGGGCGGTGGCCGCCATGCCTACGTTTGTGCATTGGACCAGGGGTAAAATCAAGAAAGATTCTGCCCATGAACGGCGCAATGGCATCCTATATTTAAAAGGAGGGGACTTGACAGAAGAGTTAAAAGGATATGAAACCGTTCAAACCTTTGAACTGGCAACATACTTTGAAGAAGATTTTTTTGAGACCAAAAAAGTGGTATACCTACCACAGAAACACCATAAGGTTTCTTAGGTGCTCCATATATGTCGGTATACGTTCCTACATTTCCTTGAGTAGGTCTTGAGGTCCCGCCATACAAGCTCCAATCTATTGGTCATGGATTGCAAACTTTTGGACAACAGCTTTCCCATATTGTTTTATATTAATCCTGTTACATTAACGTAACAATTAATTAACGTTAAATTTACATAGAAATTATGTAATAGTCAACAAAATAATAAACCTTAACAAAAATGTGGCCTGGCACTAATGCCTTCTTCAAAATAAGAAAGTGCAAATTCAGTGGCATCTGATTCAATGGCCTATCAACCCACCTGGCCGCGCTCCTCGGGGCTAAGGATACCCTCTTCAAACTCGAGCTGTTCGGGAAGTTTGGATTCTTGCAGAATGGAATCCTTGGTGATATAGAGCAGTTCAGCAATAGAGATCAAACCCTTTACCATTTGGATCACCGTGGCACTGTCGTTCATCAATGAAGTTGCCATTTCGTTGGTGATCCTATTTTCCCTGATGAGTTGGTTAATGGAACCGTTCATGATAACATCACTCTTGTCGGCCCTGTCCCTCAATTTGTCCATTTTCCCCTTGAAGGACAACGGATTTTCCGATTGCTGCAAGTCTTTGATGATACGCATAACCTTGATGATTATCTTTCGCAGCTTATCGTATTCCTTTTTTACATATGGATTATCGGAATCCATATATTTTGAAAGGTTCATGTGTATCGGTTTCATGGCTTTGACAACCGCAACGATATGCCTGTTGGCTATCAATATGTTTCGTATTACGGCAATTAGGTTTTTGTCCAACTCATACTTGCTCTGGAGCAAAGTGGCATATTCAACAATTTTGCTGTAAATCGACTTGATTTTAAGATAATAGAGTTGGTCCAGGTCCACCTCAATTTCTTCCTTACCCTTTATAATGGCCTTAACCTTTTTATCCGACTGAATGTCTTCCCTGTGCACGTGGATGCCATGTGCGATTGCTTTGTATGCCGATTTCTCGAATAGCCTGGTGGATTCCTTCAATAATGCCGCTATGCCCGTTTGCGGATATTTAAGGTCTGCCTTGGTCAGATACATCGGTTGGTCAATCTCCTTTTCAGGGTCGATTTTTTCCGGCACCAATTTTTCCACAATTTTGACGATTATGGGCACAAACCATATCAACAAAAATGTGTTGGAAACATTAAATGCCGTATGGAATACCGATAGCGCAACCGGGATGGCCGTGGCACTTGTGAAGGCGGAGGTGCCTCCTTCCCTGGTGATAAACCAGTCTATGGCATTCAAGATAGGGTTAAAAAGAAGGATTGCCCAAATCACACCGATCACATTAAAGATCAGATGCGCCATTGCGGTCCGCTTTGCATGATAGTTGGCTATCAGGGCGGCCAAATTGGCGGTGATCGTTGTTCCGATGTTTTCACCGAGAATCATGGCGGCAGCCATATCGAAAGGAATCCAACCTTCATGGCACATCACCAAGGTCAATGCCATGGTGGCGCTGGAAGATTGTATAATGATGGTGAGCAAGGTCCCGATCAATAAAAAAAGGAGCACGGACCAAAAACCGGACTGTGTGTACTTGGCCAAAAAGGCAAGAACTTCCGGATTGCTGCCTATATCCGGTACGGCTTCCTTCAAAAACTGGAGCCCAATGAACAAAATGGCAAACCCCACTATAAAGCGGCCCCATTGATTGACTTTTTTCTTTTTTGAAAAAGTGAACACAAAACCCAGCGCGACCAGTGGAAGTGCAATCGCCCCTATGTTCACCTTAAATCCCAGCAGGGTAATAAGCCACGCTGTGACCGTGGTGCCGATGTTCGCACCCATGATCACACCTATCGACTCAAACAGGGTAAGCAGGGACGCATTGGCAAAACTCACCACCATCAATGTGGTGGCCGAAGAGGATTGGATGACGGAGGTAATCAAAAAACCAGTAAAGACTGCAAAAAGACGATTGGAGGTCATGGAGGCCAGGATCTGCCGCATTTTATCCCCGGCAACTTCCATGAGGGCATCGCTCATCACTTTCATTCCGTATAGAAAGAGTCCAAGCGAGCCCAGTAAGCTCAGTATTTCACCAAGACCATATTGCATAAAACTGGTTGTTCCGAAGCAATGAATTTACAATTTCCTTGCAATAAATATCAAAAATACTTGGGCATGGAAATGTTGTGAAGAAAAGAAAGCTTTTGTGTTGGAGCAACTTCAGATTAGCCTACTTTGAACATTTTGGACTTTTTAAAACTACGCATAAGTTATTCAAGATAAGTCCTAGAGCTAAGTTCTTACCGAAGAAAAGAAGAAACCCTCGGAAGCAAGAGCAACAATGTATTGAGGTAAGGCTTTGCTATTCAAAGTGGTCTACTTGCCCTTAATAGATAAGGGCAAGCAATTATCACCACCTAAAACTAACTCAACTTTATTTTACAGACCAAACGGCATAGCCGTTGGCAGGAGCCTTTAATGATACCACACCGTTTGCATCAGTGGAAAGCGAAGTTGTAATTCCTCCGATATAGTCATGCAGGTCCTCATTGGACCAATGTGTTGTTACCTCCCTATTCAATTCAAGTCCATTTCGATTGATGTAAAGTACCAGTCCTGGATTATCAGCATTCCCCTTTCTAGCAGCTATGTATTCATCACCATCGGCGTATAAAACTTCCACTTCGCCTGAGGCTATGGTTCGGTTGATCAAGATGAGTTGATTCAACTTTTCCTTAAATTCCTCATTTTCATAATCCAGGTAAAAAATTGTGGGATATCCCGGATGTGTAAGAATATAAGCGTAGGCGTAAAGTTTGTATTCTTCTGCTATGACCGGCTCCCTATCGGTGTCGTGATTCGCAACAAAGGTTACCGATTCGTTGGGGTTGGTCTTCCAAAGCATGTCCCCATTTTGTAGGATGGTAAGATCATTACGCTCGAAAGCATCTCTCATTTGAAACAGACAAGGAAAATCAAACGCATTAATTTCAGCGCTTGACACCCAATCACGCACCAAATTTGCATTGCCATCAAAGAATTCGCCCACGGACCAACCGCCGACTTCGTCTACCCAAGCGGCCACGAATTCTGGACTGAAACTTTTTACATAATCAAATCGCCAACCGTCAAAACCCACGGTGTTCTTGTAGTACTTGGCAACGGAATTGTCAAATTTCCACAACCAGTTCTGTACATTATCCTGAAGATGGCAGAGGTCTTGTTCTTCAAAAAATAGGGCTTCCTCGTCGTTGTTGTGAATACTATTTGGATGATAGTCCTCAAAACTCCTATTGAACATCCCCGAAGCATTCCCATTCATTTCGTTGAACAAGGTGAACGTATCCTTGCCACGGTACGGATTGAACTCTGGCCCTCCACCGCTGTTATGCCCCATTACAATATCGGCGATGACCTCAATATTGTTCTCATGGGCCTTGGAAATTAGGTTATCCAGTTCTTCCCGGGAACCGAAACGGGTCTCGGTTGTCCCATGTTGAAAATATTCACCTAGGTCATAATAGTCCGAAGGGTCATAACCCATTGAAAAGCCACCAGATTGTCCCTTTGAGACAGGGGGCAACCATATTCTATCGATACCTGCAGCAGCCCATTCATCGGTCTTGTCGGCAATAAGGTCCCACCAATCAAAACGAGGTTCCACATCCCAATAAAAAGCTTGCATCAGGACCCCATTTCCATTTAGGAAAGCCGTAAGATCTTGCCCCTCGGATATCTCCTCTGCCGCAGTGGTATTTTCCACTAGACCGGAAGGTTGATCAAAAACATCGGAACAGGACCAGTGGAAAACGAGTCCAGAACCTACAAACAAGAGGGCTAAGGCCTTTTTCATATTTTTAATTTTCATCGTTTAATCAGTTTCCATTTGACTTATTGGACAAATCAATTTTGGCATTAGTTCTTAGGAACCAAAATGTAACGGCCATCAAGGTCATTGAACCAAATATCATATGTTCCGGCGGCAACTGGGATATTTGGCCCATCTTGGGTTCCGACACCCGAAATAGCCGTGTCTCCTCCCCAGTTTACTCCCCAGTCATCTTCGGCCCGGAATTTCATTTCTCCATCAAACAAAGTAACATCGGCAGCAAACCAGATGTGTGTATCAAAAGAAGATTGTGTGAAATCCAAATCGGAATTCCATCCGGTATCATCACCAGTTGTTGCAGAGCCAATGTAACCTACTGTGGTGTAGTCGGCAGCCCCAGAAGCATCAAAGGCTTCAAAACTGAAAACTGCATCTTCAAGGTTTATCTGGAAGGAATAAAATCCATCTGCCCCATTTGAGAAAGCGCCTGGGTCGCTCCCCGTTCCGTCGTTTACTTCAACCGTGTTGCCACCATTGGTTCCCCATTGGGGTTGCCACTGACCCAGTATTTCCAATATTTTAAATTCACCCGCTGCAAAAAAGCCAGTATAGTTATATATATTTTCATTGTCCGGAGCTCTAAAAAGAATCTGGTTATTGTTGTTGTTCTCCCAACCAGAGATGGTGGCAGGCCCTACGAAGAACAGCTCCTTAAGCGGAACAAAGGTTTCAAGTTCGAAAGGTACAACGTTGAAGCTGATGACACCGGACTCCATGGACATCGAACTTCCCAATGAAGCTACAACCTTGGCTTCCAGTTCCACGGGAATGGTATTGTCCTCAGCATCTTTGGTGACTGGTTGATTGAATGTGCTTTGCAGCAAGTTGTTCAATTCCCCAACGGTAATGGATGTAAAGGTATTAGTGGTTACACCAAAGCTGTAAGGGGTAGCGAACTCATTTCCGGACAATCCCAATAACAGTTCATAATTCTCCACGGTTGTGACATCAAAATCCGCCGGGGACCATGTAAAAGTAACGGCTATATTGGATGATGTTTCTTCTGTCAATACTATGGTGCTTCCGTTTAGTTCAGAGGACAGGGCGGGTGGTGCTACCACAGACGCCACTTCCACGGGATCATCCTCCTCACACGCAAGGAAGGAGAATATTACAATAAATGTCAATAGTTTTGCTAAGTATTTCATCTTCATAAACAATTTAAATTAATAACCTGGATTTTGATCTAAGTTGGGATTGGCATTCAAATCTCCCGATGGTAACGGGAAAATTTTCAGATGATCAGGGATGGATGTACCATTTTCAATTCCACCCTTCCAATCCCATACGTACGTGTTTCCGGTGTATTGCTGGAAACGTATTAAGTCTGTTCTTCGATAGCCTTCCCATCCAAGTTCCCTGCCCCTTTCATCCAAGATAAACTGAAGGTCCAAGGAGGTGACATTGCCCGAGGTATCTCCATAGGCTCTTTGCCTTATTTGGTTTACATAACCCAGTGCCGTGGCCTCATCACCGCCACCTCCTCTTAAGAAGGCCTCGGCGTACATAAGGTAGACATCGGCAAGTCGAAACAGTGGCAAATCGATATCTGGATAGGTATTGTCTTGTCCTGGTGCTCCTGAGGAAGTTAGGTTTCTGAACTTTGTATAGCCAAAACCTTCCTGAAAATCACTTCCAGTGGGCGGGGAGGTGAGTTCCAGAGAATGTCCATCCTTAAAGAAAAAGGAGGCTCTTATGTCTGGACTGTCCTGAAAAGGGTCGTCTCCCGGGAATTCGAATAGCCTTACAAAACTTTCTTTGCAGGTCAAAGCGGCGAAACCGCCTGTATTGGCTCCAAAATCCCCAGATGCATTGATGTTGGCATCCAAAGTTCCATTTACCAAAATGAACATATAGCCAAAGGATTGTGTTTCTATCCCATCATGTGTAATAGGAAAAATAATCCCTTGTGCGGTGTTATTGTCGGCAAGGAACAATTCATTGTAATTGGGATGAAGCACATATCCTGCATCAATAACCCTGTTGCAAAAGTTTAAGCAATCACTGTAACGATCTTCTCCTATGTAGACTTCAGCATTTAAGTAGAGTCGTGCAAGTAATGTCCAGGCCGCTGCTTGATCTGCCCTCCCGTATCCATTTTGCCTTGCAGGAACCAATAGGTCGGCTATCTCAAGCAATTCAGCCTCGATAAAGCTGAATAAATCATCAGCATTTGTTTGTTCGGGAAAGAAAGCACCTGGTAGGTTTTCCTCGGTCACGAAGGGAACATTGCCCCCAAACAGTTCCAGTGCATGATAGTAGCTAAGGGCCCTTAAAAACCTCGCTTCTGCGCGATAGAAAGCAACATCGGCTTGGACATCAGCAGGTACGTTTCGGCTGTCCAATGTAGACTGTGTGGTTTGTCTTAAAAATTCATTTACCTGTGTTACCTGAAAAATGATGCGGTTGTATACAACGGAAATCACATCATTGTCAGGTGTCCAGGTGTTGATCAAAAGTTCTCTCACCCCAGCATCATCATAACGCCATTTTACAGCATCTGCGGTAAGTTCATTAAGATAAAAATAGGTTCTGGTATACTGTGAATTACCTTCATCAAAACCGATAAGGTCCCCTTGTCCCGATGGGCCCTGCTGTCCGGTTACTGAGTAACCCGCATATATTTTGGCCAAGAACTGCAAATAGCTTTCTGGGTCTTCAAAGGCATTTTCAGAGTTGACATTGTTCGTCGCAATGTTATCCAAATCATCGGTGCAACCAAAAAGGCCCAAACCGAATGCAAGAATAAAAATGAGCTTGTATATTTTATTGATTTTCATCTCTTTGATTTTAAAAGTCCAATGACAATCCTACTTGTACGGTAAAGGGTCTAGGATAAATATTGTTGTCAATTCCGTTGGTTATTTCCGGATCCAGACCGTCATATTCCGTAATTAGGAAAACATTCTGTAAAGTACTGAAAATGCGCATTCTTGTATCCTCTTTCCATAGCTTGTTAATGGTATAACCCAGGGTCATGTTGTCCATTCGAATAAAGGATGCATCACGTACATAATAGTCCGAAAATGTTATCTGATTATTGGTCCCTTGAAAGTTCGATTGTAAAACCGAGGTGGCCACATTTCTTAGGTCCTGACCAATGTTCAGATTTCTATAATTACCACGGTTAAGGTCAATACCATTATAATTATAATTACCATAATTGGCACGGGCCGAAAAGCTAAAGTCCCACTGCTTATAATTAAATCTACTGTTCAAGCCAAAGATTGCCAATGGGGCCGCTTGCTTGTATGGTCTTCTATCCAAATCATTGATTATGTTATCGTTGTTCAAGTCTCTTACGGTACCTTCAATGGGCACCCCCTGTTCATCATAGATCTGTTCAAAGACAAAGTAGCTTCTGGTGGGTTCACCGACCAGATGCCATTGTGCACCGTCATCTCCGCCAATACCTATCAGAGAGGTTCCGCTTACGGGAATACCGCTTCCGGGATTATTGCCGGTTAAAAACAGGCGCTCAACTTGATTATCATTATATGCAAAATTGAAACCGAGATGCCATGAAAAATCATCTCTTTCGAAAATAGCGGCATTCAAGAAAAACTCCACCCCTTTGTTGGTAAGGCTTCCGATGTTTGTGGGGAGACGGTTTGTAAGGTTACTGCCTGCCGCAACATTGACCGTACTCAACAAATCTTCCGTCTCACGGTAATATGCCTCTATGGCTCCATTTATACGGTTGTTGAAGAGGCCGAAGTCCAAACCAATATTGTAGGTTGTGGTCTCTTCCCATTTAATGTTCGCATCAAAAGGTTGTGCCCGAATGGTGGTAATGAAGACAGGGTTGCCGTTGGCATCTTGACCCAATTGTGTGGATGCCCCATTTTCACTGGGAGCAAACTGGGGTAAAAAGGGTTGGGTATCGGTTCCTTGAAGCACATCCTGCTGCCCGGTTATACCCCAACCCAACCTTAGCTTTAAATTGGAGAGCGTTTTAGAGTTGGCCAGGAAATCCTCCTCGGTAATGTTCCATGCCAAGGCAGCAGCTGGGAAATTACCCCATCTATTATCACCTCCAAATCGAGAAGAACCGTCCCTTCTGTAAGTGAGTGTCAATAGATATCGGTCCTTTAAGGTATAGTTGAACCTTCCGAAGAATGATTGCAGGTTACTTTCCAAAATGGTGTTGATAATCAGAGGGTCTCCGACACCATCTCCACGTAAATCCACACTCATTCTATCTTCATAAAAATTTTGATAGGAATAACCTGCTGTAAAGTCAAGTCGGGAGTCGATCTTATCAAATTCTTTGGCATACTTTAAATAGAAGTCCATGAGTTTGTTCTCTTCATCCTGCTCAAAAGTTCTGATTCGACCGTCCACGATGGCCTGGGCAGCCAAAGTTGGAGGTTGATTATCCGTACCGTCGCCCATGGATTTATCAATTCCCAGGTTCAAGGTCGCTGTAATATCTGGAAAGAAATGCAGTTGATAATCAAACTTCGCGTTCCCGACAAATCTTCTTGCAATGGCACCGTTGTCCCGAAGTTGCAGAAGTGCAAGAGGATTGTTTATGGTATTGGTGGTCGCGGTTCCATCATTTTCATAGTAATCAAAAAATCCCCCTGGAAGGGATGCATCAAAAACTGGTTGGGTTGGGTCAAATTCCAAAGCGCTGCCAATGGCACCGGTATCGGCAAAGTTGTTTTCCACATAAGAGCCCCTACCGTTAATTTCTATCTTGAGTTTATCATCGAATAGTCGTGGTGTAACATTAAGGGAGAGCGTGGTACGTTCCAAAGCCTCAGTTTTTAGAATTCCATCTTGTTGTGTATATCCTATGGAGGCCCGGAAGGGTATGCCTTTAATACCTCCACTCACGCTAAAATTGGTGTCGGTTCCCAAAGCTGATGAAAAGATTTGCTCTTGCCAGTTGGTATTTGCCGGCCCAAGATCTTCAACACGGTTAGGCAAGCGCTGTCCAATAAGTTCTCTATAATCCTCGGCACCGAAAACACCTATGACCTCTTTAATGGTACTTGCGGAAGCAGAGGTGTTCAATGAAAATTTTAGATCTCCAGTGGCTCCCTTTTTGGTGGTGATGATGATTACCCCGTTAGAAGCCCTTGAGCCGTAGATTGCCGTGGCAGAGGCATCCTTAAGAATGGAAAAAGAGGCAATATCGTTGGGGTTAACGAAATCAAAAACGTTTCGTGAGCCGGAATTACGTTGTTCATCGGCCCCAGGGCTGTCCAATGGAACACCATCTACGATGATCAAGGGGTCATTACTGGCGTCCAAGGAGGACCCTCCCCGTATACGTATTTGACTTCCACTTCCGGGTGCACCCCCATTGGTCGTAATGTTTACACCTGCAGCCTTACCTACTAAAAGATCTTGTGGTGAAGCAATGAAACCTTGGTTCAGCTCTTCCTCAGTTACCCCGATCACGGAACCAGTTGCATCTTTTTTGGTGGTGGTGCCATAACCAATGATTACAATCTCATCCAGTTGCTGTGCATCTTCAACGAGAGTCGCGTTCAATGTGGGTCCAGAAACGGTAAGTTCCAAAACTTGGTAACCCACATAGGAAAATTGCAGGATATCTCCAATGCTGGCAGCTATCTGATAATTTCCGTCAAAATCTGTACTAGTACCCGTGGAAGTTCCCTTGATAATAATTGTGGCACCGGGCAGGGGAGACCCTGTGGTCTGCTCAGTGACCGTTCCACCAACTGTGATTTGTGCAAAAATCATCACGGGAAAAACAAATAGGATAACTAGAAGAAACTTTTGTACTATTTTCATAAAGTTTTTTAGCTATTGCTTATTTGGTTATTGTTAAAGCATTGTTAAGAATCCCTGAAAAGTATGTAATTTTTATATTACAAAATTTGTTTCTGAAGGGTCCTGGCCACTTACAACGTTTTACGGTTAAAAACTTTTTGTTGACAACTGCTAAAAAAGTGTGCTAAGTAGAAAACAATGATAAACTTTATACTTTTCAATCGCTAAATTCGTATTTGCCATGAAACAAAGAATGACCCTAAAGAAGATTGCCAGGGAGTTGGGTTTATCTATTTCTACTGTTTCCAAGGCACTTCATAACAATAAGCTGATAAGTCAGGAAAATCGAGATAAAGTGCAGGCGTTTGCCCAGCATCATAATTATCGTCCCAACAGTATTGCGATAAATCTCAAAAACAGAAAATCAAAAACGATCGGTTTGATCATCCCTGAAATAGTACACTATTTTTTTGCCAAGGTGATCAGTGGAATCGAAAAGGTGGCCAACTCAAAAAGTTATAACGTTGTGATTGGACTGTCCAACGAATCCATGGAAAAGGAGATTATCAACATGGATCTTTTGGCAGATAGCGGTATTGACGGTTTCATTATTTCCCTTTCTAAAGAAACGTTGCTCAACAAAGACTACCACCACCTTAAAGAATGCATAGACCAAGGTATTCCGGTGGTTATGTTCGATAGGGTGGTGGACGAATTGGATAGTGATAAGGTAATTGTTGACGATAAGGAAGGTGCAAGAAAAGCCGTTTCGCTCTTATTGAAAACTGGTTGCAAAAAGATTTTGTTGCTCACTACCAAGGATTATATCAATATTGGAAAACTGCGGACCGAAGGATATATTGAAGCGTTGAATGATTTTGGGATAGAGGTGAACGATAATCTTATCGTAAAAGTGGACGATATTGGGGGGATGGATGAGTACCAGGTTTTTCTGGAGGCGGAGATCAACAAGAAACTGGATGTGATTCCTGATATCGACGGGGTCTTTGCTGTAAATGAAACCTATGCCGTTACCGCTTTGAATGTGGCTCGAATGAGGGACCTTAAAATTCCCGATGATCTTTCAGTTATAAGTTTTTCCGATGGCATCCTTTCCCAACATTCGCGCCCAAGTCTTACCACGGTAAAGCAGCATGGCGAAAAAATGGGACAATTGGCTGCAAAAATCTTGATCGATACTTTGGAAGCTGATGAGGACCAATCCATTTTTACCACCCACATTGTTAAAACGGAGTTGGTTGAGCGTGATTCCACTAAGAAAGGTTTCAGCGGAAATCCTTAAAATTTAGACTTTTTTCAAAGCACATAACGTAAATCAATAAAATTATGAGATCTACTTTTTTAATCGCGCTGTTGTTCTACAGCATTTCGTTTTTTGGTCAAATTGAAAAAGTGGAGCCACCCTTTTGGTGGAGTGGTATGCACAATCCCTTACTTGAAATTATGGTTTATGGCAAGGATATTGGCAGTTATGATGTCACCATCAAGGAGGGAGTAACCCTATCCGGAATCATCAAAACAGAGAATCCAAATTATGTGTTTATTACTGTGGATACCAAGAAAATGCCTGCAAAAAAGTTTGACATCGAGTTTTCCAAAGATGGCCGGGTCGCTTTCTCCCAGCCGTATGAGCTTAAAGAACGTAGGGATAATTCAGCCTTAAGAAAGGGGTACGATTCCAGTGATGTGATCTACCTCATCATGCCTGATAGATTCGCGAACGGAAATCCAGAAAATGATTCCCATCCAGACCTGAAGGAAAAGGCGGACAGAGGTTTTGATGGTGGCCGTCATGGTGGGGATATTCAAGGCATTATCGACCATTTGGACTACATAAAAGATTTGGGGGCCACCGCCATTTGGAGTACTCCGCTGCTGGAGGATAATGACGAACGCTATTCATACCACACCTATGCGCAAAGTGATGTCTACCGAATCGACCCTCGGTTCGGCACCAACGATGACTACAAACGCCTGGCCGATGAAATGCACGAAAGGGATATGAAGTTGATAATGGATTATGTGACCAACCATTGGGGCATTGAGCATTGGATGATGAAAGACCTGCCTACATACAATTGGATCAATCAATGGCCGGGATATCTAAATACTTCGTATCGTATGACCACCCAGTATGATCCAAATGCTTCCGAAGCAGATTACAAGCATTGTATGGATGGATGGTTTGTACGCTCCATGCCCGATTTGAACCAAAAAAATCCCTTAATGCTCAACTACTTGATCCAAAATGCTATTTGGTGGATTGAATTTGCAGATTTGGATGGATTTCGTGTGGATACCTACTCTTATAATGACAAAGAGGGTATTGCAAAATGGACCAAAGCCATAATGGATGAATATCCCAATTTCAACATTGTTGGTGAGGTGTGGCTACACGACCAGGCACAGATTGCCTACTGGCAGAAAGACAGTGCCATAGGGGCGTTACAAAGCTATAACACCCATTGTCCAAGTGTCATGGACTTTACCCTTCACGACGCGATTATGGAAGTGTTCCACGAACAAGAGGCCAGACGGGACAAAGGAGTTGTCAAAATCTACGAAAATATGGTCAACGACTTTTTGTATCCCGATATCAACAATATCATGGTCTTTGCCGAAAACCATGACACACCGCGAATCAATGAAATCTACCCCAATTTCGAGGATTATCGATTGGTGATGACCCTTTTGGCCACCATAAGGGGTATCCCCCAAATTTATTACGGCACCGAAATTGGAATGAAGGGCAAGAAAGAAGTAGGTGATGGCGATATCCGGAGGGACTTTCCCGGCGGATGGCCCAAGGATAAAAACAACGCCTTTACAGAATCAGGACGTACCGACCAGCAAAAAGCCTATTTCGATTTTACAAAAAAGGTTCTTAACTGGAGGAAGGACAAAGAGGTGATCCATACTGGAAAGACGATGCAGTTCGTTCCAATGGACAATGTTTACGTTTTCTTCCGATACAATGATGGCAAAAGGGTGATGGTCATACTAAATAACAGCTCAAAGCCCCAAGAACTTGAACTATCTCGGTTTCAAGAAATGCTTGGAGGATATGGTCAAGGTCTTGAAGTGATTTCGAACAAAAAAATCTCCTTGGAAGGTACACTGGAAGTCCCAGGCAAATCGCCTATGATTATCGAAATTCTATGATAGTATATCCAGTTTGGTAAAGTCAATCCGTTTTTTAATGTTATAATTTTCCAACTTATATAATGCCAATCTTGTCCGGTTGACGGCATTGTAATGTCACGTGCCATACGGTCATTACCACCCTTATTTTTTTTGTTGATGGTTGACATATAAAAAAAAAGCCCCTTATAAGGGGCTTAAAATACTATTGTGCAGCGCTCCAGGGAGGTACCACCCCATTGGAACGTGCATAGGCAATCAATTGGCCTTTGTGTTCTCCATTGTGCTCCATGATGATAAGCAAACCGGAAAGTTGGTTGAACTTACCGAATCCGAAGTCCACTTCTTCATCAAAATTTTCAGATTCCACCATTTCGATTTTGTCAAGGACAAATGCATTTGATTTTTTAAGTGCTGCAACAATGTTCTCTTTTCCGGTTACCTTGCCCAAATTCATCATGTCCACATCATCAGGAGGTGCAAAACCCAATTTGGAGGCCAAATAGTAGTTGGCCCCTGCGATGTGCATCAATGCCTCGCCCACAGAGTTCACTCCTTCCATGGGTCTCCAATCATATTGTTCTTCCGAGAAAGCTTCTGCTAGTTGAAGTACCTGGCCCTGATTGTAGGCAAGCATGCCTTTTATGGACGAGGTAACGGTGTTGCCTTCCTCTTGGCAGAAGGCCAGAAGAGCGGTAAAGCTTAAAAATAGGGTTGTCAATTTTTTCATTTTGCCATAGTTTATTTGAATCAGATTCAATGTACTAAATATATTCAGTTTTCCATGCTAAACACGGTACTTAAATTAATCTAAAGCCCTATGAAACGTAAACTTTGGATTATCCCAAAAACGGATAGCGATAATCTTCAGGAGTAACAAAGGTCTCTTTGATGAGTCTAGGTGATACCCAACGCAACAAGTTCTGTGCGGAACCAGCCTTGTCGTTGGTTCCCGAAGCCCTCGCCCCGCCAAAGGGTTGCTGGCCAACCACGGCTCCAGTGGGTTTATCATTCACATAAAAGTTCCCGGCACAGTTTTGCAGTGCCTTCGTAGCTTCTTCAATGGCATAGCGGTCTGTGGACAACACGGCTCCTGTGAGCGCATATTCAGAAGTGCCGTCAACCAATTTCAATGTAGCGGACCAATCCTTATCTTCATAAATATAAACCGTGACCACGGGACCAAAAAGTTCGGTACACATGGTTGTGTACTTAGGGTCTTGGGTCAAAATTACCGTCGGTTCTATAAAATAACCTACAGACTTGTCGTAACCACCTCCTGCAATAATTTCAGCATTTTTGTCCGCTTTGGCTTGGTCAATATATTTGGCCAGTTTATCAAATGATCCTTCATGGATTACTGCGGTAATAAAGTTGCTCATATCCGCTGGAGATCCAGGTTTGTTGAAGGAGGCAATATCCTTTTTCACCAATTCCAAAACCTCATTGGCGATGGATTTAGGAAGATAGACCCTTGATGCCGCACTGCATTTTTGACCTTGCAATTCAAATGCGCCCCGAATGATGGCTGTTGATACTTGTTTTGGTTTGGCCGACGGATGGGCGATTATAAAATCTTTGCCTCCAGTTTCGCCTACTATCCTGGGATAGGTTTTATAGGTATGGATGTTGGTCCCGATTTGTTTCCAAAGTTCTTTGAACACAAAGGTGGAACCCGTAAAATGAAGTCCAGAGAAATCGGGGCTGGAAAGTACGGTATCGGTGATCATTACAGGGTCTCCAAAAACCACATTGATGACCCCGTCAGGCAGTCCAGCTTCCTTAAAAACATCTATAATGACCTTTGCGGAAAAAACTTGACTGTCACTGGGTTTCCATAGGACCACATTGCCCATCATGGCTGCGCTGGCCGGCAGGTTTCCTGCAATGGCGGTAAAATTGAACGGGGTTATGGCATATACAAAACCTTCCAAAGGACGATATTCCACCCTGTTCCAAATGCCTTCTGAAGATTCAGGTTGTTCACCATAGATCTGCGACATGAACTCCACATTGAAACGCAAAAAATCGATAAGTTCGCAGGCGGCATCTATCTCTGCCTGATGGATGGTCTTGGATTGGGCCATCATGGTGGCCGCATTTATTTTGGCCCTGTACGGGCCGGCCAACAGTTCGGCAGCTTTCAAAAAGATGGCCGCACGCTGCTCCCATGGAAGATTGGCCCATGCATCCCTGCTTTCCAAACCATTGGTAATAGCTTCCTCAACATGCTTTTTTTCGGCCAAATGGTAATGACCTACCACATGCTTGTGCTCATGGGGAGGCGACATCGGCCTGGTATTCCCAGTCTTTATTTCTTTTGATCCAATATAGAGAGGGACCTCAACGTTTCCATTGTAGTAGGTATTATATTGATTGAGGACTTCTTCCCGCTCTGGAGAGCCGGGAGCATAACTCTTTACGGGTTCGTTATATGCTGTTGGAACTTGAAAAAAACCGTTTCCCATGATGCTTTTTTTAGGGTGTTAAAAATTCCATCAAAGGTAATGAATCGCAAAAGGAATAGAAAAAGATCTTTGATCAGTTTATTGCAAAAGGTGCGGCAAACTTAAAAGTGGGTATGTCCACTTCAAACTCTTCGGATGTTGTGAAGTTTACCATATGGTAATGGCCCTGCATGGCCCCAATTGGTGACGCCAACAGGCAACCCGAACTATAGGTGTGCGACTTACCTGGTTTGATCACGGGTTTTTTACCGATGACACCCTCGCCGTCTATGGTCTCCATTTCCTTGAGGGCATCAAAAATATCCCAATGTCTGGCAATCAACTGAACGGTATCCTTGCTCAGGTTTTCTATGGTGATGTTGTACCCAAAGGCATAGTGCATCTTATAGTTTTTGAAAAAAGTGCCTTCAAAAGTGGTTTGGACCGATACTTTGATTCCTTTGGTGACTTGTGTGAACATAGATCAATAGGTAAAAATGCTCCCAGTGAACAAAGCGATTACGGCAAACAGTGCCAAAACGCTGAACATTGTGTTCAAAAAGAGGTATTTCAAAATTGTTTTAAATCTTCCCTGTCCATAAAATTTCCGCATGGCCTTATACAGATATATCCCAAAAATAATTAAAAAAATACCTGCACTTGACTTATCGAAAATAGTGTCTATGATTAGGCTAAGGATGAGCAAGATAAATAATAATGACTGGTTGTGGAAACTAAATATAAGATGATCGGTGTAGGTATATTTTTTTCTGATGTAGACCAGCCAAATGAACACCGCAAAGACCGGTAAAAAGAAAAATATAACAAAAGGCAGCTTGGAAATTGTTGAATTGATGAATGAACCGGGCTCCCGGACCACCTTGACTATACTGCTGGCCAAATTGAAGGCCATTTTGTCGTTCTGGTTATCGGGAACGCCATATTTTGTATTGGCCTGCCCAAAGTCTTCAAGGTTGTCGTGCCTGATCATGTTGGTGAAGAATTCAATCTTATTGCCAAGGCCCGCAAATCCTTTTTCGTCCTTTATGGACTCATAATAGGACTTGGGCTCGGCAAGCATAATGGAATCCTTGTTGGGATCATCGCTTCCAAAATTCAGCAGGCCCAAAGAATCCAGTTCATGAATTCCTTCGTTTATTTCCGCGGTGTTCACATGGGCTGAATCCAATTTGGCCAAAACCTTATCGGTTCCTTGCTTTATCTTGGCACTGTCCG
The DNA here is from genome assembly GCF_019880545.1 of Flagellimonas meishanensis. Classification (GTDB taxonomy): domain Bacteria; phylum Bacteroidota; class Bacteroidia; order Flavobacteriales; family Flavobacteriaceae; genus Flagellimonas; species Flagellimonas meishanensis. Next base: position 59,087 of record NZ_JAINVW010000002.1, read on the forward strand.
CAAGTATTTTGTTGTTCCAAAGATCGACGCGGATACGATCATTCCCTGTTTTTTGGTCATATTCCTTGGCCAATCGGTCCAGATTATCAAATTGGTTGTTATAAGTGACCATCAAAAAATATAGAAAGGCCAGACTCAACAGGAATCGGAAAGGGTTGGTATAGGAAATACGCTTTCCCTCAATATAGTCCTTGGTTATCCTGCCCGGCCTCAGAAGGAGGGCGTACAGAGTTTTCAAAAGCTTGGAGTCGTAATTGATCAAGCTGGATAGGAATTCATCAAAAAAAACCTTAAGTGTAAGTTTTTTGGTGCTATTGGCTTGTGAACAATTGGGACAATACTTGTCGCTCATATCCAAAATATGCCCACAATTGAGGCATTCGGTCCCCCGGAACTTGAGTTCATACCTTCCTTTGGATATCAAACCAGTTTTTTTGGCCACCGGGATAAGATTTTCCTTAAATATAGTTAATTGCTGATGTTTCTGGAATTCACCGATCCAATTCCGATGATACTGTCGTACAATTCACCAAAATCCCGATAATAGACCAAAATCAGGTAATTGTTTTCGGTGAAATGGAAATTCCCGCTCACATAATTCATGTCCACAGTGCCATCGGAACGCTCCACTACGTACTTATAATTGTAAAAACCTTGCTTTATGGGAAGGCTGAGTTCAAAGTTTCCGCTTTCGGGATTAAATGCCATTTTGTTTTCCTCGCCCAAATCATAGTTGTTGAATTTTCCGATGACGTACACATTGTCCAGACCAATTTCGTTGGAATAAGGTAGGCCAAAATGCACCTGGGAATATTCGGCCTCCCGCGAAACATCCTCTCCTTGCAAGGTCCGCACTACAAAATCGCCATTTATATCGGGAAAATAGGTATAGGGCTGGTCGTATCGGTATTGGTTTGGAAACAGATAATGATGGTACAAGTCCTTGAACTCAATTTTGGAAATTGCGAATGTAGGGGACCGCAGGTCCTTGGTGTCAAAGTTCAAAAATTCGTTCCCGCCATAAAAACTTGTCTCCTGGTCGTAGCGGTAAACCAATTCTGTGCCAATGGTAAACTGTGGCTGAATGTCGTAAAGGGCGGTGGGCCAAAAATGGTTTTGTAAGATGGCCACCTTGATTTCCTTTTTTGGATTTATGACCGGAAATGCTGCAGTATTTATATTGAACTGTACCACCTGTTTCTCATTCAAGAAATCAAAATCACGTGATCTTCTGACCGCACCACCGACCGTGACCAAATTTCGATAGACCACAAAACGCCGTGAGAACTGAAGTTCTCCGTAATAATTGTAAATCTCCAGCACATAGTTCCCGCTCACTTTCAACCTGATATTTTCATTGGGGATGGTCAACCTATAATTGGAATAGGGCTGTAGGGTATTGTAACTGTTTTCGTAGTTGATGATCCGTTGGTTGTCCATGCCAACCAAATATTGCGACTTCAAAAGCTGAGATGGCGTCCAATCATAATCGCAATGAACAATTTTGTAGTAGTAGTCCTGTTCACTGGCGGTCAGGTCATCGAACTCTAGGGTAATGGCCTCCCTCAACTCTACGACCGGGAACTGGTCCTCCGTCGGTCCTTTAAAGATAACCGTCTTTATGTGGGTAGGGGGATTGACCTCTTCCTGTACCTGGGCAAAAATGCCGGAAACAAAAAAGAACAACCACATTTGTTTGATCAAAAAACGCATTTAGGGCCAAATTTGGAGGTAAAGGTAAACAAAAAGTGTGCCCTTAAAATTTGACTCGATGTAATTCCAATTTTAATGGACAATAATTATGAAAACAATCCTTTAAGTGCTAAATTTGCGGCAATTTCGATAACAAAAGGTCTACAACAATATGTCCAAAGACATCCGGATTAAAAAGGGGTTGAACATCAATCTCGTAGGGGCAGCAGAACAGACTACTTCCAAAGCCGTTTCTAGCAACACATACGCCCTAAACCTAAACGATTTTCACGGGATTACACCTAAAATGTTGGTCAAGGAGGGAGAAGAGGTAAAAGCAGGGGAACCCTTGTTTTATGATAAGACAAAGCAGGATATGCATTTTGTTTCTCCCGTTAGTGGAGAGCTGGTTGAGATTGTACGTGGTGCCAGAAGGCGCATCCTTACATTGAAGATCTTGGCGGACAAAGAGCAGGATTACATGATCCACAAAGTGCCCGACCTGGATACCGCCGATGCAGAGGAGTTGAAGACCTATCTGTTGCAAACTGGTGGATGGCCCTTTATAAAGCAGCGTCCTTACGATGTTATTGCCGATCCCGATGCAACACCCAAAGCCATATTCATCTCCGGTTACACCACGGCTCCTTTGGCAGCGGAATTGGATTATGTATTGGATGGCAAACGACAGGAATTGCAGGCTGCTGTAACAGCTCTTTCTCGGTTCACACCGGGAAAAATTCACGTTTCGGTGGGCAAAAAGGGTGATTCTGTATTGGAACGAATGAAGGGCGTAGAGCTTCACAAAGTTTCTGGACCCCATCCGGCCGGATTGGTGGGCACCCAGATCAATAAAATAGATCCCATCAACAAAGGTGAGGTCGTTTGGACCATCACACCACAGGATTTGGTCATCTTGGGCGAGCTATTGTTGACAGGTAAATTCAATGCGGAGCGCATTGTGGCCTTGGCTGGATCTGTGATCAAGAATCCGAAATACTACATCACCAAAATTGGAGCTGAGATATCCACATTTCTTTATGCCAGTGGCGTAAAAGAAGAAAAATTCAGGTTGATAAACGGTGATGTGCTTACAGGTTCACGCACGAACACAGAAGGGTTCCTTGGATTTTACAACAACACGGTGACAGCAATCCCGGAAGGGGACGATTATGAGTTTTTCGGATGGAACAAACCTGTTTTTGACAAGATATCCCCGACAAGGGCATTGACCTTTTCATGGTTACAGCCCAAAAAGAAGTACGATTTGGATACCAATACCAATGGCGAGCATAGGGCATTTGTGGTCACTGGTCTATACGAAGAGGTGTTTCCAATGGATATTTATCCCTTACAATTGTTAAAGGCATGTATGGTAAAAGACTTGGATGAAATGGAACAATTGGGGCTGTACGAAGTGGCACCCGAGGATTTCTCGCTTACCGAGTTCGTCTGTATCTCAAAACAACCGCACCAACAGATAATCAGGGAAGGATTGGATCTAATGCAAAAAGAATTAGGATAATATGGGCATGAAAGACAAATTACATCAGCTTAAAGTAAAGTATCAGGGCAAAAAAATGGCCCCTGCATTCAATGCACTCCATACTTTTCTCTTTACACCCAACGAAACAACACATTCCGGGTCACATGTTAGGGCGGCGGACGATTTGAAAAGGACCATGAACACAGTGATCCTTGCCCTTGTTCCTTGCTTGTTGTTTGGTATGTTCAATACAGGATATCAGCATTATTCCGCCATAAACGGCTTTCCGGAGAGCTTTTCTGTGCTTGAGCACTTTTTGACCTGGGAAAACTTTTGGTTGGGCTTTATCACCGTGATTCCGTTGGTAGTGGTATCCTATGGAGTGGGTCTTGCCATTGAGTTTTTGTTCGCGGTCATCAAGGGCCACGAGGTGGAAGAAGGCTACTTGGTCACAGGAATGTTGGTCCCACTAATTGTTCCGGTGGACACGCCGCTTTGGATGTTGGCCGTAGCGGTCGCTTTCGGCGTTGTCATTGGCAAAGAAGTCTTTGGTGGAACTGGAATGAATATTTTAAATCCAGCCTTGACCATCCGCGCCTTTTTGTTCTTCGCCTATCCAACCTGGATGAGTGGGGACAAGGTATGGGTACACGGAGCTGTTGAAAGGGCAGGAACCGCGGATGCCATTTCTGGTGAGACCGTATTGGGGTATTTGGCCCAGGGGAACACAGGAGAACTTTACCAAAAATATGATTTGGCCGAAATGTTCTACGGATTCATTCCCGGCTCGGTAGGGGAAACATCTACATTCTTGATTCTCTTGGGAGGCCTGTTCTTGATTTTTTCCAAAATAGCCTCCTGGCGAATCATGGTCAGTGCCGTAATCGGTTCTTTGGTCATGGGATTGATTTTCAATGGCATAGTGGATGCCGGATGGATTCCAGAGTATAGCAAGTTTTACACCCTTATGAGCTTTGATTTCTGGCAACATTTGATAGTGGGAGGATTGGCTTTCGGTATCGTTTTCATGGCGACGGACCCGGTTACCGGTTCCCAGACCAATAGGGGAAAGTGGATCTACGGTTTCTTGATCGGATTCCTTTCTGTTATGATTCGTGTATTCAATCCAGGCTACCCAGAGGGTGTGTTCCTTGCCATCCTATTGATGAACGTTTTCGCACCTACCATTGACCACTACGTGGTTCGAGGAAATGTCAACAGAAGAATGAAACGATTGAAAACAGCGACCATCTATCCAAGTGCTTCGGATGAGGTTGATACATTAAAAACGGAAACAGCACAATAATGGCACTAAACACAGATAAAAATAGCTACACCGTAATCTTTGCAGCAATAATGGTAATTGTTGTAGGGTCACTTTTGGCCTATCTGGCTACCGGACTCAAGGCCCGCATCGACGAAAATGAACGTTTTGAAAAACAGCAGAACATTCTTTATGCCATGGGGATCAACCGCAATGAAGGCGATGGAGACGTGAGTTTTGTTCCCACCACGGAAGTGGAAAGTGTGTTCTCCGATTACATTACCAAACAATTATTGGTAGATCCCAGTGGAAATACTGCTGAGGACAACGAGGCATACCTTGTTGACATGAAAAAGCAGTTGAATGCACTGAAAAGTGGGCAAAATGCCAAACTACCCTTGTTCATAGGGGAGAAAGAAGGCGAAAAGTTCTATATCATACCCATGTACGGTAAGGGACTTTGGGATGCCATTTGGGGATTCATATCTGTGGATGACAATATGGTGGTGCAGGGCGTCTACTTTGACCACAAGAGTGAAACACCCGGATTGGGCGCCAACATCAAACAACGTTTTTTCATGGACGATTTTGTAGGGGAGTCGATTTTGGATGGTAACAGCTATGCTGGAGTGGATGTTGCAAAAGGAAACAACGACCCCCTCAACCAAAACAAAGAGGACAATGAAGTGGATGCCCTCGCAGGGGCCACCATTACAGGAAATGGAGTGTCCGCCATGATCAAGGAAAGCCTGAAGCTTTATAGACCTTATTTAGAAACCATTAGAACAAAATAATATGGCGCTGCTATCAAAAAAGGATGCAAATCTGATTTTAGACCCATTGGCGGACAATAACCCCATAACCATTCAAGTGTTGGGAATATGTTCTGCCCTGGCAATCACCGCGGAACTAAAAGCTTCCGTGGTCATGGCCATTTCCGTGATTTTTGTGTTGGGCGTAGGTAACGTTGTCATCTCCTTGATGCGAAACATCATCCCATCAAAAATTAGGATCATCGTACAATTGGTGGTCGTGGCGACCTTGGTGATTATTGTGGACCAAGTGCTGAAAGCCTTTGCCTATGAATTGAGCAAGACCCTTTCCGTTTTTGTGGGACTGATTATTACCAACTGTATCATCATGGGGCGTTTTGAGGCCTTTGCCCTTGGCAACGGGCCTTGGAAATCCTTTTTGGATGGTATCGGGAACGCACTGGGTTATGGTGTGATACTTATCATAGTAGGATTTTTCAGGGAACTATTGGGTTCCGGGACCCTTTTCGGTATTCAGGTGTTGGGCGACCCAGTGGCCAAGACCGGACTTTATGCCTTGGGCTATGAAAATAACGGATTCATGATCATTCCTCCTGCGGCCTTGATTGTAGTGGGAATTATTATTTGGGTACAACGGTCCAGGAACAGGGCCTTAATCGAAGAAGCATAAATAGGAAGCTATGTTAGAGCATTTAGAACTTTTTTTCAAGTCGATTTTTATAGACAACATGGTTTTTGCTGTCTTTTTGGGCATGTGTTCCTATTTGGCGGTTTCCAAGAAGGTCTCCACTGCGGTGGGTCTGGGTGCCGCGGTAATCTTTGTCCTGGGTGTTACGGTGCCATTGAACTGGTTGTTGGACCAATATCTTTTGCAAGACGGGGCACTGGCTTGGTTGGGACCGGAATATGCTGAGTATGACCTTGGTTTCCTTTCCTTCATCCTGTTCATTGCTACCATAGCGACCATGGTTCAATTGGTTGAAATCGTGGTGGAGAAGTTTTCACCCGCACTCTATAATTCACTGGGTATCTTTTTGCCGTTGATTGCGGTTAACTGTGCCATTTTAGGGGGATCCCTTTTCATGCAGACCCGTGAGATTCCTAACCTGGGATTGGCCTTCAACTACGGAATTAGCTCTGGGATTGGATGGTTCCTGGCCATTCTGGCAATAGCCGCCATCCGGGAAAAAATCAGGTATTCCAACGTACCCGCACCACTTAGGGGACTTGGAATCACTTTCATCATCACAGGGTTGATGGGGATTGGGTTCCAAAGCTTTGGGGGCATGTTGACCGGGGACAACGAACCACCGGAACCAACACAGACCACCACGGCCAAAACCGAAGAGGAAAAAGAAATCAAAAAAGAGATTGTTGAGGAAGAAAACACGGTCTCATATAACGAAGTTGTAAATAAGTAATGATGATATTAGCAAGTACTGGAGGTACCATTTTAATTACCATTGTAGCGTTTCTCATCTTGTTGCTGATGTTGGTGGCCTTGTTGTTGTTCACCAAGGAGAAATTGTCCCCATCGGGACCGGTTACCATCACCATAAATGGTGAAAAACAAGTGGAAGTGGCATCGGGCAGTTCACTTTTGTCCACTTTGGGGAACCAGAAAATATTTTTGCCATCAGCTTGTGGTGGTGGCGGAACCTGTATTCAGTGCGAGTGCCATGTACTTTCCGGTGGAGGGGAGGCCCTGCCGACGGAAACACCGCACTTTTCCAAAAAAGAGCTTCAAGAAGGGGCACGATTGGCTTGCCAGGTGAAGGTGAAACAGAACATGGAAATTACCATCCCTGAAGAGGTTTTCGGTATCAAGAAATGGGAAGGGACCGTGGTACGTAACTTCAATGTGGCCTCTTTCATTAAGGAATTTGTGGTGGAAATCCCAGAGGATATGAACTACAAGGCTGGGGGCTATATCCAGATTGAAATTCCACCCTGCGAGATAAAATACGCTGATATCGACATTACAGCGCACCCGGAAGAACATGAGACGCCGGATAAGTTCCAGGCCGAATGGGATAAGTTTAATCTGTGGCCGTTGGTCATGAAAAATCCTGAAACGGTGGAGCGCGCCTATTCTATGGCCTCATACCCGGCTGAGGGAAGGGAAATCATGTTGAATGTACGTATTGCCACACCACCATGGGATCGTTCCAAAAATGGATGGATGGATGTAAATCCCGGTATTGCTTCCTCGTACATTTTCTCCCTAAAACCTGGCGATAAGGTAACGATATCAGGACCTTTTGGTGAATTCTTCATCAATGAGTCCGATTCTGAAATGCTTTATGTAGGTGGGGGAGCTGGAATGGCACCAATGCGTTCGCACCTGTATCACTTGTTCAAGACCTTGAAAACGAACAGAAAAGTGACCTACTGGTACGGGGGACGTTCCAAGAGGGAATTGTTCTACATCGACCATTTTAAACAGTTGGAGAATGACTTTCCAAATTTCAAGTTCTATATGGCACTTTCAGAGCCTCTGGAAGAGGATAATTGGAAAGTAAAGAAAGATATAAATGATGAGGAAGGTGATGGCTTTGTTGGATTCATCCACAATTGTGTCATCGACAATTACCTTAATCACCATGAATCACCGGAGGACATCGAACTTTATTTCTGTGGCCCACCCTTGATGAACAAGGCAGTTCAGAAAATGGGTGAGGATTTTGGTATTCCCGATGAGAATATCAGATTCGATGATTTTGGAGGGTAATTAGTTTAAAAATTTATCACCTCGAGCGCCTGCCGTTGGACAGGAGGGCAGTCCAGAGGTCATTAAAAAACCAAACCGATGTAATAGCACTGCATCGGTTTTTTTATCATTGTGGTATGGGAAGGGAACTATCTGAACAGGAATTACATAATCTGGCCATGAATATCGTGGGGAGGGAACTGGAATCCGATGGTTTTGAATTTATGGCCATCAACAGCAAACTAAAAAAGAACCCGCAATACGTCTGCCTCAAGGAAAAAGTGCTCCACTTCATCGTTGTTCGGAATGTGGAATTTCCCAATGATCCCAGGGAGTACGACGAATCCTTGATGCAAAAGGTAAAGGACCATGCCCTGAAATTTGAGGCCAGGACCTACTTCGTAGGGGTTGGACTTTCCAATGCAGCCGACCAAAACCTGCCCGTCTACTTGAATGAAGAGTATATTGTTGACTATCAAGGACTAATTGAGATTTAGATGAAAACGAAGCTGGCCATTCTTGCTTGCACAATTTTGTTTTTGGGCTGTACTACCTCATGGGTTAAAAACCAAAATCGGGGCAATGCCCTGGGTACCACATATTCCATTATCTATATGGCTGACGGCCCTTTGGATTTTCAACGGGAGATTGACTCTGTACTCCAGGTGTTGAACCAATCCCTTTCCACGTACATCCCCACTTCCGATATTTCCCGGATAAATGATGGGGATTCAACAGTGGTCGTTGATCATATGTTCCAAGAGGTATTTGAGGTTTCCACCCAGGTGCATGGAGCTTCCAATGGCTATTTTGACCCTACAGTAGGTGTTTTGGCCAATGCTTGGGGCTTTGGACCAGGGGAACCAATGAATTTGGACAGCCTTAAAGTGGACAGTCTTTTAAAATATGTGGGTTGGGAGAAGGTTAGGTTGATGGGTGACAGAACCATCCAAAAGAACCATCCGGGCATCCGTTTTGACTTCAATGCAGTTGCCAAAGGCTATGCCATAGATCGTTTGGGCGCCCTGTTGGACACCAAAGGAATCAAAAACTATCTGGTGGAAGTTGGGGGGGAAATCCTGGCCAAGGGCACCAACGTGGTTTCGGATAAGAAATGGACCGTTGGCATAGATGATCCACAGGTGGAAACGGGTCGGCAGCTAAAATTGATTGTTTCCTTGGAGGATAGGGCCATGGCTTCTTCAGGGAACTACAGAAAATTTAGGATAGACACAGAAACGGGTGAAAAGTTTGTGCACACCATTGATCCCAAAACTGGGTACACAAAAAATTCCCATGTGCTGGCAACCAGTGTTGTAGCGCCAAATTGTGCACAGGCAGATGCATTTGCCACGGCATTCATGGCAATGGATTTGGAGGATTCCAAAATGGTTTTGAAGGAGCAGGGCCAACTGGAGGCCTACATTATTTATTTGGATGATGAGGGAAATACCCAAGAATTTATGACCCAGGGATTTGCCGAACTGATCGTGCAATGACTATTTTTTTACGAGCGGAATGATTTCTCTCTGCGCCAATCGGTACCTCTCGATATCATTTTGTGATAGTTTTTCTGTGTACAGCACCTCTTCTACCGTGAATCCGGCCGACCTCAATTTGTCAAAATAATCCCTCCCATAAATACGTACATGGTCGTATTGGCCAAAAATACGGGCACGTTCCTTTTTGTCGGTAATGGAATCATCCTCAAAGGTTTCTTTTCTATCCAAGTCTTGAGGAATCTGAAAAATACCCCATCCTGCAGGTTTCATGACCCGATATAGCTCCCGCATGGCACGACCATCATCAGGAATATGTTCCAGGACATGGTTGCACAGGATTACATCGAAGGTATCATCAGGGAAGGGAAGATTGCAGATATCCGCCTTCACGTCTGCCAAGGGCGAATTAAGATCTGTAGTGATATAGTCGATGTTCTTCAACTTTTTAAATCTGGAATAAAAGGCCTGCTCGGGTGCAAAATGAAGCACTTTCAGTTTCTTGTTGAAAAAATCCGTTTCATTTTTCAGATATAACCATAAAAGACGATGCCTTTCCAACGACAGGGTGGAGGGAGAAAGTACATTTTCCCGTGGGTTTTCATACCCGTAGGGCAAAAATTTTCTGAAGCTTTTTCCATCGATAGGATCCGTAAATCGATTCCCTTTTAACCAAAAAGCGATTATCGGTCGTACCCAATAGCTCAATCGAATGAGTAAGGGTCTTGGAATTAAATTCAGGAAGTACCTAAAAAGTTTTGACACGAATGGCTCTAATTATCACAAATTTTAAAGCAATACTCTTTTATAGCTAAGACTATCCTCCCCAAAATTAATTATTATACCTAGTTGTATTTTGGATGCTGCCAAATAGTTCAAGGTTTGTTTTACATGACTACTATTAAGTTTCTCTACGGCTTTAAGCTCCAGGATGATTTTGTTGTCCACCAAAAAATCAGCATAGTAATGATGCTTTAGCGTTTTTTCTTTGTAGACGATTTCGAACTTGACTTCCTTTTGGTATGGAACCCCATTCTCTTTTAACTCAATTTCCAACGCTTCGCTATAAACCGCCTCACTGAAACCTTTTCCTAACTCATTATGGATATCCATGCATAAACCTATAACAAAGTAGGACTCATTTTTAAAAATGATTTGGGACATTTATTAGTGTAATTAGTGAAATATGTGTCATAGAAGAATCTTATCATCTACAACACGAATTTTTTAATTCTAAACTCATCTTCTTCATGGCTTGTAATCCCAAGGGCATCATAGATATATTGGAACGTGGACAAAAGTTCAGGCTTTCCATCAATCAGGGCAACATCATGTTCGAAATGCGCACTGGGTTTACCGTCGGCAGTCAAAATGGTCCATCCGTCCTTGAGTTGTTTGATTCGCCGAGTTCCCATATTTATCATAGGTTCTATGGCCACTACCATTCCATTGACAAATTTCTTACCGCGCCCACGCTTTCCGTAGTTGGGCATTTGGGGATCTTCGTGCAATTCCCTTCCAAGGCCATGTCCCACTAACTCCCGCACCACACCATACCCATGGTCCTCACAATGTTTTTGGATGGCATAGCCTACATCGCCTACACGATTTCCTTCTTTAAACTGGCGAATTCCAACATAAAGCGATTCCTTGGTCACCCGAAGCAGTTTTTTAGTTTCTTCAGCTACTTCGCCCACTTCAAACGTATAGGCATGGTCCCCATAGAATCCATTTTTCACCGCTCCACAGTCCACAGAAACAATATCCCCTTCCTGCAACGGCTCATTGTTCGGTATACCATGCACCACTTGGGCATTTGGGCTCCAATTGAGTGTATTTGGAAAATCGTACATGCCCAAAAAGCCTGGTTCGGCGCCCTGTTCCCTAATGAACTCCTCGGCCATTTTATCCAGTTTCAATGGATTGGCTCCCGGTTTAATTTCAGTTGCCAACATACCCAAGGTACGGGAGACTACCAATGCACTCTCGCGCATCAGTTCAAGTTCTTCCGATGTCTTTATTTTTATCATGGACGCAAAGATACATTGATTTCATAAAAACAGAGGGCACTTCATGGTGTCGTCATAACCGCTTTAGGCCTTTTGCCCCTTTTTTGTCGGCTTCCATGATGCTGATAGCATATCCTCCACCCGGAGCACAATACTGGCTTAACTTTGATTTGTTGTTGACCCGGAATTTTTTGATTTGATATGCCTTGGGATTATTTTTATAATGTGCATCCTTGGCATCACCATACAAGGTCATCACGTATTCTTTCCCAGCATCCAGAAAATCAAAAGAAATGTTTGAGGTTCTAGGTTGCTCATCATTGGTCCTCCCCACAAACCAATTGCTGGTCCCTTTTTCCTTGCGGGCGTAGGTGACAAAATCCCCAGGTTCGGCTTCCAGTACCAAACTTTTTTCCCAGTCAATACCAACATCCTTAATGAATTGAAAAGCATCCATATGTTTTTCATAATGTTTAGGTAAATCTGCGGCCATTTGCAAGGGGCTGTACATGGTAACATATAGGGCCAATTGCCTTGCGATGGTGGTATTGACCCAAGATTTGTTATTTGAACTGAGTTTGCTCATATCCTGTTCAAAAATACCCGGCGTATAATCCATGGGGCCTCCAATAAGTCTGGTAAAAGGGAGAATCGTGGTATGGTCCGGATTGCTTCCACCAAAGGCTTCATATTCCGTTCCTCTTGCGGACTCATTTCCGATAAGGTTGGGATAAGTGCGGGACAGTCCTGTGGGTCTTACCGCCTCATGGGCGTTTACCATGATCTTATACTCTGCTGCTTTCTTAACGGCGTACAGATAGTGGTTTACCAGCCATTGCCCATAATGGTACTCACCTCGGGGAATAATATCCCCCACGTATCCACTCTTTACCGAATTATAGTTGTTATCCACCATAAATTGGTAAGCGGCATCCATATGGCGTTCGTAATTTCTAACAGCGCCTGAAGTTTCATGGTGCATCATCAGACGTACACCTTTTTCGGCAGCATAATCTCGAAGTCCCTCAACATCAAAATCGGGATATGGGGTCAGGAAATCGAACACATAATCCTTGGATTTTCCAAACCAGTCCTCCCATCCTACGTTCCAGCCTTCCACCAACACTTGGGAAAATCCATGGGCGGCAGCAAAATCAATGTAGCGTTGTACCTTTTCCGTATTGGCTGCATGTTTGCCATTGGGTGTCAAGCTGTTGAAATCGGTATGCTCTAATTTCACACTTGGGACATCTGCATAGGACCAGTTGCTTTTTCCCGTAATCATTTCCCACCAAACACCGATGTATTTAACAGGCGTAATCCAAGAAGTATCTTCATAAGCGCAGGGTTCGTTTAAATTCAAAGTAATGGTAGACGTCAGAATATCCCCTGCATTTTTACTGGCCATTATGGTACGCCAAGGCGTATTTCGAGGGGCTTGCATGTACCCTTTGTTCCCAACAGCATCAGGGGTTAAATGGGATTCAAACACGAAATTTTCCTCATCCAGCTCCAAATGCATGCACGAATACTCCACCAAGGCAGCTTCATGAATGTTGATATAGGTGCCATCATCGGTCTTCATCATCAGGGCGGTTTGGACCCCTGTTTTTGAAAATGGGGTTTGCGAGGCATTCGGAGTGATGGCCCCTGCCATCAAACTGGAAATCTCCGAGAGCTTGGATGTGATGTAATCGTATTCCTGGGTATCATAATCGCCCGGAATCCAGAAGGCTTTATGGTCACCGGTCATCGCAAATTGGGTTCTTTCTTCGGTAATGACGAAATAAATCAGGTTTTCCTGTTCCGGAAATTCGTACCTAAAGCCCAGCCCTTCATCAAAAAGCCTAAAACGAAGGTTGACGTAGCGCTCTGTCGCATCTTGTTTCAATTGGACGAAAAGCTCGTTGTAGTGATTCCTGATTTCGGCCTGTTCCCCCCAAACCGGGTTCCAGGTTTCATCATAAGTGCTCTTTTCCGTGTCGACTATGGAAAAGCCATCCAAAAGATTTTCCATTTCCTTTAGTTCGAGACCCAACGTGCTTGGTTTTACAACTTCTTTGCCATCCAAGGATAATTGATAAGTGGGTACCCCAGCTTCAAGGGTGAATGTCATTTGCAGTTTGCCATTGGGCGAAGCCAATTCTTGACCTACGATCAAATAGGGCAATATGAATAGAAAATATAGGATCAATTTTTTCATTGGTGGAAATTAAACAAGAGAATTTTGTGTCATTACCTTGGGTTGCGGTACGCCCATTAGCTTTAAAATGGTGGGTGCAATATCGCCGAGAATGCCATCTTTTATTTTTTTGATGTCCCTGTCCACCAAAATAAGTGGAACGGGATTGGTGGTATGGGCCGTGTTTGGGCTTCCATCAGGGTTTATCATGGTGTCACAGTTACCATGGTCGGCAATTACAATGGTGGAATAGCCATGTTCCAATCCGGCAGTGATAACGGCCTTGGCACATTCATCCACCGTTTCGCAGGCTTTGATGGCCGCTTCCATTACCCCGGTGTGTCCAACCATATCTGGATTTGCAAAGTTGAGGCAAACGAAGTCCACCTCTTCTTTTTCCAGTTCGGGGATAATGGCGTCCCTTACTTCATAGGCGCTCATTTCTGGCTGCAAATCGTAGGTGGCCACTTTGGGAGAGGGGCATAGAATGCGCTTTTCTCCCTCAAAGGGTTCTTCCCGACCGCCATTGAAGAAAAAGGTAACGTGCGGATACTTTTCGGTTTCGGCTATCCGTATTTGCTTTTTATGGTGCTTGGAAAGTATTTCGCCCAAGGTATCTTTTATATTTTCTTTGTCGTATACCACCTTCACATTTTTGAAGGTGTCATCATAATTGGTCATGGTAACGTAGTAGAGGTCCATCTTGTGCATGTTCTGCTCATGGAAATCTTGCTGACTAAGGACCTGGGTGAGTTCCCTTCCGCGATCGGTCCTGAAATTGAAGAAGATGACCACATCTCCCTCCTTGATCTTTGTCAACGGTTCTCCCTGGCCATCGGTCATGACCAGTGGTTTTATGAATTCGTCCGTGATGCCTTCGTCGTAGCTTTCTTGGAAGGCTTTTTCCACATCCTTGGATTTTTTTCCGATGGCGTTCACCATCACATCATAGGCCAATTTAACCCGTTCCCAGCGTTTGTCGCGGTCCATAGCATAATAACGACCGACCACCGTGGCCAGTTTGGTATTCTTATCGGTACAGAAGTCCACAATGTCCTTTAAAAAACCTTTTCCACTTTTTGGGTCAACGTCACGGCCATCGGTAAAGGCATGCACAAAGGATTTTTCGACTTCGTTGTCCTGAGCGGCTTGAATCAGCGCTTTTAGGTGATCAATATGACTATGAACCCCGCCATCACTAATAAGTCCCAAAAAATGAACAGCTTTGTTATTGGACTTGGCATGTGAAAAAGCCTCTTTGAGGACTGGCTCTTTTTTGAGCGTGTCTTCTTGCACTGCCTTGTTGATTTTAGCCAGATCTTGGTACACGATTCGTCCCGCACCCAGATTCATGTGACCGACCTCGCTGTTGCCCATTTGTCCTTCGGGCAATCCCACGTTCATGCCATCTGTGAGCAATGTGGCATTTGGATACTGGCCATAAAGTGAATCAATAAAAGGGGTATTGGCCTGTTCAATGGCTGAAACCTTGGGGTCCGGGGATTTGCCCCAACCGTCCAAGATCATGAGGATTACTTTTTTGTCCATCTTTTAAAGTTGTAGTCCAAAAATAGGACGATTTGTCTCAAACCCCTAGTCTTTTGGCGGTTTTCTGATTGAAGATTTGTTAATAATCCGTAAGGAAAAATGTGAAGTTGTTAAAGTTTGGTTATTTAACTGTTAATGCTGTAACACTTGGCTATAATGGCAGTCTATCTTTATATAAACGAAATCTATAATCAAAAATCATTCATCATGAGAAAAACAATGTTATCCTTGGCAGCCATCTGTATTTTGGTTGTCACTGGCGTTAATGCCGCCGAAATCGAATTATTTGAGACCAATGAAATTGCTACTCTTTCCGTTGAGCCCAATGCATTGTGCAAAGCGGTCATGCAGGGAGATGTAGAGGCCGTTAAAAAGCTTATTGAAGCTGGAGAAGATGTAAACCGCAGATCTTTGGGCATGGCTCCAATCCACTTTGCCGCACGCTATAACCAGGCAGAAGTTCTTGAATTGCTCATAGAAAATGGGGCTAAATTAAATAAGCGTTGTAGCAAGGGATATTTGGCAAAACAGCATGCCGAAATGTCCAACGCAACCGAAGCCTTGCAAGTCATCAATCAAGCTATGAAGAAATAAAAAAGGAGTTTATTCATTCAAAAACAAAAGGCCCATCCAATCGGATGGGCCTTTTGGCTCATTTACGTAAGTGTTCTTGCAAAAGAGTGTTTCAAAGCGGTTCAAAAAATGAAACCGGTAAATGCCCTATAAAAGAAGGCATACAAAGCCAACAAAAGCATAACGGCGCAAAAAATGGAGTAGCCCTTTAGGACCAGGCCCAACCAGCTTGGATTGCAATCGTCAAATGCTTCCGTATACAGATTTTTAAAGTGTAATAGTGTTCCCATAAGTTCTCGTGTTGCACAGCACAAATGGGAAAAAGGGAATGGTAAGGATTTGAGGTTTCCCAAAGTTAGTCAAATCTGACGAATTATGGGTTTTAATCGATAAACGTGCCGAATCTATCGACCTGAATATTTTTGGATGGCCTCCTTAATTTTTTCAATACGGTTTTCAGGGTCTGGATGGGTGCTTTGAAATTCTGGGACGCGATTTGGTCCCGCAGCCGTTTTTAGTATTTCCATTACCCTGATCATTTCATAGGGATCGTACCCAGACTGGATCATAAAGAGTACACCGAGTTCATCACTTTCCAACTCGTCGCCCCTACCATTCTTGAGCAACGTGTTTTGGCCTATACCACTTACAAGACTACCCATGTCGCCTCCCACGGACGCTCCGGTGGCCAAGGTCTGCCAAAAATTGCTCTCGGCAATGCGTTCCGCCGAATGTCGTCCGATGACATGCCCAATTTCGTGCCCCAGCACTCCGGCCAATTGGGCCTCGTTCAATTGTGAGAATAGGGCGTAGGTAATAAAGCACTGCCCTCCCGGCAAGGCAAAAGCGTTGATGGTTCTATCGTCTGCCAAAAGGTGGAAGTCATATTGGTACGGCGTTTCCCTGGCTATGCTGTTCTTGACCAATTTTTGCCCAACGGCATCCACAAAGGCCTGCAAACGCTCATCTGGATATAGCCCACCATGCTGCTGTGCCATTTGCGGTGCACTCTGCAACCCAATGGCAATCTCCTGTTCCGTGGTCATGTTGATATTCTGCACCCTTCCCGTATAGGGGTTTTCCTCCTGATTGTTGCAGCGCTGGACGAATGCAAAAGCGACTATGGCAAGTCCTATCAGAATACGGATTTTCCAACTTCCTCTTCTCATGGCGATAATTGTTCTAGGCTAATCCAAGATACAAAAAAGGGCTATAATAGTGCCGGGTTGATGTCCAAAATATTGTCCTGGATATAGGTTTTCATAAACCCAGTGGTGAAGTGTTCACAACCTAAAAAATCCTCTTTTTGCATCAATTTTAAGACGTTGAGCTTGCGATATGCCGTTAGCATGGGAATGGAAAGTGGTGCATAACTGTAGTGCCAGGGCTCATATTTAAATCCCCTACGCCGGGGTTCGTCCGTATAGACCAAATAAAATCCAAAGGCTTCGGAATGTTCATCCAACCACTGTTTGAAACCTTCAAAGGGTCCTCCGCTTTCAAATTTCTCGGGGACCAACACATCCCCAGAAACTTTGGGATTGCCGTCCACGATATCGATATCCGTACCCCAATGGTGTCTACTGGTCCCTGGAATGGTGGAGTATTCTATTATTTTATCAATGGCTTCCATGGGAGCCATGCCCTGCTCATCGGTAAATCGAAGGTATTTGCGTTCCCAAATGCCCTCCTGCCTATAAAAATTGCGATAACTGGATATCATCTTAATATCAAAACCATCGGAATAGGCCGCTTTTTTCATTTCCAAAAAAGATTCGTAGGCCTCTTTACGAAGGTTGATGCCCTCTCCATACAATTCAATATCAGCCTTGCCCATCAATTCCTCTACGGAAAAGTCCGATGGATCTGTTAGGGATAAAAAGGGAGGTAAGGAACAGGCCAATCCCGATAGGGAGGTTTTTTGGAGGAACATCCTTCTTTTCATGGAATTGATTTTAGGCCCAAGTTAAGAAGTATTTTTTAGTAAATAGGGTTTGGAGCTATGGGTTGGATGGAAATCATCGGTCCAAAAAGACGAAGCCCGTGTACTGTAGTTCCAAGTCAATTAAGTTTACCAGATAGTAGTAAACTCCCTCAGGAAGGCCAATATCTTGGCTCATGATAAAACTTCCCGTGTTGGTGACGCCTGAAAATTCATCCACATAGTTGTCCCTTTCATATACCTTTTGCCCAAATCGGTTATAGATCTGGATGTTGTTGTTAGGGGAATCCAACATACCGTCAATGACCAAAAAATCGTTGATGCCATCGCCATTGGGACTTAAAAAATAATTGCCGAGTGTGGGATTGTTCACGGCAAAGGTATCGGTGGGAAGGGGCACCGTGGCAAAGGTTATGGCGGCAAAATCGTTGGGAGTAAAGGTCTGCGTGGTCAAAAAACCTTGGTTTACGTCGCCACTTTGAGCAAAATTTCCAATGACCTCCCATCTGTTGGACGCTTTGCTCCATCCAACGGCAATAATGGACTCGAAGGTAACATTGGGGATGCCCCCCAGCGCACTTCGCCCATTCCAACTGATGGTGGCCCTTGCAGGCACATCGCCTTCCACGACCCAAAATTCTCGACTGGTGACCGTACCGATTTCACGGGCCTTTTCAAAAACATTGAATGCCTGGTTCAGTGAAGGAGGGTCGGAAGGATCTTCAAAAAAATAGGCACACAATGCCATGGATGGGGCACCTTCGGATTCCAACAGCAAGGGGCGCAGTTGGTCTATGTCGCCCACCGGGAACGAAAAGAAATCTTGATTCATTATCGCCGCAAAGCCCGTAACCTTGGAAGCGTTGTTCTCTCCGGTAAAAAAACCAGTGTCGCCAAAGTTTAGAAAAATGGCCCGATTTCCTTTGAAACTTATGATGTCCCCATCGATAAAGTTCATGTTGTTCTGGATCCTTAGGGAGTTTTGCAGGATTACACTTCCGGGAGCCATCACCTCAACATCGTTGAACGAGGCCACGGTACCGCCCAATACCTGCAATACACTGCTACCATAAAAACCGACCAAGCCCTGGTTTTGGTCAAAAGCCGCCTCATTGATCAAGTTGGTATGAAACCCCATAGTGCCATTGGCATGGATACGGATGGCACCACTGCCATTATAAAGGCCGTTTTGGGCATGGACGACCAAGACAAGGAAAAGGAATGGTATGGAAAGGAGGTTTTTCAATCTAAAAGGAGATTACCGTATAGTACCAATCTGAGTCCGCAGTAGCACCAGTGCCATCGTAAATCTGAATATCAAATGATGATGCCAATTGACTGGTAACCTGAATGGTCCTTACATTTCCAGCTGCACTATTAATGGTCAACTGAACCACATAGTTAGTAGGGGCTGGAACCGTGGTGATATTTACAGTATATGATCCACCAGTATTATCCACAACGTTTGAGCCTACCGATGAGCCGATTCCACCTATCACCCTACCCATTGCAATTACGGGATTTGTAACTGCTACTGTAAAATCCTGTCCCGTTTGTGCCACGTTTATTCCTGTTCCCGCGGATACGGTCTGGTTCTCGTTTGCGGGGTCGGAGTCTTCATCGCGTATGTCGACTAGTGCACTGGTACCCCCCGAGATGGCGACCTCGACGCTTTGGTTCGCCGTTCCCCCCGGACCTATGCTCAGGTTCTGGCTGTCGGTGTTGTTTGGGATATCTATGGTGAAGTTGGGATAGGTCCCGCCGACTGTAACATTTCCTCCTCCGCCATCCGCAAGAGTCACGATCTGGTCAGGTGCCGCGTTGGTCACTTGGAAATCCTGTCCCGTTTGTGCCACGTTTATTCCTGTTCCCGCGGATACGGTCTGGTTCTCGTTTGCGGGGTCGGAGTCTTCATCGCGTATGTCGACTAGTGCACTGGTACCCCCCGAGATGGCGACCTCGACGCTTTGGTTCGCCGTTCCCCCCGGACCTATGTTGAGGTTTTGAATTTCATTATTTGGGTCTCCGTCATTCTCGGTAATATTCAGTGCTGTTTCATTAACCAAAACCCAATTGGTTCCATCCCATCGCATTAGGTCTCCTACATTTACTCCGTTTTCCAGTTTGATCCGTGTCACCGCATCATCAACAATTTGATTGGTTCCTACGGAACCAACCCCCATTTTAATGATGGTTATGGCCTGGTCCGCAATATCCTGGGTATCCACTTCACCATCCAATATTTTTTCCGAAGTAATGGCGTTATCCGCAATATCCTCATTGATGATCGTTCCATTGAAGATTTTATCTGTGGTCACGGCATCGGCTGCCAAATCATTATTTTCAATACCGCCTACCCTGACGTCCAAGGTAAAGGGATTGCCTTCGACCCCCATACCAAATCGTTCCAAAGCCCCTCCAGGTCTTGCATCCAAAACTTCGTTCCCAATAACACTGTCCTTTTCGGTGATGTTTATGACCCCTTCATTTTCCAATACCCACTGAGCGCCGTTCCATCGCAATAGGTCCCCGGTATTGCCGCCGTCGGCCAGCTTATTAAAAGTAATCGTTGCATTTGAGATCTGGAGTCCGGTAATGGACCCCTGTTGTATTTCGTTCGCCCCGTTTATGGAAGTGTCCACGATGTTATCTCCCGTAATCTGGTTCACCTCAAAATTATAGTTGGTGTCCGTTTGTGTTACTACCACGGTGCTGTCCCGTGAAAATGCATTGAAAACGGCATTGGTGCTCACCGTAAAGGAGTTGTCGAATGCTTCGCAAATGTTGATCCATTCGCTTCCATCATAATAATGGACACAATCCTCATCGGTGTTGTATACCAATGCACCACGTAAAGGGGTAATTGTGTTCATTTGTGCGCTGGTGACCCTGGTGATCACCAATACCCTCGAGGGACTTTCCAACTCCAGCACGGAGGCCGGATGGATGTTTTGTGGATTGTCTCCAATCTTAATCTGTGCGGTAAGGGTGTTGATCACAAGTAGGGCAATGATCAAAAAGCTGAGTCGGGTTTTCACGGTGTTTGTTATTTGAGGTTTTACAAACGTAGGGGCAAAACTAAGATTATGATGGGATAATTTGAACAATTACCGTCCAAATACGCAGTTCACGGGTGAATGGCAGGAGGCCATTTGGACGCAATTGGCGATAATTAACAAAAAATTAGAATAGGTTTATTTTTTTATCTGCGCTTCAAGGGTTTTCTTTAACTTGTTGCAAACGACATGTTCATGAAAAAACTAATGCTTATCGCGCTTCTTTTCAATATTTCAACATTGTTGACCGCCCAGGATAATCGACAAGTGTTGCGGGGTAGGGTACTGTACAAGGGGGGCAATGTTCCCAACGAACATGTTGTCAATTCTACTTCGGAAGCGGCCACCATTACGGATGACAATGGCGAGTTCCTCATTTTGGTGAAGGCAGGGGACCAGTTGGTCTTCACAGCGGTAAATTATCAATTGGAGGTAGTGACCATTACGGAAGAAATACTACGGAATAATAGGCTGGTGGTGGAAGTGGACGAGAAAATCAGGGAATTGGACGAGGTGGTCGTCACGCCAGAGAACCAGGAAAGATTCTTACGGGTCCAAAATGAGGATTTCAAGCAGTACGACTACGAGATTGACCGGGGAACCGAGGTAGAAAATATCGCGGAATCCCGAACCGTGCGGGGCATGCGCGACGGTATCAACTTCGTGAACATATTCAAGGCACTTTTCAAGCCCCAGAAAGCCAATGGAGAGGAACGCCCACCCCTAAAGGTAAGTGAAGCGCTCCGTTATGTTTATGATGATGAGTTTTTTGTGGTGGACCTAAAGCTTCCACAGGACAAGATTGATGCTTTTCTACTGTATTGCGATGACAAGGTGCCTTCCCAATCCCTGCTCCGCAAGGAAAACGAATTTCAATTGATCGATTTTTTGGTGACCCAGAGCAAGGCATATCTGGATACGTTGAATGAAGAGTAGGTTACTTTTTCCATTATGTATTTTGACGGGGATCTCTGCCATGGGGCAAAACCCCCAGACCAAGGAACTGCGAGGGCAAGTTGTTGCTTCGGACGGTGACGTGGTGGGTGTAGTGGTCCAGAACATAGTATCGGAGCGGGCCGTTATTACGGATGTCGACGGTTTTTTCTCCATCACCGCCCAGTTGAACGATACGCTGGTCTTTTCGGCTGTCCAATACAAAAGAAAAGTATTGCCCGTGAACGAAGTGTTGTGGAACACTAATTTTTTCACCATCCGGTTGGAGGAATTTGTAAATGAATTGCGGGAAGTAGTGGTCAAACCCTACGACCTTTCCGGCGATTTGAGTCAGGACCTTACAAAGCTAACCCTGGAGAAGGATGTTAGTGCCGAAGCCCTAAACTTGCCAAATGCACATAGATCCATTCCCTCCCAAAGTGAACGTAAACTGATGCAGGCCACTTATGGAAAATTCAATCCAATGATGATCCTGTCGCCACCGTTAGATCCCATAATCAATGCCATTACTGGACGCACCAAAATGCTAAAGAACAGGGTAAAAGTAGATGGCGAGTATGCCAGAACACAACGGGTACAGGATTTTTATGCGGATTCACTTTTTTTGACCGCACTGAAGATCCCTATGGAAAAGATTGACGACTTCATGTATTTCTGTGAGGTGGATGAGGCCTTCCAAACCATCGTAGATTCTCATGACAAATTGAAAATTTGGGATTTTATGGTAGAAAAAAGCCGTTTGTATCGAAGGGAAAATGAACTGGATTGAACAGTTTTCCTTGGCATGCCTTTTGCATCTTTCCGGTGATGGCATCAAATACAGGCAATCAAAAAAAATGATAAAATGAGGTGTAACAAAATAGTTAAAATGGGGTCTACTATGCAAATGAACTTGAAAAAAGCCAAGACCATAGCGTTATCGCTTTCCGTTTTTCTATTTCTTTCATTTTCCGTGGCGCACAAATTCTACGTGAGCGTCACCAATTTGGTCTATTCCGATGACACAGATGCATTTCAGATAACAAGCCGGGTTTTCATTGACGATTTGGAGAATGTGCTCGAACAGCGCTATGACATCAAAACGAGATTGGCCACCTCCGAGGAGTCAAAGGTGAGCGACTTTTACATTGAAAAGTATGTAAGGACCAAGTTTTTGGTAGAGTTGGATGGGGAACTGGCCCCGTACACCTTCTTGGGGAAAAAATATGACAATGACGTGGTCATCTTCTACATGGAAGTTGAAAATGTGGAGTTGGACAAAATCAAAACAATATCCGTCCAGAACGAAGTCCTTACGGATCTATTCGAAGAGCAGCAGAACATTGTACATATAAAATGGAAGGACAATAAAAAGAGTTTTGTGCTTTTTAGAGAGAATAATAAAGGAATGTTAAACTTGTAACATCATCTTAACAATTGGTTAAAAAAAACTAATTTAAGCCGCTTTAAAATCAATAGAATATGAACAAAATCAAGTATTGTTTTGCCTCTGTCTTATTTCTTATCGGAGCAGTGGCCATGGCCCAGGAAGAGGGGGATGCCAAGCCGGAAAGACAACCGGGTCATTACAACCAGAGTAAATTCAAGCAAATGTATGAGGAGTTTGCCACTCCCAACACCTATAGATCGGCCTCCGGGGCCCCAGGTCCCGATTATTACCAGCAACAGGCAGATTATGTAATGGACATAGAACTGGATGACAAGAATGCTCGAATCTATGGAGAGGAAACCATTACCTATCATAATAATTCACCGGACGATTTGGAGTTTCTTTGGGTGCAGTTGGACCAGAATGTTAGGGCAAAGGATTCAAAATCGCCCCTAAGGAATGGTGATGGCGTGAACATTGCTTACACTGCGGATAATTTTGCAGAGACCTTTGTCAATGAGCCTTTTGACGGAGGATTCAATATTGAATTTGTTAAGGATGCCAATGGCAAGCCCTTGTCCCATACCATCAACCAGACCATGATGCGCGTGAATATTCCGCAACCGCTTAAAAGCGGGGAGAAGATTTCCTTTTCCATCAAATGGTGGTACAATATTCCAGATCATACGGTAAACCGTGCCCGTTCCGGATACGAATATTTCCCGAAAGACGGTAACCGAGCGTACGTTATCGCACAATTTTTCCCCAGAATGGCCGTATACAGCGATGTGGAGGGATGGCAGAACCATCAATTTTGGGGGAGTGGTGAGTTTGCATTGCCTTTTGGAAACTACGATGTGAACATCACGGTTCCGGCCGATCATGTTTTGGATGCGACCGGGGTACTTTTGAACAGGGACGAGGTCTTTTCCAAAGAAATGATGAAACGGTACAAGGAGGCACAAAAGTCGTATGACAAGCCTGTCATCATCGTTACCCAAGAAGAAGCAGAAGCAGCGGAAAAAGGATTTTCAGAGAAAAAGAAGACCTGGAAATTCAAGGCGAACAATGTTCGTGATTATGGCTTTGCCACTTCGCGCAAGTTCATTTGGGATATGCAGGCCGTTAAGATCGGTGGCAAGGACGTAATGGCCGTGTCACTTTATCCAAAGGAAGGAAACCCGCTGTGGGAAGAACAATCAACAAAGGCTGTGGTACAGACCTTAATAACGTACTCCAAGCACACGTTTGATTACCCATACCATAAGGCGATTTCCGTACACGCCAAAAACCAAGGGATGGAATATCCCATGATTTGTTGGAACTACGGGCGCCCCAATGAGGATGGCACCTATTCCGATAGGATCAAGTTTGGGATGATCAGTGTGATCATCCACGAAGTGGGACACAATTTCTTCCCTATGATCGTCAATTCGGATGAACGCCAGTGGGGATGGATGGACGAAGGACTCGATACCTTCATGCAGTACCTCGCTGAACAGGAATTTGGGAAAAACTACCCAGAGGTTATTGCCCCAAATGAAAAATACCCTTCCAGAAGGGGAGAGCCCGCCAAAATAGTTCCCTACATGAGCGGTGACCAAAATTTCATCTCGCCGATCATGTCCAACCCAGAAAATGTGCATCAGTTGGGGCCCAATGCCTATGGCAAGCCTGCCACCGCCTTAAACATTTTAAGGGAAACCGTCATGGGCCAAGAATTGTTCGACCATGCTTTCAAGACCTACGCCCAGCGTTGGAAGTTCAAGCATCCAACCCCTGAGGATTTCTTTAGGACTATGGAAGATGCCTCTGCCGTGGATCTGGACTGGTTCTGGAGAAGTTGGTTCTATACCACTGATTATGTGGATATTGGTGTAAAGGGAGTGAAGAAATATTATGTGAGCAATAAGCCCACCAAGGAGATGGAGAAATATATGGCAGACAGAAACCTTACGGAGGCCGATTTGCCACCCTTGGTATATTTGGCCGAGGAGGACAGCGAGGATTTTGTTCCTGAGCTTAAAGGAAAGTCGCCCACCGAAACTTCACAAAACCTGAAGGAATTTATGATGGACAATATGACCGAAGCCGAAAGGACCCAGGTCAAGGAGCCAAAGTATTTTTATGAGATTACCTTTGAAAAACCTGGAGGTATTCCAATGCCATTGATTGTGGAATACACCTATGCCGATGGAACCAAGGAGAGCATAACCTATCCGCCTCAAATTTGGAGAAAGAACGATGCTGAAGTGAGCCGTGTCATGGCTTCGCAAAAAGAGTTGGTGGGCATTGTGGTCGACCCCAAATTGGAGACAGCGGATATAGACACCACAAACAACGCTTGGCCTTCAAAGGATGAGAAATCCGACTTTGAAAAATTCAAGGAGAACATCAAAGGTTAAAAAAAACGCACAACTGTTAAAGGCCCCATGATTTCATGGGGCTTTTTTATTTTCAACCCAACTTCTGATTATATTTGTGGCATGATGGCTCTATTTATCAGCGGTGCTGAAATCTTTTTTATCCTCTTCATAGTGGTCATGGTTTTCGGTGCCGATAAGATACCGGGAATAGCAAAGGGACTTGGCAAAGGCATGCGCCAATTGCGCGATGCCACGGACGATATTAAACGCGAAATTCAAAAGAGCGCCGAAAAGCAAGGTATCGATACCGACTTCACAAAAGATATCCGAAATGAGCTGAACGAGGTCAAGAAAAATGTGGATGAGGTAACCGGGGCGGTCAAAAGGGGCACCAAATAAACATGTGGCAAAAACTGCTCGAATGGGACCGGGATGCGTTCATCTACCTCAATAGTTTAGGCATTGAATCCTATGATTCCTTTTGGTCCATAGTTACCCATATCGGTACTTGGATTCCACTTTTCATGCTGTTCATTATCATTCTTTTCCAAAAATTTCCAAATCGGGAGGCAACACTTAGGGTATGGACCGCCTTGGGGCTACTGATTTTTGTGCTCTCCCTGACTTATATTACCAAAATATCCGTGGCACGCCTGCGGCCTAACAATACGGAGGAAATAAACACCTTGATCCGTATTCTGCACTCTCCAACGGATTACAGTTTTTTTTCAGGACACGCGTCCAGTTCGTTTTCGCTTACAATTTTGATGTACCTCTTCCTGCGCAAAAAGACCATTTGGGCATTGCTCTTCTTTGTTTGGCCCGTGCTTTTTGCCCTCAGCAGGATTTATGTAGGCGTTCATTATCCCTCGGACATTATTGTGGGGGCCATGGTGGGGATTTGCTGCGGGGTTTTGTTCTATAAACTGTACAATAAATTTATTTCACCCTACTCAAGGTCAGGCCATCCCGAATAGGAAGAATCACGGTTTCTACCCTAGAGTCATTGCTCAGTTTTTTATTGAACTCGATCAAGGCCATTGTCGCCTTATCAGATTCCGGAACCTGCTCCACCACCTTGCCGGACCATAGCACGTTATCAGAAAGTATGATGCTGCCAGATTTGGTCTTTTGCATCACGGCCTCAAAATAGGCATCGTAGTCCACTTTATGCGCATCAATAAAAACCAGGTCGAAACACAGTTCAAGTTGCGGCACTATATGGAGTGCGTCACCCGTGTGCTGCACAATTTGTGTTCCGAAACCACTACGGTCAAAATAGGTTCTTTGAATCCTGTGGAGTTCTTCATTGACCTCAATGGTATGTAATTTTCCGTCCGACTGAAGACCTTCTGCCAAGCAGAGCGCGGAATAGCCAGTATAGGTGCCAATCTCAAGAATATATTTTGGCCGAATGATCTTTGACAGCAAACTGAGCACCCTGCCCTGATAATGCCCAGTGATCATTCTGGGCTGCACTACTTTCAAATGTGTCTCGCGGGTCAATTCAGTAAGTAACCCTGGTTCTGCCTGGGAGTGGTCCGAAATGTACTTTTCCAATACAGGAGACAAGAAATGCATGCCCTATTTTTTCGCAAAAATAGGGAAAAGAACTACATTGGTTTTACTTTTAATCCGGGCCTATGACTACCAAAAAAGCAACAGTACGGGAAGCAACTGCCAAAGATTTGCCAATATTGCTTTCTTTTGAACAGGAACTCATCAGGGCAGAACGCCCCTTTGACCCAACCATTCGGGAAGACCCGGTAAGCTATTATGATCTGGGCAAACTTCTTGAAGATAATGAAGCCTTAGTGGTTGTGGCAGAGGTTGATGGAAGAATAGTTTCCTCCGGGTATGCCGTTAAAAGAAGTGCCAGGCACTATCTCGACCATGAATACTATTCCTACTTGGGATTTATGTATACACATCCCGAATTTAGGGGAGAGGGAATCAATGGATTGATCATGGAACGATTGCTCGAGTGGTCCAAACAGCGAGGTTTGGAGGAAGTAAGGCTAACTGTATACGAAGACAACATTCCCGCAATCAAGGCTTACGAAAAAGTAGGGTTTAAAAAACACATCGTGGAAATGCGATTGGTATAGGAGATTTCAAGCCCAATACCCATACAAGTTGTATTTTTGATCAAACCAAAAGCAGCATGACTTTCCAAAATACATTGGAATGCGCCAAAGAGCTTGATGCATCCGATCCACTTTCAAAATACAGAGAAGAATTTCACTATCCCCAGGTCAATGGGAAGGACGTAATCTATTTTACGGGAAATTCTCTGGGCCTGCAACCCAAGCGCACACAAAAATTTGTGGACGACGTGATGAAAGATTGGCGGGAACTGGCCGTGGAGGGGCATTTTTATGCTGAAAAACCTTGGTGGGACTACCACGAACGATTGGCGGAAGGCTTGGGCAAAGTAGTAGGTGCGCATCCACAGGAAATTTCAGTCATGAACACACTTACAGTAAACCTGCATCTATTGATGGTTTCCTTCTACAGTCCAACGGAAAAGCGCTTCAAGATACTCTGTGAGGAAAAGGCTTTTCCATCCGACCAATACATGCTGCAAAGTCAAACCAGATTCCACGGACTAAAGGCTGAGGATACAATTGTAGAGGTTAAGAAGCGGCCCGGGGAACATCATTGGAGAACGGAGGACTTTATCCAAAAAATCAAGGAAATTGGGGATGAATTGGCTTTGGTTCTGATTGGCGGAGTGAATTACTACAATGGACAAGTATTGGATATGAAAGCAATCACAGAGGCGGGGAAATCCGTTGGAGCCTTTGTGGGATGGGATTTGGCCCATGCGGTGGGCAATGTGGAATTAAAACTGCACGACTGGAATGCGGATTTTGCTGCTTGGTGCAGTTACAAGTACATGAACAGCGGTCCAGGAAATGCTTCGGGAATTTTTGTGCATGAAAGATATCTGGACAAAAAGGATATTCCTCGGTTTGAAGGCTGGTGGGGCACCAAAAAAGAAACCCGGTTTTTAATGCAGCCCGAGTTCGACCCCATTGAAACCGCCGATGCGTGGCAGTTGAGCAACCCACCCATTTTGTCTTTGGCACCTTATTTGGCATCGTTGGAACTTTTTGATGAGGTAGGCATGGATGCCCTTATTGCGAAACAAAAAAAGCTTACTGCATTTCTTGAGTTTGTATTGCATGAAGTGGACAAAGAGGTGGATAGCACTTTTGAAATCATTACTCCCAAAGAACGAGGTTGCCAACTTTCAGTTTTCTTGCATGGTGAAGGTCGACCTCTGTTCGATTATTTGATGAAAGAAGGGGTGATTGTGGACTGGCGTGAGCCCAATGTCATCCGACTGGCCCCAGCACCTTTTTACTGCTCATTTGCCGATATGTATAATTTTGGACAGGTCCTAAAAACCGGAATTCTATCCAAATCCGGCTAAGCGTAGCGGCTTCGAATATATTCTGACGGACTTGTACCCTGATACTTTTTGAACTGTTTCGAAAAATAGGAAGGATCGTTAAAACCACATTGGTACATCACTTCCGAAATGCCGGAGGGTCCTGAATTGAAAAACTCAACTGCTTTGCTGGTTCGGAATTCATTTACAAAATCCAGAAATCGCCTACCGGTGATCTTTCGGAAAAAACGGCTGAAAGAGTTAGGTGTTAGTCCCAAGCTTGAAGAAATCTCCTCCACGGATATTTTACTGTCATGGTTTTTGTTCACATATTCAAAAATCTCTTCCAACCGCAGTATTTCCTCTTTTCTGAAATTGTCCATGGGAAGGGTATCAAAAAGTGGACGGTAAACTCCATGCTTGGATAGTTTGCACAAAATGGAAAGTAGGTTGATGAGCCTTTGCTGCGAATCCAGAAACTTAAAACTTAGAAAGTCACTACCGACCATGTTGTGGGTGGTACCATCAAAGATGAGAACCTGCTTCGATTTTTTTGCCAATAGCTGGACTTCCGAGAACTCGGGAAACACCTTTAATTTTTCTTCCAGAAAGTCCTTACTGAATTGGATCACCACCTCTTGGTTATCCCCGTGGTCCTTGTTGCCAAAATCCCCATGCGGAATGTTTCCCGCCAAAAACAAAAGAACCCCATTGTAATAGGGTACTTTTTTCGGGCCAATGTTCAACTGCCCCGAACCGCTCTTTACATACACCAGCTCATATTCCGGGTGGATGTGCCAACCAGCCGATTCACAGTAATCACCATTGCCATAGGTTTCAACCTTCAAAGAAGTGTTCACCTTTAAGTTGATGGACTCAAACATGGGTTTCATAGGTCAAAAATAACACATAGAGGTATTTTTTTTATTCCTTATGAATAAAATGTTTTA
This sequence comes from Flagellimonas meishanensis, assembly GCF_019880545.1. GTDB lineage: Bacteria > Bacteroidota > Bacteroidia > Flavobacteriales > Flavobacteriaceae > Flagellimonas > Flagellimonas meishanensis. The sequence goes on from NZ_JAINVW010000002.1 coordinate 88,857, forward strand.
TAATCGGCATATTATATGCTAAACTATTTGGAAGGAGTGGAGTTAATTTGCCTTCATATTTTTGCGTATGAAATCATTGCTGCTAATTTTTTCCAAGTCACGTTACTTTGCACCGGCATGGGTGTTCACCAGCCTTAATATTTGGTTCGGTACCTGGGCCATCTATATTCCAAGCGTCAAGGAAAAACTGGGAATAGACAAGGCTGATTTGGGCATTGCACTATTTTGTCTGTCACTCGGTGTTTTTGTCATCTTTCCCCTTGCCCCAAAGATCGTCAATAGGTTGGGTGTAGGTAGGGCCACATGGCTGGGAGTACTTTTTTGTAGCGTTACGGCACTTTTTCCACTTATGGTCCCCAGCTATCATTTGCTTATGATAAGTCTTTTCTTTTTTGGCATGGCCAATGGCATAACGGACATTTCCATGAATACCTTGGTAACAGAAATTGAAAAAGAGGACAAGAAGAACTTCATGTCTGCGGCCCATGGATTTTTCAGTTTGGGTGGTATTTTAGTGGGACTGGGCAGTTTTTTAATTCCCATCATCGGCAGTCCTCTGCTCCATATGGCAGGCACCGTGACCCTGGTTCTTATTATCAATCTATTTTTTTATAAAAAATACATCCATATTGTAGCTGCTCCTGTGGAGAAAGAACCTTTCAGTTTTGGACTCTTCAAACCGCTGTTGCTCCTTGGAATCATAGGATTTATTGCTATGGCCAGTGAAGGGGCCATTGTAGATTGGAGTGGGCTTTATCTCCAGGAGATAACCTTGGCGCCAGAAGCTTTTATAGGGTCGGGATTTTTGGCCTTTTCTTCGGCAATGACACTTGGGCGTTTTTTGGGTGATGGCATCAGCGAGCGTTTTGGTTCGGTCAAATTGGTGACCTTGGGAGCCCTGGTGGCCATCATAGGTTACGGACTGGTGCTTTCGGAACAGACTTTTTTGGCGATTATCGGCTTTGCGCTTAATGGACTGGGCTTTTCGGTCATGGTCCCAGAATTGTTCCGAATTGGGGGTAATGTGAGGGGGGTCGATTCTTCCCAGGGGGTTTCGTTCATAGCGGGAACTGGATATACTGGCTTTTTGGTGGGCCCCGTAATTCTTGGGTTGTTGGCTGAGAGTTCTTCGTTACGGCTTAGCTTTTATACCCTTTTGGGTGCTGCTTTTTTTGTGTTGATGGTCACTTTTTTTCTTCGCCGTCGCCGTTAGGACTCATTCTTTTTCAATAGCAATATTGGTAAAATTTAAGCTAAAGCCAGGCTCGGCCTTTACATGGTCCTGGGGAAGTATAAGTCCTCCAAAATCTCCATATTTTTCCCAGGTTGTGGACATCGAAGGTTCCGCTTGATTGGATTTTCTGAACGTCCATTCCTGGATCAAAAAATCATCCTTAAAATAGAAATCGTAGGCATCGCCCGGTGTATACCCACCTTCATTCTCATAAACTATGGTCAATTTTTGCATGGGTTCCCCACTGATCGGTGCAATTTGGTTCGCGACATGTTCAAATGCATAGCTGTTTGCATCCCAAACTAGGTTAAAAGGGGCCAACAGCCAATATCTGTCATTGATGAAGCCAGCATTGGTCTGGTGCGCTATGCTATCCATGGATTTTCTATGGTAGGTCAGGGTATCGTTTTGCGTAATTGCGGTCACTTCATTGGTTTTCGGTTTCCATATCCACGTTCTTTCAAAGTGTGTCGTATCCCTGTCCACATTAAAGGTGAACGCGATTGAGCCAACGGAACCCCAATGCCCATACCCATGGGCATACGCAATTTTTTCAGGAATGCTAAGCGCTGGCTTTTCTTTCTTTTCTGATTTGTTTGGGCCCTCTTTGCAGCCAAGAACAAGGCCTGTGGCAAAAACAAGTATGGCGAAAATGTATTTCATAACCTTTTTTTGAGAAACGTTTGATTTGACTCTTGTTTTCCAAAATTAAATGATTCCGCCGTATGTTTTTAATTGATTATTTTTGAAGCCGTTCAACAAATAAAAAAATGAGTTCAAAAAAAGGAAAAGTACAAGAGTTGATTCAAGAGAAATTACTGGAAGAGCGCAAAGTGTTTTTGTGGGGAATGGTTGATGATGATTCCGCAAAGCACGTCATAGACCGATTGCTCTATCTAGATCTTATCAATAATAAAGAGATTCAACTGATCATAAATAGTCCTGGGGGTTATGTTACCTCCGGTTTTGCCATTTATGATACCATCAAACAGATAAATAGCCCGGTTTCGACCGTATGTTCGGGCCTGGCGGCTTCCATGGGTTCCATTTTGCTCTCCGTGGGAGAAAAGGGCAGACGTTTTATACAACCCCATGCCCGGGTCATGATCCACCAACCCAGTGGAGGTGCCCAGGGACAAGCTTCCAATATTGAAATACAGGCCAAGGAAATCATAAAGACCAAAGAGTTGGGGGCCAAGATATTGGCGGATAACTGTGGTCAATCTTTTGAAAAGATCATGAAGGATTTTGACCGCGATTTTTGGATGGGGGCCGAGGAATCTTTGGAATATGGGATTGTGGACGAAATCTTGAAGTAAACATCGCCTATCAAGATAAAAGGAAAAGTCCTTCGCAATATATTGTGAAGGACTTTTTAATATATATGGACGCCGAAGCGGAATGTTTATGGTATTTACGTCAAAAGCAATACCATAAGATTCTAACAAAAAGTTAAAATTTATCCGGGTTTTTGATAACCTCTTGGGCGCGTTTGCGTAAGGCCGCCATTTCCTCTGAATCTTTTTTGTCCAAAAGGCTCATCATCATTGACATACGGTGGTTGTTTTCAAAGAATTCTCTTTTTTCATCCAAAAAATTCCAGTACAACGCATTGAACGGACAGGCATCCTCTTCGGTTTTTTTTGAAATTTTATACGTACACCCCTTGCAGTAATTGCCCATTTTGTTGATGTAGTTGGCACTGCTCACGTAAGGCTTGGTCGCAATGATTCCCCCATCGGCATATTGGCTCATGCCCCGTGTGTTGGTGATTTCCACCCATTCTATGGCATCAATGTACACTCCCAGATACCATGCATCGACTTCATCGGGGTCGGTTTGTGTCAACAGCGCAAAGTTTCCTATGATCATAAGCCGTTGAATGTGGTGTGCATAGGCTTCCTCCAGACTTTGGGATATGGAATGCCTTAGGCAGTTCATCTTTGTCTCTCCTGTCCAAAAGAACTCTGGAAGGGAATTTTTGTTTTTGAGTTCGTTCAATTGGGCATATTTTGGCATTTCTTTCCAATACACCCCGCGCATATATTCCCGCCATCCCAAAATTTGCCTCACAAACCCCTCGACCTGGGAAATATCGATGGCATCCTTGTTTTCATAATAATGGTCCAAAACCCTATTGATAACTTCCTGTGGGGATACCATCTTGCTGTTCATGGCAAAGGAAAGTCTAGAGTGGAACAAGAATTTTTCGTCTGTGTGAAAGGCATCTTGATAATCCCCGAAATAGGGGAGCAATTTTGAGCAGAAGTAATCCAAAACTTCCAGGCATTCTTCCCGACTGGTCGGCCATGGATATTTTTTTGCATCGATACTGCCAAAAGTGTCAATATCGGCATCTTCAATTTCTGAAAGTAATAAGGATATGTCTTTGTTAAAGCTTCGCTCTTTGGGAATGTCTGGTGAACCATTCCACTTTTTGCGATTGCTTTGGTCAAAGTTCCATTTGCCCCCTTCAGGTTCTTCACCAGCCATCAAGATTTCGTGTTTTTCCCGCATCATGCGATAAAAACTTTCCATCAGGAGTTGTTTTTTGCCCTCAAAAAAATCCTTGAGTTCTTCACGTGAGGTATAAAAATGTTCGGTGTCCACGGATTCCGAAGCAATTTCCAGGGATTCGGAAATTTCTTTCAATTGTTGGTCCAGTCGGTACTCATCTGGCAGCTGATATTCGAATTTCTCAATATCGTTCTGATCAATATGCCATTTGATGATTTCTTCCAATCCATGTGGGTTGTCAGAGTCCGAAATTTTCAAATAATGGACTTGGTGTCCTTGTTCCTTCAGGCTCTGGGCAAAATTCCGCATAGCGCAAAAGAAGCCCACTACCTTTTGAATATGATGTTTGACGTAGTCGGTTTCCTGCCTCATTTCGGCCATTAGGTAATGGATATCATCATCCACATCAACAAACCAGCTGTGGTTGCTGTTCAGTTGGTCACCAAGAATCAATCGAAGCGTCTTCATGATTTTAGAACAAGGTAGGTTGAAGCCATAGATTCTGGTATTTTGCGCTGGGATCATACATTTCGGCCTGTCTTTGAATGTTGAACTTTCGGTCTCTTGGATCGTTGCCCACGTCGCTGTTGTACATCCAATTGCCCCAATTGCTGTGCACGTCATAGTCCAATAACATGGACTCAAAATAGGCCGCTCCGATTCGCCAATCCTGTTCCAAATGCTTGGCCCAATAGCTGGCAACATTTTGCCTTCCCCGATTGCTCATCCAGCCTGTTTCTTTTATTTCCTTCATATTGGCATTGACAAAGGATTCTTGTGTTGTTCCGCTGATCCAGGCATTTTTCAACTTTTCATCCGCTCCCCAGTCATATTCTTTTTTGAGAATTCCACCAATTTTGAATATCTCATTCCCATGCTTTAGTGAAACATACTTGAAATAATCCCTCCAAATCAGCTCAAAGATTAGCCAATATGTATCTTGATTTTTCTTGACCTCCTTTTCAAACTTCTTCACTTCCCAGTAGATTTTTCTTGCTGAAATGCTTCCGTTGGCAAGCCAAGGGGAGAATTTGGAGCTGTAATCCTTTCCCAACAGCCCGTTTCTGGTTTTTTTATAGAAAGCCAACTTTTTTGTCTGCCAAAAATAATGGTCAAGTCTTTTTAGTGCTTCATTTTCGCCTCCGTGAAAAGGAAAAGCAGCATTTGGATGGGTTTCGAAGGTGTCCAACCCCAATTCGGCCAAGGATGGAATTTCTGTCGGATTATCGATTAGGTTGTCCTTGGGCTGTGGCTGTGGTGATGGGACCAAGGGACGAACCGATACGTGTTTTTCACACCTTTTTCTGAACTGTGTAAACACCTCGGGTATATTTTGAAAGGATGTATAGGGAATATCCTCCGGATGGAACAAAAATTGGTCAAAAGTCTCAACAAATGAAACATTGGTTCCCAAAAGCTTTCGTGCACCCTGAAGGACCTTTGCCTCCTCACTGGTCCATTCCTTTTGGAGATGTATTCGGCTTATTTCATATTCCCGTACCAAACCGGGCAATATGCTTTCTGGTTTGGCATGGTAGGTAAGCAAGGTAATGTTGAGTTCTTGGAGGTTTTGCTTTAGCTCCGCCACCGTTTCCAAAAGAAACCTGGCCCTGAATTTCTCTGTCTTTTTAAATCCGTAGGAACCCTGTTCATAATGGCGTGGGTCAAAAAAATAGACGGCCAACACCTTGTCACTGTCAAGGGCATTCGCTAAGCTGTGATTGTCGGACACCCGCAGGTCATTCCTGAACCAAACCAGGCTGTTTTGCATTTTGTCTTGATTTTCTACAACGTTCACTGCAATATTTTACCTCATCCCATACCTTTTCCCATTTTTTCCGCCATGTGAAAGGCCTTTTGCACATAGGACATACCTTGGTTGGCAGGTTAATTTTCTTGTGGGCCATCAAGAATGGAGTTTTGGGTTTGATTGGGACGGGCATAGCCCAAGCGGTCCTCCAAATGGGGAAGGGCATAACCATCCAATCCTATGACGGACATAATGTTAGCCCGATCCAGTTGCGCCCAATGGTCATGGTGCAGCAGGCTGGGAACAACGTAGATGTTTTCGACGGCACCCACAACGAGGATACACCCATTCTCCACAATGGGATATTCATTCACATACCTGCACCCGATTTGAACGGGACTTTGTTTCACAAAAGGAGCGGGAAAACCATTTTTAAAACTTTCTTCCAGGGATGTTGCCGAAAACTCCGATACATTTTCAGGATATTTTGCCGAGGTGTGATGGGCATCGCGGTACATATCCTGCGTTATGGCATTTATGGTATAGCTTGAAATTGCCTTAAGATTGTTGTAAGTATGCCTTTCCTCACTTAGCGGGCGTAATATAAAACCCAAAAGGGGCGGGTTACTGCCAAGATGGAAAACCGAATTAAAAATGGCAAGATTGGTGGTGCCCTCAGGAGAGATGGTGCCAATCAAGTTGGCCGATTTGTATCCTGATATGGAGTTGACCAAATTTGCCCGTTGGCGGGAGGGCAGGTTTTCAAGGTCAGCTTTTGAGATTTGTTTCATATTTTGTTTAACAAATTTAATAAAAAAGATAAACAAAAATGATAAAATCATTTGGTTTTATCCTTTGGGCCGTCGTTCGGTAATACGCAAAATCCGTATTTTTGAAGCTTAACCAGAAGAGGCCCTCGGGGCGTTTATGACACAGACCTCTAAAAATATAGCCATCATCGGTTCTGGATTGGTGGGTTCCCTCTTAGCCATTTATTTACGAAGAAGAGGTCATTCCGTAACGGTTTTTGACCGTAGACCCGATATTAGGACCATCGAGTTCTCGGGAAGGTCCATCAACCTGGCCATGAGCAATAGGGGGTGGAGGACCTTGCAAGAAGTGGGATTGGAGGAACGCATCAAAAAAATAGCCATTCCCCTGGATAAAAGGGCAATGCACGTGAACGACAAACCGGTCTATTTTCAAAAATATGGTAAGGAAGGAGAGGCCATTTGGTCCATTTCCAGAGGAATCCTTAACAAACGGATGATTGATTTTGCCGAAGAAGCGGGCACGGTTTTCCGTTTTAATGAAAAGGTATGGGACGTGAGTCTTCCAGAAGCTAAGGTATACACTGGCGAATCGGAGAAAAGTGAATGGCAGGAGTACCAATTTGATATAATTTTTGGCTGTGATGGAGCCTTTTCCAGGGTAAGGCACAAAATGCAGCGAAGGAGCAGGTTCGATTATTCCCAGGACTTTTTGGATGTGGGTTATAAAGAGCTGACCATTCCCGCCAATGAGGATGGGAGCCACAAACTGGACAAGAATTCCTTTCATATTTGGCCCAGGGGTAGGTTCATGCTCATTGCAATGCCCAATATTGACGGAAGTTTTACATGTACCCTTTTCCTGCCGTTTGAAGGGGAGGTTTCCTTTGAGAAGATAACGAACAAGGGGGAGGCCACGGAATTCTTTAAAAAATATTTCCCCAATGTGCGAAAGGAGATTGAAAACTTAACCAGTGACTTTTTCAAGAACCCCACGAGTGCCATGGTCACCATGAAGTGTTATCCCTGGACCTATTGGGACAAGGTGGCCTTGGTGGGTGACTCGGCCCATGCCATTGTGCCCTTTTACGGACAAGGTATGAATGCTGGTTTCGAGGATATTTTTGTGCTTGACGGGTTGATGAAAGCCCACGGGGACGATTGGGAGACCATTTTTGAGCTGTATCAAAAGGAACGCAAGCCCAACGCGGATGCCATTGCGGAACTGAGCTACCGCAACTTTGTTGAAATGAGCAGCAAGACAGCGGACCCCAAATTTTTACTTCAAAAGAAAATTGAAAAACATTTTGCATCAAAACATCCGGACAAATGGATACCTGTGTACAGCAGGGTCACTTTTTCAGAAAGACCCTATGCCGAGGCTTTGGCGATAGGGGATGGACAAGAGGCCATAATGCGGGAAATAATGCGAATGCCCGAAATTGAATCAAAATGGGACAGTAAAGAGGTTGAGGATAGGATGCTGGAGCTTTTGTCCCTTTGATTCAGGATTTGACTTGGGAATTAATAAAAAAGCCACCTAAAAGGTGGCTTTTGTTCTGTGTGATATCCTCGCTTAAAGCTTGGAGAACATGGATTGCATTTTTTCCTGTTCTTCTTCTGCCAGCAAAGGGTCTACCAAAATTCTACCGCTATGTTCGTCGGTAATGATTTTTTTGCGTGAAGCTATCTCAACCTGCACCTGAGGTGGAATGGTAAAGAAGGAACCTCCAGAAGCACCACGTTCCACGGGAACCACGGCAAGGCCATTTTTCACATTATGGCGAATACGCTTGTATGCATTGACCAAACGCTCGTCTATTTGTTCTTCAAATTCCTCAGATTTCTTGAGCAGTGCCTTTTCCTCTTTCTCGGTCTCGGCCAAAATGGCATCGAGTTCGCCTTTCTTGTGCTTAAGGTGTCCTTCCCTTTCGGTAAGTTTTTCCTTGGTTTCGGCAATCACCTCTTTTTTCTGCTCAATCTGGGCCTTGAATTCCTTGATATTTTTTTCTGCCAATTGGATTTCCAGTTCTTGGAACTCCACTTCCTTGCTCAAGGAATTGAATTCACGGCTGTTTCTTACATTCTTCTGTTGCTCGGAGTACTTTTTTATCAGCGCCTTGGATTCTTCAATAAGGTTTTTCTTCGCCGCAATTTCAAAGTTGATGGTCTCGACATCAGTTTTTAACTTGTCAACCCGGGTTTTGAGCCCTTGTACATCATCTTCCAGATCCTGTACCTCCAAGGGAAGCTCTCCCCGCACATTTCGTATTTCGTCAACCCTGGAATCTATAAGTTGTAGGTCGTACAATGCTCTCAACTTTTCTTCTACAGTGCTATCCTTTTTTTTCGCCATATGATTTATAAATACTTGATGGGATTTGTATTGCTCTCCGATAAAGAGATTGCAAAATTAGGAATTTTTTCTGTAAGATAATCAACCAATAAATCTTTAGTAAACTGCTCAGTTTCAAAATGCCCGATATCGGCAATGATGATTTTATCCTCGGCCTCAAAAAACTGGTGATATTTGACATCTGCAGTGATGAAAACGTCTGCATTTGCTTGTTTTGCCGCTGATATGGCAAATGCCCCACTTCCGCCCAAAACGGCAACGCGTTCCACTTTTTTCCCAAGTAATTTGGAGTGCCTTATGACCTTGGCATTCATTTTTTTCTTAACGTGCTCCAAAAAAGACTTTTCTTCCATTGCACCATCGAGGGTGCCCACCATGCCCATGCCCAATTCCTGATTGGTGTTTTGAAGGACAATTATTTCATAGGCGACCTCCTCATAAGGATGTGCATTAAAAAGCGCATTCAAGATGTCGGGTTCTTTTTCAAAGGAAAAAATCACGTGCAACTGCACCTCTGCTTCTTTATGTACTTCGCCCACTTTTCCAACACTGGGTTTGGCTTCCTCGCCCGCCTTAAAAGTTCCCCATCCGTCCACACTAAAACTGCAGTTGCTGTATTTTCCAATTTCTCCCGCACCTGCATCGAAGAGAGCCGATTTCACCTTTTCAACATCGGCCAGTGGCACATAAGTGATCAATTTCTTGATGGTCTGTGTTTTTGGGATGAGTATCTCAGTGTTTCCTATACCCAAAACCTGACAAATTTTTGCATTCACCCCCATTTTACTGTTATCCAAGGCCGTGTGCATGCTGTAAATGGCAATATTGTTCGCAATCGCCTTGATCACCACACGTTCCACATAATTCCTACCTGTCACTTTTTTGAGCCCCCTAAAGATTATGGGATGAAAACTCACAATGAGATTGCATTTTTTCGCAATGGCCTCGTCTACCACATTTTCCAGGGTATCCAGTGTTACAAGCACGCCACTTACTGACATTTCGGGGTCACCTACCAACAATCCAACATTGTCAAAATCCTCTGCATGGGCCAGTGGCGCTAGTTGTTCCAATATTTTACTAATTTCCTTTACAGTCATTTAGGGTTTATTATGAGGCTTAAAGATAAAATATTATAATTTCGCCCCATGCTGCGATTGCTCCGTTTACTGGCATTTCCCATTTCCGTGATCTATGGGGTAGTGGTCCACGCCAGAAATCTCCTTTTTGATGTGGGTGTGTTCCGTTCCCGGTCTTTTGATACACCTGTGGTCTGCGTGGGCAATCTGAGCGTTGGTGGTACCGGAAAAACCCCAATGATTGAGTTTTTGGTCCGTTTGTTGGGGAACCATAAAATAGCCATTTTGAGCAGGGGATACAAGCGCAAATCCGAGGGATTTGTACTGGCCGGACCCGAGCATACCGTCCATGATTTGGGTGATGAACCGTTCCAATTGCATAGAAAATTTATGGAGGTAGCGGTGGCCGTTGATGCGGACAGGCAACATGGCATTGCACAGTTGGCTAAAACTGTAAATCCTGATCTTATTTTGTTGGATGATGCATTTCAACATAGAAAGGTTCGCCCACACTTTTCCATTTTGCTAACGGCCTATTATACTCTTTATGTGGATGATTGGTACCTCCCGACGGGCAATCTAAGGGACAGTAAAAGGGAGGCCAGGAGAGCCGATGTAATTATTGTTACCAAGTGCCCTGAGCACATGACAGAGGAAAAACGGGAAGAAATCTTGAATAAATTGGGTCCAATGCCCAATCAAAAGGTGCTTTTTGCCCATTTGGGATATGATAATGCAGTGAAGTCATCGGGCCCTGAACAGCACTTGCTCGAGCAATTGAGGGGCAAAAATATTGCCTTGGTTACTGGAATTGCACGCCCGGAACCTTTAGTGCGGTTTCTGCAATCAAAAGGAATCGATTTTCAGCATTTCAAATTCAGAGACCACCATGATTTTTCGGATAAAGATATCGCATCCTTTAAAGATTTTGATATGATCCTGACGACGGAAAAAGACTATGTTCGCTTGATGGGCAGGTTGGATAATCTTTTTTATCTGGAAGTTGCGCACCGTTTTGCTGAGCGGGACAAAAGGATAATGGAAGAGCGTTTAAAAGCCTTGTTCTAAACAGAACCCTGCATTTTTTTCTTGAAAATATTCTCCCCTATCTTTTGATAAAAAACCTCGGGTTTGAAGGGTTTCGTGACCACATCATTGCATCCAGCATCGTAGAAACTGTCCAGACTGTCATCCAACGAAATAGCGGTCAATGCTATGATTGGTATTTCTTGGTTGAACTTACGGATTTGTCGCGTGGCTTCCTCTCCGCTAATGCCGGGCATGTGGATATCCATTAAAATGGCATCGTAATTATTGGCCTTTGCCAGATCTATGGCTTCGTTCCCGTTATTGGCAATATCACAGGTGATCTCTTTTTTGGTGAGCATCTTTTTGGTGATGACCTGGTTAATCTTGTTATCCTCGACCACCAGCACATGCAAGCCTTTAAAATCGAATTCCTCTGGATTCAGCTCAAATGCCACGTCCTCATCCGTTATGGTCTTGGTATCGCATTTAAGATCTAATTCAAAGAAAAACGAACTTCCCTCTCCCAGTTCGCTTTCCAAGTGGATGGTGCTGCCGAAAAGCCCGAGCAAGCTTTTTACAATGGTGAGTCCCAGTCCGGTACCACCATATTCCCGATTGATTTGTACGGAGCCTTGCTCAAAACTATCAAAGATGTTCTTTTGCTTGTCCTCGGATATTCCGATACCGGTATCCTTAACCTCAAAGTATAATTTTACTTGATCTTCCTTCTTATCCAGCATTTTGGCAATTACATCCACCTTACCATTTTTGGTAAACTTGAGGGCGTTCCCGACAAGGTTCATGAAGATTTGGGAGATTTTTATCGGATCCCCGAGCAATTGTTGCGGAATATTGGGGTCATAGTCCAAAACGAGCTTGGTCTTGTTCTCGTTGGCGTTTTGTTGTAGGGAATCCACAACGTCAGTGAGCACTTTGTGCAATTTGAACTCAACGATCAGCGGTTCCAATTTGTCCGCATCAATTTTATTGATTTGAAGGATATCATTGATGAAGTTCAGTAAATACTCCCCCGAAAACTTCAAGGATTTTAGATGTTCCTTTTGATGCTCCGCCGGATCTTCTTCCAACAACAGGTGTGTGAGTCCCGTTACCGCATACAATGGGGTCCTTAGTTCGTGGGTAACCGTTGACAGGAAGTTGGTCTTGGCTTCCATCGCAGAGACTGCCGAATCCCTGGCGAGCTCCAACTCCTTGTTTTTGGTATAAAGGAGGTCGTTGGTCTTCAGTTTTATTTGGTTGTTCCTGAACAGCGAAACGGCCAAAAGCGATATGATAGTAAGGAAGGCTGAGGTGAGTATTGCGGTAATCTCCGAACGGTTTTTGGACTCGCTCAATTCCTCGTTTCTTGCTGTAAGCTTGTTGATTTCATTCATTTGGTGCTCGAACCTTATCTTGTCGGCGGTCTTGGCATCAATCTTTGCTTTTTCTATGTTGAAAATGGAATCCTTTATTTTTTCAAGGGCTTTTATATAATGTAAGGACTGGTCGTAACTTCCCGTTCTCTCATAAATGACGGCCAGCCGTTCATTGGCCGTTTTGATTTCCTTGGCAAAGCCATGTTTTTGTGCCAGTTCCAAAGCGGCCTTGGAATGTATGATACCTTCTTCCAGATCACCAAGATCGAGGCTGATCTTGGCCAGTTGCAGATTGGCCTTGGTCGCCAAATAGGCCCTTTCCTTGTCATCAGAATTTACGATGAGCGCATGTAGGTTTTTTATGGCGGCCTCGTACTTTTCTATATTGGTAAAGATATAGGCCTCCAAGAGCAGGATATTGTTGCTCAGATTCCTATTGTTGCTCAACAATCTTGATTCTTCAAGGGATTTGAGGGATTGAAAGTTGTTGCCCTCGTCAAAGCGCAGTGCAGCATCCACGTACAGATGAAAGGCCTGCCCGTAGGAATAGGAGATATCCTTTAACAGAATGCTTGCCCGGTCCCAATAAAAAACGGCGGTTTCCCGGTCGCCTTCCTCCAAAAAAAGTCTGGCGTACTGGTGATAGGTATCCAACAAGAGTTTGGCATCTTCATTCTTTTCGGCAATTTTGGCGGCCTCATCGAGCTTTTCCAGTGCCTTGTCCATCCTGTTTTGATGCCGGTACTCTAAAAATGTGTCAAAAATAGACTGTGTGGAGGTTTCGGAATTTACTTCTTTTTGACCAAAAAAGGACTGTGTGCATAGGAGCATGCACAGCAGAAACAGTGCCATGGCACCAATTCGTTTGTGTGGTAAATTTGAGGTCAAATATATTTTTTCTTTATAAGCAACGCTATTAAATCGATGATCCTGGAACAATATCCAGTCTCATTGTCGTACCAACCTATGACTTTTACCATTTTTCCGATTACGGAAGTCATCAAAGAATCAAACGTACAAGAATGACAACTATTGTTTATATCAATGGAAACAATGGGGTCCTCTGTATAATGAATAATGGTTTTGAGCTCATTTTCAGCATACTTTTTAAAGGTAGCGTTTATTTCGGCAATAGAGGTTTCTTTTTTGACATTGAAGGTTATGTCTGTCAATGAGCCGTTGGGCACGGGCACACGAATACCGCAACCGCCTATAACATGGGATAGTTCAGGGAAAATCTTGGTCAATGCCTTTGCCGCTCCGGTGGTCGTGGGAATGATGGACTGCGAGGCTGCCCTGGCCCTTCTAAGGTCACGATGTGGGGCATCGTGCAAGTGCTGGTCCGAGGTATAGGAATGAATGGTGGTGATATAGGCCTGCTCAATCCCGCACAGCTCGTTGATGACCTTTATCATGGGAGCTGCGTTGTTGGTAGTGCAGGAGGCATTGGATATGATGCTGTCGGTGGCTTCAATGGTTTCATGGTTTACGCCCAATACCACCATTTTTATGGAGTCATCCTCCGGAGGAACGGAAAGGATCACTTTTTTGCCCCCATTTTTGATATGGTGCTCCAAGTCCTCACTTTTCTTGAATTTTCCAGTGGCTTCCACCACAATGTCCACCCCATAATCTTTCCAATTGATGTGTTTTGGATGGTTTTGGTTGGTCACCTGTATTTTTTGCCCATCAACCAAAATGGTATCCGTATCCACCTTTATTGATGCACCAAAAGGGCCGTGTATACTATCATATTTTAAAAGATGCGCCAAGGTTTTGGCATCAGCCAGGTCGTTGATCACGGTAACCAAGATGTCCGGATGTCCATGGAGCAGTCTAAAGAGGGTCCTTCCTATACGCCCGAAGCCGTTTATGCCAATGTTGATTTTTTTCATGTCACAGGGCAGTGTGTGCCTATTGGATATGCTTATGGGCCTTATAGGATGAGCGGACCAGAGCACCGCTCTCCACATGTCTAAAGCCCATTTTCAAGCCAATTTCCTCGTATTTTTTGAATTGTTCCGGCAAAATGAACTGTTTTACGGGAAGGTGCTTCTTGGAGGGTTGTAGGTATTGACCAATGGTTACCACATCCACATTTACGCTTCTCAGGTCTTCCATGGTTTCGATGACTTCTTCTTCTTTTTCACCCAAGCCCAACATAATCCCTGACTTCGTCCTGTTGGCTCCATTTTTCTTCAAATAGTCCAGAACACCCAAGCTGCGATCATACTTGGCTTGTATGCGCACTTCGCGCGTAAGCCTTCTAACGGTTTCCATATTGTGGGATATTACCTCTGGTGCAACCTGTAAAATTCGGTCCAAATGCTGTTCTATTCCTTGAAAATCTGGAATTAGGGTTTCCAACGTGGTTTCTGGGTTCATTCGCCTCACGGCTTTTACGGTCTCGGCCCAAATAATGGAACCCATGTCCTTGAGGTCATCACGGTCTACGGAAGTGAGGACTGCGTGCTTAATGTTCATTATTTTAATGGAGCGGGCCACTTTTTCGGGTTCTGCCCAGTCCACGCTTTCCGGTCTTCCGGTCTTTACCCCACAAAAACCACACGAACGCGTACAGATGTTACCGAGAATCATAAAGGTCGCCGTTCCCTCTCCCCAGCATTCGCCCATATTTGGACAGCTCCCGGAGGTGCAAATGGTATGCAGGTCATACTTGTCCACCAGCCCCCTGAGCTGCGTGTATTTTTTTCCTGTTGGAAGCTTTACACGTAACCATTTTGGTTTTCCCTTTGGTGGGATAACGTTTTCTGCTACACTGGTACTCATAAACTCAAAATTGGTGTGTAAAGATACGAAACTGACAAGGAAAGTCTGGGCTTGAAAAAGGGTCACTTTTTCTTGATGATCTCTGCCAAAAGTTTTTTGGCCCTGAGCAATTTCACCTTAATGTTGTTGACAGGCTCGTCAAGCTCCTTGGCCATATCGGCGTAGGTCATTTCATTGAAATAGCGCAGGTTTATGACCTTTTGGTAGTGGGGTTTCAGTTTTTTTATGTCCTGTAGCAAATCTGCTAGGTTTTGCTCAGTGATCAACCGGTCTTCAACTGAAGGTGTTTCATCCAACACCTTTTGAACCTCATCATCCTTGGCATCCAATCCATCTATGGGGCTTCTTTTTCTCTTGCGGATAAGGTCCACATGCAGGTTTTTTGAGATTGCAATGAGCCATGTCTTAAATTCGTAGGCTTCATCGTAGGTCTGGATTTTGTCAAAAGCCTTGGAAAAGGTCCTAATGGTGATGTCCTCCGCATCGTTCTCATTCTTGGTGCGCAGTAACTGAAAGCCGTAAACCTCGTTCCAAAAGGTGTCCAGAAGATTGCTGAAGGCAATCTGGTTTCCCTGTTTTGCCTTTACAATGGTCTCTTTTACGGAATTATCGGTTTTTTCCAAAAAATGCTATTTTCTTTGCTGGCGGCAGTAATTCATTGAAGCTCGGGAACAGAATCCTTTTTGCATTCCTGCTCATCGGGAAGTTTTCCACAAAAACCACAGGCCTCACCCTCTTTGTTAAGGTATGGATTTTGGCTCGCGCAGGTCCCAGCGAATTTACCATCTTTTTTGGACCATATTTTTATGGCAATCCCGGCAAAGGCGAGTGCCAATATACCAATGGTCAACAATGCTAGCTTCATGTTCCAACTTTTGTGCAAAGGTACAAAATGAACCTTGAAACGGGAACGGCTTTATGGATACTTTAAAAGAATGATATTAGTAGGTGATGTTGGCCACAATGTTCTCCACCGATGGTGATGTGTTACCACCTTCGGGCTCTATTGTGATATAGCCTATGGCGTTGTCGGCATAGGGAAGGGCCAATAGTTTGTCCTTGTCATCAAACTGTTTGATGACCCCCAAGTTGACCAATTCGCCGTTGACCTCGGCCCACATTTGAAAACACTTGTTTTCAGGTAGATTGGGCACATTGCTCACATTGATGTATGAAAGCTTTTTTACGGGATTTATATAGGCGATTGCCTTAAGCTCTTTTCCCTCTCTTTTTCCGTTCAAGTTGTATTTACGGGTATCGGGATTGTTGAGGACTATGAACTGGTTTCTCATATCTTCCAATTGGTCCTTCATGTTGTCCTCTAAATACTTTATTTTGTTGGTGACCAAAGTATTCTCTTGTTGCAAGGATTTGTTCTGGTTCCAGAAGAAATAGGAAGATCCGGCAAACAACATAATGGCAACACTGGCCGCTACTGCGTAGCGCCATAGCTTTTTGGTGGCCGCCCTTTCTTTTCTGGCGCCGTGCAAAATGATTTCCTTGAGGCCTTCCGGGGTTTTTCTGGCATACATTTTGGCAAATGCCTCGAGGTTGTCCTGTAGTTCGTTATAGGTTTCCCTCACCTCAGGATACATGGCGATATATCGTTCAGCCTTTGCGGTTTCCTCCTTGTTGGTATCTTCCACAAGATATTTCTCCAAGATGTCCGATTCTAAAAACTGTCTTACTTTTTCTTTCATGACGATATCAATATTATAAGAAGCAGTGCCAATGCCGTGCCGTAAATCTTTCCAAGCTCCCTCAACCCAATTTTCAATCTGGATTTGATGGTTCCCAAAGGGATGTCCAATTCTTCACTCGCCTCCTGCTGCGTCATCCCCTCAAAAAACAGCGCTTCCAAAACTATTCTGTACTTCGGGTCTATCTTATCCAGGTTCTCTTGGATATCAAGATGTTCCGGCTTTATGCTGTCCACTCCAATTTTATATACGTTGGAAACCTCCATTTGGACTTCCTTGTCGGCTTTATTGTTTATGCTTCTGAGTTTGTCTATGGCCGTGTTCCTGGTGATTCGGAACAGCCATGTGAACAATTTGGCCTTGGAGGCGTCGTAGGTGTCAGCCTTTTTCCAGATTTTTATGAAGCTTTCCTGCAGCACGTCCTGGGCCAGTTCCTCGTCTTTCAACACTTTAAAGGCCACCCCGAACAGCGTATCCCCGTAGTTTTCATATAACAGCGAAATTGCCTTATCGTCTTTTTCAGCGAGGAGCGAAACGATATGTCTCTCAATCAGTGTGCTCATTCAAGGTTGCTTTGGATAAAATTCTAGGGGGCAAAATCTAAAATAATGTTTATATCGTATATACTACAACGTTACGGCTTAAAAAGCAGTATGAAAACGTTCAATTGATTTAGAATCGGAGTGCTTCGGCACATGATATTTATAAGTTTGGTTAGTTTGGTTTGGTATGACCCCCGTTATTGGTACAATGCGGGGGTTATCTTATTATATTGACCTCAGGCTCGATCTTAACATCAAACTTTTTTAGCACTTCCTGTTGTATTTGCGTTGCCAAATCCAAAATCTCCTTTCCCGTGGCATTTCCATAGTTTACCAAGACCAAGGCCTGTTTTTCATGAACGCCCGCATCCCCAATGCGTTTTCCCTTAAAACCACATTGCTCGATCAACCAACCTGCTGGAATTTTGAACTGATCTTCGTCCACCTCATAATGGGGTATTTTCGGATGATTTTTTAGTATTCTATCAAATTTTTTCCTGCCAATCACCGGATTCTTAAAGAAACTGCCACTGTTGCCCAACTCCTTTGGGTCTGGTAATTTGCTTTGCCTTATGGCTATCACGGCGTTGGAAATGTCTCTTATTGTGGGATAAACAATGCCCTTTTTTCTGAGTTCATCCTCTATGGCCCCATAGCCCGTGTTCAAAACATGGTCTTTCTTCGTCAACCCAAAGTTGGCCGAGGTGATGATGTATTTATTTTTTGCTTCCCTTTTAAAAATGGAGTCCCTATATCCAAATTCGCAGGCTTCCAGGTCGAAAGAGATCAACTCTCCGGTGGCAATTTCCATGGCAGCGCAGCTAACGAACACATCTTTGAGCTCCACCCCATAAGCACCAATGTTTTGAATGGGTGCCGTCCCTGTATTACCTGGTATCAAGGAAAGATTCTCCAATCCCCCATACCCATTATCCAAACACCACATAACAAACCCGTGCCAGTTTTCCCCTGCCATCACCTTGACTTCAACGGCTTCAGTATCTTCTTCCACCACGGTCTTGCCCTTTATGTTGATGTGGAGTACCAGGGCATCTATATCCTTGGTGAGCAAAAGGTTGCTTCCGCCACTGATGATGAATTTATTGGGATAGGCCTTGAGCTCAAGTACTTTTTGCAGTTGTGCCAATCCTGTTATTTCCACAAAATACCTTGCCTTTGCATCAATACCAAAGGTATTGTATGGCTTTAGGGATATATTCTCTTGAATGTTCACTGGGCTGCGTACTTTTTAAGGGCTTCCCCTAACAAATGCACAGCCTTCACCAGTCGGTCCTTTTCAAGAACATATGCAATACGGATTTGATTTTTTCCTAGGCCAGGAGTGGCATAGAATCCTGCGGCAGGGGCTACCATTACCGTACTATTGTCCATTTCAAACTTTTCGAGCATCCATTGCGCAAAGGCATCCGCGTCTGGTATGGGAAGTTCAACTACACAATAAAAGGCACCTTGGGGCACGGCTACTTTTACATTGTCCAGCTTGCGCAGTTCAGAGATTAGGATATTTCGTCGAGCGACGTATTCCTCAATGACCTCATTAAAATAGTGCTGCGGTGTTTCCAGGGCCGCTTCACTGGCAATCTGGGCAAAAGTAGGGGGCGACAACCGGGCTTGGGCAAACTTCAGAGCCGTTTTTATAACCTCTCGGTTTTTAGAGACCAGGCATCCTATACGTGCCCCGCACATGCTGTATCTTTTGGAAACGGAGTCCACCATTATGGCATGTTGCTCCAGCCCATTTTCTTGCAAAATGGAGTAATGTTGTCTTCCATCATAGGTGAATTCGCGATATACCTCATCCGCAATAAGGAAAAGATCGTGCTTTTTCACCAACGCCGCCAATTGTTGTATCTCTTCTTTGCTGTACAGGTAACCGGTGGGATTTCCTGGATTACAAATCAATATGGCCTTGGTCCTTGGTCCGATAAGTTTTTCAAAATTTGCGATAGGGGGAAGGGCAAAATTATCCTCCAACTTAGATTCAATGGGAACCACATTGATACCCATGGCCGTGGCAAAACCATTGTAGTTGGCATAAAATGGTTCAGGAATGATGATTTCATCGTCCTTGTCCATAAGTGTTCCCATGGCAAACGATAGGGCCTCGGACCCCCCAGTGGTTACAATGATTTCATCCGCGGAAACATGGATGTCATTTTTGGCATAGTACTCCGCAATTTTGGCTCGGTACACTTCCGATCCTTCTGTCATGCTATAGGCAAGCACCTCAATGGTATGGTTCCTTACCGCATCCAAAGCAATTTTGGGAGTCTTTATGTCAGGCTGGCCAATATTGAGATGGATCACATGTACCCCTCTTTTTTTAGCTGCCTCGGCATAGGGGACCAATTTTCTAATGGGTGAGGCGGGCATGCGCCTTCCTTTTTCTGAGATACTTGGCATATGGGAAATTTAGGCAAAAATGGGAAAACCTACACTCGAAAACAACACATACGAGCATTATTTGACAGGTTAGTGGAATGTTAAATTAAACCATCATCCTCGATTATTTTGTATATTTAGAATAGACAACCCGTTAGAAGTAAGCAAATTGAAGAAAATCCTACTAAATATTGCACTTCTTTTGATGCTGATGCCCATCTCTATTTCAGCACAGGGGTTTCGTTTGCCGCCGGACCAAGAATTCCAGAAAATAAATTTCGAACTGATCAGTAACCTGATTGTGATTCCTGTGGAAATCAATGGGGCAAAATTGACCTTCGTACTGGACTCGGGAGTCAGTAGACCTTTGCTTTTCAATCTTTCTGACAAGGATTCATTGCAGATAAACAATGTGTCCGAAGTGACCATTCGCGGTTTGGGAGATGGTGAACCCATGAAGGCGCTGAGCTCCACTGGCAATAAATTTACCCTGGGCAAGGCCAAGAACTATGATCAAGATCTTTATGTGGTTTTGGATAAAGGAATAAATTTTTCCACGTCATTGGGCATTCCCGTACATGGAATTTTGGGATATGAACTGTTCCGCGATTTTGTAGTGGAAATCAACTATGGTTCGCAGTACATCAAGCTTTACAACCCCGAACTGTATGATCACACACCCCACAAACGCTCACAAACGCTCCCATTGTCCATTGAAAATAGAAAGGCCTATGTGGAGGGAACCGTGCTGATAAAGGATTCGGAGAACATACCTGTCAAACTTTTGGTGGATACCGGTAGTGGCGATGCACTCTGGTTGTTCCATGAACCCAAAAAGGGACTGGAGATTCCAGAAAAGAATTATGAGGACTATTTGGGCCGTGGTTTAAGTGGCGATATTTTTGGCAAGCGCACCAAAGTGAGCGGTGTCCGAATTGGGGATTTTGAGCTAAAAGATGCCAAAGCTGCCTTTCCTTACCAAGAATCCTTCGGATTTATAAAAAATCTGGGAGACCGCAATGGCAGTGTGGGGGGCGAGATTTTAAAACGGTTCAACATGGTAATTGATTACTCAAGAGGCCAGGTCACACTAAAGAAAAATGGAAATTTCAGGGATTCCTTCCACTATAATTTGGCGGGGATTGATCTACAGCATAACGGATTGCGCTATATCGCTGAAAGCATTGCGGATTCCAGGGGTGTAGTGCGAGACGATGAATCCACATTTGGGAATGTACAGATCCTTTTGGAAAATAAGACACGACTTAGCTTGGTGCCGGAGATCATTGTTTCAGGTATCCGGGCCGGAAGCCCTGCCGCGGAGGCGGGTTTACAGGAGGGCGACGTGATTCTTGCCGTAAATGGGAAAAGAATTCACCGTTACAAGCTGCAGGAGGTCTTGAAAATGCTGAACGAAAAGGAGGGTAAACGCATCAAGGTCTTGATTGAACGTTATAACAAGGACATGCTCTTCACCTTTGTCCTCAAAAAAGTATTCGATGACGATTAAAAAAAGCCCCAACTTACATTGGGGCTTTTTTCTTTGCAATAATTGACTTTTGTTATTTGGCGCCTTCGGCTTTCACATTTCCCTTAATTTTCAACACTTTGGTAGGTGTGTCAGCATTTGAGGTAACAGTAATGGCCTTTCTGATGGGGCCAACCCTGTTGGTATCATATTTAACCTCAATTTGACCAGTTTTACCTGGCAAAATGGGTTGTTCTGGCTTTTTTGGGATGGTACATCCACAACTGGACCTAACATCGCTGATTACCAACGGTGCGCTTCCCGTATTTGTAAACTCAAATACTCGGACGCCATCGCTTCCTTTAGAAATTTCGCCGTAGTCGATAGTTTCACTTGTAAACTCGATTTTCGCTGTCGCATCTTGGGCATAAACCCCCAGAGAGAGCAGCCCTACAAATAACATGAGTACAGTTTTTTTCATCATTTATAGTTTTGGGTGAATTTCAAATGTAAATGTTTTCCCACCTACATCCAAAATTCTTTTGTTATGTAATAACGTTACTTATTTTTGTTTCGTATTTCTGGATTGGCCCTCAAGTGAAGAATAATGCAAAATTAACAACTCTTCCCATCAAAAACCAATTCGGTTCCAAATAACAAAAACTGTACCGAAACATGGATATTCCATCAAAATATGAACCCAATAGGGTAGAGGAACACTGGTATTCGTACTGGATGAAACATGGCTATTTCAGCTCCAAACCTGATGGCCGGGAGCCCTATACCATTGTAATCCCTCCTCCGAACGTAACTGGGGTACTCCATATGGGGCACATGCTCAACAACACTATTCAAGATGTTTTGGTGCGACGGGCAAGGCTCTTGGGCAAGAATGCCTGCTGGGTACCTGGAATGGACCATGCGTCGATAGCCACGGAAGCAAAGGTAGTGGCAAGATTAAAGGAAAAAGGAATCAACAAGGCTGATCTGGGCAGGGATGAATTCCTGAATCATGCCTGGGAATGGACCAACACTTATGGGGGCATTATCCTTGAGCAATTAAAAAAGCTTGGCTGCTCTTGCGATTGGGACCGCACCAAATTCACCATGGACGACGATATGTCGGCTTCTGTAATCAAGGTTTTTGTGGATTTATATGAAAAAGGGTTGATCTACCGCGGATTTCGCATGGTAAATTGGGATCCCGAGGCGAAGACGACCTTGTCGGATGAAGAGGTCATCTATGAAGAAAGACAGGGAGAACTATACTATTTGGCTTATCCCATTGAGGATTCCAACGACAAAGTAATCATCGCCACCACCCGGCCAGAGACCATCTTGGGTGATACCGCCATCTGTATCAACCCAAACGATGAAAGATATCAACACTTAAAAGGAAAAAAGGCAATTGTTCCCCTATGTAATAGGGCAGTTCCCATTATTGAGGATGATTATGTGGACGTTGAATTTGGAACGGGATGTCTTAAGGTTACCCCTGCGCATGATGAAAATGACAAAAACTTGGGGGACAAACACAACCTTGAAATCGTTGATATCTTCAATGACGATGCCAGTTTGAATTCCAATGGGCTTCACTATGAGGGAAAAGATCGCTTTGTGGTGCGCAAGGAAATTGTGCGGGAACTTAATGAAAAAGGCTTTCTGGTGAAGCGGGAACCGTATACCAACAAAGTTGGAACTTCGGAGCGTACCAAGGCCGTCATAGAGCCCAGATTGTCAGATCAGTGGTTCCTAAAAATGGATATGTTGGCAAAACCGGCCCTTGATGGAGTTTTGAAGACAGACGACATTAAGTTTTATCCCAAAAAATTTGCGAATACATACCGTCACTGGATGGAGGGAATACGAGATTGGAACATTTCCCGCCAATTGTGGTGGGGACAGCAAATCCCAGCGTATTATTATGGTGATGGGACGGAGGATTATGTTGTGGCGGAGACACCTGAAAAAGCGCTCGAACTGGCTAGGACCAAATCCAAAAATGCCAATCTTCAACTTGCGGATTTAAAACAGGACCAAGATGTATTGGACACTTGGTTTTCCTCTTGGCTATGGCCCATTAGCGTTTTCGGGGGTATTTTGGAACCGGACAACAAAGAGGTCAATTACTATTACCCAACCAACGATTTGGTAACCGCCCCGGACATTATTTTCTTTTGGGTGGCCCGTATGATCATGGCCGGTTACGAATATCGGGGGCAACGACCTTTCGAAAATGTTTATTTCACAGGATTGGTTCGCGACAAGCAACGCCGAAAAATGTCCAAACAATTGGGAAATTCCCCCGATGCCCTAAAACTCATCGAGGATTTTGGTGCCGATGGCGTTCGTGTGGGGTTATTGTTGAGTTCATCAGCGGGCAACGACATTATGTTTGATGAATCGCTTTGTCAACAAGGGGCCAACTTTGCCAACAAAATATGGAATGCCTTCCGATTGATAAAGGGTTGGGAGGTGGCCGATTTGCCTCAGCCCGAAGCGGCAAGCGTCGGACTCGATTGGTACACCGCCAAATTGAATCAAACATTGGCTGAAATCGAAGACCATTTCTCAAAATATCGCATTTCGGATGCCCTTATGGCCATTTATAAACTGGTTTGGGACGATTTTTGTTCCTGGTTGCTCGAAATCGTAAAGCCAAGCTATCAACATCCCATTGACAAGACCACTTTGGACAGGGTCATACAGTTGTTCGAGGCAAATTTGAAGTTACTGCACCCTTTTATGCCATTTTTGACAGAGGAAGTATGGCAGCATATGGCCGAGCGAACCCCGGAACAGGCCTTGATCGTAGCGGATTGGCCCAAAGGTTCAGAAGCTGATACCACACTGATTTCGGACTTTGATTTTGCTGCAGAAGTCATTGCGGGAATCCGTACTATTCGCAAGGAAAAGAACATCGCCCAAAAAGAAGCTTTGGAACTGTTCCTGCTGAACACGGAAAATATCGGCTCAAAAATGGACACCATCATCACCAAGTTGGGTAATCTTTCCAAGCTTGAAACAGTGGACAGTGGAAAGGACGGTGCGTTGAGCTTCCGCGTGAAGAGCAATGAATACTTCATCCCAATGAGCGGTTCCATAGATGTGGAGGCGGAAATAAAGAAAATCACGGAAGAATTGGATTATACCCGCGGATTTTTGAAATCTGTTCAGAAAAAGTTGAGCAACGAACGCTTTGTGAGCAATGCACCAGAACAAGTGGTGGCCATGGAAAAGAAAAAAGCCGCAGATGCCGAGGCCAAAATTGAGACCTTGGAAAAAAGTTTGGCAGGTTTGGAGTAGATACAGCCGTTGTTTACAGGTTATGGGAAAAGATTCCTTCTTTGCACTTTAAAAATGATTAAACCCAAGGGTTGCCAACAATAACCTTTTATTATATGAAATACCTGAACAGACGCAGTTTCATCAAAAAAACTTCCTTATCTGCCGCGGCAATATCCATGGTCCCAAACCACTTAATGGCAGATTCCGAGAGACCTCTTCAATCCAAATATATGGGTGGATTTGCTGCGCCAAAATTGGAAAAAGTAAGAGCAGCTTTCATCGGAGTCGGCGCTAGGGGAGGAACGCATGCCAAGTTCTTTGCAGCTTTGGAAGGTACTGAAGTTGTGGCCATTTGTGATCTTTATGAAGACTTGGTAAGAGAAAAGACGCAATGGGTAAAAGAAGCTGCCGGTGAACATAGGCATAAAAACATCGCACAGTACTGGGGAGATGAACATAAGTGGAAAACCATGCTTGAAGAGGTCCGTCCCGATGTGGTATTCATTTCCACCAACTGGATTAACCATGCTCCCATGGCCATTGGAGCAATGGAGAATGGTGCCCATGCGTTTGTTGAAGTTCCCATTGCCGTCACTATCCAAGAAATGTGGGATATTGTGGATGCCAGTGAACGTACCCAAAAGCACTGTATGATGTTGGAAAATGTCAATTATGGTCGGGATGAGCTTATGTTTCTTAACATGTGCAGACAGGGAGTAATTGGCGAAATAATACATGCCGAAGCCGCTTACATCCATGAGCTCCGTTGGCAAATGGAGGAACAGCAACGAGGTACGGGGTCTTGGCGCACCTACCATTATGCAAAACGCAACGGAAACGTATACCCAACACATGGCCTTGGGCCAGTGGCACAATATATGGATTTGGCCCGGGGTGAGGATACCTTTGGAAGCCTGGTTTCATTTTCAACCCCGGCCAGAGGTCGGGCAGCCTATGCAGAAAAAAACTATCCAAGCGACCATAAATGGAATCAATTGGATTATAAAGGAGGAGATATGAATACCTCCATCATCAAAACATATATGGGCAAGACCATCATGGTGCAATGGGACGAGACCAGCCCAAGACCCTATTCAAGATTGAACCTAGTGCAGGGGACCCAAGGTGTTTTGGCAGGGTTTCCTACCCGAGTAGCTTTGGAAGGTGGGTTTGAGGGAATCACCCAGGACCATCATTCTTGGGTGCAGGGAGAACAATTGCAAAAAGTATATGAAAAGTACGACCACCCGCTCTATAAAAGATTGAACAAAGCTTCCGAAGGTAGCGGACATGGGGGAATGGACGGAATTATGGTATACCGAATTGTGGAATGCCTAAAACAAGGGCTTCCTTTAGATCAAAACGTATATGAGGGGTGTTTGTGGAGTGCAGTATCCCCTTTGAGCGAACGTTCAGTGGCCAGTGGAGGGACGCCGCAGCCTTTCCCAGATTTTACAAGGGGCAACTGGAAGGAAACCACGCCTCTAGAAATCATTAACTGATTAGCAAAATGATTCAAATACAAGTTCCCGCACGAATCTGTTTTTACGGTGACCATCAAGATTATTTGGGACTTCCCGTTATTGCCTGCACCATAGATCGCTATATAAATTTAAGGGCAACCCCTAACACCGCCCGAAAGTTTGTACTCAAATTGTTGGATTTGGAGCAAGACCGAGTAATAGAACTGGATGATACACTTGAAAACATCCAATCGGGAGATTATTTCCGTTCCGGAATGCTGGTGGCTAAACAGCATGGATTACATTTCAATCAGGGGTATACCATTGAAATATCTGGCAATATTCCAGTGAATGCCGGACTTTCAAGTTCCTCTGCGCTTGTGGTGGCCTGGATACGCTTTTTGGTGGCAGCTCAAAACAAGGCAAAGAAAATTGATGATGTTCAGATCGGTCGTTGGGCCTATGAGTCCGAAGTGCTTTTTTTTGGACAACCTGGTGGCTTAATGGATCAGTATAGCATAGCACAGGGAGGGATGTTGTACATTGATACCAAGAGTGGTAAAAGTACCCTTCTCAACAAAAATCTGGGAAAATTGCTCGTCGCAGAGTCCGGCTTGGCAAAAAAAACCTTGGATGTACTCAAAAATGCACGCAGCTATGCACAAAATGCCGTTGAGGCAGTACAAAGGGCAGATACCACCTTTAGCTTGGAAAATACGAAACTGACGGATTACGAAAAATATAAAGAATTTGTGCCAAAAGCATTTCTTCCACATTGGTATGCCACGGTCCACAACTATCATATTACCCTTGAAGCCAAACGGGAACTGACAAAAACCAATCCGGACATCCATAGATTGGGTAGTTTGATGAATGACCATCAAATAATTCTCCAAGAACAAATCCAGAACACGCCCACGGCCATGATCCGCATGATGGATGCCGCCAGAAAAGCAGGAGCTATCGGTGCAAAAACCATTGGTTCTGGAGGAGGAGGATGCATGGTGGCCATGATACATGGAGGGGATAAGCAAAAAGTTGTGAAAGCTTTTCTTCAAAATGGCGCAAAAGCAGTTTATGAAGTAAAACTAACCGATTAGGAAGTATGGAGAACAAGAGCTTGGTGATTATGGCCGGAGGTGCTTCCTCCCGAATGAAAAAAAGTCTTGAAGAATTATCCGACCACAAAAAAGTACCTGGCGATATTTACCACAAAAGCCTGATTCCCGTTGGTAAAAACGGAACGCCCTTTTTATATTACTTGGTCAAAAATGCCTGGGATGCCGGATACACGCATCTATATTTGATAACAGGTCCAGAAAACCAACCCTTTCGCAATTTTGTAAGGGACAATATGCCCTTTGGGTTCAAAACGTTTTTTGCAATCCAACATATTCCTGCTGGAAGAAAGAAACCTTTGGGTACGGCCGATGCATTGCAACAGTGTATGGACCAGTTTCCTGAGTTGAACGAGACCCTTTTTACCGTTTGCAACGGCGATAACCTATATTCAGTGAGAGCATTGCATGATTTAAGGAAGGATCGAAAAACGCCAAATGCCTTGATAAGCTATGCCAGTTCTGGGTTCGACTACAAGGATGAACGTATCTCCAAATTTGCAGTAATGGAGGTTACAGATGACGGGTTCTTAAAAAGAATAATTGAAAAACCTGAAAAAGAACAGCTTTCCAACTACAAGGATTCTTTGGGGGAAATTAGGGTGAGCATGAATATATTCAGCTTCTATGGAAAGGATATCTATCCTTTTATTAGGGACTGCCCCCTAGACCCTGTCAGGGATGAAAAGGAATTGCCAAAAGCCGTGGCCAATATGGTTCACGAGCTACCGGACAGTGTGTTGTGCATTCCCCGTTCGGAACCTATCCCCGATTTAACAAGTGCCGCCGATATACCCATATTAAAAAAAATGGAGTAAATTAAAGCCAGCTTTGCCCCATATCACTTTTAATGTTTTTAAATTTTAGGAATGGAAACCTATGCGACCGCTTTATTGTATGCAATACCCTTTTTTGTGGCACTGGTGCTTTTTGAAGTAATTTATGGCCATTTTGTTAAGAACCAAAAGCACAATGTAATGGATACCGTGAGCAGTCTTAGCTCCGGTTTGACCAATGTGGTGAAGGATTCGTTGGGATTGGCTTTGGTTTTGGTCACGTATCCCTTTTTGGTCGAAAATTTGGCAATTGTCCAATTAGAGGCTACCTGGGCAGTCTGGTTGGTTGCCTTCATCGCTATTGATTTTGCCGGGTACTGGAACCATAGATTGAGCCATCACATCAACATTTTTTGGAACCAACATGTGATTCATCACAGCAGTGAGGAATTTAATCTGGCCTGTGCGCTGAGGCAGTCCATATCCAATGTGATCGGTTATTTTCCGATACTGTTGCTTCCAGCAGCTTTTCTTGGGATTCCCAATGAGGTAGTCGCCATTTTGGCACCGATTCACCTGTTTGCCCAATTTTGGTACCATACCCAGCATATTGGCAAAATGGGTTGGTTGGAATACATTATTGTTACGCCTAGCCAGCATCGGGTGCACCACGCTATCAATCCGGAGTATATCGACAAAAACTTGGGACAGATACTTTGTATCTGGGACCGCTGGTTTGGTACATTTCAAGAAGAAATGGATGAAGTTCCGCCCCAATACGGTGTATTGAAGCCTGCTGCGACCTGGAATCCCATTTTGATAAATTTCCAGCACTTTTGGCGATTGTGCCAAGATGCTTGGCGTACAAAAAGTTATTGGGACAAACTCCGTATTTGGTTCATGCCCACAGGTTGGCGCCCTGCTGACGTTATTGAAAAATATCCCATTTGCAAAATCGAGGACGTCTATCATTTTTCAAAATACGGCCCCGAAGCAACTTTAAACCTAAAGGTTTATGCTGTTTTCCAACTTCTTTGTAATACAGCCTTATTGCTTTTTATGTTCTACAACTATTCCGAGATTGGTTTCAACAAATTGCTGTTTTTTGGCG
Source organism: Flagellimonas meishanensis (assembly GCF_019880545.1). Lineage (GTDB taxonomy): Bacteria > Bacteroidota > Bacteroidia > Flavobacteriales > Flavobacteriaceae > Flagellimonas > Flagellimonas meishanensis. The sequence goes on from NZ_JAINVW010000002.1 coordinate 117,627, forward strand.
GCTTTGTTTTTTTGGGCATTTACGGCTACACAAGTTTGATGGATAGAAAGCGATATGCGGTATGGATTGAGATGTTGAGAGGAATTGGCGGCCTTGTGTTGATTTATTGGACTGGGGATTGGTTCGGTCTCAATGCTTATTTGGCGGCAGGCAGCTATTTGGTGTCCCTGTATTTTCTTGCCACTATTTTGGGAGGAATTTACTTCACATGGTTTGAAAAAAACTATGTTGCTCCCAATTTGGCTTCCTAGCTTCCCTTTATCTCCTTATTGACCAGTTCCACATAGCTTTTCATGGCTTCTTCCATACTGATGTTCTGTGCCTGGATAAGAGCATTGGCCTTAAATGCATTTATCAAAGGAGTCTTACTGCCCGGATTGTTGTAGTTTTTGTTCGCAATTTTATAGTAGGCATAAAGTTTGAGCAAAAGATCGGCGGGCAAAGGTTTGGTGTAGGAACTTATATAGTCCACCGCTTCCCTGAATTTTTTATGTAGCCCTTCGTCAATCATCCTTTCCACGTATTGAGGCGATACATGTTTTTGCTCCCACCACTTTTTGGTTAAGTTTCACGGTAACGTTGCAGTCCAAGGGCAACAATAAATCCACCCTGGAACCAAATTTGATGAAGCCGGCGTCCTGTCCCTGGGTCACCTGTTCGCCCTCTTCGGCATAGTTTACAATACGCCTAGCCATGGCACCTGCAATTTGCCGATAACCAATCTCCCCAAATTTTGGGGTATGTATCACCACCGTGGTCCGTTCGTTTTCCGTACTGGATTTTGGGTGCCAGGCCACCAGATATTTTCCTGGATGGTATTTTGAATAGGTTATCGTACCACTGGCCGCATAGCGGGTAACATGCACATTGATTGGAGACATGAAAATGGATACCTGTCTGCGGCGGTCCTTGAAGTATTCCGGTTCGTCCACTTCCTCTATGGCAACGACCCTGCCATCCACAGGAGCCAAAATATCGTTGAAGTTGGGGGTTACCAACCTTCTTGGATTCCTGAAGAATTGAAGTATCAATATCAATATCAAAAGGGCGACAAGCTGTAGGGACAAGCGTACCCAATCCACCCCAACATAATATTGTGTGGCTATAATGGCCGCTATCACGGCAAAAAAGGTAAATATTATAATTTTTTGGCCCTCTCTATGGAACATAGGAAAATATATTTAATACCAAATATGCAAACGGTGCGGCAAATACCAAACTGTCCAATCGGTCCCAAATCCCTCCGTGACCTGGTAAAATGGCACCACTATCCTTTACACCGGCCACACGCTTGAATTTTGATTCGAGCAAATCTCCAAAATTGCCTGCAATTACAATGACCAGGGCAAGTATCAGCCATTGGGTGACGGTTAACCGAGGTTCATAATTTGACAGTATATAGGCGGCCAGCAATGCAAAAATAAGACCTCCGAAAGAACCTTCAATGGTTTTTTTTGGAGAAACTGCGGGATAAAGTTTGGTGCGACCCAAAGTTCTTCCTACCAAGTAGGCAAATGTGTCGTTTACCCATATCAGAATAAAGATGCCCATGATCAGGAATTTGGCAAAGCTATCTTGATCATAAGGTATCATGGTAAGGAAAATACATCCTCCACCAATGTAGAGCAGGGCAATTATAAATTTTTGTACGTCGTTGAATTTTATGGTCCTTTTTGAGAAAAGGAACGCGAGCAAGGCAAAATTCACACTTAGGGTGAACAACATGAGCAGGGTAATGGGCAAATCGTCTTCCAACAAATAAATATAGGCCCACCACAGCATCAAATAGGCTATGAAAATGTAATATCCCTTTAGACGGACAATTCTTTTAAATTCGTAGAGGCAGGCGAGACCAAAGGCCATGAACAGAAAATCAAATGCGTCGGAACTTAGAAAAACTGTTCCCAACAGGAGCACCACATAGATGACGCCTGTCAGTGAACGCCTAAAAATTTCTTTCATGGGGTCAGTAATCTTCTAGGAGCAAAAGATATACATTTTTTGAGGCACTGCCATAGGAAAGAAAGTCATTTTTATTTTCAGGGCTGGGCTGAAAATGCTTCAAGGTAGTGATGTTGTTCGGTATGTTCTTCTGGTATTTCTCCTTGATCACCTTCAATGCTTCGCTAATGGAATCCACCAATTGGCTGGTGGTGGCAAATACAATGAGATTGGAAGGGAGCTCGTCCAACTTTTTTTCCCTTATCTGGTTAGAACAGACCAGAATTGAGCCGTTGTGCGCAATTAGGTGTTCGCAGGTGGTAAAAAAAATGTTGCTGTCCTGTATTTTGTCGGTGAAAGAAATGTTCTCCGAGGCAAATCTATGCTCCAACCTGGGATCCAGCGAGTAAAAAACATGATTTTGCCAGTCGTTCTCCGAAATAATGTTCTTTAAAGCTTCGGAAACTTCTGAAAAATCCTCGCAGTAGATGAACTTACCGCCATTTTTTTTGAAATAAATCGTGAATTTTTCATCCACGGGAATCTTCAGGTCGGGCATGTGCTCCCCACGGGTCTCCACAGTTTCCTTGGAAACCTTTTTGCCACCTCCGAAAAGCTTACCAAAAATTCCCATTTAAGTGTTTAAGAACATTTTTTTATTAAAGTACGGATTGTTGTTCTATATGATGTGGATTACTCCGCGGTTTCCAATTCTTCTTTTTCAAACGGCCTTTTGCCAAATATTTTTTCAAGGTCATCCTTAAAGATAACTTCTTTTTCCAACAATCTTTCCCCTAATGCGGTAAGCTTGTCTTTATTTTCTTGTAGCAATTTGATGGCTCGCTGGTATTGCTCCTCGATCATCTTTGAAATCTCGGTGTCAATCCTTTGGGCAGTTTCCTCACTGTAGGGTTTGGTGAACCCATATTCGTTCTGTCCGGAGGAGTCATAATAGGTAATATTTCCCAATTCCTCGTTCAATCCATAAATGGTGACCATGGCGCGTGCCTGTTTGGTCACTTTTTCAAGATCGCTCAAGGCACCTGTGGATATTTTGTTGAAAATGACCTTTTCGGCAGCCCTGCCCCCCATGGTGGCACACATTTCGTCCAACATTTGCTCGGGCCGTACAATGAGGCGTTCCTCGGGTAGGTACCAGGCAGCTCCCAGGGATTGTCCACGGGGCACAATGGTTACCTTTACCAATGGTGCAGCATGTTCCAGCATCCAGCTCACGGTGGCGTGCCCAGCTTCGTGATAGGCGATGGTCTTTTTTTCTTCTGGGGTGATGATCTTGTTTTTCTTTTCAAGGCCACCCACAATTCGGTCCACGGCATCCAAAAAGTCTTGTTTGCCAACTGCTTTTTTCTCCTTTCTTGCCGCAATAAGCGCAGCTTCGTTACATACGTTGGCTATATCGGCCCCAGAGAAACCGGGGGTTTGCTTTGCAAGAAAATCCAAATCGAGGGTTTCTGCAGTTTTAATGGGCCTAAGGTGCACTTCAAAAATCTCCTTACGCTCATTTAGATCTGGTAAATCCACATAGATTTGGCGGTCAAAACGACCGGCACGCATCAAGGCCTTGTCCAGTACATCGGCCCGGTTGGTGGCTGCCAAAACAATTACATTGGTATTGGTACCAAAACCATCCATCTCGGTCAACAGCTGGTTCAGGGTATTCTCACGTTCGTCATTTGAGCCAGTGAAGTTGTTTTTTCCCCTGGCGCGTCCAATGGCGTCAATCTCATCAATAAAAATGATGGCCGGGGATTTGTCCTTGGCCTGCTTGAACAGATCTCGCACCCTTGATGCACCTACGCCCACGAACATTTCCACAAAGTCGGATCCCGAAAGGGAAAAGAATGGGACCTTGGCCTCACCGGCCACTGCTTTGGCCAAAAGGGTCTTACCTGTTCCGGGAGGGCCAACAAGTAGGGCACCCTTCGGTATTTTACCTCCCAATGAGGTGTACTTATCTGGATTTTTAAGGAATTCCACGATTTCCTGGACTTCCTCCTTAGCTCCTTCCAGTCCCGCCACATCCTTAAAGGAAGTGCGTGTATCGGTCTTTTCATCAAAAAGCTTTGCCTTTGATTTTCCAATGTTGAAAATTTGGCCTCCGGCGCCACCTCCACCACCTCCTGACATTCTCCGCATCAGGTATATCCAGATCCCGATGATTAGGGCAAACGGCAGTAAGGAAAGCAAAAGTTCTCCCAAAACGTTGGATTCCGTATCGAAATCAACAATGGTATCCAAATTGTTCTCCTTCTTGATGGTATTTATTTCATCCTCAAAATTTTGCAGATCACCATAATCCAGGATATACTGGGGAATTTTTCCGGCTGAAAAATTGAAGGGTTTGTCCGCAACATCCTTATGAACGTCCTTTTGTAAGGCTTCCTCGGTCAAGAATACCTTTGCCTGTCTGGTGTTGGTGATGATCAGTATTTCCGAGATATCCCCATTCCTAAGGAACTCCTGTAGTTCTGAAGTTGTGGTTTTTTCGGTGCTGGACAAACTGCTTCCACCAAAGAATTGGAACCCAATGATCAGGGCAATCACCACACCATAGACCCACCAAGAACTGAAACGGGGTTTTTTTGGGGTATTCGTATTGTTTTCTTTTGCCATTTTTGTTTAAGAATTATAGCTGCTCTCCACCATGGTGACCTTGGCATCTCCCCAAAGTCCTTCAATGTCGTAGAATTCCCTGATATGTTTTTGAAATACATGTACCACCACGTTGACATAATCCATCAAGACCCATTCTGCATTTTCTGAACCTTCAACGTGCCAAGGTTTGTCGTGAATGGCCTTGCTGACCGTTTTTTGGATGGATGATACGATTGCGTTTACATGCGTGTTGGAAGTACCAGTGCAGATTATGAAGTAGTCACAGACCGTGTTTTCAATTTCCCTAAGATCAAGAAGATTTACATCTACTCCTTTAACTTCATCTATCCCGTCTAAAATTAGGGCAATAAGCTCATCTGCGCTAGCTTTCGTTTTCTGCATTCAAAAATTTTAGTTTGTACAAAGTTATATTTTTTTTGTTTTCTTAGCCTTAGATTTTAACATATCAATAAAGCCTACCGCATTGGGAGAACACGTTCAAATAATCAAACTTGATGCCACGGACTCCACAAACCAATATTTAAAGGACTTGGCCCAGATGAAGCCGTTGGAGGATTACACCACGGTGGTTACACGGGAACAACGAAAAGGGCGGGGGCAAATGGGCTCCAATTGGCAGTCCGAATCGGGTAAAAATTTGACATTCAGCTTTTTAAAAAACTTTGATTCCTTGCGGGTTGAGCAACAGTTCAATTTGAACATCTGCATATCCTTGGCTATTTGTGCCGTCTTGGACCAAGCAGGGATACCCGATCTCAGTGTAAAATGGCCTAACGACATTATGTCAGGTTCTTCCAAAATATGCGGCATATTGATTGAAAATATACTTCGTGGCCAGCAATTGGCCCATTCCATAATTGGTATTGGACTCAATGTGAACCAGATTTCGTTCCAGAATCTAGAGAAAGCGTCCTCATTAGAGATGATAACCGGAAGATCTTTTGACCTTGATGCACTCTTGCAGGATATCATGAGCCAATTGAAAGTTCATTTCTTTGGAATTGAGGCAAAAACGGTGAACCAAATGTTGCCTGCTTATGAAAGCCTTTTGTTCAGAAAAGATAAACCGTCTGCATTTAGGGATGGGGAGGGAAGCGCGTTTATGGCACTAATAAAAGGCGTAGCCCCAAATGGTAAATTGGTACTGGAACTTGAAGGTGGGGAAAAGAGACAATTTGACCTCAAAGAGGTCACCCTGCTGTACTGATCTATATTTTATCCATATTGGATGCCAAGGTCTCCATGAAGTTGGTAATAGGCGATTTTATCATCATGGCCATCATGGCGTTGAACTCACCTTCAAAGCTTAGTGCAACCTCACTCTCGTTATCCCCCAGGGCCTTTATGTCGCCTGTCAGTGTAAAGGGCAGCTTATCACTTGCCGCGCCCAACACCACTTTGTCATTTGGGTATTGTTCCTTTAACCGCAATACAATTTCGGGCATTCCCTTTAAGGCAAATTTGAACGTTTTTTCGTCCAACACTTCAAATTTGTCAATATTCTCCGGCATGAGCATCTTAAAATTTTTGATATCGCTCAAAAATTCGAATACTTCTTTGTTACTTTTCGCTACTTTCTTTTTAGAGGCTTCAATGTGCATTGTATTGTTTATTTCCACTCCTGTGGACTCGATTTCCACTGTAAGAGGGTTTGTAATTGTGATTCCTTGATGTAATGGGTTTCGGATGCCTGCTCGATCAAATGGTCATAATCCGAAAGGGTATGGAGTTCTACCTCCTCCTGTTCAAAATTGGCCGTTGCAACTGGAAATCCGTAGGTGAAAATGGCGACCATGCCCTTTACTTTGGCACCTTGGGCTTTTAGCGCCCTAACGGCATTCAAACTGCTCTTGCCCGTACTGATAAGGTCTTCTATGACCACAACACTTTGACCAGGGGGCAAAGACCCTTCAATCTGGTTTTGCCTTCCATGGGATTTTGGCTCGGGCCGCACATAGATAAAAGGTAAACCAAGCGCCTCTGCAACCAGAATGCCTATACCGATTGCCCCAGTGGCCACACCCGCTATAATATCGGGTTTCCCATAGAGTTTTTCTACCTGTTTTGCCATTTCCTCCCTTACAAAATTTCGTATTTCTGGGTAGGAAAGCATTATCCGGTTATCGCAATAAATTGGGGATTTCCATCCAGAGGCCCAAGTAAACGGATTTTCGGGTTCCAACTTAATTGCATTAATTTGCAGCAATAGTGCAGCAGTTTTTTTTGCAGTTTCCTTATCTAAAACCATTGCGCAAATGTATGAAGTTTTTGTTAATGAATCTCCACTGATCTTAACGAACAAGCGGCCTGAAAAATCCAATGGCCACCTTTTTTCGCTGGATGGCGATTCCATTATGAAAGCCATAAATTCCTTGGCAAAGGGAAAGCTGGAGAAAGCCTATATGTACCATCCCGATGAGGAGAAAATGCTGGATATATTCATGCACAAGATACCGTTGGTGGTTGCCGGAGGTGGTTTTGTGACCAACAAAAAGGGAAAGGTACTCTTCATATTCAGAAATGGGAAATGGGACCTGCCCAAGGGCAAGGTGGATAAGGGAGAGTCCATTGAAGAAGCCGCACTGAGGGAAGTCGAGGAAGAAACAGGAGTTAATGGACTTAAGATCGATAAGTTTTTAAGGACCACCTATCACATTTTCAAGAGGAACGGGGAATTTTGGCTCAAACAGACGCATTGGTTTGCCATGTCGACAAAATTTGAGGGAAAATTGGTGGCCGAAAAAGCTGAAGGTATAAAGAGGGTGAAATGGAAAGGCCCCAAAAAAGCAAAAAAAGCCTTGGAAAACTCCTATGCCAACATCAGGATTTTGTTTGAGGATTGGCCCACTTCGTGAAGAAAAATTATTCTCCCGAGCTCTTTTTTGCAATGCGATAAACAGGATAGCTGCGATAGGCATCCTCCAGATATTTGGATTGCTCATAGATCCAATCCAACTGGGCGTACCAATTTTCTGAAAACGCAAAATCTTTTTCTTTTTTTCTCAAAAAGGTGTTTCTCAATACAGAATCACTCTGAAGCATTTTCAAGGCTATATCTTCAAAAACATAAGGGGAAAAACTTTCCTTTCTTTGAAGCACAGTATCAAAAAAGTTCCAATTGAAGAACGAATCCGCTCCCTGCGGTTCCAAAGTTTCCAATAGGTATCGTATGCCGGGCTGTTGTGTTGGAATAATAAGGTCACCGGCCCTGAAGGAAACATTTTTGACTTCCTTTTCAACCTGCGCATCATAATGAAGGTAATGTCCTTCGTAGGGCATCTTTCTGGTTTCAAAATCCAGAATGGTGTAGGCCTCTACGGTGAGCATCGAATCCTTGTCCAAAACCACATAATCAATCTGGTTGGCATCCAGGCGTTCCACAATTTTGTGCCATTCCTTTCCCACAACATAGGCCTCAGGCACCGAAATGGTATCCATGGGAACAAAAATGTTGTAATAATCCGTCTCTTTGGTGAAAGGTTTGGATTGGTCGTACCTCAATCTGGGCCAACCGGTGATGGGACTTTCCAATTGTTCCGCTTCATAGCCCTTGAACGTGAGCGTCGTAGTGCGTGTGGAGTCAACTTGCCAGTTGAAATGGTATTGGGACATGCCAAGAGATTCTTCGAGGGCCTCCTGCCGCAACTTTCTGATATTTTCGTGGTCCTGCTCCACTATATCGATAAGGCCCAACATAAGCTGATAGGTGCCTTCAACCCTTTGTTTATAAGGTTTTAGCATATGTGTTTCCACCATAAGGCCCAGGGTGTTCCAAAGTGTTGTATATCCCGTGGAGTATCTCGGATGGTCCAAAAACTGGCTAAAGCCATATTCCGGTGGCCGGTTGAATACGTTTACATAGGGGGTTATGTCCCAACCCCTGTCCATAAGCGATTTTTCTAGATTGGGCCTAAACTGTTGGTTCAGGTAATGGCCCAATTTTCCGCCCATCTTGTTGTGCTGGGTGAATAAATGGGTGAGGGTGTACTGGTAATCGGCACCATTGCTGACATGGTTTTCCACGAAAACATCCGGCTTTGCACTATGAAAAATTTGGGTGAAGGTCTTCGCATTTTTGGAATCGAGTTTGATGAAATCGCGATTCAGGTCGTAGTTCTGCGCATTTCCCCGAAAACCATATTCCAAAGGACCATTTTGATTTACCCGTGTGGTGGAATTTCGGTTGAGAGCCCCTCCCACATTGTATACCGGTATGGTGACCAACACTGTATTTTTTGGATGTTTCAATATCCGTGTGGCCAGATCTCGGTACAGCATCATGGTGGCATCAATCCCATCACTTTCGCCGGGGTGGATGCCATTATTGATCAAAATGATGGCTTTTGCCTTACGGACATGGTCCAAATTGAAATCACCATCGGGATTGAAGGTGACCAGATGCAGGGGGAGGCCACTATCGGTTTCTCCGATGGTCTGGATATTTACTTCCGGAAAATCGTGCGCCAACTTTTTGTAAAAGGCAATTACATCCTGGTACGTCGCCGTTTCCTTTTTGTTGGAAGCTTCATAATACGTTTGGTACGATGTGGTTTCATCCTGGGTGGTCGTCTCACAGGACAGCATCAACAGTAACACGAGTAAAGGGACAATGTGCTTCAAGATAGTAGGTTGATAACAGGGCAATACTTCAAAATTGACTTGTTCTTCTATAGTAAAAATAGGGAATATTACCGTTCTTGGGACACATTCTTCAATTCTAGATCGGAATCATCGATTTTGCAAATGGGTTTGTTTTTGAAGTTGAGGTGATGCGGAAAGATGGATTTTAGGTCGGACCACCTCTGATAATCCGAAGGATCTATGGATGAAGTGATGATATTGATGATGGCTTTTTCCTTAAATTCGAGCATTCCAAATTCTTCCAAAAAATCCCATCCATCCATAATGGGCATGTTAATGTCCAAAAAAATAATGTTGGGAACGGGCCGCCCCTGGCCGTTTCGTGTTTTGATGGCTTCTATGGCCGTTTTTCCATTCTCAAACACCTGAATATCATCGCAATCCACAACAGGCTTCAACATTTTCCTGATCCCGAACACGGTGATTGGATCATCATCGACAATGTACAGGCTATCTATTTTCTTCATTGAAATATATGTTAAAGGTAGTGCCCACTCCTTCCTCGCTCTGAACGGTTATGGCGCCCCCCATGCCCTCTATTTGGTTTTTGATGATGTAAAGACCAAGGCCCTTGGCATCTTTTTTATCATGAAAGGTTTTGTACATGCCAAAAACTTTACGGCCGTGTTTTTTTAGATCTATTCCCAACCCATTGTCCGATATCTGCACAAGGGTCTTGTCCTTTTCCTTGGCGGCACGAATTTTTATAATGGGGTTTCTTTCGGGGTCTCTGTATTTTATGGCATTGGTGATCAAATTCAATAGAATGCTTTCCAAATATGAGGGTACACTGAGCACCTTTTTGTTTTTCGGAACGGTATTGATGATTTCCACTCGGTTTTTCTTCAACATGGTGGAGAGGTCCTGCAGCACTTTGTCTACCACTTCGTTCAGGTTGAGCAGTTTCTTTTGGAGATTCACATTTGTGTTTATGGTCACCACCTCGTTCAGATCTTCCAGGGTTAGCATTAGATTATCGGAAGCTTGGGCAAGCATTTTCAATAGGTGTTTCTTTTCTGACTCATTGTCTTCTTGCTCAAGGAAATTCAATAACATGGAAAAATTGGCGGAATGGGAGCGTAGGTTATGTGAGACTATATGGGCAAAGTTGATCAACTTCTTATTTTGAACGGCGGTCACATTAATTAGGTTTCGCAATTGATCCTCCTTTTTCTTTAGAGAGGTAATGTCCATGCTTATACCAATGAGGCCGTTCACATTGCCCTCCAAATCCAGGAGTGGAATTTTTGAAGTCAAAAAATTGGTAGTTCTTCCGTCTTTTTTTATGCTGATGGTCTCTTTGCCGATAAGCGGTTTCAATGTGCGCATGACCTCAAGATCTTCCTCCCTGGAAATTTGGGCCGCCTTTGCGTCATAAAGGTCAAAATCGTCTTTGCCGATCAGATCTTCCTGTGATTTTTCCAAATAGTCGCATTCGGACTTGTTCACCAATGTTTTTCTGGAGTCCTTGTCTTTTACGAATACATTTAGGGGAATATTGTTTATGAGCGTTGTTAGCAAGCGTTCGTTTTCCTCGCGCTTGATCTCCAACATAACCTGTTCATGGATATCCTGAAAAGTTCCAAAGAGCTTTACAACGGAGCCGTCTTGGACTATCGGTTTGCCAGAGGCCTTTACCCATTTTTCATTTCCCTTGCTTGTCAGTATCTCCAATCGCTCGCTAAAAGCCTTGCCTTCTTCGAGGGCTTTGTGGAACAGCATGGAAATTTTGTTCCTGCTGTATCCTTTTTTGTAATAGTTGATGCCCTCGTTGACATTTGGAATATAGCCGGGGGACACTTCATGTATCTTCTTGGTCTCCTCGCACCAAAAAAGTTCTTCCGTGGCAATGTCGTACTCCCAACAGCCCACCCTGGCCACTTCCGATTTTTCTTTGAAGAGTGTTTTTATCCGATCAAGTTCGTGCCGTGTTTCAACATGTTCTGTTATATCATCGGTTTGGATAATGGTCCCAAGCACATTCTCCTTGTCGTCGAACCATGGGGAAAATGTGCTTTGAAACCAGCGGGTTGTATTATCCATTGTTGTTTTGTGCCGCAAAAAGCCGGATTCGCCATTGCACAGTAAGTTGTCCAAAGCATTCAAATCTATTTGCTCATGGGAGGCGAACAAGGTTTTCACATCCTGTCCGATCATACTCTTTTTACCTTTGCCGAAAAGGTTCAACCATGAATCCGAAGCACCGGCCAATAGTTGTTTTCTATTGACCAACGCCGTAGCTTTTGGCAGTTGCTTTAGCAGATAATCCGGGGTTATGGTTTGGGCTGCTTTCAATGTTGGGGGTTACTTTTATTTTTGATGCTATAAGAATTTTCATACCAAAATAGAAGTATTGACCTTGCACAAGGATTTAATGTTGTGAATATCCCAAAATATGTTGTTTTTGCTCCGTCCTATGGGGTTTGCCACGTGACTGGAGTCGATTTTTGTGGGTGGTCAGCGCTTTATTACCACGGTATCGGGCACCAAAACAGTGTAGTCGCCCCCATTACGGATAACATCTCTCACGATGGAGGAACTGATATAGGATTTGCCTGAGGATGTCAATAAAAATACCGTTTCGATTTCGGAAAGTTTCCTGTTCGTGTGGGCAATGGCCTTTTCAAACTCAAAATCTCCTGGATTGCGCAATCCCCTCAGGATAAAATCAGCGCCCACCTGTTTGCAAAAATCCACGGTAAGCCCTTCATAGGTGACAACCTTTATTTTGGGTTCATCCTTAAAAGCATCCTCTATAAATTTTTTGCGCTCTTCTAGGGAGAACATGTATTTTTTGTCCGCATTTATCCCGATGGCAATCAATAATTCATCAAACAGGGTGATTCCCCGTGTAATGATATCGTAGTGTCCCAAGGTGAGTGGGTCAAATGAACCGGGAAAAATGGCACGTCTCATTACTTGGCTAGTTTGTCCAAAAATACAGATTTTCTACTGCAATGCCTGCTCAATGGCACTGGAAAACAATTCTTTCAGGGAGATTCCGGCTGCCTTTGCCTGTTTTGGCAGAATACTTTCCTCCGTGAGCCCGGGTACGGTATTGACCTCCAAAAGATAGGGTTCATCCCCAATAAAGATAAACTCGCTGCGGGTATATCCCTCAAACCCAAGAATGGTATAGATAAATTCCGCAAGTTTGCGGACATTGGCTTCTTTGGTCTCCGATATTCTAGCCGGTGTTATTTCCTGGGATTTTCCTAGGTATTTGGCCTCAAAATCAAAAAAATCGTTCTCGGAAACAATCTCCGTGATTGGGAGCACCAATACTTGGCCTTTGTGCGTAATGACTCCGACGGAAACCTCCACCCCATCCAAAAAAGATTCTATCAAGACTTGGTTGTCCTCGGTAAAAGCCTTGTCAATGGCCGCTTTCAATTCCTCTTTTTTATACACTTTGGATATCCCATAACTGCTTCCGGCGCGGTTGGCCTTCACAAAACAGGGTAGGCCCACCTTATTAACAATACTGTCCTCGTCAATCGACTGTCCTTTATCCAAATAATAGGAAGTGGCGCAGGGAACCCCGTGGGGTTTCAGTACACTCAACAAATCCCTTTTATTGAAAGCGAGGGCCGCTTGGTAATGGTCGCACGAAGTCTGCGGAAGGTTCAAAAGTTCAAAATAAGCCTGAAGCAGCCCATCCTCGCCGGGTGTTCCGTGGATGGCATTGAATACGCAGTCAAAATGGATTTTTCCGGAAGAATGGGGTATGCTAAAGTCTGACCTATCAACCGGAAATTCTTGATCGGAATCATCCAGGCACACCCATTTTTCTCTGGAAATGATGATCCGATACGGATTATAAAGGTGTCTGTCCAAATGCTGGTAGACCACATTTCCACTCTTTATTGAAATGTCATACTCACTGGAATAGCCGCCCATTACTATGGCAATGTTCTTTTTCATCCGGTTGTCGAATATCGCTTTGCCAAAGTAAAGAAAAAAGGACTGTCTTTCCTATATTTGTTCCGATAAGGCATTGTGCATGAAACATTTCTTAGGTTTTTTAAAGAGCAAGACTTTTTTGATCCAATTGGGACTGGCCCTGTTGGCATTGGTCGTATTGATTTTTTTGGCCTTGAAATGGCTCAAAAGCTCAACCAATCATGGTGAGTTTGTGGAAGTTCCCGACTTTTCCAAAATGTCCGTAATGGAAATGCGGGATGCAGTGGAGGAAGCTGGCCTGCGGTATCAGATATTGGATTCTTCGAACTACAATCCCGATTATCCCAGGTTTTCCATTTTGGAACAGAACCCTCCAGCAGGCAACAAGGTCAAGTCCAACCGAAAGATTTATTTTACCGTAAACCCTTCGGGCTATAAAAAGGTTACGGTCCCCGATATCATACAGGTGACCCAGCGAAATGCCACTTCCATGCTCAGGGCCGTTGGATTGGATGTTCAGCGCGTTACCTACATTGATGAGTTGGGCAAGGACATGGTATACAATATGAAACATAAGGGCAAATATGTCAAACCCGGGGATAAATTGCCCAAAACTTCCAAAATTGAGCTTATTTGTGGCAACGGCACCATACCCGGGAGCGCCCGGGTTCAGGCAGATTCCAATTGACAATGGATGCATCCGATAGCCAAGAATTAGCACAGGATGAGCTTTTCGAGCACCATAGATTTGTTGCAGCAAAAGGTCAGGAGCCATTGCGTGTCGACAAGTTTTTGATGAACTTCATTGAAAATGCCACCCGAAACAAAATCCAACAGGCTGCGAAACAGGGCCATATTTGGGTGAACGGGACCATTGTGAAGCAAAATTACAGAGTAAAGGCAGGGGATGAGGTAAAGGTGCTATTTGAACACCCACCTTATGAATTTTTGTTGACCCCGGAAGACATACCCCTGGATATTGTTTTTGAGGATGAAATTCTTTTGGTGGTGAACAAACCGCCGGGAATGGTGGTGCATCCCGGACACGGAAATTATTCAGGCACTTTGATCAATGCCTTGGTGTATCATTTTGAAAACCTGCCCAAAAACAGTTCAGAACGGCCAGGCTTGGTTCACCGCATTGATAAGGATACCTCGGGATTGTTGGTCATTGCCAAAACCGAAGCTGCTATGAGCCATTTGGCCCAGCAATTTTTTGAAAAGAGCAGCGAAAGGGAATACATCGCCCTGGTTTGGGGAAACGTGGAAGAGGAGCAGGGAACAGTGGAGGGCCATATCGGCAGAAATCCAAAAAACAGGCTGCAAATGATGGTTTTTCCAGAGGGGAATGAAGGTAAGGAAGCCGTCACCCACTATAGGGTTTTGGAGCGATTTGGCTATGTGACGCTGGTGTCCTGCAAGTTGGAAACGGGGAGAACCCATCAGATTCGGGTGCACATGAAGCATATTGGCCATACCCTGTTCAATGATGAACGATACGGGGGCGACAGGATTTTGAAAGGCACCACTTTTACTAAATACAAACAGTTTGTGCAAAACGCCTTTAAAATACTACCCAGACAGGCTCTGCATGCCAAAACCTTGGGGTTTGAACACCCTTTGACCGGCAAGTTCATGCGGTTCGATTCGGAATTGCCGGAGGATATGGTAAACTGTATCCAGAAATGGCGGGAATATGCCAAGCATCATACGGAATAAGTGTATTCGATTGTAAGATCGAAAAGACCTTTTGCACTTCCTTCCCCAAAAGCAAATTCCTCCTTATTTTTACTTGAAAATAGAGCACATGAAAATTGTTATATCGCCTGCCAAATCACTTGATTTTGAGACGAAGTTGCCCACTTCCCAATACAGTCAGCCCCAGTTTTTGGAGCAATCGACCAAGCTGAATGCGATTCTTGCCAAAAAGAAACCCAGGGCACTGTCCAAACTGATGTCCATTTCGGATAACTTGGCAGAGCTTAACTGGCAACGAAACCAACAATTTTCACCACCATTTACCCCAGAAAATGCCAGGCCTGCCGTGTTCGCTTTCAATGGTGATGTGTATCAAGGACTTGATGCCTATACCATTCCAAAGGAAAAGTTGGACAAGCTTCAGCAACTACTGCGTATTCTTTCTGGCCTGTATGGCATTTTGAGGCCGTTGGACTTGATTCAACCCTACCGTTTGGAGATGGGCACGCAACTAAAAGTTGGTCGGAAAAAGAATCTTTACGATTTCTGGCAAAAAGAACTGACAGATCATTTGAACAGGGAATTGGAAGATGGCGAACTTTTTGTAAATCTTGCGAGCAACGAATATTTTGGGGCCATTGACGAGAGGAAACTCAAAGTTCCGGTGATCACCCCAATTTTTAAGGATTGGAAAAATGATAAGTTAAAGGTCATTAGTTTCTTTGCCAAAAAGGCCAGGGGGTCCATGGTCCGGTATATCCTGGATACGGATGTCAATTCCTTGGAAGATCTACAAGGATTCGATTATGATGGCTATCTTTTTAGTAAGGAGCACACCGTAAAGGAAAATCAACCGGTTTTTGTTCGATGACATTGATTAGGGGCACTTTTGAGCCATTTTCAAAATAGTGTGCCCTTTTGTTACGATTATGGGGTCCATACCCTAAATTGTGATACGCATAAATTTAATCAAGGGTTTTTGCTTTAATCACGACCTTTGGGTAGAAAATAAATAGAACCAAACAGCATTTAGTCCATGCACGAGTCCAAACGTTTAGAAGAGTTTAAGAAATCCGTCACCAACAAGTTCAACATATACAACAGCCTTTTTTTGAGCTTGCCCTACAGGAATGTGGAAAACTTGGGGATGTTGATTCCGTTGCTTCTCCATCAGTGCGAAAAGGGTCTTGAGGCCGGTAAAAACCCCCAGGAGATTCTGGAAGCTTTTTTTACCAACGTGGTGGAGATCAAGGATGAGCGGTCGAGGTTGGACTTTATGTTCCGATTTATCCAATACGTGGAGCGGCAAGTGGTCCTATATGACAGTGTGGAGGATGCAGCCTTTCCCAAACTGCAAAAATATTCAGGATCGTTGTCCATAAAAGATTACTTCGGGTTGGTGAACAGGACAAAGAATTGGGACAAGGTATCCAAAAAATTATCCAGTTTCAGCGCCCGGATCGTATTGACCGCTCACCCGACCCAGTTCTATACCCCGGCAATTTTGGACATTATAGCTGAATTGAGGGCACTGATCGATGAAAACCGAATCCACGAGATCGATCTTACCTTGCAACAGCTTGGACTTACTTCCCTGGTCAATTCCAAAAAACCAACACCGTTGGATGAAGCCAAGAACATCATTTATATTCTTCGGAATACCTATTATGATGCCGTTGGGGAACTGTTTCAATATGTGAAGCGGAACATCCGTAACAAGGATTTTGACAATTACAGGTTGATCAAGTTGGGATTTTGGCCGGGCGGCGATAGGGACGGCAATCCGTTCGTTACGGCCGACATTACCCAAAAAGTGGCGGAAGAACTTCGTCTGACCCTGATGAAGTGCTATTACAATGAATTAAAGGAACTGCGCAAACGGTTGACTTTTAAAGGTTTGCAGGAAGAACTATCGGAACTGAGCAACAAACTCTATGTGGCCATGTTCGACCCCAACGTACCCATTGGTTATGAGGAGATTGTGGAAAGACTTGGCATCATAAGGGAGAAATTGGAGGCCAATTATCATGAACTCTACTTGGATCGTTTGGACAGTTTTATTGACAAAGTCCACATTTTCAAGACCCATTTTGCCACCTTGGATATCCGTCAGGACCACCGAAAACATAAATTGGCCGTGGAGACTATTTTGAAGCAAAAGAATATTATAAAAGAATCACTTGATGAGCTTTCAGAAAAAGAGCTGCAAAAGTGGTTACTGAAAGAACGACTGGAGCTTCAAGCCTCGGATTTTGAGGAAGAAATTGTAAAGGATACCATTGCGAACATAAAACAGCTGAAAGAAATTCAGTCTAAAAATGGGGAGGAAGGCTGCAATAGGTACATTATCAGTAATTCCGAGGATATTTATTCGGTGCTGTTTGTTTTTGGACTTTTCCGATGGTGCGGTTGGAAAGAAGAGGAAATCACATTTGATATCATCCCTCTTTTTGAGACCATGAAAGGTATGGAAGCGGCCGAAGAGGTAATGCAGACCTTGTTCGATACCCCGGTTTACAAAAAGCATTTGGAACGTAGGGACGATACCCACACAATCATGTTGGGTTTCTCCGATGGCACCAAGGACGGTGGCTATCTCAAAGCCAATTGGTCCATTCTCAAAACCAAGGAAACCCTCAGCAGGGTCTGTAAAAAGAATGGTATCAAGGCCATTTTCTTTGATGGCAGGGGTGGCCCACCAGCAAGGGGGGGAGGCAAGACACATCGGTTTTATGCTGCCCAGACCAAGGATGTGGCCAATCACGAAATACAGCTCACCATTCAGGGACAGACCATTACCAGCACCTATGGTACCAAGGAACAGTTTATGCACAATTCCGAACAATTGCTAACAGCAGGGCTTAGCAATAATCTCTTTGGAAAAGAGCATGTAATTTCAGTACCTCACCGAAAACTCATTGAAGAACTCTCCGAGTTGAGTTTCAACAAGTACGATGCGCTGAAACAGCACGAAAAATTTATGCCGTACTTGGAGCATCGGAGCACGTTGAAATACTATACCAGGACCAATATAGGCAGTAGGCCGGGAAAAAGGGGCGATCAAAGCCAATTGACACTTTCGGATCTACGGGCCATCTCGTTCGTTGGCTCTTGGAGTCAGCTCAAACAAAATGTGCCGGGTTACTTTGGATTGGGAACGGCCATAAACGAACTAAAGGAGCAAGGGAGGTTGCAGGAAGTAAAAAAATTGTACAGGCAAGTGCCTTTCTTTAGGGCACTAATGCACAACAGCATGATGTCCTTGGCGAAGACCAACTTCGACCTGACCAGCTACATGAAAGATGACCCGGAGTTTGGAGCTTTTTGGAACATTCTTCATGATGAATACCAATTATCCAAAAAAATGCTTTTACAGATTTCAAAACAAAAAGTGTTGATGGAAGATGAAGAAGTTTCTAGGGAATCCGTGAAGATAAGGGAGAAAATAGTGCTCCCGCTTTTGGTGATCCAACAGAATGCACTGTACCATATCACCCAAAATTCGGAGTACAAAGATTTGTATGAAAAAATAGTGACGCGTTCTCTGTACGGTAACATTAATGCCAGTAGAAATTCGGCATAAAGCAATGGAATCCTATTTTTGGGGTTTTGATCCAAGATTTTGATCCAAAGACCTTTTTTACATACCCATCCCTATGAGCCTTTTTTGTTTCCAGAGGCTACAAAACTGATTGTAGGGACTTTGCCCCCTCCAAGGTTTACCACTGGAGAATTAAAGGAAGCAGATGTCGATTTTTGCTATGGGAGTTGCAATGGTATGCTGTGGCCCATTTTGGATCGGATCTTCGACCTAAACCTTACTTACGAAACTACCGTTGAAGCCGCTGAACAACGTAAAAGGTTTTTATTGAAACAGCGGATTGGTGTCTGCGATATTGTTCAAAGTGCAGAACGGGAAAAGATTGATGCCTCCGATTTGGGTATGCAGCATGTGGTGCTTCGGGATTTGATAGGATACCTTCATGAGTACACCAATGTGGATACGCTCCTGTTCACGGGGGGAAACAGCAAGAATGGCCCAGAATATTTTTTTAGAAGACAATTGAAGAAACATGGGCTACGGTTGGAAGTAATCTCGGATGAGGTGCCCAGGATCCATCAGTTTGAATTACCTGTCACTTCGAGTGCTCCCGGTGGCTATCAGGACGAGAAGCCAAGAACCATCAAAACCGTTTCCTTGACCGCTCCTTCAGGTACCGCAAACCGCGCTGTGGGTAGTTTGCCATTGTACAAGGAGCTTAAAAACAAAAACCCTGAATTCAATACATTTGATTTCAGGGTGATGCAGTATCGGGAGTTTTTTTAATTCATTTCTGAAGACAAAATCCCATAAAATGCCTTGATTCCATAGGCCAACTGGCCGATCTTAAGGTTTTCGTTGGGGCTGTGTTGGTTGTTGTCGGCGTTGACCATAGGAACAATGAAGGCCGGGATTTTCAATTCGTTGATAAAAGCGGCAATGGGAACGGTCCCTCCAGTGGTCCGGATTTGGACGACATCTTTTTCAAAAGTGTTTTTTAGAGTTTCCGTCAAGAATTTTCCATAAGGGTTGTTCAAGTCGGTCCGGAATGCATCCGTTACGGTTCCTTCGGTTACCGTAATTATCTTTTCATGGGCCATGCGCTCCTCTTTGGTGGGAACATGGTCCACAATATGGAATCCTTGCTTTGCAATATGGTCCTTTACCAATTTTTTCAAACGGTTGCCATCACTTTCCACCACCAACCGGAGGTCCAGTTCGGCCGTGGCACTCTCGGGCACGATGGTACGGGCTTTTTCACCTATCCAACCAGAACCTAACCCACGAATGTTCAATGATGGATATTGCAGTGCTTCTTGATAGGACTTCCCAACTTTTTCGGCACTTTTAAATTGAAGTTTGTCTGCAATTTCCGCATCACTGTCTGGAACACTTTTCAACACTTCTTGGACCGAATCATCCAATGTAATGCCATCATAATACCCGGGAATGGCGACCCTGCCATCCGAATCCTTCATACCGGCTAATAATTGGGCCAATTGAAACCCGGGATTTGGGGCATAGTTGCCATAGTGACCACTGTGCTGGGGTTTTATAGGGCCATAGGTGGTTAGTGTGAGTGTGGTAATTCCACGGCATCCATAGAGGATAGTAGGATGTCCTGAAGGATGCACTGGCCCATCAGCAATCACCAAAAAATCAGCTTCCAAAAGTTCCCGGTACTGTTTAACGGCCTTGGGCAATGGTTTGCTGCTTTTCTCTTCCTCCCCATCCAAAATCACCTTGATGTTAAATGGGATTTCCTTATCCTCTTTTTTTAAGATGTCAATAGTGTTCAGCAGCATAATTATGGGTGACTTATCATCAGAAGTTGAGCGACCAAAAAGGCGCCAATCGTAGTTGATGTCATCATCAAGTTCATCGAAAGAAATTGTCTTGTAACCATCCCCATCGGGAGCTTTGAGCACCACTTGATATGGATTTGGCTGGTCCCATTTTGAAGGGTCTACGGATTGGCCATCAAAATGCATATAAATGAGCATGGTCGGTTTGTCGTCCTCAATGGGAAGTGCAGCAAAAAAAAGTGGAAGGTTTTCAGTTTCCAAAACTGCGGTATTGAACCCACGTTCCCCAAATTTCTTTTTGAGCCAAAAGATGTTGTCGTCAATATCGTCGGCATTCAAGGCATCGTTGGGGATTGCGATGAACTCCCGCAACTCGGTAATGGCATGGGCCACTTGGCTCTTGAGGGCCATGTCGTCCTGGGCAGAGACGGAAAACACAAGCAGGTACAATAAGATGGCAGCTTTTTTCATAGTTCTTGGGCTTGATTTTTGAATGTGAAAATTAACGAATTCCCTTTACAAACTCCTCGATTTTTTCAACTCCTTTTTGGGTCAGGTACTTGATAAAGGCCGAACCGATAATCGCCCCCTTTGCATTTTCCGTAGCCTGCGCAAAGGTGGCCGCATTGCTGATGCCGAACCCAACAATTTGGGGATTTTTCAGTTTCATTTGGGCAATTCGCTCAAAATAAGAGGCTTGCTCATTACCAAAACCTGCCTTTGCTCCCGTGGTACTGGCCGAGCTTACCATATAAATGAATCCTTCGGAAGCATCATCAATGGCCTTGATCCGTGCATCACTGGTTTGGGGGGTAATCAAAAAAACATTGATCAATCCATGTTTTTTGAATATGGATTCGTACTCTTCTTGATAAACGTCTAGCGGTAAGTCGGGAAGAATAAGCCCGTCAATCCCAATTTCCTGACATTTTTGACAAAATTCCTCCACGCCGTACTGGAGTACAGGATTAAAATAGCCCATCAAAATGAGCGGAATGGAAACTGTTTTTCGAATATCCTTGAGCTGTTCAAAGAGCAGTTCGGTGTGCATTCCGTTCTTTAGGGCGGCGGTGGAACTTTCTTGAATCGTGGGACCATCCGCCAAAGGATCGCTGAAGGGCAGCCCGATCTCAATGAAGTCTACACCGCTTTTTTCCAAGTCTTGGATGATTTTTACCGTATCGTTAAGCTTTGGATACCCTGCTGTGAAGTATATGGAGAGGAGTTTTTTGTCTTCCTGTAGTTTTTGTTTGATTCTGTTCATATAAAAGATGTGAGATATGAGTATTGAGGTTAGCTTCTGATGTCTAGTATCTGGTATCTATAATTTAAAATAATCAATATAGTTCCTTAGATCCTTGTCGCCTCGACCGGATAGGTTGACCACCACAATGTCGTTTTCCTTAAACTTTCTATCTTCAAAAATGGCCAAGGCATGGGATGATTCAATGGCTGGAATAATGCCCTCCAATTGGCAAAGCCCAAGTCCGGCTGTCATGGCGTCATCATCTGTGATCGAAATAAACTCGCCACGGCCCGAAGTGTACAAATGAGCATGCAAAGGCCCTACCCCGGGGTAATCCAATCCGGCGGAGATGGAATAGGGTTCGGTAATCTGTCCGTCAGGGGTCTGCATCAACAAGGTTTTGCTACCGTGGATGATTCCAACTTTGCCCAAAACAGAAGTAGCCGCGCTTTCTCCAGAATGGATGCCCTTACCGGCTGCTTCCACGGCGATGATTCCAACATTCGGATTGTCCAAAAAGTGATAATAGGCCCCAGCGGCATTACTTCCTCCACCCACACAGGCTACTACGTAGTCGGGGTTTTCCCGACCTTCTTTTTCCAGAAGTTGGGCCTTGATTTCTTCGGAAATGACGGATTGAAACCGTGCAACCATGTCCGGGTAGGGATGGGGACCCACAACCGACCCAATAATGTAATGGGTATCGACCGGATTGTTGATCCAATCGCGGATAGCCTCATTGGTGGCATCTTTTAAAGTTCTACTGCCTGATTTGGCAGGTCTAACTTCGGCACCCAACATTTTCATCCGCGATACATTGGGCGCCTGACGGGCAATATCAATTTCGCCCATGTACACAACACAATCGATGCCCATGAGTGCACAGACGGTGGCGGTGGCCACACCATGTTGACCCGCACCGGTTTCGGCAATGATTCTATTTTTGCCCAATTTTTTAGCCATCAAGATCTGTCCGATGGTGTTATTTACCTTGTGGGCACCCGTATGGCACAAATCTTCCCGTTTCAGGTAGATTTTGGTATTGTACTTTTCGGAAAGCCGTTTGGCAAAATAGAGTGGGGTGGGTCGGCCTACATAATCCTTCAACAATTGATGGAACTCTGCCTTAAAGGAAGGTTCTGCCATGATTTGGAGGTAATTTTGCCGAAGCTCCTCGCAGTTGGGATAGAGCATTTCAGGTATGAACGCCCCTCCAAACCCACCATAATATCCTTTTTCATCAGCATGATATGTCATAATCAGTTCTGTAAGGTGTTTTTGAATTTTTTTAACTGTTCTATGTTTTTAAGGCCAGGCTTGGTCTCAAATCTACTGTTGACATCGATGGCATAACAGTATTTTGATACCGGACTTTTTAGGAATTCTTTTAATTTATCGACAGATTCCAGCCCAATGCCACCACTCAAAAAGAAGGGTTTGGTGGATGGGTATTTTTCCAAAATGGTCCAATCAAAAGTGTAGCCATTGCCCCCCGGAAGTTTTCCTTTGGTGTCGAAAAGGTAATAATTGCAGACATTCTCATAATCTTTCAAAACTGAAAAATCAAAAACATCCTTGATGGGGAAGACTTTGATGATTTCCAATGTTGTCAGGTTGAGCGGAGTCGAGACCTCATTACTTGCGGTAACTTTCTTTTTTCTCGACTGCGCTCGAAATGACAGAAACTTTTCCTTTAATTCACGACAATATTCAGGGGTTTCTGAACCGTGTAATTGTACGGCATCCAAATGGTAGTTTTCCACTTTTTCCAAAACTTCCTCCACGGTGGCATCCACAAAAACTCCCACTTTTTTGATGGATTTTGGCAATTGGGGGATATCTCCCTCAAAATACCGTGAGGAAGGTTCCCAAAAGATAAAACCCAAATAGCCGGGTTGCAGTTGTGCAACCTCCGATGGGTTTTGGTTCATGCCACAAATCTTCAATTTCATTTTTTTGATTTTGTCATTTCGAATGGATGTGAGAAATCTAAACGGAGATTTCCCAATCACTGCGTCTATTTCGAAATGGCATTAGTTTTTTAGTTCATCTATAAATTCTTTTGCACTTAGACCAGGATTATCCGTCTTCATAAAATTCTCACCGATCAAAAAGCCTTGGTAGCCATATTCCCTTAGTTCTTTAATGGCCGCTGTGGAACTGATACCGCTTTCCGAGACTTTTACAAAATCATCTGGAATCCGTTCAGAAAGGGATTTGCTGGTCTCCAGGCTCACCTCAAAGGTCTTTAGGTTGCGGTTGTTCACGCCCAACATATCCAAACTTGGCATGATGGACTTTTGTAATTCTTCTTCATTGTGTACTTCCAAAAGCACGTCCAGTCCCAAACTTTTTGCGGTTTCTGAAAGGGTTTTGATTTCTTCTCGCGACAAAATGGCGGCAATCAACAGAATCACATCGGAACCGTGGGCCTTTGCCTCTACGATTTGGTATTGGTCAATAATAAATTCTTTGCGAAGCAAGGGAATGTCCACAGAAGCCCTTGCCAACACCAAGTCATCCAAAGAGCCACCAAAATATTTGCCATCCGTAAGGACGGATATTCCGCAAACTCCAGCATCTTCATAGCCTTTGGCAACATCCTGTACATTCAAGTTTTGGTTGATGACAGATTTGGATGGGGAACGCCTTTTGTGCTCAGCGATAATGCCGGTTTTGCTATTTCTAAGTGCGGTGGCCAACGAATTGGGAGCCCATTCCATCAACATGGATTGCTCCAATTGCGAAACGGGAATCAGTGATTTTTTCAAATCGACCTCTTTGCGTTTATCGGCCACTATTTTATCTAGTATGTTCATTTGTATTGTTAATTCATTTTAGTGTCATTCCGCACCTGATGCGGAATCCATCAACTGTACCAATCATGGGACAA
Source organism: Flagellimonas meishanensis (assembly GCF_019880545.1). GTDB lineage: Bacteria > Bacteroidota > Bacteroidia > Flavobacteriales > Flavobacteriaceae > Flagellimonas > Flagellimonas meishanensis. The sequence continues at coordinate 141,932 of NZ_JAINVW010000002.1, forward strand.
ATCATTCCAGTAAGGGTTTTCTTTTTCAACCAGATCAATTTTCCATTGTCTTTTCCATTTTTTGATTTGTTTTTCCCTTTTAATTGCATCACTAATATTTTGATGGGTTTCAAAATAAACCAATAATTTGAGTCCATACTTTTTGGTGAATCCTTCAATATTTCCGGTTTTATGTTCTAAAATCCTGCGTTCCAAATTATTCGTCACACCAATATATAAAGTCCCGTTACGCGTATTGGCCAAGATGTATACATAATATTGGTGTACGTTTTTATGCATTCTTTTTGGATTCCTGCTTTCGCAGGAATGACAAATTGATAAACTTAGTTCTTACTCAGTTCCTGCAATTTTTTCAATGCCCCCAATCCCTTTCCGGCCAACAAAGATTCCTTGGCTTTTTCAAAACCTGCTTTTGGGGCTATCCCTTGCGCGGTTGCGATGGCCACGCCGGCATTGGCACAGACCACATTGTTCTGGGCTTCGGTTCCCTTTCCCTGGAGAATGCTCATGAAAATCTGGGCGGACTCCGCAACATCGTCTCCGCCGGTAATTTGGACCTGGGAAATGCGCTCCACTCCAAAATCTTGTGGCGTCAATATTCCTTCCGAATTGTTGGAAATGGTCTTGGTATCCCCGGTCAATGAAATTTCATCATAACCATCCAAGGCATGCAGTACGGTAAATTTTTTATCCGTATTCTGATAGAGGTAACCGTACATTCGGGCCAACTCCAAGTTGAACACGCCCACCATCTGGTTTTTTGGGAAGGCAGGGTTCACCATCGGCCCCAACATATTAAAGAAGGTCTTTACGGCCAGTTCTTTTCTGATTGGTCCCACATTTTTCATGGCGGGGTGGAACAGGGGGGCATGCAGCACACAGATTCCCGCTTCATCAATGGATTTTTTCAAAAAATCGGCCTCGTTACTGAATCTTATGCCCAAAAATTCCATTACGTTGCTGCTACCGCATTTGGAGGAAACCCCATAATTACCATGCTTGGTCACCTTTATTCCCGCTCCGGCCGTTACAAAGGATGCCAAAGTGGAAATATTAAAAGTGTCCTTGCCATCTCCACCCGTTCCACAGAGGTCGATGGGGTCGTAATCGGATAAATCCACGGCCATGCAGAGTTCCAACAGCGCGTCACGGAATCCTTCCAGTTCTTCAATGGTGATGCTACGCATCATGTACACCGTAAGAAATGCCGCAATTTGGGAGGTGTTGTAATCACCTTTGGCAATGTTCACCAAAATCTGTTTGGCCTCTTCTTTTGGTAGAATTTCGTGATTGATCAGTTTATTTAATGTCTCTTTCATTTTTTCTTTGTCATTCCGCAGTTGATGCGGAATCTATTTTTGTTGATTATGGATTCCTATTTTCACAGGAATGACACGCGATTCATTTTTCCAACCAATTTTTTAGCATTTGTTTTCCATCTGGTGTGAGTACGGATTCTGGGTGAAACTGAACGGCGGTCACGTCATAGGTTTTGTGCCTAAGCGACATGATCTGGCCATTTTCGTCCAAAGCCGTGGCTTCCAAAACTTCAGGGAGATCTTGGTGCACCACCCAAGAATGGTATCTTCCCACTTGAAGTTTCTTGGGCAGTCCTTTATAAATAGTATCATCCTGGGTAATGGTAATGGTTGTTGCCACACCGTGATAGACTTGGTCCAGGTTGACCAGGCTTCCGCCAAAGACCTCCCCAATGGCCTGTTGCCCCAAGCAGACCCCAAGTATCCGTTTGGTGGGAGCATATTTCTTGATGATTTCCTTGAGCAGTCCCGCTTCATCTGGAATGCCGGGCCCAGGTGATAGTACTATCTCGTTAAAAGGTTCCACATCGTCCAGAGTCAATTGGTCGTTTCGTTTTACCGTGACCTCGCAATCCAAATCTTCCAGATAGTGCACCAAATTGTAGGTGAAGCTATCATAATTGTCGATCATTAATATCCTTCTTCCCATGGCTATATTGTTTCGGCAATTTCCAAGGCTTTGTTCAATGCGCCCAATTTGTTGTAGGTTTCCTGTAATTCATCCTCCGGGCTCGAAGCGGCGACCAATCCCGCACCAGCTTGATAATGGAGTTCATGGTTTTTGCTCAAAAAGGTCCTGATCATGATGGCATGGTTGAAATTTCCCTTGAAATCCATAAAGCCAATCGCTCCGCCATAATAGGAACGGCTTGTTTTCTCGTACTTTTCGATAAGCTGCATGGCCATGTGTTTAGGGGCACCGCTCAATGTTCCCGCAGGGAAGGTGTCCGCCACAATTTTCATGGTGGTGCTGTCCTTTTTCTTTTGTCCGGTTACTTTGGAAACCAAATGGATGACATGGGAGAAATACTGTACCTCCCTATAAGTTTCCACATTCACCGCATTCCCATTGCGGCTGAGGTCGTTTCGGGCCAAATCCACCAACATCACATGCTCGCTGTTTTCCTTATCGTCCTCAGCAAGTTTTTTGGCCAATTCGGCATCTTTTTCATCGTTTCCGGTTCGCTTGTAGGTTCCGGCTATGGGATGGATCTCGGCTTTGCCATCCTTTACGATCAATTGGGCTTCAGGTGAGCTGCCGAATATTTTAAAGTTCCCATAATCAAAATAGAAAAGGTATGGGGAAGGATTAATGGAGCGCAATGCCCTGTATACGTTGAACTCATCACCCTTGAAGCCTTGTGAAAACCTTCGGGAGAGGACCAGTTGGAACACGTCGCCCCTTTGGCAATGTTTTTTGGCCAAGGCCACATGCTCCATATATTCTTCATCTTTCAAATTGGATTTCGGTTCCCCTTCTTTTGAAAAATTATAGGACGCAAAGTTCCGGATGTTGAAAAGCTGTTCCAGTTCCTCCACATTGCTTTCAGAATTGTAACAATGTGCAAAGAGATAGGCCTCGTTCTTAAAGTGGTTGATGGCGATGATGTTTTGATATACCGCATAATAAATGTCCGGAATGTTGATGGAATCCTCTTTTTTGGAAATCTCCACATCTTCAAAATAGCGAACGGCATCGTAGGCCATATAACCAAAAAGCCCATTGTAAATAAACTTGAAGCCGTTTTTTGTGACGGAAAACTTCTGTCCAAAACCATGGATAATTTCGGTAACATCGGTTTTTGGAGTTATGGCCATGACTTCTTTGGCCCCATCTGGAAATTTTTGGGTAATGGTGTCGTTTTCAATCTTGATGTACGCAATTGGATTGCAGCAGATATACGAAAAGCTGTTGTCGTTGGCATGGTAATCGCTACTTTCCAAAAGAATGCTATTCGGGAATTTATCCCGAATTTTCAAATAGACACTTACCGGGGTGATGGTGTCCGCCAGTATTTTTTTAAAGTGCGTCTCTAAGGTATAACTCATCTCAAATTGTATAAATTAAAAAAGGCCTGTCGTGATGACAAGCCTCTTATATGGTTATAATGGGGACTTAGCTCACGACGTTCGACGTAAGTTGGTCCACCACCAAGTATTTACTGTTCTGTTCTTCATTGCTCCAAATATAGAAAGGAATATTTAACCGGCAAACAAAGTTTTGTGCTAAAATTAAAAATCCCGCCCAAAATGTTGAGGGCGGGATTTTCAAACACTAAACTCGGGCCGATTACATCTGCAAGTCAACAACTAGGTCGAACTCATCATAAATGGTCTTGTCCCCAAGATTGTCAAAGAAACTTCCTGAGCCGTATCGCACATCATATTCGGAACGGTCCACTTTCAATGTAGCGGTGGCCTTGCTTCCATACACGGATACGTCAAAAGTCACAGGTTTGGTTATCCCTTTAATGGTAAGGTCTCCGGTTACCTTGTAAGAGTTCTTTCCAGAAGCTTCAACATTGGTGAAAACCAATTTGGAAGTAGGATGGGATGCCGTTGAAAAGAAATCATCAGAATTAAGGTGCCCATCCAGCTTATTTTTGTAATCTCCTTCCAGGTCAGTGGTGTTGATGGAGGCCATGTCCACTACAAATTCTCCACCTACCAATTGGTCACCGTCAAATTCCAAGGCCCCTGACTTTAGGCTTACGGTACCGGTGTGCGAGCCGGTTACCTTATAGGCTTTCCAGGTTACGGTGCTCTCTTCGGTCTTTACTTCTTTGGTTTCCCTGTCAATAGGGTTTGCCATGGCAGAAATTCCAAATACAAGGGAAAGTGCTAAACTTAAATTTCTCTTTTTCATGATTTTGTGATTTTGTTTTAAAAGGTTTATGATTTATATAATGGTAAATAGTTCTTCTTTTGATTTTCTTACTTTGGGCAGATGCTGTGTCTCATCCTCAGCGGATCGGTAACCCACAGCCAGCACAACGGCGGCATTTAGGTTTTTTTCGTTCAATCCCAAAATATCGTTGTATGCCTCAGCCTGGAAACCTTCCATGGGACAGGTGTCTATCTTAAGCTCAGCCGCCGCTTGCATGGTGTTGCTAAAGGCGATGTAAGCTTGTTTTGAGGTCCAATTTTGCTTGGTTTCCGAAGGGAGTTCCAAAAGCTTGGATTTCATGAAATCGGAATAACCTTTCAGTTTATCAACCGAAACTTTTCTCGTCGTTCCCACATTGTCCAGATAGTCATCCACCAGTTCTTCCCCAAAATCGGTGAAGTTGGCAAATACCAGAACATGTGAAGCGTCGGTGACCTGATTTTGTCCCCAAGATGCAGGTTTCAATTTCTCTTTGATTTCCTGATCTGATACGACTATCACATGATAAGGCTGCAATCCGTAGGAAGAAGCGCTCAACCGTGTGGCTTCCAATAGGGTTTTTAAATCTTCATCCGACACTTTTTTGTTGCTGTCGAATTTTTTTGTGGCGTAGCGCCAGTTTCTATGTTCTAAAACACTGTTCATTACAATTCAAAATTTATCTAATAGTTGATTCAATTGTTCCAGTTCCTTATCGGTCAAGTTTTGGACGATATCCTTTTCGGCCTGCGTTACGGCTTTGTCCATCTCAATCAGGGCCTTTTTTCCCTGATCTGTGATTATGATCTCCACCTTCCTGCGATTGGAAGGACAGATTGTCCGGTGCACATAGCCCTTGGCCAAAAGTTTGTCCACCAAGCGCGTGGTATTGCTCATCTTGGTCACCATCCGTTCGTTGAGTGTGGAGAGGTTGGCCGGATTTCCCTTTTGGCCCCTGAGAATCCGCAGCACATTGAACTGTTGCAGGGAAACCTCAAAGGGTTTAAGGGCATTGCCGACAATTTCGTAGATTTTGTTGTGCACAAGACTAACATGAATCAGCGTCCTTGATTCCATGGGCATCTTTTTTGAAGTCTTGATTATTTCCTCTACATTCATGTATAAACAATAATTGTATATACAAATATATAATTGCTTTTTTAATATGCGACATAGGGAAGCCATAAACTTTTGTTAAAAAGAAAGTGAGGGGGAGCACATTATTTAATTTTAATCCAATAACTGGAACAAGATGAGAGACTTTTCGGGATTCGTGCTGCTATCGCTTCTTTTCCTATTCGGATGTAACAGCAAGACCGCAGACAAAAAGGAATCCGACATCACCGAACAAAGCACCCATTTGGAAGCACCAATCCTTCTGAATGACGGCACCTCCAAATTTCCGGTATATGATTTTACCAGTTTTGAACCGCTCTTGAACCGTGAGGATGACAAGACATACATCATCAACTTTTGGGCCACCTGGTGCAAACCCTGTATTGAGGAAATGCCCCATTTTGAACGTATAAATGCCGAGCAACAGGAAAATAACGTTGAGGTCATCCTGGTCAGTCTGGATATGCCAAGCATGTGGAAGACCCGCTTGGAACCCTATGTGGAAAGCAAGGGGATACAATCCAGGGTGGTCATATTGGACGACCCAAAGCAAAACGATTGGATTCCAAAAATATCGGAAGAATGGGGTGGGGGAATTCCCGCTACCTTAATATATAACAAAAACAAAAAGAGCTTCTACGAGCGTAGCTTCACCTACGACGAACTAAATGCGGAACTGCAAAAATTTATAAATTGAAGAAGGCATGAAAACAATCAAAAACATAGGACTACTAGTTTTGTTGGTTGCCCTTGTGGCATTCTCGTCCGAAAAATTCAACTTGGATACAGGGTATGGTATCGGGGATGTGGCTGCGGATTTCTCCCTAAAGAATGTGGATGGGAACACAGTTTCGCTGGCTGATTATGAAGAAGCCAAAGGTTTTTTGGTGATTTTTACCTGCAATACCTGCCCCTATGCCGTGGCGTATGAGGATAGGATCATAGCGCTCGATGCCAAATACAAATCTTTGGGAGTTCCCGTGATTGCCGTCAATCCCAATAACCCTGCCGCCAAACCAGGCGACAGTTTTGAAAAAATGAAGGAAAGGGCAACCGAAAAAGGGTTTACTTTTCCCTATCTACTTGATGAGGGCCAGAAGGTCTATCCACAGTATGGAGCAACCAAGACGCCCCATGTATACCTGTTGGAAAAGACAGATGAGGGCAATATTGTTAGGTATATCGGGGCCATTGACGATAACTATCAAGATGCCTCCCAAGTGGATGAAAGATTTGTTGAAAATGCCGTGGATGCCATGTTGGTCGGTCGGGAAATTGAAGTGAAGACCACGCGGGCCATAGGGTGTGGAATAAAATAGGAACATCAAAAAATAAATGGGAACAATCCGGAGGTAATGCTCCGGATTTTTATTTTTGTGGAATCAAAATTCAAGAAAATGTCAGATTTGTCACAAGAAGAATGGGCGGAACAATTGGAAAACGACAACAACTCCTTCATTTTGGATGTCAGAACCCTAGAAGAGGTGGAGGAAGGTTATATCCCAGGTGCCACCAACATCGATATATATTTGGGACAGGAGTTTTTGGACGCCTTGGAAAAGCTAGACAAGACCAAGAACTACTACGTCTATTGCAGATCTGGCAATCGCAGTGGGCAGGCCTGCGCCATTATGAACAGCATAGGTTTTGAAAACACCTACAATTTGGAGGGAGGCTTCATGAACTGGGAAGGTGAAATAGCGGAATAGAGTTCCAAATTGGCCCGTAACCGTTGAAGTTGATTATCAATTTTTTATATTGGTCCCATGAAGGAAGACTTGCTCCAATTTATTTGGGGGCAAAACAAGCTTCATGGAAGACAACTTACCTCAACTGCCAAGGAAGCCCTATTTGTTAAGGCCCCGGGGACTCCAAACCCCTATGCCGGTCCCGATTTTTTCAATGCACAGGTTGAGATTGGGGGCCAGTTGTGGGCGGGCAACATTGAAATCCATTTAAGATCATCGGATTGGTATGCCCATAACCATGAAAAGGACCCGCATTATGACAATGTCATCCTGCACGTAGTTTGGGAAGATGACGTTTCCGTATTCAGAAAGGATGGCTCGCCAATCCCTACATTGGAGTTGAAGCAGCATGTTCCCGAATCTACGTTGACAAAATATCAGCAACTCCTCCAAAATCCAAGGACCACATTTATAAACTGTGAGAAGAATTTTTCTCAAATAGACGCCTTTTTGGTAAATCAGTGGTTTCATCGTCTGTATGTGGAACGATTGGAAAAGAAATCCCTCGTAATTCAAGACCATTTGAAAAGGACCAATAAGGATTGGGAGGCCGTCTTGTTTGCCATGCTGCTCAAGAATTTTGGATCTACCATAAATGGGGAATTTTTCATGTCCAGGGCCATGCAGCTTGATTTCTCCATTATCAGAAAGACCCGAAATGACCTTAACATGTTGGAAAGCCTCTTATTTGGCTATTTTGGACTATTGCCGGATTTAGACTGCACAGATTCCTATTATTTAATGTTGAAAAAAGAATATAAATATCTATCACAAAAGTTTGATTTGTCCACTGCCATGGAGGTTCCCAAATTCTATGGCCTGCGCCCCTCGGGCTTTCCAACCATTCGCATGTCGCAATTGGCGAATCTTTATCATAAACAAGACGGGCTATTTGCAGCGCTGATGGAACTAAAGGATCTTGATGCCCTTGATGCTTTGTTGGATCAATCGACCACAAACTATTGGCAAAACCATTACACCTTTGGTAAAACCTCTCGCAGGAGCGTGAAAAAAGTTTCGAAAGCGTTTAAAGATCTATTGATCATAAATACTTTGATCCCACTGCGGTTTTGTTACAACAACCATTTGGGAAGACCCCAGAGCGATCAGCTTATCGATTGGATTGAGGAACTGGAGGCAGAACGGAACTCCATTGTGAATGGATTTAAAAATTTGGGAGCCACGGCAAAGAACGCACTCGAGAGTCAGTCCCAAGTGCAACTGTACAATAACTACTGTTCAAAAAATAAATGTTTGCAATGTACTTTGGGCGCACATTTATTGAATAGAAATATATAATTTTAGCCATGGCTTTATTTTACGAAACGCTGTACTACTTTCAAAAAAGGGGCTTTGAGGTCTGCCGGCGCATAGCCGAACGTTTGGGTATTCGGGCAAGGGTGGTGCGCACTACCTTTATCTATTTGACCTTCGTTACCCTGGGCTTTGGTTTTGCCCTATATCTGTTCATCGCCTTTTGGCTGCGTATCAAGGATTTGGTATACACAAAGAGAACTTCAGTTTTTGACCTGTAACTATGATTAGACTTTTACGTTCCAAAATACTGTTGGCCCTATCATTGATGGTCTTGGTGCTCACGTTCGGGGTCCTGGGATACAAATTTATCTCCGGTTTTACCTGGATAGAGGCCATTTACATGACAATCATCACGGTGACCACTGTGGGCTTTGCCGAGGTGAGGCCATTGGATGCGGATGCAAAGATTTTTACCGTATTTTTAATCGTAACCAGTGTTTTTATCTTTGGTTTTGCCATCTCCGTGATCACCGAATATATTTTGGGAAGAAATTCGTTGGAACTTTTAAAAAAGAAAAAAGTGAAAAAGCAGATAGACAGTCTTTCAAACCACGTAGTGGTTTGTGGTTTTGGCAGAAATGGCATGCAGGCCGCCGAAAAATTGATGGCCTACAAGAAACCGTTCGTAGTCGTTGAAAAGGATAGGGAAATTGTGGACCGCTACGGGGAGGATATCTTGTTCGTTGAAGGCGATGCCAATGAAGATGAGACCTTGCTTCAGGCCGGTATTGAACGGGCGCAGTACCTGATTACCGCCGTACCCGACGATGCTGCCAACCTTTTCATAGTCCTGTCCGCCCGTCAGCTCAACAAAGATCTCTTTATTATCAGTAGGGCTTCCCAGATTACCTCCCTCAAGAAATTAGAATTTGCCGGTGCAAACAAGGTCATTATGCCCGATAAAATTGGTGGCGACCACATGGCCTCTTTGGTGGTCATGCCCGATCTGATAACTTTTATGGATAAATTGTCCATGGAGGGGGAGCATACCACCAATTTGGAAGAAGTGGAAATAGAGGATTTTACCGATCAAATAGATTGCAGTTCACTGAGAGATCTGGATCTAAGAAGAAAAACAGGATGTACCATAATTGGATATATTGATCCCAACGGGAAGTATATAATCAATCCCGAAGCTGACCTTAAGCTGGAACCCAAAGGAAAGGTAATTGTCCTTGGAAGGCCGGAACAGATACAAAAACTGAACGATATGTTCCACATTGGATAGGTGGCACCATCGGCTCATCAAGAAAAGGTAATACATAAATTGTATCCATTTATACATCCTCAGTGACCATTTGTGCAAAGACAGTTTTGGAAAAAAATCATAGTCCTAGTTTTGCGCCCTCATATCAAAAAACGGACAGTTTCATTTAAACTATTGCCACGTCTATTTTAAGGTACAATTTGATTGGGTTAATAATTTTTAGGATATTGTCGGGATTATAAAAAAATAATATAACAAAACAACCATTATGAAGCAGCGACTTCTTTTAATTTTCACCTTGTTTTTACCACTGATTGGTTTTACCCAAGAAGCAGCCGAAAAAGGGCTTGATGAACGGGTAAATGATGCATTTATGCCGATAGCGGTATGGTGGGAAGGATTCATTTTGACAGCCATACCCATTGGAGGGTTCAACATACCCATTGTACTTATCCTATTGGTATTCGGCGCAACGTTCTTCACATTTTATTTTAAGTTTCCAAACATTTTAAAGTTTCCATTGGCCATTAGCGTTGTACGCGGAAAATATGAGGAAGTTGAAAAGTATGGTCTGGAAAAAGTAGAGCTCCACATGACAGATGATGGTGACATCCCGGATACCATACGGGATGAGAGTGAGGAAGGAGAGGTAAGCCATTTTCAAGCTTTGGCCACCGCCGTTTCTGGTACCGTGGGTCTTGGAAACATAGCAGGTGTGGCCGTTGCAATTGCCTTGGGCGGACCTGGAGCCACTTTTTGGATGATTGTGTGCGGGTTGATAGGAATGTCCACCAAGTTTGTGGAATGTACCCTGGGTGTGAAATACCGTGATGTTGACAAAAATGGGGTGGTGCATGGTGGTCCCATGTATTATCTCTCAAAAGGACTGGAAACCAAAGGATTAAAAGGCTTAGGGAAGGTGCTGGCCGTATTATTTGCGGTGCTCTGTGTAGGGGCCTCTTTTGGAGGTGGAAATGCATTTCAGTCCAATCAGGCAGCGGTACAGTTGTCCACAATGTTCAATCTTGAAGGTGGTGCCGTAGGTGTCATCATAGGTATTGTTCTTTCCATTTTGGTTGGTATAGTCATTATTGGTGGTATCAAGAAAATAGCAAGTGTTACCGAAAAGATTGTTCCTTTTATGGCGGTAATCTATGTAATAGCCTCGTTGGTGATCATTTTTGCCAATATCAAGTATTTGGGTGATGCCGTTTCAATGATTTTTGCCGGAGCATTCACTCCAGAGGCAGGTTTGGGCGGTATATTGGGTGTTATAATTGTAGGTTTCCAAAGGGCAGCGTTTTCCAATGAGGCCGGAGCTGGTTCCGCATCCATTGCCCACTCTGCGGTTAAGACCAAATATGCAGCTTCAGAAGGACTGGTTGCGCTCATGGAGCCGTTTATAGATACTGTGGTAATCTGCACGATGACTGCATTGGTCATTATTTTCTTCAATATGGATGCTGGTGCCTTTGATTATGGAAATGCCGTTGGAAGCACTGTATTGATAAACGAATCGGGAGCTTATGTAGGCGGTGTTGATTTGACATCGATGGCCTATGACTCGGTTATACCCGGATTCAGATATGTGCTTACCATTGCGATTGTTCTCTTCGCATTTTCCACCATGATTTCTTGGTCTTATTATGGACTCCAGTCATGGAAGTATCTTTTTGGAAGGGGAAAAACAGCGGATATGCTTTACAAAATATTGTTCCTTGTTTTTGTGGTTGTTGGTGCTGCTGCCACTTTGGACGCCGTGATCAAATTTTCCGACGCTATGATTTTGGCCCTCGTGTTTCCTAATATGGTGGGATTATTGATTCTTTTCCCGAAGGTTAAAGAGGAGCTTAAAAGATATACCAAAGCCATTAATAAGGTATACAACTAATCCTTAAAAAGTTCAACAGATTGAAATCCCACTTCAAATTCAATAAACAGGAACGAAGTGGGATTTTCTTTTTATTGTTTATCATCGTCGTTCTGCAAGGGGTATACTATTATGTAAAGACCCAACCCAATCAAAAGGAATCCAATCTGGTGTTGAACACCTTCGAGCAGGCCAAATTGGATAGCCTAAAGAATAATGTTCAAAAGGATACGACAAAGATTTTTCCTTTCAATGCAAATTACCTTACCGATTACCGGGGATATGTATTGGGAATGTCCACAGAACAAATTGACAGGCTTCTTGCCTATAGAAAACAGAACAATTATGTCAACTCTGTGGAAGAGTTTCAGCGCATAACCCAGGTACCCGATTCCACGCTTTCCAAATTGCGTCCCTATCTTAAGTTTCCTCAATGGACTGACCCCCAGCGTTCATGGCAAAAAGGGAAATCATCGTTATCTAAAGCTATTGTGGTGGATAAAAAAGATCTCAATAAGGTTTCGGCCGAGGAACTGACCACAATAAATGGTATCGGAGAGGTACTGTCCCAAAGAATTGTAAAATTTAGGGATAGGTTAGGTGGTTTCATTGTCAACGAGCAATTGTATGATGTTTATGGATTGGAACCAGAGGTGGTACAGCGTGTCCTGCATCATTTTGATGTGATGGAAACCCCGACCGTTGAAAAGATAAACATCAACAAAGCCTCCGAGGGACAACTATCCCGTTTGGTTTACATAAACAAAGAATTGGCACGGCAGATAATCGTCACCAGAGACAGTAAGGGCGGCTTTATTTCGTTGGATGAATTGGGCCAGGTCCCAAATTTTCCAACTGATAGGATTGAGAGAATTAAGTTATATTTGCAGTTGTAAAAAAATTGCGTTGATGATTACCGATACCTTGTCCAAAATGAATTTTGATTATTCGGAAACCCAAAAAATGGTTGCCGAATCCGCGCGTGAGTTTGCCAGGCAATATATTCTTCCCCATGTCATGGAATGGGACGAGTCCCAGACTTTTCCCGTTGAGGTTTTTAAAAAAGCCGGTGAACTTGGTTTTATGGGTGTTTTGGTCCCTGAGGAACTTGGAGGCTCGGGCTTGGGATATCACGAGTACATCGCCATCTTGGAAGAAATCTCCAAGGTGGACCCTGCCATAGGTCTCTCCGTAGCGGCACACAATTCCCTTTGCACCAATCATATTCTTTCATTTGGGAATGAGGATCAAAAACAAAGGTGGATACCAAAATTGGCCTCTGCCGAGTGGTTGGGAGCTTGGGGGCTTACCGAACACAATACCGGTTCCGATGCGGGTGGAATGAATACAACGGCCGTAAAGGATGGGGACTTTTGGATTTTGAACGGCGCAAAAAACTTCATAACACACGGAAAAAGTGGAGATATAGCCGTAGTGATAGCCCGGACTGGTGAGAAAGGCGACAGCCATGGGATGACGGCCTTTGCTGTTGAAAAGGGCACGCCCGGATTCACTAGTGGAAAAAAGGAGGACAAACTGGGCATGCGCGCCAGTGAAACGGCAGAGTTGATATTTTCGGATTGCAGGATTCCCGATGAAAACCGATTGGGTGAAATTGGTGATGGATTTGTCCAATCGATGAAAATATTGGATGGCGGACGGATTTCAATAGGTGCACTATCGCTTGGGGTGGCCAAGGGGGCGTATGAAGCTGCACTAAAGTATTCCAAGGAAAGGGTGCAGTTTGGGAAACCAATAAGCGAGTTCCAGGGCATATCCTTTAAACTGGCGGACATGGCCACAGAGATAGAAGCGTCCGAACTGTTGTTGCACAAGGCCGCCTTCCTAAAAAACGAGGGCAGGCCCATGACCAAATTGAGTGCCATGTGCAAAATGTTCGCTTCCGAAGTGTGCGTGAAAATTGCCAATGATGCCGTCCAGATTCATGGTGGCTATGGATATACCAAGGACTTTCCAGTGGAGAAATTCTACCGGGATGCCAAACTCTGTACTATAGGTGAGGGGACCACAGAGATTCAAAAAGTGGTAATCTCAAGAAAAATTTTAAAGTAATTTGCACCGTAAATATTATTAAATGTATATTTGCGCTCCAAAAATCTAAAAGAAAGGAGGTTGTTGCCCATGTTAATAATACCTGTAAAAGAAGGAGAAAACATCGATAGAGCTTTAAAACGTTTCAAGCGCAAGTTTGACAGAACAGGCACCATGCGTCGATTGAGAAGCAAACAGCAGTTTACCAAACCTTCTGTGGAACGAAGAGCTGAAATTCAAAAAGCTCAGTACATACAAAGTTTGAGGGACAAGGAAGAAATCTAAAAGCTTGTACCTTATGCCATATTTGATCCCATTGTGATTTTCATGATGGGATTTTTCTTTTTATGATCTTGGGACCATCAAATTTGGCTAATTTTGAATTGTGTCCCTGTCCGCTTTCATATCGTACCTGAAGTTCGAGAAAAATTACTCCAAGCATACCATTGCTGCTTACGAAAGGGACATCAATGAGTTTTCAAGCTTTTGCAAAGCCCGGTTTGAAATGGAGTCCATTGAGCAAATGGAGTATGGCATCATTCGAAGTTGGATAGTGGCCCTTGTGGATTCCAAGGTTACCAACAGAACCGTGAACAGAAAAATATCCTCATTGCGGTCATACTATCGTTTTTTGCAGAAGATTGGCCAGATCAAGGCATCACCTTTGGTAAAGCACAGGGCCTTGAAGACCAAAAAAAGGGTTGAGGTACCATTTTCTGAAATGGAGATGGAGCAAGTGTTGTCCGAAATACCCTTTGCAGATGATTTTGAAGGGAAGCGCGATCAGCTGATGATAGAACTGCTATATACCACTGGCATGCGCAGGACGGAATTGGTGAATCTTAAGCTGACTGATTTTGATAGAGCGAACAACACCCTTAAGGTTCTGGGAAAAAGAAACAAGGAAAGAATACTGCCCCTGTTGCCAACCACGATCATAAAACTCAATAACTACCTGGAGCATCGCCGCCAGACAGTGATAGATTCAGATCATGGATTTTTGTTCCTGACCAAGGAAGGATCTAAAATTTATGAAACACTTGTTTATCGCACCATAAATAAGTATTTTAGTTTAGTATCGCCAAAGGTAAAAAGGAGTCCCCATGTGTTAAGGCATACCTTTGCAACGCATTTATTGAACAGGGGTGCGGATTTGAATTCGGTCAAGGAATTACTGGGTCATTCCAGCTTGGCTTCAACCCAGGTGTACACACACAGCAGTATTGCCGAATTGAAAAAAGTGCACTTGAAGGCCCATCCTAGGAACAAGGAATAAAGACTCCTTCTATGTTTAACCAAGCTGTCACTTGGGGGCAGCGCAAAAAAAAACGGTATTTTATGAAAGTAAACGCACAATCGGTCAATTTTGTAGCTGATGGAAAACTTATTGACTTTATCCAAAAAAAGATGGATAAATTGGAACTGTTCTATGACAAGATCATAGGTGCTGACGTTTATTTGAAGGTGGACAACACCAATGCAAAGGAAAATAAGATTGTAGAGATCATGGTTTTGGTGCCCCGTGATAAATTTATGGTGAAGAAACAGTGCAAATCCTTTGAGGAAGCAGTGGATTCAGCATGCAGTTCCTTGGAGCGCCAATTGGTTAAAAAGAAAGAAAAACAAAGGGAGAGTGCTTGATCAAAATTTTTGAAAATTTATTTTGATTCAAAAAATAAATATATACATTTGCAGTCCGTTAGAAATAACGGGCTTTTTTTATGGTCAAAAGGCGGTAAAATGCCGATATAGCTCAGTTGGCTAGAGCAGCTGATTTGTAATCAGCAGGTCGTGGGTTCGAGTCCCTCTATCGGCTCGTAAGTTACTGAAAATTAAGGCTGGGGAGATACTCAAGCGGCCAACGAGGACAGACTGTAAATCTGTTGGTTTTCACCTTCGCAGGTTCGAATCCTGCTCTCCCCACACAATTAGTTGCACACGCAACGGGGATTATGTTTTTTTTGAAATATTGAGAACTTTGGGCTTAGCCCAAAAAAATGCGGGAGTAGCTCAGTTGGTAGAGCGTCAGCCTTCCAAGCTGAATGTCGCCGGTTCGAACCCGGTCTCCCGCTCTAAGACAATGCCATTCCTGCGAAGGCAGGAGTCGCGACCGTTTCAGGTTGTAGATTCAACACTTTACGCCGGTGTAGCTCAGGGGTAGAGCGTTTCCTTGGTAAGGAAGAGGTCACGGGTTCAAATCCCGTCATTGGCTCAAAACGATTTGTACACTAATATAAACTAAGATTAAAATTATTTTAAAATGGCAAAGGAAACTTTCAATCGTTCCAAACCGCACTTAAATATTGGTACCATTGGACACGTGGATCACGGTAAAACTACATTGACTGCCGCTATTACAACTGTATTGGCGAATGCAGGTCTATCTGAGGTAAGAAGCTTTGATTCTATTGACAATGCACCAGAGGAAAAGGAAAGAGGAATTACAATCAATACTTCACACGTTGAGTATCAAACAGCTGCTCGTCACTATGCACACGTTGACTGTCCAGGTCACGCGGATTATGTGAAAAACATGGTTACCGGTGCCGCACAGATGGACGGTGCCATTTTGGTGGTTGCTGCTACAGATGGTCCAATGCCACAGACTCGTGAGCACATCCTATTGGGACGTCAGGTTGGTATTCCAAGAATCGTTGTTTTCTTGAACAAAGTTGACATGGTTGACGATGAGGAGCTTTTGGAACTTGTTGAAATGGAAGTAAGGGAATTGCTTTCTTTCTATGAGTACGATGGCGACAATGGACCTGTTATTGCCGGATCAGCGCTTGGTGCATTGAACGGAGAGCAAAAGTGGGTTGACACCGTAATGGAGTTGATGAATGCCGTTGATGAATGGATTGAGCTTCCGCAAAGGGATGTTGACAAGCCTTTCTTGATGCCTGTTGAAGATGTATTCACCATTACTGGTCGTGGTACCGTTGCCACTGGCCGTATCGAAACTGGAGTTGCCAACACTGGTGATCCTGTTGAGATCATTGGTATGGGAGCTGAGAAATTGACTTCTACCATTACTGGTGTTGAGATGTTCCGTAAAATTTTGGACAGGGGTGAAGCAGGTGATAACGTAGGTATCCTTTTGAGAGGTATTGAAAAATCCGATATCAAAAGAGGTATGGTAATCTGTAAGCCAGGTTCCGTTAAGCCACATGCCAAGTTCAAGGCGGAGGTCTATATCCTTAAGAAAGAAGAAGGTGGCCGTCACACGCCATTCCATAACAACTACCGTCCACAGTTCTACGTTCGTACAACTGACGTAACAGGAAATATCGTACTTCCTGACGGTGTTGAAATGGTGATGCCAGGTGACAACTTGACCATCACTGTTGATTTGATCCAGCCAATCGCGTTGAACGTGGGTCTACGTTTCGCCATCCGTGAAGGTGGTAGAACAGTAGGTGCTGGTCAGGTCACTGAGATTTTGGATTAAATCATTTTACAATAAATATTGAACCAAGGTGTCCCGTCCCGATAGCTATCGGGACGGAATACCTTTCAGTGTAAATATAAACGGGTGTAGCTCAGTTGGTAGAGCACTGGTCTCCAAAACCAGGTGTCGGGAGTTCGAGTCTCTCCTCCCGTGCGAAGAAAATACGAAACGTTATGATCACTTACATAAAGGAATCATTTGAGGAACTGAGAAACAATGTCACATGGCTGGATCGTGAACGTGCATCCAACCTAATGGTCGTGGTTGCTGTATTTTCCATATTGTTCGCATTGGCCACATGGGGCGTGGACAGTCTTTTCAGTAAGTTGATCAGTCTGTATTTTGAAAAAATAATAGGGTAGATGGGTATGTCTGAGGTTCTGGAGAAAAAATGGTATGTGGTACGGGCAGTCAGTGGCCAAGAGAATAAGATCAAGGGCTACATTGAGAGTGAGGTGGAACGAAATGGATTTGGAGACTACCTAGAGGAAGTATTGGTCCCCACGGAAAAGGTGGTGCAGATCAGAAATGGAAAAAAGATAAGCAAGGAACGGGTGTATTTCCCGGGTTATATAATGATCAAGGCTAACTTGGGAGGGGAAATGGTGCACATCATCAAATCCATCACTAATGTTATCGGCTTTTTGGGAGAGACCAAGGGAGGTGATCCAGTACCCTTGAGAAAATCCGAGGTAAACCGAATGTTAGGTAAAGTGGATGAGCTTGCGGTCAATACAGACAATGTGGCCATTCCATTTGTGTTGGGTGAAACTGTAAAGGTTATTGATGGACCTTTCAACGGATTCAACGGGACCGTGGAGAAAATCAATGAAGAAAAGCGTAAGCTTGAGGTAATGGTAAAGATTTTCGGAAGAAAAACGCCATTGGAACTCAGCTATATGCAGGTAGAGAAAGTGTAAGAATCAGAAATCAGAGGTCTGAATTCTGACATCTGTAAAAATAATAGAGCTGTTACATATATAAAGTTGTGTTGCTTCCAATTGACACACTTTCATTTTAACTAAAAACAATGGCAAAAGAAGTAGATAAGGTAGTTAAATTACAAGTTAGGGGAGGTGCTGCGAATCCATCGCCACCGGTTGGACCCGCCTTAGGTGCTGCCGGTGTCAACATCATGGAGTTCTGCAAGCAGTTCAATGCACGTACGCAGGACAAACCAGGCAAGGTATTGCCCGTTGTGATCACCGTTTACAAAGACAAATCTTTCGAGTTTGTCGTAAAAACACCACCAGCGGCAGTTCAATTGATGGAAGCAGCTAAGATTAAAAAAGGATCTGGCGAACCTAACAGGGTAAAAAACGGTTCAGTGAGCTGGGATCAGGTAAAGACCATAGCGGAGGACAAAATGGTGGACTTAAATGCGTTCACTGTTGAATCTGCAATGAGTATGGTTGCCGGTACCGCGCGCTCCATGGGTCTCAAAGTATCCGGTAAAAGACCTTTTTAAAATCTTAAAGCAATTTATAAATGGCAAGATTGACGAAAAAGCAGAAAGAAGCCCAAGCCAAGATAGATAGGAACAAACTCTATTCGCTGCAAGAGGCATCAGCTTTGATAAAAGAAATTACCAATGTAAAGTTTGACGCTTCCGTTGACATTGCAGTTCGTTTGGGCGTAGATCCACGAAAAGCAAATCAAATGGTGCGTGGCGTTGTTACCCTTCCTCACGGAACAGGTAAGGACGTAAAGGTTTTGGCATTGGTGACCCCGGACAAGGAAGCAGAAGCCAAAGAGGCTGGTGCAGACTTTGTAGGGTTGGATGAATATTTGGATAAGATAAAAGGCGGTTGGACCGATGTTGATGTAATCATCACCATGCCAAGCGTTATGGGTAAATTAGGACCATTGGGCCGTATTCTTGGACCAAGGGGATTGATGCCCAATCCAAAGACGGGAACCGTTACCATGGACGTGGCCAAGGCCGTGTCCGATGTAAAGGCCGGTAAAATAGATTTTAAAGTGGACAAAACGGGAATCGTTCATGCTGCCATAGGCAAGGCATCCTTTTCCGCAGATAAAATTGCAGGCAATGCCAAGGAATTGATAGATACCTTGGTAAAACTGAAGCCTACAGCTGCCAAAGGGGTGTATATGAAGAGCATCTACATGTCCAGCACCATGAGTCCCAGTGTTCAACTAGATCCAAAAGCAGTTTAATAACTGGTAGTTCAATATTTTAGTTATGACAAGAGAAGAAAAAGCAATCGTAATAGAAGATTTGACTGCACAGTTGGCCGATAACGCTAATATTTATTTGGCGGACATATCAGGTTTGGATGCCGTTGCCACTTCTAACTTAAGAAGGGCATGCTTCAAGGCAAACATTAAGCTTGCAGTTGTAAAGAACACCTTGCTTGCAAAAGCAATGGAAGCTTCAGATAAGGAATTCGGCGAACTTCCCACCGTGTTGAAGGGCAATACTTCATTGATGTTGTCCGAAACAGGGAACGCACCCGCTAAACTTATCAAAACCTTTAGAAAAAAATCAGATAAGCCATTACTCAAGGGAGCTTTTATAGCAGAAGCTATCTACTTGGGGGATGAGAACCTCGACGCACTTGTTAACATCAAGTCCAAAGAGGAAGTCATCGGGGACATCATTGGATTGTTGCAGTCCCCTGCTAAGAACGTTATTTCTGGACTTAAGTCCGGAGGTGGAAAATTGGCGGGTATCCTTAAGACCTTATCTGAGAAATAATTCGCGCACAATAAACTAAGTATATTTTAAAATTTTTATTAAACGATAGAAAAATGGCAGATTTAAAAGATTTTGCAGAACAGTTGGTTAACCTTACCGTAAAGGAAGTAAATGAATTGGCCAACATATTGAAAGAAGAGTACGGTATTGAGCCTGCAGCCGCCGCAGTAGCTGTTGCCGCTGGCGGTGCCGCTGGTGGTGGAGAGGCTGAGGCCGCTGAGGAAAAATCAGAATTTGATGTAATCCTTAAGGCCGCTGGTGCTTCCAAATTGGCAGTTGTAAAACTGGTTAAGGAATTGACCGGTCTAGGATTGAAAGATGCTAAGGACATCGTTGACAGCGCTCCTAAAGCTGTTAAAGAAGGTGTTTCCAAAGATGAGGCAGAGGGCATCAAAAAATCATTGGAAGAAGCAGGAGCAGAAGTTGAGCTTAAATAATAGCTTTTACCATACAAATTTGGTTAAGGTCTTTCCATAAAAATGGTTAGGCCTTAGCCTATTTAATAAGGAGTGTATGAAGCCATGCACCGACCCATAGAATATTCACGATCAAAATTTGTCCATTGATGTTCACAAACACTACTGAAAGAGTAAATTTCGCATCCGCTAAGAACATACCGGAATACCCGGATTTCTTGGACATTCAGATAAAGTCCTTTCAAGACTTTTTTCAGCTTGAAACCAAATCTGACGAAAGAGGAAACGAAGGTCTCTACAACACCTTCATGGAAAATTTTCCAATCACCGATACCAGAAACCAGTTTGTACTGGAGTTTTTGGATTATTTCGTAGATCCACCCAGATATTCCATCCAAGAATGTATAGAACGTGGACTTACCTACAGCGTGCCACTCAAGGCTCGTTTAAAACTTTATTGTACCGATCCAGAGCACGAGGATTTTGAGACCATCGTCCAAGACGTGTATTTGGGTACCATCCCATACATGACACCCAGCGGCACATTTGTGATCAACGGTGCGGAACGTGTTGTGGTTTCGCAATTGCACAGATCCCCAGGGGTGTTCTTTGGACAGTCCTTCCATGCCAATGGAACAAAACTATATTCTGCAAGGGTAATCCCCTTCAAAGGTTCCTGGATCGAATTTGCTACCGATATCAACAGCGTTATGTACGCCTATATCGATAGAAAGAAAAAATTACCTGTAACCACCCTTTTCCGTGCCATTGGATTTGAGCGCGACAAAGATATTTTGGAAATTTTTGACCTCTCGGAGGAAGTAAAAGTTTCCAAAGCGGGACTTAAAAAGGTATTGGGCCGCAAGCTGGCCGCTAGGGTGTTGAACACATGGCACGAAGATTTCGTGGATGAGGATACAGGAGAGGTAGTTTCCATTGAACGAAACGAGATTATCCTAGATCGTGACACCGTGTTGGAAAAGGAGCATTTGGACCAGATCATTGAGGCCGATGTAAAGACCATCCTTCTTCACAAGGAGAACAATGCGCAGTCTGACTATGCCATTATCCACAATACCTTGCAAAAAGACCCTACCAACTCCGAAAAGGAAGCGGTAGAGCACATCTACAGACAGCTACGTAACGCCGAACCGCCAGATGAGGAAACCGCACGTGGAATCATCGATAAGTTGTTCTTCTCCGAACAGCGATATAGCCTTGGAGAAGTTGGCCGTTACCGAATGAACAAGAAATTGGGCTTGGATATCGGTATGGACAAAGAAGTCCTTACCAAAGAAGATATCATCACCATTATCAAATACTTGATCGAGTTGATCAACTCCAAAGCGGAGATTGATGACATCGACCACTTGTCCAACCGACGGGTAAGAACCGTAGGCGAGCAGTTGTCCCAACAGTTCGGTGTAGGTTTGGCGCGTATGGCCCGTACCATTCGTGAGCGAATGAACGTTCGGGACAACGAAGTCTTTACCCCGATTGATTTGATCAATGCCAAGACTTTGTCTTCCGTGATCAACTCATTCTTCGGAACCAACCAGTTGTCCCAGTTCATGGACCAGACCAACCCGTTGGCCGAGATTACTCATAAAAGAAGATTGTCCGCACTTGGACCAGGAGGTCTTTCCCGTGAAAGAGCCGGATTCGAGGTACGTGACGTTCACTATACACACTATGGAAGACTGTGTCCCATTGAAACACCGGAAGGACCGAATATCGGTTTGATTTCTTCACTTTCGGTATTTGCCAAGGTGAACAACATGGGCTTCCTGGAAACACCCTACCGAAAGGTGGAAAGTGGAAAAGTGGATGTAAAGAACCATATTTATCTAAGTGCCGAGGAAGAAGAAGGCATGAAGATTGCCCAGGCCAACATCCCATTAAAGGATGATGGGACCATAGATCGTGAAAAGGTTATTGCACGTGATGAGGGGGATTTCCCGGTGGTTGATCCATCCGAGGTAAATTATACCGATGTGGCACCCAACCAGATTGCATCGATTTCCGCATCATTGATTCCCTTCTTGGAGCATGATGATGCGAACCGTGCGTTGATGGGATCAAACATGATGCGCCAGGCAGTTCCTTTGTTGCGACCAGAATCGCCTATTGTTGGTACTGGTCTTGAAAGACAAGTGGCTACCGATTCGCGTGTATTGATCAATGCTGAGGGAGATGGTGTCGTTGAATATGTGGATGCACACAAGATTACCATCAAATATAGCAGAACCGAGGAGGAACGTCTGGTAAGTTTTGAAGAAGACTCCAAAACATACGAACTCGTAAAATTCAGAAAGACCAACCAAGGGACCAGCATCAACCTAAAACCAATCGTTAGAAAAGGCGACAAGGTGAAAAAAGGTCAGGTACTTTGCGAAGGCTATGCCACCGAAAAAGGCGAATTGGCCTTGGGTAGAAATATGAAGGTAGCCTTCATGCCTTGGAAAGGATATAACTTTGAGGATGCCATCGTAATCTCTGAAAAAGCGGTTCGGGAGGACATCTTTACTTCCATCCACATTGATGAGTATGCCCTTGAGGTAAGGGATACCAAGCTGGGTGCGGAGGAGTTGACGAATGATATTCCAAACGTATCCGAAGAGGCAACCAAAGACCTTGACGAGTATGGTATGATCCGTATCGGGGCCGAGGTTAAGCCTGGGGATATTCTGATTGGTAAGATTACTCCAAAAGGAGAATCAGACCCAACACCGGAAGAAAAACTGTTGCGTGCCATCTTTGGTGACAAGGCCGGTGACGTGAAAGATGCCTCTTTGAAAGCTTCACCTTCATTGCGCGGGGTGGTCATCGATAAGAAATTATTCTCACGCTCCATCAAGGACAAGAGAAAACGTTCCGAGGACAAGGAAGCCATCGCAAGATTGGAAATGGATTATGAGGTGAAGTTCCAACAGCTGAAAGACGTTTTGATCGATAAACTGTTCGGTCTTGTTAATGGAAAGACATCACAAGGCGTCATGAACGATTTGGGCGAGGAAGTGTTGCCAAAAGGAAAGAAGTACACCATCAAAATGCTGAATGCGGTCGATGATTTCGCCCATTTGGTAGGTGGAAGCTGGACCACGGATGATGCAACCAATACGCTGGTGGCCGATTTGTTGCACAACTATAAGATTAAGTTGAACGATATTCAAGGTAACCTTAGAAGGGACAAGTTCACCATCTCCGTAGGGGATGAACTCCCAGCGGGTATCATGAAACTGGCCAAAGTATACATCGCCAAAAAGCGCAAGCTGAAAGTGGGTGATAAAATGGCCGGTCGCCACGGTAACAAAGGTATTGTTGCACGGATCGTTCGTCAGGAAGACATGCCGTTCTTGGAGGACGGAACCCCTGTTGATATCGTTTTGAACCCATTGGGTGTGCCTTCGAGGATGAACATTGGTCAGATTTACGAAACCGTTTTGGGTTGGGCCGGACTTAAATTGGGCGAGAAATATGGAACCCCAATTTTTGATGGTGCTACATTGGATCAAATCAACGAACTCACCGACAAGGCCGGAGTTCCACGATTTGGACATACCTATCTATATGATGGTGGAACGGGACAACGTTTTGATCAAGCTGCGACCGTAGGGGTTATCTACATGCTGAAATTAGGACACATGGTAGATGATAAGATGCACGCAAGATCCATTGGACCATACTCCCTGATTACACAACAACCTTTGGGTGGTAAGGCCCAGTTCGGTGGTCAGCGATTTGGAGAGATGGAAGTTTGGGCTCTCGAGGCTTATGGCGCTTCATCAACCCTTAGGGAAATATTGACTGTTAAGTCCGATGATGTTATCGGTAGGGCCAAGACCTATGAATCCATTGTGAAGGGCGAGACCATGCCGGAACCTGGATTACCAGAATCTTTCAACGTATTGATGCACGAGCTCAAAGGCTTGGGCTTGGATATCAGATTGGAGGAGTAGAATACTATACTTATTAATTATATCATCACCATATTGTTATGGCTAGAATAAAAGACAATAACGCACCAAAAAGGTTCAATAAAATTTCAATAGGATTGGCATCTCCGGAGGCCATCTTGGCGGAATCCCGAGGAGAGGTATTGAAACCGGAAACCATTAACTACAGAACGCACAAGCCCGAGCGCGATGGATTGTTCTGCGAGCGTATTTTTGGTCCTGTCAAGGATTATGAGTGTGCCTGTGGTAAGTACAAGCGTATCCGGTACCGAGGTATTGTTTGTGACCGTTGTGGTGTTGAGGTAACCGAGAAGAAGGTTCGTAGGGATCGGGTCGGGCACATCAACCTTGTTGTGCCAGTGGCACACATTTGGTATTTCCGCTCGTTGCCGAACAAGATAGGTTACCTTTTGGGACTGCCTTCCAAAAAACTGGATATGATCATCTATTATGAAAGATATGTGGTCATCCAACCAGGTATTGCAAAAGGCCCGGAAGGCGAGGAGATCCAGAAAATGGATTTCCTAACCGAAGAGGAATACCTGAACATCTTGGAATCCCTTCCATCGGAAAACCAATATTTGGAGGATAGTGATCCCAATAAGTTCATTGCTAAAATGGGAGCGGAATGTTTGATTGACCTATTGTCCAGAATCGATTTGGAACAATTGTCGTACGAACTGCGCCACAAAGCCAATACCGAGACTTCCAAGCAGCGAAAAACAGAAGCGCTCAAGCGACTTCAAGTGGTGGAGGCACTTCGTGAGTCCCAAGATAATAGGGAAAACAAAGCAGAGTGGATGATCATGAAGGTAATCCCTGTGATCCCACCAGAGTTGCGACCATTGGTTCCCTTGGATGGAGGCCGTTTTGCCACTTCGGATTTGAACGATCTATACCGCAGGGTAATCATCCGTAACAACCGTTTGAAACGATTGATGGAGATCAAGGCCCCAGAGGTAATCTTGAGGAACGAGAAACGTATGCTCCAAGAAGCTGTGGATTCCCTTTTCGACAATACAAGAAAAGCTTCCGCGGTTAAAACAGAATCCAATAGGCCGTTGAAGTCCCTTTCCGATTCGTTGAAAGGAAAACAAGGTCGTTTCCGTCAAAACTTGCTCGGTAAGCGTGTGGATTATTCTGCCCGTTCCGTGATTGTTGTTGGACCGGAAATGAAATTGTACGAATGCGGTCTTCCAAAAGACATGGCAGCGGAGCTTTACAAACCTTTTGTAATCCGTAAGTTGATTGAAAGAGGTATCGTAAAGACCGTAAAATCGGCCAAAAAGATAATTGATAAAAAAGAGCCTGTTGTTTGGGATATTTTGGACAACGTGATCAAAGGGCACCCAGTACTATTGAACCGGGCCCCCACATTGCACCGTTTGGGTATCCAGGCATTTCAGCCCAAATTGATAGAGGGTAAAGCCATTCGTTTGCACCCATTGGCCTGTACCGCATTCAATGCGGATTTTGATGGGGACCAAATGGCGGTGCACCTTCCATTGGGTCCAGAGGCCATTTTGGAAGCACAGCTTTTGATGTTGGCCTCCCAGAATATATTGAACCCAGCAAACGGTTCTCCGATTACTGTACCCTCCCAGGATATGGTATTGGGACTGTACTACATGACCAAGGAGAGAAAATCGACCCCAGAAGTGCCTGTGAAAGGGGAAGGCCTTACTTTCTACTCAGATGAGGAAGTTGTAATTGCCTTCAACGAAGGAAAGGTTGAGTTAAATGCCGGAATCAAGGTTAGGGTAAAGGACTTTAACAAAGAAGGTGAACTGGTCAACCAGATCATCGAGACTACCGTAGGTAGAGTATTGTTCAACAGCGTGGTCCCTGAAAAGGCTGGATATATCAACACCGTATTGAACAAAAAAGCCTTGAGAAATATCATCGGCGATATTTTGGCGGTGACCGATGTTCCCACCACTGCGGAGTTTTTGGACAAGATCAAGACCATGGGATATGAGTTCGCTTTTAAAGGCGGTCTGTCCTTCAGTTTGGGAGATATTATTATCCCGGAGGAGAAAAATGAAATGATTGCCGACGCCAACGAGCAGGTTGATGGCATCATGATGAACTATAACATGGGATTGATAACCAACAACGAGCGATACAACCAGGTAATCGACGTTTGGACATCAACCAATGCCATGTTGACCGAGCTGGCCATGAAGCGAATTCGGGAAGATCAGCAAGGATTCAACTCTGTGTACATGATGTTGGATTCCGGTGCGAGGGGTTCCAAGGAGCAGATTCGCCAGTTGACCGGTATGCGTGGACTGATGGCCAAGCCCAAAAAATCGACAGCCGGAGGCGGAGAGATCATTGAAAACCCGATTCTTTCCAACTTTAAGGAAGGACTTTCCATTTTGGAATACTTTATCTCTACCCACGGTGCACGTAAAGGACTTGCGGATACCGCATTGAAAACAGCGGATGCCGGATACCTTACCCGTCGTTTGGTGGATGTTTCTCAAGATGTGATCATCAACATAGAGGATTGTGGCACACTCAGGGGAATAGAGGTAGAAGCCTTGAAGAAGAATGAAGAAGTGGTGGAGACACTGGGAGAAAGAATCCTGGGACGTGTTTCATTGCATGATGTATACAACCCGCTAACGGAAGAATTGGTGTTGAGGGCCGGACAGGAAATTTCCGAGGCCGATGTGAAGAAAATTGAGGACACACCCATTGAAAAAGTAGAGGTTCGTTCAGCATTGACCTGCGAAGCAGCAAAAGGAATCTGTTCCAAGTGCTATGGACGTAACCTGGCCACCAATAAGATGGTTCAGCGAGGTGAGGCCGTTGGTGTAATAGCTGCACAATCCATTGGGGAACCAGGAACGCAGTTGACCTTGCGTACGTTCCACGTGGGAGGTATCGCAGGTAACATTTCCGAGGAAAGCAAATTGGAATCCAAGTTTGGTGGAATCGCGGAAATAGAAGACTTGAGGGTAGTGGAAGGAGAGAACAGTGAAGGCAAAAAAGCGGACATTGTGATTTCCAGAACCTCTGAAATCAAGATCATTGATGCCAAAACAGGCATAACCCTGAGCACCAACAACATTCCTTACGGATCTCAGTTGTTCGTAAAAAATGGCGCAACGGTGAAAAAGGGCGAGGTAATTTGCCAATGGGATCCCTATAATGGTGTTATTGTTTCCGAGTTCACGGGTGAGATTGCCTATGAAAATATTGAGCAGGGTGTTACCTACCAAGTGGAAATCGATGAGCAAACAGGTTTCCAGGAGAAGGTTATTTCTGAATCCAGAAACAAGAAGCTTATCCCAACGCTATTGATCAAAGATGGTAAGGGAGAAACATTGCGTTCATACAACTTGCCGGTAGGTTCCCACTTGATGGTGGACAACGGCGAGAAAATCAAGGAAGGAAAGATTTTGGTCAAGAT
Organism: Flagellimonas meishanensis; assembly: GCF_019880545.1. Taxonomy (GTDB): domain Bacteria; phylum Bacteroidota; class Bacteroidia; order Flavobacteriales; family Flavobacteriaceae; genus Flagellimonas; species Flagellimonas meishanensis. The sequence continues at coordinate 169,387 of NZ_JAINVW010000002.1, forward strand.
ACCACGTAAATCCGCCAAAGCTGGTGACATTACAGGTGGTCTTCCACGGGTTACGGAGTTGTTCGAAGCTCGAAACCCTTCCAATCCAGCAGTGGTTTCAGAAATCGATGGTGTGGTTTCCTTCGGAAAAATCAAGCGAGGTAACCGGGAAATCGTCATCGAGTCCAAAACAGGTGAGATCAAAAAGTATCTGGTAAAACTCTCCAATCAAATTTTGGTACAGGAGAACGATTATGTACGGGCAGGAATGGCGCTTTCAGATGGTTCCATCACTCCTGAGGATATTTTGGCCATCAAAGGACCATCCGCGGTTCAACAGTACCTGGTGAACGAGGTTCAGGAAGTGTACCGTTTGCAAGGGGTGAAAATCAACGACAAGCACTTTGAAGTTGTTGTGAGACAGATGATGAGAAAGGTACGGATTGAAGATTCCGGGGACACTACGTTCTTGGAGAACCAATTGGTGCACAAAGACGATTTCATCCAAGAGAATGACGAGATTTTCGGAATGAAAGTGGTAGAGGATGCAGGCGATTCCGAAAGATTGAAGCCAGGCCAGATCATCTCGGCCAGGGAGCTTCGTGATGAAAACTCCATTTTGAAAAGAGAGGACAAGACCTTGGTTACGGCCAGGGATGCTGTTGCGGCCACCGCAACCCCGATCTTGCAGGGTATCACACGGGCTTCATTGCAAACCAAGTCATTTATCTCTGCGGCATCGTTCCAGGAGACCACCAAGGTGTTGAACGAAGCTGCCGTAAGCGGTAAGATCGATGACCTAGAAGGGTTGAAGGAAAATGTAATCGTAGGACATAAAATTCCAGCCGGTACCGGTATGCGGGATTATGACAGCATCATCGTAGGATCTAAGGAGGAATACGATGAGATCATGGCCCGAAAAGAGGAATTCAAATTTTAAAATGCAAACCCTGGCCTTGGTCAGGGTTTTCTTTTTTAATTTATAAAATGAAATTATGGCAGAAAAAAAACAGCACCAAAAACAACTCAATATTGAACTGGATGAAAAAACGGCAGAGGGAATCTATTCCAATTTGGCCATTATCAATCATTCGGCCTCCGAATTTGTTGTTGATTTCATAAGCATGATGCCCGGTGCACCAAAGGCAAAAGTGAAGAGCCGTATAGTTCTAACACCACAACATGCCAAAAAATTCTTGAAGGCCTTGAATGACAATGTTGCCCGATTTGAAAAAGCACATGGTCCCATTCAGGACTATGAGCAACCCCACATCCCATTGAATTTTGGGCCCACTGGGGAAGCATAGCATAAAAAAACCTGACTTCTTGGTCAGGTTTTTTTTATGTTTTTTTAAAAATGCATCAGCTTAGCCATCCCTTTTGAATGCCCTTTTTGGACAAAAGGACCAACAAAACACCAACCACGACCACAACAATGGGCATAAAAATTGCCTGGTTTCCATAAACTTCAATCGCATTGCTTAGGAAAAGGTTGTAGATGAACTGGCCAACAATACCCAATAGGGAAATGATAAACACAGTTTTGGCCCATTTTTTTCTTAGCAAAAGGGCTATGCATCCCAAGGTGCCCCCGAAAACCGCAATGGCAAATGCAGCGGTAACCCAAGCCGGTTGTCCTTCAAAAAGTTCACGTTGGGCCTGTGTCATCTTTTCAAGGTCCTCAATGCTCATATAGGCCTGGCCCAAATAGGCCATCACACCCATAATGTTCCATACTAGGGCAAGAACGCCCACCACCCAGAACCAAACGGGCGGTTTATTGGTAGAATCAGTACTCATAATAATGGTTATTTAGTGATTAACGAGGTAGAAAGTACAAAAAAAGTTGACACACAGGTACTTTTCCTCAAAAGTGGAGGGCTTTGATTGCCATTAATAACTTTTCTTTTATACTGTGGTTTCAGAAGTAAACCGAAGCTTTACCGAAGGATATTTTTGTTGCGTCATTTGCAAGGAAAAGGCAGAATCCGCCAAAAAAACAAGCTGCCCCCGTTTGTCCGTCGCCAAGAATTTTTGTTTAACCCGTTTGAACTCCTTGAATTCCTCATTTTGCTCATTTTCTGGATCTACCCAACAGGCTTTATGTACCGGGAAGTTCTCATAAGTGCATTTTGCCCCATATTCGTGCTCCAAACGGTATTGGATAACCTCATATTGCAATGCCCCAACCGTTCCAATGACCTTCCTGCCATTCATTTCCAAGGTGAAAAGCTGTGCCACCCCCTCATCCATGAGCTGGTCAATGCCCTTGTTCAATTGCTTGGCCTTCATGGGGTCGGCATTGTTTATATACCTAAAGTGCTCTGGGGAAAAGCTAGGGATTCCTTTATAATGCAGGTGCTCGCCACTGGTCAAGGTGTCGCCGATCTTGAAGTTGCCAGTATCGTGCAAGCCTACAATGTCCCCGGGATAGGATACATCCACAATCTCTTTTTTCTCAGCAAAGAAGGCATTGGGACTTGAAAATTTCAGTTTTTTGTCATGCCGTACATGCAAATAGGGCGTGTTTCTTTCAAAAGTACCGGAAACCACCTTGATAAAGGCAAGCCGGTCACGATGCTTGGGATCCATGTTGGCATGGATCTTAAAAACAAAACCGGAAAAATCCTTCTCATTGGCCTTAACCAATCGCTCTTCTGCCATCTTGGGTCTAGGTGGGGGAGCAATGTCCACAAAACAATCAAGAAGCTCACGCACGCCAAAATTATTGAGCGCTGAACCAAAAAACACCGGTTGCAATTCACCCTTCAAATAGGCCTCCTTGTCAAATTCGGGATAAACACCGTCTACCAACTCTAGGTTATCCCTCAGGCTTTCAGCAGCCGAAGTTCCAATGATTTTTTCCAATTCCCGACTATCAATGTCGTCAAAAGCGATGGTTTCCTCAATGTTCTTTTTACTATTACCACTGAACAGATTGATGTTTTTTTCATAAATGTTGTAAATGCCTTTAAAGTCATAGCCCATGCCAATGGGAAAACTCAAGGGAGTTACGGTAAGGCCCAACTTTTGTTCCACTTCGTCCAAGAGGTCAAAAGCGTCCTTGCCCTCGCGGTCCAGCTTGTTGATGAAAACGATCATGGGGATGTTCCGCATGCGACAGACCTCCACCAATTTTTCGGTCTGTTCTTCCACACCTTTGGCCACATCGATCACCACGATCACACTATCCACAGCGGTTAGCGTTCTAAAGGTATCCTCTGCAAAATCTTTGTGCCCAGGGGTGTCCAAAATATTGATTTTCTTGTTTTTGTAGTTAAACGCCAATACCGAGGTGGCAACGGAGATACCTCTTTGCCGTTCAATTTCCATAAAATCACTTGTGGCGGACTTCTTTATCTTATTGCTTTTTACGGCACCAGCCTCCTGAATGGCCCCCCCGAAGAGAAGCAACTTTTCGGTCAAGGTGGTTTTTCCGGCATCCGGGTGCGAAATAATGCCAAAAGTGCGACGTCTCGCTATTTCCTTTTCAAAATCCATCAACAAAAATTTCGGCAAAAATAGCGTAATTAAAACTTTTACAAGGCTTGGACATAAATGATTGATGACTGTTGATAGTTAAGAGAAAAAAAGAAGCGGCCACAATCATAAAAACACAAAAAAGAGATGTATTTTCATTGCTTGTTTTGGTTGACAGCATGGGAGGGCAAACGAAGCTTTCCCAATGGAGTCCATCCAAGGAAATTTTTGGCAGCTAATGATGATGAATAAGCTTTTTGTCGATAATAATAGGCGATTAAGTATAAATGCATTAATTATGTAGCCATTTTGGACTTGGTGTGCACGTATTGCTCAAATCAAGACAAAATATTACTGAGAACCCCAATTTTCTTACACTTACGAGAACTACAGGCCATGGTGATTAGTTGACCAAAACTTATCATTTATGGAGAACATTACTTTCACGGATTTTGGGAAAAGAAGCCTGAATATAATTTTCCTTGTCCTTGTACTCACCTTATACCCAACCATTGTTTCTTTCAATGGCTCATCTAACAACGCTTTGGTGCCTCCTTCAAACTATGTGGATACCGATGGCGATGGAATATCTGATGACAAAGATTTGGATGACGATGGCGATGGCATCATTGACACTGTGGAGGATTCCAATAAAGATGGGGACGGCAGTTGCACGACCCAACCTTCAGATCAGGACAATGATGGTATTCCCGATTATTTGGATATCGACTCGGACAATGATGGGATAATAGACAATGTGGAGGCACAGACCACAGAAGGATACATCCCGCCATCTTGCGAGGATAAAAACCACAATGGCCTGGATGATGCTTATGAAGTTCCCTACGGGAATTGTGAAGGATTGACCCCTGTGGACACCGATGGGGATGGAGTGCCAGATTATAAAGATGTCGATTCCGACAATGACGGCATCATTGACAATGTGGAGGCGCAGTCATCAGCAGACTTTATCGCCCTCTCTGGTAAGGACTATAACCAAAATGGCTTGGATGACGCCTATGAACCCCAAGGTGATGGCACCTGTGACTTCAACGGCAAGAATTCAAATTACAAAGGAGCCGACAAAGTGGAACTTTGTCATAAAGAAGATAAGAGTTATAAAAATCCACGACAAGGATACCATACCATAAGTGTTGCTCCAGCGGCGGTCCAGGCACACCTGAATCATGGAGATACGTTGGGCGCCTGCGAGGAATCCTGTCCTTTTATAGGAGGCCTTCAACCTGTGGACACCGATTCGGATGGCATAGCCGACTACAGGGATATCGATTCTGACGATGATGGAATAGTGGACAATATAGAGGCCCAACATGTGGATAACTATATTCCACCCAGCGGCATGGATACGGATGGAAATGGGCTGGATGATCAATACGAAGAGTACCCTGGTTCTTGTGGGGGAATTGTACCCATCAATTCAGATCAGGACCCGCTTCCTAATTTTAGGGATATTGATAGCGATGATGATGGTATTCCAGACAATGTGGAAGGCCAAACAACCGCGGGATATATTCCACCCTCTGGAAATGACACCGATCAAGATGGCTTGGATGATGCTTATGAAAATGATGGTATAATTCCGGTCGATACAGACGGGGATGGTACACCTGACTACTTGGATGATGACACCGATAATGACCTTGTCGCTGATAACAATGAAGGGAATGACTTCAATTTTGATGGTATTCCGGATCAGACCTACACAGGAACCGATACGGATAACGACGGTCTGGATGATGGTTATGAGGGTAGTGATATAAATGACGGCTATGATGTTAATGATGAAATTGATGACCCAGCGAACGATTTACCCGACACCGATGGTACAGAAGACGTAAACTATCGTGATATTGACGACGACGGTGATGGAATAGACACCCCAGATGAGGATGCTGACGGTGACGGTGACCCCACCAACGATGATACGGACGAAGATGGCACACCCGATTATCTTGATCCTGACATGGGCAACGTGATCGATGCGGTGGACGACACCTTTGTCACGGATGGTTCCGGCGGCACGGTACCGGATGCCAACATGCTGGACAACGACACCCTGGACGGTGGTCCCGTGACCTTGGAGGATGTCATCCTGACCTCGACCCCCACGGACGAGCTGACCATCAATGAAGATGGCAGTGTTACCGTTGCCGAGGGCACCCCGGAGGGCACCTATACCATAGAATATACCATCTGCGAGATCGCGGACCCCGACAACTGCGACACGGCCACGGTGACCGTGACGGTGGACCCCGGCATGGGCAACGTGATCGATGCGGTGGACGACACCTTTGCCACGGATGGTTCCGGTGGCACGGTACCGGATGCCAACGTGCTGGACAACGACACCCTGGACGGCGGCCCCGTGACCCTGGAGGACGTCATCCTGACCTCGACCCCCACGGACGAGCTGACCATCAACCCCGACGGCAGTGTTACCGTTGCCGAGGGCACCCCTGAGGGCACCTATACCATAGAATATACCATCTGCGAGATCGCGGACCCCGACAACTGTGACACGGGCACGGTGACCGTGACGGTTGACCCCGGCATGGGCAATGTGATCGATGCTGTGGACGACACCTTTGTCACGGACGGTTCCGGTGGCACGGTACCGGATGCCAACGTGCTGGACAACGACACCCTGGACGGCGGCCCCGTGACCCTGGAGGACGTCATCCTGACCTCGACCCCGACGGACGAGCTGACCATCAACCCCGACGGCAGTGTTACAGTTGCCGAGGGCACCCCTGAGGGCACCTACACCATAGAGTACACCATCTGCGAGATCGCGGACCCCGACAACTGCGACACGGCCACGGTGACCGTGACGGTTGACCCCGGCATGGGCAATGTGATCGATGCTGTGGACGACACCTTTGTCACGGATGGTTCCGGCGGCACGGTACCGGATGCCAACGTGCTGGACAACGACACCCTGGACGGCGGCCCCGTGACCCTGGAGGACGTCATCCTGACCTCGACCCCGACGGACGAGCTGACCATCAACCCCGACGGCAGTGTTACCGTTGCCGAGGGCACCCCTGAGGGCACCTACACCATAGAGTACACCATCTGCGAGATAGCGGACCCCGACAACTGCGACACGGGCACGGTGACCGTGATGGTGGACCCCGGCATGGGCAATGTGATCGATGCGGTGGACGACACCTTTGCCACGGATGGTTCCGGTGGCACGGTACCGGATGCCAACGTGCTGGACAACGACACCCTGGACGGCGGCCCCGTGACCCTGGAGGACGTCATCCTGACCTCGACCCCCACGGACGAGCTGACCATCAACCCCGACGGCAGTGTTACCGTTGCCGAGGGCACCCCCGAGGGCACCTACACCATAGAATACACCATCTGCGAGATAGCGGACCCCGACAACTGTGACACGGGCACGGTGACCGTGACGGTTGACCCCGGCATGGGCAACGTGATCGATGCGGTGGACGACACCTTTGTGACGGACGGTACCGGCGGCACGGTACCGGATGCCAACGTGCTGGACAACGACACCCTGGACGGCGGCCCCGTGACCCTGGAGGACGTCATCCTGACCTCGACCCCCACGGACGAGCTGACCATCAACCCCGACGGCAGTGTTACCGTTGCCGAGGGTACCCCCGAGGGCACCTATACCATAGAATATACCATCTGCGAGATAGCGGACCCCGACAACTGCGACACGGGCACGGTGACCGTGACGGTGGACCCCGGCATGGGCAATGTTATCGATGCGGTGGACGACACCTTTGTGACGGATGGTTCCGGCGGCACGGTACCGGATGCCAACGTGCTGGACAACGACACCCTGGACGGCGGCCCCGTGACCCTGGAGGACGTCATCCTGACCTCGACCCCCACGGACGAGCTGACCATCAACGCGGACGGCAGCGTGAGCGTTGCCGAGGGCACCCCCGAGGGCACCTACACCATAGAGTACACCATCTGCGAGATCGCGGACCCCGACAACTGCGACACGGGCACGGTGACGGTTCTTGTCGAGGAAGTTCCAGAGGACGAAGAAATAGAGGTAAATCAGATGTTGACCCCAAACGGGGATTTAAAGAACGACTTTTTATTCATAAGGGGAGTCAGTAAAATTAAATCAAGCACACTTCGGATTTTCAATCGTTGGGGCGTAGCCGTTTATGAGGGTGAAGACTATGACAATGTAAGAAACGTTTTTGACGGACGTTCCCGTGGCAGGTCTTCCTTGAGTGTAAACGACTACCTTCCTGCAGGGGTATATTTTTATATATTTGACTACGAAACGGATAAGGGAAGTTTCACGGACTCCGAATACATTTATATCAGCAGGTAACACATAGCATCATAATGATTAAAAGACATTTTTTAATTTCATTTTTATTTTTAGGAGCTGTTTTCCAAAGTCTTTTGGCCCAACAGGATGCACAATATACCCAGTATATGTTCAATACCTTGAGTGTAAACCCTGCCTATGCGGGTTCCAGGGGGCAGTTGAGCTTTGCCGGTCTATATAGATCCCAATGGGTGGGCTTGGACGGCGCACCGGAAACGTTTACCATAAACCTGCACTCGCCAATTCGGAACAGCAGGTTGGGGTATGGTGTTTCAATAGTGAATGATAATATTGGGGATGGTGTTGTCCAAGAAACGTATTTGGATGCGGTGATTTCGTATACCTTGGAGTTTGCGGGGGATGCCAAGCTCTCTTTTGGATTGAAGGCGGGCGGAAATATGATCAGTTTGGATTTCAACGGCCTTCGGAATTTTGACCAGGAAGTAGTGCAGCAGGACAACATCGACAACCAGTTCAACCCCAATTTTGGTTTGGGACTGTATTATCATACGGACAGGTTTTATGCTGGGATTTCAGCGCCGAATATCTTGGAAACGGAATATTTTGACAATGACAATTCCGATGAGTCCGTCAACTTTTTGTCGGCCGAGCGAATCAACTTTTATTTTATAACAGGGTACGTCTTTGATTTTGGAGCCGATCTTAAATTTAAACCAGCACTTTTGACCAAAGCCGTTGGTGGAGCACCATTACAGGTTGATGTATCGGCCAATTTCCTCTTTGCGGACAAGTTCAATTTTGGGGCTGCCTACAGATGGGATGCCGCAGTGAGCGCATTGGCAGGATTCCAGATCACGGACCAGATTATGATTGGATTGGCCTATGACCGGGAAACTACTGATTTGGGAGGGACGCAGTTCAATGATGGTTCATTTGAGATTTTTCTGAGGCTGGAGCTGTTGAAATCATTTCAAAGGACCGTTTCACCTAGATTCTTTTAATACGGGTACAGCATGCTAAAAAGAATACACTTCGTCTTTATTTTGCTTTTGGGCGGTGTCCTCGTTGCCAAGGCACAGGACAGCATTCCAGACCGGCAGCAGGCCAAAGTAAAGGAAAAGGCGGACGAGCGATACAAAGAATACTCCTTTAGCCCCGCCATCGATATCTACAAGAAAGTGTTGGACAAGGGATTTGTATCTTCAGATCTGTTGAAGCGCTTGGGCAATTCATACTATTTCACGGGCAACTATGAAGAAGCGGCCGCGATTTACAAAAAATTGATTGAGACCTACCCCGGAGAAATGGAACCCGAATACCTGTTCCGGTATGCCCAAAGTTTAAAGACATTGGAACAGTACGAAGAATCAACTAGGATAATGGCCAGGTTTAAGGAAGTGACCTCATCATTGGAAGGTTTTGATGAGGATTATCTTTCCAAGATTGAAGAGAACTCAGGAAGGTACGATGTGAAGCTGTTTAAGTACAATAGCAAATATTCAGACTTTGCCGCTTCCTTTTATAAGGAGGGACTTATTTTTTCTTCAGATCGCGATACAGGGAATCTGGCGCGGTATAGGCATACTTGGAATTCAAAGGATTTTCTCGATTTGTACAAGGTTGACGCGGATGCGATTTCAGATAGTACTGTGGTCAAATTGGAGGGCGATGTGAACACGAGGCTGCATGAATCGACTTCTGCTGTAACCAAAGATGGAACGACCATCTACTTCACCCGGAACAACTTTCTGGATGGTAAAAAATATAAGGATCAAGAAGGCGTGATTCGCCTGAAGATTTATAGTGCGGAGCTGATTGATGGCGAGTGGACGAACGTCTTGGAACTTCCGTTCAACAATGATTCGTATTCAGTCGCGCACCCAGTGCTGAGCCCAGATGAAAAAAGACTTTATTTTGTTTCCGATATGCCGGGAAGCCTTGGGGAATCGGATATTTTCATGACGAACATCATTGGTGATGGCACCTATGGCCCCATAATCAATTTGGGGAAAAATATAAATACAACGGCGAGGGAGACCTTTCCTTTCATCAGTTCGTCCGGGGTGCTTTATTTTTCTTCTGATGGACATCAAGGTCTGGGGGGATTGGATGTTTTTGCCACAAAAATTGCCTTTGACGACTTTGATCAACCCATAGTGAACGTGGGAAGGCCCATAAACGGCCCAAAAGATGATTTTGCATACATCATTGACGACGAAACCAATACAGGCTACTTCTCATCCAATAGGGAAGGGGGCATGGGAGAGGATGATATCTACACCTTTGCGCAAACGGAGCCTTTGGTACTGGATTGTATCCAGGATGTGACAGGAACCGTCCGTGACCGCATATCGAATGAAGTACTGGCGGGCGCTACGGTAATGGTCATTGATGAGGAGAACAACGAGGTTTCATCCACTATCACAGATGCTGAAGGGAACTATGTCCTGCAATTGGATTGTTCCAAGGGAAATTTTGTTAGGGCTTCACGTGATGGCTATGTCCCAGCGGAGGAGTATTTGAACAAATCCTACGGAAAACCCCGAATTATTGATTTCTATTTGGAACGCGATGTAGTGACTGGTGGTTTTGGTGATGACCTTGCAAAATTACTACAGCTTAGCACCATTTACTTTGATTTGAACAAGTTCAATATCCGCCCTGATGCCGAGATCGAGATACAGAAAGTGATTGTGGCGATGGAAAAATATCCAAGCCTAAAAATAAAGGTGAATTCCCATACCGATAGCCGTGGCAACGACGCCTATAACAAATGGTTGTCGCAGAAAAGAGCGGAATCCACGGTGAATTATATGGTCTCCAAAGGAATTTCACCAGACAGGTTGCGTGGGGAAGGATTCGGTGAAACCAGATTGGTGAATGACTGCGCAAACGGTATACCATGCTCCAAAGAAAAACATCAGCTCAATCGTAGGTCTGAATTTATCATCTTTGAATAGCATTTGAGCTATCATCAGTAAAAAGCGGCCCATCTGGCCGCTTTTTTTATTGGTTCCATAGTAGATATTGATTTGGCTAACAGCACAAATATGGATATACACTTTATCGATAACCCCTTTCACAACAAATATTTAGCAGTGATGACAGGCCATATTACATTTGAAAAATTAGCAATTTGCCAGATCCATGTGGAAATCAAAACCAGTCTTAAAAACACGAAACTTTTTTGTATTGATGGTCCTGAGTACAATCCTAGCCATACCCATGAAGGCTCAGGAGACGTTTCGTGACCAATTTGCATCAGCCTCTTATGGCAATAATAACGGAACTCAAAACTTTTCCGGCAACTGGGTTGAAAGTGGTGACGATAACAGTGCGACATCAGGCCGGATAGAAATCGTTGGAGGAGAATTGGAATTTAACAATTTGGATGGTAGGACCATTAGTCGAGATTTGAACCTTTCTACCGCAATCAGTGCAACGCTTACTCTGGATTATGATGCTACCTCAAGAGGAAATGAGTCACTATTGGTAGAATTGTATAACAGCACAACTGCGTCGTACCAGACCATTGCGACAATCAATAGCTCCATCTCCAGTTCCATAACCCACAACTTATCGGCAGATCAGATGTCCTCTTCATCTTCCATACGGTTTGTTGGGGGAGACTCTAGTTGGGGCGGGGGTGAGACCGTTTATGTGGACAATGTTTTGTTTACAGTCACCTTTAGCCCAGCGGTCAATGTAGGGGATCTTGCCTTTGATGAAGGAACGGGGAATGCCATTTTTACCGTTACCCATACAGGCCCCAGCACCGCAGGAGCCTTTACGGTAAGTTTCCAAACGGTAGATGGTACAGCAAATGCAGGTAGTGATTATACATTTACCTCGGGGACTTTGAATTTCAATGGAACAAGTGGAGATACGGACACCATTTCAATACCTATTATAGATGATGGGACCTTGGAAAATTCAGAAACTTTTACAATTGAATTTACCGCAACTTCCAATGGATCAGTCAATATTACAGATACCGGCACAGGTACCATCAATGATAATGATGCGTTGGTAATAACGGATGGCGCCACGGTGAATACGTGTAGCGGCGTTTTTTTGGATTCAGGAGGAGCATCATCAACCTATACCAACAACGAGGATATTACCTATACAATTTGCCCAGATACCCCGGGCAGTTTTACCAGGGTAAATTTTACCAGTTTTGATGTTGAGAGTGGTTTTGATTTTTTGTTTGTGTACGAAGGAACCACCACGGGAGGTACTTTGATAGGACAATTTCATAATGGAAACTTGCCGGGGATAATAACATCAACAGATATTTCAGGATGTTTGACCTTTAGGTTTACCTCAGATTTTAGCATCACAGACAATGGATGGGAGGGAACGGTTTCATGTTTTACCCCAGGGCCAACCCTTAGCATTGCAGATGTTTCCGTTGACGAAACAGCCGGAACAGCAGTTTTTACGGTTACACATACCGGTGCAAGCGCTTCAGGTCCGTTTACGGCAAATTTTCAAACAGTGGATGGAACTGCCTTGGCAGGAAGCGATTATACGAGTACAACAGGAACATTGAATTTTAACGGTTCACTTGGTGACACCCAAATAATAGCGGTGCCGATAACCAGTGATGCCATTTTGGAATCAGATGAAACTTTTACGATACAGTTTACCAGTGCTTCAGATGGAACTGTAGATATTACGGATACGGCAATCGGAACAATAAATACCCAAATCTCGTCGGATGCCCCTTTGACGCTATATGAAGAGATTTATGGAAACGTAGATTATGTGGTTACCGGAAACACCCTTCGTACCGCAGATAATGGAACAGATCCCTGTGCAGTGGCAAACTCCAGTTCAGCTACATTGATAGCACCAATTCCGGGAACAGCCACTATCAGAAAGGCATATCTATATTGGGCACATTCAAGTTCGACGATGGATACCGATGTAACTTTTGAAGGACAGGCGGTTACTGCCGACATTGCCTATAATGCCTTTTCAGCAACTTATTGGAGTTATTTGAGCGATGTAACCTCCATTGTAACGGGAGTTGTTGATCCTTCCACCAATTCCTATGATTTCGCCGATTTGACCATAGATAACGTCACTACCTGCGGTAGTCAGGGAGTATTGGGCGGTTGGGCGTTGATTGTTTTTTATGACGACCCCACACTTCCAGCGGCGAGTATCAATTTATATCAAGGATTCCAGCGTCTTAGAAATGACAGTGATTCATTTACCTTGGATTCCTTCTACGCCATAGCAGGCTCGGGTGCTAAGGCGACATTCCTATCCTGGGAAGGTGATAGCACATTGTCTGGGGCAGCGGAGTCTCTTTCGATCACAAATCAATCCGGAACAAACTTTGTGCTTAGCGGCGATGGAGGTCAAACGGGGAACAATGCATACAATTCCACTATCTATGATGACACTCAAAGCCCGGCATATGATGACTCCACACCCTATGGCTTGGATTTGGATACCTACAATATATCTACATTTATTACCCCGGGAGATTCCCAAGTAACGGCCAATGTTTCTGTAGCCAATGATGCGGTTTTTTTCAATGCGGTTTTGATTCGGGTACAATCCAACTTGATTACCGGTACTGTTTTTGAGGATACAAATTATCCGGGAGGTGCAGGTAGGGATATGGCCACAGCTTCAGGCATTGGGGTGAACAATGCCACTTTGGAACTATACAATTCAACCAATACGCTGGTTCAAACTACAACCACAGATAACAATGGGGATTATATATTTGGGGGAATGGTGGATGGAAACTACAACATAAGGGTTGTAAACGCTACTGTAAGATCAAATAGGGGAGGCGGAATAGGTTGCACTACCTGCCTACCCGTTCAAACGTATAGAAACTATAATACTTCAGGATCATTTGTTGACGTAACCGATGAAGTTGGTGGAGCATCACCGGCTTCGGAAGATGTGGCAGCGGGCACGTTGGCTGGGGCGCAGACTACCTCTGCAGTTGCCATTTCAGGAAATGGGGTAGTGGGCTTGGATTTTGGTTTCAACTTCAATACCATTGTAAACACAAATGAGGATGGACAGGGCTCCTTGGAACAGTTCATTGTAAACTCCAACAACCTTGATGAAACAGGCCTGGATATCGAAGGCAACAGTATTTTTGACCCAGCAGCAGGAGAGGACACATCCATCTTTATGATACCCAATTCCACAGATCCCCTGGGAAGGACCGCAGATGCCAATTTTTCGGGCAATTTTGCAGATATTTCAATCTCCAATGGCAACCCGCTGTCCAGCATTACTTCGGCTAATACCATCATAGATGGAAGGACCCAAACGGCATATTCCGGCGATACGAATGCGGGAACTGTTGGTTCAGGTGCAACGGCGGTTGGAATTTCCGGAACTTTACTCCCAATATATAATTTGCCAGAAATACAAGTACATAGAAATTCTGGGGATGTTTTTGTAGTGGAAGGAAGCAATACGACAATACGAAATCTGGCCGTATATGCGAGCAACAATTCGGGAATCCGAATTGACAACGGTTCCGCAAACCTAATTGGCAACCTGTTGGGCGTTAATGCCTCTGGCACCAATGCCGGTAACATAGACTATGGCGTAGAAAACCTAGCAGGAAATATGCTTGTTGATGGCAATTATATTGCAACTAACACCAGCTCGGGAATTTTAGTTGCGGGAGGGACATCCAACATCATACAGAACAATCACATTTTCAATAATGGGAATGCAGCCTGCGATGACAACATAACTATAAGTGCGGGAAGCGGAATAGTCATCCAACAAAATCTTATTGAAAGTGCGGCTTCCTTGGGTATTGATGCAGCTGCGAGCTCGGGAAGCATTACAATTAATGAAAATACCATTACCTCCTCCGGTCAGGATGGGGGAAACTGTTCTGGAACCGTAAAGAATATGGGTTTGGAACTTGGGGGAAGCAACTCGCAGATTACCAATAATATAATCCACTCGAATGGAGGAGCAGGCCTCATCGTAACGGGTTCAGGAGCTGGTAATTTGATTAGCCAAAACTCCTTTTATGCGAATGGTACATCTGCACCAGCCTTGGGAATAGACTTAAATGGTGATGGGGTAACCGTGAATGACAATGGAGACATTGACTCAGGACCAAATAATCTCAGCAATTTCCCTATAATCAACTTTGTTACCATATCAGGAACCAATTTGGTGGTAAAAGGCTGGGCTAGACCCGGTACAACAATCGAGTTCTTTTTCACAGACATTAACGAAGGAACGGCCACAGAAGGAGATAATACCTTGGGCCAATCAACCGATTATGGAGAGGGTCAGATTTATCTAGCCACGGCAACTGAAGGAAGCATTGCGGATTTGGATGCAACCACCGGACCATACTCGGATGTGGATGGAAACACAGATACTACCAACAGATTTGAATTTTTACTGGTACTTCCAGGCGGAACCACTATTGGAAACAAAATAACGGCAACCGGAACACTTTCAAACTCAACCTCAGAGTTTTCACCTTTTAGTACGATTAAAGTGGCCTCAGTAATTACCAATCGAAGGATTACGTACCGAGTCAATAAAAATTAGAATTCCCAATTCCCTATTTATTGCCTTTTTTTGATGCGAATCGCTGTCAAATAATGTCAAAATCATAGTGTTTTGGTTAAGGAAATACGGCTGGGAAAACTAATCCAAAGTTACCTCTCAATAGAGAACAAAAAACATTCATCAAGTTCCAAACACCTTGAAAACGTTGCTTTTATCGATGAATTACAATTGGAAAATCTACATTATGGAATATGGTAACCTCAAAATTCAACCCCTATACAGTGGGTTTTTGGAGGTACACAACAAATATTTTCCTTCCCTGTAGGTAAAAGTAATTTTGTAAGGTGTAGATTTTATTTGGTGTTGAATCCAAACTTGCAAAACACAAATTGAATAAAGAAAGAAGACCCTCAACTAATAATGACCTCATGAAAAAGAGCATAATTGCTATTGCCTTACTTTTCATTTCGGGAATAGCCTATTCTCAAACCACAGTTACCCTCCAAGACCAATGCAACTGTGAAGTTTTAAAAGGAACAGCAGTTTCAAGCCCGGGAGCCACCACACCAAGTGGGGCAGATGCTGGTGATATTTATGTCAACACCAGTACAGGGACCATTTATTTCTGGAATGGTATTTCATGGGAACTAACCTCCTCGGATGACCAGCAGTTGACGGGATTTACCTTGGATGGAATCTCAAACATTTTAACACTCACACTGGAAAATGGAGGAAGTGTGAATGTTGATTTAAGTGGTCTTAGCGATACACTTACGGATACCAATACTACAATTACATCATTTGGGATAGATGGCACCAATACCAACTTGGTGATTACCGATTCGGATACCAATACCTTCTCCGTAGCGTTGGCAGATTTAGCCGCTGTTATTAACACGGATAGTCAAACATTAAGCACGGATAGTAGTCCAGGAAACATAAGTATTTCAGGCGGTAATGCTATCACGTTGAATATTAATGACGCGGATCCCGACCCGACCAACGAGCTCTCGGACGTACAGCTCACGGGCACCACTTTGGAACTGACCAACGCCGCCGCTGGTGCCACCGGGGTTGACCTTGACGCCACCTTCGCCACGGATGCCGAACTGGCCGCCGCCGCTGACGACGACATCAGTGCCGCGAGCTTCGACTCCCCGACGAACACCCTGAGGATCGACGAGGGCACGAGCTTCGTGACGGCCGACCTGAGCGACCTTGACGACAGTGCCGGTGTTGCCGCGAACGCCGCGGACATTGCCACCAACACGGCCGACATCGCGACGAACACGGCGGACATTGCAACAAATACTGCCGATATAGCGACCAACACGGCCAACATCGCCACCAACACGGCGGACATTGCAACGAATACCGCCGATATAGCGACCAACACTGCGGACATTGCGACCAACGCTGCCGACATTGCGAACCATATCGCCAACGACCTTGACACGGACGCGACCAACGAGCTCTCCGACGTGCAATTGACGGGGACCACTTTGGAACTGACCAACGCCGCCGCCGGTGCCACCGGGGTTGACCTTGACGCCACCTTCGCCACGGACGCCGAACTGGCCGCCGCCGCTGACGACGACATCAGCGCTGCGAGCTTCGACTCCCCGACGAACACCCTGAGGATCGACGAGGGCACGAGCTTCGTGACGGCCGACCTTAGCGACCTTGACGACAGTGCGGGCGTTGCCGCGAATGCCGCTGCCATTGCCACCAACACGGCGGACATCGCGACGAATACCTCGGGCATTGCGACGAATACCGCCGATATAGCGACCAACGCTTCGAACATTGCGACCAACACTGCTGATATTGCGACGAACACAGCGGACATCGCCACCAACACAGCGGACATCGCCACCAACACGGCCGACATCTCGACCAACGCTGCCGGCATCGCGAACCATATCGCCAACGATCTCGACACGGACGCGACCAACGAGCTCTCGGACGTGCAATTGACGGGGACCACCTTGGAGCTGACCAACGCCGCCGCCGGTGCAACGGGCGTGGACCTTGACGCCACCTTCGCCACGGACGCCGAACTGGCCGCCGCCGCTGACGACGACATCAGTGCTGCGAGCTTCGACTCCCCGACGAACACCCTGAGGATCGACGAGGGCACGAGCTTCGTGACCGCTGACCTGAGCGACCTGGACGACAGTGCGGGCGTTGCCGCGAACGCCGCGGACATCGCCACCAACACTGCGGACATCGCGACGAACACAGCGGACATCGCCACCAACACGGCCGACATCGCCACCAACACGGCGGACATTGCAACGAACACAGCGGACATCGCAACGAATACCGCCAACATCGCAACGAACACTACCGATATCGGGACCAACGCGACTGACATTGCGAACCACATTGCCAACGACCTTGACACGGACGCGACCAACGAGCTCTCGGACGTGCAATTAACGGGGACCACTTTGGAACTGACCAACGCCGCTGCCGGCGCCACCGGGGTGGACCTTGACGCCACCTTTGCCACGGATGCCGAACTGGCCGCCGCGGCCGATGACGACATCAGTGCAGCGAGCTTCGACTCCCCGACGAACACCCTGAGGATTGACGAGGGCACGAGCTTTGTGACGGCAGACCTGAGCGCCCTTGACGACAGTGCGGGCGTTGCCGCGAACGCCGCGGACATCGCCACCAACACTGCCGACATCGCAACGAATACGACGGACATTGCAACGAACACAGCGGACATCGCAACGAACACTACCGATATAGCGACCAACGCGACCGACATTGCGAACCACATCGCCAACGACCTTGACACGGACGCGACCAACGAGCTCTCGGACGTACAGCTCACGGGCACCACTTTGGAACTGACCAATGCCGCCGCTGGTGCCACCGGGGTTGACCTTGACGCCACCTTTGCCACGGACGCCGAACTGGCCGCCGCCGCTGACGACGACGTATCGGTAACTAATACCGTGGCCGGTAATCGAATTGCAACAATCTCTGAGGCGGGAATAGCCTCAGTGGATATTAATGAAACCGTAACATCATTGTCCCAAAACACAACAACAGGTGTTATAAGCTATGCGGATGAAGATGGTGGGCCTGCACAAACCGCCAATGTAGTGAGTACTGATGCAAGTAACGAACTTACTGTGGGAGCAGATGGGGGAGCTTCTTTTGCAATGGCAGATATAGATGTTGATGGGGATGGAGCTTCAGAAACCACGGTAGATGAGGCTATGACTGACATTACCAAAATAACGGCAACAGCTGGACGAATCTTCTACCCTCCTTCCATTGCTATTGATGCTTCGACCAATGGAACTGGCTTCACCGTGAATCTTTATACGCAATATACCGCACAATATGGTTCTCCGACAGTTGCAAGTTCCGGTGCACCAGCTACGGTACCTATTTATGCTGCTTCTGATTTATATTATTACGTAACCTATGCAGATCCTACAGTTTTTGACAATATGAGCATCAGTGCTACTGGTGTGTTGACTTATGACATCATCGGTCAACCAGCGGATTATAATGCATTGATCAACGTAGTATTTGTAGTAAAATAAGAAAATAAAGACTGGAAAGAATTGAAATCAACCATCTCATATAAGTCTTTATTTTTCGGACTGGCAATCTTCTTTTTTGGATTGAACTTGACCAGCGCCCAATTCCTGCTTCAAGCTCCCAATAGCGGGGACGAAACCAACTATCAATGGTATGAGGCAACTGATTTGGGAACTGTGCTTGGAACAAATTCATTTTATGAGGCCACCCAACCCGGTGTTTATTTTGCGACTTACGATGGCACATTATGTGGGTCCAATGCAACAGGATATTTTATTTTAACAGATTGTACCGCTCCAAATAATCAGGTCACTTTGGATATTTCTGCCAGTATTCCGTCAGGGGCAACTGTTAGTTGGAATCCTGCGGTAAGTGGAGATCAAACCCGGCCTATGGTAACAAGTACTACCACGGTGGAGCGCTATACGGCAACTATCACAAAAGCTGGTAACAGCAGTGACCTTCCTCGTTTTACCGTAGTTTGTATGGGCATGGCAGGCAATTTGGTTGACGATCTTATCACAGTTAACGAAGATGAATCTGTTGTGGTTCCCGTATTCGTCAACGATTCCAATTTACCCACGGATGGTACATTGATCACCACCGACCCAGCAAATGGTTCTGTGTCCATTAATGGTAATGGAACCCCAAATGACCCATCCGACGATATTGTGACCTATATACCTGATCCGGATTTCAATGGAGCGGACACCTTTGATTATACGGTATGCGACACCTTCGGCGCTTGTAGTACTGCTACAGTTACGGTGGATGTACTGCCAATTGTCGACACATTTGATGATTCGGCTTCGACCGAAGAAAACATTCAAGTGATTGTGGCTTGGAGAGGAAATGACAATGACATTCCTTTCTCGGGTACCATAACCACCACTAGCCCCTCAAATGGTACGGTTGTATTAAATGAAAATGGTACTCCGAACAATCCTTCCGATGACGATATCACCTACATACCGAATCCTGGTTTCTTGGGCACGGATATGTTTGACTATACGGTTTGTGATTCCAACGGAAACTGTGACACAGCGACCATAACCATTTTGGTAAATCCACCTGGGGTAAATCTTGATACGGACAACGATGGTATTGTTGATGCCTTTGAGGATTTGAATTCCGATGGTGACGATGACCCGGATACAAACCCAACCGATACGGATGGCGATGGAATCCCGGATTATTTGGACATAGATAGTGACAATGATGGGCTTCCAGACAATATTGAGGCGCAAGATGCGCTGTCCTATATTCCACCAAGTGGCGTAGATGCCAATGACAACGGTTTGGATGATGCCTATGAAAATGGGGGTAATGTTGGGTTGATTCCTTTGGATACAGATGGTGACGGAATACCTGATTACGTGGATGAAGACAGTGACGATGATAACGTACCTGATGCCATCGAAGGAAATGATTTTGACCAAGACGGAATTCCAGATGTGGTATTCATTGGTTCCGACAAGGACAATGATGGTTTGGATGATGCTTTTGAAGGTTCAACGGTAATTGACCTGGATGTAAACGACGAGTTGGACAATCCTGCTACAGATTTGTTGGATACCGATTCAGATGGTATTCCTGATTTCAGGGATTCCGATGATGATGACGATGGCATTGAGACAATTGATGAAGACCTTGATCTAGATGGCAATTACGCCAACGACGATTCGGATGGAGATGGCAGGCCCAATTATTTAGATTCCGATCTGGGTGAATCGCAGGTGGATCCTGTGGATGTCATTAATGTGATAACACCAAACGGAGATGGGGTGCACGATGTACTGACCATCAATGGCCTGGAGAATTACCCGAACAACACGGTTAAAATTTATAACCGATGGGGTGTAATGGTCTATGTGACCAAGGCATACAACACTAACGGCAATGTGTTTGACGGCACCTCCGAAGGAAGGGTTACTGTGGACAAGGACAACAAACTGCCCGTTGGCACGTATTTCTATATCATAGACTACGAAGACCTAAACGGAAACATGAAACAACTTTCGGGCTACCTATACATTAATAGATAAAGAATCGGCACTGCTGTAATGAACAACCTAGTTAAAAAGAAATATCAACCCCTTGTTTTTGTATTTGTCCTGTTCTGGGGCACTACTCTGTTTGGTCAGCAAGATGCCCAGTACACACAATATATGTACAATACGGTAAGCGTCAATCCGGCCTACGCTGGTTCCAGGGGACACTTGAGCATTGCCGCCCTATATCGTAACCAATGGTTGGGGTTGGATGGAGCACCCGAAACCCAAACGCTCAACTTGCACACCCCAATGGGATACCGTGGTGTAGGTTTGGGTATTTCCATCGTCAATGACAAGATTGGACCCACCTCGGAGACCTATTTTGATGTGGACTTTTCATATACGATCCAGACCTCTTTTGAAGGAAAACTGAGTTTTGGCCTAAAGGCCAGTGCCCATATGCTGGATATCCGTTATTCCGAATTGGATGAATTCAATATAGACCCACAACTGCAAGCACAGCAGGATATTCAAAACAAATTCTCACCCAATATTGGCGCAGGGGTTTATTACCATACAGAGCGCTTCTATGCCGGACTTTCAGCACCACGGATCTTGGAAACCACCCATTTTGATGAATCCTCAATATCCACCGCAAAGGAGCAAATCAACTTTTATGCAATTACGGGCTACGTCTGGGATTTGAATCCATTCTTAAAGTTCAAGCCCACCTTATTGACCAAAATGGTCCAAGGGGCTCCCTTACAAGTGGATCTGTCCGCAAACTTCATGCTCAACGAAAAATTCGTTGGGGGACTTGCCTATCGCTGGGACGCCGCTTTCAGTGGTCTGTTTGGTTTTCATATCTCAGATTCCATGTTTATAGGGCTTGCCTATGATCGTGAGATTACCGAGTTGGGTGCTGCAACCTTCAACGATGGCTCTTTTGAGGTCATCTTTAGGTACGATTTCATTAGAAATGTTGGTAATTTAAAGTCTCCCCGGTTCTTTTAAGGCAATTTAGAAACCTCCTTTCCCATTAATTCGGGCAAACATCATATTTTTACTTCATGAAAGAAGAAAATGTGATATTGGTCAATGAGACTGATGAGCCCATTGGACTGATGCCCAAAATGGAAGCCCATGAAAAAGCCGTTTTGCATCGCGCTTTTTCCGTGTTTATAATGAACGACAAAGGCGAGACCATGCTACAGCAACGCGCTAGCGAAAAATATCACTCCCCCCTTTTATGGACCAATACCTGTTGCAGCCACCAAAGGGAGGGTGAGGACAATATAACCGCTGGCAAACGTAGGTTACAGGAGGAAATGGGCTTTACGGCCGAACTTCGGGAACTTTTTTCCTTTATCTATAAAGCTCCTTTTGACAATGGCCTTACGGAACACGAACTGGACCATGTGATGATGGGTGTTTACAACGGAGTCCCAGATATCAATCCCAGTGAGGTAGCCGATTGGAAATGGATGGCCTTGGAGGACATCAAGGCCGATATCTCGAACAATCCTGACCAGTACACCGCATGGTTCAAGATCATTTTTGAAAAATTCTATGAGCACCTCACCCTAAAATCCGATAGCAAATGAAGGTCAAAGTAAGCCGGAAGGCCAACTTCAATGCGGCGCACCGATTGTATAGACCGGATTGGAGCGATGAAAAGAACGACCATGTATTTGGAAAATGTAACAATCCCAGATTTCATGGACATAATTACGATTTAATTGTGAGCGTCACGGGTGAAATAGATCAAGAGACTGGATTTGTGATGGATCTGAAGGTGTTGAAAGATTTGATAAAAGAGCACGTTGAAGATGCGCTGGATCACAAAAACCTTAATTTGGATGTGCCCGATTTCAAAGATTTGAACCCAACGGCGGAGAACATTGCAGTGGTCATTTGGAACAAATTGAGGCCCCATATTGCAGATACCAAGGAATTGGAGGTAACACTGTACGAGACCCCGCGAAATTATGTCACTTATTCAGGATAATATGGACCTGTATCCCATAAAGTTTAAACCCATCCTCAAGGAACGCCTGTGGGGGGGCACGAAGCTCAAAAAAGTATTGGGCAAACCCATTGTAAGTGAAATAACCGGTGAAAGTTGGGAGATTTCCGGAGTGGAAGGCGACATTTCCGAAGTTTCCAACGGACCGTTAGAAGGAAAAACATTGCAAGAATTGATTGCCATCGAGGGCGAAAGACTTCTCGGGCAAAGTGTTGTTGAACGCTTTGGCCATGATTTCCCCATCCTTATAAAGTTCATTGATGCCAAACAAGACCTCTCAATTCAGTTGCATCCCAATGACGCATTGGCCAAAAAAAGACACAATTCCTTCGGAAAGACTGAAATGTGGTACATCATGGATGCGGATCCAGGGGCCAAGCTCATTGTGGGTTTCAATAGGGACGTGGATAAAAAGGAATATATTCAAAGCTTGGAGGACAATACCCTTACCGACCTGCTGCATTATGAAACGGTGGCGGAGGGCGATACATTTTTCATTAATACCGGAAAAATCCATGCCATTGGTGCGGGGGTGTTATTGGCCGAGATACAGCAAACTTCGGACATAACCTATAGGGTGTTCGATTTCCATAGAAAGGACAAGGACGGCAACTATCGGGAGTTGCACACCGAACTGGCCCTAGATGCCATTGATTATGCCAAGAAGGATGATTTTAAGGTTGAATATGAACGCGAGCAGGACAAAGTAAACACCATGGTTGATTGTCCGTATTTCAGGACCAAATTTCTGAAGTTGACCCGAAACCTGCATCAAGATGTCGTGGACAGGGATTCTTTTACCATTTACATGTGCGTGGATGGAAGCGCTGAAATAACCAACGATTTTGGGACTGTAAAGGTCAAAAAGGGAGAAACCGTTTTGGTGGCGGCATCAAGCAAAACAATTGATATTGTCACTGCCAATGCCAAGCTTTTGGAAGTGACCATTTAATAGTACATTTGAAAAAATTCTGAGATGGCAAGTATACGAGATTTAAAAAAGGACATCAACTTTGCACTTGGCGACATTATTGAGGCCGTTTACATTTGGGAAGCCGGTTCAGGGAACAAGAATTCCAAAGAAGGATCATTGATCATTGACGAGGCCATTGCTGTTTTTGATGACCTTATGGGGATGATCCACAATAAAGAAGTGAAAAACGCCAAGGAACACTTCAAAGAAATCCGGACAAAACTGGAGCAAAAGACTTCGAACCTTTTGGAACAGTTCAACAAGATGGCAGGCTAAGGCCGTGCTTCCAGATACGCTTTAAGGGCCTTGCCGTATTTTGATGCGGCGACATTGGGATCCAAAGAATTGTACACGGAATCCAGATAATTTGGATTGGCCTCAAGCGCCGAGGTCATTATTGCATAGGGCGTTACATAGGAATCCCCATTGTTTATTCCAAAGTTTATTACGTAGCGATACCGGTTAATGATGTTTTGGTCGATTTTCTTTTGGATGGAATCCAAGGCCAAAGAATCTTCCCGCAGTTCCGAAGCCAGGGTCAATTGGGCAAGCTCCAAATCCCTAAGGTTGAATTTAGACAACATTTCATTGAACTCCACGAACTTGTCATGTTCACTTGAACCAAATATTTCTGGATTTTTATCAAAGGTGTTCCAAGTGGTGTTGATTATTATTTCACCAGGCTCACCAAAAAATATGATACGATCGTTGATATCGTTGTTGTCCTCTTTTTCAAGATATAGATAGAATACATCGGGTTCCTCGATTTCATGCGAAAAACTGAACTGCCCGGTTCCTTTGATGACCAAAGAATCCACATTGACAAGGGAGGAATCCCTAAATTGTTGCAGGAACAGGGTTCCTTTTTTCAATCCCTTGATATTCCCAGAAACAGTCATGGTCTGCTCCGTATTCTTTTCGCAGGAAAGTATGGCCACCCCCACTAGTACTACAAATAAAATCCGCTTCATCATTTAAAATTTGCAGGGCAAATATGCACAATCTTGGGGAATATTTAAACTTTGGAAGCGACTTCCATCAATAAAGCACAAATATAGGCGCCCGCCGTGCCCACCACGTAGCCAAAAACTGCCAACAAAATGCCAACAGAGGTCAAAGACGGATGAAATTCGGCAGCGACAACAGGGGCCGAGGCAGCACCGCCGACATTGGCCTG
The DNA here is from genome assembly GCF_019880545.1 of Flagellimonas meishanensis. GTDB lineage: Bacteria > Bacteroidota > Bacteroidia > Flavobacteriales > Flavobacteriaceae > Flagellimonas > Flagellimonas meishanensis. The sequence continues at coordinate 194,428 of NZ_JAINVW010000002.1, forward strand.
ACTTCCAACAGCCAAGAAAAAGTAGGGAGCCTTGATCAGTTTGGCGACCAAGATCAACAAGCCGGCGTGGATACAGATCCAAATTAAACCAATTAGGATAAGACCGGGATTTTCCAGAACCCGTCCTAAATCCATCTTCATGCCAATAGTGGCAACCAGAATGTAAATGAAAACACCTCCAATTTTACTGGCACCCGCGCCTTCGTAATTTTTGGCCTTGGTAAACGAAAGCCCTATACCGATTGCCGTTGCGAAAACTACCATCCACAGAAATTCAGAGCCCAAGGAAGAGAGTATCTTTTCCTTGTTTCGGATCACTTCAAAGTTATTTTCTAGAAATCCGGCAAAATGGTGCCCTAAAATATGTGCAATGCCAACACCGACAAATGCGTAGGAGAGCATCATAATGAAATCCTTCAATGAAGTGACCCTGGCTATTTTTTCGGTGTACGCGGATACTTTCTGTTTGAGGTTTTCTATGGATGAGGTATCCGCCTTTAGCCAAGTATCGATTTTCTTGGATTTTCCGATGCCGAACAGCAGTACGGCCATCCATACGTTAGCTATGACGATGTCCACAAGCACCATTTTGGAAAATTCCTTCGGATTGTATTGGAAGACCTCCAGCATGGCGGCTTGATTGGCACCGCCCCCGATCCAACTTCCAGCTATGGTCGCCAAACCCCTCCAGACCGCATCAAAACCATTGCCGCCCACGGTTTCTGGAGAAAATATGGAAACGATCAAGATGGCTATCGGTCCACCGATTATGATTCCAAAAGTACCGGTAAGAAACATGATCAAAGCCTTGGAACCCAAATTGGCAATTGCTTTTAGGTCAATGCTCAAGGTCATGAGGATAAGGGCCGCCGGTAAAAGATACCTGCTGGCCATATAATAGGTTTGGGAAGAAGACTCATCAACAATGCCCACACTGGCCAAAATAGCGGGCAGCAGATAGCACATGAGCACCGTGGGTACCACGGAATAGAATTTCTTCCAAAACTTGGTCTCCGATGAAGAGGTGTAGAAAACAAAACCCAAACAAAGGCATAGCAGTGCAAATATGATTTTGTCGTCAGTAAAAGGTATTTGGTCCATAGGTATAGATCGGCTTTGGAACCAAATATAGGAAAATAGGTTCGGCAGGATTTAAAAAGTTGCCACTATGCAAACTAAATATTGAGCCAATAGGAAAGTTTCAGGTTTATGGACCGGGTTCTTGGCATAAAGGTATTGACAAAATAATTGTCATTATAAACAATGAACAGGTCCGAAAGGGGGGCAAAACGCCATTGCAGTCTGGAATTAAAACCAAGATTGTCCCTTTGGTTACTGTACTGTACCAACGTGGACCAAAAAATGGATTTGCTGAAGGTAACGTTGATCCGTGGGCTTATGAGCAAAATATCCTCACTTTCAAAGGGTTCTGGGAGTTTGATGCTATCGTAATTCAATCCTACGGAAAGAAAAACCTTAGGTTGCAAGCGCAGGCTCACATCCCCCTCAAAACCAAAACGTGTACCGTTATAAAAATCTCCATAACCCGGTTCCAGGGAATAGGAGAATATTTTGCGGCGATCACTTTGGAACTCTACCTCAAAACTGGTGAAATAATAACCTTCGCCTTCTGGAAGTTCCGTACCGCCATCTGTTCCCGTAGGGTCGAAAGGGTCTGTTAAAAAAACAAATTGATTGAACATTCTTGCAGAAAGCTCTTCTTGCGTCTTGAACTGGGCACTCCAGCCGGTAAAAATGAAATAATCCGTGTTTTGATAATCCAAGGTGGGCCGCCAAATGACATTGGGACTGAACCGGAATCCATGAAAGTTCAACTTTCCCTTGCTCGGCCAAAAGTTGATTTCGGCAAAAGGTCTGGCCGCCACGATATCATTTCTCAAAACAAAGCCAAGGTCTGAGCGGAAATCATTTCCCACAAAGTTTCCGCGGATCCCATAATTAAAATATCGGGAGTTATACTGTAGGTCGACCCCTCCTGCATCGTTCCTGTTGCCAATTTGATTGGCAAAAGATCTGTGGTAGAAGAATTTCCCTGTCCAACTATTGTCTTTGGAGGCCAAATTGTAATCCAGACCCACTACGCGATTGTAGCGGTCGGTATCTTCAACAAAATCATAATCTTCAAAGGTTTGTCGGTTCACAAAAATGAAACTCAGGTTGGACCTTGAGAACATTTTCTTTTGGAGCGCAAAGACCGTATTGTTATTGCTAGGAATTTCGTTTTCCTCATCTGCTTCGGTCTGAATGTTCAGCAAGCCAAGACGCCAGTCGTCGTTGAGCTTTCCGCTGAGCCTAACACCACCCACAATACCATTTTCGATGGTTTCGTCCTCCAGATTTTCCGCGATACCTATCCTTCGGGAAAAGAAGGGGTTGGAGTCCCTTTCGTTTCCAAAGGAACCAAAAAGGTCACTGTTGTCAATAAAAAACTGACGTCTTTCAGGCAGTGTTACCTCAAAACGCGTGAGGTTGGTAAAAAAATTGTCCACTTCCACATTGGAAAAATCTGGATTGATGGTCACATCCAGGTTCATTCCATTGCCAATCGATATCTTCGCATCGCCCCCAAAACTGAAATTGCTAAGATCTTCGTTGTTCTCGTAGTCCTTTCCCACAATACCGTTTATATAGGGTATCAGTGCCATAGGGGTTCTTGATTTGCCCAGTGGTTTTTCAAAGATCATATCACCCATAAAAGCAAGGCCAAAAATGAACTGGTTCTGGGGAATCTTCATCCAAGTGGTCTGCTCATTGGTTTGCATATCAAATCGATAGCTATTAAAACGCCATTTGGTGGTGCCTTCGGAAAATTTAAAGGACGTTAGGGGAATGGCCATTTCGCAGACGTAATAGCCATCATATATTTTGGCTTCCCCCTGCCATTTTACATCCCAAGAGGTGGTGAAACCACTAAGGCCGATACCCCCGTTTGAAATAAGGGCCTCCCTCCTCACGCCATACGGATTCATACCAAAGAGAAATGCATTGGTGCCATCGTTGAAGGTGTCGAACAGTAAGCTAATGTTGTCGTTTCCCCCGGCCCTGTAATCACGTTCCAGCGAGGGTATGATGTAGTCACTGCCTTCTGTGTCCAACTTTATCCCGATATAGAGGGTAGTGGCATCATAAAGCATCTTGATATCGGTCTGCTTGAGGGCCAAAATGGAATCGGATGGGAAATACTGTTGAAAATCGTGGGCACTCTCGGCAATTTCCCAGACGGATTCGTCCAAAATACCATCAACCACAATGGGCTGCTCTATGTATTTTACCGTAAACTGTTTGGGAGTGGATTGGGCAAGGGAAAAAAGGGGAAGTAGTGCCGTTACGAGCACAAATCGTACTATGAGCATTGGTCCATTTGAATTAGTCGTTCAAATTTAAGGCTAAGGCCCGTTAAAAAAATCCCAAAAGTTGCATATGGTCCACAATTGAATGCCAATACATCAAAAACTTTAGGTGAACTTCCCTGTTTTTAATTGCAGTTTTCTACTTTTGGGCAAATCATCAATCATGAAAAAAACCATCTTGGTCATTTTGTTATTGCCCCTGCTGTCCTATGCAAATTACTGGGGAAAAACCGGCCATCGTGTCACGGGCGACATTGCCGAGCAGCATTTAACGGGGAAGGCCAAAAGGGCTCTCAAGGATTTGCTGGATGGACATAGTCTTGCTTTTGTTTCCACATATGCCGATGAGATAAAGGCCGATCATTCTTTTTCCAAATATTCCGCTTGGCACTATGTTAACTATCCCTTGGGGATGCGCTATGAAGATGCTGAAAAAAGCGAACACGGGGACATTGTAATGGGCATTGAACAATGTAAGCAGATAATAAAGGATGTGAACAGAAGCAGGGAAGACCGGATATTTTACCTAAAGATGCTCATACATTTGATTGGCGACCTTCACCAACCCATGCACACCAGCAGGGCAGAGGACAAGGGAGGCAACGATATACAAGTACAATGGTTCGGGGAAGGTACAAACCTGCACCAGGTTTGGGACAAAAATTTGATTGAATCTTACGGGATGACCTACACGGAACTGGCCGCCGAGCTCAATCGGGTTTCCCGAAAGGAAAAGAAGAGTATCCAAGAGGGAACTCTATATGATTGGGTGGATGAATCGCATCGTATTTGTGCGAAACTTTATGAATCCGCAGAAGTTGGGGAAAAGTTAGGATATCAATACACATATCAATATAATGACTTGCTATTTGCCCAACTACAAAAGGGTGGCCTAAGATTGGCCAAGGTACTGAATGACCTTTTTGGTTGATGTCAACGCTTGGAAATCTTATTGTTGGAGATATTTCTTGGCCGGGAAGATTTAAAAGGGTCAATTTTCTTACCTCTTAGCTTTTCATGTTTGGTTTTTCTGCCGTTGACCCTTTTTCGCTATATTTTAAAACTACGGAGCTTCATTTCTGCACGCATCAACCCTATCACTTCTTGTTCGGAAATCCCAAATTGATATGCTATGGCTTCAAAGGGAGTCCTGTCCTCCCAGGCCATTTCTATACTACGGTCCAATTCCCTTTCTGAAAATTGCTGCGTCATGGCTTTCAAGGATAATGTTATACAATTACTCGAAAGGTAAGATTTATGCGTTCCCCAATTTTTTTTGAGGTTTTTGGTATCTGATGTTGCCAAAAATGCTGTGTTTTTCCGGACATCACCAGAAGGCTTCCATGCTCTAGGCGCATCTTGTATTTCAGTGACCTATCGTGCTTATGCCGTAAGTGAAAGAAACGTGGGGCACCAAGGCTTACCGATGCGATAATTGGGTTTTGTCCCAATTCCTTTTCATCATCGGCGTGCCAGCCGTTGCTATCCCTGCCATCGCGATATAAATTCAAAAGACATGTGGTAAAGTTTGCCTGAGTCTCTTTCTCAATGGCGGTCTTTATATGGAGCAGATCTGGGGTAAACCCATGTGGATTCATGGTAATGTTGGAGTAGGAATAACTTTTTCCGTTATTTCCGAAAAGAGCCGTTAACCGAGGTTGTGGATGTGTTTTACCGAAAAGGGTTATGTGGTCCTGTTGCCATGGAACCTCTTTTCTCAATTTTTCAAAAAGGATAAGGGCCTTTTTCGCCTGAAAGAAATTGGGATAGTACACAATATCACAATCAGGTAGGTCAAGAACCGTCCTTTTCAAATCCAAGTCCGTCATTAAGTCAACACGGCTTTTAGTTGATTTCGATATTCCGAAGGATTTTGACCCGTAAAGGCCTTGAAGGATTTATTAAAATGTGAAAAGTTGTTGAAACCGCTGTCATAACAAACCTGCGTGATGCTAATGGGCTGCTCGGCCAGAAGTTTGGAAGCATGAACTAAGCGGTACTCGTTCACAAATTGGGTAAAGGTCTTGTTCGTTATTTTTTTAAAGTACCTGCAAAACGAAGGTACGGTCATGCTCACCATATCGGCAATTTCACCCAAGGTGATTTCTTCCTTGAAATTGGCCTTTACATGATTGAACACAATATTGATGCGGTCGTTGTCTTTCACTTCCGTTTCCATCGAGAAGCCCTCGGCATTCAGCACCTTCATTTCATTGGAATTAGCGAGAATGTTAAGGATGTTGAGAATGGATAGCAGGCGTTGAAAATCGGTCTGGTATTCCAGAACTTCCATTTTTTCTCCCACTTTGGTCTTGGTCTTTCCAAAAAAGGCGATTCCTCCCTTGGCCACCTCAAACAACTTCTGGATGTTCTTCATTTCGGGAATGTTGAAAAAATCACTGCCCAAAAAGTCGGCTTTCATTTGCACGAGGGTCTCACTTTTATTTCCGGTAAGCTTATCTGTGAACCCGCAGTGGGGAAGATTGGAGCCGATGAGGATGAGGTCACCATCCCTAAAATAGGAAACATGGCTGCCTATTTGGCGTTTGCCCGATCCTCCGTTCACGTAGACCAGTTCCAACTCAGGATGATAATGCCAGCCAATGTTGTTGTTTCCATTACGCTCATTGAATTTTTGATAGGTAAAGGAATGACCAAAATTGGGGGCAATTGATTCAAAAGCAGGTTTTTGGGTCATGAATGTACGTATTAACTCTATTACACAAAGTTAGGCAGGCCGTGGCCGTCCAATCTGTGCAAAATTAACAAAAAAATATGGTATATTAACCTTAACACCTTCTTAACAAGAACAACAGGTTAAAATTCCATATAAACTGGAAAAAATGGTAGTGTCCTACGAGGCGTTGCGGTGCTACATTTGTAGTGTAATCTTAAAAAACGAAAAGTTATGAAATCAGTTTTGAAACACATTACAGTAGCAGCTTTCCTAATGATGACTGCATTGGGAATTGCCAACGGACCCGCCAAAAGCGAGGTGGAAAAAAGGTTGATCAAGGTGGAATTGGATCCCGTGTTTGTAAAGAAAGGCAACACCTTGTTGATGAACCTCTTGAATCTTTCACAAGAGAAGGTGACCCTAAAGGTATACGATAGTGAGAACAGACTTATATTTATTGAATCTGTTGAAGGAAAACTGGTAGTGGAAAAGGCTTTCAATTTTGAAAAAGCCTACGAGGACAAGTATAAAGTTGTCGTTTCCGACAAATCGGGCACCTATTCAGAAACCGTATTGGTAAAGTAGTTGTTTAGTTAATTTTGATTCCAGGGGGCCATTTGGCCCCTTTTTTATTGATACTTTCTGAGTTTTTCCCTTTTTCCAACCGGAATGGATTCGTTTTTTATGGCAAGTTTCAAAACCTCGGGGTCTTTTTTCTTATCAAAAAGTAACCGATAGAACCGTTGTATGGTCAAAGGATTTTCTGATTCCTCAACCAGTTCCATACTATCACCGGCAGAGACCTCGCCTTCCTTTAAAACTTTAACATAGGTCCCAGGAAACCCATGGTCGATAAATTCTCTCAATATTTTTTGGTCCCCAAAACGTATCCCAAGCTTATAGCAGGGTTCCCTTGGTTGCGTGATCTGTACCAATGCATCGCCCAATTTATAAATGTTCCCAATCCGAATTTGGGATTCATCCAGCCCGGTAATGGTCAAGTTTTCCCCAAACATGCCCCAATTCCAATCCAGATTCGGATATTTTTCCTTCCAATAGGGGTAGTGTTCCGAAGCAAAAAGATAACATGCCTTGAAAATGCCCCCATGTACCCTGCGGTCGGCGATGGTGTCATGGGCAACTGCCTCCAGTTTCAAATGTATGGCAGTATCCACGGGGTATTTGTAAATACCGGTGTATTGTTCCTCACCGTTCCACATAATTTTTGTGGGTTTTGCCAGATTGGCCGAAATGACTTTCATGGATGTAAGATAGAAAGAGTTGAATTATGAACCTTATTTTTGAGCCATTTTCTGGCATATGTTTCGAATTTCAATCCAAATACCAAAAGGCCCAATACATCAATCCAAATTGAAGCGGAATTCTAAGCACTAAAACCCATTTGGGAATACCCGCTGAGGCCTTTTCCCCAGAAAACATATAAAAGTGCACCATCAGAAAAACCAACAACATTAAAATAATGCCATAAATGCTAATGTTCTTAGTAAAGGGAAAACACAACCCTATTCCCAACAAAATTTCTGCCATCCCACTTAGGAAGACAAGAAGTTTATGCGCCGGAAGGTATCGGGGCATGATGCGCATATAGGCCTTTGGAAAAACAAAGTGGGCCAATCCCGCCACGATGTACATTCCTGCCATAAGGTAAAGGTGCCAAGGAGTTTCCATGGTATAAAAATAAGAAAGGCAGGCCAATTGGCCTGCCTTTCCCATATTTTGGAACAGTTTATTTTATCATCTCATAACTGCGGGCAATGAACTTGGTCAGTTCCTCACCTTTTAGCAATCCTTTGGACAAGCGTGCCAAATCCAAGGACTGATTTATGAGCCTGGTGCGTTTTTTGGCAGTTTTAGTGTTCAAGATCTCACCGACGAGTTCGTGATTGGTATTCACGATCAAATTGAACATGTCCGGCATATTGCCCATACCGAACATACCGCCTCCACCAGTTTGCTGCATTTCCTTCATACGACGTATAAATTCGGGTTCGGTAATTATAAATGGGGAAGCCGAACTATCCATTGCTTCCAGTTGAATGGTATATCCTTTATCCTGGACAACGGCCTCAATTTCTGATTTCAGTTGCTCTTTTTCCTCATCCGATAATTTGGATATGGTGGTGTCCTCTTTTTTGATGAGATTATCGATGTGGTCCGCATCAACCCTGGTGAAGGAGAGTTTTTCCTTGGAAGTCTCCAACTTTTGCATCAAATGGGCCACGATGGGGGAATCCATCAACAATACCTCGTATCCTTTGGCCTTCGTAGCTTCTATATAACTGTGCTGTGCTTCCTTGTCCGAAGCATATAGCACCACCAACTTGCCATCCTTGTCCGTTTGATTGTCCTTTATTTTGGCTTCCAGTTCCTCAAAAGTGAAGTAGGAGCCATCCACAGTGGGATAAAGGGCAAATTTGTCTGCTTTCTCAAAGAATTTTTCTTCGGAAAGCATACCATATTCAATTACGACCTTGATGTCGTTCCATTTCTTCTCAAAATCTTCCCTGTTGCTTTTGAAGAGCGAGCTCAGTTTGTCCGCCACTTTTCTGGTGATGTAGGAAGAAATCTTCTTCACGGCCCCATCTGCCTGCAGATACGACCTGGAGACGTTCAATGGAATGTCCGGCGAATCGATGACCCCGCGGAGCATGGTCAAAAATTCGGGAACAATTCCTTCCACATTGTCCGTTACAAATACCTGGTTTTGATACAATTGGATCCTATCCTTTTGAATGTTGAGGTCATTGGTCAGTTTTGGAAAATAGAGAATCCCGGTGAGGTTGAATGGATAATCCACGTTCAGATGAATGTGGAACAAGGGCTCCTCAAACTGCATGGGGTATAGTTCCCTGTAAAAACTCTTATAATCTTCATCTTTAAGGTCTGTAGGTTGTTTGGTCCAGGCAGGATTGGGGTTGTTGATGATGTCATCGACCTCCTTTGTTGGTGCAGGCTCATCTTCCTTGGCCCCTTCAGGTTTGGGCAGGGTCTCGGTCCTCGTCCCAAATTTGATGGGAATAGGCATGAACTTGTTGTATTTTTTCAGGAGTTCACGAATCCTGAAATCTTCCAAAAACTCGGTGGAGTCCTCTGCGATATGCAAGATAATTTCCGTACCCCTTTCCTTTTTCTTTGCTTCCTTGATGGTGAATTTCGGTGAACCGTCACAGGTCCAATGCACCGCTGGAGCGTCGGTAAAGCTTTTGGAGATGATCTCTACCTTGCTAGCCACCATAAAGGCCGAGTAGAAACCAAGCCCAAAGTGACCGATAATACCGGCATCCTTGCCCGCATCCTTATATTTATCCAAGAATTCCTCGGCCCCGGAAAAGGCAACCTCGTTGATATACTTCTTCACTTCCTCTTCCGTCATCCCAATGCCTTGGTCCATTATGTGGATTTTTTTCTTTTCCTTGTCCACTTTCACCTCTATAATGGGATTGCCATACTCCACCTTCGCCTCACCGATGGAAGTCAGGTGTTTTAGTTTTAGGGTTGCGTCCGTAGCGTTGGAGATCAACTCTCTCAGAAAAATCTCGTGATCGCTGTATAAAAATTTCTTGATTAAGGGAAAAATGTTTTCTACCGAAACATTGATTTTACCTGTAGCCATGATTATAGTTTTTCATTTCTCCATTGATGTGGCAAAAAAAATACCATACGTCGTGAATATGACAAACTGACATTAAATGCGTGCAATACAGAAGAATTAAATTTTTAACATAATTTTGTTTATATATTTTGTATTTGTATTAGACAAAAAGTTTATATTTGTATTGTTATGGAGAAGTTGCTATGAAATAGTTTTGTTCTATAACAAATTTGTTTATTTATTGGTTAGGTTGTCGAAAACGCACTTTTGCCAGAAAGTGCGTTTTCTTTTTATTGATATTTTATGATTTTATACACATAAATATTGTTTAATTAAGAGTATTTTTGTTTAAACAAATTATGTAATGGCAAAAACTACCAATCGTGACAAAATGCAAAATGACATCATTGAATTTTACATGGAACATGTTCTTGAAAACGAAACGGAACCAAAGTCAATTTTCAAATTCTGCAAGGAGGGAAACTTCAAGGAAGAGGATTTCTACAATAACTTTGGTTCTTTTGAAGCTTTACAACAAACTATATGGGAAAAATTCTTTGATAATAGCCTTTCGCTAGTCAAAAAGAATAAGGATTACACTTCAATGACGAATGAGGAGAAGATGCTTTCGTTTTTCTTCACATTCTTTGAAAACCTGAACTTGAACAGAAGTTATGTGCTCTTTGTTTTGGAGGGTAAGCAGGGCATGATGGATAAAATCAATCAATTGAAGGGGTTGCGAAAAAAGGTCAAATCCTTTGCTTCAGAGCTTATCCAAGAAGGCAATCAAGAGAAACAGCTTAAGCTGTTGCAGCACAATGAAAAGCTGTTTTCCGAAGGTGCCTGGCTGCAACTGATGTTTCTACTTAAATTTTGGATGAAGGACAGTTCGCCCGGTTTTGAAAAAACAGACATCGCCATAGAAAAATCCGTGACCACCATTTTCCAGGTATTTGAGAACGCCCCTTTGGAAAAACTCCTGGATTTCGGGAAGTTCCTTTACAAAGAAAGTTTTGCATAGCCATTTATGAAGACATTGGACAGTATACCCACCGGAAAGCTGGAACGGGCAGGAAAATTGGTGAGAACAGGGGTGAAGATTGGGGGAAACTATGTAAAATATTACGGCAAAAAGTTGGTCAATCCCGATATTTCCAAGGAAGAATTGGACCAAGACAATGCCGAGGATATTTATGATGGCCTTAAAACCCTCAAGGGTAGTGCCCTAAAGGTGGCCCAGATGCTCAGTATGGAAAAAAACCTACTGCCCAGAGCCTATGTGGACAAATTTTCGCTCTCCCAGTTCTCCGTTCCTCCATTGTCGGCCCCGCTGGTCCGGAAAACCTTCAAGAAATATTTGGGACAGTATCCGGAGGATATTTTTGACAGTTTTGACAAAGATTCCATAAATGCTGCCAGTATTGGGCAAGTGCACAAGGCAACAAAAAATGGAAAACAATTGGCCGTCAAAATACAGTATCCGGGGGTCGCGGAGAGCATTAGCAGCGATTTGGCCCTGGTGAGGCCCATTGCGATGAAAATGTTCAATCTTAACAGTAAGGATTCAGATAAATATTTCAAGGAAGTTGAACATAAACTTGTTGAGGAGACCAATTATATACTGGAACTGGAGCAGAGCAAGAACATCACCGAAGCTTGCTCCGTGATACCCAACATGCAATTTCCCGATTACTATCCCGGACTGTCCAGCGAACGTATTTTGACCATGGACTGGATGAAAGGGCAACACTTGGGCGATTTTACCAAAACTGATTTTAAACCTGAGGTTGGGAATATGCTCGGACAGGCACTTTGGGATTTTTATATGTTCCAGATACACCATCTTAGAAAAGTGCATGCCGACCCGCATCCGGGTAATTTTTTGGTGAGCGAAAGGAGTACGTTGATAGCCATTGATTTTGGATGCATCAAGGAAATTCCGAAGGAGTTCTATGTTCCATACTTTGAATTGGCCAAGGAGGAAAACATCAACAACGATTTGGTGTTTATGGAAAAATTGTACCAATTGGAAATTTTGACCCCAACGGATTCTTTGGAAGAGATAACATTTTTCAAAGCACTTTTTAAGGAAATGCTCCAGATTTTTACCGCTCCTTTCAATCAAGAGGAGTTTGATTTTGGTTCTGATGATTTCTGGGCACGCATCGCCGATTTGAGTGAGCGTTATTCCAAGGATGGGCAAATAAGAAAGATGAACGGGAATCGCGGGTCAAAGCACTTCCTATATATCAACCGTACATTTTTTGGTCTTTATAACCTCCTTCACGACCTAAAGGCCAAGGTAAAAGTGAACAACTTCAAAAACTATATCGATTAATTTTGCCCATAAATTGGCAGTTCATTGAATATATTTTTTACTTTTCCACTAATTAGCCCCTTGTTTTTTTGATTAATTCATAATTAAAACCGACAACAATGTACAACTCCAAAATATCGGGACTCGGGTTTTTTGTACCCGAAAATGTGGTCACCAATGATGATTTGTCCAAAATGATGGATACTTCCGACGAGTGGATTCAGGAACGAACGGGGATCAAGGAACGTAGACATGTGATCAAGGGTGAGGATACCACCACCTCCATGGGGGTGAAGGCGGCCAAAAAGGCCATCGAGCGTGCAGGAATCGACAAAGATGAGATTGATTTTATTGTTTTTGCCACATTGAGTCCGGATTACTATTTTCCAGGGCCGGGGGTGTTGGTCCAGCGCGATTTGGATATCAAAACCGTGGGCGCACTGGATATCCGAAATCAATGTTCGGGTTTTGTGTATGGCATTTCCGTAGCGGACCAGTACGTAAAGAGCGGGATGTACAAAAATGTCCTGGTGATAGGTTCCGAGCTGCATTCCCACGGTTTGGACATGACCACTAGGGGAAGGGGAGTTTCCGTAATTTTTGGTGATGGTGCCGGCGCCGCTGTGGTCAGTAGGGAAGAAGACACTTCCAAAGGCATCCTTTCCACGCACCTACATTCTGAGGGACAGCATGCTGAAGAACTTTCGCTGATAGCCCCTGGAATGGGAAAACGGTGGGTAACGGATATTTTGGATGAAAACGACCCTGAGGACACCTCATACTTTCCATATATGAATGGGCAATTTGTGTTCAAAAATGCAGTGGTACGCTTCAGCGAAGTAATTATGGAAGGTTTGAAGGCCAATGGATTGGGTCCACAGGATATTGATATGTTGATTCCACATCAAGCGAATCTTCGGATCTCGCAATTTGTTCAAAAGAAGTTCGGCCTATCCGATGACCAGGTTTTCAACAACATAATGCAGTATGGCAATACCACGGCGGCTTCCATTCCCATTGCATTGACCGAAGCATGGGAATCAGGAAAGGTCAAAGAAGGCGATTTGGTGGTGTTGGCCGCATTTGGAAGTGGATTTACCTGGGGCAGTGCCATAATAAAATGGTAGTTCATCCATACTAGCGGGAACGGCCTTCAAGGTGAGCAAATAGGTATTTTAACAAAGTTAAAACCCCAACTTCAAATGAAATTGGGGTTTTTTATTGATAAACCCTGAAAGATTAACCAACCAACACTCTGGCAAGGAATATCAATAGCTTTTATAATATGCCACCACCAGTTTGCTTGGTGTTGTCGTCCCTTCGCTTACGCTGCTTTGCACGGTATTTTCCGCTACCAAAATTATAGGAAAGTCCAATATAGACATTATTGCTCTCCCAGTTGAACCCACCCTCTTGCTCGTAAGGTCGGTCCCCATCAAAGCCGAAACGCATCGTATTGAACATATCGTTGTAGTTTACGCTGATGGTACCCTTGCCCTCCGCAAAATTGTATCGGGCACCCAGATTTACAAAATACATGGGCTCTGCCAAAAACTGGATTGTTCTGTTTTGGCCCCGGTAAAATGCAAATGCCTGAAGCGTCAGTTTTTTGGTCACCGTAAAGCTATTGTTCAACCGGAGGTTCCAAGCCGTATTGTCCACCTCTACATCTTCAATCACAATGTCATTTTCAGTAGGGTTTGGACTGTCACCGCTTAAGCTCTCCGTGATTCCCCGCTGTGTTTGGGAAAAGAAGTCAAAACTACCATTGATGCTCCACCACTTTGTGGGCCTGTAGTTGGATGAAAGTTCAAAACCATAAGCCGAAGTATTGTCGAAATTATCGAACGTGAGTATCAACCGGTTAAAATCCAAGCGGTCCACATAAACGGCCCTGTTGATCTCGTCGGATATTGCCCTGTAAAATACGCCCGTGGTTATGCTTCCTCCCTTAAATCTCCTTGTGTAGTTCGCTTCATAGGAATCCGTAAACTGAGGTTCCAAACTTGGATTACCGAAGGAAGATATCAATGGCGTGGCCCATTCCCTAATGGGGTTTACCTGCTGAAGCCCCGGTCTGTCCACCCTGCGACTGTAGCTTACCTGATATTGATTCTTTTCGCTAGGGCTGTACGTCAAAAAGGCGGAGGGATAAATCTGTGTATATTCATCCGTAAAGGCACGGACCCTATTGGTATCGGCCTGAACTTCCACATCCTCAATCCGCACTCCCACCTGATAGGACCATTTTTCCCATCGTTGCGAAAAAGTGGCATAGGCCGAATAAATATCCATATCATAAACAAAGTCAGTATTTGGTGTAGGAATAAGTTCCCCACTGGAATTGAATGAAAGTCCTGTGGATGAGTAATCCACTTCCGTCTTGAAACCTCTGGATTCCAAACCAAGTTCCAATTTGGAGATGCTGTCTAAAGGATTTACATAATCCAAATTGATAAAAGTTTGGTCCCGCTCCGTATCCACGAAGTCCATATAGTCTGGAAACGGCGTGTTGCCCACTGACCTGAACGTTGCATCCTGACCGCTCTCGAATGCGTTATGGTCCACTTCGAGCTCAATGTTGTGACCTTCCTTGGCAAAATTCAGTTTGTAGTCAAAATTGTACTGTTGGCTCGTATTGTCGCTCACGTCGTTGAAAAATTGGGCCACGTTTCGTGAGGTATCATCAAAATAGGTCACATCGGTAATTCCGTTCCCTTTTCCATCAAAAATGTTCTGATTGGTGAAAACCGAGATCGTGTTTTTGTCATTTAGGTAAAAATCCACCCCAACTTTATATAAATGGGATTTGTTATTGTTGAAAAAGTCAAAATCCTGCAAGGAATTCTCATCCAACCGCAATATGGTCCCATCGTTCACATACTTGCCGATGTTGTTACCATAATTTCCATAAATATTGAATTTTCCATTTCTATAGTTCAAATCGATGGAACTATTGAACTTGGCCTCAATCGCTTGGGTAAGACCAATATTGAAACTCCCATTGAAACCAACATTGGCATTTTTGTGCAGTACAATATTGATGATTCCACTCATCCCCTCGGGATTGTATTTGGCCGAAGGATTGGTGATCAATTCAATCGATTTAATTGATGTGGAAGGTATTTGCCGAAGCAGCTGGGCAACCGGAACGTTGGATAACTTGCCATCCACCATTACCCTTACATTGGAATTGCCCCGTAGGGTTATATCGCCTGTTTGGGCATCCACGTTCACGGATGGTATATTGTTCATGATATCCGAGGCTGTGGCCCCTGCCGTGGTCAAATCCTTGCCCACATTGATCACCTTTCGGTCCACCCGCTGTTCTATTGTGGTCCGTTCGGCAACAACCTCCACCTCTTCCAAGTTTCGGGCAGCTTCGCTCAAGGTGATTGTTCCGAGATTCAAATTCCTGTTGGATTTGTTGATTTCCAATTTTTGGGAATGGGTTTCATATCCTATAAATTGAACCTCAAAAATATAAGTCCCGTCTTCCAGTTTTTTAATTTCAAAATTACCATTCTCCTCGGTGATGCTTCCCGTAATGGTCTTGGTGCCGTCTGCAGATTTAATGACCACGGCGGCATACGCTATGGGTTGCTTTAGCGTATTGTCCACCACGGTTCCAGAGATGGACCCAAGCGCTGTATCGGGATTGTTGGCAAAAATGTTGTTTGGATACACACTACAGAACAGCAGTGTGAATAGTGCTAGTACACTTCTCATGATTTTGTTCGTTTTTTGATTAGCTTGATGTTGCTTACTAGACTAAACTGGTACCAATATGTTACAAGAAATATTGGTTTTAACATTTTTTTCTGGAATCGAAATGGGATCAGCTTGGAAAAAATAAAGGTGTAGGCGGTACATTTTAAAAGAAGAAGCCCTGGCAATAAGCAGATTGCAATACCAGGGCCTTGCATTGATAAGCTATACTAAACACTAACCATTAACTATAAAAATACAGCCTTATCAATGATAATTCTTTGAACAATAGACGAGTTTTTTTCGAAATAGTTACAATCTTTGAACCAGTTTAACAGTTAAATTAACATATGGTCAAGACACTTGTTTTTGGAGCATCATTAAAACCCAATCGATACAGCAATTTGGCGATTCAACGTCTGGTTGAAAGCGGAATTGCCGTTGAAGCATTTGGTATACATGAAGGGGAGGCCCATGGAGTTCCAATAAAAAGCAATCTGGATGAATTTGGGCATATTGATACCATCACCCTGTATCTCAATCCACAGCGACAACAGGATTACTATGAAGCGATAATGGATTTATCCCCCAGAAGAGTCATTTTTAATCCGGGAACAGAAAATCCTGAGTTCCAACATAAGTTAAAAGAAGCCGGAATATCCGTAGAGGTCGCCTGCACCTTGGTTTTGCTGGCCACGGGACAGTATTAGTCCAGTTTCACCTTTCGCTCTTTGATCAACCACAGACCGATAAAGGTCAATAACCCGTTCAGGGGCAGCAATTCGTATCCCATCACGTAGCCACCTAAATATTCCGTTGGAATGTTGGCAATCAATGCGATCAGTACCACGGCCATAAGAGATACCAGCCAAACATACTTGTCCATAATCTGGTGCTTGGTAAAAATACCGAAGGCAAAAAGTCCCAAAAGGGGACCGTAGGTATATCCAGCTACAGTCAATAAGCTATCGATCACATTACTGCTCAAAATATATTTAAAGGCGATGATCACCATGACCAGCATAACACTCATCCCAATATGAGTTTGTTTGCGTACCTTTTTTTGTTCCTCTTCCTTCTTCTTGCCAATATTTAAAAAATCCACACAAAATGAAGTGGTCAACGAAGTCAATGCACTGTCCGCACTACTGTAGGCGGCAGCAATCAATCCTAGCATAAAGGTGATGGCAAGCGTAATGCCCAGACCACTGTTAAGGGCAATCTCTGGAAAAAGAAGGTCTGTCTTTGGCTGACCGTCCATCAAGGGTATGGCCACACCATTTCTTTTGGCAAAAATAAACAGCAGCGCACCCAAAAGCATGAACAAAAAGGTGACCCCTACCAAAACAAAACTGAAGGATACCATATTTTTCTGGGCATCTTTCAAGGATTTACAAGTGAGGTTCTTCTGCATCATGTCTTGATCCAATCCGGTCATGCAAATGGTGACAAACATGCCACCCACGAAAGATTTGAGAAAATGATTTCGGTCCAACAGACTATCCGTGAACAGAAATTTGTTGTACTCACTCAATTCGTCGGAGGCCAAAAACTCCCCAAAACTCCAATCGAGCTCCCTATTTATGAAAATGATCGATAACACTACGGCCAAGATCATGAAGAACGTTTGCAGGGTATCGGTCCAAACAATGGTTTTTATCCCCCCTTTATTGGTATAAACCCAGATCAGGAGAATGGAAATTATAACGGTGAACTCAAACCGAATACCTAGATCATCAAAAACAAATTGTTGCAACACAATAGCTACCAAGTACAATCGAAAAGCAGCCCCCAACACCCGGGAGATAAAAAAGAAAAAGGCCCCGGTTTTATGACTGACCGTACCAAAGCGTTCGAGCAGGTACTCGTAAATTGAGGTAAGATTGAGCCGATAGTAAAGGGGCAACAATACAAAAGCAACCACAAGATAACCCAAAAGATACCCCAGGACCACCTGCATATAACTGAATTGGGAATCCGCCACCCATCCCGGAACCGAGATAAAGGTAACCCCTGACAGGGAAGCACCCACCATGCCAAAAGCCACCAAATACCATGGGGACGTTTTGCCTGCCTTAAAAAAATCGTCATTGGAATCGTTTTTTCCAGTAAAGTGGGAAATGATTATCAGCATCAAGAAATAGGCACCGATCAATAATAGAATCTGGGTAGAGGACATAGTTGGAATTTGAATTGCAAAATACAAAAGTAAATTGGTAACCGTAAAATTGTAATTTTGGCAAATATTCAATGGTATGGAGTTTTCATCAAAGCTTTTGGAAAATGCGGTCTATGAAATGTCCCAATTGCCCGGGATTGGCAAGCGCACCGCATTGCGTTTGGTGCTCCATCTATTGAAACAGCCCGAGGAAAGAACCAATCTGTTGTCCACAGCATTGACGAAACTCAAAAGCCAGGTCAATTTCTGTAAATGCTGCAACAATATCTCGGACACTGAGCTGTGTGAGATATGTGCCAATACAAAGCGGGATGGGACCCTGGTCTGCGTGGTGGAGGACATCCGCGACGTTATGGCCATTGAGAATACTTCGCAGTATAATGGTCTTTACCATGTTTTGGGCGGAAAAATATCCCCGATGGAAGGAGTGGGTCCACAGGACCTAACCATCCAATCCCTGATTGAAAGGGTAAAAAAAGGAACCATCAAGGAGCTGATCTTTGCTTTGAGTTCCACCATGGAGGGTGACACGACCAATTTTTACATATACCGGCAATTGGAAGGATTGGAAATCACCACGTCCACAATAGCCCGGGGCATCTCCGTAGGAGATGAGCTGGAATATACCGATGAGGTGACCTTGGGCAGGAGCATCCTGCACAGGGTCCCGTTCGAGAGTTCCATTAAAGCAGGGTAGGAAGATATTATTTTTACGGTAAATTTAATAACAAGCAAATTTCTTTATTATTTTTGCAAAACCTAAGTCAATATTAGTACGCTAAATAAGAATATGTCAAAATTTGAGCTCAAATTACCGCAGATGGGAGAAAGTGTTGCCGAGGCAACATTGACCAATTGGCTAAAAGAAGTTGGCGACACCATAGAAATGGACGAAGCCGTATTTGAGATTGCCACGGATAAGGTGGATTCCGAAGTGCCGAGTGAGGTGGAAGGCGTATTGCTTGAAAAGCGGTTTGGTATTGATGATGTCATCAAAGTAGGTGAAGTGGTTGCAGTTATCCAAATGGGGGGAGAGATATCTGAAAGTGTTGTTCAGCAGCAAGAAGAACCTGTGTTTGAAAGTACTGCAGAGGAACCCGTAGCGGTCCTAGAAAGTCAAATGGCCCACGCCAAGGAAACAGTTACAATGTCGTCCCCTGATTATTCCAAATCGGAGCGGTTTTATTCACCGTTGGTTAAAAATATCGCCAAGGAAGAAGGTGTTTCCATGGACGAACTGGAGGCCATCGTGGGAACGGGAAAGGAAGGCAGGGTGACCAAAAATGATATAAAGGCCTATCTTGAAAGTCGTTCTGCCAATGGAAATAAACCCGTTACCGCCCCTGTCGAGACTGAAAAGATACAGCCGAAACAGGAGCCCGTTGAAACCCCTAAGCCCATAGCCAAAACGCAACCCGTACCTATTTCGGTTGCCGAGGGCGATGAAATAATCCCATTGACCCGAATGGGCAAGCTAATTGCTCAGCATATGGTGGATAGTGTGTCCACTTCGGCCCATGTGCAGAGTTTTGTGGAGGTCGATGTCACCAATGTGGTCAACTGGAGGAACAAGGTCAAAAAAGCTTTTGAGGAAAGAGAAGGGGAGAAGCTGACGTTTACACCCATTTTTATGGAAGCAGTGGCCATGGCCCTTAAAAAATACCCCATGATGAACATTTCCTTGGATGGCGATAAGGTCATCAAAAAGAAAAACATCAATTTGGGTATGGCGGCCGCCCTGCCGGATGGCAATCTAATTGTTCCTGTCATCAAAAAGGCGGATCAGCTTAATTTGGTCGGCATGGCCAAAACGATCAATGACTTGGCCCATAGGGCCAGAACCAATCAATTGAAACCTGACGAAATCAAAGATGGGACCTATACCGTCACAAACGTAGGTTCCTTCGGAAGTGTATTTGGCACCCCCATCATCAATCAGCCCCAAGTAGGTATTTTGGCCCTGGGAGCCATTAGAAAAATGCCCTCAGTGATAGAGACCGATCAGGGAGAATATATCGGGATCCGGAGCAAAATGTTCCTTTCCCACAGCTATGACCACCGGGTGGTAAACGGTGCCCTGGGCGGTATGTTCGTGAAGACCGTTGCGGATTACCTGGAAGCGTGGGATATTAACAGGGAAATCTAAGGTGTAATAGCGGTTTTTCCCTAGACTATTGTTAATTTGGGGTTTCTAACGAATTTTTCTGTTGTGAAGTCCATTATTACCCTCTTTCTTTCGCTCTTGCTTTTGTACGGGAACATGATTATGGCCCAGGATTTATCAAAATACGAGCAAAAGGAATTCAAGGTGGATGGAAAAACGCTTCCATACAGGATCTTGCTGCCAGACAATTTGGAAAAAGGAGTAAAATATCCATTGATAATCTTTCTTCACGGTTCTGGGGAAAGGGGTAACGACAATGAGGTGCAGTTGACCCACGGAGCCAGTTTGTTTTTACAGGAT
This sequence comes from Flagellimonas meishanensis, assembly GCF_019880545.1. GTDB lineage: Bacteria > Bacteroidota > Bacteroidia > Flavobacteriales > Flavobacteriaceae > Flagellimonas > Flagellimonas meishanensis. Next base: position 214,757 of record NZ_JAINVW010000002.1, read on the forward strand.
GAAGTCAGAAAAAAATATCCTGCCATTGTGGTATTTCCCCAGTGCTCGGCCAATAGTAGCTGGGCCAAATTGGATATCAAAGGTGAATTTCCCAATAGGGAGTTTATTTTTCATGAAGATGCAGCGCCCACTTCAGACATGGTTTTGCTCGAGGGACTTTTAAAACAAATTCGAAAAACCTATCAGGTTGATAAAAGAAGAATGTATGTTGGGGGTCTTTCCATGGGTGGTTTTGGCACTTTTGAATTGGTCCGGAGGAATCCGAAACTGTTCGCAGCGGCCTTTCCCATTTGTGGAGGAGCAAATCCCAAAATAAGCGATCAACTCAAAAAGTTGGATTGGTGGGTGTTTCATGGCGAGGCGGACCAAGTGGTTTCCGAAAAATATTCCGCCCAAATGGTACATGCCATGAAAGAACAGGGCATCAATGTAAAATATACAGTTTACCCAGGTGTGGGACACAATAGTTGGGACAATGCCTTTGCAGAGCCCGATTTACTCCCATGGCTTTTTTCCAAATCTAGATAAATCTATGCTATGCAGTTAAAATTGACCAAGCCCATTTGCTTCTTTGACTTGGAGACCACTGGAACCAACGTGGCCAAGGATCGGATTGTTGAGATTTCGATACTGAAAATACATCCCAATGGAAACAAGGAAAGCAAAACATGGCTGGTGAACCCTGAAATGCCCATTCCACCCGAAGTTGTTGCCGTACATGGCATTTCCAACGAAAAAGTTGCCAACGAACCCACTTTTAAGGATCTCTCCCGGGAAATCTATACCATGATCAAGGACAGTGATCTGGCAGGATACAATTCAGATCGGTTTGATATTCCCCTTTTGGTTGAGGAAATGCTACGGGTGGGCGTCGATTTCGACATGAAAAATATGGTGTCGGTGGATGTGCAGACCATTTTCCATAAAATGGAGCAACGTACCCTCCAAGCAGCCTACAAATTTTATTGTGATAAAGACTTGGACAATGCCCACAGTGCCGAGGCAGACACAGTGGCAACCTATGAGGTGTTGCTTTCCCAGTTGGAACGTTACCCAGAATTGGAGAACAACATAAAAAAACTATCCGAGTTCACCACCCGGAAGCAATCGCTGGACTTTGCTGGTTTTATTGGATTGAATGAGGAGGAAGAGCCCATATTCGCCTTTGGAAAACATAAGGGCAAGACCGTGGACGAAGTAATGGAGCAGGAACCCGGGTATTTTGGCTGGATTTTGAACGCCGATTTTCCCTTGTATACCAAAAAAGTGCTCACCCAGATAAAGTTGAGCAAGCTCAATAACAAATTGTCCTAAAAAAATCCATTGTCACCCATGAAACTGATTTGCATCGGCAGGAACTATGCCGCACATATTGATGAGCTTAAGAACGAAAGGCCAACCGAGCCTGTGGTTTTTATCAAGCCCGATTCCGCCATCTTGCCGAAGGAACAGGATTTCTACATTCCGGAGTTTTCAAAAGACGTGCACTACGAAGTGGAAGTGTTGGTAAAAATAAAAAAGGTGGGAAAACATATCGCCAAGGAGTTTGCCCATAAATATTATGACGAGATTGGCCTTGGGATAGATTTCACGGCCCGGGACCTTCAATCCCAATTAAAGGCGAAGGGATTGCCCTGGGAAAAAGCCAAGGGATTTGATGGTGCGGCGGTAGTGGGTAAGTGGAAGCCCAAATCAATGTACGAAAGTGTTGACAACCTCAATTTTTCTTTGAAAAAAAATGGGGAAACTGTGCAGGAGGGCAATACCTCCTTGATGTTGTGGAAGATAGATGAACTCATTGCCCACGTATCTACCTATTTTATGCTCAAAAAAGGGGATATTTTGTTCACGGGCACACCTGCGGGTGTTGGTAAAGTTGACCCAAATGACTACCTTTCTGGTATGCTTGAGGGGGAGCAGTTTTTTGAAATAATGGTAAAATAATGATTTACAACCTCGACAAAATCAATGAAATGGCAGAAGGAGACCAAGACTTTGTGATTTCCGTCATTTCTGTTTTTTTGGATGAAGTCCCTGCCGACTTGGCCAGTCTTGAAAACGCCATAGAGGCGGAAGACTACGAAAACATATACAAGATGGCGCACAAAATAAAACCCAATGTGGATTTATTGGGCATGGAACAGACCAGGGCCACCGCCTTGGAAATTGAGACCATGGGCAAAACAGAGGCCAGTATGGACGAGATCAAGGGTCATTTTCCCTTGTTGAAAACCGATGTGCACCAGGTTATTTCAGAGCTCAGAAAAGATTTCGATTTATAGATGCAGGCAGAGATCATAACCATTGGGGATGAAATTCTCATTGGTCAAATCGTGGATTCCAACTCTGCATTCATAGCCAAGGAATTGAACAAAATTGGTGTTTCGGTCTACCAGATAACCTCCATTCAAGATGACCGAGAACATATTTTGGATGCCTTGGAGACGGCAAAGAACAGGTCTTCCCTGGTCATCATCACCGGTGGGCTCGGACCAACAAAGGACGATGTCACCAAACCCACACTCTGTGAATACTTTGATGATGAACTGATCCAGAACGGGACCATTCTTGCCCATATCGAGGAACTTTTTCAAAAATATATCTCCACGCCAATTTCCGATTTGAACAGAAAACAGGCCCTCGTACCTTCAAAAGCACAGCTACTGCACAACGGATTTGGAACGGCCCCGGGGCTTTGGATGGAGAAAGAGCAGACAGCCTTTGTCTTTCTTCCCGGAGTACCCTACGAGATGAAACATCTGTTGACCGGTCACGTGCTTCCCAAGATCATCAAGGAATATGAACGTCCCTATATTTTGCACAAAACGATCATGACCTACGGGTTGGGAGAAAGTGCCATTGCCAATAAGATAGCGGAATGGGAGGACAACTTACCCTCCTATATAAAATTGGCCTATTTGCCCAATCTGGGGCGGGTACGGTTGCGATTGACGGCACGAGGGACCGATAAAGACCTTTTGTTGAAGGGTTTGGCAAGCGAGACCAAAAAATTGCATCCGTTGATTGGGGATATCATCTATGGAGAAGAAGAGGACGAATCCTTGGAGCACCAGATTGGAAAACTATTGACCCAAAAACAGATGACCTTGGCCACCGCGGAGAGTTTCACTGGGGGAAGAATTGCAGAGCAGCTGACTTCAATCCCCGGTGCTTCAAAATACTTCAAGGGCAGCGTGGTAAGCTATGCAACGGAGACCAAGATTAAACTGCTGGGGGTTCCTGAAGAATTGATCTCGAAACATTCGGTTGTGAGCAGCGAAGTGGCCGTGGCCATGGCGAAAAATGCCAGGCAAATCCTGGAAACGGACTTTGCTATTGCCACGACGGGCAATGCAGGGCCCACAAAAGGGGATTCGGACGAGGAAATTGGCACTGTTTTTCTTGCCATTAGTACGCCGGAACGCACTTTTGCCCAACATTTTACCATGGGAAACCACAGGGAACGCATTGTACAAAAATCCGTGAACAAAGCGTTGGAACTATTGTTCAGGGAAATTTTAAATTTCTGAAAAAGAATTTTGTCCATCCAGCCAAAAAGGTATAAATTTGCAGCCTCAATAAAATCACTCAAAAGTTAGGGAGATGTCTAAAGTTTGTGAAGTAACAGGAAAAAAGGTGATGTTCGGCAACAACGTTTCCTTCTCCATCAACAAAACCAGGAGAAGATTCGATGCCAATATCTCCAAAAAACGATTCTTCGTGCCCGAAGAAGACCGATGGGTAACCTTGAACGTTTCCGCTAGGGGGTTGAAGATCATCAATAAAAAAGGAATCTCTGCTGTATTGAAGGAAATCAGTTCCAAAAAATAAGTAGTTTAAGCACGATACAATGGCAAAGAAAGGAAATAGAATTCAGGTCATTTTGGAATGTACGGAGCACAAGGAATCCGGTATGCCCGGAACTTCAAGGTACATCACCACAAAGAACAAGAAAAACACGCCAGATAGGATGGAGATCAAAAAATTCAACCCGATCCTAAAGCGTATGACCATTCACAAAGAAATCAAGTAATAGGGATTTCACCTCTGGTAGCATCCCAACAAAAATATAAGCCATGGCAAAGAAAACGGTAGCAACACTTCAGTCATCATCAAAAAGATTGACCAAGGCCATTAAAATGGTCAAGTCTCCCAAAACAGGCGCATACACTTTTGTAGAGTCCGTAATGGCGCCAGAAATGGTCAACGATTGGCTGAACAAGCAATAAGGATCTAGTCCCCAGTACGAAATTGAAAGTCGCTGTTTAGCGGCTTTTTTTATTCCCAAAGGTCATTTCGAGGGAGTGCCGATGGGTATCTGGACGACTGGTTAATCTCTGGTTGGATTTTATGCTCCGCTCGAAATGACCGGGTAACTTTAACAAAACTCCCCTTACTTTCCTATCTTTGGATTTCGTTTCAAGCAGACCCAATGAGTTTATTCAAGAATATATTTTCAAAGGACAAAAAAGAGACCTTGGACAAGGGATTGGAAAAATCCAAGACCAGTTTTTTTGGCAAGTTGAGCAAGGCCGTTGCAGGAAAATCCAAGGTGGATGATGAGGTGCTGGACAACCTGGAAGAGGTATTGGTCACTTCCGATGTTGGCGTGAACACCACACTCAAGATCATTGAACGCATCGAAGAGCGTGTTTCTAGGGACAAATACATGGGCACCGAGGAGCTGAATACGATCCTACGGGAGGAAATAGCAGGACTTTTGTCGGAAACCCATACTGGTGAAGCAGACGAATTCTCAGTGCCCACGGATAAAAAACCGTATGTGATCATGGTAGTGGGGGTCAATGGCGTAGGCAAGACCACAACCATTGGCAAGTTGGCCTACCAATTTAAAAAACAGGGGCTAAAGGTGGTCCTGGGTGCAGCGGATACCTTCCGTGCTGCGGCCATAGACCAGTTGCAGGTGTGGGCGGGACGTGTAGGCGTGCCCATCATCAAACAAAAAATGGGCAGTGATCCTGCCTCCGTGGCTTTCGATACACTAAATGCTGCCGTGGCAGAAAATGCCGATGTGGTTTTGGTGGATACCGCTGGGCGCTTGCACAATAAGGTCAATCTGATGAACGAACTGGCCAAGGTAAAGCGTGTGATGCAAAAAGTGGTGCCCGATGCCCCGCACGATGTATTGCTGGTATTGGATGGCTCCACAGGACAAAATGCCTTTGAACAGGCCAAGCAGTTTACCAAAGCCACCGAGGTGACCAGTTTGGCCGTTACCAAATTGGACGGAACTGCCAAAGGCGGGGTGGTCATCGGTATTTCGGACCAATTTCAAATCCCTGTAAAATATATTGGGGTAGGCGAGGGCCTGGAAGACCTTCAGGTTTTTAATAAATACGAGTTTGTGGATTCGTTTTTTAAGCTTAATTAGAAAATAGGCTTTCAGTTTAACTTGGAGAAAAACCTAGACTATGTGTAGTTGTGTGCCGATAGCTGTCGGGATAGCACTAAACTTTGCAAGTCCGCATGCCGTCAGGTGGGTACACACCATACCAAAAATCCGTTAGGATTTTCGTGATTAGGCGAGCACTAGGAGCGAATTATACACTTTGTTAGCAATCGGCTCTTCCTTGAGATTACATTCGGATTGAACAAATATAAGTCCAAAAGATAAAAAGAATTTGTAAAGGAATTCTAAACCACAAATAGGCAAGGCCATTTCCGTCAAATGTTCCTTTTTGATAATTCACATTGTGTATTGAAGCATAAATATTAGCTGGTAACATTAGCAGAAGAAAAATAATCAGTGCCCACCCAGCTGGATATTTAAATCTAGGAATTAGAAGTCCTAGTGCAATTAAGATTTCAAGTAATCCCGTTAGGAGGACAAAACTTTCTTTGAAGGGAATAAATTTGGGTATCATCATTGACATTCCTTTTGTAAACACAAAATGCCCAATAGCCGTAAACACGAGCATTGTTGACATAGCAATTCTAGCAGATAAGGCAAAATCATATTCTTTTTTGATGATTTTAATGGTAATAATGGAGATCGTAAAACTTAATAACAGTACTAGTAGCGGTTTCATTTTTTTCGGAATTGTTGAGGTGTAAAGGTCAGAAAACACCAAAGTAAAAACAATGAACCCAAGTTAAGTAATACGTCTTCTTATTCGGCTTAATGCTTGTGGAGTTACACCAATGTAAGATGCAAGATATTTCAATGGAATTTGTTGTAACAATTTAGGTCTGTCAGAGAACAAGTCCAAATATCGTTCCTCAGCAGTTTTACTCAATAAGGAAAGTTCCCTCTTTGATTTTATTAAGAACATATTTTCAGCCATCTTTCGTCCGATAATGTTTCCGCTGACCGTTCTTTCATAAACTTCTTCTAAATCTTTGTGTGAAATTTTCCATAAAATGGTATCTGTCAACGTTTCAATTTGGTATTCGGAAGGGGTTTGAGTTAAAAATGAATCATATCCCGTGACAAACTCATTTTCAAATAAAAAACCAAAAGTTACATCGGCTTCTTCCCTTGGAACATAAAATCTTACGATTCCCTTTGTTATAAAAGACAAATGGTTCTCAATCGTTCCAAATTTTAATAAAGGAGTATTTTTTTTGAGCGTTACCTCTTGCAATTTTGAAGAGAAAAACAGCCAATCAGAATCGGTCATTGGAGAGATATTTTCAATAAACTTTCTGATTTCCTTCATGTAAGGATTTTTTAGATTGTGGCTAAGGGTCTCGGCTATTTATAGTTGAGTAGTTTAGCAGTTAGTTTTACAAGTATACAACAAACTGAAAATCGGGAGGATTCTCGTGAGTTAGCGATTTCTAGGAACGAATTATTCACCTTGTTAGCCACTGGCCTTTTTTCTTATGGTTTTGGTATTGCTTCAACAGTCAATTTATATCCCTTTTTGTCTAGATAAGTTACTGTCATTTCAATCATATGGGTTGTCCATTTTTCAACACCAGCTTCTGCAGCTTGTTTGCAGAATGTTGGATAATCTGTTTGTCCTTGTTGGTGAATTAAGATAGCGTGTTTCAGTTTGTCAGCTAAACTTATGCTATTTACTTCCATTTTCGGATATTTTGATTCTCCGTCAAGAGTAAAGTCATTTATTCCATAATATTTTGTTCGTCCGTCTGATACAAAATTGTCATAATGTGTTACTCCAATTTCTTTTAAGTCTTGAACAAATTGAGGGAAATCCGCTCCGCTTTTAACTTTTCCAAATGCTTGGTGTATTTGTTCTATTGTGAACATATTTATTAATCCTTCTTTTATTTCAAGTTCCAGTTTTGTTACTTTCAGGTAACTTATTTATAGAATTTTAGAATACATCGCTATACACCTAAAATATAATATAATCCATGTTAAAGATATTCATTTATTGAAATCCTTACATAAAGAATTATGTCCATTCGAAAGAACAAAGTGACTTAGAAACCTTAAATTTAACAAGAAGTGTTCACGTGCAAGGTAGGATTGGACCATATCATATTTGAGTTAAAAGCATGCTTCAGAATTTTCTAAAATACTGCATCCACTTTGTTTTTTGTGGAACCTTTCTGGTGTCACAAGCCCAAATCACCCATCCCAAGGCCAGCCCTTATTCGGAGGTGAAGCAAGAAGTGGGCCTGTCCAAAATAACGGTACACTATTCCCGTCCCGCTACGCAGGGTAGGGATATTTTTGGCCATTTGGTGCCCTATGGCCGTATTTGGCGGGTTGGGGCCAATGAATCCACTAAAATCACGGTCAGTTCGGAGATGGAAGTCGATAGCAATACACTGCCGGCAGGCACCTATGCACTCTATGCTTTTCCCGAGGCTGATACCTGGCAAATTGTATTCCATACCAATACCACCCATTGGGGCGATGGCCGAAAAAACTATGACCCCAAAGAAGATTTGTTCAGGATAACCGTGGTACCGGAAAAAATTGCCCATCACCAAGAAAACTTTTTGATTGCCTTCGATTCCATTACCCACAACAGTGCCAATATGCAATTGGTTTGGGCCAATACCCAAGTGATCATTCCTTTTATCGTAGACACGCACGCCCAAATGGAAGCCGAGATTGCCAAACAATTGACCGAAAACCCCACTGCACAGACCTATTACGAAGCGGCCCGTTACCTACAGGAACAAGGAAAGGACTTTGAAAGGGCGTTGGTCTATCTCAACAAAGCTCTGGAGTTGGGTGGCGACACCTATTATTTCCATAGAGTGAAATCGTTGGTGGAAGCAGAACTTGGGGATTATGTAGCGGCCATTGCATCTGCCCAAAAATCCAAGAAGATAGCCACGGAGCAGGAAAAGGATGAGTTTGTGCGGATGAATGAGGCCAATATCGAAAAGTGGAAGCGCATCACGGACAAACACTAGTCCAAAATTTAAGTCTGGCAGATAAAATTCCCTTCGGGAACCAACTTTCTCGTACTTTTGCATTCCATTTTCAAAACCATGCGCACAAAATCGCTGAAGAAGAATAAAATCAATGTGGTAACCCTGGGTTGTAGCAAAAATGTCTACGATTCCGAAGTGCTGATGGGACAACTGCGTGCCAACAACAAGGAGGTGGCCCATGAAGAGGAAGGCAATGTGGTGGTCATAAACACTTGCGGGTTCATCGCCAATGCCAAGGAAGAAAGCGTGAACACCATTCTGGAGTATGTGCAAAAGAAAGAAATGGGCGCTGTGGACAAGGTTTTTGTGACCGGATGTCTCAGCGAACGCTACAAACCCGACTTGGAAAAGGAAATACCCAATGTGGATGCCTATTTTGGCACCAGCGACCTGCCCAACCTGCTAAAGGCATTGGGTGCGGACTACAAGCACGAACTGATTGGGGAGCGACTTACCACCACACCGAAAAACTATGCGTATTTGAAGATTGCCGAAGGTTGCGACCGACCTTGCTCGTTTTGTGCCATTCCCTTGATGCGGGGCAAGCATAAAAGCAAGCCCATTGAAGAATTGGTTGCAGAGTCGGAAAAATTGGCCACGAAAGGCGTGAAGGAGTTGATATTGATTGCGCAAGACCTCACGTATTACGGATTGGATCTGTACAAAAAGCGGAATTTGGCCGAATTGCTCCAGGCGTTGGTAAAGGTTGAGGGCATTGAGTGGATTCGTTTGCATTATGCCTTCCCGACCGGATTTCCCATGGATGTCTTGGAAGTGATGCGCAACGAGCCCAAAGTCTGCAATTACATCGACATTCCCTTACAGCATATTTCCGATGCCATTCTAAAAAGTATGCGACGCGGCACCACCCAGGCCAAAACCACAAAATTGCTTCAGGATTTTAGGGCCGCTGTACCCGAAATGGCCATCCGTACCACCTTGATCGTGGGCTATCCGGGAGAAACCGAAGCGGATTTTCAAACACTAAAGAACTGGGTAAGGGAGATGCGGTTTGAGCGTTTGGGCTGTTTTACCTATAGCCATGAGGAAAATACCCATGCCTATTCCTTGGAGGATGATGTTCCCGAAGAGATAAAACAGCAAAGGGCCAACGAGATCATGGAAATCCAATCACAGATTTCCTGGGAACTCAACCAAGAAAAAATTGGAAAAACGTTCCGTTGCATCATCGATAGGAAAGAGGGCAACTACTTTGTGGGCAGGACTGAATTTGATTCCCCCGACGTGGACAATGAGGTGTTGATTGATGCATCAAAATACTATGTCAAGGTAGGGGACTTTACCCAAATCGAGATTACAGAGGCTTCCGATTTTGACCTGTATGGCATACCACTTGCCTCTCAAAAACAATGATTTGGGAAAATCATCCTGATATATATCATAGCACATTTCTTTGGTTGGATATACATTTGATTTGTAAATTGTAAATCAAACCAATTAATTCAATCATGACCGACACAATCGATAATAGGAAGGTAAGTATCAGCATTACCCTCCTTCGAATTCTTGTGGGGTGGCATTTTTTGTATGAGGGAATCATCAAAATGTACAATCCCGAATGGACCTCTTTTGGCTATCTGGCTTCTGCCCAGGGACCCTTAAAGCCCATATTTACGGCACTCACTGATGCTTCAATCATCGGTTGGGTAGACACTTTGAACATTACTGCCCTTATTGTGGTGGGCATTACGTTGATTTTGGGCTTTTTTGAAAGAAAAGGGGCATTGGTGGGCATAGGACTGCTCACATTATATTATCTGGCGCACCCTGCACTTCCATGGGTCACACAACTCAACACAGAGGGGAGCTACTGGATCGTGAACAAAAACCTGATAGAATTGGTTGTTTGCATTTTACTTTACAACTACCCCACAGGGCATTTTTTTGGGCTTTCCTATTTCAAACAAACAAAAACAACTGACCAAAATTTAGCAAGATGAAATGGACTAGAAGGGATTTATTAAAAGGATTGGGCGGTCTTCCCATTTTGGGAGCCGTTTGGTGGGCCGGTGCGGGCAGCACTGTGCACAATCGCAGGGAACGAAATGAAATTTTGGAACAGTTGAACATAAGACCTTCCCTACCACCTACGGTACCAGAAATTGGGGGCGAAGCTGTACGCGTGGGGATTATCGGTTTTGGAATTCGGGGAGAACAACTTTGTAGGGCGTTGGGTTATGCCACGGAAGAATGGAAGGAAGAAACACGGCTTGAAAAAGAAGAGGACCCCAACAACACGGCTATGGAGGATTTTATGAAGCAGGATAAGCTCAATGTAAAAATTGTGGGCGTTTGCGATGTTTTCGACGTCAGGGCCGAAAGGGCCATCAATTCCTTTTCAACACCGGAAAACAAAGTCAAGAGATATACCACATATAAGGAAATGATCCATAGCGGTGATGTGGATGCCGTGGTCATTGCCACTCCGGACCACTGGCACGCTCCCATGTCCATTGAGGCTTTGAACAACAACGTTCATGTGTACGTGGAAAAACCAATGACCCATACCGTGGAGGAAACCTATGCCCTTCGTGAAGCGGCCAATCAATCCAAAGCTGTTTTTCAGGTAGGGCACCAGCATAGGCAAACGTTAAGTTTTAGCACTGCCCGTGACATTGTTGAAAAAGGGACTTTGGGCCATGTTTCATTAATACAGACGAATACCAACCGGAATGATGACAACGGAGCCTGGAACTACGACATCCACGAAAAAGCGAGCCCCCAGACGATTGATTGGGACCAATTTTTGGGCAATGCCCCAAAAGTACCGTTCAATAAGAACCATTTTTTCAGATGGCGCAAATGGTGGGCCTACGGCTCTGGACTTTCCGGTGACCTATTGACCCATGACTATGACCGCCTGAACTGTGTTTTGAATATGGGCATACCGGCTTCGGTGAGTGCCTCAGGGGGCATCTATACGCATAACGATGGTCGTAATGTGCCCGACGTGATTCAGGTGAACATGGAATTTCCCAATTATTCCACAGGAAGCAGCCAAGTAAAGGGTAAGGAGAAGGGCATGACCTTCTGCTACAGTGCCACCTTGGGCAATGGATTCAATCGACCAACCATATTGATGGGCCATGACGCCACCATGGAGCTGGGCAATAATTTGACCATTTGGCCCGATTCGGCATCCACCCGCTATGCGGAAATGTTGGAAAATGAAAAAATGAAGCCACATATACCCATTTATCAATACAACCCTGCGGCCAATGTACCGGATGCGATTTCTTCTGCAACATCACAATATTTTGCCGACAAAGGACTCATGTGGACTTACATTGATGGGGTCCGTGTGGATTCAACCTTTCTGCACATGCGTGAGTGGTTGAGTATTATCAAAAATGGAGGTCAGGTAAGCTGTGGAATCAAAGAAGGATTTGAAGAGGCCATTTCGGCACACATGGCAGGGCTTTCCTGGAAATTGGGCAGAAAAATTGAGTGGGATGCGGAAGCGGAAAAATTGGTCCCCATGGAGGGCATCGATTTTGACCAAGTTTTATTGGCCAATGAAAATTGGGAGATGCAAAATGAGATAATATCCACTGGATAGGGAATCGCTATTTGAATACGGTCCGTGATTCTATAAAAAAAGAATTGGTTTTTGGTTTGCCCCGGGCAATCACCAATCTTTTTTCCTTTGGGATGTAATCCATATCACCAAAATAGTAGCTATCCGAAGCCAATTTGGTCGCTTTAAGGGCACTGTTTATATGCCAAAGGGTGCTGTTTTCCACAGTGGTCGCATAGTAGCCTCCTATACCGTCAGCAACAAGTCCATCAAAATCAAACACCTTGGGAGATGTGGACAACGGATCAATATTTTTGGATTGGATGTTGATTTTTATCAGATTTGTTCCTCCCACGACAAGACTTTCCCCATCGAACATGATGCCATTGGCCCATTCTAGGTTTTTGTCGTCTTTTAGAAAAGCTATGAGCTTGCCATCGACCAATTCAAAAATGGAATGGACAAACGATGCAGTAACGAATACCCTGCCAGTTGCGCTAATGGCAACATCATTTAGTCCAGAGTTTTTTATGGGTTCGGGAACACTGTCCAATAGTTTGCCGCTATTCACATCAATGATTACAATACGGTCCACATCGGCTACGTACAACTTTGTATCATACAAGGCCATTCCCGTTGGTCTGTTCAGATTTTTTATCCATTTAGATTCCAAAAGATTGCCCGTAGGGGACATTTTGGCAATGAAACCTTCAGTCCCCACCTTATATTCCTTACCGCATGAGGCATAGAACAAATTGTTCGTGGAATCGTACAGCACACTTTCCACATGCTGTAAGTGATTGCCCAAAGCCCATTGATGAACCTCGGGAATTGTTTCGCTTATTACTTTGGAAGGACTGTGCTTGGGTTCCGTTTTGCAGGAAAGGGCAAAAAAAATACTAAAGGATACCGAAAGGAAGGTCCTCATGACTTAAGGAAATAAGTTTTGATCAGACATTTACAAACTCAAAACCGGATAAAGGGATGTCCCTAAGGTCAAACTCCGTCTCATTCAATAGAATTCCATGTTCCAAATAGGCCTTCAAGTTGGCCAGCCAAAATGTCCAGCCGTTGCTGCAACCATAATGCACATTTAACTTGCTTTCATCGTCGGTGGCAATATTGTATTGGTGCAGAGTTACAAGAACGGCACTTTTATGATCTTCAAGAGTGACGGATACCTCACTACCCTCAAAAGTGATCACCAGATGATCTGTTCCGTTCGCTTCGATCACCTCCCCTGTGGCTTGTCCATCCCAGTTATGCCATTTCCAAACGTAGGAGTCCCCAGGTTGTATTTTTTCATCGGGTTTTCTTTCGCCACCTGAAGTTGAGGTGTATTTGGCCCCGCTCAAAAACCAAGAGCAAATACCTTCTGAGGTGCCCCAACACCAGTAAAGTTTATCCATAGAGGCCTTAATGAATATTTTTTTGGTGAAACTGTCAAAGGAGAGTTTTTTCATTGCTTCCGTTTTAGTTCATATTCGTAAAGTTCCCTTCCCAGCTGAGCCAAAAAGGGGATGCCCACTTCATCATATTCGTAGGCATCATCGTTAAAAACCCCATCACTATTGACCAAAATAGTGGCGGTAATCATGAAATCCACATCGTTCTTTGTGTCCTTGATATAGGCGCAGTCCGTTAAGGTTCCGTAGGCATAGCCTACCTTATTATAGATTTTAATATGGTCCGGCATGGGGTCTGTGCTATCCCCAAACAGGAAAAACTTTACATAGCTATCATAAAACTCCTCCGTATCATAGCCTAAGTCTTTTGGAAGGGTGTACATAGTTTTCAATAGAAAATCACGTTGCACATCATTTATGGCAAATCGTTGGTCTTCCGGAAAGGCTTCGGGAAAAATAATACGCTTGAGCAAAGCATGCTGAGCCGTAATCGGGTAGTAATTTTTTAGGGAGAAATCGAAAGGTTCCTCATGTAGGGAATCATCGGCATAAAAGCCCCTTCCTTTTTTCACTTTTTTGATTTTCAGCGGAGTGAATGGCGTATTGATAATGGGACTGCTCATGGCCGTAGTGGAATCGTTCAGATAAACCACAAGCGGCTTGGTGGTCACATTGTCCGCGTCGGGAACGGACAATCTGTGCACGATGCGAACCGGTTCAACACCCCTGCTATGGATCCTTTTGTTCAGATCATCCTGGCCCAAAAACTCCACTAATCTATTGTTTGCGGCATTGTCAGAAACTGCAAAAATCTCAGAAATGGCCTTGGCAAAGGTGGTTTCCACGGTATCACCTTCAATATAAAAGCGGGTATTAATGTCCAGGGAATCAATTTCATTGAGTTTTTCAAGCGTGGCTACGGCAATTGGAAATTTGACAGTGCTCGCCGGATAAAAATAATGGGAGGGATCTACTTGAAAATCAAAATCGGTAAAAAGAATACTGTCATTCCTGCGATCTATTTGGGTATAGCGTATTTGGACCTCATGTGCCTTTAAATTATCCATGACCCTTTGTATCAAGGGATTGTCAGCACTAAGTGCGGTTTGCAGGGGATTTGGATCAGAATCCTGTGCGCAGGATACTGTTAAAAGCATCATGACAGGCAGGATAAACTTGATTTTCATGTCCATTGTGTTAGGTTCCTGAAAGGAATTCGCCTCTATGGGGTTTCAAAATATCCCGGACTTCCTTCATTTCAAATTCGGCCACGACCAAAAAGGCTATGCTATGCATTTCGGTAATGTGCTGTACGCCAGTATCATCAAACTTTAGTTCTTCTATCTGCGCAAATTCTTCCAAATGCTTTTGGTAGTGTATGGCCATTTGGGATGCTGCGGCGCCCCGAAAATCCCATATCATTTTTACCTTTCGTTCCAAGATTTTTTCCATTGTGTTAGGTGTCTAAAACGGAAGTTCCATTTTCCGCAAATGCCTTGAAATCTTCCAAGTATTTCATGGTCTGTTTTTTAAAGGCTCCTGGCATCAAAACTCCTATAAGTTTCATCATAAAACCTGAAAACTGAAAAATATTGTCGGATTTCCACAAGGTTTTGCCATCCACTTCCTCAAAATAGTTTTTCTGGATGTTTTGGACACCCTTTGTGTCGTAGGAGGAGAACAGTTCATCGGGAAGGTTACGTTTAATGATGGTTTCCACCATATCTATGTTACGGTTGCCCATGGTGTAGCTGAGACTCATTTGCGCCCCCTCCTGCCCAGGATTTCCAGAAATATGTTCATATTTAAGCAATCCCCGTTGCCAATGTTTCATGTTGTCCGGGTTGTCCAATTTTTTGATGAACTCATCTCGGGGAAGATCAACAAGTATTTCGGCGGTGTATTGCATTTGGTCGGGTTTTCCACTAATGTAGCAAATTATCTTTTTGTCCGGCTACTAAAAATCTGTTAATGAGGGGGCCGCCTTGTTGTATGGCTTTAAGTAATTGTTATTTTTGCGAAATGTTTTCGCTCCAAAAAAATAACCTATACCTGCTTTGTGCCATTGTGATTTCCACGTTTGTCTCGTGTAATTCCCTTTTTAGGGAAACCCCGGAAAAAGAACCTTTGGCCCGTGTTGGGGATGCTTACCTGTACAAAGAGGATGTGGTTTCACTGATAGGCGAGGATATGTTGCCCCAGGACAGCAGCCTTTTTGTGACCAATTACATTAACAAATGGGCTTCAAAGCAACTGCTGCTGTCCAAATCAAAAATTAATCTCCCAGAGGAAAAGTTGGCCGAGTTCGATCGCCTGGTGTCAGACTACCGAATGGATCTGTATACCAGGGCCTATATTGAAGCTTTGGTGCTTCAATCCAAGGATACGGCCGTTACCCAAGAGGAGCTTAGGGGGTATTACGAAAAGGAAAAGGAGAACTTCAAGCTCAGTGAAAAATTGGTGCAGTTGAGGTTCGTGGGGTTGCCTTCACAGTTTTTGGATAAAGACGCTGTGGTGGCCAAGTTGAAAAATTGGAAAGAAGAAGACAAAGAATATTTGGATTCCATTGCCGTCCAGTTCAAAAAGATACACTTTAACGATTCCATTTGGGTGGGCTCTTCCCGAGTAGTGCAGGAAATACCCCCACTGACCCCGATGAATGAGCAGCAGTACTTAAAAAAATCACAATTTTTTGAATTGCAGGATTCCTTAGAGGTATATTTGGGCAAGGTCACAGATGTGCTGGAAATCAACGATACTGCACCGTTTGAATATGTAATTCCCGATATAAAGCAGCTCATCCTGAACAAAAGAAGATTGGACTACGCACGAAGATTGGAAACAGATATTATTGATGAAGCCATTAAAAAGAATGAATTTGAGGTTTATGGAAAAAATGAATAGAAAGATACTTGCCTTGGCCCTGATTGCGACTATCGGTACGCTCAGCGCCCAGGAGGATATAGCGGAAGCGTCACCGGTAAAGGACTCTACCCGGGCAACGACAAGGATAAAGTTGGATGGGATTGCCGCTGTGGTGGGTGACTATGTGATTCTCGAATCGGACATTGACAAAACCCTTATCGATCTTAGAAGCCAAGGTGCCTCTACCGAAGATATAACCCGTTGCGGCCTTTTGGGCAAGTTGATGGAAGACCGTCTATATGCCCATCAAGCAGTGCAGGACAGTCTTTTGGTTTCCGATGATCAGGTGAACGCACAGAGCGATCGACAGATACAACAGCTTTCCCAGCAAATAGGTAGCATAGAGAAGATGCTCAAATATTATAAGAAACCGGATATTGAAAGCTTCAGACAAGAACTCTTCGAAATCAACAAACTGCGGATGCTATCCGAGAAAATGCAGAGCAAGATCGTGGAGGAAATTGAAGTGACTCCCGAAGAGGTTCGACAGTTTTTCAGCAAAATACCAGAAGATGAAAGACCAGTTTTTGGTTCAGAACTCGAAATTGCACAGATTGTAAAACAGCCCACAGCCCCGGAAGAAGAGAAACAGAAGGCCATAGATAGGCTGAAACAGATAAAACAAGATGTTGAGGAAAACGATGCCAGTTTCAACGTTAAGGCCATATTGTATTCACAGGACCCAGGATCAAAATCCAAGGGCGGTTTTTATAGCATGACTCGGGAGACACCCTTTGTAAAAGAGTTCAAGGATGTTGCTTTTAGTCTTCAAGAAGGAGAGATTTCAGAACCTTTCGAGACCGATTTTGGATACCATATCATTTATATTGAAAAGATTCGTGGTCAGGAAGTGGACTTGAGACACATTCTTCTTATTCCAGAAATTCCACAGAGTGCCATTGATGCTGCAGTGAAAGAACTGGACAGCATTCGAGGGCAGGTTTTGGATGGCAAATACACGTTTGCCGAGGCCGCTTTGAATTTCTCGGACGAAAAAGAGACCAAATTCGACGGAGGTCTTCTTCGGAACCCCATCAATTTTGATTCCCGCTTTGAGCTGACCAAGATGGACCCTACCCTCTACAATCAAGTGCGCAACCTCAAGGATGGTGAGATTTCCGGACCTATCCGGGAAGATGACCCAAGGGGAGGGGCGCCCAAGTTCAAAATCATGAAAATCTCCAACAGATTTGATGAGCACAAGGCGGATTTTGCAAAAGACTACCTAAAAATCCAAGAATTGGCGCTTCGTGAAAAACAGTTCAAGGCCATAAAGGAGTGGATGGACGATCATATAGACGATACCTATATCCATGTGAACACAGATAACAGGTATTGCAATTTTGCAAATGACTGGGTAAAGGAATAGATGCATGTCAGACGTAGCAGCAGTAGAAAACCTTGTAAGTAAACACCAGACCCTAAAAAAGGAGATTGCCAAGGTAATTGTAGGCCAAAACAAGGTAATCGAACAAATTTTGCTTTCCATTTACACCGGGGGGCACTCACTGTTGATTGGCGTACCGGGGCTTGCAAAGACCTTGATGGTCAATACCATAGCCCATACCCTGGATTTGGACTTTAAAAGAATTCAGTTTACCCCCGATTTGATGCCCAGTGACATTTTGGGCAGCGAGGTATTGGACCAAAATCGGAACTTCAAGTTCATAAAAGGGCCCATCTTTGCCAACATCATTTTGGCCGATGAAATCAACAGAACCCCTCCCAAAACGCAGGCGGCCCTTTTGGAGGCCATGCAGGAGCGGGCAGTGACCATTGCAGGCCAACGCTATCAACTTAGCATGCCCTATTTTGTGCTGGCCACCCAAAATCCGATAGAACAGGAAGGAACCTATCCCTTGCCCGAAGCACAATTGGATCGTTTCATGTTTGCCATCGAACTCAAATATCCTTCCATTGAAGAGGAGATACAGGTAGTGGAATCCACAACCACGGATGAAGAGATACAACTACAACCAAAGTTCAATGCGGACGAGATCATTGCCATCCAGCATTTGGTTCGAAGAATACCCGTCCCCCACAATGTGGTGGACTATGCCGTCAGATTGGTGAACAGAACACGTCCAGGAACCGAAGGTTCTTCAGAATTTATCAATACCTATGTGGATTGGGGCGCTGGACCTCGGGCCTCACAAAGTTTGGTTCTTGGTGCCAAGGCCCATGCGGCCATTAATGGAAAGTTTTCTCCTGATATTGAAGATGTAAAAGCCGTCGCCCATGGCATATTGCGCCACAGGATCCTTAAAAACTACAAAGCGGAGGCGGAAGGAATCTCCACGGACGACATTATCACAAAGCTGTTGTAAAACGTGAATAGCCCCGACTTTTAAAGCAATTCTAATTCTTTATTTCGTCGGTATTTTACTAAATTTACCGAATTACTAAAATCTTAAAATTTAATTGCAGCATGGCGTTTGACATTGATATGATTAAGGGGGTTTACGCTACCATGGGAGAGCGTGTTGAAAGGGCCCGTGAACTGGTAGGTAGACCTTTGGCCTTGGCCGAAAAAATATTGTATTCGCATCTGTGGGAGGGAACACCGACACAATCATTTACCCGCGGGAAGGATTATGTTGATTTTGCCCCAGACAGAGTCGCATGTCAGGACGCCACCGCCCAGATGGCCTTGCTGCAGTTTATGCATGCTGGAAAACCAAAAGTCGCTGTCCCTACTACTGTACACTGTGACCACCTTATTCAAGCAAAGGTGGGGGCAGAGGCAGATTTGAAAAGGGCCAATGAGAACAGCAATGAAGTTTTTGACTTTTTGGAATCCGTTTCCAACAAATATGGTATTGGATTTTGGAAACCAGGTGCGGGAATCATCCATCAAGTGGTTCTTGAAAATTATGCTTTTCCCGGAGGAATGATGATAGGTACGGATTCGCATACCGTGAATGCCGGTGGTTTGGGCATGGTTGCCATAGGTGTTGGAGGTGCGGACGCCGTTGATGTTATGGCCGGAATGGCCTGGGAATTGAAGTTTCCAAAATTGATTGGGGTAAAACTGACCGGAAAACTTTCTGGATGGACCGCCCCAAAAGATGTAATCCTCAAAGTTGCTGATATCCTGACGGTAAAGGGAGGGACAGGCGCTATAATCGAATATTTCGGAGAAGGTGCCACATCCATGTCCTGCACCGGAAAAGGGACCATTTGCAATATGGGTGCTGAAGTGGGAGCTACCACCTCTACCTTTGGATATGATGAGTCCATGGACCGATATCTACGTGCAACTGGCAGGGCCGATGTGGCAGATGCCGCTTTGAAGGTTAAGGAACACCTTACCGCCGATCCTGAGGTATATGCCAATCCAGAGAATTATTTTGATCAAGTTATTGAAATCGACCTGAACACTTTGGAACCTCATTTGAACGGTCCTTTTACACCGGATTTGGCCACCCCAATTTCAAAAATGGGCGAAGCCGCAAAAGAAAATGACTGGCCTATCAACGTGGAAGTTGGATTGATAGGATCGTGCACCAACTCATCCTATGAGGATATCTCACGTGCCGCTTCACTAGCCAAACAGGTTTCGGACAAGAACTTGAAGACCAAATCAAAATTCACCATCACCCCGGGATCGGAACAGGTTCGGTACACTATAGAGCGTGATGGCTTCATCGATACTTTTAACAAAATTGGGGCTACCGTCTTTGCCAACGCCTGCGGACCATGCATCGGTATGTGGGACCGTTACGGTGACAAAGCGGCCAACGGACCAAGAAATACCATTGTACATTCCTTTAACCGAAATTTTGCCAAACGTGCGGATGGAAACCCCAATACGCTGGCCTTTGTTGGTTCACCAGAGCTGGTAACCGCCATTGCCATTGCAGGACGTCTGGATTTTAATCCATTGACAGACAAATTGATCAATGAGGATGGACAAGAAGTGATGTTGGATGAACCAAGGGGGTATGAGCTTCCACCAAAGGGATTCGAGGTTGAGGATGCAGGTTTTATTCCCCCAAAGGAAGATGGAAGTGATGTAGAGGTTATCGTTTCCAAAGGCTCAGAGCGACTGCAGCTTTTGGATCCGTTTGAACCAATTAAAAATGAAAGTTTAAAGGGCATGAAATTGCTCATCAAGGCCTTTGGGAAGTGTACCACGGACCATATTTCAATGGCAGGACCTTGGTTGCGCTACAGGGGCCACCTGGACAATATCGCCAACAACACACTGATTGGAGCGGTGAACGCTTTCAACAAAAAGACCAATTTTGTAAAAAATCAGTTGACGGGGGAGTACGGCGGGGTGCCCGATACCCAGCGCGCATACAAAAAGGCTGGAATAAAGACAATCGTAGTGGGAGACCACAACTACGGTGAAGGTTCTTCCAGGGAACATGCAGCCATGCAGCCAAGACATCTGGGCGTTGCTGCGGTTTTGGTAAAATCCTTTGCCCGGATACATGAAACCAATCTGAAAAAACAGGGAATGCTGGCGCTCACCTTTGCCAATGAAAACGACTATGATCTGATCCAGGAAGACGATACCATTAATTTTGTCGATATTGATTCGTTCGCCCCGGACAAACCCTTGACCTTGGAATTGGTGCATGCGGATGGCAGTAAGGATACCATCAAGGTGAACCATTCATACAACGATGCACAGATCAAATGGTTCAGGGAAGGTTCCGCACTGAACTTGATCAAAAAGGAAAATGCATAATCAGAAACAAAATCAAAGCAAGAACTCCTGATTACGATCAGGAGTTTTTGATTTGTCCAAACCCAACATAAAATGAAAATCAGTAAAAAGACGGTCCTAAACATCCTTTTGATTCTTTTTGTGCTTTCATTTTTTGTGACCCCATTGGGATACTATGGCAAAATAGCCCTGAACCGGTTGTTTTCGTTTTCACCATCGATCATTGAAACATCGCAAAGAGACCGGATAATGGATTACGATTGGAAACTAAAGGACGCTGATTGGAATTTCTTCAATTTTGAAAAGTCCAAGGGCAATGTGGTCTTCATCAATCTTTGGGCATCTTGGCGACTACCCTGTGAAGCCGAATTGGCCAGTATTCAAGAGCTCTATGATCAATACAAGGGCAAGATTGACTTTTACATCATCACCAATGAAAATAGACCTCCGGTGGAGGAATTCATGGAAAAACACGAGTTCACCTTTCCAGTGACCTATTTGATCATTGGAGAAAAAATGCCCATCGACCCTGATAAGGTACCATCCTCGTATCTTATTGATAAACAAGGGAATATTGTTGTCGATAAAGAAGGTATAGCAGATTGGAGCAATGCGAAGGTCTATGATTTAATTGACGACCTTTTGGCCGAATGACCCATGAAATTATCCAAAGAGCAGATAGGCAATGGCATCTGGATTTTGGTCATAGTCCTCATTATTTTCACTCCCATAGGTTTCCACATGAAGGTTTTGGTAAACAAAATTATCGCGGGAAGCGCATCAACGGTACCTTTGGATGAGCAACAATCCTTGAAAAACTATAACTGGGAGCTTATTGACCTGAAGGGGAATGGGTATAATTTTGAATCAACGAAAGGGAAGGTGGTAGTGTTGAACTTTTGGGCAACCTGGTGTCCGCCCTGTGTGGCAGAGCTTCCAAGTCTGGATAAATTGTATGCGGATTATGGGGGGTCAGGTGGCATTTATCTTTGTTGCCAACGATAAAACGGACCGGGTAACTGCTTTTATGGAGAAGAAAGGGTACAATTTGCCAATCTACTTTCAGATGACCAAGGCCCCAAACCAGTTTGAACATTCCAGCATACCCACTACTTATATTTTGGGCAAATCGGGTAGAATTGTGGTGGATGAAAGTGGTGCCGCCAATTGGAATTCATCGGCCACACGGATGTTATTGGACAGTCTTTTGCGTGAATAGGGCTATCTCACCTTTTCTTGAAATATTTAAAGGGAACAAGCAACATTCCAAAACATTCACCCTCTTCTTTCCCCAAATGCTTATGATGGATTTTATGGGCCCTTCGTATTCCACGGGCATACCAGTTATCCGCATTTCTAAACAGCTTGAACCTTTGGTGAATAAAAATATCATGGACCATGAAATAGGCAATGCCATAGGCCAAAATACCAAAACCTAAAGGCCATCCGTACCAAAACCAAGTATAATTTCCCAAAAAGAATAAGGTCATGCTCACCACGGCATAAAAAATGAAGAACGCATCGTTCCTTTCAAACCATGAATCGTGGTCTTTCCGGTGGTGGTCCCTGTGAAGGCTCCACAAAAAACCGTGCATCACGTATTTATGGGTAAACCAGGCCATGAATTCCATAAAGCAAAAGGTGGCAAGGAAAATGAGTATCCAAAGTGCTATGATCATTTATACGAGTTGTAATTTATAATTGAGGTATGAGTGCGCCAACAATCCAAATTTTTGGTAGTTGGACACCCTGATCCGTTTGTTCTTTATTTCGAGTGGGGGAGTGCTCTGTAACTTTTGCAGCAGTTTTTTATAATAGCGATATGCTGTGTATACCCCAAACTTGGCTTGGTCTGGCAATTTGGCTATTCCAGAGAACCCCAGGGCAAAGTCTGCCTTTATTTCATCCACTATCCTTTTTTTGGAACTTTCGTCCAATTGGGTCAAATCGATATTTGGGAAATAGGTCCTGTTCAACTGTTCATAATCCGATTTTAGATCACGCAAAAAATTCACTTTTTGAAAAGCTGAACCGAGGGCCATGGCCGATTCCTTCAATTCTTCATAGTTTTTCTTGTCACCATCCACAAAAACACAAAGGCACATGAGTCCCACCACATCGGCAGATCCATAAATATATTCCTTGTACTCTTCGTAGGTGTTGTATTCCTTTTTGGTCAGGTCCATCCGCATGCTTTTCATAAAGGCTTCAACCAAATGATGGGGAATCCCAAATTTATGGTAGGTATGCTGAAATGAGTTTAGGATTGGGTTCAGACTTATTTTCTTTTCTAGGGCATCTTCCAGGTCTTTTTCAAATTTGTTGAACAATGTTTCCTTGTCATAATCATGGAAGGTATCCACAATTTCATCCGCAAACCGGACGAACCCATAAATATTGTAGATGTGTGAACGGATTGGGGCGGCCAGCATTTTGGTCGCAAGCGAAAAAGATGTGCTGTACGATTTGGTCACGAGCTTGCTGCAGCTGTAGGAAACGTGGTCAAAAAGAGTTTTCATGGTCTTACTTAGTTTTAATGATCAAGTCAGACACCAACTTACCAGAAATCAATGATGGGGGAACCCCTGGACCTGGAACTGTCAACTGCCCTGTAAAAAACAGATTTCTTACTTTATCACTTCTAAGGTTGGGGCGCAAAAAAGCTGTTTGCCTTAGCGTATTTGCCATGCCATAGGCATTGCCTTTGTATGAATTGTATTGTTCCACAAAATCATTTACACAAAAGCTCTCCTTAAAAATAATGGATTTTTTGACAGCTTGCCGCGTTCTTTGCTCAAATCTGTCCATAATAATGTCAAAATATTGCTCCCGGAACTCTAGTGTGTCCTCTAGACCTGGAGCGATTGGCACCAGAAAAAACCCTGTCTCACAATCTTTTGGTGCCATGGATACATCCGTTACCGAGGGAAAATTGGCATAAAAAAGCGGGTCGCTTGGCCATTGGGGATCATCATAGATTTCTTGGGCATGCTTTTCAAAATCAGTATCGAAAAACAAATTGTGATGTTCAATGTTCTCGAGCTTTTTGTTGAATCCGATATAGAAAAGCAGGCAGGAAGGCGCATAGACCTTTTTGGCCCAATAGGATTCTGGGTATTGCCTGTGCTCCTTGTTGAGCAAGGTTTCGGAGTGATGGTAGTCCGCGCCGCTTACCACATAATCGGCCCTGTGGTCCTTACCGTTACTTTGAATGCCCACCACGGTGTTGTCATCGACCAAAATTTTTGAGACTGGACTGTTGGTGTTGATTTTAACCCCAAATTCCTCAGCTACGCTTTTCATGGCCTTGATGATCTCATACATGCCTCCCTTTGGATGCCAGGTTCCCAGACCAAAATCAGCAAAGTTCATGAAGTTATAGAATGCTGGGGTTTTACTTGGTTTGGCACCAAGAAACAACACGGGAAACTCCAAAGTTGAGACCAGTTTTGGATTTTTGAATCTTTTTCGCACCTCTTGGCTTATGGTCTTAAAGAATTGATCCACGCGCAGCACGGTTTCCTTTGTTACCAGTTCCAATGGAGAGAGTCCGGGTCGGAGGACCACCTTGTTTATGGCGATATCATAATTCTCCTGGGCCTTTCCAATAAAATGCCTTAAATGTTTGGCACTGCCCGACTCAATACGTTCAAACTCCTCGCAAATCTTGTCCAAACTATCACCAACGGTTATGATCTCATCTTTAAAAAAGATTTGGTACGCGGGGTCCAATTTGTCCAATTGATAGTAATCGGAGGTTTTTCTTCCAAAATCACAAAAGAACTTTTCAAAGATATCGGGCATCCAATACCAGCTCGGACCAATATCAAATGTGAAGCCTTCCTTTATCAATTGTCTGGCCCTTCCGCCAACGGTGCCGTTTTTTTCAAAAATCTCAACCGCATATCCAGCTTTTGCCAGATAGCAAGCAGCTGAAAGCGATGAAAAACCGGAACCGATTACAATAATCTTTTTCATTAGGATGCAGTGCCCAGTAGAATGGAGTCCATCAGTTGCTCAATGGAGTTGAATGTTTTTATGTTTTCCGGAAGGTCATCTTTCACCACATATTGTATTTGGTGGCCCAAGACGTATAGTTTGCACCTGCCCAACGGGCTTAGTGCTTTTGTAAACTGATCAAAGTAGTTGTTCAGCTCGTCCTTGGTTGGGGAAACGGTGAAATACGAAATGAAATGCACATTGTCGTAATATTTCAAAAGATCGACCAAGCTTTCTATCGGCATGGTCTGCCCAAGATACACTGTTTTGTAACCATGCAGGGCAATCTCATAGTTGACATATAAAAGTCCAATTTCGTGGATTTCGTTTTCCGGCAAAAAAAGCACAAATACCTTATCCTTTTTGGTTGGCTCCAGCACCTGTAGCTTTTCGGTATTGATATATATTTTTTGTTTGATCAAATTGGTTATGAAGTGCTCATGGGCTGGGCTTATGGTATCGGTTTGCCAGAGCAGGCCAAGTTCATTCAAAAGCGGTATGAAAATCTCGTTGAAAATCTCTCGGAACGACCTTTCGGACAACAGGCTGGTGTATGTATTGAAAAAAAGATTCTGGTCAAAATTGACCATGGCAAGTTTAAAAGCATTTATAGCATGGCTCTTTTTACTGTTGTTGGCAACAATTTCCCGAACCATGACAGGAATCTGGGGCTCTTCCAATTTAGCGATCTTCGATATTTTGTAGCCGCTGTTATAAAGTAAGGTAACGTTCAATAGCTTTTGAAGATTAGCTAAATCGTAGGTCCTTATGTTGGTCTCCGTTCTTTCGGGGGAAAACAGGTCGTATCTTTTTTCCCAAATTCTTATTGTGTGGGCCTTAATGCCAGAAAGATTTTCAAGATCACGGATACTGAAGGATTTCTTAACGTTGTTCATCATTTTGCATATAAACGTTAAACAAATTTACACTTTTAACGTTCACGACCTAATGATTGTCTAAAAAATTATTCAAGATTTAAGAAGGGAAGACAGGATTGAGGGACAAAATCAATTCCACAAAAAAACCGCATGAATATGCGGTTTTGTGCCCACGACTGGAGTCGAACCAGCACGTCCTTGCGAACACTACCCCCTCAAGGTAGCGTGTCTACCAATTCCACCACGTGGGCAAATAAGGCGCGAAGATACCAAAGTTACTTCAATGATTGTCGATGTTCACACCTAGGTTTCCAGAACATCAACCCAATTTTGCCATGTACCTAAGCGAGTGCAAATGTAAATAAATATGTTATTTTTTACGTCCGACCGCTTAGAAATTTAAAACAAATGAAGTCTTCTCAAAAGGTTTGGAATGTACGGCAATATTACCACCGTGAAGATGCATGATCTGTTTTGAAAGACTCAGGCCTATGCCGGTTCCCTTGTCCTTTGTGGTAAAAAACGGGACAAAAATGTCTTCAACAATTTCTTGGGGAATTCCAGGGCCGTTGTCCGATACTTCAATCACCTTTTTTCCGGAATTATCAACAAAGGCGATTACCTGTACTTTGGCTTTTTCCATTCCGTTTAGCGATTGAACCGCATTTTTGACCAAGTTGACCAAAATCTGTGTAATCTGCTTTTCATCAATAAAAAGCTCCAAATCCTCAGGTGTTGAATGCCAGATAATTTCAACATCATCCCCCGTGTTTCGCTGTGTCAGCACCGTTACTTTTTCAAACAGTTTTTTGCAACTGACCAGTGTCCTATCTGGTTTTGGCACATTTAAAAAGCTTCTATAGGATTGGACAAAATCCATAAGGTCGTTGCCCTGACCGCTTATGACCTCCAGCCCTTTCACCGTGTTCCTTATCTTGTCTTCGGTCAACTCATTGGGGGAAACCAGATGCCCATGCTTTCCAAAATACTTTAAAATGGATTCTGATATGGAGGTGATTGGAGTGATTGTATTCATGATCTCGTGGGTCAATACCCGTATCAAACGAATCCAGGAATCCGTTTCCTTTTCATCCAGTTCCCTGTGGATGTCCTGGACCACTACCAAAAGCAAATCTTGCCCATCCAACTGCAAAGGGGTTGACTTAAGCGCCAGTTGTATCTGCTCACGCTCGTTGGTCAATTGCACCAACTTTCTATCAAAAGGTTCCATAGAGGCAAAAATTTGGTACAGCTGAGCGTCTATTTGGTTCAATTGCTTGATATGGTTCAATGGTCTGTAGTTCAACAAGTTTTCCAGGGTAGGATTTGAAAAAAGAATATGGCCTTTCTTGTTGAAGGTCATGATGCCAATATTAGCCTGCCTCATTATCTCCTGATAATAACGTTCCCGTATTTGCAACTGCATGTGAACCTCTTGAATCAGTCCGTTTACCCTGTTCAAGCTTTGGTTCAGTTCCTTGAAGGATTTTATGGAAACCTTTTCGGGAAAACGAAGTGTGAAATCCTCATTTTTAATCGCATCAAAAAAATAGGCTATTTTGCGGTTGGTGCTATTGATGAATAAAATTAGCCAATAGGTCTGCGCAACGAACAACAAGATAAAAAGTCCCAAGACAAGATAGTGTCCCCGGACCACGGCAAAAGCCAGGGCCAATGCCGATAATGCAATCAGCAGAACCCTTACAATGAGGTTGAAATAGAAGTTCCTACTTGCCATTACGTTTTTAGTTTCTTCATTTTGTTATAGAGGGTCTGCCTTGAAATACCAAGTTGTTCCGCAGCTGCGCTGTAGTTACCGTCATGTTGCTCCAAGGCCTTGGAAATCATTTCCTTTTCCATTTCATCCAAGGTAGTGGCTCCCATCTGCAACAAAGGGGTGCTTTTTGAACTGAGCAAAAAGTCCTCTGCCTTTAAGATGTTACCTTCGGACAGAATTACGGCCCTTTCAATAATGTGGTGCAGTTCGCGGACATTGCCCGGCCAACTGTACTGCATCAACTTTTCCTGGCCGGCACTGTTAATCCTAAGACCCGGTTTGTCGTATTTGTTGCCCAATCGCTTTAAATAGAACTCGGACAGGATCAGTATGTCCTCATCCCGCTGGCGCAAAGGGGGTATTTCCACATGAATGGTATTGATACGGTATAGAAGGTCTTCACGGAAAAGACCATCGGCGACCATATGTTGCAGATTGCAGTTGGTTGCACATATAAGTCGAATATCCACAGGGATGGTCTTGTTTGACCCCACGCGCACTATGGTTTTATTTTGGATGGCTGACAGCAGTTTTGCCTGCGTTTGGAGCGAAATATTTCCAATTTCATCCAAAAATAGAGTACCCTTGTTCGCGGCCTCGAATTTTCCGATCCTATCATTTTTGGCGTCGGTAAACGAACCCTTTACATGGCCAAACAACTCACTCTCAAATAGGTTCTCAGAAATGGAACCCATATCCACTCCAATGAAAACCTCGTTCTTTCGTTTGGAAGTACGGTGCAGTTCACGGGCTATAAGTTCCTTTCCGGTGCCGTTCTCTCCGGTGATCAACACGTTCACATCGGTTTTGGCGACTTTTCTTGTGAGGTTAAGAACACTGTGCAACGCCTTTGAATTGCCAATGATGTAATTTTTATCCTCATTGATGACCTGCTTTAGGGAACTCTCTTTTTTCTTCAGATTATGAATTTCCAGTCTTGACTTTCTCAATTCGTAGGCGGACTTCACGGTGGCCAGAAGCTTGTCGTTGTTCCATGGTTTTAGAATGAAATCAGCTGCACCTTCCTTAAGCGCCTTCACCGCCAAGTCAACGGCACCGTAGGCCGTCATCATGACCACCGAAGTGTTGGGAGCCCTTTTTTTGATTTCCTTCAACCAAAAGAGACCTTCATTACCCGTATTGACCCCTGCGGAGAAGTTCATGTCCAGTAAGATGATGTCAAATGTCTCAAGGTCTGGAAAGGACGGGATTTGGTTCGGATTGAAGACCGTTTCTACACTTTTGTATTCGAATTGCAACAAGATCTCGAGAGCGCTGAGCACACTCCTGTTATCGTCAACAACTAAAACTTTCGCATCGGTCATTATACATGGGTATAAAACACTAAACTACAAATAAGGAATCCAGAAATTCAAATCACTGTAAAATAATTGGACAGTTTTTGTATAAAAATTTTACATACTACCAACTGCTTACTTACCTTTATAATTATAATATATTGAAAATCAATTAAATATAAAAATGGCACAACAATAGTGTATATTTTGGCACAGTATATAAACATGCACTTGAGAAAACACATCTTGATCCTGACAATGCTTATTTCAACTTCCGCCTTTGCACAAAAGATATGGACGTTGGAAGCGTGTATCGATCATGCCATAGAACATAATCTTCAATTGAACGATTTTGCATTTAACGCAGAATCCAACCGTGAGACCTACCGGCAATCCGTGAGAAATCTTTTGCCCGTCGTCAATGGTTTTGCAGATTATTCCATCAACTTTGGGCGGTCAATCAACCCCGAGGATAACAGTTTTGTCAATACCGAGTTTTTTTCCAACAACTATGCCCTGCAATCTTCTTTTGATCTGTTTCAGGGTTTTCAGAAGTTAAATGGTATAAAGGCCTCCAAGTTTTTGTACAAGGCGGCCATCGAGGAAAATGTGCAGCAGAGGTTTCTTTTGGCATTTCGGGTCATGTCGGCTTATTACGATATTCTGTTCGTTGAGGGACTTCTGGAAATCTCAAGGGAACAGGTCGACATTTCGCAGACAAACTACGATCTTGTTGAAAAGCAAGTGGAACTGGGAGTTATGGCGGGGGCAGATTTGTATGAAGCGGAATCGCTGCTTCTTGCCGACAAGCTGTTGTTGACACAAAACGAAAATCGCCTGAAAGCCGCCAAGCTTACCTTGCTCCAGACCATGAACATACAGGATGAGACCGACATTTTGTTGATGCCGGAATTAATGCCCCTAACCGAGGTCACCCATGAAGAACCCATTGTTTCCGACTCCATTTTTATGAAGGCAAAGGGATTCATGCCCTCGATCAAGGCACAGGAATTTAGGGTAAAAGCCGCAAAAAAGGACTTGGCCGTTGCTCGAGGCAGCCTTTATCCCTCATTGACCTTGCGCGGTAGCATTGGAACGGGGTATTTCGAGACCATAACGGACACTTTGGGGGTAACCATACCCTTCAGGGATCAATTCAGGGACAATACCTTTAAATTTATCGGAGCGTCCTTAAATGTTCCAATTTTCAATGCATGGGCGTCTAGATCTAGAATAAAGCAACAAAAGATTGCCCTTGATAGAGCCAAGAACAACGCCAAGATCCAAGAACAGGAGCTGTATCAAATCATTCAGCAACTGGTACAGGAAAACAATGCATTGATGGTCGAGGTGACACAAACAGAAAAAAGGGCAGTCTCTCAAGAAATAGCTTTCAAGATTGCACAAAAAAGATATGAAAAGGGCATGATCAACGCAATAGCGCTGGGACAGGCAAAAAATTTGTTCGCCACGGCCCAAAATGAAAATTTGCAGGCACGGTTAAGGTTTAGGGTCAACACAACCACCTTGGATTTTTATAAGGGCATGTCAATTTTTAACATCAATTAGAAAATGGATATACAGTTAGAAAAGAAAAAAGGATTGCGCCCAAAACACTTGGGGTACATAGCACTTGGAATTTTGTTGTTGTTTGTGGGATGGAAGCTGCTTTTTGCCAAGTCCGTCTCCACGTTTAGGACTGAAAAGGAAAAATTGTCCATTGCCGAGGTGGTCGATGGCAAGTTTGACGATTATATTACCATAAACGGTTCAGTGGCTCCAATTTCCACAATTTACATGGATGCCTATGAAGGTGGTCGGGTGACTGAGAAGCTTATTGAGGAGGGGGCCATGGTCAAGAAAGGCGATATCATCCTCAAGTTGGAAAACATGAACCTTTATGAGCAGATATTGGCCAGTGAGAGCAACCTGGCGCTGAAACAAAACGATCTACGTTCCACCCGGTTGACATTTGATGCCCGCCAAGTGGAGGGAAGAAGGTCATTGGCGACCGCAAGTACCGATTTGCAACGGTTGAAGCGAAATTTTGAACAAAATACCGCTCTCTATGAAGATGAGCTGATCTCACAAGAGGTCTACCTGACTTCCAAGGAAAACTATGAACTGGCACAAAAACAACACGAAATCGTGAAGCTTCAGACCGAACAGGACGATGCACTCAGAAAAACATCCCTTGCAGGTTTGGATACCGACCTAGAGCGCATGAAAAAAACACTTTCCATGGTGTATCAACGATTGGATCACTTGAATGTACGGGCTCCCGCGGATGGGCAATTGGGCTTTTTGGATGCCGAGATTGGTCAAAATATAGCACAGGGGCAACGCATAGGCCAAATCAATGTATTGACCGATTTCAAGATTGAGGCCGCCATTGACGAACATTATATAGACCGAGTAAAACGTGACCTGATTGCCGTACTGGAGCGGAATGATTCCATCTATCCCCTTAGAGTTCGCAAGGTGTATCCCGAGGTACGGAATGGGAGGTTTCAGGTTGATTTGGTATTTACCGAGAATAGACCAACCACCATCAGGACCGGCCAAACCTATAATATCAAGCTACAGTTGGGAGCTTCCAATGATGCACTCCTACTGCCAAAAGGAGGTTTTTTCCAGAGCACTGGTGGGCAGTGGGTATTTGTGCTTGACAATAATGAAAATGAAGCTGTTAGGAGGGATATAAGAATAGGAAAGCAAAACTCTAGATATTATGAGGTTTTGGAAGGGCTACAGCCCGGCGAGAAAGTTATTACCAGCAACTATGACAGTTTTGGGGAAGCACAAAGAATCGTATTAAAATAAAATCAATCAAAAAATGATACAGATAAAGAATCTTAAAAAGAGTTTTAGAACCGAGGAAGTGGAAACATTGGCCTTGAACAACGTGAACCTGAAAGTTGAGGAAGGGGAGTTCGTCGCGATAATGGGGCCGTCAGGCTGCGGCAAGTCAACCTTGCTCAATATCATTGGCATGCTGGACAACCCCACCGAGGGCAGCTACAACTTTGCCGGCCACGAAGTGGCAGGACTTAGGGAAAGTCAACGTACCCAGTTAAGAAAGGGAAACCTTGGCTTTGTGTTCCAAAGCTTCAACCTGATCGATGAGCTTACTGTTTTTGAAAATGTGGAACTGCCGCTCATTTATTTAAAGATGAGCAAAAGTGAGCGTAAAGAAAAGGTGATGGCAGTTTTGGAACGCATGAAAATTGCCCATCGGAAGAATCACTTTCCGCAGCAACTATCAGGTGGACAACAACAACGGGTCGCAATTTCGCGGGCGGTGGTCACCAATCCCAAGTTGATCCTTGCCGATGAGCCCACGGGTAATCTGGACTCCAAAAATGGGATAGAGGTCATGAACCTGCTTACCGAACTCAACCAAGAGGGCACCACCATAGTAATGGTGACACACTCAGACCGTGATTCGCACTATGCGCACAGGGTGGTCAATCTATTCGACGGTCAAATAGTCACTGAAAGTCAAAACAGGGCCATAGGGGCTATTATATAAGGAAGTTTATTCATCAATCAATTCAATCAATCATGATCAAGAACTATTTCAAAATCGCTTGGAGAAACCTTTTAAAGAACAAGGGATATTCCATTATCAACGTGGGAGGACTGGCATTGGGTATGGCCGTCACGTTGATCATTGGTCTATGGATTCATGATGAGCTCACCTACAACAGCTACTATAAAAACAGGGACAAGATAGCGCAGGTATTCCAATCCCAGACCTTTAATGGCCAAACGGGAACAGGACCTGCCATTCCGCTTCCCCTTGAACCTGCACTGCGAGATGGCTATGCCGACAATTTTGAGCATATCATGATGTCGTCATGGACCATGGATAGTTATATCAAATACAAGGAGAGCAGCATTGCCAGGCCGGGCAACTACATGCAGCCCATAGCACCAGAGTTTTTGAACCTTGAGATAGTAAAAGGGGAAAAAGACGGTCTTCGCGAAATCAATTCCATTATGCTTGCTGAGTCTACCGCGGAGGCTCTTTTTGGGAATGAGGATCCCATTGGCAAAATAGTCAAGCTCAGCAACCAGCATGATTTGATGGTCACCAGCGTCTACAAGGACATTCCCTTCAACAATGCTTTTAATGACACCGATTTTATCATTCCTTGGGACAACTATGTGGCCCAATGGGAGTGGATCAGAAATTCTTTGGATAATTGGGGCAACAACTCCTTTCAACTTTTTGTACAGATTGCGGACAACACCACTTTTGAAAAGGTGACCGATGCCATTATCGATATTAAAAAGAATGCTGATGAAGAAGTGGCTGAGTTCAATCCAAGAATATTTCTGCTGCCCATGGAAGATTGGCATCTGAGGAGCAATTTTGAGAACGGAAAGCAAGTAGGGGGTCGCATCAAATATGTGTGGCTCTTTGCAATAATTGGAATTTTTGTCTTGCTTTTGGCCTGCATCAACTTTATGAACCTGAGCACGGCCAGGTCAGAAAAAAGGGCCAAGGAAGTGGGCATTCGTAAATCCATAGGCTCCCAGAAAGGACAGTTGGTGAACCAATTCTTGAGTGAGTCTTTTCTTGTGGTATTTTTTGCCTTCGTGGTGGCAGTCGCCATTGTTTTGTTGTCTTTGAACGGATTTAATGAACTGGCACGAAAAGAGATTAGCTTTCCTTGGCAAAATGGCAATTTCTGGGCCATTTCCCTGGTGTTTATCGTGTTCACAGCATTGCTTGCGGGCAGTTATCCGGCTCTTTATCTATCATCATTTAGACCTGTCGAGGTATTGAAGGGCACGTTTCAAACTGGAAAGTATTCGGGTCTTCCCCGAAAGATTTTAGTGGTGTTGCAATTTACCGTGTCCGTTGCCTTTATCATAGGCACCTTTATTGTGATGCAGCAAATAAACTATGCCAAAAATAGACCTGTCGGGTACAACAAGGAAGGATTGATTCAAATACCCACCTTTGCTGCGGAGTTCAGTGGCAAAACCGATTTGATGCGAAGTGAATTTATTAAATCGGGAGCTGCCATTGAAATGGCAACTTCAAGCAGCCCCACCACTAGAATTTGGTCCAACAGAAGTGGTTTTACCTGGGAGGGCAAGCCTGAAGGATTCCAGGAAGATCTTGCCTGGACCGAGGTTTCTGCGGAATATGCGAAGACACTCAATCTAAAGATTGTGGAGGGAAGGGATTTTTCGCGGGACTATGCGTCCGATTCTTTGGGCGTATTGATCAATGAGACCGCAAAACGATACTTGGGGATGGAAAATCCGGTCGGTAAGCTCCTGAAAGATTCGGATGAAGAAGATCCAGGTCCACCATTGAAAATAATCGGGGTGGTCCAGGACATGATTGCCCAATCCCCTTATGAGCCGGTCAAGCAAGGCGTTTATGTTTATGATAGGGAGGACAATTTCAGCTACTACAATCTCAGATTGAATCCAAACAAAAGCGCAAGCCAGAATATTGCCATAATTGAGCGCGTCTTCAAGGAGCATTTTCCTGACATACCTTTTCAATATGATTTTGTGGATGAGGAATATGGAGAAAAGTTTGCGGCCGAGGAACGCATCGGAAGCCTGTCAGGTATTTTTACGGCCCTCGCGATTCTTATCAGCTGCCTTGGCCTCTTTGGGTTGACCTCCTTCGTTGCAGAACAGCGAACCAAGGAAATCGGGGTAAGAAAAGTACTGGGCGCCACTGTTTTCAATGTGTGGAACATGCTTTCCAAGGACTTTTTGAAACTGGTGATCATCTCTTGTTTCATTGCCGTTCCCATTGCCTATTATGTTATGAACGGTTGGCTACAGGAATATCCCTATAGGGTCATATTGAAGTGGTGGATCTTTGCCTTGGCCATGTTGGGCGCCATGGGCATCACCATACTTACGGTAAGTTTTCAGGCCATACGGGCTGCCAGACAAAATCCAGTCAAGAGTTTGCGAACGGAATAGATCATCGAGAAACGAAAAAAATGATAAAGAGCCTTTTTAAAATAGCCTGGAGAAATCTTATCAAGAGAAAGGTGTTTTCCTCTATCAGTATTTTGGGACTTGCCATTGGTTTTGGAAGTGCCATATTGATCTATCTTTTTTTGAGCTACCACCTTTCCTTTGATGATTTTCATCCCAACCAAGACCGTATCTATAGGATGGCGACCGAAGAGCATATGGACGACATTAATTATTCTGCAAGTGTTCCCCCGGCCTTCGCCAAAGTATTTAGGGAAGATTATGCCTATGCTGAAAAAGTGGCCAAAATAGTGGACAGGGAAGGTTTGGTCCTCGATGTGGAGCAAAATGGGGGAATCAATAAATACAGCAAGAATATCATGTTCGCCGAGGAAGATTTTTTCAAGATCTTCAATTTTCCCTTGAAGAACGGTGGCAATGCTGTTTCCCTTTCGGCACCAAATACTGCGGTGATCACTGAAAGCGAAGCGCTTGAAATGTATGGAACTACCGATGTGGTCGGCAAGACCTTTGTTTTGGAAAACGATGCGACCATTGAAATTACCGGGGTTCTAAAAGATATTCCCAACACCTCCTTTTTGAATCACGAAATCTTTATCTCTTTTGAAAACCTCGAGAAGTATTCTGAGTTTGCCCACGGCGAAAATTGGGGGGGCATCACTACCAATCTTCAATGCTATGCCCTATTAAAGCCAAATCAGGACATCGCTACCATAGAAAATGCACTCCTGGAACTTCCCAAGCAGCACAGGCCGAACAGCAAAAACACCCATATATACAAACTTCAGCCATTGTCCGATATCCACCTTAATTTGGAGTATGGAGGTCTTAATCCAGTTTTTCTGGTTGTTTTTGGCATCATCGGTCTTTTTTTAATCGCCATTGCGTGTATAAATTTTGTAAATATCTCAACGGCCCAGGCCTTTTATCGTTCCAAGGAAATAGGAATCCGCAAGGTACTGGGAAGTTTTAAGCGACAGCTGTTTTGGCAATTTTTGAGCGAGACTTTTCTTATCAGTCTGTTCGCCATGATATTGGGGATTGTCCTGGCCATTCTCTTCCTGCCGGCGTTCAATGCCCTGTTTGAAATACAATTGACCATGGAAAGTCTTGTTAGTGTCCAGTTTTTTGGTTTTCTGCTGGCATTGCTGTTATTGGTTTCCATTTTGTCAGGAAGCTATCCAGGTATACTGCTATCGCGGATAGTACCCATTTTGGCGCTAAAAGGGAAACTTAACCATAACGATACTGGTGGTGCCACAACAAGGAAAGTCTTGGTGGTAACACAGTTTGTGATTTCCATTTCCCTTATTGTAGCCACTTTGGTCATTTCGAGACAAATCGAATATGCGACCCAGACGGATTTGGGTTTTGATAAGGAATCGATTGTAATGTTGCAGGTTCCGGAAACCATGGACTCAGCTAAGTTTTACGATTTAAAGGAACGATTGAAGCAGGTGGTGGGTGTGCAACAAGTTTCGGGTTGTTTGACCAGTCCGGGAGCGGGGGACACCTTTTGGGATACCACTGTAAAATATAATAATCGGCCGGAACGTGAAGATTTTAGTATTTCGGTAAAGGTGGGGGACGAGGACTATTTGAATACCTTCAGCATTCCGCTGGTTGCAGGGCGTAATTTCTTTAAGAATGACTCGATAACTGAATTGCTCGTGAATGAAAAGTTCGCGGAAAAGTTGGGAATTTCATCATCGGAAGAATTATTGGGCAAAACTTTGGCCGTGAACGGCGACCGTGTTGAAGCCACGATTGTGGGTGTGGTAAGAAACTTTCATGACAGCAGCTTTACAGATGAAATAAAACCCGTATTTATTGCGCCCACCGTACGATGGTATAACGAACTCGGTATTAAAATCAACCATCTGAACACCAAGTCCACCTTGGAGCA
The DNA here is from genome assembly GCF_019880545.1 of Flagellimonas meishanensis. Taxonomy (GTDB): domain Bacteria; phylum Bacteroidota; class Bacteroidia; order Flavobacteriales; family Flavobacteriaceae; genus Flagellimonas; species Flagellimonas meishanensis. The sequence continues at coordinate 251,526 of NZ_JAINVW010000002.1, forward strand.
ATTAAAAAAAGAATGGTCCCAAACTTTTTCCAACCACATTTTCGATTATCGCTTTTTGGATGAGCGGGTCGCTGAACAGTATGAGACCGAACAGCGGTACCTGTCCTTATCCAAGGTATTTTCAGGATTGGCCATTTTTATTGGCTGTATGGGACTATACGGACTCATACTTTTTTTCGTGGGACAGCGAAAAAAGGAAGTGGGCATAAGAAAGGTCCTAGGCAGCAATATCACTGGCATTCTGACCTTGTTTTCCATAGACTTTTTAAAATTGGTGCTCATTGCCGGTGCCATAGCCGTACCGTTTGCTTGGTATTTTATGGATGTTTGGTTACAAGGATACACCTATAGAACCCAAATTCACTGGTGGTATTTTGCCATTTCGATAGTGGCCGTATTGGTTCTTACACTACTTACCATCAGCTATCAAACCATTAGGGTAGCGATTAAAAATCCAGTGAACAGTTTGCGTACGGAATAAAAATCATCAAAAAACGAACAGTCATGTTTAAAAATCACCTAAAAATTGCTTGGAGAAGCTTACGGAAGCAACCCTTTTTAAGCGTTCTCAATACCTTGGGACTGGCCATTGGCATTGCCGGCACCTTATTGATATGCCTATACATATATGATGAGTTGACCTATGACCGGATGTTCGCTGATGCCGAGCGCATCCATCGCATTAATGTGGATATGAAATTTGGCGGGCCCGACAAACAGGTGTCCCAAGTTTCAGGACCCATGGCCGCCGCAGTGCTACAAGATATTCCCCAAGTTGAACAGACGCTGAGGTTTAGGCCCTGGGGCACGGCTTCCTTGAGTCGTGCGGACAGCAAGGAACTTGTATTGGAAAACAATACAGCTTTTGCAGATAGTACTTTGATTGATATGTTGGGATTAAAGGTATTATATGGAAATCCAAAGGATGCATTGTCAGGTCCAAATAAGCTGTTGTTGACCAAATCTGCTGCGGAAAAACATTTCAATCTTTCCGATGCCGTGGGCCAGGAGGTGGTATTTAACGAGAGTCAGACCTACACCGTAAGTGGGGTTATCGAGGACCTTCCAAAAAACTCCTTTTTATCTACCTATTCCGTATTCATGTCCATGCTCAGTCACCAAGACCAAAATGTGAATTGGGGTAACCATAATTATAACACCTTCATCAAACTAAAGCCGAACACGGACCCAGAGGATATTGCTGCGCCGCTACAGGGGATGGTGGAAAAATATTTGATTCCTTATGCGCAGGAGTTTTTTCCAGGAATAACCCTGGAACAGTTTGAGGCATCTGGCAATTACGTAAGGTATTCTACAATCCCTTTGGTTGACATTCATTTACATTCCAATCGGGAAGCTGACATGAGCCAAAATAGCGACTATAAGGACATCTACATTTTGTCGTTCATCGCACTTTTTCTTATTCTATTGGCAAGCATCAATTTTATGAATCTCTCCACTGCATACTCCTTAAAGCGTTCCAAAGAAGTGGGCATTCGCAAAACACTGGGTTCAAACAAAATGACATTGGTCCGTCAATTTCTTACCGAGTCTGGGTTGATGACTTTCGGATCTATGGTTATCGGAATCGCTTTGGTAATTGTTGTGCTCCCCTATTTTAACGATCTCGCCAATAAATCCATAGCATTTCCCTATCTCAATCCTGTTTTCTGGGGAATATTGTTGCTCTCTGTACTTATATTGGGCCTATTTTCTGGGAGTTACCCAGCCTTTTTCATGTCGAGATTCGTGCCAATAAGGGTTCTCAAGGGCACTGGGGAAAATACTGTTGGTGGTTCCAAATTGCGAAGCACCTTGGTTGTTTTCCAATTCGTGGTTTCCGTTTTTCTTATTATCGGAACCCTGGTAGTTTCCCAACAATTGCAATTTATTCAAAATAAAGATTTGGGATATGAGAAGGATCAGGTCCTGTTGGTCAATAACGTAAACCGTTTGGGCTCTGAGCTGCCTGCTTTCAAGGAACGCGTAAAAAGTTTGGCGCAGGTGGGCAATGCATCGCTAAGTGGCTTTTTGCCAACACCTTCCTACAGAACGGATTCCTCCTATTTCTTGGAAGGAAAAATGAACCAGGAATCGGCAATAAACATGCAGGGGTGGCAGGTTGATTTTGATTACATTAATACCCTTGGTCTTAAGATGCAGGCCGGGCGTACCTTTGACCCTTCAATAACAACTGATTCCTCCGCAGTGATCATCAATGAATCTGCCTTGGCAGTAATGCAGATGGAGCCGGAAGAAGCTCTGGGTAAGCGAATTTTTAATGGAATTGGGGAAGAGGGCTTCAGCCACTTTACCATAGTCGGGGTGGTCAAAAACTTTCATTTTGAAAGTATGAGAAACCAAATTCGTCCATTGGCGCTGCACATAGGCAACAGCAGTGGCCTTATGGCCATAAAACTTAAGAGCGGGAATTTCGAAGGTGCAATAGCGCAAATACAGACCCTTTGGGATGCAACGGCCCCGGGAATTGCATTCGATTATGAATTTATGGATGATTCCTTTGATAGGGTATATCAAAACGAGCGAAGATTGGGCACCATATTCATAATTTTCACATCGCTTTCCATTTTTATAGCCTGTCTTGGCCTATTCGGGTTGGCAGCGTTCAATGCCCAAAAACGAATAAAGGAAATCGGGGTACGCAAAGTTTTGGGAGCCTCGGTAAGTCAGATTACCTACAGATTGTCCTTTGATTTTCTGAAGTTAGTATTCATTGCCATATTGGCGGCCGTGCCCATAGGATGGATAGCCATGGACAGATGGCTGCAAGATTTCACCTATCGGATAGACATTGGTTGGACTGTTTTTGTACTTGCGGCCCTTTTGGCCTCCGGCATAGCAATCCTTACCGTAAGCTATCAAAGCATAAAGGCCGCTGTCATGAATCCCGTAAAAAGCTTGCGGACGGAATAATCAAAAAACGAACAGTCATGATAAAAAACCATTTAAAAATTGCCTGGAGAAACCTGAAAAAGCAACCTTTTTTTACCTTTTTGAATGTATTTGGTTTGGCCATAGGCATTGCAGGGGGACTCCTTATCTCCATCTATATTTATGATGAACTGAGCTATGATACCGTATTTGCCGATGCGGACCGTATACACAGGATCAATCTTGACGTAAAGTTTGGGGGAACTGAATCCCAATCGGCTGTAACGGCGGCCCCCATGGGACCGGCAATGGAACAGGATTTTTCGCAAGTGGAATTGACCACCCGATTTCTGGAAGTCGGAAGTCTACTTATCCGAAAGGAAAATGACATAAACAACGTAAAGGAGCTCAAGGCAACCTATGCCGATTCCACATTTTTTAAGATGTTTGGCCTCGAACTACTTTATGGGGATACTGCAACAGCCTTAAAGGATCCCAATACTTTAATATTGACCAAAGCAGCGGCTGAAAAACATTTCGGCATCGATAATGCCGTGGGGCAGAGGGTGGTGCTGAACGATACTGACACGTACTCCGTGACAGGGGTGATTGAGGATATGCCCAAAAATTCATTCTTGAGGGAGCATTCCGTTTTCCTGGCCATGTCCGGTACTCCCGAGGCCAATGAGGGCAATTGGGGCAGTCATAACTTCCCCACCTTCATAAAGTTTTTGCCAGATACCGATGTTGATGCGTTCCAAGAGCCGTTACAGGGTATGTTTGGAGATTATGTTATTCCATATATTCAGCGTTATTTTCCGGGAATCACGGAAGAGGAGTTTTTGGCCTCTGGCAATTATTTTAAATTCAGCACTATTCCCCTTACGAATATTCATCTGTTTTCCGACAGGGATAGTGAAATGAGCGCCAACAGCAGCATGCAGAATATCTACATTCTAACCTTCATTGCCATTTTTCTGATAGTACTGGCCAGTGTCAATTTTATGAACCTATCCACAGCGCACTCACTTAGGCGCGCAAAGGAAGTGGGTGTTCGGAAAACTTTGGGATCGGACCGATCCAGTTTGATAAGACAGTTCTTGGTCGAATCTGGATTGATTACCCTATTGGCACTTGTAGCAGGGATTACCATGGCAATGCTTTCGATGTCCTTTTTCAATTCATTGGCCGGAAAATCCTTGACCATCCCATTCATGAATCCATGGTTTTGGGCCATTTTATTGGGCGCAACAATTTTGCTGGGAGTGCTTTCGGGACTCTACCCTGCCTTTTTTATGTCCAGATTCATTCCGGTAAAAGTGCTTAAGGGAACTGGTGAAAGTGCCATTAGTGACAGTAAGGTCAGAAATCTGCTTGTCGTTTTTCAATTTGCAGTTTCCGTTTTTTTGATTTTGGGCACTTTGGTGGTTTATCAACAATTGGACTTTATCCAAAATAAGGATTTGGGATACTCTAAAGAACAAGTTCTGGTTGTGCAGGACCTATCTGCATTGGGAGAAAGTGCTCCTTTTTTTAAAGAGCAGGTACGACAACTGGCCAAGGTCAAAAGTGTAACGCTGAGCAGTTATCTGCCAACACCTTCGGGTAGGGCCAACACTTCATTTTTTCAAGAAAATGCTCCTAGTCAGGAAGATGCCATCAACATGCAAGCATGGCAAGTGGATGAGAACTATCTATCCACCTTGGACATGGTCTTGGTAGCAGGTCGCGGTTTCGACCCAAAGATTACAACGGATTCCACTGCGGTAATTGTCAACGAATCCACAGTGGCCATTCTTGGGGTGACACCAGAAGAAGCTTTGGGTATGCGAATATCGCACGATATTGGCGAGTCCAACCCTGTTTATAATCCAATTATTGGCGTGGTAAAAAACTTCCATTTTGAGTCACTCAGGAAAGATATTGGCGCTTTAAGTCTTTTTCTGGGAACCTCGGCCGACAATATGGCCGTAAAATTGGAATCGGGAGATTTTTCAAAGACCATCTCGCAAATAGAGTCCATTTGGAAAAGAATCGCTCCCGGGCAACCTTTTGGCTTTAACTTCATGGATGATGCCTTTGATACTACCTATAAAGCCGAGCAGAATCTGGGCCGTGTTTTTATGACGTTCACCATACTGTCCATCATTATAGCTTGTTTGGGCCTGTTTGGCCTGGCGGCCTTCAATGCCAAGAAGAGAACCAAGGAAATTGGTGTTAGAAAAGTGCTTGGAGCATCAGTGGGCCAAATTACCTATAGGCTTACCATGGACTTCCTGAAACTGGTGGGCGTAGCCATTCTTGTTTCACTTCCGTTGGGGTGGTTTGCCATGAACAAGTGGCTGGAAGATTTTTCATATCGGATAGCAATTGATTGGCAGGTCTTTGCAGTTGCTGCCATTTTGGCCGTGGGAGTGGCAATTCTTACGGTAAGTTACCAAAGTATCAGGGCAGCCTTGACAAACCCGACCAAAAGCCTAAGAATGGAATAAAGGATAAATTATGCTTTTACAACTCAAGAACATCTTTAAATGGGTCAACTCAGGGGGCCAACGTATTTTTTTGTTGAAGGACATCAATCTGACAGTCGAAGAGGGGGAGTTTATATCTGTAATGGGGCCTTCCGGTTCAGGAAAATCGACCCTGCTGAACGTGATTGGCATGTTGGATAATTTTGATGAAGGGGAATACCATTTTTTGGACGAATCGGTGCACACACTGAAAGAGAAGCACAGGGCCAATTTGTATAAGGAATACATTGGCTTCGTGTTTCAATCCTACCATCTACTTGATGACCTCACCGTTTACGAGAATCTGGAAATGCCCCTGCTCTACAAAAAATACAGGTCATCGGAGCGAAAGGCCATGGTGGCCGATATGTTGGATAGATTCAATATGGTTGGAAAAAAGGACCTGTTCCCTGCCCAATTGAGTGGTGGCCAACAACAACTTGTAGGTGTGGCAAGGGCTTTGATTGCTGGGCCTAAGCTTATTTTGGCCGATGAACCCACGGGAAACCTTAATTCGCAACAAAGCGAGGAAATAATGCAATTGTTCAAAACGCTGAACCAAGAAGACGGTGTTACCATTATCCAAGTAACCCATTCTGAAATGAATGCTGCTTACGGTTCCCGAATAATCAATCTACTGGATGGAAGAAAGATAGGGGATTGATTACCCAGATTTTGTGGATTAAGAAACATTAAAAGCCCGTAATCCTTGGATTGCGGGCTTTTTTAATACTCCATAAAGTCTAAAAGTGAAGGTGATTAACTAGCAGTTACACATGGCCATCGCTGTACATATGGTCCTTCATTTAATATTTGGAACTCTTTTGGGACCATCTGTGAATCTGTTTTTCAACCGATTTGCCATGTTGTTCCCTCTGCAACGTTCCTTGCGCGGCACTGCTATTGAAACTGCTTTTCCAGCCAAACCACATGAGCTGCGTATGCTTTAAAGGCTTATCCATGGGCGGTTCATGTGATTTTATAATCGGTCTCTTAATACTTTGCTAATCTTCTTTTGAAATATCCTTGAACAGGAGCATCTCTTTTACTTTGGACGAAGCACCTTCGTAAAAGCCGGTCTCATGAGTGTAACCCTTAGGATTTTTGAAGGTACCGAAGAGGATGTCGAACAGGGCAATGCCAGCATAGTTATGGGCGTGGATTCCCTTTGCATGATGTATGGTATGGGATTCTGGCCGCTGTATTAGATATCCAATCCAGGCTGGTGTTTTAATGTTGCTGTGTTGGAAAATGGATAAAAACGTGGTTATCAGAATAATTAATGTAGTGGCCTCTGGTGTAAACCCTGCAATAAGAACAAGACAGACACTGCTTACCATGATCCAACCAATCATATCGAATGGACTAAAATAAAAAGCGCCATAACTATCCAAGCGCTCGGCACTGTGGTGCATTTGGTGCATTCCTCTCCATAGAAAATTACTGTTATGCATGGTCCTATGCCATACGTATTCTCCGAACTCGTACACCAGGACTCCCACCAAGGCTCCCCAAATGGTTCCCAGGCTTGTCAAGTCAAAAACTTGATATTGGGCAAAGTAACCGTCCCAAATAATGGGAAGATAGGAAGAGAGAAAAAAGAATAATACAAAAGCAAGCATGCCCCTAAGTTTCCAAAATTTAATGTGGGGAAGCTTCCGGGCAGGAAAAAGGGCCTCCCACAACATCAATCCACCATACATGGCGAATATGATATAGGAGATGGGGTCAAAGATTAGATCAAAAGGGTTTGGTAATTGAGAAATGAATTGTTCCATAATAATTGATTTTTTGATATTTTTCTTAATTTATACCGACTAGATTGTACAAATATAAAATTAATTTTAATTGTACCAACTAGTTTGTTTAAAATTTTTATCTTTACTGCATGGCAAGAGATGGTAAACCTACAAGGGACAAAATATTGACTGAGTCAAAGGCCTTGGTATTCGAAAACGGATTTTCCGGAACCAGCATAGATCAGATACTCGAAAAAACGGGTATCACAAAGGGTGCATTCTTTTATCACTTCAAAACAAAGAATGCTTTGGCAAAAGCGCTCATTGAAGAATATGCCCGGGAAGACATTGCCCATATGGAAGAGTTTTTGAAAAAAACAGAACATCTGAAGGGAAATGCTTTGGACCGACTTTTACAGTTTATACAGGAATGTATCAACATGATGGAGGGTTTGACCGAGCCACCGACATGTCTTTATGCCTCTTATACCTATGAACCTAACAATTTCGAACCAGAAACATTGAAGCATATTTCAGATACGTTGTTGATTTGGAGAGCTACAATGAAAGAATTGATAAATGATGTCTTAAAGGAACACGATATGAAAATAGAGGTCGACCTTCAATCATTGGCAGACCATACGATCGTTATCTTTGAGGGCGCTTTTGTTGTATCGAAAGCGTTGAATGCCCCAGACATTACCGCAAAGCACTTAAAGCACCTAAAAAATTACTTCGAATTGATTTTTGAGCCTAAAGAGAAGTAAATCCAATATCTCTTAAGATATATTTCGATTACCGAAAGTTAATATCAAAAATGGGGCACCCTATCTTGAAAAATTATGGTTACTGAAAAGTTCAGCCCCAATTGTTTTGAATAGATTAATGAAAGATCTAACAAAGAACAGAGATTGCTGTGCGTATATATTATCTTCATTCTTGGGCGAATAAGGATAGGATTGTATGTTTCAATTAATGGAGGCCAAGGATGAGGGTTTGAGTGCTATTTGGACCAATAAATGAAAAGAACTGTCAATTTTGACATCTTCCCAATTGACTAATGATATAGCCAGATGTTATGAATAAAAAATAATGGTGATACAACCACAGAAACAAACTCGCAGGAGAATCTAATCAAAAATCAAATACTTAAAAATAAAAAAGTCTGTAAACTAGCTATTTACAGACTTTTTGAATAATTGTGGAACCTTGAAAGTGACCCGACTGGGGCTCGAACCCAGGACCCCAACATTAAAAGTGTTGTGCTCTACCAACTGAGCTATCGAGTCATGACATTTCTCCAATGCGGGTGCAAATATAAGTCCATTAATTTATTAGACAAACCCAATTAATGATAAATTTGTGTTTTTTTGAAATCATCCAAATAGCAAACAAATGAAGGTAGTTCTGGTCGGATATATGGCAAGTGGCAAGACTTCGGTCGGAAAGTTGTTGGCCCAGGAACTTGATATGGAATTTATTGATCTCGATGATCATATTGAAAACGAACTCCAAAAACCGGTGAAGGATATTTTTGCTGAAAAGGGGGAAATCCATTTTAGGAGGGTAGAGCACGAAATGCTGCGCACTGTATTGAATAGGAAAAAGAACATTGTTCTTTCCACTGGAGGAGGCACACCCTGTTATGGAAACAATATGGACCTGATCCTAGAAAAATCCGACCATTCCATCTATTTACAGTTGCCAGTGCAGATATTGGTGGACCGCATTAAAAAAGAAATGGAGCACAGGCCCCTGGTTAGCCATCTCAATGTCCAGGACCTACCAGAGTTTATCGGAAAGCATCTTTTTGAACGAAGACCGTTCTACATGAAAGCCAAGCATACGGTCCAAGTTGGAAATAAAGATGTACAGACCCTGTTGGATGAAATTAAGGACATTTTACTCTAGATAAACTGCATCATCCTTCGTTTTAAACTCCACTTTGATGTGTTCATTTAGTGATGTGGAAAGCGAAATTCCCTTATAATCCGCCTTTATTGGATATTTTTTATGGTTTCTGTTCACCAGAACCGCTGTCCTAAGTTGTTTTATGGGGGTTTTTAGAAAATGGTGTACCCCATAGATCAGTGTGGTTCCCGAGTTCAGTACATCATCAATCAACACAATGGACCTGTTCCTGTAATCTTCCTCTGGAATCGATGCACTTACCCCACTTTTCAAAGGATTTTGTTTGTCCATTTCAATTTTGCAAAAAGTGATATCGGCATCCGTGATCTTTTCAAGCATTTTGGCCACTTTCTTAGCAAACAGTACACCCCCTCCGGCTATACCGGCCACGATGATTTCTTTCTCGTTCACGTTCACCTCATATATTTGGTACGCAATGCGCTTAATAATGTGCTGTATTTGCTCGTGGGTAAGAATGCGGTTCGTCATGACGGATTTTAATATTTCCAAAGATATAAAACAGATTAGTCCGATTCGTCCAAATAATCGTTTATGTCCCTTCGCTCCTTTTTTGTGGGACGGCCCAGCCCTTTTTTTCTGTACAGTGTTTTGGTATGTTGTAGCAACTCCTTGTGATCAAAGGCCTCCTTGGGTGTTGTATCCTTTCGGTAAATATCCACCAATTTTGGTCCCACCCTGCTTTTTGGAATATCTAGCACAGTGAGCTGGTAATCGATTTGGTCCTTTCTCAGTACTATTTCATCCGTTGGGTAAACCTCACGGGATGGCTTGGCAATGGCACCGTTTATCCGCACATGACCTTTTTTTACGGCTTGCGCAGCAACGTTTCGCGTTTTGTAGTATCTAATACACCAAAGGAACTTATCAATGCGCATGAACTCTGTAAATGTTTGTTAATCCAAGAACAAAAATAACGGAAAATTGTATCTTGCGCAGCTAAACAATATAGCTGATGAAGTACGGGAAATTGGCCCTTTTGGCATTCACCGCTTTTATTTTCTCTTGCAATAACGACGATAACGGACCAGATGTGATATCCGTGCCACCGCGTTTGCTTGCCGAGGTGGCGCCCGAAAATGATGAAGAGATCCGGGAGTTTTTGGAGACCCATTTCTATAACTATGAGGAATTCCAATCGCCACCGGCCGACTTCGATTTTAGGATAAAAATTGATACCATTGCTGGGGCAAATGCGGATAAGACCCCCTTGATGGACTTTGTTGGAAGTACCGAGATAAAAGTCTCATCATTTGAATTTGGACGTTTGTCTGAAGAGGAAAATGATGTGCCGCATACCATATACTATTTGGAAGCCAGACAAGGTGTTGGCCCAGCTCCAACGGTAGCCGATTCCGTTTTTGTCAGATACGAAGGAAAGACCTTGGATGGTAACTCCTTCGATGCGTCATTGAATAACCCGGTATGGTTCGATTTGGCCCGAATACAAGACCTAACCCAAGGTTTTCGCGGATTCGCGGAGGGTGTACCCTTCTTTAAAACTGGTGGGCTTATAACTGATAATGGGGATGGTACAGTCTCCGTAGAAGGCTATGGGGTGGGATTGATCATTTTTCCCTCAGGTTTGGGGCGATTTGATTTTTTATCTAACGATATACCACAATATAGCCCATTGATGTTTATTGTAGACTTGTTTACCTACAATCCCACTGACCATGACAATGATGGTATTCCTTCCATCCAAGAAGATGTAAACGGGAATGGCTTCCTATATGATGACAACACGGACTTGGACACCGAGTCTTCGGGTGCGAGGTTTGCAAACTTCCAAGATGCCGATGATGATGGCGATGGTGTTTCCACCAGAAATGAGATTACCGATGATCAAGGAAATATAATATTCCCTTATCCTGATGCCGATAATGATGGCACTCCGGATTATTTAGATCCCGATACAAATTGATACAAAACAAAAAAGCCCAACTTTAGTTGGGCTTTTTCCTTCCTAAAATTCCTTTTATAGTTTCAAGGAAAGGGAGAAGATAACCTGTGATGGTCTCGAGTCCACCCTCCCAGAAATATCAGTGATGTTGTTTCCGATAAATTCCGCTTCATTTTCAGAGAATCCACGCTCATAGCGGACATCCAGGCCCACCTTTCCAAGATTCACGCCGACACCAGCATTCAATCCGACAGTAAAATCGCTTTCAACATCCTCGACTTCCAAATCCCCCAAATCATTGCTCAAAGTGTATTGGAACGCAGGTCCGGCAAAAACGTGCAAGGGACCGATAAGTTTGTATCCCAACAGCACCGGCAAATCCAATTTGGAAACATCGTAGTCCTCAGAACCCCCATTTACATCGTAGCTACTTTTGGTTTTGGTGTAGACCAATTCCGGCCTTAAATAGATTTTGGGAAAATCCAGTTTTCCCCAAAAACCAAAATGAAACCCAGCCTTGCCTTCGGCTCCTTCCCTAATGTCCTGTCCGGCGTCGCCTACGGAACCAATCAGATCGCCGTTCTTGTTATAGCTTAAACCTGCCTTGATACCAAAACCAGAGCCACTTTGGGCCATAGCGGAAAATCCCATTAAAATGACCGTGGCAATAAGAAATGTTTTTTTCATAAGTGTTTCTTTTAAAGATTGAAATAATCAACATTTAGTGATGATGAAACTACTTGCGTTTCAACACCCTTAAAACGGCCGCCTCAATGGCTTTATTGTTCAATCCGTATTTATCCATAAGCTGTTCCGGTGTGCCACTTTCTCCGAAGCTGTCCTGCACCGCCACAAATTCCTGTGGAGACGGGTAGTGGGTGGCAAGCACACGGGCCACGCTTTCACCAAGGCCTCCCAAATAGTTATGTTCCTCGGCGGTGACAACACATCCTGTTTTTTTAACGGATTTCAAAATGGCCTCATCATCTAAGGGCTTGATGGTATGGATGTTGATGACCTCCACGGAGATTCCCTGATTCTCCAAGTTTTCCGCGGCCAACAGGGATTGCCAAACCAAGTGACCCGTCGCCAAAAGGGTTACGTCTGTCCCTTCGCTTAGCATCAGGGCCTTTCCTATTTCAAATTTTTGATTTACAGGAGTAAAATTGGCCACTTTCGGCCTACCAAAACGAAGATATACAGGACCATGATGTTCCGCAATGGCCAAGGTGGCCGCCTTCGTCTGATTGAAATCACATGGATTGATCACCGTCATCCCTGGAAGCATCTTCATTAAGCCAATATCTTCCAAAATTTGGTGCGTGGCACCATCCTCACCCAATGTTAGTCCGGCATGTGAAGCACAAATTTTTACATTCTTATCCGAATAGGCAATGGATTGACGTATTTGGTCGTACACCCTACCCGTTGCAAAATTGGCAAAGGTCGATGCAAATGGGATTTTTCCACCAATGGTCAGTCCGGCGGCTATACCCATCATGTTGGCCTCAGCGATGCCGACTTGAAAAAAGCGGTCTGGGTTTTCCTCGATAAAAGTTTCAATCTTCAGTGAGCCAACCAAATCGGCACAAAGTGCCACCACATTGGGATTTGTTCTTCCCAACTCTGTCATTCCTGCTCCAAAACCACTTCGGGTGTCCTGTTTTCCTTGATCTATATATTTTGTCATTTTTGTATTGCTTCTGGATTAATAATCGCCTAGGGTAACCGGATTCTGCGAAAGTGCTATGTCCAATTGTTCGTCGTTGGGCGCTTTTCCGTGCCATGCGTGGGTGTGCATCATAAAATCGACCCCATGCCCCATAACCGTGGTCATGACGATGCAGATGGGCTTGCCCTTTCCGGTTCTTTTTTTCGCTTCGTTCAATCCTGTTATCACTTGGTCCAAATCATTGCCATTTTTGATTTCCAACACATCCCATCCGAATACCCTGAATTTTTCTGCCACATCGCCCAGTGGCAACACTTCTTCCGTGGCTCCATCAATCTGCTGTCCGTTGCGGTCGATGGTTGCGATCAAATTGTCCACTTTGTTGCCCGCGGCAAACATAATGGCCTCCCAATTTTGGCCTTCCTGCAGCTCACCGTCACCATGTAGGCTGAAGACGAGATGGTCATCCCCATTAAGTTTTTTTGCAAGTGCCGCTCCTATGGCCACGGACATTCCCTGTCCTAGGGAACCTGAGGCCACGCGTACACCGGGAAGCCCCTCATGCGTTGTTGGGTGCCCTTGTAGGCGGGAGTTTATCAACCGGAAGGTATTCAATTCTTCAATGGGAAAATAGCCTTTTCGGGCGAGCACGCTATAAAAAACGGGAGAAATATGTCCATTGGAAAGAAAGAACAGATCTTCACCTTTCCCGTCCATATCAAATCCTTCCTTTAAGTCCATTATTTCATTGTACAGTGCTACAAAAAACTCCGTGCACCCCAAAGAACCTCCCGGGTGACCAGAATTTACCTTATGGACCATCCGAAGGATATCCCTACGCACCTGGATCACCAGATCCTGTAAATTTTGATTGTTTGGCATCGTATTTATTTTAGAATACCAAAAGTAACGGCATTCCTTCGGCTGAGCAAACACTTATGGATTATTTTACCGTTGGTCTGATGGACCAAACTTTATTTTTTTGTTAAGGTTTGGTGGAAAGGAGTTGGTTATATTTGCGGCCTAAACCAGATATCTTTGAAGTTTACCCTGGAACAAAAGGATGCGTTGAGCAAGGCCCGCGCCGGAACGCTGACCACAGATCATGGTACCATAAAGACTCCCATTTTTATGCCTGTGGGCACTGTTGCTTCCGTAAAAGGAGTGCACCAAAGAGAACTGCGCGATGAAATCGACCCTGATGTGATCTTGGGAAACACCTACCATTTGTATCTGCGTCCGGGCACCGGTATTTTGGAAGAGGCAGGCGGTTTGCACAAGTTCATGGGCTGGAATCGGAATATTCTCACCGATAGCGGGGGATATCAGGTCTACTCCTTATCGAACAATAGAAAAATAAAGGAAGAAGGGGTTAAGTTTAAATCCCATATTGATGGCTCCAACCATGTTTTCACTCCAGAGAACGTAATGGAAATACAGCGGGTCATCGGTGCGGATATCATTATGGCCTTTGATGAGTGCACCCCATATCCCTGTGATTATGATTACGCCAAACGTTCCATGCATTTAACCCATCGCTGGCTGGACCGATGCATTGCCCACTTGGACAAGCTTCCATATAAATATGGATATTCCCAGAGCTTTTTTCCCATTGTACAGGGCTCTACCTACAAGGACCTGAGGAAACAATCCGCCGAGTACATAGCTTCAGTAGGGGCTGAGGGAAATGCCATTGGCGGGCTTTCAGTTGGTGAACCTGCCGAGGAGATGTATGAGATGGCTGAGTTGGTCTGCGACATTCTACCCGAAGATAAACCAAGATACCTTATGGGAGTGGGCACGCCCATCAATATACTTGAAAACATTGCCTTGGGTGTGGATATGTTTGACTGTGTAATGCCCACACGAAATGCCCGAAACGGGATGCTGTTCACGGCCCACGGGACCATCAACATCAAAAACAAAAAATGGGAGGCTGATTTTTCACCCATCGATGAGATGGGGATCACTTTTGTGGACACGGAGTACACCAAGGCATATTTACGACATTTGTTTGCCGCAAACGAATATTTGGGCAAGCAAATAGCTACCATACACAATCTTGGATTTTATTTGTGGTTGGTGCGAACCGCCAGAGAACGTATTTTAGCGGGGGACTTTTTGGATTGGAAAAACAAAATGGTTCAACAAATGGACAAAAGATTATAATGTTTACCATTCTTGATAGATATATCTTAAAACGTTATCTGATCACGTTCCTGGGAATGTTGATGCTTTTCGTGCCCATTGGTATAATGGCCAACCTAGCGGAAAAAGTGGGCAAGATCATTGATAATGAGGCACCCTTATCCGAAGTCATCGTTTTCTACGGTAATTTCACCTTGGTGATAGGAAATCTATTGTTGCCTATTTTCCTGTTCTTGTCAATCATCTTCTTTACCTCCAAATTGGCGAGCAACACCGAGATCATTGCCATATTGAGTTCCGGGGTTTCCTATTGGCGCTTTCTGAGGCCCTATTTTGTGGGGGCCACTTTAGTGGCCATTCTCATTTTTATGATGGGGATGTTCATTGTGCCATATGCCAGTATTGGTTTTAATGAGTTCGAGTACAAATATTTTAAACGGGGAAGGCAAGATCGGGTCACCGACAATATCTTCACCCAATTGAATGAGACCGATTATATCTACGTGAGTAGTTTTGACCCCAACAGGAAGATTGGGTATAATTTTACCTTCGAGCATTTCAATCCAGACAGGCAGCTCGAGTACAAAATTTCATCTTCCAATATCAGGTGGGTAGAAAAGGACAGTGTTTATAGGCTCACCAATTATGCCAAGAGAAAACTCCGCGATGGGGTGGAAATGATCGAGACCAAACGCCACCTGGATACCCTCTTCACATTCGAAATAGACGACCTTACCCCAGTTTCCTACGTTGCAGAAACCAAAAACCTGTTTGAGTTGAACAGTTTTATCGAGGATCAAAAACGCAAAGGGGCATCCAACATCAACACCTATATATTGGTGAAATACAAGAGATGGGCCTTGCCCATTGCCGCATTTATTTTGACCATTATAGCAGTGGCCGTATCGTCGGTCAAAAGACGGGGCGGCATGGGCCTCAATCTGGCCTTTGGTATAGGTATGGCCTTTATTTACATATTTTTCGACAAGGTATTTGGCACCTTGGCGGAACAATCTGGATTTTCCCCGCTGTTGGCCGTACTGATACCGAATGTCATTTTTGGTGCATTTGCTGTCTATATGTTGATGAAGGCCAAGCGATAAATGCCCTTTTCATTTTGAAGCCGTATTCTTTTAAAGTTATATATTTGTCTCCATTATTTTTTAGAAAATCACTTCAATGGAGTATCTAGATTTTGAACTTCCCATAAAAGAATTGGAAGACCAACTGCAAAAGTGCATGGTGATAGGGGAGGAGAGTGATGTGGATGTGACGGAGACCTGCCAGCAAATCGAAAAGAAACTGGAGGAAACCCGAAAAGATATTTACAAAAACCTGACCGCATGGCAGCGCGTACAGCTGTCCAGGCATCCAAACAGGCCCTATACAATGGACTATATCAGGGCTATTTGTGGGGACACTTTTTTGGAACTACACGGGGATAGAAACGTCCGCGATGACAAGGCCATGGTGGGTGGACTTGGCAAAATAGGTGACCAAAGCTATATGTTCATCGGGCAGCAAAAAGGCTACAATACCAAGACCAGACAATTTAGAAACTTCGGAATGGCAAATCCCGAGGGATACAGAAAAGCCTTACGCTTAATGAAATCTGCAGAAAAATTCGGAATTCCTGTGGTATGCTTGATTGACACCCCTGGAGCCTATCCAGGTATAGAAGCGGAAGAAAGAGGGCAAGGGGAAGCAATTGCGCGTAATATTTTGGAGATGACCCGGCTAAAGGTGCCCATTATCGTGGTGATCATTGGCGAGGGAGCCTCAGGAGGTGCACTGGGAATCGGAGTGGGTGATAGGGTATTGATGTTGGAGAACACTTGGTATTCGGTTATCTCACCAGAATCTTGTTCCTCCATTTTATGGAGAAGCTGGGAGTTCAAGGAACAGGCTGCAGAAGCACTAAAACTGACCGCCAAGGACATGAAAAAACAGAAGTTGGTGGATGAAATTGTTCGCGAGCCCTTGGGAGGGGCACATACCAACAGAGAAAAAACCTTTGAGATTGTAAAAAACAAAATTTCGTCCACGTACGAAGAGCTTAAAAAGTTATCACCAAAAGATTTGGTGAACTCCCGAATGGAAAAATATGCCGGAATGGGGGTTTTCCATGGGTAATTCCTGTTTTTCAGCGGGTCACTTTTTTTATTAGGTTTTATCCTCAATTTTTTTTATGTTATTAACAGGAATTGGAAGTTATCCACATTCATTTTGTTGAATTCCTGTGGATATCGCACCTTGTCAAATTAAAGTTAACTTAAGGTTAATTAGCTACTTTCGCAGTTATGGATAAACCTAGCCCAATTGTTGGACACAGAGTGGACAAATCGACCCTTATCAATCTCGAGAGGGGCAAAATACCACCGCAAGCAGTTGATTTAGAGGAAGTTGTGCTAGGAGCGATGATGATTGACAAAAAAGGGGTGGACGAGGTAATAGATATCCTACATCCTGATGTCTTCTATAAGGATGCCCACCGTTTTATCTACGAGGCCATCTTCAAATTGTTCGAATCTTCTGAACCAGTGGATTTATTAACCGTTTCCGCTCAATTGAAGAAAGAGGGAAAACTGGAATTGGTGGGAGGCGACTTTTACCTCATAAGATTGACCCAAAAAGTGGCTTCTTCGGCACATATCGAGTTCCACGCCCGCATCATTCTCCAAAAGTATATACAACGTAGCCTTATCAAGATTTCCAATGAGATAATCGAAGACGCCTACGATGATGCAACGGACGTTTTTGACCTACTGGATAATGCGGAGGCCAAACTGTACGACGTTACCCAAGGCAATTTGAAGCGTTCTGCCGAAACGGCGCAAAATTTGGTTATCCAGGCCAAAAAGAAAATAGAGGAGATCTCCAACAAGGAAGGTTTGAGCGGGGTTCCCTCCGGGTTTGACAAGGTAGATAGGCTAACATCGGGTTGGCAGCCCAGTGACTTGGTTATAATAGCTGCCCGTCCCGGTATGGGAAAAACGGCCCTTACCCTTTCAATGGCACGAAATATTGCCGTGAATTCGGAAATACCAGTAGCCTTTTTTTCCTTGGAGATGTCATCCGTACAGCTGATTACCCGATTGATTTCCGCAGAAACCGGACTGTCCTCCGAGAAATTGCGTACCGGCAAACTGGAGAAGCACGAGTGGGAGCAGTTGAACGTAAAGGTGAAAGCGTTGGAAAATGCCCCATTGTTCATTGACGATACGCCCTCACTTTCCATTTTCGACCTTAGGGCCAAGGCACGCCGTTTGGCATCGCAGCACAAGATTAAATTGGTCATCATAGATTATTTGCAATTGATGACGGCGGGAAGCAGCCAAAAAGGGGGGAACAGGGAACAGGAGATTTCCACCATTTCCCGTAACCTAAAGGCCCTGGCCAAGGAATTGAACGTTCCCGTGATTGCATTGTCGCAGCTTTCAAGGGCCGTGGAAACCAGAGGTGGGAGCAAACGCCCCATACTTTCCGATTTGAGGGAATCCGGGGCCATTGAGCAGGATGCGGATATTGTTTCGTTCATTTACCGACCGGAATACTATAAAATTGACGAGTGGGACGATGAGGAACGCACCCCCACACAAGGACAGGCAGAGTTCATTGTGGCCAAGCACCGTAATGGCGGTTTGGATAATATTAGGTTAAAATTTGTGGGTGCTCTGGGTAAATTTGATAACTTGGATGACTTTGATTCCCCATTCGAATTTCAGTCAAAGATGAATGCGGACGAAGAAAATCCCTTTGCGCCATCCAGTCTCCCTAGTGTTGATGAGGCTTTTGGCAGTGCAATGAACAGTGATGACGATGACCTTGAAGAAGATAACGACGTGCCATTTTAAACCTCCGCGATTGTCATTTCGAGCGCAAGCGAGAAATCTTACCACAGCCTTTTTCTTGCTCTTTCTTATACAAGCCTTTGCCTCCGTGATTTTGATCCCCATGGATGCCGAAAGCCAACAAAACCACTTGAAGGCCTATGGAATAACGTATTGGGTGCTCACCAAGCAGCAAAAGGTGCAATGGCTCCTGAACTATCGGGGAGGCTCTTTTCTATTGCCAGACGGGGAAATAATCCGAAAAGAATGCCAAATCCGAGGAGTATCTTTCGAGATTCTTTCGGACAACCAGGCAGAGCAACTTATGGATGACATCAGCAGTCCTTCCAGAAACCAAGATGCGGTAATTCTGGAGAAAGCGCCCAAAATTGCGGTATATTCCCCAAAGGGAAACCAACCTTGGGATGATGCGGTGACCATGGTACTTACCTATGCCGAGATTCCCTATGCCACCATTTATGATGAGGAGGTACTGGATGACAAGCTGGTGCTCTATGATTGGCTTCACCTGCACCACGAGGATTTTACCGGACAGTATGGAAAATTTTATGGAGCCTATAGGGCAGCCCCTTGGTACATAGAGGACAAGAAAAATGCAGAGGCCTTGGCGCAGCAGCTAGGTTTTTCCAAGGTGTCCGAGGAGAAAAGGGCAGTGGCCATCAAGATCAGGAACTATGTGATTGGGGGCGGGTTTATGTTTGCCATGTGCTCGGCCACGGACAGTTTTGATATTACCCTGGCCGCAGAAAATGTGGACATCTGTGAGCCCATGTTTGATGGGGACCCTTCTGATGCCAACTATCAGGGGAAGCTGGATTTTGGCAAAACCTTCGCCTTTACCGATTTTGTTCTGGAACGGAATCCATTGCGCTACGAGTTTTCATCCATAGACATGACCAATCAGCGCCAAAACTTGCCAAAGGAATCCGATTATTTTTCATTAAAGGAATTTTCGGCCAAATGGGATCCGGTACCAACTATGTTGACACAGAACCATACCACCTTGGTAAAAGGATTCATGGGTCAGACGACCGCTTTTGCCCGTAACCAGGTAAAGCCCACCGTTATGGTGTTGGGGGAAAACAAGATCAATGGGGAAGCTCGGTACATTCATGGGATAAAGGGCAAGGGTTTCTTCACTTTTTATGGAGGACACGATCCCGAAGACTACCAACATAGGGTAGGGGATCCCAAGACCGAATTGGAACTGCACCCGACCTCACCGGGGTACCGCTTGATTTTGAACAATGTGCTGTTTCCTGCTGCTCGAAAGAAGAAGCAAAAGACTTAAGTTAAGGCTGTAATTGCTTTCAGGGTTCAGTCGATTTTTACTCCTTTATGTTCATCGAACATCATAGTTACAATATTTCCTTTTTCATTTTCAACAAATTCAATAGTAGACCAGAAAGTACGTATGATATACTTCAAGGTTTTGGAAGTACCATCGTGAACAGGAATGAATGGACCCCACTCACAGAACAACCTGCCCTCCTTTTCCTTTATCTCCAATTTGTGATTTGGGACATAAAAGTCAGCATCAAATTGATAATTGCCGACAAGGCTTTTGGATAAATAGCCCTCCAATTTGTCCCTGGAAAGATTTAAAGATTGATAGGGCTCGTTAAAAATGATGGCTGCTATTGACATACCGATATTCGACGGTAATGAAATGTAATTATTGGAAAGAACAACGACAATCAATCCCTCTTCCGGATAAATGGCCAGATAGGACGAAAATCCAGGAGACCGTCCATTCATTTGATATCTCTTCTTATTTAAGTGGTCACGGATAAACCAACCATAACCCACATTGTTCCCATGATCTGTAAGTATTTGTTTCCAGGAGTTGGCACTCAATAATTTTTTGTCCAATATAGCCTTGGCGAACTTTTGAAGGTCAGAGACAGTTGAATATATGGAGGCATGCCCCGTTTTTGAGGACCAATCGATTTGGTAGGCCGATTCAACATCATAAATGTCTTTTGGGGCATATCCTTTAGCTAGATTTTGGATGATTTCTTTTTCGCTATTAAAGTGACCGGAATTTTCCATACCAAGGGGTTCAAAAATTTCATCCCTTAAATAAGTCCCAAAGGATTTGTTGGATAACTTTTCAATCAGATGGGCGAGTAGTATGTATTCTGAACGACCGTGATTGTATTTTGAGCCCGGGTTGAATAACAGATCGTATTCTTTGAAATAATCCATCAGTGCCTTGGTGTCATGGGTAAACTTTGTTATGCTGTCATAATCAACATTGTTTTCCCGGCCGATAGCTGGAATTCCCGAACGCTGGGACAACATTTGGTGTATGGTAATTTTACTGGCTTCTTTGTACCAAGGCAAGTGTTTGTCCAAGGTATCGTTCAAATCCAATTTGCCTTCTTCATAAAGCTTTAAAATTGCAGCTGAGGTGAAAATCATGGAAACTGATGCAAGGAAAAATTTTGTATCAGGTTGGTTTTTCAAATTGTATTCCCTACTCATTTCCCCATATGAATTCTGGAATAAGATTGAATCATTCCTACTAACCATAATGCTGCCGGAATAGTTGTTTGTTTCAACGAGGGGCGCTACCAGAAGGTCAATCTCTTTTTTAATGGATTTTCCTTCTTGGGCACTGAGGCTAAAAGACAAAACCAATAAAAGCAGTAATAGTCGTTTTTTATTTTTCATATCGTATGTATAGAGAATAAATTTTATGGAAGATCTTTCCAATTTCTAAACGTTGAATAAAGAAATCAGCGCAACTTTTGATCAAAAAAGCTAATTGTCCGTTGCCAGGCCAAATCTGCGGCTGCCTCATCAAACCTAGGGGTAGTATTGTTATGGAATCCGTGGTTTGTTTTGGGATAGAAATGCGCTTGGTACTCTTTTCCCGATGCTTTGAGCTTGGCTTCATAATCGGGCCAACCTTGGTTGACCCTCTCATCCATCTCGGCATAATGTATCAATAACGGGGCATTTATCTTTTCCACATGGTCAGCATCGGGTTGTCCGCCATAAAAAGGAACCGCTGCTGCCAAATCGGGCACGTTTACCGCCATCATGTTCGAAATCCATCCACCAAAGCAAAAACCCACCACGCCAACCTTGCCGTAACAATCCGGGTGATTTTTTAAATAGTTGAAAGCGGCGATGAAATCTTCCAACATTTCCAAACGGTCCCGTTGCCTTTGTAGGGCCCGGCCATCGTCATCGTTTCCTGGATATCCACCCAACGGGGTAAGCGCATCCGGGGCCAAAGTGATAAAACCCTCCAGAGCGGCCCGGCGCCCAACATCTTCTATATATGGATTGAGCCCACGATTTTCATGGACCACCACAATCCCACCTAGCTTGTCGGTCACATCTTTGGGTTTGGACAGCAATCCACGGATTTCACCCCCTCCCTTTGGGGAATCATAGGTGATAAATTCGGAGCTCAAACGGGGATCATTGGGTTTCACAAGCAGTGTGTCCACGTAGTTGGGCATTACAAAACTGAGTAAGGAGGGGAGTGTAATGCCCCCAACGGCGTACAGCGATAATTTTTTCATGAACTGTTTGCGGTCTATCTTATTATGCGCGTAGTCGTCGTACAGGTCAAATACCTCTTGATTGATATCCTCTTTTTTGATTGGTTTCATACGGTGTCCATTAGCTAATCCTTAATGTACAAATAATCTTATTGTAATTACCGGACGCATTTGAAAAAATGCGCATTCAATGAAGTCATTCAATGGCAGAATTAAGACAAAAAGGACCTATTGAAGCAGAGCAGTGTTTTAAATCAGCTTTTCCAATATCCGCTCCACCCCATAATCATCATTGCTGGCCGTTTCAAAATTTGCCACTTTTTTTACATTGGGATGGGCATTGGCCATGGCAAAGCTATATTCCGAAAGTTGGAGCATTTCCAGGTCATTGTTGTAATCCCCAAAGACCAGTACTTCACTTGTACTGATGCCGATACGGTCAATCAACTTTTGAAGCGCATTTCCCTTATTGGCCATTGGATGGTTTAAATCTACCCAGTGCTTGCCGGAAACCTTCACCTTTACCTGCTGTTCCATTTTTTGGAGTTCCGGATAGATGTATTCCTCGGCATTCAATGTATGATATACCGCTATCTTGATAATTTCATCGGAAACATGGTTCAGGTCGTCATGAATTTCAAATTGTTCATAATACTCCTTGATCTGGTCCAGGAATAAATTTGAACGGCCATCAAAGTACGCTTTGTATTTGCCACAGAGCATGGCGTGGGCACCATCAATCTCCTCGATGGATTCAAGAAGTGAGTTTTTTAACTGGTTCTGGATGGGAATGACCAATAGTTCTTCTTCCTGTCTTTTCACCAAGGCGCCGTTTTCAGCGATGACATAGATATCCTCTTTGATGGGTCTCAGCTTTTCAACAATACTATGATATTGTCTACCACTGGCGGCCACAAATTGTATCCCCTTTCTGTTAAGTTTATGGAAGAGCTCAAAAAACTGGTCACTGACCTCATGGTTGGAATTCAGTAAGGTGCCATCCATATCGGTGACCACCATTTTAATATGTGAAAGATTCATGGATAAAGAATAAGGGACAAAGTTATTTTTAATTCGGAAGTGGGGACCATTACGGCGTAAAGTTTGTATTAAATTCGTTGTATAAGATAAAGGAGGTCATGGATTTTTATCAATCGGAGCTGCAGTTGAAACCATTTTCAAGGGGATTTCATTTAATAACGGAGTTTATAGTCGATGCCATGCCCCAAATAAGGAATATCCAGGTTGGGATGATGCATGTGTTCATAAAACATACATCGGCCAGTTTGACCGTCAATGAAAATGCCGATCCCACGGTGCGGATGGATTTTGAAAGCCATATCAACAAAATGGTACCCGAAAATGCACCTTACTACATACATAATTATGAAGGCCCGGACGACATGCCCGCCCATATCAAAGCCTCATTGATGGGGGCGTCCGTGCAGATACCCATTACCAAAGGAAGGCTTAACCTGGGAACATGGCAGGGAATTTACCTTTGTGAGCATAGGGACTGTGCTTCTGGCAGGAAGTTGGTCTTGACGGCATTTGGAAAATAAAAATCCCGCTGATTGCAGCGGGATTCTATTAGCGGAGTGTTTTTTGATATTTATTTTACCTTCTCAACAATGGCTTTGAACGCATCGGGATGGTTCATGGCCAAATCGGCCAATACCTTTCTGTTGAGTTCTATTCCGTTGGCCTTTATTTTACCCATGAACTGGGAGTAGGACATACCGTGGATCCTTGCACCTGCATTGATACGGGTTATCCAAAGCGCTCGGAAATTACGTTTTTTGTTTCTTCTGTCACGGTAGGCATAGAGCATTGCCTTTTCCACCGCATTTTTGGCTACGGTCCAAACGTTTTTACGTCTACCAAAGTAACCTTTGGCCTGCTTCATTACTTTTTTTCTTCTTGCTCTAGAAGCAACTGAATTTACTGATCTTGGCATAATGTTTCATTTTTTTGTAGTAGGCGCCCTGGTCTGTTCCAGGAACTTTCATGGCCTAACTCCATGGTTAATAATTAATGATTTACCGAGAGAACAATTATTTTAATCGCAATTGTTCCTTGATGTTGTCCTCATCCGATGGGTGTACCAACGTGGAATGGGTCAACTTAAGCTTACGCTTTTTCGATTTTTTGGTCAAAATGTGACTTTTAAAAGCGTGCTTCCTTTTGATTTTTCCAGAACCTGTAACCTTAAATCGCTTCTTGGCACTGGATTTTGTTTTCATTTTAGGCATTTTCCTCGTATTTATCTCCGCTTGTTACACTGAACAACGTTCAGTTTCTTTTTATTTCTTGTTTGTCTTTGGTGCAATGAACATGGTCATCCGTTTGCCCTCCAAGCGCGGCATTTGTTCAACCTTGCCAAGCTCTTCAAGTTCTTGCGCCAGTTTTAAAAGCAAAATTTCGCCTTGATCCTTGTACACGATAGATCTTCCCTTAAAAAACACATAGGCCTTGAGTTTGGCTCCATCTTTAAGGAACTTTTCGGCATGTCGCTTTTTAAACTCATAATCGTGGTCATCCGTTTGGGGACCAAAACGTATTTCCTTTACGACAACTTTGGTGGCTTTGGCCTTCATGGCCTTTTCACGCTTTTTCTGTTCGTAAAGAAACTTTTTATAATCAATGATCTTGCATACAGGAGGTTCCGCGTTCGGCGAAATCTCAACAAGATCCAATTCAAGTTCGTTGGCTTTTTCCAAAGCTTTGGAAATCGGATAAACTCCAATTTCCACATTGTCCCCCACCAGCCTTACCTCAGGGGCCTTAATATTTTCATTGATATTGTGGGGATTCTTGTTTTCCCTTCTGGGTTGGGGTCTAAATCTTCTTCGTATTGCTATGGCTTACAATTTTTAATTAAACTTAATTTTTTAGAACGACTTTAAGGTACTATTTATTTCAGTGGATACCAAGTCGGAAAACTCGCTAACGCTTAAGCTACCTATATCCTCGCCCCCGTGCCTTCGTACCGAGATAGTTTCTGACCCTTCTTCCTGTTCTCCCACGATCAGCATAAAAGGAATCTTTTGGAGTTCGGCTTCACGGATTTTTTTCCCTACCGTTTCATTCCTATTATCAATGAGCGCGCGAATTTCGTGATTTTCTAATGAACTAAAAACTTTTTCAGCATATTTTTCATGTTTCTCGCTCACAGGCAGTACAATGGCCTGTGTGGGAATCAGCCATAAAGGAAAATTTCCACCCGTGTGCTCCAACAACAGTGCTATGAAGCGCTCCATACTCCCGAAAGGTGCCCGGTGTATCATAACGGGCCTGTGGAGTTCATTGTCACTACCTTTATATGTAAGATCAAATCGTTTCGGGAGGTTATAATCAACTTGAATGGTGCCCAACTGCCAGTTTCTGCCAAGGGCGTCCTTCACCATAAAATCCAATTTTGGACCATAGAAAGCAGCTTCGCCAGTTTCAATAACATAGTTGAGCCCCTTTTCTTCTGCAGCATTGATGATGGCCTGCTCAGCTTTTTCCCAATCCTCGGCATTGCCGATGTACTTTTCGGGTTTTTCAAGATCACGTATGGATACTTGGGCGGTAAAATCCGAAAAGCCCAGCGAGTTCAATACATATAATGATAGGTCTATTACTTTTTTGAACTCATCGTTCAATTGTTCGGTAGTGCAAAAAATATGGGCATCGTCCTGGGTAAATCCCCGAACGCGGGTAAGTCCGTGTAGTTCACCACTTTGTTCGTAGCGATAAACGGTACCAAATTCGGCATATCGCTTTGGAAGGTCCTTATAGCTAAAGGGGGTACTGTTGAAAATTTCGCAATGGTGTGGGCAGTTCATCGGCTTCAACAAAAACTCCTCATCCTCCTTGGGTGTGCGGATGGGCTGAAAACTGTCCTCTCCATATTTGGCATAATGCCCAGAGGTGACATAGAGTTCCTTTTGGCCGATATGCGGGGTCACCACCATTTCATACCCTGCCTTTTTCTGGGCCTTTTTTAAGAATTGCTCCAAACGTTCCCGAAGGGCGGCACCTTTTGGCAACCATAGTGGAAGGCCTTGCCCAACTTTTTTGGAGAAAGTGAAGAGTTCCAGATCCTTGCCCAATTTTCTGTGGTCCCTTTTTTTGGCCTCTTCTAAAAGTTCCAAGTATTCCGTAAGCTCTTTTTGTTTTGGAAAGGAAATACCATAGACCCGGGTCAGCTGTTTGTTGTTTTCATCACCCCTCCAGTAGGCGCCGGCAACGCTCAATATTTTAATGGCCTTGATAATGCCCGTATTAGGAATATGGCCACCACGACACAAATCGGTAAAGGTGCTGTGGTCGCAAAAAGTGATGGTCCCATCTTCAAGGTTTTCAATAAGCTCTATTTTATACTCATTGCCATGTTCCTTATAAAACCTTAGGGCATCCGCCTTGGAAACGCTCCTCATGTTATAGTCGTGTTTTCCTCTGGCTATTTCCATAGCTTTTTGCTCTACTTGCAGGAAATCCTTTTCTGATATGGTATGATCCCCGAAGTCGACATCATAGTAAAACCCATTTTCAATCGCTGGCCCAATGGTAAGTTTGATTCCCGGGTAGAGTTCTTCCAGTGCTTGAGCCACAACATGGGATGTGGAATGCCAAAAAGCCCTTTTTCCTTCAGTGTTGTTCCAAGTATATAAGGTGAGTTTGCCATTCTCCATTAAAGGTGTTGTGGTCTCAACAACGGTATCGTTGAATTGTGCCGAAATAACGTTTCTAGCCAACCCTTCACTGATGCTCTTTGCTATTTCCATGGGGGTTGTGCCTTTGGAAACCTTTTTGATAGCGCCATCAGGCAATGTAATTTCAATCATTCGTTCTCCATAATTTTGGATGGTGCGCAAAGATACACCGTTGATTTGATGCTTACAACAGTTAAAAAGCTACAGTGCGAAATGGACAAAAAAGCCCCTACACTGGTTTTGAACAGATTTTGCATGAGCCAAAATATTTGGCTAGCATCAATTTTGAATTGTTTAAAATATTGATTATCAATCAAATGAAAGAAAAGAAATTTTTTTTTGAAAATTGTTTTGTTGTATCATTTAAACCTCTCTATATTTGCACCCGCTTAGCTGGGAAAGCTTTGCGTTTTTCCGGGGTGATTTTTTGGTCCTTAGGCCAATTTTTTTTCGGGAAACCTGGAT
>NZ_JAINVW010000003.1 GCF_019880545.1 Flagellimonas meishanensis
CATTCCGAACAGGGAAGTTAAGCCCGTTAGCGCCGATGGTACTGCCACACCAGGTGGGAGAGTAGGTCGCCGCCTTCCTCGAACGCCCCCCCATCACGGAGGGGCGTTTTTTTGTTTTTATGCACTATCTTTAGCATAAAACCAAAACATGCGCACAATTCAACTTCTCCTAGTCCTCCTAATTATTTCTTCGTCTGTTTTTTCCCAAAACAATCCATTAAAAGCATTGGTCGGCGGGACATTGATTGATGGATATGGTTCAGACCCCATTAAAAATAGTGTAATACTTATAGAAGGCGAACGCATCAAAGCAGTAGGGACGGTCGAAACACTCACAGTTCCTGAAAATGCCGAGATCATATCCACAGAAGGAATGAGCGTATTGCCAGGATTATGGGACATGCACGTACACACCATGATCAATGGTCATGCGGACTATGCCCATTGGGACAAAATCTATCCGCCATTGTTCGAAGATGTGATAATGCCCTCTTCCGCCCATCAATTGTTAATGGCTGGAGTAACCAGCGCTAGGGATTTGGGTGCGCCCTTGGAAGAAAGTATTGCGGTAAGGGATGCCATCAATTCGGGAAAAATACCTGGAGCAACACTTTATGTTTCAGGTCCCTTTATACAACACGAACCTTACCCAGGCACAGAGGATTTTAGATGGGGTGTTGATGGCCCTGAAGATGGAAGAAGGAAAATCAGAAAACTGGCAAAGGCTGGAGTGGATGTCATCAAACTGATCGATCACGACCAGATGACCATGGAGGAATTAAAGGCAGTGGTGGATGAATCACATAAGAATAACTTAAAGGTGGTTGCCCATGGGCATCGACCTGAAGAGATACGGAGGGGATTGGAAGTAGGTGTGGATTGTTTTGAACATACGGGATTGTCGTCGGCCCCAAGATATCCGGATGATGTTATGGAAATGATCAAGGAAAGAACAGCACAAATGAACAAAGGACCTTTGTTTTGGTGTCCGACCGTTGAGGGACTTTACAATTACGAATATGTAAGGGACAATCCCGAGAAACTGGATAACGACTCATGGCATTTGGGCCTGCCCGACAGTGTTATCACGGACATCAAGAATAGCTTTAAACACCCTGACAGATTACCCTATTTTCAATTGACTCCTTC
The DNA here is from genome assembly GCF_019880545.1 of Flagellimonas meishanensis. GTDB lineage: Bacteria > Bacteroidota > Bacteroidia > Flavobacteriales > Flavobacteriaceae > Flagellimonas > Flagellimonas meishanensis. Next base: position 1,150 of record NZ_JAINVW010000003.1, read on the forward strand.
AAGAAGGCCTACATTACAAACCAAAATTAAACAATTATTGGATGCCGGTGTGGTACTTCTAATTGGCACGGATAGCGGTATCCCCATGAAGTTCCATAGTCAATCCACCTGGAACGAACTCGATGTCTGGGTAAACGAGTTTGGTATCGATCCCATGTATGCCATTCGTTCCGCAACCTACTGGCCCGCACTTTGGACAGGTGTGGCGGACGAAGTTGGAACTATCACCCCAGGTAAGTATGCTGACATTATAGCCGTTGATGGGGACGTTCTCCGTTATATCAGCTTGCTCCAGGATGTAGACTTGGTAATCAAACATGGTAAACGTTACAAATAGCTTGCCTTGACGTTTAAATCCGAGTCAATTTTACTGGAGGAAAAATGGAATGCCTATTCGCATGGGTTTGGAATTCTATTGGCCGTTCTTGGCGGGTTCGTACTTTTTCAAAAGAATTTGAGCGACACTCGGAATCTTTTTTGGAGTGTTTTAGCATACTGCATTTCATTGATTTTGTTGTTCACGGCATCCACAGTCTACCATGCAGTTCAAAATCCAAAATTGAAGCAGAAACTGCGGATATTGGACCATATAAGCATTTATTATTTGATTGCCGGAACCTACACCCCAGTGTGCCTAACAGTGCTCCTACCGTCAAAAGGTTGGTTGCTCTTTTATCTCGTTTGGGGTATCGCTTTGTTTGGAACCCTATTAAAAATCTTCTTTACGGGAAGGTTTGAAGTGTTTTCTTTGGTGCTTTATGCCATAATGGGCTGGGTAATAATTATCGATCTACCTTTTCTTCTACAGGCGATGTCCACGGAAGGATTGTTTTGGCTTTCCTTGGGAGGTGCTTTCTACACTGTTGGAATCCTTTTTTATGCGATAAGAAAAATTCCTTTTAACCACTTAATATGGCATTTTTTCGTATTGGGCGGTGCCATAAGTCATTGGATGATGGTTTACCAATTGTTTACATGATGAAGCCATGGAGGACTCACATGAAGTAGGCAACGGCGATTCCTAGAATAATCACCATCAGCTTTCGAAAATCAAAAGAATGCCCTTTAGAGCTTTCAAAAAGGATTATGGTGGAAATATGCAGGAACACACCAATGGCAACGGAGGTCAACAAATGTCCATAATCATCCACCCAAGGGGCGTTCAACGCCAAATAGCTTCCCAAAGGCGTCATCAATGAAAACAATAGCATAAAGAGCAAAATAAAGCGGACTTTCATCTGTGAGTTGATCAGAAAGATGCTCAAGATAAGTGCCACGGGAATTTTATGGACAACAATACCATAAAGCATGGAATTGGAACCATCCAAGGGCACTCCCTCTATCAGGGCATGCACAGATAAACTCAAAAAAAGCATCAATGGAAACTTGTTTTCCGTTAGCTCATGGTGCATATGACCGTGTTCCGCTCCTTTTGAGAAAAACTCAAGAAATACCTGGAACAGAATCCCTACCAACACGAATAGGGCAATATGTCTAGGGTTTCCCGTATCGTATACTTCTGGGAGCAACTCAAAAAAGGTGAGGGCCAGCAAGAACGCTCCACTAAAGGCCAATAAAAGATTGATTGCTCCTACGTTTTTGGGCCGGGTCCACCAAACCAAGGCAAAACTGACCCAAACGGCCAAGATGGGAATAAGGAGTACTAGGGCAAAAGGAATATTCATCGGTTATGTTGAAGGGTCAAAAATAGCCTATTTTTGTCGAAAGTCTTAGAGAGGAAATGGTGGGAAACTTTAAAATGCTGGCAAAAACCCTATATGGTTTTGAACCGATTTTGGCCAAGGAGTTAAGAAACTTGGGTGCTGGAAATGTAAATGAAGGGGTCCGGAACGTAACATTCGAAGGGGACCTTGGTTTTTTGTACAAGGCCAATCTTTGTCTTAGGACCGCGCTGAAGGTGCTAAGGCCCATCAAAACCTTTAAGGTTTTTACGGAAAGGGACCTTTATCAAAATGTTTATGCCATTGATTGGGCATCCTATTTTGATGTGGACAAGACCTTTGCCATGGATACTACCATGAGTTCGGAGGTTTTCAAAAACTCCATGTATGTCTCCCAAAAGGGAAAGGATGCCCTGGTGGACAAGTTTAGGCACCAGGTGCAAAAGCGTCCCAATGTTAACTCGCAAAATGCGGATGTTCGCATCAATATCCATTTGTTCGACAACACCTGTACGGTTTCTTTGGACAGTTCCGGGGATTCACTGCACCAGAGGGGCTATCGAATCGCCACGAACATTGCCCCCATCAATGAGGTGCTTGCCGCCGGACTTTTATTGATGACAGGGTGGGATGGCAGGACAGACTTTTTGGACCCGATGTGCGGTAGCGGCACCTTTTTGATCGAGGCAGCCATGATAGCATGCAACATACCGGCCAATATCAATAGGGAATCTTATGCTTTTATGCAATGGAAGGATTATGATGCCGAGCTACATGAAAAAATAGTGAATGCGAGCCTGAACAGGACCAGAGAGTTCCATCATAAGATAATGGGGTGCGACAAAGCCCCTTCCGCCGAGCGCAAGGCAGAGGAAAATGTGGAAAACTCCCAGCTATCAGAATATATCGATATTGAGCGGAAGGATTTCTTCAGAAGTGAAAAACCTGTGGATGGAAAACTGCACATGGTATTCAATCCACCGTATGGAGAGCGTTTGCCCATAGATGCGGATGAATTCTACAAAAAGATTGGTGATACCTTAAAACAAAATTATCCTGGAACGGATGCATGGATGATCACTTCCAACTTGGAGGCGCTTAAAAGTGTTGGACTTAAAACCTCGAGGAAAATAAAGGTCTTCAATGGCAAATTGGAATCCCGATTGGTTAAGTACGAGATGTACAGTGGCAGCAAAAAGGATAGGTTTGCCAAGGAGGATGGCTAAATCTGATTTGTAACCTCCTAGATCACTTGTCGGACCAAATCGCCAGTTCATTTCCCGATGGATCCAAAAAATGGAATCTGCGGCCACCTGGAAATGAAAAAATATCCTGTACCAGTGTACCTCCGAATTTTAGCACCTGATCTTTGATTGCGGCTAAATCTTCATGATACAAAACAACCAATACCCCATTGACTATCTCTTCTCCTTCTTCGATGGTTCTAAAACCACCTTCAATGCCGCTATTTTCAAACGCGGTATAGGTGGGGCCATAGTCCGTAAATTTCCAGCCAAAGGCGAAGGTGTAGAACTCCTTTATTTTGCTGATGTCCTTGGTCTTGAATTCCACGTAGTTGATTAACGTGTTTGGTGATTTCATGGCTATTACTTCTTAAGGTATCCCTTTATAAACATAGAAAAAATAAAAATCAAAATTGAATGTGCCGTCGGTATCGCAACAAGCAATATCAGTCGACCTATTCCATATGGGTCATTTCTTGCAAAAGATGACTTTCCGTAGATAATATACAGCCCATATAGTAAGGCCAGAACGAGGTTTATAATGATGAACGGCCAAAAAAAGGCCCATTTTCGCAATAAATAACAGCTAATGGCCCCAAAAAACAATGGCACCAAGAAAAAAAGCAAATATTTCATGACACATGATACTATAAAATGATTGGGGGCTGCTGCGCATTGAAAGTACCAGAAAGTTACGATTTAATTTGACTCATCAAATGTAGGTTTCTCCCTTTTCTTTTTAGATTTTTTGTACAATGGAAGGAAATAGGAAATGGAATAGTTGTACCCTACGCCAAAGTTACTTCCATCCGTAACCCTATTGAATCCGGGTATCCACAGATTTGGAAATCGGTCCGCTTCTTTGTTTGTTACCAGAAAGCCCAAGCGGGCACTCATCCCAATATAGATGTTGGCAAAAAGCTCAGCTTTTATTCCCAGAACGAACTCCAGCCAAGAAGCGTTCAATCCGCTGAACTCTTCCCCTGGGACCGCCCCCGGTAAAAACTCAGGATTAAAGAATCGGTCACTGTTGAAAACATTGTATTCGTTAAGGGTTTGGCTAAAGGAAGCCGCAGCAAATCGACCACCAAGGGTAATGGCATTGTTCATCCCGAACCAATTTTCATAGGTATTGACATCCACGCCTACCTTTAAATAGCTACCCGATGTGGTGAAATTATACAGTAGCGTATTACCCAGGTCTTCTGTCTGCGTCTTTTCCTCATTGCCCAGTTCAGCGGCCAAATACAGTTTTTGGGTAAGGCGATAATCCCCAACAAGCTCCAGTCCGGTGTAATCCTCATCGATAAAGGAAAAAACCAATCGGCTAATATCGGCACCTACCCTAAGACCATATTCTTCCTTGTATTCCACCGTGTCCTTAGGTTGAAGGTCAATGGGTTTGTCCTGTGCGGTCAACCAAAATGAAAACGAAATGGCAAAAAGGCTAATGAAATATCTTAACATGGATATTGTTGGAGTTTTCTACTGTGGGTTGAACAATTTGGATATCCTGGATCCAGTTTTCGGTACCCGTTGTTAATGTCACGGTCAATTCATCAAAATTAGAAACGAAACCACAGGCCCTGGAAACAAAGTTTTCCCGAATTTGGTACGAGATGGTCAACGTGTCGATATTTCCCGTTTCTTCCTGGGTATCAGCGTCATCCGAAGAATCAGAAATAAATGTATACGTAGTGGTCACCTCACTTGTCCGCAGGGGAACGGACAGGGAATCTGGTGAATCGCTTCTATCGTTGAAGGATTCGTTGTCCAAAATGGTCGCTATGTCCGAATTGATAATTCGAAGGGTAGGGACCTGTTTGGCTTCTGCGGTATCTACCACATCAAAAAAACCAATGACCAATAGGGGCGTGTCACCGTCAACACAGATATCGTCTTTTTCGCAGGATGAAACATGCACGAGCATGATTGTAATTAGTAAGATGGGGAGTATTTTTCTCATACCTGTTAAATAGGCTTCGGCTAAAATTGGTTATACCCTTCGTGTCAAAAGTACAACATTTTCCACGTGATGGGTCTGGGGAAACATATCTACTGGTTGCACCTCAGCTACCTCATATTTTTCTTTCATCAAAGCCAAATCCCTGGCCTGGGTGGCACTGTTGCAACTCACATATACAATTTTATTGGGAGCAACCTGCAATAGCTGGTCCACCACATTTTTGTGCATGCCGTCCCGGGGAGGATCTGTTATCACCACATCGGGATATCCATGGGTCGCAATAAAGGTGTTGTTGAAAACACTTTTCATGTCACCGACAAAGAACTCCACATTGTTGATGTTGTTATACTGGGCATTTGTCCTGGCATCGGCTATCGCTTCAGGCACGGACTCCACACCTATTACTTTTTTGGCGTGTTTGGCTACGAATTGCGCAATGGTGCCCGTTCCGGTATACAGGTCGTACACCAGTTCGTTTCCACCTAGTCCGGCAAAGTCACGGGTCACCTGGTATAGCTGATGGGCCTGTTCTGAATTAGTCTGATAAAAGGATTTTGCGGTGATTTTGAACTTCAAATCCTCCATCCGCTCAAAAATGTGGTCACGTCCAGAAAAGCAAATCACCTCTTGATCATAAATTGTATCGTTTTGCTTTGGGTTGATGACATAAAGCAAGGATGTTACTTCTGGGAATTGTTGTTGGATGTGCTCCAAAAGCAGTTCCCTTTTTTTCGCATCATCTTGAAAAAATTGGATCAACACCATAATTTCTCCAGTGGAGGATGTCCGAATCATAAGGGTGCGGAGCAGTCCCTCCTGTTTTCTTGGATTGAAAAAGGAAAGACCATTTTCGGTAGCAAAGCTTTTTATTTCCAATCGTATGGCATTGGAAGGGTCCTTTTGGAGATGACATTTTTTTATATCCAAGATCTTGTCCCACATACCGGGTATATGGAAACCAAGCGCATTTCTATCCTTGATTTCGTGGTCGGAAACAATTTCATTCGATGTCAACCAACGGCTATCGGAAAAGGAAAACTCCATCTTGTTCCGATAGAAATACTGGTTTTTTGAACCCAATATCGGACGTATTTGAGGCAATTCAAGACCACCAATGCGCTTGAGGTTGTTCTCCACCTCTTTCTGCTTGTAATGAAGTTGGTGTTCGTAACCCATATGCTGCCATTTGCAGCCCCCACAAACACCGAAATGGTCACAGACCGGTGAAGTTCTTTTTTCGGATAGTCTATGAAAATGTGTCGCAACCCCTTCAAAATAGGCTTTTCGTTTTTTGGTTGTCATCACATCAACCACATCTCCCGGCACGGCATTGGAAAGAAAAATAATACGCCCGTCTGGAGCCTTACCGACCGACTTTCCCTTGGCACCGGCATCGATAACCACCACATTTTCGAACGAGGTTCGTCTGTTTTTTTTGCGCATGAGGCAAAAGTAAGCATAGGTTTTCATAAAGAACAACTAACTTGTTGATTTGGGTTGAAGAAATGACCATCGCTTTTTTGAACCTTTTTCTCCTTTCCATGTCTATTGATTGGAAATAGTTATGAAAGCAACTGATAGAGTTTTTGATGGGTTACTTGTTTTAGAGTATCGGTCCGGTAACAAAAAGTCCTTGTCCTTATTGGTGAAACGACATCACCTTAGATTGTGCAGGCATGCTTATGGTTATACCAAGGATTTTGAAGCTTCAAAGGATATTGTACAGGATGCATGGAGCTCCATAATCCATAACATGCAATCTCTAAAAAAACCTAATAGTTTTGGAAGTTGGGCAACCATGATAGTAACCAGAAAATCATTGGATTACCTCAACAAGAAAAATAGGGATAGGATAAAATTGGAAGACTATTCCTATGATACGGAAACCTTGGAAGGACCTGACGAAACCGAACCGGAAATACAGCACCTTCTAGTGGCGATAAAGGAATTGCCAGAAAATCAGCGGATGGTCTTGCGGTTGTTCTATGTGGAGGAATATTCACTCAAGGAAATCGCAGACATCTTGGAAGTATCCGTGGGAACAATAAAATCCAGGTTGTTTCATGCAAGGGAAAAATTAAAAATGATTTTAAAAAACAATAAGAAATGAAAGATGACAGCAAAAAAATCGATGAATTGATCAAAGAAGCACTTACCGAGGAAGAAGCAAGATTCTACGATGAATTGGGTGAGCAAAATGTTCTTGAAAAGTTTGAAGGCGTGTTTAAAGGAAGAATGGGTTGGCTGAGCATTCTGATGAACTTTTGGATCTTGGCATTTTTTGTGCTACTGGTCTATTGTGCCGTTCAGTTTTTCGTTGCGGAGACCACGGAGGGGCTTGTTACCTGGGGTGTGGGCGTTCTGGTCTGCTCAATTTTGGTCAGTATGCTAAAACTTTATATTTGGATGCAGATGGACAAGAACGATATCTTAAGGGAACTAAAACGATTGGAACTCCAAGTTTCGGCACTTTCCCATAAAAAATAAGTTCGTAATGGGCCATTGTAACCAAAATTGACCAAATATTTAATATTTTAGCAGCTCTTCAAGGGGTGATTTCTCTCCCACGCTGCTTTTTCGAGTCCTCGAAAGAATAAAGGTACAGTAGGAATGGTTATTTTATTAATTTAAACACTATTAAAATGGCTGTTTTGGAACAATTGACATCGCAACAAGCGATTGATCTAGAAAACAAGTACGGAGCGCAAAACTATCATCCACTTCCCGTTGTCCTCAGTAGAGGAGATGGCGTATACGTTTGGGATGTGGAAGGTAGAAAGTATTATGATTTTTTATCCGCGTATTCCGCGGTAAACCAGGGGCATTGTCATCCTAAAATCATTAATGCACTAAAGAACCAAGCCGAAAGGTTGACCCTTACCTCAAGGGCTTTTTACAACGACATGTTGGGCCAATTTGAAGAATTTGCCACCCAGTTTTTCGGTTATGACAAGCTTTTACCTATGAACACCGGTGCCGAGGCCGTGGAAACGGCCATTAAGCTCGCAAGAAAGTGGGGCTATGAGAGAAAGGGCATACCTGCAAACCAGGCTAAAATTGTCGTTTGCCAGAACAATTTCCACGGAAGGACGATTTCCATAATCTCCGCCTCAAACGACCCTATTGCAACGGAGAACTTTGGACCTTTCACACCAGGTATTGTCTCTATCCGTTATAACGACATCAATGCTTTGGAGGAGGTGCTTAAAGATGACAACGTGGCCGCGTTTCTGGTAGAACCCATTCAGGGAGAGGCAGGAGTTTATGTTCCGGATGAAAATTACATCAAAGAAGCATTTGACCTGTGCAAGGCCAGAAACGTACTTTTTATGGCGGACGAGGTCCAAACCGGGATAGCACGTACCGGAAGGCTATTGGCAACCTGCGGAAACTGTTCGTGCCATGATAAGAACTGTTCAGGGACACCGGACGTGAAGCCCGATGTATTGATTTTGGGAAAAGCCTTGTCCGGAGGAGTGGTGCCCGTCTCCGCAGTTTTGGCAAACAAGGAGATCATGGATGTAATCCGACCTGGTAATCATGGTTCCACCTTTGGTGGAAACCCATTGTCCTGCGCAGTGGCCATGGCCGCGTTGGAAGTGGTTCGGGAAGAACGTTTGGCCGAAAATGCCGATGAGTTGGGCAAGATTTTTCGGGAAGAGATGGGGAAACTTATCCAGAAAACTGACTTGGTCCGATTAGTACGAGGCAAAGGATTGTTGAATGCCATAGTGATCAATGATTCTGAGGATAGTTCAACTGCATGGGATATTTGTGTTGCCCTAAAGGAAAATGGGTTGCTCGCAAAGCCAACACATGGAAATATAATCCGCTTTGCGCCGCCCTTGGTTATGACCAAAGAGCAGTTATTGGAATGTATTTCAATAATAGCAAAGACCTTGGATGCGTTTGAAAAATAAAAAAAGCCCCTAAGAAAGGGGCTCTTTTTTTTGTAATATCTTAGGGAGCGGATGCGGAACCATCCTTTGATCGTGCCCTGCGCAATTGACGCTGTATTTTTTTAATGGCGGACTCAATTGATTTTTCGGGTTCGATGATATTGTACTCACCCCAAAAATCTGGGTCTGAGAAACCAAGGGCCTCATCACTCAAGATAATGGATTTTTTAATCCGTTGTTTGTTTTTGGGGACTGTACCGGTGACATTCTTTTCCCAGTCGGTAATGGCCATTTCTGCCGTCATGCTGTATACCGAGTTGAAAAGTTTATCCTCCCAATCCACTTTAAACTCTAGAACCACATTGCTGTAACCATAGTACCATTTGCCATTTTTTTCCCTGTAATCCACCCGGTAGGCCACTTCGGTAGGCCATACATCCACTTTGGCCGGTTTTCTGCGCACGAAGAGTTTCGCCGCCTTAACCCTATCCGTTATGTTCAGTGTGTATATGGCACTGGTCAGGGTCCGGTTCTCCACATCGATATAGAGTTCTCCTTTATAGAGAGGGTCATCAATGGTCTCCAACTGATTGAACTTAATCACATAGATAAGCTTATCGTTGATTCTTGTAGAGCGGTCAAACGTGAACTTATAATCCGACACTGAGCCATCGGAAAAAATGAACTCTGGGTACTTCATAATGTCCACATAAAGTGTGTTGAAGGGCCCGCCCTGTAGTTTTAGGGCAACTGTGTCCAACTTGCTATAATCAGTGCTCTTTCTGGCTTTATAAAGTTCCACGGCATCCTGTCGCACCGAACTGTATGGCGATTTGTAAATATTGACCACAGCTTCGGAAAGGGATACATTCTTTCTGCGTTTTTTTATGGTCTCCCTATAAAATGCGGTCATCAAGGTAGGGTCGTCAAAATAATTCTCTCCCTTTCGTGCCAATGTTTCCCGTACCAAGGCGGCAGCATCCTTAGGCGCATTGATGTTAACCTCGGACAGTTGCATAACCGAAACCAAAAGTGGGATAGTGTTCTTATCCTCATTGAGCTGGCTCAAAGGCACATTCTTGCTTTGATATCCAAGAAAGGATACTACCACGGTTCCTTCGGACATGTCCATAGGAACTTTTAGGAGAAAATTACCTTCCGTATTGGTAATGGTACTAATGTTTGTGCCCTCCAATGTAAGGGTGGCAAAGACCAAAGGCTTGTTGGAGGATTGGTCCACAACCTCTCCCTTGTATTGCTTAAACTCGTTTTCTGATGCCGCATCTTGCTGGAATCCCCAAACTTTTGGGAACATACAAAGAGCGGCCAATATCAAAAACAGTGATGGATTTCTACTTTGTTTTATTGAAAAAACGACTCTTAAAGGCTGCATAGGAATATTTTTTTTGAATGAAACAACAACAATTAAATATACGAATTTTTGCAACGCCGTAATCGCTTTTTGGGAAAATAGAATTGGCTAATTCATTTAAAACCAGACACAAAAAGAATGTACAGAACCCTTTTTAATCTACCATGAAAAGGGCATTGGCCATAAAAAGCTTACCATTTTCCCAAAAACCCCTGAAAAGGGGATTGTCCACCATGTATATGACCTGTCCCTGTCCAAATTGCTCCACGCCAAAAATAAGGGAACCGTCCACTTTCTTTTGTGCTTCACTGCCTGCGAACCCGGAGACCGGCTTGGTACCCTCCTCAAGATATACCACATTTCCATTCTCAAGATATTGGTAACCCTTACTTCCCAATTTCAAGGTGAAATACTGTGAACCATAGCCGTAGGCGAGAGGATGGGTGTTGTCCACCTTTGCCTTGAAAATGGCACCTGTTATAATTTGCTTTAGCTGCTCCCTTTGCACATTTTCGTGCGGCATTGGCTTGTTGATGGAGTCTTTTTCCGCTTCTTTCTTTTTGATGCTGAAGCCCTTTTCGCCATCAATGGCGTTTATTGCACCGCCCATTGCGATAATTTTTCCGCCTTTTTTGACCCAATCCTTCAATTGGGCCAGCTTTTCTTCATTGAAGAAATCGCCATAACCACCTCCTGGTAAGATTAGGATATGGTAATCATTCAAATCAACTTCATGCATATATTCCTCATCAATTACAGTCAGGGGATAGTGCAATTGCTGTTCAAAAAAGTGCCAGATTTCACCAAAACGAAGTGTTGAGGTGGGTCCCCCGGACAAGACAGCAATCTTGGGTTCCACCACCATCTGTACATACTCCGAGCCAAAATCCTTTCCGGAATCCACAAATCCAGTGGAACTGCCCACTACATTCTTGTTGTGTTTCGTCGAAAGGGTGCGCAAGGTGGATATGAAATCTGCTTTATGTTGGTTGTCGCCTTTGGTAATGATTAAACTTCCCCTATCAAACGAGCGCCCTTCCACTGAAAAAGGATGATGCGCCCTACGGACGCGTATGCCATTTTTTAGCAAATCTGCCAAAAAGCGCGCATCCCTCATGCTGTTCCAGTCCGTAATATGGGCGTAATGATCTGTACTTATGTTTGATAGGACCCCTCCTGCATCGGTTCCCTGAGCTTTGTTTGAGGGAATCAAGGTGGTGGAGGCTACCGCATCCAGTCCGTATGCATAGGGCAATGACCAAGCGGTGATGTCATAAGTAAGGGAATCACTCAACTTGGCCGATGGTTCAAAAAGCACTTTTACCAAAGTACCCTTGGTCTGGTTGGTGGATACAACAAGGCTGTTTTCCGATGTAGTTAAACTACCATTGCCACCAGTATTGTAGTTGTAGCCTTTTGCAGACCCATTGGAACCCATGCCATATTCAATCCTATGGCTGTCCAAAAGGGATTTCAATGCATCAATTTTATCGGTATCGCCGTTCAGTACGTAACTTTTGTATTTGAAATTTCTGTTCTTATAGAATTTTTGAAATTCCGCATTCAACTTTTCAGCATTTTTTGAAGACACCTCAACCGTCGACAAACCTGTGGTGAAGTGATGCGCAATACGGTCTTTCAATGTAAGCGTGTCGCCAATTTTGGTTATAATCCCCAATCCGGCCTCACCACTTCCGCCTTGCTCATAGGTCATCCCAACAGCGCCGTTATAGGTCGGATAGGTGTCGCCATAACTGGGATAGAACAGGTCAAAGATTTCTTTTGTAAAATAGAACCAGCCATTGGCATCAAAATACTTGGCGTGGTTCTTTCCCAAGGTGACCTGAAAATCCCTTTGGAAATTGGTTATCACTTCGTGATAGGGTTCTGCTGCCGGAGCAAAATAGTAAGGTTCATCAACCCCTTGTTCATGAAAATCCACATGTACGTGCGGCAGCCAATCGTTGTATACTTTTATGCGCTGTTGGCTTTCCACTTGGGTGAGCCAGGCCCAATCCCGGTTCAGGTCGAACATGTAATGGTTGCTCCTGCCGCTCCACCAGCCTTCATGATGCTCTTTACTGTTGGGGTCGACCTGGTATGGATTGTTTTTGTATTGATTGTACCAATTGCTGTAACGGTCCCTTCCATCTGGATTGATGCAGGGATCAATAATGACAACGGCATCATCCAAATAGGCTTTTTTGTTGGTCAACAGTTCATGGATTGTTTTCATGGAAGCCTCGGTGCTGACACTTTCATTGCCATGCACATTGTAGCTCAACCAAACAATGGCCTTGGAATTGGAACCGGTGCCCTCGGTGTTTTTTAAATGCTCATTTCGAATGTTCTCTAGATTGGCCATGTTTGCCGCAGAGGAAACAAAGACCAACAACAAGGGCCTACGCTCGTTCGTTTGCCCATAGAAGGTAAGTTTTACCCTATCCGGGGCTTCTTTGGCCAAATATTCGTAATAATCCACCACTTCGTGGTGCCTGGTAAATTCACTGCCCAATTCATACCCCAAAAACTCGGAAGGGGATTTCAGTTGCTGGGCGGTTAGGGAAAAAACAAAAAGTGTGCAAAGGGAAAATAAAAATCTAGTCATAAATAAGTCAATTAGTCGTAATCAAAGCTAACAATAAATTATTCCCAAACCACAATTTTTGTTTTAGTGGCGGGGAAAGCCGATAAAAGTAATTAACGATTTTTTAGGAGGATAAAAAAAGAAGAAAACTATCTTTAGCACTTCATTTCACTTTTAATGGAAGTAGATTGTATACCTTTTAGGGAAACAGGTTATTTTTCAACATTGATTTGCGACTACCTGGACGAACATGAAACGTTGAAACCTTTTTATAACCGATTTCCCCACCTTCAAAATTTTAAAAAGCAAATAGAGGAAAAGAAGTCGAACTATAAAGCTGCGAACAGGAAGGTTTTGGTGGAGGCCTTGTATCGGCAGTATGAAGGACACACGCCCTCCAAATTGACCAAATCGCATATAGATTTACTACAGGACGGGGATACCTTTACGGTGACCACCGGCCATCAATTGAATATTTTTACCGGGCCGTTGTATTTCCTCTATAAGATTGTATCCACCGTCAACCTCTGTAAAAAACTTAAAAAAGAGCATCCTCAATACAATTTTGTGCCCATTTATTGGATGGCCACCGAGGACCATGATTTTGATGAAATCAACTATTTCAACTTTCAAGGGCAAAAGGTGGTCTGGAAAAAAAATGCAAGCGGAGCGGTAGGCGACTTCAATACCCACGGGCTGGATGAGGTGTCCGAGACGTTTTCCTCCCATTTGGATGATTCCATACGTGCGCGTGCGCTTATCAGTTTGTTCAAACGGGCCTATGTGCAGCACGAAACCCTGGCCGAAGCAACCCGCTTTTTGGTCAATGAACTTTTTGGGGAAACAGGGTTGGTCATTGTGGATGGCAATGATGCTGCGTTAAAAAAATTGATGGTCCCTGCTGCTACGCAAGATATTTTTGGCAATATCCCATTTCAGAAAGTCTCCGAGACCATTGAAAGTCTTACAAAGGCTTCTTCGGAGTACACTATTCAGGTGAATCCGAGGGAAATCAACTATTTCTATATAAAAAAAGGTCTCAGGGAACGCATTGAGAGAAAGGAGGGGGGCTTTCATGTGGTCAATACCAAGTTGAACTTTAGCCAAGAAGCACTTGAAAAGGAGTTGGATGCGCACCCAGAACGATTTTCGCCCAACGTGATCGCCAGACCGCTGTATCAGGAAATTATCCTGCCCAACCTTTGTTATATTGGAGGCGGGGGAGAGCTGGCCTATTGGTTGGAGCTAAGATCTTATTTTGAGGCCATGCAGATAACCTTCCCCATGTTACTGCTTCGTAATTCGGTGCTTTTGATGACGGAAAAGCAGCATGCAAAGATTGAAAAGCTGAATTTGAACGTTTCGGACCTTTTCTTGAAACAACACCTTTTGGAGGAAAAAAAAGTAAAGGACGTTTCAGAAATCAATATTGATTTTTCGTCACAAAAGCGGCTTTTGGAAGAACAGTTCCAGGACCTATATCGACTTGCCGAGAAAACGGACAAGAGTTTTTTGGGAGCGGTAAAGGCACAGGAGGTGAAACAGAAAAAGGGACTTGACCACCTTGAAAAAAGACTGCTCAAAGCCCAAAAGCGCAAACTGAAAGACCATGTGCACAGGGCCACCGAACTTCAGGATATGCTCTTTCCCAATCAGTCACTCCAAGAGCGGCAATTGAATTTTTCACAGCTTTACCTGGATCTCGGGGACAGAATGATTCCCTATCTTCTTCAACATTTGGATCCGTTGGAACAACATTTTTTGGTACTTCAATACTAACATCCATTGCTTTAAGGAGGGCTTAATCCATCCTTTTGCAAAAAAAAGCGCAAATGGGGGTAGGGTATTTTCCTATAGGATTGTTCTACTAGTGAAAATTGCTATGAAATTTTCAACTAAAATGAGTTGGTAACTCATATGTTTAGGTTGGTTTTGATTTTATTTGAAAAGCCCCGGAGTGGTTCCCGGGGCTTTTTGTATTTAACTAACCCAAATCAATGGAACACTAATTGCATGCATTTGCAATATCCCTAGTTTCAGTTGATGTTTCTATTATTCTGTCTATGGTGGTGGTGCCGCGAACCGTCACCTCAATAAAATTGTCCTGGACATCGGTGACAACCCCTGTAAAACTATTAAAGGCGAATTGGGTCAATATTTCTTGGCCAGACAACTCGCTGTTGTCCTCTTGATATTTTCCAGATATCCTGAAACGTTGGATAAAGGGAACCTTTATATTTATATACTGTTGATAGATATCAGCGACAGCAATGGCTATGCCTGGGGGAACCCCTACCTCCCTGGAAACAGAAACCTGCACTGACTTTTCAGTACTTAAGCTACCCGATTTGGTATTTGTCTCTGTCCGTGTTTTTGAGTACTCATAGGAACCTGTTATTGAACCTGAGGTTTTACCACCAGTTCCAAAAAATTTTGTCTCAGCTTCATGGGATATGGTTACCGAAACACTTCCTGTATTAGTTGTGGAAACGGACATGGTCTCTTCCCAACCAGCAGTTTGGGTTGTAGTAATGGTGGTGCTTTCCCCAACCGTTTGGGTCAACGAACCACTACTGCAATTTCTCAAGGTACTGTTATAGGCACTACTTGTGGCCGAAGGAGGCATGATGGGGTTCATGAATTTTGAATCAACAGCCACTATATCCCAATCAATATCAAATAGCAATATCCTAAAATATAGGGGTTCGTCTGGATTAATGTTGGTTGCAGGAACAAGGTTTGCACCCGAGTTGATCAATGGGTTATCTGCTCCGTTAGGAACTATTTTGAATAGGCCGGGAGCTTCCTTTTCAATCTTGAACCAGTAATTCGGAAAATTGGCTACACTCGTATTTCCCCCATTTCTATTTAAGTTGGCTTTGCTCTGGATTCTCAATATCCCTCCACCCATGTACAGGTAATGGATGTCATTGTTATTGTGAACCGAAATGGAGTAGAATTCCTCGTTGCCAGGAATTTTGGCAAAGCGATATGTTGTGAAATTTTCATAATAGTCGGGATCTGCGGAATAATCTAAATCTTCACGCACTCTAATATCTGTTGCCAGATTGCTTATATCTGGATAGCGTTGTGAACCGGGGACACCAAACACTTCATTGTCTTTGTTGACGAATTGCATATAGTATTTCAAGTCTTCCCTAAGGGAAACTTCTGCGTACAGATCATCCAGGCCATCCGATATAATTTCTTCCTCACTTGGACTTGCACCGAAGGATAATTTGGCAAAATTCTGAGTAGCCAGGACGGCATCATTTTCATCCCGCACAATTACTTGCACCGGAACGCCCTCTTTCAATTCGTTCTCAACTGCATCCTCCAGATCTTCGTTTTTGAAAGAAAGATTGGCCAAATTATTGAGCTCGTCAAAAAGTACAATTTGGTCATCGATATTGGATGTGGATTCTATCGAGATTACAGCAGTAAATGGCTTATACCCCTTTCTGGCAATATCCCTACCACTTATGCTAATACCGATTTCCCCTTCATCAGTTTCAAATTCAGATGTGGAAATGGTACTTGGAAGCACCTCTACTTCCTTACCTTCCTTCGGTGGGGGAGTGGATTCATCTTTACTACAGGCAAAGGCAACTAGCAGAAAGACAATCGAAAATAATCTACTGAATAACTTAATTGTTGTTTTCATCGCTTTTTGTTTTGTGGTTGAACTTCTTGTTTTATTTTGTGTGACCTGCCCGGTAACGGTCTGCAGCCCTTAGCCGAGCAAGACCACAAAACTGGTTGTCAGGATTCCATATGGAATTCGATGACAACACAAACCTAAGTTGTTGATTTTGAGCGATGAAAAAATGAGGATGGACAACAGGTGGACACCCTAAAAATAATTGCGGGACAATCGGTGGACGCCCTCGTTACGACTGGTGTTTAAAGGGACAGCACCAAATCTTGTAAAGAATCGTCAGTAGTGAGATCTAACTTTTTTCGAAGCCGATAGCGAGCTTTTTTGATGCCCTCTGGAGATATATTAAGGATATTGGCTATCTCTTTGGAGGACAGATTCATCTTTAAAAGGGCCAAAAGTCGAAGTTCATTTGAGGTAACCTCTGGGTATTTTGATTTCACATTGCTGTGGAAGTCCTTATGGACCTCTTCAAAATAACGGGAAAAGTTTTCCCAGTTATTATCGTCCTGTAGATCAAAATTGATGGTCCGGATCAACTGTTGGTAGCCATTTTTAGACTCCTCTTTTTCCTTGAGTTCCTGTGCTTTTTGCTTTAAACCTTCCAGAACTTCGTTCTTTTTGGCCAGATGCAGGGCATGGGTAGTGAGTTCCTTCTTTTTGAAGGCCAGTTCTACATCTACTTTTTCTTTTTCGAGTTTGTTGCGTTTCATTTTTTGGCGTATGGCATAGAAACCTAGTAGCGAAAGCAGAAGACCAATGCCCAGCAATAGCTTCTGAAGGTTACTTATTGCTGCTTCTTGTTCCAACAGGGTAATTTCCTTTTCTTGAAGAGCAATTTGCTGTTCTTTTTTTTCGGTTTCATACTGGGTTTTCAATTCATCAATTTGCTTGGCCTTTCTGGTATTGAATACACTGTCATTTACTTTTTGATAGTTTCTTTGGTCCGATAACGCATTTTTAAAATCTCCAAGCCCCTCAAAAGCAAGGGACCTTCCAAAGTAGCCATCGCGGAGCACATCAATAGCACGTATGGAATCCGCTAACTTTATGGCAATGGAATGATATGCTATGGAATTTTTGTAGTTGCCAATTTCAAAATATGCTGCTCCCAAATTGTTATGGTTGTTAATTTTGTTGTTGACTGAACCTACTCGTTTTTGTAACCGATTTGCCTCAAGAAGATGGGTGATGGCTTTATCGTATTGTTTTCGCTCCATTGAAACAAGGGCCAGATTATTCAGGTTCGAAGCTATGAAATCATCACGGTTCATTTTGCGACTAATTTCAAGACTGTTATTGTAGTTTTTATAAGATTCATCATACTTCTCCATATACCAATAAACGTTTCCAATTTCCACATATAGGGTAGCTAACCACTGGTCGTCTTTCAACTTTCTAAAAATATCCAATGCTTGTTTAATTGGTTCCAGCGCCTTGTTATAATTGCCCCTAAGCATTTCTATTCTACCTATATCAGCAACCGAAATTGCTTTTCTTTTAAGATCTGGTGGCGATAGGGTATCGGCAATTTTGGCTGCTTTCAACGTTTCTCTCATTGCCATCTCATAATCACCGATATCCATATATATAGTGGCCTTTCGCTGTAGGTTATCTATGAGTTTGGTGCCACTATTTAACGCTATGGCAATTTCTTGTCCATCATGGGCGAGCGAAATCGCTCTTTCAAAATTACCCGCCAAAGTCTCGAAAGTGGCGTACTCATTAAGTGATTTCCACTGTTCTTGTTTAACATTGATGTCACCAAGCAACTTCACGGATTTTTCGAAATAAAACCTTGCGGAATCAATGTTTGGAAGAAAGCGATAATAATAACCTTTATTTAAATAGCCAATGCCTTCACCTTTTGGATAGATTAGTTTTTTTGAAAGCAAAATGGATTCTTCATTATATTCATAGGCCTTTCCCCAATCCTTATGCCTTAATTCCAAAAAAAGTTGATGAAGGGTCTTTACCTTTAAAGTGTCTTCTTTTTGACCTTTATAAACACTTAAAAGACTATCAAGTTTTTTGTTTTCCTGTGCGATAGCACAAAAACAAAAGCTACAAACGAGAAAGACTAGAAGTTTTGAGGTTTTCATAGCGGTTGGATTACCTACTAAAAATAGGCAATTACCTCCAACTTTTTGAAAAAGAAATCCTTATGGGTAAAAGCCCCAGTCAATTTGCTGGGGCTTTTTTTAATGGATTACATATCGAACGGGCCTATAAACCCGTCATTATCAATATCGAAAAAGACATATTGGGTACCCGCTGCATTAAAAATGGCAAGTAGTGTCCTTGATTCGGTGTCGGGAAGATTTACGCGCATGGCCGCACCTACACTTTCAAATGGTATTTCAAAAGAACTGCCATTTGTTTTAATCTGAAAGTCGGCAATGGATCTAGCAGATTGAAACACACCTCCCTCACGTATACTATAGTGTGTGCCTTCTTTATTAAATACACATAGTAAACTTTGACGACCACCAAAAGAGACATCCATAGCTGCACCTATGGCATCAAATGTCAATCCTGATCCCAACGAACCAATACTGTCAGCACCTAAAAATACACCTTGTCCATTGGTACTATTTATCAAATATGCCAAGTACATTGTCCCTTCAGGATTAAAAAAGAGGATGCCATTGCTGAAACCGGGACCTTGGGGCCTGAATGCCGCAGCACCAATTCCACTAAATGGATAGCCTGCAACCCCATCCGGGCCAATCTGTCCAAGGCTATATTCACCCGAAGTTTCACCTTGATCGTTGATGTGGACAAAGAAATTATTAGAATCAAAAAGAAGATTGGAGGGAGTATCAACTGCATTCCCCCATGTTTGGGTATTAATTCCACCATATAGGGCCGCTTGCACGTTACTTCGTAAGTTAGTGTACACTGGTAGACCCTTACTAATGTTTACACAATCGACTGTATCGTAAGTCGTTGCTAAAGTTGTGCCTACAACAATATCTGGTCGCTCAACGCTCCTTACCACATAAGATAATGGTAAACCAGATCTAATGTCTGTACTTTCAGCAAGTCTATCAACAATTGCCGAGATATTGCTTTCACCTGCAAGTCGGGCAGAACCTGTTCCCCCATAGGCGATAACCTTTATTTTAACATCTTTTAGTTCATTAAAGGCCTCAACTTTGACTTCTCCAGAAACGTTATCTTCAAAAGCCCCGTATGCAAAGTCCAGTTTGGTATCCATCTCTTCGCGACTGGAAGTGGATTCAACCAGCATATAGAAAATTCTTCCATAATTGACCGATGATATAAATGTTGCAGGGTTATCTTCTTGAACGTACACACTCAATTGTTCCGGTGTGACACTTTCATCAAAAAAGTCTTCAAGACTTGTTGGAAGGTCAAAGACCATGGTGTAGAAAGATTGCTGGAGTTTGACCAACATACGATTGTATTGTTTATCAGTACTGAAAGACATATCTGCCGACACTCTAGTGGTAAAAGTATTCACATCCACTCCCATTTCAATGGCCAACTGATTTTCAGACTCAATTTGTTTTATGTCAAGGATGAAGTCATCGGGCACCATACCAGTTCCATCTCCAATGATTGCGTTCATTGCTTCTTGAATGGTGCTTCTTTTTACTTCATCTACCGTAAAACTGGATTCAATAGGGCTACTGTCAGTGCCATTTCCAATATTTAGGTTATAAGAAATAGTCCCGCCACCTCTTTTAACCACTATGGGTGATGGGGTCGCATTGGAGAGGGTCTTTCCCTGTAAAAGATTACCTGGATATATCACCTCAGCATTGGTGTCAAACAATGGAAACTCAGGATTTCCATCAAGGATACTGATTGTTTTTCTACTACAAACAAAAAAATCATTAATGATGTTACCGAGGCTATCAATACTCTGGTACGCTTCATTTTCAGCGCCTAGATCTTCGATAATCTCTTCGGTCGGGCCATCGGGAAACGAAGCAGGTTCAGATCCCAATGCTATAACTTCCTCAAAAGTGAGCGTTGTGGGTTCAGGATTTTCACTAGGGCCATTATCATCCTTGCTACAGCTAAGAGCAATAAGAACGATTGTGGCTAGAAAAAATCCAATGGGTAATCTGTTCATTGTTTTCATCATGTTTTGTTTTGTGGTTAAACTTTGCTTTGTGAGACCTGCCCAGTGCTGGTCTGCAGTACCTTACCAGGCAAGACCACAAAACGGTTGTCATGGTCATATAGCGTTCTCATGACATCACAAACCTAGAGTGCGGATTTTGGGAAGAAAAAAAATCAGGGGAGACAAATGGTATACTTTTCCAAATTTGTTAGGGAAAGTCAAGAATACTGTGGCGTTCGTTAAATGTTCAAAACAGCATTTTCTAGAGAATCCGAGGTGGAAAGGTTCATTTTTTTGCGCAATCGCTGTCGCGCTTTTTTAATTCCAGGAATGGAAATGTTCAAAATATTGGCTATTTCCTTGGAGGAAAGATTCATCTTTATCAAGGCCATTAAGCGAAGTTCATTTGGTGTGATTTCAGGGTATTTTTTGGCTACAGTGACATTGAAATCCTTATGGACTTCTTCAAAATAGCGGGCAAAATTTTCCCAGTTGTTATCATCCTGCAAATCAAAATTAATAGTGTTGATGAGCTGTGTAATGTTCTGTCCATTTTCATTGGACTTAAGCTCTTCTGCTTTTTGCCGCAAACTTTCCAAAGTCTCGTTCTTTTTGGCCAAGTGCAGCGCATGGGTGGTCAGTTCCTTCTTTTTAAAGGCCAATTCGGCATCTACCCGTTCTTTTTCTAGCTTGTTGCGCTTCATTTTTTGGCGAAGGGCATAAAAACCAATCCCAAAAACTAGGAGCGATAATCCAAGTCCAAGGCCCAACATGAGTTTTTGCAGGTTGTTTATTTCTGCTTTTTGTTCTAAAATGGCAATCTCTTGTTCTTTTTTTTCGGTATCATATATGATACGTAGTTCTTCTATTTGTTGGGATTTCACCCGGTTGAAAATACTGTCGTTCA
Source organism: Flagellimonas meishanensis (assembly GCF_019880545.1). GTDB lineage: Bacteria > Bacteroidota > Bacteroidia > Flavobacteriales > Flavobacteriaceae > Flagellimonas > Flagellimonas meishanensis. Next base: position 22,561 of record NZ_JAINVW010000003.1, read on the forward strand.
AAGTATTGTATTCTTTGAAATCTGATAGGGCTGCACTGGGATCATCTAATAATTCTTTAGCATAGGAGCGATTTAAGTAAGCCTTAGCCAACTGACCTTTGGCATTTATAGAGTCTAAAATAGAGATGGCTTTATCCAAAAAAGATACCCCCTCTTTAGATTTTCCCATTTTAGTATGAAGGACACCCAAGTTGTTATAGGTATCGCTTATTTCACTAGGATGGTTACTCTTGAAAAGTGACAACGCTTTTTTCAAATGACGCAAAGCAGTTTCGTACTGTGTGATTTCTGTGTACGTCTTCCCCAAGGAATTATAGGCCCTCGCTTCTAAAAGTTTAAAGTCATTTTCCGACGCTATCTCCGTAACCCGTTTGAAATGTTCCAAAGCTTTTAAAGGATGCTCTTGATGAATGAAATTTTCTCCTAAATTAAGTCTAACCTCACATTCCCAGAGTAGGTCATCAAACTTTGTATAAGTGGCTAAGGCATTTTCCAAATACCCATTACTTTTTGAATAGTTGCCCAAATGGTTTTCTATTCTTCCCAATGCCGTATGGGCATCGGCAATAAACAATTCCTCGCCTGTCTCTTTGTAAAGTTTCAGGGCATGTAACTGATTCTTCAATGCAATATTGTACTGCCCTTGCTTTACATTGATTTCAGCCAGTTGATTGTAAGTGGAACCAATGTACCTAAAATCATTTTCTTTGACATTTGGTATACTATCTCTCTTTTTATACAGTTCAATATTTTCATTTAGATACTCTTTAGCCTTATTGTAGTCATTCATATTCGTAAACAAAACACCCATTTGGGTGTTCGCGGTTAAAATTCCCATGAGAGAGTTGATCTCTTTAGCGAGGTTTAAAGTGGCTTCCCTATAATATAATGCAGAATCCAGTTCATTTCTGTTCAGGTAATAAGATCCTAGGTTATTGGCACCTTGTAAAATACCGAACTTATAATTCAGTTTTTTTGAAATTGCAATCATTTCATGTCCGTACTTATAAACTTTTTCGGGGTCTGAATATGTGACTATCTGGCATATCAATCCGCCCAAATAAACTTTGGATGTATCGCTTGGTTTTGTGTTGTATAGGGCAACAAGACTGTCTAAGTTACTTGGATGTTGTGCCCATATTTTTGAACAGCCGAAAAGAAAAAAGATCAAATAAAGAAGAAATAGTCGTTTTGGGAGTTTCATTATCGTTGGTTTACCTATTAAAAATAGGTAATTACATCAACTTTCTGAAAAAGAACGGATTAACTAAATAAATCTTTGAAATATGCCTTTACTTCAAAAAGTGTGGCCTCCTTCATGCTGTCAAAGCGCAGGTCGGCATGGCCCACACGTTCTTCAGGACCGATACCCACACTATAAAATCCACCAGCTTTTGCAGCATCAATACCTTTTTCTGCATCCTCAAAAACAATGCAAGCGTCAGGTTGTAGTCCCATTTTTTCGGAACCATATAGAAAAATATCCGGAGCTGGTTTGCTTTTGGATACACTGGTTCCATCTCCAATCACATCAAAATAGCCATTGGCATTCAACTGCTGCAACACTTTTATCGCATTTTTACTGGCACTGCCCAAGGCCACTTTAAATCCTTCAGTCCTTAAATGGGTCAAAAGTTCCTTGGCACCGGGGAGGTAATCTTCCGGGGTCATACTGTCCAGGCTTGCCACATAGATTTCGTTCTTTTTGTTGGCCAACTCCTCAATTCTGGCGTCCTCAAGTTGAACATGATTGTGATCCATGATCACTTTTATGGAATCCAATCGGGAAATGCCCCGTAATTGCTCGTTGAGTTCCCGGTCAAAATCCCATCCCATCTCGTCCGATAGGTTCTTCCAAGCTTCATAGTGCAACTCCGCCGTATCGGTAATCACGCCATCCAAATCGAAGATGAATCCTTTGATCATGTCCTGAATTTTAGAATGGCAAAGAAATAATGAAAAATGTTAAGAAAAAAACTACAAAGGGCATTAATTGGATTATGTGGAAAAAAGTTTAACGACAGCAAGGGCCATTTACTGGAACAAAAATCCGTACACTGGCACATCAAAAAAAGTTATGATAAATATCCGTAACAGTATACTTTTTCAAACGCTGCAAATTGCTATTTTTGCCCATGCATAACAACGTACTTATCCTAGACTTCGGTTCCCAGTACACACAGTTGATTGCAAGACGCGTCCGGGAACTGAACATTTACTCCGAAATAAAACCATACAACAAAGTCCCTTCCGATCTATCGGACTATGGAGCGGTAATTTTATCAGGTTCCCCGCTTTCAGTCAGGGCAGATGATGCCCCTCATCCCGATTTATCCGGAATAAAGGGAAAGAAACCACTTTTAGCGATTTGTTATGGAGCCCAATATTTGGCTCATTTCAATGGTGGAAATGTGGCACCATCGAATACTAGGGAATACGGTAGGGCCAATTTGTCCTTTATTAAGGAACACGAGCCCTTTTTTCACATCATAAACGAGGGAAGCCAGGTTTGGATGAGCCATAGCGACACCATTAAGGAGCTTCCCGAGGGAGCAGTGCTCTTGGCCAGTACCCATGATGTACAAAACGCGGCTTTCAGAATTGAAGGTGAGGATTCTTATGCCATCCAGTTTCACCCCGAAGTGTACCACACCACGGACGGGAAACAATTGCTGAAGAATTTTTTGGTCGATATAGCGGGAATGAAACAAGATTGGACCCCGGATGCCTTTGTGGAGACCACGGTGGCCAATCTCAAGGGAAAATTGGGTAACGATAAGGTAATATTGGGACTTTCCGGGGGGGTGGATTCCAGTGTAGCGGCTTTGCTTTTGCACAAGGCCATTGGCAAAAATCTGCACTGCATTTTTGTGAACAATGGACTGCTCCGGAAAAATGAGTTCCATGAGGTGTTGGAGCAATACGAGGGAATGGGGCTCAACGTGAAGGGGGTGGATGCTTCGGCACGCTTTTTGGACGCCTTGGCCGGAGAAAGTGATCCCGAAACAAAACGTAAAACAATAGGAAGGGTGTTCATTGAGGTTTTTGATGATGAAGCGCACAAGGTTGAAAATGCCAAATGGTTGGCACAGGGTACCATTTATCCTGATGTCATCGAATCGGTATCGGTGTCCGGAGGGCCTTCGGCGACCATCAAGAGTCATCATAATGTAGGTGGACTTCCTGAGTATATGAAGTTGAAAGTGGTAGAACCCTTGAAATTGTTGTTCAAGGATGAGGTAAGGCGAGTGGGTGCAAGCATGCACATGGACCCCAATATTTTGGGAAGACATCCGTTCCCAGGTCCGGGATTGGGCATCCGTATCTTGGGCGACATAACCCCGGAAAAAGTGGCCATGTTGCAAGATGTGGACCATATTTTTATAAAGGGATTGAAGGATTGGGGCCTGTATGACAAGGTGTGGCAGGCCGGGGCGATGCTTTTGCCCGTAAATAGTGTAGGCGTTATGGGAGATGAGCGAACCTATGAGAAATGTGTGGCCCTACGGGCCGTGGAGAGCACGGATGGGATGACAGCCGATTGGGTGAACCTACCCTATAAATTTTTGCAAAAGATCTCCAATGAAATAATAAATAGGGTAAAAGGCGTTAATAGAGTAGTGTACGACATTAGTTCGAAGCCACCTGCAACTATTGAATGGGAATGAAAAAAATTGTCAAAATATTGCTTTTTGGAGCCTTTTTATTGGCTTCACTCCATGTTTCCGCACAAAAAAAGTTTGAAACCCATGTGGTGAAGCAAGGGGAGACGCTTCAAAGTATTTCCCAAAAGTATCGGGTCACCCCATACACCATTCTTCAATCCAACAAGGAGCTAAAGAGTGCTGCGGATATAAAACCCAACACCATTCTGATAATTCCTTTGGATGGTTCCGTGATTACCCAGGAAGAAAAACCCAAAGAGGAAAAGGTTGGGGAACAGATCCAACCCATCGGCTATAACAGGCACCGGGTGAAAAAAAGGGAAACTCTTTTTGGATTGACCCAACGTTACGACATCACCGAAGAGCAATTGAAACGCTACAATATCCAACTCTATTCCGAGCCACTAAAAAAAGGAATGGTTCTGCGTATCCCCAAATTTCCAAAACGAAGTCTGGAGGATGAGCGCGAATTGGATATGGAGACCTACACCGTGCAACCAAAAGAGACCCGTTGGAGCATAGCCCATAAATATGGCATTACCGTTGATAGTTTGGTGAAATTGAATCCCGAGTTGTCAAAAAATTTCAATTATTTGGCTGCTGGTCAGGAGTTGAAACTGCCACGACCCAAGGGGGATAGCCTCAAGGATCAGAAGGTTGAGTTGTTCACATCCTATACCGTTCCAGCAAAAATGACCCTTTATAGCTTGGGAAGGGAGTATGGAATTCCTTCCGATTCCATAGTAAAACTGAACCCAGAGATAATGAAACAGGGTGGGTTAAAGGAAGGAATGGTGATTCGTCTTCCCAAAAAACAGGATCGGTCCGGAGTGGTGAATACGGATAATTATATTTTTTATGAGGTCAAGCCAAAGCAAAATATCTTCCGTCTTACCCAAAACCTAAAAATGACCCGCGACGAACTTTTCCGGCTGAACCCTGACCTGGAAAATGGGTTAAAAGCGGGCATGGTGCTCAAACTTCCTAAGGAAAAAGCACAAGTATTGGATGTTAAAAATGCCTTGGTGCTGGACAAGATAAACCTGATTGACAGTATCGATATTGCGAACAAGCCCAAATTAGTGTTCATGCTTCCCTTCAGGTTGGATCGAATCGATCTAAACGATGACAAGAAAACCAGGAGCCAGATAGCCACTCGACGCGATTTGACCCTTAGCCTCGGTTTTTACTCCGGTGCCCTTGTGGCATTGGATTCAATCAAAAAGTTGGGCGTATCCGTCAATGTACAAACTTTTGACACGGAATTGAGCCAGGACAAGGTCAAGCAAATCCTGTCAAGGGAAAGTATGCAGGGGGTAAGTGCCATTATCGGCCCTGTTGCATCCGGAGCATTGAATGAGGTAGCCGTGCAGGCCGCAAGCAAGAACATTCCCGTTATTGCGCCCATCTCCTCAAACAGCAACCTGAGCCATGGAAACGTGTTCTTTTCCGTGCCAAGTGATGAGGTTTTGCGACAAAAAATGTTGACTTATTTGGGAAAAATCCATAGGGATGAAAACGTAGTCATCATAGCCGACTCCACCCATCAAGTGGCCTATGATTCCATTTTGCGTAAGTTTCCCGCGGCCCGGATCGCGAAGATCATTGACAACAAGTCATTGCACTTAGATCAATTTCTGATCCAATTGTCCGAGGACAAGGAAAACTGGGTCTTTTTGGAAACCGATCAGGCCAACATGGTATCCAGTGTGAGCTCTATCCTCAATTCGGCCAATACGGAAGAAGTCAAAGTGCGTATGTTCACCACCAATTACAACAGCGCTTTTGAGGATGAGGCCGTATCCAATACCCACCTATCCAATCTGCGGTTTACCTATCCAACATTTTATAGGGAGGTGGGCAATGATGCCTTTACCAAAGCATACCAGAAAAAGTATAATGGCCTTGTGCCGGACCGCTATGCCGTCCGTGGATTTGACGTTACCTTCGACGTATTGTTGAAATTGGCGCACAAGAATAACCTATTTGAAACCTCCAAGATCATTGGTCTTACCGAGTATACCGGAAATAGCTTCAATTACTATAACGATTGGACGTCAGGATATTACAATAGGGCCTGTTATCTTATGGAGTATGATAGTCTACGAATTAAAGAAGTACAACTGGATGACGTCAAAAGTAACTTATAACGGTGAACTGCGGACTACCTGTGTTCACCTGAAATCCCAAAACGAATTCATAACCGATGCCCCCACGGACAACAATGGCAAGGGCGAAGCCTTTTCCCCAACAGATACCGTGGCCACCGGACTGGCCAGCTGTATGCTTACCGTTATGGGCATAAAGGCACAGCAACTGGAAGAAGATTTGGCCGGAGCCACCGCAGAGGTAACCAAGCACATGGCATCGAATCCAAGGCGTATATCCAAGATTGAGATAAAGATGGACCTGCCCGGACCTGTTTCGGAAAAAAACAGAAAGATCCTGGAGCATACTGCCAATACCTGCCCGGTGCATCATAGTTTGCATCCCGACATTGAAAAAATAATTGAATTCCATTGGAAAAAATAAGCTTCATAGGATGTGTGTTGCTTTTTGGTTTTTTGGGATGGGGACAAGAAATTGAAGAAGGAATTCCCTGGAGTTTTGAGAACCGGCTTACTTGGGCCGATTTTAAGGGGAAGGTTCCCCCGGCCGCTGAACCAGCCGCTACCACAGCCAGTGGCCTTAGTTATTCCTACACCGCCAATTTGATTCATCACGAAGTTCATTTGAACTTTGAAGTAAATGCGTACTTCTATCCCAACGAGTCTTGGTATAAACCAGACCAATGTGATGAATTAACCCTGAGTCACGAGCAACTTCATTTTGATATTGCCGAGCTGTTTGCCCGTCAAATGCGGCAGAGGCTGGAAAGCACTTCGTTTTCAGACAATGTAAAGGAGGAAATTCGGAAAATCTACAGGGAGACTTTGGAGGAATTGCAAAAATTCCAGGAATTGTATGATTGGCAAACCGATTTTTCCCGCAATCGAGAAAAACAATTGGAATGGAACCAAAATATAGGTAGCTTACTGGAAAATTGATCAAACTAGAATTTTCGATCCCTTAAGCACAATATTAGGAGATTGAACACACCAACAAACATGAAAATTCTCAAAAAAGGGTCCTATTACGGGACAAAAAGATCAGAGTTACAAAATGATGGCTTTGTTCTCTCTGAATATGGATATCATGCACCTGAAACCGATTGGCATTACCATGAAAATCCTTATTTCATGTTTGTTTTGGAAGGAAACCTAAAGGACATTAACCGCAAGGGCACCAATTTATGCCCTCCAGGAAGTTTTATTTTCCACAATTGGCAGGATATCCATAAGAATACTAAAGAAACCCAGTATGCCAAAGGTTTTCATATTGAATTGGATAGTGCATGGTTCAATGAAAAAAGTCATGGTCCTTTACTATGGGAGGGAAGCACATTGCTAACAGATCCGAGGTTGTACCAGATTTTTCTAAATATATATAGTGAGTTCCATATTAATGACGACCATTCCGGCGTTTCCTTGGATTGTTTGATGCTTCAGTTGTGCAATGAACTGTGCGATATCAGTGAAGTTAAATTACAAAGAAGGCCTCAATGGGTTGGCAAACTTCAAGAAATCATTTATGATGATCCCATGCAGGTAACCTTGAAATCATTGTCCGATATTCTGGGGATACATCCCGTGCATTTATCCCGAAGCGTTCCCAAATATTTGGACACCACCCTGGGGGACTATATCAGAAGGAGTAAATTGAGACGATCTTTTCATTTGCTTATAGACTCCAAGCATTCTCTCACGGAAATCGCCTATTTATGTGGTTTTGCGGACCAAAGTCACTTTACGCGTTCTTTCAAGCAATATTTTAACAAAACTCCAAAGTCTTTTAGAAGACAATTGGGTGGATGTTAAATTCATTCTATTTTCAAAGAGAGCCATTGATTTTCTTTGTCCCTGTTAAATTTCGAAAAATGACTAAAAGGTTTTTGTGTATTGTTTGTTTTGCGTTCCCCGTGGTTTTAAGCGCCCAATTGGATTTTTCTGAAGGTAACCGCAGCTCAAATCCGTTGCTTAATCAGATGGAGGAAAATGTGATTAAGGGTGATTATGAATACATTACGAGTATACTAGTGGCAAAAAAGGGCAAATTGGTGTATGAGGAATACTTTAATGGCAGCACGGTGGACACCAAGCACAATACACGGTCCGCGACCAAGACCATAGCCACTATTTTGGTGGGACTGGCCTTAGAAAATGGACATATCGGTTCTGAAAAAGACAGGATATTTACCTATCTAAAACCCCGCAAACCCATCCAAAATGAAGACCCAAGAAAAGATGAGATTACCATTGAGGATTTGCTTACCATGAGTTCAATATTGGAATGTGATGACAATAATTCTTTTTCTAGGGGCAATGAAGAAAGAATGTATATCATTGAAGACTGGCTTCAGTTTTTTGTGGACCTTCCTGTGGGATCTTATCCATTTGGCCCCAAACCCGAGGAATCGCCCTATGGCAGGGTTATGCGTTATTGTTCTGCCGGGGCAGTGGCATTGGCCGAAGTGGTACAAGCCGCTGTTGGACAGCCAGCGGATGCATTTTTAAAGGAAAATTTTCTTGATCCTTTGGAAATCAAGGATTTTGAATTTGATTATACTCCCACCCATGTGTTGAACACGGCGGGAGGAAGCGGATACAAAAGCAGGGATTTTTTGAAGATGATACAAGTATTCCTTCAAAAAGGGCAATGGAATGGAGAAGAACTACTTTCTGAAGACTGGATAGCCAAGGCAACCCTGCCCAAAGTCAATGCAAGACCGGATGTGGATTATGGCTATTTGATTTGGTTAAAATCGTTCGGGTCTGAGAAAAAATATAGCACTTATTATATGTCTGGAAACGGAGGGCAGAAAGTATTGGCTATCCCAGAACTTGACTTGGCCGTGGTCATCACAACCACCAATTATGGCAATAGAAAAGCCCATGGATATACTGATGAGCTCATGGACCGCTATATTGTGCCAGCTTTTGAAAAATAATATCACCTGCTTAATGGATTAAAGAAAGTCATTGATTCCTTAACTGTAAAATGATATACATAACCTCAATTTTGGGAGCTTCCACCATCTCATAGCTTTAGGATCTCTTTTGGCCCAATCGGATTCCCGAAAAGGTCATCAATGATTCTTTATAATCTCAGATATATAATCATGTATACTGGTCTACACTGGGCAATTTCGTATAGTATTTCTGCAATAGACCCTGGATGGCCTTGAACTGAGGTTCCCGGTTCTTGGCCCTGCGCATCAATTCCTCATGGGATAGGGCACTTTTGAGTTTTACAATTTGCATCAGAATTGGTATGGATTTATAGGTTCCGCAGGTAATCGATACTCTTCTGTAAGGCAACGCTGGGATTTTCTACCAAATCTTGCTCCACAAAAAAGTGTTTAACACCAGATTTTTGTCCTTGGGTGATTATGGATGGAATATCCATGGCACCACTCCCCACCGTTGTCATTTGGGGCCAAAGTGCAATCCACTGGTCTGCCGTTCCACCGTCTCCTTCAAAATGGGTGATTTCCTTCATATCCTTCAAATGTAGAGCAATATAGCGGCCTGGATTGGCTTTCAGTAGCTCTACCGGGTCCATGCCACCTGCCGTGGTCCAATAAATATCCATTTCAAAAAAGACCAATTCAGGGTCGGTATTGTCCAGAATTATGTCCAACGGAATTCGTCCATCCATTTCGTGCAGTCCGTAGCCATGGTTGTGGTACAAAAACTTGAACCCTTCTTTTTTGGCATTTTCTCCAATTTTGTTGAAGCGGTCAGCCATACGTTTATAGTCGTCCAATGATTGCCTAAGGTCTTCTGGAATTGCTGAAATACCAAAACAATCCAGTCCAAGGGTACGAACGGCTTGGCCAACAGTTGGCATATCGGTTTCCAAGGTCACCAAATCAATATGTCCCGAGGTAGCTCTGAGTTCGTGCTCGTCCAACAGGGCTTTAAATTCCTCTGCGGTCTTTCCAAAAAAGCCGCTACCTGAAAACCCGATGCTGGGCACTATTTGTTTCCATCGGTCCCAAGCTGCGGTCGAACTGAAAGGGTAGGGACCATATATTTCAATTTCCGTGTAACCCATTTGGCGCAAAAGGGCCAAGGAGCCTTCCAAATCATTTTCCAATAGTTTCGGTAGAGAGAACAGTTGGATGCCAATGCTGGAGAGCCCTTTTTTGGATGGGGAGGCACCCGCACCCAGGCCCATGACCATGGTGGCGCTGGAAGCCAGGGCAGCACTCTGCAAAAATTTACGTCTTTTCATAACGGGTGTTTGTTAAGTTCTATGTACGCTCTACATCACACCGCAAAAAAGCATCTTTCAAAGCATCGATCTTATTCTCCCAAGTGACAATGAATTCCTGTGCCACATGACCAGTAAAACCAGTGTCCAAAATGGCCTTCATGATTGCCGGATAGTAGAGTTCTTGGGTCTCATCGATCTCGTGCCGGCCAGGAACCCCTGCGGTGTGATAATGCCCAAAATAAGGATGATACGTTTGTATGCTTCGGATAATGTCGCCTTCCTGAATCTGCATATGGTAGATGTCAAACAATAATTTAAAATGATCGCTTCCCAAACGTCGGCACAGTTCCACACCCCAAAGTGAATTATCGCACATATAGTCGGGATGGTCAATTTGATTGAACAATTCCATTTGGATCACCACCCCATGCTTTTCTGCCAAAGGCATAATTTTGGAAAGGCCGTCCACACAATTTTGAAGCCCCACATAATCGCTCATACCCTGTCGGTTTCCACTAAAACAGATAAGGTTGGTGTAACCTGCTTCTGCCACTTGAGGGATAATTTCTGTATAGTTTTGGACGAGCTGTTCATGGTATTTGGGATTATTCCAACCTTCAGTAAGACTGATTTCAGCGCCATTGCACATGGAACAATGTATGTCATATTTTTTCAATAGGGGCCAATCTTTTGGACCTATAAGATCTATAGCCTTGATTCCAAGTGCATTAAGTGTTTTGAGAAAATCTTCCAATGGAATATCGCTGAAACACCATTGGCACACACTATGGTTTATGTTGTACTTCAGTTGAAAGTCCTTTTGTCCATTGGGATGTCCAGCACTGGCATAGCCCGAGGCCAAGCCCGCTGAGCCAGCGGCAGCAGTGGCAAGAAAGTTTCTTCGTTTCATTTTGGATGGATTCTTACGGAAAGATAGTACTTTGGAGCTACAAATGGAAATACGTCCCAACACGGAACAACTGGTGGAAATGGCCCACTACCGAATGCCCTTTGGCAAATATAAGGGCCGTTATTTGGTGGATTTGCCCCTGCCTTATCTGGTATGGTTCAGGCAGAAAGGATTTCCGGATGGAAAACTTGGAGACTATCTCAACACCATGCTCACCATTAAGGATAACAATTTGGAGCCCATTATTAGAAAACTGCAAAAAGAATTTCCCAAGGAATCCTCCTGATTTCTGCGCTGCAATTTGTAACTTTACGCCCCGTAATAGAAAGTTCAATATGTCACAGACCAAGTACATTTTCGTTACGGGAGGCGTTACATCATCCTTGGGCAAGGGAATCATCGCCGCTTCTTTGGCCAAACTACTTCAGGCCAGGGGATACCGGACCACCATACAAAAGTTAGATCCCTATATAAACGTAGATCCAGGTACGCTCAATCCCTACGAACATGGCGAGTGCTATGTGACAGATGATGGAGCCGAAACCGATTTGGACCTGGGCCACTACGAACGCTTTTTGAACGTGCGTACTTCGCAGGCAAACAATGTGACGACCGGAAGAATCTACCAAAGTGTGATTGAAAAGGAAAGGAGAGGGGAGTTTTTGGGCAAAACGGTACAGGTGGTGCCGCACATCACCAATGAAATCAAGGAACGAGTCCAAATTTTGGGCAATAGTGGTGATTATGATATCATTATTACAGAAATTGGTGGAACTGTGGGTGATATTGAATCATTGCCCTATATAGAAGCTGTGCGACAGTTGCTTTGGGAGTTGGGAGAGCACAACGGCATTGTGATTCATTTGACCTTGGTACCCTTTTTGTCCGCAGCGGGCGAACTGAAGACCAAACCCACACAACATTCGGTAAAAACCTTGATGGAAAGTGGAATAAAGGCCGACATTTTGGTCTGTCGTACCGAACATGAGATTTCGGAGGAAATAAAAGAGAAATTAGCCCTTTTCTGCAACGTTAGAAAAGAGGCCGTGATTCAATCCATCGATGCCTCCACCATCTATGATGTGCCCATTATGATGCAGGAAGAAGGTCTGGATACCGTGGCACTTGAAAAATTGGCTTTGCCAAAAGATACCGAACCCAATTTGGAGCAATGGAACGAATTTTTGCAAAGACACAAAAATCCAAAGAACAAAGTGGTCATAGGCCTCATTGGAAAATATGTGGAACTTCAGGATTCCTATAAGTCCATCTTGGAGTCCTTTATTCATGCAGGTGCTGCCAACGAGGTAGAGGTGAAGGTACGTTCCATACATTCTGAACACCTTTCCACCAAAAACATTGACAAAAAGTTAATGGGATTGGATGGGATTTTGGTGGCCCCAGGTTTTGGTGAACGTGGAATCGAGGGAAAGATTGAGGCCGTGCGCTATGCAAGGGAAAACGACCTGCCCTTTTTGGGAATCTGCCTGGGCATGCAAATGGCCGTGATAGAGTTTGCAAGGAACATTTTGGGCATGGAGGGAGCCAATTCCACGGAAATGGACCCAAACACACCTTATCCGGTCATCAGTTTGATGGAAGAGCAAAAATCGGTAACCAATATGGGAGGGACCATGCGTTTGGGAGCATGGGATTGTCATCTGGAAGCGGATAGCCTCGTCCATGAGGTGTACGGTGCTTTGGACATTTCAGAACGGCACCGCCATAGATTCGAATTTAATAATGAATACAAAAAACAACTGGAAGAGGCGGGCTTGGTACCCACAGGGTTCAACCCAAAGACTGGATTGGTCGAGGTAATAGAGATACCTTCCCACCCTTGGTTCGTGGGAGTCCAATATCATCCAGAATATAAGAGCACTGTGGCCAATCCCCACCCACTGTTCGTAGGATTCGTGAAGGCCGTATTGGTCCAAAAACAGAAACAAAAGAATGCCAGTTTGGCATAAACTGCGGTTTTGGGCATATATTTGCCACCTGAAATACCGATAAAGATTTCGACTAAACAATTTTCATGGAAGAGAAGAAGCTGGATATCAATTCCATAATCGGATTTGTTCTGATTTTTGGGATTCTAATTTATATGTTCTACCAAAACCAACCCACACCGGAGGAGTTGGAGGCCCAAAAAGCGAAACAGGAACAAGTTGAGGCAGAAGCGAAAGTGGCCGAGAAGAAAGTGGACACGCCCAGAGTACAGCAGACCAAGCCCCTTGACATTAATGATTCCACTGCGGTGGCTGGCTATAAAAGTGCTGTAGGGGCTTTTGGCTTCACAATGGCGAATGAGGGAACCACGGTATTGGAAAATGAAGTGCTCCGGCTGGAAATCGCTAACAAAGGGGGTCAGATTGTGGAGGCCAAGATGAAGAACTTTGTCACATACGATTCTGTTCCTGTGTATCTGGTCAAAGATGGCAATGCCAACTTTGCGCTTAATTTTTCCACTTCAGACAATCGTGTGCTAAGCACTTCCGATTTATATTTTGAGCCAACGATTTCCAAAAATGGAAACAATGAGGTGCTTTCCATGAGAGCGAAGGTATCCGATAATCAGTATCTGGAATACCGGTATGAAATGAGACCCAACGAGTATTTGTTGGATTTTACGGTTCGTTCCCAAGGACTCAACGGGGTCATCAATGGTAGCAGACCTTTGGATTTGACCTGGGATATGAAAGGTATCCGCCACAATAAGAGTGTACAATACGAAAATCGCTACACCCGGTTGACATATAACCATGAAGACGGAAAAATCAGTAAGCTTTCCGAAAGTAGTGATTTGGATGAGGAGACCGAGGAAGACGTAAAATGGTTGTCGTACCGCCAGCATTTTTTCAGTTCCATTTTGGCCACGGAGAATCGTTTTAAAACAGCAGAGCTCAGTTCCAAGAATTTGGTGGAAGAAGAAAGCAAGGAAGAATTGTTCACTAAGGAATATAACTCAAAAGTGCCATTGGAACTCCAAGGTGGCGAACTGTCCCAACAGATGTATTGGTACTATGGGCCTACCGATGTAAAGATTTTAGACGATTACAAGGATTTGGCCCTGGCCGATTCCATCCCGTTTGGGTGGGGCATATTTGGTTGGATTAACCGCTATATTTTCACACCCTTTTATGGTTTCTTGAGCTCTTTCCTTCCCTACGGAATTGCCATTATAGTGATGACCATTTTGGTGCGATTGGCCCTTTCGCCCGTAACCTACAAATCGTATCTGTCACAGGCAAAGATGAAGGTGTTGAAACCGGAGATTACCGAGATCAATGAGAAGTACAAGGACAACGCCATGAAAAAGCAGCAGGAGACTATGAAGCTGTACAACAAGGCTGGTGTCAGTCCCATGAGCGGATGTATCCCTGCATTTTTGCAGTTGCCCATTTTCTATGCGCTGTTCATGTTTTTCCCTACCTCTTTTGAACTACGGCAGAAGTCCTTCCTATGGGCGGAGGATCTCTCCTCGTACGATACCATTTTCAATTTGCCGTTCACCATCCCATTTTATGGGGACCATGTGAGCCTGTTCCCGATTTTGGCCTCGGTAGCTATCTTCTTTTATATGATGATGACCACAGGACAGAGCATGCAGATGCAACAACAACCGGGAATGCCCAACATGAAATTCATTATGTACCTATCACCCATAATGATGTTATTCTTCTTTAACAACTATGCCAGTGGGTTGAGTTTGTACTATTTTGTTTCCAACCTGATCACAATCTTCATCATGTTGGCCATCAAAAGGTACATTTTGGATGAGGATAAAATCCATGCCCAGATCCAGGAAAACAAAAAGAAACCCAAAAAAGAAAATAGGTTCCAGCGCAAAATGCGGGAGATGATGGAGCAGGCGGAGGAACAAAAAAAGTTGGGCAAGCGATAATTTTCCATTTTTGGATTTTTTTTGGAGGTTCCATTAAACCTTTTGGTTTGGCAATGGTCTAATTCCAATAACCTACAAAATCCATTTTATGAAAAATTTGAAATACCTACCATTTATTTTAGCATTCACCTTTGTTGGGTCCACGGATTATGTTGAGGCACAGGTACGTCGCCCTATTGTGAAAACTGCACAAAAAAAGCGTAGAGTTGTAAAGCGTAAGGTCCGAAGGCACAACCGAAGGGTGGCCCGTAGAACTTTGCGATCCTTGCCGAGAAATACCCGGCCCATCGTATTTCGAAGAGTGTCCTACTACCCGGTGGGCGGAATGTACTTTGTGCAACGAAGAGGGGTTTATGTAAGAGCATTTCCACCACGGGGATTCCGATTGGGATTATTGCCTGCCACGGCCATTGCGCTCACCGTTCGCGGAGCTGCGTACAGGTATGCGGATGGGGTTTATTATCAAGAAGTGGATGGTGAATACGAAGTGGCACACCCTCCAGTGGGCGCCATTTTGAAGGAACTTCCCGAAGATGCGGAGGAAATCGACTTTGATGGGGTTCCCGCCTACGAACTTAACGCTGCTGTATACAAAGCTGTGGAAGATGGCTATGAACTTATTGATGTCTTGGAGGAGGAAGGGCAGGAGTAGACAGCAATCCTAGATTATCCCATAAAAAAACTCCCCCAGATTTTTGGGGGAGTTTGCCATTTATTGGTGTAGTTTGGAAAGATTTGGGACTTCAAAGATGCGGTATGATTTTCTCAAAAAAAATTAATAGTTGTCAAAGCCGCTGTTTTGTATGGTAACTGGATGGCTTTTGATGTGTCATCGACGAACGGTATCCCGTCATATGTCGTTATCAACTTTCAATACCACTAGAAAATAAAAAAGGGCCGTGTTTCCAGGGCCCTTTTCTCCTTTTTAGTTTGTCGTGTCGGGAATCAAAACCCCGTCCAAAACGTGAATAACTCCGTTAATAGCTTGCACATCCACAGCATCAATGCCAATTCCGGAATTACCAGCTCCATCGGTGACATCGGCAATGTTGTCTCCGGTACCAGAAAGATTGATGGTGATATTATCACCTTCCAAGGTGGGGGCCATGATTCCATCGGATAAATCACCTGAACGAATATTGGCTCCTGCGACCACATGGTGTTGCAATATAGGAATCAGGTCTGCTTCCCCTGGAACGGTTATGGCTGCAAAAGCAGCATTGGTGGGTGCAAACACGGTAAAGGGATCACTTCCGCTTCCTCCTTGTGCTGAGAGCACACTTACAAAATCGACACTGGGCGTCAATTCGGTAAGTGCTTGTACCAAGGTAGAGAAGTTGGGATCAGCCACGGCAAAAGTAACCACGGTTGGCAAATCGATCACGGCATCCACGGCATGGATTACACCATTTGTGGCCACAATGTCGGCTTCGGCCACATTGCTCACTCCATTGAGCGTTACTCCATCATCCACATTAATATACAGGCTTAGATTCTCATCGGCTGCAAACTCGGCTGCGGTATTCACATAAGTATTGCTCAACCCAGAAGAAAATGCCGCCGTGCCCACCACAACATGGTTGGAAAGTATGGCATTTATGTCGTTGGAATTTGGATTTGTAAAGGCATCAAAGGCTGAATTTACTGGAGCAAATACCGTGAACTCCTCCATTTCATCAGAAAGTAGATCCGTAAAAGTAGTGTTTGCTCCGGCAGTCAATGCGGCTACCAATGAAGAAAGATTGGGATTCGCCACGGCATGATCCACAATGTTTGGTAAATCTATAACAGCATCCACAATATGTACCACTCCATTAAGGGCCTTTACGTCAGCTATTTCCACTGTGGACACCCCATTGAAGGTGACACCGCCTTCGGTATTGAAGAAAATACTCATGTTCTCATCCTGCGCACCTCTTGCCAAGGTTTTGTAGTATCCTGAACCTAAGCTTTGTAAGTATGAGCTGAACAGTTCACCTTCGATTACGTGGTTCAATAAGACCTGGGTAAGCGTTTCCACTGGAATGTCCTCCAAGGCGGCTCCGCCCAAGAAAGTTTCAAAGGCGGTATCCGTGGGGGCCAATACTGTGAACGGGCCGTCTCCGCGCAAAGCGTTTGGCAGGTCTCCGTCGGCAGCAACCAAGGCGGCGACCAAGTTCTCCAAATTTTCATTGCCAATGGCCAAATCCGTGATGGGCACCAAGATGATATCCGCCAATTCATCCAAAAGAGTTTGGGGCAATAGCACTTTGTCAATAATATGTACAACACCATTGGTCGTAACCAAATTGGCCGTGGTAACTTCGGCATCGGTATCGGTGGCATCTCCTATAAAAACTCCTCCGGTGGTGGACACAGTAAGTGTGCCACCCTGAAGTGTGGTCAATGTTTGCCCATTGCTTAAATCCGTGCTTTGAGCGGCGGTACCAACAATCACGTGATACGTAAGGATGGTGGCCAACAGGTTTTGCAGCTCTTGGGTGTTAAAATCATCCAAGGAATCAAAACCGTCCAATTGTGCCAATAAATCTGCAAAAGCAGCATTGGTCGGTGCAAACACAGTAAAAGGACCAGGTCCGCTCAAGGCACTGATCAGGTCGTTGCTGGCACTTTCATCAGCTTTTTGCAAAGCACTTACCAAGCTGCTTAAATCCGCAGTGGCCTGGGCAGTTTCAACAATATTATTTTGATTGGAAGGCGGAGGAGTGCCATTGTCATCGTCTGAACAAGACGTTAAGGTCAGGAAAAATAGCAACAGCGTTGCTGTTTTGAAGTTGATCAGTGCTTTCATTTTCTATATTTTTTTGTTTAACATCCTAAAGATATGTCTAAACAAAAATGGTTGCTTTTGTTTTAACTTTTTTATTAAAAGTTTAACAAAAATTAATAAACTGTAAGAATGTAAAAGCTCATTCTAATATTCGGATGATTAATAATTCATTCAAATACAGCACTTTAAATGTATAAATTTATACCACAATTCGAATATAATTTGTATTGGAGCTATTTTTGTATCTATTTGAAGCTCTTTTATTTTGTTCATTTTTTTAGGAAAATTGATAATCATAATTAGTGTTGCTGATATCGCTGATAATCCTATGAAATTTCTATATAACGGCACGATTGTTATCGAAATCAATTCCGTTTCAACGACTTTAAATTCTGAAATGGTCATTAATCCTTTGAATGGTGATCATTTTGTATTTTTGCACGGAATTTGGATGTAATGAAAAAGGTTGTAATTGGTCTTTCTGGCGGAGTCGATTCAAGTGTTGCTGCCCATCTTCTAAAAGAGCAGGGTTACGAGGTAATAGGTCTTTTTATGAAGAATTGGGTGGACGACTCGGTTATTATTTCCGAGGAGTGCCCTTGGGTCGAGGACAGCAACGATGCCCTGATTGTGGCTGAGAAATTGGGCATTCCTTTTCAAACAGTGGATTTAAGTGCTGAGTACAAAGAAAGGATTGTTGATTATATGTTCAGTGAGTATGAAAAGGGAAGGACACCCAATCCCGATGTACTGTGCAATCGTGAAATCAAGTTTGATGTATTCCTAAAAATTGCCCTGCAACTTGGTGCCGATTTTGTCGCTACCGGGCATTATTGCAGAAAAGAGGTTATCAAAAATAACGATGGATCTGAAACCTACCGATTATTGGCGGGCAAGGATACGAACAAAGACCAATCTTATTTTTTGTGCCAACTTTCCCAGGAGCAACTTGCAAAAGCCTTGTTTCCGATAGGTGAGCTCACCAAACCCGAGGTCAGGAAAATAGCCGCTGAGAACAATTTGGTCACAGCCGACAAAAAGGATTCGCAAGGACTTTGTTTTGTGGGGAAGGTGCACTTGCCCGAATTTTTACAACAAAAGCTTAAACCCAAAAAGGGGATTATTGTGGAAGTTCCAAGTGAGGCTGCGCAGTTTTCAGTTTCAGCACCGGAATTCCATAACAAGAAAGAGGAATTGGCCTTTAATGCAGAAAAGCCCAGATACACAGAATTGGATGGAAAAGTGGTGGGCGAACACCAGGGCGCACACTATTTTACCATAGGTCAGCGAAAGGGCCTCAATGTTGGGGGTACCAAAGAACCTTTGTTCGTAATCGATACTGATGTGGATAAAAATATAATCTATACTGGCCAGGGTAAATTCCACCCCGGTCTTTTTCGAAACACGCTTTTTGTCAACGAAGAAGAACTGCATTGGGTGAGACCAGATTTGGCTTTGAAAACGGACGAAACCATGGAGGTCATGGCACGAATACGATACAGGCAACCCTTGCAAAAAGCTACCCTTTACAAAATTGACAAAGGCCTTTATGTCGATTTCAAGGAAAAGCAATCGGCCATCACTGAAGGACAGTTTGTGGCTTGGTACATTGATGATGAACTCATCGGTTCCGGTGTAATTTCATAAAATGAAAAACAGGATAACCCAACTTTTTGGAATTGAATACCCCATTGTGCAAGCAGGAATGATCTGGGCCAGTGGTTGGCGTTTGGCCTCTGCCGTTTCCAATGCCGGAGGACTTGGGCTTCTTGGTGCTGGGAGCATGTACCCCGAAGTATTGCTCGAACATATTCAAAAGTGCAAGGGGGCAACCCACAAACCCTTTGGCGTCAATATCCCGATGCTGTATCCAGATATTGACAAACTCATGGACATCATTGTGCAACAAGGGGTCAAAATAGTGTTCACTTCTGCTGGAAATCCCAAAACATGGACCGGTTTCCTAAAGGAAAAGGGAATCACGGTCGTACACGTGGTAAGCGGTGTCAAGTTTGCCCTAAAAGCCCAAGAAGCTGGGGTTGATGCCATTGTAGCCGAAGGTTTTGAAGCAGGGGGCCATAACGGCCGGGATGAAACCACTACTATGGTACTTGTACCCTCCGTTAAAGAACAAATAAAGATACCATTGCTAGCCGCCGGCGGTATTGCCACAGGTAGGGCCATGTTGGCCGCCATGGTATTGGGGGCAGATGGGGTTCAGGTGGGAAGCCGATTTGTGGCCAGTCCAGAAGCTTCGTCGCATGAGTTGTTCAAACAGCAGGTGGTGCTGGCCAAGGAGGGGGATACACAATTGACCTTGAAGGAGTTGGCCCCGGTGCGCATGTTGAAGAACAAGTTTTTTCAAGATGTCCAGAACGCCTATGCTAAGGGAGCAACTGCAGAAGAATTGAAAAAGTTACTGGGAAGGGCAAGGGCAAAAAAAGGTATGTTTGAGGGCGATATGGTTGAAGGGGAACTGGAAATTGGCCAGGTTTCCGGGCTTATCCATAATATTAAACCCGCTGCAGAAATTGTTCAAGATCTGATGGCCGAATTCCACTTGGCCAAACAAGAAGTGCAACGGTATTAGCACCTTGACCCCATTTCAAGGACATTTTTTTATATATTTAGCGTTGCGCATGAGAACACTGATCCCCACACTGGTATTTTTTATGCTCGTTTCCTATGCCCATGGTCAAGTGGAACGGGACAAAGCACTTCATTTTTTGGGGGGCAATCTGTTTGGGCTGGCAGGAGCTGGCATTGCCAAACAGGCTTCAGACGGTAACCGTATATGGACTTTTATTGGCTCCGTTGCGGGAAGTGCCATTATTGGAGTTGCCAAGGAGGCTGTGGATGCCGGGCAACGCGATAATGGATGGGACAACGATGATTTGGCCGCCACCGTTTTGGGCGGAGTGACCGTTGGGGTGACCATAGATCTATTTTCAAAAAAAGATGACAAGCGGAGATTACGGGGCAGCTATTCCCATAATCATTTTCAACGGCAAAAACTTAAACAAAAATCTCAAAACGTTGAGTTTGTGATGTTGGAAAACAAACTGCCCACTTTGAATGCGCTTGGATTGCCTGATGAGTTGCGTGGTTTGCCTTCTTCTTTTTAAAAAAGCCCCCTAGCTTTTAGTTCTAAATATTTGTTGATTGTGTTGACGGTCAGGTTTTCTGGTTTCGTCAATATGGTTTGGGAGCCCATGGTGATCGCTTTTTCAAATGCGATCCATTTTTCCTTATTTTGCTTCACAAAGGCAGCTTCGCGCATAAGTGGAAATTCCTAAAGCTAAAATTACGTTTATATGGGTAACCTGCAAATCAATACTTCCCAAAATGTCAATTTGGATTATAAGATTGTTAGCATTGGGGAGCGTATCGTTGCCTTTTTGATCGATGGTCTTATTTTGTATATGTATGCCTATTTGGTGAGTTTGATTAGCGATGCAATCGGCTACGTTTACGAAGACACCTGGACCCAACGCGGGCTAGCTTCCCTGATTTTTTTGCCGGCCATGTTCTATTCCCTGTTGATGCACAGCCTGTTCAACGGGCAGACCGTGGGCAAGATGCTTATGAAGATGCGGGTGGTGCGACTGGATGGCACTCCGGTGCATTGGAGCAATCTTCTCGTGCGTTGGATGCTTCGGTTGGTGGACATCTGGCTTTTTTTGGGTTCCATTGGTATCTTGAGCATTCTTTTTTCGGAAAAAAGACAGCGAATTGGCGATGCCGCCGCCGGCACGGTGGTGATCAGCACCAAGCAAAGGGCCAAGGTTTCCCATACCATTTTGGAGGAAATTGAAGAGACCTATGAACCACAGTTCACCAATGTGACGCTGTTGACCGACAAAGACGTTAGACTCATCAAGGAAACCTTCCATATTGCCAAAAAAAGTGGGGACTTCAAAACCATGAAGGCGCTACGTTCCAAGGTGGAAGGCATACTCAAGACCAATTCAAGGCTGTATGACGTTCCATACCTTGAAACCGTATTGAAGGACTACAATTACTTCACCCAAAAACTGTAAGCATGTTTTATTTGACCATTGATATTTTGGGAACCGTAGCTTTTGCCATTTCTGGGGTTTTGGTGGCCATGGAAAAAAGATTGGACCTTTTTGGGGTGTTCATTATTGCTTTCGTAACCGCCATAGGTGGCGGCACACTGCGTGACCTTCTCATCGGGAATACGCCTGTGGCATGGATGAAGGACCTCACCTATGTTACCACCATTTTTATCACCGTGGTTTTTGCCATTGTTTTTTCCGGAAAACTGAAATACCTAAGAAAATCATTGTTCTTGTTCGATACCATCGGGATAGGGCTCTACACCATGGTGGGAATTGAGAAGGGACTCCAAGCCGAATTGATGCCGGTAATGTGCATAGCCCTTGGCACCATGACGGCTAGCTTTGGGGGCGTTACCCGGGATATTTTATGTAACGAGATACCGGTAATCTTCAGAAAGGAAATCTATGCAACGGCCTGTATCTTGGGAGGAGTGGGTTATTTTTTGTTTGTGAGGCTGCCCATTCCCCAAAACTACGCCTATGTTGCCGGTATTTTGATTGTTATCATACTTCGACTTTTGGCGGTAAGGTTCGGCATAAGCCTGCCCACCATTTACAAAAAGCAGCAAGAAGGATAGGTCCTCTTTAATGGTGACTTAGTGGCCCACTTTCAGGATGAAGCCCCGCCCGTGGACATTTTCAATTTTTATGGTTGGATCTTTTTCAAGATGTTTTCGAAGGTGCGTAATGAATACATTGAGACTCTTTCTATTAAAATAATCGTTATTGCCCCAAATGCCCAAAAGGATATCTTTGTGGGAGCACAAATTGTTTTTGTGCTGTATCAAATGTTTTAGCAATTCTGTTTCACGGGCTGTTAGGCGAATGGAATCTCCTTTGTGCAAGAGCATATGGTTACGGCTATCAAAATCGTACGTCCCAATCGGAATGATGTCGTCCTGGGGGGGTACAGGAGATGTCTTTTCAAGTCGTGATAAATGGGCCATGATCCTGGCCACCAGTTCTTCCTCGTCTATGGGTTTTTTCAGATAATCGATGGCACCCAACGAAAACCCTTTCAGAACATCAATCTTAAGGGATTTGGCCGTTAGGAATATAAAAGGAATATTGGGATGCTTGTCCTTTATTTGGCTTGCCAGGGCAAATCCATCGGTATGCGGCATCATCACATCAAGCACGATGAGATCAAACAAGTTTTGTTCCATGATGGCCATGACTTTGGTTCCATTTTTTTCCCATACAACGTCCAATTGCTTCATCTTCAGATACTCCGATAGAAGATACCCCAAGGACTCATCATCCTCGACCAACAATATTTTATACATCATTCCCATTTTTTACCAAAGGTAATACCAAAGCTATCCGCGTGCCTCTTCCGGGTTCGCTGTCCAAAATGATTTTGCCCCTAAAGCTATGCATTATCCTTTTTACATAGCTTAGGCCCAGGCCATATCCCTTTACATTGTACTGGTCTCCGTTACCGACCCGGTAATATTTCTTAAAAATTCGCTCTTGTTCTTCTTTTTTGATGCCCATTCCATTGTCTTCGATCACGATTTCCAGCTTATTTTCTCCCAAACGTGCATTTAATGTGATTTTTGGGTTCTCAGCATATTTTTTGGCGTTGTCCAACAAATTATTGATGGCATTTTCCAAATGGAAACGTTCCACATTGATTCGGTAGCAACCCTCGTCCAGCACATAATCAAAAGTTGTTCCTTCAATGGAGGACAATGTTTCAAATTCCTTGCAGAGCTTCAATAGATGTGGCCGGAAATCAAGCTCTTGTGGGACCACCGCATTTTTTTTGTGTTCCAAGCTGCCCAGTTCCAGGACTTTGTCGATATGACCGCTCAAGCGTTCCGTTTGTTGTTTTATTAAGGAAATGACATGTTGCTGTTTGGGACCGGCGTCCTCTTCCAGCAATTTGGTGGCCAGACTGATGGAAAAAACAGGCGTTTTTAGTTCGTGCGTCAAGTTATTGATGAACTCGTTGGTAGTGGTGATAACGTTTCGTTGCCAATAATAGGTTCGCAATGCCCAGATAATGGCCACTACAATGCCCACTAGGAAAAGAAGACTGGGAAATGTCAATCCGTTCAATTGTCCCAAAAAATAATTGTTCAAATTTTGGAAATGTAGTTCCAGGACCAATCGTTTTTCCAACAAATTGGGTAAATAACCGTATAATTCAATGGGATAGGAAACCACATTGTCTTTCTTTCTTGACACTGAGGGCGATTGCAGATAGTAGATACTGTCCTTGGAAAAAAGATTGTAGGTAAAGTTTGCCTCAAGCCCATGTTTCACGAGATTCTCCGTGATGAAATCATTCAAAAAATAACTGGATGCATCCTGTATGCTGTCCAATCCCAGTTTAAAGTAGGAACCATCCTTTTGAATGGCTTTGCCCACCAAAAAGGTAAGTTGGTTTTGCGTGGCAAGCCCGTCCTTTACCTCTTTGGCCGCATCCTGCACCTTACGGTTGAACTGTACCTTGGCAAGACTGAGGCCTATTTGCAGATATTGGTACTGTACCACTGCCAGTCCCAATAATGACACGGTAAAAATGATAATATAAATGTTCCTCTTTTTCAAATCATCGGCTAAGTAAATCAAATATATCCATTCCTTAAGTTTCATTAATTTTTCATTAATGGAATTAACCCTTGGTTAAGGGAACTTACTTCTTCATTAACCACATTCTGCTGTTAATGGGACTATATTGGCAAAGGATATCGGATACGGTCGTGCTTTGATCCAATTTGGTTTGAACATGCCTGCTACTGTATTTGCAATTTAAGGACACCAAACCAGAAATAGCACTAAATGAGAGCAACAAACAAGAACAACATTTTGCCCATTTCCATAGGGTTGGTTTACCTGTGGTTTGGCATGCTGAAATTTTTTCCCGATTTGAGCCCTGCAGAGGGATTGGCAAAAAATACCATTCACGCCCTGACCTTGGGGATTATTCCCGATGATGTCTCTATCATGCTACTGGCGCTTTGGGAAACGCTGATCGGTATTTTCTTGATTGCTGGGCTTTTTCGTAGGACGGCCATTATTTTGGCACTGGTACACATGGTGTGCACTTTTGCACCATTAGTCCTGTTTCCTGAGGAAACCTTTAACCAAGGACCATTTTATCTGACCCTTTTGGGACAATATATTATGAAGAACCTGGTGATTATAGCGGCATTGGTCATTTTGTACAACGAGGAAACCAGCCGGGCAAAAAGTTACGCTGCCAAGCGAGGCCAAGTCACCGGTCTGTTAGGCATTAAGCTCAATCTTCAAAGATTTCTTCAAAAAAGTTGAGCATCCGTTGCCAACCACGCCCATCGGCCAAAGGATTGTAGTTCATTCCATTTTCTGGACTATTGGCATTTGGGTTGGTGAACGCATGGCCGGTGTGTCCAAAAATGTCCATTTCCCAAATGGCATTTCGTTCCGTAAGTTCTTCCGCTAGCATATTGATGTCCTTTGGCAGTGCCAATGGGTCCGCCCAACCATGGAGGACAAGAATTTTGGCTTTAATTTCTCCTTCATGGTCCAATCCTGGCGGGTCAAAAATACCATGAAAGCTTACGACCCCCTTAATGTTTATCCCAGAACGGGCCAAATCCAACGCACACTTTCCTCCAAAGCAAAAACCTATGGCGGCAACCTTGGCGCTGTCTGCCAATTCATGCTTTTTAATATTGTTCATCGCCAGTAGCAACCGATTTAATAATTCCTGTCGGTCGGCTAACATTTCATTCATAAGGGCCTCAGCTTCTGAAACATTGTTTGCTCTTCTGTCTTTGCCATAAACATCGATAGCGAGTGCCAAATAACCCATCTGGGCCAACTTTTTCGCCTTGTTTGTTTCAAATTGGGATTGTCCCACCCAGGTGTGGGCCACAAGTACCACTGGTCTTTTTCCAACAAGTGCGCTATCAAAAGCGACTACACCTTCGTAGAATTGTTGGTCGTCCGAGTAGGCATATTTTTCAGTTTTTATCATGGTCTTCTATTCTGATTTGTCTGCATTTTAAAGTACTTCCGCTTTTAAAATGTACACATTCTGCCAGGGCCAGTCTCCATCCCCCACGGGAACCTTGTTGATTGCATCCACCACATCCATACCTTCAATAACACGGCCAAAGGGAGTGTAAGATCCGTCCAAGTGGTAGGATCCAGGATTGGTGACAACGATAAAAAATTCGTACGGAGAGGCCAATTTGTGTGGATTGTCGCGCTCACTGCTGGGCATGGATATGGTGCCCCTATGGTGCTTATATCCCTTTTTGGCGTCCGGAGGCAGAAGATATCGTCCTATTTCCTTTCGTTTCTTCGAAGTACGCCGGTCATCCGAATTTCCACCTTGAATGATGAAGTCCTTTACCACCCGATGAAATTGGGTGCTGTCAAAGTATTTTTCCTTGGCCAGGTAAATAAAATTTGCTTTGTGATAGGGAACATTGTCGTACAATAGCACCGTAAAACTGCCCATGCTTGTGGTAACCTTCACCTTGTTTTTCTTTAGACCCTTGGCATAATTGAAAAAGAAATCTATCGCATTTTCCTCTGTGAGCACAAAACGTTCCTCTTCCTTTTCTTCCTGTTGGGAATCCTCGTTTCTCTCCAATATTGAATCTTGCTGAACTTCGATTTTTTTGGCAGGGGGTTCTGTTTTTTTGGCTTTCTCTCCGCAGGAGACCAAAAAAAATAATAGTATACTTGTAAATAAAGCCGATGGTTTTAGCAACATGGATTTTAAGGAATTTTGTCAAGCAGCTTTAAAAATAAAAAATCTACCACTTCCGGGTACGGATTCCCATTATAAAATGTCCCCGGCATCAAGGATTCAGTTGTTAAAGTCCAAACAGATTGAGAAGAGAAACCCCAAAAAAGCTGGGGTCATGGCGCTTTTTTATCCTGATGGGGACCAGGTGACCCGACTGTTGCTCATATTGAGGAAAGCTTATGAAGGCGTACATTCCAACCAAATAGGATTTCCTGGTGGAAAGGTGGAGGCCTCGGATAGGAATTTGGAGGAAACCGCGCTTAGGGAAACGCATGAGGAGGTTGGGGTTCTGCCTTCGGCAGTGGAAGTGATCAAGGAATTGAGCGATGTGTACATTCCCCCGAGCAACTTTATGGTGCGCCCTTATATGGGAATATACCATAGGCCCAAACCTTTTGTTATCCAGGAAGATGAGGTTGAACGTTTAGTTGAAGTATATTTGCATGATTTTCTGGATGATTCCAATCATATAGAGGAGGTTTTGAGCACTTCATACGCAAAAAAAATTCACGTACCGGCTTATAAATTAAACGGTTACACTGTTTGGGGCGCCACTGCGATGATGATGAGCGAAATGAAGGAACTCCTGCAAAAGGCACTTTGAACACGAATTTGTAAATTTACTTTTCAACATATACCCCTATGGGCCTATTCAAAAAGAATCCTTTTGGTCACATTTTGTTCTTGAAGCGTTGGTTGATCCGAATTGCCGGCATGATCACACATCAGCGGTACAAAGGCTTTAACACCTTGGAGATTGAGGGTTCTCAGGTGATTCGGGACCTTCCCGAAACCAATGTTCTTTTTGTGAGCAACCATCAAACCTATTTTGCCGATGTGGTGGCCATGTTCCATGTGTTCAATGCAAGTTTGAGCGGGAGGGAGGACAGTATCAAAAATCTTGGGTATCTGTGGCAGCCCAAGCTCAACATTTATTATGTGGCAGCAAAGGAGACCATGAAGAAAAGCCTATTGACCAAGATTTTGGCCTATGCCGGCTCCATTAGCATTGAGCGTACCTGGAGAGCGGATGGCCAAAACGTTCAAAGGCAGGTGAAGTTCAGTGACATCAGCAATATTGCCAAGGCCTTGGACGATGGATGGGTCATAACCTTTCCCCAGGGAACAACTACGCCTTGGAAACCTTTGCGAAAAGGTACCGCGCACATCATCAAACATTATAAACCTGTGGTTGTGCCCGTGGTCATTGATGGGTTTCGACGGTCTTTTGACAAGAAGGGACTTCGGGTAAAGAAGAAGGGCATTCTTCAATCCATGCACATTAAAGAACCTTTGGAAATCGACTATGAAAATGAATCCATTGATTCCATCTTGGAAAAATTGGAATACGCCATAGAGCAACATCCTTCTTTCTTGAAGGTTATTCCACAGGAGGAGTTGGCCGCCTACGAGGCTGAACACGAAAAAAGAAAGTACAAATACAAGGGAACCTAGAACTCTAATTTTTGTAATTCCCAGTAGTTTTTTCGAAGTTTTCTAGTCAGCAATCCGTACAGAAGAAAGTAAATACCCCCCAGGGCTACGGTAAATATCACGCCAAAAAACGCAAAACTGGCCATAATCACCCACTTGGCTTTTTCGGGTGCCAATGATGACATTTTTCCTGATAGGTCCAAGGCCTCCAGCACATTGTCCGTAAAATAAATGCCAACAATCAACAGAATAAAAGTGAGCATTACCATGGACAACGAAAATATGACGTAGTGCTTTACAGTCTTTCGTGTTCTCAAAATGTTGGAAGTGAGTTGTTTGGCGTTGTCCAACACCGAAATTTCCCTGTACCTTTTGTAGAATTGATAAATGAAGTAGAATATGACCGCATACTGAATGATGCTTACAACAAGAATAATATTTGAAAGCCCCAAATCCGAATACAAGCTAAGATTGTTCCGCATGGACGGAATCAAATAGAGCAAATGGGGAAGTATAAATTCAATTAGACTTATATAAAAGATCCATTTGACTATGGATGATGATTTTTTCCAGATCATCCTATAGATTTCATCATAGGACAGTTTGGGAAGCTCCGCTCCCTTCCTCTGCCAATCCTTTTTTAAGAGTTCCAGTTCATCCAACATTTTCTAGGGATTAAGTATGGTCCTTAACTTGTTTTTCACTCGGTTCATTTTCACCCGGGCATTTACCTCGGTTATGCCCAGGGTTTCAGATATTTCCGTATAATCCTTATCCTCAAGGTACAGAAATACCAGGGCTTTGTCCACATCGCTCAGTTGTTTGATCGCTTCGTACATAAGTTTGAGCTGTCTTTCCTCGGCATCGTCATATTCGTTTGCTTTGATTTTAAAGATAACCGAATCGTAATCTTGGGTGCGTACCCGTCTTTTTGATTTTCTGTACAACGTAATTGCCGTGTTCAGTGCCACTCTGTACATCCAGGTACTGAATTTTGAGTCCCCCCTGAATTTTGGATACGCCTTCCATAATTGGATGGTTATTTCCTGGAACAGATCATTGTGTGAATCCTTGTCATTCGTATACAGACTGCACACCTTGTGAACAATATTCTGATTGTTCTCGAGCTCCGTCACAAAACGATGTTCCAGTTCTTTGTTCACTTTGGTTGGTAAGTTTGCCTATCAGTACCCCTACATGGACTTTTGTTACAGTAAACGGGGATTATTTTCGATAATCAAGTGCTGGCGGCCTGTCACCCAAAAGAGGAATATACTTAAAGTCGGAACCTCTGCGCTCTTCCAGTTCGGCCTTTGCCTTTGTCACAATTTCTGGATTCTCATAAAGGTCTATTGCCATCATTGTCAATGTTTTGGCAGCTACCATCATTCCTTTGGTCCCAATGGAAGTTCCCCCAGCGGCAACAGCCTGCCAACTATGGGCGGGGGTTCCGGGAACCCACGTAGCCGCTCCCATGCCAACTGTGGGCACCGTGAAGCTTACATCTCCCACATCAGTAGATCCATAGGCCCTGGCTTCTTCTTGGTAGGGCTGAACCGAGGTAGCCCTTTCCATATCCAATTTGTCATATCCAAGACTTTTTGATATTTGCTCGGCAAAGGCTCTTTCCTCATCCGTATAGGTTACGCCTCCTACCTTGCTCAGATTATCGTGCATTATCTTTTGAAGGGTAAGGTTTGGCAACAGTTCATGGGTGCCACCGATCATTTCATAATCCATTGTTGTGCCCGTTCCCAACGCCGCTCCTTCGGCAGCTTTCACGATTCGGTCAAAAATATCGATGACAACATCTCTTTTTCCATGACGCGCATAGTAGTAGACCTCTGCAAAATCAGGAACCACATTGGGCGCCTTGCCGCCATCCGTGATCACATAATGGATTCTTGTCTCCTGCGGAATGTGTTCTCGCATCATGTTCACCATCAAGTTCATGGCTTCAACACCGTCCAAAGCGGAGCGACCTCGTTCTGGGGCACCCGCAGCATGTGCCGAAACACCATGAAATCTGAATTTGGCCGATTTATTGGCCAGCGCGGCACCGGCACTGGCTGCGTTTTGTGCTCCAGGATGCCAATGCAGGGCAATATCCACATCATTAAACACCCCTTCCCTTACCATATAGACTTTTCCGGAACCCCCTTCTTCCGCTGGACAACCGTAGAATCGGATGGTACCCTGTTTGTTGTTGGATTTGAGCCAATCCTTCACGGCGATGGCCGCTGCCGTGGAAGCGGTCCCAAAAAGATGGTGTCCGCAAGCATGTCCGGCTGCCTTGCCTGCTGACTTTTTTTCTGGAACGGCCTCTTGCGACAGACCAGGTAGGGCATCATACTCGCCCAAAATGGCAATAACGGGATAACCAGAACCGTATTCAGCCATAAAAGCAGTTGGGATTCTTGCAATACCATTGGTGATTGAAAAACCTGCATCCTTTAATGTGCTTTGCAGCAAAGCCGAGCTTTTTTCCTCTTGATAACCCATTTCGGCAAAGTTCCAGATGGTATGCGCAACGTCAACGTACTTTTGTGTTTTATCGTTCAATTCTTTTAAAACAACATCTCTGGTTTCTTGCGCTGGCAGTAAGGGAATGGTCAGAAAAAGAAGGCTACAAAAGGTCAGGATTTTTTTCATGAAGGTGTTTTTATAAATTAGCATTTAAAGATAGCAAAAAACCCATGCCATGGTTGGGTGGGCCATAGGGGAATGTGTAAATTTGCCCCCATGTCAGCCATGAATATCCCACAATCCAGCTTTCCCCGAATCATAATAATCGGAGGGGGCTTCGGCGGTATTGCTCTTGCCAAAAAATTGAGCAAAAAAGAAGTTCAGGTGGTGCTACTGGACCGTCATAACTACCACACTTTCCAGCCGCTTTTATATCAAGTGTCAACAGGGGGATTGGAGCCCGATTCCATTGCCTATCCCATAAGAAAGGTACTGCAAGGCTATCCCAATTTTTATTTTCGGTTGGCCGAAGTTTCAAAAATTGATACCGAACGCAAAAGTGTTGAGACCAATATTGGAAGCATAGAGTACGATTATCTGGTGGTGGCCGCGGGTTCACGGACCAACTTTTTTGGCAATAAAGCCATTGAGAAGAAAGGAATGGCCATGAAGACCATACCCCAATCACTCAATCTACGCAGTTTGATTCTGGAGAACTTTGAGCAGGCGCTGCTGACCGATGACCTACATGAAAGGGATGCCCTAATGAATTTTGTTATCGTAGGTGGAGGCCCAACGGGTGTGGAACTCGCGGGTGCCCTAGCCGAAATAAAAAGAGGTATCCTTCCCAAGGATTATCCAGATTTGGACACCCGTAGGGCCCAGATAAACCTGGTTCAGGGGAGTGATCGCATACTTCCGGCCATGAGCGAAATAGCTTCCCAAAAGGCGGAACGCTTTTTGGAAGGGCTCGGGGTGAATGTATGGAAGAACATAAGGGTCATGGACTATGATGGCAAACGGGTTACTACAGATACAAAGACCATTTTTGACACGGCAACCCTGATATGGACCGCAGGCGTCCAAGCGGTTAACATTCCAGGGTTGGATGGCAAGGAACTGCTTTGTAGGGGAAACCGGCTAAAGGTGAATCGCTTCCATCAAGTGGAAGGGTTTGACGAGATTTTTGCAATTGGTGATGTGGCCCAAATGGAAACAGAGGCCTTTCCCCATGGTCACCCGATGATGGCTCAGCCTGCAATCCAGCAGGGCAGGAGTCTGGGGGAGAACTTAGTGAAACTTTTGGAAGGCAAGCCCATGAAACCTTTTGTTTACCGGGACAAGGGCAGCATGGCCACCGTGGGCCGAAACAAAGCCGTTGTGGATTTGCCCCATGTTAAGTTCCAAGGAGTCTTTGCCTGGTTTGTTTGGATGTTTGTACATCTATACTTTCTAATCGGTTTTCGTAATAGGTTGGTGGTTTTCATCAACTGGGTCTATAACTACGTTCGCTTTGATCGTGAGGCCAGGCTGATCATAAGGCCTTTCAAAAAGCAGTATCGGGTTTCTGGAAGACGTAGTTAGCGACACAAGCCAGAATAAAATTACCTTCAATTTTTTCGAATAAAGGCTACATTTTTTGCCAAAATGTATTACAATTGCATGAATCATATCAAACTAAATACCATGAAAAAACTCTTTTTGTTACTTGCTATACTTCCTTTTTGTGTCCAAGCACAGGATAAAGGCGATTTTGAACTCGGAATCGGTGCCGGTATAAACTTTGGGAACTTTTACGGCGACAGTGCCTTTTTGTTCAGCACTAGGGTGTCAACACAAATTGGCGTGCTGGGAGAGTTTTATTTCAGCGACAGATGGGGTTTGAAAACAGGATTTGTTTATGATTCCAAAGGTGCCGATGGTTCGGGCAATGAAACCAAACTTGACTATTTGTTCATTCCAATTTATGCCAATTGGCATTTTGGCAGAAACAGGAACTGGTACCTCAATTTTGGGCCGCACATAGACTTTCTTCTATCGGCAGAGGATGAGATTGTAGGTGACCTAAAGAATGATACATCTTCCTTCGATGTGGGCCTTGGGGTTGGAATTGGCCATAAATTCAAAATTTCGGATACCACAGGGATATTTATTGAATACCAAGGCGCGGGAGGTTTTATTAATGTTGTTGACAACGATACAGGATTCGAGCTTTTGAATACTAGGGCAGCCCTGAATGTTGGGGTGGTCTTTCAGCCATGAATTAGATCAAGTGGTTTTCTGGGATGAAGAGCCAAAGAACCTTCTTCCCATCACTTTCAGTTTTTGAAATTTTTATGATTCAATAGTTGTGCGAAACAGCTTAAAAAGAGCTAATTTGTAACTATGTTGGACATAATTCGATTGCTATTGATTTTTTTCCTCTTTTCCGCGGCCCAGTTCGGCCATGGGCAAAACTTTGGCGCAAGTTCCTCCGGAAAAGAAACCCTGCCAATCTATATTGAGGGATTCAATTATCCAAGTTTCGAAAAGTATCATCACTATGGTTGGTTTAGGGTCAATTTTGGGGTGACTCCAACAACAGAAGTCAGTATAGGTGGAGAACATTACAGAAATTATATGGCGGATAGGTTTGCAATTCCTATCGAACTCCGGCAGTACGTAAGCAAGAACACCTTTTTGATTGGTGGATATGAAAGGGAATGGGACCTACTGAACAATGGGAAGGGAAAACCAAATCCAATCCCCAGGGAAGAAATTTATTTTGGTGTGGGACAAGATGTTGGCCCAAATATGTTGATGGAAGCCAAGTTTGCCCAGCCTTTGGGAAATCCAAGATTCTACAAAGTCGGCCTTGAAGGAGTAAAAACCAGATTGCAGGTTGGCACCAAATTGAAATTTTAGCGATTCTGTTATCTTCTTGGATGATAACGTTCAAGTACATCCGCCAAGTGTTTTCGGTTCACGTGCATATAGATTTCCGTGGTTGTGATGCTCTCATGTCCCAGCATTTGTTGAATGGCCCTTAAATCTGCTCCATTCTCGAGCAAATGGGTCGCAAATGAGTGCCGAAAGGTATGCGGACTAATGTTTTTCTTTAGGCCAATTTTTTCAGCCAATTGTTTTATAATGGTGAAGATCATGGCCCGTGTGAGCTGTTTTCCCCTTCGGTTAAGGAAAAGGTAGTCCTTATGGCTTTTCTCAATAGGTTGATGCACCCGTACCTCATCTTTATAAATGTTGATATATTTTTGGTTAAATGAGCTTATCGGCACAAAGCGCTGTTTGTTCCCTTTCCCTGTAACTTTTATAAAGTCCTCATCAAAAAAAAGGTCGGACAATTTAAGGCTGACCAATTCCGATACACGCAAACCGCATCCATATAGGGTTTCCAACATGGCCCGGTTCCGCTCCCCTTCATTTTTTGAAAGGTCAATGGCAGCAATAAGGTCGTTGATTTCTGCAACGGATAGAGTGTCCGGCAATTTTCTGCCCACTTTTGGGGTTTCGATCAAGTCCATCGGATTGTCCGCGCGATAGTCTTCAAAAATCAGATAGCTGAAAAACCCTTTCAACCCAGAGATGATTCGTGCTTGCGAGCGCGGGTTTACGCTCTTGGCCATATCATGTATGAACTGCTGGAGCGTTTCCTGTTCAATCTGCACTGGGGAAACCACCATCTGGTGCTCATCCAGATAATCAATCAACTTTTGTAGGTCCAAAGCATAATTGGCAATGGAATTCTCGGAAAGCCCACGCTCAATTTTCAGGTAGTGTTTATAATCCAGTAGCGCATTGCCCCATTTCATGGTCGTAAATATAGTTACATAAATTTTGTTCTGTACGTTTGGCGATTGGTCAAGTGAGAAGACCTTTTGGTCAATTGATTCAGGGAATATGCACTTCTTTGGGATAATTTCACCATGCCATTACCAAGTGTTTTTAACATTTTGTCATACTATTATCATCAAGGTGTCGTTTTAGCCTTATGTAAATTTTAACAATTATGAGAAAAACATTCTTGGTTATCGCAACCCTACTTTTTTTGGGAGGTATGAACAGCAACGCACAAGACAGGAGTAGTTTTAAGGCGGGTTTTAACGCAGGACTTCCCGTTGGGGATGCTGCCAATGTTTCAGATTTCAGCCTTGGATTGGATGTTGCCTACCACTGGGGGGTGTCCGAATTGTTTGATGTAGGTCTGGCCACCGGCTTTATCAATGCTTTTGGCAAGTCCGAGACCATTACTGAAGGGCCAATTACCATTGAGTCGGATTTTGAAAACATCCAGTTTATCCCTTTGGCGGGGTCTGTTCGGCTGTATCCCACGTACCATTTCAAGCTTGGTGCCGACTTGGGCTATGGTGTTGGAATAAACGCCGGCAATGAAGGAGGTTTCTATATCAGGCCCTCAATTGGGTATAATATAACTGGGAACACCGAATTGAATGTTTCCTATATGAATATCAGCAACGATGGAAGTTTTTCCATAGTGGCAGTGGGCATACTGTTTTTGTTCTAACGGTCTATTGATTAGGATAGTAGACACTTAAAGGCAAGATTAAGAGATTGAAGTTAATAACCCCGAATCGAATAATAGATATTAACCATTTAATTACTTATGAAATGAAAAGATTACTATTTGTTTTAGCATTTACATCACTATGTATGATTGGTTCAAACGCACAAACCAATTACAAGGCTGCCTTGGGTTTGGGTATTGACCTGTACGATGACGCCACCTTTTTTGGCGCCACAGGTAAATACTTTTTCTCCGACAATCATGTGGGGCAGGCCGATTTGGGCTTTGAGGACAATGCGACCATTGTGACCATCCTTTATTCATACCACAAAGAATTTGTTGGTGCAAGAGGGCTTCGTTGGTATACAGGGATAGGCCCGAGCATTATTCTCATTGAGGATTTTGATAATATTTTTGCGTTGCGCCCACATGTTGGTATTGATTTCAAGGTCAATGGGGTGCCTTTTGTGGTAAACTTTGACTGGAGACCCTCCGTGGTCTTAAGCGATACAGGCGAAAATGAAGTGGGTGCCTTTGGTTTTGGACTACAGTTCGCAATTAATTAAGAAGAAAAAGTGATTGGAAGAGGGTGGGGGCATTCCCACCCTTTTCTTTTTGTTGTATTTTTAAACCCATGAAATTGATAATCATAAACGGTCCCAACCTGAATCTTTTGGGCAAACGTGAACCTGAGGTTTATGGAAATAGCACTTTTGAGGACTATTTTGAAAAGTTGCAGCACAAATATCCGAAAGTACAGTTGTCCTATTTTCAATCCAATATAGAGGGAGAGCTTATTGACAAAATCCAAGAAGTGGGCTTTGATTATGATGGTATTGTGCTGAACGCCGCATCCTATACCCATACTTCTGTGGGAATCGGGGATGCCGTTAAGGCCATTGATGCACCTGTGGTGGAAGTCCATATCTCCAACACGCACAAGCGGGAAGAGTTCCGACATGTTTCCTACATCTCGTCAGGAGCAAAGGGTGTCATTCTCGGTTTTGGATTGCA
The DNA here is from genome assembly GCF_019880545.1 of Flagellimonas meishanensis. Taxonomy (GTDB): domain Bacteria; phylum Bacteroidota; class Bacteroidia; order Flavobacteriales; family Flavobacteriaceae; genus Flagellimonas; species Flagellimonas meishanensis. Next base: position 58,399 of record NZ_JAINVW010000003.1, read on the forward strand.
GAGTTATGACCTTGCAATACAAAGCTTTTTACCCTAAAGGCTTTAGGTATTTTTTATCCATATAAAATGTACCGAAGGGCAACAAGGATGCCAAAAAAAGAATTGAAAATCTTTTTAGGTCCCATTTACGTTCCCAGCAAAACACAGCAACCACAGCTACATAGACAATAAAAAGAAAGCCATGGGCATATCCCACAATCTTGTTGGGTTCCAAGATTTCTGCCCAATATTTTAGCGGCATGGTAATTCCAAACAAGGCCAGATAGGAAATTCCCTCCATAATTGCGGTTGCCCGAAAAAGTTTCAGCATATCGGGGACCTACAAGTGGATTACTTCATCATAGGCATCGGCCACCGCCTCCATAACAGCCTCGCTCATGGTGGGGTGTGGATGTACGGCCTTGAGCACTTCATGACCGGTAGTTTCCAGTTTTCTGGCGACAACCGCTTCGGCTATCATGTCGGTTACCCCGGCACCAATCATGTGGCAACCCAGCCATTCGCCATACTTGGCATCAAAAATAACCTTCACAAAACCATCGGCGTTGCCTGATGCTTTTGCCTTTCCACTGGCAGAAAATGGGAACTTGCCCACTTTTATGTCATATCCCTTTTCCCTGGCCTGTTTTTCCGTCAAACCTACCGAAGCAACTTCCGGCATACAGTAGGTACATCCTGGGATGTTGCCATAATCCAAAGGTTCCACATGCATTCCAGCTATTTTTTCAACACATAGGATTCCCTCAGCAGAGGCCACATGGGCCAAAGCCTGCCCCGGAGTTACATCGCCAATGGCATAATACCCGGGGATGTTCGTTTGATAGTAGTCGTTCACAATGATTTTATCCCTGTCCACAGCAATGCCCACATCCTCTAGGCCGATATTTTCAATATTGGTTTTGATGCCGACCGCGGAAAGTACGATGTCCGCTTCCAATACTTCCTCACCCTTGGAAGTCTTGACCGTGGCCTTGACCCCATCGCCAGAGGTGTCCACCTTGGTAACCTCAGCTGAAGTCATGATTTTTACCCCGGCCTTTTTAAAGCTTCTTTCCAATTGTTTGGACACATCTTCGTCCTCCACTGGGACAATATTGGGTAGATATTCTACCACGGTAACCTCCGTGCCCATGGAATTGTAGAAATAGGCGAATTCGATACCAATGGCACCGCTACCCACAACAATCATTTTCTTGGGTTGCTTTTCAAGGGTCATAGCCTCCCGATATCCTATTACTTTTTTTCCATCCTGTGGCAGACTGGGCAGTTCCCGGCTTCTTGCACCGGTGGCTATAATAATATGGTCCGCTGAGTATTCGGCGGGGTCACCATGTTCGCCCTTGACCAAGACTTTCTTTCCCGGTTGTACCTTGCCAAATCCGTTCAGCACCTCAATCTTATTCTTTTTCATCAAGAATTGAACGCCTTTGCTCATGCCATCGGCCACTCCACGGCTTCTTTTCACCACGGCGTCGAAATCGTGTTCCACTTCATTCACTTTCAGGCCATAGTCTTCCGCATGTTTTAAATATTCAAAAACCTGAGCGGATTTCAGTAGGGCCTTTGTGGGGATGCAGCCCCAATTAAGGCAAACGCCACCCAAACTTTCCTTTTCAACAATGGCTGTCTTGAAACCGAGTTGTGAGGCGCGTATGGCGGTTACATATCCCCCTGGACCACTGCCCAAAACAATTACATCAAATTTGCTCATCAGTTTTTGATTTTAGTTTTTATACATGGAAATGCCCTGTTTGGGCAGGTGCAAAAGTACGGAATTCAAAAAGCAAATCCCAAGCGCTAAAAAATCAAATTTGGCCTGAAGGAAGAAATTAAGTTTTGTCCTCTCCGAACATCTTTTTATTGAAGGCTTCCGAACCACCCTTGGGAATGGACAGGGAAATCCATTCCTTGCCTACAATCATTTTGCCCAAAAAGATAATTTGCCCCACATGACTTGCATAATGGGCCAATTGACGATTTATGGCTTCCACTATTGTGTGTTCTTCGTCTCTTATCCTGATTTTTGTATCAAAATTTGAAGAATCAATACTTTCAAGGGCATTGAACAAGCATTTCCAGCCTTTTTCCCATTCGGTAAGCATGTCTACTTTTGTGGCATAGGTGCCTTCAAATTCCATTTCACGGTTTCGCCATGGTTTTTCCCCGTCTTCGGTCAAAAAATTGGTCCATCGGCTCAACATGTTGCCCACCATATGTTTTACGATAATGGCGATGGAATTATCCATTTCCTGGTATTGCCAGTGAATGTCATTTTCTGCAAGTTGCTCAAATGTTTTATCCCCCAAGGTTTTGTAACGCTGGAATTCAAACTTGATATTGGAGAGGTAATTCTCTTGAAAATCCATTCCTAGTTCTCGGGTTCGAAGTCGATGCTCACGGAGTTTATACAATAACGTTGACCCGTGGTATCCCGGGGGCCATCATTAAAAACATGGCCCAAGTGCCCTCCACAATTCGCACAGACCGTTTCGGTCCGGATCATGCCATGCGAGGTGTCCCTGATATACTCGATGGCGCATTCAACAGCTTGGTCAAACGAGGGCCAACCACAACCACTTTCAAATTTATGCTCACTTTCAAAAAGCTTTGCATTACAGGCTTTACAGTGGTAGTCACCATTTTCAAAGTGGAGATCATATGCTCCGGTAAACGGCCTTTCCGTGCCTTTGTTGCGAAGCACATAGTATTCCTCTGGGGAAAGCTGCTTTTTCCACTCTTCTTCTGATTTTTGAACACCGTATTTTTTGTCCATGTTGGTTGTTTGAGGTTAATCTTGTTTTGCGTCAGGGATAAAGTCGAGTGCGACACCATTGATGCAGTGCCTTTTTCCTGTTGTTTGCCGAGGTCCGTCATCGAACACATGACCAAGGTGCCCGCCACAGGTGGCGCAGTGTTCCTCTGTTCTGGCATAGCCGATTTTGTAGTCAACATCATAGGCCACATTGCCTTCAATTTCACGATCAAAAGAGGGCCAACCGGTACCTGAATCAAATTTGTGCTCGCTTTTGAAGAGGGGAGTTCCGCAACCGGCGCACACGTAGGTGCCTTTTTCTTTGTTATTAAGAAGTTCACTGGTAAAGGCATTTTCGGTGGCAGCTTTTCGGAGTACATAGTATTCCATATCCGTAAGCTCTGCACGCCATTCCGCATCTGTTTTCGTCACCGGATAGATTTTATCCTCGGTTTTGGCCATTGTCTTTTCTTCCTGGGAAATGCCCCTGCACCCCACAATGACCAAAAAAAACATCCAAAGCAATTTTTTCCCCATTCTTTTTTTCTGTTTTAGTCGATTTTTTATCAAGTCCTATCAAAAATAACAAACAAAAAAGTCCCACAGAAGAACTGTGGGACTTCAATGGCTGTTAAACACATATTTTATTGTAGGTCCAGTTTTTGGATTCCGCTTTCATCAACACCAAGGGCGCTCAACACATTTTGGATATTGGAGAGATCTATCTCAGGTGAATTGGCAAATTCACTTGGAACAAATACAATACGGAATGATTGGTTATCCGTAAATCCTGGGTCGAGGATGGAAAGATCAAAATTGCCATCGATGAATAATTCCACATCCAAGAAAGTATGGGCAGAAACATATTGAATGGTTCCCTCGGGCAGGAAAAAGCTTTGGGGAATCTGGCTCCATGCATCGGCGGTGCTGCCATCGTTCAAGTCGATAAGCCCATCAAAACGGTAAACGAGCACGGCATACGATTCAAATACCTCAAAGTTGGTAACATCACTAAAATTGATCAGGGTACTCCAAATATTTCCTTCCACATCATAGCCAAAATTTACTCCATCTACCTCAACCACTTGACCCTGAATGCCGTCAAGTCCGTCCAAACCATCGAGTCCATCCCGACCATCAAATCCAGGAGGTCCCTGTGGTCCTTCGCATGCTACTATAAACAGTACAACAAGTGCACCGATAATTGTATTGAATTTCTTCATGATTTCTGATTTTTTTGATTTGTATTTTTTTCGTTGTTTTCTTCTTAAATCAAAAAGCGTTCCATAAATTTTTATGGGAAAAAAAAGAATCCAAGAAAAAACAGGCTTTGTCTGAAATTTTTTGGTTTAATTTCTATATTTATCAGGACGGACCAACTAAACTAAGATTATGCTTAGGCAACAACGTGTTGTAATTGATAATGTGCGACCGCAATTGGATTGTGGGGAATTTTTTATAAAACGCGTGGTAGGTGAAACGGTGGATGTGACCGCCGATATACTCCCCGACGGCCACGATGTGACACAAGCCGAACTTCTTTACCGACATGAGGGTGATAAAAGCTTTTCCGAGGTACGCATGCACCACCAGGGCAACGATGTGCACATGGCCTCTTTTTTAGTGAAAAAGCAGGGTTTTTATGAGTATAAGTTAAGGGGTTGGGTGGACTACGCGCTCAATTGGCAACACGGCATAGAGGCCAAATTGAATGATGGGCAACATTTGAAAAGTGAACTGTTGGACGGTGTACAATACCTTAAGTTTTTACTGAAAAAAGTTTCGGCAACCGACAAGGAGCTTTTGAAAGAATGGATTGACGAGTTTCAAGATCCCAAAAAATATGATGCGGCAGTCAACAATGCAGTTTCAGAAAAACTACATAACTGGTTCGTTGCGCATCCACAGCGAATATTGGCCAACGAGAGCAAAACGCTGAAAGTTTATGTGGATAGGAAAAAAGCAAATTTTAGCACGTGGTACGAGTTTTTCCCTCGGTCTGCATCCCCACACCCAAATACCCATGGAACATTCAAGGATTGTGAGGCCCTGCTTCCCCGCATAGCCAGAATGGGTTTTGATACATTATATTTTCCACCGATCCATCCCATTGGGGAAGTGAACAGGAAGGGAAAAAACAACACTGTGAATGCACTGGAAGGGGATTCGGGAGTGCCATGGGCCATAGGTTCCAAACATGGCGGGCACAAGTCCATACACCCAGAACTGGGGAATGAAAAGGATTTTAGACGATTGGTGAAGAAAGCCAAGGACATGGGCATTGCAGTGGCCATGGACATTGCCTTTCAGGCGGCCCCGGACCATCCTTATATCTCCGAACACCCAGAATGGTTCCGTAAAAGACCCGATGGCACCATTCAATATGCGGAAAACCCTCCAAAAAAGTACCAGGATATTGTTAATTTTTATTTTGAGACCAAGGCATACAAGGAACTATGGCAAGAACTGCTAGGCATTGTGCTGCATTGGGTAGGTTTTGGTGTCAATGTTTTTCGTGTGGACAATCCGCATACCAAGCCCTATTATTTTTGGAACTGGCTCATTTCTGAGGTCAAAAAGGAGCATCCCGATGTACTTTTCTTGGCTGAGGCATTTTCCCGACCAAAGGTTATGCAGCAATTGGCCAAACAAGGCTTTTCCCAGTCCTATACCTATTTTACATGGCGCGTGAACAAGCATGAGTTGATCGAGTATATGCTGGAACTAACCCAGACGGATATGCGGGAGTATTATCGTCCCAATTTTTGGCCAAATACACCGGATATAAATCCCTATCATCTGCACGGGGCCAATGAGTCCATGCATTTGATTCGATATGCCCTGGCGGCAACCTTAAGTGGCAGCGTTGGGATTTATGGACCCGTGTTCGAGTATATGGTCACTGCTCAACTACCTCCAAAAGAAGAATATTTGGATTGCGAAAAATATGAGATTCGGCATTGGGATTGGACCATTGAAAATGCTTTGACCCATTACATCACCAAGATAAATGCCATTAGACACAAGCACGGGGCGTTGCAACAGACCAATAACTTAAAGATATGCAATACGCAGCATGATAATTTAATGGCCTTTTATAAATGGGATGACAACCTAAGTGATCAAATACTGGTGGTGATCAGCATGGATCCGCACCATACGGTTCAGGGCAAAGTTCAGTTTCCATGGTACGAGGTTGGTCCTACCGGTGGGGAAGGTGTGAAGATCAAGGATTTGATAACCGACCAAGAATATAACTGGTACGACGAATGGAATTTTGTGGAATTACACCCCAATGTGCCATTTCACATTTTTAAGATAATCAAGGAATGATCAAAAAAAGAATCCATTGAAACCTCCTTACAAATTCAATATAGCCTGGGAAAACCTTTTGGAAGATGAAAGCTTCACGCAGGTCTTTCTATCCACAGTGCTCGAGGAATACGTGGTACGACAGCGGTGGTACGGCGGGAAGTCGAGCAAGTTAAAATATATTGAGCTCCCGGAGCATTTCAGGATCCAACAGCACGGGGAGGTATACTATGGACTGATATTGGAGGTCAATTTTGAAGAGGCCTTTTACCAACACTATTTTTTGCCGATTGCCTTTGTGTCCGATGAAAATTTTGCCAAAAAAGATAGGATACTGCCGCTTACCCTAAATGGTCAGGAAGGGTTCATAATAGATGCACTGAACCTAGACGCGTTTCGGAAACTGGTCTTTGAAAGATTGATAACCGCCGAACCCAATGACACAACCAGGGTGCGCTATCACAAAAGCTTGAATTTTACGGATACGGAATATAAATCGTCGCGATTCATGGGGATGGAACAGAGCAATACCTCCATCATCATGAACGATAAATATGTGATCAAGTTTTTTAGAAGGATCTACGCCGACAAGAACCCCGATTACGAAATGAGCCGTTTCCTTTCCGAAAAAAAAGGATACAGGAACACACCAGCCTATATGGGCAGTTTGAGCATTATAGACTCCGACGATGCCAACATTACCATTGCACTGATGCAGGAATTGCTTCCGAACAAAGGAGATGCCTGGGAGTTTATGTTGAAGGAAATTGATAAGGTATTCCAATGGTTGGAACGAAAGAAAATTGATGTACACGCCTTGCCCAAGGTGGCGCTGTTCAAGCGGTTGAAGATAGGGGATGTGCCCCATCAAATTATCGACTGGGCCGGGTTGAACATATTTTTGAGGTTGCAGACCTTGGCAAAAAGAACTGCTGAAATGCACATTGCGCTGGGTTCTGAGTTTGAGGATACGGCATTTACCCCGGAACATTTCAATGGCGATTATGAAGTGTGGCTAAAAAACAGACTGCTCTACCAATTCCAGAACCGCCTGAACACTGTTGAAAACAATTTTACCAAATTGACGGGCCTGTCCGCTGAGTTGGCCAAGGAGTTTCTGGAACGAAAAAATGAGATCAGGAAACGTTTCATCAGTTTTGATTGGACCAAACTCAAAGGGGAGCGGCTTCGCGTACATGGGGATTATCATCTGGGGCAGGTTTTGGTTCGGGATGATGATTTCTATCTTCTCGATTTTGAAGGGGAACCGGAGAGTACCATCAGGGACAGGAAGGTAAAACAACCGCCATTGAAGGATGTGGCGGGCATTTTCCGCTCTTTTCATTACGCGGTATATGCCACCATTTTCAACAACGAAGGAAAATATCCCTATAAGCAGGCCGATCTTTTTCACGCTGGGGAAATTCTTTATACGTACTTTATCGGCGTGTTTCTCAATACGTACGTGGATTTGATCCAGAAAAACAATATCAACATTGGGTACACCCAGGAGCGGGAGTTCCTTTTGGAGTACTGCATGTTGGAAAAAGCAGTTTACGAACTGGGATATGAAATGAATTCGAGGCCCTTGTGGGCGGTCATTCCGCTTAGGGGCATTATGAGTATAATCAACAATAAAAAATGATGGCAAAAGTAGTTCCGCACAGTCTTTTTACCGATTTCGATATTAACCTCTTCAAGTCCGGAAAACACTTCCGTCTGTACGATAAATTGGGATCCCACTTGGTCGAGGTGGATGGGGTCAAGGGCACCTATTTTGCTGTTTGGGCGCCTTCGGCCAAGTCCGTATCCGTGATTGGCGATTTCAACCATTGGAATGCTACTGAAGATAAACTCAATGTCCGTTGGGACCACAGTGGCATTTGGGAGGGGTTTATCCCTGGAGTGGACAAGGGCGCAAAATACAAGTACAAAATTCAATCCCATAACAACGATATTTGGACTGAAAAGGCAGACCCTTTTGCCAGATACTGCGAACAGCCACCAAAAACGGCCTCCTTGGTCTGGGACGCCCCCTACAAGTGGAAGGACAAAAAATGGATGGATGGGCGCGAAAAATATAATAGCCTGCAGAGTCCCTTTTCCGTATACGAAGTGCATTTGGGCTCCTGGAAAAAGAAGAATGGATGGGAGTTTCTCACCTATGCCGAAATGGCTGATGAATTGGTGAACTACGTGGACGAAATGGGTTTCACCCATGTAGAGTTCATGCCCGTCATGGAGTATCCGTTTGATCCGTCTTGGGGATACCAGTTAACGGGTTATTTTGCCCCGACTTCCCGCTTTGGAAAACCGGAGGATTTTAAAATGCTCGTTGACAAGTTCCACCAACGCGGCATAGGGGTCATTTTAGACTGGGTACCTTCGCATTTTCCAGAAGATGCCCACGGACTTGGCTTTTTTGACGGTTCACATCTCTATGAACACCCAGACCGCAGAAGAGGGTACCATCCTGACTGGAAAAGCCTTATTTTCAATTACGGAAGGAACGAGGTAAGGGCATTTTTGATCAGCAACGCTGTTTTTTGGCTTGATCAATTCCATGTGGATGGTCTACGGGTTGATGCCGTGGCATCCATGCTCTATTTGGACTATTCCAGGGAAGACGGGGAGTGGGAGCCCAATATGTACGGCAACAACGAAAATTTGGAGGCCATGTCCTTTCTCAGGGAAATGAACACTGAGGTCTACGCCAGTTTCAAGGGGGTGCAGACCATTGCGGAAGAGTCTACGGCGTTTTCCGGGGTCACCAAGCCAGTGCATTTGGGCGGTCTCGGTTTTGGTATGAAATGGATGATGGGATGGATGCACGACACCTTGGAATTCTTCAAAAAGGAGCCGATATATAGATCCTACGACCTAAACGATATCACCTTTAGCATGACCTATGCGTTCACGGAGAACTTTATGTTGCCATTTTCCCATGATGAAGTGGTTTATGGCAAACAATCCCTTCTTTACCGCATGCCGGGCGACGAATGGCAGCGCTTTGCCAACCTTAGACTGCTTTTCGGTTACATGTTCACCCATCCCGGAGGAAATCTTCTTTTTATGGGGGGTGAGTTTGGCCAATCTTCCGAATGGAATTTTCAGGAAAGCTTGAATTGGCACCTCACGCAGTACGATTTTCATTCCGGAATACAAGAGGTCGTCAAGGATCTGAACCAACTTTATCGGAACAGTCCAGCACTTTATGAAAAGCAATTCAGCCCAGAGGGATTCCAATGGATAGAGCACAACGATCATGAAAATACGGTTTTGACTTACATTAGGAAAGGCAACGATCCAGAGGACGATTTAATCGTGGCCTGCAACTTCACCCCGGTCCCAAGGGAGAACTATAGGATGGGTGTGCCAAAAACCAAGCAGATGAAATTGGTTTTCAACAGTGACGATACCAAGTACTCTGGAGGCGGTATTGGCAAGAAAATAGTCAGGCCAACCAACAAGAGTTGGAATGGCTTTGAGCAGTCCGTTGTTATCACCGTGCCACCGTTGGGAGTCGTAATCTATCGATAAAGGGAATACGCAAACGTTGTAGCAACAATGTTTTTAACATCTTTTTAATTTCTCGGTCTAAAGTGTTTCTTTTGCTAGTCTCAATAAACTGACTAATGATCACCAACACAGAAATAGAAAAACGCGGAAACGAGCAACCCAATCACATAATTGATTTCAAGCAAGAGAACGATAAGCTTTATTTCACAACGCAAAATGGCGTCGTACTCGAGCTGACCATACTGAGGGACAGCGTAATTCGATTTCGTTATGCAACGGAACACGTTTTTGAGCCTGATTTCTCCTATGCCCTTAGCAATGATGTGAGCATTGGGTACAATGAACTTTCTGTAAAAGAAGACACCGACGAATACATCGTGAAGACCTCCAAGGTCATGGTCCATATTGATAAATCCAATCTTAAAATCAAGATAGAGGATATAGAGGGCAATAGCATTGTTGAGGATGAACTAGGTTTTCACTGGGAGGAAAACTATGATTATGGGGGAAACATCGTGAAGATGAGCAAAGTATGCCATTCTGGGGAAAGCTATTACGGAATGGGCGACAAGGCCTCCCACACCAACCTAAAGGGAAAGCGGGTGAACAATTGGGTCACCGACTCCTACGCCTATGGCAAGGACCAGGAACCGCTGTACAAGTCCATCCCCTTTTATGTAGGACTCAAGGAAAGCGTCGCCTACGGCATTTTTTTCGATAACTCCTTCAGCACCTATTTTGATTTTGCCAATGAAAAAAGGAATGTGACCAGTTTTTGGGCAGACGGCGGGGAAATGAACTATTATTTCTTCTACGGACCAAAAATGGGCCAAGTTGTGGAGGCCTACACCAATTTAACAGGCGTTCCTGAACTGCCACCACTCTGGGCCTTGGGGTTCCATCAGTCCAAGTGGAGCTACTATCCAGAAAAAACGGTTAAAAAGTTGGCTTCCACCTTCAGAAAATTGAAAATCCCATGCGATGCCATTTATCTGGATATTGATTACATGGACGGTTTTCGATGTTTTACCTGGAACAAGAAGTATTTCCCGGATCCGAAGAAAATGATCAAGGAACTGGAGGCCGATGGGTTCAAGACCATAACCATGATAGATCCAGGAATCAAAATCGATAGGGATTATTGGGTGTACCAGGAAGGTATGGAAAACGATTTCTTCTGCAAAAGGGCCGACGGACCGCATTTTAAAGGAAAAGTATGGCCCGGGGAGTGTAAGTTTCCCGATTTCACCAATCCGGAAGTACGGGAATGGTGGGCAGGACTGTACAAGGAAATGATAGCCGACCTTGGCGTACATGGAGTTTGGAACGACATGAACGAACCTGCTGTGATGGAAGTGCCCAGCAAGACTGCAAACCTGGATGTGCGGCATGATTATGACGGCCATCCCTGTAGCCATAGAAAGGCGCATAATGTATACGGGATGCAAATGGTCCGCGCAACTTATAACGGCATTAAGAAATATACCTTTCCGAAAAGACCTTTTGTCCTTACCAGGGCGGCCTATGCGGGCACGCAGCGCTACTGTGCCACATGGACAGGAGACAACGTAGCCACCTGGGAACACCTATGGATCGCCAATGTACAGATGCAGCGCATGTGCATGAGTGGCTATTCCTTTGTGGGCTCCGATATTGGTGGGTTTGCAGAGCAACCCAATGGGGAGCTTTTCGCACGTTGGATTCAATTGGCAATCTTCCATCCTTTTTGTAGGGTCCATTCCAGCGGAGACCATGGAGACCAAGAGCCTTGGTCCTTTGGTGAGGAGATTACCAACATCGTAAGGAAATTCATAGAATTGAGGTACAGACTATTGCCTTACCTCTACACCATGTTCTACAGGTATATAAAGGATGGCTTGCCCATGCTGCAATCCTTGGTATTCTATGATCAAGAAGATACCCAGACACACTTTAGGACCGATGAGTTTCTATTTGGGGAGCAAATTTTGGTATGCCCCGTGCAGGAACCCAATTCGCAGGGTCGAAGGATGTATTTTCCCAAAGGGAATTGGTACAACTACTGGACCGATGAGGTCATTACCGGTGGTGTAGAGAAGTGGGTCTCGGCACCACTGCACGTCATACCTTTCTATGTAAAAGAAGGTGCCATGATACCAAAATATCCGGTGCAACAATATGTGGGTGAAAAGGAAATGACCGAACTGGAAATAGATGTATACTTTAAGGAAGGAATGGAAAATTCCCAGGTGTACGAGGACCAGCAAGATGGTTACGATTATAAAAAAGGCAGGTTCAGTCTGCGGCGGTTTAGATTGAGAGGAAAACAAAATGAGCTCATCATCCAACAATTTAAGGATGGGAACTTCATCACTCCGTATGATAAATTTAGGTTTACCTTCCACGGACTGCCCTTTACCATTGGCACCGTTGAGGTAGACAACGAGGAGGTTAACACCCAGGACGTTAAATTAAATGGGAACAATTCCATCGAGATAACCAAGGATTTTACTGAATTGCACATCATTGGGAAATAATTTTTTTTGTATTTTCCCAAGTAGTTAAACATAGAAATATCATGAAAAAGTTCATTTTAGCCATAGCCATCTTTTTGGGGATTGCAGCTTGCAAAACCAACCCTTTTACCGGTAAGAGCACGCTCAATTTTTATCCGAACAGCCAAGTTTTTCCCATGGCATTTGCCCAATACGATCAATTTTTGAATGAAAACAACGTGGTAACGGGCACCTCGGAGGCAGAAATGATCAAACGAGTGGGTCAACGGATCGCATCAGCATCGGAAAGATGGTTGAACGCCAATGGCCATCCCGGATATTTAAAAGACTATAAATGGGAGTATAACTTGGTCAAGGATGAGACCGTAAATGCGTGGTGCATGCCTGGTGGAAAAATAGTGTTCTATACAGGTATTTTGCCTATCACTCAGACTGAAACCGGTGTGGCCGTTGTAATGGGCCACGAGGTGGCACATGCACTGGCAGACCACGGAGCACAGCGTATGAGTGCTGGGATGTTGCAGCAAATCGGTGCGGTGGCCGGGAATGTGGCCATTCAAGATCCGCAAAAGCGAAACACCTTTAATCAGGCCTACGGACTGGGTTCCACATTGGGGGTCATGTTGCCGTTCAGCAGAAGCCATGAAACCGAGGCAGACCGTATTGGACTTCAAATCATGGCCATTGCAGGTTACAATCCAGATGAAGCTGCCAATCTTTGGAGAAGGATGAAGGCGAAGGCTGGTGGCCAGGCCCCTCCTGAGTTTTTGAGCACCCACCCCTCAAACGACACCAGAATCAACAATTTGACCGCTTGGGCGCCTGCGGCGAAACAAGAAGCGGCTAAATTTGGGGTGACATCATTCAAATAGTTTGAAAAACAGCACACAGAAATGTCATTATTGACCGCATGTGACAATGGCTTTTTCCATGCCCCTTACATGCGATCAAGATGACATTTTTTATTTGGGAATATGACTAGAGTATTGGCCTTAAAGGGAAGTAAAAAATTATTGAATGCATGGGCATTCTATGATTGGGCGAATTCCGTATACAGCCTGGTGATTTCTTCTGCCATTTTCCCCATATTCTATGGAACCCTTTTTCGTGTGGCGGGTATTGAAAAGGTCACCCTTTTTGGCGGGGAAATAGCCAGGGCTCCCCTTATAAGTTATGTGACATCTTTGGCCTTTGTGTTCATTGCGCTGGTTACCCCCTTGGTTTCCGGCATTGCCGATTACATGGGCAACAAAAAGGTTTTCCTGAAGTTTTTCTGCTATCTGGGTGCGCTTTCCTGCATAGGCCTATACTGGTTTTCCTTGGAAAATATTTATTTTGGTTTGCTCTGCTACTTCTTTGGATTGGTGGGGTTTTGGGTCAGTTTTGCCATCAATAATTCGTATTTGCCCGATATAGCCTATCCAGAACAACAGGATGGCATCAGCGCCAAAGGCTTTTCATTGGGATATATAGGCAGCGTGATCTTATTGGTTTTCAATCTGGCCATGGTGATGCAACCTGCAGTATTTGGTATTACGGATAGCGGTGGTGAGGTTGCCGAGATAAAGGCCATGAAATACTCCTTTATTTCCGTGGGTGTTTGGTGGATCATGTTCAGTCAATACACTTTTGCGCATCTCCCCAAAGGATACAAAAGGGAAGGGGAGCGCACGAATATTGTGCTTAATGGATTCAGGGAATTGCAGAATGTTTGGAAACAATTGGGCTCTGAAATCCGCTTAAAGCGCTTTTTGGGAGCTTTTTTCGTATACAGTATGGCCGTTCAGACCATTATGCTGATTGCCACTTACTTTGGGGAAGAGGAAATTGGTTGGGGTTCGGACAGTGAACGTACCACGGGACTCATTATCAGTATCTTGGTCATTCAATTGGTGGCGATTTTGGGTGCGACCATCACGGCCAGGGCCTCGAAGCTATTTGGAAACATTCCCACCTTGATGGTCATTAATGCCATTTGGGTTTTGTTGTGCATCTATGCCTATTTTTTGCAAACCCCCACGGATTTTTATACCGCAGCCGGATTGGTGGGGATCGTCATGGGTGGTATTCAGGCCCTTTCCCGTTCCACATACTCCAAGTTTTTGCCGGAGACCACCGATACCGCTTCCTTTTTCAGTTTTTATGATGTGGCGGAGAAGATAGGAATCATTATTGGTACTTTTATGTACGGTGCCGTGGCCCAACTAACGGGAAGTATGCGTAACAGTACCATATTTTTGGGATTGTTCTTTTTGGTCGGACTCTATCTGTTGACACGCGTGAACAAGAAAAGCAACTAGTACCAAAAACAAAAGGCCCTGAATTTACAGGGCCTTTTGTTCGATTGTTCTTTGATTGGTGATAAACTCCCTTATCCTTTGGTTATATCCCCCGAACCGGAGGCCTTGCTATTTACTTTTGATGGATTGCCTCGATAGATGATGTCCCCCGACCCCGAAACCCTGGCATTTAAGGATTGGGTTGCCGTAACTTTCACATCGGCGGAGCCGGATATTTGCACATCAACGAATTCAGCCTCAAGACCAAAAGCCTTAACATCGCCAGAACCGGATACCTGCACATCCAGGGCCGAGGTTTTTCCCGATAGGGCAATGTCACCTGATCCAGAAAGCGATGCATCCACCTCTTCCGCTTCCACGGCAATATCTATATCTCCGGAACCTGCTATACTAACGCTGAAATCATCAGATTTCAAAGTGGTCCGGCCTACAACATCACCGGATCCTGAAATGGACAACGAACTGATTTCCTCAACGGGAACCGTAATCAATATGGCCTTGCCCCAAGTGGATGGGCTCAGATTCATGCCTTTTTCCTTTTTAATGATCAATTTCCCGTCCTTGACCTCAGTTTTGATATGTTCCAACAGGTTGGATTCACCCTTGAGGGTGATTTCCCCTTCACTACCCTCCACCAGTTCAACATCGAACCATCCTGCAAGTGCTACGCCATCATAGTCGCCCACGGAACGTTCTACGGTGACAACATTACCGTTTCCTTTTACTCTTTTTCCCCATTGTGCACTTGCCATTGCTGTAACGGTCAGTGCCAATCCAAATGTGATGATTTTTCTCATGATTGATTTTTAATGTGTTTTTTGATTTGATTTTTAGTTTTGATAGAAGGTAATTCCACCATAATCACTGGTGATATTGACCATGTTTCCCGAGTTTTCGCTACCGTAGTAGCCTTTGTAATATTTTTCATTTGATTTTTCCTTGCTGATATTGATTTCAAAGGCATCTTTGCCACTCACTCCAGCATAGTCCGTAGAAATCTCAAAATCAAAATGGTACTGGGGATCGTATCCTATCTTGATGCCGGTGTAATCACTTTTTATGTTGATATTTCCAGCATCTGGAGCCATTTTATCAATCTTCAGCGATCCATAGTCCGAGGTAACGCTCACATCTCCATGCACCGTTCCCAATTTAACCCCGATGTAATCGCCAATACCGGTTACATTTTTCACTTCATTTGCCTCAAGGGAACCATAGTCACTGGAGTATTCCAGGTCCGCCATTTCCTGGATCACGGCATTGGTGTAATCGGCCTTTATGTTCAGGTTCCCTGCTTTTTCGATGGTAAAACCAGAGTAGTCCGCAACGATTTCCGCACTGTTCACATAACCAAATGTGGACCTTGAGGTATAGTCAAAACGGAGTTCATTGTTCCTTCCGCGTAACTCACCTATGTCGATTTTTCCATAGTCGCAGCTGATTTTGGCATGTCCATCAATGCGATCAAGATAAATATTGCCATAATCGTTGATGAGGTTTATATTGTTCTTCACAGGAAGCTTGATAACATAGTTTACCTGAATGTTAACCCTTCTCCTGCCTCCCCACCAACCGCCGCGGTTGTTCCCATCACCAAACATGGTTCTTGCAAAGACCAAGCTCGGATTATGCTCAAAATCAACATCGATTTCATTCAATCTTTCCTGTACCTTTTCCTCATTGTTGCCGTTGGCCTTTATATGCACCTCCACAACTACCCGGTCCTCGTTCCATGAGGTTATGTTCAGGTTTCCGTAGCTGTTCTTTACCTTAAAGAGTGCGTTCGGATTTACGCTGAACTCCTTTTTTATGGTCTTTTCCTTGGTATACCTCCCGTTGGGATTGTCCGTGTTTGCCGACAGTAACAGGGGAACCAGCATCAAGGCCCAGAGAGCACTTTTATATAGTGATGTTTTCATTAGAATAGGAATTTAAGTTTTTAATGTTTTCGATACTGTTCAGTACTTCTTTAAGTAGATCTATTCTTATCTGGAAATTGGTTATCATGGCATTCAGTATAATTTTGCTGTCACCACCATTTACCAAGTCTCTTTCCAGTTGCTTGTAATCATTTTCCAAATGCTCCAATTGCATCAGGGTGTCATCCACCAACTGAGCGTTCTCGGGTGTTTTTTGATTTTTAAGGAGCTGCACCTGTTCTTCCACCAAACTGACGAAGTAAAACTCCGTATTGGACACTTCCGGTGCTATTTGCACAACTTGCTGCTTGATGCTGGGCCGTATATTGAAGACCTGCAGACCGAGCAGGGCAATGAGCGCCACCGAGGCAGCTATGGAAAGGGGCCTCCACCATGTGCTTTTTTTCCTGTGCAATGCAACGGTACCCTGGTGCTGCTGCAATTTTTCCATAAACCGGTCACGATGTCCGGTTTTAGGCTCTTCAAGGTCAAACTGTCCTTGTAGACGTTCAAATAATTGTTCAATATTGTCCTTTTTCATCATCATGCATTTACGGTCAATTTTTTTCTTAAGCTTTGTTTTGCCCTGGATATGGTGGTCCTACAATTAGCGTAGCTAATGTTCATGATCTCACTTATTTCATCATAATCATATCCCTCGATCAAATGTAAGGTCAAAGAAACTCTGTAGTTGTCCTTCAGACTTTTCATGGTTTCCATCACTTTTTGAGCCTTCAGTTCTGCAAAACCATTGGAATCCAGAGCAACTTCGTCATTATCTTCGACCTTGTACATTATTTCATCCAAATCCACTGCCCTGTTCCTCTTTTCTTTATTGTAATGATAGATACTGTTGTTCACCACAATCCGTTTTAGCCATGCGCCGAAGGCAACTTCTCCTTTAAAAGTGTGCAACTTGGTGAATGCGTTCAAGAATGATTCCTGCATCACGTCCTCAGCTTCCGCTGGGTTCTTCACAATCCGGTTCGCAATATTGTACATGGCCTTGTAATAGCGATTGTAGATCTCCATTTGCGCACTTTGCTTACCTTGACGGCACAAGTCAAGCAACCTATCAATATGTTCATTTTGGTGGCTCAAAAAATGAATGGTTTGTCTTATAGAGGGATGAAATTATCAATTGTTACACTTTTTGAAAAAAATAAATTTTAATGGCATGGGAATTGCCTTCTTAAAGCGATGAATGTGCCTGTAATCTACTGATAATATTGATTCTCAATGGATTATTTAGGCTCACTTTGCTAACAACGGGGTTTTATTTTTGTCCTTTATGACAAAATGACCGAAAAGATGATATGGGATCGATGAAAATTTCAAATTTTGACAATATAGACTTGCAGGGCCTGGACCAGGATGCGGAACTTATACCTTTGCTCACACCAGAGGATGAAGAACAGATGAACCGGGAGGATCTTCCGGAGGTGCTTCCTATTTTGCCCCTGCGCAACACGGTACTGTTCCCGGGAGTGGTGATCCCGATCACTGCAGGTAGGGACAAGTCCATAAATCTGATCAAAGATGCCAACAATGGTTCCAAGACCATAGGTGTGGTTTCACAGAAGGATGAGGAAACCGAGAACCCTGGGGTTGAGGATATAAATACCTTGGGGACCGTGGCCAGGATTTTACGTGTGTTGCAAATGCCCGATGGGAACACCACCGTGATCATTCAGGGGAAAAAGCGCTTTCAAATAGAGCAGATTCTCACCGAGAAACCTTATTTGACCGCCAAAATTGCGGAGGCCGCCGAAGAACGACCTAAAACCAACAATGAGGAATTTGAGGCCATAATTGATTCCATCAAGGAGCTGGCCTTTAAGATAATCAAGGACAACCCCAATATTCCGAGTGAGGCCACTTTTGCCATCAAAAATATTCAGAGCAATTCGTTCTTGATCAACTTTGTGTCCTCCAATCTGAACCTAACCGTTGCGGAAAAGCAGCAATTGCTCGAGATACCCAATTTACAGGAACGCGCCTTGGCCACTTTGAAATATATGAACATGGAGCTCCAAAAGTTGGAGCTCAGGAACGATATCCAATCCAAGGTGCGGAGCGATATGGACCAGCAGCAAAGGGAATACTTCCTGCACCAGCAGATGAAAACCATCCAGGAGGAACTGGGCGGTATGTCTTACGAGCAGGAGGTGGACGAAATGCGGGAGAAGGCCAAGAAAAAAAAATGGAGCAAAAAGGTAGAGGAACATTTTGAAAGGGAACTGGGCAAAATGCAGCGGATGAATCCCCAGGTCGCCGAATATTCCATCCAGCGCAACTACCTGGATTTGATTTTGGATTTGCCTTGGAACGAGTATTCCACGGACAAGTTCGACCTTAAACGCGCCGAGCAGATTTTGGATAGGGACCACTATGGTCTGGAAGATGTAAAAAAAAGGATTATTGAGTACTTGGCCGTTTTGAAGCTGCGGAACGATATGAAGTCCCCGATACTTTGTCTGTATGGCCCACCAGGTGTTGGCAAGACTTCGTTGGGAAAATCGGTGGCCGAAGCATTGGGCAGGGAATATGTTCGCATGTCCTTGGGCGGTCTTCGTGATGAAGCCGAAATACGGGGGCATCGGAAGACATATATTGGTGCCATGCCCGGCAGGATTGTACAAAGCATCAAAAAAGCGGGGACTTCCAACCCGGTTTTTATCCTGGATGAGATAGACAAGCTGTCCAACAGTCATCAAGGAGATCCCTCTTCGGCCATGTTGGAGGTACTTGACCCGGAACAGAACAATGAATTCCACGATAACTTTTTGGAAATGGGATACGATCTTTCCAAAGTGATGTTCATAGCCACGGCCAACAATCTGTCAACTATCCAGCCTGCGTTGCTCGATCGTATGGAGATCATCAACGTTACGGGCTATACCATCGAGGAAAAGGTAGAGATAGCCAAGCGGCATCTATTGCCAAAACAATTGAAGGAACATGGCCTGTCCCCAAAGGATTTGAAGATTGGCAAAAGACAATTGGAAAAGATTGTTGAAGGCTATACCCGTGAGTCAGGGGTTCGGGGATTGGAAAAACAACTGGCCAAAATGGTCCGCTATGCGGCCAAATCCATAGCCATAGAAGAGGAATATGACATCAAGGTGACGAATGAGGATGTCGAAAAAATATTGGGACCGGCCCGTTTGGAGCGGGACAAGTATGAAAATATCGACGTGGCGGGGGTTGTCACCGGGTTGGCATGGACCAGTGTCGGGGGTGATATTCTTTTTATAGAAACCATTCTTTCCAAAGGAAAGGGCAACCTCAACATTACCGGAAATTTGGGCAAGGTAATGAAGGAATCGGCTACAATAGCCCTGGAATACATTAAATCCAATGCGGATAAATTTGGCATTGATGCCGACATTTTCGAAAAATATAACGTCCACATCCATGTTCCGGAAGGCGCAACACCAAAGGATGGACCAAGCGCAGGGATAACCATGCTTACCTCGCTCGTTTCCCTGTTCACCCAGAAAAGGGTAAGGAAAAGTCTGGCAATGACCGGGGAGATTACCTTGCGGGGCAAAGTTTTGCCGGTTGGAGGGATCAAGGAGAAAATTTTGGCCGCAAAACGCGCCAGGATAAAGGAAATAATACTTTGCGAGGATAACAGAAAGGACATTGAGGAAATCAAGGAGGAGTACTTGAAGGGACTTACCTTCCATTATGTTTCCGATATGAGCGAGGTAATCGATATAGCCATCACCGACAAAAAGGTGAGAGATGCCAAAACCTTATAAAGTTCCAGGCAAGCACAATTAGAACCGTCCCCTTAAGGGGACATTAGGTGCGTTATGTTTATTTTTGATACAATGAAGAAAATAACCATAGCTGTTGATGGGTTTTCCTCCACCGGAAAAAGCACCATGGCCAAGCAATTGGCTGCCGCGTTGGGTTACGTGTATGTGGATACAGGGGCCATGTACCGTGCCGTAACCCACTACGCCATAGATCAAGGTTTTATTGACCAGCATGTTGATGCCACAGCGTTGATAGCCCATTTGCCCAAAATAAACCTTGAATTTGTGCCCAATCCTGCCACCGGCCGTTCAGATATGTATTTGAATGGTAAAAATGTGGAAAAGGAAATCAGGACCATGAAAGTTTCCAAACAGGTGAGCCAGGTAGCTGCGATAACGGAAGTCCGCGAGAAGTTGGTGGAAATGCAACAGCAAATGGGAAAGGACAAGGGCGTGGTTATGGACGGCAGGGATATTGGTACCGTGGTTTTCCCAGATGCGGAACTAAAACTCTTCATGACGGCTTCTGCGGAAACAAGGGCGGCCAGACGCTACAAGGAACTGTTGGAGAGGGGAGAACAGGTTACCTATGATGAAGTGCTGAAAAATGTAAGGGAACGGGACTGGATAGATTCCACCCGAGAGACGTCGCCCCTCAGAAAGGCTGCGGATGCTATTGAACTGGACAATAGCGATATGGGCCTGCAAGAGCAGTTTGAACGTATCCATGAATTTGCCAAAAGGGTGATTGCGAAGTAGGGTGGGAAGGATGGGATTTGTGGGTTTGACTTATCGGTTTCGAATAAGAATAGTAACGGGTAAAAACGAACTGAATTTTGGATAAACACACACCTTTTTTAAGTTTACTGAGCCTGGGTTTATTATTAATCTCGCTATTTTTTTTTGTGTTGTTAGTCACTAGCTTCACTCTGATTTACAAATAAATTTTATCTTCAAATCCCTTATAAATTCAAAATCGTCAATCCACTTAACATTCATATTATCGCAAACGTGAGGAATTTTAATTTTGGTTTGATTCTTAAAATAGTCTTTCGTTTCCTTTGTCACTACAATTGCATTTTCTTTAATTGCATGAGCAATTACCCAAGGGTCAGCTTTTGAGTGAATTCCGTTGCTTGAAACTAAATATTTATGACTTGGGTTAGATGCATATATTTCTTTTAAACAGTTTGTTACCCCTCCATCAATTTTTCTAATCGGAATATCACTGTTTTTCAGCCATTGAAATAGATTGTCTTCGCCTTTCTCTATTTCTTCATAAACTAATTCGGGAATAAAAATCACACCTTTTTTACCTAAATCATTTAAAACTTCCCAATAAGAAGGACAAATTTCTGGTGAGTAATATTTTTGCCAAGCTTGAATAAGAATATTGGCATCAATACAGTAAACTACTTTTTCATCTTCGAACATTAGGCAAGCAGTTTTTCAAATTTTTGGAATTTATTAATCTGCGTGTTAAGAAGATTACTTGCAATTGATGGTGATAACGAACCGTTATTAAAAGAATCCATTACAATTCTCGTGAATAGTTTGCTATTTTTATTTAGGCGTAGAAGGTAAGTGTCTGGTCCGCCTTTCCTTTCTTTTTGTTTTTCCTTTTTTATTTTTTCTCTTTCCAAAAACTTCTCAAATTCATCTTGAGCATCTAGTTTTAGAATTTTATATTGAGATTGGGAAATTAAATTTAAGTTTAAAGCGCGAACTAATAATGCAAAAGAACTTATACCGAGCTCTTTAGCTTGTTTAAAAATCAAATCATTCGAATCAAATATATCTGCATCCAATTGGGAAATTAATTCCTTTGGCATTAGTGCATTGGCTGCAACTTGGTTGCAAAATAATTCTACTGAATGAAATTTTGATTTAGGTTTGTCAGTAAAATCAATATCTATTTCATTTGAGATACCCGATTTAGCTATCCAAATATGTGCTAACTCATGGACTAATGTAAATAGTTGTGGTGCATTCCAATTTTTTGAATTCACAAATACAAAAGGGGCGAATTTGTCAGCAATCGCAAAACCTTGAATTAAGTCTCTATCTAGAACTAAATGTGAATGCAAGTGGCTAGCACGAGATATAAATATTCCAGCAGTTTCTGATTTGTCAATCCATTCGTTTATCGGTGTTTTCTGATAATTATCTGGACTAATTTTTAAGGTGTCCAATATATCTCTAGCAACAATTTCTGGATTATTGTTGATAGAATATTTTCCAACAAAAGGAAGTTTGTCTTCGCCAATTTCTTCGAATAATTCACTTATCCAATTCTGTTTTTCTTGAACATCACGAATAATAAATAATGATGCTGTATCTAGCTTCTGAGCATCATCTCTTCGATAATCTTGCAGTGGTTGGAAATCTTTTGGTATTTCTGGTAAAAAGAAAAGTGAAAATGGTCTTCTAAAACTTTTTGCCAAGATTTGAGCTTGTCGAATTGTCGGAAAATCATTACTATTCTCCCAAGCCAAATACCTTTCAGGCGATACAGAAACTTTTTTAGCAGCATCTTCAACAGAGATATTAGCGGACTCTCTTGCCCACTTTAAAATCTCGGATGTTATAAATGCTTTATCAGCCATTATTTTTTTATGCAAAGGTAAAATTTTAGCTCAGAACGTAATTTTTTTCAGCTTGTGGCTAACGTTAAAGATATGATTCGTTTTTAGCGTATTATATCGACTGATACTGAAACAAGTTCAGCACAAGCAAGTGAAGTTAGCTTTTTCAAGGTAATAATCCAACGCAAATAGATGGGCGCCATTTCCGAATTGGAAGCGGGACATTTTTGAAAGGGAGATACAAAATCTTCAAAAAAAAGACGCCCCAAGGCGCCTTTTTATCTTAAGATACTTTGTTTATAGATTGGGAATCACCAACACCTGGTCAGGGTGGATCAGATCCGGATTTTTAAGAATGTTCGTATTGGCCTCAAAAATTTTGTTGTACTTCATGGCATCCCCATAATAGTGCTTGGCAATTTTGCTTAGGGACTCTCCGCTCTTAACGGTGTGCCTGTGGAAAACCGAGTCGTCTTCAACGCCAATGTTCGCTTTGACGTCGGAAGGATTCTGACCCCCGATTTCCTTGATCTTGTCCCACAAAAGGTTTTTCTCATACTGGGTTCCGGCCGTGCCCTTTATTTTCAGCACGCCGCCTTCCTCGCTAACATCGCCGTTCTTTATGTTCAATTTTGCACCCAGGTCCAAAACGGGCTGATATTTTGCTTTTACACTCATGATCGTATTTTTTTTAGTTAATAATTAGAGCTTTCAATATAGGTATTCTTAATAGATTTTGCCATGAAAATTTGACTATACTTTCGCATGCGGCAAACCTTTGGCCCCTATGCTTTGTAAAACAAGAATTTAGTTGTATTTTTGCGCTCCTTTTTTAACAAAGCAGCAAGAGGAAAAAGGAAAGTGAAACTAATCTTATAAACCCTTTCGCGGTAATTGTTCAACTCTTGTAAAACGCGGAATACAAATTGAATATCAGCGCATGGCTGAAGAAAAAACTAATGTTGAGGCAGTGGAAGTTGCCGAAACCGTACAAGAAGTAAAAGAAGAAACCAAGACCCAACAGGATCCCAAGGAATTTTTGGAAAACTTTGATTGGGAAAGGTACGAAGAAGGAATTGAGCGTGTTGATGACAAAAAGCTCAAGGAATTTGAAGCACTCGTAGAGGAAAATTTTGTGGACACCGCCGATGAGGAAGTGGTCGAGGGAAAAGTGGTCCACATGACAGACCGAGAGGCTATCATCGACATCAATGCAAAGTCTGAAGGGGTTATTTCCCTGAACGAGTTCCGTTACAATCCCGATCTTAAGGTAGGGGACAAGGTTGAGGTGCTCATCGATATCCGTGAGGACAAGACCGGACAATTGGTATTGTCGCACAGAAAGGCCAGGACCATTATGGCATGGGATCGCGTGAACGATGCCCACGACAAGGAGGAGATCGTTACCGGTTTTGTAAAATGCAGGACCAAAGGTGGTATGATCGTCGATGTATTCGGAATTGAAGCGTTCCTGCCCGGTTCCCAGATAGATGTTAAGCCTATCCGTGACTATGATCAATACGTAGGAAAGACCATGGAGTTCAAAGTGGTTAAGATCAACCATGAATTCAAGAACGTGGTAGTTTCCCACAAAGCCTTGATTGAAGCGGACATCGAAGAACAGAAAAAAGAGATTATCGGCCAGTTGGAGAAAGGCCAGGTATTGGAAGGTGTTGTGAAGAACATCACTTCCTATGGAGTCTTTATAGACCTTGGTGGCGTGGATGGATTGATCCACATTACCGATCTTTCCTGGAGCCGCATCAACCACCCCAACGAGGTGGTGGAACTGGATCAGAAACTGAACGTGGTCATCCTTGATTTTGATGACAACAAATCTAGGATCCAATTGGGTCTTAAGCAATTGGAGAAACATCCATGGGATGCCCTCGGCGATGAGATCAAAGTAGGGGATAAGGTCAAAGGAAAAGTGGTGGTTATCGCTGACTACGGGGCCTTTATCGAGGTTGCCGAAGGTGTTGAGGGATTGATCCACGTTTCGGAAATGTCCTGGTCCACACATTTGCGATCTGCACAGGATTTTGTGAATGTGGGCGATGAGGTCGAGGCCGTTGTGTTGACCCTGGATAGGGAAGACCGCAAAATGTCCTTGGGCATCAAGCAGTTGACCCCAGACCCATGGACCGATATCACTTCCAAATACCCCGTAGGTTCCAAACACAAAGGAATCGTAAGGAACTTTACCAACTTTGGTGTGTTCGTTGAAATGGAAGAAGGAATTGATGGATTGATCTATATCTCCGACCTTTCTTGGACCAAGAAAATCAAACACCCATCAGAGTTCGTAAACGTGGGCGATACCTTGGAAGTTGAAGTATTGGAATTGGATGTTGAGGGCCGTAAGTTGAGCTTGGGCCACAAGCAGACCACAGAGAACCCTTGGGACAAGTATTCCAAAGAGTTTGCTGAGGGAACTGTCCACAAGGCGTCCATTGCAGAAGTGGTCGACAAAGGCGCCACCATCAACTTCAATGAGGATATTGTTGGTTTTGTGCCTTCGAGGCATATGGAAAAAGAAGACGGCAAAAAACTTGTGAAAGGTGAAGAGGCCGAATTCAAGATCATCGAGTTCAATAAGGATTTCAAGCGTGTGGTTGCAAGTCATACCGCCATCTTTAGGGAGCAAGAGGACCGCAACGTAAAAGCAGCCAAGAAAAGGGCAGCTTCTTCTGATGAAGCCGCACCGACCCTTGGAGATGCCAATGCACAGCTACAGGCGTTGAAGGATAAAATGGAAGCCGATTCCAAGAAAAAATAATCGGTTAGCCATACAGATACAACGAGCCCTGCCATTTAGGCGGGGCTTTTTTTGACCTTTACATTCTAAAGAATTGATTACTTTTGTTTTCAACAGAGTCGGTCGCAACGCAAATGAGTCAAAAAGTACTGCTTACTTCGAAGGAAATAAACATCATACTGCACCGTTTGGCCTGTCAACTCCTTGAAAATCATCTGGATTTTAGCAATACGGCCTTGATTGGAATTCAACCCAGGGGAATCTTTTTGGCAGAAAGACTGGCAAAGATCCTAAGGGACGATTACAAGATAAAACACATTGCACTGGGCTTTTTGGACATCACCTTTTTTAGGGATGACTTTGGGCGTTCCGATAAGATTTTGGCAGCGAACACAACAAAAATGGACTTTTTGGTCGAAGACAAGAAAGTGGTGTTTGTTGATGATGTGCTCTACACCGGAAGAAGCATAAGGGCGGCCCTGACGGCCATCCAATCCTTTGGTAGACCATTAAGCATTGAGTTGCTTACCCTGATCGATAGAAGATTTAGCAGGCATTTGCCCATTCAGCCCAATTATCGTGGCAGGCAGGTCGATGCCATAAACGAGGAGAAAGTAAAGGTGATGTGGAAGGAAAATGATGGAAAAGATATTGTGTACTTAGTTAGCAAATAGCACGATGGGCGAATTGAGCGTAAACCACTTATTGGGAATAAAATATCTGAAGAAAAAGGATATCGAGCTCATTTTTGAAACGGCCGACCACTTTAAGGAAGTAATAAACAGATCCATAAAGAAAGTTCCCACCCTACGGGATGTGACCATAGCCAATATCTTTTTTGAAAATAGCACGCGGACCAAGCTCTCTTTTGAACTGGCAGAAAAAAGGCTATCCGCCGATGTGGTGAATTTTTCGGCTTCTCAATCCTCGGTAAAAAAGGGAGAAACCTTAATCGATACCGTAAACAATATCCTGTCCATGAAAGTGGATATGGTGGTAATGCGGCATCCCAATCCGGGAGCTGGGATCTTTCTCGCAAGGCATGTAAACGCTTCCATAGTAAATGCCGGTGATGGAGCCCATGAGCATCCCACCCAAGCTCTTTTGGATTCCTATTCCATTCGAGAAAAGTTGGGCGATGTTGGTGGTAAGAATGTGGTCATAGTCGGGGACATCCTGCATTCCCGGGTGGCCCTGTCCAATATTTTTGCGCTGAAGCTACAAGGCGCCCAGGTAAAGGTATGTGGACCCAAAACCTTGATACCAAAGCATATTGAATCGCTAGGTGTGACTGTTGAAACCAATCTGAGAAAAGCTTTGGAATGGTGTGATGTGGCCAACATGCTTCGGGTACAGCGCGAAAGGATGGACATCAGCTATTTTCCATCCACGCGGGAGTATACCCAGCAGTTTGGGCTGAACAAACAACTGTTGAACAGTTTGGACAAATCCATAGTGGTGATGCACCCGGGACCCATTAATAGGGGGGTGGAGATCACAAGTGACGTAGCGGATTCCAACCAATCCATTATTCTGGAACAAGTGGAAAATGGAGTGGCGATCCGAATGGCTGTATTATATTTATTGGCATCAAAAATTAAATAAAATGATTTTCGACAAAGAAGGAACAACCACCATTGTTTTTCAGGAAAAGATTTCCCTTACGACCTTCTTGGAAAATTTGAACAAGGCATATCCCAAATTGAAACACGACAATATCATTGTCAACCTTTTTTCATTCAACAAGCTAACGGCAAATGATATTCTCGAGTTTTTGGACATTTCCAATACCCATAAAGCGTCTAAAAAATCTTTTGTGTTGGTGACCGATAGGGTCTCTTATGATGAGGTGCCTGACGAAATCAGTCTGGTACCCACGCTTCAAGAGGCCAGGGACATCATCGAAATGGAAGAGATAGAACGGGACCTAGATCTTTGATTGTAAGGTTAAAATGAATAATTGAAAATTAAAGATTTGCCCAAGGAGAATATTGTTCAGAAAAAGAGCTTCAGTTTTGCCCTTGATATAGTGCACTTCTACAAGAAGTTACAGTCTGAGCATAAGGAATTCGTTCTATCCAAGCAATTATTACGTTCGGGCACCTCCATTGGCGCTTTGGTGCGAGAGGCTGAACATGCGGAGAGCAGGAAAGATTTCACACATAAAATGAACATAGCCCTCAAGGAGGCCAATGAAACAAGGTACTGGCTTGATATATTGTTTCGATCGGAATACGTTTCAGAAACGAATTATGCCAAATTGAACGATGAAATTACGCAATTGATCAAATTACTGGCCTCAATTGTAAAATCCTCAAAATTGAAAGTTTAAGTATTGATCATGACGATAATATCTTCTTACCATATAATTTTTCATTTTCCATTTTCAATTTTCCATTTATTTTGAAGTTAACAATATTAGGTTGTTACTCCGCAACTCCAAGAACATTCACCAACCCAACATCACAGGTACTTGAGATTAAGAACCAAATTTTTTTGATTGATTGTGGGGAAGGCACCCAGGTGCAGCTCAGAAAGTACAGGATAAAATTCGCAAGGATCAAGCATATCTTCATTTCCCACCTGCACGGAGATCACTTTTTTGGACTTCCAGGATTGATTTCAACCTTTAGGTTGCTGGGAAGGGAAACGGAATTACATGTTTATGGACCCAAGGGCATCAAGGAGGCCATCACCCTTTTCCTTAAACTTGGGGACTCTTGGACAAATTATCCGTTGGTTTTCCATGAATTGGACTCCCATGGTTCTGAGCTTCTCTTTGAAGACGATAAACTGAGCGTCCATACCATACCCCTGGATCATCGGGTATATACCAACGGTTTCCTGTTCAGCGAAAAACCAGCACCCCGGACCCTAAATGTGGAGGCAGCCATCAAACATGGAATAGATAGGAGCCAGTTCATCAAAATAAAAGAGGGCAAGGATGGGATTGACAAGGAGGGAAAAACAATAGCCAACAAAAAACTCACTTTTGATCCGCCCCAACCTAAAAGCTATGCTTTTTGCAGCGATACCGCCTATGATGAGAATATATTGCCCCTCATCAAAGGGGTGGATGTGCTCTATCACGAATCTACTTTTTTGGAGACAGAATCAAGACTTTGTGAAAAAACCAAACATGCAACGGCCAAGCAGGCTGCGGTAATCGCAAAGAAGGCCGGCGCGGGCCAACTTATATTGGGACACTATTCCACCCGCTATAAATCCATCGAGGTTTTTAGGGAAGAAGCCTTGACAGAATTTCCCAATGTGGAACTGTCTGAAGATGGGAAAACCTTTGAGATCTGATCAAAAAATATAAAAACGGTCCAATACCTTTCCCATTTCCCATCTTTTGCTGAAATTTGAGGGTAATCCAGATTGATACGCATGCAAAATGACCTGAGCAATTACAGGAAGGCTTATGAAAAGAGCTCATTGACCGAGGATTCCATCGATGCGAACCCCATGCAGCAATTCCAAAAGTGGTTCTATGAGGCAGAGGCTACCGAAGGTCTGGAAGAACCCAATGCCATGACAATCAGCACCATCGGTTTGGACGGTTTTCCAAAAAACAGGGTGGTTCTTATGAAAAAGTACACCTATGAAGGGTTCATTTTCTATACCAACTACCTAAGTGAAAAGGGCAGGGCCATTGCCAACAATCCAGCAGTGTGCATTTCCTTTTTTTGGCACAGTCTTGAGCGCCAGATCATAATAAAGGGCACTGCAGAAAAAATCCCCGGGAACATGTCCGATGGATACTTTGAATCCAGGCCAGAGGGAAGTAAATTGGGGGCTATCGTCTCCAATCAAAGTGAGGTGGTAGAGTCCAGGGAATATCTGGAAAAGGAATTGGCCGCATTGGAAAAAAAGTATGAGGGGAAGGAAATTGACAGACCTCCGCATTGGGGCGGCTACTTGGTCCGCCCGATGTCAATGGAATTTTGGCAGGGCCGTCCCAATAGACTGCACGACAGGATCAGATATACTTTGGTAGAAGATCTGGATTGGAAAATAGAGCGATTGGCACCCTAAAACCGATTTGTATGAAACATTTGATATTGATGCGACATGGAAAATCATCGTGGGACTATGATATTTCCGATAAGGATAGACCGTTGCAGGAAAGGGGAATAAATGATGCCCATTTGGTAGGTAAGAAATTTAGGTCAGGTGGCGCGCAAATTGATTTTGCCTTTTCCAGTCCAGCGAACCGGGCCTTGCACACCAGTATGATTTTTCTCAGGAATCAAGAGTACAATTTGGAAAGATTTCGTGTAACGGAATCCCTTTACGACTTTTCTGGGAACAGTGTCCGCCAATTTGTTCAGCAATTGGACAACGATCTTCACAAGGTTGCCATATTTGGACATAATTATGCCTTCACAACGCTTGCAAATACATGGGGAGATAGGTATATTGACAACGTACCCACGGCCGGGCTGGTCCATATAGTTTTTAAGGAAGATAACTGGACGAAAATTGGAAAGGGTACCATTGAGCAATTGATATTTCCAAAACATTTAAAAAAATAAATGATCAAAGTAAGGAACGAATATGTCAACAGGGAGATAAGTTGGCTGCATTTTAACGCACGGGTGCTTCAAGAAAGTGCGGACAAAAAAGTGCCGTTGATAGACCGCCTGAGGTTTTTGGGTATTTTCAGCAACAATTTGGATGAGTTTTTCAAGGTGCGCTATGCAACCGTAAAGCGTATTGTGGATGCTGGAAAAACAGGAAAAAGTGTCTTGGGTGGAGAAAGGGCCAAAGATCTGTTGGAGGAAATCACCAAAATTGTTATCGCACAGCAGTCCAGGAGTTTGGAAATATTCAAGAGCATTGAAAAAGAACTCGAGCAAGAGAATATTTTCATTATCAATGAGAAGGAAATCACCGAGGGGCAAGCAGAATTCATCAGGGATTACTTTTTTAAAAAAGTGAACCAAGAACTGATGACCATCATCCTCAACGACCTTACCGAATTTCCGTTGCTGAACGATACGGCGGCCTATTTGGCAGTAAAAATGGTAATGAAAAAAGACCACGCCAATCACCACGGCCCAAACCGATATGCACTGATCGAAATTCCAAAGGGCATCGACAGATTTGTGGAACTGCCCAAGGAGGGGAACAAGAACTTTATCATTATCCTGGATGATCTTATCCGATTTTGCCTGGACAACGTGTTCACCATGTTCGAATACGAGTCCATTTCAGCGCACATGATCAAGATTACCCGTGATGCTGAGCTTGACATTGATAACGACCTTACCAAAAGCTTCATCGAAAAGATATCGTCCAGCGTTGAAAGTCGGAAAATAAGTGACCCGGTCCGTTTTGTCTACGACAAGAGCATAGATAAGGATACCCTCCAATTTCTTAAGGAAAAAATGAACATTGTGGACACCGACAGCGTTATTCCCGGTGGAAGGTATCACAACAGGAGGGATTATATGGGCTTTCCCAGTTTGGGCAGAGAGGATTTGATGTACAAAAAAATAGAATCACTGCCCGTTAAGGGTTTTAGCATGAAGGGGAGTCTTTTGGAACTCATAGCGCACAAGGATTTTATGATCTATACGCCATACCAGTCCTTTAGCTACGTAACCAAGTTTCTCCGTGAAGCTGCTTTGGACCCCAAGGTACGTACCATCAAGATAACTGTTTACCGATTGGCGGATGACAGCCAAGTGGCCTCTGCGTTGATCAATGCGGCCAAAAATGGAAAGCAGGTTACCGTCCAAATAGAACTTCAGGCCCGTTTTGATGAGCGTGCCAACATCGAATATGCCAACCAATTGCAAGAAGAAGGAGTCAACCTGATTTTTGGGGTGCCTGGTCTTAAGGTGCACAGCAAGATATGCATGATCGAGAGGGAAGAAGGCGAAGGCATTAAACGATACGGTTTTATCAGCACGGGCAACTTTAATGAATCGACCGCCAAGATTTATACGGATTACACCTTGTTCACTGCCCATGAGGGCATTTTGAAGGATATGAGCAAGGTTTTTGACTTCTTTGAAACAAATTATAAGATATACAAGTACAAACACCTTATAGTTTCACCACACTATACTAAGTCAACCTTCATTAGGCTTATTGATAACGAGATTGCCAATGCCGAGGCAGGCAGGGAGGCCTTCATCAAGGTGAAGATGAACAGTTTTACATCCTATAAGATGGTGGATAAGTTATATGAGGCCAGCAGGGCAGGGGTGAAGATACAGCTGATAATCAGGGGCATATGTTGTCTTATTCCAGGAGTGCCCGGAATGAGCGAGAATATTGAGGCCATTAGTGTGGTCGACAAGTTTTTGGAACATCCCAGGGTGTTTATCTTTGGAAATGGCGGAAATCCCAAGGTCTATATTTCGTCAGCGGACTGGATGACCCGTAACTTGGATTTCAGGGTTGAAGTGGGCTGCCCCATCTATGATCCAGAGATAAAACAGGAACTCTTGGACACTTTTGAGATTTCTTGGAGTGATAATACAAAGGCCAGGGTGTTTTCGGACAAACAGGACAATGCCTATCGGAAAAGAAAATCCGGGGAGGAACCGATCAGGTCACAATTTGCTTTGTACTATTACTATCAGAAAAAGTTGCAATCCTAAAACCTACACAATTTGATAATACGTAAGTTCGCAGCAATAGATATAGGCTCCAATGCCGTAAGATTGCTCATCAACAATGTGATAGAACAGACGGATAAGCCCACTGCATTCAAAAAAAGCGAGTTGGTGCGGGTACCTGTGCGATTGGGGGAGGATTCCTTCTTGCGCGCTTCCATTTCTGATAATAGCCTTGCTCGATTGATCCAAACCATGCAATCCTTCGATCTGTTGATGAAAGTATATGGTGTTGAAAAATACATGGCCTGTGCAACTTCTGCGCTCCGGGAGGCCAAGAATGGAAGAGAAGTGGTGGAGAAGGTATACAAGGCCTCGGGAATCAAGATTGAAATCATTGATGGTAAACGGGAAGCTGCCATCATTGCCTCGACGGATTTAAAGGATATCATAAAAAGTGATAGATGTTATCTTTATGTGGATGTGGGAGGCGGTAGCACGGAGTTCACCTTTTTTGAAAATGGCAAGCCCCAGGTGTCCAAATCATTTAAAATAGGTACCGTACGGATCTTGAACAATTTGGTTGATGATTCGGTTTGGGCAGAGGTCAGGGATTGGATTACCCAAAGGGTAAGTCCAGACAGTCAAATTGAGATCATCGGTTCTGGAGGAAACATTAACAAGCTTCACAAAATGTCCGGTAGAAAGGTAGGGCAACCATTGTCCTATATTTGGTTGAATGCCCAATATCACTTTCTGAACAGTATGGATTATGACGACCGGATATCGGAATTAGGCCTAAATCAGGATAGGGCGGATGTGATCATACCAGCTTCAAAAATTTTCTTGAACGCTGCCAAGTGGAGCAAGGCAAAAAAAATACATGTTCCCAAAATAGGTCTGGCCGATGGGATGATCAAAACCCTATATTACCAATAGGCTCAACCGTGCATGGTTTCCTTTTTGCCCAGATTTTTCATTAATTCTGCTTCGTAGTCAAGCAGTTCTTGCCATTTGCGGTCCACTTCGTCGCGGTTACCGTATTGGCGGGCAAATTTTAGGAACATGGTATAGTGGTTGGCTTCGCTGACCATTAAACTTCTATAGAATTCGGCCAGTTCCCCATCCTGAATTTCTTCTGAAAGCAGCCGAAACCTTTCACAGCTCCTGGCTTCAATAAGGGCGGCGTACAACAGCTTGTGCACCAAATGGGTTTCCCTGCTCCCTCCTTTGGGAAAGAACTTCATCAACTCGATCACATAGGCATCTTTCCTTTCCCGGCCCAAGACCCAACCCCGTTTCAGGATTTTGTCATGTACCATGTTGAAGTGTCCCATTTCCTCCCGTGCCAAAGCCGTCATTTCCTTGACCAATTCTGACTTTTCCGGAAAACCTATAATGAGCGAAATGGCCGTGCTTGCTGCTTTCTGTTCGCAATACGCGTGATCGGTGAGTATTTCTTCAATGTTTTTTTCAACGATGTTCACCCATCTTGGGTCCGTCGGTAATTTTAGTCCTAACATGAGACTTGGTATTATAGCGAGTTAAAAAGCAAAGATACAAGGAATGGGCCAGGGTCTAAAAATCGAGATCAAACTCTTTGCGCAACAGTTCAATGGCGGGATTCTTCTCTTTTAGTTTTTGATATTTTTCCGCCGGGGTGAAGGCAAATTTCTTGGCGGTTTCCTCATTTACGGTTATTTGCAGCGAAATGGAATAATTGTTAAGCTTTTGTTTTAGATAATCCAGCATCAGGCTTTGTTCGAGTTCCACTTCTTTCTTCATGGTGGCATTGGGAAGTTCGATCCAAATGGTGTTTACGTTCTTTAGCTTGGGTACATCGGTTTGAAAATTGCTCGCCAGTATTTTTCTCCCCTTGTCGTTTAGCATTTGTGTAAAATCGTTCCAGTGCTGTTGCATCTCCTCCTCAGAGAACGGCTCTGTGGGAAGCTCTTCCTTGGAAAGATTAGGGGCTTTGACATTTTCATGTTCCTTTTTCGCCTTTATGCTGGACAAGGACAGGCCCGAAACCCTTTTAACAGGATTCTTGATCTCAATTTTCTTCTTGGGTTGATAGTTCGGTGGAGGTTCTTGAATCGTTTCCAACTGCTCCTCTTGTAACATTTCTTCCGACGCTGCTACACTTTCAAGCTGAGGGATAGTCTCTTGTGTTTCTTGTTTTGGTGGATGGGCCTGCGTATTGGGAGCATCTATTTTTACAAAATGCGAGGCAGGGATTATGAAATCACGCTTTTTTTTTTCACCATCAAAGGTGATGGAGGCCATTTTCATTAAGGTGAGCTCCACCAAAAGACGCTGGTTTTTGCTAGCCTTGTACTTTAGATCGCAGTCGTTTGCCAAGTCAAGTGTCTTTAATAAAAAGCGTTTGTCCGCTTTCTTTGCTTGATCGTGGTACTGGTTTTTCACATCATCACTCACCTCTAACAGACTGATGGTATCAGGATGCTGACAGACCAACAGATCCCTGAAATGTGTGGCCAATCCAGAAATGAAATGGTGTCCATCATACCCGAGTGAAAGTGTCTTGTTGAAGAGCAAGAGCAGTTCGGGGATATTGTTTTCCAGAATTAAATCCGTAGCGGAAAAATAGGTATCATAATCCAGAACATTCAGATTTTCCGTGACCGCTTTCCTGCTCAGTTGTTTCCCGGAAAAACTCACGACACGATCAAAAATGGATAGGGCATCCCGCATGGCGCCATCCGCTTTTTGCGCGATGATGTGGAGTGCGCCCTCTTCAGCTTCAATATCCTGCTGTTCAGCTATATATTTCAAATATTCTGCGGCATCCTTGACCGTGATCCGTTTGAAGTCAAAAATTTGGCAACGGGAAAGTATGGTCGGGATAATTTTGTGCTTCTCCGTGGTTGCCAATATAAAAATGGCATGTTTTGGGGGCTCCTCCAGGGTCTTTAAAAAAGCGTTGAATGCGGATTGGGAGAGCATATGTACCTCGTCGATTATGTACACTTTATATTTTCCAACCTGCGGAGGTATGCGCACCTGATCAATCAGGTTTCGTATGTCATCTACCGAGTTGTTGGAAGCGGCGTCGAGTTCAAAAATGTTAAAAGCAAAGTCCTCATCCTCCCTTTGTGTACCATCTTGGTTTATTTGCTTGGCCAGAATTCTTGCACAAGTGGTTTTTCCAACCCCTCTTGGGCCACAAAACAACAATGCTTGTGCCAGATGATCGTTCTCAATGGCATTGAGCAGGGTATTGGTGATGGCCTCCTGTCCTACCACATCCTTAAAGGTCTGTGGACGATATTTACGGGCGGATACTATGAAAGGTTCCAAAATCTGGAAATTTCTGGTTAGTACAAATATAAAAATAGGATTCCGCAAACCTGCTTTTGGTAACCTATGTAACCTACTTTTTATTAACAATCGCAGTATCTTTGCACAGAGCAGGCCACCTTATCGCTGCAACATTAGTTGGAGAGGAAAGTCCGGACACCGTAGTGCGGCATAGCGGGTAACGCCCGTCCACCGAAAGGTGAGGACAAGTGCAACAGAAAGCAAGTACAGTTCGGCTGTAGTGAAATCAGGTAAACTCTATGCGGTGAAACGCCATGTAAACCAACATTAAAGGGCGGCACGTCCAAGTTGGAGGGTAGGCGGATTGAGCTTTTGGGCAACCAGGGGCCTAGATAAATGGTAGGGATATACAGAATCCGGCTTATGGCCTGCTTTATTTTTTGAAAAAACTAAAAACACTGCTTCCATATTTCCTTGCCTCGCTAAAATGCGCATGGGAGGACAGATTCTTCTGTTCGGCATGTTCAAGGACCAGTACGCCACCTTCTTCCAAAAGCCCTTTTTCCATTACATGGCCTATGATACTGGTAAGCTTTTCTTCGGCAAGATTATAGGGAGGATCTGCAAAGATGATGTCAAACTTTTGCTGGGTACGCTCCAAGAATTTGAAGACATTGGATTTTAGCGGCGTAATGGGAAAGTCCAATTCCTGTGCTATTTTGTTGATGTATTGTATGCAACCGGCAAAACTGTCCACCGCAACAATCTCCTCGACTCCCCTTGAGGCAAATTCAAAACTTATGTTACCCGTACCTGCAAATAGGTCCAGTACTTTTATTCCATCCCATTGAAATCTATTGTTCAAAATATTGAACAGCCCCTCTTTCGCCATGTCAGTAGTGGGCCTTACGGGGAGTTTTTTAGGTGCAACAAGTCTTCTGCCCTTATATTTTCCAGATATGATTCGCATTAAAGGGAACTGAGTACGGTAAGGTCAATGGTTTGATTTTCCATTTCATCAAAAGGAAATGCGGCATGGCTTGGGACAAAAACCGACACGTTGCCGATATATTTGCGGCACAGCTCGTAAAGAGCATCGCCTTCATCAATGGAGCCGAACAGTTTAAGCTGGATCTTTTCCAAATCCACTTGTAACTGTTCCAGGCTGAAAAGGAGAAAGTACAGCAAATCCTCCTTTGTCCCATACTCGAACTGATTGTAGAACAAAAGTTTCTTTTCTGAAATGACCACCATTTCCATTTCCTTTTTTGAGACCTGCACATAGCAAACAGGGTCTGTGCCCATCCTTCCTTGGTTGAGCAGCATTGAGATCAACACTGAACCGCTGTGCTTGAACTCAAATTCCCCAAAAAGATCAAAGATGTGGTTGTTTACGTTGGTGTAGGGGACATAGACATTGACGATGTCCTGATTTTCAATTTCATCATAGGCAATTTGGTCATTGGCCATGATTTTCGCATTGAATTTTAGGTAATTGGGCAGTTCATCTTTGTGGAAAAGGGGTTTGGGCACTAGGCTGAAAAGTCCATTTTTGTGTATGACAACGACCTCGGAAAAATCTTTCAAGGCATCCTTATGCTCGTTCAAAACGTTTTTTAGCTCCTTGAGCATCAGGTAGGGGGTGGAGGTCAATTTGAAGTCCACTTTTTCAAACAGCAAAATTTTATTGGATACAGTGTCCACTGCACAAAAAGAAAGTCCATTCAAACCAACTTGAATGGACAGTTTCTTAAAGGTATTTTCTGTGCTTTCCTGCGCTATATTAGTTGTCCTTTCTGTCATAGATCGGTGGCCAGTTACCATTGGTGCTTACATCGGTAAGAGAGCCCACTTTTATTTCGGTTCCGTTGACCTCTTCCACACTTTGGTGGGCATTCTCCCTTGTTCTTAAATCTTCGGGTTGGTCATACAGGATGATGTCCTTTTTTACTTTTGCCTCAAAAACAGCTGCTTTATAGCCACTTTTGTCGATGATGTCCGCCTTCATTTCAAACTTCTCATCATTTTGGGCATAAGGAACATTCATCATGGTCTTATAGCGATCGCTGTCCCTGAAAAGGGAATCCCTTATTTTTATAAAACCCAAGGTGTCAATGACCACGGTATCCTGCTGCAACTCGATTTGGTAAACCTTGTCGAAGCGCATAAAGGAGGAATCGCGCTGCTGGGTAATGGTGAAATTGGCCGTGTCGATAAACTGCACCAAGCTATTGAAATCATTGGCATACTTTCCGTTCACCACCTTGTAGGCCTCCTGGGAGTCCCTGATATCCTTTAGTTTGGCAATTACTTTTGAAAATCTTTCCTGTCTTACCTTGTTGAACTCAATGGGCGCATTGACGGATTGGTATATTTTATAGCCCAGGAAAATGCTCAACAGTCCAAAGCCGAGTACAAGAAAAGGTTTGATTTTTTGGGGTAGGAATCTGTCAATAACGAATACAAGCCCGATGGTCACCAGGAATATTAGTACAACGATAAGAATTAAGTTTAACATAATCGGTATTGTCTTTCAGAGTTAATTTAGCGGTTACAGACAAATCTACAATTTTTTTTTAATCACGAAACTTTTTGCTTTAAAAAACCATACTATCTTTAACCCACATGGACTACCCCCAAGCATCTGGTTTTTTGAAGATTTTGACCGAAAAGTTCCCACATGAACCTACCGAAAAACAGCATGTGGCACTGGAGCGACTCAGCCAGTTTATTTTGGAGGGGAAAAGGAACGAATTGTTCCTTTTAAAGGGTTTTGCCGGTACGGGAAAAACCACCATTATTGCCACCATTGTCAATAATCTTTGGAAGATAAAGAAGAGTGCCGTGCTCATGGCACCAACTGGCAGGGCGGCAAAGGTAATGTCGCTGTATGCCGGGGATATGGCATTTACCATCCATAAAAAGATTTACTTCCCCAAGAAACAAAAAGGAGGTGGCGTGCAGTTCATACTAGCCCCCAACAAGCATAAGAACACCCTGTTCATAGTAGATGAGGCTTCCATGATTTCGGATTCCCCAGCAGACTCCAAGCTCTTTGAAAATGGTTCGCTGCTGGATGACCTTATGTACTTTGTGCATTCAGGTAACAACTGCAAATTGATATTGATAGGGGATACGGCGCAATTGCCACCGGTGAAACTGGAGATCAGTCCGGCTCTGGAAGAGGAAAGATTGTCCTTGAACTATGATAAAGAGGTGCAGACCATGGAACTGGATGAGGTGATGCGGCAAGCCGAAAATTCCGGGATCCTATACAATGCCACCAATTTAAGGGAACAACTCCAATCCCAATTTTTTGACCGTTTTCAGTTTGAATTGGCTCCTTTCAAAGATGTTGTGAGACTGGTTGACGGCAACGACATTCAAGAAGCCATAGATTCTTCCTACCTCGAAAAGGGAAAAGAGGAGACTGTGATCATTGTGCGGTCCAACAAACGGGCCAACCTTTATAATAAGAACATTAGGGAACGCATCCTGTTTTTGGACAGCGAAATAGCCGTAGGCGACTACATGATGGTGGTCAAGAACAACTACTTTTGGCTTAGACCCAATTCAGAGGCCGGGTTTATTGCCAATGGGGATATCATTGAAATATTGGAGCTTTTTTCCATAAAGGAACTCTATGGGTTCTCTTTTGCCGAGGTGAAAGTGAAAATGGTGGACTATCCGAATCAAAAACCCTTTGAAACCGTATTGCTGTTGGATACCATAAACGCGGAGACCCCATCGCTTTCCTACGATGATGGGAACAAGCTGTACCAAGAGGTAATGCAAGACTACGCTCACGAGAAATCAAAATACAAAAAGTTCCTGGGCGTAAAGAACAACAGATTCTTTAATGCACTACAGGTTAAATTTTCATATGCCATTACGTGCCACAAATCCCAGGGGGGACAGTGGGACACTGTATTTGTTGAACAGCCCTATTTGCCAAATGGGGTGGATAAAGACTATTTGAGATGGCTTTACACAGCGGTAACAAGGGCTCAGAGACGATTGTACCTAATCGGATTCAAAGATGATTTTTTTCTTGACTAGGAATACGCTATTTTAGACATGACCATGAACTTATCACCGGATACCATACTAAGTATTTTTTTAGGAATCGGTTTGGCCGCTTCGGTCGGATTTAGGGTGTTTCTGCCATTGTTTGCCCTCAGCTTGGCTGCACACTTTGGTGCTTGGGAGCTCAATGAAAATTGGCAGTGGATAGGTAGCCTTACGGCACTTGTTGCCTTGGGCGTTGCCACTTTGGTGGAAATTTTTGCCTATTTCATCCCTTGGCTGGACAATGCCTTGGATTCCATAGCTGTTCCTTTGGCAGCCGTGGCGGGTACGGCCGTGATGGTCTCAACAATTGCCAATTTAGATCCTGTGGTCACTTGGTCATTGGCTATTATTGCTGGAGGGGGTACGGCGACCGCCATAAAGGGAGCCAATGCCGCCGGAAGATTGACCTCAACGACCACGACGGGTGGATTGGCAAACCCTTTGGTAGCAACCATAGAAACCGGAACGGCGGTAGCGGTTTCAACCGCTTCGATTTTGGTTCCACCCATTGCCGCCATATTGGTCATCATAATCTTGGTTATCATCTTCAGGATATACCGTAAATTGCGGCCCAAAAGGTAAAACGTCAACCAGATTTTGCAAATGTGAAAGTAATTTCAATGATTCCGGCCAGATACCAGGCCTCGCGATTTC
Source organism: Flagellimonas meishanensis (assembly GCF_019880545.1). Classification (GTDB taxonomy): domain Bacteria; phylum Bacteroidota; class Bacteroidia; order Flavobacteriales; family Flavobacteriaceae; genus Flagellimonas; species Flagellimonas meishanensis. Next base: position 98,385 of record NZ_JAINVW010000003.1, read on the forward strand.
CGGCAAAGCTTATGCAGGATCTGTGTGGGAAACCGGTAATTGTGCGCACTTATGAAGCGGCTGTAAATACCGGATTGTTTGATATGGTTTATGTGGTCACCGACAGTGAAACCATTGCAAAGGCCATTGGTGAAGTTGGTGGAAAAGTGATCATGAGCAGAAATCAACACGAGAGCGGCAGTGACAGGATAGCCGAGGCCATTCTTGATATGGAGGTGGACATCGTCATCAATGTGCAGGGAGATGAACCCTTTATCGATAAAGAGAGTTTGGCAAAGACAATTGCTGTTTTCAAGGCAGATGATGAGAAACAAATTGACCTGGCTTCCCTGATGACCCCAATCTCAGATTGGGAAGAGATTTCAAACCCCAATACAGTAAAAGTGGTTGTGGACAACCAAAACTTTGCACTTTATTTTTCAAGATCACCCATTCCCTATCCAAGGGATGAAAAAGTGACATCAACCTATTATAAGCACAAAGGGGTTTATGCCTTTAGGAAAAGAGCTTTGTTGGATTTTCAACAATTGCCCATGCGGCCCTTGGAGGCCAAGGAAAAGATTGAGGCAATTCGGTTCCTGGAATACGGAAAAAAAATAAAGATGGTGGAAACGCATGTCACCGGTATCGAAATTGATACCCCAGAGGATTTGGAACACGCGAGAAGGGCATGGAAGTAGATTTCAAAAGCATAAAGGTAATCGGGTTCGATGCAGACGACACCCTTTGGGTGAACGAGACCTATTTTCGGGAGACGGAAGAACTTTTTGCCGAATTGTTGGAAGATTATGAGACCAAGAACAAAATAGACCAGGAACTCTTCAAAATGGAAATGAAGAACCTGGAGACCTATGGTTATGGCATAAAAGGATTTGTTTTGTCCATGATAGAGTCCGCACTGGACCTTTCAAACAAACAGGTGCCCCAAGAAACCATCGCCAAGATTCTGGAACTGGGCAAAAAAATGATCTCACACCCCGTGGAATTATTGGATGGCGTTGAGGAGGTTTTGGCCCAATTGTCTGGAAAGTATCGCTTGATAGTTTTGACAAAGGGCGACTTGTTGGACCAGGAACGAAAATTGGAAAAATCCGGCCTTTCCCAGTATTTCCATCACGTGGAGGTATTGAGTGATAAAAAGGAAAGCAATTATCAAAATTTGCTGGACCATTTGGATATAAAGGTGAGCGAGTTTTTAATGATTGGCAATTCCCTAAAGTCCGATGTATTGCCTATATTGAACATTGGTGCGAGGGCCGTGCATGTACCGTTCCATACTACATGGGCACATGAAATGGTCGCAGAAGAGGAAATGGTGAACAACCATCTAAAATTGAGCCGCTTAAAGGATATTTTGAAGTATTTGGACCACTGATGAAGACGAAAGAAGAATTGAAGAATAGAGATACCACACCCAATAAGAAGACCACGTACCGTAATTTTCCTATGGTGCCCCGTGTCATTTTTGGACCAGGTTGTTTTTCCCAATTGGGGGAAATCCTGTTGCCCAAACGTAAAAATTCCGATGCACCCTTCATTTTTTTGATTGACGATTTTTTTGAGAACCAAGAATTTGCATCACGGATACCATTGATGTTCAATGATGAGATAATCTTTGTTTCTGCTGAGGAGGAGCCAAAGACAGAGCAAGTGGATACACTAGTGGCGCACATCAATGAAAAGTTTGATGAGAAACCATCCGGCATTATTGGTATTGGTGGGGGAACACTGTTGGATTTGGCCAAGGCTGTATCCATCCTCCTTAACAACAAGGGATTGGCCAAGGATTACCAGGGATGGGATTTGGTTGGACGCCCTTCCCTGTATCATGTAGGTATTCCCACCGTCAGCGGAACAGGGGCCGAGGTGTCCCGTACAACGGTGCTTCTGGGACCGGAAAAAAAGTTGGGTATCAATTCGGATTATACCACGTATGATCAAGTAATATTGGACCCGGATTTAACCCGGACCGTTCCAAAGGATCAATGGTTCTATACGGGAATGGACTGTTTTATCCATTGTGTTGAATCCTTGGAAGGAACCTATTTGAATGCTTTTAGCAAAAGCTATGGCGAAAAGGCATTGGAATTGTGCAAAGAGGTGTTCTTGGATGATTTATCGGAAAGCGAATCCAGGGATAAGTTGATGATGGCCTCCTGGCACGGCGGAATGAGCATTGCCTATTCCCAAGTGGGCATTGCGCATGCCATGAGCTATGGTCTTTCCTATCTATTGGGAACCAAACACGGAATTGGAAACTGCCTGGTATTTCAACATTTGGGCGAGTTTTATCCCAGAGGGGTGGAGCTCTTTAAACAGATGGTTCAAAAACATCAAATTGAATTGCCTCAAGGCACCTGTGCCAATCTCACCCAAGATGATTTTGATACATTGATCAATGTCGCCCTTGGCATGGAAGCCCTATGGGAAAATGCCCTGGGCCCCAATTGGAAAACAATAATGACACCAAAACGGCTGCAAGGCCTGTACGAGAAGATATAGGGGTCATTTTGGGCTATTTTTATTTTGCATATCACATACAGGTTGACACATGCATAGATTATCCAAATTCATATACTACAAAGTTCTTGGATGGAACATGCTGGGTACTTTTCCAGAGGTAGACAAGTGTGTGGTCATTGTGGTCCCCCATACGCACTGGTTTGATTTTTTCCTAGGGCTATTGGTGCGCAAAGTGGTCAACAAAGAAATAAACTATATTGGAAAGAAAAGTCTTTTCAACCCACCTTTTGGATGGTTTTTTAGGTGGACAGGGGGTGCCCCGGTGGACCGATCTAAAAACTCCAACACCGTGGAAAGCATTGCCCAAATTTTTAGGGAAAGGGAAATTTTTCGTTTTGCATTGGCTCCAGAGGGGACACGGAAAAAGGTGCATACCTTAAAAACGGGTTTTTATCATATAGCCAAAATGGCCCAAGTGCCCATAGTCATGGTAGCTTTTGATTTCGGCAAGAAACAAGTAAAAATTTCAGAACCCTTTTTCCCAAGCACCAATATGGAATTGGACTTTGAAAAAATCCATGCTTTTTATAAAGGGGTGAAAGGAAAAATTCCGGAATACAGTTTCTAAATTTTCTTTAGGACCTTGGGTTTGGGTTTCTCCACTTTTTTCGTATTACCAGGGAAAACCATATTTGTGCTCGAATAGGAACTCCCAAAAGTCACCGCCGCAGCATAAACCTGTTGAATGGCATCTACGACCTGGGGCTCTGAAAGCTCTTTGAGCGGATGGGCATAAACGGACCATATTATTTCGTCACTTAGCGCATATTTTACATCAAGTACGGAATGGAAATTGGCCACCAAGGCGTTTAGTAATTCATCCTCTTCCAATTTTTCCCGCTCTATAATGGGACTGATGATTCGCATGCGGTTGGCATTTTCATCAAAAATGCACATCAATAGACGCTCATTGATGATGAACTGATAGGAGTTCCCCTGAATTCGTACCGTATCCGACTCCCTTTCGATAATTGCATACAGTTTATCGGAATCCATCTCTTGCGATAGTATCGAAGAGCTTAGTAATAGTGCAAAGAGTAATATCGGTATTCTCATGGTTCAGGTATTTATCTCTAAGTCGGATTCAAGATTAGAATATATCATTCCTAAACCAAACAAATGCAATTTTTGATCAGGCCCTTACAAAATCCAGTTCAACTTCTGCCGGTTCATCCGTTCCGTCGCCGTCAAAATCAAACTCAGCAGGACCGTTTATGGACAATGTGGTGGCGGTACTCTGAATACCAAAAAATTCCGATTCTCCAGGGGAATCATCAAATTCCACGACCAAAAGGTCCTCATCAAAAGACATTTGTCCGGTAATGGTATCGACACCTTCTCCGGGAATGTTAAGGGTCAGCGTAAAGCGTCCATTGGCCTGAATGGCCAAGGTGGCAGACCCGCCTTCTTCCAAAACGTCAAACTCTACCACGGGGCCTTCTCCCGCCAGACCAAAAATAGCTCTAATGGCATTCCAATTGCCTTGGATATCGCTGATGGAAATGTCGGTGCCTTCGAGACTGGTACCGTCGTCATCTGAGCAGGATAAAACAAAAAACAAGAGCAATAAAAGGGCGATGAATTTTGAGATTGATTTCATGATTAACATAATTTATTGATGTACAATAAGTTACAAATTATATCAACGTAAATCTATTTTGGAATGTTAAAAATTGGACAAGCTGAAATACGATTATTCGGGGGGTATATCCTATTCCTGCATAGTGTGGTATACGTTCTGCACATCATCATCCTCTTCAATCTTTTCCAACAGCTTTTCCACATCGGCCATTTCCTCTTCGGTAAGTTCCTTGGTCACTTGGGGAATGCGCTCAAAACCTGAGGAGATAATTTCAATGTCCCGTGATTCCAGTTCTTTCTGTATGGCGCCAAAATTTTCAAAGGGCGCATAGATGTGAATGCCATCTTCATCCACAAAAACCTCTTCGGCACCATAATCGATCATCTCAAGTTCCAATTCTTCGGAATCTATCCCTTCGGGATTTATGGTGAAGTTGCAGGTATGGTCGAACATGAACTCCACCGAACCGGAAGTTCCAAGACTTCCATTGCATTTATTGAAATAACTTCGGATGTTGGCCACGGTCCTCGTATTGTTATCTGTAGCGGTCTCAATCAGAATGGCAATACCGTGGGGAGCATATCCTTCAAAAATGACTTCCTTAAAGTCTCCCTGGCTTTTGTCCGAGGCCCTTTTTATGGCCCGCTCAATATTGTCCTTGGGCATGTTGACCGCCTTGGCATTCTGGATCACGGCCCTTAGTTTGGAGTTGGAATCCGGGTCTGGGCCACCTTCCTTTACGGCCATTACAATGTCCTTGCCTATTCTGGTGAACGCCTTGGACATCGCGGCCCAGCGTTTCATCTTCCTTGCTTTTCTAAATTCAAATGCTCTTCCCATATGAATATGTACTGAAAAATACGGGCAAATTTAGCAAAAATTGACCCTGTGTCAAGTACTGGTTAAGCGCTTTATTTCATGGATTGATGATGCCTTCAATGCTTTGTGCCAGGCGCAGATCTTTTTGTGTGATCCCATCCACATCGTGTGTGTTCAGTTTTATGGTCAGGTTGTTGTATACATTTTCCCAGTTCGGATGATGGTTTTGTTCCTCGCACACGAATGCAATGTGGGTCATGATGGCGAATGCTTCCTTAAAGTCCTTAAACTTAAAGGATTTGGTGATCATTCCTTCCTCCAACGACCATCCATCCAGTTTTTTGAGCGCTTCCTTCACCTGATTTTCATTCAGTTTTTCCATAGATCTATATTTTTATAAAGGTAGAGAAATCCGAAGGGTAAACTAAACAGGAAGATGATGGTCAATGATTTCCTGGTATTTTATCCGCAGGTTTTTGGGCAGCTTATTGTGCTTGGGAAGGGCGGCCAGATAGCGGTCTTCATTGGTGGTGAACACGCGTTTTAGAATGGGATGGTAGTTCCCCATTTTTCGAATCACCTCTTTGATGAATTCTTCATGCTGTATAAGGTCTTGACTCCCCAAATGAAAAATTCCAGTTTTGTTCCTGTTGATGAGATAATGCAATTGTTGCGTCAACCGGTCATCATTGGTCACATTGATGATGAGATTGGGAAACACCTCAATGGGCTCCTTGTTTTCCAGGGTTTCCTTAATCTCCCTGATTCTTGGCGATGTATTGCCAAACACCATGGGCACCCGGAGGATTGCCATTTTTTCCGGGGGCAATCGCATCATCATGTTCTCGATCTTTATTTTTAGCCGTCCGTATACGCTTTCGGAAAGTGTTTTGTCAAACTCGTAGGAAGGATATTTGCTGTAGGCATCAAAAACATTGGCGGAGGAGATGAAATACAATCGGGTGTCATGCTTCACCAAATATTCCATGATATGCTGATGGGCCTGTATCTGTGCAGAAAAATTTCCCCGTAAGGAAGATATGATGATATCCGGCCGCACCTTTTCAAAAATTTTGAAAATATCATCTTCCTCCAGGTCATATTTCAAAAACTGGTTATTGGAGGCAAACGTACGGTTGGAACAACAGGTTCCATACGTGTCAAAGTAGGAGCAGAGTTCTTTGTAAATGGCATTGCCCACAAATCCGCTGGCTCCCAGTATTAGAATCTTTTTTTTGTCCAAATTTGGTCTAGGTGTTTTTATAAAAAGGGAGTTTTACCACCGTCGCGGGTACCGCACTCTTTCGGATTTGAATGTAAACGGTAGTGCCAACTTCGGAAAACCCTGTGGTAACATATCCAAGCCCTATGCCCTGGGACAAAGAAGGTGACATGGTCCCGGAAGTTACCTTGCCTATTTCTTTGCCGGCTTCGTCCACTATGGGATAGCCATTCCTAGGGATACCTCTTTCCTCCATTTTAAGGGCCACTAATTTTCTTTTTGGGCCGGTTTCTTTTTCCTTGGCCAAGGCCTCGCTGTTCACAAAATCTTTGGTGAATTTGGTGATCCAACCTAAACCGGCCTCGAAAGGGGAGGTGGTATCGTCAATGTCGTTTCCGTAAAGGCAGTAACCCATTTCGAGTCGTAAGGTATCCCGCGCGGCCAAACCAATCGGCTTGATGCCAAAATCTGCCCCTGCTTCCATCACGCGGTCCCATACTTGCTTTACTTCGGAATTCTTGCAATAAATCTCAAAGCCACCTGAACCGGTATAGCCAGTGGCCGAAATGATCACGTGTTCGATACCGGCAAAATCGGAAACTACAAAATTGTAAAATTTAATGGAAGCGAGATCAACGGAAGAAAGCGACTGCATGGCCTCCACCGCCTTTGGTCCCTGAATTGCCAATAGGGAGTAATCATCGGAGATGTTGCGCATTGTGGCGCCTATACTTTGATTGTATTTCGAGATATGTTCCCAATCCTTATCTATATTGGACGCATTGACCACCAATAAATAGGTTTCATCCTTGACTTGGTAAACAATAAGGTCGTCCACTATGCCTCCTGTCTCATTGGGCAGGCAACTGTATTGCGCCTTTCCAATAGTCAACTTGGAAGCATCATTGGAGGTCACTTTTTGGATGAGTTCAAGGGCATTGGGCCCTTCAATCAAAAACTCTCCCATGTGCGATACATCGAACACTCCGACGGCCTTGCGAACGGTTTCGTGTTCCATGTTCACACCTTCGTAGGAAACAGGCATTTCGTACCCGGCAAAGGGAACCATTTTTGCACCCAATGACTTGTGGGTCTCGTATAATGCGGTCTTTTTCATTCCATTGGTTTAATGGCCGTAAATTTATTGAATTCGACTAAGATGCGCCTCTCGCCGGGCCAATGTTTTGAACAATCTTTTGTTAAAATGGGGCATTGCACATGCTAATGTGCCAATAGATAGGACTTTAACTCTGCATAGGTGGAAATGGCATGCGACCTTTTTTTCTTGTCCATCACTCGTTGAATTTGGGGAGGAATAGCGGGACTGTACCCGATGGTTTCTTCAACCACATCCAAAAACTTGACAGGGTGTGCGGTCTCCAAGAAGATACCGTAGGTATTGGGATGGGTTTTTTGATATTCCTTTAGGCCAAGATATCCCACGGCACCATGTGGATCTAAGATGTAGCCCGTATCGGAATGGATTTTTTTCATTGTTTTTTTTGTTGCCTCGTCGGTAAAGGCATAGGATGAAAGATTCGCTCTCAGCTTTTGCAAATCGTCGTTGTACAATCTTCGGATGCGTACAAAATTGCTTGGATCTCCAACATCCATGGCATTGGATATCGTGGCGGTGGAGGGTTTTGGTTGATAAATTCCTTTTTCCATGAATTTTGGAACAATGTCGTTTGCATTGGTCGAAGCCACAAAATGCTTCACGGGCATGCCCAATTTCTGGGCCACCATACCGGCACAGATGTTTCCAAAATTACCGGATGGGACGGAAAAAATAAGCTCTTTGTTTTTTGATTTGGTCTGTTTGTAGGCAAACAGAAAGTAGAACAGTTGGGGCAACCATCGGGCCACATTGATGCTGTTGGCAGAGGTCAATTTTTTTCTATCTGTAATGTCGCAGTCCAAAAATGCGGTCTTGACCATCCTTTGGCAATCATCAAAAGTGCCTTTCACCTCCATGGCTTCAATATTTTTCCCCAAAGTGGTCAGCTGTCTTTCCTGAATGTCACTTACTTTTCCACTGGGGTATAGAATCACGACGTTGACCCCATCCACCCCTAAAAAACCATTGGCGACAGCTCCTCCGGTATCTCCAGAAGTGGCTACCAGAACGGTAACCTCCTCTTTTTGACCTTTTGAAAAATAACCCAAACAGTTCGCCATAAATCGTGCCCCTACATCCTTGAAGGCCATGGTGGGGCCATGAAAGAGTTCCAAAGCGCCCACATTTTCCGCTATGTCCACAACCGGAAATTCAAAATCCAAGGTGTTGGCAATGATTTCCCTTAAAACCGAATCGGGAATATCCCCTTTCACAAATTGATGGATAGCTTCAAATGCAATATCATGGTCTGTCAGATCCTCAATGTTATCAAAAAAAGATTTGGTCAGGGGCCGTATGCTATCCGGGAAATAGAGTCCCTTGTCCGGGGCAATTCCCGCAACCACCGCCTGCTTAAAGGACGCTGTAATGGATGGATTGTTTAAACTGTGGAACTTCATGGATCTATCCAATTTGCTTTATACCTTCGGTATTTATTCTTGATACATGTACATCGAAAGGAATTCCAATACCCGTGTAAGTTTCTTTCATGGATTGTGCCACCCTTTCCGCTGTTTCCATTCCTTTGCTCAGGGCAAAAATGGAAGGTCCAGAGCCAGAAATGCCACAGCCCAGTGCTCCGGCCTCTAGGGCGTTGAACTTTACATTTCCGAATAGGGGTATCAGTATGGACCGGATGGGCTCCACGATATGGTCTTCCAAAGAGCGACCGATCAATTCGTAATCACTTTTGAACAAACCGGCGATCAATCCGCCAACGTTTCCCCATTGTTCTATACCTTTTTTAAGGGAGATGGTGGTCTTTAGGATTTTTCGGGAATCCGATGTTTTGATTTCTATTTGAGGATGGATCACAGTGGCCACAAGTTCTGATGGGGTGGGAAGGGGCACGATATCCAAAGGATTGTAGCTCCGTACCAAAGTGAAGCCCCCAAAAATTGCTGGTGCCACGTTGTCCGCATGGGCCGTGCCACTTGCCAGATTTTCCCCTTGCATGGCAAATTGCACCAGCTCCAATTTTGAAAAAGGCCTGTCCAAGAGTTCATTCATGGCCCACACCGCTCCTGCGGAGCTTGCTGCACTACTCCCAATACCGCTTCCGGGTTTTATGCGCTTGTCGATTTCAATCTCAAAACCGCCTTGATAACCACTTTGTTCCAATAGGGCATTCCCCGCTATTCCAGCCACGTTCTTTTCTGTTTCCAGGGGCAGTTCCTGCCCAACGATCTTGGTTATTCGTATGCCTTTTTCAGTGCTCTTTCGAACCGTCATCAAATCGCCAACGGAGTCCAGGGCCAATCCGAGCACATCAAACCCACAGGAAACATTGGCAATGGTGGCGGGACAGAAAACGGTTATTTTGCTCATGGTTTAGAAGTTACCAATTCGTACTATATCTGCAAATATACCCGATGCGGTAACATCGGCACCCGCCCCAGCGCCTTTTATGATCAAGGGTTGGTCCGGATACCGTTCGGTAAAGAACAGTACAATGTTGTCACTCCCCTCCAGATTGTAAAAATCATGTCCTCTGGGTATTTTTTGAAGCCCTACTTTCGCCTTGCCGTTTTCAAATTGGGCAACATATTTTAACCTACAATCGGAGTCAGCTGCTTCCCTGTACATTTTTTGGAAATCTGCCTCATATTTTTTCAGGGAGGCGAAGAATTCCTCATTGGTTTTGGTCTCTAGGCTTTCCTTGGGCAGAAAAGAATCGTTCTCAATATCCTGAATGTCCAGCTCATGGCCACTTTCCCTGGCCAAGATCAGTATTTTCCGCATAACATCAATGCCACTCAGATCAATGGTGGGGTCAGGCTCAGTATATCCCTGTTCCTGTGCTTGTTTCACCACGTCATGGAAGGTGACGGAATCGTTAAAGTTGTTAAAGACGAAATTGAGACTTCCGGACAGCACGGCCTGTATTCTTTTTACCTTGTCGCCAGATGCTATCAGATGCTTTAGGGTGTCGATAATGGGCAATCCCGCACCAACGTTGGTTTCAAACAGAAACGGAGCATTGTACTGTTTGGCCAATTGCTTCAACTCTTTGTAATAGGCAAAGTCTGAAGAACATGCAATTTTGTTGCAGGTGACCACGGATATGCTGCTCCGTAGATAATCCGCATAGCTGTCGGAAACGTCCTTGCTGGCCGTGTTGTCTACGAAAACACTGTTCCGGTAATTGAGGGATTTTAAACGATCAAAAAACCGCTGTCTGTCGGCTGCTTCCCCATTGGCCAATACATTTTCCCAATCCCGCAATGAAATTCCACCTTCATCAAAGCTCATGGTTCTTGAATTGCTGATGCCAATCACCCTTACATTCAGTTTTAGCTCTTCCTTTAAATACTTTCTCTGCTGCCGTATTTGGGCAAGAAATCGGGAACCGACATTGCCCACACCCATCACAAAGAGATTGAGTTGTTTTATGTTTTCTTCAAAAAAAGTTTCGTGTAGAGAATTCAGGGCTTTTTTTACGTCATCTTTTCTGATGACTGCCGAGATATTCCTTTCTGAAGCTCCTTGGGCAATGGCCCTTATGTTGACATTGTTTTTACCCAAGGTGCTGAACATTTTGCCGCTCAGCCCTTGATGACTTTTCATATTGTCCCCGACCAGCGCAACAATGGTAAGATCCTTTTCAAGGATTACCGGTTTGATCTTGTTCCTGGAAATCTCGTAGGCAAAGGTCTCGTTGACAGCCTCGGCCGCCTTTTCAGCATCCTCGTCGGCAATTCCCACACAAATGGAGTGCTCGGATGATGCCTGTGTAATCAGCACAATACTGATGTTTTGGAATGATAGTGTTTCAAAAAAGCGTTTTGAGATCCCCGGTGTTCCTATCATACCGGGGCCTTCCAAAGACAACAGGCTTATGTTCCCCACGTGGCTTATTCCCCTAACAGTCTTACCCTGTCCATTTTGATTTTCCGCAATCAAAGTGCCAGGATTTTCGGGTTCAAAAGTGTTTTTGATGGCAATGGGGATTTTTTTGCCCAACACCGGTTGAATGGTCGGGGGGTAAAGCACCTTGGCACCAAAGTGGGAGAGCTCCATGGCTTCCTCATAACTGATCTGCGAAATGCACTTGGCCTGTTTTACCAACCTGGGATTGGCGGTGTACATACCACTGACATCGGTCCATATTTCCAGGATGTCCACGGCTAGTGCAGCCGCAATGATGGCTGCCGTATAGTCTGAACCACCCCTGCCCAGCGTAGTGGAATCACCCGATTTACTCGAAGCAACAAAACCGGGGAGCAATACTATTTGATGCTTGTTTTCCTCAAAAAAAGTTTGGCAATTGGCATTGGTTTGCTGAAAATCAACAATGGCCCTGCCATAATTGGCATCGGTGGTGATGAGCTCGCGACTGTCTTTGAAAACAATGTCCAAGCCAACACTTTTTAAATATTTGGTGATTATGAATGAAGAGAGCAGTTCGCCGTAACTCACTATTTTATCGGAGAGTTTTGGGGTGAGTTCCCCAATCAAAAAAGAACCTTCCAACAAGGTTTCCAGGGTGTTGAGGTCACTTTTCACCTTGCTCAACACTTGACTCTGGTCCTGAACTGGAATCAGTTCCCTGATGGCACCTAGATGCCGTTCCTCGATTTCCTGCAAGGACTCTTTATATTTGATATCTTGATTAGAGGCCAAAAATGAGGCCCTCAACAAGTGGTCAGTCACCCCCCCAAAGGCTGAAACCACAACGGCAACATTTTCCGAACCAAGGTTTTCCAAAATGGAACGGACCTTATTTATATTTTCTGGATTGGCAACCGAAGTGCCGCCAAACTTTAGGACTTTCATAAGTGAAATTTGCAATTAATATTGTAAAATGGATCAAATAACGGACGGAACTATATAGAAGACTTACCCCAAAGGGGTGGTTGTCATGGTAGTGATTGATGAAAATGGATCCATCTGAAGAAAATTACTATCCGTTTGTTTAAATTGCATTGTGCTTAACCAAAGGTTAAAAGTAGCATATTTGGTCGCTTCGTCAAATCCTTGAGCAAGTTTTTGCGAAATCCACAGTAATACACATCTTTTTTTGTTGAATGAAAATCTTTTCCGCCCGTCAAATCTATGAAGCTGATAAATCCACAATGGAGAAACAACAAATTTCCAGCGATATGCTCATGGAACGGGCCGCTATCAAGTTGTTCGAGTGGATAGATGCACGTTTGCACGGGACCTCCGTAGCGCTTCAATTATTTTGTGGCATTGGTAATAATGGTGGTGATGGACTGGCGCTGGCCAGAATGTTGGTGGAAAATGGATATACCATCAAGGTACATGTGGTGAACTACAGTGAAAAACGCTCCAAGGATTTTCTTCTCAATTTGGAACGGTTGAAGGATAGAAAGGTATGGCCCAATTTTATCACTGCGGAAAGTGCTTTTCCCGAGATTTCGCCAAACGATGTCGTGGTGGATGCCCTATTTGGCATTGGTCTTAACCGGGCACCGGATGAATGGGTAGGCGATTTGATAGGACACATCAACAACTCAAAGGCTTTTGTGCTTTCGGTGGATATACCTTCGGGCCTGCCCATGGACAAGGGCCCTTGGGATGTATCTGCGGTAATCCATGCCAACTATGTATTGAGTTTTCAAGTGCCCAAGCTGGTTTTTTTTCTTCCACAAACGGGTATTTATGTTGATCAATGGGAAATTTTGGACATTGGCCTGGATGAAGGGTTTCTAAACGAAGTGGAGACCGATTTCATACTTATTGGACGCGATGAAGTGCTAACACATTATCGCCCTCGGGAAAAGTTTTCCCATAAGGGAAACTATGGTCATGTCGCGATCATTGGAGGAAGTCATGGTAAAATTGGCGCCGTACAGCTGGCCATAAAAGCATGTTTACGGACTGGTGTGGGACTTGCAACGGCAGTGGTTCCGCAGTGTGGTCATTTACCAATACAGACAGCTGTTCCGGAGGCGATGGTACTGTCGGATCAAGGAGATAGACATCTTACCGGCATGCAACTTCCATTTACTCCCACTACAATAGGTGTGGGGGTGGGTTTGGGCCTGCATGAGGATACGGTCGGGGCATTGCGCTACTTGCTCAGGAAAATGGACTCACCCATGGTGATAGATGCAGATGGACTGAACATATTGTCCAACCATCCTGACATGTTGAACGATGTGCCCAAATTTTCCATTTTGACACCACATCCCAAAGAATTGGAACGGTTGATAGGACCATGGAACGATGATTTCGAAAAACTGGAGAAAGTTAAATCGTTTGCCACAAAGTATCAGCTAATCGTTGTGATCAAAGGAGCACACACCATAACATTTTTTGATGGGAAAGGCTATGTGAACACCACGGGCAATCCGGGTATGGCCACCGCAGGTAGTGGTGATGTTTTAACTGGGATGATCACCGCTTTATTGGCGCAAGGATATAAACCGATGCATGCGGCGGTTCTAGGGGTTTATTTACATGGATTGGCAGGCGATATCCACGCTTCCCAAAATGGATATGAAGCAGTAACGGCTTCGGGATTGATACAAAATATTGGAGCGGCCTTTCTGGAACTTTTAAGACCTAGGGAAGGGGAAAACCAGCAAAAGTCCTAATCGTTCTTCCTGGTTTTAGTGGTCTTGATTTTTTTCTTCACCCAGGCCAGTGCGTTGTCATATTCAATAAAGAATTCCATGTTCTTTTTATAGAAAAGCTTCTCTATTTTGAAATTGTGCATGTCAATTTCTTTTTTGGACACTATGGCGAATGCCTTAAGATTTTCCATTCCCCGGAGGTAGTTGTAAATGGTAGGGTCCACGGCATAGGAATTTTTCCTTAGGCTGATGTAGCCAAAGTCCTTGTCCCTAAAATGAATTTCCGAAATACCGATGATTTGATAGGCGCGTTCCAGTGTAACTGTGGCTCCCTCGTCGAAAGTGGCCACCATATAGTTGTCAAAAACCTGCACGCATCCAATATCCAAATGATACTCGCGTACCACAATGGCCTTCTTCGTAGAAGCTATTTTCATTCCCCAAAATAGTTATAGTGTCTCACGACGAAAATATGTGGAAAGCGGGGCTGTGGGAAAAATATTAGATTAAAGACCAAAATATCGTTTTAACGACAAGCGGAAAACAAAAAAAGCCGATCAAGAAGACCGGCTTTATGCTTTACAAAAATGAAAACGCTACTCCTCTGTCTCAGGTGATTTTTCCGCCTTTTTGATCTTAATGGTCAGCTCTTCATTTTTTTCGTTCAAATCCATGAATATGCTATCCCCCTCTTCCAGTTTGGAATTTACAATTTCCTCAGCGAGGGCATCCTCAATGTATTTCTGGATGGCCCTTTTCAGTGGCCTTGCACCATATTGCCTGTCAAAGCCCTTGTCGGCGATATAGTCCTTGGCCTTATCCGAAAGCCTCAGATCGTAGCCAATGTCCTTGATTCTTCCGAACAATTTGTCCAATTCAATATCGATAATGCGATTAATATCCTCTTTTTCCAATGGGTTGAAGACGATTACGTCATCAATTCGGTTCAAGAATTCCGGGGCGAATGCCTTCTTCAGCGCATTTTCGATAACGCTTTTTTGGTGTGTATCGGCTTGGGCTTTTTTTGCTGCCGTTCCAAATCCCACACCTTGGCCAAAATCCTTTAGCTGCCTTGCCCCAATGTTGGAAGTCATGATGATGATGGTATTCCTGAAGTCTATTTTTCTTCCAAGGCTGTCGGTCAAAAAGCCATCATCCAAAACCTGCAACAACATATTGAAGACATCGGGATGGGCTTTTTCCACTTCATCCAACAAGATTACGGAGTACGGTTTACGTCTTACCTTTTCTGTCAACTGCCCGCCTTCTTCATAACCCACATATCCCGGAGGTGCACCCACCAATCGCGATATGGCAAATTTTTCCATGTACTCGCTCATATCGATTCGTATGAGCGCGTCTTCAGAATCAAAAAGTTCTTTGGCCAATATTTTGGCAAGTTGTGTTTTTCCGACCCCGGTCTGTCCCAAGAAAATAAAAGAACCAATAGGTTTGTTTGGGTCTTTGAGCCCTGCACGGTTTCGTTGAATGGCCTTGGCCACTTTGGCCACCGCCTCATCTTGCCCTATGACAAATCCTTTGATCAGGTTTGGCAATTCGGCCAGTTTGTTGCTCTCGGTCTGGGCAATTCGATTTACGGGAATACCGCTCATCATGGAAACCACATCGGCTACATTGTCCTCTGTTACCGTTTCCCTGTGCTGCTTGCTCTCTTCTTCCCAACGTTCCTGAGCTGTGGCCAGCTCTTTTTCGAGGCGCTTTTCGTCGTCGCGAAGTTTGGCGGCCTCTTCATATTTCTGCTTTTTGACCACGCTGTTCTTCAACTCACGTACATCTTCCAATTGGCTTTCCAGTTCCAAAATTTGTTTTGGCACATCCATGTTCACAATGTGCACCCGGGAACCTGCCTCATCCAGTGCGTCAATCGCTTTGTCTGGCAAAAACCTATCGGTCATGTACCTGTTGGTAAGCTTGACACAGGCCAGAATGGCCTCATCGGTATAGTTTACATTATGGTGGTCCTCATATTTTCCTTTGATGTTCATCAAGATTTCGATGGTCTCTTCTACTGTGGTAGGTTCCACCATCACCTTTTGGAAACGACGTTCCAGCGCACCGTCCTTCTCGATGTACTGTCTATATTCATCCAAGGTTGTGGCACCGATGCATTGGATTTCTCCTCGTGCCAAGGCAGGTTTGAACATATTTGAGGCGTCCAAACTTCCTGTGGCTCCTCCAGCACCTACAATGGTGTGGATTTCATCGATGAATAGTATGATGTCATCATTCTTTTCCAGTTCGTTCATCACCGCTTTCATGCGCTCTTCAAACTGACCTCGATATTTGGTACCAGCGACCAAAGAGGCCAAATCCAGCGTGACCACTCGTTTGTTGTAAAGAATCCTAGAAACCTTTTTGTTGATGATGCGCAACGCCAAGCCTTCTGCAATGGCACTTTTACCCACGCCCGGCTCACCGATCAGCAAAGGGTTGTTTTTCTTTCTGCGGCTAAGTATCTGCGATACCCGCTCAATCTCCTTTTCCCTTCCCACTACGGGGTCGAGTTTGTTGTCCTCGGCAAGTTTGGTCAAATCCCTTCCGAAGTTGTCAAGCACCGGGGTCTTGGATTTTTTGCTTCCCTTTTGTGAGGAACTTGATCCAAAAGTACTTTCCTTGGCCTCTCCGCCATCATCGGGATCTCCTGGAAAGGATTCCGCCCTTGGGGAATCCACGTAGTCGTCGTCGCTTGTTATCATGGATTTGAACTGTTCCTTCACATTGTCATAGTCCACTTTTAGTTTGTGGAGCAATTTTGTGGTGGGGTCGTTCTCATTTCTAAGTATGCAGAGTAACAGGTGGGCGGTATTGATGGAAGAACTTTGAAATAGTTTGGCTTCCAAAAAGGTTGTTTTTAGTGCCCGCTCGGCCTGTCTTGTCAGGTGTAGGTTTTTTTTGTCTTTTTGCATGGCCCCCGTATTTGGATTGGCCGGGCTCAGGATTTCCACTTTTCTTCTAAGATGTTCCAAATCTACATCCAGGGCATCCAAAATGTTTATGGCCTTGCCATTGCCATCTCTCAAAAGACCGAGCATAAGATGTTCCGTTCCAATAAAGTCATGGCCCAATCTAAGGGCCTCTTCTTTGCTGTACGCTATAACGTCTTTTACTCTGGGGGAAAAATTGTCGTCCATACGTTTCTCTTTCAGCAATTAAAATTAATAAAACTATCATTACCGTGGTCAAATACCATACCCATATTCGATAAACTAGTGGTAAAAGTCGAAATAAGTGTCATTTTTTTACAGTTTAACATAGCTTTATAATCGTTGGCCAACTGTTGATAATTTTTTTAATAAAGTGTGGGCCCTTGGCTTTGAAAGGTGTGATTTTCCGTATATTGCCATGATATTTTAACCACAAAAAACAATACGATTTTAGCATGGCTGAAGGAGAAAAGTTAATTCCTGTCAACATTGAGGATGAGATGAAATCTGCCTACATTGATTATTCAATGTCGGTCATTGTGTCACGTGCCCTGCCAGATGTTCGGGATGGCCTAAAGCCCGTTCACCGAAGGGTTCTTTTTGGAATGCATGAATTGGGTGTGCGATCTTCGAGTGCGCACAAAAAATCTGCCCGTATTGTTGGGGAGGTGCTCGGTAAATACCACCCGCATGGTGATACCTCCGTCTACGATACCATGGTACGGATGGCCCAGGAGTGGAGTTTGAGATATATGCTCGTCGACGGTCAAGGTAACTTTGGATCCGTTGATGGCGACAGTCCAGCGGCCATGAGGTACACCGAGGCCAGAATGCGCAAGATTGCCGATGAAATGTTGGCGGACATTGAAAAGGACACTGTGGACCATCAATTAAATTTTGATGATTCCCTGCAAGAACCTACCGTCCTTCCTACCCGAATACCCAATCTTTTGGTCAACGGCGCATCGGGAATTGCAGTAGGAATGGCAACCAACATGCCGCCCCACAATCTTTCCGAAGTAGTGGACGGTACTATCGCATACATCGATAATCATGACATTGAAATCGATGAGCTCATCACACATATTAAAGCACCGGATTTCCCAACAGGAGGAATTATCTACGGATACGATGGTGTAAAAGAGGCATTCCATACGGGAAGAGGCCGTATCGTGATGAGAGCCAAAGCCTCGTTCGAGGAAGTACAGGGCAGGGAATGTATCATAGTTACGGAAATTCCCTATCAGGTGAACAAGGCGGACATGATCAAAAAGACCGCCGATCTTGTCAATGACAAAAAAATAGAAGGTATCGCCTCTATCCGCGATGAATCGGACAGAAAAGGGATGCGCATTGTTTACATCCTCAAGCGCGATGCCATTCCAAACATCGTGTTGAATACGCTTTATAAGTATACCGCATTGCAGTCATCCTTTAGTGTGAACAACATTGCCCTGGTAAAAGGCAGGCCTGAATTGCTCAACTTGAAGCAGATTATCCACCATTTTGTGGAACACAGGCATGAGGTTGTCGTTAGAAGGACCACTTTTGAATTGAAAAAGGCTGAGGACAGGGCACATATTCTTGAGGGGCTTATCATTGCCTCGGACAATATTGATGAGGTGATTGCCATTATCCGGGGTTCTTCCAATGTGGATGAGGCCCGCAGTAGCTTGATGGAGCGTTTCAAGCTTTCCGAGCTGCAGGCGAAGGCCATCGTGGAGATGCGCTTGAGGCAGTTGACCGGTCTGGAGCAGGACAAATTGCGTGAGGAGTATGACGAGCTTTTGAATACCATCGAGGACTTAAAGGACATCCTGGCCAAGAAAGAAAGGAGAATGCAGGTCATCAAAGATGAGCTGCAGGAGGTAAAGGAGAAATATGGCGATGAGAGGCGCTCGGAAATCAATTTTGCCGGAGGGGACCTCAGCATTGAGGATATGATCCCTGATGAGCAAGTCGTCATTACCATTTCCCATGCCGGATATATTAAAAGGACACCACTTTCGGAGTACAAAACCCAAAATAGGGGTGGAGTGGGACAAAAGGCGTCCTCCACACGAAATGAAGATTTTCTAGAACACCTGTTTGTGGGGACGAACCATCAATATATGTTGTTTTTCACCCAAAATGGTAAGTGTTTTTGGATGCGTGTCTACGAAATTCCAGAAGGAAGCAGGACTTCCAAGGGAAGGGCGATACAGAACCTTATCAACATAGAAACCGAGGATAAGGTGAAAGCATTCATATGCACGCAAGACCTAAAGGATGAAGACTATGTGAACGGGCACTACGTGATCATGGCCACCAAAAAGGGCACCGTGAAAAAAACCTCGTTGGAACAATATTCAAGACCACGTCAAAATGGTATCAACGCCATTACCGTAAAGGATGGGGATGAACTATTGGAAGCCAAGCTTACCACAGGTACCAGTCAGATCCTATTGGGATTAAGATCGGGCAAAGCCATTCGATTTGAAGAGAGCAAGACCCGTCCCATGGGAAGGAATGCAGCCGGTGTCCGTGGAATAACATTGGCCGGTAAAAAAGATGAGGTCATTGGCATGGTCTCCGTACACAATTTTGACGACGATATACTGGTCGTTTCCGAAAATGGATATGGAAAACGTTCATCCATAGAGGACTATCGAGTTACCAATAGAGGAGGGAAGGGCGTAAAGACGATTTCAATTACAGAAAAGACAGGTGGTCTTGTGGCCATAAAAAATGTATCAGATACCGATGACCTAATGATCATAAACAAATCTGGTATTGCCATTCGTATGAGTGTGGAAGATCTTCGGGTAATGGGCCGTGCCACGCAAGGCGTGAAATTGATTAACCTAAAAGGTGATGACTCTATTGCCGCGGTTGCCAAGGTAATGAAGGAAGACGATCCACTTGACGATACCGATATCAAGGAAATTGAGGTGAATGAATGATAATGGCATGGCTATTGATAATTGCAGTTCGGACAAAAAAGAATAATCAATAAACACTAATAATTAAATTAAACATGAAGACTAAAGTTTTAATACTACTTGCAATAAGTATTTCAGCTTTTGGATTTTCCCAAAAAGATGAAATCAAGGAGGCGGAAAAGGCCATGAAAAAGGGTGACTTGGAAACGGTAAAAAGTGCTTTGGACGGCGCAGCCGCATCGATTGATGCCGCAGATGAAAGACTGCAGGCCCAGTATTATGCCCTAAAGGGCAATTTGTACTCGGATCTTGCCAAAAAAGGCGATGAATCTGCATTCCAAACAGCCATTGATGCCTACAAAAAGGTAATCTCCATTGAAGAAGCAAGCGGAAAAGAGAAATACGCTCCAGGAGCCACGCAAAGTCTTGCCCAAATGACCAGCGATTTGGTTAATGCCGCAGTGGAGGACAACAATAACCAGGAATTTGGCAAAGCTGCCGAGAAATTGTACCTGAGCTACAAGTTGAGTCCTGCGGACACTGTGTATTTGTATTATGCGGCCAGCAGTGCCGTAAATGCACAGGATTACGAGAATGCACTTACCTACTACAATGAATTGAAAGATGTTGGCTATGATGGGAGTTCGGTTAGTTTTACCGCTGTGAACATTGAGACCGGTGAGGTGGAAACCATGGATGAAACCACCCGGGATCTATATGTGAAGGCAGGAACCCATAAGGACCCAAAGAAAGAGAAATCGCCTTCAAAGCGACCTGAGATTGTGAAAAATATAGCTTTGATATACCAACAATTGGGAGATAGCGAAAAGGCTTTGGCCGCCTACAGCGATGCACGTTTGGAGGATCCAAACGACGTAAACCTTGTTTTGGGGGAGGCCAATCTGTACTATTCCATGGGTGATAAGGACAAGTTTAAGGAGTTGATGGCGGAAGCTTCCGCCATGGCACCGGATAATGCTGATTTGTTGTACAATATTGGGGTTATCAGCATGGAGCAGGGGAACTTGGAACAAGCAAGGGAATCCTACAAAAAGGTTTTGGAAATAGATCCCGGATATATCAATGCGTTGCTCAACCTTTCTACAACCTATGTAGACGAAGGAAATGGTTTGATTGACGAGATGAACAGCCTTGGAAGTTCAAGAGCAGATATCGCAAGGTACGACGAGTTGAAAAAGAAAAAAGATGATTTGTTCAGGGAAGGCGCCCAGGTTCTGGAAGAAGCATTGAAATCCAATCCTGACAATGAAAGTGTTTTGACCCAATTAAAGAACATTTATGGAGCTTTGGGAGATACCGAAAACTTCATGAGGATGAAAAAGCTTTTGGGCGAGTAACTAACAGTATTATTTATAGAAAAAGCCCCGAAATTTTTTGGGGCTTTTTTTTTTAAATGATTTTTTTGATGACACGGAGTTGATGCGAATACAATCTTTCATCCACATTAAAAATTCCCGTATGGTCTAACCTGTCAATTCGCACGTGCCCGTGGGCGTGAATAATGTAGTTGTCCTCCAAAATGACACCTACATGGTCTATTATCCCTTCCTTATTGTCAAAAAATGCCAGATCGCCCGGCTCGCTTTCTTCAATGAAACTAAGGGGCACACCTTGCTTGGATTGGGCTTCTGCACTGCGATGCAACGAGTATCCATTTATTTTGTAGACCATTTGCGTCAATCCGGGTGCATCAATCCCAAAAGGAGTCTTTCCTCCCCATTGGTAAGGTGCCTCTGTATACATCAGAGCTGTCTCAATAAGACTGCTCTTCGGAAGCTCTCCGCTTACCTTGTCCCCTTCGAAGGTATGTTTAAGGACGGTGGAAGACGAAACAACAGAGCCCAGTACAATGGGCTTAAGAATCCCATTAGCTGCACGAATATGCGAAACCAAGTTCGAGGAGAAAGATGTATTCTTGGAGGTAACAAGGGCATTAAAAACATCTTCCGAGATAAATGAAATCTGGTTGTTATGTACCCAACCCTCTTGGCTATCATATGCCACCCGAATCCTGCTCCATGTTTTTCTTCGTTCCAGGACCTTGATATGTTCTCCGTACAATAATTGGGAGACCATTTCCGAACCGTTTTCTGGTTGATTTCTAATGGGAACAATGCTCAAATGGCAAATTCCATATTCCATGCATGATCGGTTCGATGTCTAACTTCTTTCCAAAACAATTGCAGATGCACCTCCACCGCCATTGCAGATGGCCGCTGCGCCCAATTTGGCATTTTGTTGTTCCAAAACACTGAGTAGGGTTATGGTAATCCGAGCTCCAGAACATCCAAGCGGATGCCCCAATGATACGGCCCCACCGTTCACGTTCACGTTCTTGTCCGTTAATCCCAATAACTTCATATTGGCCAGACCAACAACGGAAAAAGCCTCATTGAACTCAAAAAAATCAATGTCATCAATTGATACACCTGCCCGGTCCAATGCTTTTGGCAGTGCCTTTGCCGGTGCAGTGGTGAACCATTTTGGTTCTTGGGCAGCATCTGCATACCCTTTTATTGTTGCCAAAGGTTTCAGTCCAAGTTCCTTGGCTTTATCGGCACTCATCAGGACCAGTGCCGCAGCACCATCGTTAATGGTGGATGCGTTGGCGGCGGTTACCGTTCCATCTTTAGTAAAGGCCGGCCTCAAAGAAGGAATTTTATCAATATTCACATTCCTATATTCTTCGTCTTCAGTTACCACGATAGGTTCCCCACGTCGCTGTGGCACTTCCACGGGTACCACTTCATTGTTGAACTTTCCCGCTTTCCATGCCTCTGCAGACCTGTTGTAGGACTGAACGGCAAAGTTGTCCTGTTCTTCCCTGCTAAATTTGTGTTCCACCGCACAGGCATCCGCACAAACACCCATCGCATTTTGATCGTAGGCATCCACCAGACCATCCTTTTGCATCCCATCGACCAAAGTCGCCGGGCCGAACTTTAAACCATTCCTCATGTAGGCATAATGAGGAATAAGGCTCATATTTTCCATGCCGCCGGCAATAACAATGGCATTTTCGCCAAGCGCTATGGATTGTGCTCCCTGCATGATTGCTTTCATACCAGATGCACAAACCTTGTTCACAGTAGTACAGGGAACCGAATCGGGAATTCCGGCACCCAGAGCAGCTTGTCTGGCCGGGGCCTGTCCCGTACCTGCTTGGACTACGTTGCCCATTAGGACCTCGTCCACCAGTTTTGGGTCAAGATTTATTTTTTTTAAAGCCCCTTGAATGGCGATTGATCCCAATTTGGGGGCCGGTATCGATGATAGCGCCCCCATAAAACTGCCTATGGGCGTCCTGGCTACCGAAACAATGACAACTTTGTTCATATATGCATGTTTGATTGTGCGAAAATACTAAATTTCAACGCAAGCTCTAGGAAATGTAACAAGCACGGGTCTTATTTATATTTTCTATTTTTGATGGCAATTGCGCAGAGGATGGGAAAAATTTTGGACAAGACGTACAAATATCAATCACTGACCTATAAGTACTTTCTTTATTTGGTTTCGGTGGCACTGATCGTGTTTTTTTTCCCGAAGGGGGGCAAGTTTAAATACGAGTTCCAAAAAGGAAAGCCATGGCAATATGAAAGTCTATACGCACCCATTGACTTCTCCATAAAAAAGACCGATGAGGAGCTTGCCAATGAAAAACTCTCGCTCCGTAATTCAAAAACGGATTACTTTACCGCCGATGTTTCCATTTTTGAAGAGGTGAGGACCAGCTTCACCGCTGATTTTCAAAATACATTCGCTTCTAACAACTACACTGCCCGTCAACGCAGGACCATGTTGGAAGCAGGGTATTCCGCAATCGATAGTTTATATAGATTTGGGATTTTTCAGGATTTACCAACCGCCAACACCAATGTTTTGGTAAAGAACAACGAGGCAACACCATTGACCCTCAAGGACTTTTTGACCCTCGAGTTGGCAAAACAATTGGTGGCTCCCTTGCTGTCCAAGAAAAATCTGGCCGATACCAGGACATTGGAAAACTTGGTTCGGCAGAATTTGAGGCCCAATGTCTTTTACAACGAACTGCTGACCGAGAAGGCCTTGGAAGAAGACCTTGCAAAAATTTCGTTGACCCGTGGCGAGGTTTCCAAAGGAAGGCTCATAATTGCCAAGGGTGAAGTGGTTGAGGCAGAAAACTTCAAGATGCTGAGTTCCTTGAAAGTGGAATATGAGTCGGAGCTATGGAGGGGTACCAATTATTATTTCATCATTTTGGGATATACCATTCTGGTGGCCCTTGTACTGGTGATGCTGTTTCTGTTCCTCAAAAGGTACAGGAACGAGATATTTAGGAACAACAACAAGGTCACTTTTATCTTTTTCAACATACTCGTGATGGTTTTGGCCACCACATTAATGGTAAAGAATAATGAGAATTACGTTTTTGTAGTGCCCTTGTGCATACTTCCGTTGGTACTCAAAAACTTTTTTGACGCTCGATTGGGTCTTTTTGTCCATGTGCTTACCATACTCATCCTTGGATTTGTGGTGCCAAACAGTTTTGAATACATCTTTTTGCAGACCATTGCGGGAATTGTTACCATACTCACGGCCTCCGAGTTGTACAAAAGGGCCAACCTTTTCGTTTCAGTAGGACAGATCACCTTGATTTACATCATTGGATATTTTGCTTTTCATGCCATTCATGAAGGAAATCTGGATAATATTGAGTGGATCCTGTTCGGCATATTTGTTCTCAACGGATTGTTGACGTTGTTTGCACAGCCCCTTATTTATATCTATGAAAAAATGTTCGGGCTCATTTCAGATGTATCGCTTTTGGAACTTTCGGACACAAATTCCAAGCTTCTAAAAGAATTATCGGACAAGGCTCCGGGTACATTTCACCATTCCTTGCAGGTGGCCAATTTGGCCGAGGCTGCCGCAAACGAGATAAGGGCCAACGCTATGTTGGTAAGGGTAGGGGCGCTTTATCACGATATAGGAAAAATGCACAAGCCAACCTATTTCACGGAAAATCAGGTAACCAATGTAAACCCCCACGACGACCTTCCGCCCAGGGAGAGTGCCAAGATCATTATTGACCATGTGATCAAAGGAATTGAGATAGCCAGAAAGAACAATATTCCAGATAGGGTCATTGATTTTTTGAGGACGCATCACGGAACGACCTCCGTCTATTACTTTTACAAAAAACAACAGGAGATAGAAGAAAATGTGGATGAAGATGATTTTAGGTATCCCGGTCCTATTCCTTTTTCAAAGGAAACGGCCATTTTGATGATGGCGGATGCGGTGGAAGCAGCTTCAAAAAGTTTAAAGAACCCCACATTCTTGATAATTGATGAGTTTGTGGAGAAAATTGTGAAAGGACAGATGCAGGCAGACCAGTTCCTGAATGCCAACATCACCCTAAAGGAAATTGAGATGGTCAAAAAGGTGTTGAAACATAAACTCACCAATATATACCATCTTAGGGTGGAATATCCCGAGTAGGCGCAGTGCGATTGGGTTCGCCAAAAAAATAGGAAAATAGTTGCGATCTTACGGATGAAAAGGTACATTTGCATCCGCATTTTCAGAGTGCACGTTCATAATACTTTTATAGGAGAGGTGCCGGAGTGGTAACGGAGCAGATTGCTAATCTGTCGACGGGTAACCGTCGCCTGGGTTCGAGTCCCAGTCTCTCCGCTTTTTCTTTTGAAGGTTATTATTTTTCGGGGTGTAGCGTAGCCCGGTTATCGCGCCTGCTTTGGGAGCAGGAGGCCGCAGGTTCGAATCCTGCCACCCCGACGAACCACTTTTTAGTGGATATCAAAGCACTGTCAACTGGCTGATTGACAGTGCTTTTCATTTTTACTGCATTCATCTGATATCATCTAAAACCATATAAAAGGTGTAGAGTTCGGTGAATGAATTGGTACGTTCCTTGTGCATAATTTTGATAGCATATAAGGCTATTTAAGGTCGTCTTTGCAAACAATCAATGTTTCACTCAAAAGACCTGTAACATGCGGAACAACAGTACATTGAAGGTGCTCATCTTTACAAGGGACCACACACACACAATCCAGAAAAACTTACAATCTACGCCCGGATAACCGTGGACGGAAAGAGGGCAGAGATAAGTTTGAAACGTCGGACTTCGGTGAATGAATGGGACGAGATCAGGGGCAGGGTCATCGGGTTTTCCCAAAAGGCAAGAATCTTGAACAGCTATCTCGATGAAGTCTATGTCCAGATCATGGATGCCCACAAAAGGCTGATGGGAGAGGGGAAGGTTATAACCGCCCAAGCCATCAAGGCCCGTTTTCTGGGGCAGGATGACCAAAACAAAACTTTAAAAGAACTTATATGCTATCACAATACTTCACAGGTTTTGGTACCCAAACCAGGGACCATGAAGAACTACTACTCAACGGAAAGGTATCTCCATAAATTTTTGGAGAACAAATTGAACCTCTCCGACATCTTCCTGAAACAATTGAACTACAGGTTCATAACTGATTTTGAACAATACTTAAGAACCTATCAACCCAAAAAAGCGAGAAAGACCTGCTCCAACAATGGGATCATGAAACATTTGGAACGGTTGATGAAAATGGTGAACCTGGCCGTGAAACCGGAATGGCTGGAAAAGGATCCGTTTCGAAACTACAAGCTCAATTTTCATAAGACAGAACGAAGTTATCTGACTGAAAGGGAACTTCGCTTAATTGAGGAAACGACTTTTAGAGGTGCTGGTTATGAGAAAGTAAAGGATGTATTTCTATTCTCCTGCTATACCGGGCTTTCCTATATCGATGTCAAGGAATTAAAATCCCATCAGTTGGTTTTGGGAATTGATGGAAACCTTTGGATACATACCAAAAGGGAAAAGACCAATGAAACAATAAAGATTCCATTATTGCCCAAGGCTAAAATGATACTGGAGAAATATAAGAGTGGATTGCAAAAAGATGTCCTTGAAAAAGTATTGCCCGTTTTCAGCAACCAGAAAACGAACAGTTATCTAAAGGTAATTACCAAAGCATGTGGTATCCATAAGCATGTCACCTTCCATACGGCGAGGCACACTTTTGCCACGACAATAACATTGTCCAATGGAGTACCAATTGAAACCGTTTCCAAAATGTTGGGCCATACCAAACTCACCACTACCCAGATTTATGCTAGGGTACTTGAAAGGAAAGTGGGAGAGGACATGCAAAACCTTATTACAAAAATGGAAACCAAAAATAACATTGAGGAAATGCAATATCAGGAAAGGTGAAAAGGCATTTCATGTTTTCAGGATTTGATAGTGGAACGGTCAAATTCGGAAAAGCAAGAGGGTAACGCGCTAAAGCGACGTTACGCTATCAAAATTGATTTTAAAACATTGAAAATCAATATTTTAAAAAAGGATTAAAAAGTGACTGGAAAACTTTAATTGTAACAATTGAACTCAAAACCTTTATAAACAGGGCTTTTGATTGTAACAATAATAGTGGAAAAACAGGAAAATGGATGGATTTGGAACCATACGGCTGCACCATAGAACCATTAAAAGGTTCAGGCGATTTTCAAGGAAGATCACAAAATCATATTCCGAGACCTTGGAATCAATCATGGACTTTTTTGAATGGCATGGAATCGCCCCTTCAAATAGGTTTCCGAAGCGGGTTGATGAAGACGGGGAGAAGACACGCAAAAGGATAAATGCCCTTATCGCTATCGTAAGGGATATAGAAAAGACCCAGACATTGCCAACGAACGAAATGCTATTGGCCCTTTTTGGACATCATGAAATAGTTAAAAAGAATAAAGAACCAATACGGGAAGAAACGATGTTCAAGAAATTGACCAGGGAGGAATGGAACAAATTGGAAAAAACGGTGCCGAAGGTTAAATATGAGTTTTTGGAACAGGATTATAAAACGGCAACTAGTACAGCTTTGCATTTTCTGGAAAGGGTGGAGTGGGTCAAGCCACGGTTTGGGACTCCCTATTACAGAGTGGACACAGATGCAGGAGAACCGCACGTTCTTAAAAAGAGGTTCAAGGACGGATTTTAATAAGTGCCTCGCTCAGTAGTATTAGTCTTCTATGAGTTTTCCAAATCAAATTCCGATAAAAATGGGTTCATTGTTTTTCCCATTCAATACACCCCGTCCTTTTGCGGGGGAGATATTGAAGGAAAAAACAATGTGTTAAGAGTTGTGCGCATAGACGCTAACGTACGGTGTCCCGCGATTGACGGCCGCGAACATTCTGGCGCTGAGCTTGTTCCTTATAATATTGATCGTGCTCATTTTGTTCTTTCCCTCTTCCGTCCTTCTTTCATAATAGCGTTTCATTTCCGGATTGTACTGTATGGCAGCGGTAGCACACGTGTTCAGGATGCCCTTGAGTTTCTACAAAAACTGTTGAGAAGTATATCAATAGCCTTCAAGATTCTGGATGAAAAATTAAAAAGAATTGACATCATTCTTTTTTTGCTTTCAAAACGGAGGTGTTTTTTATAGAACTTGAATAACAGATAATATAAAAACCCTTGCACCTGTGAAAGCTTCTATTTGCTTAGTCGAGAATAACGGAGTCGAACTAATGTCAATCCCTTCACAAACTTCATTCATACAGGAAAGTAACATTATCTCTATTTATTCTTATTCTACTTGACCCAATCTCTCAAAATATGTAAATGACGGTGTCAATTTATATCTTTGATACGTTGACTCTATGTCTTTTGAAAACTACATCTTGTTTTTTTTTAGTGCCCTAGGGGTATTCAATGGTCTTGTGCTTACCGTTTACTTTTTGGTTATTGCCAAGCCTTGGCACATTTCAAATGGTTTTTTTGCATCATTGCTATTAGTATTGTGCATCCGTATCGGGAAATCTCTGTTTTTTTATTTTAATCCCGATCTGGCGAACACCTACATTCAGCTGGGAATCTCCGCATGCTTTTTTATTGGTCCACTTTTATACTTTTATAGCCTCTCTATTTTTAAATCTAATAGCTTGGTTTTCAGGTACTGGAAACTTCATTTAATTCTATTGGCCTTGATCATTTGTATTGCGGGGGTTTATTTTCCATATAGGGGACATTTGGCATTATGGAAAAATTACTTCATGAATATTGTTTATGTACAGTGGTTCATTTATATGTTATTAACGGCCTTTATAATTTTTCCAACAATTAGAAAAAAATGGCTTCAAAATGATAAAATACCAACAATATATTCCTGGGTTATAAATGTGTTTTTAGGAACCCTTGCCGTTTTCGCAGCTTATGTAACTGGCTTTTATACCAGCTACATTGTTGGCGCTCTCAGTTTTTCGGTAATAACTTACTTGTTACTATTGTTTTTCATATTTAACAAAAACAAGAAATCAGTTTTGTACTTAAGCAGTTTAAAACTGGAAAAGCGTAAAATCCCGAACGAAAAAGCCTCAGAACTATTGATAAAGCTTAAACAGCTAATGGATGACGAAAAAGTATATCTAAACCCAAATTTGAAGTCAGAGGATTTAGCGGAAAGGCTTGGTGTGTCTGTACACGGGTTATCTTCACTCCTCAATGATACAATGGGAAATCGCTTTACGGAAATGGTCAATAATCACCGAATTGAATTTGCCAAGCAATTGATGCTTTCAAACAAAAATCTAACGCTTGAAGCAATTGGGCATGAATCTGGATTTAATTCCAAGTCTACCTTCTATAATTCCTTCAAAAAAAGTGTTGGTGTCACTCCTGCCATGTATCTAAAACAACTATAGATCTTTGTTCAAACTTATAAATTGATACTTCTTTGGCACAAAAAAATTAGCTGAGAGATAAAATATATGGCAACTTGGCATAAAAACTCCAAGTATGTCCTCTTATCAAAAATGCCTTTATAGTTTATTTGCCATTTTATTTTTTAGTGGATTATTAAAGGCACAACATCTCAGCAATCAGCAAAAAGAAAAAATAAATTCCATTTTTAATAGCTACAAAAGCGCTCCTGGCTGTGCCGTTGGAATATTTAAAAAGGGAGAAATCATATACTCCAATGGATATGGATTATCCAATATTGGTTCTCAAGAGTTTGTTAGTGACAGAACAGTTTTTGATATTGCCTCTGTCTCCAAACAATTTACAGCGGCCTGCATTTTTTTGTTGGAAGCAGAAGGTAAGCTTTCACTTGAAGATGAAATACAGAAATACCTTCCTTCTATTCCAAAATATAATGGACAAACCATTAGCGTAAAACACCTATTAAATCATAGCAGTGGTTTACGCAGTTATTTAAAGCTTCTCTTTGCAAAAGGAATTTCTTGGGATTCAAAATTCACAAATAAAGATGGATTGGAGCTTATGGCCGAACAGCGTGGGTCAAACTTTGAACCTGGAAGCAAATTCTCTTATAGCAACACAGGGTATATGTTATTGGCAAGCATAATAGAGATTGCAAGTGGCAAACCTTACCCAGAATATGCCCAAGAAAAACTATTCAATCCCTTGGGAATGACCAACACCTATATTGGTCAGACCAAAAGGAAGAAAGAAAAAGCTATTGGGTATACAGAAACCGGTGAGGGCTATCAAGCAGCACATTATGATAACAATTCCGTTATTGGGGATGGAGGAGTATATTCCAATATTTTGGATTTTTTCAAATGGAGTGAAAATTTTAAAACCGGAAAGGTTGGGGGGGAATTGCTCATAAAAAAAATGACAACCTCTGGATATTTAAAAAACAACCGTCCAACCAACTATGGCGGAGGACTCTTTTTAGGGGATTATCAAAATATACCAGGCCTATACACCATTGGACATTCCGGTGAATGGGGAAGTTT
Organism: Flagellimonas meishanensis; assembly: GCF_019880545.1. GTDB lineage: Bacteria > Bacteroidota > Bacteroidia > Flavobacteriales > Flavobacteriaceae > Flagellimonas > Flagellimonas meishanensis. Next base: position 128,889 of record NZ_JAINVW010000003.1, read on the forward strand.
TAGGTCTTTGTTTTTCAAATTTGTTGAACAGGATATTGCCTTTGTACTGTTAAGCAACAATGCAAATACCAATGTTTGGTCTTTATTAAATCAATTGGTCGGTAGTGTAATGCAAATGGAGGTTGAAGAAGCAAGGAATTCCCTGTTGACAAATGAAACAAAAAAAACAAAAGAAGCATCCGCAGTTGTAATTGATAAAAAAGACCTCTCTACATTCTTGGGTCATTATTTTAATCCGGTTGAAGGAAATACCAGAACTATCGGCATTGAAAATGATACACTGGTTTATCAGCGATCAAATGGAGTTGGAACCAAACTTATCCCTATGGAAAAAAACAGTTTTCATTTCATGGACATGCCCCATGTAACTGTAAAGTTTGATATGGGGTCCCAACCATGCAGCTTGTCTTTGGACATCAATGGTCGTACATCCTTTCAGTTTAATAAATATATCCCGCTAGAATATGATTCCAAAGAGATTGAACAATTTACAGGAAACTATTATTCCGATGAATTGGATACAACTTATCAAATAAAAAGCAAAGGAAAACAGCTATTGGCTCTCATAAAGGATTCAGATACGATTACGTTAAACCCGGTAATGAAAAATATATTCAACGAGGTTCACTTTGGATATTTAAAATTTGAAACAAACAAAAAGGGAAGAATAAATGGTTTTACGGTGAATGACGAACTGATCAACAACATTCATTTTGAAAGAATATAAATCATAATGGTCACCTAAATAATACCTTAGGATGTTTGAGAAATTTTCATAAAAGTGTAAAAATTATGCGATGCTTCAGTTTAGGTTACATCCATTGACCCTTATCTTCTTTTGCATGCCAACCTCAAAACCATAAAAATGTGGAAGTGGCACCTTTCAAACAAAAAGGACATTGCTCCATAAATGCAATTAATTATGAAAACCTTTTATTATACATTCTTGGTTTCAATTTTGTTTATTCTTACTAGCTGTCAAAAAAATTGTAACGACCCCGTTTGGGCGGTTGCAATGAAAACCGCTAAAAATGGGGAAATTGTTGAGGGTTCAAAGAAGGCACTGATAAGCGCAATACGAAATGGTGCGGACATTAAAATAGGTTGGGGCTCCAAAGGGAAAAACCATATTATTGAACATTTGGCAACACCAATTTGGTTGGCAATATTAGATGAAAATGAGGTGCTTGCCCATTTATCTCCCCAAGTTTTATCCAATGTTGATTGGGAACATCTTGAAGCCAACTATGAGAAGAAGGAAATGATTCGATGGGAGTGGCGTGTTGTAATCACCTCAAAGGGTAGTTTTGATGCCATCTGGTACGACAGAAAGTATGATACTTTAATAAAAAGAATTCCCCAACAACATGCCATGACCTGGTTTATTAAATCCATAGCAACTTCAGCTAACAAAAACCTATACCAATAGCCAAAAGATTTGCAAAATGGTAGGTGTAAAGTCACCTGATCTGTTACCTACCTCCAACAAAAGTTGCTGTAATTATATTTTTTGCATTTTCTTACGGAAATTTCATCTTTATTGTATATTTGCACTCGCAAAAACGAAACGAATTTTGCATGGAATTGTACTAATTTGGGTGCAGTTAAGAGTTCGGTTAAGTCATCTTAGTTTTCAGTGTAAAGCATTGATATAAAATAAGTTATAGGTGGTAAAAACATCCTGCCACCCCGACGAACCAGTTTTCAAGTGGTATCAAATCCTGCTAATTGACCGATTGACAGGATTTTTCATTTTTACCCAAATCATTCAAGATCTTATTCAAGGTTTATAGTGGGATGAATCAATCCAACAAAACGGTGTAAGGAGATGAGGTTAAGTTGAATGTAATATTCAGCATCTGATTTTCAACTCAAATATCTATACCAAGTCGTTGTTCCAAGGAAATTCTACCCAGTCCATCAAAATATGTTGACAATTGCCCCAAGGTTTTAAGATCTTCCGGTCCCTAAAAGCTGTAAATTTAGGAGAAGAATAATTTCACACCCAAAAATCATGGAAATGACCTTTCCGTTAACCGCCGGTTTGATAGCCTCCATACTGCATGTGATAACTGGTCCAGACCATCTTGCTGCTGTAGCGCCATTTGCCATAGAATCGAAAAGAAAAGCATGGAAAATTGGACTCTTTTGGGGCATTGGCCATTTGGTGGGAATGATGGCCATTGGACTGCTTTTTGCAATTTTTAAAGAGATTGTTCCGATTGATGAAATATCAAAATACAGTGAACAATTGGTGGGTTTTGTTCTTGTGGGAATTGGTGTTTGGGCCTTGTTTCGAATTTTTAGGAAAAAAAACAAGCACGATCATCTACACATCCATGCGGAAAACCCTCCCGTGATTCATTCCCATGAGCATCAACATGATAATGGAACCCATCAACATACGCATCAAAAGAAATTGGGGCAGAACCACCTGGCTTCATTCTCCGTAGGAGTATTGCATGGTTTGGCCGGTGTATCCCATTTTTTGCTATTTCTCCCAGTATTGGGCTTCGAGACCCAATTTGATTCGGTTTCCTATATTATTGGTTTTGGAATTGGAATACTTGTGGCGATGGTCACCTTTGCATTTGTAATGGGCAAGGTTTCCTCACTTGCCAAAAATGGTCACAACGAAGTTTTTTTCAATGGAATCCGCATGGCTGGTGGGTTGTTTGCCATAGTCATTGGGGTGTATTGGTTTTTTAGCAACTAACAAATCCTTGGCAATTGTTCCCCAATCATGGGGGTTACCATTCGCTTGCCCCCGATGGTGCTTTGCATGACAACTTTTTTGGGATGTTCGGCAGTAATTGATCCAATGCAATTGGCCCTCATGCCCTTATCATCATTCCTCATCAATTCCACGACCGCTTCCTCTACCTCGGCATCAACAACGGCAACAAAGATTCCCTCGTTGGCCACATATAGGGGATCCAGTCCCAAAATTTCGCAGGCCGCCGCAACTTGGTCATCAATAGGGATATGGGCTTCACTTATAACAATGCCTTGTTGAATGTCATTGGCGATTTCAGAAAGGACACTGGCCAAACCACCCCGTGTTGGATCCCTGAGCAGATGTATTTTGTCTCCAAAAGCATCCAATAGATCATTCACCAAATAATTCAAATTGGTGGTGTCACTTTTTAGGGTCGATTCAAATTGAAGACCTTCTCGTTGCGACATAATGGCCATGCCATGCTGTGCAATGGGACCGCTGATAATAATTTTATCCCCAGTCTTGATGTTGTCAGCTGAGATATTGGCCTTTGGATGTACCTTACCAAAACCGGTGGTGTTGATAAAGATTTTATCTCCTTTGCCACGTTCCACAACCTTGGTGTCACCGGTAATAATTTGAACGCCACAATGGTCAGCGGTTGCCTTGATGGAATCCACGATTTTTACAAAGTCGTTTATTGCCAATCCCTCTTCAACAATAAAGGCCAGGGATAAGTATTTTGGAGAGGCCCCGCACATGGCCACATCGTTTACCGTGCCGTTGATTGCCAATTCACCAATATTTCCACCTTTAAAAAAAATAGGCGATATCACAAAACTGTCCGTGGAGATGGCCATGCTTCCTTCAATTTTGATAATTGACCCATCATGTTTTTGGTCCAGATATGGATTGCTGAATTTTTCAAAAATTATCTTGTCCAGAAGTTCCCTTGTCATCAAACCTCCACTACCATGGCCCAGATTAATGGTGTCGAACTCAAAGTCTTTAGTATCCATAAGCTAAGACGAAATCAGATTATCGGAAAAATGGTAATATGCGGCACAGGCTCCTTCCGAGGAGACCATAGGTGCACCCAACGGATTGGATGGTGTGCATGCTTTTCCAAATTGATCGCACTGGTGCGGTTTTTTTATGCCCTTAAGAATTTGCCCGGCGATGCATTGGGGATTTTCAGGAGTTCCGACTGCACTGATTCCAAACTTGGATTCAGCATCAAAAGCCCCAAACTTGGCAGTGAGGCGATAACCACTGCTCGGTATTTTGCCTATACCACGCCATTCCCGATCTCCTATTTCGAAAACAGCCTCAATAATTTTTTTGGCCTCAACATTTCCCTCTTCGCGTACCACCCGTGCATATTGGTTTTCCAATTTATATTTACCCTTTTCCAACTGTAGTACGGCCATATAGATTCCCTGGACCAAATCCAATGGTTCAAACCCGGTTATCACAATAGGAATCTTATATTTTTTAACCAAGGGGTAGTACTCCTGCAAACCCATTATGGCACAAACATGTCCGGCACCCAGAAAAGCATCGATGCTACAAAACTCATCATCCAATATACCTTCCATTGCCGGAGGCACAAGTACATGGGAAACCAAAATGGAATAGTTTTTCACGTTTTCTTTTTGGGCATGCAGCACGGAAAGGGCATTGGCTGGGGCTGTTGTTTCAAAGCCTACCGCGAAAAAAACCACTTCTTTTTCGGGATTTTCCTTGGCAATGTTCACAGCCTCCAAGGGAGAGTACAAAATACGAAGGTCCCCTCCATTGGCCTTGGCTTCCAACAGGCTTTTTTTGCTTCCGGGCACACGTACCATATCACCAAAAGAGCAGAGAATAACCCCATTTTCCAACAACTCTATAGCTTTGTCGATTAGGTTTAGTGGGGTCACACAAACGGGACAGCCCGGGCCGTGTATCATTCGCACACCATCCGGGAGCAGGTCCAAGATGCCATTCTTTACCAGGCCATGGGTTTGCCCACCACAGATTTCCATGATGTTCCAGGTGTTGGTAGTGGCCCTTTCAATCAGCTTTAAATAACTTTTTGTGGCCTCGAGGTTTCTATATTCGTTCAAATACTTCATCTTTAATTTTTTATGTGTTGATGGTACATAATTTGCCCGAAAGAAATATTCTCGTCGTTTGGACTTAAGTTACGATTAAAATATAGCTTGTATTCGGTTCCGGACAGTTCTTTTAGCATATCTACCAATGCGGTATTTTGAAATACCCCGCCACTAAATGCGATTTCTTTGATTTTTAGCGTTGCTGCCACTTTGAAGATACAATCGGCCAGGGTGAACAAGAAATTAACGATGATTTCTTGCTTCGGTACTCCGCTCACATAATCAGAATAGAGGCTCTTCAATAGTTTTTGGGTTGGGATTGTAGCGTTTTTGATTTCTGGTAGGTAGGATTTGCAATTTTCCTGCTTGTAGTGGTCAATTTGGTTTTCAAGTAGAATGGCCGCCTCACCCTCATAGGTATTAAAATCGCATAGTCCCAATAATGAAGCGACAGCATCAAAAAGGCGACCCACGGATGAGGTCTTCAGCGTGGTGTTTTCTTTTAGGTTTTTATAGATGGCAATTTCCCTTTCCGAGAACTTTTTCCTCACCACGGGCTCCATAGTATGCGTTGCAAGCGAGAGCAGGGAGATTCTCGGTTCCTTGGACATTTTGTCTCCAGCCAACCAATCAAAATAGTCAAAATGTCCAACACGTTCCATACTTTCGGAATGAAAACTGAAGAACTCACCTCCCCATATTTGGGCATCATCACCATAACCTGTTCCATCCCAAACCACGCCTAAAATGGGAACCTTGCTCTCAAAAAGCCCATGCTCACCCAACACTGAAGCAAAATGGGCCTTATGGTGTTGAATTTGATAGAGCGGTACGTTCCATTTCTTTGAAAGCTCCACCCCTAAATGTGTGCTTGAGTAGGCCGGATGCCTGTCCGTTAAAACTAGTTCTGGATTTTGCTCAAAAAGTTCCGTGAATTTGGTGGTGGTCTGCACGTAGCGCTCGTAAACGTCAAAATGATCTAGATTTCCCAAATATTGACTCACATAGAGGTAATCGTTAGGAAGAAAGGCGATGGTACTCTTTAAGTGGCCACCCATGGCCATCACTTTTTTATCGGTTTTGACGGAGGCATCAAAATTGGGGCTAAGTCCCCTTGAACGCCTAAATAGCACTTTCTCGTTGAATTTGGCACTGAATTTCACCACCGAGTCGTCCTGTGGGTTGGTAATTTTCAGGTTGTGGTCCAAAAAGCAATCTGCAATACCTTTCAGTTCTTCATGGGCCATTTTTTGGGAACTGATAATGGGTGAGCCATGAATGTTGCCACTTGTGGCAACAATCGGAATGCCCAATTCAAGGGCCAATAACTGTAAAATGCCAGAGTAGGGGAGCATAATGCCCAATTGGTTCAACCCCGGCGCTAACTCATTTAATGCCAAAATTCCTTTAAAACCTTTTTTCGGTAGGATTACTATTGGACTCTCAGGTGAGGTCAACAACTCCTCTTGTTCCTTATTGATGCCCAAATGTTGTTTCAACAAAGACAAGGAAGGATACAAAATGGCAAAGGGTTTGGTTGGGCGGTTCTTTTTCAAGCGGAGTCTTTGTATCACTGATGCATTCTGGGCATCACAGCACAACAAATAACCGCTGGTGTTTTTTATGGCAATTATGGACCCCGTCAGCAATAAATCGGTGGCTTTTTTGAAGATGTTGTCATCAGGAATAACCGTTCCATCTGAATCGGTCAACTTTAGACTGATTCCACAATCGGAACAGGAATTGGTCTGGGAATGAAACCGCCTGTCCATTGGATTGTGATATTCCTTTGCGCAACTATCGCACATTTTGAAGGCGTCCATGTTCGTATGGTTCCGCTCGAACGGAAAGGAATTGGTGATGGCCCACCTTGGACCACAGTTTACACAGGTGGTAAAGGGATACTGGTAACGTTTGTTGTTTTTGTCATTGATTTCTTCCTTGCAATCCTCGCAAATCGCAAAATCTGGGGTGAGTTGCAAATTTAGTTTTCCGGATTTTTGTGAGGGAACTATGGTGAACTCCTCAAAAGCACGGTAATCAATTTCCAACAAATGATGGTCCACTATTTTTGAAACCTTTGGCGGATTTGTAATCAAGTGCTTGTAGAAGTCGTACGCATCATTTTTCGAACCAGAAATGTAAATGATAACGCCTTCTTCATTATTGGAAACTGTGCCCTTCAAATTCATTTTTTTTGCCAGTTTGAACACGTGGGGCCTAAATCCTACCCCTTGAACACGACCTGTTACCGTTATTTTGAAGGATTTTGACACCTTATGTGATTTGGAGGTGCAATGTTTCCGCCAAATCTACAATCCGTCCAATGGTCTCCGGGATTGCCTTTTTTACGTTGGGCGACAGTTGGATTGTCATGGGACTTACATTTTTTACAGAAATCGTAAAGAGGTACAGATCCGGTTTGGTCTCCATAAGGTAGACCGCTTCGATCATATCCTTAAGTCCAACGTCATGAACGCTAAGTGCGGAAGGAAAGTCACTGGCGAATTTTGGTTGGATCAATGAAATGGCTCCTTCTTCTTTTCCATCCATCGTGGCATCCACAAAAATTATCTTGGAATAACTCTCAAAACAGTTTAGCAAAAGGAATCCACCCGTACCCCCATCCAAGATATCAACGTATGGTGGAAGTTCCATGCTGTCCATTTCTTGGATTAAATGGACACCTACACCTTCATCGCCCATAAGGTAATTGCCAACACCCAGGACCAATATGCTCCTTGACTTGTCTTTTTCAAAGAAAAAGGCGTCGCTAGATATGGCCACGGGTTTTTTATCCAATTCTGACATGATTTTACTCCACTGGTTCCATTACTTCTTTGTCCAAGGGCTCATCTACCACTTCCTCTTCCGGCATCTTTGAGAGACGCTCCTCCCGAACAAATTTATATCCCCCGAACATGGATGAAACCTCACCTCTTCCTTCAAGCCAATCATGATAGAACACCAAATAAACATGAATCAATGTAAACAGGATAAAAAGCCAGGTTGCAGCATGGTGTATGGTCCTAACCATAAAGTCACCACCAAAGAGCGGTACTACCCAGTCGAACATTTTTGGCAACCACCAACCCGCAGTTGAGGAATAGAGTCCAAAGCCCGTGAACACTTGCACCAATGCCAGTAAAAATAGAACGGCATAGGAGAATGCCGCCACACTGTTGTGGCCAATGCTTATGTTTTTCACATCCGGATTTTTTTCATTTGCAAGAAAAATATCCACCTTGATCACATGCAAAAAATTGCTCCACATTTTTTTATTGAAGGGCCAAAAGGCTCGCCAACTAGAAAATTTGTTCCCAACAAATGACCAATATATCCTAAGGATCATATTGAAAAAGAAGACATAGGCCGTGGCAAAGTGAATAAAACGTACTGTGCCGAACCAATAAATCTCGCTTGCTTCCGCATTGGACAGAATGGCTGGTGGATTTGCGATTATGAAACCCGTAATGGCCAGAATGGTAATGGCCAGTGCATTGATCCAGTGGAAAATCCGAACTGGAAGCTCCCAAACATATACCCGTCTAAATTTTCGTGTTTCCATGGCCTCTTATTTACTAGATTTCGCAGCTTGAAACATTCTGTACTTGTGAAATATGCTTTCCATGTTCATCATAGAGATGCACCGCACATGCAATGCAGGGGTCAAACGAATGGATCGTCCTGATGATTTCCAAAGGCAGTTCGGGATCTGCCACAGGAGTTCCCAGAAGGGTGGATTCGTAAGCGGACCGTTGACCTTTTGGGTCCCTAGGTGATGCATTCCATGTGGAAGGGACCACCAATTGGTAATTTTCCGTTTTGCCGTCCTTGATTTTGATCCAGTGGGCCAACGACCCTCTTGGAGCCTCTGAGAAGCCCACGCCTTTTGACTCACTTGGCCAGGATTCTGGTTCCCATTTGTCCATATTGGCCATTCTAGAGTCACCATTTTTGATGTTCTGCAGCAAGGTGTCATAAAACTCCATGGTCCAGTTGGCCACCAACTGTGTCTCTATGCCCCTGGCAGCGGTTCTTCCTAATGTGGAGAATAGAGCATCAACCGGCACGTCGAGGTGGCTCAGGGCACCATTGACAACATCCTGGATTTCTTTGTTTCCACGGGCGTAACCCACTAAAAGTCGGGCTAAAGGGCCAACTTCCATAGGTTTTCCCTGCCAACGTGGAGTTTTGATAAAGCTGTATTTTTGACTGACATCCAACTGGTCATAAGGGGGTTTGGGACCAGAGTAGTTGATTTTGGTCTCACCATCCCAAGGGTGTTTCCCCTCGGCCCTTCCTTCCTCATATTCATCATACCATGAATTGTTGACAAATTCGGCTATGTCATCGTTTCTATGGTCCACATCATATACTTTGGATAGGTCTCTGTCCAAAATGATTCCCTGTGGGAATTTAAAATTGGAAATATCAGCATATCCATTGGTTGGAAAATCACCATAGGACATATAGTTGCCGAATCCTTTTCCAATGGCCCCCCAATCTTTATAAAAGGAGGCTATGGCCAAAAGGTCGGGGATATAGACCTGTTCGATGAACTGTTTTCCTTCCTTGAGCAATCTTCCCACATAGGCCAATCGCTCGGCATTGATTCCACCAGGGCTTTCTGTATTAATGGCACATGCCATTCCGCCGACCAAATAATTGGGATGTGGGTTCTTACCACCAAAAATGGTATGGACCTTCACAATTTCTTTTTGCCACTCCAGGGCTTCCAAATAATGCGCAACCGCTAAAAGGTTTACCTCGGGGGGCAGTTTCATTTGGGGATGGCCCCAATACCCATTGGCAAAAATCCCCAACTGGCCACTTTCGACAAACTTGGTTATCCTTTTTTTGATATCGGAAAAGTAGCCCGGCGAGCTTTTTGGCCAATTGGATATGCTTTGGGCAATTCTGGATGTCTCGGCGGGATCGGCTTGTAAAGCGTTGACCACATCTACCCAGTCCAAGGCATGGAGATGATAAAAATGAACGGTATGGTCATGCATGTACAGCGCACCTTCCATAATGTTTCTTACCATTTCCGCATTGGGTGGAATCTGGATTCCCAAGGAATCCTCAACAGATCTTACCGAGGCCAGTGCATGCACGGTAGTGCACACCCCACAAGCTCGTTGCACAAAGGCCCAAACATCTCTGGGATCTCTTCCTTTAACAACATTTTCAAGACCCCGAACCATAGGGCTGGAGCTGTAGGCATCGGTTATCTTTCCATCCTTTACCTCAACTTCTATCCTCAAATGCCCTTCGATTCTGGTAATGGGGTCTACTACAATTCTATTTGCCATGATGTTTTTGTTAAGAATCTATTTTCTTTTCGTTTTGTTTGCCGCGGGATGTGCGGCTTCTGAGTTCTTTTCTTTTTGAAATATTGGCTGCCACGGCATGTACGGCCAAACCTCCTGCCACGACCCCAGCGGCCACTTTGCCGATGGTATCTGCAGAACTTTCTATTCCGAAGCCTGCCAAGCCCGTCAATCGCTCGTAGAAAGGCCCATTGTCCCAAAAATCCTCTTCACTACAGCCAATGCACCCATGGCCGGACTGTATGGGAAAACTGACCCCATTGTTCCATTTTATGGTACCACAGGAATTGTAGGTCATTGGACCCCGGCATCCAACTTTGTACAAGCAGTAGCCCTCTTTGGCATTTTGGTCATCAAAGGTTTCAGCGAAAAGACCCGCATCATAGTAAGGTCTTCTATAGCAGGAATCGTGGACCCTTTTTGAATAGAAAGCCTTGGGCCTTCCCAATCCGTCCAATTCGGGTAGGCGCCCGAAAGTGATAAGATGCACAATGATGCCTGCCATTACCTCTCCGATGGGCGGGCAACCTGGAACCCGGATTATGGGTTTGTTCTTGATTATTTTGTGGATTGGGGTGGCCTCTGTGGGGTTGGGGTATGCGGCTTGCACACATCCGTTGGAGGCGCAGCTGCCCCAAGCAATAATGGCCTTGGCCCCTTCAGCGGCTTCAATCAGCAAATCCTTCGCTGATCTCCCGGCAATGCAACAATAATTGCCATCATCACCCAAGGGTACGGAACCCTCCACACAAAGAATGTACTCTCCCTTGTATTTTTCCATGGTGGCGTGCTTTGCAGCTTCGGCTTGATGTCCGGAGGCAGCCATAAGTGTCAAGGTGTAGTCCAGGGATATTTTGTCGAGAATGATATCGGAAACAATAGGGTGATCCGATCTTATGAACGATTCGCTGCAACAGGTGCATTCTTGATAATGCTCCCAAATGACGGGAATTCGGAAGGTGTTCTCCAACGATTTGGCCACTTGGCCGATCATCGAGGTTTCCAAGCCCATATAAGCAGCAATATAGGTGGCAAACTTCATAAAATCGCGCCTACTATATCCCTGTTTTATAATGCTTTCATAATAGGTTTCCTTAGTTAGTTTTTCTGTCGCCATGGCCCAATTATTTTACCTAAAAAATCATTTTTTAAGGGTTTAACACTAAAACTACCTAAAAATCAAGGTTTTGAAAATGATAAATATCATGTTGTGGAAATTTCATTTTGAATAATATTGTTTCTTATGTAATTCTGATTAAGATCAAAAAAGATTAGGTATGCACGAGTTGTCCGTGGCCATGGGTATTGTGAAGATTGCCGAGGACGAAACCAAAAGGGCCGAGGCGGAAAGGGTCACAGTGATTGAACTCGAAATTGGTAGACTGGCTGGTATTGAATTTGAATCCCTCGATTTTGTTTGGCCGGCAGCAGTAAAAAATACCGTGCTCGAACATGCGGAGAAAAAGATTGAAGTAAAAGAGGGGTTGGCCAAGTGTGCGGATTGCGATGAGGTTTTCAAGATCCAACAATTTTATGATTCATGCCCATCGTGCAGTAGCAATCTGAAAGTGGTGATACAAGGCAAGGAACTTAGGGTCAAGGCCTTGGAGGTAGTATAACTTAAATTTAAACGATATGTGCGGCACTTGCGGTTGTGGAAGCGAAGAAAATGGCGTCAAGATTTTGGCCCCTTCCATCAAAAATGAAGTCCATCATCATGCCAATAAAGAGCATCATTCCCATTCCCATGACCATTCATTGGGACATGGGCATCATCACTCACACGATTATGGGCATCATCAGCATGATCACGACCATCATCATAAAACGGTGCTTGAGGTGGAAAGGGACATTTTACAACATAACGAGATCATGGCGGCCAGAAACAGGGGGTACTTTGATGCCAAGAACATCTTTGCCCTCAACCTGGTGAGCTCTCCGGGTTCTGGTAAAACCTCAATTTTGGAATGCACATTAAAAGATCTCAAGGACAAGATTCCTTTCTATGTGATAGAGGGAGACCAACAGACAGTGAACGATGCCAATCGAATTGCCGCTTTGGATGTTCCGGTATTGCAGATAAATACGGGAAAGGGGTGCCATCTTGAAAGTGACATGGTACATGATGCGGTGAAAAAACTGAACATTGCAAACGATTCCGTTTTGATGATCGAAAATGTCGGTAACCTTGTCTGTCCATCCATGTTCAACCTAGGTGAGCACAAGCGTGTGGTAATCGTAAGCACTACCGAGGGCGATGACAAGCCCATTAAGTATCCGGATATGTTCCACACCTCGGATGTATGCATCATCAACAAAATTGACCTGGCCCCTTATTTGGACACCAGTATTGAAGAATTGAAAAAGAACGCCCTAAAGGTGAATCCCAATCTGATATTTTTTGAGGTTTCCGCAACGAAGGGCACTGGAATGGAACAATGGTACCGTTGGCTCGAGGAACACGTAGAATTGATTGCACAAAAACAATAAAACCTAGAAGCATGTGTTTGGCAATACCGGGAAAATTATTGGAGATCACCTCTCAGCTTGATGAAACCTTCAGGATGGGAAAGGTTTCATTCGGGGGAATCAAAAAGGAAGTTAGCCTAACCCTGGTGCCGGAGGCCAAAGTAAATGATTATGTGATGGTTCATGTTGGGGCGGCCATCAGCATTGTTGACGAAGAGGAGGCAAAAAAGACCTTTGAAATACTGTCACAATTGGGAGAATTGAATGATCTGGAGCATCCACCCGAAAGCAACCCATAATTTCTTAAAACGTGCCTTACTTTGAACTAAAAAAGGAGGAACTCACTTTTCCACCGGCCTATTTCGCCGATATCGATGGTCTGCTGGCCGTAGGGGGAACTATGTCCGTGGAACGCTTGCTCTTGGCCTATAACAGTGGTATTTACTATTGGCACTACCCTTTGAAGCACATCAAGTGGTGGTCGCCCGACCCCAGGACTGTGATACGGCCAAATTTGTTCGAGCTGTCTCAATCCCGATTGGATTTCCTGACCACAGCGTTTAGGGTAACGGTGGATACCCAATTTGAAAAGGTACTACGAGCCTGTCAAGAAGAGTATAACACTGAAGGCCAGATGGACAATGGATGGCTTACCGAACGGATGGTGCGCATGTTCAAGGAATTGCATCAAATGGGCTACGCCCATTCCGTGGAAATTTGGAATAACCATCAACTAGTGGGCGGATTGTTCGGGATAGCAATAGGAAAACTTTTCTTTGGCGAATATTTGTTCGAAACGGCGGATAATGCTGCGGAGTTTGCCATACTGTTTTTGATTAAAAAATTAAAAGATGAAGGTTACGTATTGATGGACATGCAAAAGGAAACCTTTTTCTTTCCAGACATTGAACACGATGAGATTCCGAGATTGGAGTATGTGGACATTTGTAAGGAAAATGTCAAGAAGTATGGCGATGAACTTCCCAAATTTTAACCCAAAAAAACAAAACAATGAGCCTTTCCTTCCAAGAACAAATCGAAAATGCCAATGTACTTTTGCAGGAAAACCAACTAGAAAAATCCATTGAAAGCTATTTGGAAGCCTTAAGGCTTGCCTCTTCCCCGCAACAAAAGGTACACCTGCACAGTGTATTGGGCAGATTATACCAAAAAACAAAAAATCCGAAAGGGGCACTGTCCCAATTTAAAAGTGCTTTGGAACAAGCCGCGCAATTTGCCGAAGCAATGGATAGTGCTGATAGGGCATCCATCCTTAATAATATGGCGGCGATTTATGCCGAAATGGATCATCGGAAAGCGATTGACCATTATAAAGAGGCCATACATTTGTATCAAGGCCTTGTGGGAAATGGCAACAAGGGTTTCCTTCCACATCTCGCGAATACCCTTTTTGCAAAGGCGGAGGCACATAACAAAAAGAATGACTTTTACTTCGCAAAAAAAAATTATAAGGAAGCCATTACGGTATACGAAAGTTTGTCCAATATTGCCTATGAACGTTTAAGGGCAAGTGCTCATCACCAGCTGGGAAATATTTATACGGAAGAATTCAATCTGTTTGATGCAAAAGTGCATTATGGCAAGGCGCTAACACTTTTCAACAATTTGATTGGGGCGGGAGAGGATGCATTGAAACCCTATTTGGCGGCTGCCCTCAATAATCTGGGAGTCACTTTTAAATCGATGGGAGAGCCCGAAAAGGCTCTGGAGCAGTATAACAAGGCCCTTGATGTGTACCATGGACTTTCAGATAAGTCCCCTGAAATTTTTGAGCCCTATGTGGCAGCTACCTTTAACAGTTTGGGCATATTGTATGCGGAAGTGGGCAATTTTGAAAGGGCCGTGGAGCACATACAACAAGCTGTGGTTATCTACAATGGGCTTGCGGACATCAAACCAAGGGAATATACACACTATTTGGCTACCGGATTGCACAACCTGGGACTCTTCCATTTTGAGCTCAAGGAGTATGAATTGGCGGGGGACTATTTAAGCCAGGCACTTGAAATAAGAAAAAAACTGGCCATGGAACAGCCCAAAAATTTTGATGCCGATTTTTGTGCCACGGCATTGAATTTGGTAGAGTTGTACCAAACCGAAATGGAACGTAAATTGGATTTTGATTACAAGGAGAAAGCGTTGGCCCTGTTGAACGATGTGCAGGTAAGACTGGAAAGATATGATGCCGAAAGCTCCGTTATCAAGAACATGAAAAGTGACTGTGGGCATTATCTGGATTATTTTGAAGGCATCGATACGGAACAGGTGACCGTAAATGTGATCATGAAAAGGGTAAATGACCTTTATGAGGAAATAGACGGAACCATCTTGCCAGCCGAGAAGCTGGTTTTTCAGCAGGAGATTACAGCTCTTTTAAATACAAACTCGGAACACTTCCCTAACAGCACCCGATTGAGGAACGAACTTGTCAATGCCCATACCAATCAGAGCTGGCTCTATTTAAGGCTAAAGGAGTTCAACAAGGCGGAACGCACAGTCCTGGAGGTCCCAAAGCAAGAACGACAGTCTCTAGCGCTACAATGCAATTTGGCCCATGGTTACCTTTTGCAGGACCAAATGGACCAAGCCCTGGAAATTTACTGTGGACTAAAGGAACAGACCAATGCAGTGAATGAAAAGTTTATGGATATCGTTCTAAAGGATTTTGAGATATTACAAAGGGATGGAATTGATCACAAGGGCTTTGAAGTGGTCAAAAAACTGCTTTCTGTGACTTAAAATATCCTCGTAAGAGGGCTTAGTAAAGTTTTAAGGTGAATAGATATTCATAAAGTAAATGCCTATTGGATAAGCTCACCTTCCTCCACTAGGATGTCGTAGGAATAACCACTACCAAAATCCCGATTTAGCCGAACTATGCCGCGCATGGTAATTTTGTCCCCCTTCTCAATTTCGGTGGCTGAGGTTATCACCAAATCGAAATCGTCCTGGCTTCCATCCTTGAGATGGATCCAATTTTTGCCCATAATACCGTTGTTCACCTTTGCACATTCCCCACTCAGTTCTACAACTTTCCCCGCATACTTTTCTGGGTTTTCCACCAAATCGGAGACCTTTACGGTGCCGTGGTAGAGTCTATCCCTTTCTTCAGTGGAAACCACGGAATTTTTTATAGTCTCCGCTTTTTTGGAAATGTCGTCCATTTTATTGTTCATAAGACTTTCCCCTCCATGTTTTTTGGGTATCAGGGTGGTGACCAGGTAGATAGTGTCAAAAACCCGTTGGTGCTCTTTACTCTCAAATGCGGTCTTCATAAGGGCCTCATTATACAGGTAAGCGGTTCCTTCCTCTATAGGCTGTTTTCTTGCGGAAATCCAAAACTCGCGGCCTCCTTCTTCAACCTTAATATAGATGTATTTACCGGCCGGAAGTATTTCCTTGGCTACCACCTCATGCATTTCAAGATCCACATCGGACCCAAAATGGCCTTTTTGTGGTATTTGCTTTACGGCAAAAGGTTCCGTGGTTTTTGGACCCATATTACAGCCAGAAAGCAATGAAACAATCAGTACGACAAGAATATACGCTTTATTTTTTATAGGATGATACATATTTATACAATTGGGTTGCGGGCATTTAGAACCGCTGGTTTGTTAGAGTAGGTTTGCCTGTTGTTCAATCAGAACATCCATTTTTTTGGGTGGTAATTGTCCCTCTCCGTGCATTACCAACTTTCGGATGACCCTATCGGTGATCAATTTGATTTTTCCTTCATCCATCGGTCCTTGTTGCATCCTTAAATATCTTTTTATTTTTTGGTTCAATGTTATTTTATACTCGCCGAGCAATTCCCTCAACGGGGCTTCTTGGTACCATTTTTTGAATTCGGACAGTTCCTCTTCCTTGATGGCATTGACCTGGTTTATAGCGGCCAACCTTTTTTCGCGATTTTCTTCCAATTCCGTGGAAATGGTATCGAGGTCATAAAACATGGTTTCAACAGGGTCATTCAAACCTGGGTCGATGTTTCCGGGCAGTGCAAGGTCAATAAGCATTCTGGTCTTCTCGGTTCCGCTGATTTTAGTGATAAGATTGGGACAATTGCTTGCCGCACTGATGATTACATCAAAGTTCTCAAAATCGTTGGAGAGAACTTTCTCCCAATCGTACCAATCTCCAAGGTATCTATCCGTCAACATTAGTGCTTTGCTTTTGGTTCGATTGCTGATGAAAATATGCTCAAAACCAAACTTGACATTGTATTTGAACAGTTGCTTGACAATATCACCGGCACCCACGAACAATAGTTTTTTCTCATTTACCGCAGTCTTCCCAAAGGTGTCCACAATCATCTTGAGTGCTTTGTATGCTGCTGATGTGGTGCCATCCCTGAACAATGTTTCATTGCGGATTCTTTTATGGGTCCTAAATACCGTTTGCATGGCGCGCTCCAACAAGGAACCCTGTAGGCTATGGGCAATTGCCAATTGATAGGCCTTTTTGACCTGACACACGATTTCGGCATCTCCCAATACCTTGGAAACCAATCCAGAGGAAACCTCCAACAAGTGTCTTACCGATGTTTCGGTGGAATCGCTTGTGGTGAAAAGTTGCTCATTATCGGATGATTCCTCTCCCAAAAGATGCGAAACCATGAAGCGCAGTAGCGAAGTTGCAGACGTAGCTTCTGCTTCAAAATAAACCTCTGTTCTGTTGCATGTAACCAAGAGAAGCAGTCCCGAGATGTCCGGGAAACGGTTGCGCAACAGTGCCATTACCTCTTCCTTTTGGTCATGGGCAATGTAAAACTTCTCCCGTTGCCTGACGGAAGCCGTCTTATGTGAAATACTTATATAACGCAGTATCTTGGCCATCTGATTTTTTTTGTTTTCTTGTCACAATATGGTATTGCAAACAGGCATTATTTGAACACTCTTCCCGCCTGTGTGCTATTCTTCCATGGTCCTCATGTAATTCACGATAAGCCATCTGTCCTCATCATCGGGCATCTTTTTGGTATATTCTGGCATATCGTTTCTACCAAAGGAAGTTTTGTAAAACAGCTCTCCGTCAGTCTGTGCCTGAAATTCCGATGTTGAAAAGTCTCCCAAGTCACCTTTTTGATCTGCAGCTTTTGGGCCATCCCCATAGCCTTCTTTTCCATGGCACGATTTACAGTGCTTGCTGTACAGGGCTTTTCCAATATCAAGGTCAACGGAAGGGTCGGTTGGGTTTTTCATGTTCACATATTTTTCGGGAACCACCCATTCTTCCTGCACAGTGGCATTAAAGGAAAAGTAGATAGAGGCCAGAAGACCAATGATAATTGTTGTTAGAATTGCTTTCATTTTTAGAGATATTAAGATTTAGAAATTTTATATAGATTTCGAATTAAATACAATATTGGCCCCCAAGTGGCAATAACCAAAAAGAGGGTAAAAAACAGAATGAAAATGGGGGTTTCGCTTCGTGGTCCCCACAGGGTCCTTTCATCAAATGTTGATTCTTCAACGATTGGGACTCCGTAGGGAGCATTTGCTATCGCCTTGACCGTGCCATAATCATCACTATCGCTTAGAACGACCTCTAGATTAAGATTGCCATCCAATCCGGGAATTCCCCCTTCAACAGGGACAAGAATTGTGCCCTCTTCATCGGTATAATTGAATTCCTCACCAATGGGCAAAGGCCGTAGCAAGCGTTGGACCTGTACTTTCAAGTTGCTTTCCGCTATCGGAATGCCACTTACGGCATCGGTCAAAGTTGCTTCTATGTAATTCACACTATCCCTCGTGACCAGGTTGGTTCTGATGTCGGCATCCTTAAAACTAACAGTCTTTGATGCCCTCTTAAAACCATCGTTGCCCTCAAATGCAACACCAATGGTATAGGTATCTGTTGAGTCTGCCTTAATCCGATCTAAGGACGGTAGGAGAAACCGGCTTTTCCCACTCATGTTGGTCTTGGTAGTGCCCAAGGGAAACTCCTCATCCTCAAATTCATAATAAACTTCTAAATCTATATGTGGCACATCGGTCATCTGGTTGTCTATTCTGGAAATTGCCTTAATATCCAAATAGCTCTGTTCGCCCATGACCTTTATATAGTCCACTTTTAATCTAACAGTGTTCTTTTTTGCCTTTTGTGCATGCAGACCTTGATGGTGCACTGGGAAAAGGAACATTCCCAAACAAACCAAGAAAATAAGATATAAGTAACCTGCACTTTTCATGATTCCGAACTTTGAAGGGTTGCCGATAAATTCTGTTCGTCCGCGGTCCGCTGTATGGGAACGGCGGGTAAGTATCTTACCAATAGTGTTATGATCAACAGTGCCATGGCCAAGGTGGCCACGGTTATGGCCCATTCGTGCATGCTTGGGAAGTAAGAATGCCATGATTCGGGAACCCCTTGTATGGGTAAAAAAGGTTCTAGCAAGGTGGGGGTGATGATGATATAACGTTTCCACCAAGATGCAATAACCACAATCATACCGATAAAAAACATGGGCAATGGCTTTCTGCCTTTCTTGAACAGTAGGACTATTATCGGCAAAACAAGGCCAGCAATGGTCACGAACCAGAACAAGGGGGCGTAGTGCCCTGTGAACAAGGTGGCCAAATGCACCTCTTCGCCTTTCTTTGCGGTGAATGCAGGGATCAAATACTCATTGATATTGAAATAGAGATAGATCAAACAGGCCAAGGCCAACAGTTTTCCCATTTTATCGAAGTGATATTCCGTAATGTAGGCCTCCAGTTTTCTGGCCCTTCTTACCACGTAAATAACCGTTACAAGAGCACCGACGCCAGCCACAAAGGCCCCCGAAATAAAATAAGGTGCAAAATTGGTGCTGTCCCATCCTGTTCTGTATGTGGTTGAAAACAGCCAGGCATCTATGGTCTGCAACAAAATCCCTGCTAGGATGATCAACACCGCTATCACCCGTATTGATTTTGTCTGGATTTCCTTTTGGGCAGCATTGCCAGTCCACTTCAATGATAGTTTTCCATACCATTTGCTAAGTTTCGGCTTGGTTTTGGAATAATACTTCTGGAGTATTGCAAAATCGGGTAACAAGGGAAAATAAAGCAATAATAGACTGATTACCAAAAATGTGGGTATAATGATGACGTCCCAGGTAATGGGAGATTGCAACCTCGCATGTATGAACAAGTTCAGCAATCGATCAGGCCTGGCCATATCTATCATGATGGTAATGCCAGCCATGGCAATACAAGCTACTGTAATGATCTCGGCAATCCTAACCAGCGGCGTTCTCCATGCATTGTTCGTCAATCTTAGAATGGCCACCGTAACGGAACCCACGAAACTTGTGGCAACAAAAAACACAAAATTGGAAATATAGATGCCCCAAAGCGCATAATCACGCATATTGGTCACCACTTGTCCCTTAACCAGTTGGTCCACATATGCAATGATTCCTATAATGATGAGCAACAATAGCAAACCAATCCAGACAGCCCCAAGCCTTCCGAACTTTCGGGGTGCCAAATCCTGTACTATCACATCATGATTTTTCATTCTTTGACCGGTTTTTCTACGGATTGAAATTCAGTAAAATGTTCCATGCCATCCTCGAAATCCACCAACCTATCCACTGGTGGCAAATAATATACGCTGGGTTCCGTACCCAAACTTTCCAAAAGACGATAGCCTGCCTTTTCTTCCAAAAGTTTGCTCAATCGAACCGTTTCTTCGCCATTGGTCACCGTATCCTCATATTTGTCACCAAAATAGAACACCCCATTTGGGCAGGCGGTAACGCAGTGGGGCAATTCGCCCTCTTTTACCATGTGCGGACAAAAATCACATTTGTCCACAGTGCCTTTCAGACTTGGCATCCCGGCATATTCCGGGGTGGGTTCTACGCCTGTCATATCTAGGTTTAGCGTAACTTCTTGCCCGGGATCTCCCCAGTTGAAAACTCGAGTTGAATAGGGGCATGCGGCCATGCAGAAACGGCACCCAATACAACGGTCATTGTCAATGAGTACAAGGCCATCCTTTCGCTTGAAGGTAGCATCAACAGGGCATACGGTCACACAGGCCGGTTTGTCGCAATGTTGGCAGGTGGTGGGCATCCAGTAGGGTGCTGTGTCCTCAGATTCCTGCATTTTGTAGACCTTCATCCATGCATTATCACCGGTTATGTAATGTGCCTTATTACAGGCACTCTGACATTTTAGGGCATTCTTGCATTTCGCCAGGTCTACTACCATGACAAACTTCCTATTGGGAATACCTTCGCGCACGTTATAGTCCATGCCATGCCGATGGCCCATTTCAACTACTTCGGATGAATCTACCTGGATGATGGTACCATCGGTCGTCATGAGTTCCATGGTCTCTCCCGAACCTTCCTCGGCGTTGGCTTTCAGGCTGGTAGATAATTTGGACAGTGCAACACCACCAATAGCACTAGCAATACCAATTTTCAGACCCTTGTCCAAAAATTTACGCCGCGACTTTTTGCTGTTGTTTTCCATATTCAGAATTACTTGGATGAACCAGATTTTTTACCTAACCAATCCAAGAAGGTCGTGTTGGAGATATTTTTCTTCACGATTTTGGATTTTTTTAAGGCACTGATCTTCACCTTTACCGTGGTGCCATCCGGCCTCAAAAGGGTCTCATAACCATCTTCTCCGATATCTTCCTTGTTTTTATCCCCGGACTGATCATAACCAACAAATGGAATCAGCAATGTGCTTCCCAAAATGGGCAGGATTCCCCTTCTTGAAATTTTTTTCCCTTTGTCAGGTTTCGATGCCATATTTGTTTTCATTAAAAGTTATAGAGTCTGGTGATGTTGAAACCGATCACGAAATCCCCGCTGAAAAAGTCATTACGATTGAATATGACATTTTTTTGGGGCACAATGCCCTGATAGCTCGAGATGAACAGTTGAAATGCATGGGATGAGGTCCTGAATTCCACCCCTAAGCTAAATCCTGGTTCGGGATCTATGAAACCCGTTAAAGGGTCATATGCTGTACTGGATCCCTCCAAATAATGTACAAACGGTTGGGTATAATCTACCAAAATAGAGGTTTGCGGACTAATTTTGTAACGTCCTCCCAGCGATAGGGCGACCACATCATTGGGCATCCTTTCTGGCACAAAGTTGTAATGCGACACACTGCCCGCAGCCTGCAAAGAAAGCTTGGAATTGAATCGGCGGGAAACGATCAACTGGTGAAAGAAAGAATATCGATGCTGTTCCACCAAAAAGTTATCCTTTCCGCGTGCATCAATGGTGAAGTTTCCAAAATAGGTAACGTTCACGGGCATTCTATCGGAACGCGTCTGCCTAAATATGCCCACTTTCCAGTTAAAATCCTGTAAGCGGTCAAATTTTGTGGTCCCATAACCGATGGTAAGCCGTTCATGCAGCCCATAGGAAAACCCGATACGGATATTGGAAGGGGCCCAAATGCCCAGTAGATCGTTGCTGCCCCCATCCACGAGCCCAAACCTGTGGCCCATTTGCACTTCCAGGGTGTTCTTTGAATTGAGAACATCCGTGGGCATTTCAATAATGTACGAGCTTTCGAAGGCAGGACGTTGTGGTTTATCCACTACCGAATCCTTTACGGTTCCCTGTTCGCTACCCTGTGCAAGCAGCAATAGGGGGAATAGGAGGAAAAAAACAGATATAAGGTTCAAATTTTTCATAGTAAAGTGTCTCACTAGTTAGTTGTTTTCGGCTCCACGGTCTATCCAAGCCCTTATCAAGGCAATTTCATTACTGCTGAGCACAAAACCTGCATCTATGGGATGGGCGTTGCCCGGTAATTTTTGAAAGAGTTCACTACCTTCGGCATCGCCTGGCACAACATAGTCGGGAACAATTTCACCATAAGCACTACCTACTCTTAGATCGGGATTGGCCACCGATCCGTTGTGACAGACCGTACAATCCTTGCCGCTTTGTGAAAATAAGGGCTCAATATCGGTTTGAAATGAAATCTCCTCATCCGGCGGAATTTCAGGTCCGGAAGCTTCGGGAAATTCCACATCTTGATCATAGTAGCATGAAAAATTCCAAAGGCCTAAGGCTGCAACCACAAGTAATTGAAATTGCCTCTTCATTTTTTTGATTTTATTGTATGGTTCTCCGACGTTCATTTTGAATTGAATTTATTGTGGTCCATAGTATACTTGAAACTGAAGGGACACCATGAAAGCTTCCGAAATGCCTGTGCTGTTGGGTATGCGCTGACATATTGAAGGCTCCATGATCAATCCTGCAAAGCTTCAATGGAATTTTTTAGGAGCGCCCTTATATAAGCTGGGTTATGGATACCCTTGCTCTGGTCTTCGAGGGCGGTCATGTAATTCCAAGCGGCCTGCGCCTCTGCCGTGGTAAAGATCCCTGTTTGCGAACGGCCATTGATGATGATGCCCACTACTGGAGTTCCGTTACCGACAGGATTTCCATCTATATCAAATACCGGATTACCATCAACATCTTCCTCATATTCCTCACCCACCACTTGTGTCAACAATTGACCCAGCGTTTCAAAATCACTGGTGAAACCTCCGATTTCATCTGGAGTACCATTGGGGTGACATGCAATACAGGCATCTGCGGTCGGGTTCCATGAGTGCAGTCCCTCGTTGGTGTCCGAAGATGGACCCATGTGACATTCAACGCAAGAGGATCCAGTTCTGTGCGTGGCCGAACCTACCCCAGGATATCCCTCGGAACCCGCAATGTTGGCTCCCATTATACCTTCCAAAACGGTGGCTTGCGGTCCATGGTGCGGTCCGAAACGGGTACTGGTGATCACGTATTTTCCTGTACCATTCTCAGCAGGGATTACATAGCTGTTTCTCGGCTGGTGACAGGTTATACAGTTATTGCTGGAACCGCCAAAGTCGATTACCGTGGTTCCATCTATCACCAATGTAACAGGATCGATATTTCTCAGGGCATAATCAAAGCCATCGTTCTCAAAGTCGAACGTGCTGTGCTTGTCATGGCAAGTGGTACAGTTAATGGGCATCGGATTGGCATATCCTGCGGTATCAACCGCACCGAACGCCAAATAATCGATGTACCCTGCGTTGCCGTGGCATTGGGCGCAATTGGGTGAAGCTCCCCTAGCAAAGGTGGTGCCCACGCCGTGCATCGATACGGAAAAAGAAGCAATGATCGGCTCTCTTGCCGTATTGGAGTGGCATGCGATACAGGAAGCCGTGCCATCTTCTCCATCAATACCGTCAATGCCGTCAACACCGTCCTGTCCGGGCGGACCAGCTATTGGGTCTGGAATTTCAAGGTCGCTTGTACATTGGACCAGAAAAAAGCCCATAACGGCCAACGACAGAATACTAAGAAACTTGGATTTTTTCATTGGAATATTAATTTAGAGTCTTTGGATGGGGATAAAACTAGTAATAGCATGGCACCATAAATATGATATAGATCAGGTTTGCCAAAAATTTCTTAAAATGAATGAAGACCCTTTAAAAAGTAGAAGAAGAAAGGAAAATCGAGATTAATTCCTGGCTTACAATCCCAAAAACAAGTAGCGTCCATTTTCGGTCAGGGATTCGGAAGGTCCGGTGCAGTTATTTGGCGGTGTTAATGGCCTGATTCATTTTTGACTGTTCAGGATGAAGTGTTTTATGAAAAGCGCACCCAGTTATACCTAATATAATAGCATATAAAAATGAAAGACACTTACGCCATAGGCAAGTAGCTAAACCGTTTTCAGGCTTTTGTATTTTTTATAAAGGCAGTATGGAATTTCCTTGTTTGACGTCCGCAACCAATTCTTTAATGGTTGTGTTCTCCAGATTGTGGATTACCCCCAATTTTTGATCGCCTACTAAGTTGTGCAGTGGACATGGATTCTCAGAATTGCACTGTTCAAGGCTCAGCAGGCAAGAACGGAACTTGTCCTCCCCATCGATGATCTCAATAATCTGCATGATATTCATTTGTAGATTCACTTCATCCAGATAGAATCCGCCATGGGGCCCTTTCACGGAAGATACCATGTTATGTCGGGCAAGTTCCTGCAAAAGTTTGGCGATATAGGGTGCAGGAGCATTGATGGGGGCACTCAGATCCTTGGCCTGAATCTTATTTTCCACACTGGCATGGAGTGCGAGGTACAGTACTCCTTTAATGGCATACTTGGAAGACCTTGAAAACATTGAGGTTGTCTTTCTGCAAAAATATATAATAAAAGATGTTTTTGTCTTAAATATGACGAATATCATGTTTTTCGTAATCCATGACCAATATTTTTGAGCATTCATTTAAAATCACATCCTATGAAAATCAATTCCATAATTTTCTCGAGTTTGCTCACGGTTTTCCTTCTGGCATGCGGGGGCAAGGAAGAAAAGAAAACTGATGGTTTCAGTGTGGAGCGAACAAAGGCCACTGAGCAACCGCAGGAAAACACTTCGGCCACGAATGATGTGCCCGCATCGGAGCGGATTACTTTGGACAATAAGGGCGTGGGCCAAATCAAATCGCTTTCGCTAGATCCAGAGATAAACATGGAAATGGTTGAGGCCGGTAGTGCCCTTTTCAAGACCAATTGTACTGCCTGTCACAAAGTGGATAAGCGTTTTATTGGTCCTTCACCCAAGGGAATCATGAAACGTAGGAGTCCGGAATGGATCATGAACATGATTTTGGACCCGCAATTAATGGTTGAACAGGATCGCTGCGCCAAAGACTTACTTGTGGAGTTTAATGGTGCGGCCATGGCCAATCAGAACATCACTGTGGAACAGGCAAGATCAATCTTAGAATACTTCAGAACTTTAGAATAACAATTATGAAAACCATCCATTTAAAAATCGTATTGGGTTCCTTTTTGGCAATTTTCCTTGTTTTGGGATGCAAAGATGGGAACCAGAAAACACCGGCTGTGACCGATTCAGGCTCCAGTGCGGAAAGTGAAAAGGTAGGACAGGCCTTTATTGCGGATGACGAGTCCACGCCCAATGTCCTTCAAATTGCATTGGGATCACCTGACCATACCACACTCGTTGCCGCCGTGCAGGCCGCTGATTTGGAAAATGCATTGGTAAACGCTGGACCACTCATGGTCTTTGCGCCAACCAATGCCGCATTTGACGCACTTCCTGATGGCACCGTGGAAAATCTGTTGAAACCGGAGAACAAAGATGCCTTGGCCAACATTCTCAAACATCATGTGACACCTGGCAATTACTCCAAGGAATTCCTGAAAAAATTTAAAAAACTGGGGCAGGCCAATGATCAGAACACCACCGTGGAGGTAAAAGATGGAGAGGTATACATTGGAGGTGCCAAAATCGTGGCAAGCGTTCCCGCGGGCAATGGCATTGTACATGTGGTTGATGCCGTGATATTACCTCCAGAAAACTAAATCCTAATCTAAAAACAAACAAAACAATGAGAAATCTGAATTATTTTTTTAGCTCCATAATGGCAATTGCGTTACTTTTTATTGGATGTAAACCCGGCACAAACGGATCCGATGGCGGGGCGCTGGCCTCAAGTGCCGCGGAAAAAGTTTACGTGGCCCCAGGGGAGCAGGATGAGTTCTATGCATTCCTCTCGGGGGGGTATAGCGGCAACCTGACCGTATATGGTCTTCCCTCTGGTAGGATGTTCAAGGAAATTCCTGTGTTCTCCCAATTCCCAACTTCGGGGTATGGATATTCCGAGGAAACCAAACCCATGTTGAACACCTCCCATGGATTCATTCCCTGGGACGATTTGCACCATCCCGATATTTCACAGACCAATGGGGAGCTTGATGGCCGATGGATTTTTGTGAACGGGAACAACACCCCAAGGATTGCACGGATCAGTCTTAGTACTTTCGAAACCGAGGAGATTATTGAAATACCCAATAGTGGTGGTAACCACAGTTCTGCTTTCATTACCGAAAACACCGAATATGTAATTGCGGGTACGCGTTTTGCAGTTCCTGTTCCGCAGCGGGATATGCCCATCAACGAATACAAAGGAAACTTCAAGGGCGCCCTTAGCTTTATAAGTGTTGATCCAGAAAGTGGCCGTTTGGACCTAAAATTCCAGGTGATGATGCCCGGGTTTAACTATGATCTATCTCGTCCGGGAAGGGGAAAATCCCACGGTTGGCATTTCTTCAGTACCTATAACACAGAGGAGGCCAATTCATTGATGGAAGTGAATTCCTCCCAAAACGACAAAGACTTCATCGCGGCTATCAACTGGAAAAAGATTGAAGATTATGTGAACAATGGGGGAGGCACAAAAATGGCCACCAACTATGCACACAATGTGTACGATGAACATACCCACTCAGGCACATCCACAATGAAAAAAGAAGTACTGACCGTGGACCCCACCGAAGTGCCAGGCGCGGTATTTTTCCTACCTACACCAAAGTCGCCACACGGCTGTGATGTTGACCCCTCAGGAGAATACATCATTGGTGCAGGAAAGCTTTCTGCGGACATAACCGTACACTCATTTACCAAAATGTTGGAGGCCATTGAGGCAGAAAAGTTTGATGGAGAGGCTTACGGAATCCCAATCCTGAAATTTGAAGATGTCATGACCGGTCAGGTAAAGAGTGGGGGATTAGGGCCGCTACATACCGAATTTGATAGTAATGGTAACGCCTACACCACATTCTTCATTTCCTCTGAAGTGGTAAAATGGAAATTGGGCACTTGGGAAGTAGTGGATCGTAAACCCACTTTCTATTCCGTAGGTCACTTGATGATACCTGGTGGAAATTCCCGTAACCCTTTTGGAAAATATCTGGTGGCAATGAACAAGATCACCAAAGACCGTTATTTGCCCACCGGGCCTGAAATGGAACATTCCGCGCAGATTTATGATATCTCTGGGGAAAAAATGGAATTGATCTATGATTTCCCAACACATGGGGAACCCCATTACGCTGCGGGATGTCCGGCAGATTTACTCAGGGCCAACTCCAAGAAAATCTATCGATTGGATGAAAACAAGCATCCCTATGCAGTAACATCTCCCGACCAGGCCAGAGTGGAACGAAATGGCAATGAAGTGCATGTGTACATGTCCACCATTCGAAGCCACTTTACACCTGATAATATTGAGGGCGTCAAAGTTGGTGACAAGGTGTATTTCCACATCACCAACCACGAACAGGATTTTGATGTGCCCCACGGCTTCTCAATATTGGGACAGAACACCTCCGAAATATTGATAATGCCCGGGCAGACCAAGACTTCGGTTTGGGAGCCCAAACAAGTAGGCGTATGGCCATTCTATTGTACCGATTTCTGTTCGGCATTGCACCAAGAAATGCAGGGTTATGTAAGGGTTTCCCCTGCCAATGCCAACATGGACCTTTCATGGTCTCTAGGTGAGTAAGGATCGCCATCATTTTTCAAACGGAGAGCGGGCAGCAAAGCTGCTGCCCGCTTTACTTAAACGGTTCAGGACCGCACCTTGGAATTTTCCGTTCAATATTTGTAAAGTCACATTATGAAAAAAGCCAGTATCCTCATGATCATAGGCCCCTTATTTCTTTTGGGATTGTATTTCTTCCCCTTATGGAACATCATGCTGGGAGCACCCCAATATCCAGAACCTTTGGGCATAAACATCCACATTGACGGCTTACAGGGAGTTAACGAATTTGATATCCAGAATATAGATGGCCTTAACCACTACATTGGCATGAAAACCTTGCCCAAACCGGAAGATATGTGGGAATTCAGTGTTTTTCCCTTGATTATTGGTGTCATGGTCATCCTTGGGGTCCTCATTGGCTTTTTAGGGTTTTTCAAGGTGGTGTCGCCCAATTGGTTTATAGGATGGTTTGTTGTGATGTCCATACTTGGCATTTTGGGCATGTATGATTTCAATGCCTGGATGGTGGACTACGGAACCAATCTTGACCCCAATGCCATTATGAAGTTGGCCAATCCGGATGGCACACCCATGACCTACAAGCCACCCTTGTTCGGCCATGCCAAAATGTTGAATTTTGATGTAACTTCCCTACCTGCCACTGGCGCGTGGATGATGTTCACGGGGATGATGCTCATATTAATTGCCTTCTTATGGGGCAGAAAAATGTGGAAACCCAAAAAACAAGAAGTCTTGCAGACCGCAAATTCATAAGACACAATGGAATCAATTAGGGCTTTATTGGTTTTGCTGATGCTGGGAGTAATGTCGTGCAACATTGGACCCAAGCCCATAGCCTATGGTACGGATGCCTGTCATTTCTGC
Organism: Flagellimonas meishanensis; assembly: GCF_019880545.1. GTDB lineage: Bacteria > Bacteroidota > Bacteroidia > Flavobacteriales > Flavobacteriaceae > Flagellimonas > Flagellimonas meishanensis. The sequence goes on from NZ_JAINVW010000003.1 coordinate 157,746, forward strand.
AAAATGACCATTGTGGACAAGCAGCATGCAGCCGAATTTGTCACAAAAAAAGGCAAAGTGTACAAGTTTGATGCATCGGAATGTATGCTAAATCAATTGAAGGATTTTGAAACCGACAAGGTAGCCCTGTTTCTGGTGAACGATTATGCATCGCCCGGGGAACTTGTTGATGCCACCAAAGCCACCTTTTTGATCAGCAATAATCTTCCAAGTCCAATGGGCGAATTTCTATCGGCCTTTGAATCCGAACAAGCAGCGAAGCAGGCAAAGACGGGAAATGAAGGTCAACTTTTTACCTGGGACCAACTGCTAAAAAAGTTCAATCCTTAAATCAAGTCAGCGACCTATGGACATGTACAGAATTGACTCAACCATTCTCGATTTACCTTTTACCGGACTTACGATTAAAAAGAGCCCAACCACGTCGGGTATTGAAATACTGTGCATATCCCTTGAAAAAGGGGCGGCTTTTCCGGAACATAGTTCTCCCAAGGATGCCCGACTTATCGTTGTCCAGGGAAATATCGAATTCAACATAGCCAACCAGACTTTTCAATTATCGGCCCAACAAAGCTTAAGCTTCCCCAAAGAGGAAATACATTCAGTAAAGGCCAACGAGGATTCTAAATTTTTGATCATTCGCTCATGAGTTTTTCCCGCTTATTCTTTTTGCTTACGAGTTTGTTTTTTATCAACACGCTATGGGCGACAACCATTGTTGTGTGTGAAACTTGCGAGATAAAATCCATAAAGGAAGCAATAAGCCTTGCCGCGGACTTTGATACGATTTTGATAAAAAGGGGCACATACAGGGAATTCAACCTATTGGTGAACAAACCCCTTACACTAAAGGGTGAAGGTTTCCCGACAATTGATGGTGAGGATAAGGGAGAGATCATTCGAGTGGTCTCTGATAATGTGACCATTGATGGATTTTTCATCATCAATGTGGGGACGAGCTATACCTCGGACCATGCCGCCATCCGGATGGTGCGCTGCAAAAACTTCTTGATCCAGAATGTGGTGTTGGAACGGCTTTTTTTCGGGATCTACATCGAAAAATCGAGCTATGGTAAAATTTACCACAACAAAATCATCGGTGATGCAAAGGATGAATACAATTCTGGCAATGGTATACAATTGTGGTATTCCAATCATGTTGAAGTGGAAAAAAATATAGTACAGGGGGTTAGGGACGGGATTTACCTGGAATTTTCGGACAACATTGCCATCAAGGACAACTCCAGCACAAACAACCTCAGATATGGTTTGCATTTTATGTTCTCAAACGATGACATCTACACCAACAATGTTTTCCAGAACAATGGGGCAGGGGTGGCGGTGATGTTTTCAAAACGGATAGAAATGCGCAACAATACCTTTCGCGAAAATTGGGGAACAGCCTCCTATGGTATGCTCCTAAAGGAGATCAACGATGCGGAAATAGTCGACAACGTTTTTGAGGAAAACACCATTGGGATCAATATCGAGGGATCAAACCGCATAGTGTACAGGGGAAACGATTTTAGAAACAACGGATGGGCCATCAAAGTACTGGGGGCATGCTATTCCAATACCTTTACCCAGAACAATTTTCTCTACAATTCTTTTGATATATCCTATAACAGCCGATTGAACGATAACGTATTTGATCAAAACTATTGGAGTGATTATACAGGATATGATCTGGACAAAAATGGCATTGGGGATGTGCCCTATCGCCCGGTTAAATTATTTTCCTACATTGTAAATAGAACACCGGAGACGATAGTTCTTTTGCGCAGCTTATTTATGGATATTATCGACTTTTCCGAAAAAGTTTCGCCTGTTTTTACACCGGACAATCTATTTGATGCTAACCCACTAATGAAAAGGCACCAATGATAGCGATCACCAACCTTAAAAAAAGCTTTGGCAGAAACGAGGTCCTAAAAGGATTGGACCTCGAAATAAAACCAAAGGGCATTATAGCCATACTGGGTCCGAACGGTTCAGGAAAAACCACCCTTATCAAATCCATTTTGGGAATGGTAATTCCTGATGAGGGCAGTATTTCAATATCGGGGAAGGACATTAAGAATAAATGGGCCTACCGAAAAGAAATAGAATACCTGCCACAGATTGCAAACTTTCCCGGGAATCTGAAGGTAAGGGAGCTTATCCACATGATCAAGGACCTACACCAAAGGCCCACAAATGATGAACAGCTCATTGACCTTTTTGGGCTGAAACCTTTTTTGGAAAAAAAATTCAGTACACTTTCCGGTGGAACCAAACAAAAGGTGAACATCCTGCTCACCTTCATGTTCGACAAGCCTTTGATAATACTGGATGAACCCACAACGGGATTGGATCCCAGGGCACTGATTCATTTGAAGGAACTCATCCAGTACGAAAAAGCAAACGGGAAAACCATTTTGGTCACTTCGCACATCATGCACTTTGTTGAGGAAATCGCCGATGAGATCATCTATCTGTTGGATGGAAGGATATATTTCAAGGGAAGCGTAAAGGACCTGATGGAAAAAACCAAACAAAAGAATGTGGAACATGCCATTGCGGCCATAGCCAACAACACGGACCATGCTTAAAATCCTAAAATATAGTTTTTATGACCTGATGCGGAGCAGATGGAGCTATGTCTACTTTTTGTTCTATTTGGCCCTGGGGTTTGTACTCCTCTTTCTCAACAGTGACCTTTCCAAGGCGGTCATCACGTTAATGAACATCATCATTGTACTTGTTCCGTTGATTGGGACGATTTTTGGGGTGATGTATTTCTACAATTCCAAGGAATTTACCGAGCTGCTCCTGGCACAACCAATCAAGCGCTCATCCATTTTTATGGGACAATATTTGGGCGTGGGCTTTTCCCTTACGCTGAGTCTTCTTTTGGGATTGGGCATACCATTTGTCATCTATGGCCTTTTCAGGAGCAATGCTGTGTTCGATTTCACCTTGTTGCTCGTAAATGGTGCGTTTTTGACCATGATTTTTACCGCCCTATCATTCAATATTGCCCTTTCCAATGAAAACAGGATCAAAGGTTTCGGTTATGCCATATTGGTGTGGTTGTGCCTTGCGGTCATTTATGATGGACTTTTTCTAATGTCGCTTATCGTATTCGAAGAATACCCATTGGACACGTTTTCATTGATTGCCACGTTGCTCAACCCCATAGATCTTTCCAGAACCCTTATTTTGTTGAAACTGGACATATCTGCCTTATTGGGATATACCGGCGCCGTTTTCAAGAATTTTTTTGGTACCGACCAAGGATTGATGATCTCTCTTTTTGCGCTTATGCTGTGGACCTTGCTACCAATATGGCGATTGGTCTTCAAGGCCAAGCGCAAGGATTTTTGAGAATTTCTCCCAAAAAAATAGGAGTAAGCTTCTTTTTTTATCTTTAGGGGATTGACTTGAACGCCCATGCGCCTTATACTGACCTTTTTTTTGTTCTTCACCCTAGGGACAACCGTTTCGGTGTTTGGACAGAAATTCCAATATACTTACCACAAAGGCGACGGCATTCCTTTCAAAAAAGTAAACCAAACAATTCAGGATGTAAAAGGCTACGTATGGTTGGCCACTGACCAAGGCCTGTTCCGGTTTGATGGAAAAACCTTTGAGGACCACAACATTGCCTTGAGCAGCAAGACCATACGGTCGTTTGTACAGTGGGATAACGAGACCTTGCTATTTACCACTGACACGGGAATCCACATTCTAAAATATAATGATGATGATGTTTTGGTTAACCATTTCATCAAAACCCCGGAGAACGTCTACCCAACCACGCTTTTTAAGGATTCAATGGCCAGGTTGTGGACTGGAAGGATGGATGGATCTATTGCCGTTTACCAACAACCAGGCTTGGATGCTGCAATTTTTACCCCTGTCGATTTGAAAAAAACAGAACACATTTTCTTCGGTGAAGATGGATTTGGCACTGTTTGGGCATTGATTCCGGGAGAAGGAGTGTTCTATTTTGATGAAACTTCCAAAGCATTCAAGGTGTTTGGAGGATATGAAGGGGCCAAGCACTTTTTAGTGGATGATGATGAAATTTGGATTGTTGGCAATACCATTTACAAAATAACCATAGATGGAAATCAAAAAACACAAAACCAAACCGAATTTACCACGGATAAAAAAATACAACAAATAGCACGCACCAGTTCCGGAACCATTTTTCTTGCCACCGAAACGGAAATCTTCACTTTTTATCCGGAAGAAGGCCGACCAAAACTGAGCAAGGTCTTTGGTTCCAATGACCCGCACCGGGTGGAGGAATTGCCATTTCAGGGCATAAACCATTTAGCCTTTACATTGAATGAGATGAACCTGAACCATGTGGTCTGGGTGAGTTCCAAAAATGGAATATTTCTGTTGTGGTCAAGTTTTTTTCAAAATGTATCGGGCCTTGGATATGACAATGTCATGGGGTTGCATACCACAAGCAACGGACAGATCTTGGTATCACAGGGACCCGTGCACCGCATATACAATCAGGGAGCCTCAGTCAGCTTTAAAAAGGAAAATGAACTGAACGGGATAACGGGGATTGTCTCCAACAGCACGGATACGTGGTACGGCACCACAGAGGGTTTCATTTATCAATACAGACAAGGAAGGTTAGTGAAAACATACGACCTTTCATCAAGGGGAAGCGGTGTTTTTTTCATGTCGATGGATCATGCAGGTGATATTTGGTTTTGTCAAGCAACTTCGGACAAACCTCTGGTAGGGGTCGGAAAGATAGATTCCAGTGGGAGGGTGGAAGCCTATGGGAGAGATAAAGGATTTGATAGCCGTATTTTGATCATTCGCGAGGGAGGTCGGAACGAGCTTTATGCCGCCGGAATAGGTAATGAATCCTATCTTTATAAATACAATAGGGACAAAGATGTCTTCGAAAACAAAAGTCTACCCTTTCCCTTTAAGGTGAGCAGCAATTTTGAAGTGCACGATATGGCTGTGGATGGTAAAGGTCTTGTTTGGATGGCCACTACCGATGGCCTTATCAAATATGATACGGAAACGGTAAGAAAGGTGGATTTGGGGAAATTTACGGATGGGGAAGTACGGTCCATTGTGGCAATGCCCAATGGCGTCCTGTGGCTTTCCACGGACACCAACGGTCTTATACATTTGGATGCGGAGGGAAATTATGTGGTTTTTGATGAAAATAGCGGCACACCATCCAAGGTGTCCTCCTATCGTTGCCTGGCCTTGGACAGCAATGCACAGCTATGGGTTGGAACAGCCGAAGGGCTCGTATATTCTTCAGAGACCCTACCTGGGCCCCTACAGACCAAGGCCCCTATTGTGCGGAGCATTCTGGTTGACAATGAAGAGGCGTTGTTTAAGGATGTCATCCAAATCAATGAGCAACAGTTGATCCAAGTGGAAATGACCACCTTGGCCTTTCCCAGTGAAGACATAAGATATGAATACAAGATCATTGAAAATGGCACCCCTAAGGATGAAATCTTCGATATTCCATGGATTGGTTCCCAAGGTGCCTTTCTAGAGCCAAAAAGCATGACCTCCGGCACATACCAGCTGTGGGTAAGGGCGCAGAAACAAGGCGGTTTTGCTTGGAGCAAACCGAGCAAGTTCGGTTTTAGGGTCGCTGGAAAATGGTACACCAGCTGGTGGGGTATTTTGCTATGGACTATATTGGGATTTTTGTTCTTTTGGTATTTTGTGCGACACTGGTTTTTAAAGCGGATAAGTGGATTGCAGGCCTCACTGAATCAAAAACAGAAGGAACTGAAACAAAAGGAAGTAGAGCTGGTATCGCAGTCCCGTTCCCTTCAGGACAAGCAGGAAGAACTGAAAACTACCGGGGCCAACATTTATCTTTTGCAGCGGCTGATTCGTCAAATACCCAGGAATGCGAGTTGGAAAGATGCGATGCCCGTACTCAGAAAGTTGGTGGACCTTCCCACTGGCATAGATGCCTTTGAAATCGCATACAAAAAAGGGGACGATATCGTGTATTTGGGATTCCAGAGGGGGTTGGACGATACTGTGGTAAGACAGCAGGAATTTAACGAAAAGGAAGATTTGGCCAGTTATGTTTTGGTGACCAATAGACCCCTCACCATAGCGGATTATGATCGGGAAGCTTCCCAATACATCTCCAAAAAGGCCGATAGGGGGTATGCCTCACGATTGCTATTGCCCTTTGAACAGGCCAAGGGAACCCCAGCTGTGCTATGTGTTAGCAACAAGGATAAAGAGACGTTTTCGCAACAGGATCTTACGCTTATCCAAATTTTGGGGTTGTTTTTGGGCGCCAGTGTTAAAGATGAACTGAAATAGATGTCAAAAAAGAATTTCATAACGTTGGTTTTGTTGTTTGCAATTGGGTGCAATACAAATCTGTTTGCTCGCCTGGCTTTGAACGATACCTTATTGGTGGGAATTCATGAGGCACCACCTTTTGTGATAAAGGACGCGGAAGGTTTTTCAGGAGTATCGGTAGACCTGTGGGAGCATATTGCACAGGAAATGGGAGTCCCTTTTAAATATGAACTATACAGTGATGAGGTTGGCATTGTACGTTCTTTGGACTATGATGAGCTCGATTTGACAATCAATCCAATGGCTGTGAACAAAACCCGACTGGAGCGCTTTATGGTCACCCAACCCTTTTATATTTCCAGTATTGGGGTGGTCACAACAGTAAATAGCCAGAGCAAATTCAGGATATTCATCAACAATTTTTTCTCAAGGGACTTTTTAAATGTGGTACTGTTGCTGGTTTTGGTGCTATTGACTTTTGGGACGATTCTCTGGTTCGTGGAGCGGCGCAAGAACCAGTATCAGTTTAGGCCCGGCATAAAAGGCCTTTTTGATGGTCTTTGGTGGGCAGCAGTGACCATGACCACGGTTGGGTATGGCGACAAAGCGCCAAAGACCAATCTGGGAAAGACCATTGCCATTATTTGGATGTTCACGGCAATCATTATAATTTCCAGTTTTACGGCGACCATTGCCTCTACCTTAACCGTGAACACCTTGGAAGCGAGCATTGACGGGCTTGATGATCTCCAAACCATAGAAAGATTGGGAGTGGTAGGGGCATCGGACGGTGAGACCTTTGCATTGCAGCAAGGAATACGACCATTTAGAACCTACAGGACCGCTCCGCAAGCGTTACGAGCACTGTCCCGCAAGGAAATTGAAGTGCTCATCCACGATAAAACAGCCTTGGAATACCTTATTCTTACGAATCAACTGGAAGAGAAGGTAAAATCACTGCCGCTTACCTTCAGCAAACAATACAGAAGCTTTATCATGCCCAAATCCGAACCCCATTTTGATGAGATCAACAAAAAGCTTATCTCCCGAATTCAATCCTCGGAGTGGGGCGGCATGTTGAAGAAATATAATTTGCACGCTGAATGAAAATGACGAGGGTTGAGCAACGATTTTCGGTTATTCTAGAGTTTTTGCCCGTAAGATAAATCGCCAGCATCCCCGAGTCCTGGAATTATATAGCCCTTGGAGGTCAACTTGTCGTCCACAGCCGCGATCCAAAGCTGGGTTTCCTTTGGAAACACAGTTTCCACATGGGCAAGGCCATCTTTGGAACCAATTACGGAAATAATATGGATTTTTTTAGGAGTTCCATGGTTTTTTAAAGCTTCCAACACATTTTCAAGGGTTTTTCCAGTGGCCAACATGGGGTCGGTGAGCACCAAAGTTTTACCATCCAGGGAAGGAGCCGCAAAGTACTTCACTATCACCTCAAAGTCATCACCTTCGCCAGGGTGGTGGCGGTAGGCTGAGATAAAGGCATTCTCTGCCGAATCAAAATAATTTAATAGACCCTGATGCAACGGAAGGCCCGCTCTGAGTACGGAACACAGCACCAACTTGTTCTGTGGAAGGGAAGTTTTCTTTGCGCCAAAAGGCGTTGTGATCACTTCTTCCTTATAGTCCAAGGTTTTGCTCATTTCATAGGCAAGCACCTCTCCAATCCGCTCAATATTTCTTCTGAACCGCATGGAATCCTTTTGAATTTGGGGATTCCGAATTTCGGAGATAAAGGTATTTAAAAGTGAACTTTGCGTATCAAATCGGTGGATAATCATTGGGTTATCATCAATATATTGGCGGTTACTCTGCGTTGCAGCAGGAGTATTTCTTGCCTGGTTTCATTTGTGTAAAGTCGGGATAAAAGCCCATTTATCCAAAATCCGGCAATGTTGTTTTTGGATCAGTTCGCTTTTTTGCAATCATTCATTTGGTTACCAAAACAATGGTGTCAAAAATGAAAAAACAGGCAATTTCAATCCAATGCAGCGGCAAGCGCTATTTCCACCATATCCCTGAAGGAAGTTTGGCGTTCTTTGGCGGACAAACGTTCTCCTGTGACCAAAGAGTCGGAGATTGTAAGTATGGTAAGGGCCCTAACATTATATTTGGCGGCAATTGTATAGAGTCCGGCGGTTTCCATTTCAACACACAAAATGCCGTATTCTGCCCAAAGTTTGAAATCATTGGGGTTGTCCACATAAAATTCATCCGAGGAAAGCACATTGCCCGCCTTGATGTGAATATTATGTTCCCGGGCATAATTGACCGCTTTTTGGAATAAATCAAAATTGGCAGTGGGGGAGTAATCGGAATTGATGAACCGTGAGTTGTTTATCCCGGAAGTGGTGGAGGCGGACATGGCCAGGACGACATCGTTAAGTTTCACCTCTTTTTGGTAGGACCCCGCAGATCCCACACGGATGATGTTTTTTACGCCATATTCGTTGATCAGTTCGTGAAAGTAGATCATGGAGGAGGGCATGCCCATACCACTTCCCTGTACCGAGATGCGTTGGCCGTTGTAGGTGCCCGTATAGCCCAACATGCCCCGTACCTGGTTGTAGCAAAAGGGATTTTCCAAAAAGGTCTCCGCAATCCATTTGGCCCTTAGTGGATCACCAGGCATCAAAACGGTTTCAGCGATTTCCCCTTTTTTGGCCTCTATGTGGATACTCATACACCTATGGTTTTACTATTGATGGCCCGGAAGATGTCCCAATCCTGGAAGCGCCAAGTTCTATATATTTCAAAGCGGTAAGTCTGTCCCGGATTCCTCCAGAAGCTTTTATCCTTGCATTACTGCCGACAATTCTCTTCATCAAGACCACGTCATCAAAAGTAGCCCCTCCACTTCCAAAGCCGGTGGAAGTCTTTACAAAATCGGCACCTGCCTTTACAGCCAGTCTGCAGGCCAACTCTTTTTCCTCGTTGGTCAGGTAACAGGTTTCGAGGATTACTTTCAAGGGTTTCTCTCCTGCCACATTTTTAATCGCCCCGATTTCACGAAGTACCATGGAATCCTGCTTTGATTTGAGCCATCCAATGTTGATGACCATATCGATTTCGTCCGCTCCCTGTTCCATACAATCCCTTGCTTCGGCAATTTTGGCCTGAGTGGACATGGCCCCCAGTGGAAATCCAATCACGGCAGCAATCTTGATATCGGAATCTTTCAATTCCGATTTGGCCAGGGCCACATGGCACCCGTTTACACAAACTGCATAAAATTGATGGATTTTGGCCTCATCGCACAGTTGCTTTATTTCGGAAATGGTTGCCGTAGGTTTTAAAAGGGTATGGTCTATATACTTTGCTGGCGACATATCAATTGTTGAAGAGTTGTTTCAACTTGAAGATAAGCACTAATTCTGATTTGTTCTTGCCCGCGAAGGAACTGGCAATCGCCTCGGCCGTCCTTACAATGAGCGATTTTACCTGGGCATTGAATTTTTCGGGATGGGCTTTGTAAAAATCCTTGAAATCCTTGAAATAATCTTTACCATCCTTTTCCTCCTCCTCCAACCAATCAAACACAGTTTCAATCTGATAGGCTGAATCCGTTTGAAACTCATCCTCAAAATTGTCCACTTCCAACCAGTGTTGCCTCACATACTTCCTTAGCCGTTCCACTTCAGAGGGCCTCACTTGCTTGTCGGCCATAGCGACGGCATAGAACAGTTTCCCCAAATTCTGATAGAATTCATTTCCTATTTTTTCTGAGTTGCGCATGCCAATGGTTTTTATAGCCTAAATGTAGAACCAAAATAGGGTGTTTTTTATGATATAGGTCATCTAATTGTGGTAGCAAGAATTTCTATTGACTTTTCCCATAGCCTATATTTGTTGACCTACTCTCCCGATGATAGCTCCAAAAAAATATTTTTTACAATCACATACATTAGTATCTTTGCAGCCTCAAAGCAGGGTCGCGTAGCTCAGCTGGATAGAGCATCTGCCTTCTAAGCAGACGGTCGCAGGTTCGAATCCTGCCGCGATCACAAGTAAATAAAGTGCCTTGGAGAGTTTTACTTTTCAAGGCCTATTTTTTTGCAAACAAGTTGCAAACAGGTCTAAATGATGAAAAGTTTAATATTTCTTTTAAAAAATACCTCTAAATAACAGGAAACCGAGAGCTGAATGTATACTAACGGTCCTATGCACATTGCTGGCAGATGTTATTTTTCGTTTTTGTATATCTTTCCTTCTTTCATTACAAAGGGTATGTTTTCCAGTAATTTGATATCGGTCAATGGATTCCCCTTTATTGCAATCATATCTGCTAACTTGTCTTTTTCAATGCTTCCTAACTTATCTTCAACTCCGAGCAGTTCAGCAGCGGTAAGTGTTGCACTTTTTATAATGTCGATTTCTTTCATTCCTGCATTTTTCATGAGCAAAAATTGTTCAGCATTTCTGCCATGGGGATAAACCCCTGCATCTGTTGCAAACACTATTTTCACATTTTGCCGGTAGGCTTTTGAAAAGGTTTCCAATAAAGACGTGAACATTTTATTATTGCTCATATCAATATCCTTATCATCGTAGTCATTATTCTTTTCTATCAACTCATAATATGCCGACAATAAGTCCATTGACAAATATGCATTTTTTTGAAGCAATAGGTCAATTGCCTCATCATCAAGGAAAGTCGCATGTTCGATAGAAGTTACACCAGCTCGTAGCGCATTTTTGATTCCTTCTGCACCATGAGCGTGTGCTGCGACCTTAATTCCTCTTTTTTCCGCTTCATCCACTGCCGCTTTGATCTCTTGAATCGTATATGATGCAGCTCCTGGTTTTGTTCCGTAGGAACCAAATCCTCCTGTTGCAAAGATTTTTATCCAGTCAACTTTATATTTTAGATGTTTACGCGTTTCTTTTCGTACTTCATCTTCTCCGTCTGCGATACTTATAAGGTTTTCACTAAAATTAATTTGAGGGCTTAGCCAATTCCCAAATGCACCATGCCCGCCTGTAATTGTAAGTGCAGGCCCGCTGACATACATTCTTGGTCCAATTATCCAGTCTTTATTGATTGCATCCCTCAATGCCACATCGCCATAGAAATAACTATGCAGATCTCGCACAGTTGTAAATCCTGCTTCCAATGTTTTCTTTGCATTTACGGTTCCAATTATTCCGTAGCTCGCTGCGGGCAACGTGTAAACATCAAAATCATCTTGCTCCATATACCAATTCCCAATTAAATGAGTATGACAGTCTATTAAACCGGGAAGAATTGTATGGTCAGATAAGTCAATATAGTTTTTCGTCTTGGATAGTTCGGGATTTTTTTCAATTTCAAATATTTTGCCATCCTTTATTGTAATGAGAACATTTTTTTCTATTCGTTCTGTATTAAAATCTAAAACTCCTCCTGCAAGAATGTATTGATCAGATCCCTGCGCCAGTGTATTTGTAATGATCAAAACCCAAAAAAATGTAATTCCCCAAATTCTATTTACATTTTTCATAAGTGTTCAATTTAATGACTGCCAACGGTGAGTATATGAAGCGTAGCGACCAAATCGGAGCTATGATTTCATATAACTTGTTAGCATTTGTTTTTTTATCTTATGTTAAACCAATTTTCAGAGTTCATTCTTTCAGAGTTTTTAGGAAATACAACATCCTTAAACCCTTCTGGCCCTATCATATTTCTTATCTCAATTCTAAGCTTACTCGGTTTTAATTTCCAATAAGACTTTTCAAATTGAAATTCAAATCCATCGTAGGGAATGGTAGTATGAGAATAAATATTACCTTCAAAATTCTCACTTCTTAATTTTTCCATTTTCTTTCTGTCGAACTTTACTATGCTAGATGTCCAAAATTTATTCTGCCCCCAAAGGGTTTCGGGGGATGAATCTGTCCACAATGTATCCTTTAAAATTCTATCGCCCAACTGTGAAGAAGCATGAATGTTAACAATAGAATCACCAATATTAACAAACATATCTATATACAATGGTTTTACTAACCCACTTTTCACTGCCATATAAAAATAGTAATCATCTTCTTTTAGAAAAAGGACATTATTATCATCAATATCCAATGATTGCGCATCTGCCCATTCAGCTCTGTTAATCTGCCCATCGATCAATATAGGTCTAACAGAGTCGGTTTTTTTTAGATTTTTATCATTCTTTTCATCGCAAGAAGAGCAAAGTAATAAGGGAAGTATAAGCCAGGTTGGAAATTTCATAATTCTTAAAATGTCTTTAAATAAATGCCAACGGTCTGGTGTATGCGATGTGACCAACTTTTGCTGGGCATGACCGTAATATACATTGTTGGCATTTCGTTACTCTTTCTTTTTACTTCGTTCCAATTCAAATTCTTTTTTTCTTAGGCATTACCAATCTTCAAGGGATGGTTTGTTATCTCTCCAGGACCATTCCACATCTTCCATAAACCAATGAAAAGCTTCAATGTCAGTTACATTCCAATTCCTAAATCCTCGGACGTTTTCAAACAGCCGACTAGCATTTTCCACAGTAGGTTGGTTTAAAACCTGATTCATTTCTTTGATCAGGTTCTTGGGCTTGGCATTGCATCTTGACAAGTATTCGTAAAACCACTTGTGATATGGGAAAAATACGCGATTGTATGCGAGAATCAATCTCCCGGCAAACAGCACAAGCTGTGATGCGGCGCGGCTTTTCGTATAAATGTTGCCATGTCGCTCAGCTTCACCCATTAGCCAATTCTGAATAAAGGTCATCGAATAGAATTTTCGTATTTTTTGGTCCCGGTCAGCTTCAGGGTATTGCTGGATAGAATGGATGATGCTGGCCAGATCATCTACTTTTGAAAAAGCTATGATTGCTCGATCAAATGCCGCTCGGGTGGGTTCATTTCCTCTGTCAACGACTTGCCTGAGGTAGTGCATGTCGATGACTTTTCCATCCACAAAGCCACCGGGATAATCTGTCAAGTCCGTTCGGTTGATAAAAAAGTCCCCTACTTTTTGTCGGTTTTTAAATTCCTCATCTGTGGCAACCATCATAAAATCGATATCTGATTCCGGCCTGGCGCATCCTTTGGCAACAGACCCGCCGATGATCAACGCCTCAAATCGCTCATCGTCCTGATATTCTTTCACAAGGTTATTGATTGTACGCTGGTGATGAGGTGAGATACTAGTGTTATGGCTTTTCAAATTCATATCGCTCAATTTTCTCTAGCTTGCAATGAATGCCAACGACCCGCTAAACGTAGTTCCGGGATTTTTAAGGAAATATAGCGAAATCGTGTAACAATGTTGCAAGAATGACGCTTCCGGTTTGTCTTGTGACATTGTTTGTCAAGTAGGCCTTGGAGAGGCCGTCACTTGTCGATTTAGCGGTATTGGGAATAAAAATTTCGGGATCAAATTACCGTTTAGTGCCCTGTTATGGCACGTTGCCGCTTGAGCGGCTCCATAGGCCCGAAGCTGTATGGAGCTTGACCGATGGTAATTTGGTTTAGCGGGTCGTTAGGGCACATTTCTTTTGGGGCGGGAGTGCGCAAGCACGTAGCGACAAAAGTCAGCCGAGGGCTGAATGTGCCCTAACGGTCTCGTGTATGGCTCGTTGCGGAAAAATCCGTAGGATTCTTTCCGCCGTAGCCCTAAAGATAGCTGATTGCGGTGATTTCCGATTAGGAAATCCAACCGCAATGAGCTATACACAATGTTGGGTGGCGTTATTTAAATTTTATTTTAGCAATTCCACTGTGTGAATAATCACTAGAACAGAGTTAGTCATTGAATTCCATTACTTTAAAATAAAGTTTGTCTTTGAACGGAAATCCATGAGATTGATACCATTTCGCATAAAGAGTTGAAATTCCACCATCTTTATTTTTAGCTATTATTTCATAAAATCCAACTCCATAAAATAATGGATTGTTGAAAGGATTAATATCATTTTCGAAATTTATATCAAAACGGTCTGCTTTCTCCACTTCTTTATAATTTTCGATTGTCAGTCCATTTCGCTGTAATTCAGTCCTAATTCTGTCCAATGGAATTTTCGTTTTTTTGTACATGATAGGTCTGAGAAGAGTTATTAATCCAACAACTGCAAAAAATAATATAATTATTCCGAAAACCATTATTTACTCACAATTCAAATGTTTATGCTATAAGTTTTTAATGACACCCAACGGTCTCGGCTATGAGTAGTTGCGTGAATTTAGTAATAAATTCCGCAAGTACAAACTGACGGCTGAAATTCCGAAGGAATTTCCAAAGTAGCCGAGAGTAAGCAATTACTTATAGCCATTGTTGTAGCCAGTTTTTATTTCCGTTAATTAGTATATCATTTATGTTTTTTGTTTCCTTTTTGTTTAAAGTGGATAATTTTCCATTTATAATAAATTCAGTTCGTTGTTTTAAAATCCAAGCTTTCTTAATGAATTCATACTTACAAATTTGTCTAATAAGTCCATTTTTATAGTAGTCCAATTCAGCTTTGAAATCTTTTTGCTCTTCATCAAATATTCTAGTAAAGATGGTCATTAAATCTCCATTTTCTGAATAAGAATGTTTTTTTGTGTTTATGCCAAATCCATTTTCTTTTCTGTAAATTATTTTATTCTTTGAATAGACTTCTGTTATATAGGTTTTTGTTGTATCACCTTTTTTAGGAAAGTCAAACGAATATTCAATGATTTTTAAGGTGTCATTTTTTCTAATGTAATTTTTAGACCAATTTCCATATTCGCCTGTAGCTACAATTTCTTTATTATTATCGTACTTCGAATAGTATTTTCTACTTATTGAATCCCAGTCAGTTGTTACAGTCCATTCAATTGTTTTTTTCTTATTGTTGTAAGTGAATAAATAGTCAGAATGATTGCTGTTAATCTGTTTTAGCCTTGAATTAACATAAAAATAATTCCAGTAAAATTGAACTTGATTATTTTCAAAAGCCGTTCCGCTTGCGTAAGTCTTTTCGGAAATCAGTTTATTTTTCTGAAATTCAAAACTTCTGATGTTCCCAATTAATTTTAGGTTCACGTTGTGATGAAATCCAAATTCGATGTCCTTAATTAATCTGCCTTTTCTATCAAAAATTTTCGTTTCTTTTCTTTCAGGCTCTTTAAATTCCGAGTGGTCAAAAAACCATTCTTGCGTTATTTCAACCGTGTTTTTTTGTCCAAATAATTCTTGAGAAAAGGATTTATTGAAAGTCGATAATATTAAAAATATGTAAAGAAGTTTTCTCAAAAAGTTCAATTTTCAAATTGGCTACAACTTAGGAATATAGATCATATGATCTATATATCTTTTATGTGTGGAACTAAGATAGGAGATCTTTGAGGTTCTTGAATGAGGTTTTGGTCACTGGGATTTCACGAAATCAAATGTTGTCGCGGCACCGGCTTGCCATGCCACCCGCTCGTGTCTCCGATTGATCAACAGCGGTGATTTCGAAGAACGGTAACCTTAGCTAACGGCACTCGATCAGAAAAACGACAGGGGAAAATTCCAAAACCCTGTAGGCGTAATAACCACTGGAGAGATCATCAACAGAATGGATGGTCTTAATTTAGATCAAACGGTAAGTCCTTAGACTTTAATTGTTGAATATCACTTGGTGATATTCCTTTCGGATCCAAAACTATGGAATGGAACCTCATTTCATGGATCAATCCATCGCGCGTGGGCAAATATCCCAAACGGTGCGCAAAGGGGACCACAATGCGATCTACCTTTCTAAAATCGTCGAAAACAACAAATCCGGCAGCTCTGGGATCTACTACTCTTACGGTATACTGTACAATCTCCAAAAGCTTGGTCTTCTTGTTTATCCAGTAGATATACTGGTCAAAATTGTCATTGGCCTTCAAGGTCTTCCAAGTGCCGAAAACCAAATGATAGGTCTTGTTGTTCAGCACTGTATCCTTCACATGGACAGCTATTGGCACCTTTTTTATCCAATAGGGTAGCTGTATGAAATATTCTTTACCCACCAATGCCGGGATCATGTTCGGATCGTCCACTTTGCCGATATCTCCATTTATTATCTTGTAAGGAACATTATTGTGGATGCCCCAAACTTCATCTTTGGCAGTGCCCTTGAGCAATGTTACTTTTGAATTACCGAGCCGAAAAGACAGAAAATCGTGTTGTAATTCTTGTTTTAAATTGGGCCAGTTGTTGTATGGGCGAAGCTGCTCAGGCGCCACGGACCAGTCATCGACATACTTTGTGGAAACTATGCGCGAACTTCCCCTGATCCATCCATGGGCTTCGGAACATTGGTTTAGAACTTGCCTTCCTTTTTGTTCCCTATCGGAGATTCCCGTGGTTACCCCATTGCCCATATGCATGATTTCCACAGGCCTAATGTCCACTGGTTCCGGAGGAGATTGCCCTTGGGCATTCATCAAAGCGCCTACGAACATCAGAAATATGACACAAATAGCTTCACTTTTCAATACAGTATTCTCCATTTTTATTGTTTGTGATTGTTGAACAAAGTTTTTAGCCCCCTGGGCAATGCACGGTTAAAATTGGTCACATGTGTTTCCTCGTAGAGCATCTCGCTCGTGAAGATGATTCCTTCGGGCTTGTTTTGACTGAAATAAGATGTCAATTCGACCCATTTCAGTAGCATTACTTGGAACGATTCTTCGGACCCAATGGCCGTGTAAATGGATATGGGCTTTTCGTTTTCCTTCAGTTTGATGCTTTCCATTTTTGGCAACGGTCCATCATACCACCAAAGCGAGGGACTGGATATCAGGTATTTATCAAAATTTTTAGTGTGTTTCAAGGCTACGTAGGTTGCAAACAGACCACTTAGCGATAGCCCCACCAGGGTTTCGGAATCTGTGTTGACGCGATAGTTTGTATTTAAATGATTTTTGACTTCGGCCACAAGAAAATCCAGAAACTGGTCGGCCCCTCCCGAGTCGTGCACATGGTTTACCCCGGAAATCTCAAAAATCTTCTGGGCAGGCCATTTTGTTGGCGTGAAATCCCTAAACCTGTTATTGTGGATGTTTTCGAAATCTTCCGAATAGGATATTCCCACTAATATCAATGGGGGAATCTCCTTCCCAAAGGACATAAGAACACGTGTGTTGTATGCAATTCCAAAGGTAAGATCCCCGTCCAAGATATATACCACGGGGAAGGTATCTTCCGAAGCGTTGTATTCTGGGGGCAAGCTGATGTATATTTCGTACTCTTGACCATATTTTGACTTCATTTTGACCACATCTGTCAATGGAAGGGTTACCTCGCTGTTGGACTGGCCCTGTGCAGTGTATTGCAGCAGTAGAAAAAGAGTCAATATATATTTGGCAAAATATTTCATGGGATTTTATGTTATGAAATCCCCTTTAATGATTTTCGATATTTAACCATCCCTATGGTTTGGAAAGTGGCAAACAACGCAACAAGTAGATTGGTAACTATTATCAGTACCGTACCACTAGCACTTAGTTCTGAATGCACCAATGACAGATTATAGAACCCAAGCAACACATACAGAATATCCAAAACAATGATTATCCATACGAGAACAACAGGCACTTTTTTTCGATAGGCCGCAATCAGTACCAAAGCCCCAAAAATGAACAACTGGATTGAAAAAACCGTGGGTTGGCCATTGGCCATTTCGTTGATGGCCAAAACCGAACTCCCCAGCAACAGGGTAAGCATTGCGGTAGCCAAAGAAAATAAACCGTTTGCTTTGAGAGCGGTTCTTAGTATTGTCAGTCCTTCCATATCAATTTTAGTTTGATTCGGAACAAGGTTAAGCCAAATAGTGGTGTTTATCGTACCCATAGATTGAGAGTGACCCATTTTATGGACCAGGGCGAGGTTATGGCCTCGAGTGCTTTAAATTTGTATCCTTAAAAAGTATCTTTGGGTATGGAACATATTACACTTGATATTTGGTCAGCGCTACTGGTTTTTGGGCTATTGCAGGGTTTGTTCCTAAGTATTGTCCTAATCACAGGTTTTACGAACAAAAAACCAAAATACTTTTTGATTTCCCTCATTGTGATCGTCTCCCTGAATTTGTTTAACTACCTCATTATCATTTCAGAGCTTTATGCGAAGGTTCCCCATTTGTCGTATCTGAGCCTCCCATTACTGTTTCTGATAGGACCTTTCTTTCTTTATTATATAAGGTCAATCATAGATCCGCGATTAAGATTGAAACTCTCCGACCTTTTGCACGCTTTACTATTTTTACTGGCTGTTGTGTTTATGCTACCTTTCTTTATGCTGCCTGGAGACATTAAGATTGAGCTACTGCGAGCCCAAATCCATCCAGAGGGTCAGACTTTTGATTTGGGCACTCAAATACTCACCCTGGCCCAAATTGTCCAAAGCTTTATCTATGTGGCAGTTTCGCTAAGAATACTTTCCCGGAAGATCGCTGGGAATGTGGACAGGGCCCAGGAAAACAAGCTAAGATGGATGAAAAAGTTTGCCATTGGATTTCTGGCCTTTTGGTTGGTTGATTTTTTGGCTGCACTGTGGTATCTCCAAAAGGGGTTTATAGATATTAGGGTATACTACCTTACCATGTTTTGTTGCGCCCTTGCAATAAATTTTTTGGTGATTCTTGCTATTACGAACAACAGAACATTCAAGGAAGTGTTCTTGGGAATGACAAGGATGAGGTACAAAAGTTCAAATCTTCTGCAATCCGATCTAAAAAGGCATCTTTCGGAAATAATAGCCCATATGGAAGATGAAAAACCTTATCTAGATCACGAACTGTCCCTGTCCAAACTTTCCAAAGACCTGGACAAACCCAAATATTTGATATCACAGGTATTGAATGTAGAACTGGGCAAAAGTTTTTATGAATTTTTGAGTGAATATCGGTATGAAGAAGTAAAATCCCGTTTGACCAATCCACAATATCGCAATCTTACCATATTGGCCATAGCTTATGACTCCGGTTTTAGCAATAAAAACACGTTCAACAAGGTGTTTAAAAAACTTTCTGGAACTACGCCCACGGAGTTCTTAAAATCGACTTCAAAAAGTGCATGATCGAACTATGTAAGTTTGGCCATTCCCAATTTGATGTGGTTTTCTTGTCACGCTCAACGCATCATGACGATTCCGAGCAATTCATACCATACATTTATCCAGGATAGGGGAGGGCGCATTAAGGCACTTTCACAGGAAAACTTAAGGATATATCACAAATAACATGATCAGCTTATATATAAACAAGGGAATGAAAAAAATGGGATTCGTCTATATGACGGGCTTTTTAATGTGTCTGTCAATAAGCCATGGGCAAAAGAACAACCTTCAACCTCCCGGAGAACTTGTGGACCTGGGCGGGTACAATCTACATTTTAATGTACAAGGCGATTCAAAAACTACAATGGTCATTGAAGGAGGTACCGGGTCCTGGAGCCTGCAATGGTTGGATTTTCAAAAGGAAGTATCCAAACAATTTAAAGTAGTTACCTATGATCGCGCAGGTTACGGTTGGAGTGATGGCTCACCATATTCAAGAACTGCGAGCAACATTGTGGAAGAGCTCAACAGTGGATTGGAAAAGCTGGGGATAAATTCATCCATAATTCTCATCGGGCATTCGTATGGAGGTATGATTTTAAGGGCATTTGCCAAAAAGTTCCCAGAGAAGGTAAAAGCACTCATTCTGGTTGATTCCGCTTCCGAATATCAATTTGACCATTTGCCCCCAATGATTTCCGCCATTTTGGAAGCGGGAAAAGAACAATTCAAAAAAACTGGAGCAATGGCCCGAATGGGACACCTTAAAGCGGATCATATCCCAATAGATTCCACCATAAATTCAGAATATTGGCAGGCCTATAGGCATAATTCAGCGAAACCTTCCTATTACGACGCGATGTACAACGAAATGGACCTATTACCAGTGACCTACGAACAATGTGAAATAGAAAAACCAATTGATATTCCACTGTTGGTCATCTCTGCCGGAGACAGTTTTGAAGCATTTTCCAAAATACCAAACCTGCCCAAAGAAGAGAGCAACAAAGTTTGGGCAACCCTTCAAAAAAAACTGCTGAACATATCAACAAAAAGCCAACACCATATTATTGCAAAAGGAAGCCACGATTTACTGTTGACAGTACCTGACGAGCTAAGAGCTATTATAATAAGCTATGCTTTGAGCCTGGAGTGACCTTTCTGGACTCCTATTTTTTAGGTTAATTGGGATGGATTTTTCGGCTTTCCTTCTACTCATTTCAATATGGGTTCTTGCAACTTCCCTCACCTTTTTATTCAGAGAATTGTATAAGATAAAAAAGGGAATCATAATTTAACCCAGAAGGTCCCGTTGGATCGAATCTCCAAGGAATAGTATTTTGTTCTGTCTTCAAAGGTTTTCACTAAACTTCTGTTAAACAAAGCAATAATTGGCAACATTTTGTAGTTTTGTAGTCGAATGCAACGATTTTTTCATCAAATAGTATCATCCCTGATGGCCCTTTTGGTGCTGGTTTCCACCGTATCATGGACAGTGGACAAGCACATTTGCATGGGCAGGGTGATGGATATTTCCCTTTTTGTACATGCCGACGATTGCGGGATGTCCCAAGACATGGAAAGCACCTGTTGTGACGATGAAACATTCACGGTCAAGGGACAGGACAACCTTAAAATATCCTTTGATGACTTTAGTTTGGATCACCAATATTTTGTTGTAAGTCTGATCCAGACATACCTATACCTTTTTGAAAGTGACAGAAAGGAACCCAGTTCATTTAATGATTATTCTCCACCCCCTCTGATACGGGACGTCCAAGTGCTCGATCAGACCTTCCTTATTTGATTTAACATTATCCGGTATACCCGACCATCTAGGTTGGGCCGACCCTATTGTGCAAAATTTTGCCCACAACTAATGTTTAAATCAAATTCAAATGCTCAATAAAGCAATAAAATTCTTAATAGAGAACAAACTTGTAGCAGTCCTTATGCTGACCCTCTTCGTGGGTTGGGGCATTGTACACGCACCCTTTAAATGGGATACAGGGATATTGCCAAGCGATCCCATCGCAGTGGATGCGATTCCCGATATCGGTGAAAACCAACAAATCGTTTTTACCAAATGGGATGGACGTTCCCCACAGGATATTGAGGACCAGATCACCTATCCACTTACCACTTCCTTACTGGGTATTCCTGGAGTTAAAACCATACGCAGCTCATCCATGTTCGGATTTTCCAGTATCTATATCATTTTTGAGGAAGATGTGGAATTCTATTGGTCAAGAAGCCGGATCCTCGAAAAACTCAATTCCCTGCCTTCCGGACTTTTGCCAGATGGCGTAAATCCATCATTGGGTCCTGATGCGACAGGATTGGGGCAAATTTTTTGGTATACCCTTGAAGGTCGTGATGATGATGGAAATGTAACAGGAGGTTGGGACTTGAACGAACTGCGCAGCATTCAGGATTATTATGTGAAATATGCGCTCTCTTCGGCCAATGGAGTTTCCGAAGTGGCTTCCATAGGCGGTTATGTGCAGGAATATCAAGTTGATGTGGATCCCGAACTGATGCGTCAATATGGTATCCATTTAGGGGATGTGGTAAAAGCCGTCAAACAATCCAATCAAGATATTGGGGCACAGACTTTGGAAATCAATCAAGCGGAATATCTGGTAAGGGGATTGGGATATGTAAAATCCATTGGGGATATTGAAAACGCAGTGGTCGCCTCCGAAAACTTCACCTCCATTAGAATAAAAGACGTGGCCAAGGTCAGCTTGGGTCCGGCAACCCGTCGTGGTTTGTTGGACAAAGAAGGCGCCGAAGTGGTCGGTGGTGTGGTGGTGGCCCGTTATGGCGCCAACCCGTTGGAAGTCATCAACAACGTAAAGGACCAGATTGCAGAACTTTCATCAGGTTTGCCTACCAAGCAATTAAAGGATGGTCGCACCTCTCAATTGACCATTGTTCCCTTCTATGACCGGACCGAACTGATACAAGAGACCTTGGGAACCCTCAATGAGGCCCTCACCCTGGAAATCCTCATCACGGTTCTGGTAATAATCGTTATGGTGTTCAACCTGCGCGCATCAATTTTGATTTCGGGATTGTTGCCGGTAGCGGTCTTAATGGTGTTTATTTCAATGAAGTTGTTTGGAGTGGATGCCAATATTGTTGCACTATCCGGTATTGCCATCGCCATAGGCACTATGGTCGATGTAGGAGTCATTCTTTCTGAGAATATTATAAGGCATTTGGACGAGAACAGCGAACGAGGGGAGAAGGAACAGCTTGCGATAAACGCTGTAGTGTACAATGCCACGGCTGAAGTTTCAGGGGCAATATTAACGGCGGTACTGACCACCATAATTAGTTTTATACCCGTATTTACCATGATTGGTGCCGAAGGAAAGCTGTTCCGGCCATTGGCATTCACAAAAACAATGGCGCTTACCGCATCCATTATCGTGGCGCTTTTCTTGATACCGCCTTTCGCCGCATACTTCTTTAGAAAGCAAAGCATAAAATCTTTATATAGGTATGTCATTAACGCTGCCCTGATTGTCTTGGGCATCTTGGCCATAATTTTTGGCTTTTGGCTGGGACTGCTATTGATTGCTTTTGGTGTTTTGGCCATTCTTTCCATGCGAGGTACACTATCGAAAAAGCAATACAACCTTGGCACTATCGCGGCCTCTGCCATTGCCATAGTCTTCCTATTGGCTGTGTATTGGCGACCGTTGGGTTTTGACCGAAGTGTGTTCATGAACCTCATTTTTGTGGGAATCATAAGCTTTGGCATCCTGGCCACCTTTTGGGTTTTCCGAATGTACTACACCCGTATACTAAGGTGGGCGTTGAGAAACAAGCTTGCTTTTCTGTCAATACCTACTGTAATTGTTGTTAGTGGCATACTGATTATGCGCAATACCGGCAAGGAATTTATGCCCTCCCTCAATGAAGGCTCCTTCCTATTGATGCCCACCTCACTGCCACATTCTGGGGTGGAAGAGAACAAGAGGGTACTGCAACAATTGGATATGGCCGTGGCCAGCATTCCCGAGATAGAGACCGTGGTTGGAAAGGCGGGAAGAACAGAGTCTGCCCTTGACCCCGCGCCCTTATCCATGTATGAAAACCTAATACAGTATCGCTCGGAATATGAATTGAACGCGGAAGGAAAGCCGCAGCGTTTCCGCATCAATAAAGATGGCCTTTTTGAGTTGAAAAATGGTAAAGTGGCCGCCAATCCCAATCTTGATTGGAGTAACGGCAGCGATTATGCGGGGAACAGCGTTCTTGATCCATTCCGAATAGACAGAAACCACTTGATTGTGGATGAAGATGGCGAATATTTCAGAAACTGGCGTCCCGAGATAACATCACCGGACGATATTTGGAATGAGATCATAAAAGTCACCAAACTGCCAGGAGTAACTTCGGCACCAAAATTACAGCCCATCGAAACCCGACTGGTGATGCTTCAAACTGGAATGCGTGCACCCATGGGAATCAAGGTAAAAGGACAGGATTTAAGGCAAATTGAGGCCTTTGGCCTGCAACTGGAAGCGATTCTTAAAACCGCTGAAGGCGTAAAGGAACAGGCTGTTTTTGCGGACCGCATTGTGGGAAAACCGTATTTGCTCATTGATATTGACCGGGAAAGATTGGCGCGTTATGGCATCACCATAGAAGATGTACAGCGTGTTATTTCCATTGCGGTGGGCGGGATGCCGTTGACACAGACAGTCGAGGGACGGGAACGGTATGCTGTAAGGGTTCGTTATCCCCGGGAACTCAGAAACAATCCAGAGGATATAAAAGGAATCTACGTTCCAGTGGCAAAGGGTAGCCCCGTACCCCTCGGGGAGCTGGTCACTATTAGATATGAACAAGGACCGCAGGTCATCAAAAGTGAGGACACTTTTTTGGTTGGCTATGTCCTGTTCGACAGTTTGGACGGTTTTGCCGAAGTTGACGTGGTCGAAAATGCCCAGGCTACCATTCAGGCAAAGATTGATGGCGGTGAGCTTGTGGTTCCCAAAGGAATAAGCTATGCCTTTACCGGAACATACGAAAATCAGCTTCGTGCGGAAAAAACCCTATCCGTTGTGGTGCCCTTGTCACTCATCATCATCTTTTTGATCCTTTACTTTCAATTTAGGAGTGTTTCAACTTCGTTGATGGTGTTCACAGGGATAGCCGTCGCCTTTGCTGGAGGGTTTATCATGATCTGGCTTTACGGACAGGATTGGTTCTTCAATGTCAATCTTTTCGGTGAAAATCTGAGGGGTCTGTTCCAAATGCGGATAGTCAATCTCAGTGTTGCCGTATGGGTAGGTTTTATAGCGCTGTTCGGCATTGCTACGGATGATGGGGTGGTAATGGCCACTTACCTAACGCAGACTTTTGACCGGAACAGCCCCGGCGACCTCCAAGGCATTCGGGATTCGGTGGTGGAGGCCGGCGAAAAACGTATTCGTCCCTGTTTGATGACCACCGCCACAACAATTTTGGCACTTCTTCCCATTCTCACGTCCACTGGAAGGGGCAGTGATATTATGATACCTATGGCCATACCAAGTTTTGGTGGAATGCTCATCGCATTGATCACACTCTTTGTGGTTCCCGTGTTGTTTGGATGGAAAAAGGAAGTTCAACTTAAAAGAGCCGCGAAATGAAAAACATGAAAATCATTATGAAAGTAGTCTTGGTTCTTGGCTCTTTGTTCTTCGTTCTCAAAAGTAATGCCCAACAATTGAGCAACTTTATTGAAGAGGCACAGGCGAACAATCCAAGTATCCAGGCATATGAAATACGCTACAATATTGCCCAAGAAAAAGTAAACGAGGCCAATTGGTTGCCAAATACCGAATTTGGGGCAGGGTATTTTGTAAGTGAACCGGAAACAAGGACAGGGGCGCAAAAAGCTCGGTTTTCTGCCAAACAGATGCTGCCCTGGTTCGGCACGGTTTCAATAAGGGAAAAGTATGCCAGGGCCATGGCGGAAACCGACTATGTGGACTACACCATTGCCAAAAGAAAATTGACATTGAATGTTGCCCAAGCGTACTACACCTTATATGGTCTGAAGGCCAGACAAGAAGTATTGGACCAGAATATCCAGTTACTCCGGACCTATGAACAATTGGCACTTACCTCCGTTGAGGTGGGCAGGGCAAGTGCTGTTGATGTATTGCGCCTACAGATACGGCAGAATGAACTGCAACAGCAAAAGGAGGTCCTGCAAGAGCAATTTTTGGCCGAACAGGCGGCCTTTAATGCTTTATTGAATAGAAGTGGGGGAATAGCGGTTGATGTTGTTTCAGAAATGGTCTTACCGGATACCGACCCTGTGGTGATGGATAGCCTGGAGTTGAATCCTGAACTGTTGCGCTTTGACAAAATGTATGAGTCCGTTGCCCAGGCAGAATTGCTGAACCAAAAGGAAAGTGCGCCAATGTTTGGGGTTGGACTTGATTATCTGCCCGTTCAGGAACGACCTGACATGACCTTTAGCGACAATGGCAAGGACATTGTGATGCCCATGGTGTCACTTTCCATTCCCATTTTCAACAGTAGCTTCAACTCCAGAACAAAACAAAATGAGCTTCGCAAACAGGAAATCGAATTCCAAAAACAGGAACGTTTGAACGCACTGGAGACCACCTTTGCCAAAGCGGTAGCGCAACGGAATGAAGCGAGAATTGCCTTCCGCACACAGGAGAAAAACTTGGAACAGGCTATGGATGCCGAGCAAATCCTGATAAAGAACTATGAAACTGGAACCATCGACTTTAATGATGTGCTCGATATTCAGGAACTACAGTTAAAATTTCAAATAAATCAAATACAATCGGTGCAGATGTACTACGTACAATCGGCCATAATCAATTATTTAATCAATTAATAAATCGTAAAAAATGAACACAAAAATCAAAACTTTCGTATCAATTGTTTTTGTAACATCACTTATGCTAACAGTATCTTGCAAAGGGAAAACAGAACAAAACAACAGCGCCCCAGCAGAGCAAACAGAAATCGCTGAAAAGCAGGGCAAGGAATACACTTCCGATTACGTTTGCCCAATGCACTGTGAAGGTAGCGGTAGCGACACGGAAGGAAACTGTCCAAAATGTGGGATGGCGTATGTGGCCAACGAAGACCACAAAAAAGATGGGCATAAACATTAAAAAAGCATTATGGTCAACAGACAGGCTTCAAAATGGATTCGAAAATCGCATAGATACCTGGGTATTTTTCTGGGCATTCAGTTTTTAATGTGGACAATCAGTGGGATATATTTCAGTTGGACGGACATTGATGAGATTCATGGAGACCATTTTAAAAATATGGACCATGAGCCACCTTCCTTTTCTGGATTGATGGCACCTTCCCAATTGAATGCCCCAAAAGGTATCAAATCGATGGAGATTCGAGACATTGGCAATGTTCCCTATTACTGGATCAATAACGACTGCTTGTACAATGCCCTGGATGGAAGACCAAAAACTTCGATAGACCAAGATGAAGCCCTGTATGTTGCCAAGAACCACATGACCGATGCACTGGAGGTGGAGGAAATAACACTGGTGGAAAAAGTGGACAAGCACCATGAATATCGTGAAAAACTCCTGCCAGCCTACGTGATTTCTTATAGTGGAGAGGAGAATTTAAAGGCCTATGTTTCCGTGGTGGATGGAAAATTTCAGACCGTTCGCCATAGGGATTGGCGCATTTTTGATTTTTTGTGGATGACCCATACGATGGATTATGAAGGCAGGGACAATTTCAATACCACGGTGCTCAGAGCTTTTTCCCTTCTGGGATTGATCACCGTTCTGAGTGGATTTTTGTTATGGTACATCAGTTCACCGTCCCTAATAAGATTTAAAAAACGATTAAAAGGAAAGAGATGAATAAGACCAATATTTATATAGGTATTGCCGCTGTTGTTGGACTTTTGGTGGGATACATGATCTTTGGTAGTGGCAGCTCCAAAAAAGATGCGATGGCTATCCATGACCACGCTACCGAAAAGGCCGACCAACTTTGGACTTGCTCCATGCATCCGCAAATTATGCAACCCGAACCCGGCGATTGCCCCATTTGTGGCATGGATTTGATTCCAGCCGAAGCGGGCTCCGATGGTTTGACTCCCGAACAATTCCGAATGACGGAGAATGCGCTGGCCTTGGCCAATATCCAAACTACCGTTGTGGGAGGCGCTATGGGGAGTACAGAAAATAGCATAAATCTTTCAGGAAAAATTGCGGTAAACGAGGAGGCGATTGCCATACAGGCCAGTTATTTTGATGGTAGGATAGAACAGTTGAAGGTGAACTATGAAGGACAGCAGGTCAGAAAGGGACAACTGTTGGCGACCATTTACTCACCGGAATTGGTGGCCGCACAGCAAGAACTATTGATGGCGGCTTCCTTGAAAGCATCGCAACCTCAATTGTACCAAGCCGTTCGAAACAAATTAAAGCTGTGGAAGCTGTCTGATGACCAAATCAACAACATGGAAAGCTCCGGAAAGATAAAGGAAAACTTCCCTGTGTATGCCACGGTCTCCGGTACGGTATCCGAGGTGATGAGCGCTGAGGGCGATTACGTAAAAAAAGGCCAGGCCATAGCCAAGGTCAGTAACTTAAACACGGTTTGGGCAGCGTTTGATGCGTACGAGAGCCAATTGTCCCAATTCAAGAAAGGGCAAAAAATAACCATTACCACCAATGCCTATCCAACTAAGACATTCAATGCCAGTATAACCTTCATTGATCCTGTTCTGAACAACGCCACCCGGACCGTCACAGTTCGAGCGGAGCTCAACAATAAAGATGGACTTTTTAAACCAGGGATGTTCGTTGTAGGCAATATTGAAACCGACGAAATTCCCAATGGTGAATCAAGATTGGTGGTGCCCTCCTCGGCGGTTATGTGGACCGGGGAGCGTTCCCTCGTCTATGTAAGGGTAAGGGCCGATGAACCCATCTTCGAAATGCGTGAGGTAATGTTGGGTTCAAGAAATGGAGAGGAACTGGAAATTATTTCCGGCCTTTCCAAAGGAGAGGAAATTGTGACCAACGGTACTTTTTCGGTGGATGCGGCTGCCCAACTCAAGGGTAAAAAGAGTATGATGAACAAAACTGGGGGTAGGACCATGACCGGACACGAAGGTCATTTGGGGATGCAGACCGGGGGTTCATCAGAAATGATGGAAATGAAGTTTCTGCCGGCATTCCAGGAAGGATTTGAAGAGGCGCTATCGGTCTACTTAAGGCTAAAGGATGCCTTGGTTGCCAGTGATATGCAGCAAACCATGAAAAACGCTAGCGAAATGTTGTCAGTCTTGGGAAAACTTCCTGTAGCTGGCCTAGGCGCAATGGAGAAAACCCATTTGTCCAAAAGTGTCGAGATGCTAGAGGCCATTGCCGCAACCAATGATTTAGCGAATCAAAGGGCACACTTTGTAGTCCTCAATGAAAATATGGTTGCCATCGCCGGAGGGCTGAAATCGTTGAAAAACACTCTCTATGTGCAGCAATGCCCCATGGCAAACAGCAACAAGGGAGCGGTCTGGCTAAGTGCCGAAAAGGAAATCCGCAACCCCTATTATGGCGATGCCATGTTGACCTGTGGTAGTGTAATCCAGGAGTTGTGAAAGCGGACTAAAAGTTGAAATGTTTCAAAAAGATTTCATCCTTGTTTATGGCTTGCTGAGCACCATTTGGAATATGCGAAATGTTTCTGAATAGGCTGGAATGCACTGTAGGTGCTCCAATATCAAAAACTTTTACCTATGCCGATAGCCTCCATAATTTGGTGTAACAACACCTAGTTACTAAAAGTCAGCAATAGACTTTGTATGAAATTGAGATTGCAACCTACTTATTTTCAGAATTTTGCATTTTATTCTGAAACTATGGAAAATTAAAGGTATCTTTGCACTATCAAAATTGGGAAAGCCCAGATTAATTAAGTCTTCTAAGATTCAGAATTCATTCAAGCTCTCTTCATTTTTTTAGTAATAGTGCAATAATAATTTTAAGCTAAAGGCAGGTACAACGACATCTTTTTAGCCGTTGTTCCGAAGAAGTGCAAGTTTTCTTTCTGAATATTCCTTGTTATCTCCGATCCTAGAACTTATTTGTAGTATTTGAACTATGCGCCAACAGGTTTGGGATAAAAAAACTATTCGTATCACAATCCTGGAGTTTTGAAAAGTGACAAATCCAAATACCCAATTATGGGGAAAGGGATGTAAACCGCCCTTCAAAACAAAAATCAAAGTAGAATAGTAAACAATAAACAGTAAGTAATGAAAGAAGGAACAGTAAAATTTTTTAATAACGCAAAAGGATTTGGATTCATCAAACCTTCAGATTCCGATGAGGATATTTTTGTGCACCAAAGTGGACTGATAGACGAAATTCGTGAGAATGACAACGTAAAGTTTACGGTCGAAAGAGGTCAAAAAGGTATGAATGCGGTCAATGTTGAATTGATTGACTAATTCACTTATTATAAAATGATCAAAAGCCATCTTTTTAAGATGGCTTTTTTTATGCCATTTTTTTTGTGCGTCAAACCCCTGAATTTTACCGTTTAAACCAATACGCTTGGCCAAAGAAGTTGGGGTCAAAATCGGTGTCGTTAAGCACCGGGTTGGTGTCAATATCCTTGTAGCGCTCCGTTTGTATGAGTTTGCCATCCACTTTGAACTCAATCCAAGTCTCTATCAAGTGCCCATCTATGTCCTGGTAATCGTCATAATTTACCTCATACAGGTCACCTTGTTTCCCTAGGCTAAATCGCCTCAGCACATACAGTTTTTCGGCATCCATCCATATTTGGGGCTTGTTCACCTCACCCGTTTTGGCCCCGATGATATAAATGGGCCTATCCTTATGGGTTGATTTACTTAAGACCGAGGTGTCTAACCCTAGTTTCTGGAGCCTGTTCAAGGTTTCCTCAATGGAATAATAGAACAAACCGCCCTCAAGGATAAGAAACTCCTGAATTTCGGGACCACTGTGCACAAGTTTGTTACCGCGATAGACATAGATGCTGTCGTTTCGGTTGATGTTGGCATTGCCATTCTGGGTATCACCAAAATCAATTCTGAAATCCTTGGGATACCGGATGGCCTCGTACCAGGTGGTCGTATCTGTGGGAGTGCCCCCATCATTGAACCTGATGGTCTCCTGAACAAAGGTGAACGCTTTCAAATGACCAGCGGAATGGTTTTCCTTTATGTGTGCGATAAGGGCTTTGGTATCCCCAAAATCGGAATTTTGCACTGTATTTTCCACTGAATCCTTAGGCTTTATAAGAAAATATACCGCTGCCAGGAAGAGTAGGATGGAAGCACCAGTGATTACAAAGAGTGATTTTGGTTTCATCTTGGATTTATCAATCATAAGGAAGTATTAAAAAAACCAAAAGTATGCACCGGTCCCTGTAACAAATTGTACTTTTTAGACACTAGTAAGGTTAGATAGGAACCGTATGCACCTAAAAGAGTATTATCCGGACGCTTTTTTCTCCAGATATATTGATAGCTACTTCACTGTGGATACTTCATTGGTGTACGAGGACATCACGGATCTTGTGGTCCCTGATGGCACCTTTGGACTTCTTTTTATTGATTCCCAGGATTCCATCAAAAGAAATGTGCCCACCCAGACTCCACCCATCACCTTGAAAAGGTCCAGTCTCTTTGGCCAAAAAACCAGACCGGTCAACTATTACTATTCTCCCGGTAAGACCCAATCTTTTGGGATCAAGATAAATCCTGAAGGGCTTCCCCTGTTCTTGAACGATAGCTCCAGGGATTTCAAAAACCTTTATGTTGAATTGGATTATATAATGGATAGGGGATTGAGGGAACTCGAGGAGCGTGTTTTGGACAAACCTCTTGTTAAGGAGAAAATAGCGGTTGTTGAAGATTTTTTGCTGAAACGCATTTCCAAGCTGAATGCAAACCCGGACTATCTTCTCTTTGTTGCGCTGGTGGAACACATCAAAGAGAAAAGGGGCGAATTGCGTTTCGATGCGCTTACCACCCGTTTTAACATGAACTACAAAAAGATAGAGCGGCTGTTCCAACATTATCTCGGTGTGAACCCAAAGACCTATATCCGAATAATTCGGTTCAATGCGACCATCCACCTCAAAAACCAACTGAAAGACCTCAGTCTTACCCAAATAGGCAATGAAGTGGGCTTTTTTGACCAATCCCATTTTATACGGGAGTTTAAATTGTTCTCCAATCTTACGCCAAAGGAGTTTTTTACCAAGGACCTATCATCCTCGGAGCAAATATTGATGGAGATGATTTCCAAACGCTGGATTGAATGATTGTCTAATTTTTACAATTATGCGTGTGGCACCTATCGTATTATTGGAGTTTTACAAACGATATCAATCAAAAATCAAAACAAAGTTTCTTTCATCACTCATGGAAGTCTTCCCAAAAGCTCAAAACATTTTCGGGGTTCTTCCAAGCCGTGGACCATCAATGGATAAATACCGATACAATTATGTTTAAAAAAAGCAGAACAGGCCTTGTGGCCCTATTTCTTGGTTTTTGCATGTTGAATGCACAGCAGGCGAAGGTTGCCCCTTCCGAAGATTTTTATACCTATGTGAACCAAGAGTGGATCAATGCCACACAAATCCCCGATGAGTATGGCTCATGGGGCAGTTTTCATGAAGTCTTTCAAAACAACCAAAATTACCTCAAGGAGATACTTTCCCAACTGCAAGCAGACAATTTGGACCCAGCCAAAGGCTCCGATAGGCAACTGGTGAAGGACTTTTATAATAGCGGAAAGGATACCATGGCGCTTGAGCAACTCGGCAAGAAACCACTTTTGCCCTATTTGGCGGAAATTGACAGTGTGAAGTCCATAGAGGATTATTTGACATTGCTCCCCAAGTTCTATGCAAAGGGAATACAGGCTCCCTTTGGAGTTTGGGCAAGTCCGGACGAAAAGAAAAGCACCGTATATGCGCTTTACATTGCCCAATCTGGACTGGGCATGGCCAACCGGGCCTACTATTTGGAGGACAATGACAACTATATAAACATTAGAAAAGAGTATGAGGCACATATTGCCAAAATGTT
Source organism: Flagellimonas meishanensis (assembly GCF_019880545.1). Taxonomy (GTDB): domain Bacteria; phylum Bacteroidota; class Bacteroidia; order Flavobacteriales; family Flavobacteriaceae; genus Flagellimonas; species Flagellimonas meishanensis. Next base: position 190,178 of record NZ_JAINVW010000003.1, read on the forward strand.
TCAGCTAGCTGGGCTCAATGCCGATAAGGAGAGCGAAAAGGCAAAGAAAATAGTTGAAATGGAAACCCTTATGGCCCGAGTACATAGAACACCTGTACAGGGGAGGGACAGTGAACGGAGTTATAACAAAAAGACCTTCGCGGAACTTGAAAACATGACGTTCAATATCAATTGGCCATCCTATTTCAAGGCTTTGGGCATTGAAAATGACGTGGAATATGTGATTGTCCAGGAACCAGAGTTCGTTGCCGTGATAGACCGGATGCTGGGCGACTACACCTTGGAAGATTGGAAGAATTATAGCCGATGGAAGCTATTGCAAAGCACTGGATACTATCTTTCCAAGGATTTCAGGGACCAGCAGTTCCATTTTTACCAAACCGTTTTTTATGGTACACCAAAACAACAACCCCGATGGAAAACGGTTCTGGGGGCGGTAAATGGCAACATTGGCCAGCCATTGGGCAAGCTTTATGTTGAAAAACATTTCCCAAAAAGGAACAAGGAGAAAATGTTGGACCTGGTGGCAGACCTTAAGGAAGCCCTCTCCACACGAATAGATGGTTACGATTGGATGTCCGAACCGACAAAAAAAGCCGCAAAGTTCAAACTGGAAAAAATGGGGATCAAAATGGGTTATCCCGACCAGTGGCTCGATTATTCCAATCTGGAGATAAGACCAAACGATTACTTTGGAAATATCATTCGCTCCGATGCGTTCAATTTTCATAGGGAAATTAACAGAATTGGAGGCCCAATAGACCCCAATTATTGGGGGATGACACCACCGACTGTAAATGCTTACTATTCGCCTACACGTAACGAGATTGTATTCCCGGCAGGCATTTTGAATCCCCCTTTCTTTGATTATGAAGCCGATGATGCTACCAACTTTGGTTCGGCGGGAGTGGTCATTGGACATGAAATCTCACATGGTTTTGACGACAACGGAAGTCTCTACGATGCCGATGGAAACCTAAAATCGTGGTGGACCAAGGAAGATCGGGAGAAGTTTGAAGAGCGTGCCAAAAAAATCGAGGAACAGTTCGATACGTATAAGGTGTTGGATTCAATCCATTTAAATGGAAAATTGACCTTGGGGGAGAACATTGGCGACCTGGGAGGTATGGCCATTGCCTTTGAAGCCATGAAATTGAACCAAAAGCGGAAGGGTCCAAAAATTATAAATGGGCTTACCGATGAACAGCGTTTTTTTATTGCCTACGCCAAAATGTGGCGTATTAAATTCAGGGACAACGTATTGGCCAATCAAGTGAAGACGGACCCACATTCCCCAGGAGAGTTCCGCACCAATGGCACACTATCCAATTTTGAAGAATTTTTTAAGGCCTTTGATATTAAGAAAGGATCAAAAATGAGAAGGGAAGAGATCGTCGAAATTTGGTAACCCACAAAAACCTCCGTCAAACCAAAACCAACTTCATGAAAAAACAGAGAAGAATAATTACTTTTTTTTGGATGCTCCTGGCATTATGGTCATTTCAGACAACCGTTGCACAAGATTTGTACCAAGAACTGGAATCTGAACTTCAAAAAGAACTGGACTCCATCGTACTGGACAATGGATTACCTGGAATCACTTTTTCCCTGTTGTTTGACCAGGACCATCAAATCAATTTGGCAGCCGGACTACAGGATAGGGAGCAGGGACCATCAATGCAAGCAGACAGTAAAATGCTGTCTGGTAGTGTGGGAAAAATTTTCTTCAGCACCTTGGCATTGAAGATGGTGCAGGATGGAAAACTGGATCAAGAAGATCGCATATCCAAGTTTTTGGGTGATAGGAATTGGTTCACGACCTTTCCTAATCACTCAGAAATCAAGATCATCAACCTCTTGAACCATACATCGGGATTGCCCAGACATTTGTTTCAACCTGAATTTTTACAGGAATTTGTGAAGGACCCGCTCAAGAAAAGGGATCCAGAGACATGCATACAATCCATAGCCAATAAACCCGCAGTGCACCCTGTAGGGGAGGGGTGGGCCTATTCGGATACGAACTATATCCTGCTCGGGCTGATCATTGAACAGTTAACGGGTAAGGATATCTATACTTTGGTTGATACAGAGTTTATACAGCCCTTGGGCCTGGAGCACACTGTTCCTTCCATCGATCTTAAGATAGATGGTCTGGTGCAGGGGCATATCGGGCCACAAAACCCCTTTCAGCTTCCCGGAAAGGTAATGAACAGCAACGGAGAACTGCTTGTGCATCCCGCTTTTGAATGGACAGGTGGCGGTTTTGCCACCACTCCCTCGGATCTCACAAAAATGGTAAAGTTCATCCACGAAAGCGACTATTTAAACAAGAAGACGAAGGAAGCGCTTACCTTGGCTGTGAATATGGCCACTGGAATGCCCTTTGATCAAGGTTATGGGTTGGGGTCTTTTGTCTGGAGCAAAATGGAGGATATCCGATATGGACATTCCGGCTTTTTTCCGGGATATGTTTCCCACGTAGAGTATTCCAAAAACCGCCAATATGCCATGGCCATTCAAGTGAACAACGATGGGGCATATCCCTATCTACAACAATTTCTATTCGATTTGGAGCAAGTTGTGGAGCACTATTTGGACCGGATTGACGACTTCAAAATCAGAAATAATTTCAAGAAACAAGAAGAATGTTGGAACCGGGCCGATATTGAATGCTATATGCGGGCCTACGCCACATCGGAACCCATCCAAACGGCATCCCGAGGGGGGATTACCCACGGTTATGACAACATCATTGGCGATTATCGCAAGTATTTCCCAAAAGAACGAATGGGAAAATTGTACTTTGACAATATAAATACCCGAAAGCTGAGCGATGAACTTTATTTTGTGACCGGGAGGTTCAACCTGAAATTTCCGGACCGCGAAGATGAATCAAAAGGCTGGTTTTCCGTCAACATGAAACGAATTGATGGGGAATGGTACATGATAACCGATCATTCAAGTTAAAAACATGAAAGTCAGATTTTTTGATTATTTCCTAGTTGCAATGTTGTTATGTGGTTGCCAAGAAAATGAGCAACTGGTGGGTGATACTTTAATCACAAATGTCAACATTGTCGATGTTGAAAGTGGTAAAATTATTCCCGAACAGGATGTCTTGATAAGCGGGGAACGCATCAAAAGCATCCGGCCTTCTAAAAAGGCAAGGTACACAGCCCCAAATCAAATAAATGGGGCAGGGAAATACATGATACCAGGCCTTTGGGATATGCACGCGCACCCGGATGACCCGGAAGTATGGCGCATGGACCCCAAAACTGAGGAAAAGGACCGGCTACTTCCCCTCTTTGTGATCAATGGGGTAACAGGGATCAGGGATATGGGTGGAGACATCGATCTTGTGAAGCGTTGGAGGGAAAACTATGCCAGTGGTGAGTTGTTCGCCCCAAAAATTTTTGCCGGAGGGCCATTGTTGGATGGTCCCAATCCCATGTGGGATGGTTCGGTTGGTATTGAAGGTCCCGAACAGGTCAAAAATGTGGTTGATTCCCTGATCAATGCAGGTGTGGATTTTTTAAAGGTGTATTCCCTGCTTCCCAGGGAAACCTACTTGGAACTCAGCAAGTATGCAAATGAGATTGATTTTCCATTTGTGGGACACGTGCCCTTTACCGTTCCCCCATCCGAAGCGGCGGCCACGGGTATGAAAAGTCAGGAACACCTATTGGAAATTCTTAAGGAATGTGCTGCTGAACCCAATGAGGAATTCATGAATGCCTTAGGAAAAATGGAAAACCGTATCGACCGCTCCAACAAAATGAATGATTTTAGGCTCAATACCTTTGACAGAATCAAGGCAGATTCGCTTTATACCACATTCAAGAAGCATGGAATCTGGCACTGCCCAACCTTGAGCATGTGGCAAAAAAATGCATGGTATGAACAAGAATGGGAAAAAGACTTGGGGCATACCGAGCTATTGCCACCCTATTTAAGAGCCTATTGGACACCCGAACATAACGACCACCTTCAGAATAGGGACAATGAAGACTATATAAAAACGAAACAGCGGCTGTATGGGCTTTATCAGGAAATGGTCCGTGAAATGAACAAAAAGGGAGTGTTGCTATTGGCCGGCACCGATGTGGGCGCAAATCCCCTTTGCCATCCAGGGGTTGGGGTGCACAATGAACTGGAGGCTCTTGTGCAAGCCGGGCTTACCCCTTCGGAAGCCTTAAAAACGGCTACTTTGAATCCTGCCATATTTTTTAAGATCCAGAACGACTACGGTTCAGTCTCCGAGGGAAAAATTGCAGATTTGGTTTTGTTGAACGGGAATCCCCTGGAACAAATGGACAATACCCGAAAAATTGACATGGTAATACGGGAAGGCAACGTATTGGGTTCAGAAAGGATTGCGGAGATAAAAAATGGGATCAGAGCGGCAAACCTGGGAACATGGGAAGAGTAAAACGTTGAATCTTCAGTAGGATGCACCTGCCAAAAAAACATAAGAGCATGATAAAAAATATGATGTATTGGGGAATATTTCTTGTTTTTGGGACGCAAGTATTCTCCCAGCAACTATCTTTTTCCAATATGACCGATGCAAATTTGCCGGAAGTTTCAAAATCCCAAAGAAACTCCATGGATGCCAAGGTGGGCGATATTGATGGTGACGGTGACCTGGACCTGATTGTGGCGGTTGAGTTCGTCAAGAACATCATTCTAATAAACGACGGAAATGGAAAGTTCTCGGATGAAAGCTTCAGACTGCCCGACATACAGGCATTGGCGTCGACAAAACCTTACCCCTACTATCCCTATCACGATACCGAGGATATTGCCCTGGAGGATTTTGACAATGATGGGGATCTGGATTTGGTGTTCGTTACCGAAGATGACAAGGTAAACGAATTCTACTTGAACAAGGGTAATGGACATTTTGAGGATAGGACATCTGAATTTCCAGTTCAAGGGGTTTCCAATGGGGTTTTGGCAGGAGATTTTGATAAGGATGGGTGGATTGACCTGATTGTTGGTAACAATGGCCAAAACAATTATCTCAAAAATGACAACGGAAAATTTATGGACATAACTTCTGAAAGATTACCTCTTGTGGAAGACATTACCCAAGATCTGCAAGCCGTTGATTTTGATATGGATGGCGACTTGGATATCATCGTAGCCAATGAAAAGGCCAATAGATTTTTATTGAACGATGGCATGGGAAAATTCTCTCATGCGACCCCAATTTTCTTTGATGATGATGTTCTGGGAGAGGAAACTCGTGAGGCCACTTTTGCCGATATTGACGGTGATGGCGATTATGACCTCTATTTTGCCAACGTTTATATGTTTCAGCAGGTGGAACCCATACAGCGCTTGTTGGTGAATCAGGGTTTCGGGAAGAAATTTGTTGATGAAACGGAAAAACGCCTTGGGTTCACCAAGGAATATAGCATAATTGATGGCACATTTGCCGATTTGGATGCTGATGGGGACCAGGATCTGGTGCTGCTTACCCATCTTGGGCCTAAACTCTTCCAAAATGATGGTTCGGGGCATTTTAAGGACATTACTAAATCCGCCTTTGGAGAATTGCAAGGTGATGGAGTTGATACCGAGATTGCCGACTTCAACGGAGATGGCAAGCTCGATATTTTCATTGGCTGTTTTAGGGGGAGTGACATGCTGTTGATCCAAGATTGATGGGGCAAAGACCTGAACAATTGCTGTTAAGGATTGGTTAATGTCTAAATTATACAATTCGTGCCGGGTTTGTGGAGCTAAGTTCGTTTGAAACTAGCTGCAAAACCATGAGAAACTATTTTTTATTAGCGGTTGCCCTCGTTTTTTCCTTTTCTACAAATGCGCAGGACGCATTGGCAAACTTGACACCAAAGTATTCCGTGCAATATATATGTCCCCCTTGCGGATGTCCCCAAGATGGAAATCACTTCGATGCACCTGGTATTTGTTCAGATTGCAATATGGCCTACAACACACAATTGAAGGGCTTGGAAGATAAGCCTCGCATTCCATCGCCACGAAGAACGGCGGCCATAGTGCTTTTTAATGGTGCAGACATAATGGATGTAACCGGACCAATGTCCGTGTTCGAACATGCGGGATTCAATGTTGTTACCGTAGCAAAGGATGGGGAACCAAAGCGCATAGGTATGCACATGCAGCTTGTTCCGGACCATACTTTTCAATCCCTTCCAGATGTTGATGTCATTATGGTCCCAGGGGGAGGGCCCGCAGAAAGCAATCAGGATATGGATATCGTAAATTGGTTGAGAGAACGGGATTCCCGAACGGATACCATGTTCTCGGTGTGCAGTGGAGCCTTTTTTTTGGGATTGGCCGGTATTCTGGACAATAACGAAGCCACTACGTTCGCATCCCTAATACCAAATCTACGAACCCAGTTTCCAAAAGCCAAGGTTTTGGACAATGTGAAATATGCGAATAATGGGCATGTAGTGACGTCTTCGGGCTTGTCCTCCGGTATCGATGCGTCCTTTGAAGTTGTGGCCAAATACTATGGAGTGGGTATCGCCCAGGATATAGCCAACCGAATGGAATATCCCTGGAAACGAAAAAACGACTATGCAAGGTCCCAGCTAGCGGATAATTTTATTGCTACCACAGGCAACTTGGTCAGACAGTTTGCAACCAAATACCACCACTCCGAAGGAAATATGAATGCCTGGGAATACAGGTATATCCTCTGGAAGGGCACTGATATTGATAAATTCATGGATTTAATGGCCGAGGAACTTCAAAAGCTGCCAAATTTTGAGTTGAACGCAAAACGGGAAAAAGAATTGAGCGGAACCTACACCCATCCAGTGGTGGGAAAAGGAGAAGTGTTCCTTGAACTTGTAGAAAAAGAAGGCGCTCATGAAGTCTCCTTGAGTGCAAAAAGACTGGATAATTATTCCATTCAATAAAACCAAAGACTATGGATTTTTTAATCAACAGGGTCAAGATTTTTTCCATTGTTTTGATGGGCCTTGGTTGTATGGGAAAGGCGCAGAACAGCCCGGAATTTGCCAATGTTGATGATTCCGAGGATGTTAGGTGCGGTGAAAACATTGCAGTGCCATCACAATTTACCGGTTTCCCCATTGTGGAACCGACAATAGCCGCCAACCCTGGTAATAACAAACAACTTTTGGCCGCCGCAATGGTGGTCACTGATTCGCAAAGACCATACGAAAGCTGCAGACTTTCAAGTTTTTTTAGTGATGATGGAGGCAAAACATGGGAAGAGACCGCACATGATTATTGGGGTTACGACCCCTGGGTGTCCCTATTGCCCAACGGCAACACTGCCATGAGTTGGCTGGGAACACCTCTGAGTTTTAAACATCAATTCCCACTGCAGATTTTTAGGTCGGAGGATGCTGGCGGAAGTTGGTCGGGCACCATTCAGGTTTTCAACGGTTTTGGACATGGACATGATGGAACCAAACTTGTTGGTTTGAATGACTCCTTTTATTTGACCACAGTACGTTTCAATGCGGATATGGGTGCCGATGTGGTTTTGTATGAATCAAAAAAAGGGGATGCTTTTAGAGAGGTTGCTGTCATCGATGGCAAGGGCAAACGATTGAATTTCTGCGAACCGTCCATACTTACCGATGGTTCAGTGGTAATCCCCACCATGCATGGGAGTGGAAAAATATGGGTAAACATTTATAATCCGGAAACTGGTCAAATGTCGGAAACACATATCATTTCAGAAAACCCAAAGTTGGGCAGGGGATATGCCAGAATGGCTTCGGACACCTGGACAAACTCCAAATTCAAGGATAGAATATATTTTGTAAGAGCCGTAGCTGATGGAACCAGCTCCCAGGGCGTATGGTTAAATTTTTCCAAGGACAAAGGAAAAACGTGGACCAACGAAAAAAGGGTGGACCTTTTCAAAAATGATTTGCCCAGCAAGGCCAATGTACCGAGTGTGGCTGTTAACAAAAATGGCGTAGTGGGTATTTCCTGGGTTGATGGACAGCATTCCGAGGACCAGAAATCGTACGATGTTTATTTTGCCATTTCCAAAGATGGAGGTGAAAGTTTTCAACGTCCAATCCGTGTCACGGAGGTGAGTTCCAATCCCAGAACCGAACAAAATGCCGATGTAGCCAACAAATTTATTGGAGGAGGGCACTATTTGGGAATTACAGCCCGGGAGGACGGAAGTTTTCAACTGATCTGGAGCGATAGTAGAACATGGATTTTCAAGTTGCAAACTTGTCAGATAACCATCAACTGAGCAGCAATCGTTTGTATTCCTCCCTTAAAAAACCTTGGAAAGTCCATCATCAATTTAAGACGACATAAAAATGAAAGCAAAAAGTAAAAAACTATTGGTTGTTTGTTTGATTGTGATTGTTGCCCATTCACCACATGTGGATGGGCAATCCACTATGCTTCCCAAGGCCTACGTAGATTCTTTGGTAGCTAAAACCAGCGCGCTTTTTGTCGAAAACTATGTGTTTCCGGACAAAGGGAAGGAGGTGGAGCAATATCTTTCACAAAGGCATCAAAATGGACTATACAGCGGGTTTGCAACCACGGACAGTCTTACAGCCCAATTAAAAAAGGACATTTTGCATGTCACAAGGGATAAACATGTCAATTTCATTATTAAAAAGCCAAGTGAAAAATCAAACCAAGACGAGGACCCCATGGCAAGCTTTTTTAATAGCTTGAATAATTTTGGATTGAGTAAGGTTGAAGTTTTACCGGGCGATATCGGACTGTTGGAAATATCTTTTTTTTACCCAATCCGGATGAATCCTAAAGCGGCGGCAGCTGCGGCAGCTGCCATGGAACGATTTCAGGACTGCAAGTCCATCATTTTTGATGTAAGAAATTGTAAGGGAGGAGATCCAGAAATGTTGAACTACCTGATTACCTATTTGTATCCAGAAGACCGTAAGGTACACCTGAATACGTTTTATTTTCGTCCCCTGGATCAATACGAAAAGACTTATACCTTGGATAAGGTGCCGGGTAAACGAATGGCGGACATTCCCGTTTACGTTTTAACCAGCAGTAGCACATTCAGTTGCGGGGAAGAGTTTGCTTACGACATAAAGCATCTCAAACGGGGAATTTTGGTAGGGGAGGTCACTGGAGGTGCTGCGCACCCAGTCCAACCCATGCGGGTGAATGAAGAAATACAGGCACTAATCCCCGTAGGTAGGGCAATCAACCCCATCACAGGCACAAATTGGGAGGGGATTGGCGTAAAGCCCCATTTAGAGACCAGCGGGGACCGGGCACTTGAGAAAACTTTGGAGTTAATAAACGCCAAATAAAACCTAAGGATATGTTCAAAATATTGCTTAAAACCAATGCCAATGACGTGACCGCGTTAATTTTGAGAGTGGTTCTTGGACTGATCATTTTTGCCCATGGGGCCCAAAAGCTTTTTGGAATATGGGGCGGCCATGGCCCAAGATGGACGGTGGAGGCATGGGGACAATGGTGGGGAATACCTGCTTTGCTCACCTATTTGGTAATCTTAATTGAATCCGCAGGGGCAATTTTGTTGGTTTTCGGATTTTTGACTCGGATTTGGACAATCTTAATGGGCGGTGTCATGCTAGTAGCGGTTTATCTGGTCCATTTCAGATGGGGATTCTACATGAACTGGTACATGCAACCGCAAACTGGGGAAGGTTTTGAGTATCACCTGTTGGTTCTAGCCATCCTGATTGTCTTATTCATCAAAGGCGCAGGAAAGTGGTCTTTGGATGGGCTTTTATTCCAAAAATTTGGGTAAATAATGGTTGTGAAGCTCTCTTTATAACATTGGAACTAGGAACCATTTGGGGGCTATACAATTGAATCAAGACCCATTCTTTTGTAACTTGCGCCATGCAGTGGTCACAAGTCTTGCTTAGAATTTATCTCCTCGGAGCTCTGTTCCTATTACAGTGCTGTTCTGCGCAGAGCCAACTGGTAAGCGACGAAATGCAAACAACATTGCATGAAAACCTCAAGTACTACTTGTATTTTCCAAAGGAATATGCTGCCCAACCAGAGTCCGAATTTGGCCTGCTACTTTTTTTGCATGGAGGAGGGGAGTCTGGTGGTGATCTGGAGGACATCAAAAAAAATGGACCCCCCAAGCTTTTGGTGGAGGGCAAACAGTTTCCCTTCCTGGTTTTGGCGCCCCAAAATCCACACGCCAGAAAATGGTGGAATACCGAGGCTGTTGTACAGTTGTTGGATTCTGTGATAGCATCAACCCGTGTGGATAGCAAGCGCATATATCTTTCCGGACTCAGTCGCGGGGGGAGCGCTGCCTGGGAAATGGCCACACAATATCCCAACAAATTTGCGGCCCTCTCCGTGGTATGTGGCATGGCTCCATTACCCTACGCCCATTGGATAGATAAAGATATGCCCATGTGGATTTTTCATGGGGACAAGGATGAGGTAATTGCTGTTGATGAATCGGATAAAATGGTCCGGAAACTTCGCAAAATGGGTTATGATGTGCGCTATACCCGCTATAAGGATGTTGGCCATAACTCTTGGGAACGAGCCTATACCACAGATTCACTTTATACATGGATGGCCAATCAAAAACGGATGGATTAGGGCGATGAGACAACTACTACACCTATGCATTGTATTTTTCATCTTTGGATGCCGAGGGAAAGAAGGCCCAGTCCAACAGACTGAAAAACAATCCATCTCCATTGTTGAAATTGATACTCCAAAAGTGGCGAATAAGAAGAAGGAACTGAAAAGTTTTGAAGGGTTGTCCGATACTGTTTTTGTACGATTGGCGGATTTTAGCTATGATTTTGCCTACGACATGCGCTATGCCACCGACAACAATTTTCTAAAGGCTAAGGTGTATGACTGTGCTGAGTGCTATACCCGGGTAAAAACCGCCAAAGCACTCATAGCGGCGAATGCCAATTTCATGCAAAAGGGTGTCAAGATCAAGTTTTTTGATTGCTACAGGCCCAATTCGGTGCAATATAAGATGTGGAAGATTGTGCCAAATCCACAGTATGTGGCCAGCCCTGTAAAGGGCTCCATTCACAACAAAGGTGGGGCGGTGGACATTACTTTGGTCGATTTGGAGGGAAACGAACTGGACATGGGAACGGACTTTGATTTTTTTGGTAAAAAGGCTTACCATGACAACCTGGAGTTGCCTGAGCAAGTCTTGAAGAACAGGAGGCTTTTGAAGGAAACAATGGAGGCACATGGATTCTGGTCTATTAGGACCGAATGGTGGCACTATAATCTTTCAGCGGCATCCAACGACCCGGTGGCCAACTTCAAATGGGAATGTCCAGACTAAACCTTTTTGCATTCCAAAACTGTTAAACCATCATTTAGGTCCGTGGTGAAAAACAGATAAGCATCACCCCCATCCTTGATTTTATGTTTTTTCCGGATTGCGGCCACGGATATCGGAAAGTTCCTTGTGGTAATGTTGGCCTTCGATTTCTCAAAAAGCTTCAAATCCTTTTTGGAATATGGAAAAACCTTTAAAACCTTGAATATCCTTCCAGGAAAATCCATCAACATTGAAGATGTGTAAAGATGCGAGTTTGGATGGAGTTTTTTCAGGCCGAACTTTTCACCCACCACTTTGAAGCCTCCTGATTTCATAATCGCTGCATTGGGCTCATACAAATACTTTTCGGGAGCTCCCAGATTTGATTCCACCATCATTTCTTCCTGCCAACTGAAAGCAAATTCCGCAAGCTTTCCAGATTTCAGGTTGTTCGTTTTCACGACCACTTCCCCGGTAAAATTTTGTTCCAAAACGAAAAGCAGTTCCTTCACTTCGTTCTTAAGGGCAACACAATGGATCTCTTTTACACATTGAAGCTCTTCCAAACCCTGTTTAATGTCCAAGAGGGGTGAGGTCTTCACCAAAACGTTTCTTGAATGTTTAAAAATAAGTGGAAGCTGTTCAGGGAGGTTGGGCAAACAATCCTTAAGCAAAAAAACTTTGGCCTTTGAGTCATCTCTTCGAGATGGATCCACATAGATCCAATCAAAAGAAAGTTGGCTTTTCTTTAGAAATGCAATGCCATCTTCTGCAACGCATCTTATATTTTGCCTTCCCAGCGTATTGAAATTATGTGCGGCAATCGCACTGAGATTTGCATCTATTTCGCAATGTGTGACCTGCCCCAATTTTTTTGAAAAGAAGAAGGAGTCCACACCAAAACCTCCGGTGAGGTCCAATAGTGATTTTCCATCAACGAGTTCAGCCTTGTAATGGGCCGTGATTTCCGAACTGCTCTGTTCAATGTTCAACCTATTGGGATAATAAATACCTGGTGTCTTGAACCACGTGGGCAACTTGTCCCTGCACTTCTCCCGGGCTTCCAGCTGCTCTACCAATTCTTTTTGGGAAACACCTTCAAAAAAAGGCTTTTTTAATAAAACTGACAGTATGTCAGCATTCTTATAATTTTTTATAAATTCTTGAACACCAGTATTTAATATCAATTTATTCAAACTGATGCTATAAGTTTTTAGTCAATTTTTTTACAATGGAATATTCCGCCAGAAACTCCTTTAAAACTACCTTGATCGCGGTATATCCGGGAACGGCCACCACCATGCCCACCACACCAAAAAGCAAACCTGCTATGATGATGATCAAAAATATTTCAAGGGGATGCGATTTAACGCTGGTGGAAAAAATGAAGGGTTGTGAAAAGAAATTGTCAATCAACTGGCCTATAACCAAACCTATCAAAACATACAGGGCCTTGGGTAAAATTACGGCACTGAAATCCGCACCCAAAAAGCTGGTCATGGTAAGGGTAAGCATAATTGCCCCACCAATCAGCGGGCCTATATAGGGAATGATGTTGAACAAAGCACACAAGAAGGCGATGACAATCGCATTTTCAACACCAACAATCAAAAGCGCAATGGTATAGATGACAAACAGGATGAACAATTGCAACAAGATCCCGGCAAAGTACCTGGAGAGGAGCCCATTTATCTTATCGATGGATTTTACCACTCCGCTTTCCCTAGTATCTGGAATGAATACCAGCATGCCTTTTTGGAACAGATTGCTGTCCTTTAAAAAGAAAAAGGAAATGAAAAGGACAGAGAAAAAGCCTATGCTGAAATTGCTAAGCATATTGACAAACGAATTCAGGAAGTTGGGAATGAATCCCAGGTCCAATCCTTGGAGCATATTTTCTTCCAATTTGGAATCCTTTAGCAGCTCGGTCACATTGCCCGAAGTGGCACCGAAGTAGTCCAGAATTTCAACATAAAGGGTATTGATATCCGACTTTAGACTTTCGATGTCCAACAAGGATAGATTTTTGCTTTGCTCCGCAATCAAGGGTACAAACAAGGCCAAAATACCGACGAATATGCCCAGCATAAAAATCATTGTGGCAACCACAGCCAGGGTATTTGGAAATTTCAGCTTTCTCCTAAGAAATAGGACTATCGGTCTTCCCAATAAGGCAATAACGGCTGCGATGATCAAATAGGCCACTACGGACCTCACAGCATAAAGGAAGTAAGCCAACAAGGCCACGCCCAAAATGACGGCAACGGCCCTAAGAATGCCATTAGCAATGATTCTTGAGTTCATTATTCAGTTTTTAAATGCGTATTCTAAAATATTGGCGCCCATTTGCAAAGCTTTGAGCCTAATGTCCTCGGGGTCGTTGTGTACTGTGGGGTCCTCCCAACCATCTCCCAGATCACTTTCGTAGGTGAAGAGCAGCAATAGTCTACCTTCATCAAAGATACCGAACGCCTGAGGTCTTTTGCCATCGTGTTCATGAATCTTGGGCAATCCTGTGGGGAAGGTATATTTTTGACTGAAGATGGGATGGTCCGCACCCAGTTCTTCCAATGCCCTATCGGGGAAAACCTTTATCAGTTCTTTTCTGACATAAGGCTCCATACCATAATTGTCATCAATATGAATAAATCCACCCGAAAGCAGGTAGATCCGTAGGTTCTGTGCCTCTTCCTCTGAAAAAAAGACATTGCCATGGCCGGTCATGTGGATATATGGGTATTTGAAAATGGTAGTGCTCCCGGCTTCAACAGTTTCAGGTTTTGGTTCTATTCGGGTTCCGATGTTCGCATTGCAAAATTGGATCAAGTTGGGCAAGGCCGTAGGGTTGGAATACCAATCACCACCACCCCCATATTTTAGGACCGCGATTTCCTGCCCTCGGGTTCCATGAAAGGTTAAAAAAGTTAAAAAAAACAGAATGCAGGTAAGTTGTTTCATGAATCAACGAATAACCATTTAACCAAAAATACAGCATTCATGTTTAAAAAAATCATAATTCTCTCACTGGTATTTTTTGGATTATCGGTAATGGTAATGGCCAAGATTCATATAACAAGTGAAAGTAATGAAGTACTCGTTGAAAATAAGGAATTGGCTTATCCACCGGTGGTGGTCCTAGAACTTTTCACCTCCCAAGGTTGCTCCAGCTGCCCGCCTGCGGATGCACTCTTACAAAAAGTGAGTAAAGAACATCCTGAGCAGGTGTTTGCACTATCCTATCACGTGGATTATTGGAACTACATTGGTTGGAGAGACCCTTTTTCAAAGGCTGCCTATACCAAAAAGCAAAGTGAGTACAATAGAAAGTTTGGTTATAGTGGTAATTATACTCCAGAGCTTGTCGTTAATGGAAGGGAACATTTTGTGGGATCTAACCGTGTGAAACTCTATTCGAGCATTGAAGACCATCGGCTCAAGACTTCTGAAAACAGTGTGATGATTTCCCGGGTTCATGTTGAGGGTGGAAAGGTGTCTTTCCATTATGCCATAAACGGGCCATTTTCAGGAAAACAGCTTCGAACAGTTCTGGTACTGGATGAAAAAACCACTCAGGTCACCCGCGGAGAAAACCGTAATCGAGAACTGCGCAACACCCATATAGTAGTTGCCGAGGATTATGTTCCCTTATTCGCTTCTGAAGGGACTTCCTCCATTCCCATTCCTGAAATGGCCAAGCGGGATAAAATTACCTTGATGATACTTGTGGAGCACGAGAACCTTGAAATTGTGGGAGCAGCAAAGGTATCCGTCCCTTAGCTGTTGATTAGGACAATGGTTGTGCAGGCAACCACGGCAGCAGTCTCTGTGCGCAACCGATTTTTACCCAATGAAATGGGAACGTAGCCCCGTTCACGTGCCAAATCTATTTCGTACTTGGAAAAATCACCTTCCGGACCTATCAGGATGGTGATGTCCTTGTCCGCCGGAGCCCTTCTTCTCAATTCCATTTTTTCGCCATCAGCACAATGGGCAATGAACTTAAACCCAGAATTCTCCTTATTGACAAACTCTTCAAGGGTTACCATAGGGTTGAGTTTGGGAAGAATGGTTTGAAGGGATTGTTTCATAGCGGATTGCAGCACCCGGTCCATTCTTTCCTTTTTTACTGTTTTGCGTTCGGAATGCTCGCAAAGTACGGGGGTGATCTCATCGACTCCTATTTCAGTGGCTTTTTCCAGGAACCATTCAAATCGGTCGTTCATTTTGGTTGGAGCCACCGCTAGGTGCAGGCTATATCTTTTTGGGACAGATTTTTTGGAAGATACAATTTCTGCCTTACATTTCTGTTGGTCTGCCACTACGATTTCCGCTTTAAAAAGATATCCCTTACCGTTGGTTATGTGGACAATATCCTTTTCCTTTTTCCGAAGCACCCGCACAATGTGTTTGCTTTCCTCTGGCCCAAAATGGAATTGCTTATAGCTGTTGTCCAAAGATGGATCATAGAATAATTGCATGGGCTAAAGTTTGCTTTTGGCGTGTTCCAATCCCAATTCCATCCATCGGGACAATTGTTCTTCGGTGCCAAAACCACCGGGAGAAACAAAGATAAATTCTTTCATGGGTTTCCCGGTAAAATCCATTGGCCTTACATGGTCCTCTTTCAAGACGGAATCCATTTTTGCGCTCAGGACACGGACAACAAGATCATCCTTCACCACTCCAATGGCCATCTTGCCTTTATACAAGAAGGCAATTCCTCCGAACATTTTCTTTTCCGACAATTCTTCGGAAAACAAAGTGCCAGCAACCCTAATTTGTCTGGTTGTTTCTTCGTTAAAGGGCATAAATTTTCTATTGTACAAGTAAGGTACTAAAAATATGTAAAGAAAACCGTGATCAACTGCCAATGGCAAAACGGGCCTTGGCCGCTACGCGCTGGTTGGAAAAGTGTCCTTTTAAATACTTTAGATATCCGGTGATTCCTATCATTGCGGCATTGTCGGTGCAATATTGAAACTTTGGGATATAGGTCTGCCACCCCAATTCCGCTTCCGCATTTCTTAAGCGTGCCCGGATTCCGGAATTGGCCGCAACCCCACCCCCAATGGCAATTTGACTGATACCGGTTTGTTCTGCCGCCAACTGGAGCTTTTCCATTAAAATGTCCAATATGGTTTCTTGTACGGAGGCACAGATATCATCGATGTTCTCCGAAATGAAATCAGGGTTTCTTTTGGTCTCCCTTTGCAGGAAATACAGAATGCCGGTCTTAAGACCGCTAAAGCTGAAATTGAGGCCATCCACTTTGGGTTTTGGAAAATCAAAGGCCTTTGGGTTCCCCTTTTGGGCGTGTTTGTCCACAAGCGGCCCTCCGGGATAGGGTAGTCCCATAAGCTTTGCGCTTTTGTCAAAAGCCTCACCTACCGCATCATCCAAGGTCTCTCCCATGATTTCCATATCAAAATAATCCTTAACCAATACAATTTGGGTGTGCCCCCCACTTATGGTCAGGGCCAAAAAGGGAAATTTGGGCTCGCCGGAATGTTCATCATCATCAATAAAGTGTGCCAAAATATGGGCTTCCATATGATTCACCGCAATTAAGGGTATATCCAACCCCAGTGCCAGGGACTTGGCAAACGAGGTCCCGACCAACAGGGAACCCATAAGGCCTGGTCCCTTGGTAAAAGCTATGGCCGATAGGTCTTTTTTGTCGATATTTGCCTTGGCCAAGGCCTGGTGTACTACGGGAACTATGTTTTGTTGATGGGCCCTTGAGGCCAACTCTGGAACTACGCCCCCATATTGCCTATGGATGTCTTGTGTTGCCACCACGTTGCTCAGGACCTTTTTGTTGCACAAAACGGCCGCGGAAGTGTCATCACAGGAAGATTCAATACCAAGAATATAAGTTTTTTTGGTTGTCACGGGTTTTGGAATAAAAATTGGAGGTCAAAGGTAAAACATAAAGCCCTATCAAAAAACTGCGTAAAATACTGTTTCGGTCTATCATGGTCATCTTGTTGATCATGGTATTGGGCTCTTTGATCCTGTCATTGCCGATAGTGCAGACACGACTGGCTAAATATGCAACGGATAGCATCAACGAAGAGTTTGGCACCAACATTTCCCTGGACCGGGTGAGCCTTTCCCTTTTCAATTTAAATGCAGGGCTTCGGGGCATCTATGTTGAAGATTACAAAAACGACACTTTGGTCTACATCAGGAAGTTGAACACCTCCGTTTTGAACTTGAAGAATATGGCCAATGGGAAAATGGAGTTTGGCGATGTGGAGATGGAGGGCCTCTTTTTCAATCTAAAGACTTATAAGGGCGAAAGCGATACCAATCTTGATGTGTTTGTGGACAAACTTGATGATGGACAGCCGCGCCAGCCAGGAACACCACCTTTTTTCCTGTCCGCCGATGGGATACAGGTGTTCCAAGGAAGGTTTTTGCTCACAGATGAGAATCTTGAAAAGCCGGAAGTGCTCAACTTCTCAAATCTTGAGGTGCTCGCCAAGGATTTTCAGATCCTGGGCCCAGATGTGAGCCTTGCCATTGAAGATCTCTCCTTGGACGCTGCCCGTGGGGTTCGGTTACAGAAACTTTCCACCAATTTTTCCTATACCAAGGAGAAAATGCAATTTGATGCACTACAGCTCAATACCAGGGAATCGCAGATCAACGGTGACCTTCAATTCTCATATAACCGGGAAGATTTTGCGGAGTTCACGGACCGCGTTCAAATTAACGGAGAGTTTACAGAGTCAATCGTGGCCCTAAACGACATCAACACTTTTTACAATGAGTTTGGCAAGGACATAAAAGTGACATTTTCCAGCAAGGTCAGTGGGGTACTCAACAACTTGGTGACAGAGGACCTTCTAGTCCAAACCGAGAACACCGGTATTTATGGCGATTTTGAGTTCGACAATATGTTCAGTGCCGAGGCTCCCTTCATTATGCGGGCCGATATTGACAACCTTACTTCCAGCTACTATCAGCTACGGGCATTGCTGCCGAATATCCTGGGAAGAAACATTCCATCATCATTCCAAAAAATGGGACAGTTTACCATCCGTGGTGATGCCGAGGTCACCGAGACCTCCTTGGACGTCCAGATAAACCTGAACACGGCCATTGGAAAAAGTTACACCGACCTGCAAATGACCAATATCCAGTCCATAGATAATGCATCGTACATTGGTTTTATATCCTTGGTCGATTTTGACTTGGGCAATTTTACGGACACAAAAAATTTGGGGCTCACTTCCCTGGATGTAAATGTGGAAGGCAAGGGCTTTATTTCCGAAAACCTGAACACTGAGGTCATTGGAGAGGTGCACAAGCTGGAATACAATGGGTATGAGTACAACAATTTGAGGGTATCTGGTATTTTGAAGGAACAGCTATTTGACGGTTCCTTGGTGAGCAGCGATGAGAACATCAATTTTGACTTTAAAGGGTTGGCCGATTTTGGGGAAGACCAGAACACATTCAATTTTATTGCCTCCGTGGCCTATGCCGACCTAAAAAAGCTCAATTTCATCAACGACAGCGTGTCCATTTTTAAAGGTGACCTGAACATGGATATTGAGGGAAACACCTTGGATGACATTATTGGGCAGATCCGTTTTTCCAACACCACCTATCAAAACAAAAATGACACCTACTATTTTGAGGATTTCTCCGTGACCTCCTCTTTTGAAACAGATTCAGTGAGGACAGTGGAGATCAATTCCCCGGATATTATCACAGGGTACGCCAAGGGAAGATTTAAGGTGGCCGAACTGGGTAGATTGGTCCAGAACTCTGTGGGAAGTATTTACACCAACTACAAACCCTACGAAATATCCAGTGGGCAGCGCTTGAATTTCAATTTTAGGATCTACAATAAAATTGTGGATGTTTTCTTTCCAGAAGTCACTTTTGACGCCAATACCTTTATACGGGGGAACATTATCGCAGACGAAGGGGATTTCAAACTGACCTTCAAATCACCAAGCATAAGTGCTTTTGGCAATGAGTTTGATAATGTGGAACTGAAGATAGATAACAAAAACCCGCTTTTCAACACCTTCGTTTCAGTCCAGGATATGTCAACGGTCTATTATAACGTAAAGGACTTCAGTTTGATCAACACCACCCTGAAGGACACGCTATTTTTTAGAACAGAATTTAAGGGGGGCAGTGGGTTTGATGACAGTTATAACCTAAACTTCTATCACACGTTCAATAAGGACAACAAATCGGTGATAGGGTTGAAAAAATCCGACATCAATTTCAAGGGAAATACCTGGGTATTGAACAAGGATGGAAACAATCGGAACAAGGTCATCATCAACAGGACTTTGGACAGTATCCAGATTGAAGATGTGGTAATGGACAATGAAAATAGGGAGCAGATAAGGCTAAGGGGCGAGCTTGCCGACTCCACATACAAGGATTTGGACCTGCAGTTCAAGATTGTGTCCCTCAACAAAATCACCCCGGTCATTGATAGTCTCAGATTGGATGGCTCCGTGGATGGATTTTTGAACATTTTGCAAAAAGAAGGAAAATATCTGCCCACATCAAGCTTGAATGTAAGTGACTTTACTGTCAACAATATGCGGTTGGGCGATTTGGAAGTAGGCATTTTTGGTAACAACGACCTTACCCAATTTGGAGTAAGCACCTGGTTGAACGATAATGGAAGGGAAAAAATGAGCATCAACGGCAAGGTGACCAACATAAACAATCAACAAGAACTGGATTTGGCCGCCAATTTTACCGATTTCAACCTAGAACCCTTCAGTCCACTGGGAGAGGATGTGATATCCAATATTCGCGGTCTCCTGAGTGGCAGTGTGAAGATTGAGGGAAGGGCCAACAATCCTTCCATCAATGGCAACCTGAGCCTGAACCAGGCGGGCATTGGCATTCCCTATCTAAATGTTGATTATGACTTTGCCCCCTATTCAAGGGTTCGCCTTTTTGACCAAACTTTTTACTTTGAAGAGGTTGGACTATCCGACGTGGCCGAAGGAACAAAAGCCACTCTGGATGGGACTATCAACCACGTTGCCTTTGGGGATTGGTCACTGGATTTGGATGTCAACACAGAGAACGGACGTTTTATGATATTGAACACGGAGTATAACGAAGAAGCACTGTACTATGGAAAAGGGTTCATCAATGGAACCGGAAGCATATATGGCTCAACGGATGCGCTGAACATTACCGTGGATGCGGCCACAGCAAGGGGCACTTCATTGAAGATTCCCCTTAGCGATGTGACCAGTGTCGGGGATTATTCCTTCATTAATTTCATAGAAAAAAGCGGTGTGGAATCCTTCAGCCAGGAACGCGTCCTAAAAGACTATCAAGGATTGGAGATGGCTTTTGATTTGGCCGTGACACCCGATGCAGAAGTGGAGATCGTGGTGGACCAGAACACAGGCAGTTCCTTAAAAGGAACAGGGGAGGGGATCCTGTTGATAGAGATCAACACCAACGGAAAGTTCAACATGTACGGTGAGTTTGTTGCTGTGACCGGGGAATACAACTTTAAATATGGCGGCGTAATTGATAAAACCTTTAAAGTAAGGCCCGGTGGTACCATTTTATGGGAAAGGGACCCCCTCGCCGCCCAGTTAAATCTGGAAGCCGTGTATTCCCTAAATGCAAATCCAGCGCCGCTTTTGGATAACCCAGGATTTACAGGAAGGATTCCTACGGAAGTCGTGGTGAGGCTGGACGGGGAGCTTGAGAGTCCTAACATCAATTTTGACATCGACTTTCCCGGGACCAATTCCGTGGTTCAATCCGAGTTGCAATATCGTTTACAGGACCCGACCGTAAAAGAGCGCAACGCATTTTTTCTTTTGGCCCAGGGGACTTTCGTGAATGAACAAACTGGAATCAACCAACAAGCTGTTACGGGAAATCTTATACAGACTGCTTCGGGTTTACTGAACCAGATATTGTCTGGAAACAACGATAAATTCAATTTTGGGGTTTCCTACGAGCAAGGGCTATTGGACCCCAATGCGGATATACGCACGGAAAATAGGATTGGGGTTACCGTATCCACCCAGATATCGGACAGAATTTTGGTCAACGGCAGGGTAGGGGTGCCCGTGGGGGGTGTCTCGGAGACCGTTGTGGCGGGCGATGTGGAAGTACAGGTACTGCTGAATGAGCAGGGTACCCTCAGCGCAAAAATATTCAACCGTGAAAACCAGATACAGCAATTTTTGTCAGAAAGACAGGGATATACACAGGGATTGGGGCTTTCCTACCAAGTGGATTTCAACAGTTTTAAGGAGTTGATGCAGAAAATTTTCAAGAAAAAGGAAAAACAAAGTCCACTGACACCTGAAAAAGCATCTACTGAGATCATGGGGAAGGATAGTTTGATCCGGTTCCGTTCCAAACCTAAAATCACCGGAAAATCTCAAAAATGAGATTGAATTTTTATCGATTCCACAGCAAAAAAACTACGAAAACGTTTGCGAAAATCCCTGAAAACAAATAAGTTAATAAGGCATTCCAATTTTGGATAAAGTTTCCTAGTTTTGATCTCTTAAAATTTTTGAATGGCTTCAGAAATCAAGAAAATTGGCGTGTTCACCTCCGGGGGTGATTCGCCCGGAATGAATGCAGCGATTCGTTCCGTGGTGCGTACCTGTGCTTATCTTAACATACAATGTGTGGGCATCTACCGTGGGTATCAGGGAATGATCGAAGGAGATTTCAAGCAATTGGACGCCCGTAGTGTCAATAATATCATCAATAAAGGGGGGACCATTTTAAAATCGGCCCGATGCGAAGAATTCCGTACCCCGGAAGGACGTAAGAAGGCTTACGACCAATTAAGAAAGGAAGGCATCGATGCTTTTGTGGTTATTGGGGGCAATGGAAGTTTTGCCGGAGCGGAAAAATTCAACCAAGAATTTGATTTTCCGGTCATTGGCATCCCTGGCACCATAGACAATGATATTTTGGGTTCCTCGTACACCATTGGGTTCGATACGGCCATTAACACCGTAGTGGAGGCCATCGATAAGATAAGGGATACCGCAAGCTCGCACAACCGACTCTTTTTTGTGGAGGTTATGGGCAGGGATGTGGGCCATATAGCACTGAATGCCGGAGTAGGGGCGGGTGCCGAGGAAATTTTGATTCCCGAACAGAATTTGGGACTTGAGCGCTTGTTGGATTCCCTGAAACGAAGCAAGAAATCTGGGAAATCATCCAGTATTGTGATTGTTGCCGAAGGCGATAAGATAGGGAAGAATGTTTTTGAGCTAAAGGAATATGTGGAGCAGCACTTGCCCATTTATGACGTAAGGGTTTCCGTATTGGGACACATGCAACGCGGGGGAAACCCAACGTGTTTTGATCGGGTCCTTGCCAGTAGAATGGGTGTAAAGGCAGTGGAGAGCCTTTTGGAGGGAAAAAGTAATTATATGGTAGGTATTCGCGACACAAAGCTAATACTGACGCCGATACACGATGCCATTAAGGCGCATACTGAAATTGATGAGGAACTCATCAAGGTTTCGGACATAATGACAACATAAATCAACTTAAATATTTTTTAAAATGTCAACATTGAAAATAGGAATTAACGGATTTGGTAGGATTGGAAGACTGGTCTTCAGGGCTACCGTGAAAAGGGATAATGTGGATGTGGTCGCTATTAATGACCTTCTAGATGTGGAGCATCTTGCGTATTTGCTTGAATACGATTCCGTACATGGGAGATTTGACGGCACTGTTGAAGTAAAAAACGGCAACTTGGTGGTCAATGGCAAAACCATCCGGATCACGGCCGAAAGGGACCCTAAAAATTTGAAGTGGGATGAAGTTGGTGCCGATATCGTGGCAGAATGTACCGGTATCTTCACCACTTTGGAAACAGCACAATACCATATTGACGGTGGGGCCAAGAAAGTGGTCATTTCCGCGCCATCCAAGGATGCGCCCATGTTTGTGATGGGGGTTAACCATAAGGAAGTGAAGCCATCCGATACCATTATTTCCAACGCTTCTTGTACCACTAACTGTTTGGCGCCAGTGGCCAAAGTGCTCAACGATAAGTTCGGCATTGAGGAAGGATTGATGACCACGGTTCATGCCACAACGGCTACCCAATTGACGGTTGATGGTCCTTCAAGAAAAGATTATCGCGGAGGAAGGAGTGCCTTGTTGAACATTATTCCGGCCGCAACAGGGGCCGCAAAGGCAGTGACCAAGGTAATACCCTCATTGCAGGGCAAACTCACCGGAATGGCTTTTCGCGTACCTACAGCGGATGTTTCCGTGGTGGATTTGACCGTGCGATTGGAGAAGGAAACTTCGTATGAAGAGATAAAAAAGGCATTTAAGGAGGCCTCCGAGGGAGAATTGGCCGGTATTTTGGGTTACACGGAAGATCTTGTGGTCTCACAAGATTTTGTGGGCGATGCCCGAACCAGCATATTCGATGCAGATGCAGGAATTGAACTGAATTCCAAGTTTTTCAAGGTAGTTTCTTGGTATGACAATGAAATGGGCTATTCCAATAAATTGGTAGATTTGGCAGAGTACGCAGCAAGCCTTTAATTTATTATCTTGAACCAATCCCGGAGGGTCTTTGGCTCTTCCGGGATACCAACCTTAAAAAAACCGTACCTATGATATTGATTGTGGATAGCGGGGCCACCAAGTCCGACTGGATAGCCTTGAACAACAATGGTGACAGGATTTTCCTAACCCAAACGTTGGGGCTGAGCCCAGAGGTATTGACCAGGGAGGTCATAGAAGACCGACTTGCCAACAATTTTGAACTGTCCCAGAATCGCGAGGCCGTTAGTCACTTATATTTTTATGGTGCAGGCTGTGGTACGGACCGGATGAAAAGATTTCTGAAAGATATATTCAAGGATTTTTTTCCAAAGGCAAAAGCCGAGGTTAGGGAAGATACCTTCGCCGCAATCTACGCCACTACCAAAATAGGGCATCAGGGAATTGTGTGCATTTTGGGCACGGGCTCCAACTGCAGTTACTACGACGGGCATCAGCTTTTCCAGAAAGTAACTTCTCTTGGCTATATATTGATGGACGACGGTAGCGGCAATTTTTTTGGAAGGAAACTGCTCAGGGACTATTATTTCCACAAAATGCCTCAAGACCTTGGGATTAAATTCGCAAAGGAGTATGACCTCGATGCAGACGTGATCAAGGAAAACCTATACAAGCAGCCCAATCCGAACACCTATTTGGCCACTTTTGCCCGTTTTATCATAGAGAATAAGAGCCATCCCTATTGCAAGGGCGTCATAGAGAAAGGATTGCAGCAATTTGTGAACAACTACATCATGCAGTTTGAACTGGCGACCAAGGTGCCCATCAGTTTTGTGGGCAGCATAGCCTATTTTTTAAGGGACGAACTAGCCACTGTCCTTGAACGCAACGATTTGATCTTAGGCGTTATAAGACAACGACCCATTGATGGCCTTGTGGAATTTCACCGGGAGACTATTTGACGGCAATCATAGAGATTTCAACATTCACAAATTTTGGTAGATTGGCCACTTCCACCGTTTCCCTGGCAGGGGCGGTATCCGAGTCAAAATAACTGCCATACACTTCGTTCACTTCGCCAAACTGGTGCATATCCTTTAGGAAAATTGTGGTTTTTATCACATGGTCAAAGGTCATGTTCGCTTCTTCCAGGATAGCCTTAAGGTTTTCCATGCTCCGCTTGGTCTCTTTTCTAATATCGCCTTCCACCAATTTGCCAGTGGCCGGGTCAATCGGAATTTGACCGGATATATACAAGGTGTCCTTGACCAGCACTGCTTGGTTATATGGGCCTATGGGGGCTGGTGCGTTCTGGGTGTTGATTATTTTTTTCATGGAGTCTGTTTATTTAGTTCAATTTAAGGTATTAAAAAATGAAATTGTTAGCGCCTATTACTAAAAGGCTGGCTTCTGTTTTCCCATTTAAGATCGCTGAGTATGGAGCTCTTTATACCAATGAAGAAGTACCACCGCTCAAACCTTCCAAAAGGGGTCCAATCAAAACTCAACCGGAAGCTGTCCAAATCCCTTCTAAAATTAAAACGGGTATCTGCAAATCCTTTGTTCTTAAAATCATAGCCCGAGTTAAACCCTACTTCCCATTTGGGAGTTAGCTGCACATTACCCGAAAACATTAAAGAGTGGTTGGTTATTTCCTTTTCCCTGTTCCTGTTGCTATAGGTTGCCACGTAGGTCAAACGCACATCCCAGGGTATTTTGTTACCGTACAGTGCATTGTCTGCATCCTCTGCTTCTGCATCCTTGTTTTCAAAAAATGGCTGCGCGTCCCTGGCCCCTCTCAGTTCAAAAGGATTGGCACCATAATTGGGATCCTGATTCTTGCCGTCTTGTTTTTGCTTTGCGCCTCCCTTGGTAAACATATCACTGTTCAAGGAGAATCCCGTATTGATCCGTGCTGATGTCAATCGCACCAAACCCCCGCCATTGGATATGTTAAAGGTGTTTATTCTTCGTCCATTGTTGTCGATGGCATAGGGATCAAAACTTGCTGAAAAGTTGATGGGCACATTCTTTATTATCTCGGTACCCCCTGTCATGCTGATGGGACTCAGTTTTAAAGAATCGGCCTCCAGATTGTAACTGGTGGAGAATGTAAGGTTGCTCAATATTTTGACCTTTCTAGGTTCCAGCACCGTCGTGTCCTTGTCCCGCACCTTGGCCTCCAAAGAGTTTTGCAGGGAAAAACTGAGGGAGCTGCCCCGGTTTAGCGAGGGTCTTCCATAAAGGCTCGTCTCAAAGGGCGTGTATTGCACTTCTTCTCCATCACCATCCACGTAAGATTCGTAAAACTGCTCAAATGATGGCGTGTAAGAGTACCCGATGGACGGGCTCATTACATGGCGGATGGCCTGAATTTTTTTATCCTCCCCAAAATTGAACGTCCCATACAATGTGGTACCGACACTTGCGCCCAAATTGTACCTATTAAATCGGTCAAAGCCAGCTATGGTATCGGTGACGACGGCCTGTTCCTCCTCATCAAACCTTCTTCTTATTGTTTCCAGGGCCCAAATATCCTCATAGGCCCCGTTAAGGGACATACTGAGGTATTTTGCCACTTTAAAATTGGTGCCTATCGGGATTCGATGGCGTGCACCTATTCTGGCCCCGTCGAACATTTCACTGGTAAAAAAATCCTCTTCCGTAGTGGTTATGCTGTTCTGGGCGTTTACATCATATTGGAAGTTGATATTGTCAATCAGTCCTTTTTTAATGCCATCCCTTTTAACAAATGGAAAAATACGTTCCATGCTGGCCTGAAAAGTGGGGAGGGACATGTTTACCGATTGCGTCCTGGAGTTCTGGGTGTGACTCAAGGTCATACTGGCATTCACTGAGGGATAAGCGGGAAAAATCTTGGAATAACTTATGGACGATTGGAAAACGTTGGTCTGTGTATTGTTTCGGTTTATTTGGTTCAGCGAATTGGTAAAGAACTCACTACTTCCCAAGTTGACCGATGCCGAAAATCGTGAATTGGGATTGGCCTTGGCGTCCTGGGTATGCCGTATTTGGATATTGTAGTTGCTCGTCCGGCTAAAGTCATCAAATCCCTTTTGGCTTTGTATCAGGTTTTCATAGTTGAAGTTGATGTTGCCCTGGAATTTATATCTTTTGGCGTAGATGGACTGTCCTCGGAAACCATAGCTCCCATTGGTATAAAAGTCACCCGTAATACTTAGGTCCACATACTCGCTGATGGGCAGGTAATATCCCCCATTCTGTAGAAAATACCCCCGCTGGGGGTCGTTCCCAAAAGTGGGGAACAATAGCCCGGCTACCCTGCCAGTGGTCAATGGAAAATAGGCGAAGGGAAGTGCTATCGGGGTAGGGACATCCACAATGTACATGTTGCTGAACCCAGCAATAATTTTCTTTTTGGGCACAAATTTGGCCTTACGGACACGGATATAGTAATCGGGGTTCACCGTGTCCTTGGAGGTGGTGAGCTTGCCTTCTTTCAAAAAATAGACGGAATCGTTCTCCTTTTTGGTGATTTCGGCATATACTTTCATGTTATCACTGCCCAGCTGGCCCAATCCAGCCTGCTGCTCGGTCCTGGAATTCCAGATAAGGGCTTTTTGGGTATCAAAATTAAAGCGTATCGAATCGGGCCTCACCTCGTTCTCACCTTGTTTAAAATAGGGGAGTTGTGAATAATTGCCCAAGGTATCCTTCAATCGTCCGGCATACACTTCGTTTCTCACATAGTCCATGATGATCACTCCCGCCTTCAACTCAGTGTCCTGATAATAGATCTCCGCCTCGTTGTACAAATAAATTTTGTTTTCACTCTGACTGAGCTTTACATAATCTTTCGCCTTATATTTGATTTTATCCAGCAGTAGGGGTTCCTTTCCAGCAGTGGAATCTACCTCAGCGGAATCAACTACTATGGAGTCGTTCAGAATGTTTGCGGGCAGCAAGGGAGCGGTAATGGAGTCCTGCATGGCCTTAATGGGCATGGGCTTTATAAGATCCTCCTGAGCCACTGCACTAAATTTGCCACAAAGAAGAACAAATAGGAAAACTAAAAGATGTTTGTTTGATTGCAACGTGATAAATCCTATTTTTGTGCTGGTTTGGCTCGATTTTTGGATCAAACTTACATATATTTTTCGTTCTGTTACTTGGGGATTACAATATTTTTAACCAATAAGGAACACCATAAATAAACAGTTCTTATGAATAAAAGTTGGATTACATTTTTCGTTTTATTATTCATAACCCCAACGCTGATTTCATTTAATATTGCTGATTTACAAAGACCTCCCAAGGACAAATTCGTTGTTGTTCTTGATGCCGGCCATGGTGGGCATGACCCTGGAAACTTGGGCAATGGCTATCTGGAGAAGAGCATTGCGCTCGGTATAGTGCTCAAGGCGGGAGAAGAATTGGCAAAGAACCCCGACGTAAAAGTCGTTTATACCCGAAAGGACGATACCTTCGTGGATCTTTTCAAGCGGGGAGAAATTGCCAATCAGGCCAATGCCGATCTTTTTGTCTCGGTGCACTGTGATTCCCACAGTTCCGACGCCAATGGCGCAGGCACTTTTGTTTTGGGGCTGCATGCCAATAGACAAAATTTTGAGGTGGCAAAGAAAGAGAACTCCGTTATCTATCTTGAGGATGACTATGAGAAAAGGTACGCTGAATATGACATAAACTCGCCAGAATCCATCATTGGGCTGACCATTATGCAAGAGGAATTTCTGGATCAAAGCATTCTTTTGGGAAAGAAGTTACAGGACAATTTCACAAAAAAGCTCAACCGGAAGGACAGAAAGGTGAAACAGGCCGGGTTCATTGTGCTGCACCAAACCTTTATGCCGAGTGTGTTGATAGAAACCGGATTTTTGACCAATAAGAACGAGGGCAGTTACCTGAACTCAAAAAAAGGCCAGGCCGAAATGGGCAAAGCCATTGCCGATGCCATTCTTGCTTACAAGGAAGACTTTGCAAAAGGAATTGCCCTAAGCGAGACTCCCAAATTGGAAGATGCCGAGGTAACGGTAAGTGTGCCCATCGAAAAAGAAGAGGTGAAACAACCAAAAAATGAAAGTACCGTTGTTCAGGCAAGTACAAATATGGGTTCAAAACCAGCCTCCGATACCAATTCGGGCACAACCGCTTCCAGTAAAAAAGATGTTGTTTTTAAGGTCCAGTTGCTGGCCAGTGCCAAAAATA
This sequence comes from Flagellimonas meishanensis, assembly GCF_019880545.1. Lineage (GTDB taxonomy): Bacteria > Bacteroidota > Bacteroidia > Flavobacteriales > Flavobacteriaceae > Flagellimonas > Flagellimonas meishanensis. The sequence goes on from NZ_JAINVW010000003.1 coordinate 219,195, forward strand.
TTCCCTTGAGGGCCGAAAATTTTAAGGGATTGGATGTTTTGTCAAAGGAGCCTTATAAAAACCTGTACCGGTATATGTATGGTGAGGCAAGCTCTTTAGAGGAGGCCAAAAAGCTTAAAAGCAAGGCGGACGCACACGGATATCCCACCTCATATATAGTCGCCTATAAAAATGGAAATCGGGTTACCATTTCCCAAGCACTCAAATAGGTTGGCGAGGGAAGGCTTGCTTGTGAAAAATATTCCTAATTTTGTTTAAACCATAAACCGAATCTTTTGAAACTATCCAGGGAAGTCAAAACTGGGATTATAGTGTTGGCAGGAATAATAGCCTTTATTTTTGGGCTCAACTATCTAAAATCATCACCCTTTTTTGAAAACGACCAAATATTCTACGCAATTTACGATCATGTGGGCGGGCTGCAACCGGGCACCCAGGTATCCATCAACGGCCTCAACGTGGGCAATGTCCAGGACATAAAGTTCAAGGACAACTCTGGCAAGCTGGTGGTCACCTTTTCGGTGGGCAAGGACTTTGAATTTTCAAAGAACAGCGTGGCCGAAATATACGATACAGGCATAATAGGGGGAAAGGGCATCCAGATCAACCCTGTGTTTGATGAAGCCCCAAGAGCTAAATCTGGAGATACCCTGATATCCAACATCAAACCGGGGCTCACGGAATTGGTGCAACAAAAGCTTACTCCCTTACAAATGAAAATTGAGGGAGCCTTTTCGCATGCAGATTCCCTTTTGATGAATGTGAACGAAGTGCTGGACGACCCAACAAAAAGGGATTTAAGGCAAGCCATAGCTGCGTTGAGCGAGGGAGTGGGTTCCTTCAAGGAAAGTGCCAAAGAGTTGAACGTGCTGCTGAGCAATAACAAAGAACAGCTTGACAATTCCCTTAAAAATGTGGACAAGATTACCGGTAATTTTTCAAAACTTTCCGATTCCCTTGCCAAAGCAGGACTTGGGGAGGCGGTCACGAACCTAAAAACCACCGTGGAACGATTGAACGGGATATTGGCCAAAATTGAAAAAGGAGAGGGTACTTTGGGCAAGATGGCCCATGATGATGCCCTCTACATCAATTTGACCGAGGCGTCAAGGGAGCTGGATCTGCTTTTGCAGGACTTTAGGTTGAACCCAAAACGATATGTCAACGTTTCCGTCTTTGGAAAAAAGCAAAAAGAGTACGAACTTCCTGAAAACGATCCTGCCTCCGAAAAACAGAACTAAAATATGGACTACCTGCCCAATATCATCTTTACCATTGCCCTGTTCGTCGGGATTGGTTTTTTTGCAAGGAATGTAAAAAAATTGATTCGTAACATTAGGCTTGGAAGAGATGTTGAGGTTGGCGACAACAAGCCCCAACGATGGAAAAATATGGCGAAAATAGCCCTGGGACAGACCAAAATGGTGGTTAGGCCCATTGCTGGCCTCATGCACATCATCGTTTACGTTGGGTTTATTATCATCAACATTGAAGTACTCGAGATCATATTGGATGGGATATTGGGAACCCATCGACTTTTTGCGCCCCTGGGCAGCGCTTATAATTTTTTGATAGGGTCCTTTGAAATATTGGCATTATTGGTCATTGTGGCCGTAGTGATTTTTTGGATCCGAAGAAACGTCATCAAATTGGCAAGGTTCATTAAGCCCGAAATGAAAGGCTGGCCGGAGAAGGACGGCAATATGATCCTATACATCGAATTGGTATTGATGCTGCTGTTTTTGACCATGAACGCTGCCGATTTTAGCTTGCAGCAAATGGGAGCGGAGCACTACGCAGCTGCAGGGGCCTTTCCCGTGAGCCAGTTCATCGTTCCTCTTTTTGATGGCCTGTCCATCCCCACAATAATCGGTATTGAACGTACGGCTTGGTGGCTGCACATTTTGGGCATACTGGCCTTTTTGAACTATCTGTACTATTCAAAACACCTGCATATACTGCTGGCATTCCCCAACACCTATTACGGAAAGTTGAAACCACAGGGGGAATTTGACAATTTGGAGGCGGTCACCAATGAGGTAAAATTGATGATGGACCCTTCCGCTGATCCTTATGCCGCTCCCTCCGATGGTGCAACAGAACCGGAAAAGTTCGGTGCGTCCGATGTGATGGACTTGAACTGGGTCCAATTGCTCAATGCCTATACCTGTACCGAATGTGGGCGATGTACTTCCGAATGCCCCGCCAATCAAACCGGAAAGAAGTTGTCTCCCAGAAAGATAATGATGGATACTCGCGACCGTTTGGAGGAGGTGGGCAAAAATATGGATGCCAATAAAGGGGAGTTCGTTCCCGATGGAAAACAACTCTTGGACGACTACATCAGCCGAGAGGAGCTCTGGGCCTGCACTACGTGCAACGCCTGTGTTCAAGCTTGTCCCGTGAGCATAGACCCACTTTCCATAATCATGGAAATGAGACGCTTCCTGGTGATGGAACAATCGGCAGCCCCATTGGAATTGAACAACATGATGGGAAATTTGGAAAACAACGGCGCACCATGGCCGTTCAATCAAATGGACAGGTTGAACTGGGCACAAGAACCATAAAATGGAAAGAAAATGGCAAACGAAATGAATGTACCCACCATGGCAGCCCTTTTTGCAGAGGGAAAGCAACCCGAAATACTCTTTTGGGTAGGTTGTGCGGGCAGTTTTGATGATAGGGCCAAGAAAATCACCAAAGCCTTTGTGAAGATTTTGAACAGGGCCGGAGTAAGCTTTGCCGTGTTGGGCACCGAGGAAAGTTGCACCGGCGACCCGGCCAAACGGGCGGGCAATGAGTTTCTGTTTCAAATGCAGGCCATGACCAATATAGAGGTGATGAATGGTTATGAAGTGAAAAAAGTGGTCACCGCATGCCCACATTGCTTCAATACCATTAAGAACGAATACCCTGGATTAGGAGGCAATTATGAAGTGCTTCACCACACCCAGTTTCTGAAACAGCTGGTGGAAGAGGGCAAGATCACCTTGGAGGGCGGAACCTACAAGGGAAAACGGATTACCTATCACGACCCCTGCTATTTGGGCAGGGCCAACGACGTATATGAAGCACCACGGGAGCTTATCCAAAAATTGGATGCAGAGCTCTTGGAAATGAAAAATTGTAGAAAAAGGGGACTTTGCTGTGGAGCGGGAGGAGCCCAAATGTTCAAGGAGCCGGAAAAAGGGGACAAGGATGTGAACGTGGAGCGCACCGAGCAGGCCATGGAGACCCAACCCGAAATTATTGCCGCTGCATGTCCATTTTGCAATACCATGATGACAGACGGAGTAAAGAACAAGGAAAAAGAGACATCAATCGCTGTTTTGGATATCGCCGAACTGGTGGCCAATGCGCAAGACCTTTAAAAAATGTTGGTAGACTTTTCAAAATTGCCGGACAACGCTAGAATATGGATTTACCAATCCGAGCGTAGTTTTTCAGAACAGGAATTGGATGAAATCGAACAATCTGTTACTGATTTTTTGAAGGAATGGACCGCGCATGGCAACCAATTGCAGGCAGGTTTTGAGATCAAATACGACAGATTTATCATAATAGGCTTAGATCAATCCCTTGCAAGCGCCTCCGGTTGTTCCATTGATGCCTCCGTACATTTTATCCAAGGATTGGAAAAAAAATACGAGGTATCATTACTGGACAGAATGAACGTTTCCTTCAAACAGGGAGATTATGTTGCCTATAAGCCCTTAACCGATTTTAAGAAAATGGCCAAGGACAAAGCGGTTTCCAAGAATACCATTGTTTTCAATAATCTGGTGGCCACCAAACTCGATTATTTGGAAAATTGGGAAGTTCCCGCGAGCGAAAGCTGGCATGCCCGTTTTGTTTAAAAGAACCTCAATTAACCCAAAATTAGGTATTTACCTCGATGGAATGCAATAATTTTGCAGGTGATAAGTTCATGTCCTAGACCAATTGTTTATGCGGATAAACCTCTACATCCCACTTTTTTTCTTATTTGTTTCGGTGGCGCAGGGCCAGGGCAATCCCTTGATTGCGAAAGATTCTGTGGACCAATTCACATGGGTGGAGGAAAAATACGCCAGCTTGTCGCTTAAGGAAAGGGTAGCGCAGCTTTTCATGGTTAGTGTGGCTTCTGAAGGAGACAATGCGGCAGCCGATAAGGTAGAACAGCTTATAGAGGAAGAACAAATAGGCGGAGTGATTTTTTCCCGAGGCGGTCCCTTACGTCAGGCTAGGTTGACGAATAAATATCAGGCAAAATCGAAGATACCCTTGTTGATTGGAATGGACGCCGAGTGGGGTTTGGCCATGCGCCTTGATTCCACGTATGCCTTTCCATGGAACATGACACTAGGGGCCATTCAGGACAATGCTACGGTGGAGCAAGTTGGCTATCAAATTGGGAAACATGCCAGGAGGCTAGGGGTCCACATCAACTTTGCCCCGGATATTGACGTGAACAACAATCCCAAGAACCCTATTATTGGTAACCGTTCCTTTGGGGAAGATCCTGCAAATGTTGCCCAAAAAGGAATGGCCATCATGAAAGGGATGGCGCGCGCAGGTGTCTTGTCCTGTGGCAAGCATTTTCCGGGTCATGGGGATACCGCGACCGATTCGCATAAGGCTTTGCCCACCATCAACTCCAGTAGGGAACGGTTGGACTCCATCGAACTGTATCCGTTCAAAGAATTGATAGACAGCGGTTTAAATTCCGTAATGGTAGCACATTTGAATGTGCCGAGTTTGGAACAGAAGGAAGAACATCCATCCACATTATCCAGAAAAATTGTCTCCGGGGTATTACAGGGAGAACTGGGATTTAAAGGCTTGGTTTTCACAGATGCCCTGAACATGAAGGCGGTTTCAGAATTTGCTGCGGAAGGGGAAGTGGAGCTGGAAGCTTTTTTGGCAGGGAATGATGTACTGTTGATGCCATTGGACGTTCAGAAAGCCAAATCGAAACTTGTAGAGGCCTATGAAAAAGGCATTATACCGGAGCAGCGATTGGCCTATTCCGTAAAAAAGATATTGATGGCCAAATATAAGGCCGGACTAAGCCAGTTTCTCCCGGTTGAAATGGAAAATCTGGTTGAAGATTTGAATCAAGTGGAGAATGATGTGGTGTATGAAGATGCCATTGAAAAGGCAATTACCGTGGCAAAAAACAATTTTTCACTGCTGCCGATAAAAAAATTGGAAAATAAGAGAATAGCCTACGTGCAATTTGGTGAAGACCCTGGATCAACTTTTTTAAAAACCCTTTCCAAATACACAACCATCACCAAGATTGATGCCAAGGATATCTCCGGTTACAAGGACGCCCTTGCACAATATAATCTGGTGATCATAGGTGTCCATAAAAGCAATGAAAGCCCATGGAAAAACTATCAGCTTTCCAAAAATGAGCTTTTCTGGCTCCAAGAAATCTCGAAAATGAGGACGAGCAATACCATTTTGACCCTTTTTGCGCGACCCTATGCACTTTTGGATGTTTTTGATTTTGCTTCGATTGATGCCTTGGTGATGGCCTATCAAAATAGTGATGTTGCCCAAGAGAAGGCCGCCGAGGCTATTTTTGGCGCTTTCGGGGCCAATGGAAGACTTCCCGTTTCAGCACATCCTGAGTTTCCTGTGGGCACGGGGACCAACCTTCAGTCGTTGCAACGTTTGGGGTATTGCGTTCCGGAAAGTGTGGGATTGAGCTCGCATAGCTTGGCCAAAGTGGACAGTCTGGTGCAGATTGGTCTTGATTCCTTGATGTTTCCGGGAGCACAGGTGCTGATTGCAAGAAGGGGAAAGGTGATCTATGACAAAAGTTTTGGCAAGCCTACCTACACTTCCAAAGATACGGTAAGCGGGGAGCATATCTATGACCTTGCCTCTTTGACCAAGATTTTGGCCACTCTGCCGTTGATCATGAAAATGGAAGAGGACGGCAAAATCGCTCTCAATGACACCTTTAAAGAATTGATACCAGAATATGAAGAAACGGAATTGAAGGATGTTACGGTACTCAAGGCACTTTCCCATTATGGCAGGCTGCCGGCATGGATAGCCTTTTATTTGGAAACATTGAACAAGGATAGGAAACCTTCTTCGGATTTTTACAGAAACCATCCGGCTGAGGGGTTTTCGAATAAGGTAGCGGACCGACTTTATATCACCGATGCCTACAAGGATTCCATTTACAACAGAATAGGCCGTCAGAGCCTTAAATCCAATCGGTATAGGTACAGTGACGTGGGTTATTACGTATTTAAAAAATACATAGAGGAAACCTATCGGAAATCGCTGGATAAACTTATAGACTCTTTTCTGTTCACGCCCATGGGCTTGCAGCACACCACATTCAATCCACTGGCCAAGTTTACCAAGGAGAACATTGTCCCCACCGAAGAGGACGATTATTATCGATACCAGACTGTGCACGGTTATGTCCATGACATGGGAGCTGCTATGCAGGGTGGTGTGGGAGGCCATGCGGGCCTTTTTGGCAATGCCAATGATGTGGCCAAGATCATGCAGATGTACTTACAGGGTGGGACTTATGGTGGAGAACGTTTTTTGGATGATCGAACCATCAAAAAGTTCAATACGTGCTATTTCTGTAACAAAAATGTACGAAGGGGTGTTGGTTTTGACAAACCCCAACTGGAGGAAAGTGGTCCAACCTGTGGATGTGTGTCCAGAAAAAGTTTTGGGCACAGCGGATTTACGGGCACCTATACTTGGGCCGATCCGGAGGAGGAACTCATCTATGTGTTCTTGTCCAACCGGACCTACCCAAAATCTTCCAACACCTTGTTGATCAAATCAGGACTGCGCACCAGGATCCAACAAGCGATTTATGATTCCATTATAAATTAGTCAACAAATATTGCGTTAGATTTGTTACCATGAAGATAGCAATTGTATGTTACCCCACATTTGGTGGAAGCGGTGTTGTTGCCACCGAACTGGGGATTGCGCTGGCCGGAAGGGGCCATGAGGTTCATTTTATTACCTACAAACAGCCTGTGCGACTGGAGCTTCTGGGAAACAATATTCATTTTCATGAAGTGCATGTACCTGAATATCCCCTTTTTCATTATCAACCCTATGAGCTGGCACTGTCCAGTAAATTGGTGGATACCGTAAAACTGTACGGCATTGAACTTTTACATGTGCACTATGCCATTCCCCACGCCTATGCTGGATATATGGCAAAGAAAATGCTACAGGAGGAGGGCATATTCATACCCATGATAACCACCTTGCACGGTACCGATATCACCTTGGTGGGCAAACATCCCTTTTACAAACCTGCGGTCAACTTCAGCATCAATAAATCCGATGTAGTCACTTCGGTTTCTGAAGCGCTGAGGCAAAGCACCTTACAGATTTTTGATATCAAAAAAGAAATTGAGGTGGTTCCCAATTTCATCGATATCTCAAAATACAGTCAAGAATATACCGATTGCCAGCGTTCCCTAATGGCCAATGAGGATGAACGTATAATCACACATATCAGTAATTTTAGAAAGGTCAAGCGCATTCCGGATGTGATCAAGGTCTTTTTTAAGATTCAAAAAGAGATTCCCTCCAAGCTCATTATGGTGGGAGAGGGACCGGAAAAAGAGTATGCCGAACAGTTGTGTGACGAGTTGAAAATAAAGGACAAAGTGCTGTTTTTGGGAAATAGCACGGAAATAGACCGAATTTTGTGTTTCTCGGACCTCTTTTTGTTGCCTTCTGAATCGGAGAGTTTTGGATTGGCGGCACTGGAGGCGATGATCAACAAAGTGGCCGTGGTCTCCAGTAACGTGGGGGGCATACCGGAAGTCAACAAGCAAGGCGTTTCCGGTTATTTGACCGAGGTTGGGGACGTCGCGGGAATGGCAGCTAAAGCCCTAGAAATCTTAAAGGATGATGCGACACTTGAAAAATTCAAGGAAAACGCTTACAAGACCGCTACTAAGTTTGATATAGTGCACATATTGCCCTTATATGAGGAGATCTACGAAAAAGCATACAAATCCCGTTACAAGAACACCTATTGAAGTGAAGCAAGCATTGGCCATACTTTTTATTTGCCTTTTATCCTGCAAGGCCCAAAAGAAAGCAGATTTGCAGATGTTGGAGAACATGGAGGGGATGACCCTGCTCACACATGATTACTACAGTGGGTTTCAGGAATATGAGGTCACGGTAATAAAGGATACCAAAACATTGAACAAGCTTTATTCCCAAATAAACAAAACAAGAAAGCCAGGCCTTCCGGTGCCCATGGTCGATTTTACCGAAAATCAAGTCATCATGCTTTGTCTTGGAAAACTTCAAGGAGAAAAGACGCCGGTATTGGCCAAATCTGAAGAGACCGAGGACCATCTCTTGGTTACAGTTTCCCTGATGGCGGAAAAGGAAGGGAATCAGGCAGATACGAGTATTGTTTCGTACCCTTTCTATATTTATAAAATGCCATATACCTCCAAAACCATGGATTTCAAAAAGGTGGATTGGTAACCTACTGGACTTCCCAATTTTACTCCTTGTCGAAAATTAGGGCACTTGAAAGTACAAAATTCGCCTTTTATGAGGGTTGACCTAGTTTTGTCCCAATAAACCTCAAATCTTGTTTATGAAAACTTCAAGACCTCTATTGGCGGCTATATTCTTTGTTTTTTCCATAGCCATTTCCGCACAAGAGATAGAATTGACCAAAAAGGACAGCATTGTCCAAAGTTTTTGGATGGTGGGCCTTGGGATAAATATTGTGGACGATTCGGGTGATGAATTTGGTGACCTACTGGATTTGAGCGATGGATGGAACATGGTACCCTTTCCATCCAGAATCAGTATCGGGCGCTATTTCAAGAACGGTTTGGGCGTGGAGGCCATTGGATCATATAATCGATATAAAGCGGGCAAGATTGTTGACAACAACGTCAATCCCGAGGATGTGGACTACTTAGGTCTGGACTTTAGGGTGAGCTATGACCTGAATATGATTTTGGGAGAAACGGGCTTTTTTGACCCCTATATTGGTATAGGTGCAGGTTATACGGATGCGAACAACCAAGGAAGGGGCACCTACAACGCAGTTGTCGGTTTCAGGACATGGTTTTCGGAGCATTGGGGATTGGATTTCAATTCCACCGGAAAGTGGACCATGAACACGGAGAACTCGTCCAACCATATCCAACACGCCTTGGGGGTTGCCTATCGTTTTGAAGTTGAAAAGGGACTTTCAAGAAAAGGCGAGGAAAAATTGGCTCTGCTTAAGGAAATGGAGAAAGAACAGCAACGTGTTCTGGACTCCATAGCTGCCAAAGAAAGGGCGGATGAAGAGGCCCGCTTGCTTGCTGAACGCCTTAAAAAAGAGCAGGAAGCTGCAGAACTTGCCGCCTTGGAGAAAGCAAAAAGGGATGCGGAGGATGCGGAAAGGAACAAAATCAAAAGCGAGATAGAGCAACTTTCCAATGTATATTTCAAGCTAAACTCGTCGTACCTCACCACGCAGGACAAGGCCATATTGGACAAATTGGTCAGCTTGATGCAGACTAACCCGGACCTTGTCATCGAAGTAAGTGCACATACCGATTCCAGAGGTACTGATACATACAATCAATGGCTTTCGGAACGAAGGGCAGAAAGAACTGTTGAGTATGTTTTATCTAAAGGGATTTCGGGGGACCGAATTAAACGGGAAGCTTTTGGAGAGACCAAATTGACCAACGAATGTGAGGATGGGGTTAACTGCCCAGAGGAAAAGCACCGCAAAAACAGGAGGTCTGAGTTTACCATTTTAAAAATATGATTTCCTAAAAAAAACAAAGAAGCCGGAGGTTGTTCCCCCGGCTTCTTTGCTTTGGCCCAAATCCTAAAGTTTTATGGGCATCATTTTGTCATATTTTGAAAACATCTTGCCAGCTTCAAACGTATTGAACCTATCCACATCTTTTTCACCTCTGAGCCATGCCACATAGATTGCTGGCGTGTTTATGCCTGCTTCATGCGAAAAGGGATAACCCCCTCCAAACCTTGGATTCATTTCCAGATAATAGACTTGCCCGTCCTTCACAAAAAAATCACAATCCATATTGCCAATATGCCTGGTATTCTCAGCGATTATCCGAGCTGTTCTTGAAAATTCAGCATTGATCACGGATATGGCCTTGTCCGTTTCTCCGGAACGCATGGCCATTTTCTTTCTGATGAACGAGCCATAATGGTTTCCCTCAAAATCATTCAAGATATCTATCCCATACTCTTCACCATCTATTTTTTCTTGGATTAAGATGCTCCTTTCGATATCGGCGGCACTGGCATCCTTTAAGATGGATTTTTTCACCTTTAGGGTCTGAAGTATATAAGCGAGCCTTAGCTCATCCTCATTTTCCGCAATGTCAATCGCAATTGAAGCGCTTCCCCATCTCGGTTTGATGATCAAGGGATACGTTACCTCACCTTGCTCTATGGCTTGGACGACTTCATCCACGGTTAGGTATGTTTTAGGTGTGCCAATCCCAAGGTTCTTGAAAAAGTTGAATGTTTTGTATTTATCGAAGGCAATGTCAATTACTCCTGTATCTGAAATAATCACCTTGGCACCTTCGGATTCCAATGCATCCTTGTGTTTTGATAAGATGGGCAGTTCAAGGTCGTTTAAAGAAATAATGGCATCGATTTCATGTTCACGGACCAACTTCTTAAGGATTAAAATATAGTCTTTATTGTAGATTGATGGAACTTGTATCGCCAGGTCGGCATCGACCAATGCAGGTGCGGTAAGTTGGCTGTCGGCCGCCATAACCATACCCTTGCCTTCAAGAGCTTCTTTAAAATAGTTGATCAAGTAATTGCGACGACCGGCGCAGGTAAAAAGAATGTTGGTTTTTTTCATGAAACAAGACTCCTAATGGGTTAAGGATTTTTCTTTACGATTGTCTTTGGGGTTTTCAAGAAGCAAATTACGGGTGATTTTTCGTTTTTTGGAATTTAAAAGCGGGATTTCATTCACGTGCTCAACTGTAACCATTGCATCATCACCAATGATTTCCTTAAAGGACCGCACGAGTTCCATCTCCCTTGTGAAGGTTTCGTCAACGTTGAGTTTAATGGTGTATCTATTCTTTTCATTTTGAACAAATTGCACTTGATTCAGTTCGGGGAACGAGGGCAGGAGGCTCATATACTTATAGGGACTGGTCATTTTTCCTTTGGTGTCCATTAAAATGTCCGCTTTCCTTCCCTCAACCGATTTCAACACCGGGAATGGGCAGGAAGGTACCGTGATGAGTGCACCCACATCGCCAGTATCATATCGAATCATAGGGGTGGCGTGGTTATATAGGTCAGTGATCACGATACGCCCAAGTTGTCCATGTTTTGCAGGTTTGTCTTCATTAAAATCCAGGATTTCCACAACATAGCTGGCCCAATTGATGATGAAATAATCACCATCTATTGGTTGTTGGGCAATAATTCCATTCTCAAAATTGGAATATCGGGAAACCATGGGCGTGTTAAAATAGTACCACATTTTGCTTCGAACGTGGTCGCCGAGACTTTCGGACATTCCAATTATGGATCGCACATTGCATTGCAATGGTTTTGAATTTGTTTTATCCAAATAATCGCAAATCTTCTCCAAACCAGAGGGGTAGCCCAGCCAAGCTTTGGGAGAGGGGTCCTTCTGAAGTTTTAGGAGCAGGTTTTTGATGTAACCCTCGTTTTTCAAGGCATCAATATTGATTTGGACTATATTCTGCAAGAAAGCAGGCAGTTTCTTTTTTTTCAGGTTCTTGTTCCACAATCGTACGTAAAGTAACTTTTCACCAATGGTATATCCTGCTTGCGACGCAAAGTAGATGGTATCTGCTGTATTCCTTTCTTTTTTTCGCTGGGTTTGGTAGACCATAAAAGGAATTCCAGTGGACCCGCTGGTAAACATTTGATGGATCCTTTCCTTGGAAGCGTTTTTTATTAGCGTGCGATCAAAATTCGTTTTGATGATATTTTTATTGGTGATTGGAAAATCTTCGAGTGTGCTGTAATTTTTCAGGTCACTATAGAATTCAGAATGGGTTACCGCTTTATCAAGCAATTCTCGTAAAGGCTTTTCCGTCCTTTTTTGCAAAGAATCAAAAGAATTTTCACCAAGGGTTTTTTGTATGTCCAAGAAATCATGCCGAATATTTCTACCTTTTATTCTATCCAAGGTCCAGAAGGCATGATAGCGCAAGTAGTTAAGGAGGCTACGTGTCATTAATTTGAGGTTAAGGGGGCATTGTGACCGATAAAATAAACCCACATGTTGAAATTTCAATATAAATACAGTTTATACCTACCGATTGATGTAAATATAAGCCATCCCTGGCAATTTGTTTTAAAATCTGTTTGTTCGTTAAGAAACTAACGTTGCATTCGAAAAAAAATTATTTGGAATTTAACACGGCGAACATTTAGGTAGTACTACTTTTTCTTGACACTTAAAAGAATACGATAATAGTTTTTTTTTGCATTTCATCGATAATTTATGCCAAAAATAAGTGAGACCCTTTAGGTGCTATAACTTTGTTATAAACACTGTTTCCGCTTCAGCCTTAAAGCCAGAATTAAATGATAAAAAAAATACTCTACTCCTTTGTTTTTCTTGGGACTTCTTTTGCTTTTGCACAGAACCTATATGATGATTCCAATGCCGCTTCCCCAGCAAATGAAGCCGATGCAACGACCGGTTGGGCAGGAACCGCCAATATTTTCTCAGATAATACGGATGTACAGTCAGGGAACTTTTCCTTGAGGGCTGTATCAAATGGCAACAATGGAACCTATGTTGCCTACACTTTTGATGCAGTTGTGGGCCAGGATTACAACATTACCATTTGGGCAAGGAGAGGTGCACAGTTCAACAATCCAGCATTTGCCAATTGGCAGGGAATGGCTGGATTTAGTACTACGCCCATAGGAACTGGTGTATGGACTCAATATAATTGGACTGTAACAGCGAATTCTGCCACACCTCAAATACGTGTATACGTTAGTCCATGGTCTGCACGGCTGGTTGCTGGGAACACGGTATTTATTGATAATATTACTATTGTTGCTGATGGGTCGGATACTGAGGCGCCTAGCGCGGTAACGGATTTGTCGTCATCCAATACTACATTTAATTCCACTGATTTATCTTGGAGTGCATCCACGGACAATGTAGGGGTGACCAATTACGAAGTTTTTCAGGATGGAGTTAGCATTGGTAATACGGGAACTACAACCTTTAATGTTACAGGCCTTGCTGAACTGACCAGCTATGATTTCACGGTCTTTGCCCAAGACGCTGCCGGTAACACTTCTCCCGTTAGTAACACAGAAACTGTGCTAACCCTTCAAGCTCCCGATACCGAAGCTCCTTCTGCGATAACAGATTTGGCCTCAGCCAATACCACCACAACCACAACTGACCTTTCATGGAGTGCTTCCACGGATAATGTAGGCGTGACCAATTACGAAGTCTTTCAGGATGGGGTAAGCATTGCCAACACGGGGACGACCACAGCTTTTAATGTCACAGGTCTTGCGCCTAGCACGAGTTACGACTTTACAGTTTTTGCAGAAGATGCAGCAGGGAATGTTTCAACTGTGAGCAACACGGAAACGGTTGTTACGGCAGGTGTACCTGATACGGAAGCTCCAAGTGCTGTTACGGACCTGTCTTCAGCAAATACCACTTTCAACAGCACTGACCTTTCCTGGAGTTCAGCAATAGACAATGTGGGTGTGACCAACTATGAAGTGTTCCAGGATGGGGTGAGCATTGGTAACACGGGAACCACAACCTTTAATGTTACAGACCTTGCTGAACTGACCAGTTATGATTTTACGGTTTTTGCCCAGGATGCCGCAGGTAATACTTCCTTGGTAAGCAATACAGAGACCGTGGTAACGCTTCAGGCTCCTGATACAGAAGCACCAACATCAGTTTCGGATTTAACTTCCTCAAACACTACCGCAACAACAACAGATTTGACGTGGAGCCCATCCACAGACAATGTAGGAGTTACAAACTACGAAGTTTTTCAGGACGGGTTTAGTATTGCCAACACTGGTACTGCCACAACACTTAATGTTACGGGCCTGACCCCGAGTACCAGCTATGATTTCACTGTCTTTGCACAAGATGCTGCCGGAAATGTCTCCCCGGTCAGCAATACAGAAACGGTTAGCACCCAGGGCGTTCCGGACACAGAGGCTCCCAGTGCTGTGACTGACCTATCCTCCTCTTCCACAACATCCACAAGCACAAGTCTCTCCTGGAGTGCATCTACAGACAATGTCGCTGTCACCAACTATGAGGTTTTTCAGGATGGGGTCGGCATTGGAAATACTGGAACCAACACCACATTAAATGTAACGGGACTAACTCCAAACACTAGTTATGACTTCACCGTTTTTGCGCAGGATGCGGCATCAAATATTTCAACAGTGAGCAATACAGAAACAGTTGTTACCTTGGCTGGTACAGGGATTGTGGATTATACTTCCGAAAATTCCAACATGACCACTGTGGACTGGACGGCAAGGGATTTGTTCGCGAATAGAAATCTGGGAATTGGAACCACGGACACGCAGGGCTATCGATTGGCAGTTGCCGGGAATATGATAGCAGAAGGTGTTAGGGTGGAACTTCAAGGTAATTGGCCGGATTATGTTTTTGAGCCCGATTTTGATTTGAAAGCATTGGAAGAGGTGAAAAAGTTTATTGAAGAAAATGGGCATTTACCCAATATTCCTAGTGCAAAGCAAATTGAAAAGGAAGGTATTGATTTGGGCACGATGAACGCCAAGTTACTCGAGAAAATAGAAGAGCTTACACTTTATTTATTGGCTCAAGATGCCAAGATTAAGCAACTGGAGTTAAAGAATGCCAAAATTGAAGATCTTTTGAAAAGGATTGAACAATTGGAGAGGAAACAAGAATAATTGAGAAGATTGTCAAGAACTATACACATGCCCACTAAATCTTATTTATTTCAGGTAAAGCAAATGAAAGGGATCTTTTTTTTACTTGGTCTTTTAATTCTGCAATCCGGTTTTGGACAGAGTATCCGAAAAGGCTTTGATGAGATGACCGATTACGAAATCTCAGAATTGGTAGATGCCTTTTACGAGTTAAGAAATGGCCCAGACCTATTTAATGATTTGGCGACCTTTCACGGAAATTTCTTCAATTTTGACAATACTGCAGATCCAACGCGCCCGGACCTTCATTTTAATCTTCCCGATGAGTCGGAAAGGGAAATATTCCTGGCCTGGCACAGAAGACAAATGTTTGAAATGGAGCAAGCGGTGCAGGAAATCAATCCAGAAATTAGCTTGGGCTATTGGAACTCCATTATCTATCAATCACCGACCGATGCTATTTGGGATGAAAGCTTTTTAGGTAGTTTTAATGCTAATTGGTCATTAAATAGAAATCTTGCGAGTAACGGACCAATGCCAACTGCTACCGATCTTGACAACCTCATAACCGAAACCAATTTTTTTACTTTTTCAAATAGATTAGAACGGCAGGCAATTCACAGGGGAGCCCACGTTTGGACCGGAGGAGCTATGCCTACACCACTTTCGCCAAGAGACCCGGTATTTTATTTCCACCATTCTCACGTAGATAAAGTTTGGCAGGACTGGGAAGAAATTCACCAAAGTTCTTCTTATATAACGACTTCCATGTTACGGTATGATGGAACCTATGTATTTAATGGGGAGACAATTCCATTGGTTGACCCCAATGATATAACTGATTCAAGGGTCTATGGAGTGTTTTATGCCGAGAATGGTTTGGCACAGTTGGACAACTATATTGTAAGTAACACCTACAACCCTGAAGAGATTTTTTACTATCAATTTAATATCGAGGCTGGAAACAACTTCATAGTTCCAGCGGGCACTGTGGCACGTTTTGAATCGGTTAACGAAATTAATTTGACACCAGGATTTGAGGCAGCCCCTGGTTCATCGTTTGAGGCGAGTATAGATGTGGTAAATGGAGGATTAAACAAGTCCTTAAGCCCAAGTAGATTGTTTAAACCCTATCCTTTCTCTGAAAAGCTTTTTGAACCCATTGTTTGGGAAGAAGGAGGTGATTTGCTGGAGGATAAGCCTGTTATAATCACTGCCCATCCCAATCCATTTACTGAAAAGATTACCATCAAACTTAGCAAACGAAGGGACTGTGTTATAGAGGTATTCAACATGATGGGCATGTTGATCAGGGAAGAAGCTTTTCAAAACACCGATACTTTGGTCATCAAAGATCTCTACGGACTATCCTCAGGATTCTATGTCATACGTGTTACAGATGCTGAGGGAAACCTGCTTGTTGTAAAGCGCTTGATAAAAATGTAGGAAGCAGAATAATAAAAGGGAGAGAGAAAATCGTCTCCCTTTTTTTTGCTCAATGCTTTCCATGGTCCATATGCATGGTATTTGGATCCCTGTATTTACAACATTCGGGAAGACTATCATACACCTTCTGGGGAGCGGTAAATCCGTCAGAATCATGTCCCACAAGGGCAATTTCTTTTTTGATGGCATCAATGGAAGATTTATGCTCATCGATAATGGCATGGAATTCCTTGGTTTCGGAGTTCCAAGAGGCAAATTTGACCCCCTTAATTTTTATGGCAGCTTTTTCAATTCTGTTCTTGCACATACTGCAATTGCCCTTTATTTCAAAATTCACTGATTTATTCTTGTCCTGGCCGTGGCCAAAAGCGACCGTTAAAATCGTCAATAAGATGAGAAACGTATTTTTCATAGCTAAAAGTTAAATTTTATATCTGAATCCCGCATAGCAGGCACTACCCAAAACCGGACCAAACAGCACGGTACTGTCAAAAAAAGTTCCGAAAGGATCATTTGGCGCAATAATAGGGGAGGACTGGGTAAAGTTATTGATATTTTCCCCACCAATATAGAACTCCAACTTGTTGGAGAAAACTTTGGTGACTTGGGCATTGATCAAAGTATATGATGGTGCCCATCCATCCAATTGAAATTCACTTGGGTTTGACGAGGTATCTGGAAGACGCTGCCTTCCCAAGGTATTGGCAGTGAAATCAAAACGCCATTGGCTTTCATTTTTCATTTGTGTTTCATAGCCCAAATTAATAAAGAACCGATAGGATGGTTGAAGTGGCCTGTCCAATGTGCCACTGTTGTAATCTGTGACCACATCAAAATACTTGTACGTGGCCCTCAAATAAAAATCTTGGAGTATTTCGTAGTTCAGGTCAACCTGGATGCTGTTGGAATAACTTTTCCCAGAAAGATTATAGAAAGAAATTGCCCTTGGATTTTCCCAGTCCACCACCACTTGGTCCTCAAAATCGGTTCTATAGTAGTCAATCGAGATATCCATGACCCGATTCCACAGATACAATTTTTGGATGAAGCTAAGCCCGTAGTTCCAAGCTTTTTCAGGATTCAGGCCATAGTAGTTGCCATTGGTGCCGTTGATTACAATTTGTCTTGAGGAAGCGAACAATTGTTGGTTCTCGGCAAAAATATTTGCCCCACGTTTGCCGCGACCAAAGGAAGCCCTGAGGCTTGCCTTATCCCACAAGGAATATCTCATATGGAATCGTGGTGTGAGAAAAGTGCCCAAATTGTTATGATTGTCCACCCGAAGCCCGGCAACAAGGCTCAACCCTTCCAAATTGTCATAAGAATATTCAAAAAAAGCACCAATTGCGTTGTCATTTCTTCTAAAAGGGATAGTGTTCACCATCTCCTTAAAACCATCATAGGTGAAACTTGCCCCTGTTTTGAACTTATTCTGGGTACTTCCAATGATACTGCTAAATATGAAATTGGAGTAAAAGGATTGGTGGTCAATGTCGTATTGGTTCAAGCCATAAAAGGAATTTTGGTCGTGGTTGCTGTAAGCAGTTTGAAATCCAAAACTTTGATAGGGCAGCTCGGGAAACACATAGCCCACTTTGGCGGAAAGGTCCAATCTTGATGTGGCGATCTCGCTTCCCCAAGCATTGGTGGTCAGCTTATCGGTTTCCAAATCAAAATCAGTTTGGCCAATTTCTTTGGTATCCGAAAGATATTGGATATTGGCGTAGCCCACCCATCCGCTCTCGGAATCCACAAATTGCCAGCGGTTCATTAGATTGACCTGTCTGGACAGGGGAGTGTCGAAAAAAGAATCATCATTGTTATCAATATACCCATTTCTTAGATTGGCGTGAACGTACAAACCCACGCCCAACTCATCGGTAATGACATGGTTGAACCTGGAGTTGAATTCATAGCGTTCAAAATTGTTCGCGTACATGTTCAAAAAGAACCGTTTGTCCGTCAAGGGTTTCACCAATTCACTATTGATGTGTCCCGAGATACTCTCAAAGCCATTCAAAACACTTCCGGCACCCTTTGTGATCTGTATGCTCTCGATCCACGATCCGGGAATAAAGGAGAGTCCAAAAACTTGAGATGCTCCGCGAATTGCGGGCATATTCTCCTGGGTGAACATTAAATAAGGGCTGGTCAATCCCAACATTTGGATTTGTTTGGCGCCAAGAACGGCATCGGAAAGATTGACATCAACGGACGGATTGGTCTCAAAACTTTCGGAGAGATTGCAGCAGGCGGCCTTGAGCATTTCCCGACTGTCCACCGTGACCACATTCTGCGCCTTAAAAAGCGATTTTTGAAGCGGGGCCACCTGTTTTTCAACCACTACTTCATCCAGAACCACATTGGATATCAAAACAATGTTGCCCAAGTTAGGGCGGTTTACCGGAATGGTATCGGAACGGTAGCCCACAGAGCTGATCACAAGTTGTTTTAAACTGGGCTGATAGGAAATCTCGAACTTTCCCATGGAATCGGTGGTGGTGCCAATGGTACTGGACAGCCAATAAACATTTGCGTTAGGTAGAGGTATGGTTTTCCCCTTATCGTTGTATTCTACCACCCTTCCGTTCACCTGAAATTGCGCCTGGGCCTGCGAAAAAGCAAACATTATTAACAGAAGCAAAGATAATCTCATTCCAAAGAGGCTTTGAAGGTGTAAAATTAAAGGTTTGCACAGTCAAGATTGAATTATTGCCCAGTATTTAACACAGGGATGCAGTTCATAGATTTTTTTGACCTTTAACGGATTTTAAAATCTCTCGGATCCGTTTAGTGGTAATTTTACTTTGGATACGTGGGAACACTTCTGTTCGCATTATTTTTGTGTGTGATCAAGAATATCATTGTTTTTCTGTTGTTGGGTTGCACGATTTTGTTTTGGTGTTGTGGTGCTCATTTGTTTCAAAAAGAGAAATCGACCCAGATACGTGTGATCAACAGTTCAACGAATAGTTTTACCCATGTTTCCATGTTCTCCATGCCATTTAAGGATTTGCAACCAGGTGACAGTTCGGAGTTTAGGCTGCTCAGATATGATTCCTTAAGGCATGACCCGTTGATTTATTGTGTAAGTGGGGGCGTCAACTACGGGCGCTATTTAAAAATTCCCGAGGAGGGAGTTGATAAATACACTTACGTGATCGACAGTATCGGAAATGGACTGTTGCATATAAGCTCACGGGAGGGATTATAAGTTTTGATTTTTGATAACCATGTATAAAATGTTTCCCCACAAGTAGTTATACCCAATATGATAAGAACATTGGAAAAACTTCGCAAAGGTGCTTTTTGGACCCTCGATTGGCTTAAAGGTGCTCGAGTGTGGAAGCATTACAGGGAAATTACATATATTCAGGGCAACCCACTTTCCCAAAGAGCCACGGCAATCCGACAGGAACACCTTTCCAAAATATTGGACCATGCGGTGAGGACGGTCCCCTTTTATTCAGCACTGGCCGCAAGGAAAATGGACTTGGCAAAGTTTCCAATCGTTGACAAACAATTGATACGAGAAAACTTTGAGGCATTCCGGAGCGATTCCTATAAAGACAAACACACCCATCAGGTGTTGACGAGCGGTTCCACCGGTAAACCTTTTAAAATCCTTCAGGACAAAGCGAAGCGTGACCGCAACACTGCGGACACTCTTTTTTTCGCCAAGCGAGCAGGATACAATGTTGGTGCACGGCTTTACTATTTGAGATTATGGGATAAACAGTACCAAAAAGGAAAAATCAAGTCCTTTGTGCAGAATATGGTCACTTATTCCGTTGATGAGCTTAACGATTCAAATTTGGCCAAGCTAGTAAGTGAATTGAACAAGGACAGGTCTTGCATTAACATCTTGGCTTACACCTCAGCCTTGCAGACCATCTGCGATTATTTGGAAAAAAACAATGCGGAACCTTTAAAAGGAAGGTTTTGCTCCATAATTGCCGTTGCCGAGGCACTTGGAAACGACGTACGGGAACAGATTGGCAAATACTTTGGTGTGGAAGCCATATCTAGATATTCCAACAGTGAAAATGGAATTTTGGCGCAACGGTTTCCCAAAACCGAATCCACGTCATTTGAGATTAATTGGGCCAGCTATCATGTTGAACTTTTAGACCTCAATGAGGATAAACCGGTGGAGTTGGGGAAACCTGGCAGGATCGTGGTGACGGATTTGTTCAACTACTCCATGCCCATGTTGCGGTATGACACTGGCGATGTTGGGATTATGGAAAAGGATGTAATCAGTGGCCATCTTACGTTCACCAAAATTGAGGGAAGAAAGATGGATATGTTCACCAATACCAAAGGCGAGTATATTTCATCACATATCATTCACCATATCCTTCAATTTAGGGGGATTGAACAATTTCAGTTCATACAGGAAGATTTTGATGAATATGTGATCAAATTGAAAGCATCAAAAAAGTTGGATGAGGAAGACGAAGGGGCACTTGTGAGGCAATATCAGGGATATTTTGGTCCTGAAGCCCATATCTCACTCATTTATGTAGAGGATATTCCGTTATTACCATCCGGGAAAAGAAAGCTGGTATGGAACAATGCCATCCTTAAGCAGAAAAAATTGACAGAAAGGAAATCGGAGGAATTATCCGGGTCTATCCCTGAACTCAACCCATGAAAACCATATGGAGGCTTACCGTATTAGTCCGAGAGCTTCCCCTTCCTGTAGGTATCGAAGTCCGGCATTCCAGATTCCGCATCCAACGCCACATCTTTACGTGTCAAGACTTTTAGGGCTGTTTTAAAAATGATTTTAATGTCCAATGCAAAGGAAAGGTTTTGGACGTACTCAATATCCTTTTGCAGCCTGGTGTCCCAATCCAAATTGTTTCTCCCGGAAATTTGGGCCAGTCCAGTTATTCCTGGCCTAACCGTATGCCTAATCTGTTCCGCTTTTGTATAATAAGGAAGATATCTGACCCGCAAGGGTCTGGGCCCAACCAGGCTCATGTCACCTTTTATAATGGAAAGGAGTTGGGGAATCTCATCCAAGGAAGATTTTCTGAGGAAAGTTCCAAATTTGGTCACCCGAAGCTCATCTGGCAGTAAATTCCCTTTCTCATCTTTCTTATCCGTCATGGTCTTGAATTTTAGGATATTGAAAATCTTTTCATCCCTACCGGGACGTGGTTGCTGGAAGAAGGGCTTACCATTGTTTACGAATAGCAATAGGAACCAAATCAATACAAAAATTGGAAAAAGGAATATGAAACCAGTGGTGCAAAGAATAAGATCTAAAAGCCTCTTGAAAAAAACCTGGTACATTCTGTTGGGTTATTAATTGGGTCGTGATATCTTTACGGTACTAAAGTAAAAACTAAAACTAATCTGGAGCCATTTCCGTAGGATTTATGTCAACAAATAATTGACGAGGGAATTGGGGCTTGGCTCCCAGAGGTTGTTAAAAGGTGTTAAATAATACTGTATTTCATCGATAAACTCACTTCGCCGAAAACTTTTTTGGGGATATCTGCGTAAAGTGAATGTATTTCGTCGAATAATTGCGTTTTTGAACGAATTTACTTTTGAGTTATAGTATTTTTAAGACCCAAATGAATTTAACAACCTTATGAAAATTTCATATCCCCACCTACCTACTATGCTTTTTATGGTCGTTTTTTTGCTCACTTTTGCATCCTGTGAAAAAGATAGCGACCTTTTTTACGAGGCGATCATAGAACAAGAAGAGGAAATTGAGGAACAAAGTGATTCTCAAGATGGTACTTCAGATGGTTCAGACAACGATAATGAAGCCAATGGCGGAAACAGTGGTTCTGATGGTCCTCCTCCTCCTCCAGAGGATCCGAATTTTGAAAATACCAACAAAATTTCTGGAGTCTACTATCCTAAGTCTGCAGCGGATATTTCGGACCCGAATTATGCCGAGTATAAAGCGGTTATTAACAATTCTTTCGATTGTTCAGGTTGTACATTTTCTGAAAATCAGACCATCGAACCTGCAGGAGGTATCATTACCGGAACAAATATCAATTTGAACGGAGCTTTTATTGAGACCGCTTACAAGCAGGCTTTTTCTCCTGAGGTAACGTTTACGGAAATATACAGCAAATCCAGATTGACTCCCGAAATTTTTGGTGGGAATGGAGGGGACAACATTGCTGATGATGCTCCAATATTGGCTATGATAAGGAATAGTACTTATGCTTTGGGAGCAACAAATGCTGTTTACATAAAAAATCGAGAAGACACATATAATAGAGCTGGAGAATTCAATTGGAACATGAATGGAAGTATCGTAAGAACTACCAACTCTTCTAATTTGAGTCATGGAGGTGACGTCAGTAATCAAACTAAGTACCTGTTTAAATTCCAGATTCCCGTACTCGTTTTATATGATGGTGAGTTTGACGGTCAGGATTTAGCTAGTAGAGCCATTTACATTGTCAACAATGAGCGATATGATATTAGAAACATTCATGTCCATAACTATCTTGCACCTGCAGGGGCATACGCACGAGGCACGGGGATTAAGTGGGAAATTGGAGATAATTTTGTGGAAGGGCAGTTTCATGGAAACGTCATTGAAAATATAGGTGCTACGACTGATGGAAATGCAAACAATGCGCCCTATGGAATAGCTAAGGCAATTTCGTTTCATATAAAGACAAACAACGAATCAAATCTGTATTTTTCCGGAAACAGATATGAGAACATCTATGGTGACGATGCTGAGGGATTCATCAATAATCGAGGTTCTGGTTATAGTTATGCTAATAATAAAACCAACTTTTACTTTGAAAACGATCAGTTTATTGCATGTCAAAGGCGAGCGGTTAAAGTAAATGCTTCAAATGTTCATTTTAACAATTGTCTTTTTAGAAGTGCTACAAATCCACCTATATTCAATGGTGCCCAAGCGGCGTTGGTAAATGTTTTTTCCATTTCAAGCGGTCAGGAAATACGTAATATAAGAATGACAAATTGTGATGTTGAGATTGTTGGTGAATCATCAAATAGCGCGTTCGCTGTCACCGATGCTACCGATGCGGTATTCGAATACAATACATTTAGTGCGAATTATATAAGAAGTAGCGGTTCAGTCGGTTTTGCAGCCAACGGTACCCAAAATGGATTGTATGATGGGTACTTGGACAATTCTGTAATCTTTAGAAACAACACCATTGAAAATCTCCGTATTAATCTTGGGGTAGTATATAACCCTCAGAATGGAGGCCCAATTGTTGAAAATAATATCCAGAACCTTACACTGGATAGAAGTGTAGGATTGTACTGGGCGGCATTACGTCTTGTTTCAACTTCGGGACAGAGCAACGACTTCACATTGAAAGACCATACCGTAAATGTTGACATTCAATCAACTACAGGCCTTAATCTATTTGGCGGTGTTCTAAATACGCAAGGATCGGAACCAAAAAACTTAACTTTTGATAACGTTGCCATCAACTATAGTGGAGGTTCTCCTGTTTATGCATTTGCCTATACGGGAAAGAATAATACTTCAGCAGATTTTGATAACTCAAATATGATAAAGGATTGTTCCATTTCAGGTGCAAGTGGAAATGGAGCTATTTTTGTCAAAGGTTCAGATAAATCGGTAGTAATTCAAAATAGCTTTGGGGACAATAATTCTGCAATAACTACTAATTAATTGTTCGATGTATTTTTGATACCATTTCTTTGGTATTCTAAAAATAAACTTTTAAAAAAGAACTGCATAAATTGCAGTTCTTTTTTTATCCAATTGAGATCTAGTCCTTTTATATCTTCAAAACTAAAACTGCTTGTTTTTGAATGTAGACTTGAATAACTTAATTCATTGCTGAATTTGGCACAAACCATTTTTATTGGTTCTCCGATTATTTCAACCAAATAATTGACCCTTTAAAGTATTAAACTTTGGATAATGCGGTTTAATAATCATCTTTGTGTCTCAAAACAAAACAAAACGTGACAAAAAAAGCATTGATTACAGGGGTGACCGGCCAGGATGGCGCCTATCTTAGCGAATTTCTTCTGAAAAAAGGATACGAGGTACATGGTCTTAAAAGACGTTCTTCGCTATTCAATACAGACCGTATTGATCATCTATACCAAGACCCTCATGTAGAAAACCGAAATTTTATCTTGCATTATGGGGACATGACGGACAGTACTAACTTAATTCGGTTGATTCAGGAGATTCAGCCAGATGAAATATACAACCTAGCTGCTATGAGCCATGTCCATGTCAGCTTTGAAACTCCGGAATATACGGGTAATGCCGATGGCTTGGGGACTTTACGAGTTTTGGATGCGGTTAGGCTTTTGGGATTGGAGAAAAAAACAAGAATATATCAAGCATCAACCTCTGAGCTCTACGGAAAAGTGCAGGAAGTACCTCAAACTGAGACGACACCTTTTTACCCTAGAAGCCCATATGCCGTTGCGAAAATGTACGCCTATTGGATTACGGTAAACTATCGGGAGGCCTACAGGATGTTTGCTTGTAACGGAATTTTGTTCAATCATGAGTCGCCTATTCGAGGGGAGACTTTTGTGACAAGAAAAATTACTAGAGCCACTTCCCGAATCGCCTTGGGATTGCAGGATAAGCTTTATCTCGGGAATTTGGACGCCCAGAGAGATTGGGGTCATGCGAAAGACTATGTTCGAATGATGTGGATGATTTTACAGGCCGATGAGGCCGAAGATTGGGTTATCGCTACGGGCAAGACCACACCTGTTCGAGAATTTGTGCGAATGAGTTTCAATGAGGTAGGGATAGAATTGGAGTTTAAGGGAAAAGGCGTGGATGAAAAGGCCTATGTTAAAGCTTGCAATAACCCTAAATATCAAATTGAAATTGGTAAGGAAGTGTTGGCGGTAGATCCCAAGTATTTTAGGCCAACGGAAGTGGACCTTTTGATAGGGGATGCCACCAAAGCCAGAACCAAGTTGGGTTGGGTACCTGAATATGACCTGCAAGGACTTGTAAGCGATATGATGCAGAGTGATGTAAAGCTCATGCAAAAGGAGCAATATCTCAAGGAAGGTGGATATCGAATTCTCAATTATTTCGAGTAAGTATGGAGGTCGGCGCCAAAATTTATGTGGCTGGTCATCGAGGTTTGGTGGGCAGCGCCTTGATCAATAACCTTAAGTCCAAAGGATACACCAACATTGTTACCCGGACCCACTCGGAATTGGATTTGACCAATACCTTTGAGGTTGCTGAATTTTTTGAAAAGGAAAAGCCCAAGTATGTCTTTTTAGCCGCAGCCAAAGTAGGTGGTATTGTCGCCAATAATACCTATAGAGCAGAATTCATCTATGAAAACTTGATGATTCAAAACAACGTGGTGCATCAGAGTTATCTTCATGGGGTAAAAAAGCTGCTCTTTTTGGGGAGTACCTGTATTTACCCCAAGCATTGCCCGCAGCCCATGCGGGAAGACTATTTATTGACTGATGTTTTGGAATATACCAATGAACCCTACGCTATTGCCAAAATCGCTGGAATAAAGCTTTGCGAAAGTTACAACCTACAGTATGGGACCAACTTTATTTCGGTAATGCCTACCAATTTGTATGGGCCCAATGACAATTTTGACTTGGAAAGATCCCATGTGCTGCCGGCATTGATTCGCAAAATCCATCTGGGAAAAGCACTTGAGAAAGATGATTGGGACACCCTTAACCAGGATTTGGATAGACTACCCATTGAAAACATTTCTGGTACAGCTTCCGAGGGCGCAAAGTTGAAAATTTTGGAGAAATACGGCGTGCAAAGAAATCAGGATGGGGCTGTCACTGTTGAAATATGGGGTTCGGGAAAACCTAAACGAGAGTTCCTTTGGTCAGAGGAAATGGCCGATGCTTGCGTCTTTATCATGCAGGAGCGGGATTTCTCGGATACCTATGGAGAAAATCAGAAGGAAATTCGGAATACCCATATAAATATTGGAACTGGAGTTGATATTTCCATAGGGGATTTGGCCAACGAAATCAAAGAACAAATTGGTTTTAAGGGGGCTTTTAGTTTCAATACCGATAAACCCGACGGGACGATGGTAAAGCGCACCGACGTAACCAAACTGAATCGGTTGGGCTGGAAACATTCCATTGATATTTCAGATGGGATAGGACTAATGTATGAATACTATCTGGCTCAATAGCCATTTACAATTAAATTCAATTAACCTCTATCTTTCGCTAAATTGATTGCCAAACTCTCATCGTATTTAAGGAACAACTCGGGTTTTACAAAATACCTAAAAAACACCTCCTGGCTAATGTCCGAAAAGGTAATACGACTCTTGATTGCCTTGAGTATTGGAGTTTGGGTAACACGATATCTTGGTCCAGACCAATATGGAATTTTGAGCTATGCACAGAGTTTTGTAGCCATTTTTGGGGCCTTTTCCTCTCTTGGGCTCAACGATATCATCATAAGGGAATTGGTGAAATCCGATGAAAAGGAGAATGTTATTCTTGGATCCTCATTTGTACTTCAAACTTTGGGTTCAACGCTAATTATTGTTATGATTATGATTAGCATAATGCTGAACAACAATGAGCCAATAACCAATGAAATAATTGTAATTCTAGGTCTTTTGACATTTGTGAAAAGCTTTGACGTTATTGGGTCCTATTTCCACAGTAAAGTCAGAAGTAAGTTTATGGCAATCACGGGACTTGTAGGATTATTGATTTCTTCGGGAATGAAGATATTTTTAATACTCAATGAATTTTCATTGATATATTTTGTTTACGTTCTAGCGTTTGATGTAGTTTTCTTGGCATTTGGTAAACTATGGTACTATAGGAAGTTTGGAAAGTCGCTGTTAAATTGGCGTTTTTCATGGAGCATTTCAAAATCCCTTCTAAATGATTCCTGGCCTTTAATTTTGAGCAGTATTGTAATTTCAGTTTACATGAGGGTGGATCAGGTGATGATTAAAGAATTCTTGGAAAATAGTGATGTGGGTCAATATTCTGCGGCAGTCCGCTTAAGCGAAGCCTGGTACTTCATTCCAACAATTATTTGTAGTTCCCTCTTCCCTGCAATTATTAATGCTAAAATGCGAAGTGATGAGCTTTATAAAGAAAGGTTTCAACGACTTTATAACTTAATGGTTGTGCTTGGGCTTTCGATAATTCTGCCTGTGGTTTTTATAAGCGATTGGATTATTCAAGTGTTATATGGATCAGCATTCAGTGAGTCAGCTGCGGTATTAAATATCCATATCATTAGCAGTGTATTTGTTTTTCTTGGTGTGGCCAACCAGAAATGGTTTATAAGCGAGAACTTTCAAGCGTATAATATTATCTGTTTGGGATTTGGAATGGTCGCCAATGTCTTTTTAAATTTATTTTTGATTCCAAACTACGGTATTATAGGAGCTGCTTACGCCACTTTAATTTCGCAATTCATTGCCTCTGTTCTTGGACCTTTGGTCTTCTCGAAAACAAGAAGTTCATTTTTTATGATGATACGGGCACTCTTTCTTGTTCAGGTATTTAAAGATAAAAGGTTATTGTGATTTAAACAATGAGGATAAATGATTATAGGCTTAGAATTGGTTTTAGGTTGTTAAGTTTGTTCAATTATAGATTCTTATAAACAAAAATTAAAGAAAACAAAATGTGTGGAATACTAGGAACGGTCCCCTCCTCAGAAAATGAATTGTTTGAGAATGCACTGAACACCATGACCCATAGGGGTCCTGATAGCTATGGAATTGAAAATATTGCAGATGAAGTCTCCCTAGGGCACAGAAGATTGTCCATATTGGATGTTTCTGCTAATGGACACCAGCCCATGTTCCATGAAAGCAGGCGATATGCAGTTATTTTCAATGGAGAAATCTATAATTTTCTGGAAATACAAAAGGAACTGCAGACATTGGGTCATATTTTCAGGTCAACCTCGGATACCGAAGTACTGTTAAAGGCCTATATCCAATGGGGAGAGGACTGTGTCCTGAAGTTCAATGGCATGTGGGCCCTGGCCATTTGGGACGCAGAAACAAAAAAGCTGTTCATGTCCCGGGATCGATACGGCAAAAAACCTCTGTTCTATGCCCATATCAACGGAAAGTTTGTCTTTGCCTCTGAGATGAAGGCCATTTTTCCCTTCATGGTCAAACTGGAAGTTTCCGATGATTTCCATTGGATGAAGAAAAATATCTTTTTCTATGAGGCGACGGAAAAATGCCTGGTTAAAGGCATAAAACGATTTCCCGCTGGACATAGTGGACACTATCAAGATGGAGAATTAAAGTTGTATAGATATTGGAACACCTTGGACCATTTGGTGGAGGTTCCTAAGAGTTATGAAGACCAGGTCGAACTTTTTAGGGAATTGTTTATGGATTCCTGTAAGTTGCGAATGCGTTCCGATGTCACCATAGGAACGGCGCTCAGTGGGGGACTGGATAGCAGCGCAACCATAGCGGCCATGGCTAATTTGGCCAAGAACAATAACAGTTATTCCAACGATTGGCAACATGCCTTCGTAGCTTCCTTTCCTGGCACACCCTTGGACGAGTCCCACTACGCCAAATTGGTCACTGACCATTTGGGAATTGGGGCAACGTTTGTGGACATTGATCCATTGAAGCATTGGGACAAGTTGGAGCACTATTTTTATCTTTTTGAGGATTTATATATCACTTCACCCTTGCCCATGATCATGTTGTACGGCACCGTAAAAGAGAACGGTACCACGGTGACCTTAGATGGTCACGGAGCGGATGAACTTCTTAGTGGTTATAAGCAAGGAATACTCGAAAGCCTTTGGGATGCAAGATTCAATTTGAAGGATACCAAAGATATCTTGAACATTTACCAAGGAACCATGAATGAAAATAAAGACCAATTCACTAGAAATTCTTCATCAAGATTGTATTTTGATTATATAATAAGGAAGATGGGAAAAAAGATTATGGGAAAAAAGATGACTTCTATGGATAATAGTCATCCTAATTTCAGCAAACTGGATAATCTTTCCCAGTATCTATATAGTATGTTTCATGAAAATATCTTACCAACTCTTTTAAGAAATTATGATAGATATTCTATGATCAATGGTGTGGAAATTCGAATG
Source organism: Flagellimonas meishanensis (assembly GCF_019880545.1). Taxonomy (GTDB): domain Bacteria; phylum Bacteroidota; class Bacteroidia; order Flavobacteriales; family Flavobacteriaceae; genus Flagellimonas; species Flagellimonas meishanensis. Next base: position 248,686 of record NZ_JAINVW010000003.1, read on the forward strand.
CCTTTTATGGACCATAGGATTGTAAGCTTTGTAAATTCCTTGCCTTATTCCAGCAAAATAGGCAATGGGTATACTAAAAGAATAGTGAGAGATGCCCTGGACCCCTATTTGCCCAAAGAGGTAACTTGGAGAAAGACCAAAATAGGATTTAGTTCCCCAATAGTGGATTGGATGCAAAACGATTTGAAAGAATGGTTTTCTGATACTATTCATTCCTTGGATTTTAACAGCTCCGACCTTGTGACCGAGCATGAGCTGATCAAGGCCGAAGCCACCAAAATATTGGATGGTAGTACAAGTGATTACACCTTGGCCACAAAAGTTTGGAAAGAAATCTCTGCTTATATGTGGGAAAAAGCGATTTTAAAGAGTAGAACAAAAGTGTAGTATAAAGCTTTATAGTAATACAACCAAGCACAAATGAAATCTTTCTTAAAGAAAATAGTACTATCTAATCGAATACTTTCATACTTGGCGGTTTCAATAAGAAAAATACAATTGAGAAGAACAAAGCAAATCGTTTTTAAAAAGGGAAGCTTCATTGGTTTTTCCGTAAAATGTGAGGGAAAGAATGCATTTGGAAAAAATAGTGCCATAGTTGGCTCAAAAATAGGGTTTGGCTCTTATATTGCAGAAGGAGCCAAATTGGCCAAAGCCAACATAGGAAGATATTGTTCTATCGGGCAGAACGTTGATTGCATATTTGGCAGACATCCTGCCAACACATTTGTATCCACGCATCCTTCATTTTTTGCCCTAAAAACCCCCGTAGGTTTCACCTATGCAGATAAACAGTATTTCGAGGAGTTTGCGGCACGCCATGAGGGAGGTTTCAGTATAACCATAGGCAATGATGTTTGGATAGGAGCCAATGTATCTTTGATGGATGGTATAATAATAGGCGATGGAGCCATAGTGGCCGCCAATGCGCTGGTAACCAAAGATGTAGAACCTTACACCATCGTTGGCGGAGTACCGGCCAAACCCATTAAGAAAAGATTTACCGAAAACCAAATAAAGTTTCTTTTGCAATTGAAATGGTGGGAAAAACCTGCTTCCTGGATTGAAGAACACGCATCATATTTCAGAAATATCGAGGCCCTGGAAGAACATCTAAATACATAGAGTTGTGAGCACTCCAATAGTTGTTGTCGCATATAATAGGCCGAGGTCGTTGTCCAGATTGCTTCAGTCAGTATCGGAAGCGATATATTCTCATAAGGAAATTGATTTGATTATTAGCATAGATAGGGCTGACAATAACCAGGAAGTTTTTAAAATAGCCGAAGATTTTAAATGGGAATTTGGCTTCAAAAAAGTGGTTTATCAAGAAACGAATCTAGGATTGCGAAAACATATTTTAAAATGTGGGGATCTCAGCTTGAAATATGGGTCGGTGATTGTATTGGAGGATGACCTATTCGTCTCACCAAATTTTTATCTATTTGCAGAACAAGCACTCAAATTTTCTAAAAGGGAACCTAGAATAGGGGGAATATCCCTGTATTGTCATCAACTTAATGTACACACACGCCAAAACTTTAAAGCTTTGGAAGACGGTTTCGACAATTGGTATTTTCAATTTGCTTCCTCATGGGGTCAAGCCTGGACCAAGGATCAATGGGAGGGATTTATGGCTTGGTATGCAGAGAATCCGGATATAGACAATATCGAAAAAGTACCTCGCTATGTCCGAAGTTGGTCACCTAAATCATGGCTAAAGTACAACATCACTTACTTGATTGAAAAAAACAACTATTTCCTGTATCCAAGAGTAGCCGTCGCCACCAATTTTAGTGACGCAGGTACTCATGTGGGCAATGATAGCACAATCTATCAAGTCCCTTTGGATTACGCCACAAATAAAAAGTATCGTTTTTCTTCACTCTGTGAAGCGAAAGCCATTTACGATTCATTCTACGAAAGTGAGGTGCTTTATGAATCTTTGGGCATAGGAAAGGATGAGGTTTGCATTGATTTATACGGGTGTAAATCGAATTCCCATGAGAGATATTTGTTGACCTCTAAGCTGCTGAACCATAAGATAATAAGGTCTTACGGCAAATCACTTAAACCTCATGAAGACAACGTTATTAGAGGGATTGAAGGTAATGAGCTTTTCTTATATGACACGGCCATAGATGTCCAGAACCCAAATAAGCACCGCTGGGATAGGGATGTAAGTTACAATTACAAACAAATACCTTTCAGAACTGTAAGAAAGCTGTTTATTGAGCAGGCATTTGGCAAAGTGCAAAACCTAAAACGAAAAATCTTCAAAAAGCGCCGAAAGTGATTTCCGTAATGCAAAGAATTGGAGTTCCTTATGTGGGGTTGGTTTTTCTTTACCTGTTGAACCCCTACGGTCTTCACATTTATCTTGGTTATCTCTTAATTGGTTTGTTGATTCTTAAGAAAGATTTCTTAACAAGAAATCTAGATACGATTTTTTTAGTTTTACTGTTGTTTTCCATAACCTTCGCTGCTTTCTTTTCATTTGAGCCCAAAGCTGGAAAACAATACATTTTGGTTTATGCCCTGGTTCCCAGTGCTCTCTATTTGATGGGCAAGTATTTCGCCGAAAAACTTGAAGGCAATAGGAACCATCTTTTCTTCTTGTTACTTTTTGCCGGTTGTTTATTTGCTGTGACTCCTATTTTATCTGTCTTCTTTGATATACTTCGTAATGGTTATGGTGTGGTGGACCGGAATTTACCGAGCTTTTGGACCGGTCAGGTCATTTTGGCAACAATTATGGGGTCCCATTTTGCAATAGTTATGACCATACCGGGTTTATTGATACCTAAGGTTAAGAATCTAAGATTGATTTATCGCTTAGCACTACTTGGCATATTTGCGATATCGGTGGCTTGTGTGCTTCGCATTGGAAGTAGGACACAATTAAGCATTTTTTTTATTACGTTTCTTACTGCGTTGATTTATGTAATGCCGAGACAATCTTTCAGAAGAAATCTATTCATGTTCATGATGTTCTTCCTTTTGGTTTTTTATGCCATCAATACCATAAGCTTTGATTTGGATCAAGATTGGTTGTCAGCATTTGCCAACAGAATGGAAGATGGACAGGACTTTGCTTCTGGAGGTGGCCGTACAGACAGGTGGATGAAATCATTGGAGAACCTATTTGAAAAACCTTTGGGATGGAGTGAACATGAATTTGGTCATTCTCACAATCTTTGGTTTGATGTGCTCCGAGTGGGTGGTTTTCTTTCTTTTTTCCTGCTTATTTTTTTTACCACTAGCTCCTATATATCTGTATTCAAGTCTGTTATAAAAAACAAGAAAGCATACGCGCTCAATAACCAGATTATTATTTACACCTTGGCTTTTACCATGGTTTTTATGGTAGAACCAATAATGGAAGGCATGTTCAATCTATTTGCCTTTTTCTGCTTTTTTGTCGGTGTGGTCAAGAAGTATGGTGCAGATAATCCCGTAATTGAATAGTATCATCCAAAATATGCATGGACTTTAATTGTTTACTGTACTTTTGTGGCGGTAAAAAACGCATTTTTCAACCATTGACCAGTCCCCAACATATGAACAAACTTGCGGTTCTTCTTACCTGTTTTAACAGGCGGGAAAAAACAATAGCAGCACTTTCGGCTTTGTTCAAAGCCTATGAAAATTCGGGGAAGAACTGGAATATTTCAGTGTACCTTACGGATGATGGCTCTTCTGATGGAACTTCTGAAGCCGTGAAAACCAACTTCCCAGATGTAAATATCTTGCAAGGTGACGGGTCTCTCTATTGGGCCGGCGGTATGCGCAATTCTTGGGGCCAAGCCGTAAAAGGCGACTACGATGCCTACCTTTTGATGAATGATGATACAAATATCTATCCCCATGTATTTGAGGCAGTAGCGCAGACACATGAGTTTACAGTATCCAATTATGGTCAAGGTGGTGTTTATGTCGGCACCACGGTAGACTCAGTAACCAAAAAAATCAGCTATGGAGGCTCTGTGTTTAGAAACCGCTTTATGGCAACAATGAGACGTGTGAAGCCGGAAGACAAGCCCGTTCCATGCCAATTGGGTAATGCTAATATCATGTGGGTGAGTAAAAATGTTGTGGACCAAATTGGTATTTTATCTGAGGGTTATGTACATGGAATGGCGGATTTTGACTACACTCTAAAAGCTGTAAAAAAGAAAATTCCGGTGATGATTATGCCTGGAATCATTGGAGAATGCATCAATGATCATAGCAATAAATATCTTAAATTCTTTAAACTACCGTTAAAAGAAAGATTTAGGATGCTCTATAACCCTATTGGTTTTGATTTTATTTCCCAAAGCCACCATATGAGAAAGCATTTTCCCCTAAGATTCCCCCTTTTTTTGGCGACGGGATATTTTAAAGTACTGTTTCCACAATTATATTATAATCTATTATATAAAAATCGAAAGCGTTAACATATGTTGAAAAAGAACCTGATTGTATTCGGGACCAGGCCAGAAGCTATTAAGATGGCGCCGCTGGTCAAAGCTTTTCAAAAGACGGAGGAATTTGAAACCAAAGTATGCGTCACAGCCCAGCATCGGGAAATGTTGGACCAGGTTTTGGACTTTTTTGAGATTACGCCAGATTATGATCTTGACTTGATGAAACCCGGGCAGAATTTGTATGGATTGACCGCTACCATTATTACCAGTCTTCAACCTGTTTTGGAATCGTACAAACCAGATTTTGTATACGTGCACGGTGATACCACAACCACCATGGGTTCAAGTATTGCGGGATTTTATTCCGGTGCTAGGGTTTGCCATGTGGAAGCAGGGTTACGGACTTTCAATAAATGGTCACCGTTTCCGGAAGAAATCAATAGAAGAGTAACCGGCCATGTGGCAGATTTTCATTTTGCGCCAACCAATACTTCGCATCAAAACCTTAGGAACGAGGGTGTTCCTGACAAAACCATTACAATTACCGGGAATACAGTTATTGATGCGCTACATGAAAGTGTTGAACGGGTTAAAAATTTGGATTCCGAAGAATTGAACACACTTAAGGAAACCATATCTACGGACAAGCGAATAATTTTGGTTACCGGTCATAGAAGGGAGAACCATGGACAGGGCTTTATCAATATCTGCCAAGCGTTAAAGGAAATTGCTGAAACGTTTGATGATGTGGAAATCGTTTACCCTGTGCACCTAAACCCCAAGGTTCAAAAACCCGTATATGAGCTTTTAGGCGACATGGACAACATTAAATTGATAGATCCCTTGGCCTATCCGGAATTTGTTTGGTTGATGAACAAAAGCCATTTGGTGATAACAGACAGTGGAGGAGTACAAGAAGAAGCCCCAAGTTTAGGCAAACCGGTTTTGGTGATGCGGGATACTACAGAAAGACCGGAGGCGGTGGAAGCAGGAACGGTTATTTTGGTGGGTACTGACAAAGAAAAAATTGTTTCCGAGGCTTCAAAACTGCTTACAGATGACGAAATATATAAAAAGATGAGCAGGTTGCACAATCCTTATGGGGATGGGCAAGCTTGCAAAAGGATTGTAGAATACATGAAAAAGCAACAATAGTGGCAAATAAAAAAGTAACTATGATGGGCTTGGGCTATATTGGTTTGCCCACTGCGGCCCTGATTGCAGGGAAAAAGACCATGGTAAATGGAGTGGATGTTAATCCCAAAGTGGTCAATACCATAAACCAAGGCAAAGTGCATATAGTGGAGCCCGATTTGGAAGAGGCCGTATCAAAGGCGGTGGAAGAGGGATTTCTTAAAGCACATCTGGAGCCTAAGGAAGCTGATGCATATCTAATTGTTGTGCCTACCCCATTTAAAGAAAAAAACGAACCAGACATTTCGTATGTGGAGGCGGCGACAAAGGCCATTTTACCCCTTTTAAAAGAGGGTGATTTGTATATCATCGAATCGACATCACCCATCGGGACCACCGAAAAAATGAAAGACCTCATTTTCGACGCCAGACCTGAACTTGATGGTAAAATATATATGGCATACTGTCCTGAACGGGTACTTCCAGGAAATGTAATGTACGAACTGGTGCATAACGACCGGGTAATCGGAGGTATTGATGAAGCATCCACACAAAAAGCTGTAGATTTCTACTCAGAATATGTACAAGGTAAACTACACCATACCAATGCGCGAACAGCAGAAATGTGTAAATTGGTTGAAAACTCTTCCAGAGATGTTCAAATTGCGTTTGCCAATGAACTTTCCTTAATATGTGATAAGGCCGGCATCAATGTCTGGGAGCTTATTGAATTGGCCAACAAACATCCAAGGGTCAATATTTTACAACCCGGCTGTGGAGTCGGGGGGCATTGTATTGCAGTAGACCCCTATTTTATTGTTTCAGACTATCCCATGGAATCCAAAATAATTGGTACGGCCAGGGAAATAAACAACTACAAGTCCTTCTGGTGTGCTGAAAAAGTACAAACTGAAAAACTGAAGTTTGAATTGGAACATGGCTACAAACCAAGGGTTGCCCTAATGGGTCTTGCTTTTAAACCAAATATTGATGATTTACGGGAGTCTCCTGCAAAATACATTGTTCAAAAAGTTTTGCAGAATGTAAACAACGAGGAATACTTTATTGTGGAACCCAATATAGAGTCACATCACATATTCAAGCTTACCAACTATATGGATGCATTTGAAAAGGCAGATATCGTGGTCTATTTGGTGGCTCATGACGAGTTTAAGGAACTGCCGGGGAATACCTCAAAAAAAATCTTGGATTTTTGCGGGGTTTTAAAATAGAATCATTCTAGAAAATGAAAGCAGACCCAATCATATTTATCCACTCTGGAAAGCAAAGGCATCTGGAAATTGCCCTTGATCATTTAACCAGAAACAACAAAGAAGCGGAAATTATTCTTCTGGGAGATGAGTCCAATAAGGATATTACAAATGTTTCCCATCACTTAGTAAAGGACTACTTTAAAAGTGCTAAAGAATTCGAAGAGCTCCATTACATCCACATGTCAAAGAACACGTATCAGTTCGAACTTTTTTGTTATCAAAGGTGGTTTGTGCTCCAAGAATTTGCAGAAAGAAATAAGATCGAATATTTCTGGTATTTGGACAGCGATTTTTTGGTGTTTGACGATCTTACGGAATATCTCATGGAACAAGTTAGGGATTCTTCCTTGGATGTAGTTGGTTTTGATAGCACTAGATCGGGAGATGGAGATAGTTTCATGCCCTGCTTCAACAGAATGAGTTTAAAGGCAGTCAAAGAAATAACCCGTTTTTTTATCTGTTCCTATGAAGACAAGGAAATACTCTCAAAACTGCGTGCAAAGTGGAAAAACCATCACATAAAAAAACTTGCTGGCGGTATATGTGATATGACTCAACTAAAACTTTTTTTTGACTTATACAACACCTCATTAACCGTATTTGACTCTTACGATTTGAGTTTGGGTTCCGTTCCCGATGGAAATATCAATTCAGAACTAAACTATTTTCAGAATGGGGAACGATTCAAAACCTTTTTGGGGATGAAGTATGTGGAAATAAAAGACGGTAAGGCGTTTGGTTTTTTGGAAAATGGCAATCAAGTTCGATTTTTAGGAAGTCATTTCCAGGGAAGAGCTAAGGGGAAGATGGTTCATTATTCCAAAGAAAATTATACACCTAAGAATTTCTCCAATATCGCTACTTCTTTGTTCGAGAACTGGTATAAGAAACTAAGGATGTCCATGATAAAAAAGGCCAAAAGAATTATGGCAAGCTAAAAGAAGAAGCAATGATATTAGAAATGGGATTAGCACAATTGTTATTACGTGAAAGCGTTAAAAAACACAACCCTATTTCTCAAAGAGTTTTCAATCCAAGCTGAAATAGAATGCGTAGAGTCCTTTTCATAACATATAAACTACAAAACTATAGGATACCCATATTTGACCTAATAGGAAAAAGTGGAAATATTGACCTGACTATTGCTCATTCCGCTGAAAAATCAGACTATCGAGGAGAGAGTTTTGTGGAGACCATTGTGGACTATAAGAAGATTGGAAGTTTTACGTATTACGATAGAAAGTTTCAAGAATTTATCGGACAGTTCGATGTTGTAGTATGCATGTTCTATTTGTTTAACCTTTCCTTTTTGAAGCTGGCACTTAGAAGAAAAGTAAAACTGATTTTCTGGGGAATCGGTGTGCGTGCATCATATGATGAAAAATTTGATTCACCTACTTTTATGAACAACATCAGATATTTTTTGGCAAGGCGTTCGGATGCCATGTTATTCTATTCCGATTATGCCAGGAACAAGTACATTAAAAAAGGAATTCCCGCCGATAAGCTTTTTGTGATGCACAATACCGTTGAGGTCCTCCCTGCGGACAGCAAGGCTATTAAGGATAAGCTTTTGTTTATTGGGTCTTTATATAAACAAAAGAAAATATTCGAATTACTGGATTCCTATAAAAACGCCATGGGTAAGTTCGATGGGGAGCCCAAAAGTTTGCATATTATTGGAAAAGGTGCAGAGTTTGATCGAATAAACGAATGGATACAAAATCATCAACTACAAGAGCATATTATTTTGCATGGGGCCATCTTTGAAGAACATAGGTTAAAAGAACTTTTTTCATCGGCATTAGCCTGCATTTCTCCTGGACAGGCAGGTTTATCTGTACTGAAAAGTTTCGGTTACGGAGTACCATTTATTACCCACGAAGATGCTATTACTGGAGGGGAAAGATTAAATATTGCCAATAACCATAATGGAATCCTATTTAGGGAATATATAGTGCTGGATGACATCATCTTAGAAATATTCAAAAACCCGAACAAGTATGTAAGGATGGGAGAAAATGCAAAAGAATTCTACGACAGTCAGAGAACTCCTGAAATTATGGCAAAAGGGTTTGTCGAAGCGGTAAACTATGTAATGAAATAATGCGTTGAACTAAGTATACTTAAAAGTAAGACCTATGAGAGCTTATTTGTCCTCGTTCCTTTCTGCCAAAAAAATCACATACCCGTTAGTTTCTGTCTTTGCTTTCTGGACCAGGGACTGTCAATTCACTAAATCCTCAGAAATAAGAAGCTTTGCTGTACTTAATCGTTCAAAGGTGGGAAAGTACTCTAGAATAAATTCCAACTGTAAGTTGGTGCTTACCAAGGTCGGAAATTTTACAGCTATAGGCAAAGATTCCATTTTAGGATTTGGAAGACATCCGCTTAATTATGTGTCTACCAACTCTATCTTTTATAAAAAGGGTAGAATGCGAAACGATTGGTATACGCCTATCGACTTCATGACCAACCTTCCTATAACTATTGGCAATGATGTGTGGATAGGGCGAGATGTAAAAGTAATGGATGGGGTAACCGTTGGTGATGGCGCTGTAGTGGCCGCTGGAGCCATAGTGACTAAAGATGTCCCTGCGTACGCTATAGTAGGTGGTGTCCCGGCAAAGGTCATCAAATACCGGTTTGATGAGCAAACCATTCTAAGGTTGTTGGAATTACAATGGTGGAACTTTTCGGATGAAGAAATCACCAAGCACAAAGATTTTTTCAATGAGAAAGATTTGACACCTGAGAAAATAGATAAACACTTTAAGAAAGTATAAAGCCAGAAAGTTATGTTCAAAGGCAAAACATTGTTGATTACAGGAGGAACGGGGTCGTTTGGCAATGCCGTGTTGGATCGCTTCCTCACTACGGATATTGGTGAAATACGCATCTTTAGTCGTGATGAGAAAAAGCAGGACGATATGCGGACCCGATTGAAGAACCCCAAGATAAAGTTCTATATTGGTGATGTTAGGGATTTCAACAGCATCAATCACGCTATGCGAGGTGTGGATTATGTCTTTCATGCTGCGGCCTTAAAGCAGGTCCCGTCCTGTGAGTTTTTTCCCATCGAAGCAGCAAAAACCAATGTGTTTGGAACCCAAAATACCATCGATGCCGCGGTAGCCAACGGAGTAAAGCGCATTATTTGTCTTAGTACAGACAAGGCGGCTTATCCAATCAATGCTATGGGTATCAGCAAGGCTTTGATGGAAAAAGTTGCTGTGGCAGCTTCACGGAACATTGCCGAAAACTCTACCATCGTTTGTCTTACGAGATACGGCAACGTAATGGCTTCTCGGGGGTCGGTGATTCCTTTATTTGTTAACCAAATTAAACAAGATTTGCCCTTGACCGTCACAGATCCCAACATGACGCGTTTTTTGATGTCCTTGGAAGATGCGGTGGATTTAGTGCTTTTTGCTTTTGAGCACGGAAATCAGGGAGACCTTTTTGTGAACAAGGCACCCGCCAGTACCATTGGAGATTTGGCCAAAGCCCTAAAGGACATTTTTCAATCCGATAATGAAATAAAGGTCATTGGTACCCGACACGGGGAAAAGTTGTACGAAACACTCTGTACCCGAGAAGAAATGCAAAAAGCAGAGGATATGGGGGAGTTTTATAGGATACCAGCGGATAACCGTGATTTGAACTACAGTCGATATTACTCTGTGGGTGAGAAAGATATAAATGTCATAGAAGATTATCACTCCCACAATACGGAGCATTTGACTAATGAAAAGCTAAAAAACACCTTATTGAATCTTGATTTTATCAAAGAACAATTACATGATCAGTGATTTTCTGATAGAGGGAGATACATTTATGGATGATCGGGGTACGTTGCGGTTTGCAAATACCTTTGATATGTCCGAGGTGGTTCGGTTTTACGAGATTTTACCAAAAAATCAGGATTTCATAAGAGCGTGGCAAGGACATCAGTTCGAAAAGAAATGGTTCCATTGCATTTCAGGTTCCTTTGTAATCAATCTGGTGGAAATAGACAACTTTAAAGCTCCCTCAGAAGAGCTAGTTCCTGTTAGGATTGAACTCGATTCTTTCAAACCCAATGTTTTGGCAGTTCCTAGTGGCTACGCAACTGGAATTAGGGCAAATACGCCAAATTCAAGATTACAAGTGTTTTCAAACTTTGGATTGAGGGAATCTTCAGAAGATGATTACAGATATCCTTTGGAGAAATGGTCCGCACAATGGTAGATACAATGGAAAAACATAGGATAGGAATAACAGGGCAGGCGGGTTTTGTAGGTAACCACCTCTACATGACACTCTCACTTCGGGATGATGTGGAACTCGTTCCTTTTGAAAGGTCATTTTTCCACGAGATGGATGCACTTGCCCAGTTTGTCTCCAAATGTGACACGGTGGTGCATTTAGCTGCAATGAATAGGCATGAAGATGAAAATGTCATCTATGACACCAACATCAAATTGGTTGAAAACCTTGTTGCTGCCTGCAACAAAACAAACGCAACGCCACATATTGTTTTTTCATCATCATCCCAAGAACTACGGGACAACCTTTATGGACAATCGAAGAAAGAGGGAAAACAACGTTTTGTGGATTGGGCCGAGGAATCAGGGGGGAAATTCACCTCCCTGACCATTCCAAACGTTTTTGGACCATTCGGAAAACCTAATTACAATTCTGTCGTAGCCACTTTTTGTCATAAAGTAGCTCATAATGAGGAGCCTACAATCATTAATGATGGTGAGGTCGGGCTTATTTATATCAATGATTTGGTAAAGGTTTTTATCGACACCATTTATGGGTCTCAGGAAGAAAGCCCCATTGGACAAAACAGTTACGAGGTCAATATTGAACCGAAACATTATTTGAAAGTTTCCCGAATCCTTGAACTATTGAATAGTTTCAAAAAAAATTATATGGAAAATGGCATTTTTCCGAGTTTGGAGGATCATTTTGAAAAATCCCTTTTCAATACCTTTAGATGCTATATTCCAATCTCACATTATCCAGTGAAGTATACCAAACACACCGATCCAAGAGGAAGCTTTGTGGAAATAGCAAGGACCCAAACTTCGGGACAGTTCTCATTTTCGACCACGGTCCCGGGGATTACCAGGGGCAATCATTTTCACACGCGAAAAGCAGAACGCTTTGCTGTGATTAAAGGTAAAGCCCGTATACAATTGAGAAAAATTGGAACAACTGAGGTCATCAACTATGATTTGGATGGGGATGAACCTGCCTATGTGGATATGCCGATATGGTATACCCACAACATAACCAATACAGGAAATCGGGAATTGATAACACTTTTCTGGATCAATGAACCCTATGACCCCGAGGATGCCGATACATATTTCGAGAATGTTGAATAACCATTGCTAAAACATCAACGATTGAAAAAACTTAAAGTACTGACCGTAGTAGGTACCCGACCTGAAATAATTCGCTTGGCATGCGTGCTGAATGCTTTGGATGCCAATGAAGCCATTGAGCATACTTTGGTGCACACTGGTCAAAATTATGATTATGAGTTGAACGAGATATTTTTTGAGGATTTCGGTATTAGAAAACCCGACCACTTTCTTGGGGCTGCGGGAAAAAACGCTTCAGAAACTGTTGGCAAGATTCTCATCAAAATAGACCCTTTATTGGAGGAAATAAACCCTGATGCCTTTTTGGTCTTGGGTGATACAAACTCTTGTCTTTGTGCTATTCCGGCCAAAAAGCGCAAAATACCGGTGTTTCATATGGAAGCTGGGAATCGCTGTTTTGACCAACGGGTTCCTGAAGAAACCAATAGAAAAATTGTGGACCATGTGGCCGACATTAACCTAACATACAGTGATATTGCCAGGGAATATCTTTTGCGGGAAGGACTATCACCAGATAGGGTCATCAAAACGGGAAGTCCCATGTATGAGGTACTTCATCAGTTCAAGGACAAAATAGCGGCTTCCAACGTTTTGGAAGATTTGGGTTTAAAAAAAGGGCAATATTTTGTAGTTTCTTCACACAGGGAAGAGAATATCAACAATCCCAAGAATTTTGAGGGTTTGATTACGGCACTCAACCAAATTGCGGAGGCATATGATTATCCGGTGATTGTTTCCACACATCCCAGAACAAGAAACATGTTGGATTCCAAAAAGGTGAAGGCGCACAAGAACATCCAATTTTTAAAACCCCTTGGTTTTTCGGATTACAATGCCCTTCAAATAGATTCCTTTGCGGTTCTTTCGGATAGTGGGACCATTTCTGAAGAATCATCCATCCTAAATTTCAGAGCCCTGAATATTCGCGAAGCACATGAACGTCCAGAGGCCATGGAAGAGGCTTCTGTAATGATGGTCGGACTAAATCCCGAACGTATCATTCAGGGATTGAAAGCGCTCGAAGTACAAAAACGAAATCCTGACAGGAATTTCAGGGAAGTTTCAGATTACGCCATGCCCAACGTAAGTGAAAAGGTGGTGCGAATCATAATCTCTTATGTGGATTATGTAAATCGGGTTGTATGGCAGAAGTGAAAAAGGTGGTTTTTGTTGCTTTGGGGTTTCCCAATCCTGAGATGAGAAGATTTTTGTATTCCAATTTGATGCTAGAGTTTAGCAAAAGGGGCCATGAGGTCTTCGTGATAGCTGCAGATGACGAGGGGAAACAATCCAAAATCACCGTGGAAAGGGGATTAAAGATTCTTAGGGTACCCTCACTAAAGCTTTATGGAACCGGGAATTTGCTTAAGGGACTTTCAAATTTGTTGTTGCCGTATCTTTACAAACGGGCATTGAAAAAACATAAGATTCCCTTGGATTTTGATGTAATCATAATGCCAACCCCGCCCATTACTCTGATTGATGTGGCATTTTGGCTAAAGAAAAAATCAAAGGGAAAACTGTATTTAATCCTGAGGGATATTTTCCCCCAAAATGCAGTTGATCTTAAAATGATGAAACCCAATGGTCTCATACATTCTTTTTTCAGAAAGAAGGAAATCAAACTCTACAAAACTTGCGATGGCATTGGTTGCATGTCCCCAGCCAATGTAGAATATGTAAAAAAGCATAACCCCTATTTAGACCACTCCAAACTGCACTTACTACCCAATTGGGCCGATCTTCAGGAAATTGTAGAGGCGGATACCGAAGCTACCAAGGAAAAGTATGGTCTAAAAAATAAAGTGATTGCCATTTTCGGAGGAAATATGGGACTGCCACAGAAATTGGAAAATATCATCGACTTGGCGAAAAACTGTCAAGAGCTTAATGATTTGGTCTTTTTTCTTGTGGGAAAGGGCACCGAACAACAACGCATTGCTAAGCTGGTTTCGGAACTAAGCCTAGACAATGTCATTATCAAAGATCACCTACCGAAAAAGGAGTACAACGAAATCTTGCAACTTTCAGATATTGGGTTGATTTCCTTGAGTCAGGATTTTACCATTCCCAACTACCCTTCCAAAGTGTTGGCCTATTATCAGTTTAAAAAGCCGGTTCTGGCCTCTGTGGATTTGAATACCGATTTCGGTACCATGCAAGAGGAGATTGGTTGTGGCTTTTGGTCTGAAGCTGGCGACACAACGGCATTTAAGGAGAATCTTTTAAAATTATACAAGAACAAAAAACTAAGGGATAAGATGGGCCAGCGCGGATTTGATTATATGGTTGAAAACCTCACTCCAGCGCGTGCATTTGAAACCGTTTACGCAACTATTGAATAGTTCATTTTTTTTCAGTTGATTAGAAAATAGAAATCGTACCTCAATGATAAAGCACAATCCTTTCAACACTGACAGATTTGAGAAAATCTGGCTCAAGTATTTCAAGGGGTCCATACCTCCAGTACGATTTGATTTCATAAAAGGGGTTAGTTTTTATAAGGACAGCAAACTTCCACTCTATATCAATGTGGGGAGAAATGTTACCAAAGGATTTTATTATACCATTGAACAGGAGAAAATTGCCAAGTTTAGCCATGTATTGCTAATTCGAGACGTACCAACCTATTTTGAAGTTCCTGAAATAAAGGGCGTTAAGGGAATAAAAGCACTACGGGCCCGTCAGTACAACGGCTATCTGACTGATTTGACCAAATACCCGACATTTGATGATTTTCTTAAGGACAAATACACTTCGTCCAACAGAAATGTGTTAAGAAGAAGATCCAAGGGGTTGGCTGGAAGTTTTGATATCAAACACCAGTTTTATTACGGTTCAATAGATGCAGAAACTTATGATTTGGTCATGAACAAACTTCATGAGTTGCTGATAAAAAGGTTCTCCCAAAAACAGACCGAATATCATGTGTTGTCCAAGTGGGATTACTTTAAGGAGCTGATGTATCAGATGATTTTGGAAAAAGAGGCCCATTTGTATGTTATCTATGACGGTGAAGATCCCATAGGAATATATTTGAGTATAAGTTTTGGTGATATCATATCCGGGGCGATTCCCGTCTTTGATACAGATTATTCAAAGTTTGGACTTGGTAACATTTTGACTGTCAATTTGATAAAGTGGTGTTTAGAGAATCAAATAAAAATATTTGATTCTTCAAAAGGGGATTACGGGGAGAAGGATAAGATTAGTGATCTAAAATATTCCTTTGAGTACCACATTCTGTACAGTCCTAAGTCGCTTAAATCGATACTCGTAGCTAAAAGCCTATACTTCTTCTTCAGAACCAAGCAGTTTTTAAGGGAAAAACAACTGCATTCCGTTTATCACGACCTAAAGTACAGACTAAGACCAAAGAAAAGCTCCAAGGGAACGAATGTCGGTCCTAGATATGAGTTCTCAGAGATTGACAGTGTTGTTTTCGACATGGAGGGGATGCAAAAAATCGATATTAATGAGGAGGAATTCGCATTTCTGAGAAAGATGGTCTACAATTTCCTATACAAGACCAGTGACCATATAAACGATGTACAGATTTTTAAATCCAGCAGTGCTGATCATTATTGGATAGTCGGAAACAAAAAGATGCTACATGTAGAAGAACTCAAGGAATCTTGATAGAGCATCCCTATCCACACACTTGGAAAAATGCCACCCTACCGGGGATCACTTTTTTGCTAAACACTCCACCAAGGCAACGTACTGGTTATCGACCTCCTTGTTTTCATATACAAAATGCTTTACCAATCCCTTGTTCTGTTTGGATTTTTCTGGTTTTGACTTTTCATGCATTAAGGTTTCAAGGGTTGGTAGAAAATCGGTCATTTCCTTGATCCAAACATAATGCACATGTTTCAGTTGGCCTGTCTTCTCTGTAAATGACATATAAAAATCCACCATTTTTTTTACGATATCTTGCTGTTTCTCCCGAGGATATTCGTAAAAGTTGGAAAGATCTACACCAACAATATTTTTCCAAAAAAGTTCGTTAGTCCAGAAATAATTTTGTCGGTATCTTTTGATTTGATACCAATGGTTTACCACCGAAGTGACCCATGATGAAGGTTTTCTTAGGATACAGATGTAGGTAAGATCTTTTCCGATGGGATGGTTTGCCAATTTGTCAACATAGGCACTCCAAAATCCAGATGATTCCAATTTCAGGTTTAACGAGTTCAATCTTCGAATGAAGTAACCGTCAAAATCCTCTTCCATTTTCTTTACCGAAGCATAATGTATCGGTTCATGTTTGGAAATACCGTAGTCAAAGCATCCTGCCAAGAAGGTGGTTCCGGTTTTATAAGGGGATATACTATAAATGGTTCGATGATCAAGAATTTTTCTATTTTCCTTGGAAAAAGCTTTCCAGATTTTCTTTGCCTTTAATTGAATGGTGGTTTTGTGCAAAGGAGTGCGCACGATAAATTTGTTGATTTTTCGAATCACAAGTTTAAGGTATTGGTTAGGCACTCAAAATAGGAATTATCTTCAGAACCTGAGGCCATAAAACGATAAGGTGTTTAAAATATAGATTTAAGGTTCCCAGAGAACCGAAGTTTAAAGTATATTACCGAATAACAGGTTATGTACTAGCGGCCCTTTTTTCCAATTTGATAGTAAGTAAAACCCAATGTCCTTAGTCTATCACTGTCAAATTGATTGCGACCATCAAAAATTACAGGTTGTTTCAAGGCACTTTGCATCTCCATAAAATCAGGTGAGCGGAATTCCTTCCACTCGGTCAGCAACAACATGGCGTCCGCATTTTTCAAGGCAGCGTATTTGGTATCGGTGTAGGTGACACCCTCCACATCTTTTAGATAAAAATTTTGTGCCTCGTGTACGGCTTTGGGGTCATAAGCTTGGATTTTTGCACCCAATGATGTCAACTTTTTGATGATATATATCGAAGGTGCCTCCCTCATATCATCAGTGCCCGGTTTAAAAGATAGGCCCCAAACCGCGAAGGTCTTGCCTGACAGGTCTTTACCAAAATGTGAGATTACCTTGTCGGCAATCACAAACTTTTGCCGATCGTTCACATCTTCCACAGCATTGAGCAACTGTGCATGATAGCCTTCTTGTTCAGCGGTTTTTTTCAATGCCTTTACATCTTTTGGAAAGCAAGATCCCCCATATCCGCTTCCAGGATAAATGAAGCTGTATCCAATTCTACTGTCCGAACCGATGCCGATACGCACTTTGTTCACATCGGCTCCGACCAATTCACAAATGTTGGCCACTTCGTTCATAAATGAGATCTTGGTGGCCAACATCGCATTGGCCACATATTTGGTCATTTCCGCTGAACGCACGTCCATGACCAGCATACGGTCCATACTGCTTCTAAAGAACGGAGCGTAGAGTTGTCGCATTTTTTCCGCTGTTTCCTTGTTCTCCGTACCGACCACTACTCGGTCAGGTTTCATAAAATCACTGATGGCGTCCCCTTCTTTCAGAAATTCCGGGTTGGACACAACATGAAACTCAATTTTCTCTCCCCTTTGCTCCAATTCTTTTGAAATGGCCGCTTTCACTTTGTCTGCGGTCCCAACAGGTACTGTTGATTTATCGACAACTATCAAAGGAGTCGACATGTGCTTGCCTATTTCCGAGGCTACCTTTAACACATATTGCAAGTCGGCCGAACCGTCTTCACCCATCGGAGTGCCCACGGCTATGAACGCCATATCTGTATTGTGAAGGCAATCTTTCAGTTGGGTGTCGAAATGGAGGGTATTGTTGGCAACATTTCGTTGTACCATCGCCTCTAATCCCGGTTCGTAGATGGGAATGATTCCTTTTTTGAGGTTATCAATTTTTTGTTCATCAATATCAACACAGGTAACATTGTTTCCCATTTCAGCAAAACAGGTTCCGGTTACCAATCCGACATATCCAGTACCAACAATAGTTAATCTCATGTTTTTATATGTTACTAGCGGTGTCTTATTAAAATTTCACCGCAAAGATGCAATAAACTGCCCAAACCTAAGGAACGTTCCAGATGAACTTTTTATAAAACAGATGAAAGGTAACCTGGTATTGGAAATCTATTCTAGAAATTTCCTGAATCTGTTTTGTGGATGAACAAAATCAAATTTTATAGTACTTTTTGAACCATTCAACAAATTGATGAATACCTTCCGATACCAGCGTGTTTGGTCGATAGCCGTAGTCCCGGGTAAGCTCGCTAACGTCCGCCCAGGTCCTGAGTACGTCCCCGGGTTGTAGAGGCATCATACGCTTCTCTGCCCGCATATTGAGTTCTTTTTCCAAGGCCGAAATAAAATCCAATAATTTGACAGAATCACTGTTACCAATATTGTACAACTTGTATTTTCTGTTGGATTCGTAACCGCTTGTGTAGCTATCTTCAATGATTCTTGTAACACCTTCCACAATATCATCGATATACGTGAAATCCCGTTCCATTTCACCATTATTGAAAACATTTATGGGCTCACCGTTCAAAATCGCTTTGGTGAACAGAAACATGGCCATATCGGGTCGTCCCCAAGGCCCATAAACCGTAAAGAAACGAAGCCCAGTGGTTCGGAATCCATATAAATGACTGTAGGTATGGGCCATGAGTTCATTACTCTTTTTGGATGCCGCATAAAGGCTTATTGGGTAGTCCACATTATCCGTGGTTTTGAAAGGAACACTCTTCGCATTACCATACACGCTGGAACTGCTCGCATACAGCAAATGTCTAACAGAGTAATTTCTACAGGATTCAAGAACATTCAAAAACCCAACAATGTTGCTGTCGACATAGGTTTCCGGACTTTCAAGACTATATCTTACCCCTGCTTGAGCCGCAAGGTTGCAGACAACGTCAAATTTTTCTGTTGCAAAAAGTCCTGGAAGTTGCTCACGGTTTTCCAAGTTCATTCTAACGAAGCGAAAACGGTCAAATGTATTGCTCAGTGCTGTTTTATTAAAAACTTTTGCATCCTCTGAAGCGATTCCCAGCTGCTCCAATCTGGAAAGTTTTAGGGCCACATCATAGTAATCGTTCAGATTGTCCAGACCAACAACATGGTGCTGATTTTCCAATAATTTCCTGGAAACATGATATCCGATAAACCCAGCTGCACCAGTTACAAGAATTTTCATACAAATAGAATTTGTTCCATGCAAAGATTAAAAATGTAGGCCATATAGCTCTTAAATTTTGAGGCATTGTTGAATTTAGTCAATACCGAGATGTATTTGGTGCTTGGGAGCCTCAAACTCGCGATTAGGTTGATTTTTAGTTTTGTCAATGCGGTTTTCCCTAGCGTATTTCATCGATAAATGTAGGAAATAAGCGAAGTTTCTTGGTATATAGCTTTTTTTCGATTTTTTCATCTGTACACTTAATCGATTTTTTACCACCTTTAGCGAATTGTGAAACAAAATAATCGGTTGGCGCAGATTTACCATTATTTTTACTTCCTAGTTGAGTTTTGCTGACTCACTTTATCAACCCAAAACTTAAAATGGAAACCTCAGTCTTGAAAAAAATTTGGCTTTCCTCGCCCCACATGGGCGGCACGGAGGAGGATTACGTCAGAGAGGCCTTTGCTTCCAATTGGATAGCTCCGTTGGGCCCCAACGTACAGCACTTTGAGAACTCCATTGAGGAATTTATAGGAAACAATGTCCACGCTGCCTGCCTTAGTTCTGGCACAGGAGCCATTCATTTGGCTTTGGAACTTTTGGGTGTGGGACAAGGGGATGAGGTACTTTGCCAAAGCTTCACTTTTTCCGCATCCGCCAACCCAATAACATATTTGGGCGCCTCACCGATATTCATCGATAGTGAGGAAGAAACTTGGAATATATCACCCGAGCTTTTGGAAAAGGCCATTACAGATAGGTTGGATGAAGGTAAGAAACCTAAGGCCATTGTAGCCGTGCACCTGTATGGAATGCCTTATAAAGTAGATGAAATCAATACCATATCAAGAAAATATGATATTCCCGTGGTAGAGGATAGTGCTGAGGCCTTGGGAAGCACGTACAAGGGTTTCAAGTGTGGAAGTTTGGGGAATCTAGGTATTCTATCCTTTAATGGCAATAAGATAATCACCACCTCAGGGGGGGGCGCTTTGCTAACCAAAGATGATGCGATGAAAAAGAAAGCTGTTTTCTTGGCCACACAGGCCAGGGACAATGCACCGCATTATCAACATTCACATATTGGCTATAACTATAGGATGAGCAACGTTCTTGCTGGCATTGGGCGAGGGCAAATGGAGGTTCTTGGGGATAGGGTTGCCGCCAGAAGGCACAATTTTGAATATTATAAGGAACATTTATCAGCTATTGAGGGCATTTCTTTTTTGGAAGAAATGGAAGGCAGTAAGTCCAACAGATGGCTCACCTGTATTTTGACCCCATCCTTTGGAACAAGGGAGCGGATTAGATTGGCACTTGAAAACGAGAACATAGAGTCAAGGCCACTTTGGAAACCCATGCATCTGCAGCCGGTATTCAGCACCGCAATGAGTTATACCAATGGTGTCAGTAGGGACCTCTTTGAAAGAGGGCTTTGCCTGCCAAGTGGTTCCAATTTGGAACTCGCTGATTTAGAAAGAATTTGTGCGATCATTAAAAAGGAAGTTGCATGATCAGAAATTACTTCTTCAATAACGAAAGACCGTTTGCGTCAAAATGGACAGTGCTGTTGATAGATCTTTGCATTGTCTCTGTTTCTTTCGTATTGGCCTATTTCATCCGTTTTAACCTCAGCTTCAATTTTGATGTGAATAGACTTTGGGTACAATTACCCGTGGTGGTACTTCTATTTTTGTTCGCTTTTTTTATTTCTGGAAGTTATAAGGGCGTGGTCAGGCATACGGGCATCAAGGACGTTTACGCTATTTTCAATGCAATTTGTTTGGCAAGTATCGGAATAATAGCTGTAATCCTTTTTAATAGGTACATGGACGTGATGGGGGAGTTTACCATACCACTTTCCATTATCATCATCAACAGTCTCCTCACATTCATAACATTGACATCCGCCAGATATGTATTTAAGATTGGGTACGAACACTTGATGAACACGAATGAGATTCCAACAAAAAATCTCATCATTTATGGCGCGGGAGAATCGGGGATAATAACTTACAATACATTGACCAACCATTCCAAGATGAAGGTAAAGGTGGTCGGTTTTGTGGATAACAACCATCAAAAGGTTGGCAAACATATTAATGGGGTCAGGGTTTATGATAAATCCATATTGACCTATGACTTTGTCCGCTTCCACAACATATCTGAAATCATCTTTTCTATCCAAAGCATCAACCCAAAACAGTTGAGGACTTTGGTAAACGAAATAGTGGACCTACCAGTAAAGGTAAAGATTGTGCCTCCGGTGGAGGACTGGATAAATGGGGAACTCAAGGTGTCGCAGATCAAGCGGGTTCAAATAGAGGATTTGTTGGATAGGCCACCCATTGAAATCAGGAATAGCAAAGTTGCCAAGGATTTTGAGGACAAGGTAATAATGGTAACAGGAGGAGCGGGGTCCATAGGAAGTGAACTCGTTAGGCAAATTTGCAAATACAATTATAGGTCACTGGTGGTCATTGACCAGGCCGAATCAGCCTTATACGACCTCCAGCAGGAGCTGAAGCAGTCTGGTTTCTTCAATTTTATCCCAATTGTGGGTGACATCCGGGACAAGAACAAGATGCGGGTACTTTTTGAGGAATACAACCCAGACCGTATTTTTCATGCCGCGGCCTATAAACATGTTCCATTAATGGAGCAGAATCCGTATGAAGCCGTTAAGATTAATGTGGCCGGCACCAAGACCATTGTGGATTTGGCAGTGGATTATAGTGTTGAAAAGTTTGTCTTTGTTTCCACGGATAAGGCAGTGAACCCTACCAATATCATGGGAGCTACCAAGCGGATTGCGGAAATGTACATCAGCTGCAGACAGCAAGAAGGAAAAACAAGATTCATCACCACACGTTTTGGCAATGTGCTCGGCTCCAATGGCTCAGTGATCCCGTTGTTCAGAAAACAAATTGAGAAAGGGGGACCCTTGACCGTTACCCATAAGGACATAACCCGATACTTCATGACCATTCCGGAAGCTTCACAACTTGTTTTGGAAGCAGGGGCCATGGGCAAGGGAGGCGAAATCTTTATATTCGACATGGGAGAGTCCGTTAAGATAATGGACCTGGCCAAGAACATGATTCGGCTTTCCGGCTTGCATTATCCAGATGATATCGACATCAAGATTACGGGACTTCGGCCCGGAGAGAAGCTGTATGAGGAACTTTTGGCCAATGGGGAAAATACGCTGCCTACCTATCATGACAAGATAATGATCAGTAAGGTACGTGATATAGACTACATCGCTACACGCACCATGATTGATGAACTTTGCATTTCCAATCTTTTCTTCAAGGACAACGTGGTCAAGCTTATGAAAAGTATTGTCCCGGAATACATCTCCAACAATTCCGATTTTTGTAAATTGGATGGACAAAAGGAAATGGGTAATTCGAAGGGGAAATCCAAGCCCGAAATACCTCAACTCAATAACTAATACTTCAACCTTATGATTCGCAAAAAAATAATAGGAGCAAGCTATTTTGTTTTGGCTTGCTTTATTGTATCGTGTACCCCTCAAAAAGACGTGGTCTATTTTCAGGATGCCAACCAATTTGAAACCTTGATCAATGAGAACCCGGCGACAACAAAATTTAAGGTTGATGATTTGGTAAGCATCCATGTGTCCACGCTGGACCCGGAGGCAAGCGCTCCATTTAATCTTTTTAGGGGAGCCGAAGAAGGCGGTATACGGGCAGAACAGGTCAACTATTTGGTTGATAAGAATGGAGAGATTGATTTTCCGGTCGTTGGAAAGATCAAAATTGTGGGTTTGTCACCGAGCGAAACGAGAAACCTTTTAAGGGAGAAGCTTGCGGATTATCTCAAGGATCCCATAATAAATATAAGAATCAGGAATTTTACGGTGACGGTTCTTGGATCGGTGAACCGACCAGGCACGTATGAGGTGAATGGGGAACAAATCACCATAATGGAAGCATTGGGCCTTGCGGGAGACATCAATATCAAGGGTAGGCGAGACAATATAATGGTTATTCGGGATTTTGATGGCACCAAGGTTTACAACAGGATCAATCTCAACCAAAAGGATGCGCTGAAATCCCCCGTATATTACCTTACCCAAAATGATGTGGTATACGTGGAACCCAACAAGTCTGGCAAAACGGCTTCAAATTTGGACCAAAGGGCTTCAATCGCGGTATCCATCATTTCGGTGCTCGTAACTTCTACCGTGGTGCTGCTGACCAGGAACTGATATAAATGAACAACCCCCAAAACCTTATTTTAAAAAATGTCAAAAACCGCTGAACTAGACCTAAAGACTCTCTTTGATATTTGCCTGAGAAATTGGAAATGGTTCTTTCTTTCCGTGGTGATCTGCATTGGATTGTCGATGTTGTATTTGAGATATACCATTCCAGAATATAGTGCAACGGCAAAAATACAGATACTCGAGGAGTCCAGCCAAGCTTCCGAGTTGAGCGTATTGCAGGACTTGGACATTTTTTCATCAGGGAAGTCCATGATTGAGGATGAAATCCAACTTTTATCTGCCAGGGACAACTTCATCCATGTGGCAAGGGAGCTCAAGCTGAACATACAATATTTTGTTCTGGGGAACATCAAGGATACCGAGTTGTACAGGAAAGAAAACATTCCTTTCTCGATCAACTTTTTGGCCAACGACTCTATCGTCAATAATGCCAAAATAAGTTTTTACATAAAAATAAATTCCAATACTTCCTTTGGCTACAAAGAAGCGGAGGACCTTCCCGAAAGGAATTTTGACTTTGGAGACAAGGTAAAGACCGAAATCGGGGATATAATTCTTACCCCAAAACAAACACTGTCTACCTATAGGGGAAGGCAGATTAGGGTAGTCATTAGACCAATACAATTTGTTGCGGATTCGTATAGAAACAAGACGAACATAAGCGCAAATGATAAAAAGTTTTCCAATATCATCAACATATCACTGACAGATCCTATAGAGAAAAGGGCAATTGATGTGATCAATGAGCTTGTGGGAATAAACAATGCCAACGCAGTAGCGGACAAAAAGGCCGTTGCTGACAGGACCACCAAGTTCATCAATGACCGCATCACCGAAATATATTCCAGCCTATCCACTGTTGATGAAACCGCTGAGACCTTTAAATCGAGTAGAGGAATAGCGGATTTGGGTTCACAATCCAATGTGAATTTCACCATGAGTGCCGCGAGCGAGCAGGAACTGCAAAACGCAAACATTCAATTGAGCATCGCTGGTTCCATGAAGGAGTTGATAGATGGACAAGACAATTACGACATCATACCTGAGGTAGGACTGGCCGACCAAAGTATTTCATCCACTGCCCAACGCTATAACGAGCTTGTGGCACAGCGTAATAGGTTATTGGAAAGTTCGAACGAAAAGAACCCCGTAATCGTAAAACTGGACCAACAGTTGGAAGACCTAAAAAAAGGCATGCAATCCAGTTTGAACAATGTAACCAACAACCTTAACCTTCAGGTGAACAGCTTGAGCAAACAATTATCACAAATAAATTCTAGAATTTATGCCGCTCCAAGCAACGAGAGGGCTTTAAGGGATATTACGCGTAGGCAACAGACCACGGAATCGTTGTATTTGTATTTATTGCAAAAAAGGGAGGAATCGCAGATTACTTTTGCTTCGGCATCCCCTAAATCCAAGGTGGTCAATTCGGCCTATGGATCAAACTTTCCGGTTTCACCAAAGAAAAAAGCCATTTACTTGGCTTCACTTATATTGGGCCTTTTGGTCCCTTTCTCGGTAATCTATACCAAAGACCTTTTGGATAACAAAGTGCACAATAAAGTGGGACTGGAGAACATTGTGTCGAACAAGGCACCAGTGATAGCGGAATTGCCCAAGGTCGGGAGAAAGGAGAACAAGTTGGTCTCGGGCATGGACCGTTCGGTGCTGGGTGAGTCCTTGCGGATTTTGAGAACTAACTTGGATTACGTACTAAAGAAAAAAAAGAAGTCGGATCAGGGTAGCGTGGTTTTGATCACATCAAGTGTTTCCGGTGAAGGCAAAACCTTTTTGTCCTCCAATTTGGCCATGGTGTTGGCCAGCACCAAGAAAAAAGTGTTGCTTTTGGGCGCGGATATAAGAAATCCGAAGCTTCACAACTTTTATACTGACCTTGGAAAAAACCATACAAATGCTGTCAAAAAACTTGGAAATACCAATAAAGGGTTAACCGAATATTTGCACGATGATAGCGTACAGATTGAAAAGATTATCACACCTATGATGATCAATGAAAATAAGGTCGACATTGTCTTTTCTGGAAAGATACCGCCCAATCCGGCTGAATTGTTGATGAGCGATAGGGTGAAGACCTTTTTGGATTATGCCCGTTCCACATACGATTATATAATCGTGGACTCAGCACCCATGTTGGTGGTAACCGATACGTTGTTGATCACTGATAATGCAGACCATATCCTCTATGTTACCAAAGCGGGGGTCACCGAGCAAAAGGTATTGGAATATCCCATTAAATTGCTGGATGAAAAAAAGGTAAAGAATCTATCCTTTATTGTTAACGGAGTGAAGGAAACCAACTTGGGCTACGGCGGTAAATATGGCTATGGCTATGGAAAATCCGTTAAAAAGTGGTGGAGCTTTTCCTGATCAATAGAAGGTAAGAATTGTATTCTCTATAACCGGCAGCAAAAGCTTTAATCCTTTTTTGTCCACTCTCATTTCCTTAAGGGCAGACAACTGCCTCATGTTGTGTATATCCGTACCGACATATTCAAAAAGACCTCTTTCAAGTAGCTTTTCCGCCATTAGTTTTACTCTTTTTCCGTAGAACTCACCGAGGGATAACAAATTCAACTGAAATAGAATTCCCCGTGACTTGAATTCGGCATATGTTCGATGCCTATCGTGATAGTAGGCGTATCGCTCTGGGTGTGCCAAAATGGGAAAGTATCCCTGTTGGGCAATTTTCTCTATGGCCGTGTCAAAGCTGAACGAAGGCTGTAAATAGGACATTTCTATGAGTAAATACTCCTTTTTTAGCGGAAGCACATCCCCAGTTTCCAAAATCATCTCAAAGTTATCGTCGATCATATGTTCGGCGGCAAAATCCACTGAAACATCAACTTCTCTGGAATCGAGTTTTTCCATTAGCTCTTTGTGGGAAGCGATTATGGTTTTTGGCGTGTTGTCATAATAGTTGTGCATGATATGCGGTGTACAGATCATGGCTTTCATGCCAAACTCTGAGAAACCGTTTATTAGTTCCAAGGATTCATCCACGGTTTTAGCACCGTCATCAATCCCGGGAAGCACATGATTGTGTATATCCACAAAACCGTGCAGATAATCAACCAAAAATCTTTTTTGTTCAAAAAAATGGAACATGCGTAAAATCTGGACAACAAAGATAGGAGATAAGTTTTCTTTACAGGAACTTATTGCAACGCATCATGAACCTTTAAGGTAATATGCGACCATGATTTCATCCAATGTCCTACCTAAAGAACAAAATCTGAATAAAATATGAGGTTTGTGTGCATAAAACATATAATTTTCCACAGAGAATGAATGAACAATCATAGTCTAAAAGAAGAAACAATTCCACAGCGCATTGAAGACACATTTTGACGGTACAAAACAGCTGCAGACCATTGGCAGTGAAGAGTGGTGCATATTTGACAATTTGGGTATCCCCGCCATTAAGGCCCGGGTTGATTCAGGGGCCAAAACCTCGTCCATACAGGCAACTGACATCAAAGTATTTAGCAAAGGGGCCCAGGAATGGGTAAAGTTTGTGGTGAACCCGTTGCAGGAAAACCGCAGTATCAGCATATCCTGTGAAGCGCGTTTGGTGGACCGACGCATTGTCAAAAGTTCATCGGGCATTTCCGAGGAACGTTTGGTGGTCAAATCCCCTGTGACTTTGGGCAAGGACACCTTTGAAATTGAACTGACACTGGCCAGCAGGGATACGATGGAGTTCCGAATGCTCTTGGGACGGGAGGCCCTCTTGAACCGCTATGTGGTCAACCCGGCATTGAACTATCAGGCGCAAGGTTTCACAGATGATGAGATTGCAGAAAAATATGCTGCCTATCTTAAAGAAAAAACAGGCCTAAAGATTGCCCTGTTGGCAAGCAATCCTCAATTGTATAGCAATAATCGCATCATGGAGGCAGCGGAGGCACGGGGACATGAGATTGTTTTTTTGAACGTTGAACTGGCTTATATGAAATTGGATGCCCATTCACCGGAGATTCGGTATAGAGGGGGCAATATTTTGAACGAGTTTGATGCGGTAATCCCAAGAATAAAACCGGCGGTCACTTTTTACGGATGTGCCCTGATACGGCAGTTTGATAATTTGGGAGTCTACTGCCAAAACTCTGCGGAGGCCATTTCGCAATCCCGTGACAAACTATTCGCGTCCCAATTATTTTCCAAAAATGACATCCACATTCCCATTACAGGCTTTGCCAAGTCGCCCATGGATACCAAAGACCTTATCCGCATGGTGAACGGAGCCCCATTGATAATCAAGCTATTGGAAAGCACCCAGGGCAAAGGGGTTGTTTTGGCAGAGACCAATAAGGCCGCGGAAAGCGTGATCAATGCCTTCAAGAGTGTGAACACCAATATTTTGGTGCAGGAGTTCATCAAGGAAGCAAATGGGCAGGACATACGCTGCTTTGTGATCAACGGTAAAGTGGTGGCAGCCATGCAGCGCCAAGCAGAAAAAGGTGAGTTTAGGGCCAACATCCACCAGGGTGGGAAAGCATCCGTTATCAAAATAACCAGTGAGGAGCGTAAACTCGCCGTAAAAGCGGCAAAAATCCTCAATTTATCAGTAGCTGGCGTGGATATCATTCGTTCCAACCGAGGACCGTTACTTCTTGAGGTGAATTCCTCTCCAGGGCTGGAAGGTATTGAAAATGCCACGGGAAAGGATATAGCCAATGAAATGATCAGGGCAATTGAAAAGAAATTGAAGTTCAGTATTTGATCCTGAATGTTGAAAGGTATTCATTAAAATTCCCTGGCCACTATTTTGAAGGCAAAGTCCTTTTATGAAAAATTCGCCAACGAATACCATGCTTTGGTAAATTTTGGTTCAGGGAATGACTCTACAGGAAGTTTCAAAACCTCTACTTTCCGATGCAGAAGCTGGAAAATATGTGCCCAAGCAGGTCATCCGTGGTTACCTGACCTGTTATTTCCCCTAAATGAAAGAGGGCCTGCCTGATATCGATAGCCATAAGATCGCTTGAAAGTCCCATTTCCATGCCTTCCTTTACCTTTTGGATTTCCTCCAGTGCTTTTATCAGTGCATCATAATGTCTGCTGTTGGTAATGATGGTGTTATCACCGCTCAATGCCCCTGAATCCACCAAACTCAATAATTTTTCAACCAAAAGCTCAACACCTTCCTTATACTTGGCAGACAAGAACAGCACGTTGGGAATCTGCTCTTTTAGGCTATCAATTTCTGAAGGTGTCAATAAATCCATCTTATTGCATACCGGTAATAGTTGTTTGTTGGGATAACGATTCCGAATGCGTTCCAGTTCCGAGCGGTCAAAATCCATCGAATCAAAAAGAAAAATGATAAGACGTGCTTTCTCAATTTTGTCAAAGGTGCGTTCTATACCTATTTTTTCGACCACATCCTGCGTTTCCCTGATTCCGGCCGTGTCTATGAATCTAAAATTGATGCCATTTAAACTGATTTGGTCCTCAACGGTATCTCGGGTGGTGCCGGCAATGTCACTGACAATGGCCCTTTCTTCATTCAACAGTGCATTCAGCAAGGTAGATTTGCCCACATTGGGCTGACCCACAATGGCTACGGGAACGCCCTGTTTTATTACATTGCCAAGGGCAAAAGAGTCAATGAGCTTTTTTAGGACCTCGCTTATTTTGTTCAGCAGTAGGTTGAACTGTGTTCTATCTGCAAATTCCACATCTTCCTGGGAAAAATCAAGCTCCAATTCAATCAAGGAAGCGAAATTGAGCAACTCTTCCCTGAGTTTTTTAATCTCGTTGCTGAAACCACCCCGCATTTGTTGTAACGCAATATCGTGTGCAGCCTCGCTATCACTTGCTATTACGTCAGCAACCGCTTCTGCTTGGCTCAGGTCCATTTTCCCATTAAGAAAGGCCCGAAGGGTAAATTCACCGGCCGATGCAGCCCGACAGCCTTTTCGTAATAGTAGTTGAACAATTTGCTGTTGTATGTAAGGTGATCCATGACAGGAAATCTCAACAACGTCTTCGCCCGTGTATGAATTGGGTCCCTTAAAAAGGGAGACCAGGACTTCGTCCAAAATTCTACCATTGTCCACAATGTGCCCCAAATGGATTGTATGTGTTCGTTGCCGTTTCAGCACTTTCCCCTTTATGGAAACAAATAAGGAGTCTGCCAGTTGAATTGCATTGGGGCCGGAAATCCGAATTATGGCAATGGCCCCGGTTCCTCCGGGAGTGGCCAGGGCCACTATGGTATCGGTGTTTGACATGGTGCAAATTTACAAATTCGCCGACTAGGGGAGTTCGGACATTGAAAATGTGGGTAAAAAAAGTTCCATTATTTAGCGTCTTTTATATATTCGGGGCATCAAATATATTTTCTTGGAAAAGAGATGATCCACTGGTTCGAAACATTGCGGAGATTGGGATTTTGGTTCGCTGATCTGTGTCAGGGGGGCAAGGTGAAAGGACATCAAAAACAAATAGCCCAAATTTTGGAAAGTCCTGTTGATGCTAAGTCAAAGCTGGAAATGTCCAAAAATTTAAACAACTTGCTGAACCATGCTACTGAAAACACAGCTTTTTATAAACATTATCGAGGGTTTAGTGGGTTACGGGACTTTCCCATAATTAATAAAAATATCATTCTGGATAGGTATGGGGAATTCAAATCGAACAAATTTTTAAAATCCAAGCTATTCAAAGCCTCAAGCAGCGGATCCACGGGAATCCCCTTCAGTATCTATCAGGATAAGGGCAAGCGCGCCAGAAATACCGCAGATGTGATATATTTTTCGGATGTGGTGGGAAGTCGGGTTGGGGAAAAATTGGTTTATATTAAGTTGTGGGACCATACGAATAGGAAAAGTAATTGGGCTTTATTTGCCCAAAACATCTTTCCACACAATGTAACGGATTCATCACCGGAGGCTATGCAAAGGCTGCTCGAGCAGCTTGGCAATGATAATTCAAACAAGTCAATTCTTGGATATCCTTCCTTCTTTGAAGAATTGTGCGACTATTTGGATGGAAGGAGCGAAACACCCAAAATCAACAATGTGTCCAGCATCATTTCGATAGCTGAAGGATTAAAGGAGTCAGAGCGAAAAAGAATGTCCCATTACTTTGGTGCTAAGGCCTATGAGCGGTATTCCAATCAAGAAAATGGAATCTTAGCACAGCAGACACCATCAAGTGCTGGCGGCTATATATTGAATTGGGCCAGTTATCATTTTGAATTTTTGGCGTTGGAATCGGATGAGCATGTCATGGAGGGAGAATTGGGTAGGATAGTGGTCACGGACCTATTTAATTTTGCCATGCCGATGATTAGATATGACACAGGGGATATGGGCATATATAAGAAGAATGAAAATGGGTTGCCTTCGCTTGCAACGATTTATGGTAGGCGAATGGATGCCATTTTCGATACGCAGGGAAAAATTGTATCTCCCTTCGTTTTTTATCAAGTCTTGGATTATGCCAAGGTAAAACAGTTTCAATTTATACAGCAAGGAAAGAAAAACTATCTGTTCAGACTCAATGGCCGTTCAGAAAGTGTAGCGGAAAAGGAAATAGCAAGACATTTTGAGCCATATTTAGGGGCCGATGCACATATTGACTTCGAATATGTGGATGAAATTCCGCTATTGTCCTCAGGAAAGCGAAAAAAAATTGTGAACGATTATAAGTCACTTCCCTAAAGAATCGATTGGTCTCCCCTGTAACATTTCAGAGCAATATGCTACTAATGAGGTGTAATATCAAAATCAATCAAAATGGAAGTCATCAATCAAAAAGTGGTCAGAAAGGACAATACCCTGTTGTCAATAACCCACCTGACCCAACTCTTACATTATGTTACAGGGTTTGGAGGTTTTATAGTGCCGTTGGTTATTTGGCTCACCTCAAGAAAAACTGTGGAGAACATGGACGAACACGGGAAGAGCATTATCAACTTACAATTGAGCCTACTGCTTTATATTATAATCAGTATTCCCGCGATTTTATTGCTTGGTTTGGGAATTTTAGGACTGATAGGAGTGGGAATCTTGGGCTTTGTTTTGCCGATTGTAAATGCCGTAAGGGCATCAAACGGGGAATCCCCCTCCAATTTTCTAACAATTCCTTTTTTGTAAAGTTTGTTGTAATGGTAAATAAAAAGGGCGACCAAGTGGTCGCCCTTTTCAACTTTACTTAATTCGATGCTTAGTCGTTGTCATCATCATCATCATCGTCTCCCTCACCACAAACCACAGCATGGGCAATCACATAGATTTCACCCTCCAAGTCTTCACCAATAGTGTATTGACCTGGTGCAACAGTTAATTTTCCATTCTTGTCTGTTGGGAACATACCGTTGCCAGCATAGGTATGCGTTTCTGCCACAACGTAGTCATCATCAATATTGTAGACCACCGAGACCTCGCCATCTTCATAGCTAACGGCCACTGTACCGACCAAAGCTCCTTTGGATATATCGCATTGGCCAGCTCCAGCATAAATATTATAGGTTTCCTCGGTTCCATCGGTCAGCGGACCTATGGTCCAACCCCATCTACTGAATCCATTGCCAATAAAGCAGGTATTTCCGTCATTGCCCCGTGCAAACGCAGTTTCACAACCTCCTTTAGGTTCTTCTTCGCATTCTAAAGGTATGGGAATAAAGACTGGCTGCCTATTATTGTTGGGAATCAACACGACTGCCAACAAGTTTCCTTCACCGGGTTCGTACCCTTCACCATTGGCTACGGCCGCATCAACAATCTCTTGTGCATTTGCTTCGCTCCAATCTACACCTGGTGCACCCAGGAACGTACAAGCAACACAGTTTTGATTGTCAATCAGTTCCCATATGGCCCATTGAATTTCACCCATGGTATATCCTTGGGAGGCAAAGTCCTGATTGAGAATCCAGTTGACCAAGTCAAAATTTCCTGGATTTTCAAAAGCCCCGGCAGGAAGCTCAGCATAGCTTGAATAAACATCGGCATCGAAACATTCGTTACCGGTTAAGGATAGGTCAACATCAATACACCAGGCGCCATAGTTACCAGCAAGCTCGGTGTCGTTAATGGTCAAATCAAAATAGGTGCCACTGGCATCTAGTCCTTTGGCCGTGGTACAGGCGTTGACCATGGCTGGCAAATTGGGTAGAAGGGTGATATTGCACTCATCCTCTTTTTCATCATCATCATCATCATTTTTTTGTTTCTTTTTTAGCTTGCCCTTTCCATCAACACTTTCCAATGTGTCCGAACCTACTGGCTCTGTATCACAGGAGTAAAAAGCGATCATAAAAAAAGCAGCTACTGCTAGTGTAAGTTTTTTCATATTCAAAAGTTTAAGGTTGTGATTTACTAACCTTTAAAACTAGAAAACACTTGATAACTAACCATTTATAACCGACTAAATCTGTAATTTATCGATGAATGGATCAACGAACAGTTCGATTCACTTTACGGTATAAGATAAGGAGATGTTCTAATTGTTCAGCATCACCGGCATGACCAACATAGTGACCTGTTCGCCTTCATCCAATCCATCAATGGGGGTGAGGATACCCGCCCGGTTCGGAAGGCTCATTTCCAACGAAACCTCATCTGAGGACAAGTTGTTCAACATCTCTACCAAAAAACGGGAGTTGAAGCCAATCTGCATATCATCTCCTTGATAGGAGCAGGATAGGCGTTCTTCGGCCTTGTTGCTGTAATCCACATCCTCCGCAGAAATATTAAGTTCTGCACCCGCCATTCGCAACCGGATTTGGTGCGTGGTCTTGTTCGAGAAGATGGAGACCCTGCGCACCGAACTCAGGAATTGGTTTCTGGAAATGGTCAACTTGTTCGGATTTTCCTTTGGAATCACCGCTTCGTAATTGGGATATTTCCCATCAATGAGGCGACATATAAGCACGGAGTTATCAAAGATGAACTTGGCGTTGCTCTCGTTGTATTCAATGGTCACTTCGGATTCCGAACCGGCCAAGATGCCCTTCAACAGATTCAGAGGTTTTTTGGGCATAATGAATTCAGCAACTTGAGAAGCGGATACGTCCTGTCTTTGATACTTTACCAATTTGTGGGCATCAGTGGCCACAAAGGTCAAATTTTCAGGAGAAAACTGAAAAAAGACCCCACTCATTACCGGGCGCAGGTCATCATTGCCCGCAGCAAATATGGTTTTGTTTATGGCAGTGGCGAGAATATCCCCCATAAGTGTGGTGGAACTCGGATTGCTAACCTCTACCGCTTTTGGAAATTCAGCACCATCAGCATAGGCCAAGGCATATTTCCCATGATTGGAACTGATTTCCACGGTATTGTTGTCCTCGACCACAAAGGTCAAAGGTTGTTCTGGAAATGTTTTGAGTGTTTCCAACAATAAACGGGCGGGAACTGCAATGATGCCCTCGGAATCGGAATCCACTTTTAAAACGGAACTCATAGTGGTCTCCAAATCCGAAGCGGAAACGGTAAGCTGGTTCTTTTTGAGATCGAAAAGAAAATTATCGAGGATGGGAAGTGTGTTGCTATTGTTGATAACTCCTCCCAAAACCTGCAATTGTTTCAATAAATATGTGCTGGATACAATAAACTTCATTAAAGAAATTCTTTAGAATGTTTGCCCATGTCCATCAATCTTATCCAACATGGGCTTATAAAATCGACAAAAACAAATATATCTTAAAACGGTTTAGCAAAGAAACAAATTTATCAACACCTATCGGGTGAATTTTCTTTTTCTATACAGGTTAAAGAAAATACCAAAACACAGTGTCAATACCACTGGAACCCCAATGTTCAGTAGTTGCCATTTAGTTTTTTCTGCTGGAATTTTCTGTGCATCAAGCATGGGGATGGATACCTTTTTGTTTCTGATGTTTATAAGTCCATCATCGTCCAAAAGATAATTGGTGCAATTGACCAAAAACTCCTTGTTGCCATAAAAACTGTTGGTCCATTTATCGTAACCCAATTCCAGCGGCCTCCCATTTCTAAGCTGATTTTTTATGACGTCGCCATCGGATATAACCACCATTTTGTTGGAACCACCCACCTCCACATTTTTTTCAAGTTCCAAAGGTTTAATACGATTCTCGTACATGGAAACGAAGTTTCCTTCCACCAGTACCGCCAAGGGTTGGTTCCCTTTGTTATAACTTTCCCGGTCTGGAGGTGTGTTCAAAATATCGAGGCCAATCTGAGTTGGTACGCCCTCTGTTTTGGAAAGGGGGGAGCTCATCAAGAGCACTGTTTTCCCATAATCATTTTCCAAAATCTCCATGGGGGTGGCAAACTGGAACCTTACGGCTTCAATATTGGTGTTGATGGGGTGGCTGTTCCTGGAGAAAACCATGGGATGATAATACCAGGGCACGGGGTTGTACTGGGAGTCGTTACCCTCTCCCGTGGCCAGAACAATTTGGGTAAAATACAGGTCGTTGACCAGCACAGGATTGATGCGGAGACCATAATTGAAGAAGAAATCTTTCAGGTTCAACTCTCGGGGAAGAGCCATGGCACTGCCACCTCCTTTATAAATGCTGTCCATTTCAATGGCCACTTGATCTACCAACCAGATGGTTTTTCCTCCATTGACCATGAATTGATCCATGACATATTTTTCTTCATCAGAAAAAGGCTCAGTGGGTTTGGCGATCAAGGCCAAATCGAATCCCTTTAATTGGTCCAGCACTTTTTGTGGGTTGGTGGCAACAGAATCCAAGGTGATGGCACCAATATTGTAGTAATCCCGTATCGTGCTCAGGTAATCAGCAAGGTAGATATCTTCCAATTGGGCATTGCCCTTGATAACGGCCACACTTTTCTTTTCAATGGTGCTCAATTTCGTGAAGGCATCTGCGAAAGCATATTCCAGTTGCTGCACCGAGTTGTTGATGCGCTCTTCCGACGTGGAGCCCAACTTGTTTTTCAACAAGGGAACCTTTACCGTCTTATCCCTATAGTTTGCCAAAGCCCAAGGGAAGACCAACTCTTGGGAAACCCGACCATTTTCCTCAACGGTGACATTGGCCGGTTGCAATCCCAATTTTTGGAGTTCGGCAATAGTTTCCTGGACCTGGCCTTCATCTTGCAAGGGATCAACCAGGTTGTACTTTATGTTCTTGTTCTTGGAAGAAAAGGATTCCAACAATTGGATAGTCTCACTCTTGAGCCTGGAAAATTCCGGAGGAATGTTGCCATCCAAAAGAACATCAATAATCACGGGACCATCAAACTTTTGGGCAACTTCAACGGCAGGTTGGGACAAGGTGTACCTCTTGTCCTCGGTAAGGTCGAGTCGTGCATACACCAAACTTCCAAGAAGGTTCATTACCAAAACAAGGGCGATGGCTTTGAGGGCCGAAATCAACAATTTTCGGTTCATCGTGGCAATCGGTTTAAACGTTGGTGTGTAAGAAATAGAAAAAACAGGGTGATGGAAGCAAAATAGACCAAATCCCTGGTATCAATAACTCCGCGTGCAATACTGTCAAAATGCGATCTGGCACCCATGGCTTGTATCATTTGCTGTGAGTTTCCATTTGCAAAGAGGGTTGAAACCGCGTCAAATCCATAATAGAGCAAAAAACAGCATAAAATACCCACCAAAAAAGCCACTATCTGATTATCCGATAGCGTAGAGGAAAACACACCGATTGCGGTGTAGGCACTTATCAAAAACAACAATCCAAAATAGGATCCCAGCACAACACCAACATCATAATTACCCTCGTTGATTCCCAAACTGGAAATGGAAAGGACATATATAATTGTTGGTATAATGGCGATAATGCATAAAAGCAATGCGCCAAAAAACTTTCCGAGTACCAACTGCCAAACAGAAATAGGCTTGATCAGCAACAGTTCCAAAGTGCCCATTCTGCGTTCGTCTGAAAAGCTTTTCATGGTGATTGCGGGCACCAAAAAGATGAAAATCCAAGGGGCGAGTAGAAAAAAGTTGCCCAAATCAGCAAAACCATAGTCAAATATGTTGAAAGCACCTTTGAACACCCATAAAAAGAGACCATTGAGCAGCAGAAAAGATCCAACGATCAAATAGCCTATCGGGGAAGTAAAAAAGGATCGTACCTCTCTTTTGAAGATTGCAAACACTTTTATTCAGTTAACGGTTGTCAATTATTGGTTGTAGGTTGTCCGTTTTTGTTTTTCTATCATCCATCATTGTTCCTTGCCAATTGCTATTTGCTTAACGCTCCAGGCTTCGGGTTTTTCGGAAAACAACGTTTTTGTATTGCCCCAAACCCCTTTAAAAAAATCCGATGTTCTATAGTTTTCCAAATCTGATTCCTTTTCCCAAAAGCTGTATGTAAAAAAAATGCAGGGATCCTTCATATCTTGATATAGCTCCACCAGCCGACAGCCATTGAAGCCAAGTATACCCTCTTTGGACTCCCTGAATATGCGTTCAAAACTAAGGATATTTTCGGGTTTAAAGGTGAGTTTTACAATGCGAATCAGCATTTATATAAAATTTATGGTTACCGTGTCCCTGTAATTCAGACCGAGAAGGCTCGAAGCACCTCCCACGGAGCTCAGGTCACTTTTATAGATGGCCAATTCAATATATCCTGCAGAATTGAAAAGGGCAAGGGCATCGCCGGGACCTTTTCGCTGCTGCCTATCCAAGTCATAGTTCACAATGCCGTTATAGCTTTTATGGATCGTGTTCAGTTTGGTTGTTCTCGCCACCATTTCAAAATTACGTCCACTCCGATAAGCCTCAAAAAGGCTTCGTTGGATATTGGTGACCACATTGCCATAATTATCGATATAGATGACATTGCCTGAAATGGTCCTACCCTCGTTCAATATCCTTGGCTCAAAATCCTTGAGCTCCTTCAAAGCCTGAAAGGGTTTCCCGATCACCTCCAGTTTGCCGCCGCGTGAAATATGACAGGCGACCTGGGTAAAAATATCGAGTACGGGAAATGAACCGGAATCAACATTGGGGATTTGAATTTCAAACACCTTTTCTGGCTTTACCTCAGATGTGATCAAAGAGATGACACCGTTGTTGGCGCTAACAAAATGATGCCCGTCAACCAAAACAACAATATGTTCATTTTCCGGGGAAATTTCGGAATCCACGCCAACAATGTGTACCGTTCCTGCAGGAAACGACCTATAGGCGTTTTTGAGGATATAGGCACATTCTTGAATGTTGAAGGGTCCTATCGCATGTGAAATATCAACAATGTTGGCTTCGGGCAGATTGCTCAGTATTGTACCTTTTACAGCACCCACAAAGTGGTCCTTGAGCCCAAAATCGGTAGTTAAGGTTATGATTGCCATGCAATACTGTTGATATGTTTTTCTGCGCTCAAATTGATTTTTGGTTAAGTTTGTGCAGTAAAATTACATTAAAAAAGAAAGAATACAATTCTTCAAAAAATAACCATAAAACACACCCCTTTTTTTGAACGAACTTATTATAGAACTCACGGAAATCAGCCCCCAGGACTTTTTTGGGCAGCGAAATGAAAACATCGAACTACTCAAAAAATATTTCCCCAAGCTTAAGATAGTGGCGCGGGGCAGTAAGATCAAGGTCTATGGCGATGAAGAACTTTTGGAGGAGTTCGATAGACGTTTTGACATGCTTACCGGCCAGTTTGCCAAATACAACAAGTTGGATGAGAACATGATCGAGCGTGTGCTCACAAGCAATGGCAAGGAAGACTATACGGCATCCCAGAGCAGTGACGATGTATTGGTGCATGGTGTAAGCGGAAGGCTCATAAAGGCACAGACCGCCAACCAGCGTAAACTCGTGGATGCTTGTAAAAGGGACGATATGGTTTTTGCCATTGGCCCCGCAGGCACGGGTAAAACCTACACAGGGGTTGCCCTGGCGGTAAAAGCATTAAAGGAAAAACAGGTCAGGCGCATTATTTTGACCAGGCCGGCCGTTGAGGCGGGAGAGAACCTGGGATTTCTTCCCGGAGATCTAAAAGAGAAACTGGATCCTTACATGCAGCCCCTCTATGATGCCCTTCGGGACATGATACCCACTGAAAAACTGGCCAAATATATTGAAGATGGCACCATTCAGATTGCTCCGATGGCCTTTATGAGAGGACGTACATTGGACAATGCCTTCGTGATTCTGGACGAGGCCCAGAACACTACCCATGCCCAAATGAAGATGTTCTTAACACGAATGGGCAAGAATGCCAAATTTTTGTTGACCGGCGATCCAGGGCAAATTGATTTGCCAAGACGGGTCATTTCGGGTCTGAAGGAAGCATTGCTCATTCTGAAGGACGTAAACGGCATCAGCATAATATATTTGGATGACAAGGATGTAATTCGCCATGGACTCGTAAAAAAGGTCATCGATGCATACAAGAACATAGAGCATCAAAATCAATTTTAGCATGGCGGATAATACCTTAATGTCTACCGACTTCCATTTTGCCGGACAGCAATCGGTATATAGGGGAAAAGTAAGGGAAGTGTACAAGCTGGAAAATGACCTTTTGGTGATGGTGGCCACGGACCGAATCTCTGCATTTGACGTGGTGATGCCAAGAGGAATTCCATATAAGGGGCAAATTCTCAACCAGATAGCCACACACATGATGAAAGCCACTGAGGATTTGGTGCCGAACTGGTTGATGGCCACACCAGACCCCAACGTTGCCATTGGCAAGGCCTGTGAGCCTTTTAAGGTGGAAATGGTGATACGGGGATATCTTTCTGGGCATGCGGCCCGGGAATACAAAGCGGGCAAACGAATGCTTTGCGGGGTTCCCATGCCGGAAGGGATGAAGGAAAATGATAAATTTCCCAAGCCCATCATCACCCCGGCGACCAAAGCGGACAAGGGAGACCATGATGAGGACATTTCACGCGAGGACATCCTGAGAAAAGGTATTGTCTCCAATGACGATTATGAAGTCCTTGAAAAATATACAAAGGCACTCTTCCAAAGAGGTACGGAAATAGCTGCTAAACATGGACTGATTTTGGTCGACACCAAATATGAGTTTGGAAAGACCGCAGAAGGTGAAATTGTCCTCATTGATGAAATCCATACCCCAGATTCCTCTCGATATTTCTATGCAGACGGTTATCAAGAGCGGCAGGACCACGGAGAACCCCAAAAACAATTGTCCAAAGAGTTTGTGCGCCAATGGTTGATTTCCAATAACTTTCAAGGATTGGAAGGGCAAACAGTACCCAAAATGGACGATGCCTACGTGGCCTCCGTTTCTGAAAGGTACATTGAATTGTATGAAAGTATCTTGGGAGAACCGTTTCAAAAGGAGGACATTGCCAACATCCATGAACGCATAGGCCAAAATGTTTCCGACTATTTAAAAAGTCTTTCCTAAGTAAGGTATTTCGTTTTTACAACGGATTTCTTTGCAATGGATTTCCTATCTTTCTCTTCTTAAAGAAAAGAATGGATACCTCACAGCGAAAAAAATACTGGAAGGAGAACCTGCGTTACCTCACCATACTGCTTTCCATTTGGTTTTTGGTTTCCTACGGTTTCGGGATTCTTTTTGTAGACCAGCTCAACACCATTCGCCTGGCTGGATTCAAACTTGGTTTTTGGTTTGCCCAGCAAGGTTCCATATTTGTTTTTGTGATCCTCATTTTTGTATATGTCCGTTTGATGAACAAATTGGACAAAAAATACAAGGTAAACGAGTAGCGCATGGGTATTCAAACGTGGACCTTTATCATTGTCGGACTCACTTTTGCATTATATATAGGGATAGCTATTTGGTCCAGGGCCGGCTCCACCAAAGAATTTTATGTGGCTGGGGGAGGCGTTTCCCCTTTGGCCAATGGCTTGGCCACTGCTGCTGATTGGATGTCCGCCGCCTCTTTTTTGGGCATGGCGGGAATCATAGCATTTTCGGGATATGATGGCTCCGTTTACCTGATGGGATGGACTGGGGGTTACGTGCTTTTAGCTTTGCTATTGGCACCTTACCTGCGCAAATTTGGAAAGTTTACTGTCCCTGACTTTATTGGGGATCGGTACTACAGCAATGTGGCCCGTACCGTGGCCGTGGTGGCTGCGCTTTTTGTCTCCTTTACCTATGTTGCCGGACAAATGCGGGGTGTTGGAGTGGTTTTTTCCCGTTTTTTGGATGTTGAGGTCAATACCGGCGTCTACATTGGTATGGCCGTAGTGCTTTTCTATGCTTTTTTGGGAGGGATGAAAGGTATAACCTATACCCAAGTGGCCCAATATTGTGTTTTGATTTTCGCCTTTATGGTGCCAGCCATATTTATATCCATTATGGCCACGGGGAACCCTATTCCGCAAATGGGATTCGGTTCGGCAGGGGATGATGGCCTGTATCTATTGGACAAACTGGATGGATTGATGACCGAACTGGGTTTCACTCCCTATACCAATGGCACCAAATCGATGACAGACGTCTTTTTTATAACCGCTTCGTTGATGCTGGGTACGGCAGGCCTCCCTCACGTCATAATCCGTTTTTTTACTGTTCCCAAGGTTCGGGATGCTCGAAAATCGGCTGGATATGCGCTTTTGTTCATAGCGATTTTATATACCACTGCACCTGCCATTGCTGTTTTCGCAAGGACCAATTTGATGGAGACAGTCCATAACACCCCCTATGCTGAAATCCCCACATGGTTCACCAAATGGGAGGACACTGGATTGATTGCTTGGACGGACAAAAACGAAGATGGCAAAATCCAATACTTGCCAGGATCCGCCATTGTTGGAAAACAACCCGAGTTCTCGGAATCCAGGGGAGATCATGGGGAACGGATTATTTACAACTTCAGTCAGGGTATCAATGAGCTCTATGT
Source organism: Flagellimonas meishanensis (assembly GCF_019880545.1). Taxonomy (GTDB): domain Bacteria; phylum Bacteroidota; class Bacteroidia; order Flavobacteriales; family Flavobacteriaceae; genus Flagellimonas; species Flagellimonas meishanensis. Next base: position 290,086 of record NZ_JAINVW010000003.1, read on the forward strand.
AGATAGGGACATCACCGTTTTGGCCAATCCCGAGATTGCAGGATTGCCCGATTGGGTAATTGCCTTGGTCGCCGCAGGTGGTTTGGCGGCTGCATTGTCCACAGCAGCAGGATTACTTTTGGTAATCTCCACATCCATCTCCCACGATTTGATCAAAAAACAATTGGCCCCAGGCATTTCCGATAAAAAGGAACTATGGATAGCTCGATTTTCAGCTTTGGCCGCTGTGGTTGTAGCGGGTTACTTTGGTATAAATCCACCGGGATTTGTGGCCTCCGTGGTAGCCTTGGCCTTTGGTCTGGCGGCTTCCTCGTTCTTTCCGGCCATTGTGATGGGCATTTTCAGCAAGCGGATGAACCGAGAAGGAGCCATTGTAGGCATGGTGGTAGGATTGGGCATTACCTGCTACTACATTGCCCGGTTTAAACTCGGTTGGATAGGACAGCCAGAAACCAGTACGGAAGCATATTGGTGGTGGGGCATTTCCCCCGAAGGTTTTGGCACCGTGGGCATGCTTGCCAATTTTGCCATGGCCATTTTGGTTTCCCGATTCACCTCGCCACCATCCGAAGAAGTCCAAGAAATGGTTGAGAACATTCGCATACCGAGTGGGGCAGGGGAGGCGATTCAACATTGAAGCGGATGGACAACACTCGCCTGTTTTTTATAATTTTAGATTGATTTTAAAAAAATCCAATGAGCAACTACCATATCAAACATTTGGAGGAATATTTTCAGGTCTATCGTAAATCGGTCCAGAATCCGGAAGCGTTTTGGGAAGAGGTGGCGGAAGAGCATTTTTTTTGGCGAAAACGATGGGACAGGGTACTCGAATGGGACTTCACAAAGCCAGAGATCAAATGGTTTGAGGGAGCACAGCTCAACATTACCGAAAATTGCATAGATCGCCACCTTAGGAGCCGTGGCAACAAAACGGCCATCCTATTTGAACCAAACGACCCCGGAGAGGCAGCGGAACACATCACCTATAGACAACTGCACGAAAGGGTGAGCAAATTTGCCAATGTGCTGAAGGAAAAAGGGATCAAAAAAGGAGATCGGGTAATCATCTATCTGCCCATGATTCCGGAACTGGCCATCTCGGTATTGGCCTGTGCCCGCATCGGGGCCATTCACTCGGTGGTTTTTGCAGGGTTTTCATCCACCGCACTTGCAACCAGAATCAATGACTGTGGCGCTAAGATGGTCATCACCTCAGATGGTTCCTACCGGGGAAACAAAACCATCGACCTAAAGGGCATAGTGGATGAGGCTCTAAAACAATGCCCACATGTGGAAACGGTACTGGTAGCCAAGCGGACCAAGGAAAAAATCAGCATGAAGAATGGCCGAGATCATTGGCTGCAACCATTATTGGACAAAGCCTATGCAGACTGTGTGGCGGAGATCATGGAGGCGGAGGATCCTCTCTTCATTTTGTATACCTCTGGGTCCACGGGACGCCCCAAGGGCATGATGCACACCACGGCTGGGTACATGGTGTATACCGCCTATACTTTTAAGAATGTGTTCCAATACCGGGAAGATGATGTCTATTGGTGCACAGCCGATATCGGATGGATAACAGGGCATTCCTATATTGTTTATGGACCATTGGCCAATGGAGCCACCACGGTTATGTTCGAAGGGGCTCCTTCCTATCCCGATTTTGGACGGTTCTGGGAAATTGTCCAAAAGCATAAAATCAACCAGTTTTATACGGCGCCAACGGCCATACGTGCGTTGGCCAAGGAAAGTTTGGACTTTGTTACCAAATATGACCTTTCCAGTCTGAAGGTTTTGGGGACCGTTGGAGAGCCCATCAACGAAGAGGCTTGGCACTGGTACAACGATCATGTTGGGGATAAAAAATGTCCCATTGTGGATACCTGGTGGCAAACCGAAACTGGAGGAATTTTGATTTCCCCCATCCCATATTCAACGCCTACCAAGCCAACGTATGCTACCTTGCCCGTACCTGGGGTGCAACCCGCCCTTATGGACGAAAATGGAAAGGAAATCAAAGGAAACCAGGCCGATGGCCGCTTATGCATCAAGTTTCCATGGCCATCAATTGCTCGAACCATCTGGGGAGACCATCAACGTTATAAGGACACCTATTTTTCAGCTTTTGAGGGCATGTATTTTACGGGAGATGGTGCGCTGAGGGATGAGGTGGGCTATTATCGCATTACCGGCCGGGTGGACGATGTGATTATTGTATCCGGGCACAATCTGGGAACGGCACCCATTGAGGACGCCATAAACGAACACCCGGCGGTTGCAGAATCGGCCATAGTAGGCTTCCCGCACGATGTTAAGGGCAATGCGCTGTATGGTTATGTCATATTAAAGGAAACGGGGGAGTCCCGCGACCGGGATAACCTCAAAAAGGAAATAAACCAAATGATCACCGAACATATTGGCCCCATTGCAAAATTGGACAAGATTCAATTTGTACCGGGGTTGCCCAAAACACGAAGCGGCAAGATCATGCGGAGGATTTTAAGAAAAATAGCATCGAAAGATACCAGTAACCTAGGGGATACCTCAACGCTTTTGAATCCAGAAGTGGTGGAACAAATCATGAAGGAGAGTCTGTAAATTGGGATCATCGTAGATTGACCTTAAAAAAAGACCATCAAATTGATGGTCTTTTTTTGTAGCGAGAGGGAGACTTGAACTCCCGACCTCAGGGTTATGAATCCTGCGCTCTAACCACCTGAGCTACCTCGCCGTGGTTTGTTTTTGCGGGTGCAAATATAAAGTTTAATTTTTCCCGAATCAAAAATCGGTATTAATTTATTATTTGATCTTTATTTTTTTATCTTACCCAACTATATCAATCTTTAAAAAAGACTAACGGAACGCGATAATGAGTGATAAGATAAAATTTGAGATAGAATTTGTGATACAGTCATCGCCACAGTTGCTTTACCAATATATTTCAACCCCGTCAGGCCTTTCCGAGTGGTATGCCGACAATGTGAATTCCCGTGGTGAGATATTCACCTTTATTTGGGACGATTCTGAAGAGCGGGCCAAGATGCTCAAGCGAAAAAGCGACGAGTTTGTGAAATTTGCCTGGGAGGAAAACGATGACGATTCCTTTTTTGAGATGCGCATCATTGTTGACGAAATCACCAAGGATGTCTCGCTGTTCATAATCGATTTTGCCGAAGAGGATGAAGTTGATGAGGCCAAGATGCTCTGGTCAAACCAAATATCCGATCTAAAGCAAGTGCTCGGTTCCAAATAAAGCATTCTCAACTAAAACGTATCTTTGGTCCCGAATAAAATCGGGATTTTTTATGGTCAATTTTGATGGAAACCTGGTAGAAGACGATACACGGATTTTGGGCCACCACAACCGCGGTTTAAAGTATGGCGATGGGCTTTTCGAAACCATGCGTTGCATACATGGAAAAATCTTTTTTTGGGAAGACCACTATTTTAGGCTAATGGCCTCCATGCGGATCCTGAGAATGGAAATACCCATGACATTTACCCTGGAATTCCTTGAGGAACAAATCCTGCAAACGGTTAAGGCAAATGGCTTGGGGGACAGTGCCGCCCGTGTGCGGTTGACGGTTTTTAGAAAATCAGGTGGACTGTACAGGCCCGAAACCAATGATATCGCTTACATTTTGGAATGCCATGAGTTGGATGCCCCCTTTTATCTTATTCCAGAAACCCATTGCCAAGTGGAGCTGTTCAAAGATTTTTATGTGAATAGGGACATGCTTTCCAACCTAAAGACCACCAACAAATTGTTGAACGTAGTGGCCAGCGTATATGCGCAAGAGAATGGATACGACAACTGTCTTTTGATCAACACAGAAAAACAGGTGGTCGAGGCCATCAATGGCAACTTGTTTCTGGTCAAGGACAGCACCATTAAGACACCGCCCTTGATGGATGGATGTTTAGATGGCATTATCCGAAAAAAACTAAAGGAAATCATTACCAAAATGGAGGAAATTGACTTTCAGGAAAGTTCCATATCGCCATTTGAACTGCAACAGGCCGATGAACTTTTCATTACCAACAGTATTGTAGGGATACTACCGATCACCCGATATAGAAAAAAACAGTATGGCGGCAACATGGGAAAAAACCTGTTGGGCAAATTAAATGCGCTTGCCAGATTGGGTTAAAACGCGCTAGTTAAGTGCGGGGTTTTCTGGAGCGTTGGACCACAGAAGATAATCGCCCCCAAGCTCAATCATTTTTTCCTTCCAGAAAGCATTGGAAGCTTTTTTCAGGATATTGCTCTCGTACTCATTCTGGACCACTACCCAGGATTTGGACATTAGTTCTTGATCCAACTGTTCGGACCCCCAACCCGAGTAGCCCAAAAAGAATCGGATATCCTGTTCGGATATGGTTTTGTTGTTGATGAGCTCCACGGTTTTTTCAAAATTGCCTCCCCAGAAAATACCGTCTGAGATTTCGATACTGTCATCAATAAGGTGCGGTACCTTATGGATAAAATAGAGGTTGTCCTGCTCCACCGGCCCACCGTTGAATACCTTAAAGGGAATCGTGATTTCCGAGATAAGATCACAAATGGTATAGTCCAGCGGTTTGTTCAGGATAAAACCCACGGAGCCCTCCTGATTGTGCTCGGCCAATAAAACCACAGATCGGTTAAAAGAAACATCTCCCGACAATGTGGGTTCGGCGACAAGTAATTTACCTTTTTTGGGCTCGTGGCTCACCATCTTTGAAAGAATCTTGTTTCTAAATGTAATATAATCTGGGATAATTACAAAAAACTAAAAAATGGATAAAAAAAAGAGCACCCCTTGCGAGATGCTCTCTTCATATATTTTAACCAAATTGAACTAGTTTACCGCATTGCTCAATTCTGCTCCAGCTTTGAACTTTACAACATTCTTAGCTGCAATCTTGATGGTTTGACCGGTCTGTGGATTTCTACCCTCTCTGGCGTTTCTTTTGGATACGGACCAAGAACCGAAACCAACTAAAGAAACCCTGTTTCCTTTTTTAAGAGATCCCTCTACATTTCCCAAGAAAGATTCCAATGCCTTTTTGGCGGCTGCCTTAGTGATGCCAGCATCAGCTGCCATAGCATCGATTAATTCTGTTTTGTTCATAATGGAATTAAATTAATTGTTGTTAAAATAATTTTAATGCTCAACAAATTTATACGGATTTGGGTTTAGCGCAAGTAAAACCAAGGGAAATAGGACTTTTTGTTGATAACTTAAAACGTTTGTTGATAAAGTGAAGCCAAAAAGTGGAAATCAAGCCAGCCCAATCATAGCAAGGGCTTAGCGAAGATGGGCATTTTTGTCCACGTCCAGCCCATTCAAAACCTCGCTTACCTCCATTTTTCGTTTTCCCGGCATTTGAATTTCCAGCAAGTGCAAATAGCCGCCCTGTACGGCCACTTTCAATTCTTTTTTGCCGGCAATTAATTTGCCTGTGGGGAGGTCATGTACCATGGCTTCCATTTGGGTTTTGTAGATTTTGATAGGCTCTTGTTGGTCCCCATTCACGAATTGGGTCCACGCCGTGGGATAGGGACTCAACCCCCGGATATGGTTGTGGATTTTGTTCATGGGCAGTGTCCAGTCTATCCTGCAGGTTTCTTTATGGATTTTTGGCGCACCCTTTAATTCCGTGGCTTGCTTCTGGGGTCTGCTTTGCGCGGCTCCGTTTTGGATTTGGGCACAGGTTTCCACTACAAGCTCACCACCCAGTTCCATTAACCTGTCATGTAGTGTACCAGCATTGTCCTTCGGACCAATACCGCATTTCTTTTGCAGGATGATGCTCCCAGTATCAATTTCTTCATCAATAAAAAAAGTGGTGACCCCGGTTTCAGTTTCTCCGTTGATAATGGCCCAATTTATGGGTGCGGCCCCTCGATATTGGGGCAGGAGTGAGGCATGAAGATTGAAGGTGCCGTGGGTGGGCATAGCCCAAACCACCTTGGGCAACATCCTAAAGGCAACCACTACCTGCAAGTTGGCCCTTAAATCCCTTAGTGCTTTTAAAAACCCTTCATCCTTCAAATTGGTGGGCTGCAAAACGGGCAGTTTGTGTTTCAGGGCAAATTCCTTTACCGCCGAGGCTTTCAGCTTTCTCCCCCTACCAGCAGGTTTATCGGGGGCGGTAATCACCCCAACTACATTGAACCCTGCCTCTAGGAGTTGCCTTAAGCTTGCCACTGCGAAATCGGGCGTGCCCATAAATACAATGCGAAGTGGATTATGTTCTGAGGGTGTATTCATTTTTATGGTTTAGGAAAATAAAATCGTCTTCCAGTAGTTTTTGCAATGTTTTCAGAAGGGCAGTTTCATTTGCTCCGGACATTTTTTCCAATGTTCGGGACGAATGTGGCCCCAATTTTAGCAACTCAATCAATTTCTCTTCTAGATTTTGGTCCGAGTTCTGTTGATTCTGTCTGGTGCAAATATCGCAAGTACCGCAATTTTCCGCACCTTTTTCGCCAAAATAGTGGAGCAGATAAACACTTCTACAGGTATTGGATAAGTTCAGATATCTTAGCATGGCCCCCATATTGTCGTGTTTCACCTGCACTTGCGCATCGATCTTTTTAGCCAGGGGATTTATTGTGCGCTCATCTTCCCGGGGGACCAAAAAATGTATTTCCAGATCGCTTGTTTCATGGGAGAACTCGGCAATTCCGTCCTGGTGCAACTGATCCAATATCTTTTTAAGGCGCTTTTCAGTTTCCCCCGTCTTCTGGGATAGCAGGTGCAGGTTTATTTTGGTCTCATGTTCCGTAATACCACCATACGTCCTTAAAATGGTCTGGATTATGGATGCCGATTTCTTATTGTTTTCCAAATAATGGAAAATACCGGCCCGTGAGGCAACAAATTTGAGGGTAATCTTTTCATTGAAAAGCTCGGAAAGGGAAATAATGGAATTTTGGTCCAGTATGCGGAGCGCGTTCAGCGCCATGTTGGGGACAAAGTGGTAGCGCTTGCAAAACGCATTGAACTTACTGGCGAGGGCTTCCGTGGGACATTCACCATAGGAAATCTGGAAGTAGTTGCAAAGTTTCAGGTAGAGTTGCTTTATGAACGAAACTGTTGGCAATGCTGATAAAAATTGCTGTTTTGCACGTTCTTGGTCGTCCAAATTGGTCAAGATTATAGCGGTGGATGGCTTTTGGTCCCTACCCGCACGACCGGCTTCCTGAAAATAACTTTCCAGACTATCGGGAATTTGATAGTGTGCCACCAAACGGACATTTGGTTTGTCCACACCCATACCGAAGGCATTGGTGGCTACCATTACCCGAGTCTCATCCCTTAGCCAGTGGTCCAGTTTTTCGTTTTTGTCCGTTTTTGACAGTCCACCATGAAAAAAACCGGAACTGATATTATTTTGGTTTAGATAGTCGGAAAGTGTGACGCTCATTTTTCTCGAGCGCACATATATGATGGAACTTCCTGGAATGGTATTCAAATATTTTTTAAGCTGATAGTGTTTGTCCTGGGTCTGTTTTACCTTAAATACAATGTTTGACCTGGAAAAGGAGTCCTTGAAAATTTGAACGTTCGCCAACTCCAGATTTTCAACAATGTCATCCATCACCTTTGGTGTTGCCGTTGCGGTAAGCGCGATCATTGGAGCTGAAGGAACCAATTCACGCACTTTGGCACATTCCAGATAGGCAGGCCTAAAATCGTTGCCCCATTGTGAGATACAATGTGCCTCATCCACTGCGATCAGGTTCACGTTCATCTGTTGCAGTCTTTCCTGAACCACGGACTGTTGCAACCGTTCCGGAGATAGATATAAAAATTTGTAATTGCCGTACACGCAGTTGTCCAACAGATCATTGAGCTCTCCATAGGGAATGCCCCCTGTCAATGCAATCGCCTTTACGCCCATTTTGGCTAGTTGGCTCACCTGATCTTGAATGAGGGCCACCAAAGGGGAAATTACCACACAGATGCCTTCCATGGCCATTGCAGGGACTTGGTAACAGACTGATTTTCCCCCACCTGTGGGCAATAGGGCCAGAACGTCCTTCCCTGAAATAACAGCATCTATGATCGCTTTTTGGGAGCCCCTGAAATCATCGTGGCCCCAAAACTGCTTCAAAATGGCCTTGGGTTCCTTTTGCACTACAAATGATTAAGGGTTTCCAAAATAAAAGAAATGCGTTGGGAGATTGAAGCTTTGGGTACCTCCACAGGATCGTAGCCGAACTGTATATAGGTGTTCAACAAAGCATGGTGAATATTTTCAGCTTCCTCAAAGGATTCAAGGCGTTCATTATCGGAAATATAGATTTCCTTCCACGGAGGAACAATAAAAACCTGGTCGTATCTATGGGCTTTACAGGTTTTCACAAAATCATTTCCATAGGATTGTCCAAAAAAGTCCATATACGCAAGCACATCAGGCATCCCCCGATCAAAGAAACTGATCGCCACATCCGTTTTCTGTGCCTGTTTGTAGTGCTGGGCCCTACCTTGAAGCAAATCCTTGTTAAATTGGTGGGCATCTTCCACAAACATCAGGGGGTTTGATACAAAATCCACACCATTCCCCTCCATTTTCGCTTTGGAAGTCATATCGCGAATAATCTCGTGATAGCAATGGAACCCTTTTTCCTCCAATCCTTTGACTAGGGATGTCTTTCCTGTTCCGGGGGCACCGGTTATCACTACTTTTTGCTTTCCCAATGACACTGTTTAAGTGTACAAAGTAATGAAATAGGGGTAAGGAAAAAAAATCGGACGCTATCCTATATATTTGTAAAAAAAATAGACCATGGACAAGGATGACACGGAGGCTTTTTATGCCCGGCTTAAGGAACAGTTGTTGGAAAACACCTCATGGCCTTCCACCTATCTGTATAAGTTTATTGTACCCACTGATGAAAAACGCATCGACCAAATCCATTCCATCTTTGATAATACAGGAGCTGTGATCGAGTCTAAAAAGTCAAAAAAAGGGACATACACCAGTATTTCAATAACGGTGCATTTAAAAAACCCCGACGAAGTAATTGCCAAATACAAGGAAGTTTCACTCGTGGAGGGTGTAATTTCACTATAGACGCTCCAATTGGCATAATTTTAGTAATTTGCGGGCGTTATCAATTGGACTTCCCAATACATAATTTCATTAAATCTTTTTAATTTGAACTTAGTAGAGAATTTAGAATACAACACGGAGCGACCCATGCTCCATATTCCAGAATATGGCCGTCACTTTCAAAAAATGGTGGACCACGCTGTGGCGATAGAGGATAGGGAGGAAAGGAACCGAGTGGCCAAGGCCATTATCAGCGTGATGGGAAATTTGCAGCCCCATTTGAGGGATGTGCCTGATTTTCAACATAAACTCTGGGACCAATTGTTCATTATGTCCGATTTTAAATTGGATGTGGACTCCCCATTCCCCATAACATCCAAAGAGGTGTTGCAACAGCGACCAGAACCCTTGGAGTATCCACAGAACCATCCAAAATATCGTTTCTACGGAAACAACATCAAACGCATGATCGATGTGGCCATAAAATGGGAGAAGGGCGACATGCGCTCAGGGCTTGAATATGCCATAGCCAACCACATGAAGAAATGCTACCTAAACTGGAACAAGGATACCGTGGAGGATGGCGCTATCTTCGCCCACTTGAAGGAGTTGAGCAATGGCGAGATTGATTTGGCGAGCAAAGGCGAGAACCTAACCGAAAGTGGGCAGTTTCTAAAAAGCCGACAAACCAAACCCAACAGGAATGGCGGCACCAAGAAAATCCACCGAAACAGGAAAAAAAGGCACTAAACTCCAACACTATCCATGGGAACATTTCGCATAGAGGGTGGACATCAACTACATGGTGAAATAACGCCCCAAGGCGCAAAGAACGAGGCACTTCAGATTCTTTGTGCGGTTTTACTGTCCGAAGAACGTATTACAATAAATAACATTCCAGACATTATCGATGTCAATAAATTGATTACGCTTCTGGAAGACCTTGGGGTGAAAATCCAAAAGAAAGGCAAGGGCTCGTATACGTTCAAGGCGGATGATATCAATTTGGATTATCTGCAATCGGCCAAGTTCAAGAATGACGGTCGTGGCCTACGTGGATCTATCATGCTGGTTGGCCCGCTTTTGGCCCGGTTTGGAAAAGGCTATATTCCCAAGCCCGGAGGTGACAAAATTGGAAGGAGGCGTTTGGATACCCATTTTGAAGGCTTTATCAAATTAGGGGCAAAGTTTAGATACAATCGTGAAGAGCATTTTTATGGGGTTGAGGCCAAGAAACTGAAAGGCACCTATATGCTTTTGGATGAGGCATCTGTTACGGGGACGGCCAATATTGTTATGGCGTCCGTTTTGGCAGAAGGGACCACAACCATATACAATGCCGCTTGCGAACCTTATTTACAGCAATTGTGCAAAATGTTGAACCGCATGGGGGCCAAAATATTAGGAATCGGTTCCAATCTGCTCACCATTGAAGGGGTTGACCAACTGGGTGGTACCGAGCATACCATGCTACCCGACATGATTGAAATAGGTAGTTGGATGGGACTTGCCGCCATGACCCAAAGTGAACTGACCATCAAAAATGTAAGTTGGGAAGATCTAGGACAGATTCCCAATGTATTTAGGAAGTTGGGCATTACCGTGGAACGCAGGGGGGACGATATTTTCATCCCCAAGCACGCCAAGGGCTATGAAATACAAAACTTTATCGATGGTTCCATTTTAACCATCGCAGATGCGCCTTGGCCTGGACTTACACCAGACCTTTTAAGTATCATTTTGGTGGTTGCCACACAGGCCAGGGGAGAGGTACTCATTCACCAGAAAATGTTTGAAAGTAGACTTTTCTTCGTTGATAAGCTACTGGACATGGGAGCTAAGATCATTCTTTGCGATCCGCATAGGGCCACAGTGATTGGGCACGATTTTAAGTCCACATTAAAGGCAACGACCATGGTATCACCAGATATAAGGGCAGGCGTTTCCTTGCTCATTGCTGCCCTTTCGGCCAAAGGCACCTCTACTATCCACAATATTGAGCAAATAGATCGTGGGTATGAGAACATCGATGAGCGATTAAGGGCGATAGGTGCGAAAATAGTGCGGGTCTAACCATCAAAGGTTAGTAAACATCTTGTTTTTACGAAATTTGGCAGAAAATGGGATTTATCATTCCATTTCGATCACATTTTTAGCGGCAAGATTTTCAACATGATGTTCCTCTTTGGGCACTAGTATGGTCACTCTTGTGCCTGTATTATCACCACTGTTCAAACTTTCAATTTTTAGTAGTTCTTCATTCGAAAACTTTTCCAGACCCGCTATTCGCTTGGCCGTAATGGACATCCCTCTGGAGGGGCCCTCAGATCTGTTTTGATTGGATTTTGAATCAACACCCACACCATTATCCTCAATGATGCACTCTATAAATCTATCTTTATCATTAAACGAGATGGAAAGCTTTTTCGGTCCCTTTTTTGGCATTAATCCATGTATTATTGCATTTTCAACATAAGGTTGAATGAGCAGCATAGGAACTTGATGTTCATTTACATCCAATTTTTCATCAACCGTGATTTTGTAGTTGAACGAATTATCAAATCGTAGGGATTCCAGGTCGAGATAGATTTGGAGCAAATCCAATTCCTCACGTAGTGAGAGATTTACGTTAATGGAACTTTCCAACACTTGACGAAGCAATTTTGAGAATTTTGAAAGGTATTTTAGGGCATTTACCCTATCGTCCGAATTGATGAGATGTTGTATGGAGTTCAAGGAATTGAAAACAAAATGGGGATTCATTTGTGCCCGCAGCATGCGCTTTTCCAATTCTACGTTCATTTCCTCGATGACTTCTTTTTGGGCAGAAATGAGCTCGTTCTTTTTCCGTAATGTTTCGTTGGATCTTTTCTTGCTTCGATACCTAAAATAAAGCAATCCAGCAGAAAAAAATAAAAGCAACGTGATGATAACAAGATACACAATGCGCTTATTGTTCAATGAAAGTGTTGTGTTCAACAGAGCCAGTTGCAGCTCATTTTCCCTGATTTCCTTATCTTTTAAATAAACATTGTGCTGTACTTGTAGGTTCTGTATTTCTTTGATCTTGGTCTCATTTAAAAGACTATCCTTATAGGCCATCATTTGGTTCAGGTGATAAATGGACTTGGGAAATTGATTCGTTGCTTCATATATTTTGTAAGCGGTTTCATGCGCCCTGACCTTTTGGTCATAAGCACCCATACTTTCGAGGCCCTCAAGATTTTTGTTGGAATAGACCGTGGCTTCATCATATATCCTTTGTTGTAGCTTCAAATCGGCCAGATTGTTATAGGCATCGGCAATTTCCTGTTTTATGGATAGCTGCTGTGCCAGTTCCAATGATTTTTGAAGATATTCATTGGCAAGCGACCATTGCTTTAATTTCAGATAACAATCGCCGATTCTTGAATAAATAGTGCATAGTATGATATTCTGATCGGTTTTTTGGTAGTAGGCACTGGTTTGTAAAAATTTGTTTAGGGCCACTTCATATTCATCATTTTTGAAGTCTATCTCCGCTAGGTTATCCAGTATGTTATTTTCAAACGATTCACGATCATCTCCTCGATACATTTCCAGGGCTTTGTTATAGCTTTCAATGGCCCTTTGTTGATCATCCATCAAATCATACAGAACCCCAAGGTTCAGATATGGGGCAGAAACATCCTGATCTAATTGTAAAGAATCAATAAGCTGGATTCTCTTTAGATAATAACTTTGGCTTTTTGGATAATCCCCGATGCGTTTGTAGACTATGCCCATGGCATTGTAAACGGAATTGCGCGTTTCAAAATCTCCATGTTCAATGGCCAGCTTGAGACACCGGTTTAAATAATCCAACGACTCTTCGTAACCTCCTGTCATTCCATGGGTAAGCCCCAGAGAATATAGTCCATTGATCTGTCCGTATACAAAGCCAGTTTCCTCAGATTTTTCCAAACTTCGGGAAAGATAATCTAGAGCCTTTTCCCTGTCGTGCGAACGGAGGCGTTGGCCCAAAAACCGCAAAATATTGACTTCTGTGGTGTCCGTTGCTGTTTTTAATAGGTTCTGAAGGCTGTCAATTTCCTTGGTTTGCCCTAGGGACCGTTCAATGGAAACAAAGGATAGAAGCAAAAAAATTGGTAACGAAAATCGGTATCCCATTTTGTTTGAAAAGATAAGAAAACCTCAACAAATTATAATTAAGCCTTTGAAACTATCACTTTTTCGAAAAATAACTGATATCCGAAACGGGGTTGTTCCTATAAAAGAATAAAGCCACTCCCTAGCTGAAATGATTGGGAGGCCATAGTGCCAAAACTAACCTTTCTCCACCAACTTCCCGTCGGGATAGAGCGCAAAACGTCCCCTTTCCTTCTCATGGACGTTGTCTGGGTAGGGCCAGGGCCATCCACCAAATTGGGTCAACCGATACTCTTCCATGGCCTGATGGATTTCCTGTTCCGTGTTCATGACAAAAGGCCCATATTTGGCCACGGGTTCGTCAATGGGTTTGCCCTGCAGCAGCAGAAAATGCGCTTTGGACCCCCCAATAGTTATGGAAGTTTCTTGCGACGCATCCAGCGAGACCCCAAAATTGGGGTTTACCTTTCTGTCACCAAAGTGTATTTCGGAACCTTCATAAAAATATAGGGTGCGCGTTACCTTCGAATCTGCTTTGGGAAGAACGTACACGGTGTTTGGGTCTACATGGATATTCCAAATGGCGACTTCGTTTTCTTTCTGTGCGGCCCAGGAATCGGGAGCAGGGGAGGTGGCCCATGTGCCCTTGTAATTTCCGGCGATCACCTTTATTTGCGCATTTTCTTCCTCGACGTAAGGGATATCCTCATGCCACAACATCTTGAAATGCGGTGCGGCAAACTTGCTTTTTTTGGGAAGATTGAGCCATATCTGGAACAATTCGAGTGGATTGTCCTTATCGTCATTGAGCAAAGGGAACATTTCCGAATGCTGCACGCCATTACCAGCGGTCATCCATTGCACATCTCCCTCACCAAACCTTCCTGCGGCGCCCAAAGAATCAGAATGATCACAGTACCCCTTGTTCACAATGGTAACGGTCTCAAAACCACGGTGGGGGTGGTATGGGAACCCAGGGATGGTCTGGCCGTGGTACATTCGCCATTTTTGACTGGGATTAAAATCATTCCCCAAACTACGGCTCTTTAGCAGCTCCGGGTCCGGGCCCATATTGCCATTTCCGTTTGGATAATGATCCAGATGGTACACACAGAACAAAAATGGGTCTTGGGTCTGCCAAGGGAATCCAAGTGGAAAAGTTTGAAGCACGGTACTTGCCATAATTTAGTGTTTTGCATCATTTATTTCAATCCAATATCCTTCAGGATCCTGGATATAGATTTGTTTGACCCCATCGGGCCTACGATCTGAAATTGAATTCTTGTTGCCGGGCCAATCGTAAAAATCAACACCCTTAGCCATTACATGTTCGGTAAAACCTTCGAGGTTTTGGGTGGACAGACAAAGATGGATGTTTTTGTCCTTTTTGAATTCGATTCCTTCTTTTTCGATTAAGTGCAGTTGAGTGCCATTGTTCATTTGAAACCAACGATAGCCAGGAGCAAAATTGGGAGCTGGGATTTCGGTCAAACTGAATACATCACGATAAAAATCTCCTGTTTTTTCCAAATTGGCGACCAAAATGGCATAATGGTCAAATTGAAATTCAAAGAAGGGTTCTTCGGAAAGAAACTGGGTTTTTAAATAGGTTTGCTCCCAAGTACCATCCTTATAACTCCCTACTATAAAATTATAGGTACTATCATCCACGTATTCCCAATAATCCGTAATTGTGGACTCCCCATAGTCATATACATACATTATGTCCTTACCCTTACTTTTAACGGTACCTTCAGTCACTCCGCCAAAAACATCAAATTCCCAAAATTTGACGCTATTGGTTTGAGGGTCAAACTTGCGAATACCATGATTTCTGGGACCAAAAGTAGTTTGGGCCCTATCGGTGAATCCTTCCGATTCAGCAATAATCAAGGTACTGTCCAAACTGTATCTGAAGCTTGTTTCCTGTTTAAACTTCGTGCCATCACCCCATTCGCCCTCTGCTTTCCAGGTTTTTCCCATCAAATGGTCAAAAATGGCCAATCTGTCTTGCTGTGCACTGAGGGTCAGAAAAATCAGTCCAAAAATCAACGCCAGGTACATTTTCATTGGAATAGGTGGTCTTTTGTATTTTAAATTAATTGATTTAATTGTCTCCAATAGGAGGTGGACCGTCAATCATGGCCTCATACTTTTCATCACCTTTTCGGGTCTTGTATTCTTCCTTCACTTTTTCCACCAACTTTGGATTTTCAAAAAGATCCAGCATGGTCATGCTCATGGCCTTTGCGGCATATACCATACCCTTGTGCCCAATACTCATTCCTCCGCAGGCGACAACCGCCCAGGAGTGCCATGGTGTGTCTTTTGGGGCAACGGTTACGCTAAGGTTGATGTTGGGCACATTCCAACTCACATCGCCCACATCGGTAGATCCCCCACCGGGCAGGTCCTCAGTTTCGCGTAAGGGCTCTATTTTGCTGTCCATCCCCACTTCTGGCTTTCCGGTGGCTTTTTGAATGGCTTTTCCGAAGGCCAACTCTTCCTCGGTATAGGAAATTGGGCCCAATAGTTCCAAATTGTTCTGCATGATCTCACCTCCGGAGCGATTCACCAAGGTCTCATAAATTCCGGACACCAATGAGATTTTGTAATCGACATTGGCCATGATCGCGGCACCTTCAGCCATTTTTTTCACTTGTTCATAGGTGGGCAGCATTACCTTCCGTTTGGGATCACGGACCCTGACCCAAATTTTGGAATAGTCCGGTACCACATTCACCACTTGCCCGCCATCTTGGATATGATAGTGTATGCGGGAGGAGGGTCTAATGTGCTCACGATAGTAGTTAATGCCCGTAGTATAAAGTTCCAATGCATCCGAGGCACTTCGTCCGTTCCATGGATCTGCGGAAGCGTGTGCTGCCTGACCATAGAATTCCACGATAAAATCAATCAAAGAAAGGCCACTTTGCACATCGGCTTCAATATTAGCCCCAGGATGCCAACTTACGTTTACATCAACATCATCCCAAAGCCCAGCTTGGACCATCCACACCTTGGCGAAATATTTCTCTTCCGCAGGTGTACCCAAAAACTTGACTGTCCCTTTTATTTTCCCAGCCTCAATCTGTTCTTTTATGGCAATTGCTGCCCCCAAACTGGCCGCTCCGAACATATTGTGGCCACAACCATGCCCAGGCGCACCATCCACCCTCGGGTCTTTTACCGGCACCGTATTTTGGGACAAGCCTGGAAGGGCGTCAAATTCGCCTAAAATACTTATCACTGGTTTTCCAGAACCGTAGGTGGCAGTAAATGCTGTTGGGATGTTGGCTACTCCACGGGTGACCATGAGCCCATTTTTTTCTGCATATTCCGCCAGGACCTCGGCAGATTTTGATTCGTTGAAAGCAGTTTCCGCCAATGCCCATATGGAATCACTGATACGGATCAGGTTGTCTTTGTGGGATTCCACAGCAGCGATTACGGCTTTTTTGTTTGAACTCAGTTTTTGTGCATGCATTGACAAGGATATAGAACACAAAACAAGCAGAAGGGCAATTCTTTTCATTATAATAATGTTTGAGTTAGTTGGCATTTGTTAAAAATGCGGTTTGTTGGTTTAACGGGTCACCATTGTCCAATCGGACTTTTTTTGACAATCCTAAAAATACTGAAAATGCATCAACCAACCGCCTCTTTGTAAACTTTTAAACATCGCTCCCGGGCTTCTTTGTGATCCACCATCTTTGAGGGGTATGAAGGGTCATTAAATTCGGGCACCCATTTTTGGATGTACTTCTTTTCCTTGTCAAACTTGTCCACTTGTGTCATGGGGTTGAATATGCGAAAGTACGGGGCCGCATCCACACCACTCCCGGCTGCCCATTGCCAATTGCCCACATTGCTTGCCATTTCATAGTCCAGCAATTTTTCAGCAAAATAGGCTTCCCCCCATCGCCAGTCGATCAGCAAATGTTTGCAAAGAAAGCTTGCTACCAGCATGCGGACCCGATTGTGCATATACCCGGTCTTGTTTAGTTCCCGCATGCCCGCATCTACCAACAAATACCCCGTTTCCCCTTCTTTCCAACGCTCAAACTCCTCTTCGTTGTTTCTCCATTCAATCCGATCATATTTGGGTCTAAAAGCCTCATTAACGGTGTTCGGATAGTGCCATAGTATTTGCATGAAGAATTCCCTCCAAATCAACTCGTTCCAAAACACCTCGTTTTTTTCTTCAATGGCTTTTTTTACCATTTTTCGGATGGATACCGTACCAAACCTAAGATGGGGCCCCAAGTGCGAAGTCCCGTACTCCTTAGCCGGATAGTCACGGGTATCTTCGTAATTTTTGATGAGGGTAGGGGTAACCTTGTAATCGGGCACCTCAATTTTTGATGGGGAAAATCCAATATCCTTAAGCTGCAACGACGGCAACCCTTTCTTTTTTAGCAATTTACCAAAGTTGGAACGGGTATCATACACTAGCAAATCGACGGAAGGTTTAAAATTCTCCTTCCACCGATTCATATAGGGCGTATAAACCACATAGGGGTCACCATCGCTTTTGACCACTTCGTCCTTTTCGAAAATTACCTGGTCCTTGAAAGTTTTAAAAGCTATGCCATTTTCCTCAAGGGCGGATTTGATCTCAGAGTCCCTTTCCTTGGCATATGGCTCATAATCGTGGTTGGTGTAAACAGTTTTTATTTGGTATTCCCCAAGCAGTTTTTCAAAAATAACGACAGGTTTGCCATGGTATATGCCAATGCCACTGCCAAAATCGTTACGGAGTTCCTTGTCCATTTTGGTCAATTGGCGATGTAGAAACGTGACACGGGCATCATCTTTGGGCAATTTTTTTAGAATGTCTGTATCAAAAATGAAAATGGGCAGCACGGGATGCCCACTCTGAAGGGCTTGATACAAACCGACATTGTCTTCCAAACGAAGGTCTCTGCGAAACCAAAAAATGGAGATCCTTTCCTTCATGAGTTGGTGTTTAAAGCTGACATTCCACCATCAATGCTGAAGACCTGCCCTGTGATCCAGGAATTTTCCGCATCCAATAAAAATAGGGCCATATTAGCAATATCCGTTGCTGAGCCAACACGCTTTAAAGGATGTCGCTGGGCCATTTGCTCCCGTTTTTTTTCGTTGTTGAGCAAACGCTCGGATAAGGGGGTGTCCACAAGCGAAGGTGCAATGACATTTACCCTGACTTTTGGCGCATATTCTGCCGCAAGGGCCTTGGCAAAGCCCTCCACAGCTCCCTTGGCAGCAGAAACACTGGTGTGGAACGACATTCCGGTGTCTACAGCAACAGTGCTGAAGAATACCATACTGGCCCCATCGGCCATTCTTTCCATTACGGATTTAACCACATTTACCAGAGCAAAAAAGTTGATTTCCATGTCGTTTCTGAAGGCGTTCAGGTCCAACATCTTCAAGGGTTTTAGATTGATGCTGCCAGGACAAAATACAAAACCGTGGATTTCCTCGGGGATGTTCTTTTGGCCAATGTCATCGGCCAAAACATCGAAAGGAATATGGGTGGCGCCTACGTTTGAAAGACCTTCCGAGCTTCTGGAGGCAATGTATACATGATGTTTTCCAGTCAGTTTCTTAGCAATTTCTAGGCCAATGCCATAGGAACCACCAATGAGTAAAATGTTTTTTTTCATTTTAAAATGCGACCAATTCTATAGTACTTTTTTCTCCTTCCACTTTGCCAAAAAGGGCATTCAGTTTTTGCTCCCGGTACTCAAAGATTTTCCTCAATTGCGATTTCACCAGAAAAGGATGTGCCATTTGCCCAAGGATACCCAAAGGCAACTTATAATCAATTATGTCTTCCATTTTCACGCCCTGCGCAACTTCTTCCAGGAAATGTTTGTGGTGCCAAAGGGCATAGGGGCCAAAACGTTGTTCATCCACAAAATAGGAACCTTCCACTACGTGGGTTATCTCCGTGACCCATTTGGTGGAATAGAATGGAAATGGTTTCACCCGGTATTGAATGATCTGGCCGGGGTACATTTTTCGGTCGGATCCTGATATAATGTCAAATCCCATGTGATCTGGGGTGATGGTTTTCAGATTCTTTGGACTGGATAAGAAATCCCAAGCTTCTTTTTTGGATATGGGTAAAATCTGGGTTGCTCTTAATTGATATAGTCTCATTCAACAGGTTTTCACAAAGATACAATCAATTTGTTTAATCAAAAATTAAAAAAGTTAAACAAAACTAAATATCACCAAGCGAGATTTCATGTGGACGTTCTTTTAAGGCTTTCTTAACAAACGGGGCAAGGCATTATATTTAGATTTGCTGCATACGTAACATTGTTTAAAAACACTATCCTATGAAAAAATTAGTATTATTTGTTTTCGTGGCCTTGCTGACCGTCTCCCTGGAGGCCCAATTGCAAACACCACAGCCCAGCCCTTCTTCAACATTGAAACAGACCGTAGGTCTTACCGATGTTGTTGTGGAATACTCAAGGCCTTCCATGAGGGGCAGGACCATTTTTGGTGACCTAGTACCTTATGATGCCCTATGGAGAACTGGAGCCAATAAGAACACGACCGTCACTTTTAGTGATGATATTGTTGTGGGTGGAAAAGAGGTCAAGGCTGGTTCTTATGCCATTTTTGCCAAACCAGGCGAGGCGGTTTGGGAAATTACCTTTTATTCTGACACCAATAACTGGGGAACACCGAGAAACTGGGATGCTTCAAAGGTTGCTGCGGTTGTAAAGACAGAGGTTCAGGAAATGCCCATGCCTGTTGAAACCTTTACCATTACCATTGATGATTTGCACAATAATGGAGCGACCTTGGGCATACTTTGGGAGAACACTTATGTTGGTGTAAAATTTGAAGTCCCCACCATGGCAAAGGCAAGTAAAAGCATTGAGGCCGTTATGGCGGGTCCAAGTGCCAATGATTATTTTGCTTCTGCTTCCTATTACTTTGCTGAAGAGCAGGATATGGAAAAAGCGAAGGAATGGATTGACAAAGCTGTCGCCTTGAATGAAAACGGTTTTTGGATGATGCGCCTACAATCCCTTATCTATGCAAAAATGGGGGACAAAAAAGGAGCCATTGAAGCTGCAAAACGCTCCATGGCCGTTGCTGAGGAAGCCGGTAATTCCGATTACGTGAAAATGAACAAAGACTCTCTTAAAGAGTGGGGCGCCATGTAAGCTTCCCAATTTTGAAAGCAAAAAAGCCCGCTTATTCAGTGGGCTTTTTTACGTTTCAGCGGGAGAACGGTCCAAAAAATTATCAAAGGTCTGGACCAATATTGCCAACAAAATTACCAAAATACAACCAAAGGCGTTGAGCCACAAATAGGACATCCAATCCAGGTACCATCCAATGATCACCAATACTTGGGTAACAATGGCGGCTACAAAAACGGCATTGCCCCTAACGAACTTAAAAAAGAAGGCCAAAAGAAATATACCCAACACGTTGCCATAAAAAATGGAGCCGATAATGTTCACCAACTGTATCAGGTTATCGAACAAGCTTGCCACACAGGCAATGATTATGGCCAAAACGCCCCACAATAATGTGAATCCCTTGGCTGCCTTCAGATAGAATCGTTCATCATACTCCTTTTTCAGATTTCGTTTGAAGAGATCTAGGGCAGTTATGGTTCCCAGTGCATTCAGTTCCGAGGCCGTGGAAGACATTGCTGCGGAGAGAATCACGGCCAAAAGCAACCCAATGAGCCCTACAGGCAGGTTTTCAAGGATAAAGTGTATAAAAACATAGTCTTTGTCATTGGTCTCTACGGTGCCATTTGCTTGGGCTATCAATTCCTTGGCCGTATTCCTATTGGCACGTTCCCTTTGATTGATTTTTAATATATTCTGCTCCGCCTGTTCCACGGCATTATATTCTTTAAGGGCGAGGGCTGAGGAAAATGCCTCTTGCGCTATCTTTTTTTCCATTTCCAGTTGCTGGTGGTCCTCTTCCAAGGCTTTATAATCATCAGCATAGGACGATTGCATAACCGCTTCCGTAGCTGCAGGATTAAAATTGAGGGGTGAGTGGTTGTATTGATAAAAAACAAATACCATCGCTCCCACGAGCAGAATGAAAAATTGCATCGGAATTTTGAAAACACCGTTGAAAACCAGACCCAACTGGCTTTCTCTCACAGATTTTCCGGACAGATACCGCTGCACCTGACTTTGGTCCGTGCCGAAGTAGGCCAGTGCCAAAAAGAACCCTCCGGTTATACCGCTCCAAAAAGTGTAACGGTTGTTGGTATCAAGACTGAAATCCAAAATTTGTAGCTTGTCGTTGGCCCCTGCAATTTTCAGTGCTTTTCCGAAGGAAACATCCGTGGGGAGGGAACCCAAAATGAAGAAGAACGCAAAGAACATCCCCACCATGATAATGAACATCTGTTGTTTTTGGGTGACACTTACTGCCTTGGTACCCCCGGAAACCGTGTAGATGATTACCAATATCCCAATGATTATGTTGAGGGTTCGCAAATCCCAACCCAAAACGGCGGATAAAATGATGGACGGGGCAAAAATGGTTATTCCCGCCGCCAAACCGCGCTGCACCAAGAAAAGTATGGCGGTAAGGGTACGTGTTTTAAGATCGAATCGGTTTTCGAGCATTTCATAGGCGGTGAAGACCTTCAATCTTTTATATATGGGTATGAAAACAAGACAAATGGCAATCATGGCCAATGGAAGGCCGAAATAGAACTGCACAAAGCCCATTCCATCGTGGAAAGCCTGCCCGGGCGTTGATAAGAAGGTGATGGCACTGGCCTGTGTGGCCATTACGGAAAGTCCTATGGTCCACCATTGGGCATCGTTGCCACCACGCACATAATCGTCCACATTTTTGCTTCCGCGGGTTTTCCAAACCCCATACACTACAATAAATAACAATGTACTACCGAGAACGATCCAATCGAGTAGACTCATCAAACTTAGTTGTTAAAAATCATGATAAAGTAAAAGATCAGGATATAGGCCACATTCAAAAGAACCACAAGCGTGTATTCTTTTTTCCATTGGGTATCCACTTGGTTATCCTTTGACATTGTTATCTGTTTTCACTTCGTTTTTTCCTATGGAAAGCATGTTGGCAAATAGTTTGTATGCTCCGGAAACACCAGCCGGAAGTTCCCTAAAAAAACTTAGGCCGGTATAAATATAGTGACCTTTTCCATAGGGCGCTGCCAACAGGGCACCTTGCGAAGGGGTCTCATCCTCGTCGTGCATGGAGAGTATAGGGGTGAATCTATCGTCCCATTCGTTAGGATAGTACAAGCCTCTTTCCTGTACCCAACCTTCAAAATCTTTTTCCTTTATCTTATTGGGAAAATTCACCAATGCATGGTTTTTTGCGATGATTTCCACTGGAGCATTTTCATCCGTAACGCGATCTCTGGAAAGCGTCAAAGGGTACGGGGCAATATTTTCAAACTGCCTTGCCCATCGGTTAGCGGTATTGTATTGCACTATCATATTGCCTCCATTTTTTACATATTCAAAGAGTAGGGGCTGCTTAAATTTGAGCGCATCAACAACGTTGTAGGCCCGTATACCCACTACCACGGCATCATATTTGTCCAAGGCACCTTTTTGAATGTCCTCTGGCTGCAAGGCGTGCACCGTATATCCAATTTGCTCCAGGCTCTCAGGAACATTATCGCCCGCACCCATAATGTACGCGATGTGCTCCCCCGTTTTTTGAATGTCCATACGGACAACTTTGGCGGTGGATGGCAGAAGTATCGACTGTTTGGGAACGTGTTCGTAGTCAATCTGGACAAGTTCCTTATCAAAATCCTTTTCGCCTATGGTTATCAAGGAAGAGACATGGCCTTCACTCTCCCCGTTTGGTGCTGTAATCGTAAATGTAATTGCCTGTTCCTGCCCTTTTCTAGCAATCGAAATAGGAACAAGACTAGGTGAAAAACTCCATCCATCCGGAAGCACCAATGTAGCATTACCAGAAATACTATCCCTTCCTGCCTTGACCATCACACGAATATCCTTTGATGTTGCGGAGGAAAAAATCAACACTTTTTCCTCAAAACGCGATGTAGCTTCTGGTATTACCACAAATGGCTCATATAATTCTCCTTTTTCCGGTTTGGAATAGCGGTGGACCACTGGCTTTTCAAAAGTAATTTCCACACCCTCAAAGTCGAGAACAAATTGGGTGCTGAATGCAGTGGGAGTTTCTGGAATTCCTATAATTTCTGGTCGCTCTACCTGGTACATGCCCAAAGTTCCCGGTTGGTTCAACCAATACGGATTGGAGTAGGGGGTTTGTGGAGGGATTTCCAAGTCCAGTTGTAGTTCTTCTTTTTTGTTATGGGCAAGGATTTGGTTTACCTCGAGCGTTTTACCTGTTTGTGTTATGTGCACTTCTTTTAATAGAATGTGTTGCGGGCTTCTGTTTACCGCTTCAATTTGA
This sequence comes from Flagellimonas meishanensis, assembly GCF_019880545.1. Classification (GTDB taxonomy): domain Bacteria; phylum Bacteroidota; class Bacteroidia; order Flavobacteriales; family Flavobacteriaceae; genus Flagellimonas; species Flagellimonas meishanensis. The sequence goes on from NZ_JAINVW010000003.1 coordinate 313,702, forward strand.
AGGGAAACCTTACCGCCCGGTGTGCCGGACTCGGTTGATGAGCTGGATTCGAGATACAGCCCAGCACAATCCAATATGATGGATTTGAGTTCTTCGGATTTAATTTTTTTCCAATGTTCATCCCTTACTTGCTGCAAAAGTTGGTAGGCTTCAACAAGATCCGGTATATGCTTTGATGGATTCTTAAAATCAAAATTGTTTTCTACTTTGTAAAGAATGGCCCCAACGGCTTCACCACCTTCAACCCGGGACCAAGAGGTTTCTATGCCATCAAACAGATAATTGGTGGATGGCAAATCCCCTTTAAGCAGCTCTACATATTCATCCTGCGTACCTCGGGTAGTGACCCTCCCAAACCCTTGACATAAATGTTGGCTACTGGCGACGGAGGCAATTTCGTTGTTTGAGAGTCCCAATTCTGGGTAAAAAACGCCAACATCCAACTTTAGCATTTTGGATTTATCGGCCTTTTCAAAATTTTCTTCGCTTCCATAAAACCACCAGGAAGTATTGAAAAATGCCCTTCTTGGCTGCCACGTGGCTGCCAACTGCAACTGTTCAGGATAGGCTTGCGGATCGTTGGCCAGGTCAAAGGCCTCCAAACCGAGCATGGCAGAGGAGGTGTGATGACCGTGGTTGGTTCCAGGGGTCCTGTGGTCGAATCGATTGATGATCACGTCAGGTTTTAAGGTCCTGATGGCCCAGACCACATCGCCCAACACCTTATCTTTGTCCCAAATTCTCAGTGTTTCCTTTGGATGTTTGGAATATCCAAAATCGTTGGCCCTGGTAAATCGTTGTTCCCCACCATCAACCCGCCTGGCCGCCAATAGTTCCTGGGTACGAAGGACACCCAACAATTCCCTTAATTCAGGACCGATCAAATTTTGTCCACCGTCTCCACGGGTTATGGAAAGATAGGCCGTACGGGCATGGTCGTGATTGGAGAGATAGGAAATCAAGCGTGTGTTCTCATCATCCGGATGGGCCGCAATGTATAGTGCGGTGCCCAGAAAATTCAACTTTTGAAGGTCGTGATAAATCTCTGCTGAGGTCGGTTTGTTCGGTTCTTGGGCCAGTAGGCTTGGAATAACTGTGACAATGGCCAGCAAACTGACCCAAAAGTAGCGCATAGGTGGTTTTTTAGTACTAGTCCCAAATATAGAAAGTTTACCACCAGCCGTTGTGTAATTTAGAACATCTTTAACAGGAAAAAACAAAAGGCCTTTAGCCGCAGTTTTACAATCCCAAACTGTCCCTGAGCCTTACATCATCATTGGAATTTTGCCCCCAATAAGCGGTTTTTATACTTTTTCTTTTTGTTGCTGTTGAGGTCATGGGTTTAGCATTGGGGCCAAACCCGCTTATGAAAGTCTCCTTCCAACCTTCAATGGTATGAGGAAATTGGGCAGAGAAATCAATGCTGAGGGACCTTTCCAAATCTGGATAAGAAATTGTGTAGGTTTGAATGCCATCTTGGTTGGTTAGGGTAGCGGTGGCCCTATACGCCTGTAGTTTTTGATGCCGTAGCCTGATAAATTCCAATGAGGGAATCATCTGGATTTCTCCAGTTGGCAGATTGTCCGGATTTATTCTTATTCTGTTCCATATTTCATTTTCCAGGTGTTCTTTTTCCAATGTAGATTGTTGGTCGGCTTCGCCTTCAAAATAGGAATGGGAAATAAACTCAAACTTGTCCCTATTATTGAGTTGTGAGTATACATGCCCGCACCATTCCTGCACTGACTGGCTTACTTTTAATGCATGTTGGTTGTCATGAATGGGATAAAAAGTGCTCCCCATGATGGAGTAAGGGTAAATTCCGGTCAAATATTTTTTTGTGGCGTTCAGCTTCAAAACGGAAACATTTTTGGGGTTGCTTTGGTTGGCCTTTACTTGCTCCTCTGGCAAAAAAGGCTCGGTAACATAAACGAGCACGGCATGTCCATCCCTAATTTCTCCGTATCTGGCCTGCTCCAAGGTATAGGAAGTCACCTCTGCGTTGCCCGCATACCAATAATCCTTGAAGGCTTGGGATAGCTGTTTTTTAGGGACCATTGTCTCAATTGCGTCATTGGTGCTATTTAAGGCCAGCGCAGTTTCTGTATTTTTATTGGAAGCCTCCTTGCAGGAAACTGGAAAGAAGATCAAAAGCGAAAGTATGGCTGCAATTAGGCTGAATGAACGTATGGATCTCATCAAAATAGGGTTTTCCAGTAAAGGTAATGATACCCAACTAGGAAACCATGTCCATTAACGTTTTGTAAACCAAATGGGTAGGTAGCCCCACCACATTGGTATAGGAACCCCGAATCTCCGATATGCCTATCATACCGATCCATTCCTGAATGCCGTAGGCACCGGCTTTATCAAACGGCTTGCATTTTTCTATATAAAATTCAATTTCCTCCTGGCTAAATTCCTTGAACTTAACTTCGGTGATCGCACTTACCACTTTCTGGGTTGTTACTGTGGTGAAGCATACCGAGGTGATTACCTCATGCCACTTACCAGAAAGCTGTCCCAACATTTTGGAGGCTTCAAAGGCATTCTCGGCTTTGGCCAAAGAGGTATTTTCATGCCATACGACTGTATCCGAGGTGATCACAATTTCCTTTTCCCGAAGTTCTGGCAGGAAAACGGATGCCTTTAACTGGGCCAGATATTCTGATATTTCACTTCCCTTTAAATCGAGAGGATGGATTTCGTCGACGGGTTTGGCCCTAACTTCAAAATCCAGTCCCAATTCTTCCAAAAAAGCTTTGCGTCTCGGAGAACCGGAACCCAAAATAATCTTTCGGTCCTTTAGTTTTTCCTGGAGCGGATTAATCATTTTTGGCGCTGAAATTATCGTTCCAGTCCCCGCGGACCTTCAACACCTGTTCAATAATATCACGGACACAACCATCGCCACCATTTTTATGCGAAACATAATCCGCTATGGCCTTTACCTCTTGAACGGCATTCTGCGGAGCAGTGGCAACGGCCACCATTTTCATGGCAGGGATATCGGGCAGGTCATCACCCATGTAAAGCACATTTTGTGGCTCAATCTTATAAATGTCCAGATATTCTTCCAGGGGTTCTTGTTTTAGATGTGCCCCCAAATAGATATCGGTCACGCCTAAACCTTTCAACCGTTCCTTAACCCCTTGATTAGTCCCTCCGGAAATGATACAAACGTTATATCCTTTTTGAATTGCGGTTTTGAGCGCATAACCATCCTTGACACTCATTCTGCGCAACATCTCACCACTGGTGGTTACCAGAACCGTGCCGTCCGTCAGTACGCCATCAACATCTAATATAAAGGTGGTGATGTTGCCCAATAGCTCTTTATAGTTCTTTTTCATAGGCTTTTTGAATTGCTTCGCTCAAATGCTTATATAATTTTTTTAGTTCTTCTCTTTCTATCAATTTTAAATGGGCCTGCATGCTTGCTATGTCCCCTCTTTTTGCCGGACCTGTTTGGGCAGCTTTTGGGGAAAGGTCTTGTACTTTTTCGGCGGTTTCCAGTATCAAGGGCTTTAATAAATCAAAAGCGAGTCCCTCGGACAAGCAGATTTCTTCACCTATACCATACAGATAATTGGTAAAATTATTGACAAAAACAGCTGCAAGATGCAATTTTTTCCTTTGTTCCGAATTGATTTCGTGCACGCTGTCGGACAAGAGTGAGGCCAATTTTTTCAGTTTGCCCAACGAATGATGATCCTGGGCTTCCACACAAATGGGGATTTGGCTAAAATCCATAGGTCGCTCCTTGCTAAAAGTCTGCAGGGGATAAAAAGCGCCCCTATTGAAATTAGAAATGGCATGCATGTCAACCACACCGGATGTGTGCACCACAAGGCCTTTTTTATCAGCAAGATGGGCGGACACTTCCCCAATGGCATCATCCTTCACCGCTATTAAGTAAATATCGGCATCCAGAACGTTATCAAAATCGGTAGTGGTTGAAGTGTGCTGTGCAAACTTTTGAAGCTTTTGCGCACTTCTTCCTACCACTTGGGCCACAACCACATGGTCCAATTTTTCAAAAGCATCGAACAAATGGTTGGCTATATTGCCAGTACCTAATATGACCAGGGAAAGCATGCCCAAAACTACAAATTTAACAGGACAAGCTTTTGACAAAGAATTAACAGATAACGTTGGCTTTTTACGAGCAATGTCCTGTTAAAATCTTAAAAAAGGCCGTAATTTTGCAAATCGAAAGGAAGACCTGATTTTCATGATCGACATTCTCAAAAAAACCCTTTTTTCCACAAAACTTATGGCAGTCCTGTTCCTGATATTTGCAGGGGCAATGGCCATTGGGACCTTTGTGGAAAGTTGGTACAGTACTGAAACGGCCCGAATTTATATCTACAATGCCACTTGGTTTGAGGCCATTATGGTTTTTTTCGTGATCAATTTCACGGGGAATATTTTTCGGTACCAGCTGCTGCGCTGGAAAAAATGGCCGGTTTTGCTGCTTCACCTGTCGTGGATATTGATTATTATGGGTGCATTTGTTACCCGATATATAAGTTATGAGGGGATGATGCCCATTAGGGAGGGCGCCTCTGAAAACAGATTTTATTCCGACAAGACCTACCTGACCACTTTTGTGGATGGCGATATCAACGGAGAGACCAAAAGAAGGGTTTTGGAAGACGATTTGATAGTTACACCGGAGGGGATTAGGTCTAGCCTTCCATGGAAATCCGATTTTAACGGTCAGCCCTTTTCAATTGCTTTTGTGGATTTTATAAAAGGAGCCAAAAGGGGGTTGATCCCGGATGAGCAAGGAAAGGAATACCTGAAGATCGTGGAGGCCGGTGATGGACAACGGCACGAACACTATTTGGAGAACGGGCAGATTGCCAGTATCCACAATGTGCTCTTTGCACTCAACAACAAAACCGATGGGGCCATCAATATTCTTTATAACGATGGCGAATATCAAATTCAATCACCGTTTGAAGGGAGTTTCATGCGCATGGCGGACCAGTTTCGCGGCAATCTCGTAAAAGACAGTCTACAATCGTTACAGCTGCGCTCGCTCTATACTATGGCCGGGATGCAATTCGTGATTCCAGAACCCCTTGTTACTGGGAGCTATGGTGTGGTAAAGGTCCCTGAAGATGAGATCACCGATTCCACCCTGGATGCCTTGGTAGTTTCCATTTCCGCCAATGGGGAGACCAAAGAAGCGAAACTTTTGGGCGGTCAGGGGACCACGAACTTTTCTGACAAAATACAGGTGGGCGGATTGGATTTTTCGCTCAGCTATGGGTCCAAGGTATATGAACTTCCCTTTTCCATAAAATTGAATGATTTTATTGCCGAAAAATATCCCGGGACTGAAACAGGATACTCTTCTTTCATGAGCAAGATCACGGTAAATGATGAACGTTCCTTCGATTATGACATCTTCATGAACCATGTGTTGGACCATAGGGGCTATCGTTTTTTCCAGTCCAGCTTTCACCCCGATGAAAAAGGAACCGTGCTATCCGTGAACCACGATATGTGGGGAACATGGATCACATATATAGGATACTTTTTGCTCTACATCGGGTTAATGGGCATCATGTTCTTTGGAAAGACTCGCTTTAGGGATTTACAGGAAATGCTGGAGAAAATCAAGGTTAAAAAAGCGGCGTTGACTTTATTCGCTCTTTTTCTTGCCAGTGGCCACATGACCGCGCAACAAAATGATTCAAACCATGACCATTCCCTATTGCCCACACAAGACCAAGTGGATTCCATTATACAAACTACCAAGGTAGATCAGGCTCATGCCGAAAGGTTTGGTGCTTTGGTCATTCAGGATGAAGGAGGAAGGATGAAGCCCATCCATACCTTTGCCTCGGAATTGCTACGCAAATTGAGTGGCAAGAACAGTTATAAGGATTTGTCCGCCAATCAGGTATTTCTTTCCATGATGCTGAACCCTGGGGCTTGGTACAACACAGAATTCATTGCACTTGGTAAAAAGGAAAATGACAGCATTAGAAAAATAATCGGTGTTCCGCAGGGAACCAAGTATGTCAAGGCCACGGACTTTTTTGACCAGAAAGGGACTTACAAACTGCAACCCTATTTGGAAAAGGCCACTTCCACCAACAACCCATCCAGTTTTGAAAAGGATTTTAAAAAAGTGGGTGAAAGGCTCAGCCTGCTGAACATAGCGCTAAGTGGACAGATTGTCAAGATCTTTCCTTTGCTGAACGATGAGAACAACAAATGGATATCGGCCATTGAATATAGATCGGGGCAATATCAGGTGCAAGATTCCCTGTATTCCAATTTTATAAGAAATGCCCTGCCTTTTTATCTGACCTCGCTTCAAGATGCGGTCACCACCGGGGATTATTCCCAGCCGGACAAGTTGCTTGAAGCCTTCAAGCAAAACCAGAAAAACCATGGTCAGGAAGTCCTGCCTTCCGAAAAGAAGGTTAAAACGGAAATCATCTACAACAAGTTGGATATTTTCAACAGGCTTTATAAATACTACGCTCTTGTAGGTCTGCTCTTGTTCGCCGTACTGATATTTAAGATTTTTAAGGACCGGGAGTTTTTAAAGGCGATTGCCTATGTGCTAAAAGGAACAATTATCCTGTTCTTTATTTGGCACACAGCCGGACTGGTCCTACGCTGGTATATATCTGGGCATGCCCCCTGGAGTGATGCCTATGAAAGTATTCTATACGTTTCTTGGGCCACAATGGGCATAGGGTTGGCGTTGGGAAGAAAAAGTGAGTTGACCATTGCCGCAAGCGCCTTTGTGACTTCCATGTTGCTTTGGATAGCCCATCAAAGTTGGGTAGACCCTTCAATTGCCAATTTGGTACCCGTTTTGGACAGCTATTGGTTAATGATTCACGTTGCGGTTATTGTGGGCAGTTATGGTCCGCTTACCGTGGGCATGATTTTGGGGGTGGTTTCCCTGTTGTTGATAGTATTGACCACGGACAAGAACAAAGCCAAAATGGACCTCAACATCAAAGAAATTACCATTATAAATGAGCTGGCTTTGACAACGGGATTGGTCATGTTGACGATAGGAAACTTCCTCGGTGGACAATGGGCCAACGAAAGTTGGGGCCGATATTGGGGTTGGGACCCCAAGGAGACATGGGCCTTGATTTCCATTATGATCTATGCTTTTGTGCTGCATATGAGGTTGGTGCCCGGTCTTCGTGGAAAATGGACCTTTAATTTTGCCAGTATCCTTGCTTTTGCCAGCATCATGATGACCTATTTTGGGGTAAATTTCTACCTAGTTGGATTACATAGCTATGCTAGTGGGGACCAGGTGATCACCCCAAGTTTTGTGTGGTACACAGTATTCGGGGTCTTCGTTTTGGGCGGGGTAAGCCTATGGCGCTACCGGGTTCATTATGCAAAATAATGCCATTCGTCCCCCTTTTCTTTAAAAAAAAGTTGCATATTTGCTTCATCATGAAGCTATAAGAATTATGTACACGATAGATGTCACCTTTTCGCCAGGGCGAAATAAATAACCGAAAGACTTTTCGGAAAACTTGACATCACCTCCTCTTTGTTACACATAATTCTTTTAAAATGACACGCTTAAATACACACTCTTTTAAAAAATTCATCAATTATTTCTGGATAGCCGTGTCCGGAAAAGAAACCGAATTTACTTCAGGAAGCATCCGGAAGGCCATATTCATGCTATCCATTCCCATGATTTTGGAAATGTTGATGGAATCCATTTTTGCTTTGGTGGACATCGCCTATGTTTCCCAAGTAAGCGTAAATGCGGTGGCTACCATTGGCTTAACGGAATCCGTAATCACATTGGTCTATGCCCTTGCCATTGGGCTGAGTATGGCCGCCACGGCGATAGTTGCTCGCAGAATAGGGGAAAAGGACGTCCAGGGTGCCCGAATTGCAGCAGTGCAAGCCATTAGCCTTGGAATTTTGGTCTCGGTGGTTCTTGGAACCGTTGGTATCCTGTATCCAAAGGAAATTTTGGCCTTGATGGGTGCTGAACCAGAACTTATTGAAGAAGGGTATGGGTATACCCAATTTTTGATAGGAGGAAACATTACCATTGTGCTGTTGTTCATGATAAATGCCATTTTCAGGGGAGCTGGGGATGCCTCCATTGCCATGTGGGCATTGATTCTTTCTAACGGACTAAATATCATCCTAGATCCCATTTTCATTTTTGGATGGGGTCCTGTCCCAGAATATGGGGTTATGGGCGCAGGAATTGCGACCAATATTGGCAGGGGAAGTGCGGTGTTGTTCCAGTTGGGGATTTTGTTCTTTGGATGGGGCAGGATCAAGCTGGCTGTGAACGATTTGGTCCTGAACCTTAAGGTAATGGTCAACCTGATTAAAGTTTCCTTGGGTGGAATCGCCCAATTTTTGATTGGGACCTCCAGCTGGGTTTTCCTTATGCGGATCATGTCAGAGTTTGGGAGCGAAGTTTTGGCAGGTTACACCATTGCCATACGCGTAATGTTGTTCACCTTGATGCCTTCATGGGGCATGAGCAATGCGGCTGCTACCCTTGTGGGCCAGAACTTAGGGGCCAAACAACCCGAAAGGGCGGAAATATCGGTCTGGAAAACAGGAAAATACAATGCGTATTTCATGGCCTTGGTTTCCGTGGTATACTTGATTTTTGCCAAAGATATCGTTGCCGCCTTCAATGCCACACCAAGTGTGGTGGAAAATGGGGGACTTTGCCTGCAGATCATTGCCATGGGCTATGTGTTTTATGCCTACGGCATGGTAGTTACCCAAGCGTTCAATGGGGCAGGGGACACTAGGACTCCTACCAAAATCAATTTGGTTACATTTTGGATATTTCAGTTGCCTTTCGCCTATGTGGCCGCACTTGTATTGGGATGGGGAGCCACAGGTGTTTTTGTGGCGATTACCCTCGCCGAAGTGCTGTTGGCCATTATCGCCATGGTTTGGTTCAAAAAAGGAAAATGGAAGCAGGTCCAGGTATAAGTCATTTCTTTATCTTTAGGACAAAGTTTTTGTATCATGAAGTCTAAATATAAAGGAACAAATACCATTTGTACCCATGTTGGTGAGTTGGAGGATAAGCAGTTCAAGGGTGCTGTTTCCCCCCTGTACATGAGCACCTCATATGCCTTTGAGGATGTTCCTGTAAAAAGATACCCGAGATATTTCAACACACCCAACCAGGAAGCACTGTGCAAAAAACTGGCTGCCTTGGAACACGCCGAGGCAGCATTGATTTTTGGAAGTGGCATGGCTGCCATTAGCACGGCCCTTATGACCTTTTTGAGGGCGGGTGATCATATTGTGCTGCAACAGACGCTGTATGGTGGAACCTACAACTTTGTGGTCACGCAGTTGGAAAAGTATGGGATAGTCTATTCCTTCACCACAGGATGGGAGGTAGAGGACTTTGAAAAAGAAATCAAGCCTAACACCAAGGTCATATATATTGAGACCCCATCCAACCCACTTTTGACCATTACAGACCTAGCGGGGATTGCCAAACTAGCCAAAAAACACAGTGCCATATCCCTAATTGACAATACATTTGCCAGTCCAATCAACCAAAACCCCATTGATTTTGGTATTGATATGGTGCTTCACAGTGCCACAAAGTATATGGGGGGACATTCCGATATATGTGCCGGTGTTGTCGCAGCCTCGGAAGATAAAATCAAGGAAATTTTCCATAACGCCATCTGTTTTGGAGGTAGTTTGAGCGATTACACGGTATGGCTTTTGGAACGAAGTATCAAAACCATGGGATTGCGGGTCAGGGCCCAAACGGAGAATGCCATGAAAATGGCCAATTACCTGAGTGCACATGATGACATTGAAAAAGTCTATTATCCCGGGTTGCAGGACCATCCTGGGCATAAACTGGCCAAATCCCAAATGAAGGGTTTTGGGGGCATGCTCTCTTTTGAAATGAGAAACGATATCGATGTATCCCAATTTTTCAAGGAATTGAAGCTCATCAAGCCTTCCATGAGCTTGGCAGGAATAGAGACCACCATGCTCTCCCCCACAAAAACCTCACACGCCCTAATGAGCCCTGAGGATAGGGAAAAACAGGGAATAAAGGACTCTCTGATACGCTTTTCCATAGGTATTGAGGAGATGGAGGATTTGGTTGAAGACATTGAACAGGCTTTGGCTAAGGTGAAGAAACAGAGCAGGGTACACGCATAAGCAATTTTTATAATGAAGTTAGATATTTTAGTATTTGGCGCCCATCCCGATGATGCGGAGTTGGGAGCAGGGGCAACCATTGCCAAGGAAGTTTCCAAAGGAAAGAAGGTGGGCATCATCGATTTGACCCGGGGCGAACTGGGAACTCGTGGTACCGCCGAGATACGGGATAAAGAAGCCATCCGGGCAGCAGAAATACTTGGCATTGCCGTTCGCGAAAATTTGGAGTTTGCCGATGGATTCTTCACCAACGACCGGGAGCATCAGTTGGAAATAATCCGAATGATCAGGAAATATCAACCGGAAATAGTTTTATGCAATGCCATAGAGGATAGGCATATTGATCATGCCAAAGGCAGCAGTTTGGTCAGCGACGCCTGTTTTTTGAGCGGTCTGGTCAAGATTGACACCAAAATAGACGGGGACGACCAATGGCAGGAACCCTGGAGGCCCAAGGTGGTCTACCATTATATCCAATGGAAAAATTTGGAACCGGATTTTGTGGTCGATGTTTCTGATTTCATAGATAAAAAAACGGAAGCAATCTTGGCGTATGGCTCCCAGTTTTATGACCCCGATAGCGGGGAACCGGAAACCCCCATCAGTAGTAAAAATTTTATAGAAAGTGTGAACTACAGGGCCAGGGACTTGGGCAGATTGGTGGGTGTGGAATATGCCGAGGGCTTTACCACGGAGCGTTTTGTTGCGGTGAACAGCCTGGATGACCTTATCTAAGACCTAACTGGCCCACTGGTATTTTTTCTCGCCCTTGGGAACGGTAAAGTAGAATGATGAGCCTTTGCGCTGCACACTTTCCACCCATATTTCTCCTTTGTTCTTCAATACCATTTCCTTGCAAAGGGAAAGCCCCAGACCGGTGCCCCTTTCATTATTGGTGCCGTATGTGGTGATGTTGGTATCCTCAAATATTTTCTTCTGCATTTCTTCATCCATACCAACACCGGTATCACGGATCATGATCTGCCACATATTGGTTTTCTCCTCTGCCTCTATGGTAATGAGTCCATTTTCCGGAGTAAATTTAATGGCATTGCTAAGCAAATTCCGGATAACGATGTCTATTTGGTTCTGATCGGCCCAAATCAAGGGATTCTCAGGGAGCTGGTTCATTATTTTTATGGACTTGGAGGCCGCAATTTCGGATAGTAAGCTTATGTTGTTTTCAACAAGTTTGTCCAACTGAACATTTTTGGCCTTTGTGATCACACCGTTCAATTGAGTCTGTCCCCATGAAAGCAAATTGTTCAATGTAAAGGATATGTTTTCCACATCGGCCTTTAATTTTGGGATAAAGGACAGGAACTCATCTTTCTCGATATCGCCTTCGGTAAAGAGTTTCAACATGCTCTGCAGTGCGCCAATGGGGCCCCGTAGGTCATGACCGATTATGGAGAACAATTTGGTCTTGGTTCGGTTTATCTCGTTGAGCTGGTTTTCCCTTTCACTGATGGCCTGCGATTTTTTGTGCAGTTCCTTGTTGAGTTTTTTCTGGATTTTTTCACTGCGCCTTACCACAAATATGATGATGCTCAAAATAATCAGGATGATGACTGAAAAATAAATGTAGTTCCTTTGCTTGGCCAGTGCCAATTGGTTGGATTCTATCAGCTCTTGTTTCTCCTGTTCATACTGAAGTTTGGTTTCCAAAAGGGATAGACTCTGTTTGTTCTTGTCCCGGAAAAGGGAATCGGACAATTTCTTGAAATTTTCCATATAGGCCAAAGCCACAACATGGTCTCCCTTGTTCTTGTGCACTTTATATAAGGTTTCAGAGCAATCAATTTGCCCCTGAAGGGATTGTATTTTTTTTGACAGTTCCAATCCTTCCATGGCATATTCCATGGACAGCTCGTCCTTGCCCAGCCCTAGATATACCTTGGACATTCCATTGAACAACTGGATTTTTTCCCGGTCGTCATCCAATTGTTGGTTGTGCAGCATATTGCTTTGGTCGTACCAGTAGAGCGCCCATTGGTATTTTTCCTGTTCTAGATAGATACTTCCCTTCACTTCATAGGCGTAGGCCAACCAATCGTATACTTTGTGCTTTTCAAATGCGGCAATGCTCCTGTTGATGTTGAACATGGCATGCTTAAAGTCTTTTGCGTCCTTGTAGAGTGATGCCATGTTACTTTGCGTCTCGGCATAAATGATCTCATCATTGAGTTCCCGGTTTATCTTTTGGACGGTATCATAAAAGATGAGTGCATTTTTAAAATCTTTCTGGTCGGCATACAGACCCGCTATATTTTCATTGAGAATTGACAGCATTTCCTTGTGGTCCATTTGCTTGGCAATGTCAATACCCTTCAAATAAAGATTAAGGGCCTCGGCATAATCTCCCTCATAACTGAAGTTCTGCCCCAAGGCGTTCATGATGTCCAGTTCACATTTTTTGGTGTTGATTTCCTTGGCCAATTTCAGTCCTTTTTTAAACGTTGCCATGGAATTTTTTCTATCCCCTACATCGGAGTAGTAACTCCCAAGTGCATACAATGCCTTCACCTCACCACGTTGGTAATCTATGGCCTGGCAGTACTTGAGCACCCGCTTGGCTATGGAATGGAGGCTATCGTTGTTCACAAAGCGATAGGAAAAGGCAACATTGGTCAAGAGTTTTATATGGGTAGTGTCCCTGGGGTTGAACCTTTTGCTGGATTCCAATCGTTTAAGTCTGTATAGAAGACTATCCTTTGTGGAAACTTGGGCCTTTAGGGGCATACTTAGCATAAACATGCATAGCAAGAGTGCTATGAGCCACAGTTTTTGGTCAAGTTGAAGCGGTCTGTTCTGTTGGGGCATTGGTATATGCTATTATCTAAAGGCTTAAAAATACCTTGGCTCCATTTTATTAGGAATTAAATGTTGTGAAACACCGAATATTGTGTGTTTTATCGCAAAAAATGGGTATTTCATCGGTGTTTTGAATATAAAATGGGATTTCCTACGAATCAAAACCTAAAAGGTTTTCGTTGGGGAGGGAATCGGACTAGTATATTTTCAAAAATGGGATTATGTAAATTCTTTTTTCGTTTGGTTGGATCGATACAAAAAAGTATTTTTGCATCCGCTTTACATGGTGGTTGTAGCTCAGTTGGTTAGAGCGCTGGATTGTGGTTCCAGAGGTCGCCGGTTCGAACCCGGTCTTCCACCCAGAAATTTATAATTGATCCCAAACCATCTTTTGGTTTGGGATTTTTTTTGGATGTAAGGTAGAGAAGTCTGCTCCGAGCAAGGCCGAGGTGACTCCGGGCTGCTACTTAACAAAAAAATCCCGAAACAACATGGCTCGGGATTTTTTATACGATTTTATGTGACTTAATTATTGGGAGTGGACCGGATGTAGGTTATGGAATTTCCCATACTTACGTGAGGGATATCTATTATGGTCATCGTAAAATAGATGTTTTCCTCAACTAACCATACACCCAAGGTAATGTCCTTCAAATGATTAACCGAAGACATAGAATAATCGATGGCTTCATTCTGTATCTGCTGGGTGTTATCAACACCAAAATCATCAACAATATTTGTGGGTGACTCATTGTCATTTAAGAGGGAGCAAATGGTCACGATATTGTTAAGGCTATAAAAATGTGTAGGATCTCCTAAAGTACCGTACCAGTCAAAATTGTCCCAAGCTTGGCTGTTGCCCCCTTGTTCCAAAATGGCCCAACGCACGCCTTGGGGACCACCGTTGGGAATGGCATTGCCTACGGGAGCTATTGGGGCGTTCTGGGCTTTTCTTCCCAAATATTCCCATGGCAGGTCTTCATTTTCCGAGGGTACGAAATTAACCACATCTAGCCACCAGGCAATATTGGTTATGTATCCTTCGGTGGTTCGGGTCAGTGTAACGTTATCAGTTAATACATCCCAGGAGGCATTCGCTCCTTCGGCTGCCCAATCGTCATTTGCCAATTTACTAAACTGAAAATCTGGTCCGGACCAAATTACGGTTTCCATTTGCCCATCACAATTGCTATCAATACCATCGTTGGGGTTGTCTTCTGCATCTGGGTTTATGGTAGGGTCTTGATCATTGCAGTCCCCTGCCATTAAAGAGGAGTTTTCTGGAACTTCTTCACAAGGCTCGACAATGTTATAAATTTCTTCATTTCCATAGCCATCGTTATCCAAATCAAGATAATAAGTGATCTGCCCAGCACCGGGATTGGCGCCGGCATTGGTGTCATCACAATCATCACCGTTGGCTGCATACCCCTCGGGCGTGGGATCGCAGATAGGTACGGAAATGGTTTGTCCCAAGCCATCGCCATATCCATCATTGTCCAAATCGGGATAGTAAGTGGCCAAAACACCGGGATTTATGCTTGAGTCATCGTCATTGCAATCAAAGGCACCATCAAAATCGGTGTATTTGTTTGGGTCAGGGTTTACGCAGAACAGGATTGGGTCTCCAGTACCGAAACCGTCCCCATCATCATCCAAATAAAATGCAAGGGCGCATCCGGGATTTACGTTTGCGTCATTGTCATCGGCATCGCCGCCTTGAAGGACATATTGCCCAATATTGGTCTTAGGGGGACTGCACGCGGTGGCGGGTTCTCCGGCACCAAAATTGTCCTTGTCCTTATCAAGGTAATAGAGTTTTGTTTCGCAGTCGTCATCTTTGCTGCAAGAGAGCAGCACAAAAAAACTCAGGACCATTGTAAGTGCCAATGCCCTGATAAAAATGTTCTTTTCCATGATTTACTTGTGTAAAGAGGTTAATAATGGTGTAAAAGTAGATTTCATGGACTCCCTAATATGAGAGTAATTGACGGTTGGTGTTTTCGGGTTGATCAATGATGCGATTTGGCCAATAATCGGGTGAAATGTTCATAATTTTCGACGAACAACCTTATTTTCATTCCTTGAATGAGGTTTCGGCTGGGAATAAAAAGATAACCGACACCATCAAAAACAAAAAAACCTGCCAAACGGCAGGTTTTGCTAAAAAAATGGATCTGTATACTATTTTGTGGCCTTATCCACCTCCACTTTGTCATCCCTGTTGGCAACTTCCCAAGCGGTATGAAAAACGAGCCTTGTTCTGTTTTGCAATAGGTCATAGTTTATTTTGTCCGGGGTGTCGCCAGGACGGTGATAATCCTCGTGGGTACCATTGAAGTAGAATATGATGGGAATATTGTTCTTGGCAAAATTGTAGTGGTCGCTTCGGTAGTAGAAGCGATTGGGGTCGTTTTCATCGTTGTAGGTGTAATCCAATTCCAGGTTTGCATATTTTTGGTTCACTTCTTCCGACAGCTTGTGAAGCTCTGTGCTCAATTTATCCGACCCAATCAAATACACATAGTTTCGGTCTCCATCCCGTTTGGGGTCAATTCTGCCGATCATGTCTATGTTAAGATTGGCAACGGTCTGGGCGAGCGGAAAGACAGGGTCAAAGTCGGTGTAGTAACGGGAGCCCAGTAAGCCTTTTTCTTCTCCGGTAACATGTAAAAAAACAATGGACCTTTTAGGTCCTTCGCCCGCTTTGGACGCTTCTTTGAATGCTTCTGCTATCTCCAACAGGGCAACAGACCCAGAACCATCATCATCGGCACCATTGTTTATTTGTCCGTCCGCGGTAATGCCAATGTGATCTAGGTGGGATGAAATCACCACATACTCATTGGGTTTTTCTGTCCCCTTGATCACGGCGACCACATTTTCAGAGTCAACGATGTCGTTTCCGCTGGTGATGGCCAATTTTATGCTGACCAAGGCGGCTTTTGGATTATGGTCCTTATCGATATCATCCTTTAATGCCCTTGCGGATTTTTCATTCAATATGATGATGAAGTTGTCATCATTATCCCCCGCCAGCTGCATTTTGCCACTGTTGTTGGCTTTCATGTAATCAAAGTACCGTTTGAAGCGTGGAAAATTTGCGGTATCATAATAGAGCACTCCAGCGGCACCTTTTTCAGTGGCAAGCTCTGTTTTCTTTTGCATTGCTTCGGACATATTGCTCCAAACGGATTGTTCGGCAGTTCCCGAGACAATATAGTTTCCACTTTCATCCATAGGTTCGCCAGCCTTCATCAAAACCAGTTTACCTGTGACATCCACCCCGTCATAATCGGAATAGTTGCCTTCTTCCACACCATATCCTACATAAACAAGCGCATCATAATCGCCTTCGGCTGCAGAGAATGTCAAGAAGTCCTCACCCAGCGCCAGGGTAGCATTACCAATAATAATGTTCCCTACGGGAACGTTGGAAACCTCCAATGGCACTTTTTGAAAGTAGTCACCGCTGGTCTGGGCGGCAGGAACCCCCATGGCCTCATAGTGACTTTTAAGGTATTCCACGGCTTTCTTTTGTCCAGGCTTCCCCGTTTCCCTGCCCTCAAAGTCATCGGAAGCATAAATGTAAAGATGCTCCTTCAGTTCTTCTTCGGTAATGGTCTGCGCATAGGCGACCGGATTAGTGGGTTTTTGAGTCTGGGCCGTTTCAGAAACGGTCTTTTGGGACGTATTGCAGGAAATGGCTAATCCAAGGACGAGTAGTGCAGTGTGCTTCATGGATGTCATATTTTTATGAAATTTCCCAAAAGTAGTCAAAAGATCAATAAATAAGTGCTTTTTGGATTCTGGCAGATATTGGGAAAACACCTCAAAAAAAATTCGCTACGGTGCTTCCGCATCCTGGGACGGCGCTTTAACTTTGTCCGCGTATTTGGTAAAATACCATAAGGCCTAAAATTATTTTTAATCCCTATTTGCCTAAGGATTACTTTTACCAACTGTAATAAATCATTGAGTGTATTGTACCACTTTTTATTTCGATTAAATGGGAAGCAATAAGAATATTGTGGTTATTGGCGGGGGCATAATGGGGCTTTCCGCAGCGTATTTTTTGCAAAAGGAAGGCCATTCCGTCACGGTGCTGGACAAGTCGGAGATCAATTCGGGAGCCTCTTTTGTAAACGCGGGCTATATCACCCCGAGCCATATTGTTCCCCTGGCGGCTCCCGGGATGATTACCATGGGAATGAAGTATATGTTCAATTCTTCCAGTCCATTTTACATGCAACCCAGATTGGATCTGGATTTTATGAAATGGGCCTGGTATTTCAAGAAATCTTCTACCAAGGCCAAGGTGGAGCGGGCCATGCCCATAATCAGGGACATCAATCTGCTTAGCAGGGAATTGTATGAGGGGATGAAGGCTTCCAAGGAATTGGGGGATTTCCATATTGAGAAGAAAGGTCTTTTGATGATTTACAAAACGGAAAAGGCAAGGGACCATGAAATCCCGGTCGCAGAGAAGGCCGAGCAGATGGGCTTGGAGGTAAATTATTTGGATAGGGAAGGCCTTGGAAAAATTGAACCCAATATTGAGTTGGATGCCCTGGGTGCCGTGCATTATGAATGCGATAGGCATACCACCCCCGGCGAGTTCATGGAAAGAATGCTTGCCCATCTTCAGGATAAGGGAGTTCGCATCGTAAAAGGGGAACATGTGGTCGAGTTTGAAACGCAGGGGCAAAAAGTAAGGGCTATTCGAACCGATAAGGGAAAATATGCTTTGGATGAAGTGGTCGTGGCAGCAGGCTCTTGGAGTTCCCAATTGCTAAAAAAGTTGAATCTGAAATTGCCTCTTCAAGCTGGCAAGGGCTATCGCATCAATGTTGAAGCGCCCACCCAAATATCCATGCCCGCAATTTTGATGGAAGCCAAAATGGCTGTCACACCCATGAAGGGATTTACCCGTTTTGCCGGAACGATGGAATTTTCAGGAATAAACCATCAAATAAGAAAAGAAAGGGTGGAAGCCATTGCCAAAGGTGCGGAACGTTATTACAGGGGACTCAAAATCTCCGAGGACGACAAGGACAATGCCCAATGCGGGCTACGGCCCGTAACCCCTGATGGACTTCCATATATCGGGCGCATAAAATCCCATGACAATGTGGTGATTGCCACTGGGCATGCTATGATGGGTTGGAGTTTGGGTCCTGTTACCGGTAAGTTGGTGACCGAGCTGATTTCCGGCCAAAAAACTTCCTTGGATTTATCCCCTTTTGATCCAGAGCGAAAATTTTAGCGTCCTGTTTCCATATGTGGATATAATTTAGGCACGATGTGTGCATTAAATTTTTTAGTTGCCTGAATTCCAACTAATTTTGCCCTATGATGAAAAACTACGTCCCAATACTTCTCATCCTTCTTCAAAGCGTATTTCCGATTCATTCCCAAGAATTACGGATTTTTACGGTTGCAGACTATGACCTACACGGAAAGGTCAAGTCCTGTCTCGTGATTACCGACTATGGCAGGGAATTGTTTGAATTTAACGAAGCAGGACTACTGACAAAGACCGTTACCCAGTACAATGAATCCGACCAGGACATCACCATATATAGGTATGATGGTAAAGAGTTAGTGGAAAAACGAATGGAAAGCTACAAGAACAACGTACTGGATGAAGCCACTTCCATAGCCAATTTTTATTCGGTGGACAGCCTGCCCGAACGAAGGATTTTTGAAAAGATCATTTCGTATGACAAAGAGTTCTTGGAGCAACAGGAATACCAATACGATGATTTGGGCCGGTTGACCAAAATAGTCACATCAAGTTCTGGAGGCGTTGATGAAACCACTTTTGAATACACACCCTATAAGAACGAAATGACCACCAGTATTTTCAATAACGGGGTGCTTGAGAAATCAGTGAGGACTTCTGAAAGAAATGTGAAGGGTCGTATTCAACAAGTGGTGCTGACCAAGGAATATTTGGATGGTGAGCCGGATAGCGCCTTGGAGGAAGTCTATGACCAAAATGAAAAACTGGTCTCCAAAGAGCGCTTTCAATATGACCACGGCACAAAAAAATTCGCACCCGAGGAAAAACTGTTGTATCATTACTCAGATGGGATTTTGCAAAAAATCGTGACTGAAACCGTTACCACCAAATCCGTGGAGGAGTATATATTTCAATTTGATAACAGTCCGACAAAAAACTGGGTAAAACAAATAATCACTCCCAACAACACCTACACCACTCGGGTAATCACCTATTATCCGGAGGATAAAATCGCAGAGGACTCCAATCGCTGATGGACCAGCGTTTTAAATCAGGGTAGGGAGCAGCTCGGGTTTCATTTCGTGACCACCTTCAAAAGTAACGAGCTGCGCATGTCCCTTAAAGAGTTTTTCAATCTTTGTTTTTTCCAACTTCAATCGCTCAGGAAGCAGATAGGCGTCTTGGCTTCCATAGACCATTTTTATTGAAGTAAAGTTCCAATCGATAAAATCAAAGTCTTTTGGGGTCAATTCATTTGGAATGCCGCCGGCATATAGAATAAGTTCCTTACAGCGTACTTTGGTATGGGCCAACCAGCGCGATGCTATGGATACGCCCTGTGAAAAACCGAAAACTACCAGGTTCACCGAAGGCAGAATGTTTTCAGCTTCAAACACAGCATCCAGATAGCGGAGCACATTATCGATTTCCATTTGCGTGTTTTCCTTGGTCAGCCAACTCGCCCCCACATACTTATAATCGTTTTTCAGGTAGTATTTGGAAGGCGCTTGCGGAATCACCAGATAGTTTTCCTCGGGATCCAGGCTATCAAAATATTTCATGAAATATTTACTGAGATAGCCAATGCCATGAAATATCAACCAGACATTTTTGGTCTTATCGCCAAAGGTGTTTCCCGTCAAATAGATGTTTTGGGCCGTATAATCAACGGTCTTTTCATTTGAAACCATAAAGTCTGCATCCATGCGTTCGTTTGCCATAGCTTTGTGTAATTTTACAAAAAAATGGAGGATGGAAGCGCATAAAGAGAAAATTCTGTCGGTTTGTAACGAAATCTGCAAAGGGACGTTGATGGAGACCTTGGACATCGATTACATTGATGTTGGAGAGAACTTTTTGTTGGCCCGGATGCCCGTTACTCCAAAAGTGCACCAACCGGACGGCGTTTTGCATGGAGGCGCTTCTGTGGCCCTAGCCGAAAGTGTGGGAAGTGCGGCATCCTATATTTTTTTGGATGGCAAACAGTTCTTTGTCCGGGGAATCGAGATTTCCGCTAACCACGTTAAATCCATTAGGGAAGGATATGTCTATGCACGTGCTTCCCTGCTGCACAAGGGGAGGACCACACAACTGTGGGAAATCAAGATAACCAATGAGGAAGGTCATTTGATCTCCAACTGTAAATTGACCACCATTGCCCTGCCCAGAACCTAAAACTTTGGATACTATTTTTGACAAAATGACCGCTTCGTTAAAAGCGGACCTTCCATTTGTTGGCTATAGAAAACCAGGAGAAAAGCAGATAACAGTTATTTATCAGGATGGCAAGGTCCTGCATTGCGCCCCGAACTTCGAAGAGCGAGGGTTTGTGTTCGCACCGTTTGATAAGCGAAAGGAAATTGTTTTGATCAAGGCAGATGAAATCCAAACAGGAATTTTTGCAGAACCACCCTTTTCAGAAACAAAAAGCGTAAAACAGATTCCTTCAGGAAAACAGTTTCATATGGACCTGGTGCAAAAGGGGATAAAGGAAATCCAAACTGGAGGATTGGAGAAAGTGGTACTTTCTCGAAAGATAACAACCAAAAAGTCAAAAGGTGCGATTGAGATTTTCCAAGATCTTTTGCGAAGCTATCCAAGAGCGTTTACCTACTTGCTGCATCATCCCAAAGTGGGTCTCTGGTGTGGCGCGACCCCGGAAACTCTGGTCCAAATAAAGGATAGCAGAATAAAGACCATGTCCCTGGCGGCCACCATGGCATTTCAAGCAGGCAGTAAACCAGTATGGGGGACCAAGGAAATTGAAGAACAACGCCTGGTTTCGGAATATATGAAAACGAGATTGCTCCCTTTTACCACAAAACTGGATTTGGGAGAAGCTACATCCATAAGGGCAGGCAATCTATGGCATCTGCAATCAGAATTTATTGGGGAACTACTACCCAATGCGGATTTGGGCAAGCTGATTACGTCCCTACATCCAACCCCGGCCGTTTGTGGCATACCCGTGGCAATGGCAAATAAATTTATCAATGAAAATGAGGGCTATAATAGAAGCTTTTATACTGGATTTCTTGGAGAGCTAAACTTATGGAGTACTAAGGACCTGTCACTTTTTGTGAATCTACGGTGTATGGAACTCCACCACGAAACAGCCACAATTTTTGTCGGAGGGGGTATTACAGGGGCATCCGAACCGGAAAGTGAATGGATGGAGACACAGCACAAAAGCCAGACCATGCTAAGGGTACTCTAATTTGATGCTCGCCAAATTGGGGATTATTGTTTTGCAATGTATTTTTGCAATCCATGATGTACTCTTCCATTCCCTCTGCCCAAACATTGGTCCTTTATTTTCAATCCAGGGGGATCAAGCATATTGTTATTTCACCAGGTTCTAGAAATGCGCCACTGACCTTGGGTTTCACCAAAAATCTATACTTCAACTGTTATAGCATTGTGGACGAACGGTGTGCTGCTTTTTTTGCCCTGGGAATGGCACAGCAATTAAAGGAACCAGTAGCTGTTATCTGTACCTCGGGCAGTGCCTTGTTGAACTTTTATCCAGCCGTTGCCGAGGCATTTTACAGCGATATTCCCCTTATCGTGGTGTCTGCGGACAGACCAAGCTACCGGATTGATATAGGGGATGGACAGACCATCAGGCAGGAAGATGTGCTGGAAAAGCACATTGGATATTCGGCCAACCTCAGGTTGGATGTTACGCATGCATCAGAGGTCATAGCCAAGTTTGCCCCAGTTCTAATGCAGGAAACCCAGGAAGCGATACAAGCCTATAATGAACAAGAACTGTCAATTGCACTTGATGTTGCCAAATACGATAGCAGCCCGGTACATATCAATATTCCCTTTGAGGAACCTTTGTACGGACTTATGGAATCCCCAAACATAAAAATCGCTTCAGGGACTGAAAAGTTTACGGCATCCGAGCCAGATGAAAATTGGGACGAACTGGCAGCCAAATGGAACACCAGTCACCGGACAATGGTATTGGTTGGTGTGAATATCCCTGGAACCATGGAAAAGGAAACCCTGGAGGCCCTGGCAAAAGGTGGTTCAACCCTGGTTTTTACGGAAACCACTTCCAACATGCACCACCCGGATTTTTTTCCAAGTATTGATAGTATAATCGCTCCGATTGAAAAATCTGCGGATAGGGAACAACGGTTCCAAGCACTGCAACCCGATCTATTGATAACCTTTGGGGGAATGATTGTCTCCAAAAAGATCAAGGCCTTCTTAAGAAAATATGGTCCCAAGGCGCATTGGCATGTCGATTCGAAAAAAGCGTACGACACTTTTTTTGGATTGACCAAGCACATGAAGATGGACCCCAATGATTTTCTAAAGAAAATCAAACCGTCTGCCACTCCCAAAAGTCCGTATCGAATCCAATGGGAGGGGGTGAAAAGGAGCTATGAGGCTAGGAAGGAAGCCTATCTCAAACAGATTCCGTTTTCAGATTTTCTGGTTTATGATGAAATCATCAAATCCATTCCCGCAAATTTTCAGGTACACCTTGCCAACAGTTCCACGGTTCGTTATGCACAACTGTTCCCGATGGACCCTTCGCTGGCGGTGTTCTGCAACAGGGGGACAAGCGGTATTGATGGCAGCACCTCCACGGCGATTGGCAGCTCCATTCATGCCACAGCCCCGACCTTGTTGATTACGGGCGACCTAAGTTTTTTTTATGACAGCAACGCACTTTGGAACACCCATGTCCGAAAGGATTTCAGGATCATCATAATAAACAATGGCGGGGGAGGCATCTTTAGAATACTTCCGGGGAACGAGGACACAGAGGAATTTTCCACTTTTTTTGAGACCAGTCACCATCTCAATGCCGAACATTTGGCAAACATGTATGGATTTGGATATAAAAGTGCCTCCTATGGGGAATCATTGAAAAAGTGCTTGCACGACTTTTATGGACCATCGGACCGGCCTTTTATCCTGGAAATTTTTACCCCTAGCAAAGTCAACAATAAAGTTTTGCTCGACTATTTCGATTTCATATCTTAGGCCTATCGTATATAAACCGAAGAACACTGACAGTTATGAGCAAAAGGGATGAATTGATTGAAAAATACGCAGCGGACATCAAGGACAAATTTGGGGAGACACCGGACATGGAATTATTGACCAAGGTGGCCGTAGGATTAGGTCCCGCTATTTATAATTTGGATGCCTCTAAGGTTTCGGGCTCTGATGAAAAGGAATTGGAGACTGTAAAAAACAACTTTTTGATCAAAAAATTGGGTCTAAATGATAGTCCGGGCCTATTGGATGCCATCAATTCGGTAATTGACGGCTATGGCAGATCGGAAAAGAACAAATATCGCGCGGTGATTTATTATATGCTCGCAAAGTATTTTGGAAAGGAATCCGTATACAAGTAGAAATTATACCTTTTAAAGGCAAGCCGTCCGCTCGGGCGGTTTTTTTATACCTATCTTTTGGTTTCATTGTCGCTACATGATAGAACTGGGAAATTATAATAAATTGAAGGTCATACGCAGTACAAGCGTAGGTGTTTTTCTTAGTGATGATGAGGGAACCGAGATACTGCTTCCCAATAAGTATGTGCCCGAAAACATACAACTGGACATGGAACTGGAGGTTTTTTGCTACCTGGACCATAATGAGAGGCCAGTGGCAACCACTTTGAAGCCAAGAGTAATACGCAACGGTTTTGCCTTTTTGCAAGTGGCACAAGTATCAGATCACGGCGCATTTGTGGATTGGGGATTGGAAAAGCACCTTTTGGTACCTTTTAGGGAACAGGTCACTAAAATGGAGGAAGGCAAAAAATACGTGGTACATTGCTATTTGGATGAGAAATCGTTTCGACTTACCGGGTCAACGCGGACCAACAGATTCCTTTCCAATGAAGATGCCTCCTATGATATAAACGAAGAAGTAGACCTTCTTGTGGGCCGAAAAACACCATTGGGCTGGGAGGTCATCATCAACAACAAACACAAGGGATTGGTTTTTGCCAATGAGGTATTTGCACCTTTGCACATTGGAAGTGAATTGAAAGGCTACATCAAAAATGTAAGGGAGGACAACAAAATTGACGTGTCATTGCAGCCCATTGGCGCCAAGATGCTTGAACCCACAGCAAAGCGCATTCTTGATAAACTCCATGAGAACAAGGGGTTTCTGCCATTGCATGATAAGTCGTCACCGGATGAAATCAAAAAAGAACTGCAATTGAGCAAGAAAGCGTTTAAAAAGGGTGTGGGGGTCTTGTACCGGGAACGCAGAATAGCACTTGTGGAGGACGGTATTCGCTTGCTGTAACAATATATTCGGAAATTGCCCATTTAAGTTTTTTTCTTTCACCAAAAATTTTACATTTGTTGAATCCTGCATTAACTTATTGACAACTATGCTTTTAGCATGGTTTTTAACCAAATACCAAAGATTATATGCCTTTTATTGAAGAAAGTGATTTGTTGGACCTGCACAAGGACATAGATAAGGCCCAGATAATCAATGAAAGACTTTTAGATCAGATAAAGTTCAAAAACAAAGATCTGCGTAGATTAAAGCTGCAACGAAATGTACTGATGGGCATAACAGCACTCTTTTTGATCAGCGTCTTGGCCATCACTTCGTTCACTGCCGGCCTTAGCAGCAAGAAATCCTATGAAAACCAAAACAATCTGTTGGTTTCCATTGATAGCCTGGATGCGATAAAGACACGGATAGACAACCTCAGGACACAGAACGAAGAATTGAGTCTTGTTCGGGAGTTTTATCTTGCCAGAGCATTTTTGGACAAGGAAAAAATCTATTCCGTTCAGGTCAAATCCTTTGTGGACAACAACATCACTTTGGCGTCGGAAGCGCTCACCAATACACTTTTTGTAAAAACAAATCCCTTTTACGCCTATTCCCTAGGAAATTTTGAGACATTGGATGAGGCCCAATCCTTCAGGAAGCAATTGGTTGCCATGGGCTTCAAGGATGCATTTGTAGCATCGTACAAGGACGGGAAGCGTATAAAAATTGAAGACCCTTATTAATTTGGGATCATTAAAAACCTGGGTGCAGGCGGCAAGATTGCGCACCCTTCCATTATCACTTTCAGGGATTATCGTGGGCACCGCCCTTGCCATGAAACAGGGTTTTTTTGACCTGGGTATTTTTGTGTTGGCCCTATGTACGACCGTGGGGTTTCAGGTGACCTCCAATTTTGCCAACGATTATGGTGATGGGGTAAAGGGTACTGACAATGAGGATAGAATCGGTCCCGCCCGAGTGCTCCAAAGCGGACTTCTTTCCCGAAAAGCCCTAAAAAAAGGTATTTTGATTGCCATAGGCGTTACCATGGTTCTTGCTATTGGTCTTCTCTATAGGGCTTTTGGAAATGATAATTTCGGCCTGTTTTCCTTCTTTTTTATACTGGGGGTATTGAGTATTTGGGCTGCCGTTCGCTACACGGTGGGGTCCCACGCTTATGGTTATATGGGCTTGGGAGATTTGTTTGTATTTCTCTTCTTTGGATTGTTGGGGGTACTGGGCAGTATGTTTTTGTATACAAAATCGATTGGTTGGAGTGCATTGCTTCCGGCGATAGGAATAGGACTCTTGTGCGTTGGTGTGCTTAATCTCAATAATCTTAGGGACATACATTCTGATAAGAAGCATGGAAAGAACACCTTGGTCGTCAAAATGGGATTTAAGAAAGGCAAGCGTTACCATGTTTTTTTGATTGCAATGGCATTTATCTGTTTTTCCATGCATGCATGGGTTGAACATTTGAGATGGAAGGATTCCTATTTTCTGCTGGCATTTTTGCCCATGGCCATCCATCTAAAAAAGGTAGTGTTTACCGAAGAACCAGGGGAACTTGATGGAGAACTTAAAAAATTGGCACTCAGCACTTTTTTACTATCCCTGTTGTACTGTTTTGCTGTAAATAATTTTTTGTAATTTTGAGATGCAACCCACTAAACTTTGAACGATTTGGAACATCCGATTAAAATATTGATTGTAGAGGACAATGTGATCATCGCTGATGACATGCAGTCCATGCTGGAAGAGATCGGCTATGAGATCGTGGACAATGTTATTGTATATGAACAGGCCGTTGATGTATTGAAGAACAATCACGTGGATTTAGTGCTCATAGACATTATATTGGCTTCCGATAAAACAGGCATAGACCTTGGAAAGCACATCAGGGACAATTATAACATTCCATTTATTTTTGTCACCTCAAACTCCGATAGGGCCACCGTCGAGAATGCCAAAACGGTCAAACCGGACGGTTATTTGGTCAAACCCTTCGAGCAACAGGACCTATATACCTCAATTGAGATTGCACTTTCCAATTTCAACTATAACTCAAAAATGAGGGATAACATGACGGATGACAGTGGTGATGGCGAAGGTATTGTCTCCAACTCCATCCTAAAGGATTCCATCTTCGTAAAAAAACAACATCTATATTATAGAATTCAGTTTGAGGATATCCAGTTCATCAAAGCGGACAATGTATACCTAGAGGTAAATACGGTGGACAAGAAATTTTTGGTGCGCTCTCCACTCAAGGATTATTTGGAAAAATTGCCACGCAACAAATTTTATAGAGCACACAAATCCTATATCGTAAATGTGGACCATATTGATGCCATCAATTCCAAGGACATCATGATCAACAATAACCTGATTCCAATTTCCAAGGATTTTAAGGAGTTCATCATCTCGTCCATGAACAGTTGATACAATTCGTAAGAAACCATGAAGAACGCCCCAATCTCTGGGGCGTTTTTTTGTTTTATGGTCCTTAAAAAGGCCATCACCACAATTATCAAGGGCTTCGCAACAATAATTTCCATCTACGGCGGCAGTGGTATACTTTAGCTATGTAATTGATTCAGAAAGTAATTTTTTCATTTTCATATAGTGTTCTCGTAAAAGGGTCTTGTGGTAAAAGCAAGGCCTTTTTCAATTGTTATAGGGCCGTAAATCGCCCAACTCCGTGAAATGCACAAAAACATCGACCAATTGCACTTTAACATACGGCCAAGTAACTTTCACAACAGAAATTGAAGGTTTCACAACAATCCCAATCAAGTCTCTCCCAATGAATCTAATTTTGAAAGTAATATAACGTTCTTTATATACCCCATACGTTGACCAAGAGTGCATTTTCAAACAGGTTTTGTACAACCTTTTAAAACAGCGCAGAGTTACATTCAACAATAAGGGGCTATTAGCAGTAAAGGGCACATAAACAATAGCATTTCGGGTTTTTTTGAATGTACTATCAGGTAAATTAATGGAACGTTACGCCAGATTCTTCTTCATTTTCCTTTTAATGGCATCCGTGCAGATGGCCACGGCCCAATCCTTGGAGGGAGAAAGGCAAAACGTGCTTGATGACTTCCAGTCTACACAGGGCGCCCCGGAAAGATTTAGAGTGTTTTTTGGTTCAGTGAACCGATATGATATCAATTCCGCTTACGATTGGTTGGATACCGTGAAGGTATACCTGGCCAACTCCGAAAAGACCAAGGATACCTTTGCCATGCGATTGTACAAGGTAATGCAGGCACAATTGTACAACGACCTGGGAGAATTCGACAAGAGTACCGCCCTGGCCAAGGAACTTCATACCGAATTGGATTCCCTGGATTCCGATTCCAGAAAAGTCGTGCTGAACGTGTTGGATGATAACTATGCCAACCTGCAGTTGTTCGACAAGCAAATCGAGATAAGAAAGCAAAAAAGGGAGCTGGGCATAACGGAGAATGTCGCCTTTTACGATATATACAGCAACCTAGGGCTCTACAGAAAGGCCAGGAACCAATACATCATGGAGGTTAAGCCCACCATTGCCGACAACGATTCCTACGGGTTGGCCAGATACCATGGAAAGGTGGGCAATTATCTGCGATTGGACAATTCGGCGCCAACAGCGATGAGCGAACTGAAAAAGGCAAAGGCCTATTTGGATGTTTTTATCAACGATATTTCCATACAAAAATCCGAAGAACAGCTTTTTGAGAGCGATCTTTTAAAAGCGGAAATAGAGGGCAATATCGCCAAGTGCCATGTGATGTTGGGCGAATATGAAGAAGCTATCCCTCTTTTGGAAAACAGTATTGAGGTTCTGAACGGATCACCCAAGAACAACCATAAGAGTGAGGTGGTGGACAATACCCTGTATCTGGCCGATGCCAACCTGCAGTTGGAAAAGTTCCTGGCCGCAAAGCGAATGTTAGACATTGATTTTGACAATATCAGCGTACTTCAGAACATCAAGAGAAACAGTTTGCTCGCAGAGTACTATGACAAGGTGGAGAATTATAGAAACGCTGCCACCTACTACAAACGAAATGAACGGATCAAGGATTCCTTGGCGCAAAAGCAGTCCGCACTTATAAAACAACAATTGGTCACCATTGTGGCCAACGAGGATTTGGAGAATTCCCAGCGTTTGATTGACGAACAGAAACGAATCAACGAACTGGCACGTAGCGAAATGAAGGCCAAGGATGAGAGGATCAATTTGGTGTTCATTTCCCTCATCTTCACCTTGCTCGGTTTCGCGGGATTGGTCTATGCCTACTTAAAAAGTATCAAGAACCAACGTTTGATCGCGGAACAGAAGCACATAATCGAGAACGCCCTTATCGAAAAAGATTCCTTGTTGAAGGAGATTCACCACCGGGTGAAGAACAACCTGCAAATGGTTTCCAGCCTGTTGAGCCTCCAAACCAAGAATACCCGAAGCAAATCGGCCATAGAAGCCTTGGAAGAAGGAAAGAGCCGGGTAAAGGCCATGGCATTGATCCATCAAAAGCTTTATCAAAATGATGACCTATCGGTGATAGAAATGCAAGGGTATATCGAAAGCCTCATCAACAGTGTGCAATCCGTGTATAAAAAAGGAGGGCATAACATCAACATCACCATTGATGCGGAGGGCACAGAATTGGATATTGACCGGGCAATCCCATTTGGATTGATTTTGAACGAATTGGTCTCCAATTCCTTCAAATATGCGTTCCCGGGCAATGACGATGACGGAAAAATATACATCCATTTGAGAAAAAATGGCAGCCAGGGCTATTTTGAATATACCGATAATGGTGTGGGACTTCCGGAGGATACCGACGACCATAGCCACTCTTCCATGGGAATACGACTGATCAACCGATTGGTGAACCAATTGCAATCCAAACTGAACATTGACAAGAATGTGGAGGGGGTACGCTTTTGGTTTAATTTCAGTTAAGGCCCAAAATCCGCTTTATTTCTCCCTTGTTTTGGATTCAAAAAAGCTAAATTTGAATCCATCGAATGAAAGCTACCTACACAAAGTACAATCTTGATTTTAAGGTCCCAAGCGGTACTTCCCGAGGAGTGCTTGCCCAAAAGGAAACCTGGTTCATACTTTTGGAAGAAGAAGGTAACATGGGGGTAGGCGAATGTGGAGTTTTGCGTGGCCTTAGCTTTGATGATGTGCCGGATTATGAGGAGCAACTGGCTTGGACCTGCCAGAACATTGCATTGGGAGAGGCTGAACTTTTGAAACGATTGACCTTGTTTCCTTCCATACGTTTTGGTCTGGAACAGGCTTTTTTATCCCTCAGATCCAAAGATCCTTTCAAGCTTTTCCCCTCTAACTTCACTGAGAAAGAAGAACCAATAGCCATCAATGGACTGATTTGGATGGGTGATGAGACATTTATGCTCTCGCAATTGGAACAAAAACTGCAGGAGGGTTTTAAGTGCATCAAAATGAAGATAGGGGCCATCGATTTTGAGAAAGAACTGGCAATCCTTCATTCGATAAGAAATCGCTTTTCTAAAGAAGAAATTGAACTTCGTGTGGATGCGAACGGAGCTTTTGGCCCTCATGAAGCGATGGGAAAGCTGCAAGAATTGTCCGCATATCAAATCCATTCCATAGAACAGCCCATAAAACCCAGGCAATGGCATGCCATGGCCCAACTGTGTGAAGATACCCCTTTGCCAATTGCACTGGATGAAGAATTAATTGGCATATTTGATGTAACCGAAAAGGAAAGAATGCTACAAACCATTAAGCCACAGTACATCATTCTGAAACCAAGTCTGGTGGGTGGTTTTGCTGCCTGCAGCGAATGGATTTCCCTGGCGGAACAGAACAACATAGGTTGGTGGATCACGAGCGCCCTGGAAAGCAATATCGGGCTCAATGCCATAGCCCAATGGACCTATACCCTTGAAAATGAAATGCCGCAGGGTTTGGGCACTGGCAGTTTGTACACCAATAACTTTACATGTCCGCTGGAAGTTGCAAATGGAAACTTATATTATAGAAAAGAAAGGAACTGGAACTTGGATTTAATCAAACAACTATGTATATAGAACAAGGATATAAGGGAAACATCGGTCTTTGGAAATATGCCATTATCCCTGTGGCATTTATTGCATTTATGGCCTTGAACTACATTGCCACCATTACTTCCCCGGTGAGTGTGGAGGAAACAATGGCACAAATAATTGAGAAGTTGGGTTCCAATCTGGTCTTGATCATTTTACTGGCCCCCCTTGCGGTTGGTCTTTTGGTTGTGCTATTGTGGACCTATATTGTTCATCAACAGTCCATTACGTCCCTGACCACCTCACGAAAGCGAATTGATTGGAAGCGGGTTTTTTTCGCCTTTGCCTTTTGGGGAGGAATTACCGTTTTGCTCACGGGAATCGACATTTACTTCTCACCCGATGACTACGTGCTTAATTTTGATGCCCAAAAGTTCATTGTGCTGCTCATTATTGCCATGATCTTGATTCCTATGCAGACAAGTTTTGAGGAATATTTGTTTAGGGGGCACATGTTGCAGGGGCTCGGCATTTGGGCCAAGAACCGTTGGGTTCCCTTGGTCGTCACCTCGGTTTTGTTTGGATTGATGCACCTTGCAAACCCAGAGGTTGAAAAATTGGGTTATGGTATTATGGTATACTACATTGGAACGGGTTTCTTTCTTGCCATTTTAACCCTAATGGATGAAGGATTGGAACTGGCCCTGGGTTTTCATGCCGCCAATAATTTGATAACGGCCCTACTGGTCACCGCGGACTGGACAGCTTTTCAGACCCATTCCATCTATCGCGATGTGTCCGAACCGGCCTTGGGTTGGGACGTTTTCATTCCGGTGCTTGTGATTTATCCCCTTTTATTGCTGTTTTTTGCCAAAAAATATGGTTGGAAAAATTGGAAAGAAAAACTTTTCGGGAAGGTATTGGACCAACAGGAATTTCTAACTAAAAACGATGAACAGTCCCACATGGCTTGATGTCCATCCCAGTTTCAAACTCAATGGAATACATTATTCCGCCATGGATTTGGGAGAGGTGGGCTATAGTTTGATAAAAGAGGGCGAACCTTTTGAGATGGCCATAGGCGAGTTCCTACTGGACTGGATTTCTCCGAACGAACATATCGATGTCTTTACCTCTGGTTCAACTGGTAAACCAAAATCAATTCCAATTAAGAAGGTATGGATGATGGAATCTGCAAGGGCAACCGGAACCTATTTCCATTTGGGGCCAGGAACCAAAGCCCTCTTATGTTTGTCCTGTTCAAGTATCGCTGGAAAGATGATGTTGGTCCGTTCAATGGTCTTGGGTTGGCAACTGGATTATGTAGAACCTAGTATTGACCCCCTTTCTCTTATAACTAAAGAATATGATTTCACGGCCTTGGTTCCCTTACAGGCCCAAAACTCCTTGGAGAAATTACCAAAAATAAAGAAGTTGATCATCGGCGGAGCACCTATTGGGGACCGCTTAAAAAAAGAACTGCTGGGATTGCCAACAGAAGTTTATGAGACCTATGGAATGACGGAGACCATAAGCCATGTTGCCATTAAAGATTTAAGGAAGAATAAGGACGGATTCCACGCATTGCCCGATATAAGTTTTGAACAGGATAAAAGAACATGTTTGATCATACACGCGCCCAAGCGCTCACCACACCCCATCGTCACCAATGATTTGGTGGAACTCCATGATGAAACCCATTTCAAGTGGCTGGGTCGATACGATTCCATCATCAATTCCGGTGGAATAAAGCTGATTCCAGAACAAATCGAAAAAAAACTGGCCACCATTATTCATGCTCGTTTCTTTGTTGCCGGCATCGAGGATGAAGCTCTGGGTCAACGCCTGATTCTGGTCGTTGAAGACCCAAAATGCAACAAGGACAAGCTGTTTCATCAAATAAGGGCGTTGCAAGCACTTGATAAATACGAAGTGCCGAAGGATATCTTCTGTTTGGATTTATTTATAGAGACCAGCACTGGAAAAATTCAACGTGATAAAACTTTGTCCCTTATAGTCTGAGTTTCGTAACTTTCCTGTATAATCATATCCGATGAAAAAACTCATATTGACGCTCCTTTTAGTGGTATCCCATAATGCTTTTTCGCAACAAATCTTACCGGAATCCGAACGAGCACGGGTGGTGGATGAAATTCTTGAAGAACGTTTCAATTTGCTGCTTCCACAGCTCATGGATGATACGGGCATCGACTTGTGGGTGGTCATATCCAGGGAATACAACGAAGACCCTGTGTTGAAGACCATGTTGCCCGCAACATGGCTTAACGCCCGCAGAAGGACGATTCTCGTTTTTTATAGGGACAAGGAGAAAAAAATCATAGATAAACTGGCGGTGGCCCGATACAACGTTGGAAAAAGCATTGTCTCGGCCTGGGACAAGGAAAAGGAACCCAATAAATGGAAACGTCTTATGGAGTTGATTGAAGAGCGAGATCCAAAAAAAATAGGACTCAATTTTTCCAAGGACCACAACATCGCAGATGGATTGGACAAGACGGATTATGACGAATTTATGGCCAATCTTCCCAAAAAATATCATTCAAAGGTCATGTCCGCCGAGCAATTGGCTGTGCGATGGATTGAAACCAGAACACCAAGGGAAATGACCATTTACAGCCAATTGGTCGATATCACGCACGATATAATTGCCGAAGCTTTTTCCGAGAAAGTGATAACCCCTGGAATAACCACGACCACTGAAGTGGAGTGGTGGATGCGTCAAAAAGTCACCGATTTGGGCCTTGAAACCTGGTTTCATCCCACCGTGGATATCCAAAGGAGCAGTGGAGAATTGGTGGGACATCTGTACTCGTTCTCTGGAAGACCGGACAATATGGTCATTCAACCAGGGGATTTGCTGCATTGCGATTTTGGCATAACGTATTTAAGGCTGAACACGGATTGCCAGGAGTTGGCTTATGTGTTGAAGCCGGAAGAAACCAAGGCACCGGATTTTTTGATAAATGCGTTAAAGGATGGCAATAGGGTGCAGGATTTCTTGACCAAAAACATGATTGAGGGGCGAACGGGGAATCAAATTTTAGCGCAGGCCCTAAAAGAAGGAAGGGAAGCAGGGTTGCACCCTGCCATATATACGCATCCCTTGGGCTCCTATGGCCATTCTGCGGGCACTACCATTGGCATGTGGGATTCCCAGGGAGGGGTAATGAAAGATGACGGGGAGAACTATCCATTGAATCCGAACACCGTGTATGCCATAGAATTGAACACCACGGTAAACATTCCTGAATGGAAACGGGACATTCGCATTATGCTGGAAGAGGCCGGTTTTTTTGGCGAAGAAGGATTTCGATATGTCAATGGAAGACAAACGGAACTGATGTTGATACCCAGACCCAAACAACAGCTTTCAAACTAGCTGCTTATTAAGGTTGGGAAGACGCTCACAAATCCTTAAAAAAATCATAAATGCGTCAAAAATAGTACAGAAAACCTTAGCTTAAAGAGCAATTAATCAATGCCAATCCAAACAATGTTTTAATGGTATGTGCTCTGGCTCCTCAATACTTTTATTGCTATGAAATCTAAGTTATTATTTGTTTTGCTGTTCTTTTCAATTTTAGCATTCTCACAGCACAAGAAACTGGTTACCATTTGTTGGGATGTTTCCCTTTCCATGCAGGATCGGGATACCTTTAGGGAATTCTATTTTTTGGATGCCTATTTCCAGACCGTAAAAGAAGCCGAGGTCACACTCCTTACGTTTAGTGATAAAGTGTTATCCAAAGATGTTTTTACAATTTCAAATGGAAACTGGGATGGTTTGAAGCAAAAACTTTCCGCTCATTTTCACGATGGAGCCACATCGTACAAAAATTTGGGGGAATATGCTGGACAAGACGAGGTGCTGCTCTTTACCGATGGCCGTCAAAATATGTATTCGGGCTCCCCACAATTTAAAGGTGAACTCTTCATCATCAACGGCAAAAAGGATTTTGACAGGGCCAATCTAAACCTTTTGGCCATTATGAATAATGGAAATTTGGTCAATCTTCCAGAAAGAAAAGACGTGGAGGAAAAGGATAATGATCTAAACCAGTATTCTGGGGTTGTTTACAGTGGGACCACCGGAGTTTCAAACACTTTGGTATACATAAAGGGTGATGTCCAAAACCAGGTTTACACTAACGATCAAGGGGCATTCAACATCAATGGGGTTATTGGTGACACTTTGGTTGTTTCCAAAGATGGGAGGGCCGCGGAGTTTCCCTTGGAAGAAAATCGAAACCTCGTATTTTCTTTTGAAGAAACTGAAATACAGCTGCAAGAAATCGTTTTAAAGGGAGAGGCCATTGAAAAACCTAGCGAGAACTTCGCTACCACGGGCTTTGGAAAAGAAAACAAGGATAAAATAGGTTATGCGGTCCAATCGATAACCGAAGATGATATTTCGGATATATCGTACACTGTAAATAATGCGGTGCAAGGTAAGTTTTCCGGAGTTCGATTAGGGCAAAATGATGATTTGAGCCAAGTGATCATGAGACCTAGTAATTCCATATTGGGAAACAATTATGGACTAATTGTAGTTGATGGAGTTCCCATTGAAAGGTCTAATTCATTTTCAGGAAAAATTTCAGACACTGATTTCATTGACCCGCAAAACATTGCGGAAGTCACAGTGTTGAAAGGTCTTTCCGCTACCAATCGTTTTGGCAGTCTTGGCGCCAATGGGGTACTACTAATAACTACCAAAACAGCCACGGTTTCTGGTTCTTCTAGTGAAGGAAAGGATTTAGCAAGATTGAAGAACAATATATATGATGGAAAGGTCCAGGTAAACAACAAAACATTGGTTACACCGTACCTGAGGGAACTAAAAAAAGGTAAGACACTTCAAGAAGCCTATGATATTTACCTATCCCAGCGGAAGAATTACCTAGAAAACACCGAATATTTGTTGGATGTCTTCGAGTTCTTCCATGCCTCCAGCCCTGACATTGGGGAAAGAATCGTATCGAACATTTTAGAAAAGGACAATCCCAATTATGAAGAGTTGAGCGGGATGTTCTTGAAATGCTCAGAAAAGGGCAGTCATGAATTGGCCCTATTGGCAGCGCAGCGAAAATTGGAGCTGTTTCCCAATAAAATACAATCGTATTATGATGTGGCCCTTGCCGAAGGGAATAACGGCCATTATCAGGAGGCCCTAAACACGTTAAATGCGATGATCACAGGAGAAGCGAACCCCAAAGTGGATTTTAGCAGGAACGAAAAACTTATTGGAACGGAAATACGTAATTTAATTAATAGAGAACGAAGCCAATTGGACGTCTCAAAAGTAAACCCAAGTTATTATAACAACCTTACTTATAATACCCGAGTGGTCCTGGACTGGAACAATCCTGATGCGGAATTTGTGGTCCAGTTCGTTAATCCCCAGAAGCGATTTTTCAATTGGGAGCATACGGAAATGGTTGATAGAAGTGGGATAATTGATGAAATTCGTCAAGGATTCTTCAATGAACAGTTCGAAATTGTGGGCGCAGAGACTAAAGGGGATTGGCTATTGAATGTTACCTATATGGGCAACCGAAATCCCAGCAAGCAAGCGCCGACATTTTTGAAATGCAGGGTTCAATACAACTTTGGAAAGCCCAATCAGCGAGAGGAGGAGTTCCTGGTGCGCCTTCAAGATGTTGGACAGGTGCAGGAACTGGCCAAATTTAAGGTGGACTGATTCTTTCCAAACAGGTTTCCCTTCATTATTCTTGACAAGGCAAACCTTACCTCAAAATTATATTAAGTAAAATTTGGGAAAATAAAATTGGCGATTTGCTGCCATTTCTATAACTTAATGGTTATAAGTGTTTCACTTTCAACATTTTGTTGTTAAATAAATGGTATTGCTATGAAAAATTTCCTTACTCTTCTCATCCTTTTCGCATTTGTTGCCCAAGCCCATTCACAAAATGGTACTCGAACGGTTACCGGAACCGTTTCTGACGATGATGAACCTTTGACCGGCGTAAGCGTGCAGGTATTGGATAAGGATGTTAAAACAAGCAGCCAGAAAGATGGCCGGTATCAGGTTCCCGTGGAGACCGGTGATATAATCGCATATACGGCACGGGGTATGGAAACCCTGAAAATAAAGGTAGAAGATGTTACAAGAGTTTTAAACGTTGACCTTTCCCCAAAAGTAAAGCAGTTACAAAACGTCACGGTTACCGAGGTTGATAAAAAGGCAGAATCTGTAATGGATCAGGTCAAATTGAGAAAACAGAAGAAAAAGATTCTCACGGCTTTTGGAACCTTGGACAAATCCAGAGCGGGTTATGCAATTCGAATTTTGGACCAAGAAGATTTTCTTCCTGGCGAATACAATCTCGTCAACTTACTGCGGGGCCGTTTTCCAAACTTGAACTTCGGTTTTGCCATGCCTTTTACAAGAGGTAGGGGAAGAGGACCACAAGGCACCCCGTTTACCGGTTCAAACAACATAAATTCTGTTTTTTTAAGGGGCAATGTACCCGTGGTCTATGATATCGACGGTCAAATTTTCACCGATTTTCCCTATTTCTTGGACGTACAAAACATTGAGCGTATTGCATTGATTCCATCCCTGACTGGCACTGTGCGTTATGGAACATTGGGCAAAGGGGGAGTGATTGTGATCAATACAAAGACTGCCAGTGGAAATTGGTATGATGAAAATGACACCTATGATGAAATGGGCAGACTGCGCAACAACATCTATGATGGCACCGCCCTAACCGAGAATGATCTAAATCAAGGGGCGCCAACATATTTAAAACAGTTGCAAGCCAGTACATCCTTGAGTGAGGCCAAAAATATTTATGAAACGAATATGGCAAAATATGCAACTTCTCCATTCTTTACCTTGGATGCATATCGATATTTTTATGAATCAAGAAACGAAAACGATTTTGCGGACGACATCATCGAAAGGAAATATGGGCTCTTCAAAAACAATGCAGTACACCTTAAAGCATTGGCCTATATGTATGAGGCCCAAGGCCGTTATGAAAAAGCCTACGAGGCATATAAACAAGCCTTTATCCTGAGACCGCAATACGCCCAATCCTATCTGGATCTTTCCAACAGCAACCGAAACTTAAATAAGGATAAAAGAGCTGCCGTGTTGTACTCCCGATATTTCTATTTGTTGAAAAAGGGAATGATGGAAACAGATTCTGCGGGCTTTTCAAAAATTATAAATAGGGAGTTCAACAATCTCTTGGCCTTGAAAAAGGCTGAAATGCTCAATAAGGATAAAATAGGAAAAATTAAAGTGGACAATGAAGATTTTGAGGGAACCCGTTTGGTTTTTGAATGGAATGATGGCGAAGCAGAGTTTGATCTACAGTTTGTGAGTCCCAAAAATCAGTTTTACACCTGGGAGCATACCCTGGCAGAAAACAAGGCTACAATTATGCAAGAAAAAGAAATGGGGTATTCCTGCGCAGAATTTCTAATTGATGATTACTTGCCCGGCAATTGGAAGATCAACATTAATTATATGGGCAACAAAAGCTTGACCCCCACCTACCTAAAGGCAACAATTTACCACGATTATGGTTCCAAAATGCAGCGAAAGGAGACCAAAGTATTCAAGTTGGATATTAAAAATGTAAACAGGGAGCTGTTTCAGCTTAATAAAACAGCCGCAGTTGCTTTAAGATAGTCTTGGAAAGGCTTCACACCTGAAGCACACCCATATTGAATTTTTTCTCAATGGGCGCATGGTTTGCCGATGCTATTCCCAGTGAAATCCATTTTCGGGTTTCCAGGGGATCTATGATGGCATCTGTCCATAGTCTGGCAGCTGCATAATAGGGTGAAATTTGATTGTCGTACCGTTGTTTTATCTTATCGAACAGCGCCTTTTCCGTTTCGGTGTCCAAGGGTTTTCCTTTTCCT
The DNA here is from genome assembly GCF_019880545.1 of Flagellimonas meishanensis. Classification (GTDB taxonomy): domain Bacteria; phylum Bacteroidota; class Bacteroidia; order Flavobacteriales; family Flavobacteriaceae; genus Flagellimonas; species Flagellimonas meishanensis. The sequence goes on from NZ_JAINVW010000003.1 coordinate 352,196, forward strand.
TCCAACGATGCCTTTTCAATTTGCAATAAAACCTTGGCAGCAGAGTTTCCGCTCATAACCGCAAGTTCTGCACTGGGCCATGCCACTATCAATCTTGGATCGTAAGCCTTGCCACACATGGCATAATTTCCGGCACCATAGCTGTTGCCAATTACAATGGTAAACTTGGGGACCACTGAGTTACTAACGGCATTGACCATTTTGGCACCATCCTTTATGATACCGCCATGTTCGCTTTTGCTGCCCACCATGAAACCAGTGACATCCTGAAGGAAAACCAGGGGAATTTTCTTCTGGTTGCAATTGGCGATAAATCGTGTTGCTTTATCCGCAGATTCCGAATAAATGACGCCCCCAAACCGCATTTCCCCCTTTTTTGTTTTCACCACTTTACGCTGGTTGGCCACAATCCCGACCGCCCAGCCGTCAATCCTGGCATATCCCGTAAGCAAGGTTTTTCCATAACCTTCCTTATACTGTTCAAATTCCGACTTGTCCACCAACCTCTTTATGATTTCGAGCATATCATACTGATCGGCCCGTGAAGCGGGCAAAATGCCATATATGTCTTCGGGGTTCTCAACGGGTTCTTCCGATACAATTCGATTAAAACCCGCTTTTTCAAAATGCCCCATTTTGTTAACGATGCTCTTAATCTTGTCCAACGCATCCCTGTCATCCTTAGCCTTGTAGTCGGTAACACCACTGATTTCAGAATGGGTAGTTGCCCCGCCCAGGGTCTCGTTGTCAATGGTCTCACCGATGGCCGCTTTAACCAGATAACTGCCTGCCAAAAAGATGCTACCCGTCTTCTCTACGATCAAGGCCTCATCACTCATGATAGGAAGGTAAGCACCCCCTGCAACACAGCTTCCCATAACCGCGGCTATTTGGGTGATGCCCATGCTACTCATTACGGCATTGTTCCTAAAAATTCGGCCAAAGTGCTCCTTGTCCGGAAAGATTTCATCCTGCATTGGTAAATAAACGCCCGCACTGTCCACTAAATAAATGATGGGCAACTTGTTTTCGATGGCAATCTCCTGCGCCCTAAGGTTCTTTTTTCCGGTGATGGGGAACCAGGCACCGGCTTTTACCGTGGCATCGTTGGCCACAACCACACACAGTCTTCCTTGCACATGGCCAATAATGACTACAACGCCACCAGAGGGACACCCTCCGTGTTCCACGTACATTCCTTCGCCCGCAAAGGCACCGATTTCAATAAATTCCGAGCTGTCATCCAATAGATATGCTATCCGCTCACGAGCGGTCATCTTGCCTTTGGCATGGTGTTTTTCAATCCGGGTTTTACCACCTCCCAATCTCACTCTTGACAGGTTTTTCCGTAGCTCGGAGAGCTTCAACTTATTATGGTCCTCGTTTTTGTTGAAATTAATATCCATACTGAATTGCCCAATTACTTACAGTTGGCTAAAGATAAGGAGTTATAATCATTACTTTTGATTTAATATGGATGCAAAGATCAACTGGGGGATAGTCGGTCCCGGAAACATTGCCACCAAGTTTGTGGAGAATTTAAAGCTCTTCAATGATGCAAATATCATGGGGGTCGCTTCCAGGTCGTTGGCAAAGGCGCAAGAGTTCTCAAAGCTCCATCATATTCCACATGCATTTGGAAGCTATGGGGAACTTTTTTCCAACGATGCCGTGGATGTGGTCTACATCGCTACACCCCATAGGTTTCACAAAGAACTGGCAATACAGGCCATGGAGGCAGGCAAACATGTGCTGTGCGAGAAGCCCCTGGGGGTGAATCGGAAAGAAGTGGAGCAGCTCGTGGAATCTGCCCGCAAGAACAACGTTTTTTTGATGGAAGCCCTTTGGTCCCGCTTCAATCCCTCCATTAGGGCGGCCAAACAACACATAGATGAAGGAATGATTGGCGAAATAACCTATTTAAACGCCGATTTTGCCTTCTACGCACTGGATCGTGATGAACAATCCCGACTGTTCAACCCCGAATTGGCTTCCGGTTCGCTGTTGGATATTGGTATTTATCCCATTTTTTTGGCTTACCTGCTTTTGGGAAAACCGGATGATATCCATGCGGTCTCAAGCTTTCATCCCAATGGTACGGAACTACAGACTTCCATGATTTTTACCTATCCCAAATCCCAGGCCGTTCTGTTCAGTGGATTTACCTGCAATTCCCAAATGAAAGCAGGAATTTTTGGAACGGATGGTGAACTTTACATTCACCCCAGATGGCATCAGGCCCAGGAGTTCTCTGTGGTGAAGAATGGTAAAGAGGAACTATATAAACATCCTTTGCAGGGCAATGGACTTTTCTATGAAATTGAAGAGGTACACAAGTGTCTGAAAGAGCACAAAACGGAAAGCAGCCTTTGGACCCATCAAAACAGTCTGGATTTGGTGGATTTGTTGGATACCGTTCGAAGGAAAAGCGGCATTGTATTCCCTTTTGAGTGATTAAACCTGCTCGGGCTATCGGATTATTTCATTTTTTACGATATTTGGGCTTCTTCTGAATTATAACTATGGGAATGAACAAAAACACCGTGCTCGCATGGGCCACTTGGATAATGATATTTGTTGGAATGGGAATGATCGCTTTGGGCGCATTCAAGTATGATGAAGTGGCCGGATATGGTTTTGGAGCCGTCGGAATTGGCTTTTTTGCCGTTGCCTGGGTTTTCAACGCATTAAAAGGAAGGGTATAGGCTCCTTTAACTAAATTTTCAATTACATGTCAGACGATAAAAAGGTCATTTTTTCAATGTCCGGGGTCACCAAGACCTATAAGACAGCGAACACACCGGTTCTAAAGGGTATCTATCTCAGCTTCTTTTATGGTGCAAAGATTGGCATTCTGGGATTGAATGGTTCCGGAAAGTCCACCTTGCTGAAAATTATTGCCGGGGTGGATAAGAATTTTCAGGGAGATGTGGTCTTTTCTCCAGGCTATACCGTCGGTTATTTAGAGCAGGAACCCCAATTGGATGACAACAAGACCGTTCTAGAGGTGGTGAGGGAAGGCGTGGCGGAAACTGTTGCCATTTTGGACGAATACAATAAGATCAACGATATGTTTGGTCTTCCCGAGGTCTATGAGGATGCCGATAAGATGCAAAAGCTAATGGACAGGCAGGCCGTTTTGCAGGATGAGATTGATGCCGCGAATGCCTGGGAGCTTGATACCAAGCTTGAAATAGCGATGGATGCGCTTCGAACTCCCGAGCCTGATAAAAAGATTGGGGTGCTTTCCGGGGGAGAACGCAGAAGGGTGGCCCTTTGCCGTTTGTTGTTGAAGGAACCTGACGTGCTTTTGCTCGACGAGCCCACCAACCACCTTGATGCCGAATCGGTTCATTGGTTGGAACATCACTTGGCACAATATAAGGGTACCGTCATTGCAGTAACCCACGACCGTTATTTCCTGGACAATGTGGCCGGGTGGATCCTGGAACTTGATAGAGGCGAAGGCATTCCCTGGAAGGGCAATTATTCCAGTTGGTTGGATCAGAAAGCCAAACGACTGGCCGTTGAAAGCAAACAGGCTTCAAAAAGACAAAAGACCCTCGAGCGTGAGTTGGAGTGGGTACGACAAGGTGCGAAGGGAAGACAGGCAAAACAGAAGGCACGTTTAAACAGTTATGATCGACTTTTGAGCCAAGATCAAAAACAGTTGGAAGAAAAACTGGAAATCTATATACCCAATGGTCCAAGACTTGGCGCCAATGTTATTGAGGCCAAAGGGGTGAGCAAGGCCTATGGGGACAAACTCTTATATGAAGATCTCAACTTCAATTTGCCGCAGGCAGGGATTGTGGGCGTTATCGGACCCAATGGGGCTGGCAAGACCACCATTTTTAGAATGATCATGGGCGAGGAAACCCCGGATAAGGGTGAGTTCGTTGTTGGGGAAACGGCCAAGATTGCCTATGTGGACCAGAGTCATTCCAATATAGATTCCAATAAAAGTATTTGGGAAAACTTCAGCGGGGGTCAGGAATTGGTGATGATGGGCGGGAGACAGGTCAACTCAAGGGCCTACCTGAGCCGGTTCAATTTCTCGGGAAGCGAACAGAACAAAAAGGTGAACATGCTTTCTGGCGGCGAAAGAAACCGCTTGCATTTGGCCATGACGCTCAAGGAGGAGGGCAACGTGCTACTTTTGGACGAGCCTACCAACGATTTGGATGTAAACACCCTGCGGGCCTTGGAAGAAGGACTCGAAAATTTTGCGGGCTGCGCGGTCATCATTTCGCACGACAGGTGGTTCCTGGATAGGATATGCACCCATATTTTAGCCTTTGAAGGGGATTCACAGGTATACTTTTTTGAGGGCTCCTTTTCAGATTATGAAGAAAATAAAAAGAAACGCTTGGGAACAGATATTATGCCCAAGCGAATCAAGTATAAGAAACTTATCCGGTAGAACGTAGGAGCGTTATTTTTCTCCACCTAGTTCTTTCATTCCCTCTTCGAGAAGTTTTTTGGCTTTGTCCATGTAGACTTCCTGGTGTGCGGATAGGCTATTGGGGTCATTATTGTCTTCAATGGGAATACTCCCCATGCTTTTTGAAAGCGCCACCAGTTCCTTTATGGCCTTTTCGGCAGCGGATAGTTTTTCACTGGCATGTTTTTCAAAAACCCTGATCATTTCCATTTCCATTACATTTTCGGAGTCAACGGAATCATCTTCCTTGCCATGGGCCTGGTGTTCCAGCATCACTGTGTCACTATCTTCAACAGATTGGGGGTAGGACACTCCCATTGTGCAATTATCCAAAATGGTAATCAATTCGTTGATTTGCCCCATGGCCTTTTTGGTAAAGAATCGTCCAGCTTCCCAATCCACCGGTTCAAGGGCCTTATCCAAAGTCTCCATGGTATCCAGTGTTTTGTCCTTGGCTTTTTCACAACTACAGTCGTCCATGAACGGTTTTCCTTTTTCCAGAGCGGCCAATGCCCTTTCGGCATAATACATTTGATGCTCAAAGTTTGTCGCGGACAAGCCTTTTTTTGTATGGTTCAGGGCATAGGTGACCTTGGAGTAAAAACTGTCACATTGATTGGAGAAAGAAGCCTGCATGCCAAGAACGCACGCCAAGGCACATAACACACGTAATTTTGTATTCATTGGTCAAGTATTGATTTGGGGTCGATTATACTCTAAACGATCTAAACACCATAATATTTTAAATGGTCAAAAATCATCTTGGGGATACCAGTCCAATTTTACCACTTTTATATTGGAATCCCCTGAATTGACCAGTTGTTCAAATAGCCCTACATCACTGACTTCCGGCCGTCCTCGGTAATGGTAGGGGTAGACCTCCTTAGGCTTAAACTCCAATACGGCATCGGCAGCACTTTCAACAGTCATGGTATACGGCAGGTTCATGCAGACAAAAGCTTTGTCAATGTTTTGCAAGGCACGCATTTCGGGAATATCTTCCGTGTCGCCGGAAAAGTAAAGTCGCATACCATCGAGGTTAAGCACATACCCATTTCCTCTTCCCTTTGTATGAAAATCAAGGGCTTCCTCCCTTAAATTATACATGGGTATTGCCTCCACCATAATTTCATAGCGCTCTTTGGTCTCCCCATTGTTGAGCACATCAATTTGGGGAGCGAACTCATCCGGCATTCTATCCGCAACGGCCTGTGGCACCATAATCTTGGCCTTATGGGTATCAAGTTCTTGAAGTGTTTCCAAACTGAAATGGTCACCATGAATGTCCGTGACCAAGATCAAATCTGGAGGTTTTTGTCCCGAAAATGCAGTTCTACCTCCCACGGGGTCGACATAAATGACAACTCCGTTCCACTCCAAAACGGCTGTGGCATGCTGGATGGGTATTATTTTAATGTCATTTGAAGTGCTTGTCCCTGATTGGGAATCTGCCTTCAATGTAACTTCCTTTTCCTTTTTGGTTTCTTTACATGCTAACGCAAAAAGCAGTGACAAGGTGAAATAAACAGCAATTTTTTTCATGATCAGGTTTTTGGCATCCAATTAAAAATAGGGCAAAAAGGAATCCACATGAATTTTTCCAAGAAAATTTTGTTTTCAAAAATCCAAATTGGAATGGAATGCGTATATAAACCAAGTGAGATTGATTAATAACCCTTAACGAGAATCAATTAATTATTAAAGTTATGACTGAAACAAAAAGTAACAATGGATTAAAGGTAATAGCAGGACTACTTGGTGTAGTACTTCTTGGAACCATTATTTACACGGTAAGCCTTTACCAAGATAAGAAGAAGACCACTGAAGCTCTTCAAAGTGAAAAAGAAGTGGTTGTTGAAGACTTGAACAACTTGAAAGCCGAGTACGACAAAGCCATTTTGGAAAGCAATGCTACCAATGAAGAATTGGTTGCCGCCAGGGACAACATTGCAAAGTACATCGATTCTGTACAAAGCATGAAGGCCGATATCGCCACGCTTTCCCGATACAGAAGGCAAGTTAGCGTACTTAAGGAAGAAAGGGAGAAATTGTTGAAACAAGTTGACTCCTTGACACAATCCAACACCTTGTTGGCCATGCAAAGGGACAGCACGTTCGTAGAGTTGGAAAAACAAACTGTTTTCAACGATTCTTTGATTGTACAGAACACCCAATTGGCCGATGCTGTTGAAAGAGGTTCTGCACTTAGCCTTTCAAAATTTTCTGTGGATGCCGTAAAGGAGAGAAGCGGAGGAAAATTGGTTTCTACTTCCAGAGCTAAGGCCACTGATAAATTCAAGGTATGCTTCACTGTAGCGGATAACGTTATCGCTGAGGCTGGCGACAGGGAGTTTTATATTGAAGTATTGGATCCCCAAGGCAATGTTTTGGGTGACAGCTTCTCCAAATCCACTGAGGAAGGTGCATCCATTACCTATAGCAAGGAAACCAATTTCTACTATGAGAACAGTTCCTTGGACGTATGTGACTATATAAACAAACCTGCTTCTGAGTTTCCAAAAGGAAACTATATGGTAAACGTATATGACAGCAAGTTGAAATTGTTGGGCACCTCCAAGTTCATACTAAAATAATATACACTATCCATTATTTTAAGACAAAAGCCCGGTTCAATTAGGAACCGGGCTTTTCTTTTATCTTACTCTGAAGGAGCATTTATTTGATCTCTCCAACCATATCTTCAGGTTTTACCCACTCATCATATTCTTCAGGGGTAACATAGCCCAACTTTACCGCTTCCTCTTTCAATGTGGTACCATTGTTATGTGCGGCATTGGCAATCTCCGCAGCTTTGTAGTACCCTATTTTTGTGTTCAGGGCAGTCACCAACATCAAGGAATTGTTCAATAACCTTTTTATGACCTCGTGATTGGGTTCTATTCCCACAGCACAATTTTCATCAAAACTAACACAGGCATCACCGATAAGCTGGGCAGATTGTAATATGTTGGCCGCCATGACCGGCTTGAACACATTGAGTTCATAGTGTCCCTGGGTGCCACCAATGCTTATGGCCACATCGTTGCCCATAACCTGCGCACATACCATGGTCAAGGCTTCACATTGGGTCGGGTTTACCTTGCCGGGCATAATGGAACTTCCTGGTTCGTTGGCAGGGATTAAGATTTCTCCAATCCCCGAGCGTGGACCCGAGGCCATCATCCGGATATCATTGGCAATTTTATTCAGCGAAACGGCCAATTGTTTCAATGCACCATGACTTTCCACAATGGCATCATGCGAGGCCAATGCTTCAAATTTATTTTCTGCCGTTTTAAAGGGAAGCCCTGTGAATTCGGCAATATACTTGGCCACCAATACGTCATAACCTGCAGGGGTGTTCAGTCCAGTGCCCACTGCGGTTCCTCCCAGGGCAAGCTCGCTCAGGTGGTCCAGCGTATTGTTCAGGGCCTTCAAGCCATGATCCAATTGTGAGACATATCCCGAGAATTCCTGGCCCAAGGTCAGGGGAGTGGCATCCATCAAGTGGGTACGTCCAATTTTCACCACCTTTTGGAATTGCTTGGACTTTTTGGCCAAAGTATCACGTAGTTGTTTGACCCCGGGAATGGTAACCTCCACAATTTTCTTGTAAGCGGCAATATGCATTCCCGTGGGAAACGTATCGTTGGAAGATTGGCTTTTGTTCACATCATCGTTGGGTTGAATCGTCTTTTCACCTTCCCCAATTTTTTTACCGGCAAGTTCATGGGCCCTATTGGCAATCACCTCGTTAACGTTCATATTGCTCTGGGTACCCGAACCTGTTTGCCAAATGACCAAGGGGAATTGGTCATCGTGCTTGCCTGCCAATATCTCGTCACACACGTTGGCTATCAAATCCCTTTTTTCCACAGAAAGCACTCCGAGTTCGCAGTTGGTGTGGGCGGCCGCCTTTTTTAAGTAGGCAAAGCCATAAACCACTTCTAAGGGCATGGAAGCTGGAGCCCCTATTTTAAAATTGTTACGGGACCTTTCAGTTTGTGCACCCCAATATTTGTCCGATGGCACTTTAACCTCGCCCATGGTATCTTTTTCAATTCTAAAGCTCATAGTTCATATTTTATTGGTACAAATGTAGGGGTTAGGGCATTTATTTGGTAGCCTATCTTGGCAATTCCAATTTTTTGAATGGAGATTTGCTTTTTTTGTCCAAACTACGGTATCTTTGTTGGGACAAAAGAAAAGAACAATGTTCGAATTTGACCAATATTTAGGTTTTTTAGCTTTTTTGACCATCCTCACCATTGGGTTTTGGTTGATGATTTTCTTGTTGACCTTTGTGGTTCCTTATTGGTTGATAGGTAACCTTAGGGAAATGTTCAAGGAAAGAAGAGAGGCCAAACAGGCGGAACGTAATGCATAATCATAAAAAAAGAGGCTCATAGCCTCTTTTTTTAATCCTTGTTCTTTTTTTTCTTCTTTTTCTTTTTCGCTTTGAACTTATTTTCCTGTAGTTCCAAATACGCATCAAACTTTTCAGGGGGAAGCCCAGCTTTGATTTCCTCGTCCTGTCTTTTCTTTATTTTTTCCACTTCCTCTTGCATTTTAAGCGGCTCCAAGCCCAAAATTTCCAGTTCCATCCGCTGTTGAACAGATTTGACCAATGTTGTCCTTACAACAGCTTCTTCAAATGGGTCAAGTGCCAATTCTTCCGTAATGGATGGCATTTGCTCATCCACCAATTCTTCCGCAGTAAGAGGAGTGGTCTCCTCTGGAGCGCTTTGGGATTGTGGTATAATACTGCGCTGCCTGCCAAAACCAGCTCTTTGACCATAGGGATTTCCATATCCAAATTGCGCTACTAATTCATGGGTTGAGATTAACCCAACAAAGCATGAAAGTATGACAAGTGTCTTATATTTTTTCAAATTAGGGGTATCTATCATATATGTAAAGTTAGCAAAGTTTTGTCCCAAAGCCTCCGAAAGTGGACTAAAAGCATTCCGTTCGCCATCAAAGAGCAAAAACCCTACCAAGTTTCACAGCAGGGGCTTTATTTTTTCTGTAGGTCTTCCAATAACAGCCGTTTTATCCCTGATCACTATGGGTCTTTCGATTAGTTTTGGGTACTTGACCATGGCCCGAATGATTTCATCGTTCGAAAGTGATTTTCCTTTATAGTTTTCTTTCCAAATAGATTCACTTTTTCTAACCAAGGCCTCTGGTGCAATCTCCAAATATTGGATTATCGTTTTCAATTCCTCCTCGCTTGGCACATCATCAAGATAGTGGACCACTTCAAATTCATGCCCCGATTTTTGAAGTAATTCCAATCCTTCCCTTGACTTTCTGCATCTAGGGTTGTGATAGATTTTGATCATACTCTTTCTATTATTGCTCTTCCTTTTGCCCCATCATCATAAGGTAGGCCTTTAAAAATGCGCCAATTTCCCCATCCATAACGGCATCCACATTACCGGTTTCCTCCCCGGTGCGCACATCTTTCACCAATTTGTAAGGATGCATCACATAATTCCTTATCTGTGACCCCCATTCTATCTTCATCTTGGAAGATTCAATCTCAGCACGTGCTTCCTGTTTTTTTCTCAGCTCGATTTCGTACAATTGGGATTTCAACATCTTTAAGGCCGTGGCCCTGTTGTCGTGCTGGGAACGGGAATCACTGCATGAAATTTGGATACCGGTGGGTTTGTGCACCAATTGCACCTTGGTTTCCACCTTGTTTACGTTTTGCCCACCGGCACCACTGGACCGTGCCGTGGTAATCTCAATATCGGCTGGGTTAACCTCTATTTCGATGGTGTCATCCACCAATGGATAAACATAGACCGATGCAAAGGAAGTATGCCGTTTGGCATTGCTGTCGAATGGTGAAATCCTTACCAAACGGTGGACACCGTTCTCTCCCTTCAACCAACCAAAGGAATATTCGCCATCAATTTGCAGGGTAACCGTCTTTATTCCCGCTACATCACCTTCTTGGTAATTAAGCTCCTTTACCTTGTAGCCGTTTTTCTCGCTCCACATAATGTACATGCGCATGAGCATGGCAGCCCAATCACAGCTCTCGGTGCCTCCTGCCCCGGCGGTGATCTGTAGCACAGCGGTCAACTCATCGCCCTCATCAGAAAGCATGTTCTTGAACTCCATTTTTTCGATGGCAAGCAAAGCCCTGTCAAATTGTTGTTCAACTTCCTCTTGGCTCACTTCTCCCGCTTGATGGAATTCCATAAAAACCCCCAGGTCGCCCACCATGCTTTCTGCGTCATGGTAGTCCTGGACCCATTTTTTCTTGGATTTAAGGGCTTGCATCTTTTTTTGGGCCTCTTGCGGATTGTCCCAAAACCCCGGTGCCAACGTTTTTTCCTCTTCGTTCTCTATTTCAATCAATTTGGCATCTATGTCAAAGATACCTCCTTAACGCGCCAAGGCGTTCAATAAGATCTTTTTGTCGATCTGTGGTCACCATATAGTAGAATTTCAGGCAAAAATAAGCTTTCGCCCTAGTCAAGCAACGAAATTTATATAATTTTAGCTAGAACTATTCACAATATGAAAAACTACTTCCTTTTAGCATTTGCAGCTTTACTTGTAATCACCAACGCTTGGGCACAGGATTTTGAAAAAGTCAAGGATTTTCAAAAGTTCAATGGCTACTTTAATTTCTATTATGATGATAAGACCGACAAGATCTATTTGGAGGTGAACAACCTTGAACAGGAGTTTCTTTATGTTTATTCGCTCAGCAGTGGTATAGGAAGCAACGATATTGGTTTGGACCGTGGGCAGTTGGGCAATGAGCAGGTGGTCCATTTCAAGAAAGCGGGAAACAAACTGCTTCTTGTCCAACCCAATATGAAATATAGGGCCATTACCGAAAATGACCTGGAGCGCAAATCTGTGGAGCAGGCTTTTGCCAAATCGGTGCTCCATGGTTTCAAGATAGAGGAAAGTTCCAAAGGAAGCTATTTAATAGACATCACTGATTTTTTGATGCGTGACGCCCATGGGGTTTCCGACCGCTTGAAGGACACTAAACAGGGGACCTATGCATTGGATGCTTCAAAAAGTGCTTTAGCCTTTGAGCGGACCAAGGCTTTTCCAAAGAATGTGGAGTTTGATGTTACCCTTACTTTTAAGGGCAACCCCACTGGGGACTGGATACGCTCAGTAACGCCCAATCCAGATTTGGTAACCGTGGCGCAGCATCACTCGCTTATTGAGTTGCCTGACAACAATTACCAGAAGCGTGAATTTGACCCCCGTTGTGGTTCTTATCCATTTTCTTACTATGATTACGCCACACCCGTTCAGGAACCCATTTTGAAACAGTTTATCACCCGTCACCGCCTGGAAAAGAAAAACCCGAACGCAACAGTGAGCGAGGCTGTGGAGCCCATTGTTTACTATTTGGACAACGGAACCCCAGAACCGGTAAGGTCTGCCTTGTTGGAAGGAGGCAAATGGTGGAACCAAGCCTTTGAGTCCATTGGATACAAAGACGCCTTTCAATTGAAAATACTTCCCGATGATGCTGATCCGCTTGACGTACGCTACAATGTAATCCAATGGGTACACCGTTCCACTAGGGGATGGAGTTACGGTAGTAGCATTACCGACCCAAGGACAGGGGAAATAATAAAGGGACATGTAAGTTTGGGAAGCCTACGCATACGCCAGGATTTTATGATAGCCCAGGCCCTTATGAACAAGCCTTTTGCCGACCGGGACGATAACCACGGACCTATGCTGGAAATGGCTTTGGCCCGAATAAGACAATTATCGGCCCATGAAATAGGCCATACGTTGGGCTTTGCCCATAATTTTGCGGCCAGTACCAATGGCCGGGCATCCGTAATGGATTATCCCCATCCACAATTAACGTTGAATGGTGACCAAATAGATTTTGCCAATGCATATGACACCGGTATAGGGGAATGGGATAAAGTCACCGTGGCCTATTCCTACATGGACATGCCCGACGGTGCCGATGAGAAAGAGGTGCTTAAGGCCATTCTTAAAAAAGCACAGGATGATGGACTGCGCTATATCTCCGATCAGGATGCAAGGCCTAGGGGAGGCGCCCACGCCCTGGGACACCTATGGGACAATGGCAGGAATGCCAGTGAAGAACTTAACAGGGTTATGGAAATAAGAAAAGTGGCCATCGACAATTTTTCAATGGACAATATCCGATCTGGTGAAGCCAACTCAGTACTGGAAGATGTTTTCGTGCCGCTGTATTTCTTTCATCGATATCAAGCGGAGGCGACGGCAAAACTCATTGGGGGGCTGGACTATAATTATGCGGTAAAAGGAGATGGGCAACGGGTTGTGGAACCTATCAGCGTATCGAGCCAAGAAAAGGCCCTTGGAACTCTATTGCAGACGCTACAGGCCGACAAAATTGCCATTCCAAAGGAAAAATTGAACCTGTTTCCCCCAAGAGCCATTGGTTATCAAGGTACCAGAGAATCCTTTAAAGGAAGAACTGGGGTAAGTTTTGATGCGCTGTCCGCAGCGGAAACGGCAGCAGATATGACTTTGGGGCTGTTATTGCATCCTGAAAGGGCCTCTCGGCTCATACAGCAGAAAAGTGTGGACAAAAACCAGTTGGGTTTGGAACAAGTCCTTGAACAGGCCATAAAGGAGAGTTTTGGTTTGTCACATAAAGACGAATATTGGGATGAGGTACAGCAGACCATCAACTACAGGGTGCTCTACCATTTGATGAACCTTGCGGCACATACCGATGTGCATCCACAGGTCAATGCCATTGCCATGAAATCAATAAAGGATGTGAAGACACGTCTACTGAGCAATGGAAAAAGTCCTGTTTCGGTGGATATGGTGCGTAGGATAGACGATTATATCAAAAAGCCATCGGATTTCAAGGTAATTGAAGCCCCAAAAATTCCAGATGGATCACCCATTGGAATGGATTGTATGAACTAGATGGTACAAGCTCGGACAGGTAATCTATGAACTCTAGAAAACAATAATGAAACAGACGTTACTTTATTCCACCATCGGCATCGGGTTACTATTTATCTCCTATTCTGTTGTGAACGGGAATATGCAATCCAATGATAGCCCACATGAGGTTTTTCGTGTGGATCTTGATTCTGAATTCAATACATTGATATGGTCAGACGAGTTCAATGGCACAGGAGAAATCGATTCTGAAAAATGGTTTCACCAAACACAGCTGCCCCCGGGCGGAAGTTGGTGGGGTGGTTTAATACAACATTATACCAATCGAGAAGAAAACACGTATCTGAAGGATGGATACCTATATCTAAACGCCAAAAAAGAGAAATTCGAAGATCAAGGGGAAACCAAGTACTATACATCGGCAAGACTTAATTCCAAATTTGCCTTTACCTACGGAAAAGTGGCGGTTAGGGCCAAAATGCCCGAAGGAGTAGGTACTTGGCCAGCAATTTGGATGTTGAACAAGAATATTGATGAAGATGGGGCTTACTGGGATAACAAGGGCTTTGGAAAGGTGAAATGGCCCAAATGTGGGGAGATAGATATTCTTGAACATTGGGGAAAGAATCAGAATTATGTCTCAAGTGCCGTGCACAATGGGTCAAGCTACGGGTACAACGTCCAAAACCTTGGCGGTCAAAAAGTAACGGATGTTGCCAAGGAATTTCACATTTATACCCTTGAATGGACCGAAGATAAAATGACCTTTAGCGTCGATGGGGTTGAACATTTTCGATACAATCCAACCACAAAGAATTTGAGTACCTGGCCTTATGATTCTGATTACTACTTCATTTTCAACGTTGCAATAGAGCCGGATATTCATTCGGAATTTATTGAAAGTGCAATGGTGGTCGACTATATTAGGGTATATCAATAAGCCCATAGGATGATTCAAAAGGCACGAATGCCTAATTCAAACCTTGAATTTAATTTTAATGCAAATAAATCTTATCAGCGACACGGTAACACGACCAACGCCGGGCATGTTGGATGCCATGATGTCGGCCAAAGTTGGCGATGATGTATTTAAGAACGATCCTAGCGTGAATGCGTTGGAGGACAAAGTGGCGGATTACTTTGGAATGGAAGCAGCACTGTTCTTCCCCAGTGGCACCATGACGAACCAAACGGCAATAAAACTGCATACCCAACCTGGTGAACAGCTTATCTGCGATAAATATGCCCATGTTTATAACTATGAGGGCGGTGGCGTGAGTTTTAACAGTGGGGTGTCCTGTAAATTAGTGGATGGGCAACGGGGCATGATGACCGCAGAGCAGGTTGAGGAATCCATAAACCCTCCCGATTTCTACCATAGTCCGCTTACATCATTGGTCTGTATCGAAAACACCACAAACAAGGGAGGCGGTGCCTGTTGGGACTTTGAAGAGCTCAAAAAAATCAGGAAGGTTTGCGATGACCATGGATTGAAGTACCATTTGGACGGTGCAAGGCTATGGAATGCCTTAGTGGCCAAAAATGAGGATCCAAAAGCATACGGGGCACTTTTCGATACCATTAGTGTTTGCTTCAGCAAGGGTTTGGGATGTCCCGTGGGCTCCGTTTTGGTTGGAGATCAAAAATTGATTGATGCGGCCCTCCGTGTTAGAAAGATACTGGGTGGGGGCATGCGGCAATCTGGCTATTTGGCTGCTGCAGGTATTTACGCCTTGGAGCACCACATAGACCGATTGTCCCAAGATCATGAAAGGGCCAAAGCGATAGGGAAGGTGCTCAATACGTTGGAATTCATCAAAAAAGTGGAGCCAATAGAGACCAATATCATCATTTTTGAATTGGATGAGTCCAAATTGACCTCCACGGACTTTTTGGCGAAATTACAGGAAAACCAAATCTCTATTATTGGAATGGGGCAGGGCAAACTGCGAATTGTCACCCACTTGGATTACGCGGATGCCATGCACCAGCATTTTTTGGGTGTTTTACAAAAAATTGGATAGTTGGATGCAACTTTTACTTCAAGTTCAGGCTAGAATTTATTCAAAGTTGCTGTTAAAAAGATTGTGACTGTGCTGGGCCTCAATTAAATTCTACTTCAGAAATGAATCCATTCCTGGAATGTTAGGCATGCCCTCCTTGGCCACAGCGGCCAATTCCGTTTCATTCACGCGGGTGGCCTTTTCAATGGCCTTGTTCAAGGTGAGTATCAGATAATCTTCAAGCTGCTCCTTATCCTGCAAAAGAGAATCTTCTATAGTGATGGATTTGATCTCCCTATTGGCGGTGATGGTCACTTTCAACTTGCCATCGGAGGATTCCTCATCCAACAGAACCGTGTTCAACCGTATCTTGGTCTCTTCTACTTTTTTCTGGGTCTCCTTCAATTTACCCATCATTCCCATAAAATCTCCAAACATAACATGCTATTTTGACTTCAAAAGTAATAAATTGGCATAAACCAAAGCCAATGAAACATCTCATATCGGGCTCTTGTTTTCTCACAATATGCCTTATTTTTGCGGCCTCTTGCCAAAACAATAAAAAAGAATCCATGGACATAATACCCCCAATGGCCAAAAAAGTCCCAACAAAGCTTGAAAAGCATGGCGACGTGAGGATCGATGACTACTATTGGATGAACAATAGGGAAGATCAGGAGGTTATAGATTATCTGAACGCCGAAAACGAGTACTACAAAAGAATGACGGCGCATACCGAAAAGTTTCAAGAAGAACTTTATCAGGAAATGAAATCGAGGATAAAGGAAGACGACTCCTCGGTCCCTTATAAGCTGGACGGGTATTGGTATATCACTAGGTATGAGGAGGGTAAGGAATATCCCATTTATTCAAGAAAGAAAGATAGCTTGGAAGCGGATGAGGAAATTATGTTCGACTGTAATGAAATGGCCAAAGACCATGAATACTTCAATTTAAAAGGAGTCTCCGTTAGCCCTGATAACACATTGGCGTCCTTTGGCACCGACACGGTGTCCCGCAGACAATACGACATTCAGATCAAGAACCTCAAAACAGGGGAGATCTATCCCGACAAAATTGAGAACACCACTGGGGGTTCCGTTTGGGCCAATGATGGAAAAACGCTTTTTTATACCAAGAAAGATCCAGTGACTCTCCGCTCGGACAGGATTTTCAAACATACGCTGGGTACTCCCGCTGAGGAGGATGAAGTGGTTTTCCATGAAAAGGATTCCACCTACAATACGTTTGTTTACAAATCCAAGTCCAGAAAATACATCGTTATAGGTTCGGTGAGCACTTTGACCACTGAATATCGGATTTTGCATGCGGATGAGCCCAATGGCGACTTCAAGGTATTTTCTCCACGTGAAAAGGGTGTGGAGTATTCCATTTCGCACTACGATGGGAATTTTTATATCCTTACCAATAAGGACGATGCCACCAATTTTAAGCTCATGAGGACCGATGAGAAAAACACGGCATCAGAACATTGGAAGGAATTCATATCCCATAGGGCCGATGTGTTGCTGGAGGACGTAGAGATTTTCCGGGATTACTATGTGCTTTCCGAGAGGGAAAACGGGCTTAACACCATGAAAATTTCACGTTGGGATGGTAAGGACAGTTATTATTTGCCTTTCGATAGTGAAACCTACGTGGCAGGACCCTCCGTGAACCTCGATTTTGACACCAATGTGCTCCGCTACTATTACAATGAAATGGGGGCTCCTTATGCCATAATCGACTTCAATATGGAAACCAAAACGGCCATGATCCTAAAGGAACAGGAAGTTTTGGGCGGCAAGTTTGACAAGGCCAACTACAAAACAGAACGCTTGTGGGCAACGGCAGAGGATGGCATTAAGGTGCCCATTTCCCTAGTATACCGAAAAGATACTCCACTGGATGGTTCCAGTCCTTTGTTACAATACGCCTACGGTTCTTATGGACATACCGTGGATCCTTATTTTTCATCCGTGCGGCTGAGTTTGTTGGATAGAGGTTTTATATATGCAATAGCCCATGTTCGGGGAGGGGAATATTTAGGCCGACCATGGTATGAGGATGGAAAATTGCTTAAAAAGAAGAATACCTTCATCGATTTTATCGATTGTTCCAAATTCCTTATTGCGCAAAAATATACCAGCCCAGAGCATTTGTACGCCAGCGGTGGCTCTGCTGGTGGCTTGCTGATGGGCGCCATTGTTAACATGGCACCCGAACTTTATAAAGGTGTTATTGCCTCAGTTCCCTTCGTGGATGTGGTCACCACCATGTTGGACGACACCATCCCCCTTACCACAGGGGAATATGATGAATGGGGCAATCCCAATGAGAAAGACTATTACGATTACATGAAATCCTATTCGCCCTACGACAATGTGCAGGCAAAGGCGTACCCAAATCTCTATGTGACCACCGGGCTGCACGATTCCCAGGTGCAATATTGGGAACCTGCCAAATGGGTGGCCAAGCTAAGGGACCACAAAACGGACCATAATCTGCTATTTTTGGACACGAACATGGAAGCAGGTCACGGCGGTGCATCAGGGCGTTTTGAGACTTTGAAGGAAACCGCAAAGGATTACACATTCATTTTAGATCTTGAAGGAAAGGTCCCATAAAAATAAAAATGCTATTTTTGTCCCGAATAAATCGTGTTTTGAGCACAAGATTTGTTCCTTACCTAATACCAGTTATGAAAAAACAGATAAATGCGCATAGCAGTATCCTTGACTTAATTGGAAATACCCCCTTAGTTAAGCTAAACGAAATCGCGGCTCCCCTTACCGGAAATTTTTATGCAAAATTGGAGGCCTTCAACCCTGGACATTCTTCTAAGGACAGAATTGCTGTCTATATCATCGAGGAAGCAGAAAGGAAGGGGATCCTTAAGCCGGGGAGTACCATTATAGAGACCACTTCAGGCAATACGGGTTTTAGTCTTGCCATGGTCAGCATAGTAAAGGGCTATAAGTGTATTTTGGCGGTCAGTTCAAAATC
The DNA here is from genome assembly GCF_019880545.1 of Flagellimonas meishanensis. Classification (GTDB taxonomy): domain Bacteria; phylum Bacteroidota; class Bacteroidia; order Flavobacteriales; family Flavobacteriaceae; genus Flagellimonas; species Flagellimonas meishanensis. Next base: position 370,568 of record NZ_JAINVW010000003.1, read on the forward strand.
ATCCCCAGATAAGATAGATATGCTTCGTTCCATGGGGGCCAAAGTGTATGTGTGCCCTGCCCACGTGAGTGCCGACGATCCGCGATCCTATTATGAGGTGGCAAAGCGCTTGCACAGCGAAACCAAGGATTCCATCTATATAAACCAATACTTTAACGAGCTTAATATAGAGGCCCATTATCAAACAACTGGTCCTGAGATTTGGGAACAGACCAATGGTTCTATAACGCATTTGGTGGCCTGTAGTGGAACAGGAGGCACCATTTCCGGTATTGCCCGTTTCTTAAAGGAGAAAAACCCTGAAATAAAGATTTTGGGGGTGGATGCCTATGGTTCCGTGCTTAAAAAATATCATGAAACTGGCGTGTTCGACCACAACGAGGTTTATCCATACAGGATAGAGGGACTTGGAAAAAATTTGATACCTGCCGCTACAGATTTCAATGCCATAGACCGATACGTGAAGGTAACCGATGGTGAAAGTGCCCATATGGCGCGTAAAATTGCACATACCGAAGGTATGTTTGTTGGTTATACCAGTGGAGCCGCCATGCAGGCCCTATATCAGTTGAACACGGAGGGAGAGTTCAAGAAGGATAGCAACGTAGTGGTTATTTTCCCCGACCACGGATCTAGGTACATGAGCAAGGTGTATAGTAACGAATGGATGGAAAACCAAGGGTTTTATGACATCCAGAATGCCGATGTCCCCGAAAAAATAGAGTACATCAAATAGTGACATAAAATATTCGATTGGAGAACGACAATGGCTTTCATTGTCGTTTTTTTATGTGTAAATTTCGTTATGTGGGCTTCACAAAAATCTATACTTTTGCAGTTGAATCAATTTTACGGTAGATGAGAGATTTATTCGACAGAATCATTGAGAACAAAGGGCCATTGGGAAAATGGGCCTCACAAGCAGAAGGATATTTCGTATTTCCGAAGTTGGAGGGACCGATCTCCAATCGAATGAAATTTCAAGGTAAGGACGTGATCACATGGAGCATCAATGATTATTTGGGACTTGCCAATCTACCTGAGATCAAAAAAGCGGACGGCGATGCAGCCTATGAACATGGTTCCGCCTACCCAATGGGTGCCAGGATGATGAGTGGGCATACCGATTACCATGAGCAGTTGGAAAACGAACTCGCCGAATTTGTCAATAAAGAAGCTTCTTACCTTCTAAATTTTGGTTATCAAGGATTCATGTCGGTGATTGATGCCTTGGTTTCCAAGGATGACATCATCGTTTATGATGTGGATTGCCATGCATGTATCATAGACGGGGTGCGTTTGCACATGGGCAAGCGATTTACTTTTAAGCACAATGATCCTGAAAGTTTGGAGAAAAACCTGGAACGTGCCACAAAAATGGCCCAAGAGACAGGTGGTGGCATTTTGGTAATTTCCGAAGGTGTCTTTGGTATGCGCGGAGAGCAAGGTATCCTTAGGGAAATTGCAGCTTTAAAGAAAAAGTTCAATTTCCGGTTTTTGGTGGATGATGCGCACGGATTCGGAACCCTTGGAAAAACAGGTGCCGGAGCAGGCGAGGAGCAAGGCGTTCAGGACGATATTGACGTTTATTTGGCCACTTTCGCCAAATCCATGGCTGGAATTGGAGCTTTTGTGGCAGCCGACAAGGAAATCATTGAATACCTAAAATACAACCTAAGATCCCAGATGTTTGCCAAATCCCTTCCCATGATCTATGTAAAGGGAGCCTTGAAACGTTTGGATATGCTCCGTAACAGACCAGAGTTGAAAGCAAAACTTTGGGAAAATGTAAATGCCCTGCAAAATGGACTTAGGGAGCGGGGCTTTGACCTTGGCACCACCTCAAGTTGTGTTACCCCTGTCTATTTGAACGGGAGTATTCCGGAGGCCATGGCCTTAGTTAAGGATTTGCGCGAAAACCACGGTATTTTTTGCTCCATTGTGGTGTATCCCGTTATACCCAAGGGATTGATTCTTCTACGCTTGATACCCACGGCAACACATACCATGCAGGACATTGCCGAGACTTTGGATGCCTTTTCTGCCATCAGGGAACGGTTGCAAAACGGTACATATAAAAGGTTATCGGCGGCCGTAGCTGCGGCTATGGGGGAGTAGACCAGTGCTTTTAAGAAGGATTTTACTGGATTAGCGGTCCTTATTTTGCTTCATGGAGGAGCTGCTTTTGCTTTTATAGTATCGATATTCATCTACTTGAAGCTTTTTTCCAGTTCCTATTTCGTAGGTATCATGAATGCTTAGTCCGAGATCCCGGATGAGTTGAGTGCTGCGCTTATTTCGGTTGTCAACAGGATATTTGATGTACTCCACATCCAAGTTCTCTATGCCCCACGCAAGCATGTGATGAACTACTTTTTTACCGAGGCCCTTTCCCTGCATTTCTTTTCTTATCCAAAGGCCAAAATGGGGTTGTTTGGTCTGTATGGAATGAATGCCACAGCACCCTGCAAACTCTTCATTATGGAGAATTGTCCAGACATAGTCCGTTCCTTTCCTCCCTTGTTCCATGGAGGAATTTATAAAGGAAATCGTTTCATCAATGTTTTGGGGTGGTTCATCAAGTGGTAGAAATTCTATGATGTCCTTGTCAAAAGTATCAAAGACCTCTTGGGCGTAATTTAAGCATATCGAAACCAATTTGATTTGCCCATCAATACGAACACATTCAAAACTCATTTATAGCAAGAATTCCGTGTGATTTTGAAAAAACTTGACTTTCTATCCCTTAAATTCTATGGTCTTGTGCGAGCCATCACAATAAGGCTTGTTTTCTGAGGCGCCACAGCGGCAAAAGGCGGTTGACCTTTTCTTAGTTTCCACTGTGCCATTGGCAAGGGTAACTTTTAGGTCACCGCTTATCAAAAGGGGACCATTTTCAACTATGTTGCACTCGGTAATCTGGGTTTCTTCCATCTGGGTTTCTCCTTTGGTTTTATAGGACAATGCGCCTGAAGGGCATTTGTCGATTTGGGACTTTAAAGCCTCCACACTGGCGTTTTCAGGTTGTATCCATGGCTTTTCCTTGGGCCTGTAGACTTCGGGAAGGGTATGCCAACACACTTCCGAGTGGATACATTTTTTAGGTTTCCAGACCACGGTAAAATCCCCTTTGGCGTATTCTTTTACAATTTCTTTTTCCATACTACCTATTATGCGATATTTATTCCTTTTAAAACCAGTTCTTTGTATGCGGGGTTTCGTTTTATGAAAAGCGCCACGAAGGGGCATAGGGGTATAAGCGTCAAATCTTTTTCCCTTATGTCATCCAAGGTTTTTTTCACTAAAGCCGTTCCAATTCCCTTTCCCTCCAATCCTATGGGTATTTCGGTATGGGTCAAATATATTTTATCCTTTGCGCGGATATACTCAATTTTAGCAATGGCACCATCCACATGAAATTCATATTGCTTGGCCTCTTCGTTATTTATAAGTTGATATTCCATATTGCATTAAAAGATACGAATTTTATAGACGCCACTTTCCAGCATGAGTGATTCATTTTTTAGGTGTTGCATGAGGTTCAGAAGTTTTGGTTGGGTGGTTTCTCCCATTAGGATGTTCAGGCTTACTTTTTGGTTGCCAATGTTCTTTATGTTGGGGATAAGCCCCTCAAAGAAGGATATTCCAGCCTCGGTTTGGTCCACGGTCGAGATTTTTTCAAATCCCAAATTTGTGAGGATGAGTTCCATATCGTTCTTCCTGAACAGAAAGCTATACTCGCTGGTGGATGCCCAGGGCATGGGATACTCCACTTTTTTGTCATTCTTCTTGAAAATGTCATAATACAAAAAGAATCCTGAGGGTTTCAACACCCTTTTTATTTCCGTGTAGAACATTTCCTTGTCGGGGACGTTCATTTGAACGTGCTGTGTCCAAACCACATCAAAAGAGGCATCGGGAAAAGGAAGGTTGGTTGCCTCGGCAACGAAAAATCGGGTCTTATGATCCAGCTTTACCAATTTGGACAGTGCATTTGCGGTCTGGACATACGCTGTGGAAAGATCAACTCCCGTGGTGTTGCAATCGAATTCGTCCGAGAGCATTCTACAAGCTCCTCCGAGCCCACAGCCCACATCGAGCACTTCAAGGCCACGAAGGTCTATCTGTTGCGCAAGTTCGCGCGACACAGCGGCACCCCGCACGTGGAATTCGTCCACCCCCGCAATATGTGCTCGTTCTACGGATTCCAAATCAATTCCGTTTTGTTTTAACCGATTTAGAATGGCTTCAAACAGCCCTTTTTTGGAATAGTGCTGCTCAATCTGGAGGTTTAGGTCACTCATTTGCTTTGATTCTGTGGATGTAAAGTTACAATAGTATCAACAACAGCCCGAGGACAAAAGGAGATATACTTCCGAATTGACAGCCAAGAATCAGGATCCTGCTAAATAGTTAGCCGCATCTTCAAGCGTCTTTATAGAGTCATGGGAAGTATCAAAATACTTCATCCCATTTGTTTTACATGATTTTTTAATTTGTTCACTATTCACTACCATATTTTGGATATGATCCAAAATATGGGCATATGACTTGTCCTTCAGCCAATCGTTTTTCTCCTTGCTTTATGAGCGTATTTTGACCAATTTTTTGTCAACATCCTTTGATGTGTGGTTTTCAGTCTTGGTCAAATTTCATGTTCTCTGTTATTGCTTTTTCAAAGATGGGGCTGGGCTCCATTTTCAATTGAAGCGTTCCACATTTCCGTTTTGGATCACCGCCTTGATTGCGAGTGTATTTCTAATGTTCGACAAGGGGTTGTTGGTCAATAAAACCAGGTCCGCATAATAACCTTCGGCAATTTTACCGTGTTTTTTTAGGTTGAAAAAACGGCAGGGGTTCACTGTGGCGGTTTGAAGCGCCTCCAGGGGGGAAAGGCCAGCTTCTTCTACCATTAGAAAAAGTTCTTCGTGTAGGGAGTAGCCGGGTAATCCACCTTCGCAAGCGGTATCGGAACCTGCCAATAGCCCAATTTCTTCCATACTGAACCGCTTTACCAGCTTGGTAAGCGCCATCCACCACAAGGAATCCCCTTTTTTGTCCATTGAAGCTGACATGGATTCCATGTGTGCATGCATGCCTTGGTTCACGGATTCTGGTAGCTGATCGCGAATTGGATGTGAAATCCATGGTTCATCATTATAGCGAAGTCTCGCATATTGAACGGCCATTGTTGGTGTAATCCAGGCTTGATTTCTCTTAAACGCTTCAACGACGCGTTCGGAATCATGCAACCAGGGTTGCACTATTTTTCGGTCTTCTTCACTATACCCATCTGCCATCATGAATTGCTCCAGTTCCAAGGAATCCTTGGTAAAACTGTACAGCAGGGGTTCTCTTATATGCTCTATACTCTTTTGACCGAGATCCAGAATGTCGGAAAGCAGAAAAGGCTCAGAAACATGTCCTACAAAATCCAGCCCATGTAGTTTGGACAACCGAGCAATCTCTTTATACGATTCCCACGGAATTTTCTCATATACTTTTATGAAATCCACTTGATCCTCTAGGTTTTGTTGAAAGGCGACCGCAACTTCCTCCTTGTTTGAAACGGAAAGTGATGTGGGCCACCCGGTGCCAGAAAGGAGGTACCCAGCAATAAAAAGCCTCGGACCACGCATTTTTCCTAGCCGCATATCAGATTTCCATTGATTCAGGTACTCCGCACATAGGGATTCACATCCGTCGGTTGGTTTGTGCACGCACCCGCCCATATCCCTTACCCCGGTAACGCCATGGTCTAAAAATAGACGTAGATACGAGCTGTCCTGAATGTGCACATGCATGTCCCATAGCGCTGGGATCATATAATTATTGGAACCATCGATATGGGTTTCAGCATTGTTGGCAATGGTTCCCGGCTCCGCTATCTTGACGATTATGGAGTCCTTAATGACTATGTCACTCACAGTTACCTTCCCAGTTTCAATGTTAATAACGCTTACGTTGGTTATCAGCAAATCGTGGTTGGAAGAGCATGAAAAACAAAGAATGAAAAAAGGAAGCAGAAAGTGTCTCATCATAAAAGGATGCTGTTGTGGCCCAGGATTTATTTTGGTATAGAAGTTACTATTTTTTGTGCTTACATGAACTTACCAAATTCCAATCTTCCATCAGAGGTTAAGCACATGCAAAGCACCTCCCATTTGACCAAGATGTTAGGTGTCCAACAATATCAAGGAAATTCATAGCTTATAAATAAGTATATTTCCCAGGTTAAAGAACCACAGCTATATTAAGGAACAGGATGAGAAACCCATTGTATTATTTCTTGCTTTTGCCGATTTTTCTTTCGGCACAGATCAATGAAAGTGATACGCTAAAATTTAAAGCAAACCTATCCTTGACCGGTTTTTGGCAAGGAGGGAACGTGGAGACCCTTATTTTTAGGGCACAATCTGATGTGAGTTTTATTCCTTGGAAGAAATGGGTCTTTAAAACCAACAACTCCTATGTTTACCAAGAGTTTGGAAAGGAAAAGGCGGATGAGGATATTTTGAGCCTCAATTTTTTGTATTTCAATCCTGAAAAGAAAGTTTACCCGCTGGTGTTGGGATTTGTGAGCACCAATTTCCGTCGCAAAATTGATCTGCGCTACCTGCTCGGGGCGGGGGTTACATTTCGAATTCTGAACAAAAAGGACCATTGGCTCAAGTTTTCAATATCGAGTGAATACGAACGGACGGATTTTTCCGAGGCGGATTTCAATAATTCCGATTATGATGGGAGTTTTTCCATCAATACATTTCGCGGCACTTTGTGGATAAATGGAAGTTACCATTTGTTCAAGGGCAAAGTCATTTTAAACCATGAAAGTTATTTTCAGCCCTCCCTAGAACGCAGCAATAATTTTCGTTGGCGGTCCGATATTGGCTTGGAGCTTCCTGTGTGGAAGTTTTTGAGCTTCAAGATCAACTACCTCAATACCTTTGAAAGTGTGGTGATAGAAAACCAGAAGCAGGAGGATAAATTTTTGACCTTTGGCTTTACACTGAAAAGTTATTAGCGACGGCAAGCATTTTTCAGAAGAGTTGGATTGTTGCCTTCCCTAAAAATGCATGAATCTTTCTTCTTTATTTATTGCCATCCCAGGTTTTATTCCGGTCTCTTTCTTTCTTTTAAAATTATCAGGGTAATAATATAGATCAACACAATTGCGAAAGGAATGGCTATAAATCTATAGTGAGGTAAAAGATACCAAAGGGCCAGCACTGTAATTGTCCGTACCAATGTGTGAAAAATGCCCACCCAATGCTTTATGATCCAGGAAAAAGGCAACCACATCAATCCCGTTAAAATGCCCACTGTCATTGGGAGAGAGGAATAGTCAACGAGAAAAAATGGAATTGCGATTGAGTAAACCAATATTGCCTGTGCAGCCGTGAAAAGAAAAAGGGAGTCGAATTCGTTCTTCGGCTTACTTTTATCAAGAAAATCTTCACCTGTGAATTTTGACAGGAACAGACCCAAATACACAATGCTCCCAGTTCCAATAAAAATTGCCCAAACGGCAACGAAGTCAGAGAAAAAAATCCCGATCAATCCGACTATAGCCCAAATAATCAATCCGGCCAGTGGGGTAGCTAGAAATTTTTGATTGATAAACTCAATCCGCTGTTGTTCAAGTGTCCTCTCGTTCATAAGTAATTTGTTCAGTATTTTCTAATGGTATTCAATTTTTTTAGGCGTCCATGTTTTACGAATGCATTTAGGAGCACCATAACGGTCTCGGTTAATAACAGTCCTCTATTCCTATCATTATCGGATTCATTGGTAGGCGGAAACGGACAATTAGGTATAGCCTGTTTAAGCATAGTTTTTACCTATAATTTTTAGGTATTCTTTAGGAAAGTTCAATTTTTCAGCTAATCTATGAAGAGATTTTGCATATGATTCATTTTTTCCTTTGAGCAGCTCGAGTGGCAGGTTATAGCATATTGCCGTTATATGTTCATTGGTTTCTGAAATAATAGTCACTTTTTCAGGAACATAATCGGAAACACTTTTTTCAGAATATAGTTTGGCAATTTCTTCTTCGGTTAAGGTCATTATGACCCCATAGGCTTTTTCTGTTTTACTCTGTATTAAGGAAGCCCGATTTCCTATTTTTAAAGCGTAGTTATTTAAGTATCCTTTTCTAGGATTTAATGGATTTACTCCATTTCTGATAAGTAGATCTTTATCCATAAATAAACCATAAAAAAACACTTCCATATCGTTTGGTTTAATTACACCTAACCGCCTCGGCCATAATTTTTTTGAGTGGTGGAAATGCGGAGCATTTTCCAGTATGAAATCCAGCGGTGTTGATTGCTAATGGTTTAAATTTAGAAAGAAAACTGCAATGAATTATGGCCAAGTTGTACGTTCGTTTTATGGTTGCACATCAATTACCACGTTACCTCTTTTTCTGCCTTTATCAACATATTCATGGGCTTTTACTATTTCATCAAGTTTGAAACATCTGTCTATGAAAGGTTTTAATTCTTCATTTTCTGCCATTGTTTTTATTCGTTCAAGATTTTCATCCTTCTCAGTTGTTAGCATACGTACTGAAACGAAATGGCCGCCAGTTTTTAAAACTTTTTTGGCTTCGGATTTCTTTGTCTTTCCAACGGCATCAAAGATGATATCAAATTTTTCTTCGCCCTTGGAATAGTCTTCTTTATTATAGTCTATCAAACTTTCAGCACCCAATGATCTTACCATTTCAAAGTTTGGGGCTCTGCAGACTCCCGTTACTCTTGCACCTTTTTGATTGGCCATTTGTACAGCATAATTTCCAACGCTTCCAGAAGCACCATAAACCAATACGTTTTGTCCAGTTTTCAAATTGGCCTTGTCTAAAAGGTACATTGCTGTCATGGCCCCAACCGGCAATGCAGCTGCTTCCCGATAAGTCAAGTTAACCGGCTTAAATCCAATCACCCCACTTTTCCATTGCTGTGGTAAGCATATGTATTCTGCGTAGGAGCCTGTTTTTAGCATTGTAGTGGTACCAAAGACATCGTCACCAACATTAAATTTAGTTACATTTTTGCCTGTTTCTTCAACTATTCCGGCGAACTCATGACCTAAAATTTTCTTTTTAGGTTTAAAAAGTCCAAATAGTAATCTGGCAGGAAGCCAAAACAAAGGTGGAAAATCAGAAGCACGAAGTCTTATGTCTCCGGAAGTAACGGTAGCAGCATGTATCCTTACAAGGATTTCATCATCTTTAGGTATCGGTTTTGGAATATCCTTTAGCTTAAGGACTTTGGGCGAACCGTATGCTTCATATACTACAGCTCTCATATTGATTTTTTGTTTTTTTTTAATAACTGCTCGTAGGGACATCCATTTTTTAAGTGTAAAGTGAAATGGCCCAAGCCACGTAAAACCAGGCCAAGCCAATCCAGCTAATGGGATGTATCCGCTTTAATGTTTGCCAATCGTACACAAAGAACGATGCCATGAGTATATGCCACACCAATATGTAGAACAATACCCAATTTTCAACTTGTAGTATGTCAGAGACCCTTCCCATTATGGGTTCTATGGGTAGCGCAATGGCCCAAAAGACAAATCTCTTGTGTTTTACCGCATTTCTTCTGTACACATAGGCCAATAGGATAAACGTGGCAAAGCTCAGCATCAAAAGTCGATTGGCCCTTACAAAGGGTTCCATACTGCCCCATCCTTTGTATACGGCAATAAAAACATAAAGTGTACTGACAAATACTCCTATTGCCAATATAAATCCTATTCTTCCCCATTTCATATGGGTGTTGAACTTTTTCCTTAGAATGAAATACGTTTGGGCGGCAAAAGTGCCAAACCAGGCAAACATGAAAAGCCCATGTACAATGAATTTGGGATCACTGTTGCTCGGTTGGTCGATATCGGTAATCAAATTGTCCGAGAATGCGACAAAAGAAAAAAGTAAGAGGAGGGAACTAACAACGGGAAAGTAATATTTTTTCATATGAGTAGTTCTTAATGCTGTTCACCGTGATTGCCCCTAGTGGTCTCGTATTTTTGTAGTGCACCGTTTATGGAGCTTTATCGCATATGTAATGTAGCGGTCTTTTTAATCGTTATTCAGTTTCTGGGTAATCAATAAATACTATCCTATCAGCCTCGTCAAGATATACCGTAGTGTAAAGTGTTTTCTTTCCGTTTAAACGGTAGTATCTTAAGGTGTGAATATTGACATTGAAAAAAATTACATCTTCGTTTTGGACATTTCTTTCACCCAAATACGTAATGGACTCGGTTTGCGCTATGGATTCTTTTAGATTTTTGGAATAATAGGAAAATGGGAATTGCTCATGAACATGTGTATTTTCTACCTTGGAATCTATGGTTCGAAAGAAACCCAGATGAATATTGGTTAAGCCTGTATTGGTATCTTCAGCGGGTGTTTTTTTTGACAATTGCCCCAATACAGGGTAGTACAATGCCGCAAGTTCCTTAGCCAAAGAGAAACTGGCACCACTGTAAGAACTGTCGGGCCCTTTCAAATTGGTCAGGACAATCACCACAAATTTATCTTTTGGGATAACCAAGGACTGACTGCTAAACCCAGTTCTAAAACCTCCACTGTGTTCTGAAATGGCAATACCTCCAAGCGGCCAATTCATCCATCCCGCTCCCGTTGAAATATAATTGCCATTATCCAGTTTTGCAGGCTCGAACATCATCTTCCTTGATGGCTCACTAAGAATAGTTGTTGTAAAAAGGGCATTGTAAAATTTCAGCAGGTCATTGGCAGTTGTTCGAATGCCTGAATCTCCTCTGCCATGGGCAACCGGCGCAATGGTAATTCCATTTCCCAATCCGGATATTGGACTATGGATTATATCCTGGTCATAGTTAAAGTAACCGGAAACCCTATGAGGGATAATCTTATAAGGGTGGTCTACGAACGTTTCATTGAGGGCCAAAGGCCCGAAGATGTTCTTTTCAAGGTAAGCCCCATAAAATTCACCTGTAATCCGCTCAATCACAATTCCTAAAATGAAGTGTCCACTTGTGTAGGAAACGTCGGTTCCGGGTTTAAATTTCAGTGCTTCCTCAAAATGAATTTTAAGAAAGTCAGCATCCGTCTGCGTTTTCAAAAACAGTTCGTTCGACGTATTCCAGTCATATAGACTCCAATCCTCTACCAAACCGGATGAATGCGTAAGAAGGTGCTTTATGGTAATGGGTTCCCAGTAATCAGGAGCTTCGGGGATGTATTTTTTGACGGAATCATCCAAGCCTAACAATCCTTTTTCCGCCATCAATAAAATTGCAGCGGCAGTATAGGTCTTGCTCATGGACGCTATGGCAAAGACCGATTTTTCCGTTACATCGGCACCTACTTCCAGGTTTGCTTTTCCATAATACCCTTCGTCAAGTATTTTTCCATCTTTGGCTATCAGAAAAGCCATTCCTGGAATGTTTTTAGATTCCATTCTTTTCTTAATGATCCGATGTGCTTCACTTTGGGAAATGGCAATGCAACACGTTAGAAAAAATACGGTAAGGAGTAATGTATTTCTCTGCATCGATTCTGATTTTTGATGGCTACTAACGGTCTCGTATTAGAATAGTAGCGGATTTTTACACACTAACTTTTCGATTAAACACCGACCTTTTTATATTTAATTACATTCATTTTAGCGATTAAACCGCTATTGTTTTATACATTGTTGGCATGAGTTATTTCCAATTCTAACGCCTTTTCAAATGATTTTACAGATTTAGCTATGTCTTTTTCTGTTGTGGCCCAAGAGCATATACTGACTCGCATAACCTTTTTGCCAAACCACATTGAACCACCAAGCCAGCATTCTCTTAGCATTTGAATAGTACTCAATACCCGCTCCGTTATTTTATCTGAATCACATCTTACAAGTACTTGGTTAAAAACAATGTCATTTTCAACATGGAAACCATTTATTTTTTTTATTTCTTCTGCAAACTGTTTAGCCCTTTGATGCATGGTTAAAATCATTTCATCAATTCCGTTCTTCCCTAGGTACTTCATTATAGACCATAACTCAATTATTCTAGCTCTCCGAGACATTTCGGGCGTGTAAAACATACCGTCTCTTTCTGTACTTTCAATAATATAGCTTCCAGACATATGAAGTGCAGAAGTCATAGCCTCTTGGTCGGAACAAAGTATGATTCCACAATCATAAGGCGTGTTCAACGTTTTATGACCATCTACAGCCCAGGAAGTGGCATTTCCAATTCCTTTTGTTAAGTATTTTAATTCATTCACTGCCTCAGCCCACAAACCAAAAGCACCATCGATATGAACCCAAGCATTGGCTTTCTTCGCTTTCTTACAAATAATTTCAAAGTCGTCAAACGCACCGCTATTTACATTTCCAGCTTGTAAAATCAAAATGGTGTTTTCATCTAATTCTGGAATTGACTCCGAGATAATTCTACCTTGTTTATCAACATCTACCCATTCGATGTTTTCTTTTCCTAAACCTAAAACACCTATAGCTTTTAAAACTGTTGAATGTGCCTGTTTACCAGTTACAACTCTTATTGGAGGTGAATTTCTAAGACCTTTTTCATTTATATCCCAATTGTTCCTTTGAAGAATACGATATCTGGCGGCAGCCAAACCACATAAATTGGCAGTAGATGTTCCGCTTACAAATCCTGCGGTAGTGTTTTGTGGTAAGTTAAATAAATCTACAAGCCATTTTTCTACAACAGATTCTAACTTACTTCCTATTGGTGATAAGACATGCATTGCTGGTGCTTGGTCCCAATAGGTCCCCAAGTTTTTGGCTGCTAATCCTACAGGAACGGCACTTCCACACACAAATCCGAAATATCTTCCACCCAATGTTGCAGTTGTTGCAGGGCTCCCATATTTATTGAGCTGTTCTAGTACACTTTTGGCATTTGTTGAATCCAAAGGAAGTTCTTCATCGAATATGGATAGGTTATTAAGTGCTTCTTCTGTTGGATAAACATTTCGGTCAAAAACACTTTCCAAATATTCAAATGAATATAGTTGTGCTTGATTAAATATTTCCTTGTTTCTAATTTCTAGAAACATTTTGTCTTGTAGTTTACTCATTTTTTCTAATTGATGCCAATGGCCACGCGGCTATAGCCGTAGTTGGTAAAAGTGCTTCTTTCCCTTAGCGGCGCGCTGGCCATTTTTTTGTTAAACGTTGGATAAATATAGCGAATAAGCGGTCGTGCCGTGTGGCCATTGGGGAAAATAGCTCGGGGGGATGTGCCGCTTGCGGTACTGGCCTAGCGGCCGCAGGCATTTTTCCCAACGGTCTCGTGTATGGTGTCGTAGCATCCCGAAGGGTGCTATGTACTATACACAATGTTAGCGCCAGTTTTATTTCTTTTCCTCTCGTAAAATATTCTCCATTTTACGACCTTTTGCTAATTCATCAACCAACTTATCTAAATATCTGACCTGTCTATAAATTTCAAATTCATCCTCAATTTCTTCAATTCGATAGCCACAAATAACTCCTTTAATCAGGTATGCATTGGAGTGTATTTTTGCTTTTTGAAAAAATGTTTCAAAGGTTGCTTTCTCCCGAATAAATCCTTGTAAACTCTTTTCATCAAAACCGGTTAGCCATTCTATGACCTGTTGAAGTTCTTCTTTTGTTCTTCCTTTCTTTTCCACCTTGGTCACATAATGAGGATAGACAGATGCGAAGGTCATTTTTGCAACTTGTTCGTTTTTTTCAGCTGTCACTTTCATTTTGATACTATTTCAATGTCTATTACTTTCTCATAAAGTCAAATGCGCCTTTTGGTAGTTGTATTCCATATTCTAAATAGGCTTTCATACAAGCAAGAAAATTTGCCCATCCCCCGGAATTTTCTAAAGCCCATTTCAGATCTGCTTCATTAAGCTCCTTTCCTTTTTCGTTTACCCTTACTATGGTACTATCATCCGGCAATTTTTCTAATGTGATTTTTACTATAGTTTCCGGGTCCCAAACAAAAGAAATTGCACTAGTATTTTCAATTTTAATTTCTTTAATAGGAAATTTATCTTCAAACTCAGGAAATTTCCAAATCACTTCTTTTCCCGTTTCAAGTCGCCCGCTACTTTCAGATATAAAATATTTTGTCATTTTCTCCGGATTAACAATCCCTTCAAAAACTTCCTCAATTGATTTTTGAATTTGAATAGTTACGTTAGATTCAAGTTCCATGATTATTCTTTCGTGTCTTGATTTATTCAAATTGTTGCCAACGGTTAGTATAAGAGCAGTAGCGGATTAAAGCGCAACTTCCTTTCGAAAACCAAGATACTGAATTTAACACAATAGCGGTTCGAGTTTCCACTCGAACCGCTATTGCTTTTAAACATTGTTAGCAACTGTTTATTTATTCTTCGTGTGTGAATAGTTTATTTACAATTTTCCAACCATTATTAACTTTAGCTAATGACAGGTAGTCATAGTAATTATACCCTAACATGGGAACATGTAATTTGGCAATTGCGATTTTACCCATGATATCTATTCCTATGATTTTCATTTTGAAGGGCTCATTTAAATCTTTGGGGTTTCGTCTGTTTTTTACTCCCCCAAGATATTCTTTAGCGCTTTTTAAGTATTCAACCCCTTTAATGTCTCCATATATTGTCAGACTTTCATGGAAACAAGCTTTAAGTTTAGTTACATCTCCGAAAAAAATTCCTTTGAAATAATTGGAAATTACATTCTCAATTTCTTTCATGCTTTCTTTATACATAATCTATTTTTTAGATAGCGTGACCTACTGTATGACCCCCAGCTATGTTAATCGTTTCTCCTGTCACAAAATTTGAAGTAGCCAAATAGTAAGCTGCTTCAGCAATTTCAACGGCCTCCCCAATTCTGTTTAGCAAGTGTAACCCAGCTAAGCTGTCCGCATTCTCAATTCCTATTTTTTCTTGCAACGGACTTCTGATAATTCCGGGAGCGATGGTATTAACCTTAATATTGTTTTTCCCAAATTCAGCAGCCAATTGTCTCGTTAAAGAATGGATAGCCCCCTTACTTGTTAATGGTGCTGTTGCCGGAAATCCATCTATGGCGTGGTCTACCAAAACAGTTCCTATGTTTATTATAGAACCATTTTGTTGTTTCATCATTTGAGGAATAACTGCTTGAGAGGTAAAATATGTACCCTTTAAATTTATACCCCAATAAAGCTCTAAATCCTTTTCTTCAACGTCTAGAAAGGGTTTTGGGGCAAATACTCCAGCATTATTGATTAAAACATCTACAGAATTAAATTTTTCCAATGCCAGAGCAACAAGTTTTTGACCGGTTTCTTTTTTGCTAATATCTCCGGCCAAGTAAATAGCATTGGAGGGAGCACCAAATGCGTTGTAAGCTTTTCTTAAATTTTCTTCATTAGAAGAGTTCATTACAACATTACTCCCGCGTTCTATAAAATATTTTGCAATTTCTTTACCAATTCCTGTGGATGCTCCGGTAATGATTATGGTTTTATTTTTCATTTTCGTTATTTTTTTGTTCCTAAATACTGTTTCCCATTTACTCCCCAATTGGCCATAGGTACTTCATCAATAACTACATGGGTTGTTTGTGGATTTTTGTTAAGTATGTCAACTACCAGTTTTGTGGCACCTTCTATTAATTGACGTTTTTGTTCTTGTGTTACCTGTTCGTCAGTAACCCTAATGTTAATGTATGGCATGACTTTTTGTTTAAATTAATTGTCATACAAAGTTGATGGGAACCTTAAATTTCGAAAAGGAGGTTTGTCACTTCTTTAAAGTGATGCAGGTCACATTAAGTAATAATAGAAAGGTATAGTGTTATGAGTTTAATCTGCTAAGCGTTTCCCTAGAAACACCTAAATAGGCTGCAATCATTTTTTTAGGAACACGTTGGAACAGTTCTGGATATTGTTCGAGGAGTAAGTCGTACCTCTCCTTAGTTGAATTTTGTAACAATGATAGAATCCTATTTTGAAGTGCAATGCGACCGATTTTACTTTTTTTAGCCCAAAAACGTTCCATTTTGTGCATTTGAGCTGTCAGTTTATCTCTATCTTCAAATGATATATAGAGTAATTCACTATCTTCTATACAGTCTATATAAGTTTTTGATTTGGTTTGTTTTACAAAAGATTCATAATCCGTAATCCACCAATTTTCCATTCCAAATTGAAGAATATGTTCTTTTCCTGTATTGTCAACAAAGTAATTTTTCAAGCAACCCTTTATTATCCAGTATTCTTTATTTACAATTTCTCCTTCTTGAATAATATATTGATGTTTACGTTTCTTGACTTGCTTAAAATGACTCAAAACAAAATCAAATTCCTCATCGGTAAGTCTAATTACTTCTTCTATATGTTGTCTTAGAGGATGTGTCATTTTGATTGCTGCTAACGGTCCGGCTATGATTTCGGCTAGGGAAATCCGGTAGGATTTTTCAAGTGAGAAATCGAGCTATTTTATTAGTTAAAGTTATTCAATTTGGTTCTAAGGTAAGGCTGAATTATAGCTATTGTTATGCGCTTTATTTTAAAATCAATCGGTTCTTTTTTAAATAAGAATTGTTATTGATTTCATCTGGTATTTTATTGTCTACCCAGAAGTTTGGTCGGTATGTCTTTTCTATTCCCGTTAATTTGGCCTTATGGCTAAGCTTTTTGATTCGGTTGGTCAGTTCCATAAAAAGTTCATATCCGCTATATTGGTCCGTTTCGTATAGGTATTCATGTCCTTCGGAACCAAAACTGACTACTTTAGGATAAGATAGTTCCAGTCCCAAAATTCCTTCATCATTACTTGTTTCGATTGAGAACTTTCCATTTTTAAGATAAAGATAGAAAGGTCTAATATTTATAACTGGTTCTATCGGTTGAATAGATTTGTATTCGAGTGAAATTTCCCCTTTTCGATTTTTTATATCTTCAAATATTATTGTTTCCAAGTCATTGATTACGGAAATCCTAATGGCGCTTTCGTAAGTCCAATCTTCTTTTCGGTTCCAGTCCTTTCCAGAAACAATTCTGGTGAAAAAAGCCCTGTAATCATCAAATAATGATGTTTCCTTAGACATTTCGTAATCGATGGCAACTCTACTGTTGGTAATAACAAACCAATACGTCATATTTTGGAAAACTTGCGATAAACTTTCTGGTTTTAGGACGAATTTAAATTTGTGCCATCCTCTTCCTGCACTAAGTCCTCCATAATAGCTCATACGTTTCGATAATAAGGTTTAGAGATTTCAATATTGCGCATAACGGTCCCGGCTATGAGTAGTTGCGTGAATTAGCACTTAACTTTGCAAGTACACACCAAACTGAAAATCCGTGAGGATTTTCCGAGTAGGCCAGAACCTGTCTGCCGACAGGCAGGCAAGCAATTACTTATACCCATTGTTGTACTTTCGTTATTTATATTTTCTTTTCGCAATTAAATATTCTTTTCCGTCAACAGTTTTAAACTTTTTAGTCCAAAGTCCATTTTTGTTGTATTTGTATCTAAAATACTCATATTCATACAAAAATGGTCCCCCTGTAATTGCGATTGGAAATTCTTGCTTTGGTTCATATTTTCTGTTAATTTCAATAACATTATTTCGGTCGTCATATTTGTATGTTATTATACATTTTTCATTCTCTGGTTTTGGTGAAACAGGACTATCTCTATAATCGGTAAACTCCGTTGATTTGATAATATTTCCTTTATCATCATATTCAATTTGTTCTTTAGAAAGGGCTTTTAATAAAACTTCGTCTTTTTTCTCAATAAGTTTTGGTTTACCTAATTCAGTGAAATCAGAATATTTTTCGGTTGTTCCAAAATCAAATGTCTTTCTTACAAGCAATGAGTCATCATATTCCAATTTTAGATTTGAAATATCGTTTATCTGTCCCTCGTTGATGTCATAGGTATTTATTTCACGTTCTACATTTCCAAATCGGTCATATTTATATTCAGTTCGGCTTCGTAGTTCATTTTTCCAATAACTTTCTCGGACTGAAACAAGTCCATTTGTGAGATAAAATTTAGTACTCCATTTTCCCATTTCTATATTTTTCTCAACATAGGAGCCATAGTTTTTCAGTAAGTCATTTTCGTTTTTTTGAGCCAAAGAAGCACCAAAAATCAAAAGGGTTAATATGGTTGCATGCAGGTTTTTCATAATGGTGTACAACGGTCTCGGCTATGAGCAGTAGCGGATTTTAAGCGACTACTTTTCAAATTACAATATACTTTAATTCAATGAAAAAGCGGTTTGAATTAGCACCCAAACCGCTATTGCTTATACACATTGTTGTGCTTAGTACTTGTTTTGTTTTTTTGTTTTCTTAAAGCTTTTTATCATTTTTCCAAAATCCTTGTCCTTTCTCCGTTTTTCGGCTACAGTTGATTCATAATGTTCTTTCTCTCGTTCCATTTTCATAAAGTTTTCAAAATGCGATATCTCTATCTGTCCATTATCTATAGCTAGTTGAACTGCACAATCTGATTCAGAAGTGTGTGTGCAATCTGAAAACTTACAGTTTTGTGCAAAGTCATATATTTTTTCAAATGTACTTTCAATTCCCAGTACACCGTCCGTAATACCGACTTCTCGCATTCCTGGATTGTCAATAAGTATGGCCCCGTTTATCATAGGAATTAATTCGCGATGTGTTGTAACGTGTTTACCTCTATCAATGCTTTCGCTAATAGCAGCTGTTTTCATTCGACTTCCTCCAATCAAGTTGTTAATCAGGGATGATTTCCCCACACCTGAAGAACCAAGAAGACAATATGTCTTTCCTTTATAGAGAAGTTTTTTCAATTTGTCGATTCCAACCTTTGTTTTATTACTTACGTGGATAAGAGGAACACTTTCAACTCTGACTTTTATTTTGTTCAGCAAATCATTCAAGTTATGTTCGTCCGTTAAGTCTGTTTTAGTTATAACAATTATTGGCTCAATGTTAGAACTGTAGCACAGGGTTAAATATCGTTCCAATCGGTTAATGCTAAAATCTCTATTTACGGATTGCACAATCAAGCCATAATCGATATTGCTGGCAATTATTTGTAACTCACCAAATTTGTTCACAGCTTGTCTGGATAGCATAGAAAGTCTAGGTAGAATGCTATGAATAATTGCAAAATTTGGTTCATAATTTATCAAAGAAACCCAATCTCCAACGGCTGGAAAGTCTTTACGACTTTTGGCAGAAAATCTTAAATTTCCCGTAATCTCTGCTTCAAATTCACCTTTTTCATTCTTTACAATGTACCTTTCCTTGTGTTCGGCTATTACACGACCAATTCCAAAACCCTCAAGATTATTATCGAGTCTTAATTTTTGGAAGTAATCATTATATCCTAAATCTTGAAGTGTCATATTTCTTTGATATTCTTACTTTACTTCTCTAGTTTAATTTAATGACGTTGGTTCTTTTGTTTACCAAAGTTTCAAACCGATTCAATTCTTCTACGTTTTTTATTTCATAGTGCATTGGAATAGTAACTTTAGGTCGAATCTTATTTACAATCTTGGCAGCTTCCTCTTCATTCATGGTTAGGTTATCTCCTCCAATTGGAACCAAAGCAACATCAATATCATTTAGGTCTTCCAATTCAGTGATATAGTCTGTATCTCCTGCGTGGTATATTTTTAGACCATTTTTTAATGTAAGAACATAGCCTACATTATCTTTCGATCTAGGGTGTGCTTTAATCCATAAAAAAACTGATTTTGTATTGTACGCAAAAGTTGTCTCGATGCTTAAACCCTCAAGTTCTATTTGATGATTAGGCTTTACGACTTGGATTTCATTTTTGAAATCTAACAGTTTTTTTGAAACACCCTTTGAACAAATAATCGTTGTTTCATCTTTTAAAAGACTTTTTATATCTTCAAAAGAGAAATGGTCTGGATGCGCATGTGTTATCAAAATATAGTCTGCATATTCGGCATTCACAAGTCCTACAGGATCGATGTAAATAAGCACATCATCAACTTTAATCTGAAAACTTGAAGGGAAAAAGTGAGACTTGTTTACTTTGATTGCCCCCCAAGTTTTTATCTTACTGTTTTCTCCAATTGTTACTTGTTGCGGAATTGGATTTCTCTTTTCGCTTATTGTTATTTTAACCATAGTGCAGCCTTGATTAATTATTAATGCTATACAAAGCATCAACATGTGTAATTTGTTAAACTCCATATCCGATCTGCCTTTCAGACAAAATTAGAGAAGCTGAACGTCAGATTTTAGACGTTACCGTCCAATTGGCCTTTAAAGAGGAAAACCATTTGCCGAATATCAGCAAAGTATGCCTTTAGCCACGACTCGTTTAGGGTCTCGTCTGTAATTTGAAGATAAAAATTCTCCAAACTAAGATGTAAAACCATTTGTGCTAAAGCACTATTCTCTGATAAGGAAATTATGTTTTTCCATACAGGAAGTAACCCCTGAACGGAAAATTGCATGATACGATCTAGGTATTCTTTGAATTCAGGGTGGTTTCTATGGATTCTAAGTTGACGGTTAAATAATAAGTCAGTTTTATGTTCGATGATAATGGATATTAATTCTTCTTCATTCTTTGCATTTGATTCTTTTGATGAAATATTTTTTGCTCGGCTCAAGTGAAACTCCAATAAACCTTCCGTAAAAACTTCTAAATCAGCAAACAAATGATAAAATGAAGATTTATTTTTCCCGACTTCTTTAGATAATCGTTCTATCTTAAGTCCTTTTGGACCTTCATAAGCAAAACATTTATAGCCTGTTTCTAACCATATTTTTTCTATTTCTCTCATTTAAAAACAAAGAAAAATTCTAGCTGATTTATATTCATTGAATGCGGTTTTTTTTATTAAACACAATGGCTCGTATAACCATCAGTTACGGGTTAATATGCGTTATTTTTCGGTTTAGCACAGACGTTAGCAATTCCGAGTGGATTCTAGCCTGCCCCGAGCACAGTCTAGGGGTAGTCGAATCCGCCGTAATTGCGGTTATACATTGTTGGCAACTGGCTTTTATTCCGATTAACAGTTTTCGCAAGTTTCATTTGGTTCAGCGTTAAGTAATTCCGTTCCACATTTTTCACATTTCCGTTTTTCGTCAGTCCAATATCCAGTTCGAGTAAATAACTCAATCGATTCAGTCCATTTTTTGTATTCCACACTTTCAAAATCAACATCTCCATTTGAGTCAGCTGGCGGTTCAGGTTGATTTCCGTTTAAGAATCCGTTTATCCAATATTTTGAATATTCCGACATATTTTCAATTTCCGATAAAGACACAAAAAAACTCCGTTCTTTTTTTGGACACCAAGCATAAATTCGTCCGCGAAAAGTATGTGGATTTCCAATCAGATAATGTTTTCCCTCACAACCTTTGTGATTAAACCACAGATTTTCGTCAAATTCAATTTCGTTTGTCATTTTTTAGCTTGTTGCCAACGGTATCGTATAACCGTCAGTTACGGGTTAATATGTGTTAATTTTCGGTTTGGCACAGACGTTGGCAATTCCGAGTGGATTCTAGCCTGCCCCGAGCACAGTCGAGGGGTAGTCGAATCCGCCGTAATTGCGGTTATACATTGTTGGCAAATCGTTTTTTATTTTCATAATATTTTAATTCCGATAAATAGAGTAGCCACAATTATAATCAAAAGTCCAAAAGAAAATAATTTGTCAGAATCTTTTACGTGAGGATTTTTTGCTCCAAGTCGGTCATTTATTTCGTCCGAATATCTCAAAAAGAGAATAAAGTCTCTTTTATGTATGTTTTCACTAATTTTTTTAAAAAGTCGGTCAAAAATCCAATAAACTATTGGAACACAAAATCCGAAGTACATAACCTTGTCATCTTTAAATTCAGATTTTGAGTATAAAAATCCAAATATTCCGAATGCTAAAAGTCCGATGCAAATCAGCCACACTATTTTTTCGGTCATCCATTTCTTTTTCCTTGTGTAAAGAATAAAGAAACTAACTCCGAGTGCAATTCCAATTCCGATTATGCTATTATCCAATTCAGTTTATTTTCTTTTCCGTTAAGTTGCTTTTAAATGTTTGCCAACGGTTGGGCTATGAGTAGTTGTGTAGTTTTGCGGTTAATTTAGCAAGTACACACCAAACTGAAAATCCTCGTGGATTTTCAGAAGTAGGCGAGGACAAGCAATTACCTATAGCCATTGTTAGCCACTGTTGTTTTTTAATTTTATATTCCATAAATCGTCCAAGGCATTATCTAATTCATCTTCAACTTTTAGATTCCCTTTAGTTTTATCCATAAATTCCAAAGAAAGACTGAACTCACAAAGAATATCATAACTTTCTTGAGAGGTCAAATTGTTTGAATTAGTCCATTCCCATATGCTTTTATTGTCTGATAATGCAATATCAATTAATTGCTCTTTGTATTTTGAAAATTCCTTACTCCTTTTTACTCGTTTTCCTAATTCAGATTTTATGGTTTCGTTTGTTTCTTCTTCGTATAGTTCCGTGATTGTCAAAATTCCATCTTCATATCCCTGTTCGGTTAGAATCGCATTAACCATACGAGTTGTCGGTTCCGTTTGCAGTGGATATTGAAAAGCCAATAGGTTATGCAAAAAAACATTTAGAGCAGAAATGTCAAGATAATGATGCCTGTTCACCTCTTTTTCGATACATATTTTATCAATCCACTCTGGTAGACTTTCATTCCAATCAGAATCATTTAAAATATGAAAAATTTTATTTTTATACTTTTTCCAACGCTGTTCATATTCGGTTCTTCTTTGGATAAAAAGTTCGTGATTTTCTGATATTTCAAAGTCAGTTATTTGTTTCTCAACATAGTTAACAAGTTTTTGAACTGAATCTTTAATTTCAGTCAACTTATCAATTTCTTTTCTTGTTAATTGTAGGTGTTGCATTCAATTGCGGCTAACTAGGGTATAAAAGCACTCCCTAAATGGTTGTTGAAAAAGTACAAAAAACCTTGCAATTCCTGCGGATAGGCTGCTTTAAATGCTTCCAAGCGTTTTTAAATGGGAATAATCGCTTGAAATCGGGTAGTGCCGAGGATAGAACGCCTATAAATTCTTTCGGTAGGTACGCCGGCGTTTGTGTGTTACGGGATCAAAATGCTTCCACATTTGCCGTATGGCCACATTGTCCTCCAGTTCGGGAGTGCGGATGCAGTTCACAATGCCCTTTTGCGTAAACGTCTGGTGGTATTCATTAAAAATAATGGCGGTTACCCCCTTGTTTTGATAATTGGGATGTATGCCAATAAGATAAAAGATTACATCCTTGCTGTGCCTTTTGGCCTTTAGCAGATGAAAGATTCCCGTAGGGAACAAGCGGCCCTTCGCTTTTTGCAGGGCTTTGGAAAAAGAGGGCATCACAATGGCAAAGGCCACCAGTTCGTCTTTTTCATCCACCACAAACTTAATGTACTCCGGGTTTATAAAGCTGATGTACTTCTTTTTAAAATATTCCTTTTGCACATCGGTGATCTTCACAAAGGACGACAGCCGGGAGTAGGTGTCGTTGAACAGGTCGAACATCTTGTCCACCCAGGGCATGATGTCCTTGCTCTTTTCAAAATTGATCTCCCGGAGGCCATACCGTTTTTTTACCAGCAAATTGGCCTTGTAGAACAGTTTGGGGTCCGCTTTTGCGGCCAAAAACTTGTTTTCCAAATATTCTTTTTCCTTCACAAAACTATGCGCCTCATAATGTGATTGGTAATAGGGATGGTTGTACCAGGTGATCATGGTGCCAATATGGTCAAAGCCCTCGGTGAGCACACCCACCTTGTCCAGGTTGGAAAAGCCTACCGGCCCCTCCATATAGTCCAGTTCATTTTGTAGGCCAATTTCTGCCACTTTATCCAACAGGGCCTTCGACACTTCTAGATCGTCCACAAAATCGAACCAGCCAAAACGCATTTTCTTGAGGCCCTGTTCCTTCACCTCCAACCAATTGATGATGGCGGCGACACGTCCCACCAACCTATTGTCCTTGTAGGCCAAAAAGAATTGCGCCTCCGCATTCTTAAAAACAGGGTTTTTGGTCGCATCAAAAGATTCCATTTCATCTTTGATGATAGGGGGGACCCAGTAGAGGGAATCCTTGTACAGTGCAAAGGGGAATTTTACAAACTTTTTTAGGTCCGCTTTGGAGCCGACCTTTTTAATGTGGACCATACATTGAGTTTTGCAAGCCCAATATTAGGAATATTCCGAACAGTAGAAAAGGGAATGTGGCAAAACTTAAAAGTCGATTTCGTCCTTCTTTTTTCTCTTTTGTTTTTTGCCCTTCTTCTTTGAAGCGTTTCTTTTGATCTTCCCATTTTTTCCCCCACTTTGTTGGTCGATGGGAATCAGCACGTCCTTGTGGAAGTCCAATCGGTAGGAAACTCCGGCAACGGCGAACAGGCGGGAAGGCGAATCCTTGAAATTGGCCCCGAGATGAAAATCGGCCTGAAAATTTTCGTTGAAAAGATGTGCCAATCCAGTGCGCAGCAATAAATCGGACCGACGATCACTTTTGATGCCCTGGTTTTCCACAAAAACACTCCATTTGGGGTTTCTAAAAGAGTGTGTAACGGAAACCGCATAACTCCATTCCGGAAAGTCCGTACCGATTCGGTCGTACGCAATGTTGGAAATAAGCACGAAACGGGGGGAGAGCCTGCTTTGCGTGGCCACCGCACCGCGATAGGAAATATTGGGATCGCCCAAGTAAAACGGATTGTCGCCCAAAGTAAAAGTGGCCCCTCCATACAGTGAAACCGCTGGAATCAGGTTTTTCCATTGAAAAACATTGTTGGCCCTCCAGCTATATAGGTTGGGCTTGTTGGCCTCAGGATTTTTAAAGGGATCAAAGATCAAATATTTGGCCCCAATCCGGTTGCGGGTAAAATCCGTTAAGGTCTGGTCCGCCGTCAATCCTGAAAAATCTATGCTTTGGGTAATAAAGGAACCTTCGTACACAAGCTCCAGCTGCTCAAAAAACAGTCCGTAACGCAGGGCAATGTCGGTCCCGAAAATATTGGAGTCGAAATTGAGGTCAGCGTCATCCTGTTGCTCATAAAACAGTCCCACCTCGGCCTGCACCACATTCTTCCCCACAGCGTAGGCGCTGACCGCCCTTCCGGGTCTGTTGGAATTGATCACATCCGTGTATTGCGCCGACAGGGCCATTGGAACCATTACGAAGGCGAAAAGTGTCTTTCTGACCAGGGAAAAATCCATATAACTTATTTTAATACTATTTTATGATACGTTTCAGGTTTGTAAAGGACTAACAATGTAATTTTGCCGCAATAGCTAAGGTTATATGGTTATACTACAAACGATATTACTCTTAATATTAGTATACTACGGTCTCAAATTACTGTTGAAGTGGTTGGCGCCCAAACTCTTCAATTATGCCATGAAGAAGACCCAAGAACGTTTTGGGCGACAGTTTGACGGGTATGGTACTTCGCAAAAGAGGCACGATGCGGAAGGGGAGACCACCATTTTTAAAAACCCTTCCCAAGGGTCCAGACCCACAAAAAAAGTTGGAGAATATATAGATTTTGAAGAAATTGACTAATATTTGTCGATTCAAAAGCTATCCATGAACTTTTCTCCCAAAGGCCTTATCACCCACGGTTGCGTAATTGCCTTCTTCATACTTGCAGCGCTTGTATACTTTTATCCCGTGTTGCAGGGCAAGGCCATATATCAATCCGATATTGCGCAGTACAAGGGCATGGCCAAGGAAAGGAACGACCACAAAGAGTTGACGGGGGAAGAGTCCTACTGGACCAACAGTGCTTTCGGGGGCATGCCAACCTATCAGTTGGGAGCCAACTACCCGCATGATTATATCAAAAAATTGGACCGTTTGATTCGGTTTTTACCCCGACCTGCAGACTATTTGTTTTTATACCTACTCGGTTTCTACATCTTAATGTTGAGTTTAAAAGCAGATTTTCGCTTAGCTGTTTTGGGGGCATTGGCCTTTGGGTTTTCAACATATCTGATCATTATTTTAGGTGTTGGACACAATGCCAAGGCGCATGCGCTGGGGTATATGCCCATGGTTTTGGGAGGAATTGTATTGGTGTTCCGAAAAAAATACTTGCTTGGATTTATTCTGACCGCACTGGCCATGGCGCTCGAAATCAATGCGAACCACTATCAGATGACCTATTACTTTATGTTGTTGGTCCTGATTTTGGGTTTGGTGCAATTGATTTATGCCATTAAGGACAAAAAACTCAAACATTTTTTTGCTTCTATCGGAATTTTGGTCCTGGCCGTGGTGCTTTCCATTGCCACCAATGCCACCGGCCTGATGGCCACAAAGGAATATGCCGACTGGAGCACGAGGGGAAAATCGGAACTGACCGTAAACCCCGATGGAAGTCCTAAAGAGCCTTCCGCTGGATTGGACAGGGAATACATTACCCAATACAGTTATGGAATCGCCGAATCACTCAACCTTTTTGCACCGCGATTGTTCGGGGGGTCTGGCAACGAGGATTTGGGCAAGGATTCCAAGGCCTATGAGTATTTGACCGATCAGGGACTGCCTCCAAGCAAGGCGTTGGAACTGTCCACCGGATTGCCATTGTATTGGGGAGACCAACCCATTGTAGCGGCACCGGCCTATGTAGGGGCCATTGTGTTCTTTTTGTTCATTTTGGGATTGTTCTTGGTCAAGAGCAAGCACAAATGGTGGCTCTTGGCGGGAGCTGTGCTGTCTTTGCTTTTGTCCTGGGGGAAAAACTTTCCGACGCTTACCGATTTCATGATCGATTATTTTCCACTTTATAACAAATTCAGGGCTGTGTCTTCGGTACAGGTGGTTTTGGAACTCTGTTTGCCGGTTTTGGGCATACTCGCCGTTCACAGACTTTTTAAATCTTCCGTAGGAAATAAAGAGAAACTGAATGCGCTTAAATGGAGTTTTTTCATCACCCTAGGATTGGGGGTTTCCATTTTCTTGCTCAAAGGCTTTTTCGATTTTGAAGGCCTAAGGGATGATACGTACAGGAGGTATTTTGGCGACGAATTGATGACCATGATTCAGCGGGACAGAGAGGCAGTGTATATCCATGACACCTTCCGTTCCATAATTTATGTTGTGCTGGCTGCTGCCACTTTATGGTTTTTCGTTAAGGAGAAGATTGGGAAGAACTTGTTTGTCTTTATTTTGGGCGGGTTGATTTTGTTTGATTTGGTCGGTGTGGGACGCCGCTATGTGAACGAGGATGATTTTGTACGTCAGCGAATAATGAACACTCCGTTCCAAGCCAGTCAAATTGATGAGATGATACAGCAAGATCCAAGGGTATTCCGCGTCTTTGATCCGCAAGAAGGGTTGAATGGTGCACGAACGTCCTATTTCCATAAATCAGTTGGTGGGTATCATGCGGCGAAGCCAAGGGCATTGCAAGAGTTGTTCGATTACCATTTGTACCAAAACAACTTGTCGGTGTTGAACATGCTGAACGTAAAATATGTGATCCAACAGGATGAAGAGGGGAAAAGCTTCCCTGCCCTGAACGAGGACGCCAATGGCAATGCTTGGTATGTGGAGCGTTTGGTTGCGGTAGGTTCACAAAATGAGGCGATTTTGGCCCTGAGGGATTTTGATTCAAAGGATGAGGGCATCATCAACACCAGGGAATACCCTCAGGTGACCAAGCTCAGCTTCGAAAAGGATTCTTTGGCCCATATAGAACTGGTGGACTACCGACCCAATTATCTCAAATATAGAGCGACCAACACCAACGATGGATTTGCCGTTTTTTCAGAAATGCATTACCCGAAGGGATGGAAAGCCTCAGTGGATGGCCAACCCCAGCCTATTTATAGGGTCAACTATGCTTTGCGGGGCATAAAGGTACCGGCCGGGGAACATGAAATTGAATTCACATTTGAGCCCGAGGTGGTGCAAATGGGAAGTCAAATTGCCTTGGGGGGATGCATCGTTTTGGGCTTGATCATAGTAGGAGGGATAGGGTATTCGCTTCGACCCAAAAAATCCAAAAAGGAATAATGCAAAAAGTTTTGGTCATAACGTATTATTGGCCTCCCGCTGGAGGACCAGGGGTACAGCGGTGGCTGAAATTTGTGAAATACCTGCCGGATTTTGGTGTGGAACCCCTTGTTTATGTTCCCAAGAACCCAAATTACCCGATACTAGATGAGCAATTGGCAGCGGATATCCCGCAAGGGGTCCAAGTGATTCAACAGCCGATTCGGGAACCTTATCGTTGGGCGTCCCTGCTGTCCAGAAGCAAAACCAAAAGCATCAGTTCCGGGATGATCTCGGAAAAGAATCCGTCCATATTGGAAAAACTGTTGCTGTGGATCCGTGGCAATCTCTTCATACCCGATGCCCGTAAATATTGGGTAAAACCTTCCATACGAGTCCTTTCATCGCTTATTGAAAAGGAGGGGATAAGGACCATTATTACTACGGGACCTCCCCATAGCCTGCATCTCATCGGTTTGGGTTTAAAGAGAAAGTTCGATATACAGTGGATAGCAGATTTTCGAGATCCCTGGACGTCCATTGGATATCAAAAAAAATTGGGATTGACCCGGGCTTCGCAAAAAAAGCATGAGCACTTGGAGCGTGAGGTGCTGAACACTGCCGATAAAATCATCGTCACCAGCCCCACCACCCAAAAGGAATTTGAGCGTATCACGAGTAAGCCCATTCGGGTCATTACCAATGGCTTTGATGGGAGATTGGTGCCGACCGCATTGGATGATGCGTTTACCATCTCGCATTTGGGATCTTTGCTCACGGGACGGAATCCCATTTCGCTTTGGGAAGTACTGGGCGATTTGATTCGTGAAAACAAACGCTTCGGCAATGCACTGAAAATCCAGTTGGCTGGTGTGGTAGGGGGAGAGACGCTTTCATCCTTGGAAGATTTTGGTCTGATGCCCTATTTGGAACTTATGGGCTATCTATCCCATGACCAAGTGGTAAAAGTGCAGCAGAAGTCGCAGGTGCTGCTTTTGTTGGAGATTGATTCAGAGGAAACAAAGGGCATAATACCAGGAAAACTTTTTGAGTATCTGAACGCTGGACGTCCCATCCTGGCCGTTGGACCCGAAAATTGGGATGCGGGAGCGATTGTTTCTGAAACCCAAGCCGGCAGGGTTTGTGTCCATGGGGACAAAGCCACCATAAAAGCTGTACTTTTGGATTGGTTTGAAAAGTATGAATCGGACCGATTGCAGATTGACGCCAAAGGGGTGGAAAAATACCATCGAAAAAAACTTACGGGTGCCTTGACCAATATTATACAATGGGAATTGTCTTAAAACAGTCCATCAACAATGTCGTGATCACTTATGCGGGCTTTCTTGTTGGTGCCGCGAACACCTTGTTTCTATATACCCATATTTTATCGGATTCCCACTATGGCTTGGTCACCTTTATCTTGGCTTCTGGTGCCATATTGATGCCGCTCCTGGCTTTTGGCGCCCATAATGCGATGGTTCGTTTTTATAGTCAGTACAAGGATTCGGAAAAGGACCGTTTTCTAAGTTTGATGCTGATGGTGCCACTGCTCGGCATACTCCCTGTGGCAATCTTGGTTTGGTTGTTCCAAGAACCGCTTGGCGCACTGGTGTCGAGGGTGAACCCCATGGTAAAGGATTATTTGTGGTTTGTGGTTTTGATTGGCATTGCGATGGCCTACTTTGAGGTGTTCTATTCGTGGTGCAAGGTTCATTTAAAGTCGGTTTTTGGGAATTTCATGAAGGAGGTTTTTGGACGAATTGGGGTGACCGTATTGCTTATCATTCTTTATTTTGAGATCATTTCCTTGGACAGTTTTTTCATTCTTTTGGTAGGTTTATATGTGCTTCGGACCTTGATCATCAAGATATATGCATATAGCATTCACTGGCCACGTTTCAGCATTGCATTTCCATCCAACACCAAGGATATTCTTTGGTATTCGCTGTTGCTTATTTTGGGCGGTTCCGCTGCACTCATTTTGTTGGAGATCGATAAGGTGATGCTCAACCAGTTCGTGAAGATTGAAAATGTGGCATATTATGGAGTGGCCGTTTACATTGCCACAGTTATCATAGTCCCGTCAAGGGCTATGCACCAAATTACATATCCATTGACTGCCGAGCTACTCAATTCAGGGGGCAAAGACGGGCTGGACAGTTTGTACAAAAAGACATCGTTGACCTTGTTTATTGCCTCAGGGCTTGTTTTTCTCTTGATCATATTGAACTTGGAGGAACTGTACCTATTGCTTCCAGCGTCGTATCGTGGCGGTTTTTTGATTGTTTTTTTGATAGGGTTGGCCAAGGTTTTTGACTCACTTTTGGGAAACAACAATTCAATTTTGTTCAATTCAAGGTTTTACAAGACCATATTGCTATATGGAATTGGGCTCGCCGCACTTACCATTGCCCTTAATTTGGTATTGATTCCCAGATATGGCATGGAAGGGGCCGCTTTGGCAAGCTTTGTCTCCATTGTACTTTTCAATTTGGCAAAACTGTACTTTGTCTGGAAAAAATTTGGATTTCTTCCCTTTACCGCGGCCACGTTCAAGGTTTTGTCCACACTTTTGTTACTGGGAGCCTTATTTTGGCTGGTCGATTTTTCCTTTCATCCCGTGTTGAACATAATCTTGAAGTCAGGATTGATCGTGATGATGTATTTGGGGATTTTGTACCGATTTAATATATCTGACGATATCACCGGATTTCTTTCAAAATGGCTGAAAAGAAAAACCCCGTAGCGGACGTATCCAACTACGGGGTAAACAACTAACCAACCTAAAAACAATCTTTATTGTTTCCTGGAGCTTCTACCTTTGGCTCCAGTAGAATTACTTCTGCTATATCTTGAAGCGTTTCCAGAATCTCGTTTGACCGTTGTTCTGGTCGCTTTGGAAACTGACCTCTTTTGGGTATTTCCTCTACTTACCACTGACCTTTCTGTACTTCGCTGTTGGGCCTGGGGCCTTTTATAAGTACTTTTGGTGGTCCGTGAGACTGTTGTTCGATTTGGACTCTTGGTAACCTGTCTGTTGGTTACGGTTCTCCTGTCCGGGGTTTTTGTCACCCTTGTTTGTTCAACAGTTCTGCTGCTTCGCTGCGATACGGCATTTCCTTTTCTATAATCGTTTCGTTCAACATTTCTATCTACAGTCGAGGCTCTCCTGGCACTATTGTTAGATCGAGATATCCCTTCGCCTTTTCTGTAACCATTACGATTTACATCCCTATCTACATTGGCAGTTCTCCTCACACTGTTGTTTGATCGAGCTACCTCGTTACCTCTTCGGTGATCATCATTCCTTCTGGAAACATCATGGCCACTTCTGGCATAATCTCCCCTTCTAAGGACATTGTTGTCGCGGACGGACACTCTTCTATCATTTCTATAGATATCGGCCCTACGGCTGTGATACCTGTTGTCGTTTCTATATACCCGTCCAACTTGAGCGTATGATCTACGGAAATTGTTCCTGTACGGGCCATAGTATGTATATCGAACCGGGTTGTAATACCTTCTATAAGGGCTAGTGTACACATTACAGAAACCAACGGTAGGTCTTATGAACCATCTATGGTATGGCCTATACACATAATGTCTATTGTATATGTTGATGAATCCGGTATGGTGACTAAAAACACCACCTCTATAAAAGATATTCAGTCCACCAATACGTCTTACAAATCCATTACGATACCAGATGTTTACATCACCAATTTGATTTACCCTTCCATAGAAGTCATAAAATATGGGGATATTTTCAACCTGCACCACTGCACCAAAATCATCATATTGTACAAAAGGGTTATAATCATATCCGGAATTGAAGGTAACTCCAACATTCCCGATTCGAGCCCCAACACCAATATTGACCCTATTGTCCATAAAGAAATCAAACTCACCATCGGGATATACTGAAAAAGTCACCCCATTTTCTACGAAGATGAATGAGTTTCCGTAACCAAAAGTTGTTGCTACGGCTGAGTGATCCAATTTGGCAGCTTTGGTACCCAGTGTACCGAAAGCGACCGCTGCTATCAAGAGTACTAACTTTTTCATATTCCAAAGGTTTTAAGTTCAAGATGCAATTATTTGCATCCACCTAGCTAGTAGCAATCAGCGTGCCAAAAATTATATATAATTGATAATCAGTATATTATAATTTATAAGTTATTCTTTTATGATGAACATGGATCTCCTGTTCAATTGGTGTTCTGCATCGGAGCAGCGTACGCCATTGGAGCATTTGTTCAGCAATCGGGTTTCTCCATAACCTTTGGCCGAAAGTCTGGAGCGCTCAATTCCATTGTTGACGAACCATTGCAAGGTGGCCTGCGCTCTTCTGTGCGACAAGCGCATATTGAAACCATCACTGGACCTGGAGTCGGTATGGGACTCGATGTGGATCTTCAATTGTGGATATTCTTTCATGGCCTCAAGGATTTTGGCCAGTTCCACTTCGGCATCGGGTCTGATGGCATATCGACCGTAATCAAAATAGATGGGTTGAAGCGTCAATCTGCATCCAAGGTCGTTAGGTGGACAATCAGAAGGTGACAGTTGTAAATCTACTACTTCCTTAGTTTTATCCCCACGAACCGTTATTGTTTTCTCGGTGGGACTATATTCCATTTCCTCGTATTCGCCCCGCACACTGTACTGTTTATTGCAACCGACAAGATCATCGAACGTATAGCTTCCGTCCGCACTTGATATGGTCTGTGCAATTTTTTCATTATCCTCGTTCAGCAAGGTCACCAAGGCACCCTGCAAGGGCAGTTTGGTCTTGGCATCGGTGATTACTCCCTGTACCGATTGCACCGCACAGGACTCCCTTACCTTATATATGTCATCGGACGCACTGCCTTCGCCACCAGTTCGATTGGAAGAGAGAAAACCGATTTGTTTTTCCTCATCCATGATGAAACCAAAATCGTCGTAATTGGAGTTGATAGGTTTTTTTAGGTTGGTCACATTTTGGTAACGGCTGTCCCCGTCCAATGAGATTGCAAAAATATCCAAGCCTCCCAGACCAAGATGACCATCACTGGCGAAGTATAGGATGTTGTTCTTGCTGATATAAGGAAATGTTTCCCTGGCTTCGGTGTTTATATCGGGCCCTAGGTTTTTGGGTGCCCCGTAGGAGTTGTTCCCCAAAATCTCCACATACCAAAGATCGGATTTACCACGGCCACCACTTCTGTCAGATGAAAAGTATAGTCGTTTTTCATCAGGGCTCAACGCAGGGTGGGCTGTGGCGTAGCCATCATTGTTGAACGGCAACTCGGTAACATTGGTCCATGAGCCATCCTCTTTTTTTTCCGCTTTATATATCTTCAGGGTTATTTCCCTATCCTTGTTTTTTCTTTTTTTGCCATCCAAATAGTTGTTTCTGGTGAAATAAACCGTCTTTCCATCCTTGGTAAAAGCAGGCGTGGATTCATGATAAGGGGTGTTTATATCCCCTTTTAACGGAGTGGGATTGGCGAGATTGCTTTCATCGTCAAGCGTAGCTTCAAATAGATCTAGATACCTAAGTCCTGTCCACTCGTGGGTTTTGCTTCCCTTGGTATTTTTGGAGGAGGAAGCGTAAACCAATTTATCCTGATAAAAGGCAGGGCCAAAGTCCGAACTGGACAACCCATCGGTGATGTTTACCACTTCATATTTTTCTGAAGTACTATACACCAAGCTATCCAGTCTCGGGTAACCTTCCATAAAGTTGTTTGCGAGATTTGTGGTTGATGAAAGGGATGCGAACTTTCCCATCATTTTTTTGGATTCATGGTATTCCCCGATACTCTTGTAGCACTGTGCGGTCCTGTAGTAATATTCAGGTTCCAGATCGGTGGGATACTTATCAATGAGCCTTTTGTACCATTGTACCGCATCCGAGTATTCCCCGTTGAAGTAGTAGGTATCGCCCAAGTTTTTATATATCTGAGCTGATTCATAGCCACTTTTGACCACTTTGAGGTAGATTTCCCGTGCATCAATATATGCGTAGGCTTCAAAAACCTCATTAGCCTTATTTATGTTACTTTTCTGTGCTTGGACTCCCAAGGTGAACAATCCTGCAAACAAAAATGTTATTGAAATCTTTCTGTACATCCTTATTTTTTTAAAAGAATCTGGGGGTCAGGACTCGATCCAATCTATTGAACACATCAAATCTTAGGAAAACCTCATACGAACCATTACTATAATCTTCTATCGCCGTGGATTGATAATCATAGGCCACACCTGCGAAAACAGACCTCGATATTTGAAAACCGACCAAAGCACTAATCGCCGCGTTCCATCGATATGAGGCCCCCAGGGCATTTTTCTCATTTATTAGAAAGTTGGCAGAAGCATCCCATTGCAATGGTGCCCCACTGACAAACTTGACCAATGTGGCAGGTTTGAATTTCAGGCTCGGACCCAGGTTGAAAACATATCCCATAATGTAGAAATAGTGCAATCGCTCCACCGCAATATCATTCACATTTTGATTTTCAAGGGAACTTTCGTCAAAATGTTTGGAGTTCAGGAAGTTTGGCACGGAAACCCCGGCATAGAACTGTTCTGTTCGATAATAGATACCTGCCCCAACTTGCAAATTAAATCTTTGGTCCACATTATTTTGGAAGAGTGCATCGTTGGGATCGGACAATTCAAGTCTGCTATAATCCACGTCCAGGAGATCTACGCCCGCTTTCAGACCGAATGAAAGTTTGCTTATAGTATAGGGCGCCATATTGATGGAGTAGGAGTAATCCACAACTGCGTTGGATTCAATGGCCGGACCAATTTGATCGTGTACTATGGAAAGTCCCAGTCCCATATTTCTATAAAGCCCAGTTGGAAAATTCACGGTAAAGGTCCCGGTTTGTGGGGAACCATCGAGGCTTACCCATTGTGTACGCCCCAAAACCCCGAAGCTCAATACCTCCCTTGATCCCGCATAGGCAGGATTAACAATTTGGGTGTTATACATATATTGGGTATACTGCGGGTCTTGTTGTGCTACCGCCACTTGGGCAATCAGGAGCCAAAAAATCATATAGTTCCACTTGGCCCTTTGCAAATTGATTGTCATTCTGTTCAAGTTTGTTGTTTTTGGTGCTGATTTTTTTGGCATTAATCCCTGCTTATATAGAGATATCCTGAATAACTTTCCTCCCCAGGATTGGAACCTACAAAAGTCAGGACATAGAAGTAGGTGCCGGTTGGAAGCGCCCTTTCCTGGGCAACGGTCGTTCTTCCTTCGGATTGTCCGTTAAAAAACCTGTTGCTTAGTCCATAACCTTCTGCCTCAAAGACCAAAACACCCCATCTATTGAATATTTTAAGTGAATTGTCTGGATAATTTTCTATACCCCTGATTTCAAAGAAATCATTGACATTATCCCCATTGGGAGTTATTCCATTAAAGATTTTAAAGTTGGGATCCACTGGGTTCGTTGGATCAATGCAGCCATCCGACACTGGGGTCAACACTTCATCAGAATCGTCGGTGATAGGATTGTTTGTGACTTCTTCCAGTGCACTTACCTGAGCTTGATTGGTTACAACTCCTGCATCTATGTCCGCTTGGGTTATAGTATACTGGGCCTCGTAGGTCCATATTTCATTAAAGGACAAAACACCATCATTGTTGATGTCATTACCCGTCAAGGGACCTGTTATGCCATTTTGCAACAAAGGGTCGACAATGCTTATCTGATATAGGCTTATCGTTCCGGTATTTTCAACTGTGAAGGTATATTGGATGGTTTCTGCGCACTCGTCTCCATCCAAATCCAATAGCGTTGCCGCTTTGATCAAGTCAATGCATGAAATGGCGGCACATGCGCCTGCTACCGAGGTGATGGTGCTGTCATCCTCACTAAAGCTATTGTCATCTGAAAGGTCAGAAACTTGACTGGATGTCAAAACTTCCATGGCACTGACCTGGGCTTGGTTGATTACCTGACCTGTGTCAATATCATTCTGTCTAATAGGATATTGGGCCTGAAAAGTCCACGTTTCATTGACGGAGAGAATGCCATCATTATTAATATCGTTGCCAAGCAGGGGACCACTAATGGTACTTTGAAGCAAGACATCGGTTAATACTACTTGCTGCAAATCTATTGAACCGGTATTGGCCACTGTAAAGGTATACTGGATTGTCTCCGGACATGCATCACCATCAAGGTCCAACAATGCCCCTCCTGCAGTTTTGATAAGCCCAATACTAGCTTGTGCAACACAAGTTCCTGCCACCGAAGTGATTGTCTGCTGGTCTTCAGCAAAGCTGTCATCATCAGAAAGGTCGGAGACAGGATTGTTCGTGCCCGTTTCACTGGCCGTAACAGTCGCTTGGTTTGCAACCTGCCCGGCATCCAGATCCGGCTGGCTTATGGGATATAGTACTTCATAGGTCCAGGTTTCGTTCAAGGATAGAATACCGTCATTGTTGACATCACTTCCCTGGGAGGGCCCTGCAATCTGTCCACCCAAATTGGCATCACTCAAAACCACTTGATTCAGGTCTGATGCCCCTATATTGCTAACGGTAAAGACATATTGTATGGTCTCGGGACATCCATCCCCATCAAGATCTAACAAAGATCCGGTTTTGATAAGTCCAATGCCAGCCTGTGCAACACAGGTATTGTTGGCTCCCAGAGGAGTGGTAATTTCGACCATGTCCGAAACTTGATTATTTGTGCCCTGTTCAAAAGCAACAACTTGAGCTTGATTGGTGATCGATCCTAAATCAATGTCATTCTGGTCTATTGGATAGATCGCTATGAACGACCATGATTCCAATGGAGATAAAAGACCATCATTATTATCATCACTGTTCGGTTGCGGACCATTTATATCACCGCCCAACATGGGATCATTAAGCACAATCTGATCGAGCGTTAAGCTACCTGTATTGGTAACCAGGAAATCGTATCGGATGGTTTCAAAACAGTTATCCCCATCCAAATCAAGAAACGATGCTATTTTAATTAGGCTGATGTTAGCCTCCGAAACACAAGCTCCTACAACCGAGGTGATTGTCTGCTGATCCTCCACAAAGCTGTCATCGTCGGAAAGGTCGGAGACAGGATTATTGGTGCCCAGCTCAAGAGCAACCACATCGGCCTGGTTAGCGACCTGTCCAGCATCGATATCGGGCTGGGCAATTGGATATTGGGCCTCGTAGGTCCAGGTTTCATTTACGGAAAGAATACCATCATTGTTGACATCACTTCCTTGGGTAGGTCCGGAAATCTGCCCTCCTAGATTGGCATCGTTAAGGACTATTTGTTCTAAATCCAACGAGCCTATATTTTGTACGGTAAAAATGTAACCAATGGTCTCCGGACATCCATCGTTGTTCAAATCGAGCAGGGCACCACTATCCGATTTGATAAGGCCGATATTCCCTAGAGAAAGACAGCCCCCCACTGTTGAGGTCGTAGTGGTATCGTCTTCACTAAAACTGTTGTCATCGGACAGGTCGGAAATTTGGTTGTTTGTTACCACTTCGAAAGCAGTGATATCCGCTTGGTTAACTACTTGCCCAGCATCGATATCCTGCTGTGTCATGGGATAGATGCCCTCATAGGTCCATGATTCGCTTACCGAAAGAATTCCATCGTTGTTGAGATCACTCCCTTGAATCGGACCTGCTATTGGACCTCCCAAAATGGGATCGTTAAGCACCAACTGATCCAGTTCAATGGAACCGGTATTGGCAACGGTAAAGGTGTAACGGATGGCCTCCGCACATCCATCAATATCCAAATCAACCAAAACCCCGTTCTTGATGAGACCAATGCCCGCCTGCGCAACACAGGCTCCAACCACGGAAGTAACGGTTTGCTCGTTTTCATTAATACTGTCATCATCAGATAGATCTGAAATTTGTGTATTGCTACCTACCTCAAAAGCGGTTACATCGGCTTGGTTCAACACCTGTCCGGCATCGATATCCTGTTGCGTTATGGGATATAAGGCTTCGTAAGTCCATGATTCGAACACGGAGAGGATGCCATCATTGTTTAGGTCGCTTCCCTGGACCGGACCAGTAACCAGGCCTCCTAATTTCGTATCGTTGAGCACAACCCGATCCAAATCCATACCTCCAGTATTGAACACTGTAAAGGTGTAATGGATGGTCTCTGGGCAGCCATCACTATCCAAATCGACCAACGCACCTGGGGCTTTTATTAGACCAATATCCGATGGGCTGCAAAATCCCATCATGGACGTAACGGTCTGGTCGTTCTCATCAAAACTATTGTCATCAGAGTGATCGAACAAAAAGATGTCAAAGCCAACAAGCTTGCCTTCAACCAGGGCATCATTTGTTATAGATCCGTTTGTTAAATCAGCCAGTGTTATGGCGTATTGCGCTTCATAGATCCAAACCTCCCCTGCTTCAAGTACAGCATTCCCGTTACCGTTATTAACTAGCGTTGGTGCCACACCCCCTAGAAGGTCATCGGTCAAACCAATTTCTTCAATATCTGCCTGTCCAACATTTTGAAGGGTAAAGGTGTATTGTATGGTCTCGGGACATCCATCGCCATTTAGATCCAAAGGACTTCCCGTTTTTATAAGCCCCATTCGGGCAAAAGCCCCTGTGCAGACTTCATCATAGGGTGAGGAGGTTGGATCATCCAATGTTGGTCCAGTTCCATATGCCCCGAGCCCAGCACTATCTTGACCATCATCATCTGAAAGATCGGAAATTTGAATTCCCTGGCCCACAGTTTCCGCAAATATTGTGGCTTGGTTTATAATGGTTCCGGATTGATTAAGATCGGCGGAATATAGTGCTTGGTATTGCCATTCTTCGCCGGGGTTCAGGATCCCATCATCGCCCACATCGGAATTGGGGGCAGGGCCCGGAACAGTTCCCCCCAATAAATTATCCTCCAAAACAATATTGTGCAAATCGAGATTTCCTATATTCCTTACTGTGAATGTGTACAGAAAATTTTCAACGCATGGTGGATTACTACCATCCAAGTCAACATAGGACCAGCCCTTAACAAGTCCGATGCTTGCATTTTGGCAATTGGAGAGGTCCACAATGGTAGGTCCATCAGCAGAAGAATCTGAAGGGTGGGAGATGTCATTAACGGAAATTCCCTGGCCTTGAACATCGGCGGTAACGGTTGCGGCTTGTGTGCCAAAAAAACCATTTTCAAGGTCATTTTGTGTGATGGGGTAGTTGAAATTAAATGTCCAGGTTTCTCCCTGAGAAAGAATCCCATCGCCACCTACTCCGCCAGTATCTCCCGAAAAATCTCCTGGATTGGGGCCGGCAAGCACCCCTCCCAAATCTGGATCGGTTAAAACAATATTGATAAGGTTTTCTGCATTGGTACTTTCGTTGGTAATGGTAAATGTAAATGGAATGCCTCCACAATCCGATCCGTTTAGTACAGGGGCCGATTTAACCAAGGTAATGCTGGGCACATAAAGGCTATTGGTCATTTCAGGCTTTTCCATAAGGTGTGTGCCGAACGAGGCTATTTCCTTTTTTTCGCCCAACACCCCAAGTTCTTGGTCCATAGCCTTGTGCAAAAGGACAGGTATAGATAAAAGCAACAAACTGGCCAAGGAACCAATAAGTTCTATTTGTCGTTTTCTTGTTTTGGTTTTATGGGAGCACATAGTATTGGAGTTAGTTGTGTAAGTGAAATTCTTTGCAAAAGAGGATATGAAACCCTGCGTTCGAGGGAATTTTTTGTTGTGTTCCCAGCCGAAAGGGGTTGTGTGACAATAGGACCCATTTTTGGGTACGGCAACTTTGAAGGAAGTGGAGCTTCTTCTGTACCGTATTTTTAGAAAAAAAGGTGCTTAGTAAAAGTCTTGTCAAAGCCGATTTGGTTTGCCCGGTCCATTTATGAAGGACATGCCTATCTTATGTATGGACACGTGTTTATACAAATTTTTCATTTTTAACCGGTTGAAAGGACCACCACTTTACCAAAGGGCGATATGATTTGACGAAAAAGGCATTTAGATTGATTGAAATTTGTCAGAATGGTCAATAAACCAGGATTCGTACCTCAGGTTCTATTTTGGAACTGGTCTGTAAGCAGTTTTGGAACAGGGCAAAAAAGTACTGGGCTTACGTTGAAATGCCAAGATTGCAAAAGAGAGCCTGCAGCGGCCCTCTTTTTGAAAATTCTATAGGTTTGGTCTATGTAATGTGTTTTTTTGCCTATGGGCCAGCAGGGGATTTTGCAAGCCCTATCAGGTATTTGATCATATCAACAAGATTATATTAGCTTAATCCTTGATTATGAACATAGATCTTCGGTTTAATTGATGCTCCCGTTCACTGCACCTTACTCCATTGGAACACC
Organism: Flagellimonas meishanensis; assembly: GCF_019880545.1. GTDB lineage: Bacteria > Bacteroidota > Bacteroidia > Flavobacteriales > Flavobacteriaceae > Flagellimonas > Flagellimonas meishanensis. The sequence goes on from NZ_JAINVW010000003.1 coordinate 410,946, forward strand.
TATTGATTAACTGGGATTCGCCATAGCCTTTTGCCGAAAGCCTATTGCGGTTAATCCCTTTGCGCACCAACCATTCCAATGTGGATTGGGCCCTTTTCTCTGAAAGTATATTGTTGTAGGCATCATTACCTCTTGAGTCTGTGTGGGATTCGATATGGATTGTCAATTGGTTGTACGCTTTCATGGCCTGTAAAATTTTGGCAAGTTCCACTTCGGCATCAGGTCTGATGTTCCACTTGTCAAAATCAAAATATATGGGCTGAAGGTCCAATCGGCACCCTAAATCGTTCACAGCGCAATCTGGCGGGACCAATTCTAGATTTATATTTACTGTTCGATCTCCCAAAGGTGTGTTGATGGCCTTTTCCGTAGGTTCATATTCCTTTTCTTCGTTTGTTCCCCTAAGCGCGTAAGCTGTTCCACAATCCACTATACCATCAAATTGATAAAAGCCGTCATCCCCTGTAACCATTTGGGAAATGGTTTTGTTCTGGCCGTCCATTAAAATAACCTTGGAGCCTGAAAGCGGCTCACCGGTTTTCATATCGGAAACTATACCAGTGATTGTTATGTTGCAGCTTTCACTTACCAAATAAATATCGTCTGATATACTACCCTCACTTCCAGCACGGTTGGAAGAGAGGTATCCTATCCGTAGTTCTTCATTCATTATGAAACCAAAATCATCCTGGTTGGTATTGATGGGATTTTTTAGATTTGTTATATCGGCATATGGCCCGCTTTCATCCATGGATACCACAAAAATGTCGAATCCACCTAGACCTGGGTGTCCATCACTTGAAAAATAAAGATTGTTTTTGTCGCTTATATATGGAAAGGACTCCCGCTCGGAGGTGTTGATCTTTGATCCAAGGTTTATCGGATCTCCATAGTAGCCGTTGCGTAGGATATCAACATACCATATGTCTGATTTTCCTAGGGACCCACTCATATCGGATGAAAAATATAGTTTTTTTTCATCGGGGGCCAAAGCGGGATAAGCTACGGAGTAGGAGTCATCATTGAATGGCAGTTCTTCCACATTGCCCCAGGAGCCATCACTTTTTTTTGTTGCTTTATAGATTTTTAGACTTATCAGTCTGTCTTTTCCTCTTTTTTTCTTTCCATCCATATAATTGTTCCTGGTGAAGTAGACTGTTTGCCCATCTTTGGTAAATGCTGCCGACGATTCGTGATACGGGGTATTGATATCGCCTTCCAAAGGAACGGGATTTGACAGTTTTTGGTTTTCATCCGGAGTCGCTTCATACAGGTCCAAATAGGGGAGTCCGCTCCAGTCATGGATTTTGCCACCTCTAGGATCGGTCGATGATGAGGCGTAAACGATTTTATCACCGTAGAAAGCGGGTCCAAAGTCCGAGCTGGACAAGCCTTCAGTGACATTGATAACTGTATACTTCTTATTTTTAAAATCCACAGCATTGTCCATGGAAGCATAGTTGTGCAGATGGTTTTGTGCTTGGTTAATGTTGTCGGATGATACTGTCCATTTTTCCATCATCCTTTTCGATTCTTCGTAAGCTCCCAGGCTCTTCAAGGTTTGACCTGTACGATAGTAGTAATCAGCACCTACTTGACTTGGGTATTGGGCCACCAGTTTTCTATACCATTTGGCAGCCTCCGTATATTCGCTGTTGAAGTAGTAGGTGTCGCCCAGTTTCTTGAAAATCTGTGCGGACTCATATCCTTCCTCCACAACATCCAAATAGATTTTTCGGGCATCGATATAGGCGTAATTGTTGAATTCCTGATTCGCCTTTCTAACCTTCATTTCTTGGGCCTGTAATCCTATTGCCAATAAGAGGGTCACTATAGTAACTGTAGTTCTTGTTTTCATGGATATTTTTTAAAAGAATCTTGGGGTCATAATCCTATCACCACCGAATATGTCAAACCGAAGAAAAACCTCGTATGATCCATCACTGTAATTTTCGATATTCGTGGATTGATAATCGTAGGCCACACCCGCAAAAATGGAATTTGAAATCTGGAATCCCGCCAGGGCACTGAACGAGGCGGTCCAACGATAAGCGGCTCCCAAAGTGAATTTTTCGTTGATTAGGAAATTGGCAGAGATATCCCATTGTACAGGAGATCCGCTTACCATTTTTACTAGGGAGGCAGGTTTGAATTTTAGATTGCTGCTCAAGTCAAAGACATAGCCCGTAATCAAAAAGTAATGTAGTCTTTCTACGGCTATACTTTCTGCGTCCACGTTGTTCAATGTGCTTTCATCGAAGTGTTTGGTGTTCAAAAAATTGGGAACAGAGAAGCCTGCATAGAACCTGTCAGTGTTATAATAGACCCCGGCGCCAACTTGGGGCTGTAACTGGTTATCGACATTATTTTGAAAAAGGGGGTCTTGGCTGTCAAAAATGTTCAATTTTTCGTAATCCACATCCAAGACATCAATGCCTGCCTTTAATCCGAAGGACAGTTTGCTCAATGCATTCAAATAAATTGAATAGGAATAATCAACCGTTATATTGGATTCAATTGTTGGCCCAATTTGATCATGGACAATGGAAAGGCCCAAGCCCATATTGTCGTATAGGCCTATAGGCGAGTTCACGGTAAACGTTCCGGTAGCCGGAGCACCTTCTAAGCTAACCCATTGTGTGCGCCCAAGCACACCGAAACTGATTACCTCGCGATTGCCTGCATAAGCCGGATTTATGACTTGGGTGTTGTACATGTACTGGGTATATTGAGCATCTTGTTGTGCCTGACCCATATACATGGAGCAGCAGAGCAACGCTGCTAGGATCCAATGGTTCCTTTTTGTATTTGATTTCATAATTGGATTTAAATCTTTGTTTTTATGGATGACAGAAAGGCACCACTCAATTTCGGTTTATGTAGAGATATCCCGTATAGCTACTTTTTCCAGGATTTTCAGCCCCGAAAGTCAGTATATAGAAATAGGTGCCGCTGGGCAGTTCCCTATCGGTCGCTACTGTAGACCTGCCTTCTGAAACTCCCCGGAAAAGATTGTTGCCCAGGCCATATCCATCAGCTTCGTAGACCAATACGCCCCATCTATTGAAAATCTTCACATTGTTATTGGGATAGTTTTCGATGCCTTGGATATGAAAATGGTCATTGAAGTTGTCACTATTGGGGGTAATGCCATTGAATATTTCAAAATTTGAACCAATGGGATTATTGCCATTGCCGTCACCGTCACACGGATTGGTAATTGTCGTCAATGTTAACCCATCCTCCGCATAGCTGTTGGGGTGGGACAGGTCTGAAACCATCTGGGAAGTACCCACTTCCTCAGCGGATACACTGGCTTGGTTTTCCACTTGACCAGCTTCAATATCAGTTTCAGAAATACCATAAATGAAAGTATATGTCCATTCCTCGCCAATGGAGAGAATTCCGTCATCAGCGGTATCCCCAGAATCTGGAACCGTCAATGAAGCTCCCAACAAGCCATCCTCAACGGTGACTGTGTCCAAATAAAAATCTCCAACATTGGATACCGTGAATGTATAACGGATAGTTTCGTTACAACCATCTCCATTCAAATCGACTAGCTCGCCAACTTTTATCAGTCCAATTTCTGCTATTTGCCCGCAAGCTCCCACAGTGGAAGTAATGGTCGGATTGTTTTCTGAAAAGGAGGTATGATCGGAAAGGTCGGAATACGGATCGTTATTCAATATTAAATTGGCCCTTACCTCTGCTTGGTTAATTATTTCCGTTGCATCAACATCGGCTTGGGTGAGATTATAGGTCTGGGTATATATCCATTCCTCATTTGGTCCCAAAATACCATCATCGCCCAAGTCTCCAGAAATTGGACCTGCAATAGTGCCAAATGCCAAATCGTTATCCTCGACGACCACTTGATATATATCAACCGGACTTTGATTTCTTACAGTGAAGTTATATTGGATTTGGTCGCTACAACCATCCCCATTACCATCCATTAAGGTACCCGTTTTGATAAGGCCAATCGGTCCGTTATGGTTGTCGCAGGTTCCCACCACATTGGTTTGTGTGATTTCGTCCTCTGAATAACTATCATCATCAGAATCGTCCTGCATTTGCAAATTCAGTAAGGTTCCAGAAACATTTGCCTGATTCAGCACTTGGCCGACGTCAATATCTGATTGAAGAATGTCATAATACCTGATATATATCCACACTTCTCCTTGATCTAAGACCTCATCATTGTTATCATCACCAGATTGAGGCCCTGTAATTTCACCACCAAATAATGGGTCGTTTACGATGATTTGCCCAACCGGTATTGGACCAATATTGGTAAGACTGAAATTGTATTGTATGTGATCATCACAGCCATCACCATCCATGTCCAAAAGAACACCTTGCTTAATAAGACCAATTGGCCCAGTATGGTCGTCGCATTCATTTCCATTTAACACTGTAATGGTAAAGTCATCAAGATCAGGCTGGGCAAAATGGGAAAAATCGCTTATGTCAGTGCCATTGTATGTTGCTGCAAAGATTTCGGCAATATTCTGTACTTGGCCATTGTCAATATCGGTTTGCGTTAAATCATAAAGTGCAGTATAGGTCCATTGTTCATTAATTGATAAAACAGAATCCTCGTTTACATCACCGGAAACGGGCCCCACATTATCCGCAAGAAGCGTATCTTGAATACTGATATCAACCAAATCAACATTCCCAAGATTGAATGCTGTAAATGTATATTGGATATGGTCATTGCACCCATCATTATCAATATCTATAAGAACCCCTGTTTTTACAAGCCCGATCTCAGGTTCTTGGCACAGTGAAATATCCACAACAGTTTCATCATCTTCCAAATAGCTGTCGTCATCGGACAAATCCTGCAATTGTATGGATGAGCCTTCAATATTTGCGGTTACACTGGCTTGATTTATTACTTCGCCATAATTAAGGTCATCTGAGGTAATGGTATATAGTGCGGTATAGCGCCATTCTTCATTTGGATCAAGGAGTCCGTTGTTATTGCTATCATCGAAAGGACCTAGAATGATATTCTCCAAATCAGGTATCAAGGGATCGGTGATCACAATATTTTCAAGAACCTCTGGAACCAAGCCTTTGCTGGCTACCAAGAAATCATAAAGGATGGTTACACATACAGAGCCATTTTCCACACCATGAAAGGTTGTTCCGGTTTTGATCATGGCAATATTTGGCTGACACAAGGAAAGGTCCACTACGGTCTCCTCATTTTCCAAAATACTGTCATCATCCGAAAGATCCTGTAAAATGGTTGCCTCACCTTCTATGTTAGCTGTTACGGTGGCTTGGTTTTGTACTTCTCCATTACTGATGTCAGATGGTGTAATATCATACGGTGCTAGGTATACCCATGCTTCACCGGGATCCAGGAGATTGTTATTGTTGGTATCGCCATCCGGACCTGTTATAACATTGTCTAAATCCGGTATCAGTTCATCTTCGATTTGAATGTTTTCCAAGGTTGGAGGGTTGAAACCTTCACTGGTAACCACAAAAGTGTACACAATGACATCGCATCCCGCGTTCCCACTTTGAGGATCACCTTCGCCGCTAACGCCTATTCCTGTTTTAATCAAGGCGATATTTGGTTGGCATAAGGTAAGGTCAATCACAGTTGCATCATTGCCGGTAACTTCATCGTCATCTGAAATATCATTCACAGTTACACTGGGCTCATTCAGAAGGTTGGCAGTTACATTGGCGTTACCCGCAATTTGCGTATTGTCAACATCTGACTGCGTGATTATATATGTAGCGGTATAAATCCAGGTTTCACCTAAATCCAAGGTACCATTGTTGTTGTCATCACCAGAAATTGGCCCTGGAATAGGGTTTGGACCGAATAATGGATTATCAACAACTTCAATATTTTCCAAAACTTCTCCATTGGTACTTTGGTTGGTTACCGTGTAGGTGAATTCGATTGAATCACAGCCTTCCTCATTATCCATTGCATCATAAGTTATCCCTGTTTTTATGAGTGCAATCCCTGGAGCATAGGCCATTGAAAGATTCCCCATGACAGTATTTTCTGTGTAGGGGAAGAACTCAACAAGGTTTGTTTCAGGATTTTTATTGAAATTTAAACCGAAGGCGTTATTCAAATTGATCAATAGTGCAGCAAAGCAAGGTCCCATAAGGAAACCCCTCTGCCAAGTGGTTTTAGGAATGGAGAGAATCATAACTTATTTATTGGTTATGCCAGTTGTTTCATCGGAGTCTAAAATTCCATTAAGGAGAGCTTTAAGAACCCAATGCGGCAAATTATTGGCACTGCGATGTTATGACCATATTTAGTTTTACAAGGGGGTCAATTTGTAAAAGGGGAGGTAGGCTTGATAAAAAAGGGGTTTGAATTGACGAATTTTTTGTCAGTGGATGAAAAAACAGGAGTACTGGTCATTTACCCTGTACATTCTGTTCAAGGTGTATATGGAAATATGTTTTCCAGTTGATTAAATTTTCTCTTTCAGATATTTAGCGGTATGCGATTCATTATGGGTAACCACCTCTTCGGGAGTTCCCTGCGCAATTAAATGGCCACCTTCATCACCGCCTTCGGGGCCAAGATCAATAATATGGTCAGCGCATTTAATGAGTTCGACATTGTGTTCTATGACGATAATGGAATGGCCTTTGGCGATAAGTTCATCAAAGGATTTGAGCAATTTTTTTATGTCATGAAAGTGTAGGCCCGTGGTGGGTTCATCAAAGATGAACAGGGCTTTTTCCCTTGTATTTCCCTTTACCAAAAAGGAAGCCAGCTTAATCCGTTGTGCCTCGCCCCCGGAAAGGGTAGAGGAGGACTGCCCCAGGGTTACATATCCAAGGCCCACATCTTGGAGCGGTTTCAGTTTGGCAATGATTTTGTCCTGTTTGTGTTCTCTAAAATGAAGGATTGCATCATCAATGGTAAGGTTTAGGATATTATCGATGTTCATACCCTCAAACTGTACTTCCAAAATATCCTTTTTGAACCTTTTTCCATTGCAAACATCACACTCTAAATGCACATCTGCCATAAATTGCATTTCCACAGCAATCTCTCCCTCGCCCTTGCATTTATCGCAGCGACCACCATCAACATTAAAAGAAAAGTGCTTTGCCTGATAGCCCCTAAGTTTGCTCAGTTTTTGTGATGCAAAAAGGTTTCGGATATCATCATATGCCTTGATGTAAGTAACGGGATTGGAACGGGATGAACGTCCAATGGGGTTCTGGTCCACGAATTCCACGTGCTTTACGTGGGCAAACTTACCTTCCAATGCGGTAAACTGACCTGCTTTTTCTCCATAGCCACCTATTTCCTTTAGGATGGCAGGATATACAATTTTCTTGACCAAGGTGCTTTTGCCACTTCCAGAGACACCGGTCACCACGGTCAACATATTTAAAGGAAATGTAGCATCTATATTTTTGAGGTTGTTTTCCCTTGCACCCTTTATTTTGATGAAATAGTTTGAGGTACGACGTTTTAAAGGCACGGCAATTTCCTTGGTACCGTTCAAATAGTCCGCCGTAAGAGAGTTGGCCTTGAGAATGGCATCTAGGCTTCCAGTGGCCACTACCTCTCCCCCTAAAGTCCCTGCCTCGGGACCAATATCGATGACCTCGTCGGCAGCTTTCATGATGTCCTCGTCATGCTCCACCACAATAACGGTATTGCCCAGGTCACGAAGTGATTTTAGTACCTCAATCAGATTTTCCGTGTCTTTTGGGTGCAGACCGATGCTGGGCTCGTCCAAAATATACATGGAGCCCACCAGACTGCTCCCCAGGGAGGTGGCCAGATTGATGCGTTGGCTTTCCCCACCGGACAGGGTGTTCGATTTACGGTTCAGGGTGAGATAGCCCAGACCCACTTTTTCCAGGAAATCCAATCGGGTGGTGATTTCCTTCAACAATCGGTTTGCTATTTTTGAATCGTGCTCTGAAAGCTGCAGTTCCCCAAAAAATGGTTTCAGCCTTTTGATAGGAAGTTGGATCAGGTCTGAAATGGATTTCCCATCGATTTTTACGTAATTGGATTCCTGACGCAGTCTTTTTCCCTTGCAGACCGAGCATTTTGTCTTTCCGCGATATCTTGAGAGCATTACCCGATTCTGTATTTTATAGCTTTTCTCTTCAAGCTGTTCAAAAAACCTGTGTATGCCTGTGAAATGCTCATTGCCGTCCCAGACCAATTGTTTTTGCTCTTCAGAAAGCTCATACCAGGGCTTGTGTATGGGAAAATCAAACTTGTATGCAGAATTTACCAACTGATCCCGATACCAGGACATGCTCTCGCCCCTCCAAGGAAAAACGGCATTCTCATAGATGGAAAGTGCCGTGTTCGGAATCACCAAATCCTCATCTATACCGATAACGTCACCATAGCCCTCACACTTGGGGCAAGCACCGTATGGGTTGTTAAAGCTGAAAAGGTGTACGTTCGCTTCCAAGAATTTTATGCCATCCAGCTCAAATTGATTGCTAAAAGTCCGCACCTGTCCATTGTCCAAGTTTTCTATGGAACAAAGACCCTTGCCTTCAAAAAAGGCATTGTCGACCGCATTGGCCAACCGATTGTAGAAATCCTCATCATTTTTTACGATGATTCGATCTACAACCAAATCGAAAGTCCGGCCTATGTCTTCAGGTGCCTGGTCAATACGGATTACTGCGCCATTGTATTTGATACGTGCATACCCCTGTTTGGAGAACAGTTGCAACGATTTTAAGGGATCACGTTCTTCCTTAATATATATAGGTGCCAAGAGCAGGAGTTTGGAACCTTCCTCCAGGTCCTTTATATGGTTCATGACATCACTTACGGTATGCTTCTTTACCTCATTGCCGGAAATGGGTGAAATGGTCTTCCCGATCCTGGCATACAATAATTTGAGATAGTCATAAATCTCCGTGGTGGTGCCCACCGTGGAACGTGGGTTGGTAGAGTTAACTTTTTGCTCTATGGCAATCGCAGGGGCTATACCTTTAATATAGTCCACCTTGGGTTTATCCAATTTACCCAAAAACTGCCTTGCATAGGACGAAAGGCTTTCCACATAACGCCGCTGCCCCTCTGCATACAACGTATCAAACGCCAAGCTGGATTTTCCCGAACCAGACAGGCCAGTGATCACCACAAGCTTGTTCCTGGGGATTACCACGTCAATGTTCTTAAGGTTGTGCAGTTTGGCACCTTTTATGATTATATGGTGCTTGGGATCAATGTTTGCTAAAGTGGACATGTGTTAAATTCGGGCTTCAAAGATACGACACCAAACAGTTAATACGTATATTGCACGAGTTAACATCTAAAAATGCCCAGATCACAACATTGTTTTTTGACCGGCAACCTATTTTTCTATATTTGAGTTGTAATTAAAAATCTGATAGGCCTATACAGCAATAATTACTTTTTTAAAATTAAGCTAATAACCTCGGCTTCTTTCTTGTAAAGGGAAAGTAGCATGATATTAACCAAAAAAGTAATTTGTAATGGAACTACAGATTGATGACTCGATATTAGTAAAGAACTACATCGCCGGTGACGAAAAGGCCCTCGAGGCACTCATAAACAGGCACAACCAAAGAATTTCCAGTTTTATTTATTCCAAAGTTTTGGATAGGGATGTTGCAGAGGACATTTTCCAGGACACCTTCATCAAAGTGATCAAAACCTTGAAAAGAGGGGCTTACAGCGAGGAAGGCAAGTTTTTGCCCTGGGTGATGCGAATTGCGCACAACCTAATCATAGATCATTTTAGGAAGAACAAAAGAATGCCCAAGTTTGAGGGGAGCGACGATTTCAACATCTTCTCCGTGATCAAGGATGAAAAGTTGAATGCTGAAAAGCAGCTCATCCAAGACCAAATCGAGAGCGATCTTACGCTTTTGATAGAGGAATTGCCCGAAGACCAAAAAGAAGTGCTCATCATGCGCATCTATAAGGACATGAGTTTCAAGGAAATATCCGAAAACACTGGAGTAAGCATCAACACGGCATTGGGAAGAATGCGTTACGCGCTCATCAACCTCCGAAAAATTGTTGCCCGTAACAATATCGTTTTAACGAATTAATCTGCATTCTGTCGAACCCTGCAATATTTCCATTCTAGCGCCGTTATCTATTTGAAACATTAATGCTAGAATATGGAAAATATTTACTCTGAAGAACAAGAAACCCTTAAAACGGTAAAAGCCACCAAGGAGACCATTGATTTTTTATTGAACTATTCAAAATCACTCCACGTAGTGGGAAGCAAGAATCATCAATTTGAACTTACATTGAACTAAACAGTTCAAGTAGAGACAAAAAAAGGCCGCTAATTGCGGCCTTTTTTCGTTTTATGGTACTCATCCAGCACCGATTTACGTCCAATGGTACTGGTGATCACATCCTTTTCAAGGTCCCATCCCCGCGCCGGGGAATATTCCCTACCGTACCAAATGATCTGCAAGTGCAGTTTGTTCCATAGTTCCTCCGGAAACAACCGTTTGGCATCTTTTTCCGTTTGTACCACATTTTTGCCATTGCTGAACCCCCAGCGGTACATCAATCTGTGGATGTGGGTATCCACTGGAAATGCGGGTATCCCAAAGGCCTGGGAAACCACGACACTGGCAGTTTTATGCCCTACGCTGGGAAGTTCCTCCAACAATTCCATATTCTGTGGCACCTCGCCATCATACTTTTCTATCAAAATTTTTGAAAGACCATAAATGCCCTTGGACTTCATTGGGGAAAGCCCTACGGGTCTGATGATATCCCGTATTTCCTCCACAGTGAGCTTTACCATATCAAAAGGATTGTCCGCTCTTTGGAAAAGCAAGGGAGTTATTTGGTTAACGCGGACATCCGTGCTTTGCGCAGACAGCAACACGGCGATCAAAAGGGTATAGGGGTCTTTATGGTCCAGGGGAATGGGAATGGTCGGGTAAATTTCATCCAGTTTTTCAATAGTAAAGTTTACCTTTTCTTGTTTCGTCATTTTTGTTTAACTTTGAAGTATAAAAATTAAACAATAATTTAAAGACTGAACCATATGAATATGTTGAAAGTGGGGGATAAAGTACCTGAATTTTCCTCAAAGGACCAAGATGGCAATCAAATAAATCTCAGTGATTACAAAGGAAAAAAGCTAGTTGTTTTTTTCTATCCGAGGGCAAACACCCCTGGATGCACGGCTGAGGCTTGCAATTTGAGGGACAACTACGGGGATTTGAAGGCACAAGGATATCAACTCTTGGGGGTGAGTGATGATTCTCAAAAAAAACAGGCCAATTTCAAAAACAAATACGATTTCCCTTTTCCCTTACTTGCGGATGAGGACCACACGGTAATCAATGCGTTTGGTGTTTGGGGACCGAAAAAATTCATGGGGCGCGAATATGATGGACTTCACAGGACCACTTTTGTGGTAAACGGTGATGGCAAGGTTGAAAAGGTAATTGATAAGGTGAACACAAAGGACCACGCAGTTCAACTGCTTGCTTAGGAAGAAATAAAAAGGCGCCTTCAGAGCGCCTTTTTTATGCTTTTTGCTTTACTGTTTCTTTTTTAGTGACTGATTCCTCTTTTCTGATGAAGAGTTTTTTCTTCTTAATGATTTCAGCAATTCCTTCCGGAAGCTCTTCTTCCCATCCCTCAGAACCGTTGGTTATTTTCTTCAATACGTCCCTCGAGAAAATGTGCATCACGTCGGGATCGTAATCGATAATGTCCATAACCTTTCCATTGTATTTGAAGAATTTGTAGAGTTCCTTCATCCTCGGGTGTACCTTCAGGTTGTTGCTGGTCATTATTTGTCCAGTGTCCGGGTCTTTCATCGGATATAGGTACACCTTCAAGTCCTTGAAGAACAGCTTGCCAAAAGCTTCGAGTATGCCCCCGCTCAAATGACGGTAATACCTCTCATCAAAAATGTCCACCAAATTATTTACCCCCATGGTAAGTCCAATTTTGGCCTTGGTGTAATTGTTGAAATACTCCACGAGCTTGTAATACTCCTGAAATTTGGAAATAAGCACTGTGTGTCCCAGTGAACAGAGCAATTCGGCACGATCCATGAAATCCTGCTCGTCAATTTCTCCCGAAGCCCTAAGGTTTGACAGTGTTATCTCAAACACAACAATCGTATTTTCATACTCGACCGTTTGTTCCCTGACAAAGATGTCGTACGACTTCTTGAACATGTCCATGTTCACCTTGGTAACGGGCCTGAAACTGCCCCGCAATGCCAAAATGTTCTTTTTGTACAGCACCGCTGCTGGCAGTAAGTTGTTGCCATCAGGACCGAACATTACCGCATCGGTCATATCATTCTTAATGAGCTGGAGACTCATCAATCTATTGTCCACATCCTTGAAATTGGGTCCGGTGAAATTCACCATATCAATCTCCAAGGTGTCTTTGTCAATATGATCATACAGGTATTTCAGCAGCTTCTTTGGCTTATGGAACTTGAAATAGGCTCCGTAGATTAGGTTGACACCCAAAATGCCAAGTGTTTCCTGTTGAAGTCGCGCCTCATTCTGCTTGAACCGCACATGAAAGATGATTTCATCGTACTCTTTTTGTTTGGGGTCCAACTGAAATCGGATACCTACCCATCCATGGCCTTTGTACCTTTTCGAAAAATCGATCGTGGCCACCGTATTGGCATAGCTAAAAAACAAATAGTCTGGATTGTTTTCCCTGCTGATGCGCTCTTCCACCAAGTTCATTTCGTGGTTCAGCATACGTTTCAGCCTGGCCTGGGTCACATACCTACCATCTTCCTCCGAACCATAAATAGCATCACTAAAGGCCTTATCATAAGCACTCATCGCCTTTGCAATGGTTCCAGACGCCCCCCCGGCGCGAAAAAAATGTCTTGCCGTTTCCTGACCTGCACCTATCTCTGCGAAGGTTCCGTAAATGTTTGGGTTCAGATTTATTCTTAGGGTCTTTGCCTTTATGGAGGGAATGTTTTCAAAGGCATCTTGATTGCTCGCTATGGTAGGCATATCCAATTATTTATAGTAAACAAAGTTACACTCTTCGTTCAATCTATTAAATAAATAAGTCATAATTTTGGTTTTCATGGATGAGAAGATGACCATTACTTTTTTGGGAACGGGAACCTCACAGGGAATACCGGTCATTGGCAGCAATCATCCCGTGTGCAAAAGCAGTGATCCCAGGGACAAAAGGCTGCGCGTATCCGTTTTGGTTTCCTGGAAAAATTACAACTACGTTATCGATTGCGGCCCTGATTTCAGACAGCAAATGCTGGCCAATCCCATTGAAAGGTTGGACGGTATCCTTTTTACCCACGAACATGCCGACCACACTGCCGGAATAGACGACATCCGCCCCTTTTTCTTTAGGCAGGGTGATATTCCGATCTATGCCCACAAGCGTGTGGTCAAGCAGCTTAAAAGGCGCTTCGATTACATTTTTGCCGATGACGACAGATATCCCGGTGCTCCTGCAGTCAAGGTCACGGAAGTGGAAAAGGACAGTCCCATTCCATTGGCAGATTTACACGTGATACCCATTGAAGCCTATCATAACCGTTTGCAAGTATTTGGGTATAGATTCAAGGATTTTGTATACCTGACGGATGTGAAACAGGTCCCTGAAGACGAAATACAGAAAATACAAAACGCAAAGGTTCTCGTGGTCAATGCACTACGTGAAGAAGCACATCACTCTCACTTTAATCTGGATGAGGCTTTGGAGTTTGCCATCAAAGTGGGGGCGGAGCAAACGTATTTTACACACATAAGCCACTTATTGGGATTCCATGGGGAAGTAGAAAAAAAATTGCCCAAAAATGTGCACTTGGCCTACGATAATCTAAAAATCAAAATATAGCAATGAAGAGTAAAATTTTCCTATATCTTTTTGTATTCGCCGCCTTGATAAGCCTTTATCAGTTCGTGAGCACGAATAACCTACAAAAGGCACTCAACACCCAGGTGGATGCGTTGAAGACTGAAGTTGATGGGCTCAAGGATTCCTTGCAGGATGCCCAATTGAAAATTTTGGACATTCAATATTTTTCCTTGGAAAACAATGATGATGCCCTGGTTTATTACGACCATCTGAACCTAAAGGACCCTTCCAGATATATTGAGGACAAATTGCTCGAGACCAACGAGACATCTGGAGATAACCCGCTGATTCCTTACGCAGGGATGGAAAGTGACTTCAAAATAAATAAGATCAGGGTCCTGAACCATAAATGGATTTTGGCTGATTTTTCAGACGGGAAATACTGGGGAGATCTGGTCATCCAATACGAACTGAAAAATGATCTGAGTGTGGATTTCACCCTATTGGATCATTTGCTCTACACCAGGAGCGATTAGATCCGTTGGGAAAGCCATTTCCGAAAAGAATAAAAATTTTGGGGTGACACCCCGTGGCCCACTGGAAATTCCTCATATACGTGATCAATGTTCAAGCGTTTCAGGAAATCCGGCGTTTTTTGCGCCCATTCCAAAGGAATCACTTGGTCCACCTGACCGTGTGAAGCATAGATATCCAATCCACTGTGATCCTTTTTTTGATATCCTTCCACCAGAATATTCTCATTGATATACCCACTCAGGGCTATCAAATTCTTTACTTTTTCTGGAAAGGAAAGTGCCACGGCATAGCTTAAAATGGTCCCCTGGCTAAATCCCAAAAGGCTTATGTTCCGTTCATCCAGATCATACGCTACAATGGCCTCGTCAATAAAAGCGACAATCTTGTCCCTGGATTCCCCGGCCTGTGCATCATCGCTCCATTTTCCATACTCAGCATCAAAATTGATGGCATACCATGCATGTCCAAAGGGTTCCAAATCGAAAGGAGCCCTAACCGAAATCACCTGCAGTTCTTGGGGAAGTTCTGCAGCAAACGAAAACAGGTCCTCTTCGTTGCTCCCATAGCCATGAAACAAAAAAATGGCAGGTTTTTTATCGGTTTTAATGGAGGAAGTACGAAGTAGGTGCGTTAAAGACAAATGGGCGGGGGACATATTCTCAAATTATGGAATAAAGGTAAACCATTTCTGAAAATGTTTGCCCAAGAGGGGCAGGGGGTTGTTTTTTTCATTCAGTGCCTGAAGAAACCCATATCCCCATAGCACAAGATACAGCAGATAAAGGGGGATGGATAAATAGACAATTTCACTAAAGCTTAGCACGATGGCCAATGCATGAAAAAGAAGATGTATGCCAAATGCCTGACGAATATGAAATCGGGCAAAGGCATTCTTGGGCTCCATATTCATCGTGATGGCGATCAAACAGCCAACAAGGGTAATGTATGCGATAATTGCGGTGGTCTTACCCGCTCTTGATTCGTTCTTCAATTTGTTACAACAAAATTTGATTGTTATTGATAACCCCATAGACTTTCCCCTTGAGTTTTGCACCCAAAAACATACTGTTCTTGGATGTGGAGAGCACGTCATCCTCACCAAATGTCCATTCCATATCAGGATCAAAAAGTGTCAAACAGGCTTTTTCGCCTATTTTTAGTGCAGGGGATTCAAGTCCAAACCGTTCCCGGCCCTTGGTCAACATGGAAACGATCTGTTCCATTCCCAAAATGGGAACCAAACCGCCAAAAGCTGACTCCAATCCGATAGATCCCTCTACCGCATTGTCAAATTCCACCCGCTTCTCCTCAATGTCTATGGGAACATGATCGGAAGTAATAAAGTCGATGGTTCCGTTCTGGACTCCTTTTATGAGCGCATTGCAGTCCGATTTACTCCGTAAGGGAGGCAAAACCTTAAAATTGGAATCAAATTCCTGCAAAGTTTCATCTGTAAAAATAAGGTTGTGGACAGCCACGCTGCAACTCACATCAAGTCCTTTCTTCTTGGCGGCGGCTATCAATCGAACCGACCCGGCCGTGGATATGGTGGGAATATGCAATTTTCCACCAGTATACTCCAGTATGAAAAGGTCGCGGGCCACTTGAAGTTCTTCTGCCATAGCGGGAATTCCCTTTAACCCCAATTGTGTTGACATAGGTCCTTCATGCACCATGCCATGGCCCTTTATCTGGTTGTCCTGGGGGAACGACATCACCAACCCCCCAAAATTTTGAGCATAGAGCAAGGCTATCTTCAACAAGTTGGGATTGGCCAGCTGTTTCTTGAAATCGTAAAAGGCAACGGCCCCGGCATTTTTCATATCGAACAATTCTGCCAAGTCGTTTCCTTCGGAATGGCGGGTCAATGCCCCAATGGGATGTAGGCTTGTGGGTTTTCCCAATCCCCTTTCTTTTAAGAAAACAATATCCGAACTGGTATCCGGAAGTGGATTGGTGTTGGGGTTGAGGAGTATATCGGCAAATCCACTTTTACCCGCCACAAACAAACCATTTTTGATGGTTTCCCTTTCTTCAAATCCTGGTTCTCCAAAACTGACACTGGTATCGAACCAACCAAGGGATACATGCAGGTTTTTGGGATTCACGACTTGGGTCTTGGATGGGGTTTCAATGGAAGGGGCTATTTTATCAACAATCCCATTTATTATAAGAATGTCTCGCTTTTTCAAGTGCAATTCCTTGTTTTCAGGACTTACAATCTTTGCGGACTTCAGCAGAATGTTCATGCAACGAATTTTTGAATGATTACCTCCAACAACGCCAGTAACAACGCTAAAATAACAAACCATTTCCAATAAGCACTAATACTGCTTTCAGCTTTTAACTGTTGAAATAGCTCCTCCACGGAATCATGGATGTTTGCAGCAAGGCTTTTTTCAAGATCCATATAATTGAGCATACTCTCGTTTCGGGGAAAATTGAAACTGATGTTCCTAAGTGGAGCATCATTTTCATGTATTGTATAGGTGCCGTCAATGGTCGGGTTCTCATCAAATGTAAGCCGGGTTCTGTTGGAAAATCGTTGCTGTTGGGGAATAAACTCGTAAGAATCATTGGATACTTTTAAGATGTTGTCTCCTGTTGGTTGAACGGCAACATCCACCACTTCGGGCCGGCCCAGAGTGTGGTAGATTTTGGGGGTCTTTAATCCGGAAACTCCCATATTATAAAATGTCGGCACGATTAAGGGAGAATTCTTGAAATTGGTATTGGAAAGTTCCAATGAGGCCGAGAAAAGATAAAGGCCATCATCTCCAAAGAGGAAAGGGATATTCCCCTCCATTCCCAAAACATTTGGCAGCTTTGTCTGAATGCTGAAGTATTGACTGACTGATGGATATTGGAAGTTGGTTACGTTCTTTTCAAAAACATTCGCATATAGGGGGTGATCAAAGGAAATTGATGTAATCCTTCTATCAGCCTGCAACTTTTCCAAAAGTCGTATAGCTCCCAGCCCTGACAAAAACTGGTTGTAGTTGGCCAAATCCGCATTTACGGAAGGTACAATGATTAGGGTGCCCCCGTCGGCCCTAAAAGCGTGCAACACTTTTTGCAAACTTTGGGGAATGCTTTCCAGATTGTCCAATATGACCACAGCTTGCTTGTCCAAGACGCTATAATTGAGCTGGTCCAATTCGTTTCTTGTGAAATTGAACTCATCTTCCGTGTAAAGTCTTTCCAAATAATCACTGTCCGAATTACTGATTGCCAACACATTGATTTTGGGCTTTTGGTCGATATTGAAAAAGAATCGATTGTCATACCCCAGGCTGTTGTCCGCAATCTGAAGTCGACCATTGATGACAACCCCCGAGAGCAGTGAGAAATCAATGGAAGCCCTTCCCCGGTCATTGAATGTCGCCGAACTTTTGGCAATTAAGGTGTCTGAATTATATAACGAAATGGGCAGATCTTCCTCAGGCTGTCCACCAGATATAAAAACAGTAATCTTACGCTGCTCAGAAACAGCTTCGTGTAAAGAAACGGAATCAACGGCCACATTATATCCGCTATTCGGTTGTATTTGAACCAAATATGTGTTCAATATTGAATCTATGGTGGAACCTCTCATTCGTTGTTGGAAATCGGAAATTATGATCAGATCCTTGATTGATGCGCTGGAATTTGAAAATAGGGTTTTCGCCTTGATTTGAATCTCATCCAAGGACAATTGTCGATGGGTATAGGGTAGGGACAGGAGATTGTTCTGGATATTTTTAATGTTCACGTCCCTAAACGTGTTTTCGTTCGTGAACAGACTCAGGGTATGCTCGTCTCCCACGTTTTTAATCAAATCCTGAATGGCCTTTTGCAATAGGGGAAGCCCATTTTTTTTGGCCTGCATGCTGAAGGAATTATCCAGATAGATTACCGTTTCCTTTTCTTTCAGGGCAGCTTCGTTGGCAACAAAAGGTTGGGCAAAGGCCAAAACAAGGGAAGCGAGGAGCGATATCCGCGTAACGAGCAACAACCACTTTTTCAGGCTTTGGCTCTTTCGTGATTCAGACACCACTTTTTGTAGCATGGCCACATTGGTAAAAGGTGTTTTCTGAAAACGTCTTAGCTGGAAGAGATGGATAACAATGGGGATGAGAAGGAGAAAAAGGGCCCAAAGAATTTCTGGATGTTTAAACTGCATTCCCAATTGTGATTGGACAAATATAGGGATTAAAACATTTGGCCTTAAGCATGAACGATGTTAAGACTTTGGTAATTTCCGAGGGGAATGGTCGAGGGGCCAAATATTCAAGATTTTTATCGTCAGCAAAAGAAAAAGTAGTCCCGTGCAGCCTTTTGTCCCAACCCATGCAGATAATCCTTAATATCTGACTGTGCGGCTTCATTGGCCACAGTGATTATACTCTGTGGGTTTTTCAAGTCCTTGAGCGCTTCAAAATGAACAAGCTCCTTGCCATATATTTTCTTGCCTATCTTTTGGGGATTGTCACAGAGCCATACAAAAGGCACATTTCGTTTTTGGAGCCCCCGGGCAATGCTTTTCCCCTTAAAACCGGCTCCCCAGACTACCAAAGGCCTGGAAGAGTCATGGTCCAGCTTCAAAAAATATTGCAGTTTTATGTCCAAAAAATAGTTTTGTGCGTAATGCTCATGTGTTCTGGAAGTCCTGGAATCATAGTCCCTCCATAAATGTAACACTTCGCTACACGGGATCACTTTCAATTGGTTTTCATAAAATCGAAAGGTCAGGTCGTAATCCTCGGGGTATCTATCGGGCGTGAAAGCCCCACATCGCTCCAGATCTTCATGGTATACCATCCAGCAAGGGGAGGGGATGACACACTCTTTATAGATTTCATCATAATTGCCTCCAGTTGCCGTCAACGAATTCAACCAGGCCTGGTAGCGTTCATAGCCATTGCTGATTCCTCTGTCCGAGAAATAGCAAACCTGACCAACCGAAACATGGCCTTCCCCATGTTCAAGTAGGGAACGTGCCATAACTTCCAGGCGGTTGGGCTTCATGATATCATCTGAATCCATGCGTGTGACTAAGGTTCCGTTACTTTTGGCATATGCTGTGCGCAGCGCAGGAATTATTCCAACCCCAATATTTTTGAAAACGTGGATTCGGGCATCTCTTTGGGCATATTTTTCCATAAGTCCAAGGCTGTCGTCATCGGAATGGTCGTCCACCGCCAAAACCTCCCAGTGTGGGTAACTTTGACCAATTATGGAATTGATGCACTCTGGAAGAAAATGAGCCGTGTTTTTAAAAGGAATCAGAATGCTTACCGTAGGATGCTGCATGTAACAAAGTAACAAAAAGCCAAGGCAAAAGCATGGATTTTATTGTTGACCGCCCTGTCGTTCAAGTCCGTTGGGATTGAACTTGACCTGATACAACCTGCTGTTGCCATTTTCATAACTGTTGAGGAAGCTGCTTAGGGTGTCCATGTCCTCCAATCCTTCCGTTGGGTTTTTGGTCCTTCGACTTGTGAGATATAAAACACCATTTGATTCGTCCATAAATGGACAATAATCCATGTATGAAGAATTTATGGGCATTGGAAGTGGTTTGGCCTGGGTCCACTCGCCATCCCTCTTAAAACTGATGTACAAATCCCCGCTGCCTAGTCCATCCTCGCGATTGTAACCACCGAAAATAAGGTAGGATTCGTCTCTGGAAATGTAGGCGTTGTACTCAAAGCCTTCGGAATTAATGGAGGCCGACAGCGAGACGGGTTTTGAATATCCATCTTTAGTACGGGCGCTAAAAAAAATATCATCCTTGCCAATACTTTCAGGGCTGTCCGAAGTGAAGTAAAGATTGCCATTTTCTGCAAGGGACGGATAAAACTCATTATGTTCCGTATTCACGGGACCACCTAGGTTGATGGGCGCTGACCATTCCTTCTGAACATCGGACCGTTCCACAAACCAAATGTCAAAATCCTTGGGTTTATTGATGGAATCATGCAGTGGACGGTTTGAAACAAAATACAACCGCAGGCCATCAGGGGACAAGAAAGGTTCCATATCCCGATATCTGCCCGAGAATCTTACTAGTTCTGGAGGGCTCCATGTTTCCAGCTCTTTTTTGGCCGTCACGATTACTGATATTTCTTCCGTTTGTGACTGAATCGTGAAGTAGGCTTCTGCACCAGTGTTGTCAAGTGTGAAATCCCTTATCTTATCAAATTGGGTGAGTCCCGGAATGGCAGCTTCCGGCTGTGATACCTCTTGGCTAAAGGATAATACGGAAAAACAAAAAAGAAGAGCATAGCAACTATTTTTCATGCTCAACAGCTTCTTGGATAGCATTTTTTACCAATTTCTCCATGACGGCGTAGCCTGCTGGAGTCAAATGAACCTCGTCCGTAGTGTATTCCTTGGGCAGCCCATTTCGGGTATCTGCCATGGCAGTGAAGTAGTCCAAATAGGGGACATCCTTGTCACTGGCCATTGCCTTCAACATCTGATTCAGTTTTGGAATCTTTATATTGGGTTGTAGGCCGGGACGCCACGGATAGTCATGGGCCGGCAGCACCGAGCAAACTATGGGGCATATGCCATTTGCTTCTGCCAATTCCACCATGGAAAGAATGTTGCCCCTTATCTGCTCCAAGGTCATTGGGCCGGTGTTTCCCGCAATATCATTGGTCCCTGCAAGGATTACAACAATCTTGGGCCGAAGGTCAATGACATCCTGTCGAAACCGTAACAGCATTTGGGGTGTGGTCTGTCCGCCGATACCCCGATTAATATAGTTATTGTTTGTGAAGAAATCCGGGTTGGCATCGGGCCAACCTTCGGTGATGCTATTTCCCATAAAAACAACCCTGTTATCTTCAGCCGTGGAAGTTTTTAGCTTTTTATTGGCTTCTTGGTACTTGGTTAAATTGGGCCAATCTTGACTTACCATTTTTTTACTGGACAGAAGGGAAAAGAGCATAATTGAAACTATGAGAAATCGCATCTTTAATTCTTTGGAGGAGTTATCATAATATGCGCCCGATGTGTGCCCGGGTCCATCAGCCAAGCATGACCCGGAGGTGTGGGGGTAGTGGGCAGCCCCGTACTTTCTCCTGTAGCGTAGGGCATATAAAAGACATATCGGACATATGGATTTTCGATTTCCCCGGTTTCGGCATTCACCGTTCCAGTAAATACACAAAGTGTAGCCTTGTCCGGCATCTTCAGTTTTCCTGACTTGACCTCGGCCTCTCGAATATCAAAAATTTCCTTGCCATCCTTTCCTTCTTTTTTCAGTTGTCTCCCGCGCGCCATAAATTCGTCCAATTTCTTATGGTAGGCCGCTGTTGAAAATTTGTCGTTGGTGGGGTCATCCGCCAGCGCAATGTAATCGTTGGTCCCTTCCCGCAGGGTGATGAAGTTTCCCTTGGAATCATATCCATAGACTTTGGCACCGTCCCTATAATCTGTGGGAACTGCCATTAGGGCCGTACTGATTTGCCATTCTTTGGAGGGGATTTCTTGAGCTGACATCACAAAGACGCAAAGAAGGCCAATGGAAAGTGCAATTTTTGTTCTCATCGTTTCAATATTTGGCAGGTTCTCCTTGGGTCATGGTACGCAGGATAAAGGCCCGTAGGTCGTCGTTGGATTTTTTGAGGTCCTCGCGACGTAGATACATCATATGACCGGACCGATAGCCCCTGAACTCAAAGCGGTCCTTCATCCGGCCACTGGGGTCTATCTGCCACATGGTGTACTTGGCATTGAAATAGGTGGTGGCACCATCATAATAACCTGACTGCACCAACACATTCAAATACGGATTTTGTGCCATCGCCTGGCGCAGGTTGTCCCGCACTTCATCATCATCGTTGTTCCAGGGATGCACGGGGCCAAACATATTGTATTTTATATCAGTTTTGAAGTTCAATTCCTCTTGCAGATAATAGTTGATGGCTGGGGTAAAGCTGTGCAACCACGAAGTGAGCTCGGCTGAATAGTCTGGACTGTCGCCAAAAAGTTGACGGTCTATTCCCAAATAGCGGCTATCCAAACGCCCAACATTGTACCCTTTTTGTTTCAACAGGTTTTTCCAGAAGAATTGGGTGGGCACATCGAGATTATGGTCCAGAATATCCTTTTTGTCCAAGCCTGAATAGTAGGCCATTTTTTCGGCAATTTCATTGCGTTCACTATCTGGGATGAAACCTCCTTTGGCAATGGCGGGAATCAACTTGTTGACGGTAAAATCCTCCGATTCAGGTAGCACGTCCAACAAGTCCTTGCCTTGCAAAGGAGCCGGAAGCGCTTTGTGGTGCCAAGCGGCAGCGGTGTAGTAGGGGAGATTAAGGGCACTGGACACTGGTCCTCCAACCCGGATAACCTTATAATCTGCTGGTGACACCATGATAACCCCGTTCAGGTACATCCATTGTTGGTTTTGCAGCGCCAATGACAATCCCATCACCCGGGTACCGCCATAACTTTCTCCAATGATGTATTTTGGTGAGCGCCAGCGATTTTTCCGGGTAACAAAAGTGTTCATCCATTCAGCCAGGTATTTAACATCAGCATTGATCCCAAAAAATTTGTCCCTGTCAACATCGTCACCCGTCTCTGGAATGGTCCTGGAGTAACCCGTATTGGCCGGGTTGATGTAGACAATATCGGTAACGTCCAAAACCGAAAAGGGATTTTCCTTCACACCGTACGGTTGAATCGGGTATCCCTCATCATCAATTTTTAGTATTCGTGGACCTGTGTATGCCAAATGCATCCATACCGATCCAGAACCTGGACCCCCATTAAAGGAAAACAACAACGGCCTTGACGCCCTATCTTTTATGTTGTTTCTTGTATAATAAGTATAATGAAGTGATGCAATGGGCTTTCCAGTTTCATCCCAAACCGGTTGCGTGCCCGTTGTGGCCGTATAGGTCATGCTTTCACCATTTATGGTGACCGAATGTTGGGTTGTTACTGTAGTGTCGATGGGCAGTTTTCGGTGCTGGGAATGGGAAAGTGCAATGCACAGAAAGGTACCAAGTGCGAAGTAAATGCTTTTCATGTTGCTTGTTGAATTAGTCGTGAGCTAAAAATAAGCAATTCATGTAACATTCACCAGACACCTTTGGGAATGCGAGATTAACGTTAAGTTCAATCAAAAGAAACGCTGAGTGTACATAAACTTTACACACTAACTATTTTTTAAAATGATATTAATCCAATGAAAACATACGAATAACCAAGCCCTAAACCTTACTACATAGTTTTGGAAACAATAATAACACAAAAAACTAAACGTATGGATTTGAAAAAACTAGTATTGGGATTGGCAATTGTATCCTTGTTCACATTTGGATTGAGCAGTTGTGACGGAGAGGATGGCCGAGATGGGATTGATGGCGTAAATGGGCAAGATGGACAAGACGGACAAGATGGAGAGGATGGAGAAGATCTAACGGTCGATGCAACCATTTTCGAAAATAAATCAAGCCTGGAACCTTTGGTGGCCATTGCGCCGCAATTCAGCTTTGTTAAGGCTTATTCCTTAATCAGTTCAACGGACGAACTCTCCAATGGGTTTCGACTTGTGGGTGCCCAAGACGGAGCTGGATTCCTTAAAGATGGTGATGGATATATGTATGTGGTAAATGCAGAAGACGATTATGCAGTGGCGCGCATACGTTTTGACGAATACATGAATCCAATAGAAGGGGATTGGTTGCTTAACTCTGGCGTTGCCGATTTTGCAAGACAGTGTTCCGGAACAATGTGGGAAGCAGATATTCATGGGGGATCTACCGATTTGTTTTTGTCAGCTTCGGAAAGTTTTAACTACGATGTGAAGGGCATTGACCCCTATATTCAGACACCAACGCCTACAGCAGATTTTGGATTGGACGCCCTTGGCGAATTTGCATGGGAAAACGCGGTCCCACTTCCTAGGGACACTTATTCAGGAAAAACCGTAATTATTGGAGGTGACGACGACTCCAGTGGGTCTGAGGGACAAATCACCCTGTACTATTCTGAAAACGGGGATGCCGATCTTACAGGAGGTAAAATTTATGTGCTAAGGCTGCTTCAGGTTTCTGATGGCGTTGGTGGGGTTGTGGACGTTGCTCCAGCCACCATTTATAATGAATCAAATCTGGATTTTGGGGTTACATACGACTTTGAATTTGTAGAAATACCGGAAGGGGCATCCTTGACGAAAAATGAAATGGAAGATGCCTGTGTGGGAGTTTTTGCCACAGCATTCATGAGAGTGGAAGATGTTGATTACCAAAAGGGCTCAGCTGATAATGCCAGAAATATTTTTGTCGCGGTGACGGGCCGGGGACCTGGAAGAGGAACCTACAACGATTGGGGCACCGTCTACAAAATGGAACTGGATGAAGACGCACCTTTTACTGGAAAAATTACCCAAATCATTTCTGGTAATACAGATACCAACAACATGGATGGAAATCTCCCAGAACTACAAAGTCCGGACAATATCTGTGTTACGGAGAACTTTGTCTATACCCAGGAGGATCCCAATTCTTTTGACAGAGGCCATGCCGCGTACATTTATCAATCCGATCTAAACGGCAACAATACTCGGGTTGTTTTGGAAATGATTGTTCGCAATGATTTGGACCCAACCGGGAGTACTGGGTTCAGTGGCGAGTTTGGTGCTTTGATTGATATTTCCGATAAAATTGGGGAACCCAATACTTTTTTACTTAACCTACAGCCCCATTATTGGGAAAGTGATGACTTTAAAGGAGTTGATGGGCACGACATGGAAACCAATGCCGAAGCCATAATGGCCGGAGCAAGGGAAGACGACCAAGGAGGACAGATCGTAATCCTAAAAGGTCTGCCAAGATAGTTTAAAACCACTCTGGAAATAGGCCTTCAAATAATTTGAAGGCCTTTCCATATTTGTACCGATTTGATTATGAAACGAACTTGCCTTTTTCTTGCACTACTATGCTGCGCTTATTCTTGCCGAAATCATCCGGAATCCTCTGAAAAAAGAATGCAAGGAGAAAAAAGTATAGATTGGGCCCCTGCTCAAGAATACTATTTAAAACACATTTCAAATGCAATTTTTAGGTTGGAAGAACTTGAGAAGTTGCCCATGACCGGTCCAAAAACTGAAAAAGTATTTGCATCTGTTAGGCAATCCTTTAAAAAGGCCGAGCCCTATGCGTCCTATCTAAATCCGGAAACGGGGCACCGTGCCAATGGACCTGCCTTACCCATCGTTACTGATGATACGCAAAAGGTATTGCGCCCGATTGGACTCCAAAAGCTGGAGGAAAGCATCTACAAAGGCAACGAAAGCAAGACAAGGTATCTGGAAGAATTGTCCATATTAAAAGGGTTATTGACCAATCTTAGGAACAATGTGGCCGAAAGAGCACTTGACCCTCAAAGATTTTTTATAGCCACGCATCAGCAACTAATACGTATCATAAGTGTTTCCATATCAGGTTTTGACACTCCAGTGAGCCAACTGGGCCTTCAAGAAAGCATAGTATCCCTCAATGGGCTCAAAGAGGTTTATGAAATTAGCATTCAGCATATAATACGAGATAAAAATCCCGCTCTCGATAGTTCATTTATTGAAAATATAGCGAAAGCCGTCCATTTTGTCCAAGAGAACTTAAATTTTGAAACTTTTGACAGGTACATCTTTATAAGGGATCATATGAATCCCATAACAAGAGATTGGGTGGCCATTCGCAAAGAAAGTGGTCTTTGGGAAGGAGTGAAAAATAAACCATTCAATTTTGACGCTCCCACTTTTTTCGAGGAAGACTCTTTTAATAAAGAGTTTTTTATTCCACCTGTAAACCGAAATGCCTCAAAGGCACAAATTGAACTGGGCAAGAAACTTTTTTTCGATTCCAACCTTTCCGAAAACAAAAAAATGGCCTGCGCCACATGCCATGATCCAAACAAGGCATGGGCAGATGGTATGGTGGCGAATGTTGGCAAAAATGGAAAGCCGCTTCAACGAAATACACCCGCACTGATCAATGCAGTTTTTCAGCAGCGCTTTTTCTGGGACGGCAGGGCCCCTAATCTATTGGATCAAATCACCTCGGTATTCACCAATGATGATGAATTTGATACCACTGTCCACCAGTTTTCAGCTGACATCCTATCCGACACCACTTATCTTTCACTTTTTGAAGAAGCATATGGAGGCATCTCCAAAAGAAATACGGAAGTAATAAGGGCCATATCCTCATATATTTCAACACTGAACGGGTTCAACTCAAAGTTTGATAGAAATATAAGGGGCGAAGAAGACACATTCACCGAGGAGGAAAAATTGGGCTTCAATCTGTACATGGGCAAAGCTCTTTGTGCCACTTGCCATTTTATTCCTCTGACAAATGGCACTGTTCCACCTTTTTTCATGGAACATGAGAAGGAGGTTATTGGAGTACCAGAAACTGCTGAAAACAAAGAACTTGATGACGATTATGGCTTTTATTGGAGGCATGATGAACAATTAGAAGTTCATAGGGGAATGTTCAAGACACCCACAGTGAGGAATACAGCACTAACTGCGCCATATATGCATAATGGAGTTTACAAGACCTTGGAAGAGGTTATTGCTTTCTACAACTTGGGAGGAGGGGGAGGATTGGGCTTCGACCTTCCTTACCAAACCCTCCCGTTTGATAACTTGAAATTGACAAAAACAGAGGAAAACGCTCTAATTGCCTTTGTCAAAACACTAACCGATACCGAAGTAAACGAAAATTATTGATGTGCAAGAAACCTATTCCAACAAGACCTCAAAAATTCTATTGCGAATGGGGATAAGTTCCAGATGGAGTGGAATCTAAAAAGGTAAGCAACCCTTTTTAGGTATTGACCAAAAAAAGAGGTATATCAGGATAGTATGCGGACCTTTTCTTCAATTTGATGATGCTTACTTGACATAAAAGTAGGGCACATACCTTGAATTGAAAAATTTATGTAGTAATCAGAACTTTTCAAAAACACCCAAACCAAACAATGCAAAATCATACTTTACAGGGTCCACCGGGTCCAGTCTTCGCAAGCTTTTGTCGAGTTCCATCAGTGCGGTTGCATCATTTTGTTTCCGTTTTAATAGCTTTAGCTTGCGTGCCACCCTACCGGAATGCACATCCAAAGGACAGGATAGCTGGCTGGGACTGATATCCGTCCACAGTCCAAAATCCACTCCTGAGCTGTTGTCCCGGACCATCCATCGCAAAAACATATTGAGGCGTTTGGCCGCTGAACCCTTCCCAGGGTCGGAAATGTGCTTTGTGGTCCTTGATTGGTGGGGCAATCCAAAAAACAAAGTTTTGAACTTACTTATCGCCGGTTGCATCGATTCTTTTTCTTGATTGTTGGTGAAGACAACCTCCAAGCCACCATGGTGGGTGTAAAGGTTCTGTAGACTGGCTACAAAATAGGAAAGATCTGTGCCATTAAAGGTACGATGGACAAAAGGAGATAGCGTATCAAGGTCGGCTTTGGTATGGTTCATTATGAAATCGTGGGGGGCACTATCCAAAAGCGTCATAAGTTTGGATGCATTGTTGATGATGCTTTTTCGGTTGCCCCAGGCAATGGTGGCGGTCAAAAACGCACTTATTTCTATATCCTCCTTTTTTGTGAATAGATGTGGAATTTGTAACGGATCTCCATCCAAAAAACGTGGGTGGTTATATTGCGCCGCTTTTTCCTCCAGAAAATCCCTGATCTCTGCCCGATTCATTTTCCTAAGAAACAATCAATCCGTCCACCATGGTGAGTTTACGGTCCGCCATGTTGGCCAGTTCCTTATTATGGGTGACCAAAACAAAGGTTTGTCCGAGCTCATCCCTGAGCTTAAAAAAAAGCTGGTGCAGGTTATCGGCACTTTCCGAGTCAAGATTTCCGCTGGGCTCGTCCGCCAAAATCACCGATGGGCTGTTCATCAACGAGCGCGCGACGGCAACACGTTGTTGTTCACCTCCCGAAAGCGCATTCGGTTTATGGTCATGTCGGTCGGACAATCCCAAAAAATCCAAAAGTTCCTTGGCCCGTTTTTCTGCCTGGGCTCTGGGTGTATTCTTAATAAAGGCGGGGATACAAACATTTTCAAGGGCGGTGAACTCTGGAAGCAATTGATGAAATTGAAAAATGAATCCGATGTGTTCATTGCGGAACCGAGCCAGATTTTTATCGTTCAATTGCGTTACATCCGTGTCATTTACCAACAAGGAGCTCTCGGCAAGGTTCGAGGGTAAATCCAAAGTGCCCAAAATCTGCAACAAAGTGGTCTTTCCGGCACCGGAAGCCCCAACAATTGAGACTACTTCCCCTTTTTGTACTTCCAAGTCAACTCCCTTCAAAACCTGTAGGGGCCCATAATTTTTTTTGATGTTTTTGGCCTTGATCATTCCAAATAATGCTTATGGAAGGTGAAAGTAAGGATTACCCGCGAAGGGTACAAAGATTGATAATGAAATAAGGAATTTGGTTTTGCTACGACCTATAAAGACAAAATAATCACATGGCATAATGACTGAACCATAAACTTTGTTTAATTTTGAATAGAAATGGATAAACAAAATAACAATTTGGAAACTGCCATTCTTGCTGGCGGCTGTTTTTGGTGCACTGAAGCTGTTTTTCAGCGTTTGGATGGTGTGGAATCCGTTATTTCGGGATATACGGGAGGAAACATCAAGAATCCGGCTTACCGTGAGATTTGTACTGGGCGCACGGGCCATGCCGAGGCCATCAAAATACAGTTTGATCCCACCAAAATTACTTTTAGAGAGCTTTTGGAGGTTTTCTTCGCCACACATGATCCAACCACATTGAACAGGCAAGGGAACGACGTGGGAACGCAATACCGTAGTGAAATATTCCATACAACGCCCGATCAGAAAAAAGATGCAGAGGAGTTTATTGCCCTATTGGAAAAAGAGCGCATCTTTGGAGCTCCCATCGTCACAGCAATATCTGAAGAGAAGCCCTTTTATATTGCCGAGGAGGAACATCAGAACTATTATAACGATCATAAACAGCAGCCGTATTGTCAGTTCATAATAGATCCAAAGATCAAAAAACTGAACCAATACTTTTCCAAAAAACTAAATACAGCAGATTAAAATATGTCTCCCTACAGGAATTTAGAAGAATACAATATTGAGATTACTAACGAGGTCAAAGAACATTTCTCCAAAATTGTGGACGATATCGGAGAGGATATCACAAGGGAAGGCCTGGTAAAAACCCCTGAGCGAGCCGCCAAGGCCATGCTCTTTTTGACACAGGGCTATAAACAGGATGCCACTGAAATACTCAAAGGTGCCATGTTCGAGGAGAGTTACGACGACATGGTAATCATTAAGGACATTGAAGTGTATTCGCTTTGCGAGCACCATATGTTGCCTTTTTTTGGAAAGGCCCACATTGCCTACATACCCAATGGACATATCGTTGGGTTGAGTAAAATTCCACGGGTGGTCGATGTTTTTGCCCGAAGGTTGCAGGTACAGGAGCGACTGACCCACGATATTTTGGAATGCATCAACAACACGCTTAAACCCAAGGGTGTGGCCGTGGTGATTGAGGCAGCTCACATGTGCATGATGATGCGTGGGGTCCAAAAGCAAAATTCGGTTACCACAACTTCAGGTTTTCGGGGGCAATTTGAAAAAATTGAGACCCGCAACGAGTTTCTTAAGCTGATAAGTTCCGATTTATCCTAAGCTGTTTTCCCAATTCAATAGGAATTCCTATTTTTCCCCAATGACAAAAGAAAACGCCCCGAATTACAAGAACTTGTTGTTAGGACTCTTATTTGATGGCATTGGGATGTTGTCCTTTGCCATTCCGGGGATAGGGGAGTTCTGCGATGTTATCTGGGCACCCGTAGCAGGTTGGTTAATGACCCGAATGTACAAAGGCAGGATAGGCCAGGCGGCCGGAGTCTTTACTTTTGTGGAAGAGCTGGTCCCAGGGATGGACGTTGTCCCCACCTTCACCATTATGTGGCTGTACACCCATTTTTTTTCAAAGAAAAAATAAACAGGGTTGAAAAACTTTCCAACCCTGTCATTCTAGAACAATTTTAATGGAGTGCCAATGGGTTATTCCACAGTAAGATTGAAAGTTTCAGTAATATCGGTTTCACCACCGGCATCCACCAAGGTGCCATCGTTGGGCTTTTTGGGCTCGTGGCGCAGCGTAATGGCCAATGTACCTGTGCTGGCGCTCGTGGTAGTTATTGTGAATGCAATTCCAACGGGGTTGGTGGTCGTAAAGTTTTGACCGGTTTCCTCTGAAACGTAGTCAGATTCATCATCTGCGTAATCCACCGTGGCATTTAAACCTCCATCTATAATATAAAAGAACTGATGTTCATCTGCCTCCGCCTCAATTTCTTCATTTACATTTTCTGCCGGTGATTCGGTCTCGTTCAATAAAACTACTGTACCGGAATAGGTTGTGCCTTCCGAAAGGACAATATCCTCAGGGGTAATAACAGGTGCATTGGGGCCATCGCCATCCAAATCCTGCGATTGGAATACGATTGGTGTACCGCCACCGGTAGGAGTAAGTGTAACAATCATGGTTGTTATGATTTCCTCTTCATTGACCTCCTCAGGTGTGTTATCGTCATTGGAACACGATGCCAAAACGAATCCTGAGGCAAGCGCTAGTGATAAGATTTTAATTGTTTTCATGATTTGAAAGATTTAATATGTAACGTTTTTGGGTTAATAATTCAACTTTAATTGTAAAAGAAAATTTCTTCCTAAATCATCGGCAAAAAAGCGCTGACGGTTTAGGTACTCTCTATAGTTTGTATTTAACAGGTTGTTGACCGCCAACGCGGTGGTCAGTCTTGTCCCTTTAGACAATGGAAAAACCATCTGCGACCTCAGCGTGAGCAGTTGATATGCTTCTGGGGGTGTGTTTATTTCCAAAACAACCTCTTGCTGTTGCTCTGCAGAGAACACCAAAATATTGTCCGGCACCTCATTTTGTCGAAACACATATTGGCTCTCCAGAGAAGCTTCAAAGTCGTTCCATTCGGGTTTTGAATAAATCAATCTATTGACCAAATTCACAGCGGGAACATTGATCAGTGCCCCGTCAGTGTCAAAATCCTTGCCTTTTACCATGGAGAATTGATGCTCAGTCTTCCAGTGGGAGATCCAATTGGAAAACCCATACACATCAAATCCTAACAGGCGGGCGTCGGTTTGACGATATTCCCAGACAGGAAACGCCCCTCGCAATGTGAATTCTACGCCGGAAGGTTCCAATAGAATAAAATTCTGAATCCAATTGGCATAGGGCTCCAAAGTAAATCCCCAACTTTTGAATTCTTTTTTATAGGACAACATAAACTTGTGGGACGTTTCACTATCAATTTGCAAGTCGCCCAGCTCTATCCGGGCCGCTGAATGGTGCAGTCCATCGCTGAAAAGTTCGGAGGGATTGGGTGCCCGTTGCGCCAAGGTATAGTTGAATTTGATTTCTGTGCCCATATCGGGTGTGTAGTTGGCCCCAATGGTTCCGGAAATGTTGTGGTAGTCAAAAACAGGGTTCACAAGTAATTGCGTGCCAAGATCCTGCACGACCAAATCCTGAAAAATGGTATCATATCCACGTTCTTCCCATCGTGAGGTCTGGTAAAACTTCTGTGCATCGACTCGCGTGAAATCATAACGAACCCCCGCATCCAGAAAGAGTGAATTAGTTAGCCTGTACTCACTGATCAAAAAACTTCCAAAATCCCATTTTTCGTAATCCGGGATAAGTCGCCTTACACCTGTGGCGGGATTGGCAAAATTATCCTGATATCTTCCCAATAGACCAACATGTAACTGCCATCTTTCCCTTGCATCCCATTTAAAGTCAGTGTTCACGGTATGCGTGGTCAATTCCAAGTCGATGGAGGCTCTATCATCAAGTTCACCTCTTCGCACGTCAAATTCAAACCTGCGGTTGTTTTGAAAATCATATTGTAGGTTCCATTTTCCAAGACCCTCAAAGCGTTTATAAAACTTAAGTTTCCCCAAATGATGGGTAACTTCCTGCCGTGGGTTTTGAAGATCATAGGTGAAGGGACGAACAATTTCTGGAACACCGCTGTTGATGGCCCGGATCAAATCATCAATATTGCCGATATGGGAGGCGCGCAAAACAGCTATTTCGGAGTTGAAATAGGAATATCGGGCATCCCATCCCCAAGTAAACTGATGCTTGCCTATCTGAAGCGAGGCAGCTACCTCCCGAACCCCGGTATTGGACAATACATAATCGGGTGCTTCCTGATCCCCCAATCGTTTATAGTTTCCCTGTGCTTTTGCAAACCATCCATTCCCAAAGGCTCTCGTCAATGACGATGTGATGTTTCCACCCCTTCCGTTGGACATGCCGTTAATGATGGTTTTTCCATACAGGGTATCTTTTAAGGGCACTCTGGCCATATCCATTACAATGGTGCCTCCTATGGCATCGCCTCCGTACTGTAAGGCTGATGCCCCTTTGATTACTGAAATGGAACCAGCCGCGTTGATATCGATATTGGGAGCATGCTCATCGCCCCATTCCATATCCTGCATGCGCACACCATCGTTAAGAATCAAAACACGGCTTCCCGATAACCCATGTATCGTGGGTTTAACAATGTTGGCTCCTGTGTTCAAACTTGATACCCCGCCTAATTCCCTCAAGGCATCACCCAAATTTCCGGCACTGTAGGTCTCGATGGTACTGAGCTTGAGCGTTTCCTCTTGGGACGAATTGGTTTTGTCCTTGAAGGCATCCGCAACGACCTTGACTTCATCCAACTCTTCCAGATGGTGTTCCAGCTTGATGTCCAGCCAGGTAATGCCATCCATCTCCACTTCCATAACGGTGGTATTACAAGAAGGATGGGACACTTCCAACCGGTAAGATGTCTCACAAAGGTTCTCGATTTTGAACTTTCCATCGATATCCGTTTTTACCGCTAACTGTGATTCCAAAACCATTATGGTGGCGTTGTCCAAAGGAGTCCTACTGTGGTAGTCCACCACTTGCCCGGCAAGGACATGGTCGCATTCCTGGGAATATCCGATATGGGAAAATATCGTCATGAATATGACGAAAAGCGCTGGCTTCATTATAGAGTTCAATAAATTGATATTGTGGTGAGTTTCGCTTTCCGAAAGAAAAGTCGAAAGGTCCGCTTGGGTTTATACCAAACTAAAGGGGGGAGGGCGGGAAATGTATGACAGTCCGTATTGCTGGCTTTCCCAAACGGTTTGTTCTTGGGCAACCTCAACGGTTACCGTAGTGATGGGAACAATGGGAAGGGTGACCATGGCAACGAAAGGTACCTCAACTGTCTGGTTTTCAACTAGCACGTGGCAAATCTGGCAGTTTTCAACCGTATCGCCATTATCATCTTGATGGGAATACACGTGAAGCGCGGTTACCTTGAACATCATCAAGGTGACAAAAAGAAGAACGCCAAACACTCTTGCCATGGGCTTCATAGACAACAAAACTAGCTAATTAAAGGTACAGCAATGTGTTAACAAAACTATAAATTATGGGAAGAGAAACCCCAGTCCCATACGTTTCAACATCTTTTTTTCGAAGTTCCAGAAAAACTGAAATTGGCCGAACACCCATCCTATAAAAACCAGTAGAACCTGATAAATGGGAAAGATCAATAGAATCCGGACGGTCCAAAAAACAAAACCGTTAACTGATTCCTTTCCCAATCCAATCCAATCTACCAAAGGCCCTGCAAGCTTCGCGGAAAGACTTCCGGTTATGGCAAAGACAATGAAAATGGCAATCATCTCCCATCGGTGGTCAACCTTCCACTTGTTTTCCAATTTGTTAAAGCACCAAATAAAAAAACGCAACAAGATAAAATACAGAACAAGGGAAACTCCAATGGTGAAAACCCATTCAAACCAAGTATTGTTCAACCCAAAAAGATGTAACAGCCTCCTAGCGATTAAATATGCGGTATACATCGTGGCGATAAATCCAAGAAAGGGAAAAAGCAACTGCCAATTTTTTGCTATGTCCCAACGTGCTCTGATTTTGTCCATCCCTGAGGTTTAGATGGCAAAAATAGGATTTTAAATTCTAGGGATGTAGGGACCCAAGCGTTGGTTATATTTTCTTTGGAAGTAGATGAAGTAATTGTAGAGTTTGTAGTTCACTTCGTAGCCATAGTCAATGCCCTGCTCGTAATTGATCTGCATCTCATACAGATTGGGATTGAATTGATTGGGTTGCAACACCCTCCGGTTCCATTCCATCACATAGAGCATGTTCCTGTTTTCCATAAACTGTTGTGAATAGTAACCCTCTGGACGGGCAATACTGAGCAACCAAGCATTGAAACCAGGTTCTATGATGATTATTTCGTATTCGGATTCCTCGTCCTTAATTTCGACGGGTTCTTCGTCACTGGAAACAAACACTTCTTTTTCTTCTTCGGAAATATCGATAGCTTCTTTTTGAGTGCCACAAGAAGAAATTAAAACACACGACAAGATTAAAATACCAAATTGGAGAAGGAAATTCTTTTTCATATCCTCAAAGTACAAAAAAGCCATTTGAAATCTCAAATGGCCTTGTTAAATAAAGTTAAGAAGTGACTATTTGCCAAAAAGACCGCCAAGTAGGCCACCCAATCCACCTTTTTTGCGACCTCCACTGTTCAATACCATTCCGGCCAAATCATCAATGACGCTGCCGTCACCGTCGGCGTCCAGGAAGGACTCCACCAAGGATTGTTGTTTTGCTGCCGATCTACCGCCTCCCATAAGTCCGCCCAAAAGACCATTCAATCCTTCAGGACTGTTCACATTTTGTTGTCTGGTTTGCTTGCCCAGGTAGCCCAGTAGGATAGGAGCGGCAATCTGGAGTATTTGTGCTATGGCACCGGTGTCCAATCCTGATTTGCTGCTCAATGCATTTTCAACCTGTGGCTGTTTGGCGCCGAACACATGTCCCAATATACCTGCACCATCGTCCATTACATTTTTATCCACCCCACCGCCGAAAAGGCCTCCTAAATTTTCGAGGATACTACCGTCGTGTTTGGAGGATAGGGCGTTCATCAACCCTTGTGCTCCCCCGGGAGTTGAGGCATTTTTCTTCATGGCTCCCATCAATAGGGGCATGGCCATGCTCAAAACATCCGCAGTTTTGTTTTCGGGCTGTCCAGTTTGGCCTGCGACCCCGCTTATCAATTGTCTGCCCATAGGGCTGTTGAGTAAATCCAAAATTCCTGACATGTTAATAGTGTTTAGTTAAGGCGTTCAATGTACAAAAAGATGCCTTGAAATTTCCTGCCGAAGCAAAAATTAATCCAGTAGATTGATGATCTGGGATGCCAATTCCATACCGATGCGTTCCTGGGCCTCCTTGGTCGAGGCTCCAACATGGGGACTCAAGGATATTTTTGGATGCATCAATATTCTAATCTCGGGATTCGGTTCCGATTCGTAAACGTCCAATCCCGCAAAGGCTATTTGGTCATTTTCAAGGGCATCCAATAGGGCCACTTCATCCACAATTCCACCCCTGGAAGCGTTGACGATGCCCGCACCGGTTTTCATTTGGTCCAATTCCTTTTTTCCGATCACATAACCATTTTGGGCAGGGACGTGCACGCTCACAAAGTCGGACTGCTTCAGCACGGTCCCTAAATCGTGGTTTTCCAAATTGAATTGAATGGATTGCCCATCATAAAAGGTAAGCTCGAGAGTGATTTTATCGGTGTGATGGTCGGTGTACATAACGTTCATTCCCAATCCAAGGGCCATTTTGGCCGTGGCTTGGCCAATTCTTCCAAAACCGATGATGCCCAACGTTTTACCACGGAGTTCCGTACCATTGGCGTAGCTTTTTTTCAGTTGCTTGAACTTGCTGTCGCCCTCCAATGGCATGTTGCGATTGGAGTCGTGCAAAAAACGGACACCATTGAAAAGATGGGCAAATACCAACTCCGCTACACTTTCCGATGAAGATGACGGTGTGTTTATCACATGGATTCCTTTGGATTTGGCGTATTCTACATCGATATTGTCCATGCCCACGCCGGCACGACCAATCAATTGGATATTGGAACAAGCATCGATTAATGTTTTCGGGACTTTCGTGGCGCTTCGCACCAAGAGGACCTGTATATTGTTTTTATTGATGAAGTTTTCCAATTGCTCCTGGGCCACTTTGGTGGTGATTACCTCAAAATTGGCTTTTTTGAGCATATCGATGCCGGCTTTTGCCAGGCCATCGTTTGCTAAGATCTTTATCATTTGACTATCCCTTCTTTTCCATTTCGCTCATAATGTCCACGAGCACTCCAACACTTTCAAGGGACAGGGCATTGTACATGGAAGCCCTGTATCCGCCCACGGAGCGGTGCCCGTTTATCCCACTTATGCCTGCTTCCTTGCATTTTTCATCAAAAATATCCTTTAGGGTATCGTCCGTGATGTTAAAGGTGGCATTCATGTTGGAGCGGTCCTCCTTGGCGGCAAAACCTGAAAAAACTGGGTTTAGATCAATTTCAGAATATAAGAGGTTGGCCTTTTTTTCGTTGATTTCCTCAATAGCCGCAATGCCTCCCAAACCTTTTAACCATTGCATGGTGAGCATGGATACATAAACCGGGAACACCGGAGGAGTATTGAACATACTGTCCTTGGAAATGTGGACCGCATAGTCGAGCATCGATGGAATTTTCCGGGAAACCCGGCCCAAAATTTCTTCTTTGACCACTACCAAAGTGGTCCCTGCCGGACCCATATTTTTTTGGGCGCCTGCATAGATCATATCAAACTTGGAAAAATCGAGCTGTCTCGAGAAAATATCGGAGCTCATATCGCATACCAACGACACATCGGTCTTTGGAAATTTTTTGATCTGTGTTCCAAAAATGGTATTGTTTGAGGTAAGGTGCAAATAGTCAAGATCTGAAGGAATGGTATATCCTTTTGGTATATGGTTGAAATTTTGCTCCTGCGAGGAGGCAACCTCCACAACTTCTCCGAACAAACGGGCCTCTTTTATGGCTTTTTGGCTCCATGTCCCTGTATTCACATAGCCGGCTTTCTTCTCCAAAAGATTGTAAGCGGTCATCAAAAACTGCATACTGGCACCTCCTTGAAGAAATATGGCCTGATATCCTTTTCCTTCCAATCCCAATAACTCCAGTGCCAATGAGCGGGCCTTTTCCATTATGGCCACGAACTCCTTGCTCCGGTGAGATATTTCAATAAGGGACAGCCCTATGCCGTCCAGTTCCAGTACGGCCTCGGATGCCTTTCGCATCACTTCTTGGGGCAAGATGCAGGGTCCTGCGCTAAAATTGTGTTTTTTCATGTTCTCAGTTTGGAAGCGTAAAGGTCTTAAAAAATCTTGGATCTGTAAACGGCGGGCATCGATACGGGAATTTAAATACGCAATAAAAAATCCATGGTGTCCACACCGTCCGCATAATCATTCAATCTTGGTTTTTGGGTTTCCCCGAAAGGAACATCATTTGCATATTTTCCATTGGATACAACACATTGAATGAATTCCATTTGCCCCTCCAGCTTTTGTCTCAGGGCATCTTCAGAATCATAATGGGAGTAGAACAAGGTTGCAATGGGAGAGGAAAAGCTCTCATCTTCCTTAAGAATTAGAAAGCCATTGTACAAAATTTTAAAATCACTCATTAAGTACACCGCTTTGTTATAATCGTAGTTGTTCGCATACTTATGATGGTTTATCGTGTCCTTGTAGGAAAAAAAAGCATTAAAAAACGGCTCAAAGGCATACCCTTTGGGAACAAAGATTTTTGATACGTTTCTACAGCCCAGCCCAAAATATCTAAAAACGTCCTCGCCCAAGGCCAAAAGTTGTTCCTGGGTTTCATGTCCTGTCAATATGGCAACGGAATTTCTATTTTTTCGGATGATATTGGGCCGTTTCCCAAAATAATACTCAAAATACCGGCTTGTGTTGTTGCTCCCTGTCGCGATTATGGCGTCAAAATCTTCCAGCCTACCTTCGGTAAACGAAATCCTATCCTTCAATGTCGGTTCCAGCTGCATTATATGCTCCGCAATGAAGGGCATCAGAGTTTTATCGTTGGAGGAAAGTTTTGCCAATACGCTGTTTCCTGAAAGTAGGACACACAAAAAATCATGAAACCCAACCAACGGAATATTTCCAGCCATTATTATTCCAATCGTTTTCGGCTTTGAATCTTTTGGTAGGACATATTTTGATAGCCATTGCGTCAAGTTATCCTCAGTCAATAAAAGGGCCCATTGCCGAATGGCGTGCATAATGTTTTCTTCCGTGAACCAACCATTTTGCTGACCGGCAAGCTGCACTGCATCCTGAAAATTGTCAAATCGATTTGACACTTCACTGTTGCGGTTTTCACAAAAATCCTCCATAAAACTTCCGAGTTTAACAAAAGCTTCTAAAATGGGTTGTTGTGGCATCATTATATTTGTAAACTAATCGAGTGGGCGTTATTTTTGCCAAAAGTAAGCATGCTTACAGATTTCAGCTAAAGGAAAAAGAAAATTATGGCTATTATCATAACAGATGAGTGTATAAACTGCGGTGCCTGTGAGCCAGAATGCCCAAACACGGCAATTTATGAAGGTGCGGATGAATGGAGATACAGCGATGGAACCTCTTTAAAAGGAGATGTGGTATTACCGAACGGCAAGGCTGTTAACGCGGAGGAGGTGCAGGAACCTATCAGTGATGAAATCTATTACATTGCCCCAGATAAGTGTACAGAATGCATGGGATTTCATGAGGAACCCCAATGCGCGGCCGTTTGTCCAGTGGATTGCTGTGTTCCCGATGAAGACCATGTGGAAAGCGAGGACGAGCTTTTGGGCAAACAACGCTTTATGCACCCGGATGGGTAGGCATAAAAAATTCATGTAATTTAGCCCGGGCCATACGAGTTCGGGTTTTTTATGCAAGAAAATCAAAATGAATACAACGGATTTTGGAAGCAATTGGGCTGCATACTTTCCATAGTGGCCATCTTTGGCATCATTGCCGTGTTTGTAATAGGTTTCTATCTGTTGCTAAATGGTTTTTAGTCCGGAATTAAAATCCTCCCTTTATAAAAGTTCAACTTATATTTGCACGCTTGAATTTACTTTCAATTAACAATCGTCAGTCATCAGTGGCATGACAACTGACATATTATTTTTCATTTAAAAAACAAGAAACCCAATCAATGAAAGCCGGTATAGTAGGATTGCCCAACGTAGGAAAATCGACTCTTTTCAATTGTTTATCCAACGCGAAAGCACAGAGTGCCAATTTCCCATTTTGTACCATTGAGCCCAATATTGGGGTAGTTAACGTTCCCGATGCCCGTTTGGAAAAACTGGAAGAGCTGGTAAAACCGGAGCGCGTTGTGCCCGCCACCGTTGAGATTGTGGATATAGCAGGTCTGGTGAAGGGAGCAAGCAAGGGGGAAGGACTTGGCAACCAATTTTTGGGCAACATCAGGGAAACTGACGCCATTCTGCACGTTCTCCGTTGTTTTGATGATGACAATGTGGTCCATGTGGATGGTTCCGTTAATCCAATACGGGATAAGGAGACCATAGACATGGAGCTCCAATTGAAGGACTTGGAGAGTTTGGAGAAAAAACTGGACAAGGTGAAACGGGCAGCCAAAACTGGAAACAAAGAGGCACAAAAGGAAGAAGCAGTGCTTTTGAAGCTAAAGGAAGGTTTGGAAGCCGGTATTTCCGTTCGGGCCATTGAAATTGGAAAAGACGATAGAGCGGACTATGTGAAACCCATGCAGTTGATCACGGACAAACCGGTAATGTATGTCTGTAATGTGGATGAGGCATCGGCCGTGAAT
This sequence comes from Flagellimonas meishanensis, assembly GCF_019880545.1. Classification (GTDB taxonomy): domain Bacteria; phylum Bacteroidota; class Bacteroidia; order Flavobacteriales; family Flavobacteriaceae; genus Flagellimonas; species Flagellimonas meishanensis. Next base: position 451,175 of record NZ_JAINVW010000003.1, read on the forward strand.
GGCAATGCGTATGTGGAAAAAGTGAAAGAGGCCGTTGCCAACGAAAATGCGGAGGTTATATTTTTGGCGGTTGGGACAGAGGCTGACATCACGGAATTGGATACGTATGAGGAACGCCAAATGTTTTTGGAAGACCTTGGGCTTTCAGAACCAGGTTCGGCAAAATTGATCCGTGGCGCTTACCGCTTGCTCAACTTGGATACCTATTTTACCGCAGGAGTAAAGGAAGTCAGGGCATGGACCATCCCAGTTGGCGCCACCGCCCCCCAAGCTGCGGGCGTGATCCATACCGATTTTGAAAAAGGATTTATTCGTGCAGAGGTCATTTCGTATGATGATTATGTCAAGTATGGAAGTGAGGCCAAAGTAAAAGAAGCTGGCCGTATGCGAGTGGAAGGGAAAGAATATGTAGTGCAGGATGGTGATGTGATGCATTTTAGGTTTAATGTTTAATTATTTCAACCTGAATCCTCTGATTTTCTCTATTTATTGAAGCAAATTCTTTTTCTTATTGGTTGGACGTCGGACATCAGATGTCAGATATTGGAAATCTGGCCGTTCAAATCTCGTTTCTAACATCTGGAACCTATATCAACAGCAGTTGTTGATTACTTTCTTAGCCGTTTACTTTTATTTTTGCCCCTAAATTTTATATTAGCAAGGATTAACCCTTAACTCATGGCAGAAACCCAATATACCGAGGATAACATCCGTTCGCTGGATTGGAAGGAGCATATCCGTATGCGCCCCGGGATGTATATTGGTAAACTGGGCGATGGTTCTTCCGCTGATGATGGCATTTACATCTTACTCAAGGAAGTCATAGATAACTGTATCGATGAGTTTGTCATGGGGGCCGGAAAAACCATAGAGATCAACATTAAGGACAACTTGGTCCATGTCCGAGATTTTGGTCGTGGCATCCCACTGGGAAAAGTGGTGGACGTGGTTTCCAAAATGAATACGGGCGGAAAGTACGATACCCGTGCCTTTAAAAAATCAGTGGGGTTGAATGGGGTAGGGACAAAGGCCGTCAATGCGCTTTCCACGTATTTTAGGGTCGAGTCCAATCGCGATGGAAAATCCATGGCCGCCGAGTTTGAAACCGGGAACTTGGTCAATGAAGAGCTATTGGATGAATCTTCAAGACGCAGGGGAACCAAGGTAAGTTTCACACCGGACGAATCCATCTTCAAAAAATATAAATACCGAAACGAGTATGTGGAACGCATGCTCAAGAACTACGTATACCTAAATCCTGGCCTTACCATTGTCTTCAATGGTGAAAAGTTCCATTCAGAAAATGGTCTGCGGGATTTGTTGGAGGACAACAATAACGAAGAAGACTTTTTGTATCCCATTATCCACTTAAAGGGAGAGGATATTGAAGTGGCCATAACCCATAGCAGAACACAGTACAGTGAGGAATATCATTCCTTTGTGAATGGGCAGCACACTACCCAAGGGGGTACCCACCAAGCGGCCTTTCGGGAAGCCGTTGTGAAGACCATCCGTGATTTTTATGGAAAGAATTATGACCCATCGGATATAAGAAAATCGATCATCTCCGCTGTTTCCATTAAAGTGATGGAACCGGTTTTTGAAAGTCAGACCAAGACCAAATTGGGATCCACGGACATGGGAGGTGATTTACCTACGGTGCGTACCTACATCAATGATTTCTTAGGGAAGCATTTGGACAACTATCTCCATAAAAACCCTGAAACCGCGGAAGCACTCCAACGTAAGATCGTTCAGGCCGAAAAAGAGCGTAAGGAACTTTCAGGAATCCGTAAACTGGCAAGGGAACGGGCAAAAAAAGCGAGTCTGCACAACAAAAAGCTCAGGGATTGCAGGATACACCTCCAGGATATGAAAAAGGACAGAAGGTTGGAGTCAACCCTATTTATAACCGAGGGAGATTCCGCCTCAGGATCTATAACCAAATCCAGGGATGTCAACACCCAGGCCGTATTCAGCCTACGTGGAAAACCATTGAATTCCTATGGCATGTCCAAGAAGATTGTTTATGAAAATGAGGAGTTCAATCTTTTGCAAGCTGCGCTCAATATTGAGGAATCCATGGAAGATCTTCGGTACAACAATATCGTTATCGCTACGGATGCCGATGTGGACGGCATGCACATTAGGCTACTGCTGATTACCTTCTTTTTGCAGTTTTTCCCGGAATTGATCAAGGAGAATCATTTATATATCCTTCAAACGCCCTTATTTCGGGTACGCAACAAGAAGGAGACCATCTATTGCTATAGCGAGGAAGAAAAACGTGAGGCCATACAAAAACTCACTGGAAAACCAGAAATTACAAGGTTTAAGGGATTAGGTGAGATTTCACCGGACGAGTTCAAACACTTCATTGGAGATGATATCCGGTTGGAGCCTGTGATGCTGGACAAAGCGATGAGTATAGATAATCTATTGGAGTTCTACATGGGAAAAAACACTCCTGATCGACAGGAATTCATCATCAATAACCTTAAAGTAGAACTTGACTTGGTAGAAGAAAACCAACTGTAAACCATAAAAATATAGCCCTTCTGAATGGAAGAGAACGAAGAACTGAATGATGAAGGTTTAGAAAACCAGGATGCGCTCACCAAGGTGACCGGCATGTACAAGGACTGGTTTTTGGACTACGCTTCCTATGTTATTTTGGAACGCGCGGTTCCCGCCATTGAGGATGGGTTCAAACCGGTGCAGCGTAGGATAATGCATGCGCTTAAGGAGCTGGATGACGGCCGGTACAACAAAGTGGCCAACGTGGTAGGGCACACCATGCAATACCATCCACACGGTGATGCCAGTATTGCCGATGCCATGGTCCAGATTGGACAAAAAGACTTACTTATCGATGCCCAGGGGAACTGGGGCAATATTTTGACGGGCGATGGTGCTGCAGCATCAAGATATATAGAAGCCCGATTGTCCAAGTTTGCCTTGGAAGTCGTTTTTAGCCCAAAGATCACGGAGTGGCAACTCTCGTATGATGGTAGAAAAAAAGAACCCGTAAACCTTCCCGTCAAGTTTCCTTTGTTATTGGCGCAGGGAGCAGAAGGGATTGCCGTGGGGCTTTCCACCAAAATTCTTCCTCACAATTTCAATGAGTTGATCGATGCATCGATAAAACATCTGAAAGGCCAGCGTTTTAAGTTATACCCCGACTTTCCAACTGCGGGGATCATCGATGTCACAAATTATAATGATGGTCTGCGAGGGGGCAAGATCAGGGTCAGGGCAAAGATTTCCACTTTGGACAGGAGTACGTTGGTCATCAACGAAATTCCTTACGGCACCAACACATCCTCTTTAATAGATTCCATTCTCAAGGCCAATGACAAGGGGAAAATCAAAATCAAAAAAATAGAGGACAATACCGCAGCAGAGGTAGAAATATTGGTGCATTTACCCAGTGGTATTTCCCCGGACAAGACCATAGATGCGCTGTATGCCTTCACCGCCTGCGAATCTTCCATCTCACCTTTGGGATGCATCATAGAGGATAACAAACCCCTGTTCATCGGCGTTACTGAAATGCTGGAGCGCTCTACTGAAAATACCGTTGAATTGCTCAAGGCGGAACTCGAAATCCAATTGGGGGAACTGGAGGAGCAGTGGCATTTTGCTTCTTTGGAGCGCATCTTTATTGAAAACAGAATCTACCGCGACATTGAGGAAGAAGAAACCTGGGAAGGGGTAATCGCAGCTATTGACAAAGGCCTAAAGCCCCATATCCAACACCTCAAAAGAGCTGTTACCGAAGAAGATATTGTACGGTTGACCGAAATCCGTATCAAACGAATTTCCAAGTTTGACCTGGATAAGGCCCAACAACTCATCGAGAGCTTGGAAGACCGTATCTCCCAGACCAAGCATCATTTGGAGCACCTTGTAGTGTATGCCATTGATTATTTTAAAGAGCTCAAAAAGAAATATGGCAATGGGCGTGAGCGAAAATCGGAAATAAGGATTTTTGACGATATTGAGGCCACCAAGGTCGTTATCCGCAATACCAAACTATATGTGAACAGGGAGGAAGGCTTTATTGGAACCTCGCTCCGGAAGGATGAATACGTTACCGATTGCAGTGACATCGATGACATCATCGTCTTCACCAAGACCGGCGATATGATGGTCACCAAGGTGGACTCCAAGACCTTTGTTGGAAAAAACATCATCCATGTGAGTGTGTTCAAGAAAAAGGACAAGCGTACCATTTACAACATGATATACAAGGATGGGAAAGGCGGTCCAAGCTATATTAAAAGGTTTAATGTGACCGGAATAACCAGGGACAAGATGTATCAGTTGGGAGGGGAAAAGGCCTCATCCGAAGTATTGTATTTTTCGGCCAATCCCAATGGGGAAGCCGAGGTCGTCACGATATTGTTAAGGCAATCCGGAAGCATCAAAAAATTGAAATGGGACCTCGATTTTGCGGATGTTCTTATTAAGGGAAGGGCATCAAAAGGAAATCTGGTCACCAAATATGCCGTAAAGCGAATCGAACTTAAAGAGAAAGGCGTCTCCACCTTAAAGCCGAGAAAAATTTGGTTTGATGATGTCGTGGGCCGCCTAAATGTGGATGGAAGAGGGGAGCTTCTGGGAGATTTTAAGGGAGATGACCTGTTGTTGGTGGTAGAACAGAGCGGAAAAGTAAAAACAGTGCCCCCGGACCTGCTTACCCGTTTTAATGAGGATATGATCGTTTTGGAGAAATGGAATCCGAGAAAACCCATATCAGTGGTCCATTATGAAGGTGAAAAAGAACGGTACTATGTCAAGCGGTTTTTGATTGAAAATCCCAATAAGGAAGATCTGGTCGTTTCCGAACATCCCAAATCATTCATGGAACTGGTTTCAACAGATTGGAGACCACGCATTGAAATCGAATTTATCAAGCCGAGGGGCAAGGATGCAAAACCAAACCAAGAGGTAGACCTTGAAAATTTCATTGCTGTGAAGGGCATAAGGGCAATTGGGAACCAATTGACCTCCGAAAAGGTGAAAAGCATTAATGCGCTGGACTCATTGCCCTTTGAGGAGCCGAAGGAACAAATTCCAGAGGAAATTGAGGTGGTGGATGAGGAATCCGTCGATGGAACTGATGGCCCATCCACATCAAAAGAGAAGGGTTCCGACCAACCCACTTTGTTTTAAGACATTATTTCCCTACTTTAACCGGGAAGTAATTGACCAGCGCACATTAAAAATACACTAACCCCATTATAGCATAAGCATTTATGGATCTTACAAACCCACTGGTATACGGTGTACCGGTATTTATTGCCTTTATTTTACTTGAACTTACTTACAGTAAGACCCATGGAGATGATCACCTATATAACTGGAAGGATTTGGCTGCCAGCGGATTTATGGGCATTGGGTCGGCTCTTCTAGGGCCTTTGTTCAAAGTAATTTTTGCCATTGTCCTTTTTGAATCCGTATATGAGCTTTGTAACCCGATTGTGGATGGAGTGCGGGAAAACTTTTTGGGGCATCAATCTTTTGGTTATGCCTGGTATATTTGGCTTTTGTGCCAACTGGCGGATGATTTTACCTATTATTGGTTCCACAGGGCCAATCATGAAATCCGTATCCTTTGGGCGGCCCATATCGTGCACCATTCCTCGGACAACTTTAATCTGGGCACTGCCGTGCGCAACGGATGGTTCACTATTTTGTACAAACCTCTTTTTTATATGTGGATGCCCGCAATCGGCTTTCCTCCGGAAATGGTAGTGGTCTGTTTGGGCATTGAGGCTTTGTGGCAATTTCAGCTGCACTCGGTATATGTTCCCAAATTGGGCTTTTTGGAAAAGATTTTTAACACCCATACCATGCACCAGGTGCACCATGCACAAAACGTGGAATATTTGGATAAGAACCATGGTGGCTTCCTGAACATATTTGATAAATTGTTCGGAACCTGGAAAGAATTGGACGATACCATTGATGTGAAATACGGGGTTATCCATTCTCCACAGTCCTACAACCCGGTTACCATACTTACGCATGAGTTCAAGGATATTTGGAAGGATGTCAAAAAATCGAGTAAACTATCGCACAAGCTGATGTACATATTTGGCCCACCGGGGTGGAGCCACGACGGAAGCACGCTGACGGTGCGACAACAGCAACAACTTCAGGAAAAACACAAGGAACTACATCCCGACTTGGCTTTTCAAAGGCCTAATTAATGGGTTTGTCCTCGGCGAGGTCATCATTTTTATTGGTGTTCCTTCGCATTCTAAGATCCAAAAACTCTACCATTAAAGAGAAAGTGATGGCAAAGTAGAGGTATCCTTTTGGAATGGCGCCAATTTCATTATCAAAAACCACCAAGTGTGATAAGTGGGCCGCTTCGGTTATCAACATAAATCCAATCAAGATCAAAAAGGAAAGTCCCAACACCTGAATGGATGGGTGCTTGTTCACAAAATCCCCGACCGGATTTGCAAAAAGCATCATGATGATCACGGATACAACGACTGCCGTGACCATAAGAATAAGCGCATCGGTTGGATTGGGAGAAATCCCGTTGGTCATCCCAATGGCCGTTAAAATGGAATCAAAGGAAAACACAATGTTGATCACGGTTATCTGGATTATGGCATTTGTTAACGACGAAGACCTGGATTTGGTTACTTCCCGCTCATCATGACCGCGATCTTCAACCTTTTCATGGATCTCCTTCGTGCTTTTATACAATAAAAAGAGGCCTCCCAAAAACAAAATTACCGCTTGCCAACTAATGCCGCCGGTAATCCAGGATTCATCAATGACCAAAAAAGGCTTTTTCATCCGCGTTAGCCAAGTGATTCCGAACAGCAGCAAGATTCGCATACCCATGGCCAGGACCAACCCAAGATTGGTCGCTTTTTTTCTATCCTTTTTTTCAAGCTTGCCAGCGGCAATGGAAATGAAGATGATATTGTCTATGCCAAGGATGATTTCCAAAAAGGTCAAGGTCAATAAGGCCATCCAGGCATCTGGGCTGGTAAAGATTTCAAACATGGTCAGTGTATTTTGTATGCGGTTCCCTTAAATTTTCTTTTGTCGCCTATGGCGTTGTATTCAAATGTATAAGAAGAATCCGAGGTAGTCAATATTTTTATGTGTATTGATTTTTCCTCAGCCTTATTTTTTGGATTCAAGTTCTTGAGCACGTATTCGCAATCGTTGATCCATCGAATGGAGGAAGTATCCCGATGGCCCTCGAAATTATCCACCTCCCTGTCCTCCGCGCGTTCAAACGTGGTCGTTTTTTCCTTCCCATCAACAATTGCGGTAAACGAAAACCTTCCCGTTTTGAAGTCCGAACAATTCCTGACCGGGGGCTGTTCGCAAGAAATATGGGCAAGGATAAGTGCCAGTATTATAATAAATCTCATCATGGACGCAAGGTAAGAGGTTGCACGTAGTGATGCAAATGGCTATTGACTTTTTGTGTGATAGTATTCAAAGGTGCCATCATCGTACACAACAAATATTTTTATGGGGGTGGCGGAAGTCTTTCTTTTTGCTTTGGATGTATCGAGTTCAATCTGATGTGATTCCACTTCGAATGTATCTTTAATAATGTTCGGGGCAGGGGAAGTGGTTTTATCCTCCGCAGGAAAGCTTCCCTTTCCGTTCAACAGCCAATACAAATTCACTTCCGGATAAGTTTTCACAAGCTTCATAACAAAATCCAGACTTGGTTTGTTTCTTCCGCTCAACACATGTGAGACACTGGAACGCTGTACGCCAATGCTGTCGGCAAACACTGAAACGGTATGTCCGTAGTGTTCCATTATGGTCTGAAGTCTGGAGACAATTGAATCCATTTACAAATGTAAATGATTTATATTCAAATATACCAAAATCCAACAGTACATTCAGAAAATATGTTTATCAACAATCAATTTACTTACTGTGACTATTTATATAATAGTACATAAAACACTGTTTATTAGTGTGTTATTATATGTAAATGATTATGTAAGGTTTTTTGGTGACAAATGTGTAAAATGGCCTTAGATGACAATTACAAATGTTACTGATTGAACACAATGTGTGTTACATTTGTAATCAATCGATATGTTACTTTTGTAAACAACGCTTATGATATGATTGACCATTCACTTTTCAAGGAGCACTCGGTAACGGGCAGATATGTGACTTTGGAGCATTTGCAAAGAGTATGGATTCCGAAACTCGACAAGTCATCCTTGCTCGGCATGGGAGTTTCAGTGAATGGGACAATTATAAATGGAATTTCTTTGGGCAATGGAAATGAAAAAATCCTGATGTGGTCCCAAATGCACGGAAATGAATCAACAACGACAAAGGCTGTATTGGACCTGGTCAATTATTTGCTTGCTCCGAGCCGGCTAAGGGATATTATTTTGGACCGATGTACGCTGCTCATCATTCCATTGCTAAACCCAGATGGCGCAGCACTCTATACCCGGGAGAACGCCAATGGAATTGACCTTAACCGAGATGCAAAGGACTTGACACAGCCAGAAAGTAGGGTTTTGAGAACGGCTTTTGATGATTTCCGGCCAAGTTTCTGTTTTAATCTGCACGATCAGCGGACAATCTTCAGTGCTGGAAAAACCAACAGACCCGCCACGGTGTCCTTTTTATCCCCTGCAAGCGACCCGCAGAGGGAGGTAACTCCTGTAAGGGAAGCATCCATGCGGCTCATTGTTGCGATGAACTCCCTGTTGCAATCCAAAATTCCGGAACAAGTAGGGCGGTACGATGACACCTTTAATGAAAACTGCGTGGGGGACACGTTTCAAATGTTGGGCGCCCCAACAGTTTTGTTTGAAGCCGGCCATTCCCCTGAAGATTATGGTCGTGAAAAAACAAGGGAATATATTTTTTATGCGCTGTTGGAAGCCTTAAAAACCATTGCCATAAAAGCAGTTGAAGAATTTGATGTGAATGAATACTTCAATATCCCAGAAAATGAGAAGCTTTATTACGACGTGTTGGTAAAGAACGCGGGTGCCGTCAATCCAAATCTTGGGACTGGTGTAGATCTTGGCATCCAATTCAAGGAAGTCCTGCATGATGGAAAAATTCGCTTTGAACCCGAAGTAAAGGCCATTGAACATCTTGAAGGCCACTTTGGCCATAAACGGTACGATTGTGCACATGCTTCGGACATGAATGCTTTATCTGCGGTTCCTGAGGTGCTCAACTTGGTTCTTTCAGCGGGAAAAAGGTAATGTTTTATTTCTTGCACTTTGTTCAAAAAAAGAGCATTTTTATTAAACTTATTTTCTTAATTCACTAAATTTGATGAAAATTGTGAAACCATGAGCAAAGTAAAACTAGACGAAATAGACCATCAGATTCTGGATATGTTGATTGACAATACCAGGACGCCTTTTACCGATATAGCCAAAAAGTTGTTGATTTCTGCGGGGACGGTTCACGTGAGGGTCAAGAAAATGGAGGAATCTGGTATCATCAAAGGTTCTTCACTCACCTTGGATTACGTTAAACTTGGGTATTCCTTCATCGCCTATGTGGGTATTTTTCTGGAAAAGACACATCAGACCAAGTTTGTGTTGGAACGGCTCAATCAAATTCCATACGTTACCGTGGCCCACATTACCACAGGAAAATTCAATATTTTTTGCAAGATCAGGGCAAAGGACACCACGCATGCCAAAAACATCATTTTTAAGATTGATGATATAGACGGTATCAGCCGCACGGAAACCATGATTTCCCTCGAAGAGAGCATCAATGATAAAAAACGGTTGATGCACACCATATTCAATGAGCTTTAACGGGGTATTTTTGTAAAATCATGAAACGTTCGGACTTACCTACTTCGGAATACAATCCGTTTTATCACAACTACATCCTTGCAATACAAGAGGATACTACCCTTAATGAAGAGCTTGTTTTGGGGAAGGATAGGTTTCTGAAATTAATCCAAGACATAACGGACGAAAAGTTGAGGTATGCCTATGCGCCCGGCAAGTGGACAATTGCGGAATTATGCGTACATATAATGGATGCAGAGCGGGTGTTTCAATATAGAGCGTTGCGCTTTGCCAGAATGGACAAAACCCCACTGCCAGGGTTTGACCATGATAATTATGTACCAGCCAGTGAAGCCAATAGCAGGAAAAAGCAGGAATTATTGGAGGAGTACAAAGCGGTTCGGGAATCCACGATCCAGCTCTTCAAATCATTCACGGATGATATGCTGAAGCGGGTAGGAGTGGCCAGTGGATCACAGATGAGTGTCCGCGCCTTGGGATTCATCATCAGTGGACATCAGGCTCACCATTTGAAAATAATCAGCGAGCGTTATTTATAACCTTTTATCAAAAAATGCCATCATCGTCCAGATCCGGGCTGATCTCAAAATCATTGGAATCCAGACCGGGTTCGTCAATACTTGCCGCCAATTCCTTGGATTGATTCTGGGAAAGCTCCTTCTCTATTGCTTCCTCAAAATTGGCTATGAAATTGGATAAGCTCTTGCTTATTTTTACCAAATAGATGGTGTCGGCAGTTTTCACCTCCACAGCTTCGATGATTTCCCCATTTGGTTTTCTCAAAACGATGATGTCCTCATCCCCATAACCATAGGGGTAGGAATCGATCAAAGCCGCTGCGGTCTCATGGTCCAACTTCTTGTAGTCGATTATTATACGTTTCATAAGGGTTGGTTTTTAGGTTACCAATCCTAAGCTATAAAATTTTGGCACAGCCCATTTCAAAGAGTTGTAAACCAGGAAGTTTTAGTATGTGTACCGTTTATTCTTTGTAGTATGCAAAGGCTTTTAACAGCAAATCATCGGGAACTTTAACATCGGTAACCGCCTCACCAATGGCCTGGAGGAGCACAAAATTTATATTGCCATGGGTATTTTTTTTGTCGTAGCGTAACAACCTCAAAATGGAATCGATGTCATCCACATCAAACGCGACCCGTTCAAAATGCTGTAAGAAAGTGTTCTTAACTTCTTCAAGGGAAAGTTTTGAAAGACCCCTCAACTCATGGGACAGGTAGGCCTCCAAAATCATCCCAATTGCAATGGCCTCACCATGTAGTAATGTTTTTCGCTGGGGACTCTCCAAGCAGTACGATTCTATGGCATGCCCCAAGGTGTGCCCAAAATTCAAAATTTTGCGCAGTCCTTTTTCGGTGGGATCTTCCAGTACCACTTCATTTTTTATGGCTATGGATTTTTGAATGCAGGCAGCATCACCATAATCCACTGTCTCCCGCAATGATTTCCAATAGGATGCATCCCGTATCAGCCCATGTTTAAGCATCTCGGCATATCCACTGGTCAGTTGTCTTTGTTCAAGGGTTTTAAGGAATTCGGGGAATATCAGCACCATTATTGGCTGATTGATGACACCTATTTGGTTCTTAAGGGAACCCAGGTCCACTCCAGTCTTGCCACCAATGGAAGCATCGACCATGGAAAGCAGGGTGGTGGGAATGTTTATGAAATCTATGCCCCGTTGATAGGTGGAGGCCACAAATCCGCCAAGATCCGTTAACACGCCACCGCCTAAATTGATCAAAAGGCTTTTTCGGTCCGCATCGCCTTTGGACATGGCTTCCCACACCTTCACACAGGTGGAGATGTTTTTGTTCACTTCACCGGAATGGATTTCAAGGAGTTGGTCAATGGGAATGCCCATCTTTTGGTCAAAAATGGGCAGACAGTGTTTTTTGGTATTTTCATCAACCAACATAAAGATTTTGGAATAGCCGCTTTTGGCAACATGTTGCTGTAAGGCAGCCAGGGCCAGCTCCTCCAAATGTACCTCGTATGAATGGGACGCAATGGATTCCATAGTACTTTTTACCCCGCTAAATAAAGATTATTTTATAGATTTTTTTTCGATTTACCGACTTATATTTGATTCGTTAAAAGATTCATAATAATGGCTCCAAATTTTGAGAATACTGCAATAGCGTTTCAATTGAAAACTGACTCTGAACTGGAACGTGCCTACTTTCTTTTCAAACTTATTGCCAATGAGCCCTTGGTAAAAATAGGGACCGCAGTGACCAATTTTGCCATTAAGACGCACCTGCCCATCGAGGGATTAATCCGTGCCACAGTGTTCGACCATTTTTGTGGCGGGGTCAGTGAGGAGGACTGTTTGCCGATAATTGACAGAATGTACGAAAAAGGAGTTCACTCCATTCTCGATTATTCTGTGGAAGGCAAGGAAGTGGACAATCAGTTTGACAACGCCCTGGCAAAGACGCTGGAAATCTTGGATTTTGTAAAGGAAAAAGATGCCATTCCCTTTGCGGTTTTTAAACCAACTGGGTTTGGTCGCTTTCAACTTTATCAGAAGGTTAGTGAGGGGATTGCGTTAAACCCTGAGGAAACCGCAGCATGGGGAAGGATTGTCAACAGGTATGAACAAGTTTGCAAAAAGGCATATGACCTTGATGTTTCACTATTGATCGATGCGGAAGAAAGTTGGATGCAAAAGGCGGCCGATGATCTGGCACTCCAGATGATGCGCAAGTACAATAAGAAAAAAGCGGTAGTTTTCAACACCTTGCAAATGTACCGCTGGGACCGTATGGACTATCTTAGGGAGTTGCATAAAACTGCCGAGCAAGAAGATTTCAAAATTGGGGTAAAAGTTGTGCGTGGGGCCTATTTGGAAAAGGAAAACGAACGCGCCAAAGAACATGGTTATGCAACGCCGATTTGCGCTTCGAAAAAAGCCACTGACGATAATTTCAATGCTGCCATCGACTATATCATGGACCATTTGGACCAAATTTCCATTTACGCGGGCACGCACAACGAGGAAAGCTGCCACCGGTTGATAGCACAGATGGAAGCCAAAAAGCTGAAGCTTTCCAACCCCAACATATGGTTCGGACAGCTCTATGGCATGAGCGACCATATAACATTCAATCTGGCAGAATCGGGTTATAATGTGTCCAAATATTTGCCTTATGGACCGGTTCGGGATGTAATGCCGTATCTTATCAGAAGGGCAGAGGAGAATACTTCGGTGGCAGGACAGACGTCAAGGGAGCTTGCCTTGCTCCAAAAGGAAAAAAAGCGTAGGGAACTGCACTAGTTTTTGATGTGCACGCTTTGTACAATAACCTTGTCAAGGCAATTTTGGGCAACCAATTCCATATGCCCTCCCTCTGAATTTTGGTTGATGAAATAGGTTTTGCAGGGTTCGGATTTGGTATCACTCTTTCCAAAATCGATGTTGCCTTCCCGCAGGAAAGATTGTATCAAAAGGGTGTCATGATAGGTAAGCGGCAAATCATCACCAAAATGCAACGGCTTGGAACGCATGTCTTTCAATACTCGGCAGTTGGGGAAATAACAAAACTCGATACCATTTTCCCCGGATTTCTTCTTCAAAAAGAAAACCAGAAATACAATGCCAATGGAGAGCCCCACCAGATACCAGCCCAAACGCCTTAAAAATGCCATAAATCCTAAAAAATAAGAAAGTTAATGTCGCTGTAGTTGAGACTGAACCATTCCCCAACCGACTTGTTCGTCAAAATGCCGTGGTACATATAGAGACCGTTCCGCAACCCTTTATCAAACCGAAGTGAATGTTCCAGCCCCCCATCTTCCCCAATTTTGAGCAAATAAGGGGTAAAAATGTTGCTAATGGAAATGGATGAGGTCCTTGGATAGCGTGATGGGATATTGGGAACGCCGTAGTGGATCACCCCAAACTTTTCTATGATCGGTTTGTTGTGACTGGTCACCTCCGAGGTCTCAAAACAACCGCCAGTATCTATGCTAACATCAATGATCACAGCCCCTTTTTTCATGCTCTCCACCATGGTACTCGAAACCACTATGGGAGAACGATCCTTACCCCGGGCAGCCCCAATGGCCACATCGCACCGCTTTAGCGATTTTAAAAGATTTTTTGGCTGGATGGTAGAGGTATATATGGTCCTGTTCAATCTTGTCTGAAGATCTCGGAGTTTGGTAATGGAATTGTCAAAAACCTTGATGTTTGCCCCAAGGCCCAATGCGGAACGGGCTGCAAACTCACCAACGGTTCCTGCACCGATGATTACCACTTCCACAGGTGGTACACCGCTGATATTGCCGAACATCAACCCGTTGCCCTTACTTGTCGTGGCCATCAGTTCGGAAGCAATCAGAATGGATGATATCCCGGCTATCTCGCTCAGCGATCGCACCGCTGGATAATTGCCGTCCTCATCACGAATGTACTCGAAGGCAATGGCCGTTAACCTTTTTTTGGCCATTACCTCAAAAAAATTCTTGTTTTGGGTTTTGATCTGTAGGGCAGAAATGATTATGGTCTGGGGATTGATCAAATCAATTTCTGAAAGGGTAGGGGGCTCCACTTTCAATATCAGGGGGCAAGAGAATACTTTTTTGGTGTCGCGGGTTATCTCCGCACCGGCCTTGGTATATTCCAAATCCGAAAAATTGGCACCCTCCCCGGCCCCGGATTCTATCAACACCCTATGGCCATGGGCCGTAATGGCATTTACGGCATCGGGAGTTAGGCAAATCCTTTTCTCTTGATATTGTTGTTCTTTTGGGATGCCTATAAAAAGTTCTCCCTTTTGTTTGAGAATTTCCAGGGTTTCTTCTTGGGGTAAAAGCTGCTGTTTGCTGAAGGGGGAAGCTGGTTGGTTCATACAATGCAAATCATGGTATCCCAATAGGGATTAAAGACAAATTTACATTTTTTTTGAAAGGGTCTTTTGACGCTGCTCCAGTTTCTCCCTTTCTTTGCGCAATTCCTCCTTTTCCTTGAGTATTTGGAGTTCGGCATCCATGGCATCCAGGTCTATGCCGTGTACATGTTTGTCCACCAGTTTCAATCGAATAAAGTAAACCACAGGAACTACAACCATGGTTACGGCGATAACATACATTATTTCGTTTTCATCCACGATGTTGGAATCGAAGGTGAGAACAGCGAACAGTTGAAAGCTGTACATGGAAATGGGAATCAAGATCACATAGTACCACCAGTTCTTACAGGTAATGAACCATACCACCAAAAGCAAAAGCGGGACAATCTTATTGAAATAGTAATAGAACGCCTCGCCAACATCGTTAAAACCGTTGTTGGTGAACTCTATCCACAAAAATGTCCAGGAATCTACACCTTCAGAAATGTACTTGTACCAATAAAAAAGAATGGGGGTTATGGCAATCAAAAATGCAAATAACCCTTCCAGAATTAGTTTTTTCCGAATCTTCCGTTTATCGCTCATCACTCATGATAACATAAAAATCATGAATTTATTGCAAAAAAAAATGACCCTGCGTTGTTTACAGGGTCATTTAAAAGGTTAAGATTAAAAAATTATAGCTTTCTAATCTTCTTTTTCTCAATACTAACTGTTTGATCATCCTCAAAATCAACTGCGGTAGTAGATACTGCAGTCATAGCCAAGAAAGCAACAGCCAATAATCCAAAAAATAGTCTTTTAGTGTTCATCGTAAAAGAGTTTTTGGTTAATAAATGAATTCATTTCAAGAACAAATGTAGGAAAAATTCCCGACCTACAATGTTCTTTGTCGATAAAATTTGCGTTTTGACTAAAAAAAGCGCCCTTTCATCGACATTTGGACCGTTCATCGAAATTCCTTAAAAAGATATGTGGAATATGCTTCAATCAACATTAAACTCGACTGAGCGGGTGTTTTCATCGATAAAGTGAATATGTATGTCCAGGACATCTTCCGGAAGGAGCGAAGGAATCTTTTCTGGCCATTCCACAAAAATCCAGGCGTGTGTGTTCAGGTAATCGTCCCAGCCCATGTCCAGGGCCTCGGATTCATCATTAATCCTATAAAAGTCAAAATGAAAGGCCAACAGATTCCCATGGGCATCATGATATTCATTTACCAAACCAAATGTTGGGCTATTGCCCATATCCTGAGCGCCAAGATTTTTTAGAAGGGCTTTGATCAGGGTAGTTTTTCCAGCTCCCATTTCACCGTGGAAGCACAGAACTTTATACCGGGCATGCGCTACGATGGCCTTGGCCACCCCGTCAATCCCAGATAGGTTGAACTGTTTTTTCACTTGTTGTTATTTTGCCTCCAAAACTACAAAAGGAA
Organism: Flagellimonas meishanensis; assembly: GCF_019880545.1. Taxonomy (GTDB): domain Bacteria; phylum Bacteroidota; class Bacteroidia; order Flavobacteriales; family Flavobacteriaceae; genus Flagellimonas; species Flagellimonas meishanensis. The sequence goes on from NZ_JAINVW010000003.1 coordinate 467,299, forward strand.
CAATCATTTCTTCAAGGGAAACACCGCCATGCTGATAGGTATTTCGGTAATAGCTCACATAGTGGTTATAATTATTGGGATAGGCGAAGAAAAGATCGTTCTTGGCAAAGATGAAACTGCTGCTCAGGTTAATGTTGGGCAAATAGATCTCTTGGGGATTTTTGCTCGCCAACACGTCCTTGTCCTCATAGGTGAGGCTTCGGCCCGTCTTGTATCTAAGGTTGAGGCTAGTTTCACGATCACCTATTACCTTGGAGGGTTGTTTCACGTTGATGGTGCCATGATCTGTTGTCAATATCAACTTCATACCCAACATCTGGGCCTGCTGTATGATCTCCAATAAGGGAGAGTTTTTGAACCAGCTCAGTGTCAGTGACCTATAGGCCTTGTCGTTTGCGGCCAGCTCTTTTACCACCTCCATTTCGGTCTTGGAATGCGAGAGCATATCCACAAAATTGTATACCACCACCGTTAGGTCATTGCTTTTCTGCGACTTGAAATTTTGGGCCAGCTGCTTTCCTTGCTTGAGGTTGTTTATTTTATGATATTCCCACTTTAGGTCTAATCCCAACCTTTTCAGCTGTTCTTCAAGAAAATTTGCCTCGAAAAGATTTTTGCCCCCTTCATCGGTATCGTTTTTCCACCAGTTGGGGTATCTTTTTTCCATATCCAAAGGCATCATTCCTGAGAAAAGTGCATTTCTGGCATATTGGGTAGCAGTCGGAAGAATGCTAAAATAGGACATCTCCTGTTTCTTTTTGTAATGTACGCCCAAGGTTTCCTCAAAAGCTAGCCATTGGTCGTACCTAAGATTGTCGATTACCACCAAAAGGGTCTTGCCGTGCTCCAATTCCGGCCTTATTTTCTTTTGGAATAGGGTATGCGACATGATCGGTCCTTTGCCATTGGAGAACCAAGAAGGGTAATTCTTGTCCACAAACTTGCTGAATTGCAGGTTGGCCTCTACCTTTTGCGATTCCAAGATCTCGAACATCCCGGAATCCTCAATTTCCTCCAATTGCAATTCCCAATAAATGAGTTTTTTGTACAGTTCAGCCCATTCCTCGCAGGAATTTACCATGGAAAGGTCCATCGCTATCTTGCGAAATTCCTGTTGGTAATTTGCCGTTGTTTTTTCCGAGACCAATCGTGAATTGTCCAAGCTTTTTTTCAAGGACAGCAATATTTGGTTGGGATTGACAGGTTTGATGAGATAATCGGCAATCTTTGAACCTATCGCTTCATCCATGATGTATTCCTCCTCACTTTTGGTTATCATGACGACTGGTAGGGAAGAATCAATTTTTTTGATTTCAGTTAAGGTCTCCAGCCCTGAAATGCCGGGCATGTTCTCATCCAAAAAAACAATGTCGAAAGTGGCCTGTCCCAATTCTTCAAGGGCATCCTGTCCGCTCTGGCTCGTCACCACCTTGTAATTCTTGTTTTCCAAAAAAAGGATATGGGGCTTCAGTAGGTCAATTTCATCATCGACCCAAAGAATTGTAATCTTGTTCATATAGTGATTATCTTTACAGCATTAAATCGAAACTACTTGGCGCTAACCAATAAGCTTAAATTTTTCAACGATCCAATTTACGGTTTTATTGGAACACCCAACGAACTTATTTTCAACCTGATCGAGCATTCCCATTTCCAAAGGTTACGCCGAATTTCGCAGATGGGCATGTCTTTTTTGGTCTATCCCGGAGCGCACCACACCCGATTTCATCATGCGCTGGGCAGCATGCATTTAATGACCAAGGCCATTGAGATTTTGAGGAGGAAGGGAATAGAGATTACCGAGGAAGAGGAAATGGGGCTTTTGTGTGCCATCTTGCTCCATGATATAGGTCATGGGCCATTTTCCCATGCCCTGGAAGGCTCTTTGGTAGAGGGCCTTACCCACGAGCAGATTTCCTTGGAGTTCATGAAGGAACTGAATGAGCATTTCGGTGGGAGATTGCAAACGGGCATTTCCATTTTTAAGGGTGAATATGCGAAACCTTTCTTGAACCAGTTGGTGTCCAGCCAATTGGATATGGATCGCTTGGATTATTTGAAGCGAGACAGTTTTTATGCCGGGGTCACCGAGGGCAATATCAACTCCGAGCGGCTCATTTCCATGCTCAATGTGGTGGATGGTGATCTTGTGGTGGAGGAAAAGGGGATCTACGCCATTGAAAAGTTCCTGATGGCCAGAAGGTTCATGTATTGGCAAGTGTACCTTCACAAAACCGGTCTTATGGCAGAACAATTGCTTATACGCATTGTGCAACGCGTCCGGACCTTGTTGGGCAACAATGTCTCAATCCAGGGTAGTGAACCGCTGATTTTCTTTCTAAAGCAGGAAAAACCCTTGGCAGCGAGCTCAAAGTTCCTTGAAAAATTTGCACAGCTGGATGATGTTGATATCCTGGGAGCCATCAAATCGTGGCAACACCATGAGGATTTTATACTTTCCAGATTGTGCCAGATGTTGCTCAACCGAAAGCTGCTGAAAATCAAAATAAAAAAAGGACCTATTGACAGTGAGTGGTTAAAGCACAGGCTGGATGCATGTATGAAGAGAAAGGGGCTTACGGAGGAAGAGGCAGGCTATTTTGTTTTTCATGGGGAAATCACCAATAAGACCTACAACCAAAACCAACAGATAAAGATTCTTAAAAAAAGTGGTAAGGTCACCGATGTGTTGAAGGAATCCGACCAATTCAGTTCCAAGGCACTTTCACAGACCGTGACGAAATATTTCAGTTGCTATCCCAAGAATGCCGTTTAACAAATTTTGTTACTTTTGCACAGATGAAATTTACAGCTACCCAAATTGCCGGAATTTTAGAGGGAGAGGTTGAGGGAAATCCTCAAATAGCTGTTCATAAATTGTCAAAAATTGAGGAAGGGGAAAAGGGTTCCCTTACTTTTTTGGCAAACCCAAAATATACCCACTACATTTATTCCACAAAGGCTTCCATAACCATTGTGAACAAAGACTTCATCCCAGAACAAAATTTGACCACTACCCTCATCAAAGTGGAAGATGCCTATAAGTCTTTTTCCAAATTGCTGGAATACTACAATCAGGTGAAAAACAACAAGGTAGGCATAGAAAGCCCTTCCTTTGTGTCAGAAAGTGCCACCTACGGTGAAGGTTTCTATCTGGGTGCCTTTTCCTATTTAGGTGAAAATGTCCGGATTGGGAAACATGTGAAAATTTATCCGAACGTATATATCGGGGATAATGTAACCCTCGGGGACAATGTTCTTGTTTTTGCCGGGGCAAAGATTTATTCCGAATCCATTATTGGCAACAGTTGTGTTATCCACAGTGGTGCAATCATAGGAGCGGATGGCTTTGGGTTCACACCAAATGAAAATGGGGAATATAGCAAGGTCCCACAAACGGGAAATGTAATTTTGGAAGACCATGTGGATGTGGGTGCCGGAACCACCATTGATAGGGCCACCCTGGGTTCCACCATTCTCAGAAAAGGCGTCAAATTGGATAACCAGATTCAAATTGCGCACAATGTGGAGATCGGGGAACACACGGCAATTGCAGCCCAAACTGGTATTGCAGGCTCAACCAAAATAGGAAAGCACTGCCTTATAGGAGGGCAAGTGGGTATTGTGGGCCACATTACCATTGGAGATCGTGTAAAAATTCAAGCGCAGTCTGGTATCGGAAGAAATGTAAAGGATGATGAAGTGCTCCAGGGATCGCCCGCTTTGAATTATGGAGACTTCAATAAATCATATGTACACTTTAAGAACTTACCAAAACTGGTTAATAAAATCACCAAAGTAGAAAAAAAGATTGATGGTGGAGAAGACTAGTACCAAGCAACGTACAATCAAGAACAAAGTGACCCTGCAAGGTGTGGGGTTGCACACGGGTGAAAACGTCACCATGTCATTTATTCCCGCTGAGGAAAACCATGGATTCGCCTTTAAAAGGGTGGACCTGGAAGGAGAACCCATAATTGAAGCCGATGCCAGTTATGTGGTGAACACACAGCGCGGCACAAATCTGGAAAAAAACGGAGTGAAAATCCAAACATCAGAGCATGTTTTGGCTGCACTTGTAGGGCTGGACATTGATAATGTGCTTATCGAGTTGGACGCTCCTGAGCCCCCAATAATGGATGGTTCTGCCAAGTTTTTTGTGAAGGCATTGGAAGAAGCAGGCATTGTGGAACAGCAAATGGAACGGGAGGAATATGTGGTGAAGGATGTGATTTCCTATAAAGATGATGCAACCGGCAGCGAGATTACGGTGATTCCCTCAGAAAATTACCAAGTAACGACCATGGTCGATTTTGGCACCAAGGTGCTGGGCACACAAAATGCCACCCTGGAAAATTTGTCGGAGTTCAAGACAGAGATAGCCGATGCGCGCACTTTTAGCTTTCTCCACGAATTGGAGATGCTTTTGGAACATGGGCTCATCAAAGGGGGAGACCTGAACAATGCGATTGTTTATGTGGATAAGGAAATCTCAGAATCCACAATGAAAAAGCTTGAAAAAGCTTTCAAAAAAGAAAAACTATCCGTAAAACCGAACGGGATACTGGATAACCTGACCCTGCACCATCCGAATGAAGCCGCACGCCATAAACTATTGGATGTGATAGGCGACCTGGCGCTTACGGGAACTCGAATCCGTGGTAAGGTCATTGCCAATAAACCGGGTCATTTTGTAAACACTCAATTTGCCAAAAAACTGCAAAAAATCATAAAACAAGAACGCCGCAATTCCGTTCCGGATGTCGATTTACATGCAACCCCCGTAAAGGACATCAACCAAATAATGGAAATGCTTCCGCACAGACCACCATTTTTATTAGTGGATAAAATCATGGAGCTTTCTGAGGAGCACGTAATCGGGGTGAAAAATGTCACCATGAACGAGCCCTTTTTTGTAGGGCATTTTCCAGGGGCACCCGTAATGCCCGGCGTACTTCAGATAGAGGCCATGGCACAAACGGGAGGAATTTTGGTCTTGAGCACGGTCCCAGACCCCGAAAACTATTTGACCTATCTTTTAAAGATAGATAATGTACGATATAAGCAACAGGTGGTGCCAGGCGACACATTGATTTTCAAATTGGACTTAATGTCACCCATTCGTAGGGGAATTTGTCAAATGCAGGCACGCGCCTATGCCAATGGCAGATTGGTTTCAGAAGCAGAGATAATGGCGCAAATCACCAAAGTAAAAGGAAACTAGATGAATCAACCATTGGCCTACGTACACCCTGGGGCAAAAATTGCCAAAAACGTGGTTATTGAACCCTTTACCACCATCCATAATAATGTCACCATTGGCGAGGGTACATGGATAGGGTCGAACGTGACCATTATGGAGGGAGCCCGTATCGGAAAAAACTGCAATATTTTTCCGGGAGCAGTCATATCTGCGATGCCACAAGATCTAAAGTATCAAGGAGAAGAGACCACGGTACAGATTGGCGACAATACCACCATAAGGGAGTGTGCCACTATAAATAAAGGGACGGCCGACCGCATGAAAACGGTCATTGGAAACAATTGTCTCATCATGGCCTATTGCCATGTGGCACACGATTGTTTTGTTGGGGATGGATGTATTTTCAGTAACAATTCCACCTTGGCCGGCCACGTCACCATTGGCCAGAATGTGGTACTCGCCGGGATGGTGGCCGTGCATCAATTTGTATCCATTGGCAATCATGCCTTTGTGACTGGGGGTTCCTTGGTGAGAAAGGATGTTCCGCCCTACGTGAAGGCAGCACGGGAACCGCTTTCTTATGTAGGCATTAACTCGGTGGGATTGAGACGCAGGGGATTTGAGTCCGATAAAATCAGGGAAATACAGAATATCTATCGCATACTGTATCAAAGAAACTATAACAACTCCCAGGCAGCTTCAATCATAGAAGCCGAGATGGAGGCAACTCCGGAGCGTGATGAGATTCTTCAATTTATACGAGATTCCCAACGAGGGATCATGAAAGGCTATTTCAGTTCAAACTAAAAATATGGCGAACACTTCTGACATACGAAAAGGACTTTGCATCCGATATAATCATGATATCTATAAAATCATCGAGTTCCTGCATGTGAAACCCGGCAAAGGTCCTGCCTTTGTGCGTACAAAACTAAAGAGCGTTACCACGGGCAAGGTGGTGGACAATACGTTCTCTGCAGGACATAAAATTGAGGATGTCCGTGTGGAAACGCGGTCATACCAATATTTATATCCCGAAGGCGACACCTTCCATTTCATGAACACGGATGATTACAACCAAATCTCTTTGCAAAAAGATGCCCTGGATGCACCGGACCTTTTGAAGGAGGGAGAAGTGGTGACTATAATCTTCAATGCCGAGGATAATATGCCGCTTTCGGTGGAAATGCCCGCCAGTGTCATTTTGGAAGTCACCCATGCCGAACCCGGTGTAAAAGGCAACACCGCCACCAATGCAACCAAGCCCGCCACAGTGGAAACCGGCGCCCGAATCAATGTGCCGCTTTTCATCAATGAAGGGGACAAAATAAAGGTGGATACAGAGAAGGGTGTCTATTTGGAACGAGCAAAAGAATAACGGGAAATGAAATTCCCAAAAATCCATACCCTAAAGGAAATCGCTGACATTATCAATGCCGAGTACGTTGGCGACCCCGCTTACCCCGTGCTTGGAATGAACGAAATTCACGTGGTTGAAGAAGGTGACATCGTATTTGTGGACCATCCGAAGTACTACGACAAAGCATTGCAGTCCAAAGCCTCGGTGGTGTTGATCAACAAAAAGGTGGATTGTCCTCTGGGAAAAGCACTGCTCATTTCGGATGACCCGTTCAGGGATTTCAACAAGTTGACCCATTTTTTTAAACCTTTCAAAGCTTCGAACAGTTCGATTGCCGATACGGCCCAAATTGGGGAGGGAACCATAATACAGCCCAATGTTTTTATTGGCAACCATGTCAAAATAGGCAAGAACTGTGTGATTCATCCCAATGTGGCCATTTATGATAATTGCGTAATTGGAAATAATGTCACCATTCACGCAGGTACCATATTGGGCGCAGACGCTTTTTATTATAAAAATAGACCCGAGGGCTTTGATAAATTACTGTCCGGAGGTAGAGTGGTGGTTGAGGACAATGTGGATATTGGCGCCTCCTGTACCATCGATAGAGGGGTTACAGGTGATACGACGATTAAGGAAGGTGCTAAGTTGGATAATCAGATTCAGGTTGGGCACGATACCGTGATTGGGAAAAAGTGTTTGATAGCTTCCCATGTGGGCATAGCGGGCTGTGTGGTCATTGAAGATGAAGTTACCCTATGGGGCCAGGTAGGGGTAACCAGTGGAATCACCATCGGTAAAAAGGCAGTCGTTCTCGCCCAGACCGGAATAGCTAAGTCCTTAGAAGGAGGCAAAACCTACTTTGGAAGCCCGGCAGAAGAAGCCCGGGAAAAAATGAAACAAATAGCCCATGTGAAAAGGATTCCAGAAATATTTGAAAAACTGAAAAAGAATTAAAAAAATAAATGTGCAAAATGCACGCAAACCATATTTTTGCACCTAATTAAGTTGAAGCTATGAGCGTTTTGGTAAACAAAGATTCAAGAATAATAGTACAAGGTTTTACGGGAAGTGAAGGTACCTTTCACGCAGAACAGATGATAGAATATGGCACCAATGTAGTTGGGGGCGTTACGCCCGGTAAAGGTGGACAGGAGCATTTGGGAAAACCCGTATTCAACACAGTGGAAGAAGCCGTGAAACAGGTGGGAGCTGACACCTCCATAATCTTTGTTCCACCAGCATTTGCGGCCGATGCCATTATGGAAGCCGCCAGTGCCGGAATAAAAGTCATTATTACCATCACAGAGGGCATCCCCGTTGCGGATATGGTCAAGGCCAATGATTATATTAAGGACATGGACTGTACCCTTGTCGGTCCCAATTGTCCTGGGGTCATAACGCCCGGTGAGGCCAAAGTGGGCATTATGCCTGGGTTTGTGTTTAAAAAAGGAAACGTGGGCATCGTATCAAAATCAGGTACATTGACTTATGAGGCCGCCGACCAAGTGGTGCGGCAAGGATTGGGGATCACTACCGCCATTGGAATTGGTGGAGATCCCATTATCGGTACCACCACCAAAGAAGCTGTGGAACTTTTGATCAATGATCCAGAGACAGAATGTGTGGTCATGATCGGCGAAATAGGGGGACAGCTCGAAGGTGATGCGGCGAAATGGTACAAGGCCAGCGGAAGCAAAAAACCCATTGTTGGGTTCATCGCTGGGGAAACGGCACCAGCAGGACGAACCATGGGACATGCCGGGGCCATTGTTGGAGGAAGTGACGACACTGCCCAAGCGAAAAAAAGAATAATGCGGGAATGCGGAATCCATGTTGTGGATTCACCTGCGGAAATTGGGGCCAAGGTTAAAGAGGTGGTCGGATAACAAACCGTTAAAACTATTTTAAATCCCGTGCAAAGCGGGATTTTTTTTCGGCAAAACCTAAAACAACAACTATATTTGATTGATAACCATTCAAACGAAGACACCTTATGAAAATTTTGGAAGGAAAAAACGTGATCATCACTGGGGCAAGCAGGGGAATAGGAAAAGGGATAGCCCAAGTATTTGCAAAACATGGTGCCAATGTGGCATTCACCTATAGTTCAAGTGAAGCTCCGGCCCGGGAACTGGAAAAAGAACTCAGCGATATGGGCGTAAAAGCCAAGGCATACAAGAGCAATGCGGCCAATTTTGAAGAGTCGGAAGCCCTCATAGCTCAGGTTTTGGAAGATTTTGAAGGAAGGATCGATGTGTTGATCAACAATGCCGGGATTACCAAGGATAATTTATTGATGCGCATGGGAGAGGACGATTTTGACCAAGTGATCGAAACCAACCTGAAGTCCGTTTTCAACATGACAAAGGCCGTGCAGCGCACCATGCTGAAACAGCGAAAGGGATCCATAATCAACATGAGTAGTGTGGTGGGCGTCAAGGGTAATGCCGGACAGACTAACTACGCTGCCTCAAAAGCAGGGATGATAGGGTTCACCAAATCGGTCGCCTTGGAGCTGGGATCACGCAACATACGATGCAATGCCATAGCCCCTGGTTTTATAGAAACTGAAATGACCGATAAATTGGATGAAAAAACCGTGCAGGGATGGAGGGATGCCATTCCATTGAAGCGCGGAGGGTCGCCGGAGGATGTCGCCAATGCCTGTCTGTTCCTAGCTTCCGATCTTTCGGATTACGTAACTGGGCAAGTATTGAATGTGGATGGGGGCATGCTAACCTAAAATGAATGGATTTACGCACGGTACTTTTAATTGTTTTATCAGCCGTTGCTGCGCTTACCATAGTATTTTACCAATATTTTTATAAGGACAGAAAAAAGGGATCCCTCAAGGTCCTGTTGGCCGCACTCCGCTTTGTGGCACTTTTTTCCTTCTTTTTGTTGTTGGTGAACCCGCAGTTCATCACAAACGACTATTTTTTGGAAAAACCCAACTTGGTCGTACTGGTCGATGATTCCAATTCCATGAAAGAAGCAGCCCAGAATGGGATTGTTGCGGACATCATCGACCAAATAAGGACAAACACGGACCTGCTCGATCGTTTCTCTGTGCACCAATATGCCTTCGGCGAGAAGTTGGAGGATACAGATTCACTGTGGTATGAGGAAAAAAATACCGATATAACGAATGCGCTTAGCGCAGTGGATGAAATCTTTGTGAATAATTCCAGTGCGGTGGTACTTTTAACAGACGGTAATCAAACGCTGGGTAAGGACTACCAATATTTCAGCCCATCAAAAAATCTTGCTGTTTATCCTGTTGTTGTTGGGGATACTACCAAATACCAAGATCTTTCGGTAGGTTTTTTGAATACAAACCGATATGCTTTTTTAAAAAATAAGTTTCCTGTAGAGGCCAATATCCATTACAGCGGCCGTGTACCTGTTTCCAAAACGGTGACTGTTACCCTTGATGGCACCACTGTTTATAGGGAGCGCATCAATCTGACTGTTTCAAACAACAGTCATACCCTCAGCACGCTATTGGATGCGAAGGATGTGGGGATCAAATCCGTAAAAGTACAGGTGGAAGCCTTGGAAAATGAGAAAAACCCATTTAACAATGTCAAAGAAACGGCGGTAGAGGTAATAGACGAGAAAACCAATGTGGTCATCATTTCCGATATACTTCACCCGGATATTGGCGCATTGAAAAAGGCAATTGAATCCAATGAACAACGTGTTGTAACGGTGGCAAAGCCCAATTTGCTTCCACAGGATTTGGAACAAGCGGATATTCTGCTGCTTTATCAACCAAACCGAAGCTTTCGCAATGTCTATGAACATATTGCGAAATCGGGGGTGGGCCATTTCACAATTGCCGGCACAAAAACGGATTGGAATTTTTTAAATCAGGCGCAAGAGGGGTATACGTTCCAAAATACAGGTCAAACGGAGGACATACTTCCAGTTCGCAACAACACATTTGGCCTGTTCAGTCTGGATGATTTTGAGGTGGATAGGTATCCACCGCTCAAAGGCAATCTCGGAGATTTGGAATTTAAGGAAGACGTGCAATTTGTTCTTTTTCAAAAAATACGGGGCTTGGAATTGGACATACCACTTTTTACGGTGCTTACCCCCGAAAAACAAAGGCAGGCCATCTTGTTTGGGGAAAATATATGGAGATGGCGGGCGCAGACTTTTCGAAATGATGGAAATTTTCAGCGTTTTGATAATTTTATCGGAAAATTGATGCTTTATCTCTCAAACAATTCTAAAAGAAGTCGACTAGATATTGATTATGCGCCCATTTTTGATAATGCCCAAAGTGCAAACATAAGCGCCCAATATTTTGATGAAAGCTATGTGTTTGATCCCAATGCGACCCTTACCATGAATATACAGGGATTGGACAATGGCTTTGTGCGCGAGTCGCCTTTGGTGCTCAAGGGCAACTTTTATGAAGTTGACCTAAGTGATTTGGAAGCAGGGGAATACAATTTCACCATCGTCGTGGAAAAAGAAAACCTAAAACGTTCCGGGCGATTCAAAATCTTGGATTTCAATCCCGAGAAACAACAGTTTTCCGCCGATTATGGCAAACTGGAGCAACTTGCCCAAAGAACCCAGGGGAAAATATACCTTCCAAAAGATGTTGGGACCATGATTGCCGATTTGTCCACTGTGGATCAATATCGCCCAATTCAAAAGAGCAGGCAAAATGTCGTATCTTTAATCGATTTCCGAATCCTACTCGGATTGATTGCAATGGCCCTCGCTACGGAATGGTTCATCAGAAAATATAACGGACTAATATAAAATAGAATACACATGGATAGATTACCAAAAATTGCTTTGCCGGCCATTGCGGTCATTATTTTTCTTATCATCATCATTTCAAAATCAGCGGTCACCATAGGCTCAGGTGAGGCAGGAGTACTCTACAAGGTATTTGGTGGCGGTGTGGTTACCGATGAACCTCCACTGGGAGAGGGATTCCATCTAGTGGCACCCTGGAACAAGGTTTATGTTTATGAGGTGAGACAACAGGAGGTTTTTGAAAAAATGAAGGTGTTGTCCTCAAACGGGTTGGATATCCAATTGGATGCCTCCGCCTGGTTTCAGCCAAAATATGAGCTATTGGGAAAACTGCACCAGGAAAAAAGCGAGCAGTATAAGGACCGTGTGCTTTTGCCAGCCATACGCTCCGCAGCTCGTAGTGTTGTTGGCCGATATACACCAGAACAATTATATTCCAGCAAAAGGGACGCCATCCAAAAGGAAATATTTGAGGAAACAAAAGCCATTGTGGATGACCAATACATTCAATTGAATGAAATTTTGGTGCGGGATGTTACGCTGCCCAACACCATAAAAGAGGCGATTGAGCGCAAGCTGAAGCAGGAACAGGAGTCCTTGGAGTATGAGTTCAGACTGGTAACTGCCCAGAAAGAAGCCGAAAAGGTTAGGATTGAGGCCCAGGGAAAGGCGGATGCAAACAGGATTTTGAGCGCTTCCCTTACCGATAAGATTTTGCAGGACAAGGGAATTGAGGCCACACTGATGCTGGCACAATCACCCAATGCCAAGATTGTCGTTGTCGGATCCGGCGACGATGGCCTGCCGTTAATTTTGGGAAATAACTAAATAACCCTTTTTTGATAAAAAAATATATTTTACTTTTGGAGTGAAATGAGAAACAACAACACACATCATCATTTGTATCCTTGCCCTCAAGCGAGATAGCGATGTATTGATGTGAAATAATATATGCTGACCCGTTTGAGAAATCAAGCGGGTTTTGTTTTTGGCCCCGTTTGGTTTCCGAACCTAATGAAAACCGTATGACAAAAATTCGTATTGCAGTACAGAAAAGTGGACGTTTGAACGAAGACTCCCTTAAAATACTCAAGGATTGTGGCATTTCCATCGACAATGGCAAGGACCAGCTGAAAGCCACGGCAAGAAATTTTCCTTTGGAAGTATTCTATTTAAGGAACGGTGATATTCCACAGTACCTCAGGGATGGGGTGGTGGATATTGCCATTATTGGTGAAAACGTATTAGTGGAAAAAGGAAAGGACATCATCATTGCCGAAAAGCTCAATTTTTCCAGGTGCAGGGTATCACTTGCCGTTCCCAAATCGGCAAAATATGACAGCATACAAGATCTAAAGGGCAAGCGCATAGCAACATCCTATCCCAATACAGTAAAAGAATATCTGGCAAAGCAGGGAGTGGAAGCCGAATTGCACATAATCAGTGGTTCCGTGGAAATAGCGCCGAACATTGGATTGGCCGATGCCATCTGCGATATCGTTTCTAGCGGCAGTACCCTGTTCAAAAATAACCTAAAGGAAGTCGAGGTCATGCTGAAAAGCGAGGCTGTGCTGGCAGTGTCCCCGAAAATATCAAACGACTGTAAGGAAATCCTTAAGAAAATCCAATTCAGGATACAGTCCGTTTTGCAGGGACGAAGGAACAAATATGTGCTCCTGAATGCCCCTAACGACAAACTGGAGGATATCATCTCAATATTGCCTGGGATGCGCAGCCCCACGGTGCTTCCTTTGGCCGAAAAGGGTTGGAGTTCGGTACACTCCGTAATCCAAAGTGATACCTTTTGGGAGGTTATCGACGAATTGAAACAAGCCGGAGCAGAGGGGATATTGGTCTGCCCAATTGAAAAAATGGTAGTTTAAATGATTGTTTTATGGAGACATCTTTCACCATAAAGTGGATTCCCAAAGAGGAACTGAAAAGTATTTTGCCGCTGGCATACATTCTGAACAATGGAAAAATCCCGATGGAGGTGTTGGAAAGCCGATTGGATGCAATGATTCCCATGGGCTACCAATGCTTCGGAGTGTATGATGGGGAACGTTTGATTGGAATCTGCGGTGTATGGCTATTGAACAAATTATATGCTGGGAAACATCTTGAACCAGATAATGTGATCATCGACACGGCATATCAGGGCAAGGGCATTGGTAATCTCATGATGAAGTTTTTGTTCGACCATGCCAAAGCGATAGGTTGTGAGGGAACCGAGGTCAATTGCTACGCAAAAAACAAGCGTGGGAAAAAATTCTGGGAAAGTCACGGCTATGAACCCCTTGGCTTTCACTTGGTCAAAAGATTTTGATAATGAAAAAAATATATAATCCCGCTGAAGAAAGTTGGAAGAGATTATTGGAGCGACCGACCCAAACCTTTGGGGATATTGAGGTTGTTGCCAAGGAAATCTTTCAAGATGTTCGGGACTTTGGTGATGAATCCCTAAAAAAGTATACCCAAAAATTTGATGGGGTTTCCCTGGAATCCCTGTCGGTGACTGATTTGGAAATCAGTTCGGCCGTGCATCGGTTGGATACCGACTTGAAAAACGCCATTAATCTGGCGAAGTCCAACATTGAGAAATTCCATAAGGCCCAAAAATCGAAAAGAATTGAAGTGGAGACCATGCCCGGAGTCCTTTGCTGGCAAGAAAAGCGACCCATACAAAAGGTAGGGCTTTATATCCCAGGAGGGACCGCACCGCTTTTCTCAACGCTATTGATGTTGGCCATTCCGGCCAAAATAGCCGGATGTGATGAGGTAGTGCTTTGCACCCCACCGAATAAGACTGGGGAAATCAATGAGGCGATTCTATATGCAGCGAAGCTTTGCGGTGTGCATCAAATCTATAAGGTTGGAGGCATTCAAGCCATCGCTGCCATGGCCTTTGGCACAGAATCGGTGCCACGGGTTTATAAAATTTTTGGTCCAGGAAATCAATATGTGACCGTGGCCAAACAACTGGCGACCCAATTTGGCACTGGCATTGACATGCCTGCAGGCCCGAGTGAACTGTTGGTGATGGCTGACGATTCCGCCAATGCCGCTTTTGTGGCCTCAGATCTACTCAGCCAAGCGGAACATGGCGTGGACAGTCAGGTGATTCTGGTATCCACCTCAGAAAAGTTTATCGACTTGGTGCAAAAAGAAATCGAGGACCAGATTAAGGATTTGCCCCGCTCAGCGATTGCAAAAAAATCATTGGCCAACAGTAAATCCATTTTAATGGATAATGATGAAGCGGCGCTTCAATTGATCAATGCGTATGGCCCTGAGCACCTTATCATATGCATGGAAAATGAAGATTTTTATCTCCGTAACGTTCAGAATGCAGGTTCAGTGTTTGTTGGGAACTACACCCCAGAAAGTGCTGGGGATTATGCTTCCGGCACCAATCACACCCTGCCCACAAATGGTTTTGCCAAACAGTACAGCGGCGTGAACCTTGATAGTTTTATGAAAAGCATGACCTTTCAGAAAATCACAAAAGAGGGCATTGGCCACATTGGAAATGCCATAGAATTGATGGCGGAAGCAGAAGGACTGCAGGCACATAAAAATGCCGTATCGCTTAGATTAAAGGAATTGAAAAACAATTAATATCGAGTCAAGCCCAGTCGATATCCTTTTATGAAAAGTAATTTCAACATAGCAACTTTGGTAAGGGAAAGTGTAAAAAACTTGAAACCCTATTCCTCCGCCCGGGATGAATATATCTCTGATGGTTCCAAAATGGTATTCTTGGATGCCAACGAAAATCCGTTCGAAAATGGGGTGAATAGATACCCAGATCCTTATCAAAGGAACTTAAAGGCCATTTTATCTGAACAAAAGGGAGTTTCTGAACAATCTATTTTGCTGGGAAACGGCAGTGATGAAGTATTGGACCTCATCTTTAGGGCATTCTGCGAACCAAACCAGGACAATGTCATCACCTTGCCCCCCACGTATGGCATGTATAAGGTTTTGGCGGGTATTAATGCCGTTGAAAATAGGGAAGTTTTGTTAACTGCGGATTTTGAGCCCGACGTCCCTGAAATTTTGGCCGTAGCCGATGAAAATACCAAACTGCTGTTCATCTGTTCCCCAAACAATCCTACAGGCAATGCGTTTTCCGATGAACACATCAAGCAATTGCTGGAATCCTTCAGGGGACTGGTGGTCATCGACGAGGCTTATATTGATTTCAGCCAAAAGAAAAGCTGGCTTAACAATTTAAAGGATTGTCCCAACCTGGTTGTGACCCAAACCCTTTCCAAAGCTTATGGCATGGCGGGGATCCGCTTGGGAATTTGTTATGCATCCGAGGAGATCATCACTGTGCTGAACAAGATAAAACCTCCATACAATGTAAATCAACTGACACAGCAACAGGCTATGGGACGGATTCTCGACCAAAAAGCCATTCAGCAAGAGGTATCTCAAATATTGAAAGAGCGCGGCGCTTTACAACAGGAGTTGGGAGACTTGGAGTTTGTAAAGGAAGTTTATCCCTCCGACTCCAATTTTGTTTTGGTGAAAGTGGACCATGCCGATAAGCGATATCAGGAGTTAATTAACAAGGGTGTTGTGGTTCGCAACCGTAGCAACCAACCTTTGTGTGGAAATACGCTGAGATTCACCGTGGGAACCCCCAAAGAAAACAAAAAATTGATAGCCATTTTAAAACAAATGAAATAATGGGCAAGAAGGTACTTTTTATAGATAGGGATGGCACCATAATAAAGGAGACGGCGGACGAACAGATTGATGCGTTTGACAAAATCGCATTCTATCCCAAAGCCTTTACTTTTTTGGGAAAAATTGCCAAAGAACTTGATTATGAGCTGGTCATGGTGACCAATCAGGACGGGTTGGGTAGCGATATTTTTCCCGAAGAAACGTTTTGGCCCGTACACAATTTCATATTGAAATGTTTTGAAAATGAAGGGGTCATCTTTGATGAAGTGCTTATTGACCGAACCTTTCCAAAGGATAATGCCAATACCAGAAAGCCAGGCACGGGAATGTTGACCAAATATTTTTCGGATGGATACGATCTCAATAATTCCTTTGTCATCGGAGACAGGCTCACCGATATGGAACTGGCGAAGAATTTGGGCGCAAATGGCATCTTCATAAATGATGAAACCCATCTGGGAACTGGCGAGATAACCATCAAACGGGAAGAGCTGAACCCTTTTATTGCTATGGAAAGCAATGATTGGGAAAAAATTTATGAGTTTTTAAAATTGGAAAGTCGCATTGCTGAAATCGCCAGAAAGACCAACGAAACCGATATCCAAATTAAGCTCAACTTGGACGGCACAGGTAGAAGCAATATCAAAACAGGACTGGCCTTTTTTGACCATATGCTGGACCAACTGGCCCGTCATGGTCAAATGGACCTGGAAATAAGGGTGGATGGAGACTTGGAAGTGGACGAACACCACACCATTGAGGACACGGCCATTGCGTTGGGCGAGGTTTTTTCAAAAGCATTGGGAAACAAATTGGGTATTGAAAGATATGGTTTCTGCCTTCCCATGGATGATTGCCTGGCCCAGGTGGCCTTGGATTTTGGGGGCCGTAGTTGGTTGGTCTGGGAAGCCGAGTTCAAAAGGGAAAAAGTGGGGGATATGCCCACTGAAATGTTCATGCACTTTTTCAAATCATTCTCTGATGGGGCCAAGGCCAATATAAACATCAAGGCCGAGGGCACCAACGAGCATCATAAGATTGAGGCGATATTCAAGGCTTTTGCAAAGTCCATAAAAATGGCGGTGAAGCGAGATGCTGAAAAAATGGTTCTCCCATCAACAAAAGGAACGTTGTAGTGAAATCTAGATTTCTCCCGATGGTCGAAATGACATTAGAAAAATATTGAATGAAGATAATTATAATCGATTACGGCGCAGGTAATATCCAAAGCATCAAATTTGCGATAAAACGCTTGGGCTATAATGCAGTTTTGAGCCACGATACGGAAGAAATACTACAAGCGGATAAAGTCATCTTTCCTGGTGTGGGCGAAGCAAGTTCCGCCATGAAAAAATTAAGGGCCTCCGGCCTCGATGGGTTTATTCCCAAATTGAAACAGCCCGTTTTGGGCATTTGTCTGGGGATGCAGCTCATGTGCCGTCATTCGGAAGAAGGGAATACCCAAGGCCTTGGGATTTTTGATTTGGAGGTGCATAAATTTCCAAATTCCGTGAAAGTGCCACAAATTGGGTGGAACCAGATCATGGGCCTCAAATCAGACTTATTCAAAGGTATCCCTGAGTCGTCCTATATCTATCTTGTGCACAGTTTTTATGCCCCATTGGGAAAGGAGACCATAGCCATGTCGGACTACGCATTTCCGTACAGTGCGGCGTTGCAGAAAAATAATTTTTATGGAGTCCAGTTTCACCCTGAGAAAAGTAGTAGTATTGGAGAACAAATCGTAAGGAATTTTTTGAACCTGTCATGAAAAGTGAATTTTACATATCATCGGATAAGAATCAATTGGACATTCCAAGAATCCATCAAGCGGTAAAAAGCTCCTATTGGGGCGGATATCGCACCTTGGAGATGACAAAACAGACCATAGAGGCCTGCATGTGCTTTGGGGTTTATTCCAAAACGGATGGGCAAGTTGGTTTTGCCCGCGTGCTTACTGACAAGGTGGTCTTTGCCTATTTGATGGATGTGCTCATTTTCCCGCCCCATAAAGGAAAAGGATTGGGCAAAATGTTGGTACAGCATATCATGAAATGCCCCGATATCAAAAACGTACATACCATAGCGTTGAAGACGAAGGACGCCCACAGTTTATACGAACCTTATGGTTTTATCAAGGTGGCGGGGTCGGAACTGTGGATGGCCCTGGACAGAGCAAAATATGATTGAAGCATGAGACTGATACCCGCAATAGACATCATTGACGGTAAATGCGTGCGATTGTCTAAAGGAGATTATGGCACCAAAAAAATCTACAACGAAAACCCTTTGGAGGTGGCCTTGGAGTTCCAAAGCTATGGCATTGAATACCTTCATTTGGTGGATTTGGACGGAGCAAAGTCAAAACATATTGTCAATCACAAAGTGTTGGAAAGCATAGCATCCAAAACCACACTTCAAATTGATTTTGGTGGTGGCCTGAAGACGGATGAAGACTTGCACATTGCTTTTGAAAGCGGGGCCAGTCAAATTACCGGTGGAAGCATTGCCGTAAAGGATCCGGAGACCTTTTTGGGGTGGCTGCAGACCTACGGTCCTGAAAAAATCATTCTTGGCGCCGATGCCACTGACGAGAAAGTGGCTGTTTCGGGCTGGCAGGAAGAATCGGACCAAGAGCTGGTTCCCTTTATACAAGCCTACCAAAAAAAAGGCATAAAATATGTCATCTGTACGGATATTGGTAAAGATGGCATGTTGGAAGGCCCATCGTTTGAGCTGTACCAAAAAATAATTGCCAAGACCAAAAAATGGGAAACCCTGATAACCGGAAGTGGCGTGGAGGATAAAGAGATCATTGGAATCAATTTGATTGCCAGCGGAGGGATTTCAACCTTTGAAGAATTGCCGAAGCTCGAAAAAATTGGCTGTGAAGGTGCTATAATTGGTAAGGCAATCTATGAAAATCGCATTAGTTTAAAACAACTTGAAAGTTACATTCTTGAAAATGGATAAAGCAAGACAAATACAGGAGGAACTCATATGGAATGCCGGCTATCGTATGGATGAAAGTCTTCGTATGATCAGAATCTGCATGTCCGGACTTTCTGAAAAGGATATCTGGGAAAAACCGAATGAATCCAGCAATAGCATTGGAAATCTGATCATCCATCTTTGCGGGAACATTACCCAATATGGTATAGCCTCCCTTCGGAATGAACAGGATGACAGAAAACGGGACGAGGAGTTTTCCGTTTCATCAGGGTATACCAAGGAAGAGTTGGTACAGAAACTGAGCGACACCATTGCGGAGGCAAAAAGGACCTTCTTCGACACCCCTTTGGAGGAGTTATTGCGGAAAAGGGAGGTCCAAGGATTTAATTT
This sequence comes from Flagellimonas meishanensis, assembly GCF_019880545.1. Lineage (GTDB taxonomy): Bacteria > Bacteroidota > Bacteroidia > Flavobacteriales > Flavobacteriaceae > Flagellimonas > Flagellimonas meishanensis. Next base: position 486,690 of record NZ_JAINVW010000003.1, read on the forward strand.
TTCGGGGGTTGGCAATATCATCCATGTAGCCGAGCATTTATCGTATCACACGGGGCAGATTGCTCTTTGGACCAAAATATTGAACAATAAATGCCTAGGTTTTTATGATGGTGTGGACCTGAACGCCAAGAACCGATAAAGCCATCCCTGATAACGGAATATGCTTACAAAACGAATTATACCCTGTTTGGATATCAAAGACGGAAGAACCGTAAAAGGGGTCAACTTTGTTGATTTGCGAGATGCCGGTGATCCTGTGGAGCTGGCCCAGCGATATGCCGATGAAGGTGCGGACGAATTGGTCTTTTTGGATATTTCCGCAACGGAACAAAAAAGAAAAACCTTGGCAGAACTGGTCTATCATGTGGCAGAAGCCATCAACATCCCCTTTACTGTGGGCGGGGGAATTTCATCTGTAGAAGATGTGGACATACTGTTGAAAAATGGTGCGGATAAGGTATCTATCAACTCTTCAGCGGTGAAAAGACCGGAACTCATTAATGAATTGATGGCCAAGTTTGGTTCCCAATGTATTGTGGTTGCGATTGATGCGAAACAAATCGATGGAACATGGAAGGTACATCTGGTGGGCGGCAAGGTGCCTACGGACATTGATTTGTTCGAATGGGCCAAAGAAGTGGAAGCCAGAGGCGCTGGGGAAATCCTGTTCACATCCATGGACCATGATGGCACCAAAAACGGTTTTGCCAACGCTGCCTTGGCCAAGCTGTCCAATTTGGTAAACATACCCATAATTGCCTCGGGCGGGGCCGGGGAGGTTATGCATTTTGCGGATACATTTAAGGAAGGAAAGGCCGATGCAGCATTGGCCGCCAGTGTGTTTCACTTTAGTGAGATAGCAATAGCACACTTAAAGCAAGAGCTAAAAAAGGAAGGGATTCCAGTAAGGATATAAAACTGTCATTTTGTGTGTGGGCGAGACTTTTTTGCCTTTACGTCGCACTCGTTTGCTGACAAAGACGGATTCAAAGTGACTTAAGACTGTAGATATGAAAATAGATTTTCAAAAAGACGGTAATGATTTGGTACCGGCCATTATTCAGGATGCCAAGACCAAAAATGTATTGATGTTGGGGTTCATGAACGATGAAGCCCTCCAAAAAACCCAGGACACTGGGAAAGTCACCTTTTTTAGTCGTTCCAAGCAGCGCCTGTGGACAAAAGGGGAGGAGAGCGGCAATTTCCTTGAATTGGTCGACATCAAAGTAGATTGTGATAATGACACACTTCTGGTGATGGCCAATCCAACCGGTCCTACCTGCCATAAGGGCACCGATACCTGTTGGGGAGAATCCAATAAGCAATCCTACGGCTTTTTGACGCAGTTAGAGGAAGTCATTCAATCGAGGAAGGAAAACCAGGATAATGAGAAGAGCTATGTGGCTTCCTTATTTCGTGAAGGCATCAACAAAATTGCCCAAAAAGTGGGCGAAGAAGCGGTGGAAACCGTAATTGAATCCAAAGACAATAACGATGAGCTTTTTTTGGACGAAAGTGCGGACCTTTTGTTCCACTATCTCATACTGCTTCAAGCCAAGGGATATCAACTAGCCGATGTTGTAAAGGTTCTGGAATCCAGACATTAAGGTGTGTGGCCCATGCGTCAACGAAAAAGGCTCCAATTTCGGAGCCTTTTTTCTTTTTTCTAATCCCTTTTTCTGACCTTGGAATTTCCGCTTAGGCGTTCCCGAATTACTTCCGCATCGCCCTTATAGTTTAGTTCGCTATTCCCAGATGCATCTACATCAATTGTTTTGGAAACCGAAAGGAAAGTGTCGCTATCGCCAGACATTGTCAAGATCAGGTCATCCGTGAACAGATCGTAGTCTCGCATTAGGCTATTTCCCGCCAATTTGGCATTGATGCTTTTGGCCAACCCGTAGATGTCCAAAACAGAATTTCCAGTTGCTGTCACAGTCAACCTTTCAGCATCCACATTGCCTGAAAACCAGCTATTTCCGGATGCTTCAATAAATAGATTATCCGTTACCAATAAGTTTTCAAGCTCAATCAAGGAGTTTCCAAAAGTGATAAAATTAGAAATTTCTGATGTAGTGATGTAAGCTTTCAGTGTTGCATTGCCGCGAACGTTGATATTGTTTTCCATCCGTATTTTTAGCGTGCTTCCATCTTTGGTGACAATAATTTTGTCCTGTAGGTTTTCATTGGCCTGTATTTCAATGCGTTCTTCACCGTTGGAAAACGTAACAAAGGCTTCAAAATCACCGGAGACCTGCAAGCCATTGTACCCTGAAAATGAATACTCAACGGTTGAGATTTCGTCCGAAGCCCTTATGGATTCGGTGTCGCAAGAGGACATTAGTAGTGCGGTGGCCATGACAAGGCCAAAAAATAATCGTGATTTCATTTTGATTGATCTTTTAAAATTTTCGTGTTCACAGTCCCGAAATCCTCTCAGGATGGTTCAATTAGGGCTGTCAGATTCCAAGGATCTATTTGACATCGTAACGGGAATCCATCGCAATGGAAAATGATAGCGATTTGCCCTTCCTTTTTTGATGTATAACCTATTATCTTCCGTGAATACTCGTAGTGCTATTATTGATTGTTGTTTTTTGATTGATGCATTCATTGTTATAGTTGTTTTTTGTATCGATTTCTTCCCATATTGAAAATACCCAGCTTTACACCTATTCCCCCTGAAAAGCCATTGATCCTATCCACTGGGCTGTCTACCAATTCAATTCTACTTGAGAAACGATATTTTATGCCTGCCTCCAGTTGTAAGTACCTTGAAATATTAAATAGGGCACTAACGCCTGGCTCTAGAATAAACACGGCATCCACATCATCATTATGGATATCAATATCTTCGTTTCGTCGCACTGCGTCGCCATCAATGTAACCGACGGCACCTGCACCAATGAGCAGTGGAAAGGACAGACTTACGACAGACCTTCCGAAAAGAATAGGCTCAAGATGAAGTCCACCGTAGGCGGCGAACAAGTCTTCATTTCGGGTTCGAGGAGTGAAAAGATTCTGATCCGAATACAAAAAATTACCTGAAAACCCGATTTCAAACTGTCGATTGGCCACATAGGCGATTTTTATGCCGCCAATGTAGGTATCCTCTCCCTCAATTTCCCCGTATGCCGTGGATATGCCAAGATAGACGCCATGAACCACATTGCTCCGATCATTAAAAGTGATGTATTCTTCATTATCGTTTTGGCCTCGTGACATCGTGGTGAGGAGTAAAAAAAATAAGGCTGCAAGTGTTTTTTGATTGTTCATTATGTTAGGTTTTTTGATTGATTTCTGTTAAAGACAATTAAAAGTTTAAAGGGTTGCACTTTATGCAAAAATTATTCCCGTAAGGTCACAATCCCTTTTATCCCCTGAATGGAAATAAGACCACGAACTTCCTTGCCGTAGGTTGCCTCAATTTCACGAAGCTTACGGCCTTTGTCCAGCATGGTTGAGTTCACATTTTCAAAGGATTTGGGCAAACGTACCACACCCTGCTCCAAGGTGGCCTCAAACCGGTGCGGAAAATCGGTCACCTTCAAATCAATGTCCGATGATTCCTGCTCAATGGTTATTTCGGATTCCGCGGTCAGGATTTGATTTATCCGAAAGTCCGCAATTTTCATGTTCAAATCCACATCCTGGGTCAGACGTTCCAAATTAAACGTGGAAAATTTAAGGCTTCCATATACGGTACCTGCTTCATCCACCGTAATGTTATCCTTGTTTGAATGCACTTCAAAAGAATTGACCGTGTTGATTTTTATTTCCGTTCCACTACTGTTCAATTGTAGGCTTTTGGAATCTTCCATGTCCAGTACCCCATTTTTTAAGTCTAAACTGGCATAATTCAAGTTCCGGGCCTTGACTTTTCCGAATTTTAATATAATGTCGGCCTTACCCAAATCTTCATTTATCCATAGGTCCCCATGTTCAATTAAAACATTCAAAGGCCCGTTCCAATCTTCAATAAATACGTCACCAAAGCGATTGGTCACCTTGAGCTTCACCTTTTTGGGCAAAAACACTTCATAATCTATCTGAACATGGCTTCGGTCAAGGTCTATGGGATTGGTCCGATTGAAAAAATCGGCAAACCACCCGGTGTTCTTGTTTGAGATTTCAGAAGTGATGGAAACCATTCCGCTTCCCGACTTGAATTCAGGATTTATCCGTCCCAACAAATCTTTGGCATTGTCCCGTTTGCGATGGTTTACCCTAATTTCGATTTTAACCGAGACCTTGTCCTGTTCCCATCCCGTTAGGGTGACATTGCCATACTTGTTTTCCAAACGTAGTTCTCCCGCATTGGTGAGGGGAAAGCTTCTTTCCACAGTCTTGGACACCCTCTCCTGCGCCATACCGATATGCGCCGAAAGCAACAACATTGCCATCCAAAGGGCTAGTTTATAACGTGTATCCATAATCATTATCGGATTTTTTAGATTCGTTTATCTGCTGCAATAAGTTTTCAATGAGTTCGATGCGTTTTTTGTAATTGGCTACAATAGCTTCCAATATTTGCTCATTGTCAAGGTTCTTTTGCATTTCCATTTTAAGGACATCGTATTCAGAATCGAGTTCATCCATGAAGGACAAAAACTCGGTCTTGTCCTCTTCTGTTAAGTTGGGATTCTTCTCCACCAGCTTTACCTGATACGAGACCAGAGTCTTGTAGTGCATATCAATTTCCAGCAGTTCTTTGGACACATACTGTGTCTGGGTAGTGCTTTCACCAAAGACGGTCAGTCCAATAAAGCTTGCAATCCCCAACAAAAGAACCACACTGGCGGCAATACGAAACATTGGCCGTTTCCAGAGCGGGATTACCTTTGGTTCCTCTTTTTGGAGCTCAGCCGAGATATTTGCCCAAAGTTTGGCGCGGTCCGCTTTGTGCTCATCGAACAGAGTGGCATGCTCTCGAATGTGTTTTTCAAAATTGTCCATTACAATTCGCTTATGATTTCCAATAATTTCTTCTTTGCCCTATGGTATTGTGATTTGGAAGTGCTGCTCGAAATCCCCAATATCTCACCAATTTCAATGTGGTCGTATCCCTCTATCAAATACAGACTGATGATCTGTCGGTACCCATCGGGCAATTTTGAAATGCCCAATTGTACTTTTTTTAGGTCCATCGCATCGGCTTCCTCGGGTTCTTCATCTGCCAAATGAAACTCATGGGTTTCCATGGGCGCCACTGGAATGCGTTTCACCTTAAGGTGATTGATGCTCTTGTTGATGACAATTCGCTTCAGCCATGCTCCAAAACTACTTTCATACTTAAAATGATCAAGGTTTTTAAAGGCATCCACAAAACTGTCCTGTACAATATCCTCGGCGTCTTCCTTATTCCCTAAAAACCGAAGCCCTACGTTATACATCGCATCTACATACAGGCTATACAGCTCGTATTGCGAACTGGAATTACCGGTCTTGCATTGCTCAACCAAGATTTGATGTGTAAAGCGGATGTCGGTTTTCAAAGGTTTAGGTTGATGCCTTTTGTGGTTAAAGACAATTGCAAAAGTAAAGGGTTGCACCCCCAATGAAAAATATTTTGAAATCATAAAACTTTATCATCAAATGCAACCTCTCATTTTTTGACCTGTCTATTGGTGGTGAAATTTTTATACAATCATAAACCATCAAAAAATGAACAGTAAATCACATCTAAACCCGGCAACCAAGACCATCGTTTGGTTGCTAAGGGCCTTTTTTCTTGGAAGCATGTTGGCCATGGGCCAAACCAGCCACACCATTAGCGGAACCGTAACCGATAAAAGCAATGGGGAGACCCTGTTCGGCGCGTCCGTGTTCCTTGTAGGCACTACCATAGGGGGAGTGACCAACGAATACGGCTTTTATTCCATCACCGCTCCCGAAGGGGAGTACGTTTTCACCATATCGTACATGGGCTACAATGATGTCACGATCAATATCAACCTGAATCAGGACATCAAAAGCGATGTGGAGATTGCCGAATTTTCCACCGAACTTGACGAAGTTGTGGTCACTGCGGAAGAACCAGAGCGGGCCATTTTGCAAAAACCTGAGATGAGCGTGGTTAAAATGAACGTGGGAACCATTAAACAAACCCCCGTGGTTTTGGGTGAAGTGGATGTTTTAAAAGCACTTCAGCTATTGCCGGGTGTTACCAACAATGGCGAGGGTACCGGCGGTTTTCACGTTAGGGGAGGTGCACAGGACCAAAACCTGGTACTGCTCGATGAGGCCATCATCTATAACACCTCTCATATGTTTGGTTTCTTTTCGGTCTTCAATGCCGATGCAATCAAGGACGTAAAACTTTACAAAGGAGGCATCCCGGCACGTTTTGGGGGCAGGGTATCCTCAGTTTTGGATATCCGTCAGAAAGATGGTAACAGTAAGGATTTTGGCCTGACCGGTGGCATTGGGGTCATTTCAAGCCGATTGACAGCCGAGGGCCCTGTTTTTGGGGATAAGGGTTCCTTTCTGATTGCAGGCCGTCGTTCGTATGTCGATTTGATCTTAAAAGCAGCAGGGGAGGACAACAGTGTTGCTTTTTATGACCTGAACCTGAAAACCAACTACAGTATTGACCGTAACAACAAACTGTTTTTGTCCGGTTATTTTGGACGGGATGCGTTTGATTTTGACGGAATTTTTGAAAACAGTTATGGCAATGCCTCAGGGAACTTGCGTTGGAACCATATTTTTAACGACCGTCTGTTTTCCAATCTTTCCGCCATTGTCAGTCGCTATGATTATTATCTAAATTTTGACCAAGAGGACTTTGAATGGGTTTCTTCTATCATCAATTACAACCTGAAGTACGATTTAAAGTATTATTGGAGTGATGTGTTTTCCCTGGATTTTGGAGCTAATGGTATTTACTATGACTTTGACCCTGGACAAGTACAACCTACCTCGCCCGACTCCCCGGTCAATCCCTTGAAATTGGACCAAAAAAGGGCACTTGAGACGGGCATCTACATGAATGCAGAGCATAAACTTACGGATAGGTTAACGGCCCAATACGGGTTGCGTTATAGTGCCTTTTCGCGCTTGGGCGGACAACCCATCACTGAATATGCGAATGCTCAACCTGTGGTGTACAATTCCACCTTGGGCATATATGAAAGGGGAGAGGCCATTGGAGAAACGGAATTTGCAAGGGGAGACGCCATCGAAACCTTTGGCAATTTAGAGCCTCGAGTTTCATTGGCCTACCTCTTGAATGAGGATTCATCCATAAAAGCGGGCTTTTCTAGGGCCGCACAGTACATTCATTTATTGAGCAACACCTCTTCGGTAACGCCCTTGGATGTGTGGACGCCCAGTGGGCCTTTTATTGAACCGCAGTTGTCCAATCAGTATGCCTTGGGGTATTTCCGAAATTTTCTGAACAAAGCCTATTCCCTTGAGGTGGAAGGGTACTATAAAACCGTTGACAATCGCATCGATTATATTGATGGGTCAGAATTGATTGGCCAAAACACCATTGAGACTGAAATTTTAAATGGTGAAATGCGTGCCTATGGTTTGGAACTCCTGCTTCGTAAAAACGAGGGCGATTTAACAGGGTGGATTGCTTACACCCTGTCCAAATCAGAACAGCGCACTCCAGGAGGAATCGCTGGTGGCCCAGGTATCAACAACGGGGATTGGTACAACACCTTTTTCGACCGTACCCATGATGTTTCAGTTTCTGGCTCCTATCGTTGGAACGACCAATGGAGTTTTGGCGCCAATATGATATTCCAAACGGGAAGACCGGTGACCTATCCCAATGGTCAGTACGAATATGAAGACCTATCCATCGCAAGCTACGCTCAAAGAAATTCGGATCGTTTGCCTGCCTACCATCGTGTGGATGTTTCAGCAACGTTTAAACCTAGGAGATATCAGCATAAACGCTTTAAGGGAGAATGGGTGTTGAGTATTTATAACCTATACCACAGAAAAAATGCAGCAGCAATTTCCTTTGGCCAGAATGTGGAAACCGGTGCCAACGAAGCAACCCGGACTGCCATTTTTGGCATTGTACCTTCTTTAACCTACAACTTTAAATTTTAAAATAATGAAATCAAGAATAAAGACAATATTTGCAATCCTCACCGTATCGCTTGCTTCCTGCACCGATGTGGTGGATGTAGAAGTTCAAAACGGACCCGAACGTTTGGTTGTTGAAGCCTCCTTGGATTGGGAAAAAGGAACAGCGGGCAATGTTCAGACCATTCGATTGCGAAAGTCGACTCCATTTTTTGACACTAAGACTACTGCAGATGTGACTGGTGCTTCCGTGGTGGTTACCAATGACACCAGTGGTGAAACCTTTGCTTTCATGGACCAAAACAATGGAATTTATCGAACGACAAATTTCCGGCCTGTTTTGGGTCAGTCATATTCCCTTCGTATTGAATACGATGGAGAAGTGTACACGGCACGGGAGACCATGACCCCGGTAACGGATATTACCAATGTTTTTCAAGATAGGGCCGAAGGGTTTGATGACGAAGCTTTGGAGGTGCATGTGGTATTTACCGATCCGCCCGAGGAAGGGGATAACTACCTGTTCAGATTTCAACGTGAAGGGGATTTGCTCCCTGATTTGGAGGTGGCCGAAGACGAATTTATCAATGGCAACGAAATAGATTGGTGGTACGAGATAGATGATGATAACGAAAACTTGGAGCCTTTTGAGCCAGGTGATGTGGTCAATATTGAAATGTACGGTATTTCAAGACCGTATTACGACTATATCAAGATTTTGATAGACCAATTGGGCGGTGTGGGCATATTTGAAGCCACTCCCGTAGCGGTTAAGGGCAATTGCATAAATGAAACAAACCCTGATAATTATGCTTATGGCTATTTCCGGTTGACTGAGGTGGTCAAAACCAGTTACACCTTTTTGGAAGACTAGTCTTTAGGTTGGTTTGATGTGTGAAAGTGTCAGGTTACTAGTGCCTGGCACTTTTTTTTTGCAACAAATAAAGGAAGTAAATATTCAACCTTGGCTGCGTTAAGTTTTTTGTAAAGCCCCAGCCATTACGGCGAAATACCTTAATTTTATGTAATGGCTATGAACACTAGAAAAGGATTTCGGTTTACCACCTACGAAGCCCCGGACCAAACCCCGTTTGAAAAGCTATTTGATATTTTCCAGGAACTCATCACCCATACCTCTGGTGATTTTGATGAGGCCATCGATTGGTTGCGGGAGTTGGATAAGGAATATGAGCTCACCGATGAGGACTATACCATTGATGATTTTATCGAGGACCTGAAAGCCAAAGGATATATCCGTGAGGAGTTTGATGATGGTGGTGGGCAAATCGGCGAGGATGAAGCAGGGGAAGATGGTGATGAAGGACAGGGTAGAGGAAAAATATCGATTACCGCTAAGTTGGAGCGTGTGCTTAGGCAACGCGCCTTGGACCAGATTTTTGGAAAACTCAGGCGCAGTGGCTCGGGAAGTCACCGTACCGGAAAGTCCGGGAGGGGCGATGAACATACCGGGGATTTTAGGGAGTATCGTTTTGGGGATACCTTGGAACATATTTCGATGACCGAAAGCCTAAAAAATGCCCAGATCAATCATGGAATAGGGGCATTTACTTTGGATGAAAACGATTTGGTCGTTGAGGATACAGATCATAAAGCCCAGATGAGCACCGTACTGATGATTGATATCAGCCACAGCATGATTCTGTATGGGGAAGATAGGATAACACCGGCAAAAAAGGTGGCCATGGCGCTTGCAGAACTCATTACCACGCGATATCCAAAAGATACTTTGGACATTTTGGTTTTCGGAAACGATGCTTGGCCGATTCCCATAAAGGATTTACCGTATCTTAAAGTTGGACCATATCATACCAATACGGTAGCGGGCTTGCAATTGGCGATGGACATGCTACGGCGCAAAAGGAACACCAACAAGCAAATCTTTATGATCACTGATGGAAAACCTTCATGCATTCGGCTTCCCAATGGTGATTATTACAAAAATAGCGTGGGATTGGATGATTATATCGTTGAAAAATGCTATACCATGGCACAACAGGCCAGAAAACTTCATATTCCCATCACCACGTTCATGATAGCACAGGACCCCTATCTAAAACAATTTGTGCGGGAATTTACACAAGCGAACAACGGAAAGGCAATTTATACCGGGCTTAATGGCTTGGGCGAGATGCTATTTGAGGATTACGAACAAAACAGAAGCAGAAGGATAAAAGGATAAAATATATATGGAATTGAATCATACCAAAATAAAGACCATTGCCGATTTGAAGGCCGCTGGATATGAGAGCAGGAGCATCAAAGATGAGCTCCGTGAAAACCTTTTGGAGAAGATTTCAAAAGGGGAAGAGGTCTTTCAGGGTGTTTGGGGTTATGAAAACTCCGTTGTGCCAGAATTGGAAAGGGCGATTCTTTCCAGGCACAACATCAACCTATTGGGATTGCGTGGACAGGCCAAAACCAGGTTGGCGCGATTGATGGTTGGATTATTGGACGAATGGATGCCCATTGTGGCCGGGTCTGAAGTGCATGACGATCCATTGAAACCCATTTCACGGTATGCCATGGAATTGATCAAGGAGCAAGGGGATGGCACTCCCATTGTCTGGATTCATCGGAACGAACGTTTTTATGAAAAACTGGCTACCCCAGATGTGACTGTGGCAGACTTGATCGGCGATGTGGACCCCATAAAAGCCGCCAATCTAAAGTTGTCCTATGCCGATGATCGCGTCATCCATTTTGGCATGATCCCAAGGGCCAACCGTTGCATCTTTGTAATCAATGAGCTGCCAGACCTTCAAGCAAGAATTCAAGTGGCTCTTTTTAACATACTGCAGGAAGGGGACATACAAATACGCGGATTTAAGGTTCGATTGCCTTTGGACCTTCAATTTGTGTTCACTGCAAACCCTGAGGACTATACCAACCGGGGAAGCATCGTAACTCCATTGAAAGATAGGATTGGGTCACAAATATTGACCCATTATCCAGACAATGTGGAAATAGCCAAAAAAATCACCAAGCAGGAAGCCCGACTGGACCAGAGGCAATCCGATAAGATTTATGTGCCTGACATGACCATGGATTTATTGGAGCAGATAAGTTTTGAGGCCCGAAAGAGTGAATATGTGGATGCAAAAAGTGGGGTCAGTGCCCGAATGAGCATCACGGCTTTCGAAAACCTGCTGAGCACCGCCGAACGACGGGCGATAGTTACCCGGGACAATAAGACTACTGTCCGGCTAAGCGATTTTATGGGGGTTATCCCCTCAATTACCGGGAAGATTGAATTGGTATACGAAGGTGAGCAGGAGGGCGCCGGTTTTGTGGCGGAAACCTTGATTGAAGAGGCCGTTAAATCATTGTTCTCAAAATATTTTCCCAAGATAGACAAACTACAGCGCAAGGATGAGGAAACCGAATACGATGAACTAACCAGTTGGTTTTTTGAGGGAGAGGGATTTGAATTGCTGGATGACGACCCTGATGCGGATTACAGATCCAAGTTGGATTCCATCGGTCCGCTCGATCGGTTGTTGCGGAAGTATATGTCATCCCTGGCCAAAGAGGACTCTTATTTTATAAAGGAGATGCTGTTATGGGGGCTAGTGGCCCATAAAAAGTTGAGCAAACAACGTTTTGTGCAAGGGTTTCAATTTAAGGATCTTTACGGAAGTTATATCCGAGGCCTATAGCGAAAGAAGGCTTAGTGCCAGATATTGAGATTATCGTTGTAATTCTCAAAATTATAGGTGCCTATATATTTTTTTCGTTGCCAAAATGAAAACATCGTCAGCATGGGCAACAGGCTGTGGAGAACCAACGTAATTGTGGCCACCGGTTTGAAGGTTGGCGGCACCACATGCTCGGAAAAATCACGGTAGGAACCCAATACCAGAAAACTATCATATATCTTGAAGAGATAGATTATCATCAAAACGTACAGTACATACTCCAGATTCCGCATTTTGGGATCGGGAAGCTCAATCTCCGTAATCTTGAACCAAACCACGTAGAGGTATAAAAAATGGATCAAGCTAAGAAGGGGAAAAATGTAGTTATCCAACTTAAGAAAATAGAACCTGTTGGTGTATATGCCATAGAAATCCAAAACAATCAATGCGACCAGTATCAGTGCCGTTAAAAAAACATTTCTCTTCCAGTTCAGGATGTCGTTAAGTAGGCTCATTTGTAGTATTTTTCCTTATTTGGGATTAAAAAACACTTAAATAACGGTATATTTTTACAGTTTATTTTCAATAAATCGATGAAAACCCAACAATGTTGGATAAGCAGGAATTTGTGTTGTGAAAATGTATCAACCTTCTTTTTTAAGGGGAAAAGCTTTTAAAAATGTTGCACTCCTCCATAGCCACTCAATAGGCCCATAACGGAATCTTTCCAACCACCATTTGCTCAGAAACATTTGCACGGCCACAAGGATTATGGCCAACCCAAAGGTATAGATATTACGTAGTTCCCCAATAAGTCCCAAGCCCCATCCAAAAAGCAGAAAAGTACCTACCACACTTTGAAAAAAGTAGTTCGTCAATGCCATTTTACCATAAGGCGCAAAGCGAGACAGCCATTTTTGGGGCTTGGTTTTCTTGTAAAGAATCACAAAAACACTGATGAATAGGAAAGTCATGGCCACATTGTTCAAGTCGTAAGCCGTAAGTCCAAGCATGGCCAGCCAATTATCAAACTTCACATCGGGTCCCATACTGCCAAAGATGACGGCCATTGCCACTCCAGAGAGCAAGAATAGCACCAAGGACCATATCCAGGTTTGCTTTATCAGTTTTTTGTGTTCTTTGTAGTTTTTGAAAAATCCCATTCTACCCACATATAGGCCCAACAGGAAAAATCCAAATGTGAGATAGCCACGGCCAAAAATGGCAAACTGAAAGTCCATCTTATTGAGATGGCTCATCCATGCGTTTACTGAAAAAACATCAATTAAACTTCCATTCTTTATTGTTTCGTAGTAGGCCATCACCGCAGGATCGTCACCCGAAATACTCAAGTTTCCAAAGAGGCTGTCCCCTTGGGTAAAGGCAAACACAACATAACGTCCCAATCCTAGGAACAATAACGCTGAAAACAATAGGACCCAGGGATTTTTTACTTTATAAAATGGAATCAAAAATATTCCTAGAAGGGCGTAAATGGTGAGAATGTCACCCGCGTAAAAAAGACTGTGCGCATATCCGATAAGCAATAACAGCACTAATCTCCAGAGAAACCGACCTCCAAAATAGGCACCTTTTTGGGCCGCATTATCCATTTGTATAAAAAAACTGAGGCCAAAAAGAAAGGAAAAGAGTGCAAAAAACTTCCCTCGGAAAAAGAACCCGATAAAAACATCCACAATGGTATCGGGAATTCCTTGATGCACCGCTTCTGTAAAAGCAGTGGGAGGCGGACCCCCGATGTAATTCTCAACTAGGTGCACGAGTACTATCCCTGCAAGGGAAAAACCCCTCAGAGCATCTATGATTTCAATTCTCTCTTTGACGGCAGGCGGGTTAGTGGCGGTCATTTTTGTTTTTTTGATTGATGATTATGTTCTATAGGACTAAAGTGTTGTTAAACTGTTACAGTATTGGGTCATTTAATGGATTCATCAGATCGCAATATATGATATCTGTATTTTTCGTAATTTGGATCAAACACCTTTTGTATGCCAAATTGGCTCTATATTTTGATTATTGTACTCGGGGGCTACATTTTGATCAGTGTTTTGCTCTATTTCCTTCAGGATTACTTTTTGTTCAAACCCGAGAAACTTCCCAAGGATTTTCAATTTTACTATGACAACCAAGAGACCGAGGAGTATAACGTGGAAACGCGGGATGGTGCCGTAATAAATGGGCTCAGATTCCGGTCCAAAAACCCTAAAGGTGTGGTTTTCTATTTAAAGGGAAATTCTAAAAGTATAAAAGGCTGGGGCAAATTTGCCGTGGATTTTACCCGGCACGGATATGATGTGATCATGGTTGATTACCGGGGTTTTGGTAAAAGTACGGGAAGAAGGACGCAAAAGGCCGTAAAACGGGATATGCAGCTCATTTACAACAAGTTAAAGGAAAAGGTAGACGAAAGATACATCATACTGTATGGGCGCTCCATGGGTTCGGGGTTTGCCGCTAAGCTCGCCTCAATGAACGACCCAAGAATGCTCATTTTGGATGCTCCCTACTATAGTTTAAGCAAGGTTGCCAAAAAGTTTATCCCATTCATGCCCCTTTCCATACTGATAAAATTCCCCATGCCCACTTACAAATGGCTGAAATACGTCAATTGCCCCATACACATCATACATGGCACGGATGACCGATTGATTCCATATAAAACGAGTGTCAAACTATCCAAAATAAGACCGGAACTTACAAAGCTTTATACCGTAATAGGAGGAGGGCACAAGAATTTGAACAATTTTGAATCGTACCATGAAATGCTTGAAAAGATTGTGACCAGCAAACCACAAAAAGTGAATTTGGAAGGTTCCAGCATCCATGTGAAACATTCATCAAAAAGGGCCAATGCGAAGGCTTAAAAGCGTATTGTTCCTGGCATTGTCCCTATTGCTGTTAACTACTGTTATGCTATATTTTTTACAAGAAAAGCTCATTTTCATTCCTACCAAGCTCTCCGAGAACCATACTTTTTCGTTCCAACAGCCCTTTACGGAATTCTTTTTGGAGGCCACTGATGGGGCCAGACTGAATGCCTTGCATTTTTATACGGATGAACCCAGGGGATTGATCCTTTATTTTCATGGGAATGCCGGAGACCTTTCCAGATGGGGCGAAATTGTTTCGCCATTTACAAGTTTTGGGTATGATGTGGTGATCATGGATTACAGGGGTTATGGCAAGAGCACTGGTAAGCGCAGTGAAAAAGCACTTTACAATGATGCGCAACTTTTCTACGATTGGGCATTGGAGCATTTTGAGGAAGATGAGATTTTGGTTTATGGCCGTTCGCTTGGGGCCAGCATAGCAACGCATTTGACCTCTAACAACAATCCAAGCAAACTCATTTTGGAGACACCCTTTTACAGTTTGATGGACGTGGCGGAGGACCGATTTGGATTTTTGCCCCTAAAAACCATTCTTAACTATAAGATGAATTCCTTCGAATTCATGCAACGGGTAAAATGTCCGGTCTACATATTCCATGGCACGATAGACCAAGTTGTTTCCCATGCATCCGGCAAAAAATTGTTTGAATCAATTCCCCACGATAAAAAAAGGATGTTCAGCATCGAGAATGGTACGCACAACGACCTAGGCGAGTTCGATGCCTATTGGAAAGGAATTGAAAGCATTCTGGATTAATCAATCGAACAAATCCGAGGACAAATAGCGGTCCCCACGGTCGCAGACAATGGAAACGATGGTTCCGCTATCCAGTGTGGCCGCAAGTCTAAGCGCAACCACAGCAGCCCCGCCACTGCTAACTCCGGCAAAGATTCCTTCTTCCTTCGCCAAGCTACGGGCCATGGCCTCGGCCTCTTCCTGGCTCACTTCCATGACAGTGTCCACCTTGTTCTGGTCAAAAATTCTAGGGAGATATTCCTCTGGCCATTTTCTAATACCAGGAATTCGGGATTCATCGGTCGGCTGTACTCCAATAATCTGGATATTTCCGTTCCTTTCCTTTAAATAGGTTGAAGTGCCCATAATAGTGCCCGTTGTGCCCATACTGGAAACAAAATGGGTGATGGCCCCATTGGTATCCTTCCATATTTCAGGTCCGGTGGTCTTGTAGTGTGCCCTCCAATTATCATCATTGCCAAACTGGTCAATCATGCGATATCCCTCATTTTTTACCTTGGCTTCGGCATAGTCACGAGCACCCTCAATGCCAATATCCGAAGAGGTCAGGGTTACCTTTGCGCCGTAGGCGCGCATGGTCTGCACCCGCTCTTTGGTAGAATTTTCGGGCATCACCAATTCTATATCCAAACCATAGATTCCGGCAATCATGGCCAGCGCAATGCCTGTATTGCCACTTGTGGCTTCTATCAATTTGGTCGATGGTCCAATCTCACCCCGATCCAATGCACATTTTATCATATTATAAGCGGGCCGGTCCTTTACACTGCCTCCCGGATTCTGACCTTCCAACTTAAAAAAAAGCTTCACATTCGGGTTGGTGTTCAAAACCTTGGAAACCACAAGAGGGGTGTTTCCAATTAAATCAAGAATGGCTTTAGACATTGCTTGGCGCTGTTTTTATTTTGATTTCTGGCGTATGGAACACCGTGGAGTTCGGTGGAACCGAAGCTGTTATCCAGGCATTTCCACCAATTACGGAGTTTTCCCCAATCACGGTATCACCTCCAAGGATTGTGGCGTTGGCATAGATGGTGACATTGGACATAATGGTGGGGTGTCTTTTGGTTTTTTGAAGGTTCTTGGCCACGTAAAGGGCCCCCAAGGTTACTCCTTGATATATTTTCACATGATCGTGGATTATGGCCGTTTCACCAATTACAACTCCGGTGGCATGGTCAATGAAAAATGATTTTCCAATGGTCGCTCCTGGGTTTATGTCCACACCTGTTTGCCTATGCGCATATTCCGTCATTAATCGCGGCACCAATGGAAATCCATGCACATAAAGCTCGTGGGCCAACCGATAGATGGCAATGGCATAAAAACCTGGATAGGCCATATAGATTTCCTGTATGGATAAGGATGCTGGGTCGCAATCCAGAATGGCCTCGGCATCCAAATTGAGTTTTTCCAAAATCCCGGGCAAACCTGAAATATAATTCTCCCAGACCTTGGCACAAGGTTTCTCAAGCTCCCAGCATGCCAGATCGGTCAAACGGGAAAACTTGGTCTCAAGGATGTCCAAATTTTCAGCGACCTGGGTGTTCACGTCAAAGAGCGTGTAGAACAGCAAATTGGTGAAGGCTTCGGTTTCTTCCTTAAGCCTATAGTCCAAATAGGGTTGTTTTTTATGCCTATTGAGTTCTTCGATGATTTTTTCTTTGTCCATACCTTCAATTAGAATCTTAAAATTACCCAAAACCTTTCCGGTCGCCCAAGTAAATGACTAACTTTAGCTTAAAAATAACACATCAACAGAAGTATTGTGGACCATATAACAATTTCCAAAGCCACTTTCGATTTTTTAAAGGATTTAGGTCAAAACAACAATAAGGATTGGTTTGAAAATAACAAGGACGCCTTCAAAAAACATCAAAAAGCGGTGAAGTCCTTTTTTGAAACGGTCAAGAATCGTTTGGGCCAACATGACGATATTGAAAAAATGAAGATGTTCCGCATTTATAGGGATGTTCGCTTTTCAAAGGATAAAACGCCCTATAAAACCCATTTGGCCGCATCGTTTTCAAGACTGGGTGCGCATTTGCGTGGTGGATATTACCTGCATTTTACCCCTGGGGGAAGTTTCATGGCCGCAGGTTTTTGGGAACCGAACAAGGAGGACTTGTTCAGAATCCGAAAAGAATTGGAAATGGACGCCTCTGAATTTGAATCCGTTATCCAACAGCCGGAACTGAAGAAATATTGGGGCGAACTTCAGGGCGAGGAGGTCAAAACGGCCCCAAAGGGTTTTGACAAAACGCACAAAAACATAGACCTTATTCGAAAAAAGCAGTTCATTTTTGTGCGCAATTTCTCCGATAAGGAAGTTTTCGCTGCCGATTTTCTACAAGAGGTTGACAGCTCTTTCAAGGCAATACGGCCTTATTTCGACCTGATGAGCGAGATATTGACCACCAATTTGAACGGGGAGTCCCTTTTAAACTAAAATGGCCCTGTCGTCCAATAGTTGTACATGATCTTTCAATCGTTCGATCACCATGTTCATCATACGCTTGTTTAGGGCTGAACTGTTCTGGATGTAAGTTCGATATTCTTCAATGGCAAATTGCCCTATGATCATTCCCTTCAAAGAGTTCCTAAACTTGATGTCCTTTTGGATGGCGTGTTCTATATATGCCAGCTTTTTCTCTAGGGACAGCTCATAAAAATACCCCTTGTGTTTATTGATGTAATTTTTGAAGGCCTCGATGAGCAGTTCATTTTGCAGTTTGATGACGGGTCGAAGGGTTTGGTTCTGAAATCGCTCGTCCAAACTCATGTCATTGTGGAGCAGAGCTTGTTTCACTTCCGGACGAAGGTCCAAAAGACTCTTGGATCGTGAATCCATGATTGAAAGTTTTAATAAAATTAAGCAAACAGGGAAAGGGGGATTTCAACAAATTTGATAGTTTTCCACGATGTTATGAACAGGCGTGTGGACTTCATCCTGGTTACGACGAGAAATACATCCTAATAATTTGAGTATTTTTAGTGGGAATGAATTCGAAACCATCAACCATTGATGAAAGCTAAAATCTACTGTTGTCTCATACTTGTTTTGTGTTCAATTAGCTGTAAAAAGGACAAAAAGGATTCGGTTAATTGGCATACCAAGAAAGAGGCCGAAAAAAATGCCACCCACAATACCCTTTTGGATGTCGAACGGGAACTAGGCTGGGAATTGCTTTTTGATGGCAAGACCCTAAACGGATGGCATCTATTTAACAATCCAGGCGCTGCTTCTGTTTGGAAGGTTGAAAATGGAACGCTTTACTGTGCTGCCAAGGAAGAGGGCCTTGCACATGGCGATTTGGTCACCAATGAAAGCTTTGAGAATTATGAACTTGCACTGGAGTGGCGGATTTCAGGTCGAGGAAATAGTGGAGTTTTTATCAACGTTCAGGAGGCCCCAAAATTTTCAGCAGCTTGGCAAACAGGTCCCGAATATCAAATACTTGATCCCGAGCACATGGATTACCGGGTTGAAACAAAAAAAACGGGATGCCTTTATGGCTTTTTGCCTCAGCTTAATGAAGCTGTCACAAAAACCAAGGGACAATGGAACCAAACCAAAATAATACAGAACAACGGCAAGGTTGAATTCTATTTGAATGGAACGATGACCGCCTTAACTGATTTTAACTCCAAGGAATGGAAAAAAATGATATCCGATTCCGGTTTTAAGGACCGTGAAGGGTTTGGACAAGCGGTAAAGGGTAAAATTGCCTTACAAGATTGGTATTTTGAAGCTTGGTTCAGGAACATAAAAATCAGACCTCTTAAAACACAACCGATCGTTTCGGAGAATTCGTTATAAAAAGATTTATGAAATTCGGAAAAGTAGACCATCCAGAGCTTATAGATTTCACCATTCCCCCCGACCATCCGGAAACTTCAGTGGTGCTGGCTAAAAACAAAACTGGGCCAGAAAACAAGGTTTATGTTGGTTGTGCCAAATGGAACCGTCAGGATTTGAAGAATTTTTATCCCAGGGGCACCAAGGATGAATTGGTTTATTACGCCTCCCAATTCAATAGCATTGAACTCAACGCTACTTTTTACCGCATTTTCCCGTCCGAGCAATACCAAAAGTGGTATGACAAGACTCCCGATGGGTTCAAGTTTTTTCCAAAAATGACCAACGAGGTCAGCCATCTGCGACGCTTGAATGATCAGGTGTACCAAACCGTGGACCGCTATTTGGAAGTCACCTCCCTTCTTAAGGAAAAGTTGGGCACTATTTTTTTGCAGATGCACAACAATTTTAATCCCAAAAACTGGGATAGGGTAGTGCGTTTTGCGGAATATTGGCCCAAGGAGTTTCCATTGGCCATGGAATTTAGGCACACGGATTGGTTCAATGATGAAAAAGTGGCCCAAGAGCTATATCACCTGTTGGAAACGCATGGTATTGCCAATGCTTTGGTGGACACGGCAGGGCGTAGGGATCTTATGCACATGCGTTTGACCAATAATGAAGCATTTGTCCGCTACGTGGGGGCCAACCATAAATCCGACTATCCCCGCCTGGACGATTGGGTGGGTCGCCTGACCGCTTGGCAAGGCAAAGGGTTGGGGAACATACATTTTTTTGTTCACCAGAACATGGAATTGGAATCCCCATTACTGTCCGCCTATTTCATAGAAAAGCTAAACAAGCGACTGGGTACTAATTTGAAAATCCCAAGGACCTTGCAGACACCCGACCCACAAAAACTTTTCTAGTACGGCATCCCAACCTCCACAAAAGTGTTCTGCATGTGATATCTAGGGGAAATAGGTGCCGCCATACAGCAGGTGGATCCCAAATAAAAGAGGGAAAGTTCCTGAAGCTTTTTCACTGGTTCGCCTAGCGCAATTCCTTGGGCAAGCTCTATGGTGCCCACCGCTGGGCCACCGACAATGGACAAATGCCATACTTTGTCATTGTCGTCCGTAATGTCAATATTATAACGCTCATTCCTAAAAGCGGGCAGGGAGGGCGTTTCTTTATAGATCCAGGGACGGAGTACCACCAAATCACCGGGCACATGCTGTATTCGGGTAATGGTCCCATCTATGGGTGCGTGTATGCGGTGGTAGTTCTTGTTGTGCAAAAAAACATTGGTAAAGGTATATTCTTCAGGAATTTCGCGGTCGCTTAAACCAAACACCGTAGCTACGGAGAGCACGTCGCATTTTACCCTTACCAAATTCAACTGCCCCACCTTTTGCTCATCACAAAGAAGCCCCTCACAAGGCCAAACAAAGGGACTTTCGTATTTAGGAAGTTCCCTGAACTCACGGATAAAAAAATCTTGGAAGCTTTCAAACGAGCTTTTCCCATGGGGCGGTTTAAACTTATCCAAGTAATCTTTATCAGAATAATTAAGCCGTATGTAAGGCTTGATGATCCGCTTTGAAAACGATTTGTCATAAATGGAACTGTACCAAGAAGATAACCTGCGTTGAAGATGGCTTGGAATATTGCCCCAAATTTCCACGGACAGGAAGGTATAGAATTTGGCCCTCCAGGTGGGCACTTTAAAAACGGTGAAGCCGGGGTCCGAATAGTACTCCGTAATCGATTTTGTCATGATGGTTCGTTTTGTTTGATACAGAAATTTATTGGGATTATTTTTTTCACCCCTCGGAATTAAGAAAAGTTTATTTAATGATTAACATATTTTGTAAAAATTGAAATCTTTCTGTTAAAATGATGAAAGGAGGGATAGCAAGGCTTTCATGGCTTAATTTTGCTTGAAAACCCAAATTTTTCGTTTATGCGATTCCATACCAGAAAATGGGTAAAGCCCGAAGATCTTAATGCAAACGGCACCTTGTTTGGAGGAAAGCTTTTGTCCTGGATTGATGAAGAAGCTGCTCTTTACAGCATCATTCAATTGGAGAGCAAAAAGGTGGTGACCAAATACATCTCCGAAATCAACTTTATGAGCACAGCGGTGGAAGGGGACATTGTGGAAATAGGTATTGATGTCATCAAGTTTGGCCACACTTCCATTTCCTTGAACTGTGAAGTCCGTAACAAAATGACGCATGAAAGTATCGTTACGGTTGATAATATCATCATGGTCAATTTGGATGAAAAGGGAAACCCTTCTCCACATGGTAAGACCAAAATTGAGTATGTAAAGGACCGCTTGGCCAAAAAAGAGGAGGAAAAGGGAAAATCTTAATGGGGTCCTGCTGCTATAGCCTGGACTTCGTCCAGTACCCGCAGCAGGTTGCCGCCCCATAGCTTGGTTATTTCTTCCTCAGTATAACCTCTTTTTACCAATTCCAAGGTAACATTAAAGGTCTCCGAAGCATCGGACCAGCCGGCAATGCCGCCACCGCCATCAAAATCGGAACTAATCCCCACGTGATCTATGCCAATCAGGTCAACCATATAATCAATATGGTCCACTAAATCAGAAACGTCCACAGCGGGAGGTGCATCCGGGTCCATCGAAGCCAACTCGTTCGCCCGCTTGGTCACTTTAGGGTAATTTTCCATGTATTCCTCTTGCTGTTCCGCGGTCAAAGAGAAAAATTCTGAGCGCTCAAACCAATTGATCCCCAACGAAGAAGCTACTTTTTCATAGATGCCCTTCATATAAGCCGCTCGCGCTTCTTGCTTTTCTGTGTTCAAATAGGCATTAAAGGCGACGGTTTGTACTACACCTCCATTTTCCTTTATCAATCTCAATTGCTCATCATCCAAGTTTCTGCTATGGTTGCATAAGGCCCGGGCGGATGAATGTGAGGCAATTATTGGCGCTTTGGAAAGGGCCACCATTTGTTTCATGGATTCTTTTGATGGATGGGATACATCAATCATAATACCAAGTCTATTCATCTCTTTTACAGCTTCTTGTCCAAGTTCACTTAAACCATTGTGCAACCAAATTCCATCTTTCTCACCAGTATGCGAATCGCAAAATTGACTATGGCCATTATGGGACAGGGAGATATAGCGGGCCCCCAATCTGTGGTATTCCTCAAACTTGGAAAGGTCCTCGCCAATGGGATATGCATTTTCTACCCCGATCATGGCCACTTTCTTGCCAGCTTTGGAGATTCTTCGAACATCGTCGGAGGTAAGGGCCAGACCAATTTCCCCGGAAGCGAAGGTGCTGCAGAGTTTATGTATGGCATCAAACTTGGCCAAGGCATTCTCAGAAGCTTTTGCATAGCCTTCAGCGGTAAGCGAATCCTGTCCTGTATATACAATGAACCAGGCCACATCCAGCCCGCCTTCTTTCATCTTGGGAAGATCTACCTGGGTGTTCAACTTTTGCGAATAGTTGATACTGTCGGTGAAGTTCTTCACATTGATGTCCACATGAGTGTCCACAGTAATCACCTGTTCATGTATCCTTTTGGCTTTTTCTTCCACGGTTTCCATTTTGGTTTGGTTCTTATCGGCACACGAAAACAACAATGTCAATGCGCACCACAGGTATACTTGTTTCATTGGCCAATATTTAAACCTACAAATAAAGCAATTTGACAACAAAATAAGCGCGCTATGGAACAATTAATTGGGTGGGTTGCCTTAAATCAAGATTTTTAATGGATTACAACAGACATAACTCCATACAAATTGAGAACAAGGGATTTACTAAGGTATTTGGAAAAACTGGAAATTGGATTGAGCAATTTTTCCTATGAGGAACTGGGCATTGTTGAAGCCGGGGAATTGAAAAGATCTTTTGAAATTTTTCGAAATGGCCTTGAGGAAAAAGTCTTCGGGGCGGATGAAATGAACCAATTGGAGCATATGTTCGATACTATGGGCATAGAACCATCCCGTCAACAACCACCGACACTCCCGGATGGAATCGTATCCAAAGACCGAGAAGCATTGGTTTCCTTGATTGGATCGCTTGAGAAAACTGGGCTTAACGCAGAGCAAAAGAAGATAACCGAGGCCATGAAATCCCTTGCCCTGGGAATCGAAAGTCGCTTCCTGGAAAACAAAAGCGGGGGGCGTTCAACCCAAATGACGGCAGAATCAAGCTTTGTTTCCGACACCATAAACCTAAAATTGGTGTTGGAGGAATGTATGGGCCAGATGGAACTTCTCGAGGAACTTATAAAACGCTACAAGCACAACATCCTGGAATTTATTGGCTGTGCCAAAGTCAATCTTGATATGGAAAACTTCAAGGAAATGCGCACCGCTTGCCAAAGGATACTGCCAACCCTAAAAATGATGAGGATAAATGGACTGACACAAATCGTATCAGAAATGGACCATGTGTCCAAAACGGATATGGATCTAACCTATTTGGGCTTTCTCTATGATCAATTTCTTGAAGAGTTCCCGAGGGTAGAGGCACAGGTAGATTCCGAATTAAATGCCCTGAAAACCATGTAAGACCCAAAACACCATGAAAGATAATGACTTGCCAAAGTACCACCAGAGTATCTTTCATCAGTTGTTTGAACACGCCGCTGATATAGACTGTAAGCTTTTGCTTCTGGATGAGATCCTTGAAATAGGGGACGTGAAGGAACTACCGCTATTGGAGTTGCTTTGCGCTTCGGAACACCCAGAGGTAAGAAAAAAGGCGTTGAAGGTGAAAGCTGCCTTCTATGAAAAAATGGGGATAATTCCCAAAAATGAAACCAAAAGACTGCCCATGAGTCTTTGCTTTCTCTACGATGAATTTAATATAAGGCCCACAAAGGTTGACAAAGACCTGAACATGGATTTTGAGGTCACCTTGGAAATCTTCAACACAGACCTTTAGATCATGGAGCGATCAATTCTTAATTTCCGCGTTTCACAACTTTTATCCAAGTTTTCACCACAATTTATTGGAAAGCCATAATGTTTAAGATAGGTTTACGTTAATAAGATAGACCCTAAAATCATACCGCACCATGTTATACGACACCTACGGAGAAGAATATCTTTCCTTTTTGCAGGAACTCAACGAGATACTAAGTTTGAACCAATTGGCCGAATTGGATTACCTATAGGCCATCCCCAAATTTTGCCCCATGAAGAACAGGAACCACGAAAACACGTCCTATTTAAATTTTATTCAGGATCTGAACGATATTCTAGCTGATTTTGAGATCAACCAGCTGAATAACTTATGAGAGTTTAAAGTGATTTATCATTTAAAAGGGGAACCAAAATTGGTTCCCCTTTTTTATTTAGGTCAGTTATTGTCCCAAATAGGACTTAAGAATCTTGCTCTTGGAGGTATGTCTGAGCTTCCGTATGGCCTTTTCCCTGATTTGCCGTACCCTTTCACGGGTCAGATCAAATGTGCTGCCAATCTCTTCCAGGGTCATGGATTGTTGGTCACCTATGCCATAGTATAGCCGAACCACATCAGCCTCTCGGGGAGAAAGTGTCTCCAAGGCCCGGTTGATTTCCGTGTTCAGGGATTGATGCATGAGCCCGCGGTCAGGTTTAGGGGAATCCCCGGTATTCAGTACATCATACAAACTGGAGGTCTCGCCTTCTTTCAAGGGTGCATCCATGGATACGTGCCTTCCGGTATTTTTTAACGACTGTTTTACCTCCGTGACGGTCATGTCCAGTTCCTTTGCAATTTCCTCCGCTGAAGGAGGCCTTTCATGGGCCTGCTCCAGGTATGAAAATGTTTTTTTGATCTTATTGATGGAACCAATTTTGTTCAAAGGAAGCCGAACCACACGCGATTGTTCCGCCAAAGCCTGCAGTATGGATTGTCGAATCCACCAAACGGCATAGGAGATAAACTTGAATCCCCGGGTCTCATCAAACCGTTTGGCCGCCTTTACCAAACCTACATTCCCCTCATTGATAAGATCGGGCAACTTTAATCCCTGGTTTTGATATTGCTTGGCCACAGAAACCACAAACCGTAGGTTTGCATTGGTCAATTTCTCAAGGGCAGCTTGGTCACCGGCCCTGATCCGTTGCGCCAGTTCCACTTCTTCCTGGGCAGTGATCAAATCAATCTTACTGATATCTTGAAGATACTTATCCAAGGATTTTGACTCCCGGTTGGTTACTTGCTTGATGATTTTTAACTGCCTCATATATACATTTGGTTAAAAGTGATTATAGCTTACATAATAATGCATAAAAGCTAAATTTCCAAGTAAGAAATGTTATTCTTATCAAAATCTTATGAGCAGGCGGCTATATCCATGTGAATCAGTACCTAAGACATATGTTGATAGTATCTTGAAAGAATTGCCATAAAAGCAGTGCCCTGTCGCCCAAAAATCTTATAATTTTGTAGGGTTTTAAAATTACGGACCCAAAAACCACTTTTCCATTGGAGGTACAAAAAGCGGACAATAAAAAAACACTGTACAACTATCAGCAAGAAGATCTTAGAAAAATCTTTGAGCACATCAACAAACTGCCCGAGGGTACCAATATTTTGTACCAATTGCCCACGGGAGGTGGCAAAACAGTGATTTTTTCCGAAATAACCAGACGATACATCAAACAGACTGGGAAGAAAGTGATGGTCCTTACCCACCGAATTGAGCTAAGCAAGCAGACCTCCAAAATGTTGCGCGGTTTTGGGGTAAGCAACAAGATTATCAACAGTGATGTGAAGGAACTGTACGACCAAGACGATTATATGTGCTTTGTGGCCATGGTGGAAACGCTGAACAATCGACTTCAAGAGGAAAAAGTGGCAATAAACAACATTGGTTTGGTGATCATTGATGAGGCCCACTACAATTCGTTCCGCAAGCTGTTCAAATATTTTGATGATTCCACCATCCTTGGCGTAACGGCCACCCCGCTGAGTTCCAACATCAAACTGCCCATGAAGGACCACTACAAGCATCTCATTGTAGGGGAGTCCATAAAATCCTTGATTCAAAAGGACTTTTTGTCCAAGGCCAAACTGTACAACTACGATGTCAGTCTCAAAACCTTAAAATTGGGCATTCATGGGGACTATACCGTAAAGTCGTCGGACGAATTCTATGGAAATCATAGCATGTTGGGCAAATTGCTGTCCGCTTATGAGGAAATTGCCAAGGGGACTAAAACCTTGATCTTCAACAATGGCATCAACACCTCGCTCTACGTGTATGAAACCTTTAAAAAAGCAGGATACAACGTCCGCCATTTGGACAACAAGAACAATGCCACCGAGAGGCGGGACATCTTGGACTGGTTCGCCAAAACTCCCGATGCCATATTGACCTCCGTGAGTATCTTGACCACCGGCTTTGATGAGCCTACCGTGGAATCCATCATCCTGAACAGGGCCACACGGTCGCTTACCCTATACTTTCAAATGATAGGAAGAGGTTCGCGCGTACTTCCCAACAAAAAGGAGTTCAATGTCATAGATTTGGGGAACAACATTGCCCGCTTCGGTCCGTGGGACGCACCGGTGGATTGGCAGGAAATTTTCCATTTTCCGGATTTCTATTTGGAAAACATCAAAAACGATGAGGACATAGAACGGGATTTTGTCTACGAGATGCCGGAAGAACTGAAGGCCAAGTTCAGTAAGTCCGATAAAATAACCTTCGACATCAAGGAAGAATACAAAAAAGTCTTTGCCCAGGGTAGAAAATCAAAAGAAGTACTGGAACTCAGCATTGAGCAGCATGCCCAGATCTGTGTGGAGAACAGTGAGGACGTTTTTGATGCGCGTATTCTGGCCAAGGAACTCAAGGAAGAGATTGCGTACCGCGTGAAGCAATATTCCTACTGCATTATGAACAACACCAAAAACTACAAAGAGTGGCTCGAGGAGGATTATGAAAGGAAATTGAGGTCAAGCATATCCAAAAAGTTCGCCGCAATGATGTAGCCCATGAAGAAAGCATTGTTCATCGGCTTTGTTTGGCCCGAACCCAGCACCACGGCGGCGGGCCAGCGCATGCTACAACTACTTTTTGCTTTCAAGGGTTTTGGTTACCATCTCACTTTTGCATCCACAGCTACAAAAACAGCACATAGCCATAATCTGGAAAGCCTGGGCATAAAAACAGCTGCGATCAAACTAAACCATGTAAGTTTTGATGCTTTTGTGGCAGAATTGAAACCCGATATTGTGGTTTTTGACCGTTTTATGGTCGAGGAACAATTTGGTTGGCGTGTTGCAGCACATGCACCGAACGCCATCCGCATACTGAATACCGAGGATTTGCATTCCCTTAGAAAACATAGGGAAGTCTGTCATCGAAAAGGAGAGGTGTTCACCGTGAAGGATTGGCTGGATGGGGATATGACAAAACGAGAAGTGGCCAGCATCTATCGGAGCGACCTCTCGCTATTGACATCCACTTTTGAGATGGAATTGCTCCATAAAAGATTGAAACTGCCCCAGGAAATCCTGATGCATTTGCCTTTTCTGCTGAATGGGATTGATGAAGAAAAGGTCAAATCATGGCCGCCCTTTGAGCAACGGGAAGGCTTTATTACCTATGGCAATGGCAGGCACGAGCCAAATGTCCACTCCGTTATGTATCTGAAAAAATCGGTGTGGCCTTTACTTCGAAAAAAATTGCCCAACGCAAGCCTGCAAGTTTTTGGGGCATATTTGCCACAACAAATACAGGAAATGCACAATCCTTCGGAAGGGTTTCTGGTCTTGGGCTGGGTGGAAGACCTGGACAAACAAATAGCCAATTCCCGCGTGTGCCTAGCACCGCTACGCTTTGGTGCAGGGATCAAAGGAAAATTGGTTCAAGCCATGCAAAATGGCACCCCAAGCGTTACCACAACTGTTGGCGCGGAAGGTATGCTGTCCGGATCGAAATGGCCTGGAAGCATTGCCCATAGCGATGAAGAATTTATCAATTCTGCCCTAGCGCTCCACAACGACCAAATCCTTTGGAGCAAAGCTCAACAACGCGGAGTTGAGTTGATCAACCAGGGATACTCAAAAACCAAGTGGCTCCCTCAGTTAAAGGTCAAACTTGAGTGGTTCCAACAAAACCTGACGCAACATCGTTCTGAAAATTATGTTGGGGCCTTGTTACAGCACCAGACCTTGGCCAGTACCAAGTTTATGGGCAAGTGGATTGAGGAAAAAAATAGAAAGTGACCAAGTTGTTATCCCACTACAAATGAAAATTGATTTGATTCCCTGTCCTGAAACAGCTTGCCAGTTTCACCATTAGGGAAAGTTACCGTGGCTATCTTCGAAGTTAGAATGCCATTATATTGAAAAAGCAATTGGTCAATCGCGGCAGCCGTTTTGGGATATGCCTCAGTTTGGTCCCAGCAGGGATAGCCGAATAGCTTGTCCCTAGAAATACATTTTTTGTCCCCACATTCGTCCAACAGACCAATGTTGTCCCATATAAAGTCCAGGGTCGTTTCCCCAATTTGGTCAGCCAAATAGTCCATTTTTTCATTGAAGTCCACGCCGCTGGGGTAATCATCCACTTGTTGCCAAGAGGCTATTACGACTTCGTTTTGCATCTTTTGCCAAAGAATATCCAGGAAGGAGCTATGACTTTCAAAGAATTGATCAAAATCAACAGGAATATGCGCCGAAGCACCAACCGTATCCAAACTTCGTAAAACAGCACCCCGTAGTTTAGGATATTCAAGCTCGCAACGGCTGCCATCTGCCCTTAAATTGAGACACTGGAAACATTGGACCAATCGGTTTTCTTTTTTTTGAATGGGCATTTCCGAAAGGTTGAGTTGGAAAATAAGAGGCATCAGCCGATTGCAAATAGGGCAGGAGGGCCAATCTTCTTCATGCCTCAAATACGGGAATCCGTTGTATTTTGAATGTGCTGAAAATTGCGGCCCCGATTCATTGTGTACCAGTTGGGGAAGATAGGCTGGTTTCCTCAAGGAATCCAAAATGGTGGCTATTTCTTCTTTTTTCATGATTTGGGAACAATAAAAAATAGGATTTTCTTTTCAAGTTATTTATCGCCTTTCCAGCCAGGTCCGCGCACCACCCGTCCGGGAAACTTGCCCGTATGCTCACCATGTTCCAAGACCTGCGTGCCATTGACAAACACGTGTTCCATTCCGGTTGCATATTGGTGTGGGTTTTCAAAAGTGGCCAGATCTTTAATGGTTTTTGGGTCAAAAACGGCAACATCTGCATAATTACCAACGGCCAGTTCCCCTCTTTTTTTGATTCTCAGGTTGGTGGCGGGCATTTTGGTCAATTTGTGAATGGCCTCCTCCAACGAAATCACCTGCTCGTCGCGGACATATTTTCCCAACAGGCGAGCCACATTGCCATACGCCCGGGGGTGTGTGTTGGACTTGAGGAACACCCCTTCGGAGGCCAAGGAACCTCCATCGGAACCAAAGCTCATCCAAAGCAGTGCCATTTGTTTTTTCACATTCTCCTCGGACATCAAAAAATATATGGTCCCTACGCGGCTGCCATCCTCAATAACCAAATCCATGGCGGTCTCTTCCGGTGAAAGTCCCCTCATTTCGGCAACTTCCTTCAAGGTTTTACCAGTTAGGTATTTTAAGGAATCGTTCTTGAAGCCCACAAGCAAAATCTTACTCGGGTCGCCAGCGGCCTGCATAAGACTTTCCCAGGCATCAGTGGGCGTGGTCATTTCCTTAAGCACTTGCTTTCTTATTTCTTGATCTTGCAAGCGTTCCGCCCATTTTTCATACCCGCCTTCCTGTACCCACGGCGGCATGGACGCATCCAATCCCGTGGCACCGGCCACATAGTTGTACATGTTCGCGGTGATCTTCAATCCGGCGGCCCGTGCCGAGTCCACCTTGGCCACCACGGCATCAAACTTATCCCAATTGGCTTTGCCACTTTGCTTCAAATGATAGATTTCAGCCCGTATATCGGCCTTATCGGCAATTTCGATGAGCTCATCCAAACTTTCCAACAGTTTTTCTCCCTCACTGCGCATATGGCTGATGTACATGCCGTTATATTCGGAAGCCACCTTGCACAGTTCAATCAATTCTTCGGTGGAGGAATAAAAGGCGGGCGCATAGATCAGTGAGGAACCAACACCTAAAGCACCATCTTCCATAGCCTGTTTCACCATCAATTTCATGGAGTCCAGTTCCTGGGCCGTAGGGGGTCTGTCCTCGTAGCCCACCGTATGTATCCTGAGCGTGGTTGCGCCCACAAAAGAGGCCACATTGGGCGAAATGCCTTTTTCGGTCAGATGTTCAAGATATTCATCGAGCGTGGTCCAGGGGATGCCGAATTTAATGTCGCCCTGGCTTTCCAGCTCCTCCTTTTTCATTTTTTCGTTCAGCGGCCCCATGGACCATCCTTCCCCAAAAACCTCGAGCGTAACCCCTTGTTTGATATCGCTCATGGACCGACCGTCCTCAATCAGGGATTCGACGGCCCAGCTCAGCATATTGATGAAACCCGGGGCCACTACATTGCCAGTGGCATCGATTTCCAAATGGCCCTTGGCATTTTTAAGGTTTCCGATGGCGACAATGGTGTCTGCATTGATGCCGACATCCCCAACAAATGATGGGCTGTTGGAGCCATCAACGATATGGCCATTTTTAATGAGTACATCAAATTGCTGCTGTTCCTGGCACCCAAAAAAGAGCATCAAGCAAAGAAAAAATGGGAAAGGGTGGAAAGTTTTCATACGGTTGGTCATCAATGGTTTTCTACTTTGATTTCCACCTAAGTTCGGCCATTTTTCTGAAGCCACAAAAAGGTCATGGAAAGTTTAGGGGGATGAACGTTCTGGATACAATTTTTCCATCCTTGACTTCATACACCGTAAAACCTGAACGAATCTTGAAACCGTTGTTTTCATAGGTATCCGGTCGGGTAATGGCCGAGGTCTGTGCGAACAAGGTTTCCGAATGCTCAAATTGGCCTTCCTGTGCAGCATGGTAATGCCCTGAAAGGGCAAGGGGGTAGGGCCGGTCACCAATCCGTTTTTTTACTTCTCCAAAATTGTACACAATATGCCGATGCTCCAGTTTCCCATCCTGTTCCAACAATTGGGGTCCGTAAAAAGTATGGCTGTCAAAATCTTGGAACGAAAAACCGGGGGAAACAAAGGGTATGTGGTTAAAAGTGATTATGGGCGTGTGCTCCGGCAATGGTTGTAGGTCCTTTTCCAGCCATTGCAGTTGAAGCGAGTCCACCCCACCAAAATAATAGAGGTTCTGATAATCCACCCCGTCGATGGCCACAAAATGGACCCCACCATGATTGAAGGAATAATAATTGGGACCTAGAAAATGGCGGTACATTTTTTTGCCATACAGCGGATGGTCCTGGCTGATCAGCGACTTGTCCCGTTCAATGCCAAATAGCTCATGGTTGCCCATCGAACTATACACGGGCACTTTTATTTTTTCAATGGCCTCCCGATACATGCGATAGTAATTGCTGGCCGTTTCCTCGTTTACCCGAAGGGCATCCCGTATCAAATCGCCGGTGATGACCACAAAATCCACGGCCAGGGAGTCCACAAGCTGCCGAAAGCGTTGCATACGGGGAAGATTCAGGGAATCCACGTGCGTATCGGAGGCATGGATAAACCTAAAATGGCTCTGGTCCCCGGTTTTTTGCAAGGGAAAACTGACCTGAGCAGCTTTGGGCTTAAAAAAATTCCCCGCATATCCATTGGGCTTGGAAATGAAAACGTAGGGGAAATCGGTGGTCGAAACCAAGCAGAAACTGCCTGTGGCATCACTGATTGCTGTGGCTGCCTGGTCCGAGACCACCACACCGGGAATGCCTTTTTCGTTTGCCTCTTGGGCACCATTGCCATTGGTGTCAACAAAAACCTTTCCTGTGATTTCCAGATTTTGAGGATAAAGGCTAGAGCCCAACAAAAAGGCGAAGAAGACCAATGTTTTTTGCATGATTTAAAGCTAGCAAAAAGAATAAAAAGAAATCCTTTATTTTTTGTTGGCATTTCGGGGAAGAGGAGGTTTCGTTATCGGTCTCGTATTAGAATAGTTGCCGTTTCGTGTGCGAGGATTTTCCGCAGGAAAATCAGACGTAACAAAATAGCAGCTACCCTTGTTTAAGCCCTAATGTAGCAATTATTTTTATACGTTGTTGGGAGTGGTTATTTCTTATATTTATAAATAAACTTCTTCAAGCGTGAGATAAAACTGGGAACATCCAGTGTTTATTTGTGAGAAATTCAACCTTATCTTTTAGCATAAAAAGCGTGTCTGTTCCCTTTAATAAATGTTTTTCAAACCCCTCATCATTCAAAGGAGTAAACCCCAAAATCACCCGCTGAATACTTTTATCAGATATGCTATGAATCACGTTATCAATATTCACTGGACCAATTGAGAATATATCATTGAGATACAAAGTGTCACTTTGAAAGTCTGCGATGGCAATTGCATCAAGTTCTTCTATATAATAAATGCTGTTTTTCTTAAACCAATTGCAATAAAACATAATCAGAGAAACGTTGTTTCTCATGGATATCTTTGCTATCGGATTAGAATCTTTAATTCTTCCTATTAAAAAAGTGACATCAGCCGGATCATCCATGTTCAGTTTTTTCCAGGCTGATGAAGCCCTGTGTGTATCTACGTTTTTCGAGTGTTGATATTCCTCTACAACCTTGAATTTGAACTTCGGATAAAAATCAAGCACACTGTCATTCGCGAAGAGATAAACAAAATCAGTCCTATCTTTCCATTCATGCATTATCTTTTCCATCAAGTATTTGTTAAGTCCTCTATTCCTGTATTTTTCGTCAGTCATTACTGTACCAATTTGAATTCCCGACTTTCTCTCACCTTCAATATCAAATTCAATCTTGTTAATTGAAACATTTGATACAACCTTGTCATTATGTAGCAGCGAATAGGGAATATAATAGTCACCCCAGAAACCATCATGGTACCACTTTTCTAGACTGAAGGCAAAGACGGCTTGTGTTAAACTATTGAAACTCGCTCTTATTTTTTGATCATGTTTAAAATCTTTTATAAACCCAAAGTTTGTATTGTTGACTTTAATAAGCTCCATCAATGTTTATTTTCTAATCATGCATAACGTATTAAGATATAATTCTGTTCTAATGAATTATATCCAACGATACTGAACCAAGTTCAGCACAGGTAACGAAGTTCGTTGATTTTTCCTTTAAAATCCATGTTTTTCCCTTTCGGTTAGTCTTGTTTATCAACATCAATTGTCATTTCGATAGGAGTCCCGGCTGAGGGCGGGACGATTGAGAAATCTGGGTGTTGTGGAGGTAAGGGGTTACCAAAGGGTGTTTTTGGATTTCTCACGTTCGCTGTGCCAATGCCGAAATGACAATGATTTGGAATTTCCGTTACTTTGTAAACAACAAATTTATTGCACATGAAATCACCCAACTGGCAGACCGCCATGGAATTTGAGGACATTACCTATAAAAAATGTGACGGTGTGGCCCGAATCGCCTTCAATCGCCCAAATGTCCGCAACGCATTTCGGCCCAAAACCACGAGCGAACTCTATAAAGCTTTTTATGATGCGCAGGAGGATACGTCGATCGGCGTGGTATTGTTATCCGGCGAAGGACCTTCCACGAAAGATGGCAAATGGGCCTTCTGTAGTGGTGGCGACCAAAAGGCCAGGGGCCATCAGGGGTATGTAGGCGAGGATGGCTACCACCGGCTGAACATACTTGAAGTGCAGCGCCTCATCCGTTTTATGCCCAAAGTGGTAATTGCCGTGGTGCCAGGCTGGGCCGTGGGAGGGGGGCATAGCCTTCATGTAGTCTGTGATATGACCTTGGCTAGTAAAGAACATGCCATTTTTAAACAGACCGATGCTGATGTCACCAGTTTTGACGGGGGATATGGTTCGGCTTATCTAGCCAAAATGGTAGGACAGAAAAAGGCCCGTGAGATCTTCTTTTTGGGCCGGAACTATTCGGCTCAGGAAGCCTATGAAATGGGCATGGTGAATGCAGTTGTCCCACATGGTGAACTGGAAGCTACCGCTTACCAGTGGGCACAGGAGATCTTGGAAAAATCGCCCACTTCCATTAAAATGCTCAAGTTTGCCATGAACCTTACCGACGATGGCATGGTGGGGCAACAGGTCTTCGCGGGAGAGGCCACACGGTTGGCCTATATGACCGAAGAGGCAAAGGAAGGGAGAAATGCCTTTTTGGAAAAGCGTAAGCCCAATTTTGGAAAGAATCAGTGGATTCCCTGAATCAATGACCAATGTACAATTCGCAGGAATCAGTAGAATCCTATGTTCATGGTTAGTGTAATTCGTGTCAACATTTAGGATGGTCCTAAATCAAAAAGAGCCTTGCCACTTGGGTCAAGACTCTTTTACGAGAACACTATATGAAAATGAAAAAATTTACTTTTCGAATTAATTACAATGTAAATGTACCACCCCAGTTCCCGTAAATGAAATTATTGTTGTGAAGAGGCATTTTCTTGTGGTTTACGGTTGTTTTCAATACCTCTTCTCGATTTACGGTACACTTTTTACGATAGCTGACAAGAATCTGTTGGCCTGAAAGTCCGGTTCTTCAGCCAATCCGGTACGCACGATCACCAAGTCCTTTGATGGAATGATAAAAACATGCTGGCCCTGGTATCCATTGCATGAGTATAAATCTTTGGGAACATCGGGATAATGTCCCCCTGCATTGAGATAAAAGTGAGCACCATACCTGCCATTGGAATTTTCAGTGGGTGTGATAATGTAATCCACCCATGAAGCATCAAACAGTTGCTCCCCGTTCCAGTTGCCCCTGTTCAAGTACAACTGTCCCAGACGGGCCCAGTCCCGGGTACTGGCCCAAGAATAGGAAGAACCTACGTAGTTTCCTGCCAGGTCGGCCTCCAGCACCATGGAATGCATTCCGATTTTGTCAATAAATGATATGTAGGGAAAGTCGAGATACTCCTGATGGCTGCGAAATTGCTGCCTTAAAATACCGGAAAGTAGGTTCGTGGTTCCAGAAGAATAGTTCCAGACTTCGGTTGGTTTGGCAACTAAGGGTTTTTACTTTTGGGCCTGTGTCATATCACTTTCCAGAAAGAGCATGCGGGTTACATCGGAGATTTTGGTATAATCCTCATCCCATTCCAGACCGCTTTGCATGCGAAGCAGGTGGTTCAAGGTGATATTCTTGCGCTCATCATCCTTCCATTCGGCAATGGGCGCCGGCCAGTCCATTTCCAATTTTTTCTGATGCTCCAAAATACCAAAACAGGTGGCAAGCACGCTTTTGGTCATGGACCACCCCAAAATTGGGGTGTCGCGGGTAAATCCATTCACATAACGTTCAGCAAGCAGGTATCCTTTATACAAAATAAGAGCGGTTCGCGTTTTTTGTGTTTCTGGATTATCAAATACCATATCCAGCGCATTTTGAATCCCTAGCATATCCACTTCCATAAAAATGGTGTCCCTGGGGTCCGCCTGTCCGAAAGGGTAGGGAATAGTATCCTGTACTTTGGCCCTGTTTGGTTTTGGCATCACTTTTTCCGCATTGTAATCGCTATTTACCAAAACCGTACCCAATCCCTCACGCTGTACCGCAGTGCGCTCCAACAGGCCATACACGGAGGCTGAAGCTGCTTTTTGATCCTTGTCAACTTCCACATCGGCCAATTTTATAAGGGGCACATTGTTGTCGTTCTGAATGATGGATGCTTCGGAACGACCGGCCACAAATACTCCGGAGGCCATATTTTTGGCCGCGTAGCCAGCAATTATATTGAGTTTGGAATAATTGAGGTAGGCCAATACCCCGATGCCCAATAAAAGCAACAGAAGAATACGTTTGAAAAGTTTCATGGTCTAAGATTTGTTGTAAATTATGCTTAAATATAAATAAATACCACATGTCGAACATTGGACTGATCATTGAGGAGCGAAGCCGGGATATCGGTGATTTTTTGGTCGGAAGGCTTATTCCCTTTAAAAAGAAGCGGATGATAGGCCCTTTTATTTTTATAGATCATATGGGGCCTACCACCCTGGGGCCCACAAAATATATGGATGTGGACCAGCATCCGCACATTGGCCTCTCTACCTTGACCTATATGTTGGAAGGTGAATTGGTCCATGAGGACAGTATGGGCACCCATCAACGTATCCGCCCAGGTTCTGTGAATTGGATGACCGCTGGAAAAGGCGTGACCCACACCGAAAGAACCCCAAAAGACCTGAGGGATGGAAACACCTTTACCGCCCATGGGTATCAAATTTGGGTGGCATTGCCCAAGCATTTGGAGGAAATGGAACCCCAATTCCATCATATCGAGGCCAAAGAATTGCCCCGATGGAAAGATGAAAATGCCGAATTTACGCTGATCGCAGGGCAGGGCTATGGAAAAAAATCACCCGTTCCGGTACATTCTCCTTTGTTCATGGTTGAAGTGAAAAACGACGAGGAATATAGTCTGGATATTTCAGGGAAACTCAGTGGGGAAATTGGGATTTGTATCGTAGATGGCGTCATTGAAGCGTGTGAAGAAGTTATCGGAAAGGGCCATATTTTGGTCTCCAAGGTGGAAGATACTTGTAAGATCATTTTGAAACCAAATACTCATTTGCTGCTTTTTGGTGGTGAACCGCTTTCTGAAGAGCGGCACATTTATTGGAACTTCGTTTCTTCCAGCAAGGAAAGGATTGAAACTGCAAAAAGGGATTGGAGGGACAAATCGTTTCCCATGATGGGGCAGGATGAAACCTACGTGCCACTTCCTGGATAATTTTAAGGATTGCGTATATTTAGAGTCAACCAGCATATAA
Organism: Flagellimonas meishanensis; assembly: GCF_019880545.1. Classification (GTDB taxonomy): domain Bacteria; phylum Bacteroidota; class Bacteroidia; order Flavobacteriales; family Flavobacteriaceae; genus Flagellimonas; species Flagellimonas meishanensis. Next base: position 523,729 of record NZ_JAINVW010000003.1, read on the forward strand.
CCGTTTGAAAAAAGAATACTTATTGTTGGCCCTCTTCGTTTCATGTGCCCAGCCTAAGAAGGTGGATAATTTTGAATGGATAGGGCTCGAGGTCACTGCGTCGGCATACAACTCGGTGGCCTGGCAAACAGACAGTATCAGTCCCTCTGTTGCAGCTTGGGGCGATACCCTAAAACCGGGCATGAAAAGTATTGCGGTTTCCCGTGATCTAATCCGCCGTGGACTTACCCACAACACCATGGTGAAAATCGATACCTTTCCCGATACCTTTTATGTGAAGGATAAAATGCACTACCGTTGGAGAAACCGCATCGATATCTACATGGGCGTTGATGTAAAAAAAGCAAGACAATGGGGCAAAAAGAAATTGTTTATTTGTTATGCGATTCCCAAGGATACTACCTTTGTTGAAAATAAAACAAAATGAAGCACAACATACTGCTCATTCTTATGACACTTCTTTTGATCTCCTGTGCTTCAAAAAGGGAGATAGTCCAAATACCCATCCTTTTCAATGATGAACGGGTGGAACTTACCAAGGCGTATTTGTCCCAGCGCTACAATTTGGAACAAGATTCCCCAGAAATCACCCCTCGGATGATTGTTTTGCATTGGACGGCAATCCCGTCGCTAAAAAAATCGTTTGAAGCCTTCAATCGCCCCACATTGCCTAACTGGCGACCGGATATTGAGAGCGTCAGTGGTTTAAATGTTTCTGCACATTATTTGGTGGACCAAGACGGAACCATTTACCAATTGATGCCGGAAAACATTATGGCAAGACACACCATCGGACTGAACCATTGTGCCATCGGCATAGAAAACGTGGGAGGGACGGAAGGCGTGCCGCTCACCAAAAAACAACTGAAGGCCAACATCCATCTAGTGAAATTGTTGGCTGCAAAATATCCCATTGAATACGTCATCGGCCACCAAGAGTATACCCTATTTGAGGATCACCCCCTTTGGTTGGAGGTGGATGATGGCTATCGCACTGAAAAGACCGATCCCGGCATGGATTTTATGAACAAAGTCCGCAAAGCGACCAAAAAGCTTAATTTTAAACCCGTTCCCACAAAGTAATCTTATGATAAAAAATCTTTTCGCCCTTCTTTTGTTTATGGCTCCGTTGTCCATGGCCGCTCAAAGCGATTTTACAACCCAGCTCTACGATGGGTATGAAAGTTTTAAGGAGCCCAGCTTGGACAAAAGGCGTATAAAACATCAACAATTACAACCCCTGATCGCGGATTATCGGTTCAATCCAAAGTTTGAAGTAAAAAAGGTGGGGGAGTCCATAGAAGGCAGGGACCTGCACCTGATCAGCATAGGTTCAGGGGACATCGATATTTTCTTATGGTCGCAAATGCATGGCAACGAGCCCACAGCCACCCAAGCCATTTTTGATATTCTTCGTTTTTTGGATTCCGATGAACATAAATCGGAAAAAGAAGAAATACTGTCCAAACTGAAGTTGCACTTTTTGCCCATGCTAAATCCGGATGGGGCAGAGGTTTATGAACGGCGAAACGCCTTGGGCATCGATATCAATCGGGATGCTTTGCGTTTGCAATCGCCCGAAGGTCAAACCCTAAAACGTATTCGAGATAGTTTGGCAGCCGATTTTGGATTCAATCTACACGACCAAAGCACCTATTACAATGCCGAATTGACGGATAAACCAGCAACCATTTCCTATTTGGCAACCGCCTACAACTATGAAAAAGACATCAATGATGTGCGTGCCAGGGCCATGAAGGTAATTGTTTATATGAACAACATTATACAAAACTACGCCCCAGGACAAGTAGGGCGCTACAATGACCACTTTGAACCCCGTGCCTTTGGCGATAATATCGCCAAGTGGGGCACCAGTTTAATTTTGATTGAATCTGGAGGGTACGCAAATGATGTTGAAAAGCAAGAAATACGCAAGTTGAACTACGTTTCCATTCTTTCTGCGCTGTATACGATTGCAAAAGGGGATTATGAAAACATTCCTGTGGAAGACTACGAAAAAATCCCCCATAACGATCGCCAACTCTTCGACCTGAAAATTGCAAATGTTACTTACAACTTGCTTGGCAAGGATTATATTTTGGACCTGGGCATACATCGTCAGGAAGTGGACCAAGAAGGGCACAACGATTTTTACTATAAAAGTGTGATAGCTGATCAGGGAGATCTTTCCACATACTATGGTTACGAGACCTTTGATGCTTCAGGATATACTGTTGTGCCACCAGTCATGGCCTCCGTGAACGAAGTGGAAAATGGCAAAACCTTGACCATGCTTAGCGATGGAATTGCTTTTCTAAAGGCCCCTTTGCCAAAAAAAGGCGGTTTTACAAAATATCCAATGCACATGGTAGGTCAAAACTTCGAATTGAAAAAATTTGGGCTGCAACCGGGTGTCAATCCCACTTTTTTCTTAAAAAAGGAAGGTAGGCTTACCCATGCTTTGATCAATGGGTTTTTGTTAGATCTATCCAAACCGCTCGAGGAGCAACTATTTGGCAACGCCCTCATTTACCGCTAGTATCCAAACTGAATGTTCATACTTGGGCCATAAATGACCAAGGCGACAAACATGATTATCAATGTAAAGACAATTGAGATAAATAGGGATAACACCAAACTTTTATACCCATTGGACAAGGGTCCTATGGCACTTTTCTGAATTATTTCCTTTATTACATCCATAACATTTTTTTTTGAGGTGAATTTTTCGATTGTTCATTCGGATGTAATTAGTTGTTGTTATATGTAAAACAAATATGGGGCCAAAAACCCTACTTGAGCCGTTCAGGGATATAGGTCAAGTACCCCCAAGGAGTTCAATCCTTGGGCAATTAAGATAGCCGTAGCTAGTAAAAACTATGATTTGATGGGTGTCAGAACAATATTTCTGAATTTGATCGGGCCATGGTCCCCTTGAATCATTATGGGGCCTAGCTCACCTTCCTTGCTGTCGAGCGCACCTCCGGTGATGCCAGGAATGGTCCGGTCATCGATGACGGTCCTGCCGTTGGCAACCACCGTGACCCGCCTGCCGATCAGGGTTATGTCATACGTCTGCCATTCCCCGGCAGGTTTGGCCGCATTTTCGTTCGGTTCCAAAAACCCATAAATGCCTCCAAAATAGATGTCCATTGGAGTGAATCCATAATTGTCCTCAATTTGTACCTCATAGCGACCCCGTAGATAAATGCCACTATTGCTGCCTTCTGGATATTGGAATTCGATGTGCAATTTAAAATCTTGGAATTTTTCGTCGGTAATCAGATTGGAACCCGATTCAGGATTTACCAAAATACCATCTTGCGCTTCCCATTGGTTCTTTTCCCCGTCCACATGCCATCCAGACAAATCCTTGCCATTGAACAAATCCATGGGCTTGCCCCATTCCACATTTTCTGGATACGCCAATTTAGGGGCACGGGTTCCCGTCCATTGCGAAATGGACCCGTCGGTGTAGATCATGGTGCCTTTTAGGCTGTCATTCTCCAACTTACCGTGAAAAATCATATGCCCGCCTTTTGGTTCCCATTGACGTGGAATATTGAAAGTGAACTGACCCTCGCCGATAAGCTTCACTTCGGCAATCGGTCTCGCGCTCCCAAAGGCAAATACAAAACGTCCAATAAGAGTTTCATGGCCCGAATACCGGATTTCCAGCCAAGAAGGCACTGTTTTGCCCTTGAATTTCATTTCCAGGTCCCATCTGCCCTCAATGGGGCTTACCTTTTGTGAAAAAGCAGAGAAAGTGGATAGCATCAACACCGCAACAATTGCGACCTGCACGTATTTTTTTATGGACAACATGATTTTGGCTTTTAGAGGTTGAATATAACGAAAATTGATATGCATCTTTTTAGAAAGACCAAAAATCGCTATTCGCACCCCCCTGTAAAACCAGAAGCGTTGAACTGGGTCTGAACGGCCCCACTCAAATTGTTGTTCACCACCTGTATTACAAGATTGTTGTTGCCGCTGCCATCCCGCTTTGGGGTACAGTATTCAAAAAGGTAGAAGCTATTGGCCAGTTCTGAGATGCGTTGCGAAATCTGATTGAAGGTTGTTTCCAATTCTTCTTTGTTCCCGGCAAAAACACTGGCTGTTTTTCCAATTTCCTCCAATATGTCGACGTCAATTTCCGAACCAAGCCCAATGGTAAAGTACGAAATGTTTCGGTTGGCCTTGGTCACCACATTTAGGGCACTCTCTTCCGAATAGCGCGATGCCTGATCTGTTCCGTCCGTAAAAAGGACTATGGAAGCCGCACCGATTCGGGAAGCATTATTGCTTTCTTGAATCAAGCCTTCCGCAATATTGGTAGATTTTATGACCGCCCCGTACAAATCCGTTGAGGGATCATTGCTGATATCCGCAGTAATTCCATCAATCGCATTTTTTAGCGCCACTGTGGACGAGGATTCTGATTGCAAAAGATGGAGCTCGTCCTCACCATCAAACCAATAAATGGCCATGGAAAAGGCTTCCGTTTCCGGATCGGGCATCACATTGTCCACAAAGCTGGATGCCGCAATTTTAAGTTCCGCCAAACTACTTTCCAATACACTATTGCTCAAATCCAGCACCAACAGCGTAGTATTGCTAAAAACTTGGGTGTTGGGCGATATTCTGGCCTGCGATTCGGAAGAGGAAATGGTATTGAAGCAATCATCGTTTCTTCCCTGTTCATAAATAGTGAACTGATTTGCAGTCAATCCGGAGATGGGATTGCCCAAAAGGTCCGAAACCTTAAAAAGGATGGAGACTTTTCCGGGTGGTGTTGTAAACTCATCCTGAATGGAAAGTAGCAGTTCATTATCTTCAAAATCGAGACATTTATCCGGTTGCTTGCCCAATCCCAATTCATTTTGGTTGATGTCGAAGCTGACATCATCGTCAGCATTTCCGCAGGAATAAATTATGGATAGGGTAAAAAGGATTAAACCGAAAAAGCGTATGTTTTTCATTTCAATAGTGTTTGAGGTTCTTCATGCACAACGCTCAATTTTGATGAAAATTACATAGGCATCCAGTATTCGTTTTAAAGAAAAGTTAAAAAAAGTAGGTGCTTGTTAAAAAAAACACATTGCAATCAAATTTTGGTAACTTCAACAGGTAATCAATTCAAAAACCTATGCCAACGTATCAAATCAAAGTAAATGGGGCTTCAAAGACCGTAGATGTTTCGGAAGACACTCCAGTATTGTGGGTCCTGAGGGACCATTTGGACCTTGTGGGCACCAAATATGGGTGTGGAATTGGACAGTGTGGTGCATGCACCATCCACGTGGATGGCACAGCAATGCGCAGTTGTTCCATGACCATGACCCAAATCGATGGTAAGTCAATAACTACGATTGAAGGGCTTTCCGAAAACGGGGACCATCCCGTGCAGCAAGCCTGGAAAGAGGTGGATGTTCCCCAATGTGGTTACTGTCAAGCTGGTCAAATTATGACCGCTTCCGCTTTTTTGGCCCAAAACCCCAATCCTTCGGAAGAAGAGGTTAAAAATGCCATGCACGGCAATATCTGTCGTTGCGCTTCCTATACCCGTATAAAAAAGGCAGTGATGATTGCCGCAGAAAACATGGAATAATGAGCACTTCATTATCCTTCGCAACCAAAAACAACTACAATGTCAACAAACAATAAAAATCTTAGTAGAAGAGCCTTTCTTCGGAACTCGTCCTTGGCGGGAGGAGGTATGCTGATAGGCTTTAACCTTTTTCAGGCGTGCAAACCCAAGGTCATTTCGGAACCCGCAATTGATTTGGCAAGTTTGGATTACAAGGACTTCAATGCCTTTATCAAAATTGCAGACAATGGAGCGGTGACCATTTTTTCACCCAATCCGGAAGTAGGGCAGGGGGTCAAGACCTCCATGCCCATGATCGTAGCGGAGGAATTGGACGTGGCATGGAAAAATGTTCATGTGGAACAGGGCATCCTCGACACCGAAAATTATACCCGTCAGGTTGCCGGGGGAAGCCAGTCCATCCGATTTGGTTGGGATGCCCTTCGCCAGACCGGAGCGGCCGCTAAACAGATGTTGGTCTCTGCCGCTGCGGCGCGCTGGGGTGTGGACCCATCGGAATGTACCGTCAGTGAGGGTGTCATAACGAATGCCGCCGGTGAGACATTGGGCTATGGTGATGTAGTGAACGATGCTGCCCAATTGGAAGTTCCAGAAGATATCAAGCTCAAAAGCCCAAAAGATTACAAAATTATAGGTAAAGATGCGGCTAATGTGGATATTGATGAAATCATCACAGGCAAGCCACTTTATGGATTGGATTATAAAGAGGAAGGGATGGTTTACGCCGCTGTGGTCCGTCCGCCGGCCTTTGGCCATAAATTGGTCTCGTATGATGCCACCGAAGCTAAAGCCATGCCCGGCGTAATGGATGTATTCACCATTGGGGAAAAATTACGTGCTTTAAAAGAGGAAGTGCCAAGAATCACCAACATTACCAGTGATAGTGATAAAATTGTGGTCATTGCGGGTTCTACATGGGAGGCGTTGAAGGCAAAAGAAGCCATAAAGGTGGAATGGGAAGAGGCCAGCAAAGCTGAGAGCACTGCGGACCATGACAAGATTCTGATGGACCTTTTGGACGGAAATAAATTTGAGACCCAACGCGCCGATGGCAATGTTAAAAAAGCCTTTGCCGAAGCGGACCAGATTTTGGAGCGGACCTATGAATCCCCATTCCTGCCCCATAGCTGCATGGAACCCATGAACTTTTTCGCGGCTGTCACTGATGAAAAAGTACGGTTGATCGGTCCAATCCAAACACCAGAGGGTACCGCAGGTTTTGTAGCACAAATGCTCGGGCGTGACCCCAAGGACATCCATCTTGAAATGACCCGTATCGGGGGCGGTTTTGGTAGAAGACTTTATGGGGATTTTGCCATAGAGGCTGCAGAGATTGCCGACAAGGTGAGGAAACCAGTCAAATTGGTCTTCTCAAAAGAAGATGATATGGAAGACGGCATTTACAGAATGGCCATAAAGTATCGCATAAAAGCCGGAGTGAAAGATGGAAAAGTTATAGCCTATCACCTTAAGGAAGCGGCCGTAAACTCCAATATGTACGGTTTGATTCCCAATTTCTTCCCCGCAGGAGCCATCGAAAATTATCAAGTGGACACGGCTTCCTACAACAGCAACATCACCACTGGGGCTTGGAGAGCACCCTATACCAACTTCTTGGCCTACGCCGAACAAAGTTTCTTTGATGAGCTGGCGGAAATGATGGAGGTGGACAAAATTCAATTGCGTTTGGATCTTTTGGACAAAGTAAAACCCGAGGAAGACGAACGCATACAATACTCCCCGGAGCGCATGAAGGAGGTCATTCGTGTGGCTGTTGAAAAATCTGGTTGGGGCAAAAAACCCGATAATGTCTACCAAGGATTTGTAAATTATTACTGCCATAATACCCATGTGGCTGAAGTGGCAGATGTGGAAATAGAAAATGGCGAAGCGGTGGTGAAAAAAATCACCTGTGTTGTGGATTGCGGCATCGTGGTGAATCCGTTAGGGGCCATGAACCAAATTGAGGGAGGTGTATTGGACGGCGTTGGCCATTCCATGTATGGCGAACTCAGCTTTGAAAACGGCAGGCCCACTGCAACGAACTACGATAAGTATCGCTTGCTAAGAATGCGGGAAGCACCCGAAGTGGTCACCTACTTTATCGAGAATGAACACTCTCCGACAGGATTGGGCGAACCGACTTTGCCCCCTGCAGGAGGGGCCATTGCAAACGCATTTAAGGCAGCAACGGGCAATCGGCTTTACAAACAGCCTTTTGCCAACACACCAGAACTGTTAAAAGCACCTGTCAAGGAAATTATTGGCTAGCGTATGACAATTTTATTGTTCGGAATCACAAAGGACATTGTGGGAAGTCCCACACTGTCCTTTCCCACTTCAAGTCTGTCCGGAAAAAGAATGCCCAGCACGGTGAAAGAACTGAAGGCCTATTTGGGCAAAACCTATCCGGAACTGAATAAATTAAACGCATTGGCGGTCGCAGTGAACAATTCCTATGCCGATGATGACCATGTACTCAATTCTTATGACGAAATTGCACTGATTCCCCCCGTGAGTGGCGGATAACAAAATTTATAAGACCCTATGTTGATTGACAACCACGGTAGAACCATAAATTATTTACGCCTTGCGGTCACGGACCGTTGCAATTTGCGTTGCAATTATTGCATGCCTTCCGAAGGAATCGACTTTGCCAAGAACGATAACCTACTGACCATTGATGAACTCATTAAGGTTAGCAGGATTTTGGTCGATCAAGGCATTGACAAGATTCGGATTACGGGTGGTGAGCCATTTGTGCGAAAAGATGTAATGGTGTTGCTAAGGGAACTATCAAAAATGCCAAGGCTGAACGACATTTCCGTCACGACCAATGCTACTTTGATTGGGCCTCACATTGATGAGCTTAAGGAATTGGGCATAAAAAACGTAAATGTGAGTCTGGATTCCATAAACCGCGAAACTTTTGAGCGTATTACGCGTCGCAAGCAGTTTGATACGGTCCATAACAATCTTATCCGGCTCATCACCGAAGGTTTTAATGTGCGCATCAATTTTATTGTTCTTGAAGGGCAAAACGAGCAGGACATCATTCCCATTTTGGATGTGATGAAACACTACGAAGTTTCTGTCCGTTTTCTGGAAGAAATGCCATTCAATGGTGGGTCAAAGAATTTTGGTTTCATCAAATGGAACTATCACGCTATCATTGAGCACATTAGAAAAACCTATCCCGATTTCAAAAAATTGGAATCGCCCAAAACTTCCACTTCGATCAATTACCAGATTGAAGGCCATAAGGGCACTTTTGGGGTCATTCCGTCGTTCAGCAGGACCTTTTGCGGCAGTTGCAACAGGCTACGCGTAACGGCCACCGGTGATGTGATCACCTGTCTCTATGGAAAGCCAAAGGCAAACCTGAGGGACATTCTTCGAGAAACCAAAAGTGGGGAAAGTGTCTCAAATACCATTATTGATGTAATCGGGAAACGTGCCAAAACCGGTTTTGAGGCCCAAAAGGAACATGCCAAAACCGTATTCAATAATTCCATGACCTCAATCGGAGGTTGATGAATCAACAAAAAAGTGTATTTTAAGGGAATGGCGGATAACATCCCAAAATTATATGGTCTTGTGCTGGCAGGAGGAAAGAGCACCAGAATGGGGTCCGATAAAAACCTCATTGCCTATCATGGTGTACCCCACCAAGAATATCTTTATGGTCTTTTGCAAGCAGTATGTGACTCAGTTTTCCTGAGTGTAAGATCACAACAATTGGAATCAATACCTACTGGTTTTCAAAGCATAGAGGACAACAATGCGCATAAAGGACCCTTTAATGGCATACTGAGTGCCCATGTGCAACATCCGGAAGTGGCCTGGTTCGTGTTGGCCTGTGACCTTCCTTTGATCGATACAAAAGCCATTCATCAGCTTGCCCGTAGCAGAAACCATGAAAAAATGGCGACCTCCTTTGCTACAAAACAGAGCAAACTTCCCGAACCACTTATTACCATTTGGGAACCAAAAGGCTTGGAGCGGGCAAAAAAGTATTTGGAAACAGCAGAAAGTTCTTGTCCAAGAAAGTTTTTGATCAATTCTGAAATAGAACTGGTTTTTCCATCACGGGATGAAGTGCTCTACAATGCCAATTCCCTTTCCGACTATGAATATGCAAAGTCCATAATTTCCTGAGCCATGGATTCCCGATACACCAGACAAATTCAATTGACTGATTTTGGCCCGGATGCCCAAGAAAAGTTGTCCCAAAGTCGGGTTTTGGTGGTGGGCCTCGGGGGATTGGGACTGCCTGTGCTGCAGTACCTCAACGCCATGGGCGTGGGTACCTTGGGACTAATGGACCAAGACAGGATTGAGCTTCATAATTTACAGCGACAGGTTCTTTATAGTGAAAAGGATGTCGGTAAACCGAAGTTGGATGTGGCCCATGAAAAATTGATAGGGCAAAACAGCAATACCGCTTTCAAATTGCATGATAGTTTTCTTGTCAGGGAAAACGCCATTGAAATAATCCGGGATTATGATGTAGTGGTTGATGCGACAGATAATTTCCCTACCAGATATTTGATCAATGATGCTTGCGTAATTCTCAACAAGCCCTTCGTTTATGGAGCTTTACATGGATTTGAAGGCCATGTAAGCGTCTTTAATCATGGGGCGGGGCCCACATACCGATGTCTTTATCCAACGATGCCCTCTTCGGAGGAGATACCAAATTGCAATGAAAATGGGGTTTTGGGGGTATTGCCGGGAATCATCGGAACACTTCAGGCCTTGGAAACCGTAAAACTGATTAGCGGAGTGGGAGAGGTGCTTTCCGGACAATTGTTGGTTTTTGATGGCTTGCAGCAACGTTTTGCCAAAATTGGCTTCAGCACCAATCCAAAAAACAAGGAAATCAAAAATTTACAGGATAAATATCATGATGTGGATTGTCGAGTCATTGATTCCATTAACCCAGAAGATTTCCAATCACTCAGGGAACAGGAAACAATACAGCTCATCGATGTTCGCACACCTCAAGAATATCAAAAGCATCATTTGGAGGAGGCATTGAACGTTCCTCTGGATACTTTGGAAGCTTTGCCAAAAATAATAAACCCGGAAAAAGAAGTCTATTTTATCTGTCAATCTGGAAAGCGAAGCGAAATGGCCATACGACGGATCCAGGACTCATATGCACATATAAAACTGGTAAGCGTAGTTGGAGGGATGGACCAAATAAAAGCTACATGTCCATAGCTTTGCTTGATTTGATCTTGGTTGCCCTTGTATTTTTTGTCGTGGCCACCCTATATTCATCCGTGGGATTTGGGGGAGGTTCCAGCTATCTGGCCATATTGACCTTGGTCCTCGTAAGTTTTTTTGCGATTAGAACCACGGCCTTACTGTGCAATTTGACAGTGGTATTGGGCAGTTGCTACTTATATTACCAAAGCGGCCATCTCCAGATTAAAAAGTTTCTTCCCTTTATCGTCACCAGTATACCGTTGGCCTTTTTGGGCGCAGCCTTCCGTTTGGAAGAAAAGGTGTTTTTCATTATTCTGGCCATTGCATTGATAATTTCCTCATTGGCCTTGATAGTTCAGACCCTGTCATTGAAACCAAACTGGCAGGCAAAAAAGTACCCTGTCTATGCACCATACGTATTGGGTGCGGGCATCGGCTTTCTATCGGGTCTGGTGGGCATCGGAGGAGGCATTTTTCTGGCTCCGGTCCTAAATCACCTCAAATGGGACAAACCGATAGTGATTGCATCCTTGGCCAGTTTTTTTATCTTGGTAAACTCCATTTCCGGCATCACAGGTCTTATCGCCAGCGACTCCTTTGAAGTATTCTGGCCAGAGATTGTGGTACTGTTGTTGGCCGTATTATTAGGGGGTCAGCTTGGGGTGCGCATAAGCCTTGGCAGACTTTCGGCAAAACGAATTAGAATGCTTACCGCAATATTGGTTTTGTTCGTTGGAATCCGAGTTTTGCTGAAAAATGGTCTTGAACTTAATTTTTTCTCATGATTTCTTATGATGAAGCCTTACATATTGTCCTGGACCAAGCCCAAAACTATGGGGCGGAAGAGGTAGCCCTGTCCGAATCACTGGGCAGGATTTTGGCTGAAACAATCGTATCGGACCGTGATTTTCCGCCTTTCAATAGAGCTACCAAAGATGGTATTGCCATTCGGTTCGATGATTATGAATCTCCCCAAACCCAGTTCAAAACAATGGGAACGGCCCAAGCTGGAAGCCCACAATTAATACTAGATCAAGGAGCTGTCTGCATTGAGATTATGACAGGGGCCATAATACCCAAAGATTCAGATACGGTGATCATGTACGAGCATCTCCATAAAACAGATGGCGGTTTTACCGTTCAAAAACACATTCAAAAAGGACAGAACATCCATTATCAGGCCAGCGATGTATCTAAAAATGAACCTTTGCTCTACCCAGGTACTTTACTTGATCCTGCTGAAATAGGGATATTGGCTTCTGTGGGCAAGTCAAGGGTGTTCGTGCAAAAATTGCCCAAAGTGGCCGTCGTTGCCACAGGCAATGAATTGGTGGAGGTTGATGACACTCCTGCGCCGTTTCAAATACGAAAATCCAACTCGCACACGCTTGTCACCCTTCTCAAAACGATTGGCATCGCTGCGGAGTCGTTTCATTTTATGGATGAGTCGTCAACATTAAAGAAAAATCTGGACAATCTACTGGGCCAATACGATACACTGATTTTGAGTGGGGGCGTCTCCAAAGGAAAGTATGACTTTCTGCCAGGGACTTTTTCAGCTTTGGGAGTTGAAAAACTTTTTCACGGGGTACTCCAGCGACCTGGAAAACCCTTTTGGTTCGGAAAGCACAGCGATAGCCAAACATTGATATTTTCATTTCCTGGAAATCCAGTCTCAACATTTGTCAATTACCATCTCTATTTTGTGCCTTGGCTTAACAAAACTTTGGGAAGGAAAACAGAACGATTTACTGTACTTTTAGAAGAACCTATCGAAAACACAACGGATTTGACACTCTTCAAAGGCGTCACTGTAAAGGAAAGAAACGGAACTCTATATGCAGCTAGCTTATCCACAACAGGCTCTGGGGATCTCTTGGGCCTGTCCAAAGCGGATGGTTTCATCCAATTGAACCCAAAAGACACCTTGAAAGCCGGTGAAGTGGTTCCAATTTTGGTCACAAGACGAATTATCTGAGACATGACACACGAAGTAAAGGCCTTATTTCAAGCATACGAAAAAAGAGGAAAGACCGAAACAACCGTTTTGGCCACAGTGGTTGCCCTTGATGGCTCCTCATACCGAAGACCAGGGGTGCGAATGCTTATTTTTGAAAATGGGGACATGGTGGGCGCTGTAAGTGGCGGATGTGTTGAGAAGGAAGTGTTGAGACAGGCGCAGTCTGTTTTTTCCAGCGGAATTCCAAAAGTAATGGTGTATGATGGACGTTATCGGCTGGGGTGTGAGGGCGTTCTTTACATTCTTATTGAACCATTCAGGCCAGGGGAAGATTTTTTGGATGCTTTTTGGAAAGTGTTGGAACATAGAAAGAAATTTTCCATACGTTCGGTCTATACAAAAGATCAAAGTGAAAACCTCAACTATAGGAGTTACTTCAAGCTTAGCAACAAAGATTATCCCTTAGCTCAGGGGTGGAAGGAGGACCAAATTAACCTGTCACATTTTGAACAAGAAATGCGCCCCTGTTTTCAGTTGATGATCATTGGGTCGGAGCATGATGCAGTGCAGCTGTGCCAATTCGCCTCATTGGCGGGTTGGGAGGTCACTGTAGTAGCCAATGTGAAGGAAGAAAAAACCAAAAACGACTTCCCAAGAGCACACAAGTTGTTGCAGGTGGACCCAGAACACTTCCAACCCGAAGTGGATAAGCAAACCGCCGTGATGATCATGACCCATAGTTTTGTAAAGGACCTACAGTTTTTGATTGCCCTGAAGGGCATTGAAATTGACTACATTGGACTTCTCGGACCCTTCAAACGTCGGGAAAAATTGTTTGAAGAGCTCTTGGAACGATGCCCAGAAATTTCCGAGGATTTTTTGGAACGTGTCCACGGCCCTGCAGGAATAGACATTGGGGCAGAAACCCCGCAAGAAATAGCCATTTCCATTCTTTCAGAAATCCTGGCCGTGCGTAATGCAAAGGAACCCTTGCCATTAAAGGACAAGATGGGTAAAATACACACCTAGTCCATGTCCATAGCAGTACTAATACTCGCCGCAGGTGCCTCAACAAGAATGAAAGGCAAAATAAAGCAATTGCTCCCCTGGGGAAGTTCCACACTTTTGGGGCATGCCATTGAACAAGCCAAAACAGTAAGTGACCATTGCCACGTTGTATTAGGTTCCAATTTGGATATAATTGCTAGACAGGTTCCTTCCCATATAAAAATTGTGTACAATCCCAATTGGCAAAGTGGCCTGGGAAGTTCCATATCCACTGGTGTTTCATCCATAAAGGAACAAGAAGACCTTCAGGGTGTCTTGATTATGTTGGCGGACCAGCCTTTTTTGGACGCACCATTTCTAAAAGAAATGAAGGAAACTTTTATCCAGGAGCGATATACCATTGTGGCAACTTCCTATGGAGACAAACTAGGGGTGCCGGCCATTTTTGATAAAACTCTTTTCCCCGAATTGCTCATGCTCAATAAGGATTTTGGTGCACAACAGATTATCTTGGAACAGCAAAAGTATGCTGTCGGGATTGAGTCCAACGGCAGACAAGTAGATATTGACACTATGGAAAAGTATAATCAACTAATTGAAAACAAGTAAATTAAAATGATTAAATATAGTCTTGCTTTAACTTTTATACTCATTTCGTCAAACGCCCCATCGCAAGAAATGGGTTTTGAGGAATACAGTCCAAAGTCCACCTTGGTGGTATCAGAAAACCCCAAGGAAAAGGCCAAGTTTACTTTTATTGATGTGCACAGCCATCAGTTTGGCATGGCTACCCAAGATCTATCGGCCTTGATAAAAGACATGGACCAATTGAACATGGGGATTATGGTCAACCTTAGCGGCGAATCGGGTCCGGAACTGCGGGCCAAGCTCAAGAATGTAAACGAAAATTATCCCAACCGCTTTGCCATTTTTGCCAATGTGAACTTTGGTGGAGTGGGCAATCCAAATTGGGGTGAACAAGCAGCCGCCCAATTGGATTTAGACGTCAAAAGTGGGGCAAAGGGACTTAAAATCTATAAAAGCCTGGGATTGCGGAACAGAGATGTAAACGGCAACAGAATTGCTGTGGACGATGCCCGATTGGACCCCATTTGGGAAAAATGTGCTGCGTTGGGCATTCCCGTATTGATCCATTCCGCCGACCCAAAATCCTTTTGGGATCCGTTTGATAAACACAACGAGCGTTGGTTGGAACTCAAGACGCGTCCTCGAAGAAAAAGGTCGGATACCGACCCGGTACCCTGGCAGCAGATAATGGATGAGCAACACCGTATGTTTAAAAAACATCCCAACACCAAGTTTATAAATGCGCATATGGGCTGGTATGCCAATGATTTGGATAGGTTGGGGGAACTCATGGATGAAATGCCGAATATGTCCGTGGGAATTGGGGCCATTATCGCAGAGCTTGGAAGGCAACCTCGGAGAGCAAAAGCTTTCTTCATAAAATATCAGGACAGGATACTATTTGGAAAAGATGCTTGGAATCCAGAAGAATTCCCTACTTACTTCAGGGTTCTGGAAACTGCGGATGAATATTTTCCGTACTACAAAAAATACCATGCGTTCTGGGCCATGTATGGATTGGACCTGCCCGACGAAGTTTTAAGAAAGGTATACTACAAAAACGCCCTGAACCTTATACCTGGACTGGATAAATCGCTATTTGAGAATTGATTTAGTCCTTTCGTCTTAAAATATGGGCATCAAGTTCGCTGCGCTCCAATTCCTGGAAAATTCCACAGGAAACCTGCTTTTTCACCAAGCTCTTGGATTTTTTTCTTTTGGAAAGTGCTTCTATTTCCTTGTTCAAGAATTGCATGCTGCCGTGTTTAAATAAAAAACGTTTGCCCGGTCCATTTATTTTCTATGTACTATTCCCAATTTGGCGCATTACATGGTCCAAAACAGCCATCCAGTTCATTTTCACGATCAAACAAGCAGTAGGCGTATTGTTCTCTTCAATGGCTTGGATCATGGCCTCGTGTTGATTCATCATGAGCTGATGGAAGTCCATATCCATGGCGACGAAGTGTTCGTAGAACAACAATCGCAGTTTTAAATTGTCCAGAATTTGCACCAATACCATATTTCCACAATTCAACAGCAATTCATCATGAAACCGGAACCGGGCCTTCAACTGATCAAAAGAATTTGTGGCTTGGGACATAGTTTGGTATTGGGAGCGAAGTCTTGCAATTTCATTTTCTGAAAAAGAAACGCTCTCCAACGCCATCATCTCCAATTGTGCCGTAATGCCATAAAGGTCCATGGCTTCATTCTTGCTTAGTCTGGGCACCACAAACCCCGAGTTGGGAATGGCCCTAATGACCTTGGCATACTCCAATTGGCTTAGGGCTTCCCGCACGGGCGTCACACTGACATTGAGCGTTCTTGAAAGTTCCGCAAGATTGATTGATTTGCCAATTTCCAATTTTCCCTTGTGGATTTGTTTCAATAGATGGTCCCGGACCCGATTCCGCAAAATTGACATTTCTCCCATGGTCTTAAGGTACAAATCACAACGCATTTTTGGAAAGACCATTTTCCCGTATTGTTCTATATTTACAATGAACTCAAATTCCGGTTCTGATGAAGAAATTGTTTTTAGGCATCTTGATGTGCACTTTGATTCTGGGCAGTTGCAAGCAGCATACCCATACAGTGGAGAATATTTCATTATATGAATCCCAACTGTTCAAGGATGTGCAGCTATCCTCCGTGTTCGAGGACTCCAAAACTTTTGTTGATTTGGTTCCCAAAGATGATATAGCGACTCTGGAGGGAATCTATTTGGATGCCAAGACCGAATCGGGATTCGATTTAAAAGATTTTGTAGGCCAACACTTTGAAAAACAGGAAATGAAGGCCTTGGAATTTGAAACGGACACCACCAAGACCATGTATGAGCACATTTCACTGATGTGGGATAAGCTGACCCGAGGGCCTGACAATCTGGTTCCCAATTCCTCACGGATTCCATTGCCCCATGAGTATGTAGTGCCGGGAGGTCGTTTTCAGGAAATTTATTACTGGGACAGCTATTTTACTATGGAGGGGTTGCTCGCCGATGGCCGTGATGATTTGGCAAAAAACATGGTCGATAACTTCAGTTTTTTGATAGATTCCTTGGGATTCATCCCAAATGGAACACGCGATTACTACAACACCAGGTCCCAACCTCCTTTTTATGCCCTAATGGTGGATGCGCTGGCGCGTAAAGACGAGAATATGCTTTTATATTATTTACCGGAGCTTGCCAAAGAGTATGATTTTTGGATGGATGGCAACGAAACCGTTGTAGAGTCAAGGCCCCAGAAACACGTAGTGGATGTTGGCAATAAAATTTTCCTGAACAGGTATTGGGACCAAGTAGACTCCCCTAGACCGGAGGCGTATAAGGAGGATATCCATTTGGCAAGCGATCTGGAAGCAGATTCCCTCAAAAAAGAACTATACCGAAATCTTAGGTCGGCCGCAGCATCAGGGTGGGATTTCAGTTCAAGATGGTATGGAGAAAAGGGAAAATTCGGCAGTACGGAAACCACCTCCATTCTACCCATAGATTTAAACTGTTTGCTCTATTTCATGGAACGTAAATTATACGAGGCTTGTGGTTTAAAAGGTGATGAAGAGGCAAGGACATTCTTTCATCAAAAGGCCCAATCTAGAAAATCGGCCATCCAAAGCTATTTCTGGGACGAAGAGGCCGGTTTTTTCCAAGATTATAATTTCAAGGATTCGGACACAACGGGCGAGCTTACCCTGGCAGGAGTCTATCCCCTTTATTTTGGGATAGCGACTAGGGCGCAGGCGGAAAAGGTTAAAAATGTGCTGATGGATTCCTTTCTAAAAGATGGAGGGCTGGTAACCACTTTGGAGCATAGTGGCCAGCAATGGGATGCCCCGAATGGATGGGCGCCCTTGCAATGGATAGCCGTGAAGGGACTTATGCAGTACGGCTATCAGGAGGAAGCCATTGAAATTATGGAGCGTTGGCTCGCTCTAAATGAAAAGGTCTACAAAGACACCGGAAAAATGTTGGAAAAGTATAATGTGGAAGACATTTCCTTACTATCAGGCGGCGGTGAATATCCAACCCAGGATGGATTCGGGTGGACCAACGGTGTGGCAATTGCTTTTAAAAAAATCTTAGAGCGATTAGACCGGGCGCCAAATTAGCGGTCAGTCCACTTTTTCATCCAAGTAAGAACCCAAATTATCCAAAGCGGTGTCCCAAAACTGCTCATAGAATTTTACCCATTCTGTAATCTTTTTTAAAGGTTTTGCATCAGCAATGCAATACCGTTCCCTTCCCATGGATGTGATTTCCACTAAACCAGCCTGTTCTAAAGTTTTAATGTGCTTGGTCACCCCTTGCCGACTTATTTCAAATTGACCGGAAATCTGGGTGATGGATAGGGCAGAGGAAGCAATGATCAAGGCGTGAAAAATTTCACGCCTTTTTGGATCGGCAATGGCCTTTAAAATTTTTGTGATGTTATCCTGCATGGACCTTTTTTGATAAAAATGAAACAAGTTCTTCAATGCAATGATCCCATCCTTGGTCAAAGCTTGTAAAAAATGAAACAGCAGAATCTCCCGGATACAGGGATATACCTGAGTGCTCCAAGCGCAACTTGGTGCCTTCCGAAGTCTTCATCAAATCCCATTTTACGGTTGTTTCCGTGTTGGTGTTTTGCACGATCCAAGTATAGATCAAAGTATAGGGATTGGCACTCTTTACCTCCCCGCTTATTTGGGTACAACCCCGCTCCTCACTGGCTGTGAAGGTATACCTATAGCCCTTCTCGGCTTTAAAATCCGCCTTTATAAACCAAGCGGAAATTTCCTCTTGTTTGGAAATTGCATTCCATACCTTTTCTATAGGATGTGGAAAAACATGCTCTTTTGTGATTACATCTTTCATATGGTTCAATTTATTGATTAATTACGCAACTTTATGGTTGCAAATATACAAGTTCTTTTTTATTATGCAACTTTTTGGTTGCGTTATTTTTTTTAGCATTGCCTATTTTTATCTTAATTCATAACCGTATTACCTTGAAACCTACATCAGGATACTCAAAAACACCGCTTGCGAAAAAACTCGGAATAAAGGAAGGGTTTAGTATCCTGCTGTATAATCCTCCAAATCATTATTGGAAACTGTTTTCGGACTTGCCACCAAACCTCCATATCAAGAACAACCTAGGTGATGAACTTGTCGATTTCATCCATATTTTTTGCACTTCAGAAAAAGAACTTCACAAGAATGCCACCCACTACAAAAAAGCGCTAAAAAAAGATGGGATGCTCTGGGTGAGCTGGCCCAAAGGCTCATCTAGCATCAACACGGACTTGAAACGGGAACCCGTGAGGGAGCATTTACTTGCGATCGGATTGGTAGACATTAAAGTGGCCGCAGTGGATGACGATTGGAGCGGATTAAAATTCGTATATCGGGTAAAGGATAGGGGGTAAAATCTTTTGTTTCGCCATTTATTTTCACATTATTTTTGGATTTAAGACAAGGGCTTTTGGTTATCTTTCAGCACTAATTCAACGAAAACAGTGCACATGAGACATTATTATCTAAAAATCCTTCCCTTCTTACTGCTAACCCTTACATTTTCTTTTCAACCTTTTGCCCAAGAGCCGGATTCATCGCCCTACAAGGGGCTCGAATTCAGAAATATCGGACCCGCACTGACCTCAGGTCGAATTGCCGATATTGCCATACATCCCAACGATGAGAACGTTTGGTATGTTGCCGTGGGTTCCGGTGGCGTTTGGAAAACAACCAATGCCGGAGTCACCTGGAAACCTATTTTTGATGATCAACCCAGTTACTCCATTGGATGCGTCACCATCGACCCAAACAACCCCAATACGGTTTGGGTGGGGACAGGTGAAAATGTCGGCGGAAGGCATGTAGGCTTCGGAGATGGCATCTACGTAAGCCATGACGAAGGCAAAACATGGAAAAACATGGGGCTGAAAGCTTCCGAACATATCTCCAAGATTATAGTGCATCCCAGCAATTCCAAAATTATCTGGGTTGCCGTTCAGGGCCCGCTTTGGGCCAAAGGGGGCGACAGGGGCCTTTACAAATCGGCTGATGGTGGAGAAACCTGGAAAAAAACCTTGGGAGACAACGAATGGACAGGCGTCACCGACTTGGTAATAGATCATACAGATCCCGAAGTACTGTACGCTGCAACTTGGGATAGACATCGGACCGTGGCTGCCTATTTGGGCGGTGGACCAGGTTCCGGAATCCATAAAAGCACCGATGGGGGAGAAACCTGGACAAAACTGACCAATGGCATTCCCAAATCGAACATAGGAAAAATTGGGCTGGCCATTTCGCCCTTCAACAATGAAACCGTCTATGCGGCCATTGAGCTGGACCGCAAAAAAGGGGGTGTGTACATGTCTGCCAATCGCGGCGGTTCATGGACCAAACAATCCGATGCCGTTTCGGGCGGTACGGGGCCACATTACTATCAAGAGCTTTATGCTTCCCCTCATCAAGAGGGCAGGCTGTATTTGATGAGTAACGTGGTACAGGTTTCCGACGACGACGGGAAGCATTTCGAGTTCATGAATGAGGAAAAAAAGCACGTGGACAGCCACGCCATGGCCTTTAAACCCTCCGACCCAGATTATGTGTTGTTCGGCACCGATGGAGGTCTGTATGAATCCTTTGACCTGACCGAAACCTGGAGACACTTTGGCAATCTTCCGCTTACGCAGTACTACAAAATAGCTGTGGATGATGCGGCGCCTTTTTATAATATATATGGTGGCACACAGGATAACGGTTCACATGGCGCGCCATCAAGAACATTGAGCAAGGCCGGAATATTGAATTCCGACTGGTGGATCACACTGGGTGCCGATGGTCATCAATCCGCTACCGAACCCGGAAATCCAGATATCACCTACGGTGAGTTCCAGCAGGGCTGGCTCTGGAGGGTAGACCAGACCACGGGAGAAACCGTTTTTATTCAACCACAGTCGAAAGCAGGGGACCCACACGAACGATTCAACTGGGATGCCCCCATCCTGGTCAGTCCACACAATCCGACGCGGCTCTATTTTGCCTCCTATCGGGTATGGAAATCTGAAAATAGGGGAGATGATTGGACAGCCATTTCATCCGACCTCACCCGAAACGAGGAACGATTGGCCTTACCCATCATGGGAAGGCAGCAAAGCTGGGACAATGCCTGGGACGTGGATGCCATGTCCAATTACAATACCATAACCTCTTTGGCGGAGTCTCCCGTGCAGGAAGGCTTGATTTATGCTGGAACTGATGATGGTATTTTACAGGTGACTGAGGATGGTGGGGAAAACTGGCGAAAAATCATGCTTGGAACCATCAAAGGTGTGCCGAACCGGGCCTTTGTAAATGATGTGCGAGCAGACCTTAACGATGCCAGCACCGTATATTTGGTACTGGACAATCACAAAGAAGGAGACCTTAAACCGTATGTATTAAAAAGTACCGATAAAGGAAGAACGTGGAACTTCATCAATGGAAACCTGCCAAAAACATTATTGACCTGGAGAATTGTCCAAGACCATAAAAAATCCAATCTGTTGTTTTTGGCAACCGAGTTCGGTATTTATTTTACCAACAATGGGGGTGGAAATTGGACCAAGCTCGATGGAGGCCTGCCCACCATATCCTTTAGGGACATTACCATTCAGAGAAGGGAGGACGATTTGGTTGTAGGATCCTTCGGTCGGGGCATCTATATCTTGGATGACATCGCACCCATCCGTGATTTTGATACCAACACCACAAAAGAACCCACTTTGTTCCGGGTCAAGCCAACCTATTGGTATATTGAGAAAGACGAGGTTTATGGCCAGGGCCATGCGCAGTATGCGGCCAAAAATCCGCCCTTTGGAGCAGTCTTCACCTATTATTTGCCAGAAAAGTTGAAAGATTTGAAGGAGCTCCGAACTGAAAAGGAAAAAGAGCTGAACAAGCAAAACAACAATATTCCATTCCCAGGTTGGGATGCATTGGAAAACGAAACCAATCAGGAGAAGCCCACCGTGGTACTTATGGTAAAGGATAGTAATGGCAAAGTGGTCAACACCGTGGATGGAACCAATCAAAAGGGGTTCAACAGGGTAGCCTGGAACCTTTCCCATGCGGACAGAAAAGGAGTTCCCCTAAAAAGTACCGTAGGGGACCAAGACTTTTTTGCATCGCCGTATTTGGCCACGCCTGGAACCTATTCCGTAGAGCTATACCAACGAGTGGATGGAGCCCTTAAACAACTTTCTTCCGCGCAGACCTTTGAGGTCAAACCACTTCAAAAAGGAGCACTGCCCAGTAAGCCAATTACGGAAATCGATGCATTTAGAACTGAGTTCCAACAGTTCCAGCAGGATTTGATGGCAACCAACACTACGCTGGAGAAAAACTTAACAAAAATCGATGCCATGGGCAGGGCCCTGGATGAAGCTTTAGCTCCGACGGCGGAACTTTCCAACAGGATTTTTAATACAAAATCCAGATTGTTGGCCTTAAACGCCCAGATGAACGGTAATCCTGCCAAAAATGAGATAGGGGAACGTAATCCGCCTCTACCTCAAGATGGCAACTTCATCGGGTTTGTTGCCTTGGGAAATACCTACGGTCCTACCGGCAATCAAAAGGCAGCATTGAACCGTGCTGATAATCAATTACAGGAAATCAAAAAAGAATTGGGCGTATTGGTAAACAGCACAATTCCTGCATTGGAAGCCAGCCTAAAAGCCGCAGGAGCACCTTGGATCGAGGGTCAAGGCCTCATCCAGGATTAATTACTTAATGAGAAAACTTACAATTATTTTATCCCTTTTCATCGGTTCGGTGTTTGGACTTTATGCCCAATACGCCGAACCCGATTGGGAGGATCGCGACCAATGGATGCAAACTGACACCCTACTTACCTTAATGGGAATAGGGGCAGGGGACAAGGTAGCGGATATTGGATGTCATGAAGGCTATCTGAGCACCCGTTTGGCCCAGAAAGTTCTGCCGCAGGGAAGGGTATATGCGGTGGATGTCCGTTCCGATCGTTTGGAGACACTTAGAACCAATGCACATAACCAGGGACTAAGAAACATTATCACCATACTGGGTGATTACGATGACCCAAAATTACCTGAAAGAGAATTGGATGCCATTTTCATCATTGACACCTATCATGAAATGGAGGCCCATGAAAAAATGTTGCAACATGTGCGCCGTGCCTTAAAACCAGGAGGTAAAGTGATGATTCTTGAAAAACTAAAGTCCTGGGTAAGCGGAAAGACCAGAAAGGAACAGGTCAGTGCCCACTCGCTTGGCCCAGAGTATGTTCGTGAGGAACTGATCCAAGCCGGTTTCATCATTATTTCAGAGATTGCCGATCACGGGGATTGGGAACGGGAAAAAGACAAGCAGATGTGGGTTATTTTGGCGCAGAAACCAAACTAAAAACCATTTACTGTCTTCTTGCATATATAAAACTGCGAACTCCAGGTAAATCTTCATCAAGATTACTGACCAAAGTTTCGCCAACAATGCTTAAACTTTGGAGTTCACCACCCCCTTGAAATCGAACTTCGTTTTCATCGGCCAACCAAGTTCCGGTAGAACTGATGGTTCCAGAACACTGGGCAAAAAAGTCCCCATTGGTTATTGGAGTGATGTTGAGACCAGATTGTTCAAAGGACCAAGAAAAATCCGCATCAATCAGCAAGGTTCCGGTTAAGCAATCCACCTCCTCAATCAAATTGGATGAAGGTGTTCCGTCCAAGTCAATATCTTGGGGAGCACTAATATTTACTTCAACAAGGTCCCAAATTCCAATTACCTCAAAATTTATGGTAGGACCGGAAGACCCACCGTCATCACTGCCACAAGAGACTATTAATAAAAGAATTGACAACATTGGAAATGCTTTCACGAGGTTTTTCATAACAATAGCTTTTATAAACCCTAAAATAGCATAATTCATGGAATAAGGTTGTGGTTCAAGCTACATTTTAACGATCTATCCGCCAAGGGAACACTAAATACCAAGATGTGGCGTTAACCAAAGCATAACCACATAACTAAATACTATGAAAAGAAGAATCCAAAAGATCTACGGCCTTTTCTTTGCTGGCCTTGCGCTTTTTCTTTTAAAATCCTGTAGCGAGGATGCGAAAAATGAAGATACCGGACAGGAATTATCCCAAACGGAAGTTCAGACCATTTTGTTTTCCGATGAAATAACCGGCGTGGCGGACAATGCGTTGGCCGAACTTTTTGCTGGCAATACCATGTCGGGCAAAACGGGCAAAAGCAACGAATGCTATAGTGCCGAATACACTGAAACCGGGTTTACGGCCACTTTCAACAATTGCGTGCTCAACGGTACCGACAATGTCAACGGCACGCTGACCGTGGTTTACGAAGTGGGAGAGGAGTCCGCTTCCTTTACCGCTACCTATGAGGATTTCTACGTTGGCACAATAAAAATAAACGGTACACGGTCGTTCAACATCGCTGGCAATGTGGATGAAAACACCGTATCCTTTTCCGTGACCAGTAATGTGACGGTGGAATTGGAAAATGGAAGCGTAATTTCCGAAGCTGGAACAAAAACGTTCAGTTTCACCTTTGGTGCGGAACTGCAAAACAGCTCATTCAGCCTATCTGGCAGTTGGACCGTTCAAGCCGAAGGCAATACCTACATCGTGGAAACGGTGGATGCACTGCAGGGCAGTCTTTCCTGTGAGCATTTGACCAGTGGAAGCATGGAAATTTCCAAAAACGGATTACAGGTCACAGTAGATTTTGGCGATGGCGAATGCGATGACAGGGCTACCCTGATTTACCCCAATGGGGCCACAGAGGAAATCACCCTATAACAAAACAATTTCTTTTATATAGAAAAAGCATCGATACCCATCGGTGCTTTTTTTATTGATGTTTGGGTGCACGGTGCGCATAAGGTCTTTTAACTATATTTATGCTACCAATTCCCAAATGTTATGGTCAAAAATAGGGTAGTGGCCCAAAACGCGTTTTTTGCCACCCAAAAGACAAAGGATGTTGCTTTTCGGAAACAATATCTTAAACGCTTAAAGCAGGAAATCGAGAAGCAGGAAGATGCCATTTGTGAGGCGCTGTATACCGATTTCAGAAAACCAAAGTTTGAATCCCTGGGCACGGAAACCCAAATTGTGCTCGCCGAACTGTCGGGAGCCATCAAACAGGTGGCAAATTGGAGCCGACCGGAACGTGTGCCCAGCTCCTGGGTCCATTTTCCCTCTTCAGATTGGATTTATTCCGAACCCTATGGCAAGGTACTGATCATCGCCCCTTGGAACTATCCCTTCATGTTGACGTTTGTGCCACTGGTCGGTGCTTTGGTAGCAGGCAACACGGCTGTGTTGAAGCCCTCGGAATTTTGTCCCAATACATCCAAAATCATGGTCGAGATCATCCAGAACGTGTTCCCGGCGGAGTATGTTACCGTGGTGGAAGGGGATGCTTCCGTTTCCAAAGCGCTCCTGGACGAAAAATGGGAGTATATCTTCTTTACGGGAAGCACCCGTGTCGGTAAGATCATCTATCAAAGTGCCGCGGCACAAATGACCCCCGTAACCTTGGAACTTGGAGGAAAAAATCCCTGCATAGTGGACGGAACCGCTGATGTTGCATTGGCCGCAAAGCGTATTGCCTGGGGAAAATTTATCAATGCAGGGCAAACCTGCGTGGCACCGGATTACATTTTGGTCCATGAAAAGGTCAAGGAGCCCTTAGTGGAGCATCTAAAAAAGAATATTGTCCGTTTTTATGGCAGCGATATTAAGGCGTCATCAGATTTTGCCCGAATATGCACGGTAGCCCACTATGAAGGGTTGAAAGGCATGTTGCAAGGACAAAGTTTGCTTTTTGGCGGAACTGCCAACGACACGGAACGCTATCTGGAACCAACCTTGGTGGACGAACCGGATGCCACGAGCGCTTTGATGGAGGGCGAGATATTTGGCCCCATTCTTCCCATAATTTCCTATCGAACGGAGGAGGAGGTACATCGGCATATAGAACAGTATCAAAAACCGTTGGCGCTCTATCTCTTTTCCAAGGACAAAAAATTTCAAAAGCGTTTAATGGAGTTGCATTCTTTTGGCGGGGGTACCATCAACGATGTGGTGGTGCAGCTGGCCAACAAAAACCTGCCCTTTGGCGGTGTGGGACATTCGGGGATAGGCGCCTATCATGGCAAACACTCCTTCGACCTGTTTTCCCATAAAAAATCCATCGTAAAGCGGGCCACTTGGTTGGATGTGCCCATCCGCTATGCGCCGTATACCATGCCAATCCGCTGGGTGAAGAAAATTAAGCATCTGTTCTAGTTAGGAGCCTTGGGATTGTATTAATCTAACGTTAAACTCTTCGCAAACCCCGGTTTTGGCATTATCTTTAGAAAAAATACAACCGATGAGCCCTAAAACCGCACAGCACAACTACCGTATCTCGGTATTGTTGGACTTGTCCGACACCTCAGAAATCCTTTTGATGAATGCCGTAAGATTGGCAAAGGCCATTAACGGCAGTGTGGTCGCCTTTCATGTAAAGCCCGTGTTGTCACTGGTGGACAGGGAAAGCCAGTTATCGGCCATACGCAACATACGGGATCAGGAGAAAACAGCGCGAAACACCCTGCAACAGTTGGCCGCAAAAGTGGGAGAAAGCGAAAATATGCCCATTTCCGTATCCGTGTCCAGTGGCAACGTAAAAAGTCAAATCAAGGAATACTTGCAGGAGGAGAAGCCGGACATTTTGGTGTTGGGCAAGCCACGCTCCAGAGGAGGTCTTTTGGGCGATAGCATCACGGATTTTGTGGTGGACAAGGTCAATATCCATGTGCTTATTATGGTGGAAGACCATCAACTGGAGACTTTTGAGGGGCTGAATCTGGGCATTTTTGGCCGGGAATTCCCAAAAAATGGGCTGGCGATCATTGATGCCCTGAAAAAGGACAACGACAGACAACTACGGGTGTTCCACATAAAAAACCAACAGGCACAGACCGTCACGTCATCGGCACACAAGACCATTGACTATGTGTTTACCGAAGGTGCCAATGCGCTGGACAGTTTGGTAAAATATGTGATGCGTACCAATACGCAACTGTTGTTCATTCCCAAACGAAAAAAGAACACCTTTGCGTTCCAAACAAGCCCTTCAAAGGAAGTACTGCGTAAATCGGATGTACCCATATTTATTTTAGCGGAATAAGCTGTAATGCGAGGAGGTGGTCCCAGTTGGAATTCTTTTATTTTACATAATGTAGATTATAGTACAAATGCCTTTGTATTGTTTTTAGTGGTTGGCATTAGATAGCTATAATTCCTCATTATGTAAAATATCCCTGGTGTCTGCGTCCTGTAGCAAATTCTCAACGGGGTCATGAAACTTTCCAATCGTTGTGCTTCGCACGGTTTGTTTTCATTTGTATCTATAATCAGTCGCTATGTAAAATAGCCGCTCGGCCAACAGCACATTGCTTTCATAAAAAGTAAATGCCCTTGCATTTATTTTTTTACGCAATTCTCAGCCACTTGGCCAGCGCCATTAAAAGCTCAGCTTTTCGTTTTTATTGAAACCCTTGGTTTAATCGGAAATTTGGAGAAGAAAAATTTCAGAGGCTTTTCACCAGCTTGTCGCAATAGCTTAAAATTTCTCTGCGAGTAAATTTCTAAGCACTTGCTAACATCCTCCTCTGATTCAACTATTTTTCCTTGGTATTTAAAATATTATGTAAAATAGAAATGGTGTTCAGTTTGTTATCTCCTTTCTTTTTTCTTGATAAAAAAGAAACAAAAAATCAAGAAGAAAATATGCTTCCACGCTCCCTTTGTGTCTTAATAGCTTCGCTATATTGGCGTTTCACGCCCTAACACAAAGCCCAGGGCAATGGTTCTTTGTGCCAAGCCACAAATTCACGCCATCGCCAGCCCGCATTTTCTTCTCGCACCTGTTTGAAAATTTTGAAATGTAGACAATTGACCGTTGTACAATAATCAACATTTTATGAGTTTTACTTTGTGAATATTAAAGAGAAAATAGGTCTTAGAGTTAAGAGATTAAGAAAAGAGAAGAATATTTCTCAGGAAGCTTTAGCCAATATATCCAATATAGATAGAACTTATATTCAAAGTATTGAAAAGGGAGAGCGTAACATTTCAATAACTATTCTTGAGAAAATAGCCAGTGGATTTAAAATCTCAATATCTGAATTGTTAAAGGATATTTGATGAGCGCAAGAGAAAGGATTTATTATCACATCAGAGCCAACGGTTTAAAAGCTTATTCTGGAGAAGAATTAAGAAGAATTGGAGCAATTAGTGATTGGGCTCGTGTTATTCGTCAATTGAAGCAAGATGACATAATTGAATATGAGTATGACACTTCGTCTTCCTCATATGTAATTACCAAAATTGGAGAATATTCAAGACAAACTCGAAGAAGTGGCCTAACAAGTAAAGACCTCTATAGAATAAGAAACCGTGATGGACATAGGTGTCAGTCCTGCGGTCAAGGAGTGAATGATGGTGTTAGACTGCATGTAGACCACAAAATACCACTAGATTGGGGTGGTACAAATAATGATGATAATCTTTGGACTTTATGTTCTTCCTGTAATCAAGCTAAAAAATCATTTTTTAAAGATGATTTTGATTCTGAGGTTATGAAATTGGTTTACGCTGAGTCTAGCGGTTATCAAAAGTTAAGAGTACTTTTTGAAAACTCTCCAAATGTGAAGTTTTCTCCTTCAATTTTACAAGGAATTGCGGGTATAAGGGATTGGACTAGGACAATTAGAAATATTAGGGAGAGATACAATCTTAATATTACTTGGTTTGCTTCCGACGAAGAGCACCCTAGCGGTTATTATTCAAATGTTGTATAATTTTTTTTGCGGTGGCTTGAATCGCTGGAACAGCAACAGAATTACCAAACTGTTTGTAAGCTTGTGCGTCAGAAACTACAATTTTGAATTTATCTGGAAAGCCTTGTAACCTTGCCCATTCTCTTGGGGTCATTTTTCGAACTCCCTCACGATTCACCTCACCAGAAATATTAGTAATTGGTTTGAAATTGGTTAGTTTTTCATCAATTATTAAATTCCTTTCCCTACCCATTCCTCCACAGACCACAGCATTGGCTATTCCCTCATTCGGTATAATTTCATATCCAAAACCATTTCCTTTACTTTCATGTCGAGCTCTATGTAGACGAAGTGTATTTAAATAAGTATCTGATAAATAATACTTTACCGATACTTCCTCTTCTTCAAGAATTTCTTCTAAAACTTTAGTTTTATTACTAGGCTTAGGATATTTAAAGTCAGTAACCCCTACATCTTGTCTGAATCCAACTATGAAGATTCTTTCTCTATTTTGCGGTACTTCATAATCCTTAGCATTAATTATTTCGGGTTCTGGAACATAATACCCTAATTCATTTCTTAGAACATTAAGTATGGTAGATAAAGTTCTGCCTCGATCATGACTTCTCAAGCCTTTAACATTTTCGAGGAATATCGCTTTAGGCCTTTTACTTTTAATTATTTCCGCAACATCAAAAAATAAAGTCCCTCGCGTATCTTCAAAGCCTCCACGCCTGCCAGCTATCGAAAAGGCTTGACATGGGAAACCAGCACAGAGAATATCAAAGTCATCAGGGATATAATTTTTGGTTTCATCTTTGGTAATATCACCGAAAGGAACTTCACCAAAATTCGCTTCATAGGTAATCTTGGAATACTTATCCCATTCGCTTGTGAAAACACATTTGCCTCCTAAGTTCTGAAGAGCCAGCCTAAACCCCCCTATGCCTGCAAACAAATCAATAAATTTAAACTTAGGTTTTTTTGATGCTGGAAAAGGAACCGAATTTTTATAATTAAACAAGTAATATTGAAGAGCTTCCTCAGCTACTTTCTTGGTTACCTCATTTTCAGGATTCTTAAGCTCTAAAATATCTTTTACAAACTCAATAGCTTCTCTTTGATAAAATTGAGAAACACCATTTTTATAATTATGAAGATAATGTGTAAAAGCCGCTTTTTTCGGACTTTCAGGTTCTAAAATCCTAATCTTGAATTTTTTTCCGTTTATATCTTCAACTGTTATTTTTTCTTTGAGTTTCATTAAAAGTTCTGCGTTCTTAAATTCTATGCAAATTAGCAAGTTTATTTAAAAAAAAAATGAGTTTGAACTTTAGGTATAAACAAAAGTTTCAACAATGATATGGTAATTTGAAAAGAAAAACACAAAAGTATTAAATACTTTAATCATCCTTTGTGGGAACCAAAAGCTCTCTTATATCCACATCAAGAATTTGGGCAATTCGTTTGAGGTCCTTTAAATGTGGCTGGGATTTGTTATTACAGATTGAAGTAATCGTATTTGGGTTTCGGTCCATTTTAACTGCCAATTCTTTTTGGCTTATCCCTTTTATAACAAGTACTTCTTTTATTCTATTTATTCGCTCAGGCATAGCCTAAAGCTAGGTATAATCAAAACTTTGAGCAATAAGGTGTTTTTGTTGATATAGTCAAAAACGGTAAAAACATTGTTTAAAACAATATTAATATAATTTAAAAGCATAAATTTAATTTTCATTTTTACAATAAATACCTATATTTATATAGTTTTTAACAGTATTAGTATGGGAAAAACAAATAAAATTGTCTTGAAATGAGCTTAAAAGTAACTGACCTACGTCCCCTACTCTCCTATATTCAAGAATGCCACGAGGGTGATTTACTATCCTTTACCCAAAGTTTAGACAAGGCTATTTTTATGTTTCATTTTTTGCCAATGGATGTCTTTTCAGACTTGGAAAGGCAAAACTGCTGTCATGTACTTATGGAACTTAAAGAAGCGGTTATGGAGATTTATACTACGAATAATCAAACCTGAATTTAATTATGAAAAAGGAATTAGAAATCTCCAAAAAAACTTTACCACCCCAATGTACTTTTTTCTGTTCCCACTGGAATCAATTATAATGTTAGCGTTATTTTCTTTTACAATGTTAAAGTCGCTAAAGAAAACATCTTTTAATTTAAGCGTGGATGCCACATGGAATTTAGCCTTCTTTTGAAATGCAATAATTCGATATAATGGTTGACTAATTTTCGACCCTTGCTCCGGAGAAATTATACATGATCCTTTTGTAGAAAGAATTAACTCCCCAGGTCCTTCTGCTACAGAATACCTAATTTTTTGAAATAGAAAACATGCTAATTCAAAACGAAATATCGTCTTTAACTTAACCCCTTTTTCAATGGCCACAAAATTTTCGAAATTGAAAATGCATTGCTCATCCTTTAGTAATTTGTATTTAACTATACGTTGATTTTCCATTAAATCAAGTTGAATTCTATAATCATTTTCCTTCATTTCAATTTTATCCATTGGCAAGCAAAAAGAAAATAATCTGGTTAATGTACACCTTGTGATTTGGGGAAAACTCAAACTTTGACTTCCACCGCTTGGCCCAATACTTCTTTTAAAATAATATGTCTTCTTTGTTTGTTTTGGAATTACGAATCTGTCTTTATATTTAGTCAATTCTCCTTTTCTATAAAAAGGCTCATAATCTATGGAAAAAGCTACACCCGAGTCCTTTTTGTATAATACTCTGGTGAACACATATAACAAGCTTTTTATAATTGCTATTATTAATAAAAAATTTAAAATATGTTCTGCCGTTTTTAAGGTGTAGTAGGTGCCAGAAACATATTTATATGCTTCTTTTCGCAAATTCACCAAGGTTCTAGAAACTAGCTTTTTTGACTTCATGCCAATAGTGTCAACTTTCATATCTGACCTATCAAGTGCTTCTTGAAGCTGGTTTTCTATATTTGAAGCAAATTTTTCATTGGATTCCTTCAATGCGGCATTTGTTTGATTAGTCATCCTCACATTTAACTCATTGAGCCTTTTAATTGCTTTGTTTTTTGCTCTTTTTTTAAATTGATACCACTTATAGCTTGGCCGATTCATCAAACTTGCTTGGACAGCAGTAAAGGAACTTCTAATGGCGTCTCCGACCTTTTTAGGAATTTCGTTTTTAGCATTTTCAGTAAAAGTTCCTAAACTATCTATTTTTCGCTGGTAAAGCTGGTCTAGTTGAATTTGATTTTGTTCTAAGGTATAATTGGCATCTACTAGGAAATTTCTTCTTTTTGGATCTAGTTGGAGAACATAGCCTTCATCATAAACTTCTGATTCAATGCTATCTTTAATTTTTGCCTCGGCCATAAACGCCAATATTATTGGCACTAATAAGGGACTCCAAAAAAGAAAGGTGCTAAATAGGATTTTTGAAAAATTACTCATTGCACCAATATTTTTGAACAACTGGAGGTTATCCTTTATTACACGATAAATAAAGAAAGTGAGAAGGAGAAGCAATACTACGATTACAACATAGTACCAAAATGCATTGATAATAGATAAAGAAAATAATTGGTGGTTCATTATTTGGCCGATTTTGATTTACAACATTGTTTTGTAATACTTGGTAAATAGACATAGTAAGTTTTGATTGAGAAATCAAATTGCAGGAAGTCAATGCTTTGGAGTTGTTAAATATAAAAACTGGCCATTAAACTTGGTTGCAGAAAAACCTTAGAAATTCTGGGGGTTTTACCCATTTCATGCACTTTTGCCCCATACCCTACGGGATTTGGACAAAAAAGCATTCCATTACCTTTTTTGGAAGAAATCTTTAGAAGAAATTTTTAAGGAGATTCTCGGTGAACTTTCGCTTTTACCAAAGCTCAAGTTACATAACGCAAGAGCATTATGATACAGATTTGTCTAATGTGTAAAACGGCGGATGCTTGCATTTGATATAATATCAGATATCGGGCGCAGCACTATATCGGCAGATATTATGTCAAAGCCGTTTTACTGGAATGTAGCTTACCGTCTGTAAGTCATAATTCTATTATGTAAAATATCCCTCACGATTATAGCTTTTAAGCGAATTACCAACAGGGTCATCAGCCTTTTTAATTTACGTAGCTTCAATATTTCTAAACTGAAAAAACTTTTTAGAAAATTTCAATTTAGTAGAAACCCCAGCGAGAAACGTTCCGTCTGTACTCATAATTTGCCGTTATGTAAAATTGCCGCTCGGCCAACAGCTTATTGCTTTTATAAAAATTAAATGCTGATGGCATTTATTTTTATACGCAATTTGCCAACGCTCGGCCAGCGCCAAAAAAGCAAATCCTTTTAGTTTTTTTCAAATTCTCGATTTATTTCAACTTTCCGTCAGTAAATTTTTTACAAACTTTTGGCCAACTTCTCGCAACAGCTAAAATTTTCTCTGCGAGAAAAATTCTTAGCCCTTGCTACCTTCCGTGTTGCTAGAAACCTTTTTTAAATTTCTATTTGACATAATGTTGAGATATCCCAGTCATTTGAAATTCTCTATTTGATTGTAGATTATATATTCGCCTAACTTCTCCATACCTTTTGTAAAGACCTTTATTTCCCAGTTCGATAAATATGTGTGATATATTTCATATATTCTCTTGGTTATCTCTAGGATTAGGAAAATCATACTAGGTTTTCACTAGATACCTATAGCTATTGAAAAATTGTTATTAGTACCCCCGATAGTTTCTTGGAAGAAATGTTGATATCCAATTTTTAAATTGAACTTACTAGTATCTGAAATGTTAAAAGCGAAATACGCTTGAAAAGAGGTCACGTAATCCTTATCAGTACTGAATAGTCTTTGAATGACATCCTCATCACCCACAGCCCCCTGAAGCATTGCAGAAACTAACCAGTTTCCTTTTTCATAATTTCCTTCTTCATTATAAATACCTGCCTCTCCGTTTCCGGTAAATGTAAATCCAATACCTGCAGATCCGACAACTTCAACACTATAATCATCAGCATTTATATTTTGTACATTAATTCCACGTGCATCAGCGTAAAAACCAAAAAGCACTTGTTCTTTAAAGGTTTCATTCTTGCTAATTTTCCAGGATGGCATAATTCTCAAAGTGACTGGTGCAGCTTCATAGTCTAGGACGTCCAAAGCACTAGAACCACTAATGGAATCATAACTAGTAGATAGCTTAGAAATAATCATCATTGGGATATTGTACTTGTAATTTTTGGGCTTTTCGTCAACAGGTGTCAGGATATTTATTTTGTAGAATAACACTTGTGAATTAATTGAAGCCCTATTTTCCGAGTTACTGAGTATGTTCAATGCCAAAGAACTGTTTTTAAAAAATCCAACTTCATTCGTTGGTTCCATGACGTCATCTTCATTTAATATAGTTTCATATTCCTTTTTAATATTGAAATTAACTTCTTCCTTCTTTAACTTATGTGCCGCTTTAACTTTTCCCAATTGTTCTTCAATATCATACATTTCGTATCCGTTTTCTAGTTTTTTTAGTAAAACAGGTTCTTTAACCAAGGTTGTAAAAGGGGCTTGTGCTAGAGAATTCAGGGAGTATATTGAACACAATATTAAAAGCGTAAACCTTAATTGAAACAGTTTCTTCATAATAAAATTTTAATTAGATTTTCTATTACTCTTTTGGTTCATAGTTTGTCGGTTATGGCACTTAAAACCTATTAATTGTTTAGATAGGCACGTGTAAAGTACTTTTTGCAAAAATTTGCGATGTTGTCATAAAAGATCATATCAACCAACTCCTCAGGTGTAAAACCCATAATCAATTCGTTAAATTGGCCTTTGGTGTATGCCTTGGAATAATCTTCACCAATGAACAAAACCTTGGCTTTTTTGCGCTCTTGGTTGTTTTCGAAATTATACCGAATTGCATCTTCACACCTGGCCTTGAACTCTGTTAAGGTGGCAGAGGTATTAAAATGGTCAAAAGGGTCTATTATACCATCAAAGTCAGTACCCAACCCAACCGTCTTCCATGCCTCTTTTGAATCAATGTTCTCCCCATCTTGGGCGTTCAACTTCTTAATATGTTCTAGGTTAATGCGAACAACATGAAAAATGTTAGTTAAGAACATCTGGGTATGCAAGCGCTGTACCCTTATCGAACTGCCCATTTCCCTACTTTCTACTTTAACCAGTTTTTTAAATCTTCCTCCTGGCATGCGACCATCGTGCATACAAATACCAATTAGGCCATCAGAGTCAAAAATATCTGCAATGTCCTCATTGGTCAGATTAATATCCCATCGGCTCACGTACGATTTTTTGTCAAGCTTATTTGTATCATTACGCCTAGCTGATTCAGCTCGTGTTGAAATACCGTTGATAGCCGTGTGGCTACAAATGATAGGCACTTTATCAGGTCGCAACTCCTTGATCATTTTTGTGAATTCATCCCTGCATTTTAGGGACATATGTTTGGTGTCAATCAGAATTCTACGATTATGGAAAGTTCTTGATAGCAAATAGTCCTTTATCAGTTCCTTGCCAAATTCCGTAAAGCCATCATCAAGGCCATTGCTTTGATCGAACACATTGCTAAACCCTGGTTTCAAAAAATTTTCGGCGTCTTTAAAACTCTTAGCATGACCGGATATCAGATTGTTAAAGTGATGCGAAAATGTGATGAAAAACGGAGGGAAATCCAACTGTTTAACCCTTCTAACGTTTTCTACAAAAGAACGTTTCAAAGCATCCTGAGCATCTGTGTTCAAGGCATCAATATTTTTTGCGTTGAACAAGTCTTCTTTATTGTATTTAGCCAGCAAGTGGGCGCCTTCAAGCGTTATTATTCCGGCCACCTCATAATTGGTTAGGGTGTCCATTTCCGAAAAATCATTAATCAATTTTAACTTGACAGGCCTGGAATAATCAGTAATTTGGTATTCCCTGTTATGCTCATAGAGTATGGTACCGTATTCCTTGAGCGTTTCTTCAAAGTAATTGATTACAGGTGCCTCATAAATGTCTTTTAAAAACCCTTTGACATAAGTTTCGGAAAATCCGGTCAGGGCACGAATGATCTTGACGTCAATACTTAATCGTGAAAATATACCTTTCAGAATCCCCTGCTGTAAGTCATTGGTACCCCGATTAAATGGTCGATCAGGTTTCATGAAAGGTCGTTCAGGTGGGTAAATGGCAAAAAATACAAGCCTATTATTGCCTCTCAAGCACGACTCCAAATTGGATTGGGTGTAGCGTGCCATGTTTTTTAAAAACATGTCTATGGCAATTTTTCGAAGTTTGTCCGAAAGTCCAGCACCACGAAATAAAGCTCGTGTCGCAATATTTTTTTTCTCTATCCAACAATTTTCAATTTTTTCATTGAAGGTCGGCTTTAATGAAGGATGGCAATGTAAATCCGCAATTTTTGTCATTTCATTGATTTTAAAGGTGTATATCCAAGCGTTACGCCTCCCCAATGGTGTACATTCTTGCCCTGTTTGAATTCTTGCGTTCGTAAGAAATGGTTGTATCCAATGAAGAAGCGATTTGCCAATAGCAACTTGACCCCGGCTTTGAAGTCCAATACAATGCGATTGATATTGCCTGAATCAATGGTGTATGGACTATTGTCATTAAAAAGTAACCCTTGAAGTGTGGTATCGTAACCTACCAATCGTACCTTAGGCTCTGCAAAGAGATGCAAACGAAACCCTTTAGTTCCCTTCTTGGGTGTACCCGAGGTCTCTGTGGCACGCAGGAGTATTGGAGTGCCACCAGTGTTCGCTCCAAATACTGGAAATGAGTTGATGTTGAGCATATTTAAATACAGTCCCGCTTCTAGGTTCATCATATAATTCCCAAAATCACCCCCGATAAGCCAACTTGGTCTGAAAAGCTCCGTTTTTAAATCGTCTTTATAGTTTAAATTGAAACTTTGCATTCTTAGGATGTTGTAATTCACAACAAAGGAACCATTGAATCCAATTTGGTTGTCCCAACCCCTAGGATTTGGCCTTGTTGTTCCAAACCACCCTCTATCATGAATATAGTACTGTGCTTCTCCCGGTCCTTGCCACCCCGTAAGTCCGAAAATGAGTTGACTATTTAGCAAGGATTTAGACTCTTCTCCAATAGATAGCTTTCCAAAAATCATATAGGTCAAAGATGCATAGGGCCGATCGTTTAAAACAACTTCGGTGGCTAGCAAATCCTGAGGCGTATAAGCCGTACCCCCTAGAGCCAAAATTTGATAGTTAGTCCCATTTTCTAGTTCAAAAAATGGTTGTGGAAAATTAAATTCGGGCAATAACAATTCTAATTGTGCACCGCCGGTATAGTTGTCATCCTGATTGCTAATGCCAAGAAAATCATTTTCATGGGTAAATGAGATTTGGAAGTCAAAAAGCTCTTGAGCCACTAATAAATTGGAGAGCACCAAGAATGACAAAAGCACGTAATATTTATAGCACTTCATTTTACATTGGAGTTGACGTTAAAATCTGAGAAATCCTTTTTATTTACCAATTTCAAGGTTTAACACCATTATCCTTCCAGGAATCCTTTATCACTTTAAAAAACTGGTTAATACCTGATGTCCCACCAGAAATCAAGGCAGCGGTCAGGATGATGTCTAGATAGAAAATCAATTTCACGTTGAAATCTTCAGGATTAGCACCAACCAAAAATTCCCTGATAACCGTGATGCCAGACGCGGCAAGAACTAGACTGATGGTAAAGGCTACGACGCGTATGAAACCAACGCGTTCTGCATTCATTTTATTTATTGCATTTGTAGCATCAACTATTGAATTTTCGTAAGGTAAAAGTCTAGGGTCATCATCGAATAAATCTACATTGACATAGTTCTGACCATTTGCCATTCTTTCTTTTAATATTTCGTCTCTCAAAATTCTTCTTTTCTCACGGCTAATTGTCAAAGCCGATTCCGCACGAACGCGTTCTTCTTGTGTTTCTTTTTTCTCAGGAAAAAAGACAGCGATTAGTTGGTCCAACAAGGCTCCAACGATTACCAGTTTGAGTACAACTTTTCCAATGGCCACATATGGATCGTCAACAAAAGTCAACGCAACTTCAAACCATTCAAATCGGATAATGAATAACAAGGTGATAACTGCTAGAGTGAGAAGTAACCACCAATAATCTCTAAGTATTCTCATAATTCAAGTTTTTAAGAAAATTAGTTCTTAGTAATAATCAATGAAATAACCATTAATAGGTATTCTGTTTGGGGGAGAAAACAAAAGGAAGTAAGTGAATATTTGGAGTTCTTCAATATAGAAATAGATTGTTAAATTGTATTGTAGAAAAACCTTAAAAATTCTGGGGTTTTTCTGCAATTTCGCACCCTTTTAGGCATTATGGGTAGCTTTTTATGAGGAATTCATGCATATCTCGCTTTGCCTCCCCTTCGCTCCTACCTCGCGCTGCGAGCTTCGATAGATGCGTTAGCGAGTTCGGTACGACACTTGACCTCTGTATTTGATTTAGGTCCGAGCTTTTCGAAAACTGGATGGCGTGGTGCCCGCAAACTTTTTAAAGGCCGTATTGAAGGAAGATAGACTGCTAAAACCTACATCAAAAGCAATGGAGGAAATAGTATACTTGTCATTTTCCTTATCCAAAAGCATCGCTTTAGCGTCTCGAATACGATAAAAATTGATATAGTCGTTAAAATTTCGATTGCCGTATTCGTTTATCGCCGAAGATATTTGCTGGGTACTTTTCCTAAGTCTTTCACCGAGCATGGGCAAAGACACTTCCGACCTCAAGTACAGTTTGTCACCCACCACAAGTGCATCAATTGCCGTAAAAAGAAATTGATTGCTGTTCTCCTTAAATACCGCGCCGTCGATGTCGGTAATCTTCAATTGAAATGCCTTATAGCTTAAAAAGTAGATAACCAAGGAATACACCAAGGGTCCTATGACATAGGGCACGGCATTATCCAGTATATTCAATACATAAGTGCACCAAATCAAGATAAAGCCAATGAGTATATCCTTTAGCCACCGGAACACCGCTTTTTGTGATTTGGTACGGTGTTCTTTCTTATGTTCTTTTTTTGCCCGCTTATACTCCAGCCATCCCAAACCTATATACAAAGCCAAATGGAGGTAGATAAAAATAAGTCCGCTCGAAAATACAACGATGACCCATTCGCTGTTCTCATACCATACTCGGGTCACAAATAGACTTGCGCCAAAAATCAAAACAAAGGGAACCAATTCCCATAGGAACCTTTTGGGCACTTTAAAATAAGGAAGCGTCATACTCAAAACATACCAACGCAGTAGTGGTCCAATCAACAATAAAAAGGTAAGCCCAATAAAAATAAAAATGGGCTCCAGCCCTTCCCCAAAATTCAGCAACACCGATTTTCCAATTCGAAATGCCATGAAAATCAGGATAAGACCTAGAAAAACATTCGATTGGCTTTTTTTCTTTTTAAAAAACAAGAGATACAGTGCAAAGAGCATACCGTGAAGCAGCCCTGCACTACTAAGGATGATCAATGCTACATCTACAAGCTTCAAGGGTCAACGTTTTGACTAAAATAGAAATATTTCTTTCGCCAAGTCCCATTGACCCCTGAAGTCGAATTCAAACAGTATTGCATGCCTTGTTTAATGATTATCCGCGTTCCGCCATTTTTTTGGCATGTGAAGTAAGGCCAATCAATGCAAAAAACCGACGGATATCGCCTTGCATACCCGCAATCAAGCTATGCTTGGCGATGAGGATGCGTTCGAGTTCCACGTGTTTATCCCGATACATCGTATCAATCAATGCCTTTGCTTTTTGTGAGCCTGAAGCTTCGTAGGTATTCAATACCTCCACCGCATTTTCTTCGGGGGTCAATTTTCGGTATTTCGGAGTATAACCCATTTCTTGGACCATGGTTTCTGCCATCTTCCAAGTGGACCATGGGTTTTGACCGGTCACCAAGTTCTTCTCATGGCTAATCTGCTCCAGGTACATTGCACCTTCATTGAATTGAACCCCTTGGGCTATCAATTTATCTTGTAACAAAAAAGGGAATACCTCGGCTGCTTCTGGAATCAACAACAACTCTTCCTCATTGGTGAATGCGCTAACGGTTTTGTTTTGCAACAAATGCTGCCCATTATCCAAGGTAACATTTACAAGTGCTGCGGGTCCATGGCAAACGGCACCGACTACCTTATCCGCCTGATAGAGTTCACGAACAATATGCTGTATGGCTTTATTTTCTGGGAAATCGAACATGGCGCCCTTGCCTCCCACAAAAAACACCGCTTCATAGCCGGATGGCACAATTCGGTCAACCGGAACAGTATTTTTGGCCTTGCGCTGGGCGGTGCTATCGTTCAAAAAAGCAAAATCATATTTTCCCATATCCTCATCATCGATGATGACCTGAGGTTCACCCCCTTTGGGACTGGCAATATCTACTTCAAATCCGTTGGCCTGAAATACATAATAGGCCCTTGATAGCTCAGTAAGTTCGTAACCTGTTTTCTTGCCACTATTGCCCATGGTTTTCGCACTGGTTACAACGGCCAATACCTTTCCCCTATTTGGGGGGACATTTTGGGTGAGGTACGTTAATTCGCTAGGCTTCGTCGTTGTAAAGTCAACGCGCTCTTCTTTTTTGGGAATCAAACTCATGAACCACCAACCAAATCCGAACAGTAGCAACAGTAAAGAAACAAGACTGATCAAGCTCCATTTTAGTATAGGATATTTCTTAAGCATCATTTAAATTTTAGAATGAGGTCACAAAATAAGGCCGCATCCTGCATAAAAGCTTTCGAAATGATAATTCCATCAGTGAAATAAATATTTATCAAGTCCAATTAGAAGGGTTAACACGATTGAATTCAAAGTGTTTCTCGAAAAGCCAAGCGGAGATTTCAAGTAATCTCCATCACCTCAAACAAGTCCGTTTCTTATAATATTCCAAATCAATAGCTCGGATTTCATCTTGTCTAGAGAACACAACACCCTCCACTTCCATCAAAATAATGGAGAGCTCGGTGATTCCCGATATTTTATATGATCTCAACTATAACAGCCTCCGGCCCAATCACAAAGCCGTACCAAATTTCCAGAAAAAGTCCATCCCGGTAGCTGTGCTTAAATAAATCAGCCCCCACTTTTTGGCATATACAGGCTTTAAGTACTGCCCAGGGTAGGCCACACTTTCCAAATAGACAGGGTCCCCTACCCGAACGAATACATCGCCCCCCGGATTCTTTTTGTGCACTTTCCACTGTTGGATGGCATAACCGGGATTTTGCCACAAATCATAATAGAGCCATGGCAGCTTGCCCGCAGTGATGAAGTTGGTGAGGCCAAGACCGCCTTCCTCCGAATGGAAATTAATCAGGTTACCATCCTGTAAAAAATCCCCACCTCCATTGGAATTTATTGTAACAATCAATGGCACCGCATTGGTATTGACGGGCGTTATGGGCTGCAGCACAGGATAGTTGTAGTTGAACGAGCCATGGTAGGCCTTTTGGACCGTCATACCGTCTTGGTTGATCAGAAAAAGCGACTGCTGCGATACGATTTTTTTACCCGTATCCGGCGGTGGCTGCGGCAACGCAAAGGACTCACTGAACAACAGGGTGCTTACGGGATTGGGTGGGACCACATCTCCCCAAGCGGGAAACTGGTAGTAGCTGGCCTGTACCGGAGACGTTGGCGTGGCACGCCCGCCAAAATCAAGTATGGCATAACCATGATTGTAATAGGTAATGCCATTGCTGTCGGCATTGGTCCCCAATTTGTACTGGTCGTAAGCCGGCTCCCCTACCAGATAAGGTATCTGGGGGTAGTTTACTTTGTATGGATCAATGGAGGTGAGCTCTTCATAGGCACTATTGCCCACTAACCTACCCTTTGCCAGGGCGAGCAGGTTGTTCTGGTACATCACAAAATTATGTTCGTGGCCCCAAATCCATCCCGCTACCTTGCTCGGCATATATTCTGAAAATACCCTGTAGATGTAGGGGTTAAAATAAGGAACAGTGTTCAATACCGAATACTTGCCGTTCAAGGCGGTATTGGAAGAAAATACCTGGTGGTGCGACAAAACAATGCTGGCGCCATCAAAACGCTCCATCTTGTCCTGCAACCAGTCAATCTCCGTATTTTGAAGCCAAGGCCCCGCATAAATCGCATTAAGTTGGTCGGCTGGATTGGAATCGTTGTACCCTGTATCCATACCAAGAAACTGCCATCCCCCATCTTGGGTTCGCAGACAGAAATAACTGGCTGGCTGCATCGCAGTCTCGCCCCCGGGATAATTGTTAAGGTTGGTAACTACGTTATAGTACTCCGCTCCCCAGGCATAGTAATCGTGATTTCCCGGAATGGAAAATACGGGAATACGATTGCCCTGGCCCAATACTTCATCAAACACTTGGGTG
This sequence comes from Flagellimonas meishanensis, assembly GCF_019880545.1. GTDB lineage: Bacteria > Bacteroidota > Bacteroidia > Flavobacteriales > Flavobacteriaceae > Flagellimonas > Flagellimonas meishanensis. The sequence goes on from NZ_JAINVW010000003.1 coordinate 565,947, forward strand.
AACACATCCGCAAAATAGGTATGGCACTCGTCCGGGGTGCCCGAGTAGTAAATATCCCCCAAATGGATGATGGCATCGGGCTTATGCTGCACCATCATATCGCGGAGCAAAGCCACTGCATCCGGTAGGCCCGTGCCCCAATCCCCCAAAATACCCACCTTGGCATCGTTGGGCAAATTCCATTGGATCACTCCGTAATCAATATTGTTGTTTCCCTGAACGGTCCAATCGTTATAGGTCATGTGATGGCCGGACAATATCGCATATTTTGCATAGGTAGTGGCGCAGGATAAAAATCCCGTTGGAGGTGGCCCAACAGACCAGTCCTTATCGCTGAACTTTCGATATGTGATGGTAAGCTCTTCTGCAAGGGCGGTATTATTGGCAGCCATGGCCTCGCCGACCTGGAATGCGAGATGCGATTTATACACCAGGGCCTCATGGCTTCCATCGTCTTTGGAAGGAATGTTGGGAACAAAATCCGGGTCTGCGTGCAATTTGGAAACATGTGCGGCAGCGGCTATGGACATGGGGTGCCTAAGCACATGCTGCATGGCGGCAGGTTTGTTTTCTGCGGTCAATTGGTTACGGATACCTTCCGCAACGGAAGACTGCCAAAGGGATAACTCACGGCTATGCACCCTGGTAAAAAGAGGTTGTTCCATACTTTTTTTGAATTTTGGTTAGAAAGCCATGCCTCGTTGGAATGGTGTTTTTTCAAATAGTTATATCAAACGTCCCTACCGGTTTAGGACGTAGACCGAGTCATCAAAAAAAGGGAACTAAAATGTGTAGGGATTAATCAAAGGGGTTTTTAAATGTAAGAAATATTAACAAGAAACCTATTACTTTTTTCGAGAATTATTCGAGTGGATACTTGCTGTGACTTAATCCATCTACGTGAAGTTGTGGATGCTTGTTTAGCTTCAATACTACCAACCGGTTCAACAAAACAAAGGATAGGTGTGGTCGTTATGGCCGCTCCGATAGCAGTGCATCAGGTTTTGTGTTGGATTGCCTCAATGCCAAGGTGTTTTTTGCCAATAACTTGCTTGCATACCTATTTATTTTCTTTACGGGTATTTTTTTCCATTCTTCTGGGGCATTTTGAAACTCCGTATTGAAAAAATGCTCTGAAAAATTTCGAATCACCTCATAATTTGCCAATTGATGCCCATTCTCACTTTTACTGTTTGCATTCTGGGTAAAGAATCCAATTAGATTGTATGCGGTCTCTTTGGCCCGACTCAATTCGGTCAACTTGGCCCGATATTCCAATTGTTGGTCGGATAGGTTTTCAAAGACCTGCTTGTCAGCAAAATGCCTAGCTTCATGGGCCAAAAGGCTGACCAGGAAATCCTCGGTGCTAAAATCATAGGCCTTTCTCACACAGAAAATGGCCTCTTCAGTGGTCCAACCCCCTGGATGATGAGCCCCAAGCGTTGCATACTCCATCCAACCCAAGGTTACAAAATCATCCAGCATAACCACCTGTACATCGACATCCTCAACTTTTGAAAGCTTAACATGGTAAAGGGTGTCTTTTTGGTCTTTCCAGATCATCATGTCAACTAGCCTTCCCTGCGGATTGATTTGGGAAGTGGTATGCAAGCCTTTAGATCGTATAAAATCAGCTAGAAAATTGCCCAGACTGTCACGTTGCTGGGGCCCTTTGAATATTGGATAGTTTTTGGATAAAAAAGGCATGACCTTCCTCCCTAGTTCCATCATGTAATCGCCTTCGGGGTCCAGCATGGACATGCGCCAATACGCTCGGAAATACCCTAAAAGTTCATCAATTTCATCATTTCCTGAAGATGCATACATACTTTCGTCATTTGCTTTGCCGAAGCGTTTTAGAAATCGCTCTTTAAACTCGACATCCTTTTCATCCACAACGGCATGCTCCCTCACCAACTCCAGGGCCGGTGGCAAATTGGCGTCCATACCATAGGCATAGATCTGACGATAGGTTAATTTTGTCCCTTCCGTTTCCTGTTGGCACCACATGGAGCACGTGCAGGCAAGCGAACATAGTATGGCAATTGCGGTTCTTCCCAATTTCATTGTAGTTTAAAAAACAAAAAAAGGTGAATGAACCGAGGTAGAATTGTATCAGATTAACTTTTTATGCGAAGTCGGAATTGATGGGGCGACAGTCCGTAACTGGCCTTGAACGACCTAATAAAGTGCGCATCGTCATAGAAACCATTGGCATACGAAATGTGCGATATGGTTTTATGGGTCTGCAATAGCAGCTTGCATGCGCCTTCCAGCTTTCTAGCGAGCTGGTATTCCCCTATTGTTTGCCCCGTTTGTTGCTTAAAACCCCTGGCAAGATATACAGGATGCACATGTACCCTTTCACTCAGTTTGGCCAGCGAGTGAAAAGTACCCAATTCATTATCCAATATGGCCCTTGTTTTCCCAATCCATCCAAATCCAACCTTGCCCGATTCAATACCATTGATTTCGGCCAGCCAGTTGATGATGCATTCTTCCATGTCCACCGCTTTAAGGTCATGGAGCAACGAGAGGTATAGTTTGTACAAATAAGGAAAAGATCCAATTTTGTATTGCTCAACACGCTGTGGGGTCTTAAAAGAATGAAAATCAGAAAAATCCGGGAGTAGTTCAATATCAAAGCACCTCCCTCCAAGCCCATGGAACTGATTTCTATGATGATATCCCGCAGGTCTGAACAATACATTTCCAGCCGAAATATCCATGTTTAGTTTAGATCCCTGTTCAGTATAATCGCCCCGAACCAATATGCTCAAATAGCCATTATGGTGCACATGGGGTTTTATGTGCATTTCGGGATCATATTCTGATATGCTCAGTGTGAACCATTCCGATTTCTTCTTGAAAATGGAATTTCCAAAATACTCCCCTTGGGCCATATTCAATGGCTCTAAACTGGCATGGTCACGCATCTATTTGGCTTTCATAAGGGAATTTACAACTAATTGGACTATTCCAGGCGTTCTGCAAAGAGTAGATTTAAAATTGAACAAACTACACCTTTCCCAATTCCATAACCAAAACCTCTCGATTTCTGTTAGGCAAGGTTTGGGTTGAGGATTTTCAACCAGCCAACATAGAATCAGCCTATTCCTAACCCTGGATTATGTGAAACAAAGGATTGATCAATCAAATACGGGCGAAAAATTTCCGTCTAATGGCCCTGGGCGTGTCCCCATAGTAATCTTCCCACCAATCTCCGGTGCTCAAAGGTCTGGGTGGGTCATTGGGTTTTCGCCACGCAAGGGATTCCCGAAAGGCGTGATGGGTATGCAAGCGCATAAATTCCCCCAGATAAATGTCGGCCACACGGGTATTGCCCTTTACCACTACCATGTTTTCATCATTCTTTAGCGTGGAGGCACTGCTGAAGTTTGCCGAACCTGCCACCACAATTGGCGTATCGGACAAGGGGTCTATCAGCATAAATTTGTTGTGCACGTAGCGCACGTGAAAATTAAGGTTGGTCAGTTTCTCCTTTAGCCAACCGTCAATCTTATGGGTGCGCACAAAATTGCCCACGGCAAAGACGTTTTCTTTTTTGTTGCGCAACATCTGCATCTTGTTTTCTTCGGCGATTTTGTCATTCGGGTCCTTAAATCCCCTGGTCAGCTTGTCCAACAGGGCAACCCTAAATGGTGCTTGGCCGTTTTCATATACCTCCTTGAACACATCGTTCATCCCGAAGGCAAAGGTCATGAACAGTCCTTCTGTGGCATTTTTGGCCAGGTCAGCGTACCAATGCAAAGCATCAATGACCTTTCGAGGACTAAAAATGGTGTGGGTGCCGTTGGTCAGGGTTCCAGTGGGCAGTGGCGAAATGTCCGTCACCCGTTGTTTTAGGGTGCTGCTCTTTTCGGGTTTTTCAATTAGCGCATCCCAGTACTGTTTGAACTTTTGGGCGGTGGCTTCATCTTCAACCACATGGGCCACGTTGGAATGGCCATAAATGCCCCCTTCGGAAAAATTGGTGCCACCTGTCCATACCGATTTCGCTATACCATTGGTCACTTTCACTATAAACTTGTTATGTGAAATGTAGGATTTTGGCGAGGTTCTTTCAAACTTGAATGCGTAATTATCCAATCCAAAATTGACCATGGCCTCCCGGTTCTTCAGCTTTGGACTGTCCTTTCGCGCGTCATAGACAAATTTTACCACTACACCCCTGTCAATGGCATCCTTAATCAATTGAAGCACCTTATCGTAATAGAATTCGTAAGCGGCAATATACAGTTCGTCCGTTCCCGGAATGCAACTGTTTATATAGGTCTCCAGCGCCTCGAACAACCCTCGGGACAACCATTCAAAAGCCTTGTTGTTGGGCACCTCTTCTGGACGTAGGTCCCCGAACCGTCGCACATATTCCTGTGAAGCGGCTATACCCCTGTTGAAATAGATATCCTGATTGCCATTTTCAGGGCTTTCCGTGGTGATTTCAACGGACACCGAGCTGAATGGTTGTAGGTTTGCCGGTGTACCCTTTAGGGCAGTTATGGTGTATGTATAGGATAGCCCTGGTTTGGCGGAATAATCAGACCATTGAAACCCTTGGATGGGATGTGCGCTGGTTTCGTACATAGATCCTGGAGGGAAACCGGGATCGGTTTCAGGAAACACCTTCATTCCCTTCAAAAAAAAGGCCTCATTCTCGGTGGGGCTCTGTCTATGGATTGAAAATCCCAAAAGCCCATCGCACTGATTTTCCGGCAAGTGCCATCCCATCATTACCACGTAGGTTCCTGATATTACATTCAGTGTAAAGCCATTGTTTGTTTTGGATTTTCTCATTGCATATAAATTTATTCACCATCTCCGTAGGCAGGACATGGCCATTTGTTTGAAAGTCTTCGGGGGAAATCAAGACGGGATTCTCGATTCCTAAATATAAGGATTGAAAGGCAGAATAGACTATAGAAAAACCGTAGACTTTTTAGGGTTTTTATGGTCTTATGGATTTCTTTTTTGGTTGAAGGAAGCAATCAACCCCTGTTACATGACCCGGCCATTGTTATGCTCAGCCAGCAAACATTTTGGCTTTAATATGGAAATAAAAGCAAAATCCATTGATTTGGTATGCTTGGTCTGCGTATATTGAAACGTGTTTGGAGCATAAAACAATATGAAACATTATTTATTACTATTTCTCGCGATTTCAAGTACATTTTGGCCTGCTGCCCAAGAGGCGAAGATTTCAAATGCCAAGATTACCTTTGAGTTTCCATCCAAAAATGTGAAGGGGACCATTGAAGGATTTGAATCCACATCAAAAATTGACTGGGAAAGTCCTGCGAATTCAGTATTTGAAGGCTCCGTTGAATCCGAGACATTGGACACCAATAATGGTTTGCGCAATTGGTCGCTTAGGAGTTCCCGCTACTTTGCCGTAAAGGACCATCCCAAAATTTCATTTGTCAGCAAGGAAGTCCGAAAATCTGGAACCACTTGGTTGGTATCTGGTGATTTGACTTTGAAAGGGATTACAAAATCCTTCCGCATTGATTTTGAACAAGCAGGTCAAAAACTAAAGGGCAAAGGGGCGCTTTATTCATCCGATTTCGATATCAATATCAAAAAGGAACGGGAAGACAATCTTGTCAATGTGTATTTTGAATTGGAGCTATACGACCAGTGAAAAGGTCTCTCACTTTCCAAAGAACAAACCATAAATCTTGCTTACCAAAGCATTGCCCAAAGGGAAATAAAGTGCAAAAAACAGGGCCATTCCCAAACTGAAGTTCCGTTCGTTGAAAAGGTGGTCCAATAGATTGTCTGGATATGCGTATGAAGTTTCCAAGGCATATCCCCCGAATTCCAATAGTCCCATGGCGACCAGGCCATAAGCATATTGTTGGTGAAATGGCAAGCCCCGCAGCAGGAGTGAAATGGGAACCATATAGAGTATATAACATGTGATTACCTGCCACCAAAATGTGAATCTGGCGATTTCCAATTGTTGACCGACCCAGTTCATGCCCATCCCCCATGCAAAGTAAACAATGCAATAGGTGATCCAGAGTTTTTTGTCCACAGCGAGCCTGGGCTTTGCCCAAATCCAAAAATTGTCCATCATGGCCTTCATTTCATGTTTATGGCTTAACCCACTTTGTTTTCTATAATTTTCAATGCATCGGAAACCGTTTGCATGCCATCCATATCATCATTTTCCAATTGGATGTTAAATGCATCTTCCACGTCCAGCACAATGTCCACCAAATTCGCCGAATTGATGTTCAATTCTTGCGTGAAATTGCTGTCCAATTGTATCTTGTCGGCATCAACATCATCGGGAAGGTATTGCGCCACAATTTCCTTCAGTCGTTCAAAGTTCTCCATAAGGTCTTTTTCATATTATTTTTTTGAATTGCTTAAAAATAACACAGCAATTGACATCGCCAAAACCAAAACTGGCCTTGGCAATGATTTTCGGGGAATAATCCATTGAACTATTGACGATTTTGGAGGGGTCCACTTGTTCCAAAATCTTGGGATGAATGTCATCACAGTTCATGGTTCCAAACAGTTTGCCGGATTTCAACTGCAAAACCGTTCCTACGCATTCAATACTGCCGGAAGCGGCCAAACAATGTCCAAAATGCCCTTTGAAGCTGTTTATGAAGGGGAAATCATTGCCAGAACGTCCCATGGCACTACTCCAATTGGTGATTTCATCGGGGTCTTTGGTCGTTGCCGTCAGATGACCGTTGATGGCATCGACATCCTTTGCTGTTATCTTAACATTTTCTAAAGCTTTGCGAATGCAATGCTGCACGGCAACGGGGTTGGCTGCGGTCATGCTTCCCCCCTGTCGTTGCCCACCACTATTGACATCACCTCCCAAAACTTCTGCATAAATGGGCGCATTGCGGGCCAAGGCACTTTCCAAGGATTCCAAAACCAATGCCCCTGCCCCACTCCCCGGAACAAATCCTGAGGCGGACGCGCTCATGGGCCGGCTTGCCTTTTCCGGTTGGTCGTTGAACTTTGTAGGCAGGATTCGCATGGCATCGAAACCGCCCCAAACATAGGGTCCACTATCGCTGCAGCTTCCAACCAACATTCTTTCTGCCTTGCCGGAGGCAATGCGATCATACCCCATCAAAACGGCCTCAGTTCCGGTGGTGCAAGCGGAAGAATTTGTGGTTGCCCAGTTCCCCAACCCAATTATACCTCCCAAATAGGCACTGATACCACTGGCCATGGTCTGGACCACCGAAGTGCTGCCCAGTCTGCGGACATTACCCGAATCCACTTTATAAATCGCTTCGCGAAACTTGTCCACCCCAAGGATTCCCGTACCAAATATGATGCCGCTGTCCCAATCCGGCTCTTGCAATTGCGGTTCCAAACCAGCATTTTTCCAGGCATCCAGTCCGGCAATTGTTCCATAGACAACACCGGAAGAGTTCAATCCTTTTAGTTGAACCTTGTCAAAGTATTCATTTAAATTGATATCTTCAATATTCGGTTTTCCAGCTACTTGACATGAAAAATTAAGTTCTTCCAGCTCTTGGAAATGCTGTATTCCTGATATCCCTTTAAACAGGGACCTCTCAAAGGCTGCCAGGCCTATCCCATTGGGAGCACAGATCCCTATCCCGGTGACTACTACCCTACGCATCACTTTTGTTTAGCATTCCTGAGATGATGCCCCTGCACACCAATTTATCCTTTGCATTGAACATTTTTACCGAACACTTGAGCTTATTGAACCGGAAATAGATTTTTTTGGAAGTGACGGTTACCTTTTCACCAGGAAATACGGGCAAAAGAAATTCCATGTCAAAACTTGACAGAGCAATTATTGAATCCTCGCCGAATTGGCCTTCCATCAAATGGATTCCGAGGCACACAACGCCTATTTGTGCGCAACATTCGGTAAGAATTGCGCCTGGGGTAACCGGATTGTCCTTAAAATGGCCTTGATAGAAGGGCAAATCAGACCGAAAGGTATAGTTGCCCTTTATCCCATCATCATGGACCTCCAGTAGTTCATCCACAAACAGAAAAGGTTCCGAATATGGCAAGCTTTGTATGATTTCACCAACTGTCATTATTGAAGACTTTCTCCACCATCCACCTTGATCACGGTACCCGTAATCCAGCTGGCTTCCGGCAGGGTTAGTAAATACACTACATTGGCCACATCTTCCGGAGTGGTCAAACGATTGTTGGGATTTCGCTCCAAGGCCATGCCCATCAACTTTTCATACTCGGGAATCATGCGAAAGGATTTAGTGTCGGTAACCCCAGCCTGAATGCAATTGGCCTTTATTCCCATGGGTGCGAACTCCAAGGCCATACTTCTGACCAACGCTTCCAGTGTTGCCTTCGCTGCCGAAACAGCCGCATAGCCTGGCCATGCCTTGCCACTTCCCTCACTCGTAAAGGCGAAGACCCTCGCATCCCCGTCAAAAAATCCATCATCCGCAATCAATTTCACCCAATCAAAAAGACTGGTTGCCATTGCTTGAATGGTCAATTGAATGTCTTGGTCGGTCAAACTTGCTGCGCTTCCCGTCATGGGTTTTAGGTTGCCCTTTGCTATACTGTGTATCAAAACTTTTATCTGCCGATTTTTGATTGCATTTTTGATTTCCGCCCAAAGTTTTTGCTGCTTTACGGGTGCTGTCGCATCACTATTAAAGCTATGGCATTCGGCTCCCTCCTTTCTTACTTGGTCAAAAAAACCATCAATTTCCATCATGTCCGCTTTACGGTCGCGATGCACGATGACCAAATCGTACCCTTCCTTGCCCAATTTCCTGGCCGTGGCAGCTCCCAGACCAGAACTTCCACCCAAAATAAGGGCTATGGGTCTATCATTCATCTCCATTACCATTCAATTAAAACGCGTTGTGCGGAAAAGCCCGGACCAAAACTCAAGATCATTCCTTGTTCTCCACTAGGAATTTTCTTTTTCATGAATTCTTCCAAAACATAGAGTACGGTGGCACTGCTCATATTGCCATAATCTTTTAAAACCTTGCGGGTTTCGTCTATATTTTTCCCCAATTTCCCGAACAAATCTTCCACCGTTTGCACAATCTTTCTTCCTCCGGGATGAAAAATAAGATGTTGCACCTGTTCTATGCTTGAACCCAATGTTTTTAAAAATGGATGGGTCAACTCTGGGAAATGCTCCGTTATGGTTTCTGGGACTTTTGGGTCCAAAATCATCTTTAAACCGTCATTGGTCAGGTCAAACCCCATCATTTCAATGGCATGGTAGAAATGGTACATGCCCTCACCCAAGATTTTTGGGCCATTATCATTGTCGTGCGAAGATAATAAGGCGCAGGATGCCCCATCACCGAAAATTGCAGCGCTCACCATATTTGCCATGCTAAAATCATTCAGCTGAAAGGTTGCTGTTGGACTTTCCACAGCAATGACCGCCGCCCGTTTGCCGGGATTCGCCTTTAAAAAATTATTGGCGTAGATGATTCCCGAAACTCCCGCCGCGCAGCCCATTTCGGTTACCGGTAGCCTTATGATGTCTTGACGTAGTTCGAGTGCATTGACCAAATAGGCGTCCAAAGAGGGAATCATTATGCCCGTGCAGCTTACGGTTATGATGAAATCCAGGTCCTGAGGTCGCCAAGCGGCTTCCTCCAGCGCTTTTTTTAGGGCGCTTTTTCCCAATTTTTTTACCGCTTCAACATAAACCGCGTTCTTTTCCTTAAAGGAAGTAGCCGTAAAAACATCTTCAATGGGCATGATGCCATAGCGCTTATCCACACCCGAACCTTCAAAAATCTTGACGACCTTTCTTCGAAACCTATCTTCCTGCCCCTCCAACCAAAGGTTGACAAAGGGGATGATCTCCTCCGTAGAACGACAATATGGAGGCAATGCCTTGGCCAAATGGATTATTCTAGTGATGCCCATAGATCAATTCGGTTGAATTGGCGTCATTACCCACAAATATCTAAAAGCCCATTTCCATGTAATGGAATGATGGACATTTTTCAAGTTGGTCGCCAATCGTTCCAATTCTAACTTACGAAATCCTTTGCTAATTGAGATAAGCCCATCCCTTTTGGCAATTGCAGATCTTATGAAAAAAAGACTGAAGACCTTGAACAGGAAATAGGCAAGCTTGCTGCGTTCAAGATCATTGATGATGGTGCCGACACGGGCCAATTCCGAAAATTTCTTGACAAAACCCAGGATGTCCTTTTCCTTAAAATGATGCATGGTCAAGGTGCAGAGAACGATATCGCAATTGGGTATGTCATTAAGATGGAGGATGTTCCCTTTCTTAAAAGAAATGGATGTGTATGGACGTGAGGCATCCTTGGCCAGTTGTAAGACATCATCTCTTAGATCAAATCCGACCAAATCCAGCTTTATGTTGGTTTCCCCAAGTGCTTTAGCCAATTCGCGAAGTAAATGACCATCCCCACAGCCCATGTCATAAATGGTATACGAATCTTTCGGATGATTTTTGATGAGGTGTTTTATGGCCTTCAGGGTCATGGAAGTCCCACCGAGAAGGGCGTTACAGCGATTGATGTCCAGATAGGCTTTTCTATAAGATTCCATATCCAGATTTGGGTCGTCCATGTATTCCTCAGCAGCACTTCTTTTTGAAAAATCCATTATACTAAGATAGGCTTTCCGTGGGTTCGCTTTATTATTGCGGAAAGAAATGTTCCAGAATTTGGGATTATGGAAAATATACCGTTCACCATTAAGGGGTTGGTAATCAAATTTTGAAGTTTCCTTCCATAATACAACCTAGAATCAAAGTTTGACTTCCATAGTTTTGTGTAATCGTCTTCCATTTTGGTTCTGGAATATCCTTTTTCGTTAAAATAGCGCAGCGTAACATCTGAAGCTATTTTCCCGGAATGTATGGCCATGGCCATTCCATTTCCACAAAGTGGATGGATCAATCCTGCGCTATCCCCGCACATTAAAACGTGATCATGGACCAGTTCCTTTTTTGCGAAGGATATTTGGGCTATGCTAAGCGGATTTTTGAATATTGGTTCGGCGGTTTCCATAAATTTCTTTAGAAAAGGGTTTTTGGACACCACGCGGTCATTGAAGCCATCAATACCTTCGTACTGCTGAAATACCTTATAGCTGGCCAAATAGCAAAAATTGATGAGTCCATCCTCTGTCATGGAAAGTCCCCCATAGCCTCCAGGAAAACAGTGAAGGGAAACTTCATTTTCAGGATGGTTGGCATACCTAAAGTGCCCTTTAACCCCAAGCCAGGGCGATTTTGTTTGCATAAATGTGCGGTCCATTGACTTGTCCAAGACCGAACGTTTTCCAAAAGCCCCGATGACCATACTTCCTGTATATTCATTTTCCTTGCCTTGAACAAAAAACTGGCCATCAACATACCTGATTGAAGAAACTGTTTCGAATGATATCCCAACCCCCAGTCCCAAGGCGAGCTGATATAGGGCATTGTCCAAGGTATACCTGCTGATTCCAAAGCCGCCCAAAGGCAATTTGCATCGAAGTCTCTTTCCTTTTTGATTGCTTATTGAAAACGTGTCTATGGGAACGGCTCCCAATTCGGTCAGGTCTAGCCCCAAGGACTCCAGGAACGGTCGGACCTCATTGGAAATGTACTCGCCACACACCTTATGGTGCGGGTACTTATTTTTCTCCAGAATTAATGTGGATAACCCCTGCTTGGACAAACAAATGGACGCTGTGAGCCCAGCAAGCCCTCCCCCAACAATGATGACATCATGGTTCATCAGGGTAAGTTACATTTAAAAAGCCTTATTTCATCTCACCAGGAGATATTGTAGTGGTTCCAATGGTTTGAATCGGGCATTTCGAAGCTATTCGTAGAGGGCTCTTATCATTTGTAGTATGGAAACTGGATGATAACAAAAGGTCGTATAGTAGGCTCCAGCTGGACATGTTTACGAGGGCCAGTATAATTCTGGCAGTCCAGCGCCCTGAAGCAAAACATTGAACTGCGCCACATCTTGGGTTTTTATCCGCTGCAAATCCAATTTAAGTTGGGACCATTGACCCAAATAGTCCCGGGCCACGTCCCGTACCCCCTGGGTAACCGGAAGGTTTCCTTGGTCAATACTGTTCAGAAAATCCTTGAACTTGATTAGCAGCCGAGCTTCGAACATATAGTTGCTTTGATACGTTCGCATCTCTTTCTGTAAAATTTCTGCAATCCAAGTCTCTATTTTCTCATTTAGGGCCTTGCCCTGCTCTTGTAGCTCGGCATCCCTTGTTTCGCCGAGGACAAAATCCAATTGTTGCTGCACCTTTCGTAGGTCCCGGACTCCTTTGGCCATTTCACTGGCTCCGCCATAAATGGATTTGGAAATGCCATCACGTTCTGCATAGGCAGCCTCCACATTGGCCACGCTAGTCTTGATGCGTGGGTCTATGGTTATTGCAAAATCCTGGGTTTGGCTTGTTCCGCCTGCAGTGAGTCGTACTTTGTAGTTGCCGGGGGCCGCATCGTAGGCACTAAGGTCGCGGTTAGTAGTATAGAGTTCGGTAAGGCAATCAAAGCGACCCACTTTCATATTCCAACTGTAGCGGTGTGCCCCTATACCCTTTTTCAATTGGGGTTTAATCAGCGTATCACAGCCCATACGGGCACGATCACTATATTCCGCATGGATGACTTTACCTGCACTATCCAGGATTTCCAAGGCCATTTGGGCGTTCTCACCCACTTCTTTGTTGTTTACATAGTGTATTTGCAATCCTTTTGGTGGATTTTGACCATATCCCCCATCAATACTATACGCTACCGATAATTCTGCATGGGTATCCCTGGGCTTAAACAGAAAATGGTCCGACTGGGCCACTGCATCGGAAATCTGATGCAGGGGCGTAAGGTCATCCAAAATCCAGATGGCGCGGCCCTGGGTCGTCACCACAAGGTCTTTGCGCTGCACCCGCATATCGGTTATGGGAACTTCAGGCAAATTGTTCTGCAGAGGAAGCCAGTGTCCACCATTATTGAATGAGACAAATACCCCCGTTTCAGTACCGGCATAGAGCAGTCCCTTACGGTCAGGGTCTTCACGAACACTGCGCACAAAAGTATCATTGGGCAGTCCGTTTACAATTTTCTCCCAAGATGATCCATAATCGTTCGTTTTGTACAATAACGGAGCAAAGTTGTTCAATTTATAGCCCGCTACGGCAATATATGCCGTTGCTGCATCGTGAGGTGACGGTTCCACTACGTTGATTATGGCCTCTGGCAATCCTTTGGGTGTGACATTGGTCCATGTTTTACCAGCGTCTTGGGACACGTGGACGAGGCCACAGTCCGAACCCACCCAGATTATCCCTTCCTTCATGGGAGATTCTTCAATATTGAACAGATTGTTGTAGCTCTCTGCAGTAATCTGTTCGTTGCTAATTGGATAGCCTCCTTTACCCTGATGCTCTTTGTTGTTTCGGGTGAGGTCCCCACTAACGGTTTCCCAGGTCACACCCCTATCCGTGGATTTCATCACATATTCCGATCCATAGTAGATTACATTGGGATTATGGGGCGAAACGATGACCGGACCGTTCCAATTAGCGCGCAGTTTTAGATTTTTTGGTTGCTCACCACTAATTCGTTCAGGATAGGGCCTTACCATGCGTGTATTATCAATATCCCTATCCCATTCCACAAAGTTGCTCGCAAAATAGGTGGAATACACAAAACGGGGATTGTTCGGGTCCATGGCCACTGTAGATGATTCTCCTGCACGCATAACATCCCAATGCATTTCACCAATGCCATCGTCCATTACACGACTATCTATGGCAATTGTACTATTGTCCTGTTGGCCTGAATACACTCGATAGGGATGCCCATTATCCGTAATACAGCGATAGAACTGTCCTGTAGGCTGGTTCATCAAGGTAGACCAAGTTTCACCTCCATTGTAAGTGACCGAAGCCCCTCCATCATTAGCGTTAATCATGATATCACTATTGTTTGGATTGATCCAGATATCATGATGGTCCACATGGCTTCCGGGACTTCCTGAAAATGTTTTCCCGCCGTCAACGGATTTCATGGCATAACTGTTCATAACCCACACTTCGTCCTCATCGTTGGGGTCCGCAATAATGTGCATATAGTACCATGCCCGGGCATGGGTGCCTGCATCATTCGATGTTTGCTCAAAAGTTTCCCCGGCATCATTGGAACGGTATACGCCTCCCTCCTTCCCAAGAGCCTCAATGGCCATGTAAACGATATTGGGATTGGCAGGTGAAATGTCGATCCCCATTTTCCCCTTGAGCTTGGGCAAACCTTTGGTGATTTCCTTCCAAGTTTTGCCACCGTCGGTGGTCTTGAAGACCTTGCTTCCCTCTCCACCACTCTGTACCACCCAGGGTTTCCTTTGAAAATCCCAGGAAGTGACCATCATAATATCTGGATTTTCGGCGCTCACGGTCATATCCACAATTCCGGAGTGATCATTGACGTACAGCATCTTTTCCCAACTTTCTCCCCCATTTTTGGAAAAATAAAGCCCTCTATGTTCATCTTCACCCCATGGATTCCCCTGCGCAGCCACGTAAACCAAGTCAGGGTTCTTGGGATGAACGACAACTTCCCCAATATGACGGGTAGCCTCCAACCCAATGTGCTTCCATGTTTTTCCTGCATCCGTGGATTTGTACATGCCATCCCCATGGGAGGTTTTGACTCCCCTGATACAGGATTCTCCGGCACCTACATATACAATATTATGGTCCGAAGGTGCCACAGTAATATCACCAATACCTGTAGTATTAAAAAATCCGTCCGAGATATTGTTCCAACTATTGCCACCATCAGTGGTTTTCCAAACACCGCCACCGGTGGCCCCCATATAATAGGTGAAGATATCGTTAGGCAGGCCCTCTACTGTGGTTACCCGTCCCCCCCGAAAGGGTCCGATGTTGCGATACGACATGGATTCATATAATTTCTCGCTAATCTTGGCCTCGGGAGCCTTTCTTTGCGCCTTTAGCGGAAGGATAAGGCAAAAGCCAAATACAAATAGGTGGATACGCATTCTCATCAGGTCGATTTTAATGTTGTTGGAGATAAATATAACATGAAAAAGGCAAGTATTTCCGCTCTAATGGGATTAACTTGAGGACAAGCTGTATAGTCCAGAAATTGGTATTTATCAATTGAAATAACCCATCTGTCAATTCAAAATACGTATCTGTCAATTTTTAGAATGTGAATCGTTCATTACGCTCTAATTTGAGGCTCATTATAATTAAGAAAATGACTACTCTAGAAACGATAAACCTCTTACAGATAATCAGTTTGATTCTTGTCGGATTTATTTTATACATGTTAGGGTTCCTTCATGGCACATACTGGAAAAAAAGAAACGGGATTTAGCAACTAGGGATGATTGACTATACGTCTAAACAAAACCTCGTTCTTTGCAGCAATCAGGAATTCATAATCAAGGTGGACGAGCTGCAAAACCAAAAAATCCGATACAGGTGCTGGCGGCGGCCCAAGACCACCATGGAGGATCCTGATTTAATCCTGCTCAATGGCAGCATCCGGGTTTTTGAACCTGCGGATAAAATGGAGTTTGTTTTTCCGTTTGGTGAACGAACCTATGTACTAGAGAAGATAATGCCACAAAACGAGCAGAATACCTCACATATATTCCTTGAGGTCTCTGATGATCAAAACCAAAAAACCACTTGGAAGCTCCAAGATGCTGTTATTCCCAATCAAGTTGACCGACTTTTGTAAAACTAAAAACTAGTTGCCCGCTGCATACGTGACCCTGTAGATTGCATCCCCAACATCATCTGAAATCAAAAGTGACCCATCTTCCAAAAACAAAAGGTCCACCGGACGGCCAAAAGCTTCCTGCTTTTCCTCATCCAGCCACCCATCAATAAAGGGTTCGTAACTTATCGCCTTATTGCCATCCAACTTTACCAAGGTCACCCTATATCCCACTTTGGATGACCTATTCCACGACCCGTGCTCTGCAATAAAAGCGTGACCCTTGAAGGCTTCGGGGAACATGGTTCCAGTGTCGAACTTAACTCCAAGTGGAGCCACGTGGGCGCCAAGGGGTTGAATGGGCGGAACAAAATCGGAGCATGGACGCTGATCACCGAATTCAGGATCTTTTACGGTTCCGCCATGGCAATAGGGGTAACCAAAATGCTGTCCTGGTGCCGTAATATGATTCAATTCACATGGGGGCACATCATCTCCCATAAGGTCTCTCCCATTGTCAGTGAACCACATTTCTCCCGTTTGCGGATGCCAAGTGAATCCAACCGTGTTCCTCACACCCAGCGCATAAATTTCCCTATTGCTCCCATCCATGTCCATTCTGGTGATGGTGGCAAAACGTTCATCTTCATTACTCCTTTCGCAAATGTTGCAAGGTGCCCCCACAGGAACATACAACTTTCCATCCGGACCAAAGGCGATATACTTCCAACCATGATGAAATTCTGTAGGATAATCATCATAAACAACCTCAGGTTGAGATGGGTTTGAAAGCTGCTGTTCAATATTTGGATAACGCAACAATCGACTTACCTCAGCCACGTATAGCGCCCCATCCCTAAATGCAACTCCATTCGGCTGCTCCAGATCTTTTGCGATTATGTGAACTTCATCCGCTTTAAAATCACCATCCGTATCCCGTATGGCATATACCATACCCTCGTTGCGGGTTCCCACAAAAAGGGTCCCCTCCGGTCCCATCGCCATGGACCTGGCACCATCCACGCTTTCGGCGTATGTATCAATTTTGAATCCTTCAGGAAGGTTCAACAGATGTAATGGCAAATTGGAAGTTGGGGCCTCCCCGCCTGGTTGATCGTCCTCCGCTTGTTGGACTGAATCATCTACAGCTTCCGACCCAGGAAGCTCTTTTTTTCCATTGCAGGACATGGTCAATAGACAAAACAACAAGCATATGACCAAGGATAAAGGTTGAAAATAGGTTTTCATAGTTCTTTTTGATTTGTAGCTATAAAGCTATCATAAATTGATTAGATAAGTAGAAATCGAAGCTACTTTGTCCGAAGATTATTCCTTCGTATCGGCCGATATTTTTCCAAAGTATTGGATAAGCCTGCGGTGGCTGCTTCCAATGGTGACCGTGCTTGACTTGGATGTAAGCATCAAGGCGGAAACCTGAAAGCTTTCGGTCCCATTGTTTATATTGAAGCTCATGTTATATCCACCTTGCTTTGCATTGGGTCGCATTTCAAAATCTGTGGGTACCCCATTGAATACGATTCCGGCATCGTCCGGATTATAAATACCGGGCATCTGCTGCTCCCCAAAATAGGGAAAACGTGCCATGACGCTATCCCCGGAGACACGCAGATAACTTTCTGTGCCCGCAAGGTCAATTCGGTTCAATGTACTCCCCAAGGGCAGCAAACCGGCATTGGCTATGGCACCCATGCTTTGGGTAGGCAAAGGTTTTGCCCAATCTGCTTTTATAACAAAGGAACGTTGCTGCAAAAGGCTGTCCAAGGTTGCCATTTGTTCAGGGGTAGCCCTGTTTTTGGGGTTGGACGCGCAGCCCAGCACCATGACCAATGTCACTATTAAAATAATTCCAGAAAAAAACCGCATTGTCAATTATTTGTTCCCTTCTTGAAGTTACAAAATTTGCACAGGATTTCCGATTTATGGAGTATATTTAAATCCTAACCAGACCTCATTTTATGAAAATCCCTCCAAGAAGACTGTTCTTGGTTTTGTTGGCCATCTACTCCAATTTAATTCTGGCTCAGGATGATTTGACCAGGAAAGGAACAGTCAATATGCCAGCTTACTACGCCACTGCATTACAACAAGACCCCATTATTGATGGGGAGGTCATCAACGACCCCCTTTGGCAGGGCGTACCTCCCATCACTGATTTAATTCAACTGCGACCGAATTATGGGGAACTTGTGTCTGAAAAAACAGAAGTTCGAATTGCCTATTCAAGTTCTACTTTTTATGTGTCCGTGGTTTGTTATGACACCGATGCGCAAAAAATTGTGGTGTCCGATTCACGTCGCGATGCCGATTTAAATGATGAGGACAGTTTTCTATTTATCATTGACACCTACCACGACCGGCAAAATGGATTTCTTTTTGGCACCAATGCCCAAGGCATGGAATATGATGCCCAAATCGACAATGAGGGCAAGGGAAATTTCAACGCCAATCGTCAACAGGGAGGCGTAATTGGAGGGACCAACCTGAATTGGGACGCCACTTGGAAGGTAAAATCACAACTGGGCGACTATGGGTGGAGCGCGGAATTTGCCATTCCCTTCCGGTCATTGCGCTATGCTCCCGGTGAGGACAGGACATGGGGCCTCAACCTTAGAAGGAACATCAGCAAGAACACCGAAAGTGCCTATTGGACTTCCCTACCATTGGGTTTTGATATGAAGCGTCTTTCCCTGGCAGGCGAGCTAAAGGGATTAAATCTTAGGAATCCTGGCAATCTAAAGTTTATCCCCTATGTTTTGGGGCAGTATGTCAACGATAAGTCTTTGGACCCTAACGAGACCGAGACAAATTTTGATGCAGGGGCAGACATCAAGTACAGCATTACCCCCAGTCTAACCCTGGACCTTACATACAATACGGATTTCGCCCAGGTTGAAGTGGACGATCAACAGGTAAACCTGGACCGATTCAATCTCTTCTTTCCAGAAAAGAGAGCTTTCTTTCTTGAAAATGCAGGGCAGTTCAGTGTGGGAAGCCCTGGAGAAGTCGACCTATTTTTCAGTAGGCGAATAGGTATTGGGGAAGATGGGGATTTGGTTCCCATTATTGGTGGAGCCCGATTATCTGGCAAGGTTGGTCAAACGAATGTGGGCTTTTTGAGCATGTTCACGGAAGATGTTGAAGAGGCTGCCATTGAAAAGAACAACTTTACTGTGGCCAGGGTGAACCATGATTTTCAGGGTACCCGCTCCTCTTTGGGCGGTATATTCATCAATCGGGCCGGTTTGGGGTCCATGGAGGACGATTACAATCGGGTTTATGCTGTTGACGGCAAATGGGGCATTGGGAACAAAGCCGAAGTTGATGGTTTCGTGGCAAAAAGTGCCACTCCCGGTATTGACGGCAATGATCACGCTTTTAAAATTTTGGGCAACTACAATTGGAACGGCTGGGACCTCAGGGCTGGATATACCGAGGTTGGCGAAGGATTTAATCCCGAGGTGGGTTTTTTGCAACGAACAGCATTCCGAAAACCCGAGTTTTTGGTATTCAAGGCGCATCGCTTTAAGAATACCGGAAATCTATTGGAAATACGTCCCCATGTTTCCTATCGAGGATATTGGAACTTTGATGATCAGTTGGTGACCGGTTTTTTGCACGTGGACAATCATTGGGAGTTCAAAAGTGGTTTTGAAGTGCATACCGGAATCAATTTCACCACGGAGCGGGTGCTGGAGGATTTCACAATTTCTGATGTTATCGTTCCTGCGGGGAATTACAAAAATGAAGAACTTCAGTTGATTGTCATCACCAATCCCAACAACGCCTTCTCATTTGATACGCGAACAATCATTGGTGGGTATTTTAACGGCCATCAAATTTCCAACAGTGGCACTGCACGGTACCGCATCGGTGACCGATTCAATAGTTCACTGACCATGAGCCATAACGATATTCAACTGGATACGGGCAATCTGACCGCTTTGGTCGGAGGCCTGCGGCTTTCCTATTCCTTCACGCCCAGAATGTTCCTTCAAAGTTTGATCCAGAGGAACAATGTGTCGAACATTACATCGGTGAATGCCCGGTTTGCCTGGTTGCAAAATGCCAATACGGGATTGTTTGTGGTCTTCAACATTGTGAAGGATGATGATTTGATTGACAGGGTGGATAATCAGGTCTTTACCATTAAATACACGCACCGTTTTGATATACTGAATTAAGATAATATGACCTTGAGCAACACCATGAACCAATCTGAAAGAGTTGAGACGTCCAATACAAATCGAGGTGTTTTGTCCACTTAGTCGGCTATTTCGATTCCATCCTCCGAGATAAGCTGGAACCCATAATCCCTGAGGTTTGAAATGATGGGAATGGCCCGTTTACCCTTTTCAGTGATATGGTATTCCACCTTTACGGGAACCTCGGCATAAACACTTTTGGCAACAAATCCATCATCCACCAATTCTTTTAATGATTTGCTCAACATTCGGTCAGAAATACGCTCGAAGCTGTTCTTTAATTCAGAAAACCGTTTGGCCTTGTCTTTCAAGCGCCATAGCAATGGCATTTTATAGGTACCCCCTACTTTGGCGAGTACATATTCCACCGGTGTGTAATAGACCTTATTATCAGTGATAAATTTTGGCACTTACTTTAATGTTAGTTTCTAACAAAGATGCTCAATTACCCTTTTGATTCCAAATCCCCCATACCTTTAAAACAAAAACAATGGGAAAAACAATAGAAAAAAAGAGCTACGTGCACATGCACGGCATGCCCACAAAAGGGAAAATCGCAATGGTGGCCAGCAGTCCTGCAATCTCCGAGCAAACAGGATGGCCCATAGGCTTTTGGGCAGCAGAACTTACACATCCCCTACGTGTTTTTCAAGAGGCCGGATACGAAGTGGAAGTTGTCTCTACCGAAGGTGGGAAAATCGAAATGGACTCCTATTCCAACCCACTGGATGAAAGTGGTTATTCGGCACATGATATTGTTTCACTTGGGTACCTACAGCAATCATGGTTTGTGGAATGTTTGGAAAACACCAAACAGCTGGCTGAAATCAATACCAAAGACTACGATGGCATTTTCTTGGTGGGTGGACAGGGTCCTATGTACACTTTTAAGGATAACCGGGCCTTGGAAGATATTTTTAGTGATTTTTATGAATCTGGTAGACCAGCGGCAGCGGTGTGCCATGCGACCACCTTGTTGCTAAGCGCGAGGACATCGGATGGGCAGCTCTTGGTCAAGGGCAAGGCCTGGACCGGGTTTGCCGATACTGAGGAGGCCTATGCCGATAACGCGGTCGGCATGCGTATTCAGCCTTATTGGATTGAGGCGGAGGCCAAAAAAATCAAGGATACCCATTTTAAGGTAGCGCCTCCCTTTTGGTCCCATGCCATTGCCGATGGAAATCTGATCACAGGTCAACAGCAAAATTCGGGAACAGCCGCAGCAGAACTTATGGTGGAATTTTTAAACAACAAGAGGTCATGACATTGGGTTTTATTGGTATTGGAAAGGTCGGCTTTGCCTTGGCCAATGGTTTGCAAAATAAGGGACACTCCATCATCATTGGCAATGATGATCCTTCTTCCAAAAGTGTGAAAAGCGCCTTGGAGAGCAATGAAAGCTTCAGAACCATGTCGATTGGGGATATGTTGACTGAGGTCAACATGGTCTTCTTGGCCACACCTTTTAGTGCTGTGGAGGACATAGTTTCAAAAATAGGTCTGGAAAATATGATCTTGGTGGACTGCACCAATCCAGTGGGGCCAAATATTTCACACGGATTGGAAAGCAAAATCTCGGGGTCTGAAAAGATCCAGGAGTGGGCACCAGGGGTCCATGTGGTCAAAGCATTTACCATTTATGGTTTTGAAAATTTTCAAAACCCAGTATATCCAAAGTATCCCATGGAACCAGTAATGCTGATGGCAGGAAACGACCCCGAATCCAAGAAGCGAGTTGCGGCCCTTGTGATGGATTTAGGCTTTGAAGCAAAGGATGTAGGCCCTCTGGACCAGGCATTGCATTTGGAACATATGACCCTACTCTGGGTCAAAATGGTGCGAAGGGACGGACATCACCCAAACTTTGTTTGGGCTCTTTTGGAACGATGACCTATCATTTCATCGTTTGAATCTTTCAAAAAGCGCCAATTTCCTTTTCGTGTTTATGAAATATACTCCAGTAAGTAGGATTACGGCTGCCAAAATGGATTGAGGGGTAATCTGCTCATCTAAAAAATACCAGCCCAGTATTAGCGCAACAATGGGATTTACATAGGTGGATGTAGCTACCTTCTCCGGTGAAACGGCCTTTAAAAGGTAATTGAAGGAGGTAAATGCCACGATGCTTCCGAACAACACCAACAAAACCATTACAAGTTGTACATTTCCACTCCAAGCCAAAGGAGAGGACCATTCCTCTTTGAAAGCGATGCTCATCCCGGCCAACGCCAGCCCTCCCGTGAACATTTGGTAGCCGGTATTCACAAAATAGTTATTGGGCAAGTCCGCTCTGGAGACAAAAATACTGGCGTAGGCCCAACTCAGCATGCACACAAAAATCATTATAACACCTATCAAGGTTCCCTCCTTGGCAATGATCTGTTGTTGGCCTATGAGCAGGTATATGCCCACAAATCCGAGAATCACCCCTATAATGGACATGGGTTGAATCCTTTTTCCCTGCAAAATCCACATCATCAACAAAATGACCAAAGGTTGTGCGGATATTTCGAGTGCGGCGAAACCGCTATCCAAATAGCGAAGTGCCCATACGGCTAGGCCGTTTCCAATGCTTAGAAAAAGAAAACCGGCCAAAAAAGTGTTCCAAAGTTGTTTTTTGGTGATCCCCAACGGAATTTTCATTACCCTGGCCCATACAAAAATGAGGATGCCCGCGGTCATAAATCGAAAAGAGGCCAACATAAATGGGGGAAGCTCTGTAACGGCTATCTTATTGAGCAAGTACGTTGATCCCCAAATGACGTAGATGGCAAAAAATGCAAGAACCACCAAGGTGGAGTTTGAGGATTTTCCCATTGCAGCTAATTATCGTCCTGCAATAATAAGGATGTTTCCAAGAGTAAAAAACAGAAATATAGGGCTGCCCTATTTTTTATTGATACTTGTTTGTGGACAGCATATAGGCAGCTATTTCCTTTTCCAAGTCCTTGAATCGCTCCAGATGACCGATTATCTGATCTTCCATCTGCCCCACTTGTTGGCTTTTCTGTTGCAACAAACGCAAAATGTGGTTTTGTTGGTCTTTGAATACTTTAAAACTACGCTTCAAATTATCCAATTTTTCGAAACAGGAATGATTATTTGGCTCGCAGGTATAGGAACCTAGTTTTCGGGACAGTCGTTGGACAAGGTTGTTGTTGCGCTCCATGCGGATCAGGAGCTCTTGTATTTCTCCGGTATCTGTTTTAACAGTTTTGTTCATGGCGTCAATTTGACCTAGGCGGTGCTGTTTCACCCTTTAAGTTATTGAATCCATTGCACTTTTGAAGAATCTTGAATGCTATTTTTTTGTTATTTAACATTTCAATGGTTAAACAAAAAAAGCCCGATGCAGTGCATCGGGCCCCTAAACTATGTGTTTTGGTGGTTAGCCCTTCGTTTTCTCGTAGGCTTCCTCCTTTAGTTCCTCGCTTGCAATAATGGCCAGCTCAACCCTTCGGTTTTTGGCTTTGCCCGCTGCGGTTTCATTGCTTTCCCGGGGTTGTGTTTCACCATACCACTTTGTGGTAAACCTTCCATTTGAAATCCCTTTGGAAATCAAATAGTTTGTCACGGATTCGGCTCTTTGCTGGGATAATTTCCAATTGTATTCGTCGCTTCCAGCACTATCGGTATGGCCTTCGACCAAGATGTTTGACTTAGGATATTCCATGAAAATCCCGGCCAATTTGTCCAAAGTTGTTGCGGAAGTGCCTTTTACGTCGGATTTGTTGGTGTCGAAATAAACTCCGGCCTCTTCATTGAAGATTACGTTGATTCCCTCACCAACACGGGTAACCTCGGCACCTGGAATTTCCTCTTCGATGCGTTCTGCTTGTCGATCCATGCGGTTTCCAATATAACCACCAGCAGCACCTCCCACTACGGCTCCAATGATGGCCCCTAGTGCGGTATTGCCTTTACCGACATTGTTTCCTACAACGCCACCGATCACGGCACCGCCTGCAGCGCCAATGACCGCTCCTTTTTGTGTGTTATTGGCATTTTTTACCGCATTACAGCTAAAAATTAGGCCCATGGCCAACACAACGGCCGTATTCTTTATCAATATATTTTTCATGTTGTTATTTTTTAGTGAATTCATAAACAATGGTAACCAGTTCCCCATCAACGGAAACATTGGACTTTAAGGTCATGGCTTGCTCTGAGATGCTGGCAATGTTCAACCTATATCCCGCACCGCCGGATATGTCTTTACGGTTTTCATCGATGAATTTGAATTGCAATTGACTTGTGTAGTTTTGCTCCGGTTCCACAACGGACCATCTGAAGAAGCGGTCCCCTCCCTGACAAAGGGTGCTTTGAGAAATGGTGTACCTGCCGGTACTGTTGTTGTCCCTGAAGAACCAATCGCTTCCTTCAAAGCAGATGTCCTCAGCGTCATTGAAGATGACCGATTTGAAATTTCCCCTGTTGTTTTCGTAGGAAATGTTGTCCAAGGACCAAGAGCCACTGAATAGGTTACGTTGTGTCCTTGCACTTTTGGAAACAGAGCACGAAGAGCATACGAGCCCTGCAAGCGCAATAATTAAGAATGTGTGTTTCATAAGAATTTGGAGTTTAATTTTAATATATACGACCAAAGGTCCATAAGAGTTTTTGAAGGTATTAAAAAATGTCAATTTGTATGTGTTCAATATGCAATAAGTTTTAACAATTCCATTTCGAACCGTTCCTTGGGAAGAAAGTTCTTCTCCAAAGTTTTGGTGAAGGGAACCGGTGTTTCCAGACTTCCTACCCTAATTATCGGCGCATCGAGGTATTCAAAGCAATTTTCCATGGTCTGCGCAGCAATGTCGCTGGCTATTCCGCCGAAAAGGGTATCCTCTTGAAGCAGTATCATTTTTCCCGTCTTCTTGATGGATCGGTATACCGCTTCCATATCCAAGGGTTGCAACGTTCTTAAATCAATAAGGTCCGCTTTCACTTCGGGATGTTTATCCAATATCTCCAATGCCCAGTGCACCCCTGCTCCGAAAGTAACGATGGATATGGTGTCCCCCTCCCTGATGAGGCTTGCATTTCCGAATGGCACCGTATAGTAATCCTCAGGAACGTCCCCATAAACACTTCGATAGAGTCCCTTATGCTCAAAGAAGAGAACGGGATTGGGGTCGTTAATGGCTGTGTTCAACAATCCTTTTGCGTCATAGGGGAATGCGGGATAAACTACTTTCAGGCCCGGAGTTTTGGTAAACCAAGCCTCGTTGGTCTGGGAATGGAAAGGTCCTGCCCCCACACCTCCCCCGCAAGGCATCCGCACCACCACATCGGCATTTTGCCCCCAACGATAGTGCACTTTTGCCAAATAGTTGACAATAGGATTGAAACCAGAGCTGACGAAATCGGCAAACTGCATTTCAACAATGGCCTTCATACCGTTTATGGAGAGTCCCATGGCCGCAGCAACAATTGCTGATTCACAAATGGGTGTATTCCTTATCCGGCTCTTCCCAAATTTGGGGACAAAGCCCTCGGTAATTTTGAACACGCCTCCATATTCTGCGATATCTTGCCCCATGATAATCAATTCATTGTGCCTGTACATGGATTGTTCCAATCCTTGTGAAATGGCATCGACAAATCGAATATTGTTTACTTTATCCTTTGGCTCAAAATGCTCATATTGATAACTTTGATATACATCATTTAATTCAACACTTTCATTAAATAATGTTTCCGGTTCATCATATGCGGTTTTTAGATTCTCATTTATTTCTTCCGAAATTTCCTCCTTCAGGGCATCTATCTGTTCCTTATGGATGATTCCATTCTCCAATAAGAAAGCTTCGTAGTTTCCGATGGGATCCTTTTTGGCCCATTTGTCCATCAATTTATCCGGAACATATTTTGTTCCGCTGGCCTCCTCGTGTCCCCGCATTCGAAAGGTCTTGAATTCCAAAAGTACAGGTCTGGGGCGCTTTCGGATTGCCTTGGCCAATTCATCCACCTTGGTATAAACTTCCAAAATGTTGTTCCCATCAATAATCCGCGATTCTATGCCATAGCCTTTTGCCCTATCTGCCAAATGCTCACAGTTATATTGTTCATTGGTGGGTGTGGAAAGTCCATACCCGTTGTTTTCAATGCAGAAGAGAACGGGAAGGTTCCAAACCGAAGCTACGTTCAATGCCTCATGGAAATCCCCTTCGCTGGTTGCTCCCTCACCGGTAAATACCGCTGTGACACGCTTCTTGCGTCTGAGCATATCTGCCAAGGCAATACCATCAGCAACACCCAATTGGGGGCCCAGATGCGAAATCATCCCAACGATCTTATACTCTTGGGTGCCAAAATGAAAGCTTCGGTCCCTACCCTTCGTAAAACCATTTTGTTTGCCCTGCCATTGGGAGAACAAACGGTATAATGGTATATTTCTGGATGTGAACACCCCAAGGTTTCTATGCATCGGCAATATGTATTCATCCTCTTTAAGCGCATGGGCGACCCCTACCGAAATGGCTTCTTGGCCAATGCCACTGAACCACTTGGATATTTTTCCCTGCCGAAGCAAAACCAACATTTTTTCCTCAATCATTCTGGGCTTGAGCATGCCCCGATATAGTTCCAGGAGTTTCTGCTGGTCCAAATCCCCTATATGATATCTCATACTTTAAAATTTCACGGGCTAAAAGTAGTAAAAATGACATCTACCAAGCTCCAATTTTTGCCAACCTTTTGCATAATTCATTACTTTTGATACAAACCATTTGCAATGAACAAGAGCGCCATCCCAAGTGTCGATTTAAAGGATTTCATCTCTGGAGATCCGGAAAGAAAGGAAAAATTTGTAAAAGAGATAGGAGCCGCCTTTGAAGACATCGGTTTTGTGGCATTGAGCGGGCACTTTCTTTCAGATGAACTGGTGGAGCAGCTTTATGATGAGATCAAGAACTTTTTCCAATTGCCCCAGCACATCAAGGACAACTATGAGATCGAGGGCATTGGCGGGCAACGGGGCTATACCTCATTTGGCAAGGAACATGCCAAGGGACGAAAGGAAGGTGACCTCAAGGAGTTCTGGCATTTTGGGCAGTATGTGGAGAACGATCCAAAGCTGGATAGCGAGTATCCCGACAATGTGGAGGTAACAGAGCTCCCAAATTTTAACGTTGTGGGGAAGGAAACATACAAGATGTTGGAAAAAACAGCCCAATACGTGCTTCGCGCACTTGCACTGCATCTTGGTTTGGAGGAAATGTATTTTGACAAGTGGATAAAAAATGGAAACTCCATATTGCGGCCGATTCACTATCCGCCGATTACACAAGAACCCAAGAATGCGGTACGTGCAGCCGCCCATGGCGACATCAACTTGATAACCCTGCTGATGGGCGCCCACGGCAAAGGTTTACAGGTGCAAAACCACAAGGGTGAATGGGTAGATGCCATAGCTGAAACCGACGAACTGATGATCAATGTGGGCGATATGTTGTCCCGTTTAACAAACAACAAACTGAAATCCACCATACACCAGGTGGTGAATCCCCCCAGGGAACTCTGGGGCACATCAAGATATTCCATCCCCTTCTTCATGCATCCCATTAGCGAAATGCCATTAAACTGCCTAGAAGATTGTGTTGACGAGGAACATCCCAAAGGTTTTGAAGACATCACCGCCGGGGAATATTTGAATGAAAGACTCATTGAACTGGGATTAATCAAAAAATAGGAATGGATTTACAAGACCAACTGAGAAATCTATTTCCAGACCATGTGCCGAAAGAACAAGAGCAGGAAACCGCAAAGCCAGATTACTGGATGCAGGATGCACCGATAATCTGCAAATACGAAAAACGAAAAGGGAAACCGGTAACGCTATTGGAGGGTTACACGGGAGCAGATAGCGACTTCAAAAAATTGACCAAGGACCTTCAAACACACCTGGGGGTTGGGGGTAGTTTTAAGAAAGATGTCATCTTGATCCAAGGGGATTATCGTGATAAAATAATGGACTTCCTTAAAGGCCAAGGCTTCTCCGTGAAGCGGGTCGGAGGTTAGGAATCGGTTCCATTTCATGCTTTCTGAGTGTTAAATTTGGATGTTGAAAATCAATGTTTTAGGAAAAAATTTTTCTGTTCTTTATATAAATCTTACTTTTAATACTTCTAACCAACATAATCCTAACTGAAAATGAAATCACTGTTGCATATAACCAACGGGGACGCTTTCACTTCCAGGCTGCAATCACTTAAAATAAAAGGAGATATCATTACGTGGCGGGAAATGCTCTGTGAAGGCAAGACCCTTTGTGCAGTGGGAAGTGAATCATTTTGGAAAACCCGATTTGAGTTCTTGAACAAGAACTATAAAATTTCCAAATCCTGGTTTGTTGAAAAAACCCTAAAGGAATATCGGTCGCTTTGCAATCATAAACAACAAGACCAGATTGTGCTTTGGTTTGAATATGACCTATTTTGTCAAATCAATATGTTGGCCGTGCTGAGTTGGTTAAAAACGCATAGGAGACACGCTGAAATATCGCTAATCTGCAGTGGAAATGAAGAAGGGGGCGATACCCTGTACGGCCTCAATGAGCTCAGTGATGAGAAATTGTTGAAACTATACGAAAAACGTACCTTGTTGAGCCAAGATGATATCGAGTTCGCGGATTATGTGTGGCAACTGTACTGTAGTGACAATCCCATAAGGCTGGAAAACATCATTTCGAACACCGATTTTTCATTTGAATATCTGTCGGATGCCTTAAAGACCCATTTGAGACGTTTTCCCACCATTAAAAATGGACTCAATGAATTGGAGAATCGAGTCTTGGAAACCGTAGAGTTACAAAAACCAAGCTCCAAAAAGGAATTGCTCGGGCAGTTGGTAGGAAACCAAGGGTATTATGGATTTGGAGATACCCAGTACGAGCGCATCATCACCTCACTAAAGCCGCTTTTCAACTCCTTCAATCCTGTAAAGCTTACCAAAAAAGGCAGGGAAGTACTCAAAAATCAAACAAATTACTATTCCCAAATACGTGACAATCAATTATATTTGGGAGGTTCTTTAAAGTATAACTTTTTATATAATTCAGATACTGGCCGCATTCTAAAACTCTAAATTGATGGCGCAATTCGGTAATTCTGAATTAATCCTTAATCCGGATGGGAGTATTTATCATCTTAATCTTAAGCCTGAGGACATTGCTACTACCGTCATCACCGTTGGAGACCAAGGCAGGGTAAGCCAAGTAAGTCAATACTTTGATTCCATCGAAATCAAGAAGGGCAAGCGGGAATTCATTACACATACTGGATATTTTAAGGGAAAAAGGATTACTGTAATTTCCACCGGCATTGGAACGGACAATATCGACATCGTTTTTAATGAAATGGATGCCTTGGTCAACATAGATTTTGAAACAAGGGCGGAAAAAAAAGAAAAAATACAACTGAGTATTATACGGGTTGGTACATCGGGCGCTATACAACCTGACATACCAGTGGATTCATTTCTTTTAAGCAAATCTGCCATTGGCATGGATGGTCTGATGCACTTCTATGACAGTGGACACGTAAGAAATAAACACCTTGAGGAAAGCCTGCACAGTCATTTGCGCTGGGAATCTTATGATATAAAGCCGTATGCAGTGGATTCGGACGAAAGTTTGGTTTCCCATTTTACATCAAATCGTATACGATATGGCATAACAATAACGAATTCAGGGTTTTATGGTCCGCAGGGAAGAACACTGAGACTGGCCCCAAGAATCACTGATTTCAATACCACTCTGGCATCATTTCGGCATGAAAATCTTGAGATTACCAACCATGAAATGGAAACGGCGGGCATGTATGGCCTGGCCAAAATGCATGGACACAGGGCCGTTTCGCTGAACGCCATTCTTGCCAATAGAGCCACAGGGGAATTTTCAAAACAAGGTTTCAAGACCATCGACAACCTGATACAATTTACCCTCGAAAAGCTTACTTCCTGAATGAAAACGGTGAGGATAATCGGAGTACCCGAACACTTCAACCTTCCCTGGCATTTGGCCATGGAGGAAGGAGCCTTTGAAGACCGCGGCATCGAACTTCAATGGAGTGATGTGCCCGAGGGCACGGGTAAAATGGTCCAAATGTTGCAAGAGGACCAAACTGATCTGGCCATCATTCTCACGGAGGGAATCATAAAAAGTATTTCACAGGGCAATCCGAGCAAAATTGTCCAGCAATATGTTGCTTCCCCCCTGCTTTGGGGAATCCATGTTGCAGCAGAAAGCAAAAGAGAGAGTGTTACGGAATTGGAGCCTGACCCGGTTGCGATCAGTCGCATGGGAAGTGGCAGCCATCTTATGGCCGTGGTACATGCGCAGAATAGAGATTGGGACACCACAAGACTGCATTTTGAAATAGTGCACAATCTGGAAGGGGCCATAACGCGGTTAAGCAAGGGGTCCAATGCATATTTTATGTGGGAACACTATACCACAAAGCCTTGGGTGGACAAAGGTGTTTTTAAAAGATTGGGGGACTGTCCCACCCCTTGGCCCTGTTTCGTGATAGCCGCAACCGACAAATTCTTGTCCGAGCATCAAAACCTGTTGAAACCTATCTTGCAAACCATCAATACCTATACCTTTGAGTTCAAACAGATTCCCAGTATCGACAGGACCTTGGCCAATCGGTACGGACAAAAATTGGAGGACATCCAAGAATGGTTGGGAACAACAACCTGGGGACAACAACAACTTTCCAAAGACACGTTGAACGAAGTTCAGGAGCGTCTGCAAAGCCTTCAACTTGTGGATGGCATAAAAAAGCCTGAGATATTTCTTTACCACTGGTGATTTATGATGCTCTCACCACACAACAGCCTGTTTGCCCATCTGTGAAAGCAATTGGTTGGTTTTGCTGAAATGCTTGTTGCCAAACCAAAGTCCCCGATTCGCACTCAAGGGTGATGGATGTCCCGAAGTAAGGATATGATGCCTGCGTTTGTCAATTAAAGTGGCCTTCTTTTTGGCAAATCCGCCCCAAAGCAAGAAAACAACCCCTTCAAGCTCGCTGGAAACGGTTTTGATAACGGCATCGGTAAAATGCTCCCATCCTTTATTTTGATGGCTTCCCGCTTGATGGGCACGAACGGTCAATGTGGCATTCAACAAAAGTACTCCTTGGTCTGCCCAGCGTTCCAAATTGCCACTCTTTGGATAAGGTTTTTCCACATCCACTTTAATTTCCTTAAAAATATTGACCAGGGATGGCGGATGCGGAATGCCATCCTTCACCGAAAAACACAGCCCATTCGCCTGATTTGGGCCGTGGTAAGGGTCCTGTCCAATAATGACCACCTTGGTTTCCTGGAAAGGGCAATGGTCAAAAGCCGCAAAAATATCCTTGCCCTTCGGGTAACAGGTGTATTGGGTATATTCCCGTTTCACAAACTGGGCCAATTCCTGAAAATAAGGCTGCTCAAACTCTTGTTTTAAATGTGCTTTCCAACTAGGCTCAATATTCACATCCATTTGTTAATGTACTTTCTTTAATGGCGAACTTATGTCAACAATAATCGATGGTAAACATACAAAAGACAAAAATTCTTTTCCGGTCAAAGTCCTATCTTTGTCCAGCTTTTATCAAAGAATGCACGCCATACATCCAAAAACGCTGGAAGATTTAGAGTTTCCCACGGTATTACAACAAGTGGCCGCACGCTGCAACACCGAATTGGGCAAGGAAGGCGCATTCAAAATTGAACCTATTTCGGAAAAGGGACATCTCCTTCAGCTATTGGAACAGACCTCTGAATATCTGGCTTCCTTTACCAATGAAAATCGCATTCCCAATCACGGATTTGACACCATCAATGCGGAACTACGGCTTTTGAAGGTTGAAAATACCACGTTGGAGGTAAGTGGATTTCGAAGAATAGCCACCATCTGCAATACAGTATCGGTTCACAAGAAATTCCTGAAAAAATTCAAGGAATACTATCCCCGGCTTTTTGAATTTTCGGAGAACTGGGAGGAGAACAAATCCATTTCCGAAGAAATAGGGCTTATAATTGACAAGTTTGCTGAGGTACGTGATGATGCTTCGACGGATTTAAAACATATCCGGAGGCAAATCAACGAGGTGCGCGGCAAGATCAACCAAAGCTTCAATGCCGCTTTGCAGCGATATCAAGCATCCGACTTTTTGGACGAGATTCGGGAGTCGGTTGTAGAAAATAGACGGGTTTTGGCGGTGAAGGCCATGCATCGCAGAAAAGTGAAGGGAACGGTGATGGGATCTTCCAAGACCGGTAGCATAGTTTATATAGTGCCGGAATCCACCTTGAACCATACCCGGGACCTGAACAACCTGGAATATGATGAAAAAGAGGAAATACAGCGTATCCTAAAAGCGTTGACAGACTTTATTCGTCCCCAAGCAACCTTATTGGCAGGCTATCAGGACTATTTGACGCACATCGACATCACGGCGGCCAAGGCCAAGTATGCCTCTGAAATGAATGCCATCTTGCCCGAAATCAACACTAAAAAAAAGCTGGTGCTTAAAGATGCCTTCCATCCCCTGCTCTATCTGTCGAACAAATCCAAAAGGGAAAAAACATGGCCCCAAACCATTGAACTGCATCCTGAAAATCGGATTATTGTTATTTCGGGACCCAATGCTGGTGGAAAAAGCATCACCCTAAAGACCATAGGTCTTTTACAAGTGATGTTGCAGAGTGGCCTTTTGATACCGGTGCACGAACGTAGTTCCGTTTGTTTGTTCCATACCATTTTAACGGATATTGGCGACAACCAATCCATTGAAAACCATTTGAGCACCTATAGCTATAGGCTCAAAAACATGAATGCCTTCTTGAAGAAATGTGATGACAGGACCTTGTTTTTGATCGATGAATTTGGAACCGGTTCCGATCCCGAACTGGGCGGTGCTCTGGCAGAGGCATTCTTGGAAGTATTCTATGAACGGGAAGCCTTTGGCGTTATCACCACGCACTACGCCAATCTCAAGGCCTTGGCCGATGAACTGCCCCACGCCACCAATGCCAACATGCGATTCAATTCAAAAACCTTGGAGCCCACTTTTCAACTGGTGTTGGGCGAAGCGGGAAGCTCCTTTACCTTTGAAGTGGCCCAGAAAAATGGAATCCCCTATTCCCTGATCAATAAGGCAAAGAAGAAAATTGAACGGGGCAAGGTCCGCTTTGATGCCACTATCGCCAAACTGCAAAAAGAACGGAACAAAATGGTCCAAACCGGTTCCCGGCTACAAGAAAAAGAAATCAAAGCCCGGGAAGAAGCCGAACGTTTGGAAAAGCTAAATGCCAAAATAAAGAACAAGCTGGAAAACTATCAGGAGCTTTATGATCATAACCAGCGAATGATCCAACTGGGCAATAAACTAAACACAGCCGCGGAACAATACTTTCTCGATAATAAAAAAAGGCCTTTGATCTCCGAATTGCTGCGAATTGTGGAGACCGAGAACAGTAAACGGAAGAAAACGACCGCAAAGCAAGTAAAGGCCGAGCGGGAGCAAAAGAAACAAGTATCCCAAGAACTGGAGAAGAAAATAGTACAGGTTAGGGAAGAGAAAAAAATTGAAAAAAAGAAAGTCATCCAACAGGAAAAGAACATGCCGAGGCCTATTTTTAAGGTGGGAGATCGGGTGCGCCTTCAAGATGGCAAGGCCGTTGGCAGTATTGACACTTTGGAAAAGGGAAAAGCCGTTGTGAACTATGGCATGTTTACCACCAATGTGAGTGTGGATCAGTTGGAACTTGTGGAAGCTAAAAAATAAATTCCGTGTCATTCCGCACTTGATGCGGAATCCACAAAAAAGATTCCCGCCTCCGGGGGAATAAAAATAACAGCCGGCATCAAGTTGTTGAACCCAACCTGAGCGGCCGACTGTCGACACTATATTAGTTACAGCTAATTGGCGTAAGGAAAATTTGAAGGATAAAATTATTAGTCACTTCAAAACACTTTTGACTACTGATATAGTTATAGGAAATCGGGTCACCCAAGGCTCGCCATACAAAGGCATCTTGGAATTGGAACTCTACCTCCACATCGTGCGAACCATCCGGCGGGCTCTTAATGGAACGTTGACCGTTATTGACCGTATTATATCCGCCAATAACAGTATTGTTCGTACCAGCCGTCTTGTATACAAATCGATAGCGTACATCAAATATGGAGTTGTTGTCCACATCTACACTTTCGTGGTCGTAGTTGAAGGTTTGGCAACTTTCAATTTGATAGTCGGTAGTGTATCCCATTTTGGCCAAGGTGTTATCTTTTAGATACCTAATGGTGTAGGCAATCGGAACACCGGGATTATCTCTACTATAAACGGCATTTTCTCCAGTAATCACACTATTTAAAGAACCGAATCCGGAATCGATATCGGCAAGATTGATGGCTTCTGAAGCGGCTTCCGCATTCCCACCAATGGTAACGACGGTTACACTTGACGTCTTTAGGATTTCGTCATAGGTGGAATTAACGGTTCCCACTCCACTAACACCGCCGGCGTATTCCAAAACAGCATCCAAACTAATGGAAGTGTCGGTATTGGTGGTTTCCATTCTTACCATTATAATTCTACCATACGATACTGAACTTACGTAGGCTGGAGGAGTGTCGGAACCTATGGCATTTTGGACTTGCGAATTCGTCACATCTGGTCCAAAAACACTTCCTGGCGAGCTTGGGGTGTCCATGGTGACGGTGTAAAAAACTTGCTTGAACACCAATCCTGCGTAACGTTTTTCCGTAGTGCTCTCATAATCAAATTGAGAGGCAAGCGAACCTGTGGCCCACTCCACATTCAATCCTACATCCAAACTGAATTGTTTGGAACTGTATGAGGTGGAAGCTTGGTATGAGGAGTTGGATGCATTAACGTAGCCTTCCTGATAGGCATTCGCGTTCCACCACTCCAGGGCATCATCAATACCCGATTGCACCAATGAATTGGTGGGATTATCCACAGTAATGTTGCCTTGACTCCCAATACCAGGCAGGTCAAGACGGAGCGTCACGGGTGCTCTTCCCAAAGTCAACGGGTCTGGTGCGCCATCTAGCATTCCCTGATTACCTACGACCAAGGCTCCAGGGAACACCACCCCATTCGTGGGCCTCAATATAGCTACGTCGTCAAAGTTGGAATCCAAAGAATATTCTTGGGTCCGACATTCAAACAATCTACCCTGGGTCGGCCCGGTGTTGATAGTATTGTCGTTATTAAGTGTACGCTCCGAAGCTGCACCCCCTGTGTCTTTCACATTCAGTAGCTCATCAGCGTTGTAGTTAAGGTTGGCTATAGTACTATTTATTGCCTCAAGATCATCATTGGTGCCTCCCCCATTATTCCCACCATTGTTTCCGCCATTATTATCCCCATTCTCTATAGGAGGTTCGGGGCTTTCATCCTTGCTACAAGAAACAGCAAGGCAAAGGGTAAAAATCATGGCCATTGAAGACCAATTTCTGAGGTTGTGTGTGATTGTTTTCATAATTGTCTGGTTTTAAGGATTCAACATGCCAAACCTAAACGAGAAAGTGAGCCAAACCTAATATTCGGCATGGACAAAGTATGGACAGTACCTATGGACTTAGCCTGAAACAGATATGGACAGTGAAACTTTTGAAGTCAAATTATAATCATTCTAAAACATTGATATTTAATGTTTTAAAGACGAATTATAATGAATTTAGCACTTAAAGAAACATGGACTTTTCATGGACAATTCGAAAAACATGATTTTATGAGCCGTTATTCAATATGCTTTATTGTTATCTTCGGATAAACCCATCAACCTCAAGATTATGAAATACTTAAATGGTTTCCTATTCCTCACCATTGTATTGTCCACTAGTCTTTATGGACAAAATCAAGATAAAATTGATAGCCTCACTTCAGCTTACAAGAAACAGAAAGAAGATACCCTGAAGGTCCAAACTATAAAAGCTTTATTCAATGCTTATCTCTACAGCGATCCAGAGGTTGCTAAAAAATTTGCTCAGGAGCAGCTTGCATTATCAAGAAAAATTGGTTTTGAAAAAGGTGTTGCTAGTGGTCTTTACAACTTGGGCGTCTATCATAGCAATTTGGATAATATAGACTCTTCAAGAATTTACTATCAAAATGCTTCCAAGAAATACAATCAGTTAATGGATTTAGATGGACTTACAGGAGTTAATCACGGTTTGGCCATATTAGAATACTCTGAAGGCAACTATAGTAAGGCATTGGGCTTACTGGATAAAAATATAAAATTATACTCGGAAGAAGTAAATGATTCGTCCGGACTTGCGATGACATACGATTTTATTGGATCAATTAATATGTATATGGGAAACCATAACATTGCCTTGAAAGAAACTTTGAAGGCTTTAAACATTTTAGAAAAAATCGATGAGGAAATCAGAAAGGCAGATGCCCTCAATCATTTGGCGGCAATTGAATTTTACCTTCATAATTTTGAAGAATCTATTGACTACAACTTTCAAGCCCTACAAATATATCGGAATGAAAATGACAGGTATTTTGAGGCCCAGGCGCTCAACGATATTGGTAACACCTATTATTATCTGGAAGAGTATGAAAAAGCGATTGAAATACTAGGGCAAAGCCTTGATATATCAACAGAAATGGGGATTGTAATTCTTCAGGCAACAGCATTCAATAATTTAGGTAAGACCCATGCCGAGCTAGAGCAGTTCCAAACCGCAATCTCATATTTGGAAAAGAGCCTTTCCATTTTAGAAAATACCAACAATAG
This sequence comes from Flagellimonas meishanensis, assembly GCF_019880545.1. Lineage (GTDB taxonomy): Bacteria > Bacteroidota > Bacteroidia > Flavobacteriales > Flavobacteriaceae > Flagellimonas > Flagellimonas meishanensis. The sequence goes on from NZ_JAINVW010000003.1 coordinate 602,679, forward strand.
AAATAAAACTGCTGAAGTTCTTAATGACATCGGCAACGTTTACAATGCACAAAACAAACCTGAGTTGGCCATTACATATTTAAACAAATCCATTGCTTTGGCCGATAGCATCCAAGCGAGGGAAAATCTAAAAAATGGCTTTTTCTACAGGTCCAACTCTTATGAAAACATGGGGAACTACAAAATGGCCCTTACAGATTTCAAAAACTACAAATCAACGACGGATTCAATTTTTGATGCCACAAAGTCAAAACAAATCGAAGAATTGCGAACCATCTACGAGACGGAAAAAAAAGAAGCTGAAATCGCGCTGCAGCAAGAAGAAATCAAAACACTGAACGAAAAGGCCAAGGTGGATAAGCTTACAAAGGGGCTTTATGCCGGAGGTATGGCCTCTGCCCTAGCCTTATTTGGCTTATCTGTTTTTGGGTACCGACAACGCATCAAAAAGAACAAAATAGCCCGAGAAAAACAGGAGGAAATCTTCAGGCAGGAAATCGAGCATAAGAAAAAGGAACTGGCCAGCCAGACTTTACACTTGGTTCAAAAGAACACCTTCATCCAAGAACTCAAGGAAAATCTGGAAAGCCTTAAAAATTCCCCAGAAAAATTTAAAGTAGAGTTTCGACGCATTGTGATGCTGCTTAAAAAGGAAAAGGCCTCCGACAAGGACTGGGAAACCTTTAAAACCTACTTTTCAGAAGTGCACAACGATTTTGACCAAAAACTCAAAACGATTTATGCCGATATTTCAGAAAAAGAAATCCGATTAGCCGCTTTTCTAAGGATGAATCTCACCACCAAAGAGATTGCAGCCACCATGAACGTATTGCCCGATAGCATTTTGAAATCAAAATACCGTTTAAAAAAGAAGTTCGGATTGGATAAGGAAACTGATTTGAACTCCTTTTTGAATACACTGTAAAAAGGGTGGCCAAACTGTTGATAAATCTTTGTAGCTGAGCAACCATACCCGATGATTTTAAAATTGATTTGGCGAAATTCGTTTTATAAGTCCAATTTATCATCGTTACCAGCATCATGGCGCATATTCTAAAAAATAATAGTCTGGAGGTTCACATTGACGACCCACTAGAAAATTATCAATTTTCACGGTTCGACTGGACTGGAAAAATTACTACACTCAAGTTTCAGGATGTTCCGTTATCAATTTCCGAGAAAAATGTGGGGGTCGACGACCGTTTTTTTGGAAAAGGCTTTTATAATGAATTTGGGATTGACACCGCTTTGGGTTTCGAGGATGCTTCTATTGGCGGGTGGTTCCATAAAATTGGGATTGGGCTTTTAAAAAAGGACGGAAACGAATATATCTTCAACAAAAGGTATGAGATAAGACCGGCAGCGTTTGAAGTTAAGGTTGAACCGAATAAGGTAATCATCAGTTGTCTGCCTCCGGCAGAAAATGGGTATGCCTATTTTCTTAAAAAGGAGATTAATCTACTGGCCGATGGCTTTTCCATCGACCATTATCTGGAAAATACCGGGGAGAAAGTCCTCGCCACTGATGAGTATAATCATAATTTTATGGCCATCAACAAGGATTTGATTGGTCCCAACTACCTTCTCAAATTTCCATTTCAACTTAAGCCTACATTGTTTGACGAAATGGTCAACCCTGAGGACAAGGTGGTCCTTGGAAACAGGGAATTTAGATTTAAAGGTGAAAACAAGGAGCCTTTCTTTTTCAGCAACCTTACCGGAGGGGAATCTGTGGATGCCGAATGGGAGTTGCTAAACCTGAAAAGTGGTATTGGAATTCGGGAAACGGGAAACTTCAAGACCAACAAGATAAATCTTTGGGGTTGGGAACATGTGGTAAGTCCTGAGCTTTTTCACAAAATACGTCTTGAGCCCGGCCAATCAACGGAATGGTCCAGAACATATTTGGTGTTCAGTTTGCCCTAAACCAAATTATCCATAAAAGGTTGGCTTTTGTTCGTTGTTTTCAATCTTTTCAAACCAAACAAACTTTGCCCACTAGGCTTTCAATCCAAAGCGCAGTATCTTTGTAGAGAAATAATGAGATTCCCGTTTATTAGGGACCCATGGTATGGAGGAAAGCAAGAAAATTATCCTATTCGACGGCATTTGCAATTTGTGCAACGGTGCAGTTCAATTTATCATCAAAAGGGATAAAAAAGATGTGTTCCGTTATGCGGCCCTGCAAAGTGAGGTGGGTAAACAAATGGTAGCGGAGCGCGGTATCGATACCTCCAATGTAGATTCTATAATACTAATTGAACCTGGGGTGGCCTACTTTACCAAATCGGATGCGGCCCTACAGATTGGGCAGGATTTTGGGGGCCTGTGGAAAGGGTTGGTCCTCCTTACTTGGATTCCAAAAACTTTACGGGATGCCATTTATGATTTGGTGGCGCGAAACCGATACAAGTGGTTTGGCAAAAAAGACCAGTGTATGATTCCAACACCTGAGCTACAGGCCAAGTTTTTGGGGTGATTATTTTAAATTGTTCAGGATAAAATCCAAGGTCATGTTGGTGTTCATCTTCCTGTCAAACGATGAGCTTCTGTAGGCAATCGGCTGCGCCAATCCCAAAGAACGCAGTTTTTTTATGGCTTCCAGCTGCTCAAGTGCCACTTTCCCAGAAAACAAAAGGTCCATGGGTTCCTCCCTTTTATAACGTCGGTATATTTTTCTCAACCCACTAAGATACAGGCGGTCCTTAGTGAATCCTCCACCCCTGTGTGCCCTAAGCGTAATCGAGAAAGCTTCGTCCCTATTGAGCTTGTAATGTCCATGTATCAGGTCGAATGTATCTGAAAACGTATAGCCTTTGATCAAACTGTCGGCCGCCAACACACGGTAGGCCAGTTCCTTAAGTCGTTTCAAGGTCAATGCGCCACCCATATACTCGCTAAAAACTGCCAAACCTTCCTGGGTTTCCACATTGTTGGGCAATCCATTGGAAAAAATCTTCAGGGGCTGTGCCAATCCGTTGAACGTGGTGACCAAATGTACCCCAATCTCATGATGGGCCAAGGTCAGCAATTGGTTTTTACTGAATTTGGCATTCTTTTTAATGATCAGTGTCTGTGTACTGTTCTTCACCATGGCATCGGCGGCCATGTGGGTTGAAAAACGCACTTCCAAGGGGAATTCATATTGTTTGGCAAAATCTTCAAAATAGGCCCTGGCCTCCAACGGGGAAAACACTTTTTCCAAATCCATAGAAGGAGGCTCGTCCTCAAAATGAAGGATGAACCTGGCGTTTTGGACGTCTTTTTCGGTAGGGGTGCCATAAACGCTGAGGGAATTATAATAGAAACGCTTGCCCTTGCCAATAGTCTCTATACATTGGATCATATTGGAATAGTAGTTGATCACCTCCTTGTACATCTTCCGTATCACCTCATCCTCAATCCTTTCCAAACGCTGGGCAAAAAACAAACGCTGAAGTTTGAATGCATTGAATTTGACCCTGGGATATTTGAACTCCGGCTCACAACTGTATTTGGATGCGAAGAACCGATGCTTTTCCTTTTCAATATTCTGGGGGTTCACGTAATTGAGCAGTTCAATCCGCTTGACCAATCGATCAAGATTGGCATCAATTTCAAAAAGGCTTTCGTTCTCCCGCTTTAGCGCTTGTATTTCCTTTTCCCCGATCATGCTTTTGATTTTTCAAACTCCAATACCATTTGAGGAATCAACACCTTTAGTTGTTCTTCCACGGAGCGAACCACTTCCGGGAACACTACACCGGTGTGTTCGTCGCAATAGATCTTTGAGATTTCCGTCGCCAAAACTAACGTATTCTTGAAATTCTGGGTAATGTATTTTAAAAAATATCCGTTCCCAAAAAAGGTGTCATTGATTTTGGAAGTTGACTTTATACCATTCGGTAGCCGTATTGTCGCCAGTTTGGACCTCCATTGTTCGATCAAGGCCCCAAAACGGTCATTGTCCACATTGGTTGTCCCCAGGTTCCAGACGGGAACTTCCCTATCCCAGCGTTTCCAGTTGTAACTGTGCATATCAAAAACAATCACTTTGGCATGAAGGGATTCCAATTTTTGGATCAAGGCATGTGTAACCTTGAAAAAATTGGCGTGTTTTTGCAGGCTGAGCTCTTTTTCCTCAGTACCAAGTGGTGCGCGCCATAACTTTTTGCCCCATGCCGTATCAAAAATGGCAGTTTCCGGTGGCCTGTTCAGGTCATATTCAAACCTACTGTCCCTTCCTGCGATAACAATGGGATGGGACTGCACCATTTCCTTGGTGCAGGGATCCTCTTCGTACCAGCGCTCATATTGGGAATGAAGGCAATTGTCCCACAAAGACTTCCGGAATTGATGCCCGTCGTGCACTGCGCCACAAACGAAGGGTACATAGGCATCTATTTTTATGGATAGGGAATAATCTTCCGCAACGGCCTCAAAACAATTTTCCGCTTCTATTAAGCGAATAATCTCTGCAATGGGAAGTTTACGCATTTTCTACTTCGCTTCGTAATCTAGATCTTCTATCAAAGGCCTTGAGCTTGTCCAACACCTTACTTTCGATAAAATCAATAACCTGGCATTGTACCTTAGTCTTGTAGACTTTGTTCATGTAGGTGATTCCGCCTGGAGACATAACATTGACCTCCACCAACTTTCCGCCAATAACATCGATTCCCACGAAATAGAGACCGTCCTTGACCAATTTGGGGCCTATCTGCTTGCAAAGTGCTTTTTCTTCCTTGGTCAAGGTGTGCTTGGCCACAGATCCCCCTGCGGAAACGTTGGACCTATGATCATCACTGCCCGGTACCCTTCGCATGGCGCCAATGGGCTCTCCATTAAGCAAAAGTATGCGTACATCGCCCTGGTCCGCCCCCTCAATGTATTCTTGAAGTATCACGTAGTTAGATGTTCCATCTGAGTTAGTTACATAAAAATCAAGAAGGGATTTGATATTGCTCATCGCAGATTTCTCAATAAGGATGACCCCAGAACCGCCATAACCGTTCAAGGGTTTCAATATCATCTTGTCCGCTTTGGATTCCTTGATCTGCTGCACCAAATATTTTTTGTTCTTGGACACATGGGTCACCGGAATAATATTGCTATGGCTGTCACCAAATGCGGCAGTATACAGCTTATTGTTGGCCTCGCGAAGGCCTTGAAGGGAGTTAATTATGAACACATCATCCTTGACCGAGTCCAAAAAATTCAACATAAGGGGATCCAAGGGAGGATTGGCCCGCATAAAAATGACATCAAAGCCGGCAAGAGGAAGCATCTCTTCACGAATGCTGGCTTGTCTATAAAAGGTTTTTAAGCTACCGGGCACCTTGTCCATCCTGTTTATTACTGTGCAAAATGCGTTCGTGACACTGTTTCTAATGGTCAGGTTGGCCGGAGAACAGAGGGCAACGCCATGGTCCCGCCTAACACATTCATGGATCAATGCTAAACTGGTATCGTTTTCTGGATCTATTTCATCCCAAGGATACATTAAAAAACAAATGTTCATAACGCTTTCGTTTTTCTTGTTGTCTAGTTTTTGTCGTAGTTATCGTCCCAATTTCTCACTTTGGGCTCTCCCAATTTCCCGACGGACTTGGCCACGATCATGGAAACTGTGGCATCCCCGGAAACATTCACCACGGTTCGACACATATCCAGCGGTCGGTCCACAGCAAAAATCAAAGCCAATCCCGCCTCAGGTATGCCCGCTTGTGCCAAAACGATCACCAGCATTACCATTCCGGCTCCGGGAACGGCGGCACTTCCAATAGAGGCCAATGTGGCGGTGACTATAATGCCCAACTGGGCCGAAAGGCTTAGGTCCATGCCAAATGCCTGTGCAATGAACACAGCGGCAACAGCCTGGTAAAGACTGGTGCCATCCATGTTGATGGTTGCCCCAATTGGCAGCACAAAACTGGTAACTTCTTCCTCTACCCCCAAATGCTCCTCCACCCTTTCCATGGTTACGGGCAAGGTTGCGGCGCTGGAACTTGTGGAGAATGCCAACAACTGGGCCGGAGACATTCCCCTCATAAAGAACGAAGGGGTCTTTTTGGTAAATATCCAAACAATGAGCAAGTATACCGATAACATTAGCACAAGGCCAAAAACGACACAAAATGCATACCATGCCAGAGCTTTGAACAGGTCCAAGCTTGGTGATTCTACCACCAAAGCGGCCAAAAGAGCAAATACCCCGTAGGGAGCGGCGAGCATGATGATGTCTATAAGTTTTAGAATTACCTCGTTGAAGCCATCAAAAAATTTCTTCACCGGCTTTGCCTGTTCCGCGGGAATAAGAATCAGCCCTATTCCGAAAAAAATGGCAAAAAAGATAACTTGGAGCATATTGCCATTATCGCTGGCCGCATTAAAAATGTTGCTGGGAACCAGGTCCTCCAAAGCCTGTAACGGCCCGGCTTCCCGTTGTTTATCCGCTTTGGACTTAACGGAATCCGCATCTCCTCGGTAATTCTCAACCAATTCGTTCCTTGTCTCCTCGGAAATGGAATTGCCGGGTTTTACTATGTTTACTACCAACAGTCCTATGGTAACCGCAATAACAGTGGTAATGATGTAAATACCGATGGTGCGCCCCCCCATTTTGGATAGTTTGGAAATGTCCTTTAGGTCCGATACTCCTTTAATTAGGGATGCCAATATCAATGGCACGGCAATCAACTTTAAGGAATTGATGAAAATGTTGCCGAAAGGCTTGATCCAATCTGCCACGATTTTGGGTCCCCAGGAGAACTGCACCATAAAAAGAGCAAAAACAACCCCCAGCGCCATGCCAATAAGGATGCGCCAGTGTAATTCCAATTTCTTCATAGAACTGTTTTGATGGTAGTAAGATACCTTTTTGATAGGAAACGTCCTAACCCACTTTAGATTTTATTGGAACGGGCCAGCAGGGTGTAATCCGCAAGGACCAGTGCCGCCATGGCCTCCACAATGGGTATGGCCCTAGGCACCACACAGGGGTCATGCCTGCCCTTGCCCTGGGCGGTCACCTTTTTTCCCTCTTTGTCTATGGTCTCATAGGACTGCAGCACCGTGGCCACAGGCTTAAAGGCTACATTGAAATAGATGTCCATACCGTTGGTGATGCCGCCCTGAACACCACCACTGTGATTGGTTTTTGTGCTACCATCGGTATTAAAGGCATCGTTGTGCTCGCTTCCTTTCATGGCAACGCCCTCAAATCCACTGCCATATTGAAACCCCTTGACAGCATTGATGGAGAGCATGGCCTGACCCAATATGGCATGAAGTTTATCAAAAACAGGTTCCCCGAGGCCTACGGGCACATTTTGGATGACACAGCTGATAACACCACCAATGGTATCCCCTTCTTTTTTAATGGCCTTGATATATTCCTCCATCTTTTGTGCCATTTGGGCATCTGGACAGCGAACGGCATTGGATTCAATCTGTGAAAAATCCAACTCATTGTAATTTTTTTCCAATTTAAGTGTCCCTACTTGGGACACATAGGCATTTATTTTAACATCCTTCAAGAACTGCTTGGCTATGGCCCCTGCCACCACGCGACTTGCGGTTTCCCGGGCAGAACTCCTGCCGCCACCACGATAATCGCGAAAGCCGTATTTTTTGTCGTACACATAGTCCGCATGCGAAGGCCGGTAGGAATCCTTTATATGGGAATAATCATTGGATTTTTGGTTGGTGTTGTGGATTACAAAACCTATTGGCGTGCCAGTGGTCTTACCTTCAAATACCCCGGAATAGATTTCAACAGTGTCAGGTTCCTTACGTTGGGTCACAATCTTGGATTGCCCCGGTTTTCTCCGCTCCAATTCACGCTGTATCGCTTCCAAATCCAATGCGACCCCAGCGGGACAGCCATCCACGATGCCGCCAATGGCCTTTCCGTGGGATTCCCCAAAAGAAACCAGCCTAAAAAGTTGTCCGAAGGTATTTCCTGCCATCTTCTGTCCAATTAAATTCATTCAAAGGTAGATGTTCTGGGGCTTATTATAAAACCACACCTGCACTTAATGATTTTGTAACATATTCCATTTGAAGTTCATGTTTATTTAACCATTAGCTCATGAATAATTGATTTGAATTTGATATTCAGTTTATTCCGACCAGTTTATTTTGCATTCAAACCGTATACCATTGAAAAAAAGGAAGATAGAAATAGCCGTCGTCTCCGATGTTCATCTTGGCACCTATGGCAGCCATGCGGATGAACTCATTGCCTATTTGAACAGCATACAACCAAAAAAGCTGATCTTGAACGGCGATATTATTGACATTTGGCAATTCAGCAAACGCTATTTTCCTGCTTCGCACTTAAAGGTGCTTAAAAAAATCATTGGTATGGCATCCAACGGAACGGAGGTATACTATATTACTGGCAACCATGATGAAATGCTCCGCAAGTTCAGTGACACATCCATGGGCAACATCAAAATTGTAAACAAACTTGTTCTTGAACTTGACGGAAAAAAGGCATGGATTTTTCATGGCGATGTGTTCGATATATCGATACAAAATGCCAAATGGCTGTCCAAACTGGGTGGACATGGCTATAATCTCCTCATTTTGACCAACAGCTTTGTGAACTGGTGTCTGGCTAAAATGGGCAAGGAAAAATACTCACTGTCCAAACGCATTAAGAACAGTGTGAAAAGTGCCGTAAAATACATTCACAACTTTGAGAAAACCGCGGCCGACCTGGCCATAGAGAATCATTATGATTATGTGGTGTGCGGCCACATCCATCAACCAAAAAAGGAGTATTACGAAAATAAGAATGGTCGTTGCCTCTATCTTAATTCGGGCGATTGGGTGGAAAATTTGACCGCTTTGGAATATTCCTTAAAACGCTGGCGAATTTACCACTATAGCCACGATCGCCTATCCCCTTTCTTTGCGGATGAGGATTTGAAGGAAATGAACATGAACGAGCTCATAGCCTCCATAACCAATGGCAATGAGGAACTGCCCACCGATTTTTCAAACATTATTTCTGAAGACTTGGGAGAGGTTCCAAAAATAAGGAGTGAAAACGAAAAAACACTAGACGATTAGTGCCTTTCGTAGGATTGACACCGGATGTTCTGCCAGCCTTCCGGTACCATCCTTAATCTGGTGCCTGCAACTGGTCCCATTGGCAGCAATCAAGGTGTTCTTGTCAGACTTCGATACAGATGGGAACAATTTGAGGCCACCCACCTTCATGCTTATGTCATAATGCTCTTTCTCATACCCGAAGGACCCCGCCATTCCGCAGCATCCTGATGGTATGACGGTAACTTGATAGTTCTTTGGCAGATTGAGCATGTCAAAAGTGACTTTTTGGTTGCTTAATGCCTTTTGATGGCAGTGATTATGGATTTTCACCTGGCGTTCATCCTCAGTGAACTGTTTCGATGTGATTCGTCCTGCAGCTATTTCGGTTGCCAAAAACTCCTCTATTAAAAAAGACTGTTTAGCCAAACGCTCCAAAAGCGCTGTGTCGGTATGAAGCCGTTGGTATTCATCCCTAAAAGAGAGTATTGCCGAAGGTTCCAATCCCACTATGGGAATATCTTTTTCCAAAACGGGCTTTAGCTTTTTCAGATTTTCATCCACCAATTTCTTGGCTTGCTTTAAATAACCTTTGGATAAATAGGTCCTTCCGCTTTCTGCATAAAAAAGCTCCAAATCGTAGCCCAATCCGCATAACAGCGCTATGGCATCCTTTCCCACTTCAATATCGAGATATTTGGTGAACTCATCCAGGTAAAGAACCAACTTGCCCTTGGTCGGATTTGGGTTCATGGAACGGAACTGGTCCAAATACGCTTTAAAATTAAAGTTGTGGACACTGGGGAAACTTCGCTCCATCGAAACACCGGAAAATCTTTTCAAAAGTCCGCTAAGGATTTTTGATCCATAAATGCCATTGGTGAACCAGGCCATTTTGCTCCCAAGTGCATTCAACTTGGTGTTGTGGGCAAACAATTTACTCCGCAAGCTATACCCATTCGATTCTTGATATTGATAAAGAAACTCGGCCTTGAGTGTGGCAATGTCGACATTGCTGGGGCATTCGCTTGCACACGCCTTGCAACTCAGGCAAAGGTCGAAAACATTCTTGAGCTCTTCTTGATCGAACCGATTGGTTTTTTCGGAATGGGTCAAGAACTCGCGGAGGGCATTTGCCCTTGCCCTTGTGGTGTCCTTTTCGTTTTTGGTGGCATGATAGCTTGGACACATGCCACCTTTCACGGTATGACTTTTTCTGCAATCCCCGCTTCCATTGCATTTTTCGGCCGCCTTCAAAATCCCTTCACTGTCGGAGAAATCCATCAGTGTGCTTATCGTGGGTTCCTCCCTGTTCACTTCATAGCGGAGGGACTCGTCCATGGGAAAAGCATCAACAATCTTTCCTGGATTGAATATGTTCTTTGGGTCAAAAAGCGTTTTGATCCGTTTCAACAGTTGATAGTTGGACTCCCCTATCATCAAAGGAATAAATTCTGCCCTAACGATCCCATCACCGTGCTCCCCACTGAAGCTCCCCTTATATTTTTTGGTCAAATGGGCCACTTCCGTGGTTATGGAACGGAACAGGACCACATCTTCCGACTTTTTGAGGTTCAAAATGGGTCGCAAATGCAGTTCCCCAGCTCCGGCATGGGCATAATAAACGGCATCCTGCCCGTATCTTTTCATGATCTGGGTAAATTCCCCGATAAAGTCCTTTAAATCTTCCAAGGCCACTGCGGTGTCTTCTATGCAGGCCACTGCCTTGCGGTCGCCCACCATGTTACCCAAAAGGCCCAAGCCGGCTTTGCGCAGTTCCAAGGCCTTGTTGATGTCATCTCCTCGCAACACGGGACTGGCATAGCTGAATCCAGTTCCCTGAATGGTCCCGAGCAGTGCATCCAATTGTTGTTGTAGCTCTTGTTCCGTCTCTCCCCGAACTTCCAACATCAATATCCCGGCCGGATCGCCTTCCACAAAAAAACGATTCTCCAACTGGGCACGGTTGTTTTTTGTACAATCCAGAATCACCTTGTCCATCATCTCACACGTGTGCAGGTTGTGCCGCATCACAGGGGCCACATCGCTCAGACAATCTTCCAGGCTTCTGTAATGTGTGGCAACCATGGCGGACAGGGGCGGTGGTAGGTCGTCCAGTTGCAGTGTTATTTCTGTGGTTAGGGCAAGTGTTCCTTCGCTGCCAGCAAGTAATTTACATAGGTTTATTTTTCGTTGGGACCCACCAAAAAGATTGCCCTTCAACAGTTCATCTACCGCATAGCCCGTGTTCCTGCGGTGTATGCTTGCTTTGGGGAATTCCTTTTTTATACTTTTTTGAATCTCCGGATTGGAAAGCTCTGCCGATAGCTTGGCATAAATGGCACCTTCCAGGGTGTTTTCGTTTTTCTTACGTTCAAATGTGTCTTGGTCCACTTCCGAGAACAAAGCTTCGCTGCCATCGGATAAAACACAGCGCAAGGAAACTACCTTGTCCCTTGTTACGCCATATTGAATGGAAGTGGTCCCCGACGAGTTATTGCCCACCATTCCGCCGATCATACAGCGATTGGATGTGGATGTGTTCGGTCCGAAGAACAGTCCGAAAGGTTGCAGGTACTGGTTCAGTTCATCACGCACCACTCCGGGCTGCACGCATATCTGTTTTTTTTCCTTATCAAAATGAAGTATTTCAGTGAAATGTCTGGATACATCCACCACAATGCCATCTCCGACACATTGTCCTGCCAAAGAGGTTCCAGCTGTTCTAGGAATTAGCCCTATCCCATGTTGTTCCGCAAAGCGGACCAAGCATTTGATATCCCCTTTATCCTTGGGGTAGGCCACTGCCAATGGAACTTTTCTGTACACGGAGGCGTCAGTGGCATAGAGCGTCCTGCTGAGATTGTCTGTCAACAACTCCCCTTGCATTGCTTCTGCAAGAGGTTTTAACAATGATTTATTCAATTTGGAACAATTTTTGGAAACTAAAACAGCGTTTTAAACGTAAATCTAACACAAAACTATCTCTAATTTTAAACTTAAAAGAGAAACACATGAAGATTACCACATTATTTTCCGTACTTTTTTTATTTGGAACAATTGCAGTAAGTGCGCAGAGCATTTCCGAGCATGCACTTGGGCTCCGCTTGGGTGATAGCGACGGTTTTGGGGCCGAGATCTCCTACCAAAAGTCCATTGGCCAGCGAAACAGGGCTGAATTTGACCTAGGTTGGAGGGACAGCCGAAACTTTGATGCCTTTAAGCTGACGGGGCTCTACCAATGGGTACACCAATTGGATGGAAATTTCAACTGGTACTATGGCGTTGGTGGTGGACTTGGAAGCGTTGATTTTGATCCCGCACCCGGTTTTGACGATGACGATGATGGGGTTTTCATATTTGCGGCCGGCGACATCGGGATAGAGTACAATTTTGACATCCCATTGCTACTGTCACTGGATTTCAGACCGGAAATTGGACTTGTTGGGTACGATGGGTTCGACAATGATTTTGATTTTGACATTGCCCTCGGTATACGGTACCAATTCTAGGAAAATTCAACATAATTTATTGCCCTTGGCTTTTTTTCAAAAGGTCAGGGGCTTTTTTATGCCATAAGTAATGAATACCTTAGCACTTTTAAAACAACAGAATGAAACGAATATTGATACCCATTATGGGCATACTTGTTTTGGGGTCCTGTGGGTCCAAACCTGATGGATATACCTTGAACGCCAAGGTGGTTGGAGATTTGGAAAACGGAACCAAGGTCTATCTAAAGACCACTGACTCCCTCAATCAACTGGTAGATATAGATTCCAGCGCCATTGAAAATGGCACCTTCGCCTTTCAAGGCATGCAAACGGAACCCAAGGTCCACTATATCTTTATTGATGACAACAGGGGAAATGTCCCTTTTGTGCTGGAAAATGGCGACATCGAAATCTCGTTCCAAAAAGACAGCATGAACTATGCAAAACTCAAGGGCACTGAGCAGAACGAACTTTTCATGGATTTTTTGGAAGGGTCTAGGAAATTATCGGAAAGGGCAGCCTCCATGCAGAATGATATGCGAATAGCTGCACAAAGAAGGGATACCGCCACGGTCACCTCTTTAAGGGAAGAATATATTGAATTTCAAGAAGAGGTCAATAACTATAATATTGACTATGTAAAGCAAAATCCCAATGCCTTGATTTCGGTATTGGTCATTGGCAGTTTGATGAATACCAAAACCGTCCCTGCCGATGAGATCAAGCAGATGTATGAGAATTTGACCCCAGAGATGAAGGCAACGGAACCTGGAAAAAGGTTAAAGGAACAACTGGACAAAACCGAAGCTACCGAGGTAGGTGCCATTGCACCGGAATTTTCGGCCCCTACTCCCGATGGAGATTTATTGGCATTGAGCGACGTGAAAAAGAAAAGCAAGCTTACGTTGATTGACTTTTGGGCCGCATGGTGCAGGCCCTGTCGTGCCGAAAACCCCAATATTGTTTCCATATACCACAAGTATCATGACAAAGGCTTTAACGTGGTCGGGGTTTCCTTGGATACCAAGGCCGAGACTTGGAAAAAAGCCATTGAGGATGATGGGCTGGTATGGAACCATATTTCCAATCTGATGCGCTTTAATGATCCCATTGCCCAATTGTACAACATCAATGCCATACCCGCCGCATTTTTATTGGATGAAAACGGGGTTATCGTGGCAAAAGATCTTAGAGGACCCGCCTTGGAGCAAAAAGTGGCGGAGTTGCTCAACTAAAAAGTTTGTCAAACAAATGATTCAAGGCCCTAGTATGGGTCTTTTTTGTTTGATTATATTTTGCCCATTTTTTCCAAGGCAAACAAAATTGCGATGGGCACGGCCAACAAAATAACAATCCAGGTGTCCGTAACAAAAAGCTCAGGTTTGAACAAAAGGGTCACGGCATATCCGCCAATGGCCCCGCCAAAGTGTGCGGTATGGCCAATATTGCCCAACCTGCTCCTCATCCCATAAATGGAATATAGCAGATAGGCAATCCCCAACACATAGGCCGGCAAAGGAATCGGGATGAACATGATCCCCAATTGCATTTCAGGATACAAGAGAATTGCCGCATACAGCACCCCCGTGACCGCTCCACTCGCCCCAACCGCGCTGTAATGTGGTTCGTCCTTATGGAAAAAAAGCGCCAACAAGCTTCCCGCAATCAAGCTGATAAAGTATATGATCAAAAATTTCCCCGGGCCAAACCAGTTGATCACGACATTGGCAAAAAAATAGAGCGTGAACATGTTGAAAAACAGATGTGAAATATCCACATGCAAGAATCCAGAGGTTACTGTTCGCTCCCGTTGGCCGGCCCTTATGGAGCCAATGTTGAATTTATAACGGTCAAAAAAAACGGAGTCGTTAAAACCCCTCAAGGAAACCAGGACATTTGCAGCAATAATGGCAATGGTGGCAATATGTAAATTGTACATGGGCGTGTAAGGTTAAGATTCAAATATAGCTATATTTGCACACAAGAATTGTATATGCAACTTGTAGTATTTGTTCTTGCCTATCCCCTGCTCTGGTTGATTTCCAGGCTTCCCTTCCGAATTCTCTATATACTTTCCGATGGTGTGTTCGTGTTACTTTATCACGTTTTCGGCTATCGAAAAAAGGTGGTTAGGAACAATTTGGCGCTGGTCTTTCCAGAAAAGTCCACCCAGGAAAGGTTACAAATAGAAAAGAAGTTCTACAAGCATCTTTGCGACATGTTCATTGAGATGATTAAGACCTTGGGGATATCGGATGCCCAAATGAATAAAAGGTATGCATTTACAAATGTTGAAGAATTCTTGCGATGGGAAAACAGTGGCAAGCATGTGATGATAATGATGCCGCACTACGCCAGTTGGGAGTGGGTCTTTTCGTTAAATACCCAAATCAAATCCAAGGCCTACGCAATTTATCAACCGATACAAAACAAGTACTTTGATAAGCTGGTGCGTGACATCCGTAGCAAATATGGCACAACCCTCATAAGAACCTATGAAAGCAGAAAAATCCTAAAGGATGCCAAAAAAGCGAACGAATTGATAACCGTGGGCATTATTAGCGACCAGTCCCCTATGGTCAATAGGGCCCGCCATTGGTCAAAATTCATGGGCATTATGGTACCCATCCATGTTGGGGGTGAGGAACTTTGCAAGGATCATGGCATGATTCCCGTGTACTTAAAGGTAGAGAAAGTTGGACGTGGACAATATCAGGCAACCTTCAAAACTTTGTCCGAAAATCCAAAGAAAGTTGAAGATTATAAGATTTCGGAGGATTTCCTAAAGGAAGTGGAAGCCTCTATTTATGAAGCTCCCGAATATTACTTTTGGACCCACAAACGATGGAAGCACAGGAACAAAGTACCCAAGGAATTTCAAAATTCCTGATTTTTGCCATTCCTTTCCCGCTTTCATTATAGTCATATTCTTTTCTTAAAATCACACCCATTTTAGAGATTGATTTATATTTTAAAGAACACTAAAACAATCAAAAAATGAAATATTTTATAATCCCTGCATTTCTGCTGCTTTTTGGATTTACCTCGGCCCAAAAGGGGCAAGTTGTCCAAGTCTCCGATGAAATCTTGAAATCCATTGAAGTAGATATTTGGATTCCATTTATGGAAGCCTATAATGAATCCGATTCGGAAAAATTAAAGTCCATACATTCCCAAAACATAATAAGAGTCTCCTTGGATCAAAACCAAATTCAAACCGGGGAAGCCTATTTGGAACGATTTGGCAACTTTGTTGAGGGCACCAAGGAACGAGGGGGGCAGATAGGAATAGCCTTTGCAATCCTGTCCACGGCCTTGGACGAAACCGAACAATTGGCCCATCAAAGTGGCTACTATCGTTTCAGCTCAAAGAATCCTGAAGACGAAGAGCTTGTAATTAGAGGATATGGTCAATTCGATGTTGGGCTTAAACAGGAAAACGGTGTATGGAAAATTTGGCTGGACTCCGATAAGCGAATCCAGCTGTCCAATGAGGAGTTTGACGCGCAAGAAATTGTTTATAAATTAAAGTAATGATTTAATTTATTTTTGCAACTTCCTTAATCTCAGAAATAATCATATCTGCAAGGTCATCGGCCTCCGTTTGCGATTTCGCTTCCGTATATACACGAATGATAGGCTCCGTATTGGACTTTCTCAGATGTACCCAGTTTTCCGGAAAATCAATCTTTACCCCATCGATTGTCGAAACCTTTTCATCTTTGTATTTCTTGTGCATGGCATCGAGTAAACTGTCCACGTCCAGGTCGGGCGTCAACTGAATCTTCTTTTTACTCATAAAATAACTGGGGTAAGTCGCTCGAAGCTCTGCCACTGTTCCACCTCTTTCTGCCAATAGCATCAAGAACAGGGCGGTGCCGACCAGGGCATCCCGACCATAATGGCTTTCAGGGTAGATGATTCCACCATTGCCCTCACCCCCTATTATGGCATTGATAGCTTTCATTTTGGTCACAACGTTCACCTCACCAACGGCAGCAGCCTCGTAACGCCCTCCGTGTTTTTCCGTAACGTCGCGCAAGGCCCGCGAGGAAGAGAGATTGGATACCGTGTTCCCCTTGGTCTTGCCAAGAACATAATCCGCACAGGCAACCAAGGTATATTCCTCGCCAAACATTTCCCCGTCATTGCTGATAAAGGCCAATCGGTCCACATCGGGATCCACTACAATGCCAAAATCTGCCCTTTCCTCAACCACCTTTTTACAAATATCCCCCAAATGCTCCTTCAATGGTTCGGGATTGTGGGGAAAATGGCCGGTGGGCTCACAATAGAGTTTGACCACCTCTACACCAAACGACTCCAATAATTTTGGGATGGCAATGCCTCCTGTGGAATTCACCCCATCAACCACGACCTTAAAACGCTTTTCTTTTATAACATCTGCATCCACTAACGTTAGGTTCAGGACTTCATCAATGTGAATGTCGATATAGGCATCATTTTTAACAACTTTGCCCAACTCATCCACCTCTGCGAACTCAAAATCCTCCTTTTCGGCCAATTCCAAGATCTTTATGCCCTGCTCGGCATCCAAAAACTCTCCTCTTTCATTCAACAACTTCAATGCATTCCATTGTTTTGGATTATGGCTTGCAGTCAAAATGATACCTCCATCTGCCTTTTCCAAAGGCACGGCAATTTCCACGGTAGGTGTTGTGGAAAGTCCAAGGTCAATCACATCTATGCCCAATCCCACTAAAGTCGACACCACTAAATTTTGGATCATCTCACCAGAGATTCGGGCATCCCTCCCAATGACAACTGTCAATTTCTCCTTTTGGGTGTAGCCCTTCAACCACGTGCCATAAGCAGCCGCAAATTTGACCGCATCCAAGGGCGTTAGGTTTTCGTTTGTGCGGCCCCCAATGGTTCCCCGTATCCCCGAGATTGATTTGATCAGTGTCATATACCTGTTGAAAAAGTTTTTGCAAATATAAAGGGCTGTTCCCTATTCCATGTTTCGAATTTGTAAATTTCACCACAAAACCCAATAATCCCATGAATTTCCTGGCCCACATTTATCTTTCCTTTGATGACCCGGAAATAACATTGGGCAATTTTTTTGCCGACCACATCCGAGGCAACAAATACCAGCATTTACCCGACAAGGTGCAAAAAGGAATTATTTTGCATCGGGAAATAGACACCTATACCGACTCCCACCCGATAGCCAAAAAGAGCAGCAGGCGTTTGCACCAAAACTATGGGCACTATAGCCAAGTCATTGTAGATATTTTCTATGATCATTTTCTGGCAAAAAATTGGAAGCTGTATTCCGAGGTTCCTTTGGAAGAATTTGTGACAAGGTTTTATGGCCTTTTAAAAGAGAATTCTGGAATTTTGCCCATACGCACCAAACAAATGATGCCCTATATGATTACAGATAACTGGTTGCTGAACTATGCCAATTTATCGGGCATCTCCAACGTCCTAAGTGGTATGAACCGCAGAACCAAAAACAAATCCAGGATGGATTTGGCCATTACGGATCTTAAGGAGCATTACACTGATTTTGAAACCGAGTTCACCACATTTTTTTCAGAATTGATTACCTTTTCCCGTCAAAAATTCATCTCACTATGCGAAGATTGATATTTCTATTGCCCCTTATCTTATTGGTTAACTGTAGACAACAGCCCGCACCGCCTACGGGACTGGTTGCTGAAAAAGCAATGGTTGTCTCTGCTCGTGAAGAAGCCTCAAAAATAGGTGTGGAGATTATGAGGCAAGGAGGCAATGCCTTTGATGCCATGGTGGCCACGGAACTGGCACTGGCAGTCGCCTATCCTTATGCTGGCAATCTGGGTGGAGGAGGTTTTATGGTGTACAGAAAAAGTAACGGGGATATTGGCGGGCTGGATTATCGGGAAAAAGCCCCGCTATCAGCCCACAAGGATATGTACCTGGACTCTTTGGGAAATGTGGTACCCAACATGAGCACGGTTGGGGCCACTGCGGTAGGGGTGCCTGGGACCATTGCCGGTGTTATCGAAGTACATCAAAAATTTGGCACCCTTCCCCTACGGATAATTATGGAGCCTGTTATTGCCCTTGCGAATAAAGGTGTTGTGGTGACCGAAAAACAAGGGGAGAGACTGGAAAAACACCGAAATCAGTTTGTGGAGGTTAACGGTGACAGCACAAAGTTTTCCACGGTATACAAAATGGGTGATACCATAAAATATCCCGCATTGGCAACCACTTTGGAAAAAATACTTCTTCATGGCAGGGATGGCTTTTACAAAGGTGAAGTGGCCCAAAAACTGGCCTCCTTTATCCAGGAACAGGGCGGTTATATCACTGAGGAAGATTTGGCCCAGTATGAGGCCAAATGGAGAGCACCCATCACCTTTGACTATAAGGACTTAAGGATAATCACAATGAGTCCGCCAAGCAGTGGAGGGGTAACCATCAATCAAATTTTTAAGATGATGGAACCCTACAACATAGCCCGTTTTGGACACAACTCACCAAAAACCATACAATTGTTTACGGAGGCTGCTCGGCGCGCCTATGCCGATAGAAATTTCTTTTTGGGCGACCCCGATTTTGTGGACATTCCGTTGGACGTGTTACTGGACGATGCCTATTTGGCGGCAAGGTTTTCCGATTTTTCCTTTGAAAAGGCAACGCCTTCCGAAGAAGTTTCCTACGGCGCAGTAGAAGTAGTGGAAAGTATGGAAACCACCCATTACTCCATTGTCGATTCTGAAGGAAATGCCATTTCTGCCACAACAACCCTGAACGGTGCTTATGGATCCAAGCTGTACAGCGATGAGCTTGGTTTCTTTTTCAATAATGAAATGGATGATTTCAGCGCCAAGCCCGGAGTACCCAATATGTATGGCCTCATCGGCGCAGAAGCCAATAGCATTGCGCCCCAAAAAAGAATGTTGAGCAGCATGACGCCTACCATTGTGGAAAAGGAAGGACAGCTTTATATGGTGGTTGGCACTCCGGGTGGGTCCACCATCATCACAGCGGTAGCACAGACCATTTTGAGTGTGTACGAGTTTAACCTAAGCATGCAGGAAGCGGTCAACGCACCTCGGTTTCATCACCAATGGCTGCCCGACGTCATAAAGTTTGAGGAAGAAGGCTTCCCAGAAGCGGTCAAAACAGCACTTCAATCCAAAGGGTACGAAATTCTGGAAGGGCGCACCCCGGTAATCGGTAAAGTGGACGCCATTCGGGTACTGCCCAACGGTTCGCTGGAAGGAGGGGCGGACAAACGGGGCGACGATACCGCAGCAGGCTTTTAACGCTGGCGTCGATGAACTTTGATGTAGTCGTTTTAACGGATAACAGGTATATCAACCCCACGAAAAAGGGAGCATACGTGGAAAATATACTCTTGGAAGACCATTTGATTTTGGAAGCGCTCCAGGAACAAGGTCTCAGCGTAATCAGAAAATCTTGGGATGATCCTAATTTTGATTGGTCAACCACCAAATATGCGCTTTTTAGGACCACATGGGATTATTTTGACCGATTGGAAGAATTTTCAAAATGGTTTGGCAAAACCGCCGAGCACACCCAATTCATAAACCCCAAAGCCCTGATTGAATGGAATATCGACAAGCATTATTTGCGTGATCTACATGATCACGGCATCAACATTCCAAATACGATTTTTATAGAACGGGAAGAACAATTGAATTTGGAACAGGCGCTTGAAAAAGCGGATATGACCTTTGGTTTCCAATGTAATAATTTTGTGTTGAAACCCTGTGTGTCGGGAGCAGCAAGGCACACCTATAAATTCAATAGAAGGGATTTGGCGGAGTACGACACTATTTTTCAAAAATTGATTGCCCAAGAAGCGATGATGCTGCAAGAATTTCAACATCACATAGTCGGCGAAGGAGAGATTTCGTTGATGGTGTTTGATGGAGCATTCACGCATGGCGTGCTTAAGGTTGCCAAACCTGGTGATTTTCGGGTTCAAGATGATTTTGGTGGGTCTGTACATGCCTACAAGCCTACGGATGAACAAATCGATTTTGCAAAAAGAGTGGTTCGGGCAACCCCATCGCTGCCACTTTATGCGAGGGTCGATATTTTTAAGGACAACTATGGGGAATGGGCCTTGGCCGAATTGGAGATTTTTGAACCCGAACTTTGGTTTCGGATGCAACCTGAAGCTGCTAAGGTATTGGCCAAAGCCATCAAAAAAAGAATGTTTTCATGAAGATGATATTGAAGATAACTGGGCTTTTTATTGGGATACTGCTGCTATCGGGAGTTGTTTGGGGATTTCTTGCGCACGAACCGCTGCCGTCGGGAGCAACCGGATCCGAAGCTGACGCATTGGCGCAGAAGATGTTGGATGCACTGGACCATGAAAAGTATGCAGACACCCGCTTTCTGCATTGGTCTTACCGTGCAGGTGCAAACGAGTATGAGTGGGACAGGGCAAAAGGTGTTTGTTTGGTAAAATGGGATGATAACGAAGTCCATTTGGACCTTACCAATGCATCGGCCTCCGAGGTAAAAGTCAACGGTTTATCTGTTACCGCGACAGAGCAAATGGAACTTGTGCAAGATGCCGTGAAAATGTTCAACAACGATTCCTTCTGGCTTGTTGCTCCCTACAAAGTTTTTGACGTAGGCACTCAGCGCAGTATTGTGGCCCTGGAAGACGGTGCCAAAGGACTTATGGTCACCTATACTTCCGGAGGCAGCACTCCCGGGGACAGTTATCTGTGGCTGCTGGAGGATAACGGGCGCCCGTATGCTTTTAAGATGTGGGTAAAAATCATACCCGTTGGCGGAGTCAGGGCCTCTTGGAGTGACTGGGTAACCACATCAAGTGGTGCCCAACTACCAAAATCCCACAAAATAGGACCCATTACACTAAGCATGGGCGATGTGAAGGGATTTAATCCCTGAACCGATTCAAAATTCTAAGGATTCAAGCCTTTTCCTCCATTTTCTTCTTAAGCTCATCCATGGATTGTTGCAATTGACGAAGCAGCCCACTATCCGATGTGGCGTCCATATTGAATGTAAGCTTGCTACTCACCTCCCAAATCTCCTGAATTTGAAAAGGTTTTATTTCATAAGGAGGATAGGTTTCATTCAGCGATACCAAGGTGATGTTGTTGGAATTGGGCTTTCTTTCAATCTTTTTTACCATTACCGAGTCCTGTAGTACCACAACATATATTTTATTCGGACTCACATGGTCGATATGCTCAATGGCCCTTGCCAAGACCCAATCGTTGGGCCTCAAACTGGGAAGCATACTATCCCCTTCCACCTGAAAACCACGGTAAGTGGCGTTTCTAAATTCCGGAATGGGCAAATCAAAGGCAGGCAACTGTCGATACCAACTGGTATCGGCAATGTTCTGCGGATACCCCGCCGCCGCCTTGGCGTTCACCAACACCATATTGTCCTGATCGGAACTATCCACGGTGACCACTTTGGGAATTACACTGGTTCGGGAAGTCTCCAAATGTTTTTGGTCACTTTCGCCAAAAAGCCATAGCGGATTAATCTTGAACTGTTTCAGGAGTTCGGTTACCACTTTTCCGGAAAGTTTGGTCCGCCCCCTTTCTATATCGGCCGTGGTGTTTTTCACTCCCAGCAAATCGGCAAACTCAGCTTGTGTATAGCCCAATTCCCTTCTGAGGTCCGTAAATCGCTTTAAGGTAAGTTCGTTTTCCATTCAAAAGTTATTGGAGTCAGGTCGAGCGCTATAGAGATCCATTTCAGATTCCTTTTTACTACCTCTTTACGGCGTTCTCATTGACTTTATTCCTCAAATATAGTAAAATTGGATTATTTCCAAAAATAATTATGGATTATTTCCATTATTTGGATTATATCCATATCTTTGATTGGATTATTTCCAAAAAGTATGGACTTCAACAGAATACAGGAGAAATTGAACATACTGGCAGATGCGGCAAAATATGATGTGTCCTGTGCCAGCAGCGGTAGTGACCGGACCAATAGGAACAAGGGGCTGGGCAATGCATCAAAAATGGGCATATGCCATAGTTACACAGAGGACGGTCGCTGCATTTCGCTTTTAAAGATACTGCTTACCAACCATTGCATATTCGATTGTGCCTATTGCGTAACCCGGAAAAGCAATGATGTACAAAGAGCGGCCTTTAAGATTCAGGAGGTAGTGGACCTCACCATCAACTTTTACCGTAGAAACTATATTGAAGGTTTGTTTTTGAGTTCGGGCATCTTCAAAAGTGCCGACCACACCATGGAACGCTTGGTGGCAGTGGCCAAAAAACTCCGTGTGGAGGAAAACTTCAACGGTTACATCCATTTGAAATCGATTCCCGGAGCAAGCGACGAATTGATGTACGAGGCTGGGCTGTATGCCGACAGACTTTCCGTAAACATTGAGGTGCCAACCATTTCCGGACTCAAATTGTTGGCACCGGATAAAAAACACGAGGATTTTACCAAGCCCATGCTCAAGGTGCGGAACGAGATTGTGAAGTACAATGCGGAGCACAAAATCATTAAAAGCACCCCAAAATATGCCCCAGCTGGCCAAAGTACCCAGATGATCGTTGGTGCCTCTGGGGAAACGGATAAGGACATCATGTATTCGGCAACCTATTATTATAAAAAATATCAAATGCGCAGGGTTTATTATTCGGGCTATGTACCTGTGGCTGGTGATTCCCGTCTGCCTGCCATTGGATCCCAAGTACCCATGCTTCGGGAAAATCGATTGTACCAATCCGATTGGTTGCTGCGATTTTACGGATTTGCGGTCAATGAAATAGTGAACGACGACCATCCCAACTTGGATATGGATGTGGATCCAAAACTTTCCTGGGCCTTGCGGAACATGCATTTATTCCCCTTGGATATCAACAAAGCAGAAAAAGCGTTGCTAGCAAGAATTCCTGGGGTGGGTATGAATTCAGTAAACAAGATTTTACATGCCCGAAAGTTTCGGAAACTGAATTGGGGCCACCTAAAGAAAATTGGAATTGCATTTAACCGAGCCAAGTATTTTATGGTTTGTGATTCCAAAAATTGGGAACGCCGTGATTTGGATGCAGCCAAAATCAAAGGATTGATTTTGCAAAACTCGACGGGTAAGTTTAGAAAACAATACGGCAATCAATTGGCTTTATTCAATTAGCAATGGACAATGTGCAATTATCAATAATGTCATTTGGAACGCATGTTGGAAATCTAGATTTATTTGTCATAAGCTACTTAGAAAGGACACGAAAACGAAATATAAAACTATGAAACCTTCAACAACCTTAATTTATGACGGCAGTTTTAATGGATTTCTAACCGCCGTATTCGTCGCTTTTGATGAAAAAATCAATGTGGCGGACATCCAGAAGAACAGTGAAGTGCAAAACGGATTGTTCTCGGAGACGGAAACGGTCTTCACCCATGTGGAAAAGGCCAAGAGGGTATGGAACGGTATCCGCAACAAGAGCCACAATGCCATTTCCAATGTGTATTTTGCCTTTTTGAGTGAAACCGAGGGTGTGGAACTGATGCTCTACACCTATATTCAAAAGTTGATGACCACCAAAAGTGGCAAACAAATCGATTATTCCGATAACATTGTCCTTTACATCAACCAATTGGCCAGAAAAGTAGGGCGCGAAAAACACCGTATGGAGGCTTTTGTGCGGTTTCAATTGACCAAGGATGATATCTACTTTGCCAATATCGAACCAGATTTTGATGTCCTGCCCTTGATTTCAAAGCATTTCCGTAACCGTTACGCAGACCAGCAGTGGCTGATCTATGACGTAAAACGCAACTATGGCATCTATTACAATCTGGACCATGTGGAAATGGTGTCACTTAACCTAAAGGACATTCACCACAACAAGATTCGGAAAAGTGATGCCTTTGTAAATGAGGAATACGATTACCAAACGCTATGGAACGATTACTTCCGCAGCACACACATCAAATCCCGCATCAACCCAAAACTGCACAGACAGCATGTGCCCAAACGATATTGGAAGTATCTTAGTGAAAAGAAGCAAGCGGTTTAACCTTAATGGAATATAAACAACTAAAACTTTGGTTTGATAAAGAATTGGCAGAACTACTTGCCGATAAACTGTTGGCAAACAAAGTGGATTTTGATAAAACCTCCTTTGTTCACGAAATAGAAAATAAAGTAGAGGGGCTTGAATTGAAGGACCGTATTGAGTGCATTGCCGATGCGCTTAAAATATATTTGCCCGGGCATTATGACACAGCTATAAGTCAATTGATGGAAGTTCTCGGCCCTGAAAATGATAAAGAAACGGGCATGTTCAAGCAATATTATTGGGTGATGCCCATTGCCAAATACGTTGAAAAATATGGATTCGAAAATCTTCAAACATCCATGAAGGCAATTTATGAAATCACCAAACGAAATACGGGGGAATATGCCATAAGGCCCTTTTTAAAAGCTTATCCCCACGAAACCTTGAAAACAATGTATGCTTGGTCCAAAGACGGTAACAAGCACGTGCGACGGCTCAGCAGTGAAGGGGTAAGGCCACGGCTGCCCTGGGCCCAAAAATTGGATCAATTCATTGAAAACCCAATTCCCATTTTACCAATTCTGGAAAATTTAAAGGATGACAACAGCAGGTATGTCCAGAAATCTGTGGCAAATTGCATTAATGACATTTTAAAGGACAACGAAACTTTGGGAAAAGAACTGATAGAAGGTTGGGTTCCCAGATCCTCACAAAATAGAAATTGGATTATTAAACACGCCTTGAGAAATTTACTAAAACGTGATGTTGCGTGGGCAAGAGAAATGGTTATCGAATTGGGGATAGCTTGACGACCATTGATTTGAACAATAGTTAATTGCTAAAAGGTTTAGTATCTTGTGTATATAAACAAACGTTATGAGACTCGTTTCATCCATCCTGTTATTTGTTTGGCTGTTTACAACAATAAGCTATGGACAAGAAGTCAATTTGCAAAGTCTGAAAGGCTTTGTAGGCTCATGGGAGCATGTATCAAAGGAATTTCGAACGGACGGTAGTACCAATATTGAAACCGGAACAATGTCCGCAGATTGGGTTTTGGGCAATACGTACATAAAAATAGACTGCACCCTGAACGGCGAGGGATATGTACGGTATTATTCCCAATTTATTGGTTACGATTCGGGTTCAAAAAAATTCCAGTCCACATATCTGTACAGCGGTACTTTGCAAAAAGTCTTTGAATCTGGCCATTTTGATCCTGCTCTTGATCAACTTCACCTAGCGGGGGTCAATCCTTTTTCCAATCAGCTTGAAAATGGCATAAACATTAGGAGCCTCTTTACAATTGAAGAAAACAAAATCGTATTGGAACTTATGGAATTACGGGCCAGTGGCGAATGGGAACTTGGCTATAGTGCCGTTTTCACCAGAAAATAAATCATTTGCTCCGCTCCCCCACAAAACGATCACTTTCATTTTTGAACAGCACGTTAAAACTGGTCAAACTGCCATAAATGCGGGTAACATATTGTTGCAGGTCCACTTTTTCCTGATCATCCAAGTTAGGACTGCTGTTTATTTTTTGTTCCATCACCCGAATGCGGTCACGTACCATCACGATTTTATGGAAAAAGGTGTCGATGGGCATTTCCTTATTGGCCAGGGCGTCGCCAGGTTCCAAGATCAATTTTCCGCCCTTCCACTTGTCCGCAATCGGTACTTTCTCATGGGTGTCGCTCCACTTTTCCAAAATCTTGACCAATGACCGTTCCACATCGAAAAAGCTTACCGTGTCCACATCGTCTTCCAAACCTTCAATCACCTCAAATTCCGAATCCAAATCGATGGTCTCCAATCCCTTTTCTAAAAAAGTGACCCAATAATGTCGTGAGGAAACATTTGTTACCACCCCTTTTCCGTATTCGGGATGGTCAATGCGAGAGCCTATGCCCAGTATTTTCATGAATTTACTTTTTAGCGTCCAAAAATAGGTCTTCCCCAAACAAAATGAAAACGAAAGCGGTTTCCTTTTTACGTGCCAAACCCGTACCTTAGCGTCTTGTGCTATGATCAACTACGAAGAAAACATTGAAGTCCGAGGGGCAAGGGTCCATAACCTCAAAAACATTGACGTAACCATCCCCAGGGAAAAGCTGGTGGTAATCACCGGGCTCTCCGGAAGTGGGAAGTCGTCCTTGGCTTTTGACACCATCTATGCCGAAGGCCAACGGCGCTATATTGAGACCTTTTCAGCCTATGCAAGACAGTTCCTTGGCGGACTGGAACGACCCGATGTGGATAAGATTGATGGACTTTCTCCCGTGATTGCCATTGAACAGAAGACCACCTCAAAATCACCCCGGTCCACAGTGGGCACCATTACCGAGGTATACGACTTTCTTCGCCTTCTTTTTGCCCGTACCGGTGATGCCTACAGCTACGCCACAGGTGAAAAAATGGTGAGTTACACTGATGAGCAAATCAAGGATTTGATCATTGAAACCTATCTGGATAAAAAAATCAACGTGTTGGCGCCGATAGTAAAGTCCAGAAAGGGCCATTATCGGGAGTTATTCGAGCAGATTGCCAAACAAGGATTTGTAAAGGTCAGGGTTGATGGTGAAATCTTGGACATCGTCAAAGGCATGAAGGTTGACCGCTACAAGACCCACGATATTGAAATCGTCATCGACCGATTGAAGGTTTCGGATACCGAAGAATTTCACAAGCGACTTAGTGAGACCATCAATACGGCCATGTACAGTGGTGACAACGTGCTCATGATGCTCGAAGAAGGGGAAACAGAGCCGCGCTACTTTAGCAGGGACCTTATGTGTCCCTCCACCGGCATCTCCTACCCTGCTCCCGAGCCGAATACTTTTTCCTTCAACTCTCCAAAAGGGATGTGTCCCGAATGCAATGGTCTCGGCCATGTATACCAGGTCAATGAGCAAAAAATCATTCCCGATAGAAAAAAATCCATTAAAGCTGGAGGATTGGCACCTTTGGGCGAGTACAAAAAATCATGGGCCTTCAAGCAATTGGAGACCATCGCCCAGCGGTATGATTTTGATCTCGGAGATCCCATAAGCAAAATTCCTGCAGAGGCCCTGGACATCATTCTGAACGGGGGCAAGGAAAGCTTTGAGGTGGATTCCAAGACCCTGGGGGTAAAAAGGCAGTACAAGATTGACTATGAGGGCATTTCCCACTTCATAAAAACGCAGTTTGAGGAAGCCAATAGCACTTCAATTAGGCGCTGGGCAAAGGATTATATGGACAAAATCCAGTGCCCCAGCTGCAATGGGGCAAGATTGCGCATAGAGTCCCTTTATTTTAAGGTCGGTGGAAAGAACATTGCCGAACTGGCCAAGATGGATATAGCCGAGCTTGCTGATTTTTTTGAGCAACTCGGAGACAGTTTGGAAGGAAATCAAAAGAAAATTGCCGAGGAAATAATCAAAGAGATAAAGACCCGCATCCGTTTTTTGTTGGATGTTGGCTTGGATTATCTTTCATTGCACCGAAGTTCAAAATCCCTCTCGGGAGGAGAGGCCCAACGCATTCGTTTGGCCACCCAGATTGGGTCGCAATTGGTAGGGGTGTTGTATATATTGGACGAACCCAGTATCGGCCTTCATCAAAGGGACAATGAAAGATTGATCCGTTCCCTGGAATCCCTTCGGGATATCGGGAACTCCGTTATTGTGGTGGAGCACGACAGGGACATGATAGAACACGCCGATCATGTAATCGATATCGGTCCACGGGCCGGAAAACATGGGGGCGAGATCATTTCAGAGGGAAACCCACATGAATTGAAAGACCATCATACCCTGACTGCACAATATATCACCGGAGAACTGGAAATCCCGGTACCGGCAAAACGCAGAAAAGGCACCGGCAAAAATATTGTGCTATCGGGCTGCACGGGCAATAACCTCAAAAATGTTACAGCAGAGTTTCCTTTGGGAAAATTGATAGGTGTAACGGGTGTATCGGGCAGTGGCAAATCCACCCTTGTGAATGAGACCCTCTACCCTATCATGAACGCCCATTACTTTAATGGGGTGAAAAAACCCATGCCGTATAAAAAGATTACTGGACTACAACATATTGACAAGGTAATCGACATAAACCAATCGCCCATCGGGCGGACCCCACGGTCCAACCCAGCGACCTATACCGGAGCGTTCAGCGAAATCAGGTCACTCTTTGCCAAAACCACGGAGGCTACCATAAGGGGCTACAAACCTGGCAGGTTCAGCTTCAATGTGGCCGGGGGGCGATGTGAGACCTGCAAGGGCGGTGGTCTTCGGGTCATTGAAATGAACTTTCTTCCCGATGTCTACGTGGAGTGTGAAACCTGCAATGGCAAGCGGTTCAACCGGGAAACCCTTGAGATTCGGTATAAGGGTAAATCCATTGCCGATGTGCTGGAAATGACCATCAATGAGGCTGCGGATTTTTTCGAGAATATTCCCAAAATCTACCGTAAGCTAAAAACAATAAAAGATGTGGGATTGGGTTATATATCTTTGGGACAGCAATCCACTACCCTATCGGGAGGCGAGGCACAACGGATAAAGTTGGCCACGGAGCTTTCCAAACGTGATACTGGCAACACGTTTTACATCCTCGATGAGCCAACAACGGGACTACATTTTGAAGATATACGGGTGCTTATGGAAGTGCTTAACCGATTGGTGGACAAGGGCAATACCATTTTGGTGATAGAGCACAATATGGACGTAATCAAAATGATGGACCATATCATTGACATCGGATACGAAGGGGGTCGAGGTGGCGGCATGATCGTAGCCGTTGGAACACCGGAGGAAGTGGCTGGGGATGATAAAAGTTATACTGCCAAATTTTTGAAAAAGGAATTGCAAAACAACAAGCAAAAGGTGGCCAGGGCCGTTTAATACAAAAGGACATGCAAATGCGAAAAGAACAGCACATCAAGGGATGGAACGAGATCAAGACCAATGACTCCTGGGCCATCTTTAAAATAATGGGAGAATTTGTGAACGGGTTCGAGAAAATGAGTGCCATTGGGCCCTGCGTTTCCATTTTTGGTTCCGCCCGTGTAAAACCCGGCCAACCTTACTATGATTTGGCCGTAAAAGTGGCCCAGCGTGTTGCGGAGGCGGGCTACGGAATAATTACCGGAGGCGGTCCGGGAATCATGGAGGCTGGTAACAAGGGAGCAAGTCTGGCCGGAGGCATCTCCGTGGGCCTGAACATCGACCTTCCATTTGAGCAACACGACAATCCTTTTATAGATAATGATAAGAGTTTGGATTTTGATTACTTCTTTGTCCGAAAGGTAATGTTCGTGAAATATTCACAGGGATTTGTGGTGATGCCGGGAGGCTTTGGAACACTGGATGAGTTTTTTGAGGCCCTTACCCTGATACAGACCAATAAAATACACAAGTTTCCCATTATTTTGGTAGGAACGGAATTCTGGAAAGGCCTGATCGATTGGATTAAGAATACCTTGTTGGAACAAGGCAACATAAGCCCGAAAGATCTGGACCTGATCAAACTGGTAGACACCGAAGATGAGGTGGTCAATATCATAGATGACTTTTATAAGAAGCGTAACCTGAGTCCCAACTTCTAACTCGCTGTCCTTTGGTTTGTACCCGTTCCCCTTTTTTATTGTTGCTCGCGTTCCTTTTGGTCGTCCATTTTTCATGGGCACAACACAGAAACGAGATTACTGCAACCTTGGATGGAACAACAAAGGAAATCCAGGTCACCCAACGCTTCACCTATGCAAACAAATCCGAAACAGGCCTGACCCAACTGTATTTTAACGATTGGAACCATGCCTATGCCAACAAGAACACAAAATTGGCCAAGCGCTTTGGTGAAGAGTTCAACCGAAGTCTACATTTAGCAAAGGAAAGGGAACGCGGTTGGACGGAAATCAAGACGATAGTCGGTGATGACTATTCCGGTCTTGACTGGAAACGACTTGGCAACAGGGACATTATTTCGATAAATCTTCACGAACCTTTAGCTCCAGGGGAATCCATTCAGTTGTTCTTTACCTACATCGTAAAGTTGCCCGATGCAAAATTCACGGCCTATGGTTTTTATCCTAATGGGGAATACTATTTGAAGGATTGGTATTTAACCCCTGCCGTATTTGACAAGGAATGGTTACTATACGACAATGTGAACCTCAATGACCTGTATACTGAGGTTATGGAAACCACCATCCACTTAAAATATCCCCCTAAATTATTTCTTTCCTCCAACTTCGACCAGTGGAGCAATACCGATTTTCCTGGAGGCCAGTACATCAATTTAAAAGGGTCGGACAGAAAAACCTGTGAAATTATCCTCGGCAGCAACAAAAGGTTCACCAAACACATCACCCCGCATTTCACTATTTTAACAGACCTGGAATCCAATAAGTATGATGCAATTTCCCAGGGTATTTCCATAAACAGGATTGCCCAGTTCCTTACAGAAAACCTTGGAGAATACCCACATAAAAACTTGTTGGTCAGCGAGTTCGACTACAATACCTTGCCACTTTATGGTATCAATCAGCTGCCTCCATTTATCCGTCCGTATGAGGAACAATTTCAGTTCGAGATGAAGTTCTTGAAAACGGCAACCCGAAACTTCTTGAAGGAAACACTTTTCCTGAATCATCGAAGGGAAAGATGGGTAGAGGATGCCATTGGGTATTATTTAATGATCAAGTTTGTTGAAGAAAATTATCCCGACCAGAAGCTTGCGGGCAAGCTTTCCAAAATATGGGGATTCAAAGGTTTTAATCTGGCACAGATGGATTTTAATGAGCAATATGCCCTGTTCAGTATGCTATCCGCTAGAAAGAACATTGACCAGGCCCTAACGACACCCAACGATTCGCTGATAAAGTTCAACCAGAAAATAGCCAATGGATACAAGGCAGGGTTGGGCATGTCCTATCTGTCGGCGTATTTGGGAGACCAAAAAGTGGATAGTAGCATTGTACGTTTTTATAGGGACCACAGACTAGATCCAAGGGTTGATGCCGAAGATTTTCGAACCGCCATTGAACAAGTTGCAGATAAAAACGTGGACTGGTTTTTTGATGAATATGTTGGCTCCGATAAAAAAATTGATTTTAAGATAAAGAAAATCACCAAATTGGAAGATTCCATCCAAGTGGTGCTAAAAAACAAGCAGGGAACCAATGTGCCCATTTCCCTTTTCGGACTGCAAAAGGATTCGGTGGTGTCCCATTACTGGTTCTCCGATATTGACACCTCTAAAACTGTGACCATTCCGCGAAATGGTGAGGACCGTTTGGTGCTGAACTATGATCAAAAAATTCCGGAGTTCAATCAGCGGGACAACTGGAAAACCCTAAATGGTTTTTTCTCAAGCAATAAAAAACTGAAGTTTCAATTTTTCAAGGACACGGAAAATCCGTATTACAATCAGATTTTTTACGTTCCAATTGTCAACTTCAACGTGTATGATGGGGTCACGCCCGGGCTTCGGATATACAACAAGACCTTCCTTGAAAGGCCTTTTCAATATGACATCTCCCCCACATATTCCTTCTTGGAAAAGACCATGGTTGGGAAGGCGAGTTTCAGATATAGGAAATACCATCAAAAAACAGGGTTGTATGCCTCAACTTATTCATTTACAGGATCTACGTCCCATTTTCAGACCAATTCCCGTTTCACGACGCTCACTCCCGCAATCAGCCTAAGTTGGAGGCCCAATGACCTCCTCTCCAATAGGCGACAGACCTTGCTATTACGTTATAGGGGTGTATTCAGAAATATTGATGATACTTTGGTGGATGAAATCGATACCGAGCCAGATTATGGTGTTCTAAACCTGCGGTTTGGGGATGTGGACAATAACATTCTCAACTATACCTCTTGGTTTTTGGATGCCCAACATTCCAGTGATTTTACCAAACTGGCCTTTGAAATGGAATACCGAAAATTGTTCCAGAGCAACAGGCAATTGAATTTGAGGTTCTATGCCGGAAAGTTTATAAGAAACCAGACCAACTCCGACTTTTTCAGTTTTGCTTTGGATAGGCCCACGGATTATATGTTCGACCTGGCCTATCTCGGTAGGTCCGAAGACTCGGGGATCTATAGCCAACAAATAATAATTGCCGAGGGTGGTTTCAAATCACAGCTCGAAAATCCGTTTGCCAATGATTGGATAGCCACCACCAACGCTAGCACGAACATTTGGAGATGGGTGGAGGCCTATGGAGATATTGGTTTCATCAAAAACCGGGGTGATGACGCCCGTTTTGTCTACGATTCCGGAATCCGACTCAACTTGGTTACGGATTATTTTGAACTGTACTTTCCGGTCTACTCCAAAAGAGGTTGGGAAATTGCACAGGATGATTATGGGCAGCGTATTCGTTTTGTGGTCACCATAAGCCCAAGAACACTTATTGGTCTCTTTACCCGTAAATGGTTTTAAATTTGATGAATTCATATTTTTAAACCCATTGAAATCCAATATTCTGAAGTATCTGTTTTAAATTATACATTTTTTTGTCATATTTATAATTTGTTAACGTATTCCCTTGTTGGCAAATTGGATGGGTTTTTGTAGTTTTGCAAAAAAGCAACCCATACTCTATGAAGCCTGACCCGAGTACTCAAAATGATATTTCTTTTGATGATTTTCAGTCACAGATTCTTCAGGATTACAGAACGGCGGTACTAAGCAGGGAATGTAGTTTATTGGGAAGGCGTGAGGTACTCTCCGGAAAAGCCAAGTTCGGAATTTTTGGTGACGGTAAGGAATTGCCCCAGTTGGCCATGGCCAGGGCATTTCAAGATGGGGATTTCAGGAGTGGTTACTATAGAGATCAAACCTTTATGATGGCCCTTGGACTTTTGGACCCGAAAGAATTTTTTCACGGGCTTTATGCCACTACCGATTTGGAAAAGGATCCGATGAGTGCCGGAAGGCAGATGGGAGGCCACTTCATGACCCATAGCCTAAATGAAGATGGCACCTGGAAAAACCTTACCAAGCAAAAGAACAGCAGTGCCGATATCTCCTGCACCGCAGGGCAGATGCCACGTTTGTTGGGGTTGGCACAGGCCTCAAAAATATACCGAAACCTCAAGGAGATTGACCAATCCAATTTTTCCAACAATGGGAACGAAGTGGCTTGGGGCACCATAGGAAATGCGAGCACCAGTGAAGGACACTTCTTTGAGACCCTCAATGCGGCCGGCGTTATGCAGGTGCCCATGGTCATCAGTGTTTGGGATGATGAATATGGCATATCGGTCCCAGCGGAGTACCACACCACCAAGGGCAATATCTCATCGGCCCTGAAAGGGTTCCAGCGCGATGATGAAAATGCCGGATTTGAAATTTTAAAGGTCAAGGGGTGGGATTACACCGCGCTTATCCATGCATTTGAAAATGCCGGCGAAATTGCACGCGAGAACCATGTGCCGGTGCTAATCCACGTAACCGAGTTAACACAGCCTCAAGGACACTCCACGTCGGGTTCGCATGAGCGGTACAAATCCGCAGAGCGCCTGGAATGGGAACGGGAAAACGATTGCAACAAACGTTTTAGGGAATGGATCATAGCCAATGGCATCAGTAATGAAAATGAACTAAAAGCCATTGAGCGGGAAATCAAACAACATGTACGGGTCGCCAAAAAGGAGGCATGGGCTACCTTCCTAAAGCCTCATATTGAAGCAAAGAAAGAGTTGGTGCATCTGCTTGACGCTGCAGCTTCAAAAAGCCCCAACCGAGCATTTATTTCCAAATTGAAAAACGACCTCATCGCCATTGATGAACCCTTAAAAAAAGATTTGGCATCCAAGTCCCGTACTGCACTGCGATACCTACTTGGTGAAGAATCCCCGGAGAAAAAGCAACTACAGCAGTGGATAGCCACATTTTTGAACAACAGCCAGCCTAAATACAGCTCACATCTGTACAGCGAACTGCCAAATGGTGCCACTCGTGTGAAAGCGGTCTTGCCAAACTACGACAAGGATGTTGAGGAAGTGGATGGGCGTATCATACTGCGCGATAATTTTGATGCCCTTTTTGAAAAGTATCCTGAAGCCATGGTTTTTGGAGAGGATACAGGGAATATAGGTGATGTGAACCAGGGCCTGGAAGGATTGCAAAAGAAATATGGGGAACTTCGCGTTGCGGATACAGGCATCCGCGAGGCATCCATAATTGGGCAAGGCATTGGTTTGGCCATGCGGGGCCTACGGCCCATAGCGGAAATCCAATATTTGGATTATATATTGTACGGCCTCCAGACCTTGAGCGATGATTTGGCCACCCTCCTATACCGCACGGTAGGCAAACAGAAAGCACCCCTTATCATCAGGACCAGGGGGCACCGACTGGAAGGCATTTGGCATTCCGGTTCCCAAATGGGCGGGCTAATTCATTTGCTAAGGGGCATGTATATCCTGACCCCAAGGAACATGACCCAAGCTGCCGGTTTTTACAATACTTTGTTGAAAAGTGATGAACCCGCCTTGGTTATAGAGAGTCTGAATGGTTATCGGCTTAAAGAGAAGAAACCCACAAATTTAGGAGATTTTTGTACCCCTATAGGAAAGGTGGAAAGGTTAAAGGAAGGGAACGACATTACTTTGCTATCCTACGGATCAACACTGCGGATAGTTGAAAAAGTGGCCCAAGAACTTCTGGAAGTCGGCATTGATGCCGAGGTCATTGATGCGCAATCGCTGTTGCCCTTCGATTTGGCACATGAGACGGTGGAAAGTCTGAAAAAGACCAACAGGTTATTGATAATCGATGAAGATGTTCCAGGCGGGTGTTCAGCATATTTACTACAAAAAATACTGGAAGAACAGGGTGGTTATCACTATTTGGACAGCACCCCACAAACCCTTACCGCAAAGGCCCATCGGCCTGCATATGCTTCCGATGGTGACTACTTTTCCAAACCGAATGCGGAGGATATTTTTGAAAAAGTTTATGAGATTATGAACGAGGCCGATCCTGTTTCATACCCAAGGTTGAGATAGCCTTCAGGTTACAAAATCATATCTCGGCAGAAATTTATTTCGACGGTTTTTGTTGTCATTGAAACAATATTTTTTACTTTCACAAAGTTTAAAATCCCCCATAATGAAAAACAACTTGTTGATACACCTGGGTCTTGCACTTCTTAGAATTCTGCCTTCGGCATTTATGCTTACCCATGGTTATCCTAAATTGATGAAACTGGTGAATGGAAATACGGAGTTTGCCAATCCTTTCGGTATCGGTGAAGCCCCTACCCTTTTCTTAGCGGTGATAGCGGAGTTCGTTTGTCCCGTGCTCATGATCATTGGTTTTAAAACCCGTTGGGCTGCCATACCGGCCGCCATTGCCATGTTTGTTGCTGCCTTTATGATACACGCTGCAGATCCCTTTGCAACAAAGGAGAAAGCGTTGTTATTCCTGGTTTTCTTTGTGGTTATTTTCCTGTTGGGTCCTGGGAAGTACAGTGTGGACAAGAGGTAGGTCAAACAACCTCGAACAGCAACTCCTTTAAAAGATCGGCATGGCCAATATTGTTGGCGCCCACTCCCTTTCCCTTAAGATCAAGCTCACGAAGACTTGAAATGATCCGGCTTACTGTTTTCATTGGATAGTTTTTGGCCGCTATGGTATATTCCTTTACGAAGTATGGGTTTACGCCCAGCACTTTGGCAACATTCGCGGGGGAATGGTCGCTCAGTCCATGATATTGTAATAGCTGTGTAAAAAAAGTGTTCATCAGGGTTATTGTGACCACGAAGGGATTGTCCTTTGGGTTCTGGGCAAAATAGTCGATGATCCTGGAAGCTTTTTTTACATCCTTTTCCCCAATGGCCTTTTTTAGCTCAAAGTTGTTGTAATCCTTACTGATTCCTATATGTTTTTCAATGGCCTCGGGGGTAATCTCATCTGCGGATGGGATTACAAGCATCAATTTATCCAGTTCATTGCCAATTTTGCTCAAGTCCGTTCCCAAATATTCCACTAGAAGTATGCAGGCCTTGGGTGATATCCTATATTTTTTCCCTGCCAGGGTCCTCCGTATCCATTCGGCAACTTGGTTCTCGTACAGCTTGTTGCTTTCAAAGAGTTCCCCGTTCTTTTGTATGGCCTTGTACAACTTCTTCCGCTTGTCCAGTTTTTTGTACTTGTAGCAGACCACCAAAACGGTTGACCACTGGGGGTTTTCAACATAGCCTACCAGATTCTCAATGTTTCGGGACAAATGTTGGGCCTCCTTCACAATGACCACCTGATAATCCGCCATCATGGGAAACCGCTTGGAGTTGGCAATTACCTCATCAACTTGGGTATCCTTTCCGTAGAGCACCATTTGGTTGAACCCCCGTTCTTCCTCGGTCAACAAATTATCGGCTATGTATTGGGAAATCTTATCAATGTAGTAAGGCTCCTCCCCCATCAAAAAATAAATGGGTTTGGGTTTCCGCGCATCTATGGCGCCCACAATCTCCTTTATCCGCTCCATTGAGAAAAAATCATCAAATTTGTCCAATGCAAGCATTGAACTTTCCTAAATACTCGTTTCGACTCAAAAGTAGCGAAAATAGCCTCTATATTTTTGATGGTATCCGTAAAAAGTTTGTGGTACTCCAGCCCGAGGAATGGGTGCGCCAACATGTGGTCCACTTTCTGGTTTTTGCAAAAGGATATCCCAAAAGCCTGATCAATGTGGAAAAGCAACTAGTGGTGAACAAATTGAAAAAGCGCTATGACATTGTGGTCTTCAATCCGGATGGAAAAATTCATTTGCTTGTTGAATGCAAGGCTCCCGAGGTCAAAATCACCCAAAACACCTTCGACCAAATTGCCCGATACAATTACGCCTTGAAATCAAACTACCTTATGGTTACCAATGGCATGGAACACTACTGCTGTAAAATGGACTTTGAAAACGAAAAATACCAGTTTTTGAAGGAAATTCCTGATTTTAGCCGTTAATTTGCTCCCGTTTTGAAGATTGCCGTTGTCATACTCAATTGGAACGGGAAGGCATTGCTCCAAAAGTATCTTCCCCCAGCACTGGCCCATTCCAATGAGGCCGACATCTACGTTGTGGACAATGCCAGCACAGATGGGTCGGTAGCATTTATTGAAGAGGCCCATCCCACTATCCGTGTTATTCAAAATGAGGTGAACGGTGGCTTTGCCAAAGGATACAACGATGGTCTTAAGGATATAGACGCCGACATTTACTGCTTGTTGAATTCTGATGTTGAAGTTACCCCAAATTGGATTCCACCCATTGTTGAAGCGTTCAAATCGTTACCGGAAGCTGTCATCATCCAACCTAAAATACTGGATTTAAAAAGAAAGGACTATTTTGAATACGCAGGTGCCGCCGGTGGATTTATTGACCAGTTGGGATATCCATTTTGTCGGGGGAGAATCTTCCAGGCATTGGAAAAAGATGAAGGCCAGTACAACGATGTCAAGGAGGTGTTCTGGGCCACGGGCGCATGCATGTTCATAAAGGCGGATGTGTACAAGCATCTCAATGGTTTTGACGAGGACTATTTTGCCCATCAGGAGGAGATCGACCTTTGCTGGCGGGCCAAAAACATGGGACACAAAGTATATTATGTGGGCAAAAGCCATGTGTACCATCTTGGAGGCTCCACCCTGGACAACATGAATCCCACGAAGACCTATTTAAATTTTAGGAATTCTTTGTATTCCATCACCAAAAATCTCCCCAGGAGAAAAGCATACCCGATTATCTTGCTAAGATTGTTGCTGGACGGTATAGCGGCGCTTCGTTTTATATTTCAGTTGAAGTTCAATCATTGTTGGGCCGTTCTTCGAGCGCATTTGAGTTTTTATGCTAACTTTAGGAAAATGTACAAAAAGCGGGAGAAAGCTAATTTTATCCTAAAGTACCATGCCACAACATCCATAGTGTGGTCCCACTTCGTACATCAGGTAAAGAATTTTAACATTTTAGTAAAAGATTAACGATACCTAAGAATACAAGCTTTGCTTTTTCTATAATTTTGGCTCGTGTTTTTTACTTCGAAATGTCTAACAACCATTAAAATAATACTCTGAACTATGAAAAAAGTTTTTCTAGGAACCCTGGCCATGGCCGTTCTATTGTCTTCATGCGTGTCTCAAAAGAAATATGCCGAACTTGAGGCCAAGCAAAAGGAAACCCAAGATTTATTGAACTCGGCAACCGTTAAGCTCAACGATTGTTTGGAAGAAAAAGCCACTGCCGATTCAAGATTGAAAACACTTGAGGACCAAAATTCATTTTTAAAGGCAAACAACCAAGAGTTGATCAACAACATGGGCAATTTGACCACGCTCACTACCAAGGGTGCTGAAAACCTTGAGAAATCCTTGGAAAGCCTGCGTGAAAAAGATTTGACCATTAGAAAACTGCAAGATGCCGTCACCCGTCGTGATTCTGTTAACCTGGCACTGGTACAAAGCCTAAAAGGTGTTCTGGGCAACTTGGATGACGAGGACATCGAGGTCAGCGTTGAGAAAGGTGTTGTTTTCGTATCCATTTCTGACAAATTGTTGTTCAGCAGCGGAAGCTACAATGTGACCAATGCGGCCAAAGAAGTTTTGGGCAAAGTTGCGAAAGTGGTCAACAACAAACCTGACTTTGAATTCATGGTGGAAGGCCATACGGACAATGTTCCCTACAGAAGCGGTGTGCTTTTGGACAACTGGGATTTGAGTGCCAAAAGGGCAACATCCATTGTGCGGATTCTTCAGGATGATTTCGGTGTGGATCCTGCTAGGATGACCGCCGCTGGAAGAAGTTATTATGTTCCATTGGTGTCCAATGATAGCGCTACCGATAGGGCCAAGAACAGAAGAACCCGTATCGTGGTCCTTCCAAAAATCGATCAGTTCTATAGTATGATTGAAGAGGGAATGAAAGACCCGGCCATTGGTGGTTCTGGTAACTAAAAAGTCCTTGATAGTATATTAAAGCGGCCTTTAGGCCGCTTTTTTTTATGCCATTTTATAAAATGTCCAGACTGCCCTTACCCTCGCGCACAACCACTGGCTCCCCTTCCGATACATCAATTACGGTGGAGGCAACATTGCCACCATATCCGCCATCAATCACAACATCTACCAGATTTTGCCACTTTTCATAAATGAGTTCCGGGTCTGTGGTATATTCCAAAACATCATCTTCATCATAAATGGAAGTGGAGACGATTGGATTCCCCAAGGTAGAAACAAGGGCTCTGGCAATGGCATTGTCCGGAACACGTATCCCGACGGTCTTTTTCCGTTTGAAATCCTTTGGAAGATTGTTGCTGCCAGGCAAAATAAAGGTGTACGGCCCAGGAAGTGCCCGTTTCAAAAGCTTGAAAGTGGGCGCGTCAATCTGTCTGACGAAATCGGACAGGTTGCTCAAATCCGCGCAGACGAAAGACCAATTGGCCTTTTCCAGCTTCACTCCCTTAATCCGTGCAATTTTTTGTAATGCTTTTGTATTTGTGATATCACAACCCAGGCCATAGACCGTATCCGTAGGATAAATGATCAATCCATCCTTTCTTAGGATATCACAAATCTTGGCAATTTGCCTTGGATTCGGGTTTTCTTCATAAAGTTTGATGAATTCTGCCATAGTGTTTTTTGCCCTCTATGCAAGTTAGTGCAAAAAAGAGAATTCTTCCGATAAAAACGGACCCCATGAGGTGCAACCTTTCAGCCCAACACTTCCAATTTCGCAAAACGAAGCAATAATTTTTTCACATCGCCCTGCTCAAATTGTATTTCGGCCTTTTTATCATTTCCGATGCCTTCTATCTTCAAAACTTTTCCTTTGCCAAAACGGGTATGGTTTACCAAAGTCCCTTCCGACAGATTCAAATCGTTGGCGCTGGTAGTACTGGCTGGGTTGGAGAGTTCTGGTTTTAATTTTCTAAGTCTCCTCAATTGCTGCTCATTCGGTTGTTGAATGCGCGGAGGTGTGCCGTTCTTGGGTTTCACCTGTCGCAATTTGCTTTTGTCCACATCACCAAAAATATCGGCGTCTATCAATGATTTGTAACGATAGCCGTCATTCACAGGTGTTAGGTTCTCCACATATTGCGCATCGATTTCCTCAAGAAACCTGCTGGGTTCCGCATCTATAAGCTTTCCCCATCGATACCGATTTTGGGTATAGGTCAAGATCGCCTGCTCTTCGGCCCGGGTGAGGGCGACATAGAACAACCTCCGTTCCTCTTCCAGTTCGCTGCGTGTGTTCATGCTCATGGCGGACGGAAACAAATCCTCTTCCATGCCCACTACATATACGTGTGGAAATTCCAATCCCTTGGCCAGATGGATCGTCATCAATGCGACACGGTCATCATCGCCCACTTCCTTGTCCATATCCGTGGCAAGGGCAACATCTTCCAAAAACTCCGACAAGGCTCCTGTTGCATCCACCAATTCTTTCTGACCTTCCACAAAATCCTTGATCCCGTTCAAAAGCTCCTCAATATTTTCCATGCGGGCCACACCTTCCGGGGTGCCATCCTTTTTGAACTCAAGAATTAGTCCTGTTTTTTTCA
This sequence comes from Flagellimonas meishanensis, assembly GCF_019880545.1. Taxonomy (GTDB): domain Bacteria; phylum Bacteroidota; class Bacteroidia; order Flavobacteriales; family Flavobacteriaceae; genus Flagellimonas; species Flagellimonas meishanensis. The sequence goes on from NZ_JAINVW010000003.1 coordinate 643,794, forward strand.
CTACGTGCTCTGCCAAGGTAAAGGCATCCGTGCTCTCGTTCATTATCTGGAAACTCTTGATCATGGTTACGAAATCTTCCAGTTTTCGTTGGGTACCCGCATTGATGCTGAGGTCCAGTTTCCCCAAATTTTCCATCACCTCATAAATGGAACGTCCATAATGGTTGGCGGCAACAATCAATCGGTCTATGGTAGTCGACCCGATGCCCCTCGCAGGAAAGTTGATGACCCGTTTTAGGGCTTCCTCATCTTTCGGGTTCACAATCAATCTCAAATAGGCCAGTACATCCTTGATCTCCTTACGTTGATAAAATGAAAGGCCTCCATAAATGCGATAGGGAATATCCCGTTTCCGCAGGGCATCCTCAATGGCCCGTGATTGCGAATTGGTCCGATACAACACGGCAAAGTCACCATTCAGGAGCTGCTTCTGCATCTTGGTTTCAAAAATGGAACTCGCCACGTACCTTCCCTCCTCCGCATCGGTTATACTGCGATGGATCTTTATTCTGTTCCCTTCATCATTTGAGGTCCAAACCACTTTTTGCAATTGGTCCCTATTTTTTGCAATGATGGAATTGGCCGCATTGACTATGTTTTTTGTGGAACGGTAATTTTGCTCCAGGCGATATACCGTTGCATCATCATAATCCCGTTGAAAGTTCAGGATGTTGCTAATATTTGCTCCACGAAAGGAATAGATGCTCTGCGCATCATCACCAACCACGCAAATGTTTTGATAACGGTCTGACAATGCTTTTACGATCAAATATTGGGAATGGTTGGTGTCTTGGTACTCATCCACCAAAATATAGCGGAAACGTTCCTGGTATTTGGCCAAGACTTCCGGAAAACGGGTCAACAGCTCATTGGTCCTGAGCAAAAGATCATCAAAGTCCATCGCCCCGGCCTTGAAACAACGATCAACGTAGTTCCGGTAAATTTCGCCCAACCTAGGACGCTTGGCCATGGCATCGGCCTCCACCAGCTCCGGGTTCTGGAAATAGGCTTTCACCGTGATCAGGCTGTTCTTGTAGGATGAAATCCGGTTTTGGATCTGTTTGTATTTGTAGATGTCCTTGTCCAGGCCCATTTCCTTGATGATGGATGCAATCAATCTTTGCGAATCCTGGGTATCATAGATGGTAAAATTGCTCGGGAATCCCAACTTATCGCCATCATAGCGCAACAATCTGGCAAAAACGGAATGGAACGTCCCCATCCACAGGTTCTTGGCCTCCGATTCGCCGACTATGGCCGCAATCCGTTTCTTCATTTCCCGGGCGGCCTTGTTGGTAAAGGTCAAGGCCAAGATATTGAAGGCATCAACACCCTCTTGCATCAAATGGGCAATGCGATAGGTCAATACACGGGTTTTTCCCGAACCTGCCCCGGCTATCACCATCAACGGACCCTCCTTATGGAGTACAGGAGCCCGCTGCGCATCATTGAGTTCATCTAAAAAAGAGTCCACCTTTTGTTTTTAAAACCAAGGGTGAAATTAGCCAATAATGGGCGCATGCTAAAATCATCCTTTCAATACTTATAAACAGAAAATGGGGATTTACCGGGATTTTGAATATATTTAAAACCAGAACCAACTACGCTTGATGAAATATAGCATCCCATTCGTTTCCCTCTTCTTATTGATTTCAGCCTTTTGCCATTCACAAGAAAAAAGCACAGGTCCCATACTAAATGATTTTGGGGCGGTATGGGCCATTGAGAACCCAGATTTCAAAACCGACCTGAATGGTGAGTTCAAGGTGGTATTCGATGTTATGGACAGCCCAGAATCCCATTCCGAGCTCAACCCCTGGATTGAAACTGCGGCCCGTTTTTTAAACATGCATGCACAAGCGGGCGTTCCCCTTTCCCAACTCAAGGTTGCTCTCGTCGTGCATAACAAGGCTTCAAAAGATATTGCCAACAACGAAAAATATGGAATCCTGTATGGCACTGAAAATCCCAATCGGCCCATGATCGAAGCCTTAATGCAGGCAGGAGCGGAAGTCATTTTTTGTGGGCAATCCTCCAAATCACGGGGTTTTCCGAAGGAAGATTTGATACCGGGGACCAAAATGGCACTTTCGGCAATGACGGCGTTGATCCAGCTTCAAAATGAAGGATACCGACTAATCAAATTCTAAATCAACTTATATGTACAAAATCATCCCCCTAGCTTTCCTATTTATTGGCCTTGGCCTTTGTGCCCAGGACTCAAATCTAGAGCAGGATTTCCAAAGCATTGAAAGCAAAGTGATTGAATGGAGACGGGACATCCACCAAAACCCGGAATTGAGCAACCGGGAATTCAAGACGGCAGAGAAAATAGCAAAACACCTAAAATCCCTAGGGCTGGAAGTCCAGACCGGAGTGGCCCATACCGGTGTGGTGGGACTTTTGAAAGGAGACCAGCCTGGCAAGGTGGTGGCCTTGAGGGCGGATATTGATGCCCTACCGGTCACGGAGAGGAATGATTTGCCCTTCAAATCCACAGTAACGTCGGAATATTTAGGGAAAGCAACGGGTGTCATGCATGCATGCGGGCACGATACGCACACAGCCATATTGATGGGTGTTGCGGAAGTACTTTCCAAAAACAAGGATAAAATAAAGGGAACCGTCAAGTTCATTTTCCAACCCGCAGAAGAAGGCCCGCCACCAGGTGAAGAAGGTGGGGCTTTGCTTATGGTGAAAGAGGGTGTATTGCAAAACCCCGATGTTGATGCCATTTTTGGGTTGCACATTAACTCCCAAACCCCAATCGGAACCTTAAAGTACAAGCCTGGAGGTGCTTTGGCATCGGCACAGCGTTTTGTGATCAATGTAAGAGGCAAGCAGACCCATGGTTCCCAACCATGGGCAGGAACAGACCCCATAATGATCAGTGCAAAGATCATTGATGCCCTGCAGACCATCATTAGCCGAGAAGCAGAGCTCACCAATGAAGCAGCGGTTATTTCCATTGGAAAAATCACGAGTGGGGTTCGTTCGAACATTATCCCTGAAAGCGCCGAATTGATTGGCACTATCCGTACCCTGGATTACGATATGCAAAAGTTCGTCAACAAAAGAATGGAAGAAATGGTACCTGCCATTGCCAAAGCCTATGGTGGTGATGCCACCTTGGAGATTTTCACCTCCACGGCAATTACGTTCAACGATTTGGATTTGACGGCCAAAATGGCACCGACGTTGGAAAAAGTCGCTGGAAAAGAAAACATTTCCATTCACAAGGCCATTACAGGTGCGGAAGACTTTAGTTATTTTCAGGAAAAGGTGCCCGGATTGTTTTTCTTTTTGGGAGGAATGGCCCCAGGCACTACTGAGGCTTTTCCACACCACACCCCCGATTTCAAGATTGATGACAGTGGATTATTGCTGGGCGTGAAAGCCATGACCCATTTGGCGCTGGACTATTTGAACATGTAACCGTACTTGGCTCTCCATTGTGTAATGTAATGCTGAAGGTGATGGGATTTAACTTCATTTTACTGTCAGGTTTCCAAAGGTTTTAAAAAACATCCTAATTTTGGCCTAAACAAAATTGCAAACCAAATACGACTACTTATGAAAAAAAAGCTACTCCTAATTGCTGTGCTCAGTGTTTCGTCTCTTTGTTTTTCCCAGAGAAAAAGTGATTTGATCGCCCAAATCGACCATTTCAGGGCAGCATTGGACAGTGTTGGGCAGGAATTGGCCCAGGCCAAACGTGAAATCTCCTCTAGCCGTGCCAAGGCAGAGACATTGGAAGCTGAAAATGTGGGACTTCGGGACGCCAATGCCACATTGCTGCAAAATTTGGGGAACTTTTCGGAGCTGTCCAAACAAAATACAAAAAACGTGAACCGGGCCATGGAAGCTCTCGCGCAGAAAGAAAAGCAGTTAAGTGGCATCAACGACATGATAGCGGCCAACGATTCAACCGCCATTGTATCCCTCACCCGGATAAAACAGACCTTGGGGGAAAATGCCAATGTAAACGTTTCCGCTGGCACCATTATCATTTCCAATAGTTTGGATGGCCTTTTTGGTTCCGATTCGGCTGTGGCATTGACCGAAGAAGGAAAAGCATGGCTGTCCAATGTGGCCAAAGTGATCATGCTCAATCCCAATTTCACCGTTGAAATAGAAGGGCTCAATATTACAGGTGAGTTCGGACCAACCTTTGATAAAGTCGCCTCAGTGGCAAAGGAATTGGTCAATCAGTCCGGAATCCCGACCGATAAATTGACACTTGCGGCCAAGGATGGGAATTTTAGGGAAGGAATAAATGTAAAATTGCAGCCGGACTACAAAGCTTTTTATTCGGAAGCGAAAAACAGTGTGAAGATTGCACAGTGACGGGCGGCAAGGTTAAATCCCGAGAAAAATACTTTTTAAAGTTTTAGTGCGTTCTTGTTTCTGTAAAATCAACAAAAACCAAACTTTGTTATGAGTGGAGATGATATCCTTCAACTTTTTGCCTATTTATTGCCAGCCGTAGTTACCGGAGCCATTGCTTTTTACTTTTTTAGATTGCATACCCGCAACGAAGACGGCAGACGACGTTTTTTGCTCCATAAAGATTCTCAGAAAGATACCCTTCCGGTGAGATTGCAGGCCTATGAGCGCATGGCGCTTTTTTTGGAGCGAATCTCCATCAACAGTCTTGTGGTTCGGGTGGCACCCAAGGGAAAAAGTAAAAGTGATTATGAAAACTTGTTGATAAGCCAAATTGAAACCGAGTTTGAGCATAACCTTTCCCAACAGATCTACATGTCGGACGAATGTTGGAACATTATCAAAGCTGCAAAAAATGCAACGATTCAAATAATCCGTTCCGCAGGAATGAGTGCAACGGATTCTCCCGATAAACTAAGAGAGGACATTTTGAACCAAACCATGGAAAAGCAATCACCTTCCAACACAGCTCTGGCTTTTGTGAAAAGGGAAGTGAGCGACCTCTGGAACTAGGCTATTCTTGATGTTCGGGATTGATGGGGCTGGTTTCCTCGTTCTTGTTTTTGGCATATAGATAGCCCCTTTTCCACCAAAGCGTCATTCTTTCCTTATCAAAAATCAATGAATTGGTGGTCAGCACCGTGGGTGTGTAGTAGAAGTTGATAATAGCGTCCTTTTGGTTCGCGACCAACTTGCCAATCCTAATATTTTGGTTTTCAATCCTGTCCAACATAAAACCAAAAATGGTTGTTATCAGTTCAAAGGGATTTCTAACCGGCATTCGGTTCAAGTAGTTTACCTCCGTGTGCAGTACCACAACATCCACCTCGGTGGCACCCCTTCTGAGGGCCTCTTCAATGGGCACCAAACTGCCCAATCCTCCATCGGCATATTCGCAGCCGTTCTTGCGCACCAAACTCATGAAAGGCGTATAGTTGGATGAAATCCAAATCCAATCACAGAATTCGTCATAAGTGCAATCATTGACCGATTTATACTCCACCTGGTTCAACGAAAGGTTGGAAACCGTGACCACTACATCCTTGCTGCCTTCTTTCAAGTCAACGAACTCTTCCGGTGTAATGGATTGGCGAATGAGCTCCCTCAGATTTTCACTTTCGCCAAATGTTTTTTTGCCGCGGATAAAGTTCTTTACCACATTCCAGTGGTTTATGGCAATGGTCTCCACGCCATATTTCTTTTTGATGATAAAGGGACAGTTGCTGAAAATACTTTCTTGGTTCACCGAGGAATAGATTTCCTTGATCTTATCCAATTTGTTCAGTGCCAAATGCGAAATCAGTAGACTTCCCGTGGAGGTGCCCACAAAAAGGTCGTATTCATGCTTGGCCTCCTCAATCAAGAATTGGGCAACACCCCCCGCGAAGGCCCCCTTGCTACCTCCCCCTGAAATAACAAGCGCTCTCATTTTCCCAGGGTTTTATCCAAATATGCTCTTTCCTCGGAACCAAGAGAGCCATATAGTGCCTCCACACGGTCCAAATTTCCTTCTTCCCTTAGAAACTCTTCCAAAATCTTTCTGCATGATTTTTTGAAGTGCCAAACGTGGTGCCCGCAGGCCTCGATAAGGTTTTTGAGCGTATCATCATTAAAGGCGCCTATATTCCCCAAATATTGAAACGCCAAAAGGCGTACCTCAAAATGGTACTGGGGGCTGGTATAAGCACTCAACTCTTCAAAATAGGTAGATTTTTTTTCGATGTCGTAATCCGGTGTAATCAGGGCCAAGGTCAACCACAACAATCGAACATTTTTATTGGGAAGCCCAATGATACCGTCGGTTTTCTCCAAATAAACATTACGATGCAAGGGAAAATCTGTCCAAAGTCGATATAAAACGGATTCGATGGTCACATAACTTGGGTCGTTCAACAGTTGTTCAACGTTGGGGCGCAGTGCAACCGGTATTTTTTTCAAAGTCATTGCCGCGGCCTGCCTCACCTTGAGCCCTTCTTCCATAAAGACTCTCTGTAAAAACTGCTCTGGAAGTTTGTCCCCAAAATCCAAAATAAGACGGTGTTTCAATAAATCGGATGAAAGATTGTCCCACTCCCCATCCAGGACCGTTTCCACGGTCTGGGGATGCCCATCAATTTTCTCTTTTATGGTGAAATAGGTGTCAATGGAACTATTCTTTGTCCTAAGAAAGGATTTGGCCACATCCAAAGGAAACTCAGATTCCTGAAGCCAAACCACTTCAAAATCAGATAGATTCATCCCGGATGCCTTTTCCATTTCCCAAATAAATTCTGGAATGGTAGCATTTTTAAAGGCATATTGGGTGAGAAAGTTTTGTATGCCTGTCCTAAAACTTTCTTCCCCTACCCTTTCCCTGAGTATGACCAAGGCCCATGCCCCTTTCTCATAAAAGGTGAGGCTTCCGGCATTGGAATTGGTAAGTGCCTCGCCATTTCCATCTCCTGAAAAATTGGCCAAGGCCTCCGCGGTTTCCAACAAGCGCCAATAAAAATGGTCCCCGCCAAAAATGTCCTTTTCGGCCAGGTAGGCGTAGTAGGTGGCAAAGCCTTCGTGCAACCAATGATGTTCCCCACTTTGCTCTGTCACCAAATTTCCAAACCATTGGTGCGCCAATTCGTGCGCATTGACATTGACATAATTCTTGTCAAAAAAAGCAATGGAATCCACCACAAAGGTGTTGGAGAAAATAGTGGCTCCCGTATTCTCCATCCCGGCATATAAAAAATCCTGTACGGGCACTTGTTTGTAGTTCTGCCAAGGATAGGGAACACCTATTTCCTTTTCCAAAAAGTCAAAAATCTGTTGGGTATGGCGATAGGTAGGTTCCACTTTAAGGCTATCCTTGGGTTCATAATACAACTCAATGGGCACTCCAGAACCCGATTGTATGCGTTTTTTATCAAAATTGCCCATGATAAAGGCCACCAAGTAGCTGCTCATCGGTTTTTGCATGTCATACTTCCAAAGAAATGCATTGGTTTCCTGGAGGGTATCCTTTTTTGCCAACCGCCCATTTGAGATGACCCTATAATTTTCCTTAAAAAGAAAATTCAGATCAAATTCAAGCTTCTCGGTCATATCATCCAAACTGGGCAACCAGTGGCTGGTATATTTTCCCTGTCCTTGGGTCCAAATTTGTTCGTTGCCTTCAACACCATCATCCCACCCCAAAAAATAGACCGTTTGTTTTGGATGGGCGGTATAGGCCAACGCTAGGGTGTGTTCTTGGCCATTTTTGAATTTTTTGTCCACAATAACGGCCTCACCTGTATTGCGAAAGGTAGTTTCTTTCGCATCAAGCAATACGGAAGAAAACTCCATGGCATGGGCATCTAAAAAGATGGAATCCACATCTTTTAGCACTTCAAATTTATAGGTGACATTGCCCACAATCTTCCTTTCTTGCGGGATTGGCTCTACCAAAACCTCAGCGTGGATAAAATCGACTTTATCCTGAACCTGCGGAAAAGTGAATTGGATGAAAAGAAAAAAAACGATAAGGGGGCAGGACTTCATACGGTACATGCTATCAAAAGTCTTTCCAAATTACATATTTTAGTTCGATGGATCCCAATTTTCTGCAAACTCCAATCTCCTATTTAAAAGGTGTAGGTCCCAACCGGGCCGAAACCCTGAAGTCGGAACTGGGCATTGAAACGTACAAAGATCTACTGCATTTGTTCCCCAATCGGTACCTGGACAGAACCACCTACTACACTATAAACCAATTGCAGCCCAGTGGTGCCGACGTGCAGGTAATCGGAAAAATCATCCACATAAAGACTGTGGAACAAAAGCGGGGGAAACGTTTGGTCGCCACGTTCGTTGATGAAACCGGAGAAATGGAGCTGGTATGGTTCCGGGGGCAGAAATGGATTCGCGAGAACTTAAAACTCAATGAACCATATGTGGTCTTTGGACGGGTATCCCGGTATGGCAGTACTTTTTCCATGCCGCATCCGGATATGGAGCTTCTAAAGGAGCATCAGGCGGGCCTGAAAATTGCCATGCAACCCATTTATCCATCCACCGAAAAATTGGGCTCGAAAGGTATAACCAATCGGGTAATCGGCAAAATGATGCAACAACTGTTCCTGGAATCCAAAGGGATATTCCCCGAATCACTTTCCAAAACCATTATTGATGAACTACGTCTCATCTCAAAAAATGAGGCCCTTTTCAACATCCATTTCCCAAAAAGTCAAAATCTATTGGCGAAGGCAAGGTTTCGATTAAAGTTTGAGGAGCTTTTCTACGTGCAACTCCAGCTCATTTCCAAAAAACTGTTGCGCAAGCAAAAAATAAAGGGCTTGCCTTTTGAACAGGTGGGTGAAAAGTTCAATATCTTTTTTGAAAAACATCTACCCTTTGAACTTACCACTGCACAAAAACGGGTAATCAAGGAAATACGCAGCGATTTGGGCAGCAATGCCCAAATGAACCGACTATTACAGGGAGATGTGGGTTCTGGGAAAACCATTGTGGCACTTATGTGCATGCTCCTGGCCATTGACAACGGGTTTCAGGCCTGTTTGATGGCTCCAACGGAGATATTGGCCAATCAACACTACAATGGATTGAAGCAGCTTTTGGGCCACATGGAGGTGAAAATTGCCCTATTGACCGGTTCCACCAAAAAATCAGAACGCACCCTGTTGCACAACCAGCTGGAAAACGGGAATTTGAACATTCTGGTAGGCACCCATGCCGTTTTGGAAGATAAGGTGCGGTTCAAAAATTTGGGATTGGCCATTGTGGATGAACAACATCGGTTCGGGGTGGCCCAGCGCTCCAAACTTTGGCATAAAAATGAGATTCCCCCACATGTTTTGGTCATGACCGCAACTCCCATTCCAAGAACCTTGGCCATGAGTTTGTACGGCGATTTGGATATTTCTGTTATTGATGAGCTGCCCCCTGGAAGAAAACCTGTAAAAACCGTCCACCGTTTTGATAGCAATAGGTTGAAAGTCTTTCGCTTCATCAAGGATGAAATCAAAAAAGGGAGGCAGGTGTATATCGTTTATCCCTTGATTCAAGAATCGGAGGCCTTGGATTTTAAAGATTTGATGGACGGTTATGAAAGTATCGTTCGTGATTTTCCCATGCCAGACTATCAAATTTCCATTGTCCATGGCAAGATGAAACCCGTCGATAAGGATTATGAAATGGAGCGTTTTGTCAAAGGGGAGACGCAGATTATGGTCGCCACTACGGTAATTGAGGTGGGCGTAAACGTCCCCAACGCTTCAGTAATGATCATTGAAAGCGCGGAACGGTTCGGGTTGTCCCAACTGCACCAGTTGCGTGGTCGCGTGGGGCGCGGTGCTCAACAGAGTTTTTGTATTTTGATGACGAGCGGCAAGCTCTCAGAGGATGCCAAGACCCGTTTGCAGACCATGGTGCGCACCAACGACGGTTTTGAAATTGCTGAAGTCGACCTAAAACTACGTGGTCCAGGGGATTTGATGGGCACCCAACAAAGCGGCTTGCTCCATCTAAAGATTGCCGATATTGTAAAGGATAACCAAATCTTGAAAACAGCCCGGTATCATGCCATTCTATTGCTGAAAGAGGACCCGAAACTGCAAAAAGAAGAGAATATTCCAATACTTATAGCATACACCAAGATGATGAAAAGCAAGGTGCTATGGGGGTATATAAGCTAAAAAACCCAGCTTTCGCTGGGTTTTCCGTTCCTGTCTGGATAAATTCTCTAGTTGATGTCCGTGCCTTGCTCCAATTTTGTGATATTGGCGGCAATGGCATCTTTATTGGGCTGGTCGGGAGCTCTTCCAGCGGCTATTTTTAAATGTTTAAGGGCTGTTTTGTAGTCCCCAACAGCCGAGTACCCTCTGGCCAACCCGAAATCAACGGGCCAGGTATCTTTATTGTTTTTGGCATTCCATTTAAAAATTTCCAAGGCTTTGTCCGCTTGGCCTTGTGCTATCAGCTGCCTACCATAACCATGCACCTGAAATACGGTGGCCAACGGCAATGCTTCCTTCATCAAGGCTTCGGCTTCGGCTGTCTTGCCCTGCTTGGCCAAGATTTGTGATTTTATGCTAAGGTTATTGAATGTCTTCTGGCTAAAAAACTGACCGGCGATCGCAGCATCCACCCATGCCAGGGCTTCGTCCAAATCGCCATCGTTATTTAAGGCGAAATTTGCGGCTTGTTCCCAGCTCTGTCTTGCAAATCCCGGGGTGGTCTGTAGTTGTTGACGGATTTCGGCCAATACGTTGTTGGTGACGTCCGTTTCCACCTTTAAAGGAATTTGTTTCTTTTCCCAGTTTAGGGAAACCACCGCAGAGTTGGCATCAACGTCCGTAAACAAATAGGTGAGTTGTTCCACATGCGACACTTCCTTGGTCTCCACATCCACCCGAAGTACATCATCCGCAGGGTCGTAGAAATAACTTCCCCAGGCATCGTGATTTTTTGAAAAAATAATTGTTGCAGAGTTGTCTTCGTTAACAATCATGTGGAGCCCATATTTACCAGCAGGTAAAGTCTTCCCGCCAACGGTAAGGTCGTGGGTAGTCTTAAAAATGGTATTCTCATTGGCTCCGGCACGCCATGGTGACTCGGAGGCGGTTCCAAAACCAAGGTTGTTCATGCCATAGGGAACCAGGGTGCCCCAGACTTCCCTATCATTAACACTGGGTCTTGAGTAGACTACGGTAACATCCGTGTTGCCGATACGCTGGGAAACTTTGGCCATCTGACTTCCCCTGGGCAAAAAGTTTAACTGGGCAACGGCATAGCCCGATACAAAAAATAGGGCAATAAGAATCTTAGCCGTTAAGGCTGAATAATTTTTTCTCATGTTCGTTTTTGATTTAATTAATGAATAAACTATTAGGTTGTATTCTTCGAAAGTAGGTTGCTTCCGTTTTCAAAAGCGTTACAGCAATGTTAAATATCCCCTGAACCTGTTAAAATTCAAGGATTTAAGAAGAATATGAACAAACCGAGGCACTTAAAAAAGTTGGACTTCACTTTAACATCCGTCACTTTTCTTCGGGAAAAACCTTACCAAAACATATCCATTACCTGCTTAGCTATAAATGGTGAATAATTACTGTGGTTAAAATATGGTCCATCATAATGAATCCAATTAACTGGCACTTGAACAAACAAAAGTTATTAGCCGCTCTTGGACATCGTAATTTTTTGAACAGGCAAAGTGTCTTTTTGGTTGCAAGTTTTAACTTTGGTCGCTTACAAAATATTCATTTTCAACATGAGCAAGACACTGTTTGACAAGGTTTGGGATTCCCACGTGGTGCAACACATTGAAAATGGCCCCGATGTACTTTTTATAGATAGGCATTTGGTGCACGAGGTCACAAGTCCCGTGGCATTTTTAGGTTTGAAGAATAGAGGCATCAAGGTGCTATACCCTGAGCGAACTTTTGCCACTGCAGATCATAATACACCCACGCGCAACCAACATTTGCCCGTAAAGGATAAGCTCTCTGCCAACCAGTTGAAGGCATTGGAGATAAATTCCAAGGAACATGGCATACCCTACTGGGGCCTTGGGCATGAAAAAAATGGGATCGTACACGTAATTGGCCCAGAAAATGGCATTACGATGCCCGGTGCTACGATTGTTTGCGGGGATTCGCATACATCCACACACGGGGCTTTCGGAGCCATTGCTTTTGGTATTGGCACCAGTGAGGTGGAAATGGTGCTTTCCACGCAATGCATCATGCAGCCTAAACCAAAAAGCATGCGCATCAACATTAATGGCTCTCTGAACAAAGCCGTTACACCAAAAGATGTGGCCCTGTTCATTATTTCAAGGTTGACAACATCCGGTGCCACGGGTTATTTTGTGGAATATGCCGGTGAAGTATTCAAAAATATGTCCATTGAAGGCAGAATGACGGTCTGCAACCTTAGCATTGAGATGGGTGCGAGAGGCGGAATGATCGCTCCGGATGAAACGACTTTTGAATATATAAAAGGCCGGGAGTACACACCAAAAGGCAAGGAATGGGACAAGGCCACGGCCTATTGGAACACCCTTTATTCTGAAGATGATGCGGTTTTTGACAAGGAAATCACATTTGATGCGGGAGAAATTGAACCCATGATCACCTACGGCACCAATCCGGGAATGGGCATCGGAATCCAAAAGGGCATTCCCTTTGCAGAAAGTGTTGAAGGCGGGGTGGCAACTTACAAAAAATCCTTGGCCTATATGGATTTCAATGAGGGCGAAGCAATGGTCGGGAAACCCATCGACTTTGTATTTCTTGGTAGCTGCACCAATGGGCGGATTGAGGATTTCAGAGCCTTTGCATCCATTGTCAAGGGAAGAAAAAAGGCCGACAATGTCACAGCGTGGTTGGTTCCCGGTTCGCACAAGGTAGAAGAGGCCATCAGGGAAGAAGGTATTTTGGATATTTTGAACGAAGCTGGTTTTGAATTGAGAGAGCCTGGATGTTCTGCCTGTTTGGCCATGAACGACGACAAAATACCAGCGGGAAAATACGCTGTTAGCACCTCCAACAGAAACTTTGAGGGTAGACAAGGTCCCGGAGCAAGAACCTTACTTGCAAGCCCATTGGTGGCAGCTGCCGCTGCAGTTACTGGCAAGGTCACTGATCCCAGGGAACTCATAGCGTAGTTGGCAATGACCAATAAACAATTGACAATGAACTTGAAATTGCTAATTGAAAACTGATAATTGACAAAAAAATGGCATACGATAAATTCAACATACTAAAAAGCACAGCGGTTCCAATGCCCATAGAAAATGTGGATACGGACCAAATTATACCAGCCCGTTTTTTGAAAGCAACCGAGCGCAAGGGATTTGGTGACAATTTGTTCAGGGATTGGCGCTACCATCCCGACAACACGCCCAAAGAACAATTTGTGCTGAACAATCCCATTTATGGTGGAAAAATATTGGTGGGTGGCAAAAACTTCGGCTCAGGTTCCTCCAGGGAGCACGCTGCATGGGCGGTATACGATTACGGTTTTCGATGTGTGGTTTCCAGTTTTTTTGCAGATATTTTCAGAAACAATTGCTTAAATATTGGTGTTCTTCCCGTTCAGGTAAGCCCTGAGTTCTTGGATAAAATTTTCAAGACTATCGAAGCAAATCCCAAAACAGAATTGGAGATCAATCTGCCCGAACAATCCATCACCATTTTAGAAACTGGGGAAACAGAGCAGTTCGACATCAACGGGTATAAAAAAGAGAACATGTTGAACGGTTTTGATGATATTGACTACCTGTTGAACATCAAAAAAGATATTGAAAAGTTTGCGGAAAGCACGCCTTTATAAATTGGTAAACTTACCCTGAAAATGAAAAAGCGCACCATTGAAATAATGGACACTACCCTTAGGGATGGTGAACAAACCTCAGGAGTATCCTTTACGGCCCTGGAAAAGTTGACCTTGGCCAAGCTGCTCTTGGTGGAACTAAAGGTAAACCGAATAGAGGTCGCCTCGGCCCGGGTTTCAGAAGGTGAGTTTCAAGCCGTGAAAAACATTACCGAGTGGGCCAGCGAAAGTGGCCGAATCCATCAGGTTGAGGTACTTACTTTCGTGGATAACGGGGCTTCCATCGATTGGATGAAAAAAACAGGGGCCAAGGTACAAAACCTGTTGACCAAAGGTTCACTGAACCACCTCACACATCAACTCAAAAAGACGCCAGAGGAACATTTTAATGCCATAGGCAAGGTCATTGAGATTGCCAATGAAGCCGATATTGAAACAAATGTATACCTAGAGGATTGGAGCAACGGGATGCGAAATTCCCCAGAATATGTCTTTCGGTTCCTGGATTTCTTGGCACAACAACCCATAAAGCGTATTCTGCTGCCAGATACCCTGGGCATTCTGACGCCCTCGGAGACCTTTGAATACATAAACGATATCGTCAAGAAATATCCCAATGTGCATTTCGACTTCCATGGGCACAACGATTATGACCTTAGTGTGTCCAATGTTATGGAAGCACTCAAAGCGGGCGCACATGGATTGCACCTAACAGTGAATGGGATGGGTGAGCGTGCCGGTAATGCGCCCTTGGCCAGCACAATAGCCGTAATCAACGATTTTCTGCCGGAGATTGAAACCCAGGTGGTGGAGTCTTCCCTTTACAAAGTAAGCAAGCTAGTGTCCACATTCACAGGTTTTGGTATTCCTGCCAATAAACCCATCGTTGGCGATAATGTTTTCACGCAAACAGCTGGTATACATGCTGATGGTGACAACAAAATGAATCTTTACTTTAGCGATTTAATGCCTGAGAGATTTGGCAGAAAGCGAAAATATGCCCTCGGCAAAACCTCCGGCAAGGCCAATATCCTCAAAAATCTTCAAGAACTGGGGTTGACCCTCAACGACGAGGAAGTACAGAAAGTAACGGAGCGCATCATTGAGCTGGGAGACCGAAAGGAAAAAGTGACAACGGATGATCTTCCCTATATCATCTCGGATGTTCTGGACAGCTCTTCGTTCAAGCAAAAGGTTTTTATAAAATCCTATGTGCTTACCCACGCCAAAGGATTGAAGCCCTCCACTACCCTTTCCATTGAGATTGAGGGCAACCGTTACGAAGAAAATGCCCAAGGTGATGGACAGTTCGACGCTTTTATGAACGCTTTGGGTAAAGTCTACGAAAAAAGGGGCAACAAATTACCTAAATTGGTCGACTATGCCGTCAGAATACCCCCCGGAAGCAGTTCCGATGCCCTTTGTGAGACCATGATCACATGGAAGACCAGCAAAAGGGATTTTGTCACAACCGGACTTGATTCCGATCAAACCGTTTCAGCGATCAAGGCAACCGAAAAAATGCTCAACTTAATTTAACCAAACTGTTTATGAAACTCAACATTGCCTTATTGGCCGGTGACGGAATTGGCCCCGAAGTGATAGATCAAGCGGTGAAAGTCTCCAATGCGGTAGCGGCAAAGTATGGTCATGAGATTACTTGGGTTCCGGCGCTCACAGGTGCTGCGGCCATAGACGCTGTTGGCGAACCCTATCCGGACGAGACCCATGAAATCTGTGTAAATGCCGATGCCGTTCTTTTTGGTGCCATAGGGCACCCACGTTTTGATAATGACCCTTCCGCCAAGGTTCGTCCAGAACAAGGATTGCTTAAAATGCGTCAAAAACTAGGACTTTTTGCCAACGTGCGTCCCACGTTTACCTTTCCGTCATTGATTGACAAATCTCCTTTAAAAAGGGAGCGCATTGAAGGAACCGACCTAGTTTTTCTCCGTGAACTGACCGGCGGCATCTATTTTGGAAAACGGGGAAGGGAAGATAACAACAACACAGCCTACGATACCTGCACCTATACGCGCGGGGAGGTGGAACGGCTTGCCAGAAAAGGATTTGAAATGGCCATGCAGCGCTCCAAGAAGCTGTGCTGTGTGGACAAGGCCAATGTTTTGGAAACTTCCCGTTTGTGGAGGGAAACTGTTCAAAATATGGAAAAAGAATATCCCGAGGTGGCCGTTTCCTATGAGTTTGTGGATGCGGTTGCCATGCGCTTGGTGCAATGGCCCAACGAGTATGATGTGTTGATCACCGAAAATCTTTTTGGTGATATTCTTACGGATGAAGCTTCGGTAATCTCAGGTTCCATGGGCTTGATGCCCTCTGCCTCATTGGGAGAAAAAACCTCATTGTTTGAACCGATTCATGGCTCCTATCCCCAAGCGGCCGGGAAGGATATTGCCAATCCTTTAGCCACAGTACTATCAGCAGCCATGATGTTTGAAACGGCTTTTGGATTGACTGATGAAGGTGAGGCCATCCGTGCCGTGGTGAATAAATCACTGTCCGAAGGTGTGGTCACCGAAGACCTGGCCAATGGTGGCAAAGCCTACAAAACCAGCGAAGTCGGGGATTGGTTGGCAAACAATATTTGAATCTATAAAATATAATCAGTACTCAAAAAGTTACTGACCTTGGCCTCCAATAGCTGTTCAATGGTCTGATTATTCAAATCGTTGTCCTTAAAGGCCACAAAAGTCCTAATGGAAAAGGAACGCAGTGCATCATGGACGCTCAAGGTGGACTGCGCAGAATCCTTTCTTCCCGCGAACGGATATACATCGGGGCCACGCTGGCAGGAGCTATTCAAATTTACCCGACACACCAAGTTGGCCAAAGTATCAATCAATGGAGATAACGTATATACGTCTTTACCAAAGAGACTCACCTGCTGCCCATAGTTGGACTCGGCCATGTCATCCAAAGGTTCTTCAATATCCTTAAAGGATAAAACTGGAATAATGGGACCGAATTGCTCTTCCTGATAAACCCTCATTTCCTTGGAAACCGGGTACAATACGGCGGGCCAAATGTAATTGTCGAAATGCTTACCTCCCTTTTTATTCTTGATTTTGGCCCCTTTGGCCAAAGCATCATCCAATAGTTCCTGAATGTAAGCCGGTTTTTCTGGTTCTGGAAGCGGGGTTAGCTGCACTCCATCATCCCAAGGATTTCCAAATTTAAGGCTGTCCACTTTTTGGGCGAATCGTTTCAGAAACTCTTCCCTTATTTCTTCATGGACATAGATGACCTTAAGTGCGGTGCAACGCTGTCCGTTAAAAGAAAGTGTTCCCGAAATGCATTCGTTTATGGTCAGGTCCAAATCCGCATCGGGCAGAACGATGGCAGGATTTTTTGCCTCTAGGCCCAAAACCAAACGCAATCTGTTGCTCTTTGGATGTTGGTCCTGCAAGGCATTGGCCGATTTGCTATTACCTATCAATGCCAGAACATCCACCTTTCCAGTTTTCATTATGGGAGCGGCCACTGCCCTGCCCCTTCCAAACAATATGTTGACAACCCCTTTGGGAAAACTGCTCTGAAACGCCTCCAATAACGGCGCAATCAATAGAACTCCATGTTTGGCCGGCTTAAAAATGGTGGTGTTGCCCATTATAATGGCCGGAATCAATAAAGCAAAAGTTTCATTCAATGGATAATTGTAGGGGCCCAAACATAATACTACACCCAGGGGTCCTCTCCTAATATGGGCGTACACGCCATCATGCTTTTGAAACTTAGCGCTGTTTCTGTCCAACTCCTTGTACTCTTCTATTGTATCGTAGATATATTCCACGGTACGGTCGAACTCCTTAAAGGCATCAGGTTTGGATTTACCAATTTCCCACATCAAGAGCTTCACCACCTGCTCCCTTTTTTTCTCCATCTTTTTCACAAAAGATTCCATGCACTCTATACGGTCCTTTACCTTCATGGTGGGCCAAACACCCTGTCCTTTATTGTAGGCCGCCAATGCAGCGTTCAAGGCATCCATTGCCTCTGGCTCTCCCATATCGGGAATGCTTCCAAGAACGGTGTGGGCATATTTGTCAGTGGATGAAATTGTTGAGATGACCGGGGTGGTATTGCCCTCCCAATGGCGCAACTCTCCATTGATCAAATACTTTTTTTGATGTATTTCTTCGGTAATTTGAAATTCTTCAGGTATCATAAGGTTTCCATATAGAAGTTGAGATTGCGGGATGAGTCGTCAATCGATTTTTAAGCAATGGGTTTCATGGCGGTCATGGAAGCACGCAAGCGGGCACCGACCACCTCCACATCATGTTCCCGAATGGCTTTATTGACCGCTATAAGTTTAACGTTGTCCACGCCATTATCACTAGCCTCTCCGAAAGACTTTCCAATAATATCGGTCTCAACATTCTTCATGAAGTTTGACAAAAGGGGTTTACAGGCATGATCAAAAAGATAACAGCCATATTCCGCCGTATCGGAAATTACCCGGTTCATCTCGAACAATTTCTTCCTGGCAATGGTGTTTGCAATCAAGGGTGTTTCATGCAGGGATTCATAGTAGGCAGATTCACCAATGATGCCTGACTCGGTCATGGTCTCATAGGCCAATTCCACCCCTGATTTCACAAAAGCGACCATCAGTACCCCATTATCATAATACTCCTGTTCTGAAATCTCCATACTGCCTGCAGGTGTTTTTTCAAATGCGGTTTCGCCCGTGGCAGCTCTCCAATCCAAAAGATTCTTGTCCCCATTGGCCCAGTCTTCCATCATTGTCTTGGAAAAGTGGCCACTCATTATGTCATCCATGTGCTTTTGGAAAAGTGGGCGCATGATGCCTTTAAGTTCTTCGGCCAATTCAAAGGCCTTTATTTTGGCTGGATTGGACAGACGGTCCATCATATTGGTAATCCCCCCCTGTTTCAACCCTTCGGTAATGGTCTCCCAGCCGTATTGAATCAATTTAGAAGCGTATTTCTCATCAATTCCTTTCTCCACCATTTTATTGAACGAAAGTATGGAGCCGGTTTGAAGCAATCCACAAAGAATGGTCTGCTCACCCATTAAATCCGATTTCACCTCGGCAACAAAGGAAGACTCCAGTACGCCTGCCTTGTGACCTCCTGTGGCAGCTGCATAAGCCTTGGCCCGTGCAAGTCCCTTGCCTTCAGGGTCATTCTCAGGATGCACGGCAATCAGGGTGGGGACCCCAAATCCTCTTTTGTATTCTTCCCGAACTTCGGAACCTGGACTTTTGGGGGCGACCATAATCACGGTCAGGTCCTTACGGATCTGCATGCCTTCTTCCACAATATTGAATCCATGGGAGTAGGACAATGTGGCTCCCTTCTTCATTAGGGGCATCACGGTAGTCACTACATCGGTATGCTGCTTATCCGGGGTCAAATTAATGACCAGGTCTGCAGTGGGTATCAGCGCATCATAGGTTCCTACAACAAAATTATTTTCCTTGGCATTTTTATAGGATTGTCTTTGCTGTTTGATGGCCGCTTCGCGAAGGGCATAGGAAACATCCAAACCCGAGTCGCGCATGTTCAATCCTTGGTTAAGGCCCTGCGCACCACAGCCCACAATTACAATTTTCTTTCCTTTCAATGCGGCAACACCATCTGCAAACTCACTGGAATCCATAAACCTGCATTGTCCCAATTGCAATAATTTTTCGCGGAGTGATAGTGTGTTGAAGTAATTTGTCATTTTTTTAAATCTGGTTTAACTATGTTTTCTTGTTAGTCTTGAAATTCTGCCAATATTTCCGAGATGGGCATAGCGGCCTTGGTCACTGCAATCCTTCCTGAGCGAACAAATTGCATGATGCCGTAAGGTTCCAGTGCCTCGTGCATCTCGTCAATTTCATGGCGACGGCCCGTTTTCGCAAGCACAAAGAATTCTCGGTTGACGGTAACGATCTGGGATTTACTTTCTTTGATTATGTTTTGAATCTGACGTTCATCAAACAGTAAATGCGATGCTATCTTGAACAGGGCCGATTCTTGGTAAATGGTTTCATCATCCGTATGATAAAAAGCCTTTATCACCTCTATCTGCTTTTCAATCTGGTTCACGATCTTCCTGGTCCAATCTTCGGTGGTGTTGATTACGATTGTGAACTTAGAAACATTCTCGATTTCTGATTTTGAAACATTTAAACTTTCTATATTAATGTGACGCTTTAAGAATATTCCCGATATTCTGTTCAACAACCCCACATTGTTTTCGGAGTACACCGAAATGGTATACCATTGTTTTTCCATAATATTCTTGCTTAATGTCATTTACAAAGGGGTAATTACTTCAACCGAATGTCTGCCACAGAAGCCCCGGAAGGAATCATTGGGAAAACGTTGTCCTCTTTTTCAACCCGTACTTCCAAGAAATAGGGGTCTTTGGAGGACATCATTTCTTGTACGGCTTCGGTCAAATCTTCTCTTTTCTCTACTCTCCTTGATTTAATATGGTACCCCTCTGCTATTTTGACAAAATCGGGATTGGTCATAACTGTGGAGGCATAACGACTTTCAAAGAAAAGCTCCTGCCATTGCCTTACCATGCCCAAATGTTCGTTGTTGAGGACCACAATCTTAACGGGTACATTATGCTGAAAGATAACCCCGAGTTCCTGTATGGTCATTTGATAGCCCCCATCTCCAATAACGGCAACCACCTCACGGTCCATGGCGCCCATTTTGGCACCGATGGCAGCGGGTAGGGCAAAGCCCATGGTGCCCAATCCCCCAGAGGTTATATTGCTTTTTGATTGCCGGAACTTGGCATATCTGCAGGTTATCATTTGGTGTTGGCCCACATCCGTTACAATAACGGCCTTCTGGTCCGATGCCAAGTTAATCTGTTCTATGACCTCACCCATGGTCAGACCTTCTTTGGTGGGGTGAATGTCCTTTTCGATTACAGTATCAAATTCTATCTTGTACTTTTTATCAAACTCCGCCCGCCATTCCTTATGTTCGTTCTCATTTACTAGTGGCAAAAGGAGCTCCAAGGTTTGTTTGGCATTGCCCATGACCGCAACATCGGCATTCACGTTTTTGTTCACCTCGGCCGGATCAATTTCAAAATGGATAATCTTGGCCTGTTTGGCGTAAGTGTCCAAACTGCCGGTTACCCTATCGTCAAAACGCATTCCTATTGCTAGGAGCACATCGCACTCGTTTGTTAGCACGTTGGGGCCATAATTACCATGCATTCCCACCATTCCAACATTCATTGGATGTTCGGTATCCAAGGCGGAAAGCCCAAGAATTGTCCATGCTGCGGGAATCCCGGCCTTTTCCACCAACGCCTTTAGCTGTACCTCTGCTTCTCCCAATATTACACCTTGCCCAAAAACGATGTACGGCTTTTTTGCCTTGTTGATAAGTTCTGCGGCTTTTTCGATGGCCTTCATGTCTGGCTGGGGCACTGGTTTGTAACTTCTGACACCAGTACACTTTTCATACGCGAAATCCAATTCGTCAAATTGTGCATTTTTGGTAATATCGATCAAAACAGGTCCTGGCCTGCCTGATCTTGCAATGTAAAATGCTTTGGCCATTATCTCAGGAATCTCACTTGCCTTAGTTATTTGATAGTTCCATTTAGTGACCGGTGTGGAAATTCCAACGATATCGGTCTCCTGAAAGGCATCAGAACCCAACAAATGTCGCGGCACCTGCCCGGTGATGCAAACCATCGGGGTAGAATCGATTTGGGCATCTGCCAAGCCGGTAACCAAATTCGTAGCTCCCGGTCCCGAAGTAGCCATGGCAACGCCCACTTTTCCCGTAACCCTAGCAAATCCTTGGGCAGCATGTGTGGCTCCCTGTTCATGACGGGTCAGAATATGCGTGAGCTTATCCTGAAATTTATAAAGCTCATCATAAACAGGCATAATTGCACCTCCCGGATAGCCATAAATAAGATTAACCCCCTCTTCCAATAGGCAGTGTATTATTGCCTCGGCACCGGTAATTCGCATACTGGTCTTCTTTTTCTCTTCTTTCTTCTGTGCTTTCAATGTTTCCATAAGCCTGTTTTTGAAAGGTTCAAACCCAACTTTGGGATTCAATTCCTAAAATATATCGGTTACACAGCCCTTGGAAGCTGATGAGACCGTTTTGGCGTATTTGTACAAACTTCCCCTTTGAACCTTCAAGGGAGGTTGCACCCATTTTTGTTTTCGTTTTGCCAACTCTTCGTCGGAAACGTTCAAATTGATTGTATTTTTTACTGCATCAATGGTTATCTCATCACCATCTTCCACCAAAGCGATAGCTCCACCTTCTTGGGCTTCCGGCGAAACATGCCCCACAACAAAGCCATGCGACCCTCCGGAAAATCTTCCATCGGTGATCAACGCCACATCATTTCCAAGTCCTGCTCCCATTATGGCTGATGTGGGCTTCAACATTTCTGGCATTCCAGGCCCTCCTTTGGGTCCCTCATAGCGGATCACCACTACATCACCCTTTTGTACCCTGCCATTCTTTATACCCTCATTGACGGCGACCTCTCCATCAAAAACTTTAGCGGTCCCCGTAAAATTCAACCCTTCCTTGCCCGTTATCTTGGCCACGGCTCCTTCAGAAGCTAGATTTCCATAAAGAATACGGATATGTCCCGTTTCCTTTATGGGCTTGTCAATTGGCCTTACCACATCCTGACCTTCAGTCAAATCCGGTACATCCAATAGATTTTCCGCCAATGTTTTGCCTGTAACGGTCATGCACTCTCCATGGAGCATTCCCTTTTTTAGCATATATTTTAGAACCGCTGGAACCCCGCCAACTTTATACAGGTCTTCCATGACGTATTTACCGCTTGGCTTTAGGTCGGCCAAAAATGGCGTTGTATCGCTTATTTTGGTGATATCCCTTAGGGTAAAATCAACCTCGGCCGCCTGTGCTATTGCCATAAAGTGCAAAACAGCATTGGTGGAACCCCCAAGTACCGTGACCAGCCTAAACGCATTTTCCAATGCTTCCTTGGTCACTATGTCCCTTGGTTTGATGTCATTCTCCAACAAATGCAGTAAGGCTGCACCCGCTGCTTCGCAATCGGAACTTTTTTTGGAGTTCACCGCAGGTATTGACGAATTGAAAGGCAGTGCCATACCCATTGCCTCAATGGCGGAAGCCATGGTATTGGCCGTATACATGCCTCCACATGCCCCGGCTCCGGGACAAGCTTTGTGGATAACACTCTTGTATTCTTTGTCGTCAATGGACCCAGCAACTTTTTGCCCCCATGCTTCAAAAGCGGAAACCACATCCAATTTCTTATCGTTATGGCAGCCCGGGGCAATAGTGCCGCCATAGACCAGCACTGAAGGTCTGTTCAAACGGAGCTGTGCCATTAGGGCGCCCGGCATGTTTTTATCACATCCTACAACGGTTACCAGCCCATCATAGCTCATGGCCTGTACCACAGTTTCAATGGAATCTGCAATAATGTCTCGCGAAGGAAGCGAATATCGCATTCCAGGTGTACCCATGGAAATGCCATCACTCACCCCAATCGTATTGAAAATAAGTCCTACCAAATTGGTCGACTCTACACCCTTTTTCACCTCAAGGGCCAAATCATTTAAGTGCATGTTGCAGGGATTGCCCTCATAACCTGTGCTGGCTATGCCCACAAATGGTTTTTTAAGGTCTTCATCCGTTAGGCCAAGGGCATGTAACATGGCCTGTGCCGCGGGTTGTGTTGGGTCTTGCGTTACGCTTTTACTGTATTTGTTCAATTCCATTTTCAAAGGTCATTCACGCACGGGATACCACAGGGCACATCATGCAAAATCAAATATAGCTGTTTAATCACCCGTATTTTGGATATGGAATTGTCTGCTCTAGATTCATTTGAAAAAATATATAGGTATCTTTCTGTTATTCAATTTGTTATATAAAAAAAATTCCAATATTCATTTCTCCCCAAATCGGCAGGGAAAAAGTCCGTGGTTGTTTTGATACAAACCTTTTCAATCAACATGGTCCCAGGATCATTCCACGTTTGAAAATGAAATGATTGCGCTTTTGACTTTCTTTTTGTTCATCAATCTGTAAAATGCAGAAAAGACGGCTATTTCAAAAGTTCGAAGGAAACAATGTCCCTTGACTTCTTTTGGGCCAAAATGCAAATGGATTCTTTGGAAAGTTGAAATATTCGTGGATAGCCCCCGGTTGTTTGTCCATCCTTCATCAGGATAATAATCCTTCCCGATGGAGTGAGCTGCACCGTGCCTGGCAATGTTCCAGAGGTGAGCATGGAATGATCATGTCCCTTTATGGTCTCTCCCAATTGGTAGGCCATTCTGTTGTTTTGTTTTGAAATTGTAAACGATTTTGAAAAGATTGAGGCCAATTGTCCATCGTCCAAGAGTTCGTACTCCGGTCCCTTGTTGACCTTCAACAGACCCGGTTCAAAATGTGCCTCTGTTTTCAATTCGGTTATGGCTGGAGCAAAATTGCTTGTTTCCTTATAAGGAATTTCATCGCCCTCTTTTAAACATTGGGCCAATGTTACAGGAAAATACTGTGATTGACTGCCCAATACTTTTTCGGTTCCAAACCCACCTTTAACCGCCAAATAGCTCCTAAAACCGTTTTGCAACTTGCCAAAGGTTAGGACATCGTTTTTTGCAACCTTGATCACCCTGTAATTGGTGATGGCTTTTCCATTTATGGATGGTAGCATATCAGCTCCCGAAATACATATATATGTGTGAGACTCAAATTGTAAGGTTGGACCCGTCATTGTCATTTCCATTAAGGTAGCACCGGCTTCGTTCTCCAATAATAGGTTTGCCCGTGTAGCGGAAACTTCATCCATAACCCCGGAAATGGGAACTCCTTTATCCCGAAAACCTAACCTTCCCAAGTCTTGGAGCGTGCTGTAAAAACCAGCTTTAAGTATCTTGACCATGCAAAAGGATCCTTTTAGGTTTATAGATGCCGACCTCTGCTTCAATCTTGTGTAGATCATATTCCGCACGTGGAATACTATGGAACTGTACCTTGTCCCCTACGTTTACCAAACATGGTTCTTCTTTTTTTGGATTGAAAAGTGATATGGGGCAATTGCCAATGATGTTCCAACCCCCGGGGGATTCTTGCGGATATATACCCGTTTGTTTTCCAGCCAGTCCCACCGAACCCTTTGCCACATGCAAACGAGGTTCCGCTCGTCGTGGAATCTCCAGTGAGGATGGAAGCCCGCCCAGATACATGAACCCTGGCAAAAATCCAATGCCATAGACAAGATATTGGTGAGCGGTGTGTTGCTCAATAAGCGTGTTTACGGAAATATTCAAGTGTTCTGCCACTTCCTCGAGGTCGATGCCAAACTCTGCATCATAACAGACTGGAATGTGCCAAAGATGGTTTTCTCTTTTGATTCTTGAAGTTGCTCTGGTAAACAAACTATCATTTATCAACTGTTTTGAACGATCAAAATCCAAAACATCCCCTTGACTGACCATCATCAATGAATTGTAGGCCGGGACCATTTCCCATTCTGTACCGCTAATGGTCCTAAAGTGCTCCATAAAATCCAGGATGTCGCACAAAATGTCTTCTGCAACTTCGTTTGGCCACTCCAAAAGAATGGCATATTCACCATAAGGTTTAATGTTGACGGGGTAACTTTTCACTTTTGTAACTGTACCTGATGTTTGGGCAATTCCTTGGAAAGATACATCAATATTTCCAATGCTGATGGCGTGTCCCCATGGACGCAGAGCGTATTTGCCTTTATTTTTTTTATTTTTCCTGTTGGCGTCAACACCGTATCTTCTTTAATGATTGGAAGTATGTGTTCCAAGACCTTTTCAGGTTCCTCAATTACTGCATTCCGTTCTTTTCTGGGGACAAGGCTCAGGTCTTCCATATAGTTTCTGTCCGCAAATGCCTCATGCCAAATTGAAAAGCCCAAATCCACAGCCATCTGTGCGATTATGGATCCGAAAGGAACATAGAGAAGGGTTTGATCCCGATATCCTTCCAAAGACTCCAAGTAGACCCGTGCGAGCCGAGCATCCTTGGCTGTTTGGTTGTAAAGAGCACCGTGGGCCTTGATGTGATGCAAAGTGCAATCTTCTGCTGTCAACACTTCATCAAAATCCGCCAACTGCTGTTCAATGCTTTCTTTGAGCATGGCTCCGGATATGTTTATTACTTCTCTTCCAAAGTTTGCTTTGTCGGGATAGGAAGGGTGCGCTCCAATCTTTATTTTGTGCTTTTTGGCCAATAGGACCACATCGGTCATCGTGCCTCGGTCCCCGGCATGCCCTCCACAGGCAATATTGCATGAGCTAATGTGGGGAAACAATAGCGCTTCATTGCCAACACCCTCACCAACATCACAGCTAATATCTATTTTCCAACCTTTCATTTTCTTTAAAACATTCCAATTACGCTTAAAATGCTCTTGCCACCCAAAAACAGGGTGAACCCCACAATCAGTAAGCCCAATGTGTTTTGGAATTTCGTATTGTGATATTCTCCCATCACAGATTTTTGGTTCACCATCCAAAGCAACAGTATGGCCATTATAGGCAGTAAAACGCCATTGGCTACTTGGGCAAATTGAATTACCTCAATGGGTTTTATATCAAAAGACAAAAAGAAGACCCCAAAAAAGAGCACCATGGCCCAAACCAACCTGAATCGCTTATCCTGCATGCCAGCTTTCCATCCGAAACAGCTATTGGCAACGAACGCAGCCGCAAGAGGTGCGGTCACCGCAGAGGTAATTCCGGCTGCCAACAGTCCGACGCCCATAATGTAAGAGGCGGTCTTGCCAAAAAGAGGCTCCAGTCCCTTGGCCATATCCGCTGCATTTGTCACATCTTGTATCGAAGCCGCCGAGGCTGTGATCAATATCGCCATGGACACCAATCCTCCAAGGGCAATAGAAATTATTGTGTCCCATGTCACGGATCCGAGTTCCGATTTGGATTTCCACTTTTCCTTAACCAATGATGCGTGCAAAAAAAGATTGTACGGCACCACCGTTGTGCCCACCAAGGCCATTATGGTAAACAGGCTGTCCGCTGGCATCTCTGGTACCAAAGCGCCCTTGATGATGTCTAGAGCTGAGGGTTTAACCATCAACGTGCACAGTACAAAGCATAATCCCATTAAGGCCACCAGGGCCACAAAAACCTTTTCCAAAACTTTATAGGTGCCAAACCAGAGCAGGAGAAATGCAAATATTCCTATGATCATTGGATGCCATGCCGTAAGCTCTGGATTTTGGACCAACTGTTCCATTCCCAAGCTTGCACCGCCTATATTTCCCGCTTCGTAGGCCGCGTTGCCGACAAGTATGGCTCCTAAGATGATAACGATCACAACGCCCCGAAGCCATGGATTCTTCAGTTCTTTTTTTACTGATTCGGCCAAACCGCTTTGCGTGACCAACCCTACTCTCCCAGCCATTCCCTGCAACACCATGGTTGCCAGTATGGACAGGGTTAAGGCCCACAAGAGGGTGTACCCGAAACGGGCTCCGGCAACGGTGCACGCCGTCAAAGTTCCCGGGCCCACAAATGCCGCCGCCACCAAAATTCCCGGTCCTATTCTTTTTAGCATTTCAAATGTTCTTTTATTGGTTTTTTAGAAGGCTTTGTAATAATACATGCATTTCGTCTAAAAAAATGCATTTCGTCTAAAAATAGGTTGTTTTGATTACCCATTTTATACGAATATCCAAAACCAGAAGTTATAATAATCCCAAATTGAACCATTGACCTAACTTGACCAAGGCTTATGACCTGTAAGGACTGCGATAAGAGCATAGGACACCAAGAATATGAGTCGTCCCAAAATTCATTGGGAGTGGCATTGTGCAAAAAACACACCTCCCTCATCAAAAAAGTCATTCTTGAAAACAATACTCCTTTGGAGGCAATTCAACTGTTTTATGCCCTTAAATCGGCAGGCGCCAATCCCATGTTGGAATGGTGGGATGGGAAAAAATCCGTTGACATAGCCATTTCCCGGGTAAAGCTCAATATAGAAATTGACAGGGACCATAGTACCATTACCCATGAACAGGCCATTAACGACCTTGAACAGGCGATGCGCTCCTTTCAAAATGGCTTTACAACCATTCGCATCCCCAGCGTTGCAATCAAATACTATCTAAAAGATACCGTGGACAACATCCTGGGCATCATCAATGGTTTAAAAGCAAACATTAAAGTGGTCTAGGCCTTACAAAACTTCAACCGTTTGTGTATCTTTAAGTGAAATTGAAATCCAGTCATTGGTTTCACTTTTTCTATGGCAATTGACCTTGGCATTTTTTGGATTTAGGTCTGTTGTCGAAAGTACTATTGATGCGGGCCATTGTTGAAAAAGTGTGGAGTTGTCCATAAATGATTAAACCAAACTTGCATCAAACCCGATAAAGAACCACTAAAAAATCAACCATGAACACTATTGAAAGAAGGGAATGGCTCAAGAGCATTGGCCTATCCGCAGGATTCACCCTTTTGGGAGGGGTCGGAGGTTGGGCAGGCGAGACCAAAAAAGAGTTTATTGTTTCCTCTAAAAATCTAGTGGCCAAACTGGATTCCAATGAGAATCCGTATGGTCCTTCAAAACGGGTCAGGGAAGCAATAACACATGCGTTTGATAAAGCCTGTAGATATCCTTCCGTAGTTTTCCGGCCTTTATTGGAAAAGATTGCTGAAAAAGAGGGCGTTCCCACGGACCACATCGTAATAACAGGTGGGTCAACTGAAGGTTTGAACGCCGCTGGATTGACTTTTGGCAACGGAGGCGGTGAGTTGATTGCCGCTGACCCCACATTTCAAGCTATGTTGCGATATGCCGAGGGATTTGGCGCCTATGTACATCGCGTACCGGTAGATGAAAATTTGGGGCATGACCTGGAAGCAATGGCCAATAGATTAAATACCAAAACGAGCCTTGTTTTTCTCTGTAACCCCAACAACCCCACAGGCACTCTGCTGGACAAGCACAAGCTAAGGGTTTTTTGCATCTCCATGGGCAAAGAGACCATGGTTTTCAGTGATGAGGCCTATTACGACTTCATCATGGAGCCAGATTACCCTTCCATGGTGGAATTGGTCAAGGAAGGCATGAACGTTATTGTATCAAAAACCTTCTCAAAGGTATATGGATTGGCTGGAATGCGCATCGGCTATTTAGTGGCGAGGCCGGACATTGCGGCACGACTGCGCAAAAACATAATGGCCATGACCAATGTCCTGGCCATTGAAGCGGCCCGAACAGCTTTGGAGGATGATGAGTTTTACAAATTCAGTCTGATGAAAAACATGGAGGCCAAAAAGGCCATATATAGCTGTTTGGATGATCTTGGGCTGGAATATGTTCCATCCCACACGAATTTTGTATTCTTCAAGACTGGTAGGCCAATTTCGGAAATGATTGCTGAAATGAAAAAACACGATGTTTTGATAGGAAGGCCATTCCCTCCATTCTATGAATGGGCCCGTATCAGTACGGGCACCATGGAAGATATGCAGCGATTTGACAGTGCGCTGCGAAAGGTTATGGGATAGTATCATCCCAACCAGCCTTCCCTGTCCAAGCTTCTATATTGGATGGCCTCCGATATGTGTCCCTGCGCTATTTTATCGGTATTTTCCAAATCAGCGATAGTACGGGCCACTTTTAATATTCTATCATAGGCCCTGGCGGAAAGATTAAGGCGCTGCATGGCATTTTTTAGCAAAGTTTTGCTCATTTCATCCAACACGCAATATTTACGTATCTGCTTTGTGCCCATTTGTGCGTTATAATGAACCCCATCCATGTTGGAAAAACGGCGGGATTGGATAGCCCTGGCGGAAATGACCCGCTCCCTGATTTGCACACTGCTTTCACCTTTTCTTTCGTCCGCCAGTTTTTCAAACGGCACGGGGGTCACCTCAATATGGATATCTATTCTATCCAACAAGGGTCCGGATATTTTACTTAAATAACGTTGCATTTCTGCCGGGGATGATGTGACGGGCGCATCGGGGTCGTTAAAATATCCCCCGGGACTTGGGTTCATGCTGGCAACAAGCATAAAACTACTGGGATACGTAACGGCATATTTGGCCCTGGCAATTGTTACCTCCCTATCTTCCATGGGCTGACGCAATACTTCCAATACCCTCCGTTCAAACTCAGGAAGTTCGTCCAAGAACAGCACTCCGTTATGGGAAAGGGAAATCTCACCAGGCTGAGGATAACTGCCGCCTCCCACCAACGCTGCACTGCTTATGGTGTGGTGTGGGCTTCTAAAAGGCCGCTGGTGCATAAGACCCATGTTCTTTACCTTGCCGACCACGCTGTGTATTTTGGTGGTTTCCAAGGCTTCTTGCAACGTCATAGGTGGCAATATGGAGGGAAGGCGCTTGGCCAACATAGTTTTACCTGCTCCCGGAGGTCCTATTAAAATAATATTGTGCCCACCGGCTGCTGCAATCTCCATACAACGCTTTATACTTTCCTGGCCCATTACATCAGAGAAATCAAACTCAGGATGGTTCGTCAATTGGTCAAATTCCCCTTCTTCCTGAATGGTTGTCTGCTCCAATGCCCTTTCAGCGTCAAAAAAGCCTATCACCTCTTCTATATGTTTTACCCCATAAACACAAAGTCCCTCCACCACCGCGGCTTCCCTGGCGTTTGCTTCGGGCAAGATCATACCCGCAAACCCTTCTTCCTTGGCTTTGATGGCGATGGGCAATGCTCCTTTTATGGGCTGTACGCTTCCATCAAGGGAAAGTTCTCCCATGATCAGATAGTCTGAAATATTTTTTGACTTAATCTGGTCGGAAGCGGCCAGAATACCCAGAGCAAGGGGAAGGTCGTAGGCCGAGCCCTCTTTTCTGAGGTCGGCAGGTGCCATGTTAATGGTTATCTTTTTACCAGGAATCCTAAATCCAATATTTTGAAGGGCTGCAGCAATGCGAAAATTGCTTTCCTTTATGGCATTATCGGGCAATCCTACCAAGTCGTAGCCAATGCCTCTGTCCACGTTGACTTCCATGACGATGGTGGTGGCCTCAATGCCAAATACGGCGCTCCCATAAACCTTTATGAGCATAAATAAAGAGAGAAATGTTGTTTACTAGAGGAGAAATATATTCAATCCTACTCGACAACAAGCCGCTCTTTGACGGATACCGGGTTTCCAGTTGACGTAAACCCCTCCAGAACCAACTGATAAATGCCAGGCACATCGGAAGTGTAAAAAACAATCTCCTTTGGACCGTTGGACAAATCTAGGTCTGGCTCCCAAAACAATTGGTGCCTAAAGTCAGGAATTCGCTGGTTTTCTTTATCGCCATAATCCTGATTGTGATATACTTTTTCTGGTTCAGGTTTGAAAAGATCCACATTTATAATGTGCGGGGTGTAGAAATCGCTATAAAAATCGCCTTCAATGGTCTTAAAAGAGATCATTCCTTGGAACATTTGGGAGCCCAACAACACTTTTTCCCGTGAAAAACTGATGGATTTCACTTTTTTGGCACTATAACCCATAAAATCTTCATGTCTTTTTATAAAAAGGCCGTCCACAAAAACCATGGGCAACAGGTTTCTGTCCGTATACCCTTCTTCAGGCCGTACCTCAAAAACCCGGGTTCCGTCGTCCAGTCGACGCACGCCTACTTGGTCCACTACCTCAATAATAGTCTCCGGAATCGAATTAAAACGGGTGTAATCATCCAGGTCATAAGTTTCTGTAAATTTTCGGTAATAGGGCTCCACATGAGATGCGGGAACAATGGAATCCAATTTCACTTCACGATAGGCATTCTCAATTTGGTTTTGAATACTTTTTTGAAGAATACGCTGTTCCATTTCCTTGCTCAGTTTAAATTCTGAAAAATCAAGTGAATCGAACTGCTGGTTTTCGCCATCCAGCACGATGTCATACTTGTCCCAGTCGTCGGATAAAACCTGTAACGCTCCTTCAAGGTTGTCATATTCCCTGTTGACAATAAAACGGAATTTGCCATCGGCATTGGAAGTGGTCACATTTAACAGATACTTGTTTCCCGGAAGGGACAGGGAAATCCTTTGGTTTTCCACTGGAAGTCCAGTCTCTTTTAATTTAATTGTTCCTGAGATAACATCTCCCCGTAATTCGGGCAATTGGGTGCTTTTATTAAGATTGTTCGACCATACTTTGTTTAGTTGCTTTTCCACAAAGGTCTCCGAGGATATTTGGGAGGGCATGGGCAATGAGTCCAATTTCCGGACGGAAATGGAATAACTGCCGGTTGAAGCAGCTTTATCACTCGAACGAATTGTCAACGCTGCCTTTTGCCTTTTTCCAACAACGTCCTTATCCAAATTGAGGGTTATGTGAGCACTCCCTTTTTGTTCAGGGGCTTTATAAACCATAGTCTTCCGTGGTTCGGGAGAGGCAAGGGAATCCAATGAATCCATTGGTTTTTCCAAATAGGCTGCTGGTAAGGGTTGATAAGGGTTCACAATGTATAGGTCGGTCTGGAAAAAGTTTTCATGGGGCATATTTTTCATCCATTCCGAATATCCCAACAACTTATAGCTGCCGGTGGGCAACGAGGTGGGCACAAAGAAATCCCCATATCCCTTACCTGATTCTAGATGCAATTTATGTGAAAACACAACATCTCCCTGTCTATCCACAAGGGTCACATAACCAATCTTACTGATATGGCTCAGTGACTTTGTGCCCCTGTCCATACAATAAAATTTATACAGCAGGTTTTCCCCAGAAAAAACCAACGCCTCATTGCATTGTAAATAGACCGCTTCTTGCGGCATGTTATTTAGCTTGCCAGTTGAGTTATTTTGGGCAAATGTCCCAAGAAAAACCGATAGGCAAATGAACAATGTAATTTTCACTTTCTTCATAATTATTGTATTATTCCATCCAAAATTCGGGTGGTGTTGAACTACCAATACTTGTGC
The DNA here is from genome assembly GCF_019880545.1 of Flagellimonas meishanensis. Classification (GTDB taxonomy): domain Bacteria; phylum Bacteroidota; class Bacteroidia; order Flavobacteriales; family Flavobacteriaceae; genus Flagellimonas; species Flagellimonas meishanensis. The sequence continues at coordinate 676,511 of NZ_JAINVW010000003.1, forward strand.
AGTCCCCGCAGACTTTTGGGACAACTATATATGGACCTTCGTTAGGGCCTCCACTTTGATTTTCTTCCACGTAAGCGACCAATTCACTTTCAACCAAATTAAGCAAAACGCATACCGGAGGTACGCCTCTTGATAAGACAGGTGCTGCTAGATTACAAGGTTCTATATATGGAGGCAGATTTTCATTAGGATAAAAGTCTTCATAATTAAAGAAAATACGCTGCTCCGCAACAGGTGACACATCAAAATATCCCAATACTTTCTCTTCTTGATTAGTTTCAGATGAAACATTTCCAACTAAAAACCCTGGCTGTGTTTCGGAGAAAAGACTCTCACTACCTGAAAACTCTTGTAAGGTTTCATAGAAGGTATAGGCCTCATTTGATAGCACAAACTGTTTAACCAAAATGCTATATCTATGGGATATGAAATAATTGTCTCTATTGATGAAGCGTACCCTAAAATCATCCAAGCGATCTTCTGAAAAACCTTCAGTATTTGCCAAAATGATTCCGTTTGAAGCAACTGAGGCATAACAGATACTTTCACTAATGTTGCGGGTCTGTTGCAAAACCTTTACCCCACATGGAACTGCTTCAGGATCCGTATCTGCGGCTAAACTATTAGGACTCCATAAAGGAGCCTCAATTCGGAACGTTTCTCCATACGTGAAACGATAGTATTTAGATTGGTTCTGTGAATCATTGGTATCCAATAAAATGGCTATCCCATCCTCTCCAAAACCATTTTGTGTGCGCTCAGCACGTAATTCATCGATGTTTGTTTCAGTGTTCAATGCAACTGATTGCGAAGCATAACTCCTACCATCCTGAGTAGTAATCGATAGCCTGTAGGTGTTGCCTGTCTCGGCAGCAAAAGGTACTGCGGAAACATAGTTGCCATTACCCATGTCCCGAAAGGTGAAGGTGTTCCCGGATTGGTCCTCGACCAGAACATTGGCATTGGATTCTGCGGTGGGTCCGTCAGCTTCAAATTCAAAAGTACGGGATAGGAATACTTCTTGGTTCTTTAATTCGTTGGTTATGGTAGCCTCCACGACCAAAGCACTTTCAAAATCCTCGAAAGTTGCCTCAAAGGGCTCTATGCAGCCATAGAGCAGACCTCCCATAAAAATGGGAGAGAAAAAACGATATGTCACCTTTTCCCATGTCATTCTATCCAAAATTCAGGGATTTCTGGGGAACCTAAGACCGTACAATCACCGCAAACTCTAGGAACAATAATGTAAGATCCGACTGGTCCTGTAAATTCTCCATCATTATCCTTTACATATTTTATTAGATTCAGCCTTACTTGACTTGGTATCTTATCATCGGGTGGAGATGATAAATTACATGGATTCACATAAGGCGGCAAACGTTCACCTGGGAAAAAGTCCTCGTAATTAAAGAAAATTCGTTTTTCATCGATAGCCGCAACATTAAAATAACCCAATACTTTGTTTACGCTATTTGCTTTTGAAGATAGATTACCACTCAAAAATCCAGGTTGAGTTTCTGAGAAAAGATTCTCGGACGTGGCAAAATTGCTCAGGTTTTTATAAAAAGTATGCGGCTCCTGGGACTGACTGTATTGTCTTACCAAGATGCTATATCTGTGAGTGATAATGTAATTATTTCTGTTTATAAAGCGAACCAGAAAATTGGTCACATTAACATCATCCAAATCTTCAGTATCTGCTAAAATAATAGTATTTGAGGTCGCACTCGGAAAACAGGTCAATTCTTCCGGTGGTCTAGGAGTGATGATGATGGCACCTTCATCGCTTAAACTCAAATCATCATTTGTATAAAAGGGTGCAACTATTTTATAGGTCTCCTCATACTCATAGCGATAAAAATTGGTGCTGTCACCAATACCGCGTGTGTTTAAAAAGATACCTATCCCCTCTTCTCCAAAATCATTAATAATACGTTGTGCATATAAGCTGTCAATCTGTGACATATTCCCCATTGCCGCTTCTTCAGATTGGTAGACACTGCCATCCCTGGTGGTGATGAAAAGGGTGTATTGGGTATTTGGTTGGGCCGCAAAGGGTAGTTCGGAAAAATAATTGCCGTTTTCCGATTCTATAAAGTCAAAACTCACACCGTTGCCCGCAACTACCTGAAGTAGGGCTCCTGATTCCCCAATTGGCCCGTCTGCCTCAAGTTCGTAGGTGCGGGTAAGAATTATTTGTTGCTGCTTTATCTCATTGGTCAGGGTCGCATCGACCACCAAAACGCTCTCAAAATCGATAAAAGTCGCCTCAAAGGGTTCTATACAACCACAGAGCATTCCCCCCATAAAAATGGGCGAGAAAAAACGGTATGTGACTCTATCCCATGTCATTCTATCCAAAATTCAGGGATTTCAGAGGTTCCCAACACGCTACAGTCCCCACAAATTCTGGGAACAATCAAATAAGGACCTTCATTTACACTTGCAAGCGCATTGTCAGCGGCATAAATGCCGGCACCGGATTCCAAAATAGGCCTGAGCACACAGCCTCCCTCATTCTCTATTACGGGTGTACTTCCGTTGCATGGTTCAACATATGGAGGTAAATCCTCTCCAGGATAAAAATCGTCATAGTTGAAAAAAAGGCGCTCCTCTGTCACGGAGCTAACGTCAAAATATCCCAACACATTCTCGTCTCGGTTCTCCCTCGAGAATACATTGCCCTGCAATAGCCCTGGTTGAATTTGTGAAAAAAGACTTTCCGAACTAGAGAGCTCTCTTAGCGTTTCAAAAAAGGTGAAGGCTTCATTGGATAGAACAAACTGACGGACCAAAATACTGTACCTATGTGAGATAATGAAATTGTCCCTACTTATAAAGTGGACTCTAAACTTACTGACCCGATCCTCTTCCAAATCTTCGGTAGAGGTCAAAATAATGTCAGTTGAGCCAACCGTTGGGTAACATATTTCTTCATCGGTGCTGTTAGGTACTTTTATGACGTCACAGCCTCCTTCTGGGTTTCCAACAAGCGAAATCGGTGTCCAGGTCGGTGCAATTACCCTATACGTCTCCTCGTATTCGTACCTATAGTTTTTGGAGGTTCCGCTAGGGTCAAAACTATCCACCAATATGGCCATCCCATCATTACCGATATCTGTAATTACACGCTCTGCTGACAACCCATCTATAGTGGTTGCGGTGGTTAACCGTGCGGTGTCCGATCCATAATTTCTACCATTTGATGTAGTGATGGAAAGCTCATAATCCACTCCAGGTTGTGCCGCAAAGACCTCAGTGGAGCGATATATTCCATTGTTTTCCTCCTCAAAAGTGTAGATGTTTCCTGCCGAGTCAATGATACGTACATCAGCATTGCTTTCTGGTATGGGGCCATCTGCTTCAAACTCAAATGTCCTTGTAAGAATGATTTGTTGTTGTTTTGTTTCGTTGGTGATTGATGCATCGATTACCAAGGCACTTTCAAAATCCACAAAAGTGGCATCAAAAGGTTCTATGCAACCCTGAAAAAACCCTCCTATTATTAGGGCCATTAGTAAGTGATATTTTTTTGTGTGTGATTTCATTCTGTCCAAAATTCCGGAATTTCAGGAGGTCCAAGCACGCTGCAGTCGCCACATACCCTTCGTGTAACAAGATATGGGCCTTGATTGTCACTTGGTTGGGCACCGCTATCTCCGGCATATACCCCTGCACCACTTTCGATGAGCGGCCGTAGGACACAGCCCCCCATATTGGCGATGACCGGGGCACTGGTGCCACAGGGATCCACATAAGGCGGGAGTTCCTCTCCTGGGTAAAAATCGTCGTAATTGAAAAAGATTCGTTGTTCTGATACCGTACTCACCTCGAAAAATCCAAGTACGCGTTCTTCCGAATTGTCATTGGAGAACACATTTCCTTGCAAAAACCCGGGTTGCGTTTGGGAAAACAGACTTTCTGAGCTGGAAAACTCCAAAAGGGTGCTATAAAAATTGAAAGCCTCATCGGATTGCACATATTGCCGCACCAAAATGCTATATCTATGAGAGATTATATAGTTTTCGCTACTGATGAATCTGACCATAAAATTATCAACCCTGTCTTCAGCCAAATCCTCGGTGGATGTCAAGATTATTTGGTTTGATCTGTTTGTAGGATAACAGACACGAGCCAAGTCATTGTTGGCAACCAAAATCATGTTGCATCCAAATTCTGCTTCTGGCACCAATTTGATGGGCCACCAAGTGGGTGCTATTACCCGATAGGTCTCCTCATACTCGTATCTATAGTTTTTGGAGGTGCCGCTAGGGTCAAAACTATCCACCAATATGGCCATCCCATCCTGGCCGTCATCATCAGTAATCCGCTCGGCAGTAATCTGATCTATGCCCGTTCCTGTCTTTAGTTGGACCTGATCCGAACGATAACTTCTTCCATCCCTGGTGGTCACTGAAAGTTGATAATCCTGACCCGATTCAGCTGCGAAAGTCTCGGTGGATAGATAAAGTCCGTTCCCCTGATCTTCAAAAACATATGTGTTGCCTTCAGAATCATTGATACTGACATTGGCATTGACCTCAGGTGTTGGGCCTTCATCATCAAACTCATATGACCTGGTAAGAAAAATTTCCTGTTGTTTGGTCTCATTGGTTATGGTCGCTTCAATGACCAAAGCGCTCTCGAAATCCTCAAATGTAGCGTTGAACGGTTCTATACATGAGGTCACCAGGAGCAATATGAAACACTGGCCAACAATAACAAATTTTCCAATTGCACTCGACATGTTTAAAACTTAAAATTATATGTAATAGTTGGCACCGGAATAGCGAATATGGAACTCTGAAACGCTTTGATATCGCCATCTTCCGTTACAAAAAACACCGAATAGGGATTGTTCCTTCCCAACACGTTGTAAATGGAAAAACTCCAAAAACTATGTGCAAATTTTTTGATCTTATGATTCCCTTCCATGTTGAAACTGAGGTCCAAACGGTAGTAATCGGGAATTCTGAATTTGTTCCTGTCACTATAAAAAACAAATTCTGAATTGTTGAATGCAAAGCTGCCAATTGGAAAAGTTACCGGCCTGCCGGTTTGATATACGAAATTGGCAGAAGCACTGAACCTTCTTGTGAACTTATAATTTGCTACGACGCTAATGTCGTGTGGCTTGTCAAAATTGGATGGAAAAAACTCACCATTGTTAATGCGCTCTTCATTGAACTCGCTATCTAGTTTCACAAAGGAACGGGAATAGGTATAACCCAACCACCCGTTCAGTTTTCCTTCATTCTTTTTCACCAAGAACTCCACTCCGTATGCCTGGCCATCGCCCTGTAGCACTTCCTGTTCTATGGCCTCATTGAGCAACAATTGAGCCCCGACCTTATAATCCAGCAAATTGCGTTGCTCTTTGTAATAGCCCTCCAGGCTCAGTTCGTATTTATTCCCATCAAAGTTTTTATAAAACCCCAATGAGGCCTGATAGGCTTCCTGTGGCTTGATATTAAGGTCCGATAGCTTCCAGGTATCTGTCGGTGATACCGTAGTATTGTTGGACAGCGTGTGTATGTACTGAAAGGCATTGTTCACACTGGCCTTGACGGAAAAGTCGGGTGCCAAAAAATACCGGGCCGAAAGCCGAACCTCGGGCCCACCAAAGGTCTCTATCACCTCATTCTCATCAAACTCCTGGGTCTCTACAAGGGTGCCACTGTTTCTAGGGGCATTATCCTGATAAATGCGTTGTTGCCCCGCTCCCAATGCGGCATAAAAAGAAAACCGTAACCCCATATCTATCAAAAGCTTATCGTTGACCTTATAGCTATCCGATATGAACACCGCAGACTCCAAACCCTTTTCTCGGGGAATGACCAAAGAGGAAACGTCGGAATCCGCACCCAAGGGGTCTATATTACCAGGGTCTACTACATAGAGTTTGCTGGCAATCCCAAAATCCAATGTATGTTTTCCGCCAGGAATGTACTTCATCCGGTATTTGAACTCAGTTTCGTTGTTCTTGTAGCCAAGGTCAAAATCGTTATTGGATTCACCATCAAATTCAATACCGAACCTATACTCACTATTTGATAGGATGAGGCTTCCTGTTGTCTTTTCGCTGAACTTGTGATCCCATCCCAATGAGACCAACCTGTTGCTATAATCGAAAATGGAATCGGAGGTAATACTGAATTCATCCCGACTGAAGTAGCCCGTTGCCTTTATCTCATTATTTTCGTTTATGGTGTGGTTGTACTTGGCCAGTACGTCAAAAAAGGATGCGGTACTGTTATTAAGCTGCTCGTCATCCAAGGTTTCCAAAATCCAATCGGAATATGTGGCCCTACCCCCTACCATCAGTGCGGCTTTATCCTTTATTATGGGTGTCTCCAAAACAATGTTGCTGGTAACAGGGCCTATGGAGGCCTCTCCAGCAAACTTTTCGGTATTGGCATCCTTGGACGTAATGTCGAAAACCGAAGAAAGTCTACCTCCAAATTCGGCTGGAATATGTCCCTTAAAAATTTCGACCGCTCCCGTGGTAAATGGATTGATTGCGGAGAATATGCCAAAAAAGTGGGATGGATTGTAGATGACCCCATTGTCGAGCAAAATCAGGTTTTGGTCTGTACGTCCACCACGTACATTATATCCTGAAGCACCTTCACCAGCCGTTGTAATGCCCGGAAGGGTAATCGCAGCCTTGAGCACGTCCCTTTCACCAAGTACCAACGGTATGTTTTTGATCTTTTCAACCTCAATAAGCGTTACGCCCGTTATGGCGGTTTCCACATTTCTATCAATGTTTGCCTGTACCACAACCTCATCCAATGCCTCAACACTCTCATCCAATTGAAAGTCGTGGGAACCGTCATTGTACAAAATGACCTTGGTACGAGATTCCTCTATACCCAATCCTCTAGTAGTGATGATATTTTCCCCAATGGGCAGTTCCAGACTGTAGTTTCCGTTGGCATTGGTGGAAGTACCTATATCTTTTCCTTCAACAATAATTGCCAGGTCGGGTATGGGTTGTCCGCTCCGGGCATTCAAGGCCCTTCCGTTAAGTGTAAAGCTTCGTCGCCTACTGTTCCGATTCTCACGGCCTATTTTTACCACTTGCAGTCCCCTGTTATTATCATCACTGCCTACAAAAAGAGGGCCAATATCCTGAAGTTGGTCATATTGTGGAAAGTCATCCTCAACTTGCTCTTGGGCCCCAAAAAAGTCGTTGGGAAGCGCATCGTATATCTGATTGTTCTGCATGAGGTATATCCTTTCGGAATCCATGATGAAGTAATTGAGCACGGTATCCTTAAAAATACTTTCAAGCACTGTGCTGATAGGGACATCTTGAAAACTTCCGGTCACCCTAAGACCTTTTAACCAATCTGACAAGTAGAAGAAGCTATATGAGGTCTTGCTCTCAATTTCAGAAAGGGCATCTTCGGCCGGAGTATTGGCAAACGAAACTGAAATGCGCGGGACCTCTGTTTGGGCACCAACGTATTGCATGCCCATAAAGAGCAGGAAAACAATTATTACTCTTTTCATTCTTCTACTGGTTTATTGGATTGGTTAAGGAGGGTTTCTATTCGCCTGACCAAACTGACCTGAAATTGGTCGGGATCCGTTCTTCTGAGGCTTTTGGCAATTCGATAGAATCGGTCAATCTGCCTTTTCTGATTTGGGAACAGATCTATTATATTCCCTTTTGTATTCACGATATGGTAGCTGCCCTTATGTAACAACACATATTCCGAAGGGCCTTCCAAAAATTCATAATAGATAGAGCTCCTATCCTTTCTCTCAAAACTTTTTTTGGTGTACTTGGTGTAAAGTGTGAATGTAGGAGATTCCATCGCCTTTGCATAAAAACCATAAGCGTTGAGCCCAGGGGCCTGTTGCTCTGTCAACTTAAAAAAACTAAGCCCGCCAAGCTCAAAGCTATCGATGTAATCCTTGAACAATCGCAGGGTTCCTCCACCCGCGGACGAAATAAGCTTAAGCAAGACTTCATCTTCATATGAATCATATTTAAGGTCAACATCAAAATAACATTGCCCGTCGTAACATACATTTCCCTTTTGGAAGTCAAGCGTTCTAAAAAACTGGGTCTGTTCATTAATGGTCCTATACTTCTCCTCATAAACCTCCCCTTGGTACAGCCCCGTGTTCTCTATGCCCACTTCTGAATCATAGGCATTGTAGTATGCTATATAGTTTTGCTCTTGGGAAAAAACAGTAAAAAAGCAGCCAAGTAAAAAAATCGGGGATAAGAGACCCCTTAATTGTGTTCTCATATTCTTTTTTGGTTGATGAATTGGTCTAGAAATCAAATAAAGTTTGATATCCGTATCTAAAATACCGATAAAAATCCTGACTTCTAAGAAAACCAAAAAAAATGAATAATCTATAAAAATAATAGGGAATTGTCATCCTTTTTAGGGGGACACCTTTCTTTTAATAAAGGTATCTTCAACCATTGTGCAATTTTTAATCCTTTTTGGGACTTATTGTGGCCTTAATTTTAACAAGGAGGACGCATTCTGCTCTATTTCATTTTTGTTCATCATCATTTTCCTGAACTTTCCTTGAATATAGAGCTTTGCTTGATCTTCGTAATGTTTGCTAAAAGGATTGCCAGACTGCCCTGTGGGCAATATACTGATGCTGTTCTCTATATCGGAAAAATCGATAATGCGACGGGTTGACGGTCCAGAGTTTACCTTGTACATCCCAGTACTATCATAGGGAAAGGCCATATTGTTGATCACCTCCCTGGTTCCCTCTACCGGAAAAGGGCCAACATTGAAAAAACCGCGCAGCGCCTCCACCTTTCCTATGGGGTGCTGGTGCTCCAATGTGTGCACTTTTCGCCACTGCCACTGATTTGGGTCAGGTCCAAAATCCTCAACAAGGGAATTCCATGCGTCATCAAATGATTTTATCAAGATTTCCAATCGGGTCTCAACCATTTCTTCCGTGTTCACATTGTCCCACCATACGCCATCTTCCATTTGGGCACCCCATGCAATGTGGCGTTTTACAAGATGGGTCGCCAACAACTGATTGAATCGTTCCGAGCCCAATTCATCTTCAAAAGTGTTCTTAAGCATGTAATATTCCGTACGGTGGAACAAGGTCGGGCTAATGCCATCCAACGGATAGCTCCCATCCCAATTTTTAAGTGCATCCACCCAAACCAGCTGTTCTTCGGTAAGTATGGAAACATCCACCAATTTAATGAGCTCGGTCACCAAACTTGGGTTCACGGAGGAGGTTACGTCCAATATCATACCCGCTGTGGCTTCCTTGTCCCAATCATTCTTATTATCCAATAACTGGACAATTCGCTTGGCCCTGTTTTCAGGAAGATAATAGCCTGGGTATAACATCCCGGCGGAGGAATCGGGTTGATTATTTGCGGAGTACACATACTGCCAAGGTGGATTCACAGCGCTTGGATTTTCCGAAAAATCAAGAAAACGTTTGGGCTCCTGTGTTCCGGAGGTTCCATCGAGAATGAATTTTGTTGAAATGCTATCCGGCATCTGGTACAGCTTTGCGGTGGCCCACCAGGCCACATTTCCCTCAGCATCTCCATACATCACGTTCAGACCTGGTGCATGAATCTTGGGCAATGCGCTTTGAAATTCTGTTATGTTTTCTGCATGGCTCAGCTCATACAGCCCATGCATCACTTCGTTTTTTTGCGTAACATACACCCATGACATTGCAACAGGCCGTTTGTCCTCAATTTGGGCGGCAATTCCATTCAAAATGGGTCCATGTCGTGTTTTCTTATACGTATAAGTTATATCGTCGCCATCCTTTACTTTTATGGTATTGGTGATGTACCCATAGTTCTCCCACCCGTTTTCGGTCCGATATTTTGTGCTGTCCTGTGGATGGGTCTCTTCATAATAAAAATTAAGGTCGTCGTTCTGTAACATAGTAAGGCCGTAGGCCAGATTTCTGTTATGCCCTAGCAACGGGAACGGGACTCCCCCCAAATGATATCCATATTTTTCATAGTTGGGGGTTATCACATGGGCTTCGTACCAAACCGAAGGTTGGGCAAAACCGATATGGGGGTCGTTTGCCAAGATTACTTTTCCATTTTTGGTTTTGGAGGGAGACAGAACCCAACTGTTACTTCCAACGAACAGTGGCACCGGGAGTTTTTGCAATGCCCTTGTGGCACTTGCCGTTATTTGCGTTCCTATGGAATCTGGAATGTTGTTTTTATAATTTTTAATCCAAACGGTGGATGTATCCGAATAGATAGCCAGGTCATTGATGTACTGCTCGCCCAACTCCTCCTGAATGCTGGTCAACAATGGGTCCGTTTTGTGCCCCATTGCAAAGCTGAAGGCCATATAGCCGACCACATTGTAGACATCGTCCAAGGCAAACGGTTTCTTCTCCAATCCCGTCAGGTAAAACTCTATAGGTGTCGGGCCATGTTCAATAAAGGTGTTTATGCCATCCAGATAGGCTTGGCAAAGGCTTACCATCCTGTCATCAGGATTTAGTGCTGCCAACGTTTCATTGGTATGCTCATCAATGCCGAGGGAAAGAAAAAATTTGTCCGTGTCCACCAAATCGGCCCCAAAGACTTCCGAGAGACCTCCCTTTGCCAATCTTCGCAATAGCTCCATTTGCCAAAGCCTGTCCTGCGCATGAACATAACCCAATGCCTTTTGGGCATCCAGCTCATTTTTGGCATAGATGTGCGGGATGCCATAAGTGTCAAAGAAAACATTGACGTCTTCCTGGAGACCGGGCAATGTCTTTTCCCCCTTGTAATCGGGTTTCAGTGTTTGAACAAATATGGCCAATCCGATGATTGCAAGCACTAACAGCCCTGCAATCGCCCAGAGCACTTTCTTTAATTTTTTCACGGGGGTTCTTTAGGTTATGTCAATTAGTTACCCTAAGGTAATCTATTTTGTATAATGTGAAAAAAATATTGAGGTTCGGATCACTGTCGATTCATGGATAATTGATGTCTTTCCAAGCCCGATTTGAGCCATTGTCCATAGGTTTCAACATCCACATACTGCACGGCATCATTGAGGAGTTCAAGGTCTGGAGAAAGCAGTACGTAGTACGGTTGCGACGCGGCATTGAAGTTGATGGTCTGGAAGGTCCCCCATTTTTGACCGATGGTCTCAATGGTCTTTATTCTACCTGAATCAAACTGAAAATCAAATTGTTCCTCTTTGGGAAGTGTTTTTCTGTCATCAACATACAGGGAAATGAGGACGTATTCGTTTTTTAGCAGCTGGTAAATGTCTGGATGACTCCAAACGTTCTCCTCCATTTTTCGACAATTTACGCAGGCCCATCCGGTGAAATCGAGAAGAATTGGTTTATTGACCTCTTTTGCATGGGCAACGCCATCGTCAAAATCTTTGAAACAATCCAATCCCAGTGGGCAATCACTTTCCTTTTGTTGTACACTGTAAAAATCAGGAGGTGGAAAACCACTCAACAATTTTAATGTGGTGAGGTTAAAAAGGCCCAAGACCAAATAGGTGGTAAAGATCAGGCTCAATAGACCGAAAAATTTTCGTGTAATGGAAATCTTTGCCTTTGGTCCGTCATGCGAAAACCTGATGAGCCCGAAGAGATACAAAGTCATCAAAAGAAACAGAACAATCCATATTGCCAAGAATATCTCGCGTTTCAACAATCCCCAATGACCAACCAAATCGGCGTTAGAGAGAAACTTAAATGCCAGGGCCAGCTCCAAAAAGCCCAATACCACTTTTACCGTGGTCATCCAACCACCAGATTTGGGCAGCGAATTGAGCCAAGTTGGAAACAAGGCAAACAGTCCAAAGGGCAAAGCAAGTGCAAGACCAAAGCCTACCATGCCAGAACTTAGATTGGTGGCAACATTGCCCGCTGCCAAGGTGGTGCTCCCCAATAGTCCGCCCAATATGGGACCGGTACACGAAAAGGAGACTATGGCCAATGTCAAGGCCATAAAAAATATCCCCAGTGCACCGCCAACCTTTGAGGATGCGGCATCCATCTTATTGGCCCAAGAACTGGGCAGGGTCAACTCATAATATCCAAAAAACGAGAATGCGAAGACCACAAAGACCACGAAAAAGAACACGTTGAGCCAAACATTGGTCGCAATCGTGTTCAAAATCTGGGAATCCACCGAATCAAACAAGTGAAACGGCAAACTGAGCAGAAAATAGATCAGCACTATGAAAAAACCATAAAGGCTGGCGTTGAACACTCCGTGTTTTTTTTGTTGGGCATGTTTGGTAAAAAAAGATACGGTCAAGGGAATCATTGGAAATACGCAGGGCGTCAACAGTGCAATAAGTCCGCCCAAAAATCCCAAGCCAAAAATTGTCCAAAGGTTGGATTTTGCCTCGGAGTCCTGAATTCCGCCCTGGTTCAAGAGTGCTTTGTTCTTGATATCAACCCGAAGGGATTCATTGATGAGCAGGCTCCTTTCGTCCAACTGTTTTCCTTCATCCACATAGGCACTGCCATCCAAAGAAATTTGGAACAAATAATCTTTTGGAATACAGACCTCCTTACAGATTTGGTAAAACAAGTTGGCCGATAGTTGTCGCACATTCGGGTCGAGAAGTTTGATTTTTTGGATGAAGATGGCCTCCTTTTTGAAAAAAGTCTCCTCCACTTCAAAAATATCGCTGTATTCCTTGATGGTTTCGCCCTCCTCTGTTCTCCCGATCAACTCATATTCCTCCCCAGCCTTCTCAAAAGTAAACTCACTGGGCAGGGAACCTCCCTCGGCAGTGTATTGGGAATATACGTGCCATCCGTCCATTATCTTGCCCTTGAACACCAGCTCGTATTCGGTCTCCGAGATCTGATTCACCTCATGTGACCATAAGGCAGGTTCCGCATCGGTTTGTGCAAAAAGGCTCGAGCTTATCCAAAATGAAGCCAAAAAAAGCAATATAATTCTCATAGAATCCATGTGATCTTTAATATCTCCCGAGTTGCAGCATCAATCTTAAAGCGCTCATCGGCCCTGCGGCCCACTACCCAGACAATTTCATCATCCGAGCAGAGCAACCACTGTTTTTCCTTTGAAATGACATCCACTTTATCATCTTTGAAAAACTTGGACAGCTTCTTCTTTCCCTTCATTCCAAAAGGATAAAAATAGTCGCCATTTTGCCACTTCCTTAATACTAACGGAAAGTTTAACTTTTCCTTATCCAAATAGATGGTGTTCGATGTCGCTTGGCCAAGACTTGGAACGATTTCCATTCGCAGATGTATGGGATCCTGCACGAATGATTCTCCATCGTGGATAAAATAAACTCCATCTTCTTCCGATTGCAACGGCGACAGTATAAGATGCGTTCTGTCCTTTAAAAGCCGATGGGTCTTGGAAAGGACTTCCTTACCACTCATGGCGTCCAAAAGACCTTTCACATTGTCCCATTCAGTGAAACCATATTCATGGAACAATCCATAAAGATAGGCTTCCAACGGGACCATTTTGTGCAGCTCCCCAATAGTTATGATAAAGGTGTCTCCCTTGGGCTGGAACAGCCTATTCTTAAGTTCTTTTAGATGATGATCGGCCAAAACCCGGGTTTGCTCCAAGTAGGTCTGTGTCGTCAAAAAATTGTCAAGAAAGTTAGGATGCAACTCTTTTAAAACGGGAACCAATTCCAGGCGAATTTTATTCCTCAGGTATTTGTTGTCCCTGTTACTGCTGTCTTCCCTCCATTCCAAACCTTCCCCCTTGGCATAATCTTCTATTACCTTTCTTGGGAAACGGAGCAAAGGTCTGATGATTCTTCCATTTTGGGCGGGTATTCCCATAAGACCTTCAATTCCTGTGCCCCTGGACAGATTGATCAAGAATGTCTCCAGATTGTCGTCCGCGTGGTGTGCCGTGAGCAAATAATCAAACCCTTTTTTTTCCAGCAATCCATGGAACCATTGATAGCGTAATGTCCGTGCCGCCATTTGGATGGAGCCTCCATGTTGGTTCAAATACCCAAGCGTGTCGAAAACTTTTGAAAAGGTATCGATTCCCAGGTTTTTTCCCAATTCCTTAACAAAGTTTTCATCCCCATCACTTTCAGCGCCACGTAAATTGAAGTTGCAATGAGCCAAACTGATATCCAATCCAATGCGATGACAAAGATGGGCCAAAACCACGCTGTCCACTCCCCCACTGCATGCGACTAAAAGTTTGCCCCTGACCAAAAAGGTAAAATCAGCTTCAATTTTTTCTTGAAATTCAGTCAACATTGGACAAAAATAGGAATATACTCCATGAGTTATAAACCTATCATCACCTATTCCGTTAACGACCTTATGATTTCATTAAGGTTCTTGTCCAAACTCTCTGATGGGTTGTACCCTTCATGTTTAAACCTTATCATACCAGAACTGTCAATAATCAATAGTGCAGGTACTCCAGTAAATCCGAGGCTTTTATGTGATGCGTTGCCAAAATCAAAATAGGTTTTAAAATCCATATCATGTTTCTTCATGAATTCCATTGCCTTTTCAGGTGTGTCATTGCCAAACTCAGTACAAACCATTAGAAACTCTATCTTGGAATCGGATTTGAAACTATCCCTAACCTTTTTTAGTTCCTTCATTTCATTCAAACAGGGCTTGCACCAGGTACCAAAGAAATCGAGGACCAGAACTTTTCCCCTAAAGTTTTCCGCTTGTATGTTTTGTCCTGTATCAAGAGAAAGCAGTTCAATGTTTGGGGGATTCTCGTTCACGAATTCTGAAAGATCTGACTCTACCAAGGAGGGAACTATGAAAAATGAGAATAGCACGTAAAGTGGAATGGTCAATGCCAGGTTTTTATATTTTCCAGCAATGCGGCCTACAAAGGCAGCTGATATAAATACAGGTATTGAAATCCAAAGCTTTGGAATTTCTGGAAGAATCCAAATTGTAAAAAAAATGGCGATGGGTAAGCAAACAAGGAATATTGTGAGTATAATATTAAATTCTCTTGAGGGTGTGATATAGGTATAGAGCAATATAAGAAGTGATATAATCAGTGTGATCCACCGCAAATCGAGCGTTACCAGCAGCATGACCGATATAGCAAGGAGTGTTATGGCAATACCTGCCGCAAAGTCTAGAATCCCTTTTTTCAAATCAAACATGTTTAGTGCTGCAAACAAAACTAGTTTGAAAATCAATTATATGGGTAAGCATTCATTCAGTCTTACCCTTTTTTTGCATGCTGTTTCTGAATGTGGTTGGGGTCATTCCTGTTCGGTCTTTAAAAGACTTGTTGAAGGTGGCTTTATTGTTAAAGCCGCAATCATACATTACGTTTTTAATTGGAATTTTTTTCAATGCTTCGTCAGCTAGCATTGTCTTGGCCTTCTCAATGCGTAGGGTATTTAAATAATCATACAGGTTTTTACCTAAAAAATTATTGAAAACTTGAGACACTTTCTTTGGAGGTATGTTGAGTGCCCTGGATATTTCATCGAGGCCAATTTCAGGGTTTGTATAATATTCTTTTTCTGCCAAAAACTCCTCAATTCGTCTGGATATTGCATTGCCCTCATCGATAGTCAGGTTGGATTCTGAATATTTTTTTTACTGCCTCTGAAAATCTCAGGAAGTATGATTGAAAAATAAATCAAAGACCCCGCCAAGAAAGTTGCCAGAATAAAAATTGAAGTTGTTGCATAGCCATGAGCGCTAAGGTTGCTGCGATACGAGAAAAACAAGTTAATTGCCAGAACAATCCAAAGTAAAAAGAAAAGTAAAAGAAAATAAACTATCCATCTTTTCAATCCCTCAGAATGCCCCGTTGCCGCTTTTAAACTATGTTTCAGCGCTGCAAGTGTAAAGGCGATGTTGTAGCCCAAGATAAAGAGGGTGAAAAAAAACAGTTGTTGGAACGAAAAATCATCTAAAATAGCCCATGTCAAAAAAATGAGGGAGGGAACAAAATATAAAAACGAACGATGAGCAGGTTCTCGGCTATTATCTACAAGGGATTTGACATAAAGATATATGAATGGGCCGTAGTTGCTGGCAAAGAAGGGATTCAAATCCGTTTTAATAGTGTGATCGGCAAATTCCGAAAAATATATATTTATGAAATGAAGCCCAAAGTTTAGGACAAATAGGGTCATTAACCTTGACGTACTGTTTTTTTTAGGGAAGCTTAAAAGTGCCAGCACTACAATGGTTGCCAGCAATATTACGAACCAAATGAGAATCCTGTTCATCATCACCTGTCATCTATACTTGGTATAAATCAAAAAACATATTTTCCTACAAAACAAAAGCACTGAGCTTTGTAGAAGGTAAGTTTGGATCGAAACATACCAAGAATTCGCATGAAAGGCAAATGATATTCAAATTTTTAAATCTGCAGTCTGCATTCCTATTGTCTTAATTTGAATAAGAAATGAATTGAAATTTTGATTGTAAAGTAAGAGAGAGTCAGACCCAATAGATTTTGGATGAATAAAACTATATAAAGTTTTAAGAAATAAATGGAAAACTTTAAGCATCAGTTTGATAAATTTCAAACAAATGCGTTTAGAAAAATAATTCTTCGATATTAAGAGAAAAGCCTCAGCCCTTTTCCAAAACACTGCGCATTGCCTTGGCCTTGAGCAAACATTCCTGGTACTCCTTTTCAGGATTGGATTTTGATGTGATCGCACTTCCGACAGAAAATGATACATATTTTTCTGCGGCATTGTAAAGTATGCTCCGAATCACTACATTAAAATCGAAGTCTCCATTGGGAGCAAAATATCCCACAGCACCACTATACAGCCCCCGCTTGGTTTCCTCCAATTTTTCAATGATTTTCATGGCCGATATTTTCGGTGCCCCTGTCATGCTTCCCATTGGGAAGGTCTGTTTGATAATTTCCAGCGGGTTCTTTTCCTTGGCCACTTTTGAGATAACAGTGGAGATCATTTGGTGCACCTGTTTGTACGTGTATACCCTGCAGAGCTCTTCTACGAGCACACTTCCTTTTAATGCGCTCTTGGATAGGTCGTTTCGCACCAAATCAGTGATCATAATGTTCTCCGCCCTTTCTTTTTCATCCATGGAAAGTGCAATGCGCAAAGCTTCGTCTTCTTTTCCGTTATTTCCACGTCGGGATGTACCCTTAATAGGTTGGGAAATGACATTCTGTCCCATTTTTCGTAAATAGCGTTCGGGAGACGCGCACATTAAATAGCGCTCCCCAAGTCGCATGAATGCCGCAAAGGGGGGTCTGGAAATCTCATTCAGCCGAAAATAGGTCTGCCAGGGGTCAATCTCAGTATCCGTGGCATAAAATTCCTGGCATAGGTTGGCCTCGTAAAGGTCTCCCCTATGGATATGCTCCAAAAGCCTCGCCACTTTTTCAAAATAGGCATCCTTATGTACACGGAGATGGATCCGTGGTGATGGGGAACTTCCCATAACAGCTTTTGGACCATCAACGGCATTCTTTATTTGTAAATAGTCATTATCGATATCGTTGGTATCGGCTTCAAGGTATAGAAAATGAAGTTCCCCACCTTTGAGCAGTATCAACTTTGATGGTCTAAAAAAATGGATTTTTGGGAAACTTAGACCATCAAAATTCCTTGACTCCAAGTCCTCAAGGTCATTTTTAAAATCATATGAAAAATAGCCAAACAGCCAATCATGCTTTTTATCGATGATAGCACTTAATTCATCGATGTTTTCTACGCCAGCATCAGACATATCGGTCTGTTCCACTGCCAAAGCAGCCTCAAAAAAACCATAGGGGTCCTTATGCCCATTACTGTCCAACCAAACAACCGAGGGAAATTTTTTGGACCACTCCAACAGCGCATCCTTTATTTTGAGGCTGTCTTGGATCGTAAAGATTTGATGCTTTCGCAAGGGAATCACTTTAGCCTTTCCAAAAAAGCCTGCAGTGCGGCAAGGTGTTCTTTCTTTAATGACTCTTCCAATATCCCCCGTTCCTTGTCGAAATTCTCATGATAGGACGGCAGGGAAAATGTTGAACAGATTTCGGCACCGAATCGCGGTAGCATATTTTTGGTCACCTCCAAAGCACCCATAGCACCCCGCTTTCCACCGGAGGTTGACATGAGCAATATGCATTTTCCATCCAAAAACTTACGCTCCAACCGGGAAAGCCAGTCAACCACATTCTTAAAATAGGCCGAAGGATTACTGTTGTGTTCATTCACGGAAATGATTAAGCCATAAGCCTGCGCTATGCTTTCCTTGAGTTCGACCACCGAATTGGGAAAACCTTTCTGCTTTTCATCATCCACACTGTACATGGGAAAGGGATAATGGGTCATATCAAGGAGTTGGTGCTCATGATTTTCCAACAAGGAAATGGTATACTTTACCAGTTGATGATTGATGGAAGTTGAAGAATTGCTTCCGGCGAATGCCAAAATTGCAGCCATAAAGGGAAAACTTTGATTGTTTCGCTAAAATACTTGAAATGGTACAGACTTGACACTATTTTGTATAATTTTGCCGGGCAAAGCATCCAAACGTACTGTCAAACAAGTATATAGGGTAACCGATTGCGGGATGAAGGAAAAAACCAGCAGACTATTTTTCATAGATGCCATGAGGGCGTGGGCCATTCTGATGATGCTCCAGGGCCATTTCATTGACGGTTTGCTAGATCCCATTTTTAGAAACCCCGACAACCCGATTTACACCACTTGGCTTTATTTTAGGGGAATCACAGCTCCCGTTTTCTTTACGGTTTCTGGTTTCATCTTCACCTATTTATTGATTCGCGTACCACAGCAGGGCTTGGAAAATCCAAGGGTAAAAAAAGGCATACGGCGTGGTCTACAGTTACTTTTGATTGGATATCTGCTACGA
Organism: Flagellimonas meishanensis; assembly: GCF_019880545.1. Lineage (GTDB taxonomy): Bacteria > Bacteroidota > Bacteroidia > Flavobacteriales > Flavobacteriaceae > Flagellimonas > Flagellimonas meishanensis. The sequence continues at coordinate 695,345 of NZ_JAINVW010000003.1, forward strand.
TTGAATCTTTTTGGGCTGCTCAAGGGCGAGATTTATGAAGGGTTCTATTTGGTGGACGTTCTGCAATGCATCGGCCTGTCCATTCTGGCCATTATCGGTATCTACCTGCTTGCCATAAAAAGAAAGCGCTTTGTTTTTCCATTATCGTTATTGATGGTTACCGTGGTGCTGTTCCTTTTTGAACCCCTATACAAACAATTCACCTTTGGCTTTTTACCGGATGGATTGGCCAATTATTTCACCAAGGCCAACGGTTCCGTGTTTACCATTTTCCCATGGCTGGGATACAGTACCCTTGGTGCCGCCCTTGCATTGTTTTTTACCCGATTCAGGAATCTGAAGCATTTGTACCCCATAGCGATTGGCTTTTCGGTTTTGTTGGGGTATGCTTTGGTCTACCATTCATCCAACCTGTTCTTTAACCTGTATGCCAGTACGGGTATTGAGCTTTTCCGAATGATAGAGTCCAACAACTATCTTTTTATCCGTTTGGGGGATGTTTTCCTTGTCTTTGCAATTTTCATGGTTTTTAGAAGCCTGTTGACACACAGCACCATTTTGAAAATCGGCTCCAGCACCCTGACGATTTACGTAATGCATTTCATTCTGCTCTACGGAAGCTTTACCGGATTGGGGCTCTACAAATTTTTCCATCATGGATTACCTGCGGTGATAGCCATTCCCGGTGCTGTGGCATTCATGATACTTTGCACCTATCTTTCGCTGCAATACGAGAAACACGAGGAGGAGATAAAACTGACCCTTGTTTCAACCGTCCAGCAAATAAAAAATGGCTTGGAATTCCTTCAGAAAATGGCTTTTGCAGCATTGAAGGAAATTATTGTCCGTGTGCGCCCCTTGTTAGATCGGGTGCTAAGAGTCGTTCGCAGCGGGCAATAGTCCGTTACAAATTGCACAAACCTTTTATAGTTTGGAATAAGGTAGTCGTTCCAAATACTTCGTCTCGATATGGGAAACCGTATTGGAGTACTCTTCCAGGTTCAGGATACGTATCCATTCTGGATGCCGGAGGAACTTGACCCAACTCTCCTGGTGCTTTTCAAACGATTCAAAGGCCAAGAAATAAGTCAAACTGGGCATGCCCTCACCAATAAGTTGCTCTCCAAAGAAAAGCGGATTCAATCCCACTTCCTCAAAGATTTCAAACTCACTTTCGTTGAACATTTTCACTTTTCGCCGTAGGGCGTCCTCATTATAGCTTAGATAAGTGCGCAATTCAAAGAATCTTGCACTATCATCGGGTTTGGCAATCTTTGGCATTCCGGCAAAGGCTATAAAAAATGAGCTGGTGTAGTCGCGGAAAGGAAATTCCTCCACTTTGGCTTTTAGATAAGGCCTTGCGGAATCAACATAAACCTCATCATTAATAAGCCCATTCTTGATTTTTAGAAATTGCTCCATACTTTCGTATGGGATGAGCACGTAAATTCTATCTGGCATGACCCGCCATTCCCTAAAAACACCAATAGCTTCCACACCTTGGCGTTCCATGGCCGGAATGAGGGCATCTTTAAGATAGTTGTGAAGAATATTCGAATCCCTGCGAAAAGTAAGTTCATAGGAGCGAAGTTCATAGAACTCCTGCTGCCCTTGGACATAAAAACATAGTAGAAATACAGCTAGGACAATCTTCTTAATAGGAAACATATAGGTTGATTATAATTTCCTAAAATTAAAGAAAATAAACCAGAGACGGTTAGAGCTCAAAAGATTATATGTGCAACGCCCTATCCTCGGTGGCAGCCAAGGCAGCCTCCTTTAACGCTTCGGCATAGGTTGGGTGGGCATGGCTCATCCGGGCTATATCCTCGGCCGAAGCCCTAAACTCCATGGCTGTAACGCCTTCGGTGATAAGGTCCGCACATCGAGCACCTATCATGTGTACTCCGAGCACCTCATCGGTAGCTTTGTCGGCAATGATTTTCACGAATCCATCGATGTCCATACTGGCCCTGGCCCTTCCCAGCGCCCGCATGGGAAACTGACCCACTTTATAGTCCACACCGGCTTCCTTCAACTCTTCTTCCGTTTTTCCCACAGCAGCCACTTCTGGCCAGGTATAAACCACTCCTGGGATCAAATTATAGTTGATGTGCGGCTTTTGACCAGCTATCAGTTCCGCCACCATGGTGCCCTCTTCTTCTGCCTTGTGGGCCAACATGGCACCGCGCACCACATCCCCGATGGCATAAATGTTAGAAACATTGGTCTGCAAATGGTCATTGACCACTACCCTGCCCTTATCATCCAATTTCACCCCGGCCGCTTCCGCATTCAAGCCTTCTGTGTAGGGTCTCCGCCCTACCGAAACCAGACAGTAATCCCCTGTCAATGTCACTTCCTCGCCTTTTTTGTCATCGGCTTTCACTACCACCTGATTGCCCTTTCGCTCCACGGATTTAACCTTGTGCGAAAGGTTGAACTTCATTCTCTGTTTCTTCAACACCCTCATCAATTCTTTGGACAATGCGCCATCCATTCCAGGAATGATCCTATCCATAAATTCCACGACGGTGACCTCGGAGCCCAAGCGCTTGTATACCTGGCCCAATTCCAACCCGATCACACCTCCGCCAATTACAATCATGTGCTTGGGAACTTCCCCGAGCTTCAAAGCTTCCGTTGATGTGATGATGCGTTCCTTGTCCAATTTGATAAATGGCAGGGTTGACGGCTTGGAACCTGTCGCTATTATGGTGTTCTTGGCTTCGATGGTTTCCGTTTTTCCTTTGCCTTTTGTGATGTTTATATGGGTTGCATCCTTGAAACTGCCCAGCCCTTCATAGACATCAATTTTATTTTTATCCATCAAAAACTGGATCCCTTTGGTGGTTTGGTCCACCACGGACTGCTTTCGTGCAATCATCTGTTTGAGGTTCACCTTCACCTCCCCTGGAATTTCGATGCCATGCTCTTCAAAATGGGTAATGGCATCTTCATAATGATGTGAGGAATCCAACAAGGCCTTGGAGGGAATACAGCCCACATTGAGGCAGGTACCACCCAATGTGCTGTACTTTTCAATTATTGCGGTCTTCATTCCCAATTGGGCACATCGAATCGCCGCCACATAACCTCCGGGTCCAGAGCCAATGACAGCCACATCATATTGATTCATACTCTATTTTTTTGTGGATAAATTTTAAATCTGTTCGTCAATAAAAACGGCAGTAAAAATACAAATGTTTTTCGGGAACTTTCCTATTAAACAGGAGCCAATGGAAACTTATGTGCGCAGTAACGGCCAAACCAAAGTCCGACCAATAGGGACAACTGCAGGGCGGACTCGAACCAAATGGGCCCATTTGATGGCAAGTGTACCAGAATAAATGACATTTTGGCCACAATGAACAGAGATATCAAAAAGTGCGGCCATACATTGTCCCTGATCACGATCAAGGATGCAATGAAACCGGCAATACTTGCCGATGCAAAAGTGGACAGTCCCGCCATGAAGAGTTCCACATCCGAAGAAGAACAGAGATTCAACCCATTAAAGATAATATCTCTTGAAAGTGTATTGTACAGGATCAGTGCAAGCCCCCCTACAAGAGTGGCCAATACCGAAAGAAGAATTCGGGTACGGGATGTCATGACTAATTAAGTGGTTTTTGGTTGTCTTCGTTTTTTGATAGTCAAAAATTAGACATATGCCACTGGCCATGATTCCTTTTTAACATGGAATTAGGTTAAACTTTGCTAAATATGCACGGAAGGGCTGCTTTTGACCTCATTGATCACAAAGGAACTCTGGGTATTTCCAATGTTGCTGATGGCCGTGAGCTTGGTGACCATAAACTCCCTATATGTTTTCATGTCCTTTACATTCACCTTGATAATGTAGTCATAATCCCCTCCAACATGATAGCACTCCGACACCTCATCCAACTTCAGGATCTCCCGTTCAAACTTCAGGACATTCTCTTTTATGTGTTGTATCAGTCGAATGTGGCATAATACGGTGAAATTACGTTGCACCTTTTCCTTGTTGACCAATGCGACATAGCTTGTAATAATGCCCTCCCGCTCCAATCGTTTGATGCGCTCATACACCGCTGTTTTTGACAGTTGCAGGATATCGGCGTAATACTTTGTGGTCCTTTTGCAATCTTCCTGTAACAGTTCCACTAATTTTTTATCAATGGCATCCAGTTTCATTCTGATATATTTTCACCAAACATAATCAATTTTAAATTGATTAAGAACAATATTCTAGAATAGCAGCATTCTATTGCACTAAGTTCTATATTTGAAGATTTTGGTTGATACATCATCTACATATAGGTATCTTTATAAAAAAATTTATATCATGGACTACAAGGCTGCAGAGAACATTCAAGATTTACAGTATTTTGGTGAATACGGCGGGGTAAATCCTTCCATTTCGGATTCTTCCACCTATACATTTCTTTCCGCCAAGACTATGTTCGACACTTTTGAAGGAAACACAGAAGGTTGCTATCTATACAGCAGGCACTCCTCCCCTTCCAATCTCTATTTGGGCGAAGCCATGGCCCAACTTGAAGGAACGGAGTCCGCCAACGTGTTTGCCAGTGGTATGGGAGCGATAAGTGCCGTTATCCTTCAACTTTGTGATGCCGGTGACCATATCGTCTGTAGTCGCACCATTTATGGAGGAACCTATGCCTTTTTGAAAAACTTTTTGAAGAAGTTCAATATTTCCACCTCTTTTGTGGACATTACCGATTTGGAAGTTGTTGAAAAATCCATTACCAACAAAACCAAGATGATCTATTGTGAAGCCATTAGCAACCCTTTATTGGAGATAGCCGACATAAGGGCGCTTTCCAAACTTGGCAAAAAGCATCGATTGCCTTTGGTGGTGGACAACACCTTTTCGCCATTGAGCATCAATGCGGCGCAATTGGGTGCGGACATCGTGGTGCACAGCCTCACCAAGTTCATCAACGGAAGCAGCGATTGTGTTGCCGGGGCCGTTTGTGCTTCTACCGATTTTTGTCTTTCCCTGAAAGATGTAAATGATGGTGCAGGTATGCTTTTGGGAAGTACATTGGACAGCCTAAGGGCCGCTTCCATACTTAAAAACATGCGTACCCTACATATTCGTATCAAAAAGCATAGCGAAAATGCCCATTATCTCGCCCAACAATTGGAACGGGATGGCCTTAAAGTTGCCTACCCCGGACTTAAAAGTCATCCGGGCCATGAAACCATGAAAGGCCAAATGAACGACGAATACGGATTTGGCGGGCTTTTGACCTTGGATGTCGGCTCCCTTGACAAAGCCAATGCACTTATGGAACTCATGCAACAAAAAAAGTTGGGCTATTTGGCCGTGAGCCTGGGCTTTTACAAAACACTTTTCAGTGCTCCCGGAACTTCCACATCTTCGGAAATACCCATGGAGGAACAAGAGGCTTTAGGACTTTCCCAAGGACTTATCCGCTTTTCCATTGGTCTTGACAACGACATCCACAGTACATACATGGCCATGCGCGCTTGCATGGAAACCTTGGGCATTTTGGCAAAAGATTCCGCTATGGTTTAGACAAGACTTCTGTTAGGGTTTGGAGAACAAGGCTCAAAATTGTAATATTACCCTTTACCAAAACCAAACCCAATGCCAAACAAGGAAAAAAAACCGAAGTATAGACAGAACGAAACCATCATAGAAAATCGGGAACTGAACATTTGGGAGGCAATGATCCCAGTTTTTGCACTGGTGGGCATGTTGGCATATAATGTCTACGTTTTTGGTGACGATGCCCTGAGTGGCTCCAACCAATTTATTCTGCTTCTGGGAGGTGCCGTAGCCGCCATCGTAGGTTTCTTCAACAAGGTTTCCTATAAACAAATGATAGCCGAAGTTGCAGAAAATGTTCGATCCACCACGGGTGCCTTGCTCATTCTTTTAATGGTTGGTGCCCTATCCGGAACTTGGTTGGTGAGCGGAATTATCCCGGCGATGATCTATTACGGCCTTCAAATTCTTAATCCCACCATCTTTTTGGCTGCTTGCGTGGTTATCTGTGCCATTATTTCCATAGCAACCGGAAGTAGTTGGACGACCGCCGCAACCGTTGGTATTGCCTTGATAGGAATAGGCGAAGCATTGGGCATCTCTTTGGGAATGACCGCAGGTGCCGTGTTATCGGGAGCCTATTTCGGTGACAAAATGTCCCCACTGAGCGACACTACAAACTTGGCGCCCGCAATGGCAGGAGGTGATTTGTTCTCACATATTCGCTATATGACCTATACGACCGTTCCTACCATAAGCATCACATTGCTGGTGTTTATCATTTTGGGTTTTACCGTGGATGCATCGGGCGTTACAGATACGGATACCATATTGGCCAATATAGATGCAGCCTTCAATATCAATGGTTGGCTATTCTTAGTGCCGGTTGTGGTAATCTTTTTAATTGTCAAGAAAGCACCCCCGCTTATGGCTTTACTCATAGGAACGCTTTTGGGTGGTGTGTTTGCCCTTATTTTCCAGCCAGACGTCATTGCTACCTTGGGAGGCAGTCCATCGCTGACTTTTGAGTCCGGATACAAAGGAATTTTGAATGCCATAACCGTTGATACCAATATCGCCACAAGTGACCCAGCGCTTAATGATCTTTTCTCCTCGGGAGGCATGGCCGGTATGTTGGGCACTATCTGGCTTATTGTCTGTGCCATGGTTTTTGGCGGAATCATGGACGGAATTGGTGCACTGGAACGCATTACACAATCCCTTTTGAGCATGGCCAAAACAACATTTGGCCTTTTTGCCAGCACCGTCGGAAGTTGTTTGGCGCTTAATGTGACCGCTTCGGACCAATATTTGGCTTTGGTGGTCCCTGGTAAAATGTTTGCCAAAGCATACAATGATAGAGGATTGGCCCCAGAAAATTTGAGTAGGACCCTGGAAGATTCCGGTACGGTGACCTCCGTTTTGGTGCCATGGAACACCTGTGGGGCCTATCACAGTGGCGTACTGGGCGTTGGTGTCGGGGAATATTTTCTTTATGCCATTTTCAACTGGCTCAGCCCGTTCATGACCTTATTGTTTGCCGCACTAAAAATCAAAATCAAACAACTGGCCACACCATCCGCTTCAACGGTCTAAATTTTGGATAAATTTAAAACGGTTGGGTATGATGGTCAAGATTAAAATTTTACCTTCACGGTTTTAATCAAAATCCAAAAAAATGGCTTCAATAACTCTTGGTGGCAACCCGGCCAAAACCGTTGGGGAACTGCCCGCAAAAAATACAAAAGCACCTGATTTTAAACTGACTAAGTCCGACATGTCAACAGTTTCTTTGTCCAACTACAAAGGTTCAAGATTGGTGCTCAATATTTTCCCCAGTGTGGACACCGGGGTATGCGCCCAATCCGTTAGGGAATTCAACAAAAGAGCTTCGGCATTGGAAAATACTAAAGTCCTCTGCATATCCAAAGACCTGCCCTTTGCCCAAAACAGATTCTGTGGCGCGGAAGGTATTGAAAATGTGGAGATGCTTTCTGACTATAAAACTGGAAAGTTTGGGCAGGACTACGGCGTCACCTTTGCAGATAGTGCCTTTGAGACCCTATTGTCTCGTTCAATCGTCATAGTAAACGAAAATGGGCAGGTGGTCTACACTGAGCAGGTTCCAGAAACCGGTAATGAACCCAACTACGATGCCGCTTTGGAAGCTTTGCTGAATGGCTAGGGAATCTTTCTTTAAAAACCGGATTCGGAGTATTGGCTATGCTTTCAAGGGTTTGTTCCTTTTGATAGCAACAGAATCCAGCATACAGATCCAACTGGTTATAGCCCTGTTGATAACCGGTGCCGGGTTCTATTTTCAAATATCCAACACTGAATGGATCGTGCAGATGCTGGCCATAGGAATGGTGATGGGTGTTGAGGGAGCCAACACGGCGATTGAAAAATTATCCGATTATGTGCAACCAAAGAACGATCCCAAAATCGGTTTGATCAAGGATGTCTCGGCTGGAGCCGTCATGATTGTTTCCATTGCCGCTAGTATTGTCGGGCTTATCATTTACCTGCCAAAAATCATCTGATTGGTGCCCTAATTGAACTGGAGCATCCTAAATTTGTAACTTAGCCCCGGAATTAACAAGAGTAATGGCAAAAAAGAGGACAAAATCCAAATCTACTTCCTCCAAAAAAAGTTTTACGCTAAAACTTTCAAAGCAGAACAAGATCATCTTTGGCAGTTTGCTGATTGTATTGAGCATCGCGCTTTTCTTTTCCTTTCTTTCCTATTATTTTACCTGGCAGGAAGATCAAAGCCTGCTATCCGAATTTAAGGACCGAAATGCACAGGCCAGCAATTTGTTGAACAAGTTTGGCGCCTCCGTGAGCCACTTTTTTATGTTCAAGGGTTTTGGTCTGGCTTCTTTTGCGTTTCCTCTGCTCTTGGCGATAACTGGACTTTATCTTTTTTTGGGATTGAACGGTAAAAGTCTTTTGGGAAAATGGATTTGGGGATTGGTCGGAATAATCTGGGTTTCCATAGCCCTTGGCTTTTTTGCAATGGAACAACCCCTTTTGGGCGGACTCATCGGGTTTGAGATGAATGATTTTCTCCAAGATTATACCGGAAAAATTGGCGTGTTGCTGCTACTGCTTTTTGTGTTGATTGTGATTTTGGTACGCCTATTCAACTTCACTCCAGAGGGATTTGCCAATTTCTTTCGCTCACAGCGACGAAAAATCAAATCTGACTTTGGGGGTGCTGAGGTGGCTGATGATTTGGATGAAAGCAGTATTGAGCTGAGCGTGGATGCCGATGCCGAACAAAAATTGGCGGACACCTATACCCACAGAAAAGATATACCTCCCTTACAGAGCGAGGCAGGTCTGGATGTGAACCTTCCTGAGGAGGATGATCCTGAAATTGACCTAAAAGTGGAGCAGGTAGCCGAGGAAGAGGAAGAAAAGGACATAAAAGCCGCCAGGTTGGTCAAGGATTTTGGGGAATTTGACCCAAAACTGGAACTGGGAAATTATAAGTTTCCCCCGCTGGACCTACTGGACGCACATGGTGCTTCTGGAGGTATTACCATCAACCAAGAGGAACTTGAAGAAAACAAGAACAAAATTGTAAGTACCCTCAAGAATTATAAAATTGGCATTGCCCAAATAAAAGCGACCATTGGCCCCACCGTTACCCTTTATGAAATAGTCCCTGAGGCGGGAATACGGATTTCCAAAATAAAAAATCTGGAAGATGACATAGCGCTGTCCCTTGCTGCCCTGGGCATACGGATTATTGCTCCCATACCCGGAAAAGGTACCGTAGGTATCGAAGTTCCGAACAAAAATGCCACTATAGTTTCGATGCGTTCCGTAATTGCCTCAAGTAAATTCCAGAAAGCGGAGATGGAACTTCCGATCGCCTTTGGAAAGACCATCAGCAATGAAACATTTGTGGTGGACCTTTCCAAAATGCCCCATTTGTTGATGGCGGGTGCCACGGGACAGGGAAAATCTGTGGGATTGAATGCCGTGATCACCTCCATTCTATACAAAAAGCATCCGGCGGAAGTTAAGTTTGTATTGGTGGATCCAAAAAAAGTGGAGCTTACCCTTTACAACAAAATTGAAAGGCATTTTTTGGCCAAACTGCCAGATTCCGAAGAAGCCATCATTACCGATAACAATAAGGTGATCAATACACTGAACTCCCTTTGTATTGAAATGGACAATAGGTACGAGCTTTTGAAGATTGCCATGGTGCGCAACATCAAGGAATATAATGTGAAGTTCAAGGCGCGCAAGCTCAACCCCAATGATGGTCACAAGTACCTGCCCTATATTGTGTTGGTAATCGATGAGTTTGCCGACCTCATCATGACAGCCGGCAAGGAAGTGGAAACCCCCATTGCCAGATTGGCACAACTGGCGCGGGCCATTGGAATTCACCTGATCATAGCAACCCAGCGACCTTCCGTAAATGTGATCACGGGTATCATCAAGGCTAATTTCCCGGCCCGAATTGCCTTTAGGGTAACTTCAAAAATAGACTCCCGTACCATTCTGGACACCCAAGGGGCCGACCAACTTATTGGTAGGGGCGATATGCTTTTCACCCAAGGCAATGATGTTACAAGGCTTCAATGCGCCTTTGTGGACACTCCGGAAGTGGGCAAAATAACCGAATATATCGGGTCGCAGCGAGCATATCCCGAAGCCCATATGCTTCCGGAATATGTGGGAGAGGATTCTGGCACGGGTATTGATTATGACATTTCGGAAAGGGATGCCATGTTCCGCGAAGCGGCAGAGGTGATCGTGACCTCCCAGCAAGGTTCCGCCTCCCTAATCCAAAGAAAATTGAAATTGGGGTATAACAGGGCCGGGAGAATCATTGACCAACTGGAGGCTGCCGGAATCGTCGGTCCATTTGAAGGAAGCAAGGCACGGCAGGTGTTGATTCCGGATATTTATGCCCTTGACCAATTATTAGCGAACGAAACAAAATAATGCCATGATAAAAAAACAACTTCTTTTCCTTGCGCTTTTGGGATCAATACTCATTTCCCATGCTCAAAATTCATCCAAAGCAAAAGCCCTCCTGGACGAAGTCTACAACAAAGTGATGGGCTATGACAACATCCATATCGATTTTTCCTCCACCCTGGAAAACACCGAGGCCAATCTTAAGCAAGAGACCAATGGCAATGTTACCTTGGATGGGGAAAAATATCTGTTGAACTATTTTGGGGCAAAACAACTTTATGATGGTAAGAAAGTGTATACCGTGGTCCCAGAAAATGAGGAAGTGACCATTGAGGATGTAAACGAGGACGAGGACAACGTGAGCCCATCAAAAATGTTGACCTTTTACAAGACGGGGCACAACTATCACTGGGACATTCTGCAAAATGTGGGCGGAAGAAAGATCCAGTATGTGAAATTGGTTCCGATTGATTCCAACACCGAGATCAAATCGGTGCTTTTGGGCATCGATTCGGAGACAAAGCACATCTATAAACTCATACAAACCGGTAAAAACGGAACCAAGACCACCATTACCGTTAATTCTTTCAAAACCAATCAACCCCTTTCCAGCGGACTCTTTACCTTTAACGAGAAAAAATACGAGGAAGAAGGGTATTACATCATAAGAAACTAGGCGTTGAAAATACTTGATCGCTATATATTATCAAGATTTCTTTACAATTTCTTTAGTTCATTCTTTATTCTTATAGTCATATTCATTTTTCAGGGGATATGGCTATTTATAGATGATCTGGCCGGAAAGGGATTGGGGATTGTCATCATCGGAAAGTTCATTTTCTATTTTATCCCTACCCTGGTGGACAAGGTTCTGCCACTGACCGTACTGCTCTCTTCCATCCTTACCTTTGGTACTTTTGCCGAAAACTATGAGTTTGCTGCCATGAAGGCATCAGGAATTTCCCTGCAACGAGGCATGCGGAGCCTCATTGTTTTTGTGCTTTTTCTGGGCGTGATCACTTTTTTCTTTGCCAACAACATTATCCCGAAATCGGAACAGAAAATGTTCAACCTGCGCCGTAATATTGCCAAGGTAAAACCGGCAGCCGCCATTACGGAAGGGGTTTTCAGTGATTTTGAGGGGACCGGACAGGGCATGAACATAAAGGTGGAACGAAAATTCGGGGAGCAAGACCGGTTTTTGGAAAACGTGATCATCCACAAAAAGACCAATCAAAGTGTGAACAACACCGTCATCAAAGCACAGTCGGGGGAGTTGATCAGCAGTGAGGAATCCGATATCATCCAACTTGTGCTGAAGGATGGCCATTATTACGAAGAACTCAAACCAAGCAAAAGTACAGAGAGAAGAAAGCATCCGTTTGCCAAATCCAAGTTTGAAACATACACCATCAACATAGATATTTCAGAGTTGAACGACCAAGACCTGGAAGAGGACCAGAACATCACCACCGATAAGATGAAAAATGTGGTCCGCTTGATCAAAGACATCGATTCCCTCGGAAAAAACAACGTGGAAAAAGTGGAGGCTTTCTCCAAAAGCATTACCAGCAGAATGGGTGCCTTTCCTTTACCTGAAAAAAAGGACAGTTCCCTTGTAAAACTGAACGAAATTGTTTCATTGGACAGCCTTACCAAACAGCCCGTGGATACCATCAATAGTATTGAAGGGCTCCTGGGCAGCCTTAAGGTATGGCAGCGCTCGCAACTGGTGAACAACGCCAAAAATTCGGTCACTGGAGTCCTAAACACCGTAAAATCGAAAAAGGAAGAGCTGCAAAAGCGCTTCAAGTTCTACAACAGCCATATCCTTTCGCTGCACAAGAAATATGCGCTTGCACTTTCGTGCATTATCCTCTTTTTTGTGGGAGCTCCCTTGGGAGCCATCATTAGAAAAGGTGGGCTTGGACTTCCTATGGTCGTTGCCATTATGCTATTTTTGACGTATTATTTTATTGGCGTTTTTGCTGGCAACTATGCCAAGGAGGGCAACATACACCCAGCCTTGGGCGCATGGCTCTCCACCCTGATCATGCTTCCGCTGGGCATTTCGCTTACCAAGAGGGCCACTGCGGACAAAGGACTGTTCGGGTTTGGACATTTGTTCGATGTATTGAAGCAATTTATTGGCAAGTTTGCCAAAAAGACAAAGAAAGCATAGATGGTATTTAAGGATAAGAAGATACAGCTTGACGCTATTGAAGAGGCGATTGCCGATATTCGACAGGGCAAGGTTATCATTGTGGTCGATGATGAGAATCGGGAAAACGAAGGCGATTTTGTGGCGGCTGCCGAATTGATCACCCCAGAGACCATCAACTTTATGGCCAAACACGGGCGTGGACTAATATGCACCCCACTTACCGAGGGCCGTTGCAAGGAATTGGGATTGCATAAAATGGTGACCCATAATTCCGACCCCCTTGAGACCGCCTTCACCGTTTCGGTAGATTTGAGGGGCAATGGGGTAACCACTGGTATCTCAGCTGCGGACCGCGCGAAAACCGTATTGGCACTCACGGATAACTCCACCAAGGCACACGAACTGGCCCGACCCGGTCACATTTTTCCATTGATTGCGAAAGAGGGCGGTGTGTTGCGACGAACAGGCCATACGGAGGCGGCCATAGATTTTGCGCGTTTGGCAGGTCTGCAACCCGCTGGAGTGATTGTGGAGATCATGAACGAGGATGGTAGCATGGCCCGCCTGCCGGAGCTTATGAATGTGGCCAAGAAATTTGACCTCAAAATAGTTTCCATCGAGGATTTGATTGCCTATCGGATGGAGCATGACAGCCTCATAGAACTCAAAGACGCCTTCGACATCAAGACCCGGTTCGGGGATTTTCGACTACGGGCCTATCAACAGACCACCAATGACCAAGTACACATAGCATTGTTGCGCGGCACTTGGAAAAGCGGGGAACCTGTGCTCACCCGTATCAATTCCACATTGGTCAACAACGATATGTTGGGCACTTTGACCAACAATCCCGATGAGGTGCTCCACAATATGTTCAAGGCATTGAACAAGGAAGAAAAGGCTGCCATGATCTTTATTAATCAGGAAAGCCAATCCATAAATCTTTTGGGGCGTCTTGCGGAGTACAAAAAATTACAGGCCCAAGGCATTTACAATGCACCAAAAATTGAAATGGACACCAAGGATTTTGGTATTGGTGCACAGATCCTACACGACCTCAACATTTCAAAAATTCGATTGTTGACCAATTCCGGAAAAACGCGTCGTGTTGGAATGGTAGGTTACGGTCTGGAGATTGTGGAGTATGTAAACTACTAGAGAGCACTTTTTATGGCCTCAGCCATTTTCTGGGCTCTTTGTTCCACTTCGGTTGCAGTCCAGCCCAATTTAATCAAACAGGAAATGGTGCGGCCCATCCAATGGTCCGAGGCTGAAAAATCAACTTTGGAAAAATCCTGAAGTGAATCCAACACTTCTTTCGGCAATTTGCCCAAGGACTTTGCTTCGGTCAAATGTTCCCATTTCCGATAATAATGCCAATTGTTGTCATACCAATAGAAACAGCCATCAACGCCATTTTCACCAAGACTGCGATGCGCCCTGCGGGCCAATTTCTCCGTGGGAAGAAAGAAATTGAGGAACGAATGGTTTTCTTCCCCGCCTTCCGGAACCCTTCTAAAAGTGATCTCAGGGATTTGGGACAGGGTCTCCCTAAGGATGTTGTAGTTTCTTTTTTGTATGCCGATGAATTCATCCAGCCGGGCAATCTGTGCCAGCCCCACAGCGGCATTCAGTTCGGAAATCCGAAAATTGTATCCTAAAAACGGATGCGCCTCCGCTCCCCTATCATTTCCCAAATGGTCATGGCCATGATCGGAGTACTTGTGGGCATTTTCATAATAGTTTTTATTATTGGTGATGACAGCTCCTCCCTCGCCACAGGTGATGGTCTTGACATAGTCAAACGAGAAACAGCCCAAATCCCCGATACTACCCAAAGGTTTTCCCTGATAACTGCCCCCAATGGCCTGACAGGCATCCTCCAATAACAGTAGCCCATATTTCTTACAAATGGATTGCAGCGCCCCCAAATCGGCCATGGAACCACACATGTGTACGGGCATAATCACTTTGGTCCTTTCCGTTATGGCTTTTTCCACAGCGTTGGGGTCCAAGGTCAACGTATCATCGATATCCACTAAAATGGGGACCGCCCCCAGCATCAAAATGGACTCAAAACTGGCCACAAAGGTAAAGGTGGGCATGATTACCTCATCCCCCGCTCCCACTCCAGCACCGGCAAGAGCAACAGTAAGGGCCGAAGTACCGCTACTGGTTAGGTGTGCATGGGACACTTGCATCCGTTGGACAAGAGCATCTTCCAGCGACTTGGCTTTCCAATGTCTTTTCCGCATGCCATCGAACCCGTAACGCATAAGCACCCCGGAATCCAGAACGTCGTTTACCTCTTTTCTTTCTTTATCTCCAAAAAGTTCAAATCCAGGCATATCTTTCTATGTAAAAAACCACAGTTTAATGGCCATGGCAATTACCATGATGACCAAAAATGTTTTAATGAATCCATCTCCTTTGTTCACCGATACCCTACTGGATACCCATCCACCGCCACCTGTGCCAATAGCCAAGGTAAATCCGGCCAACCAATCCACTTTATCATTTATGACAAAAACCGCCAGCGCGGAAATTGTGTACGCCAAGACTACCGATACTTTGGTTGCGTTGACCCGTACCAGGTTCATCCGGTTTACGTAGTGCAAAAATAATATGATCACAAAACCTATCCCGGCATTGATGAACCCGCCATATATTCCAATGAAGAAAAAGGCAATGATGCCAATCCACAGGTATTTTCCCGTGATGCGCTCGGTAAGCTCCTCTACATTGATCTTTGGTTTAAATATGATGATGACCACCACGGCTATCATCACGATGGCTAAAATGCGATTAAAAGTCTCCCCTTTTATGTCCACCGCTATCTGGGCACCGATAATGGACCCGAGCAAGGCTGAAATCCCCAAATAGGCATTGAATGGGAAGGTGGATACCCCTTTACTCTTGAATCCAGCAGTGGCGAGCGATGTTTGGATAATTATGGCCACGCGGTTGGTGCCATTGGCAACACTGGGCGGCAATCCCAAAAATATAAGGGTTGGCAGGGCCAACAACGAGCCTCCTCCAGCTATGGTGTTGATAAAGCCTACGGCAAAACCAACTATTATCAATAATGCGTAGTGATACCAGGCTTCCACAGCGTAAAAATAAGCGAAGCGACACAAACGTAAGCGGGTAATTGAAAATATTGCCGTTTAATTTGGAGACATATAGGTTGAACAGACCCTCTTTTTTTAAAAAAATCCGTTTTGTAGGAAATATAAACTGAAAAATGGCGTTTACCATCTCTACAACTAAAAATTAGTATATCATGAAAAAAGCAACATTGTTATGTTTATTGTTAACCTTGACCATGGGTTCATCCATTTTTGGGCAGGGAGATTTTAAGGCTGGAGCACATCTTGGTTTGCCTATTGGTGATGCCGGTGACCTAGCTACCTTTGCCATCGCTGTGGACCTTGGATATTTGTTTGATATAAGCGATGAATTCTCAGCTGGACCTGCTATTGGGTTTTCCCACAGCTTTGGTGATGAAGTTTCCGTGGGAGGATTTACCTTTGAAGTAGAAGACGTTCAGTTTCTTCCCATTGGCGGAGAGGCTCGTTACGCTTTTGACGACTTCTTTATCGGTGGGGGCCTTGGTTATGCCGTTGGTATCAATGATGGGAATGATGGAGGTTTCTACTACAGCCCTAGGTTTGGATACAACGTTTCCGATAAGGTGGCCATAATGGCAGCATATCGTGGCGTTTCTTTGGACGGTGGTTCGTGGGACATTATCACTGCCGGGGTTGAAGTTAACCTGAACTAACGATAGATCATTTATCATATTGGAACCCGGTTCTTTGAAAGAACCGGGTTTTTTTATTGTCGTCTGTTCCATAAAGGTTTTTAAAATCCATTTGGGCCACAGTATTTGTTGAAATTGAAAAAAACCTTTTTACAAACGCAAAAGCTTCCTATATTTGCACCCGCTTAGGAGGAATGGCAGAGTGGTCGAATGCGGCAGTCTTGAAAACTGTTGAGGGTCACACCTCCGGGGGTTCGAATCCCTCTTCCTCCGCCAGTATTTTTTTGAAAGCCCCTATTTTGGGGCTTTTTTATTTTGGGTGACAATCTGGGTGACAGAACTCTTAATTTTATTTTGTTTTCGAAATAGCTCTAGAAAAGTGAAAGCTTCAAACTTTTTTTCTTAAAAAGACTTCTCTTTTCTTGTAAAGGAGATAAAATGTTCAAAATAGGTTAGAAAGCGCACTACAGAATTGCAAAGAGTATGAACTGGATATGTCAGAGGTAAGAAAGGCCATTTCTGTTATAAAATAATTACATTTCGCTAACACGGTTTATAATTATTAATTGCGGACGGAATTTCCAAGTGGAAATTCCTGCAATAAATTACTTTTAAAGTCAAGCGAACATTTTCCGTTGAAAAAGTCAGCAACTAGTTATAAGCGAATCATTGATGTGCATGAAAAATGAACCCATTTGAAAGTATAAATCCGAAAATCGGTTTACAAAAAGATGTAAAAAGCCCATTTTTTGGTCGGTATCGATTAGTGTTTAATCAAGTAACTCCTTTTAGGGAACTTTCATTTAATAGAGTGTTCATAAAAGTAAATTCCAATGCGATTGAGGAGGTAAAAAATAGATATGATTTACTTCCAAAACATCTAAAACATCAAATTCAATGCTACAATCAGGGAAATATCAGAAATAATGAAATCATTGCAATTGATTGTTTTGAAGACGATGATTGGTTCTTGTGTTTGGATATGACAGGGGATGTTGCGTTTATTCCAATGTATAATTTTTATTTTGCGCTTAAGGGTTTAAGTAATTACTTAGAAAATTCTCATTTTTTCATTTTTTCGTCAGGTGATATGGATAACCGATGGATTGATGAGTATAAAATTCTTGACGGAGAATTGGAACTTTCAAGAAATGAAATGGAAGCAGAGTCTTTTTGGGGATCAATTATCTATTACCTAAAAGAGGCTATTAGGCTAAATACAAACGAATTCAAAAGGTTTGCCGCATTTCAGTTCTACGATTTACTTTTTGATAACAAATATTGTTATAGAGAGTTGGGAGAGGATGGGAAAGCATATGACGAATTTGGCCAGGAAATCACGTATGATATACAAGAACATATTCAAACGATGAATGTCCAGGAACTAAACGCAATAAACAAATCGCTCAAGCTGCTATTCAATCTCAAACTGGACAATAATTTGAAGGGGGAACTCAATAAATTGTTCGCATTTGATTTATTGGATTACAAACGTCGTAACAAAAAATAAACGTTAGTAAGACGTGCATTTATTCTGGCCGTTATAATTAACTTGAAAATGACCATAAAACCATTACTAGACTATTTCGAAAAATATCTTCCCTTAAGCGAAGAAGAAAAGTCCTTTGTGGAAGAAGTTTTCAAAGCGCGGAGGGTAAAACGAAGGCAATTTATTCTTCAGGAAGGTGATGTGTGCACGCATAACACATTCGTGACTGAAGGATGTTTCAGAATGTACATGATTGATGAAAGAGGCAAAGAGCATAACCTGCAGTTTGCCATTGAGAATTGGTGGATCGGTGACATTGGCAGTTTTCATTCCGAAGAACCGACTAAACTATGTATAGAAGCCTTGGAAAACTCAATTGTCTTTCAAATCAAAAAAGAAGATCAGCTCAAACTCTTTGTGGAGTACCCCAAATTCAACCGCATTTTTAGGGTGTTCACAGAAAATGCCCTTGTAAGCGCCCAACGCAGAATCCTTCAGAACATCAGTTCAACCGCCGAGGAGCGGTATTTGGATTTTTTAGAACGCTATCCACATTTCTTCAATAGAATCTCCAATGTTCAGATTGCCTCTTACCTAGGGGTAACACCAGAGTTTCTCAGTACCATTAGGAAGAAGATCGCCAAATCTTAATCCACATTAAGGTTCTTTCTTAAACTACCATATAGGTAAGCATGGTGATGATTCCAGACCTTTGTCTCAAACAAAAAACAAAGGCAATGAAACATTTTTTGATACCAACGTTGGCACTACTCCTGATGACTTCATGCGGTGAAAACAAAAATCAGGAATCAAATGAAAAATTAACCCAAAAAACAGAAATCATGGAAAAGCAAGAAAAGCAAAAAATAGAAGCGCTATTGAGCGAATACCAGAAGTCATTGAACACATCAGATTCCAAATTGGCGCAATCACTTTACACAAAGGATGGAATATTTATGCCAACAGAGGCCCCCTCTGGAATTGGAGCAGATGGCATATTGAAGTCCTATGAATACGTTTTCTCCCAAATCCAATTGAACATAGAGTTTTTCGTTGAAGAAATCGAAGTGGAAGGAAACATGGCATTTGCAGTAACGAGCTCAAAAGGAACTGCGCTGATACATGCCACGGGCGATACCATCCCCGAAGCGAACAGAGAACTCTTCGTATTTGAAAAGGTTGATGGGAAATGGAAAATTGCCCGATATATGTTCAACAAAACAGAACCAAAAGGATAAAAACTGTTAAAACTTTGGACAAAGGCGGTAAGGTTAACAGCGTTGTTCAAAGAACACTGCATTAAATTAACCGACTTGGTAGCGGCTTACAAGTGATGTACCTTGAAGCCGCTACCTTTTTTATAAGAGGCCTTTGCCTAATGCATAAGAAATCACTACGCTTTCACGCCTATAGTATTTTGCAATAGTAATCTACAAAATGAGTTGGGCAACAAAAACATTTTCGCCCCAATCAGACGCTCTAAACATTTGATTTTTTCATTTCGCCCAAAACCTTGCTAAATTTGTAGACATTCCGAAACATTTGAAAACTGAACAATCGTTAAAATGGACCAAGTAATATTTGATTTCTTATCAAAGTATATTGACCTTACGCAGCAGGAAAAAGCGATTATATCGGAACAAAAATTCATAAAATCATTCAAAAAAGGTGCAATCCTATTACGCGAAGGAGAACTGGCCAATGAATGCTTTTTTATTCTTAAAGGTTGTATTTACAGCTACTATTTAGTTGATGGTGAAGTGAAAGTGACCGAGTTCTTTACCGAAAAACAACCTATTACCCCCGTGAGTTATACCACCAAGGAGCCCTCGCAATACTATGTGGAGTGTCTGGAAGATTGCATTGTTTCCATTGGATCCCAAAAAAGAACCGAAGAAATAATGAAAAAAGTTCCCAGATTAGCCGCTATGGGACCAAGTGTACTTGAGGATGAATTGGCATCCCAAAGAATGAAATATGATAATTTCATAAAGCTGAGCCCGGAAAAACGCTATTTGAATCTACAGGATAAATCTCCCGAACTTCTTGAAAGGATACCTCAATATTTGATTGCCAGTTATCTGGGCATCAAACCCGAATCTCTTAGCCGCATTCGTAAGCGTATTCTCAAATAATCAAAATCCCTTTGTTCCCGACAACAATTTTCATGGGGACAACCGACCGTTATTTCTTAACCCAAGTCAATGTAAAACGAATCTTGGTGTTCCAATTTTGCAATTCAAATTTTAGCTATATGAGAAAAAACAAAACTGAAACACGGTCACTGTTGTCCACCCTATGGATTTTTGTATTGTTGAACATGATCTTTAGAGATCTTCACCAATTCGCAAGCCAAGGTTTTATTGAGGAACTAATGTCCCTGGACATATCGGAAGAACTTGTCCTAGTTTTTGGGTTTATTCTGGAAATTCCCATTTTAATGGTGCTTCTTCCCAAAGTATTGAGTGATGTTGCCAACAAATGGGCAAACATTGTCGCCGTGATCGTCACCTCCTTTGGGATGCTAAGTGTGCTGCCTTCAGTGGATTTGGATGACATCTTTTTTATGGTGATGGAGTTTATGGCTTTGATAGCTATAGCAATGATTGCTTGGAAACTGCCTGCACTGAATCCAACAAACCAGACCAGAACATAATGGGTTCAAAAGGAAAAATCCAATCACCATCACTTAAATTGTTTTTTGTCATCACAACATGGGCTTGGATGGGGATTTTTATGCTGTCATTAGCTGGTTGCGCTACGCATCGTGCCATTCGGCTTAGAAATAAGAGCCTAAAGGAATGGGAAACCAACCAACGAAGTATGGATGGAAAAACTCCAATCAATCAAAAGGATGCACAATCTATTCCCGAAAAGTCAAGGATTCGAAGTTCAAAGAGTTTAAGATAACCGGAAAGATTGATGCTCCTCTGGAGCAGGCTGCCATGCACTATTTGAAAAAAAGAATCCCTGTGGTTCCCATATTTGTAAAAGGAACGTTGTTACAAAAGTTTTGGGCAATCCGCAGAATGAACATTTCTCGTTTTTGATCTATGATATGCCATTCCCCATTTAGCACAATGCCCTGTACCAACGATTTGAGCACATTGCAAACCCCACCTCAAACATGATAAAGATAACTTAGACCCAAGATCGAGAATCTGGCTGGATGCACTAGCCATCTGTTGAACTGCACAAAACATCGTTAATCGGCACTAATTGATTTTGAACACGCCCATAGGTTAAAATAAATTCGATGAAATACACTTTTTTATCGTTAAAATTGAAAACCTATGAAAAATTGATAAGTATCCACTACTAGTCTTTTCCCAACTTTGTCATGTATTAACCCCCAAATCCCAAAATCATGACACGAGCAATAACCTACAGCCTGACCTTATTTATCGGAATGTTCCATTTAGGCCAGACCATGGCACAAAACCCGATGAAGTTTGAAAACAATGAAGAAATAGTGCAGAACCAATATAATGGTGGAAGTTTTTCCACACTGGAAGGTTACGTTCCGTCCATGTCTGTTACCCAAGATGGAAACACCGCCTATTTCAGCAGCTCCGACCAACAGAAACCATTATATGGCCTATTCTCTAAAAAAGAGGTAGTGCACGAAATCTACCGAGCGGAAAGAATAAATGGGAAATGGACCAATATCACCAAATTAGAGGTCTGTCCAAAATATGCCTCAGCCAAACACCCCACCATTTCCGATGACGGCAAGCGTTTGTTTTTTGCATCCAACATGAAGGGTAGCTATGGAAAATATGATATCTATGTGGCCGATATAAAACCTGATGGGAGCCTTGGCGTATCCAAAAACCTAGGTCCAAAGGTAAATACCAAAGAAGATGAACTATATCCAAACCTGTATAACGGAACCCTTTTGTTCTTTGCCTCCGAAGGCAGGGATGGATACGGAGGCCTAGATCTGTATGCTACCCAAGTGGCCCACAACAGCCTTACCCCTTCCGTTAATCTTGGAAGCCATATTAACAGCAGCAGAGACGACTATGCAATCCAGTTGGATATTGAGCAAGGATTGAGCTACGTGGTATCCAACCGGGGCGAGAACCATACCATTGAACAAGTCACGATTGCCTATAGGAGCAAGCCCGTGGAAGATACCATGGTGGCCTATAACGATGAAGACCTTGACAAAGCTTTGCGCACAGAAACCACATACGAATATACCAGCACTTCGTTTGAGGATTAAAAACACTAAAATAAATCGGTCCGCTACCTGAGGGTTGATCTGATTTTGTCAATTGCCGAGATACTAAACATTTTTGACCCATGATAAACTACACAGGGGGAACTGACACTTTATCATAGAAAGCGGGTTGTATTATTTCATCCGGACCGATTTTGTCGAGAATAGGATGCTCCAAAAGGGCATCCTATTTTTTTTGTAAAACACCATATCAGCCTCTTTTCTACAATCCAAACCTTCACTTTTTTTGCAGTGGAGTGTTTAAACATGAGCATGCATTTGAACGAAAAACGCCACAAAAAATTCTCCCGAAGGGAAAAAAAACCTAATTTAATTCTTGAAATAATACAAACCCAAATCTTATACTCATGAAAAAAGCTACGTTTCTTAGTGCAAGGCCAAATCCCCCAAACCTAAAAAGGGTCCGTTTTTAACGCGCACTAAAAACCTTTTCTAAACTACATTGATTAATCCTTTTTAAAGGATTGTTATCAGCATGTCCATCAAGGATATGGGCGCTGGTAGACTGATTTGTCCTGTTATTTGGTTGGCAGAACAACGAAGTCCCATCCCCTATTCCCTACGCTGGACAGTGTGGACAGGATACGTTTTGCCCTGTTGTATGGCAAAATGAAGGCAATTAATGACAAAATCAGATTATCCCAAATCTAGTACCATGAAAACAAATCCATTAAACATCACCATTATTGATAACGATGAAAAACTACACCCCCTCTACAGATTCTATTTTAGTGACATGACCCATTATAAGTTGCAAGGAATCTATCTCTCTGTACATGAGTTCATGTCCCATGCTGGACGAATTGGAACTGAAATCATCGTATCGGAAGTAAGCTTGATAGGAATCTCTGGGATTGACGGAATTCAATATTTCCATAAACAGGCCAATGCCCCAAAAGTTTTGATGATGAGCACAGACTGCGATTTCGAGGTCATCAAAGAAGCCTTTAAAAGGGGAGCCAACGGTTTTTTGACAAAGCCTTTGACCAAAAATCGGCTTTTTGGAGCCATTGAGGAGCTTCATCAACATGGTGTCGCATTGGAGCACGATGTGGCCAAGAAAATCATCAGTTCCTTTCAGAACAGGACTTTTGAGGCATTCTCAAAAAAGGAAAACCAGATTGTTGAACTCCTAACGCAAGGTTTCACTTATAAAATGATTGCGGACCGATTATGTGTCACACCTAGTGCCGTGAATTTTCACATTCAGAACATTTATGTCAAGCTCAATGTGAACTCAAAGTCGGAAGCCCTAAAAAAGCTTCAGGAGATGGAAACACAGCAATTGAATGCCGCATAAGGTTCCCAAATAGAGCAAATAAAAAACCCTGGCCTAAGGCCAGGGTTTTTTATATTTTAAATGAGAATCAAAGACTGAATAACAATCCTGCCGATATCAAACTAAACGTTCCATTATTGCTCACACCTCTATAACCCAAAGATAGGGCAACGGCTTCGCTGATATTGTAGCCCATTTGTGGACTATAGTAGAATCCACCATCATTTCCTTCATTGATGCCCAAGGCATACCCAAGACCTGCCTGAAGCCAAAAGTCTTCGGAGGCATTGATTCGGCCTTGAAGGGCAATTGGCAAAAATTGAATGTCTGGAACTTCAAAACTTATCCCCACTCCCTCTATTTCTTTGCCAAATGCTTGAATGATCCCTATTGTTGGAGCTATTTCAAATTGATCAGAGGCCTCAACATAATAACCTAAATCTGCTATGATGGCAAAAGAGGAAAGATCTCCAGCATCACCCACGGGCAAGCCCGCATTGATCCCTATTCCAATTTTTCCTTGTGCACTACTAAATGCCATACCAAATAATATTAAAGTACTAAACAATACTAATTTTCTCATGTTTAAAAGTTTTAGGAAATATAACTCCTTTACTCTCCTGTTATTATCTAGTCATAAAAAAACCTGATGTTTCCATCAGGTTTTTCTTAATAATCATACTGCTATTTAACCTCTTCAAAATCAACATCCTCAACATTGTCTCCTTCTGAAGCGGTCTCACTTCCACCAGCGGCATTGTCAGCGCCGGCTTTACCGGCACCATTGGCTTGTGCAGCCTCAGCCTGGGCCTTGTACATTTCCTCGGAAGCCACTTTCCAAGCTTCATTGATTTTCTCCAAAGCAGGGTCTATTACCACCACATCTTTGGTTTCATAGGCCTTTTTCAGTTCTTCCAAAGCATCTTCAATGGGCTTTTTCTTATCCTCGGACAATTTATCCCCGAACTCCTTCAACTGTTTTTCCGTTTGAAAGATCATGGCATCGGCCTCGTTCAATTTATCCGCCTTCTCCTTGGCTTTTTTATCTGTCTCTGCGTTGGCCTCGGCCTCGGCCTTCATTTTCTTGATTTCCTCTTCGGTCAGACCAGAAGACGCCTCTATTCGGATATCCTGTGATTTTCCGGTGGCCTTATCCGTTGCCGACACCTTGATGATACCATTGGCATCGATGTCAAAGGCTACCTCGATCTGCGGTGTGCCCCTAGGTGCAGGAGGAATACCATCCAAATGGAATCTTCCTATGGTTTTGTTGTCTGCTGCCATGGGTCGTTCCCCTTGCAGCACGTGGATTTCAACCGAAGGTTGGTTGTCCGCTGCGGTGGAAAATACCTGGGATTTCTTGGTAGGAATTGTGGTGTTCGCCTCAATCAGTTTGGTGAATACGCTTCCCATGGTCTCGATACCCAATGAAAGTGGGGTAACATCCAGCAAAAGCACATCTTTTACATCCCCGGTCAAAACCCCGCCTTGAATTGCAGCGCCAACGGCCACTACCTCATCGGGATTTACTCCTTTGGAAGGTTTCTTGCCAAAAAATTTCTCCACAGCTTCCTGAACCGCAGGGATACGGGTAGAACCACCCACCAAAATAATCTCGTCAATATCACTTTTGGAAAGTCCGGCAGATTTCAATGCCGTCTCACAAGGAGCGATTGTTCTTTTTACCAAATCATCGATCAACTGCTCAAATTTTGAGCGGGACAGGGTTCGCACCAAGTGCTTTGGCCCAGATGCCGTAGCTGTCACATAAGGCAAATTGATTTCTGTTTGGGCTGAAGAGGACAGTTCAATCTTGGCTTTTTCGGCTGCTTCTCGCAAGCGTTGCAACGCCATGGAATCACTACGCAGGTCCAATCCTTCGTCTTTTTTGAACTCTTCTGCCAACCAATCAATGATTTTTTGGTCCACGTCATCACCTCCCAAGTGGGTGTCCCCATCAGTGGCCAATACTTCAAAAACACCATCACCCAATTCCAAGATGGAAACATCGTGGGTACCTCCTCCAAAGTCGAATACCACAATTTTTTGATCTGTATCCTTTTTATCGAGCCCATAGGCCAAAGAGGCCGCTGTAGGTTCGTTGATGATGCGCTCCACGGTTAGGCCGGCAATTTCGCCAGCTTCTTTGGTGGCCTGCCGCTGTGAATCATTGAAATAGGCAGGAACTGTGATCACCGCACGGGTCACATCCTGTCCCAAATAATCTTCGGCAGTCTTCTTCATTTTTTGAAGGATCATGGCCGAAAGTTCCTGGGGAGTGTACAAACGACCGTCAATATCTACACGTGGCGTGTCGTTGTCACCCTTTACCACCTTATAAGGAACTCGTTCCGCTTCCGTTTTGGATTCCGAAAATTTGTTCCCCATAAACCTCTTTATGGAATAAATAGTCTTATTCGGGTTGGTTACCGCTTGCCTTTTTGCAGGGTCGCCCACCTTGATCTCACCACCTTCCACAAAAGCGATGACGGATGGCGTGGTTCGCTTACCCTCGGCATTTGGAATCACCACCGGTTCGTTACCCTCCATTACAGAGACACACGAATTGGTTGTACCCAAATCTATACCAATAATTTTGCTCATTGTATCTGTATTATTTCGTTGAAAATTCGTTTCTAGTTCGTCCAATAAATGTCAATGATCGTGCCATGTGCCAGAATATGACAAGGTGTCAGCTATTGTCCCGGTTAGAATCCACCGTCTCCTGAAAATTTTTACCATTTCCTGTCACTTTGTTTACAACTATGCAAGACAGGCTCGCTATATTTGATGCACTAATTTTCTGCAATGGAATGCATCAGTGTTTTTGACATGCTCAAGATCGGGGTTGGGCCATCCAGTTCACATACCTTGGGCCCTTGGCGTGCTGCCGAACGTTGGATAAAAGAGCTTAAGGAACAGGGTGTTTTTGAAAAAGTAAGAGAGGTGACCGTGTTTTTATATGGTTCCCTTTCTTTGACGGGCAAAGGCCACGCCACGGACATTGCGGTGACCATGGGCCTGCTGGGAGCCGACCCCGAAACCGTTCCCATTGAGGGAATAGAGCCTACCATTTTGACCATCAAAACGGAAAAACGAATCAATTTTGGCGGGACAACGGAAATTCCCTTTGATTGGGAAAGGCACATTGTTTTCAAAAGAGAATTTCTTCCTTTTCATGCCAACGCCATTCGTTTTGAAGCCCTATTGGCCGACAATACCTCAACCATTGAGACCTATTACTCCATTGGTGGGGGGTTTGTGGTAAAAGAGGAACTGATCCATGCCAAGGAAAACAAAGAAACCTTTAAAAGCTTCCCCCATCCCGTCCAAACCGGAAATGAGCTATTGCAACATTGTGTGGAACACAACAAATCAATTTCAGAGATCGTATTGGAGAATGAGCTTTCATTGCGCAGTGCCGAGGAAATCGATTCCGGATTGCAGCGCATCTGGGAGACCATGCTGGAATGTATGTATGTTGGCTGTCACACCGAGGGTAAACTGCCAGGGGGGCTAAATGTAAAACGCAGGGCCTTTGAGATGCATCAAAAATTGAAGGGAACAGTCCCTTATACCAATCCGCAAGAATGGTTGGAAAGCATCCGGGAAACGGAAGTAAAATTTCGGCAGATCATCAAATGGGTGAGTTGCTTCGCTCTTTCGGTAAATGAGGTAAATGCCTCATTAGGCAGGGTGGTAACCGCGCCGACCAATGGAAGTGCCGGGGTGATTCCGGCCGTATTGATGTACTACATGGTGATCGAAAACCATGACGCCAACTTTGAGGACGTCAAACAATTTTTGTTGGTGGCAAGTGAAGTGGGCAGCATTTTCAAGAAAGGTGCTACCATTTCCGCGGCCATGGGAGGCTGTCAGGCGGAGATAGGCGTTTCCTCAGCCATGGCGGCTGCTGGACTTACAGAACTTATGGGAGGCACGCCAGAGCAAGTGTTGATGGCCGCCGAAATCGCCATGGAACATCATTTGGGACTCACCTGCGACCCCATCGGCGGTCTGGTGCAAGTGCCCTGTATTGAACGTAATGCCATGGGTGCCATAAAAGCTATAAATGCCTCTGAACTGGCGTTGGATGCCGACCCGAAAGAGGCCAAGGTGCCGTTTGACAAGGTAGTAAATACCATGTGGGAAACAGCCAAGGACATGAACTCAAAATATAAGGAAACCTCGGAGGGTGGTCTTGCCGTAGGGGTCTTTTTAAGCGATTGTTAATTCAGGCATCCCTCCCTGCCCCGGGTATCAATTAAATAGATGATCTTCCAATCCCCATCAAAATCAACAAGCTGGAAGGAGTTGATGCCACAGTGGCTAAATTCGCCATTGATCCAAAACTCATAGCCCACCCAAGCATTGGCCATGGTGCGGTCTACCTGTATGGAGAACGAAGTGAGCTTTTCCTCAAAGACAATGCTGTCCGGAATGCTGCAAATGGATTTCAAAAACCCTGAGAATTCCTCTGTCCTGAAACGGGTTTTACCTTCTCTATCCTTCCCAGTGGTTTGTAGCACCACCCTATCCGCCACCAGGCTCTTGATCAAAGAAGAGTCCTGCTTGTGGAATCCATCAAAAAAGGCAGTTATTGTCCTTTTCACCTCCTCTTGGGCCGAAGATCCTGTCATGATGGAATCCTGCGCAAACACATAGGCGCCAAAAGCAAATAAAAAAGTAAGGGATAAGGCAGCTCGTATCATTTTTTGAAGTTTTTTGATTGTGGCCCAAATTAAACAAATCTGCTTACATTTAGCCTTCAAAACGAAACCAATGTCTGTCGCCAAAAAAGAATATAAAAGGATTACCGTGAAATCCTTGACGGAAATGAAACAAGCCGGTGAAAAAATATCCATGCTCACCGCTTATGATTATTCCATGGCCAAAATAGTGGATGATGCCAATGTGGATGTTATTCTGGTGGGAGATTCTGCCAGCAACGTTATAGCCGGCCATGAAACCACCTTGCCCATCACTTTGGATCAAATGATCTATCATGCCAGTTCGGTGGTACGCGGGGCCAACCGGGCCCTTGTGGTGGTGGATATTCCATTTGGCAGTTACCAAAGCGATTCCAAGGAAGCGCTGCGGTCTGCTATCCGCATTATGAAAGAAAGTGGTGCGCATGGGGTAAAAATGGAGGGCGGTGTGGAAATAAAGGAATCTGTAAAGCGGATTCTTCAGGCTGGGATACCCGTGATGGGGCACTTGGGACTTACCCCACAATCCATTTATAAGTTTGGCACTTACACAGTTCGGGCCAAGGAAGATGAAGAGGCCAAAAAATTAAAGGAAGATGCCAAGTTTTTGGAAAAAATAGGATGTTTTGCCATCGTATTGGAAAAGATTCCCGCAAAATTGGCGCAAGAGGTCGCAGCGAGCGTTTCCATACCTATTATTGGGATAGGTGCCGGTGGCGGGGTTGATGGCCAAGTGTTGGTGGTACACGATCTTTTGGGCATGACCCATGAATTCAACCCGCGTTTTCTCCGTAGGTATATGAATCTGTATGAAGAAATGGGCAATGCCATCTCACAATACGTGGATGATGTAAAGCGAAGGGATTTTCCCAATGAGGATGAATCGTACTAGCCATAAAAAGAATCCAAAAAATTGCCCTTGCCAAACGAAACCAAGCGTACTTCACTTTCCAATTTACAAATAGTCTTTGAGGACAACCACTTGATCGTGGTGAACAAAAGGCCGGGTGACATAGTGCAGGGCGACAATACTGGCGATGTCCCGTTAAGTGAGATTGTAAAACAATACCTCAAGAAAAAATACGACAAACCTGGAAACGTTTTCCTTGGCGTAGTGCATCGTTTGGACCGGCCTACTTCGGGCATTGTGATGTTCGCCAAAACTTCCAAAGCCCTTTCCAGATTGAACAAACTTTTTGCAACCGGGAAAACAAAGAAAACCTACTGGGCCATTGTCAAAGATCGTCCGGAAGAACAAGAAGCCACGTTGACGCACTGGTTGGTTCGCAATGCAAAACAAAACAAGTCCTATGCTCATCCCCATGAAGTGCCCAACAGCAAGAAGGCCATTTTGACCTATACCCTACTGAAAAAACTGGACTCCCACTACTTGTTGGAAATTGATTTAAAAACTGGCAGGCACCATCAGATAAGGGCGCAATTGACCGCAATTGGAAGTCCCATTAAAGGAGATCTAAAGTATGGCGCAAAGCGCAGCAATATCGATGGTGGCATTCATCTTCATGCAAAACGTTTGCAATTGGAACATCCTGTTGGCAACGACTCCCTGTACTTTGACGCGGATCCCCCCGATGATCCTTTATGGAATGCCTGCCGCTAGCGGGTGGCCAACAAAGCCTTTTCCCTAATAATCTGCGCCACGGGCTTGCCCTCCAAATGACATTCCAACCAAGATAGTATGTCGAGATAGAGGAATGCACGCTTTTCATACGGATGATTCTCGTATTTTTTGAGCTCATTGTAAAGTTTCTGGAATTCATTCTTAAGCTCATGCGGATAGATATCACCCAAACTCCTGAGAAATTTGATCATTTCCTTTTGCACGGCGTGCAAATCATTCATTTTTAGGAGAAACTTATAGGTGCTTTTCAGCTGTACCTCCAAATGATAGTCCATTCCCGCTTCATAATGGGCCACCAAGCTCAAGACCCGGGCAAAACACATTAGGTCCTCCCGCATTTTCAGACTTTTGTTCGAGATGATTTTTTTGAGGTAGGCAATACAATTTTTATAATCACCGTGTCCAAAATAAAGGCAGGCAATCTTGTAATACAACAGCATAACGTGGTGCGCATCAATCCTGTCGCCGTGTTTTTTGATACCGTATTCTATTATTTTCACTAGGTACAGTCCCTTGTCAAAAGTGCCCTCCAAAAAATGAAGGTTGAGTTTGTTGGAGTTGATATACAGAAATGCCAGTGAGGCAATGTTATCGTTCTGGGGAAACTTTGGGTCCGCCACCTGCTGCTCCAGTCGGGCAAGAGTATCCTTGAACTGAGATCCATACTTCACAAAAAACAGCGATTCCAAGAGGTAGTGGTTTCCCTTTAGGTAGAAAACAGGGTTCAGCAAAATCATCTCTTCGTTTTCATAAAAAAGGTCAACCCATTTGCTGGCATACCTATACGAGGAGAGAAAATCCTGGGTCAATAGACTGTACCACAGATGGGCCTTGTATGCCCATAATTTTTCACGAAAGCCCAGATCTTCCAACTTGTAAGCCGGTACATGGGATTCAAAATAATCCTTTACGCTTTGAAGGTCCTCATCATTTCTCACATAACCCACTTTCAGCATCATTCCATACAATTGCAACGAAAGATTGGAAAGTTTGCTGGTAATCACATTGTGCTCGGAGAGTTTTTTGGCCTGCTGCGCCAATTCGTCTGCCCTGTCAGGAATGCTACGGGTAATATATTGGGTCTCTATCACCTTTTCCAGCTCCACAATCTCGTAGGCGACATTTTTTTCCTCGTGCTCCATCGCCATGCTCTTTGCCTTGTCCAGAATCTTCAAGCTTTGCTTGTAAAGGCCTTTTTGGTACAGTATGGTGGCAAAATCCAATTGCTCCCTGATCTGTATCCTGATGTTTTGGTTTACGGGATTCAATCTAAGGCTCACCAATATCTGTTTGTACAAATGGGCCTTGAGGTTGGAGATCTGCGTTTTTTTAACAATGCCACTATCCAAAATCTGCTCTTCGTCGTACGCCTTCATTTTGTCCAAAAGATTGAACAGGGCCAAAAATTTTGCGTCTGTATTGACGCCCAATCGGCCCACATATAACTTGAATTGGCGTTTTTCTGATTTCGATAATGACTTGATCAATACGAACAGGGCATCCCTATGGACATTTGTCATCGTAAAAAATGATATTTAAGATATTGTTTTTCAATATGTTGCGCTTGATGAAATACTATTAAACGTTGTAAAGGACCGTGGTGTTTTCCGGCACATGTCCACTCCTATCCTATCTTCGTATAGTATTCAAAAAAGCGACAGAGCAATGGGTAAAGATAAGGTACAAATTTTTGACACCACACTGCGGGATGGCGAACAAGTTCCCGGTTGCAAACTGGACACCAAACAAAAGTTGGTGATTGCTGAGCGCTTGGATGAACTTGGGGTGGATGTGATCGAGGCGGGTTTTCCCATTTCCAGTCCCGGCGATTTCAAATCCGTTGGAGAAATTGCCAAACTGGTGAAGAATGCCACAGTTTGTGGTTTGACCCGGGCTGTAAAAAAAGACATTGAAGTTGCTGCAGAGGCGATAAAAGCAGCGAAAAAACCGCGGATTCATACAGGAATAGGCACTTCAGATTCCCATATCAAATACAAATTCAATTCCACAAGGGAAAAAATCATTGAACGGGCGGTCGAGGCCGTTGCCTATGCCAAATCTTTTGTGGATGATGTTGAGTTCTACGCCGAGGATGCCGGAAGAACGGACAATGAATTTTTGGCACAGGTCTGTGAGGCCGTTATAAAGGCGGGGGCCACGGTTTTGAACATTCCCGATACCACAGGGTATTGCCTGCCCGAGGAATATGGTGTCAAAATGAAGTATTTGAAAGAAAATGTAAAGGGCATTGACAGGGCCATACTTTCCTGCCATTGCCATAACGATTTGGGCCTTGCCACGGCGAATTCCATAGCCGGTGTCATCAACGGGGCAAGACAAATTGAATGCACCATTAATGGTATTGGCGAACGTGCCGGAAATACCTCTTTGGAAGAAGTGGTAATGATCCTGAGACAGCATCCATATTTGAATTTGGATACCGGCATCAACAGCAAGTTGCTCTATGATACCAGTCAGATGGTTTCCCAAAAAATGGGGATGCCCGTCCAGCCCAACAAAGCTATTGTGGGTTCCAACGCATTTGCCCACAGTTCAGGGATACATCAGGATGGGGTGATCAAGCAGCGTGAAACCTATGAGATAATCGATCCACAGGATGTGGGCGTGAACGAATCTTCCATTGTGCTAACCGCGCGGAGCGGTCGTGCTGCCTTGGCCTATCGCGCCAAAAAGGTAGGCTATGAGCTTACCAAACTACAACTGGATGTGGTATATGAAAACTTTCTAAAATTTGCCGACCGCAAAAAGGAAATACTGGATGATGATATTCATGAAATTGTTGAGACCAGTAAAATCAGCATTCAGAGTTTGGCGTAGTCCGCACTCCCAAAACCAATTGGCTCTCTATGAACATTAAGATTGCAGTATTGCCCGGAGACGGCATCGGGCCCGAAGTTGTGGCCCAAGCACGTAAATGTCTTCAGGCTGTTGAAGAGACTTTTAACCATCATTTTGAATATCGGGAGGCTGCCGTGGGCGCCATCGCCATTGATAAAAAAGGGACGCCCCTACCCGACAGCACCCTCAAACTTTGCCAAGAGGCCGACGCCGTACTGTTTGGTGCCATTGGAGATCCAAAATATGACAACGATCCCGAGGCCAAAGTCCGTCCGGAACAAGGACTACTGAAACTAAGAAAAGAATTGGGCCTCTATGCCAACATAAGGCCAGTAAAGGTCTTCCCTACCCTGATCAACAACTCGCCTTTAAAAAGGAAGATAATTTCCGGGACGGATTTTGTAATCTACCGGGAACTCACTGGAGGCATTTATTTTGGTGAGAAAAAAATTAACGAAGCGGGAACCGTGGCTTCCGACCTTTGCGAATACTCGGAAAAAGAAATTTCCCGTATTGCACATTTGGCCTTCAAGGCTGCGAAAAGCCGTCGCAAAAAACTCACTTTGGTGGATAAGGCCAATGTGTTGGAATCTTCTAGGTTATGGAGAAAAGTGGTTGCCAGGATTGCTGAAAGCTATCCAGAGGTATCGCTTGATTTTCTATTTGTGGACAATGCCGCCATGCAGATCATCCTCAATCCCAGTCAATTTGATGTGATACTGACGGAAAATATGTTTGGTGATATCATTTCGGATGAGGGCAGTGTGATTGGGGGCTCCATTGGTTTACTGCCTTCGGCATCCGTGGGGGATGAAAATGCGCTTTTTGAGCCAATCCATGGTTCGTATCCGCAAGCCCGTGGAAAAGATATTGCCAATCCCATTGCCTCCATACTTTCGGCAGCCATGTTGTTGGAGCATTTTGGTCTTTTTGAAGAAGCGGTGGCCATGCGCAAAGCGGTCGACAAATCTTTGGAAAAAGGTGTCGTAACCCCAGATCTAAACCCAAAAAGCCGATACGGAACCAGCTATGTTGGGGATTTCATCGCACATAACATTGTGGACAGTGAGGACAGTTTCCGCATGAACGATGAAAACATCGATTTGGGAAAATCCACGATCATTTAACGTCGGCCGGTGCCGTCAGTTGTTGCATGCTCTCCGCAAACTGTTGTTTGAATTCCTCGTATTTTTCTCCTGTGGCCGGCCCATTGAACCCGGTATGAATTTTCTGGACCTCTCCATACCTGTCAATATAAATGGTGGTGGGGTAGGAAAGGATATGGTTCAACATCGGTAATTTTTCATTCGCCTTCTGTTTGTTCGAAGTACCATATTGGGCCAGTAAAATGGGATAGTTTGCCCCTACCCGTTCCTTCAACCTTCGAATACCCTCAAATGCTTTCTTTTCGGTTTTGGCATATTCAAAAGCCAACGCCACCAACTCCACGTCCATTTCAGGGTTGTTTTTTAAGAATTCCACATAAAAACGGGTTTCGTCCAAACAATTGGGGCACCAAGTTCCCATTATCTGAACCAGGACGGGTTTGTTTTTGAATCTGGAGTCGGATAGACTCACCAAGCGTCCGGTTTCATCAGGAAAGGAAAAATCAAATTTGTCATAACCTTCCCTCAAAAAGGTAAGCGAGTTGGCATCAGGCAGTTCAAAGGCCTCATTACGAACTCCCATGAAGTCCTCAACGCTATGGTTCCCACTAAAAAAACGCCCGTCAAGGGTGCTGTCCGTCACTTTAGCCACAAACAAAAAAACGTGGGCGCCATCAAAAGCGGACAGTTTTAGACTGTCCCCATCAACCACGCCTTCCAAAAAGCGATAGTCTCCCGTGTTTGTCCTAAAAGTGCCTTTTACCTTGCCATTGTTTTGGGTAAAAATTCCCTTAGCGGGATATTCTTCCGTCGTGTTGATGGCAAAATAAGTTTCCCATATCCCAGAAATATTGACGTTTGGCTCGGTCCTTTTCTCAAAACGGTCCCTTTCCCCTTGGATGGCATGAAAGGGCACCACACGGTCTAAACTTTCCTTGATGAAACTGCCCTTGATTTCATCCGGTGTAAAAGTTCCGGCAATATAGCCTTCAAATACGGGCATTTGAATTCGCAGCGAGTCTCCGGACCATGTTATTTCATCAACCCGGATCACTTCATCGGCATTATGGATATCCATCACATACTGTCCTTCCATCTCCATCAAATCAAAGGTGAACGGAAGCTCGTATTCCGATGAGACCTGCATCTTGCCCCACCATGGGCCAACGGTCAAATTGTTTTGTTCTTCCCCGCAGGAAATCATGGAAACCAAAATCGCACCAACGCCAACCCAGAAATGTTTCATTAAATGAAGGTTTTTTCTTAAAAATAGAAAATCCTTGACAAATTCAACCCTATTTGCGCATCTAACTTTTCCCATTGAATCTGTTGGCCTATTGTGTTATATTTGTCCCTTCTAAAATTGGGGCATGAAGATTTCTTACAACTGGTTGAAGCAATTTATCAATCTGGATTGGGATTCGCAAAAAACTGGTGAATTGCTTACGGATTTGGGCCTGGAAGTGGAAGGTATTTCCCATTTTGAATCAGTTAAGGGAGGTCTTGAAGGTGTGGTGGTCGGGAAGGTATTGACCTGTGTGCAGCACCCCAATGCAGACCGCCTAAAGTTGACCACTGTGGATGTCGGGGGAGATTCCCCTTTACAGATAGTTTGTGGGGCGCCGAACGTGGCCATTGGCCAAAAAGTTCCGGTTGCCATCGTTGGAACCATGCTTTATCCTGCGGAGGGAGACGCATTGAAAATAAAAAAAGGAAAAATCCGCGGTGAGGAAAGCCATGGGATGATCTGTGCGGAAGATGAGCTTGGGCTGGGCAAAAACCATGATGGAATCATGGTCCTTAACGATGAACTAAAAGTTGGCACCCCTTGCTCCGAGGTTTTTGAAATTGAACGCGATGAGATCATTGAAATCGGGTTAACGCCCAATCGTGCCGATGCCATGAGCCACTTTGGTGTGGCCCGAGACCTAAAGGCAGGATTGGAACAACGGGAAATACAAAAACAATTGGTCACCCCTTCCACAAGCAATTTCTCCATAGACAACAGGTCGCTCAAAATAGATGTTTCGGTATTGGATGCCCAAAAAGCCCCACGATATTGCGGTGTCACCATCAGTAATCTCATTGTGCAAGAGTCGCCCCATTGGTTAAAAAACAGGCTGAGATCTATCGGGCTTACCCCGATAAATAATGTGGTGGATGTGACGAACTACGTGCTCCATGAACTGGGACAACCATTGCACGCTTTTGATGCGATGAAGATAAAGGGGGGCAAAATTCAGGTCAAGACGCTGCCCAAGGGTACAAAATTCCGAACCTTGGATGATGTGGAACGTGAGCTTCACGAGGAGGACCTAATGATCTGTGACAGTGAAAAGCCCATGTGCATTGCCGGGGTTTTTGGCGGAATCCATTCCGGGGTCACGATGGACACCACCTCCATTTTTCTAGAAAGTGCCTACTTCGACCCGATTTCTATCCGCAAAACAGCCAAAAGACATGGTCTGAATACAGATGCATCCTTCCGGTTTGAGCGTGGTATCGACATAAACATTACAGAGTATGCCTTAAAAAGGGCCGCCCTGCTCATTCGTGAGATTGCCGGGGGCGATATCAGTTCGGAGGTGGTGGACCTTTATCCTAGAAAAGCACAGGAACGACAGGTGTTCCTCACGTTCGATAAAATCAACATGCTCATTGGACAGGAAATCCCGAGGGATACCATTAAGTCCATTTTAGCCTCCTTGGAAATTAAGGTCAACAACGTAACTGAATCCGGATTGGGATTGACCATCCCAAACTATAGGGTGGATGTGGAACGTGAGGTTGACGTGATAGAAGAAATTCTCAGGGTGTACGGCTACAATAATATCGACTACAAAGAAAAACTTACCGCCTCCATAGCGAAGACTTCAAAATTTGAGAACCACAAAATACAGGACATCATTGGAAACATGCTGGCCGCACAAGGTTTTTTTGAAATTATGACCAATAGTCTAGTGCCCGCCGAGACACATAAACTTTGGGGCGAAAACAAGCAACCTGTATCCATGCTCAATCCGTTGAGCTCTGACCTGTCCGAGATGAGGACGTCCATGCTGTACTCGGGATTGGAGGCACTGTCGCATAACTTGAATCGACAGGTCACAAATTTGAAATTCTTCGAGTTTGGAAAGACCTACCATGGCACTAAAACCCAAAATGAGGAAAGAAGGCATTTGGCCCTGTTGATTTCTGGAAATAGGACGCAGAGCAATTGGACCGTTTCTGAGAGAAAAAGTGATTTCTTTTTCTTAAAAGGCGTGGTCACATCACTTTTCGACCGTTTGGGACTCAATACGGTGGATACGGTTCCCTATTCGGATGGAATTTTTTCAGAAGGACTTCAATGCCAAGTAAATGGAAAGCCATTGGGAACCTATGGGATGGTAAGTAAATCCGTTTTGAAGAAAATGGACATAAAACAAGAAGTGTTCCATGCAGATTTTGATTGGGATACCCTCTTGGAACTGATAAGCACGGACAATATCATTTTCAAGGAAATTCCCAGATTCCCTTCCGTGAGCAGGGACCTTGCCCTTTTGGTTGATGAAAACATTACGTTTCAGCAAATCTACGACCTCGCCTGGAAGACAGAGAAAAAGCTACTCAAAAAGGTAAGCCTATTTGATGTGTACACGGGCAAGAATCTTCCAAAAGGTAAAAAGTCGTATGCAGTGAGCTACACGCTATTGGACGAAGCCAAGACATTGAACGATCAGCAGATTGAAAAAATCATGTCCAAATTGACAGCTTCATACAAAAAGGAATTGAACGCCGAACTGCGATAATTACATCTGCGTTGGCACAATGACACTGTCTATCTCGTGGATAATACCATTTTCAAGATTGAGGTCTGCACTGGTAATCCGTGCCGTGTTTCCAACCGAATCAGTGAGTACTATATCATAGCCATCCATGTGGGCAAGAAGTTTTTTGCCCTGAATTGTGGTGAAGCTTGCCTTTCCGTTGCCCCTGCACATGGCCTTTAAAATTCGGGAAGCTGTTAAATGTCCGGCCACAATGTGGTAGCTCAGCAGCGATTTCAGTTCACTTTTATCAGATCCAGTGATCCACTCCTCCATCTTGGTGTTGGAAAATCGTTCAAAAGCGGCATCCGAAGGTGCGAAAACCGTAAAAGGGCCAGATTTTCTTAGTATGGAATCCAGTTGCACCGCCTCCACAGCCGTAAAAAGCATCTTGTGGTTGTCTTTTGTTGTCGTGTTCGCCTCCATTGGGACATCCATACCAAAACTTGGGTCTTGTGCATAGGAAAATGCAAAAGAGATCATGAAAATGCACAGCAAAATTCGGGTAAGTGGGGCTATCATTATGGTGTTCTCAACTTTGGGGCTAACTACTATTTTTGGCTTTTACGATTAAGTGCAAAAAACTTCGATAAGATACATCTTTTTGCTCAAACGGATCAGTTTTGGACATGTTATACATCAATTTAACAAAATGTTAACATTTCGGTTTTTTCATGGGCTTATAAAAGCCGGTACCAAATCCTTAAATTTGGAAGAATTGCTAAGAAAAATGAAATGATTTTAGAGAAAACCAACATTGAGGACAAACTCCGAAGGGCAAGAAAAAAACAAAAGGAAAAGGGTCTTTGTTTAGAGGAAGTCCAGGCTTTTCTGGAGAGTGATGTAATGCGGGATGCAAAAATATCCGCTGAACTTGGGTCCGCAAGCGATGCCAATTTCAACGCTTTCTCTTTTGATGCATTGGAAACCGATAGGATCTTCCATATCGAGCAAATAAAGCAAATCTGCATTGATTATAGGCTTCGGTTTTTGGACAGCCATTATTTTAAAGGGGAAATCCCAAACGGTGCCCTTACTGAGATAAAGCGATTGGAACAAGCCCACAATACCACGTTGAAGGGCTTTAAGATTATGGCGCCCTCAAGGTTGTTTAAATTGGAGGACAAGGATGATCCCCTGCTCTTTGCACCCATCGGAAATGGGTACCACTATTTGGTGCACAAATGGGGGAATGACCTTCACCCCTTGCGAAAAATGATGGTTTGGCCTTTTAAAAATATGGTGAACCTAACCCTGTTTGTGGTACTCATAAGCTACGTGGCAACCTTTTTGGTGCCCAATGGCCTTTTTTCCAAGAATAATTCCACTGCGGAGTTCTGGATCATCTTCTTCTTTATGTTCAAGGCGATTGCCTCCGTGGTCATTTTCTATGGGTTTGCCCTCGGGAAAAACTTCAACCCGGCCATCTGGAACAGTAAATATTTCAATGCCTGAGTTTATACCGCAGTGACAGCGTACATTTTTTCACGTTGTTCCCTGATGGCTTTATCCGACATATAATCGTCAAAAGTGAGATAACGGTCGATGCTTCCTTTTGGGGTCAGTTCAATGATCCTATTGGCAACCGTGTGTACAAATTGATGATCATGTGTGGTCAGCAAAACAGTGCCCTTGAAATTTTTAAGTGAATTGTTGAACGCTGTGATGCTCTCCAGGTCAAGGTGATTTGTTGGTTCGTCCAACAGTAGCACATTGGCACGTAGCATCATCATTCTGCTCAACATACAACGTACCTTTTCCCCTCCAGATAGCACAGTGCATTTCTTCAAGGCCTCTTCACCGCTGAACAACATTTTGCCCAAAAATCCGCGAATGTAGACCTCCTCGCGTTCTTCTTCCGTCTTTGCCCATTGGCGAAGCCAATCCACCAAATTGATGTCCTCTTTAAAGTAGTCGGAATTATCCGCGGGAAGGTGGGATTGCGTGGTAGTCACCCCCCACTGGTACGAACCGTCCTTGGGCTTTGTCTTTCCTGTTATGATATTATAAAAAGCGGTAGTGGCCCTGGAGTCCCTCGAAAGAATGGCCACTTTATCCCCTTTGGCCAAATTGATATCTACATTGGAAAACAATAGGTCTCCATCCTCTGAGGTAGCCGAAAGACCTTCCACGTGGAGAATCTGGTCTCCGGCTTCGCGCTCACGATCAAATATGATGGCGGGATACCGTCTGCTGGATGGTTTGATGTCCTCCACCTTGAGTTTTTCCAACATTTTCTTTCGGGAAGTGGCCTGTTTGCTCTTGGCAACATTGGCACTGAAGCGTTGGATGAATTCCTGGAGTTCCTTAGCCTTTTCCTCAGCCTTTTTATTTTGCTGGGCACGCTGGCGAGCAGCCAACTGACTGCTCTCATACCAAAAAGTGTAGTTGCCCGAAAATAGGTTGATCTTGCCAAAGTCTATATCCGCCACATGGGTGCACACGGCATCCAAAAAATGCCTGTCGTGCGAAACCACGATCACGGTATTGTCATAATTGGCCAAAAAGTTTTCCAACCATTGAATGGTTTCATAGTCCAGGTCGTTGGTGGGCTCGTCCATGATCAGTGCATCCGGGTTGCCAAAAAGGGCCTGGGCCAACAAAACCCTCACCTTGAGTTTGGAATCCATCTCTGCCATGGTAGTGTAGTGCAATTCTTCGGCTATGCCCAAATTGGACAGTAGGGCTGCCGCATCGCTATCGGCATTCCAGCCGTTCATTTCCTCAAATTGTACCTGTAGCTCCCCTATTTTCTCCGCATTGGCATCATTGTAGTCCGCATAGAGGGCATCTATTTCTTTTTTGATATGATATAGGGGCTTGTTTCCCATCACCACAGCCTCCAACACTGTAAAACTGTCATAGGCATTGTGGTCCTGTTCCAGAATGGACATCCGTTTTCCGGGCTCCAACTGAACACTTCCTGAGGTTGGGTCCTGCTGGCCGGACAAAATCTTCAAAAAGGTCGATTTACCCGCTCCGTTGGCCCCAATAATACCATAACAATTCCCCTGCGTGAAGGTCACGTTCACTTCATCGAACAAAACCCTTTTTCCAAACTGTACCGATAAATTTGATACTGATAGCATGCAATTATTTATTTTTTTGCAAAAGTAGCTAAAACAGACCCTTATTACCAATTTAAAACCACATTATTAAACCACACAAAAACAAGGGCTTACAACATTTAACTAGCTATTAACAAGGTGGGTTTTCAGCTATTGTTACTTTTGTGCTCAACTATGAAGGTTCCCTGTATGGTAAGATTTTTACTC
This sequence comes from Flagellimonas meishanensis, assembly GCF_019880545.1. Lineage (GTDB taxonomy): Bacteria > Bacteroidota > Bacteroidia > Flavobacteriales > Flavobacteriaceae > Flagellimonas > Flagellimonas meishanensis. The sequence continues at coordinate 736,157 of NZ_JAINVW010000003.1, forward strand.
AGCCTCACAATTCTTGCTGTTTTAGGATGTGTCGGAAAGCAAGGAGAATGTCCTTCCGTATATTTTGGCGGGGAGATTGCCAACCCTACCAGCGACTATGTGGTCCTTTATCGCAACGACGCCTATATTGATTCGGCAAAACTGGACGACACAAACAGGTTCGCCTTTAGACTGCAAGGTCTTGATGAAGGACTCTACCACTTTGACCACAGCCCTGAACTGCAATATGTTTATCTTCAAGAAGGGGATAGCCTCCTCATACGTTTGAACACTGTGGAGTTTGATGAATCCTTGGTGTATTCCGGTCAAGGAAGTGCAATCAACAATTTTTTGGTGGAAATGTTTCTTGCCTTCGAGGAAGAAGAGCCATTGATCTATGAATATTATGCCCTGGATCCCGAAGCGTTCGGCAAAAAAATTGATTCGCTGCGTTCCATAAAAATCAATCATTTGGAAGAGTTGGTTGCCGACAACCAACTTTCTGAAAAAATGCAGTCCATGGCCAAGGCTTCCATTGACTACAACACTTACATCTACAAAGAAAAATATCCTTTCTACCACAAGAAGAAAACCGGTGAGGAAACCATTCATGAATTAGCGGATTCCTTTTACGATTATCGCAAGACCATCGACCTGAACAATCGGGACCTTACCTATTTCAGGCCGTATTTTGATTTCATGAAGTACCATTTTGGCAATCTTTCCTATATGGATTGCATGGAGCATTGCAGCACCGAAAAGAAACCGGTCAGCTCCCATCTGCATTTTAATAAACATAAGCTCTACCTGGTGGACAGCCTTGTAGTGGAGAAGGATTTAAGGGATATCCTTTTTAGGAACATCGCCATGGATTATCTGTTAAAGGAACATGAGGCCAATGAGGAATGCCAAATCTTTATTGACAAATTCCGTTCGTTGAGCACCAACGAATCGCACAAGGAAGAAATAAACATGCTTTACAGTGGTATTCAGGGTCTGCAACCCAATAGGGAACTTCCCAACCTGGTGTTGAAAAATGTGGATGACGAAGAAGTTTCCCTGCGGGAAATAAGCAAGGGTAAAACAACGGTGTTCTATTTTTGGGCAGGTTCACAAAAGAAGCATTTTGAAAATGTGACCGCGCATGTTGAAAAACTGAAGAAAGAATATCCGAACCACACCTTTGTGGGCATCAACCTGAGAACCAGTTTTCCACAATGGAAGCTTTTGTTGGACGAATACCGTTTGGACAAGAAAACCCAGTTCCATGGGGAAGATTTTAAGGAAGTCCAAATGTCCATGATAGTGGATGGCCTTAACAAATGTGTCATTGCCAAGGATACCCTTATTGTTGACGCCTTTGCGAACCTCTACTATTCGTTCTAAGGCATAAAAAACCCCGAAACGATTAAGTTTTCAGGGTGTATTTATTTTGGATTCGTTACTGTTAAGAATTCCCCTTTCTGTAATCGGCCAAGAATTTTTCCAGCCCTATATCCGTAAGTGGGTGCTTTAACAAGCCATCAATGACCGATAAAGGCCCAGTCATTACATCGGCCCCCAACTTGGCACAATCAATAATGTGCATGGTATGGCGAATGGAAGCGGCGAGTATCTGGGTCTGAAAATCGTAATTGTCATAAATCAAGCGAATCTCCGAAATTAGGTTCAAACCGTCTGTGGAAATATCATCCAATCTGCCAAGGAATGGTGAAACGTATGTGGCCCCTGCCTTAGCGGCCAAAAGCGCCTGTCCGGCAGAAAAAACCAACGTGCAATTGGTACGAATGCCATGGTCCGAAAAATACTTTAGAGCCTTGACCCCGTCCTTGATCATGGGCACTTTAACCACAATTTGCTCATGTAACTCGGCAAGCTCCTCCCCTTCCTTTATCATGCCGTCAAATTCGGTGGACACCACTTCGGCGGAAACATCGCCTTCAACAATGTTGCAGATATCCACATAATGCTTCAAAATATTGTCTTTTCCGGTAATCCCTTCTTTGGCCATTAGTGATGGATTGGTGGTTACCCCATCCAAAACTCCCAGTTGCTGCGCTTCCGAAATTTGGTCCAGATTGGCAGTATCAATAAAAAATTTCATGTTTCTAAGCTGTTTTAAGTTGAAATTGAATTTGTTGCGAATTTACAACATAAACCATCCATTGATAAATAATTGAAGAAAATATGAAATAGGCCGTCAATCAACCACCTGAATGACGAAATCGCGCACAGCGGAATCCGAGCAAGTTGGACTCCCGTCGAACCCGTCATAATCGTAGGATTCCACAAAAAGCTCTACCCGGAACCTATAATTGCCCACCTCTTCGGGAATCCCAAAAAACTCGATGGACCTCCTGTTCACATCAAAAAAAATGCCGGGAGGAAGCTCGCCAATGATATCAAAATCGTAGAAGTAATCGTTGTCATTGACCTCATTGCTGATTTCCGCCGTAATGATGCCGTAATAGCGTTCGCCAACCAATCCTATTTCCAAAGGACGATCATGGATTTCGGGATTGATATTAAAAATGCACTCGTAAACCTCATCACAACCGGAGAAAAGAAACAGGATGCAAATGGAAAGGCAAAGTCGGATGGTTTTGGTAGTTCGCTCCATACCTTCCAAGCTATCAAAAAACATGCCATCCAACTATAACTTATAGTGGTTGAGCAAAAGTTTTTCATACATTTTGCCCGGAAGGATCTTTTTCAAAAAAAGGGAAAATTTTTGCATAAAAGCCCCAACAGGATAATGAACCCTTGGCTTTTTGTTTTGAATGATGGCGAATACCTTGTGGGCGACCATCATGGGATCTCCCCCGGAGTCTACATGAGCGTCCATCAGGTCCAGACTTTTTTGGTATATCTCCTCGTAGGCCGAACCTTTTATCACTGGGGCATGATAACGGCCTGCAGCAATATTGGTAGCAAAATCGCCAGGGGCAACATTGGTAATTTGGATGCCAAAATCCTTGGTTTCCATGCGAAGCGCCTCCGTAATAAGTCCCAAAGCCCCTTTTGTCGCTGAATAGTACCCTCGGAACGGCAATCCCATGTAACCGGCAAGGGAAGTGATGTTGATAATGGTTCCACTACCCTGTTTCCGCATTTGGGGCAATACGGCCTTCATCATGTGCACCGGACCATGAAAGTTGGTATCGAAAACATTTAGTATTTCCTCATGTGGAGTTTCCTCAACAGGACCAGTGATGCCCATACCGGCGTTGTTGACCAATACATCAAGACGTCCTTCCCGCAAAATTATCTCAGTCACTGCGGCATGGATGCTCTCCGGCTGTCTCACATCCAGTTGGAGAAGCTCAAATGCACCAAAATCGCGATACTTTTCAAGGGATCGGGTAGTGCCGTATACCTTAAGTCCCCTCGCAGTCAAAAAAACTCCAATGGATTTACCAATGCCGGAGGAACCCCCGGTGATCAATACAACTCTTTTGTCCATTCCAAGCCTAAATTATGAAGAAGAAAGGCCGCAATCTACTGATTTTTGGGCACAAAAAAAGGCAAGCTACCTACATCGCACCGCTACGACCACATACCCTTGCTGCGTTCCCACCCTGGGGGATTCTGCAGGAGCTGGTCGTGTAGGACTTGCCAAATGCAAATATACGACCTTTTAAATTTGCTGCAATCCTATTTCATTCTTAATTTCGGTGACCAAGGACAAGAATCATGAACCCAATTGCCAAAAGCATGTTCAAACTACTTTCCATATTCAGTTTTTTAGCTTTTTTTCTCGGCTGTGGTGGGGATGCCGACCCTTCCAAATTATTTTCCATTCAGCTTGAAAACAAGAGTAAGCTACAGCAGGACCAAGAGATAGGTGTCGCTATCAAGAGTAAAGCGGATATTGCGGTCGATAAGGTCCAATATTTTATTGATGGACAGGAACTTCCAATGAAAAATGGGAAAATAAAGCTGGCATCACAAACCCTGGGCGACAAAACGTTGGTAGCCAAAATAACCTATGGTGATGAGTCTGCTGAAATCGGTACAAAGATTAGATTGCACTCCCCTAACGCCCCGGAAATCTATACCTATGAGATCATCAATACGTATCCACACGATCCCAAAGCCTATACCCAAGGATTGGAGTTTTACCAAGACATTCTATATGAAAGCACTGGAAAAAAAGGAGCCTCTACCGTAAGGAAAGTTGATTTTGAAACGGGTGAGATCTTACAACAGGTAAATTTGGACAATTCGGTATTTGGAGAGGGGATTACAATTGTGGACAATAAGCTGTACCAACTTACCTGGCAAAGTGGCATTGGTTATGTTTACGATCCGGCCAATCTGGAAAAATTGAGAAACTTTACCTACGGCAATAGCCGTGAAGGCTGGGGGCTTTGCAATGATGGTGAAAAAATCTTTAAGAGTGATGGCACGGAAAAAATCTGGTTTTTGGACCCCTATACCCTTGACGAACAAGGCTATATACAGACGGTGACCGATAAATCCATCTTCAACAAGGCCAATGAACTGGAGTATGTGGACGGGAAAATCTATGCCAATGTGTACCAGCGTGAAAGTATGATGATCATTGATGCCAACTCTGGTGCCATTGAAGGTGTCATCAATTTTGGCGGGCTGAAGGGCAAAGTAAAAAAAGGTCCGGAATGGGACGATACCAATTCCGTGCTCAACGGTGTTGCTTACCATAAGGATAGGGGCACTTTTTTTGTGACCGGAAAGAATTGGGACAAGTTGTTCGAGGTCCAAATCAGGAAAAAGGAATAATGCGTCACTATAGCGAAACCCTTGAGGTATGCCAAGATGACCTGGACGAACTGGATCATGTGAACAATGTACGTTACGTGCAGTGGATCCAGGATATTTCAAAAAACCATTGGTTTGCCGCTACCACAGAGCAAATGCGACAGACCATGATCTGGGTGGTAAAAAACCACAACATAAGCTACCATCAACCTGCAATTTTGGGAGATGTTGTTTCCGTCCAAACCCATATCCAAGAGAACAAAGGTCCGTTATCCATAAGGATTGTTGAGATACGAAACAATAAAACCGGACAACTCTTAGTTAGTGCAAGTACGGAGTGGTGCCTTTTGGATGCCACAACCTTTCGGCCAAAACGGGTTCCGGAGTCCGTGACCGCTTTATTCCAAAAGGAATGAGAAATTCAATTTTCATGGGGTTGGCGACCAGCTTGGCCCTTGTTTTGGTTCTATTGCTCGGCGCTTGCCGAGAGGATTTTGACTATGCCCCTAGCTCTGGTAATCTCCGCTTTTCAAAGGATACGGTTTTTCTTGATACCATATTCACCACGATCGGTAGCAGTACCTATACACTAAAAGTGTACAATCCCAGTGACCAGGACATCCTGATTCCCTATGTGGGCCTACAAAACGGCCAGGCCAGCAGCTACCGGCTCAATGTGGATGGGATTGCCGGAAAGGAGTTTGCAGATATTCCCTTGTTGGCCAAGGACAGTCTGTTTGTCTTTGTAGAAACCACATTTGATATTTCCACGACCTCCGCAAATGAGTTCCTATACACGGAGGACCTTTTTTTTGGTAATGGAAGTTCTGCCCAAAAAGTGGCCTTGGTAACCTTGGTCAGGGACGCTGTGTTCCTATTCCCAGCCACTCGTTCCAACGGCAGCAAGGAAACCGTTGTGCTGGGGACGGACGCACAGGGAAATCAAATTGAGGTTCCCGGGTTTGTTCTGGACCCCGACCAACTGGATTTCACCAATGAAAAACCCTATGTGATCTATGGCTATGCGGTCGTTCCTGAAGGAAACACACTTTCCATGGCCGCAGGGACTCGGGTGCACTTCCACAACAATTCGGGCCTTGTGGTAAATGCGGGTGGCAGCCTACAGGTGAATGGACAATTAAGTGAAGATCCCGAGCTTCTGGAACATGAGGTTGTTTTTGAAGGTGATCGCTTGGAACCCACCTATGCTGATGAACCTGGACAATGGGGGGCGGTTTGGATTCAAAAAGGAAGCGTGGACAATCAAATTGACCATCTCACCATAAAAAATGCCACTGTTGCCCTTCGGGTCGATGGGGAAGCCCCTTGGAACGCGCCCAGCCTGATCGTACGCAATACACAGCTGTATAATAGCCTCAACAGCAACCTGTGGGCAACTTCCGCTCATGTGGTCGCGGAGAACACGGTAGTGGGCAGTGCCGGAAATGCCGCTCTTTTGGTTGAGTTGGGTGGAAGCTATCAATTTACGCATTGCACCTTCGCCAATTATTGGAACAATGGCTTTAGAAGTGGTCCGGCGGTGCTCCTATCCAATTCCGATGGAGTGGGTTCTGCCGATCTTATCAATGCGGAATTCGTCAACTGCATAATTGCCGGAAGTTCCTCCCGTGAACTCTCATTGCAAAGCGCAATCGAATCCGTCTTTGATTTTCGCTTTCAAAATTGCCTGCTTCAGTTTGAGGATGGCGACAATCAATTTGCCGAAGACCCTCTATATGATTTTGATGATACCGCCCGTTACCAGAACATGCTTTTAAGTGAAGACCCTGAATTTCTTCAACCTTTTCAGAATCAATTTCAGATCGGAATCGGTTCTGCCGCAATCGATGCTGCCGAATCCAATATTCCGAATCCCATTTTCCTTGATATTTTAGGAAACGACCGCACCCAAAATCCGGATATCGGCGCTTACGAGTTTGTGCCGGAAAACTAGGTTTTTAAGAAAAAAAATGGCGTTATCGTAGGAAAACTTCTTGATTTTGAAGGGAACCCATAGTTTTTTTAAGGAAAAACTGCAATCGTATTATGCTGGTTGTTAGTAACTTGGCTCCAAGAATAATACCCATGGATTATACCTACGTCATTATCGATTCAGATGCTTCTTCCAAATTACAGTTGCAACTGTTTCTGGAGGAACACGGGGACTTCACCTTCGAGGGGTCGGCCAAGGGTCCTATGGATGGTCTGGATATTATCTTAAAGCATACCCCCGATGTAGTCTTGGTCAATTTGAACGAGGAAGGCATGGATTACTTTCAAATGGTATCGGAGTTGAACCAGTACATTCAGACCCTACCTATACTCATAGGATATTCCAAGACCAAAAAATTTGCCTATAATGCCATTAAAAGTGGCTTTTTTGATTATTGGATCTTGCCACATAATGAATTTGACATACGGAAATCCGTGATGCGGCTTCGCAAAAGGCATCCAAAACAGACCCTCCCCTCCACCATCTGCTTAAAATCCTATAAGGATTATCGGTATTTGGACACCAGGGAGATCCTTTACCTGAAATCGGACAACAATACCACGGACTTTGTGATGAAGGATGGCCGTGTGGTCAGCGCCTTCAAGACCCTGAAATCTTTTGAGGACATGCTCCCAAAAAGTTTTATCCGCATACACCAGAGCTATATCCTGAACAGTGTCTACGTTTCGCGTATCAACTATGGTAGGTCCATCTGCACCTTGCGCAACGAACAGCAAGAGGAAATCCCGTTCACCAAGACCTATAAGGACAAAATAGACGCTCTAAAGGAAATGCTTTCCAAAACAGCGATAAGGTCCCTGAATTAGTCAAATTCTTGCAGATTTCCGTAAAATTCTAACAGATATAGGGTATATACTAAAAGTATATGCCTAAGCTCCACATTCGTTTTGTAGGTCATTATTTTGGCGTCATAAACCAATTTTTTTAACTATAAAACGTAAACCATGAAAAGATTTTTAAGTATTGTAGCGGTAGCCGTATTTGCACTTGGATTATTCTCCTGTGAAGCTGAAACTGATGTTCAGGAAACCGCGGACCTACTTGCTAGTTTAGATCAGGAGGCTAATGACGAAAATGAAAAAAGTGAAGATGATAGACAATAAATTGGTCCATGTATTGGATTAGACTGGGCAATATCTGGATTAGCCTAATGATTACAGTTTGGTGTTTAGGCTTTTTTTTTATGCGTTATTTGATGTCAGATGGTAAAATTGTCATAAGCGAATGGTCCAAAATCAATAGTATTCAAGAATTCCATAAAAATAATTCGTCAAAAAAAGCAGAGCCCGCGAAACATATAGCAGCTCCCTTGCCATATAATATTGATGAGGATCGCCAGATGTGATATAACATTTTAAAACTTTGCAGCCCCATACTCATAATGAATTTGGGGCTTTTTTAGTACCTTGTAAAAGAAGATGGCAACCAACATTCATACTTTTAGCACACTCTTTTGAAAATTAGCTTCTCTATATTATCCATACTTTTGCTTATTGCATGTGGGAGCGATGACAAAAACCAGTCATCGGGAAATAATCAGCTATCAGAAAGGATTGAATATCTTATTTCAATCTCTAAAGATAGTATGGAGCTATCCATCAAAGAACGTCGGTCTTTTCTGGAAGAAGCAGAGAATATGTCTCTGCAAATAACCAATATTACTCAACGATTGGATTATCTTTCCCGAATATCCCTGGCCTATAAAAAAATTAAAGACTCTTCAAGTTTTAGAACAATGAATTTGAAGGTTCAGCAATTATCCCAAAAGGCCAAAATCTATAAGAACTTGGGGGAGTCCCATTGGGATTTGGCTTCGTTTTTTCGCGACTATGGGGTGTTGGACAGTGCCTATTATCACTTTCGGGCCGCCTATCGAAGCTTTGATAGGATGCCGGTGGATTCTACTTCCCAATCCCTAAGAGGGCGTATGTTATACAGTATGGGCAACATACAGGATTCCTATAAGGACTATTTAGGGGCTGAATTAAGTATTGCGCAAGCTTTAATGATTTTCCAAGAATTGGATGATAATCTCCGGGTTTATAACTGTTACAATGTTTTGGGCGTCATTGCCAATGGCATGGACAACAATAAGAAGTCCATAGAGTATTACGAAAAGGCCATGGGCTATTTGGATGACTTAAACTCAGAGCTAAAAAACAGATTGTCTTGGCAAAACCAAAATAACCTGTCCGCTAGTCTTATGAGCATGGAAGACTATCCAGCAGCTAAGAATGTATATTATCAATTGATTAAAGATAAAAAGCTTCAAAGTGAGGCCCCAAAACTGTATTCTCAAGCACTTGCTAGTTATGCATATTGTATACTTAAAGGAGAAAACAACCTAGATGGCGTTTCTGGATACTTGGATATGGCTTCTAAAATCAATGACAGTATAGGAAACTTGTACAATCAAGCTCGTATCAATCAATATTATGGTGAATTGATGATGGCTCAAGGCGACACGGCCCAGGCCATTCAATATGCCCGGCAATCTCGAAACATTGCCCAAGAAACCAGTAACAACGATCGCCTTTTGGAGATATTACGCTTACTTACCCAATGGGACAGTGACAATGCCGTGGCCTATTCCAATGCCTACTATACCCTCAACGAGAACATAAAAGAGGAGGAACGCGCCAAAAGGGACAAATTTGCACGGATTCGGCTCGAAACCGATGAGGTGATCGAGGAAAACAAATTTCTCACCCGACAAAGGCAACTATGGATCGCTGCGGCCATGGCGCTCATTTTAATGGGTATCGCCACCATGATCATCGTTACCCAGAGGATACACAACAATAGGCTAAAGTTCAAGCAAAAACAGCAGGAGAGCAATCAGGAGATCTATAATCTGATGTTGTCCCAGCAGGGCAAGCTCAAGGAAGGCAAACAATTGGAGCAGAAACGCATTTCGGAGGAACTGCATGATGGCATTTTGGGCCAAATGTTGGGCATTCGGCTCATTCTCAGCGGACTTAATGAAAAGGGCGACCCATCGGCCGTTGAAAAACGGGCGGATTTTATCGAAAAGCTGCGTGAAGTGGAAGAGGAAATCAGGACCATCTCACACGAATTGAGCAATGCTTCGTATCAAAAATTTTATAACTTTATTGTATCGCTGGAAGACCTGATTGACGATATCCGTAAATCATCCAAGATATCAATTGGTTTTGAGTATAGTTCCAAAGTGGATTGGGACAGCCTTCAGGGCGATATCAAAATCAATATCTATAGGATTGTACAGGAGTCGTTGCAGAACTGTGTCAAACACGCAAAATGCAATAAAGTACAGGTTGACATGATGGTTGACGATGACATGTTGGAATTGCGGATTACCGATAATGGTATCGGATTTGACACAAACAAAGGCAAAAAAGGCATAGGTTTGCGCAATGTGACCTCTAGGGTTCAAAAGTTGAAGGGTACGTTGAAGGTTGACAGCAACAATGGAAATGGAACGCAGGTTTTGGTGCAGATTCCTGTGGAATCGGTAGTATTTAATGACGAAAAGCAGATTGAAAAAACAAAACAAGTACTGAATGTCTAACCCGGAACATACCAAGGAAAGCCTCAAAACCCTCCGGATTTTGGCTGTGGACGACCATGAAATCACCATTCTGGGATATAAGTTTATCTTGGAGGAATTGGAATTTGATGGATACAACATTATTGTGGATACCGCCACCACCTATGAAAGTGCTAAAAAAATTATCGAGGATTCCGTCAATTCCTTCAAGTACGACATCCTGTTCCTGGACGTGCAGCTTTACGCCCCCAACGAGGACCAACCACACACGGGTGAAGACCTGGGCATTTTGGCCCGAAAACTGGTCCCCGGGACCAAAATTGTATACATGTCCTCGTTCAGTGACAATTTCAGGATCAATAGTATCCTAAAAACGGTAGACCCCGATGGTTATCTTGTGAAAACCGATATTGATCCAAAAACTCTCGAGGATGCCGTGAAGACCATCATCAACGACCCTCCCTATTATTCTTCCAAAGCGCTCGGCGCCATAAGAAAAAAGATGGCCAACGATATTGATCTGGATGAAAAGGACAGAAAAATACTCTACCATCTTTCCCAGGGGACCAAGACCAAGGACCTTGAAAAACACATACGCTTGTCCCCGTCCTCCATCGAAAACAGAAAACGACATCTTAAAACACTTTTTGGAACGGAAAACGAGAATGATCTTGCCTTGATCCTGGCAGCGAAGAGCAAGGGATTTATCTAAGCAGCAAGTGGGCAAAAACCGTTGCTTTTCGTACTTCATGTACTTTTTTCACCCCTTTTGAGCATAAAAACCTACAAATTGAAGTAAATCCGTAGAATTTTTAAGGATTTGCTGCAATCCCAAAAAAAAGATTCACTTTAATTTTAGTGTAGCTAACATTGAAGTTGATACTATGTCGGTCCCAAACAAAACCAATCCTTATTTTTTTAACGGTGTAAGACCCTATAATGTCATTGCAGAGGGTTTGGATGAGTTCGTGCATGCCGTTGAGCGGGATTTTTTTTCGGAAACAAAGCTTCTTTTCAAATATTCCGGTAAAAACAAAAAAACGGAATTGATTCTGGACATATGCTGTAATTTTGGCCTTACCGTTGGCCTGCACCATTTCAATAGCGGAAATTGGGGAGGATTTACATCGGTGGACGATGACCAAGCGCTGGTCTCATCATTTTCAAAGGCCTTTACGGTGTTGAACCAGTTGAACGAAAACAGCTTGGAACTTGTAGAGGTTTCGCTGAACTTCACCGACACCTCCATTATAATCACCAAACTTTACAATCAGAGCATTCCGGAACTACTTGGCCAGATCATTTCAAAAATCAGTGAGCACTTTGTTTATTTTACCAAAGGATTGACGGAAATGCCGTATGAGATTTTTGTGCCCGTATTTGAGGATACACTGCCGCACGTTCCCGAAATGGAAAAGGAACAGCATAGCTATTTCAATTTTTGGGGCCTCTATTTTGAAGAGGGCACGCAGCATCAGGTAATGGTATACAGCCTCAAAAACCGGCGTTTTTGCAAAGAAGACCTATTCCTTTTGGAATAAGGCAAATCCAAATACCCTACGCATATTACCCATCGAACAAAGGTCGTGACTTCATCAAGTCATTGACCTTTTGTCGTATCTCGGCTATCCCTTTTTCATTTTCAGGCTCCATGATCACCTGGTCTATAAGGTCCACAATGGTTTCCATGTGTTCCTCCTTAAGCCCCCGTGTGGTTATGGCCGGTGTCCCAAATCTGATTCCCGATGTGATGAAAGGGGATTGGTCATCAAAAGGCACCATGTTCTTATTGGCTGTGATGGCCGCTTTTTCCAGAGCTTTTTCGGCATCTTTACCGGTGATGCCCTTGTTTCTAAGATCTATCAGCATCATGTGGTTATCGGTTCCTCCGGAAATCACCTTATAATTTCTTTTCATGAAAGCCTGGGCCATGGCCGCGGCATTTTTCTTCACCTGTAGCATATAGTGCAGAAATTCATCTGAAAGTGCTTCACCGAAGGCAATGGCCTTCGCTGCAATGATATGCTCCAAAGGTCCCCCTTGATTACCCGGAAACACGGCCAAATCCAACAGTCCGGACATTTTTCGCAAGCTTCCGTTCTTTAAGGTGATGCCAAAGGGATTGTCAAAATTTTCGCCCATCAAGATGAGTCCTCCCCTAGGCCCTCTCAAGGTTTTGTGTGTGGTGGTGGTAACAATATGGCAATGGGGAATGGGATCATTGAGTATGCCTTTTGCGATCAATCCCGCAGGGTGTGATATATCGGCCAATAAAATGGCATTTACGCTATCCGCTATTTCCCTGAAACGCTTAAAATCCATATCACGGGAATACGCTGAAGCTCCTGCAATGATCAATTTAGGTTTTTCCCGATCTGCGACCTCTTGGATCTTATCATAGTTCAAAGTGCCAGTCTCCTCATCCACGCCATAAAAAACAGGTCGATATAGCTTTCCCGAAAAATTTACGGGAGAGCCATGCGTCAAGTGCCCCCCATGAGAAAGGTCGAAGCCAAGAATCGTGTCCCCAGGTTTCAAACAGGCATGGTACACCGCTGCATTGGCCTGAGAGCCGGAATGGGGCTGTACATTGGCGTATACCGCTCCAAATAGGGCCTTGGCCCTGTCAATGGCAAGTTGTTCCACCTCGTCCACCACCTCGCATCCGCCATAGTAGCGCTTGCCGGGATAGCCCTCGGCATACTTGTTGGTGAGCACGGAACCCGCCGCTTCCATGACTTGGGAGCTGGTGAAGTTTTCCGAAGCAATAAGCTCGATTCCTTCAATTTGTCTGTCCCTTTCCTTTGCTATAAGCTCAAAAACCTGGTGATCTCTTTGCATCTATCCTAAAATTATGAAAGGCTAAAATTACAAATACGATGTTGATTTGGAACCAAAAAATACCAAAGCCGAGGAGTTTTTATCAAACAACAATTAACAATGTTCACAATATCTGTTAAACCCCTCATTTTTAGGTTTTTCATCGATGATATACTACCGTTCAACCTTTTTCGTTAGTACAATGATGGTTTTTGGCACAGCTATTGAAAAAACCAACGAATAACCAATAAAATCAGAAAGCCATGAAAAAAATACTACTCTTTGCAACATTGGTTGTCCTTGCCGCCTGCAGCGGTGTAAAGAAAACACAGGAGGCCCTGAACAGTGGCAACTACTATACTGCCATGAACAAGGCCATAAAGAACTTGGCCGACAATAAGACCAAAAAGGGACATCAGGACTACGTGCTGATGCTGGAAGAGGCCTTCGCCAAAAACACGGAACGTGAACTCCAGGAAATAGCCTTCTTAAAGCAGGATGGAAACCCAGCCAATCTCGAGGCCATTTATAATAAATACCTTCAACTTCGGGACATTCAAAAGAGGATAAGACCACTTTTGCCCCTTCCCATTTATGACGAGGGGCGGGAAGCCCGTTTCTATTTTAGGAATTATGATGCCGATATATTGGATACCAAGGATGAGCTTTCCGAATATCTTTACGGAAATGCATCAAATCTGTTGACCACGGCCAGGGAAAAAGCCGATTACCGAGCTGCCTATAACGACTTGAAATACCTGCAGGACATAAACCCAGGATACAAGGATGTAGTCGGTAAGATGAATGAGGCCTACCAGCGAGGGCTCGAATATGTGAAAGTGGAGATTGGCAATGCCACACAACAGATCATTCCCGAGCGACTGGAAAATGAGCTTTTGGACTTCAATTCGTATGGAATCGATAATTTCTGGATGCAATACCACACCAATCCCCTATCCGAAATCAAGTACGATTACGCCATGAACGTCGATTTTATGGAAATCAACATATCGCCAGAGCAGGTAAACGAAACCCAGATCATTAAAGAAAAGCAGATCAAGGATGGTTATGAGTACCTTTTGGACGAGCAAGGAAATGCGGTGAAGGATAGTTTGGGCAACCGGATCCAAGTGGACCGATTTAGAACCGTGCAATGCAACTTTTACAGGTTCACCCAGTTTAAAAGTGCACAGATTGGGGCCAAGGTCAGATTTACTGATTTGAGAAACGGCCAGGAAATAAACTCCTATCCCCTATCCAGTGAGTTTGTTTTTGAACATATCTACGCCAACTATCAAGGTGACAGAAGGGCTTTGGATACCGATTTGATTGCTCTGCTGGATTTGAGGGCGGTCCCTTTTCCAAGTAACGAGCAAATGGTCTACGATGCGGGTGAAGATCTAAAGGCCCGGCTCAAAGGCATTATCAGTAGGCATCAATTCAATTAAGAATAAAAGCTCCAGGTACTTGGAGCTTTTTTTATGTGTAGTCTTGCAGATCAACATCCGTAATGGCACCATGGGACGCATGCAAAACCACCTGTCCGTTTTTAACGAGCAACAACTGAGGTGATTGGTGTACCACACCGAACTTGGAAGCCACGGCATCCGAAACGCTTCTATGGGCATGCAGATCCAAAAAATGAAAATCCATATTCTCCTCCAAAGCATGGGTACTGGAAAACATCCGCAACACCATCCCACTTATCCCACAAGTGGTCGAATGTTTAAATATCGCCTGCGTCCTTTTTTTTGATTCCTCCATTAACCCATCCAATTGTAATGCATCATTCAGCGGAATCCACGATATACCCTTGCTTGGTTCCGGTTGTTCCTTTTTACTTCCAAATACATTGTCAAAAAATCCCATGGTATAAATTTAAAGGGTATGTCGGTAAACACCAACAAACTTACAAACTGACGAAATGTCCTTTGTTTTCAGGGTTTTAGCGACATTTTGACGGTAATTTGGTTCTGGTAAGGTTGTTGAACATCAGTGGTAAAAAGCATTGAATATGAATTTTAACAATTTTACCATAAAATCACAGGAGGCCATCCAAAGGGCGCAACAATTGGCCCAGGAATATAGCCACCAACAAATAGAGAACGAACACCTCTTCAAGGCCATTGCCGAGGTGGATGAAAATGTATTGCCGTTCATTCTAAAAAAACTGAATGTCAACAGCTCCATGGTGAACCAGATTTTGGATAAGGAACTGGAGCGCTTTTCCAAGGTTTCTGGCGGAGAGATCATGCTGTCAAGAGAAGCGGGCAAAACCCTGAACGAGGCCAACATCATTGCCAAAAACCAAGGCGATGAATTCGTTTCCGTGGAGCACTTGCTGCTGGCCATCTTAAAATCCAACAGTAAGGTTGCCCAAATACTGAAAGATCAGGGCGTCACCGAAAAGGACCTGAGTACGGCCATTGCCGAGTTGCGGAAAGGCGGAAAAGTGACCTCGCAGAGTGCCGAAGAAACCTATAATTCGCTGGATAAATATGCCAAAAACCTAAACCAATTGGCAGATAGTGGCAAACTGGATCCCGTAATCGGTCGTGATGAAGAAATAAGAAGGGTTTTGCAGATTCTATCCCGTAGGACGAAGAACAACCCCATGCTCGTTGGTGAACCCGGTGTGGGTAAAACAGCCATTGCAGAAGGTCTTGCACACCGAATCGTTCAGGGTGATGTCCCCGAAAACCTTAAGGATAAAACCATTTATTCCTTGGATATGGGTGCATTGATCGCCGGTGCCAAATACAAAGGAGAGTTTGAGGAGCGCCTTAAGGCCGTGATCAAGGAAGTAACCTCTTCCGATGGCAGTATTGTGCTCTTCATTGATGAGATCCACACCTTGATCGGTGCAGGAGGTGGTCAGGGCGCCATGGACGCTGCCAACATCCTAAAACCGGCATTGGCTCGAGGTGAACTCAGGGCCATTGGGGCAACAACTTTGGACGAATACCAAAAATACTTTGAGAAAGACAAGGCATTGGAAAGAAGGTTCCAAAAGGTAATGGTGGATGAGCCCGATACCGAAAGTGCCATTTCCATCCTTAGGGGCATCAAGGAAAAATATGAGGCCCACCACAAGGTTCGGATCAAAGATCAGGCGGTAATCGCTGCAGTGGAACTGTCACAGCGTTACATCACCAATCGCTTTTTACCCGATAAGGCCATAGACCTTATGGATGAGGCCGCTTCCAAGATTCGGATGGAAATCAACTCCAAACCTGAGGAATTGGATGTGTTGGACCGAAAGATCACGCAATTGGAAATTGAGATTGAAGCCATCAAAAGGGAAAATGATAAAGAGAAACTGCAATCCCTGAATCTTGAACTGGCAAATCTGAAAGAAGAGCGCAATGAAATCTTCGCCCAATGGGAAAGTGAAAAAACCGTGGTGGATGAAATTCAAAAAACCAAACAGAATATTGAGAATTTCAAACTCGAGGCAGAACGGGCCGAACGAAATGGCGACTATGGCAAAGTGGCCGAGCTTCGATACGGAAAAATAAAAGAGGCCCAAGAAAAATTGGAAAAGCTCCAAGATGATCTGGCACAACAGCAAAGTGCCGGCACACTCATCAAGGAAGAGGTGACCAACGAGGATATTGCCGAAGTGGTGGCCAAATGGACTGGCATACCCGTGACCAAGATGATGCAGAGCGAGCGCGAGAAATTACTGAAACTGGAAAACGTACTGCATCAACGGGTGGTTGGACAGGAAGAAGCCATCGTGGCCGTTTCAGATGCCATCAGAAGGAGCCGGGCAGGACTGCAAGATGCCAAAAAGCCCATTGGGTCGTTCCTCTTTTTGGGAAACACCGGTGTCGGTAAAACGGAATTGGCCAAAACCTTGGCCGCCTATCTGTTTGATGACGAAAATGCGATGACCCGGATTGACATGAGCGAATATCAAGAACGGCACTCCGTGAGCCGTTTGGTAGGCGCACCTCCAGGGTATGTGGGGTATGATGAAGGTGGGCAATTGACAGAAGCCGTTCGGAGACGGCCCTACTCCGTGGTACTATTGGATGAAATTGAAAAAGCACATCCAGATACGTTCAACATATTGCTGCAAGTGCTCGATGAAGGAAGATTGACCGACAACAAAGGTCGCGTAGCGGATTTCAAGAACTCCATCATCATTATGACCAGTAACATGGGAAGCCAAATCATCCAAGAGAAATTTGAAAATGTTGTTGATGTGGAAAGTGCAGCCGAGGCCGCTCGAATAGAGGTTATGGGATTGCTGCGCAAGACCATTCGCCCAGAGTTCCTGAACCGAATTGATGACATCATTATGTTCACCCCATTGAGCAAGGAAAACATCAAGGCCATTGTGAAACTGCAATTGGAACACCTAAAAAAGTTAGTGGCCAGGCAGCATATCACATTGGATGCAACCGAGGAAGCCATTGGGTATTTGGCCGAGAAAGGGTACGATCCTCAATTTGGGGCAAGACCCGTAAAAAGGCTTATCCAGAAAGAAGTGCTCAATAAGCTATCCAAAGAATTACTTGCAGGCACGATTAAATCAGATAGCATCGTACTCCTGGATTCCTTTGATGATGAATTGGTATTCCGAAATCAAAATGAGCTTGTAAATTAATTGATTCTTATAATCAAAAAGAACCCTTTCCCGACGTAGGGAAAGGGTTCTTTGTTTATGTCGCCCTTCATACCAATGGATGGGTTTCTGTGCTTTAAGTGTAAATATGTATTTTAGTCACATACAAACCAACCGTTATGCCTTTGATCATAGCCGTTTTTGGCATCCTATTGCTTTTTCTACTGATTGCCAAATTCAAACTGAACGCCTTCCTTTCATTTATCATTGTATGCCTTTTTGTGGGCATTTTCCAAGGAATGGAACTGGAAAGCTTGGTTAAATCGATCCAACGGGGCATCGGGAACACATTGGGCTTTTTGGTATTGATTTTGGGCCTTGGAGCCATGTTGGGTAAATTAGTGGCCGATAGTGGTGCCGCCCAGCAGATCACAACACGTTTGGTAAATAGTTTTGGGGTGAAACATGTGCAATGGGCCATGGTAATCACAGGATTTATAGTGGGGATTCCCATGTTCTACTCTGTCGGCTTCGTTATTTTGATTCCTTTAGTGTTCACGGTTGCCATTTCTACAAAATTACCTTTGTTGTATGTAGGCCTGCCCATGCTGACATCGCTATCCGTTACACACGGCTTTCTTCCACCCCACCCAGCGCCCACGGCCATCGCCACTATGTTCAATGCAGATATTGGGAAAACCTTGCTCTATGGAATCATAATTGCAATACCCGCCATCCTTGTGGCCGGTCCACTATTTGCTAGAACGATCAAAAAAATTGAGGCAAAACCTTTAAAGGAGTTCTATAATCCCAATATTATACCAGAAGATGAACTTCCTTCCACATGGACAAGTGTTTTGACTGCACTCTCTCCCATCCTTTTTATTGGAATCGGTATAGCTGCCGAACAATTTATATCCAATGGCATTTTGAAAAATATTCTAATGTTCATTGGAAACCCGGTTATTGCATTACTGCTCTCTGTCTTGTTGGCCCTCTATACCCTTGGGCTTTCCAAAGGAAAGAAAATGGGGGATCTAATGGATTCATTGACAATTTCGGTGTCAAGCATCACTATGATTTTACTGATCATAGCCGGTGCAGGGGCATTAAAGGAGGTCCTGATAGACAGTAGGGTAAGCGATTATATTGCCGCAAGCCTTCAGGATTCCAGTATTTCCCCCTTGCTATTGGCTTGGCTGATTGCCACTGCGATTAGGGTAAGCGTGGGTTCGGCCACAGTTGCAGGGCTGACCGCTGCAGGAATTGTGCTACCCATGGCCACAGACCTCAATGTAAGTGCGGAGCTTATGGTATTGTCCATTGGGGCCGGAAGCTTGATGTTATCCCACGTGAACGATACCGGCTTTTGGATGTTCAAAGAATATTTTAATCTGTCGGTAAAAGAGACATTAAGGACATGGACGGTCATGGAAACTTTGGTGGGTATTATGGGATTGCTAGGTGTGCTCGCCTTAAATTTCCTTATGTAAAACTGCTAAGGATTCAATAAAATGTGCGCTGGACTGCAACATTGTTAAATGTTCATTGATTATTGATTTAAATACCGTACAGTATCTGTTTTTTTTTATATTAGATACCGCTAGGCCAACCACCTAAACCATGACCAAAAAAGCAGAACGCACCACCGCTTACATCATCGAGACCGTAGCGCCCATTTTCAATAAGTTCGGCTATGTGGGTACCAGTATGAGCGACCTAACGGAGGCCACAGGGCTTACCAAAGGGGCCATTTACGGAAACTTCGAAAACAAGGAATCTTTGGCTTTATCCGCCTTTGCATATAACCGCAATATTCTGCTTTCCGCCATAGATGAAAAGCTGGGGGTCGATGGAGGTGCTATGGATAAATTGAATTCCTTGATGCGTTTTTATAAACAATATGACATTTTTACACTTCCCATTGGTGGGTGTCCCATCCTAAATGTGGGCGTGGACGCACAGGCCAACAACAAACTTTTGGCTGCGGCGGTAAAAGAGACTATTAAGGATGTGGAGGGCAAAATTGCCCTGGTGCTGGAAAATGGTTCCAATACTCGCGAAATAAAACTTCCCGTTCCTCCATTACAGTTTGCAAAGCAATTGTTTACCATGATCCAGGGAGCGGTTGCCATGAGCACCATGACCCGCGATAGAAAATACCTGATAAACACCATTGCCTATTTGGAGCATTTGATTCAGAACGAAACCAAAAACTAGCCGTCCGGCAACTTCAAGCCTATATACTTTCCTGTTTTCGTGAAATGAATTTCCATATCCATCAACCGATATGGACCATAGGTATATTCTGGGGTTCGACATTGCCCAAAATGGGTTTTCTTCGAGAAATGAAAGGTTTAGCCAAACTGTCTTTTATTTTGTTGATGACATTTAATGCCCACTCACAACATTTTGGTGAGGTCAATATTGCCATATTATCAGCGCAACTGGCCCATTCGGACCAGGCTGTATTTCCAATGTGGAAAAATGGAAAGATGTACTATGTTGATAGTACAACCAACAAAACCTTGATCGCACAAGGCTTCGATGTCGCCTATCCATTCTTCAAAAAGGCAGCCTTGGTCAAGGAAAAGGGCAAATTTGCGGTAATCGACAAAAAAGGAACCTTTTTGCTTCCCCCACAATATGATGAAGTTGATGTCGCACCGTTTGACCATGAAAGCCATTTGGTGATCCTTAACAGGGATATGATCTTCGATTTGAATAAAGGACAGCAAGCTTCATACTATTTACGGGACGAGGAACCTGAAATGATTGAGTCCAACCAATTTCCAGTTGGAAACGATTCGAATGGACTCTCAAAAGACATACATGGCGCAGATCTTGTTGCCTATGACAGTATTCTTACGCGGGGTGCCGATTTCACCATTGCCAAAATTCATGGAAAGATAAGCGTGCTGGGAAACCAAGGCAATACCATCACCAACGAGTATTTTGAGGATGCCATATTCTCTTTCTCAATGTATACCGGACTGGCACACCCTACATTTGGGTTGAAGCAAAATGGGGTTTGGAGCTACTTTAAAAATGGGAAAATCATCCTTAAAAGTAGACATCACTGTATCAGTTTTGGTACCCTACTTCCCAATTCTATTGGAATCATCATGAAACGCAATATGCATTGGATTCTTTTTGAAGATGGAAAAATCAGCAAAAAATCCTATGACTTCATTTCCGAAAATGGATTGGTGGGCATCCGGAAAAATAATGTTTATGTATTAAAAAGTGATGGGAGCGGTCAACGCTATTATCACCATAAACAATAAAATCCTTACTGAATTCCAATCAGATCCGTTTATTGCATGGTTTCAACAATCAAAGAAAAGATAAATGAAATGAAGGCCAAGATCCTGGAGCATTCAAAAATTCCGAGCACGCTACAGGACAACCAATACCTTCCCATTCCAGAAGCAAGCCTATCCCAATTTGAGTCGAAACACCATATAGAGCTCCCCCATGAATATCGCCAGTTTTTGTTGCATGTGAACAACGGGGGAATAGGGCCAGCAAAAGGCATAATTCCATTAGACCTTGGCCATTTTTATGAAAATTTGGACTTGCCCTGGACAAATCCATCCCAATACAATCAACTTTTTCGGTACGACGGTAATTCCGAAAATGAAGAGGAGTTCGACGACCGGGTCGATGCCTTACTGGACGATGAGGATTCCGTAGAATGTAAAATCTATGATGCGAAAGATCATGGAACAATTACCCTTGTGGACAATGGATGCGGCTCCACAACCATACTGGTGGTTTCTGGAGATAGAAAAGGTGAGATATGGCTTGATTTGACCGTCAATGAAGATGGGCTTGTATTTTTGGCTAAAAACTTTTTAGAGTGGCACTTATCTTGGCTTCAGGCACAAGTTGAAAAAATATCCGAAAAGAATCAGGCTATTTCCGAAAGAATTTCTATCCGTGAACCGTCCATTCCCCATTTTTCCAATACCAAGTCGTTGCATGCATTCCTTGGAATATTTAAGGGGGGTGCAAATAAAGAGCCCGTATTTGATATGTTGGAGCGTCTATTGCAAGCAAACAACCTACCCAAAGATGTGATTTTGGCCATTGTTGACTATCTCGTTGAAAATCCAGAATTTAAAAACTATTCACTTGCCTTAAAGTTCATCGACATAGCCTTACAAGATTTTCAACATTGGGAACCGTCAGCCTTAAAACCCCTCCTCTGCACGAAGGGGAAGGCCCATGTGGGCATCCAAGAGTATGTACAGGCCAAGTCCTGTTTTGACAATGCATTGACTCTTGAAATGCCACATTTCCCAAAGGGAACCTTAAAAGACGAACACCTTAGGCTGCTCGCATTGTCTCTTTTATGCTTGGAAAGACATGATGAGGCCGAATCCCTTTTGCTGCGGCCACGGGAAACCATGGATATTGAAAATGCGGTTTTTCTTTTGATGGATTTGTATGAAAAGTTCAAGGATTTTGAGCGCACATTGCTTTGGGGCGAATTATTGTTGGGTTCTACCTTGCTCGATGAAAATGGAAAATATGAATACAATGTCAGCCCAATATATCTGTATCTTACCTATGCCTCCATTCGGATGGGAAACACAGTGGACGCTGAAAAATACCTGGAGCAACTGTCCCAAATCGAACAAAACCCCCAAAACATACCTTATGGCCAAATTGCATTGATCCTATTTGAGGAGGGTTTTTATAAAAAATCGTTGCAGTTTCTTGACATGTATGCCTCACTGCCCATTTCAAGGAACGTTTCATATTGGGTAGATAATTTGAGAGGATGCTGCTATGCTGATATGGGAAACCATAAAAAAGGGATTGCACATTTTATCAAGAGTTTCAATGGCAACGGATGGATAGTTCCCTATTGCAACCTGATCAGGCCCTACATCCATTTGAATAAATTGGACAAGGCCCAGCAAGTGTTCGACGACATCCTGAAATTTGATCCCTACTATTCCTGGAACTATTATCAATTTTCGCTGTACCACATCAAGGAAGAAAATCCGAAAAAGGCACTCGACCTGCTCCAAAAAGCCCTTGGGTTGGGACTTGACATCAAGGTTATCAAGGAGGATAAAGAACTGGCATCAATAATTGATCAACTTTGATCTAAATCTGGGTTCGAAGGTACTTTGGATAGCAATCACGGGGGCATTTTTCTTGAAAAAAATCAAGGTTCATCGAATTCGTAAAATCCATATTTCCCCGCTATACTTGCCAAAAAACTTGCTATCCCTAGCCTTTCGGGCTTCATCCATGCTGCTGTACCGTTCCAAATACACGTAATTGAATTTGTTCGTGCTCCGGTAAAAGGATTTGGGTTCCAAACCACTTAACTTTAACGTATGCATGAAACTTTCATAATATTTTTTGGTCCCGAAAACATTTGTTATCAAATAAAAGCCGGGAGTCAATCCATCTTCACTTGTAACCTCTTGATAACGCTCATTGGGCTTAAGTTCAACTTTTGCTTCTTGCAATGCAGCAATGCTGTCCTGCTTTTTTTGTTCTTCCAACTTCAATAACTCCCTTTGAATCTTTGCCAAAGAATCTTTTTCCCTTTGTTGCCTTTCCATAAGCAATTGCCGTTCGGTTTCTTCCTGCTTTGCTCTTTCCGCATCCAACCGTTCTTGCTCTTTTCGATTTTCTTCCTCCAAATGAGACTCTTCGGCAGCCAGGGCATCTTCTTTTTCAACATCAAACCCGACAACTTTTTTTCTGCTATCCGGCTTTCCAAAATGGTATGCTGCAATCAATTCAAGACTGGGGTCTTCATCCTCGAGGTCCGTGCCTGTTCCAAATTCCATCAAACCCCCAATCGAAAATTGCTTCGCAAGAGTTACACCAAGCCCTCCCGATACTCCATAGAAGTTATTGTATCCGCCTTGTATCCAGAACCGAGAGGTGGAGAGCAAACCATTTACCCCGAATTGGGTGTCGCCATCTGGTATGGATTTCACATAAATCACAGGTCTGATGAAATCATTGGCCGCATTCCGAAAGAGCCCAATTGGAATATCGTTGCTCAAAGTGCCCGTGAATATTTCAAAGTTTCCAGGGCTCATGCCATTGTCCTCCGAAGTATTGATGCCAAAAGCATTTTCCAGGGCCAACCCCACGCTGAATTTATGCACTTGCAAACGAACCGCAGGGGAAAACTGCAGCATAAAACTGTTGGAGCTATTCGCCTCTGGCAACATATTTTGTGGATCGGGCAGAAAACGGTCATCAGCCAGTTTTTCCTGAAAAGCGAACAGGTTGACACCTGTCATTAACTTGACATCTCCATCCAAGTGAAAAACATGGACATATCCAATATTGGCCCCTGTGTCCAAAAAGGTTCCGGTGTTTTGCTGTAGAAACCCTAGGGCAAAAGCTGAATTGGCATTTATTTGGTGGGTGTAATTGGCAAAGATGGTCGTGGGATCACCGTCAACCGTTTGCCATTGCCAGCGAGTCCACAAGGACAATGAGTTCGGATTGTTCCAATCATGGGCGTAAGTGGCATTGAGCAGATTGGCATTGAACCGCGTAAGGTTATGTTGCCTAAGGTCAGTTGGCAATATAAGCTCCTGGCCCGACACAAATACGGTGAAACAGGTCATGAACGAGCAAACCAAGAACCTACCCATATGCAAAAATGAAAATTATACCTTACTTTAGTCCCTATAACTACAAAATCATTTTGGGATTAACACCATTTAGTATGCGAATTACCAAAATTCTAGTTGTCCTGCTCATCTTGGTCACTTTGGGCAACGGATGCAAGGATGATGCAAAGGCCGAGCCCATAATTTCCACATTCTATTTCATCCGACATGCTGAGAAAGACCGTTCGGATCCTGAAAATACTGACCCAGAATTGAACCAGGATGGTCTAGGTAGGGCCATCCGATGGGCCGAGGTATTTGATCCCATTGCATTGGATGCCATTTATTCCACCAATTACGAGCGCACATCCATGACCGCTGCCCCTACTTCGGTCAAAAAGAATATTGATGTTCAGTACTACGACCCAAGCGTTTTGGACATTGAAGCGTTCAAGAAAAACAACGAGGGACTCAATGTATTGGTTGTGGGACATAGCAATACCACTCCCGATTTTGTAAACAAAATGATAGGGCAGGAAAAATATGGGGCCATGGATGACTCCGACAACAGCAGCCTTTTCATAGTCAGAATCATCAACGGTGTTCCCACCGATATTCGGCTTAAAATGGACTAGTTTTCGGTCACCTTTATGTCCTTTAGCTCAATCTTGGAGAGCAATTCCAATGCGTCTTTGTCAAAGCTTTGTCCAATGTCCAGGATATCGGAATCTTTGGTTTTCGGCTTGTAATTGTTGTAGTCCACAAATCGAATTCCATTTATATAGCGTTCGTTAAAGGCCTCCCTAAACCGTTGACCGCCTCCGTCCACATGAAAATCGTATGCAAGGTAATCGGGCTTAAAGGTTTCCTTGTTGAACCAGTAAACATAGATGTCATCAAAATCATCACCTCCGCCCTTTTGGTCAAAAGTGACCTTTATTTTGAAATAATCCTTACCCTTTATCGACTCGGTGCCCAATAATTCTTTTCGTACCGCAGGATCGTTCAATCCCAGGGGCAACCGGGCAAAATAGTGCACAGAATTCACCGAATTGGCATACCGATTGGCAATCGAATCGGGTAAGGCCACCAAAGTATCATTGATGAAACGTTTGAAAGATAAATTAGTTTTTAAGTCCATGATACGGACCGAATCCAGGTGGGATAATCTTTTCAATATCTTTTGACCATCCTGCACCTCCGATATGTAGGTTCTGTCCCTAAAGACAAACGAAGTGTTATGATTTCCGTACAATGCGCCCCCACTGTCCTTGATGGACTCATCCACAATCTCTTGGGCCGTAAACGTGATTTTTTCAGTTTGTTTACAGTTTATCAGAAGCAGTGCAACTAGCGGCATCAAATATCTTTTCATTGGTTTCGGTTTATATCCATATTCGTAAAATATGCTCCAACATTACAACTTTCTTGCACAAGAGTTTCTATTTTTGCCCCCGTAATGCAGAAAAAAATCAACATAAAGAACAAAAGGGCCCGTTTCGACTATGAAATTCTGGACACTTATACTGCGGGCATCGTTTTGGGAGGCACGGAAATAAAATCCCTACGGTTGGGGAAGGCTTCACTATCCCAAAGTTTCTGCGAATTCAATGATAAGGGCGAATTGTTCGTCATCAACATGCAAATTGACGAATACAGTCACGGTGGATACTACAACCACAGGCCAAAAGCAGAGCGCAAGCTGCTGCTCAACAAGGGGGAACTCAAAAAACTTCGAAAGGAAGTGGTTGCCAGTGGCCTCACCATTATTCCCTTGAATCTGTTCATCAATGATCGGGGCTTGGCCAAAATGAATATAGGCCTTGCCAAGGGCAAAAAGCTTTACGACAAACGGGAAACTATCAAAGAGCGGGACAGCAAGCGTAATCTTTCACGCATCAAAAAAGATTTTAACAACTAGTTCTTGTCTTCCAAAAGTGGGACAAAACGGAAAAGTCCCAATTCCTGTTTTTCAAATTCCTTTTCCGACTTGCGTCGATATACGGTCATGATCTGCTCATCCACGCCAACAGGAATTACCAACCTACCCCCTACTTTTAACTGTGACATCAGCGCTTTGGGCACTTCTGGTGCGCCTGCCGTGACGATTATACCATCAAAAGGTGCATTGTCGGGCATGCCCTTATAGCCGTCCCCAAAAACAAACTTCTTGGGCCTGTAGTTCATTTTCTTGAAGAACAGGTTGGTTTTTTTAAAAAGCTCTTGCTGGCGCTCAATGGTAAATACCTTGGCCCCCATGTGCAACAAAATGGCCGTTTGGTAGCCGCTGCCCGTACCTATTTCCAGAATGGCGTCGTTGGGCTTTACCTGAAGGAGTTCGGTTTGGAAGGCTACCGTGTAGGGTTGGGATATGGTCTGGTCCGCCTCAATGGGAAATGCCTTGTCCTGATAGGCATGGTCTTCAAAGCTGCTGTCCAAAAACAAATGCCGCGGTACCGTTCTTATGGCATCTAGCACCTTTTCGTCCGTAATGCCCTTTTTTGCCAGTAGCTTGGCCAACTTATTGCGCATGCCCCGATGCTTCAATGTATCCTTCATGGTGTTTGGTCTGGTTCACGAATTTAAAAAGTTCCGTGCAACTTTGTTTTAGGTTACCTCTTATTTTTGTGGCAGAGTGCCACCATATCCTTATTTTTGAAAAAAAGACACAATATGCTTAAAGTTGGTGTCCTGGGTGCGGGACATTTGGGAAAAATACACCTCAGACTCCTAAACCAATCGGAAAAATACGAGCTTGTCGGCTTTCACGACCCGGATGAAATAAATGCCAAAAAAGTTGCGGCCGAATTTGGTTACACTTATTTTGAAAACATAAATAGCCTGATCGATGCAGTTGACGTGGTGGATATAGTCACTCCTACCCTTTCTCATTTTGATTGCGCCAAAAAAGCCATTGAAAAGAGCAGACATATTTTTATTGAAAAGCCCATCACGAACACGGTGGATGAAGCCCAAGAATTACTGGAACTTACTAAAAAATATAGGGTAAAAGGACAAGTGGGACATGTGGAGCGGTTCAATCCGGCATTTTTGGCCGTGCGGGACAAAATTGTCAACCCCATGTTCATTGAGACCCACAGGTTGGCCGAGTTCAATCCGAGGGGCACCGATGTGCCCGTAGTACTTGATCTTATGATCCATGACATTGATGTGATCCTTAGCGTTGTTCCATCAAAGGTGAAACAGATCAACGCAAGTGGCGTGTCCGTAATCAGCAATTCGCCAGACATTACCAATGCGCGCATCGAATTTGAGAATGGCTGTGTTGCCAATCTTACCTCCAGTCGTATTTCGCTCAAGAATATGCGCAAATCCCGTTTTTTTCAAAAAGATGCCTACATCTCGGTGGATTTTTTGGAAAAAAAGGTGGAGGTGGTAAAAATGAAGGACGCTCCTGAAAAACCGGGAGACTTTGATATGATCCTTCAAAACGCCGAAGGAATCAAAAAGCAAATCTATTTTGAAAACCCCGAAATTGAAGTGAACAATGCCATTCTGGATGAGCTGGAAACCTTTGCCGATGCCATCCAAAATGATACAACGCCCGTGGTAAGCTTGGAGCAGGGAACCCAAGCTTTGCGTGTGGCACTACAGATCATCGAATCATTTGAAAATTAGTTAGGCCTGCCAAAGCGTAATCCAGGACAATCAACTTTTAAACTATAGCAACAATAGAATGAAAAAAATCGCAGTAATCGGTGCCGGTACTATGGGGAATGGGATAGCTCACGTTTTTGCCCAAACCGGATTCCAAGTACACCTTATTGATATTGCCCAGGCTTCGTTGGATAAAGGTCTGGCGACCATTACCAAAAACTTGGACCGCATGCTGGCCAAGGAAACTATCAGCGAGGCGGATAAGAAAGAAACCCTGGACAACATTTCAACCTTTACCAATCTCAAGAATGGGGTCACCGGTGTCGACTTGGTGGTAGAGGCAGCCACGGAGAATCTGGACCTTAAACTCAAAATCTTCAAGGAGCTTGATGATCTTTGCGGGGAAAATACCATCCTTGCCACCAACACCTCGTCCATTTCCATTACACACATCGCTTCGGTGACCAAAAGACCTGAAAAAGTGATTGGAATGCACTTCATGAATCCCGTTCCCATTATGAAATTAGTGGAGATCATTCGGGGATACAGCACCTCGGATGAAGTAACACGGACCATTATGGACCTGTCCAAAAAATTGGGCAAGACACCTACCGAAGTGAACGATTATCCTGGTTTTGTGGCCAATCGCATCCTTATGCCAATGATCAACGAGGCTGTTGAGACCTTGTACAACGGTGTGGCCGGTGTGGCTGAAATTGACACGGTAATGAAACTGGGCATGGCACATCCAATGGGGCCGCTCCAATTGGCCGATTTTATAGGACTGGATGTATGCCTTTCCATTCTCAATGTGATGTATGATGGATTTAAGAATCCAAAATATGCACCGTGTCCGCTCCTGGTGAACATGGTAATGGCCGGAAAATTGGGAGTGAAATCGGGAGAAGGTTTTTATGACTATTCCGAGTCCCGAAAAGCCGAACATGTATCCACACAGTTTAGGTAATCAGTATGGCCCATATAAAACCTTTTAAGGCCATCCGTCCGGCAAAGGACAAAGTCTCATTCGTGGCCTCCAAATCGTATGAGGAGTACTCCAAGAACGAACTGAAATCCATTTTAAGGTACAATCCTTTCTCCTTCCTGCACATAATCAATCCTGGTTTCAAGTTTCATAAAACCATCATTGGAAAAGAACGGTTTGGCTTGGTAAGGAATCGATATTTGGAATTTTTGGAGGACCATGTTTTTGTAAAGGACCAAGAACCCAGTATGTATCTCTATCAAATCGAAAAAAATGATTTTAAGAGTTTGGGCTTCTTTTGTGCCTGTAGTGTGGAAGATTATCGCAGGGATGTCATCAAAAAGCATGAGGACACCATCCAGCGAAGGGAACAACTGTTCGCAGATTATTTGCACACCGTAGGGTTCAATGCAGAGCCGGTGCTGATGACCTATGTGGACAACGACTCGGTTGATGCCCTTTTCCAAAAGGAGACGCAGCAAAAGCCCGAGTATGATTTCACCACCACGGATAAGGTGAACCACAAGCTCTGGAAAATTGCGGATACTCGGACCATTCACCAACTAGAGACCATTTTTGAAAGCATGGATGCCCTGTACATAGCGGACGGTCATCATCGCAGTGCCTCATCCAAACTTCTGGCAGAGAAAATGGAAGCCGGTGATCGTTCCCATTCTGGAAAGGAACCGTACAACTATTTCATGGCTTACCTCATCCCAGAATCCCAAATAAGGATATATGAGTTTAACAGAATGGTGCAGGATTTGAACGGATTCTCCAAGGAAGAATTCCTTATCAAATTGGATGCATATTTTCGAATTGAGAAAAGGGAGGACGGATTGTACAGGCCCACAAAAAAGCATCACTTCAGCATGTATCTGGAAGGAGAGTTCTATTCCCTTTATTTAAGAAAGACCAAATACCAGTTCACCGATGCCCTGAGCAGACT
Organism: Flagellimonas meishanensis; assembly: GCF_019880545.1. Lineage (GTDB taxonomy): Bacteria > Bacteroidota > Bacteroidia > Flavobacteriales > Flavobacteriaceae > Flagellimonas > Flagellimonas meishanensis. The sequence continues at coordinate 765,966 of NZ_JAINVW010000003.1, forward strand.
GGACACCCAAATCCTCTATAAGACCATCTTGGAACCCATTTTAGGAATTCATGACCTTAGAAATGACAAGCGTATTTCGTACGGCTACGGCAAACACAATCTCATAAAAATGAAGGATGCCGTGGACAATGGAACCTTTGCTGTTGGGTTCAGCCTGGTTCCCATAACCACAGAAGAAATCAAGTCCATAGCCAATGCTGGCTTGGTAATGCCGCCAAAAAGCACCTATATTGAACCCAAATTACGAAGTGGGCTCGCCATTTATGAACTGTAATGACCGCTAATTCTGTATGACCATGTCGATAAAGGACAACATAGCCAAGCTCAAAAATGAACTGCCCGACCACGTGACCCTAGTGGCAGTTTCGAAAACCAAGCCCGGCGAGGCCATCATGGAAGCCTATGAGGCTGGACATCGGATTTTTGGGGAGAACAAAGTGCAGGAAATGGTACAGAAATGGGAAGAACTGCCAAAGGATATCGAATGGCACATGATTGGACACCTGCAGCGCAACAAGGTTAGATATATGGCCGGATTTGTGTCCCTTATCCATGGTGTTGACAGCTTAAAGCTCCTCGAAGAAATTGAAAAACAGGGCAAAAAGCATGACAGAACCATCCCTTGTCTCCTACAGATGCATATTGCTGAGGAGGAAACAAAATTTGGCTTGGATGTTCCTGAACTGGAGGCGTTACTTGAATCCAACGAATTCAAGATGATGGAACATGTTAAAATTGTTGGGCTAATGGGTATGGCCACGTTCACCGAAAACCAGCAACAAATAAGAAAGGAGTTTGCCAATCTCAGGTCAATTTTTGAAAATCTAAAGGAAAGATTGCCCTACATACACATCCTCTCCATGGGTATGAGCGGTGACTATCAAATCGCCATGGAACAGGGCAGCACCATGATCCGCATAGGAAGTAGTATCTTTGGGGCGCGCAACTAACAAAAAACTTCAAAATTTTTCATGTACGCTATTCTCGATATTGAAAGCACCGGGGGAAAATACAACGAGGAAGGCATCATGGAAATCGCTATACATAGGTTTGATGGCCACAAGGTTGTGGATAAATTCATGAGTTTGGTGAACCCGGAACGTGAAATACAGCCCTTTGTGACAAAACTTACCGGCATCAACAACCACATGCTGCGTTCGGCACCCAAGTTTCATGAAGTGGCCAAACGGATTGTGGAAATTACTGAGGGGACCGTACTTGTGGCCCATAATGCCCAGTTTGATTATCGTATACTCCGTACCGAATTCCGGCGGTTGGGCTATGACTTTCAGCGAAAAACTCTGTGCACCGTGGATCTCTCCAAAAAACTGCTTCCCGATGCCGAATCGCACAGCTTGGGAAAACTTGTGCGTTCGTTGGGTATCCCAATGAGTGACAGGCACCGGGCCAACGGTGATGCCATTGCCACCCTTAAGCTCTTTAAACTGCTATTGGGCAAGGACTCAGACAAACAAATCATGAAGGAGGTGATCCGGGAGGCCGAACATGGTGAGCTCTCCCCCAACCAGCTGGATATGGTATCCGAGTTGCCATCTGAAACCGGTGTTTACTATATGCACGACAAGGATGGGGAAATTATTTTCCTGGGGAAGACCAAAAACATCAAAAAAAGGGTGAACCAACATTTTACCAATGCGGGGACCTTGGCACGGAAGCTTCAAAAATATACTAAAAAGGTAAGCTACGAACGCACAGGAAGTGAACTTATGGCCATTCTGAAGGAATATGTGGAACTGGTGAGTACCAGGCCAAAGTACAACTCCATTTCACACAAAAAGCTCTTTTCGCATACGGTCAATTTTTCATTGAATGGTGAACCTCACATCACCGTTAAGATTGTGAAAGGCCAAATGCAACAGGAGCAGAAAATACGCTTCAATGGGGTTAGCTCAGCGATTAACTTTCTCAAAAGGGCGAGTGAGGAGTTCGATATTTGCCCCGCTTCAATGGGGCTCAAAAAATCCTGCTCCCATAATGAAAATGGTTGTTTGTCCGGCTGCTCAGATATTAAGGATGTAGAAAATTATAATCAGAAAATGCTCTCCATACTCCATAAATATGGTATAGAAAATAGGAGTTTGGCCTTGCTGGATAAGGGTCGTGAGCACGGTGAACAGGGCTTGGTGCTCATCAAAAATGGCAGGCTCCAAGGTTTTGGATACGTGGAACTCAACCATCAAATCAATAATATTCATATATTAGAATCATTGATCACCCCCATGTGCGGTGACGAAAACACTACATTTATCATTGAATCCTATTTGCGAAAAAGCCATGGACTCAAAGTTTTAGACCTAAGCCCTTCACTTTGAAAGAGCATAAAATACATTCGGGATGGAAAAGCAAGCTTCATGAAATAATTTATGAAGCTGACACCCCTGCGGGTAAAATGTTCGATATTCTGCTTTTCATCTTGATTATCATGAGCGTTGTGTTGGTGATGCTGGAAAGTGTGAAGGATGTGGATCATGACTATCATGGAATACTGCTAGCCTTGGAATGGGTGATCACCATATTCTTCACTTTTGAATATATAGCCCGTGTCATAAGTATAAAAAAGCCTTGGAAATATATTTTTAGCTTTTACGGCATCATCGATTTTGTTTCAACGATCCCGTTATACCTTTCCTATATCATGGCCGGCTCCCAAGTGCTCTTGGCGGTCCGGGCCTTCCGGTTATTGCGGATATTCAGAATCTTAAAATTGGTCAAATTTATGGGAGAGGCGTCCCAATTGAGGTCCGCACTGAGGGCAAGCAGGACGAAGATCGCCGTATTCATCTATGTGGTCATGATACTATCCGTCATCCTGGGTACCCTCATGTACATTATTGAAAGTGATGAGGCCGGTTTCACCAGTATTCCCAGAAGCATTTATTGGACCATCGTAACGCTGACCACTGTGGGGTACGGGGATATTGCCCCGCAGACCGCCCTGGGCCAGTTTTTTGCTACAATTATCATGGTTTTGGGTTATGGAATTATTGCTGTGCCCACGGGCATAGTCACTGTCGAGTTCTCAAAGCAAAACACAATCAAGAATCAAGCGCCCCATATGAACCTGAACACGCAATCCTGCGTAAACTGCCTGGCTGAGGGACATAGGGACGATGCCGCCCATTGTTACAACTGTGGTGAGCCCTTATGAGTTCCAATAAAGTATTGATTGCGATTGTGGGGCCTACTGCCATTGGAAAGACTTCCTTGGGAGTTTTTTTGGCCCAACATTTTGATACAGCGGTTATTTCCGCAGATTCCCGCCAGTTTTTCAAGGAAATGCATATTGGTACCGCAGTCCCGACCCAAGAGGAATTGAAGCAAGTCCCCCATCATTTTATTCAACATAAAAGTATCTTGGACACCTATTCCGTAGGTGATTTTGAAAAGGATGCGCTGACCAAACTTGAAACATTGTTCCTCACCAAGAACACCGTAATCATGGTCGGTGGCAGTGGGCTTTATGTTGATGCCGTCATAAAAGGGTTGGATGACTTCCCAGAGGTGAATCCGGCTTTGCGCAAAAAGCTGGTCCGGCAATTGCAGGAAAAGGGATTGGAAAGTCTGCAAGAGGAGTTGAAAAAAATTGACCAAGAGTATCATGCCAAGGTGGACCTGGACAATCCGCATCGGGTAATCAGGGCCTTGGAGGTGTCCTTGACTGCCAGCAGACCCTACTCCTCATTTTTGGATCGGGAAAAGAAAAATAGACCTTTCAAACATTTATATGTGGGGCTATTTGCACCCAGGGAGGTTATTTATGAACGCATCAACCAACGTGTTGACCAAATGATTGAGGCAGGTCTCATGGACGAAGCCAAGAAACTACATGAGCATAAAAATCGAAATGCACTGCAAACGGTTGGCTACAAGGAGCTCTTTGAGTTTTTTGAAGGGCGCTGTTCCTTGGAGTTCGCCATTTCTGAAATAAAAAAGAACACCCGGCGCTTCGCAAAACGGCAGCTTACCTGGTTAAGGAAAAATCCAGAAGTTTTGTGGTTAGAACATGATTTGGCAAAGGAGGACATGCTGAAAATGATTTTGGAACGAACAAAAAGTATCAGGAATGCAGACTAAAAAATTCGTTTTTGTAGTGATGGGAGTAAGTGGTACCGGGAAAACCACTGTGGGCAAATTATTGGCAGAAAAACTGGATTTACCTTTTTTTGACGGGGACGATTTTCACCCCGAGTCCAATATTGAGAAAATGAGTGTTGGGATTCCTTTGAATGATCAAGATAGGGAAGGATGGCTTAGAGCCCTGAATCAACTGGCCATGGACCACAAATTATCTGGTGCCGTCATAGCTTGCTCTGCCTTAAAGGAGTCCTATCGCGTCATTTTAAGGAACCAAATGGGAATTCTGATGCGGTTCATTTTTCTTGATGGCTCTTTCGACCTCATCAAAAGAAGAATGGAGCAGCGGAAAGGCCATTTTATGCCCTTGGAACTATTACAATCCCAATTCGATACTTTAGAGATTCCCGAAAATGCCATTTCCGTTTCGGTAGATCAGACCGTAGAAAAGATAGTGTCCGAAATTTTGATGAAAATTCAATAAAGAATGTATTCCGGAGGATTTGTAAAAACTTAACACAAAAAGTAGGGTTTATCCACTATATTGTTAAAATTTTTTGGAACAAGTGCGTAACATACCATGTCCCTAACAGTCTAACTCACAACTAATGTAAATTTTATTGAAATGAAAAGAATTTGGTTTTTGGCAGTTGCTACAATACTGCTTTGGAATTGTAAAGAACAGCCAAAAGAAACTGCCGAGGTGGAGAAAATACCTGGTATTGTATTGGAAAACATGGACACCACTGTTAGTCCAAAAGAAGATTTCTACAATTATGTGAACGGGAACTGGATGAAGAATACTGAAATTCCGGAGGACCGCACCCGATGGGGAGGATTCTCTGTACTTCGAAAATCCACAGATGCCGATGTCCTTCAAATTATTTCAGAAGCAAAAACAAGCAACAAGTACGATGCCACCACGGATCAAGCCAAAGCAATTGCCATTTTTGACACAAAGATGGACACCGTCGCACGCAATGAAGCTGGAATTGACCCACTACGCCCCGCCTTGGACGCTATTTCCGGAATTCAGAACCTAGGCGACCTCCAAACGGTGCTCGCCACCAACCCTTCGGTATCCTCTCCCCTTGCAGGTATTTCGGTATTTGCCGATTTAAACAACAGTGCCATGAACGCCGTGTATCTGAACCCTAATGGATTGGGACTTCCAGAACGGGATTACTATTTGGATGATGACGATAAGTCCAAAGAAATCCGTGAGGAATATAAAAAACACATCGTTCGGATGTTGCAAATTTTGGGCGATAGTGAAAAAGATGCCATTGCCGCTTCGAATAAAATTCTTGAACTCGAAACCCAATTGGCAAAACCAAGATTGAACAAAGTGGAACGGCGCGATGCCCGCAATCTTAACAATCCAAGGAGCATTGCCGAAGTTGATGCGATGTTGAGCAGCATTGACCTGCCAAAAATGCTCACTGATATTGGAGCAACCAAAGCATTTGACACCATTTTTGTGACCCAACTGGATTATACCAAGGTATTGGACGACTTCTTGAAGAACACACCTATTGAAGACATTAAAACCTTGGTGCGGTGGGACACCTTCAACAATGCTGCCAATCGGCTTACCACGGAAATTGAGACGGCCAATTGGGAGTTCTACAGCAAGTATCTCAGAGGTGCCGAAAAGCAGCGTCCAGCGGACGAACGGGCTTTGGCAACAGTAAATGGGTCTGTAGGTGAAGCACTGGGGCAATTGTATGTGGATGCCAAGTTTCCTCCTGAAGCCAAGGAAAAAGCGGAAAAAATGATTGCAAACATCATCGAGGCCTATAAGGAGCGTATCAAGAAATTGGATTGGATGGGAGACTCCACAAAGACCAAAGCAATTGAAAAACTGGACAAGTTCACCGTGAAAATTGCCTATCCTGATAAATGGGAGGATTATTCTTCCATGAAAGTCTCTGCAGACCAATCTTACTTCGACAATATGGTTGCCGTTGCTAAATGGCAACTGGCTGATAACTTGGCAGATATTGGCGAACCGGTGGACAAAAGCAAGTGGGGCATGTCTCCACAGACTGTAAATGCATATTTTAATCCTTTGAACAATGAGATTGTTTTCCCGGCAGCCATCCTTCAGCCTCCATTTTACAACTATACTGCAGATGAGGCGGTAAACTACGGTGGTATTGGAGCGGTGATCGGGCACGAAATCTCCCATGCCTTTGATGATAGCGGTTCACGCTTCGATTCCAATGGAAACCTAAAAAACTGGTGGACCGAAGCTGATTTGGCTGCTTTTACCCAACGAGGTGACTCATTGGCAGCGCAATACGATAAGATTGAGGTGCTTCCGGAAGTGTTTGTAAATGGCAAGTTTACTTTAGGTGAGAATATTGGTGATCTTGGAGGAGTACTGGGAGCCTATGATGGATTACAAAAACATTTTGCCGAAAATGGGCGGCCTGAGAATATCGATGGTTTTACACCGGAACAGCGTTTCTTTATGTCGTGGGCCACGGTTTGGAGGACCAAAATAAGGGATGAAGCTTTACGAACACAAATTAAGACCGACCCCCATTCACCCGGTCAAGTCAGGGCCATTCAGCCCTTATTGAACGTGCAAGCATTTTATGATGCATTCGATATCAAAGAAGGTGATGGAATGTACTTGGCTCCGGAGGATAGGGTCCATATCTGGTAACCACGCCCATCCCAAAGCATAGAAAACAAAAAACCACCCATTTTGGGTGGTTTTTTGTTTTAAGATAAAAAATTCTCTATTGATTTTCCGCCTTGACCACCAATCTGAAACCTTCTCCATGAATGTTCAAGATTTCGACCAAGTCATCGCGTTTAAGATACTTTCTCAATTTGGCGATATAAACGTCCATGCTTCTGGAAGTGAAGTAGTTATCGTCCCTCCAAATTTTGGTCAATGCCAGTTCCCTGGGCATCAAATCGTTTTCATGCAGGGCCAATAGGCGAAGGAGCTCATTTTCCTTTGGAGAAAGTTTGATGGGCTCTTCGTCTTTATAGGTAAGGAAACGCAGTTTGGAATTGAGATGGAAGTTGCCTATCTCAAATTCGAATTGCTTGCTGTCCGCCAACGAATTGGAGGCCTTTCGCTGTAGGATGGCCCTAAGTTTCATCAAGAGTACTTCCGAATCAAAGGGTTTGTTCAAATAATCATCTGCACCGGCCTTGTATCCCTTGAGCACATCTTCCTTCATGGTCTTTGCCGTTAAGAAGATAATGGGCACATTCTCGTTCTTATCCCGTATTTCCCTGGCCAGGGTAAACCCATCCTTGTAGGGCATCATTACATCCAAAATACAGACGTCGTAATTGTCCTTTTTAAATTTTTCAAAGCCCTCCATTCCATTTTTGGCCAAAACGACCTCAAAGTCGTTCATGGATAGGTAATCCTTTAGGACAATCCCGAAATTTGGGTCATCCTCTACCAGTAATATCTTCTTTTTCTCTGTTTCCATAATTTTGTTTCTAAATTAAAGGGAGCTTTATGAAGAAAGTACTTCCTTTTCCTTTTTCGCTTTCTGCATAGACCTCACCCTGATGGTCTTCTATAATTCGTTTTACGTAGGCCAGTCCCAAACCGTGGCCCTTTACGTTATGTATATCGCCGGTGTGCTCGCGGTAGAACTTTTCAAATACACGTTTTAAAACCGCTTTGCTCATTCCAGCTCCTTGATCTTGAATTTTGACGATGATACTGTTTTTTGCCATTTCCGTGAACACCTCAATTTTTGGTGATTCAGGAGAGTATTTGACCGCATTGTCCAAAATGTTCACGATTACATTGGTCATGTGCGTATCATTGGCCAAAATCTCTGCTCTTTCGGCGTCCAAATGGGCTTTTACATAGCCTCCCCGGTCCGCCACGATCAGCTCAATATGGGCAATGGCATCACGTATCAGTTCATGAAGGTCCACCCTATCTTTACTGATGTCCAATTGGTTCTTTTCCAATTTGGAAATCCGAAGTACGTTCTCCACCTGAGCGTGCATGCGCTTGTTCTCATCCTTTATCATCCCCAAGTACCGCAGTACTTTTTCCTTGTCTTCCGATACCATCGGATTTCTCAGCGCCTCAACAGCCAAATTGATCGTGGCTATCGGTGTCTTGAACTCATGCGTCATATTGTTGATGAAATCGGACTTTATCTCCGATATCTGCTTTTGTTTGATCAACTGGTAGATGGCACTCGAATAGGCAATCATTATCACCAAGGTGAAAATCAATGAAAGTAAGGCCATACCCATGATGGACCTGAACAGGAACTTCTTCATTCTTGGAAAGGTGAGCAACAACGAAAAATTGGTGTTCCCCTCACTATCCTTGAAAATGGGCGCCTTGTACATTTTGGATTCAGAAAACCTGAACTTCCTTGACCGGACTTTTGTCGGATATCCCTGACTGTAAACCCCATATTCATAATCGATGTCGATACCTCTGTTTTTGAGCTCCTGGCTCAATAGCAGTTCCAATTCTTGCTTGGATACCCTCTTATAGATTGGCCGCGTTTTTGCATATTCCATGAATACATCTTCCCAAGCCGCTTTATCAATTTTGGACAATCCACCAATTTTTTCAGCTTTTTGAATCGGTGTCAGGCTATAGCTTTTGCCATCCAGCCCATATTCTTCCTTATATACGGCCTTTGTTCGCTTGCTGGTGAAGTTCTTAATGGTGGTCGTATCATCTTCACTTTCAATATTATCAAAGAACGTGGATGTTATATTGTAATCTTCCTCCAAGATTCCATGGGAATAAAAGAGAATTTCATCCGAATTCAAATCACGGTCAACAAATAAAAAATTCCTGAACTGTGTGGTTTTTGGTTGTCCTATGCTGTCTACCAGCGAAGCCAAACGATCTGAATATTCCTTCATCTCCCTCTTCTCCACCCTACTGGCCACTTTGTCCAGTATATCGGTAACCGTTCTTGAGAATTGCTCCTCTTTGTCGTCAATGGATGTTCTGATCCAATATACCTGAACAAAAATTATCCCTATCAAGGACAAACTCATCAATATGACGAGAAGAGCAAACAGCTTCTTGTTCATTGCAACAAAATTAGAAATTTAACATTTAGGCCTTTTATCGTTTAACCTAACCTTAACAAATATGTTAAAATTGGTCCTTGGCCAGTTTTAATAGGTTGGTATGCAGTGTTTTGACCTTCTTTTCGGTACTTTCAAGATCAATATTTTGGATGAGAAAGTCGGCAAGTTCAATTTTCCTATGCTCATCCATTTGGTTTTTGATTCTTTCCAGTACTTTTTCCTTCGAGGTACCATCCCGTTTCACAACCCTCTCCAATCGGGTTTCTTCTGGCGCGGTCACCATCAGTACTAAATCATATAGGTGCTGCATTTCGTTTTCAAAAATCAGGGCTGACTCTTGAACCACATAGGGGGTCTTCTGCTTCTCCTTCCACTGGATGAAATGCTTCCTTACCGCCGGATGCACAATGGCGTTGAGTTTTTCCAGGGCATCCCTATCGTTGAAGGCCTTGGATGCAATGTAGGCCCGGTTCAGACCATTCTTGCCATACGCCTTTTTGCCAAAAAGGGAAATAATCCTTTCCTTGATCTCTTCTGATGATGTCATCAGCAGTTTGGCCTCCGCGTCAGAATCATACACGGGAACTCCCAATGCCCTGAACATTTCGGCCACGGTACTTTTGCCGCTTCCTATTCCACCTGTCAAACCAACTATCATCATTGCTGCTCCAGGACAAAATTAACGGTGTTTTCAAGCAGACGGACGTCGTACACATTCTTTGGGGATTTCTTCAGTTCCAAGTACAGCGTACCCTTTCCAGAGCCATCCAACCTACCGTAATCCGCTACCACTTCAAAATCCGATTCAGAAATTTCCTTGAGCCTGTCCAATTTCGCCTTGCAGAGAACCGAAACCGAATTGGGAAAGGTTTTTACGCTATACCCTTCAGGTTGGTTTATCACAGCGATTGAAAGGGTGTAAATCTCCTCCGAGAACCGGACCACTTTTCCAGAAATTTTTACACGTTCCAAAGAAAAAATGGTATTGTTCAGCCCTTTGGGGAAAACTAGGGGCGCCTCCCTGTTGAAATCGACAGCGATATCTTTGAGCTCAATTACCGCTGTCATGATCTGTCGAAGGGTGTCAATTTCGGACAAGGGACCCTTGGCCATGACATGGGAAGGTTCAATCCCTAATGGTCCATCCAAAATAAAGTTTTGTTGCAGTCGTAGGTCCAAATTCGGCGCTATGGGAATTTCCTTGGAAGCTACTTGATATAGGTCGAGAACCAGTTGCTTTCTGTCCAGATCAAGTAAGGATATGCTTTGGGACAGCTGTCCGTCAATTTGTTTTTTCAACAAGGCATCATCAATAAGGTATTTGCCATTTTCGTAACGTGCCTGGGAGACATCTATATCCAACCGTTTGGCAAAAAGATTGTAGAAAAGGAACCTAAACCCGCTTGTCCTTAATTTGGCCTCCATTGAAGTGACGGCATTTTTCCCCAGCAATAGGGTATCTGGCAAATTCGTATAATTTAGTTTGACATCGCATCTTGATTCATAGGGCTCCGAAAGGTTGCTCAAGAACCAAGCCAAAAAAGAGCACAACAGAAATAGTGAAAATACCTTCACCTTCTTTTGATTGAGGTTGCGCAGCAAGTTTTTGAACACGATTATTTCAGCTTAAAAAACAATTTAGGAAACAGCACCTCTGGCTGCTTTTTACTAAAAGTAAGCAAGATTGTCGATTTTAGAAAACCCAGGCCATATCCCGTGAACTGGACAAGGGCGGCAAAAATCGCCAATAGGGCCACAACCGGGCTTTTTGTTGAAACCAAGGCATCCAAAAACAACAATAAAAAGTAAGCGGCATACAATAGGATGGGCAGTGCCATCCCAAAGACCCAAAAAACAAGGGACAGGCCAAGCCCGAACATGAACATGGTGGGGAACCAATACGTGGGCCGAGCTGTACCCGGGTGCCATCGGTTCAAAATAGGTCGGACCATGCCAAATTTGTTCACTTGGATGTAAAACTTGTTCCAATCAATCCTGCGTTTATGGTACACGTAGGCCTTGGGAAACAACCGGGAGTGAAATCCGGATTTCCAAATGCGAAACGTCAGGTCTGGATCCTCTCCGGGATGAATTTGCCCAAATCCGCCAACCTTTTCAAAAGCCGTTTTGGAAATCCCCATATTGAAGCTGCGGGGTTGGAATTTTCCAACCGCCTTTTTACCGCCTCGAATACCGCCCGTGGTCAAAAAAGAGGTCATTACATAATTGATGGCTTTTTGCACTGTGGTAAAAGATGCCTCGGCGGCATCGGGTCCTCCAAAACAGTGTACAAACTCCGTTTGGAGTTCTTTTTCAACCTCGGACAGATAGTTTTTAGGTAAAATACAGTCCGAATCCAAGATGATGAAAAAATTTCCCCTGGCCTTTCTCATCCCAAAATTCCTGGAATCTCCCGGCCCCGAATTGTCCTTATAGTAATAGGAAATCTGAAGGTTCTTCTGATACTTTTTTACGATGTCCTCGGCTCGTTCGCTGGAACCGTCCTCCACAATCACCACTTCATAATCCTGTTCAAAATCCTGATATACAAGACTTTCCAACAGTTCCCGAATTTCTTCGGGCCGGTTGTACACTGGGACGATTATGGAGAAAAAAGTGCTCATATCAAAAAGAAAAGCCACCCGATAGTGGATGGCTTTCAACAAAAAATAAATTCATTATTGGGTAAATTCATCAATTACTTCCTGGCTAACCCCGGTATTCGAGAAACCTCCATCATGGAACAAGTTCTGCATGGTCACCTTTTTGGTCAGGTCGGAAAATAAGCTCACCGTATAGTTGGCACAATCCGCAGCGGTGGCGTTGCCAAGGGGCGACATTTTTTCTGCATAGGAGATGAACCCATCAAATCCCTTTACGCCCTGCCCTGCGGTGGTCGGCGTAGGGGATTGGGAAATAGTGTTCACCCTTACCTTCTTTTCCTTGCCAAAAAAGTAGCCAAAACTTCGGGCCACGGATTCCAAATAGGCCTTGTTGTCGGCCATGTCGTTATAATCAGGGAAGGTGCGCTGGGCCGCCATGTAGGTGAGTGCCACGATACTGCCCCATTCGTTCATGGCATCGGCTTTATAAAGCGTCTGCATCACTTTATGGAAAGACAGGGCGGAAACATCCCATCCCTTTGCGGTAAAATCGTAGTTCTCATCGGTGTAGGCCCTTCCTTTTCTTACGTTCACTGACATTCCGATGGAATGCAGCACAAAATCCAGTTTTCCGCCAAGAATTTCCATGGCCTGGTCCACCAAATTTTTCAAATCCTCCTCACTGGTGGCATCTGCCGGTATTATTTCTGCATTGGTCCTTGCTGCCAATTCCTTTATTTGTCCCATGCGCATGGCAATGGGTGCATTGGTCAGCACAAATGTACCTCCTTCTTCATGCACGCGTTCCGCGGTTTTCCAAGCGATGGAATTTTCATCCAATGCTCCAAAAATAATTCCTTTCTTCCCCTTTAAAAGATTGTAAGCCATAGTTGTTTCAGCTATTGTTATTGTGTGACAAAGATATCCATTCTATTTTAAGTTTGAAGATTCCGGCCATGCGAATCCGTCTATCCCAAAAGTTGTTTGGCATGGGCTAGGGCAGATTCTGAAAGTACCTTGCCGCCCAACATTTCTGCCAGCTCCTTGATGCGTTCATCTTCATTCAGTTTTTTCATCCGGGTACTGGTTCCCAATTCATCCTCCTCTTTAAATACCTTAAATTGATGTTGTCCTTTGGAAGCCACCTGGGGCAAATGGGTGATGGAAAAAACCTGCATGTTCTTGCTCATTTCTTGCATGATCTCTCCCATCCTATTTGAAATTTCTCCGGAAACACCCGTATCTATTTCATCGAACATCATGGTGGGCAACTGTTCATACGTGGCCAGAATGGATTTGATGGTCAACATGATTCGTGATAATTCTCCACCGGAAGCCACTTTTTTCAACTCACCGAAACTGGAGCCCTTATTGGCGGAGAACAAGAAAATCAAATCATCTTTCCCATTATGCTTGAAGGTTTTCGAAGGCTCTACCTCAATCATAAAGGTAGCGGAAGGCATCCCCAGTTGCACCAGACTGGACTCAAGTCTACGCTTTAGCTCCGGGATTACCCCGTTCCTTGCCTTTCTGATATCTGCGGCAATTGCTTCAAGCTCATCCTTTATCCGATTGACCTCCGTCCTTTTTTCTTCAATTTTTGCTTCAATGTTGGCAACGACATCCACTTTTTCGGATAGTTGCTGTTTGATTTCCATCAACGCTTCCACCGAGGCTACCTGATGCTTTTTTTGAAGGTCGTAGAGTTTTTGTAACTGCCCGTTCACTGTTTCCAAACGTGTAGGATTCGCCTCAACGGTATCCTGCAGTTGTTCCAATTCGGCAGCGATATCATCCATTTCTATAAAAACCGATTGAATTCGCTCGTTCAGGGCGGTATAGGCCGGTCCAAAATCCGCCAGTTGTTGCAGGGAACGTTTTAAATCCGATAACTGGCCCAAAACTCCCATCTCCTCATGCTGCAATAGCTGATGCCCCTTGGCCAGTTGTTCCAGGATGTGTTCCACATTGTTCAACTGTTCATATTCCACTTCCAGTACTTCTTGGATTCCCGGTTGCAGCGCAACAGTTTCCAACTCCTGCAATAGAAAACTATGGTAATCATGGTCCTTATCCGCATTGGATTGAAAATCGATCAGTCCCTGCAATTCTTTTGATGCCTTTTGAAAACGATCAAGCTGACTCTGGTAACTTTTTAATCTTTCCGAATTTTCGGCCAGGGCATCCACCACTTTCAACTGAAACTCATTTTCGGTGAGCTGCAGCGTTTGGTGCTGGGAATGTACATCCACCAACCGACTGCCCAATGTTTTCATAACATCCAAAGTGATTGGGGTATCATTTACGAAAGCCCTCGATTTTCCGCCGGGCAGGATTTCCCTGCGCAAAAGGGTCTGGTCCTCGTAGTCCACATCATTTTCTTCAAAAAGAGCCTGCAACCCATATTTTGAGATATCAAATTCGGCTTCAATGATGCATTTTTGGGTCTGGTCTTTTAATGAGGATAGATCGGCACGGTTTCCCAGTACCAACGAAAGACCTCCAAGCAATATCGACTTTCCGGCACCTGTTTCCCCGGTAATGGTGGTGAAACCATCCGAAAACTGGACATCGATATCATCAATCAGCGCATAATTCTTAATGGAAAGATTTGTAAGCAAAGCCGAAGATTTTCTCCGTAAAGATATAGCACTTTAAAGAAAATGGCTAGTAATTTATTTCGTTCCAAATGTTGGAATAAAATGGGGCGACCTTGTTCAGGGTTTCCTTGAGCCTTACAATATCTATCTTGGGACCATCTGAGAAAATACTCTGTATCTCCTCCGCTTTGGCATCAAAAAAGGTCTGGATCAAAAAGGCATTGGGCCTTCGGCTGATGAGGGTTTCGAACAGCCGCAAACTTCCCGCAATGATCTGCTTTCCAGTACTGTTGTTGTCCCCCAATATATCCAAGCCCTTTCGGTGATAGTTGTACAATGCAATGCGATATTCCCTAAAAGAATTGCTAAGCAGGTTGTCCACGAGCTCAAAACGGGTCCGTTCGCCCGTTTCCTGGTTCCAACCGGAATAATTGGAACTTTGTGCCTGGGTAACAATGTTTTGGGCCAATCGATAGTACTCATCCCCTCCTTCCAGTGAAAACGTATCGGCATCGAGTCCGAGTATGACATAGACATAATAGGAAATGACCCCTACCAAATTGGAATCGAAGGAATTGGGATTGTACACCAACGGCTCAAACTCTTGGTACAAAAAATTGAAGGCATCGTCCTTATAGTTAAACACCGGACTTTCATACGAGGTATTGTAAACAGGTCTTGAGGACTGAATTTGGATATTGGCCTCAAAGCGGTCGGATTCGTATTGGGTAACGGTGATGAACATCCTGGCATTCACGCGCTCATTCTCAGCATATACCCGATTGGTCCATTTGCTCTTGTTTACAAAATCGGTAAGGGAACGCTCCAAGGTCCTGAAAATCTGTTGGTTGGTCTGCCCCACCTGATCAGAGTTTACTGTGACCACGCAGTTAAGCTCTTGCGCCGAAGCAACGCAAAAACTGGACAAACAAAACAGTAAAAAGAGTTTACGCATGAATCCTGGAGATGATTTCTTTCCAAATATCCGAAGCCACTTCCGACTTGGTCTTCAATTCAAACGCTTTTATGTCCAAATTCTTATCGATAAAGGTGATTTTGTTGGTGCTTTGTCCAAACCCTGCACCGCCATCATTTAAGGAATTGAGCACTATGGCATCCAGATTTTTGCGCTGCAGCTTCCCTTTGGCGTTTTCCAACTCATTGTCCGTTTCCAGGGCAAAGCCTACCAGAAATTGTTTGGTCTTTTTTTCGCCTAGGGATTTTAGTATGTCGGGGTTTCGCTCCAATTGAATGTGCAGGTCCCCTTCTTGTTTTTTTATTTTTGATTTGGCCACTTCCTTCGGTCGATAATCTGCCACGGCGGCAGAGGCAATGGCAATATCCACGTCCTGGAAATGCTTGTGGCAGGCCTCATACATTTCTTGGGCCGATGTTACCCGTGCTAAAAGTACGCCGTCCTGTTCCATTGTTAAGTGTGTGGGGCCTGAAACCAAGATCACGTTGGCACCCAGGGCAGCCGCTTTTTTGGCCAGTTCATATCCCATGGTGCCCGTGGAACGATTACCCAGAAATCGCACAGGGTCGATGGCTTCGTGGGTGGGACCTGCTGTGATCAGCACCTTCTTCCCTTTTAAGGGAAGGTTTTTTGCCAAGTCCCTTTTTATGAACTCGATGATGTTCTCGGGTTCGGCCATTCTGCCTTCCCCGTGAAGTCCGCTGGCGAGTTCACCAGTTTCAGCGGGAATCATCACATTGCCAAAAGATTCCAGTTTATCCATTGATGCCTTGGTTGAAGGGTGCTTGTACATGTCCAAATCCATGGCAGGTGCAAAATAGACGGGGCATTTAGCGGATAAATAGGCGGCGAGTAAAAGGTTGTCACAAACACCATTGGCCATTTTGGAAAGGGTGTTTGCCGTAGCTGGGGCAATTATCATAAGGTCGGCCCAAAGGCCCAATTCCACATGGTTGTTCCAAGAAATGCTGCCATCTTCCTCGTTAACAAAATCCAGGAGCACGGGGTTCTTGGAAAGTGTGGCCAGGGTAAGCGGGGAAACAAAAGAGCCAGCGCTCTGGGTCATTACTACCTTGACCTCAGCACCGGCTTTGCTTAGTAACCGAACAAGAAATGTGGTCTTATAGGCTGCAATTCCTCCGGTAATGCCCAACAGGATACGCTTGCCTTGAAACATTTCTTAGGCGTCTTTCTCTGTGTTTCTGTAATAGATTTTATCCTCCAACCATTCTTGGATGGCCAAGGCATGGGGTTTGGGCAATTTTTCGTAGAATTTGGAAACCTCGATTTGCTCCTTGTTCTCAAAAACCTCCTCAAGGCTGTCACTGTAAGTGGCAAACTCCTCCAACTTTTCCAACAACTCCTTCTTTATTTCCGAATTGATCTGAATAGCCCGTTTTGAAGCGATTGAAATGGCTTCATAAATGTTTTCGGTCTTTTCATCAAACTCATTGCGGTTAAGCGTGACCGTAGAAACGGGAGCTTTGGTGTTTTTCAAATCTTGCATAAACGTACTGCTTTTTTAAAACTGTTATTTGGCACTGGTTGTGGTATAGTCCCCCAACTCATCCTGTATTTTTTCAACGAGATTGTCTGCCTTTTTCTTGAATTGGGATTCCGGAAAATAGCGCATCAGGGTATTGTACGTACCCAAGGCTTCTTCCAGACGTTCTTTCTTTTTGTTTTCTGTACTGTTCAAGGCCAAATTGGTGGTGGCCTCGACACGGTAGTACAATGCTTCTTCCCTATAAATAGATCCCGGATTATCTGAAATGAAGTTATCCAAGGCGGTAATGGCCGAAACCAATATGGGATAGTTGAACTGTCCCAGTTTGGCAAATTGCTTGGCAATTTCGAGCTGTTTCTTTTCCTTTTTGGCGGTAAGTTCCTTGGCCATGGCATTGGCTTCGTCAAAATATTCCGATTCTGGATAGGTGTTGATGAAATTCTGCAATTTTATTAGGGCCTTGTCCGTGTCAGTCTGATCTAGGGAATACACCGGGGAGAGCTCGTAGTAGCTTTTTGCTCCCAAAAAACTTGCCTCCTGTATTTTGTCACTGTTCGGATAGGATTTTATGAATCTTTCAAATTGGTATCCCGAGAGATAATAATCCTCTGTTTTGAAGTAACTATCCGCAAAAAAGAACATCACCCTTTCGCCCTGTGGCTTGCCCACATACTTTGGTGCAATCTGCTCGTAAAGTCTTTTTGCCCTTTTAAAGTCCCCCTCTTTATAATATTTTTCAGCCAAGTCATATTTGGCCTTGACATCTTCATTCTTGAGCACTTTCTGGTACTCATTGCAGGATGACAGGAAAACTAAAAGGATAACCAACGAAAAAATGGGCCTCATTTTCAAAAACATTTTGCAAAATTAGTGATAATGAACGGATTTAAAAAAGGTTTTCTGACCCAAAGGTACATGCAAAAAAAAGTAGCCCACAAGCTTTTGGGGGAGTTTTAACGCTTTTTAGGCGTATTCGTTTTCCAAAGTCTTCAAAAAACCGTCTATTTTCTTTTTCAAAGCAGGGGATGCCTCAACCAATGGCAGGCGGACGGTCGCCGTACCCATGCCCAAATGTTCAAAAACGCTTTTGATCCCGGCGGGGTTTCCTTCCTCAAAGATCAATTCCATCAGCGGAAGCAATCGGCTGTGCATTTGATTGGCTTTTTCTGCATTGCCCTCCATGCCCAGGTCCATCATTTTGGAAAACAACTTGGGAATCGCCTGCCCCAGTACGGAAATGACCCCTGCACCTCCTGCCAGGACCGTAGGCAACGCGGTAAAATCATCCCCGGAAATGACCAAAAAGTCCCTTGGCGCGTTCTTGATGATGGTATTTATTTGCCCCATGTCGCCCGATGCTTCCTTTATGCCCAAAATCTTGGGGAAATCGTTGGCCAACCGCAAGCTGGTTTCGGCCAACATATTACTTCCCGTTCTGGAAGGGACATTGTATAGTATGATGGGAAGGGGCGATGCCTCGGCAATGGCCCTGAAATGCTGGTAAATGCCCTCTTGCGTGGGCTTGTTGTAGTATGGGGAAACGGACAATATGGCTTCAAAATGGGACAGGTCAAGGGTTTTTAACTCCTCAATGACCACTGCGGTATTGTTTCCTCCCACGCCCAGAACCAAGGGCAGTCTACCGGCATTGGACTTTGTTACCACATCCATCACCTGTTGTTTCTCCGCCTTGGAAAGTGTCACCGATTCCGCCGTGGTGCCCAAAACCACCAAATAGTCCACCCCACCAGCAACACAGTGCTCCACTATGCGTTCCAAAGTATCGGAATCTACCGAATGCTTGTTGGAAAAGGGCGTTACCAAAGCCACCCCAGTGCCCTTCAATTGTTCCATTAGAGCTCGTTTAAAACCTTCAAATATTTTTTTAGTTCACTCTTGAAAAGATCAAAATCCTTCAAGGGCGTGTTCAATATCAAATCGTTTATTTTGGGGTCCAGCGATCCCAGTCCAACCTTGATCCGTGCATTTGCCTTAACGGACAAAAGCTTCATCATAAAGTTGTCCTCATCGTAATAGTTGATCAGCATATCATACCGCTTTCCCAAAAACTCCAGCACATAGCCATTTTGAATCTCCCCCTTCCATCCCAGGTCCTTATCCGAAAAGATTTGGATCGCGTAGGGTGAATTCTTGTCATATTCCCGTTTGTAGCCAATGATCTTTATGGCATTGGGCCGCAAGGAAAAATCGTCTATCAGTTCGTAAAACTTCTCGGCATTTTGGAAATTGTCCGTATCCACAACGCATCCAACGCTCAGGATACCTTTGCCCCGGTCCTCATCGGACGAGGGTTTTTCCATTTCATCCCTTAAATATTTAAGACCCGATTTAACCTTAAATTTATCTTGGAGCCCCTTGAAAAACATATTTTTTTGTGCATTTTTACAAAGGTAATTATTCTGCCAAGATTACTTGAACAAAGATAGACGAGTGAACGATTTAAAATTAAAACAAATTGTTGTATTTATAACTTTTTGTTTGATGATTTCCTGTCAACAGGAAAAACCACAGCTAGCGGCCATCCAGGGAACCCAAGTGCGCATTGATGCCAACGTCCACGCCATAGACTCCATAGACCACCTTGTGGGTCCCTACCGAGACCGAATCAATGCGGTGTTGGACAGCACATTGGCCTATGCCCCGTTTACCTTGCTGCTGGACGATGGAAAACGCAACACCTCCATGGGCAACCTAATGGCGGATATCGTGTTGGCCGAGACCGCGCCATTGTTCAAAAACAAGACGGGGAACACCCTCGATTTTGTGGTTCTGAACCGTGGGGGCATCCGTTCCATCATTTCCGCGGGGAATGTGAACGCCCGGAATGCCTACGAGGTAATGCCCTTTGAAAACTACATTGCAGTGGTGGAACTCAACGGCAGGGCAACCCGGCAATTGATCACCTATTTATCCGAATCCACCAGGGAACACCCCATAGCCGGCATGCAGATTGTTCTGGACAAGTATGGGAAACTGGAATCGGTGACCATCAATGGAAGCCCTTTTGATGAAAGCAGGAACTATTTTGTGGCCACATCGGACTATTTGGTAATGGGTGGGCCAAGCATCGGCTTTTTTGATGAAATGGTCTCCGTAACGGACACGGGGTATCTTTTGCGAAATGCCATAATAGACCATTTTAGAAAGGTGGATACCCTGACCGCCACCGTGGATGACCGCTTTATACAATTGGATTAAATGAAACGAAGGGACTTTTTGACGAACACCGCCGCGGCCTCCACCCTATTGGGCGTTGGTGGGCTTGGCCTTGGCTCCTGCACTTCCTTGGGACGCAGGCACATTACCATATTGCACACCAACGATGTGCACAGCCATATAGACCCTTTCCCCGCTTCTCATTCGCAATATGCCAATTTGGGAGGGGTTGCCCGTAGGGCGGCTTTGGTGGAAAGTATCCGCAACGAGAATCCCAACACCTTGCTTTTTGATGCTGGGGATATCTTTCAGGGCACTCCCTATTTCAATTTTTATGGTGGGGAGCTGGAGTTTAAATTGATGAGC
Organism: Flagellimonas meishanensis; assembly: GCF_019880545.1. Classification (GTDB taxonomy): domain Bacteria; phylum Bacteroidota; class Bacteroidia; order Flavobacteriales; family Flavobacteriaceae; genus Flagellimonas; species Flagellimonas meishanensis. The sequence goes on from NZ_JAINVW010000003.1 coordinate 786,348, forward strand.
AAGCTACGGTATGATGCGGCCACCATCGGCAACCATGATTTTGACAATGGTATTGAAGGCTTGTTGGCCCAGGTGCCCAATGCATCTTTTGAGCTGCTCTCCGCCAATTACAATTTCTCCAATACGGTGATGGATGGGTATGTAAAGCCATACAAGACCTATCTTTTGGACGGCATTAAAGTTGGGGTGTATGGTATTGGTATTGCATTGGATGGCTTGGTACTGAAACGGCTCTATAAGGAAACCGAATATTTAGATCCTTTTGAAATAGCCCTGGACATGGAACGACAGCTCAAGGAGCGCGAACAATGCGACCTGATCATCTGCCTTTCCCACTTGGGGTACGATTATGAAAACCCGAACCGCCCTTCCGATGTGCAACTGGCACAGCATACCCTGCACACCCACCTTATTATTGGCGGGCACACCCATACGTTTTTGGAAAAGCCCGATGTCCGAGCCAACAAGAATGGCAGCCCTGTTTTGGTGAACCAAGTGGGGGCCTATGGCATTAATTTGGGTAGGATTGACTTTTATTTTGATGCTAGTAAAAAGGCTGAGGCCAATGGGGTGAGCATAATGGTTTAAACACACCCCGATTCCTCATGAGAATCCCTTCTTGGGAAGGGAAGGATTTCGTCTCGGCGAAATCAGCGATGTGTTCTTTGCACAGTCGGGCCCTCTCAAGAGGGGAGTATCACACCCCCAACCCCTCTCAAGAGGGGAGTTTTTCTTTGGTATGGATATAATCTTCAATGGTATTGATGACATTTTCAATGTCCTTGAAAACCTGGTCGTCGGTAAAACGCAATACGGTAATCCCAACATGGAACATAGCCCTTTCTTTTATGCAATCCTTTCTTTGGACCTCAGGCAATTGATGGGAATATCCGTCCACTTCAATACCCAGCATCAACTCGTGACAGAAAAAATCCAGTATGTGGTTGCCGATGGGTTTTTGCCGATGGAAATCGTAACCATACAACTGTTTCCGCTTTAATTTCTGCCATAGGATAATCTCTGCCTTGGTCGAATTATTCCGCAATTGGCGGGCAAATTCCTTAAGTTTTGGATTGCATGGGATTATTTTTCTTCTTGGCATTTTGGATTCTTTTTTACACACCCCCGGCCCCTCTCCAGAGGGGAGTATCACACCCCCGGCCCCTCTCCAGAGGGGAGTATCACACCCCCGGCCCCTCTCCAGAGGGGAGTATCACACCCCCGGCCCCTCTCCAGAGGGGAGTATCACACCCCCGGCCCCTCTCCAGAGGGGAGTATCACACCCCCGGCCCCTCTCCAGAGGGGAGTATCACACCCCCGGCCCCTCTCCAGAGGGGAGCAAAAAAACACCGGGGAAGATTCCCCGGTGTTGCCTTAGATCGGTCTTGTTCGGTGAACAAGCTATCAGCTAAAAATTAGCGTTATGAAACTAAATGTACTAAGGATTACAGTTTAGTCCCGCATCGGTTATAGTCCAGCCGTATTTGTTTATTAATGAATTCCGTCCAAAACTGTTGCAAAAATTAAGGCCCGCAGCGCCAAGGTCAATACCTTGAGGGGTTGGTGAAATGCTATCATCGTACCAGCCAAGCAACGTGCGGTCGTAATTGTCAGGGGAAAGCCCCGAGTTGTCGAGCATGTTTGCCATGGTAGTTACACTGGATAAATCCCAGTCTCCCAACATTTGGTCAAAGGCCGAGGCATTGTTGAACATATTTGCCATGTTTCTAACATTGCCTACGTTCCAACCATTGATGTCCTGGTTAAAGGCCGAGGCACCTTTGAACATACTTGACATGTTTGTAACATTGCCTACGTTCCAACCGCTGATGTCCTGGTTAAAGGCCGAGGCATCACGGAACATAAAATCCATATTGGTCACGTTACTGGTGTCCCAACCGCCGATGTCCTGATTAAAGGAGGTGGCCTGATTGAACATAAATTCCATATCGGTGACACTGCCAGTATTCCAACCGCCGATGTCCTGGTTAAAGGAGGTGGCCTGATTGAACATAAATTCCATATCGGTGACACTGCCAGTATTCCAACCGCCGATGTCCCTGTTGAAAGAGGTGGCACCTGAGAACATTGCTATCATATTAGTGACACTGCTAGTAGTCCAACTGCTGATATCCCCGTTGAACAAGGCAGCACCATCGAACATCCCCTGCATATTGGTTACATTGCCCACATCCCAGTTGGACAGGTCGCCATTGAAGCTGGTCGCCCCACTGAACATATACGATATATCGGTGATCTGGGAGAGGTCGGGCACATCGGTGGCGTTATAGACCATATTGGTGCAACGTACAAATGCTCTAGCCATGCGCTGCCATGCAATGTTGCCCCATTGTTCTATGCTCGTCAATTTCTGCAAATAGCTAGCATCCACATTGAACATTTGGATGGCGGGGAAATCTCCTTGTATGGCCACGGTATAGGTGCCTGCCAATTCGTAGGTGTGCACAAAATAACGAACATCATTAAGGATATCATCAATTGCATCGGCATTTGTAAGGGTTTCCACGGTGCCATCGCCCCAGTCGATGGTAAAGTCATAGATCAGGTTTATATCAGCCTCTATCCTTATTTCTTCCATATCGTTTGTGGTCATCCAAGTGGTGATAAAGAAGGAAGCGGGGCTCTCGTCAACGTCGGTAACGTTGATGGTCACCTGGAACTGTATGGTGCTGTTGCCGTCGGTAACGCTCACGGTGATCACGTGCTGTGTGGCCGTCTCATAGTCCAGGCTTTGGTCTGTTGCCAAGCTAAGGGCGCCATCTTCGGTAATCTCAAAAAGGTCATTATCATTAGTCACTATTGCAAAGGTAAGGACGTCGTTCTCCGGATCGGTGGCCACCACCGTGCCAATAATATCGGTGTCTGATATTTTCTCCTCTATTGCGAACAGCTGATTGCCAGAGGTAGGTGGCAGGTTGGACACAATAACCTCGGTGACATTGATGGTGATGGTGGCCTGGGCGGCGGTGTTGCCGTCGGTAACGCTAACCGTTAGGGTGTGCTCGGCCGCCGTGGCAAAGTCCAAGCTGTTGCCCGAGAGCAGGCTGAGCTCGCCGCCATCGGTGATCTCGAACAGGCCGGAGGCGTCCTCTGCAATGGAGAAGACCAGGGCATCTTCCTCTGCATCGGTAGCGGTGACCGTGCCGATCAAAAAGGCATCGTTGACGTTTTCCGCGACCTCAAAGCTCTGTGCCGCAATCACCGGGGTTTCATTCGTGGTTTCTACCCTGGTGACGTTCACCGTTATGCTGCCTGTGGCATTGGCCGTGCCGTCGCTCACCCTCACGCTCAGCACATGGCTGGCCTTGGTGGCGAAGCTCAATGTCTTTCCGGCGGCCAGGCTAAGGGCGCCGGCACCGGTTATCTCGAACAGGTTGTCGCTGTTGGCGGCCAAACTAAAGGTAAGGGCATCATCGTCGGCATCGGTGGCCGTTACCGTGCCTATGACAAAGGTGTCGTTGATGTTCTCACTGACGGTGAACGCCTGTGCTGCAATCACGGGGACAGTGTTGGTGTCCACTGGATTTGGTTTAGGTTTAGGTGTCGGTGTCGGTGTGGTAGGACCATCGTCCTTACCGCATGATGTTACGGCCAATGCGAAAAGGGCCGCATAAAACAATTTTTTTAGATTCATTTTTATCGATTTAAATAGGTTAAAGCCGCAATTTGTCCATTTCCCGAATGGTTTTCGCGGGTGAATTGACGGATGCCCTGTTTGGATTGACGGGTGATTGGCAATGGGCAATTGACAATTGACAATGAGCAATCAGCAATTGAAAATGGAAAATGGAAAAGTGAAAATGGGTGGAGGGCAAAGGACAAAGGACGAAGGGGGTTCAATGGGCAATTGACAATGGAAAATGGAAAATGGAAAATGGGAAATGGAAAATGGAAAATGGGAAAGGGTGAAGGACGAAGGACAAAGGACGAAGGACGAAGGACAAAGGAAGAAGGGGGTTCAATGGGCAATTGACAATTAACAATGGGCAATTGACAATGGAAAATGGAAAATGGAAAAGTGTAAAATGGTGATAGCCGAAGGGCGTCCTAACAGACCGTTATCCAGATTATTGCTGATGAGTATAAATAAATAGTTCCCGGTTGTCGGAAAAATTTTTTTATTTGTTAAATTTTTAACATTTTTATAGCTAGCTAATTCAAACCTCACACATATGAAAGAAAAGACTACTACCCTACACTCCAAAACCACTGTCTTCCTATTTTTACTGTTTCTCATTACATCGATTGGATATGCACAAAACGCGGAGGCCCTTTTGGCCCCTGTGAGCCAGTTGACCATAAACGACAAGGGGGAGATTGCCTGTGAGATCCACGCCAACGACGGCGCGGCGTTGGACCACCATCAAATGGGAAGTTCCAAGGCAGGACTCAATTTTAAAGGAAGCCAAAAGGTGGCTTCGAGTTCCAAAAAGACTCCTTCTGGGGCAGAGATCAATGTATCCTATTTCAACTTTGATCCTGATTTTTCAATGGCCGATTTCATCATTGCCGCCACTGCCTTTCAATCGGCTGTGGATGCTTGGGCCAGCAGTATTTCGTCCGATGTGCCCATTTTTGTGGCTGCCGTGTTCCAACAATTGGGTCCCGGTGTACTTGGCTCCGCTGGACCCACATTCGTTTTTGCCAATAACCCCGGTTTGGAAAGGGATACTTGGTATGGCAATGCCCTTGCGGACAAGTTGAGCGGGCAAGACCTTTCTCCAGAAAATTTTGACATTATTGCCCGATTCAGTACCGTATTTCCCAATTGGTACTACGGTACGGATGGAAACACCCCAGCAGGGGATTTTGATTTCAAGACCGTTGTACTGCATGAATTGGGCCACGGGCTTGGTTTCTTTGGTTCCATGTTCGTGGACAATGCCACAGGCATTGGGGATTATGGTTTCGGGATTCCCGATCCGGTCTATCCGGCAATCTATGATCGCTTGGCCCATTCCGCGGATGGAAAATCCATTTTAAAGGAAAACAGATATGGAAACTTTACCACCGCTTTGGGTGATGTATTGTTGTCCGGCCCATTGACCGCCAAAGGCCCGCGGATCAAAAAAGCTACCAATGGCAAAGGGGCCCAATTGTTTACCATTTTGGATTCTGCCATTTTTGGCGATATTCCTGGATTCACCGACATCTGGTTGCCAGGTTCCAGCTATTCGCACATGGACTTTGTGACCTATGCAGGTACAGAAAATGGGCTTATGGTACCGTTTTTGTCCCGAGGGCTTTCCTATGCAGCTCCCGATAATATCGTGCTTTCCATCTTTGATGATATGGGGTGGAACGGTAAAGTGAACCGGGAAGTAATGGAGGACCGAAGCAACAACAATGACGATGGCGATGGCGATGATCCGTTGTTAGGCTCTGAAAATGTGGTTGCGATATTTCCAAATCCATTCTCCAGTAGCCTGAATTTGACCTTAAAAGAGGGCCGTTCCATTAAAAAGGCCAGCCTAACGGATATGGCTGGAGTGTATTATGCCGTTCCCAAAAGGGGAATAAGCAATGGTTCGCAGGCAACCCTTGACCTTAGTGGTTTCCAAGGGCGTTCCGGGCTCTATTTTATGCAGCTTACCTATGACAATAATACATCCGAAGTGATATCGGTGTACAGACAATAGCATAAACACTAATCAACCTCAAGAAGACGTCAGCCATAGGCTGGCGTTTTTTTATAGGTTGGCTTTCACCAACAGGACAAACTCCTCTTCAAGACTTGTGTTTGGAAAGGACTTGCCGGCGCGTGCATACCAATATCCCGCGTTCCAGTCGTCTCCTTCCTTTCGATGCAGATAGGCATGGATCCAACTCCCCATATCCGTGTGCAGCTCTTGGGCAATGTCGTGGGAGGCATTCCAATCATCCTTGGCGTCCCACCAAAGTGCCTGCAAGGCCAACGACCAGTCCCGGGGCGGCACTGCCTGCTCCAAACTGGTTTGGAAATCATCAAAGGTGATGGGTTTCATTACCCAAGTTTTTCCAAAAATTCCTGCTCGGAAATTATGGGTATGCCCAAACTTTCGGCCTTGGTCCTTTTACTGGGCCCCATATTGTCTCCCGCTACCAAAAAAGTGGTTTTGGAGGAAACCGAGGAAGCAACCTTCCCCCCATTGTCCTCAATCAATTTTTTGAGCTCATTTCTGTCAATGGACTCAAAAACACCAGAAACCACAAACGTTTGCCCCTTTAGTCTGTCGCTTTGGTTTTCCAACTGTGCCTCGGATAAAGAAAATTGTAGGCCGTAGGTCTTTAACCGTTCCACGATCTGCACATTGGAGGGCTCCGAAAAAAACTGGATGACGCTCTCGGCTATCCTATCCCCTATTTCGTCCACGGCTATCAGTTCTTCATGGGTTGCACCCATCAGCATATCGATGTTCTTGTAGGCCTTGGCCAGTTTTTTGGCCACAGTCTCCCCCACATAGCGTATGCCCAAGGCAAAGAGTACCCTTTCAAAAGGTATTGCTTTGGACGCCGCAACCCCATTGACGAGGTTTTCAGCCGATTTTTCGGCCATACGTTCCAAAGGAATGATCTGTTCCTTGGTCAATGTGTACAGATCGGCATAATTGGAGATCAATCCTTCCTTGAAGAGTAACTCCACCGTTTCACCACCCATCCCCTCGATATCCATGGCTTTCCGGGAGATAAAATGTTGTATACGCCCTGTAATCTGCGTTGGACAACCCGTGTCGTTCGGACAAAAGTGCTGGGCTTCCCCCTCTTTCCTGATAAGTTGGGTACCGCATTCCGGGCAATTTTGAATATACTGAGTCGGTTTGGAGTCCGATGGTCTTTTTGTAAAATCCACGGCAATGATCTTCGGAATAATCTCTCCACCCTTTTCAACAAATACTGTATCCCCAACACGCACATCCAACTTGGCAATCTGGTCGGCATTGTGCAACGAGGCACGTTTAACTGTGGTCCCAGCCAACAAAACAGGTTCCAGATTGGCCACTGGGGTAATCGCTCCCGTTCGGCCCACTTGGTAGGTGATCTCATTCAAGATGGTGGACACCTGTTCGGCCTTAAACTTATAGGCCATGGCCCATCGGGGCGATTTTGCCGTGTATCCCAGTTCTTCTTGTTGTTGCATGCTGTTTACCTTCACAACCACCCCATCGGTTTCATAAGGAAGGTCGTGTCGTTTTACTTCCCAGTAATCCGCAAACTGCATTACCTCCTCAGTGGTTTTGCACAATTTGGCCACCGTAGGCACCTTAAATCCCCATGAACGGGCCTTTTCCAACACCTGAAATTGGGAGGAAATCCCCAAACCGTTCCCTACGATACTGTACAGCAAACATTCCAAAGGGCGCTGGGCCACTAAGGCGCTATCCTGTAGTTTTAAGCTCCCTGAAGCTGTGTTCCTCGGGTTCATGTATGGATCCTCGCCCGCCTCGATGCGTTCCCTATTCATTTTGGCAAAGCCCTCCAAGGTCAAGATGATTTCACCTCGGATGTCGAACTTGGGAGGATAATCCCCTTTCAATTGCAGGGGTACGGATTTTATGGTCTTTATGTTGGTGGTCACATCATCTCCTTGAAAACCATCGCCACGGGTCACCGCCCGCACCAAATGGCCCTCTTCATAGGTAAGGCTGATGGAGGCCCCATCATATTTTAACTCACAGGTGAATTCCACATCCACATCGCCCAAAATACGTTGGATGCGTTTTTCCCAATCTTCCAAATCCTGTTTTGAATAAGAGTTGTCCAACGAATACATGCGATGTTCATGTGCCACCGTCTCAAAATTCTTTGTCACTTCACCCCCAACACGAATGGTGGGAGACGTTGGGTCGTGGAACTCTGGATGCTCGGCCTCCAATTGTTGGAGTTCTTTCAACTTCATGTCAAACTCATAGTCTGAAATGGTGGGCTGGTCCATCACATAATACCTGTAATTGTGCTCCCGTAGTTCTTCCCGAAGGGAAAGGATTCGTTGTTCAATACTCATTTCTTTATCGCTTTAAGCATCCTGTGGTTGTCAAAAATATCTTTTCGCAACTCAATTTCCGAAAAATCATGGGCTTTCAAAAGTTCACGGGCCCGCTCGCCCAAATATTGATTGACCTCAAAGTAGAGTTTCCCCTTTTGTCTCAGATGACTGTTCGCCAATTGAATGATAGCCCTGTAAAACTTTAATGGGTCATCATCGGGCACAAAAAGGGCAATGTATGGTTCAAATGCCTTGACATTATTCTTCATTTGGTCCTTTTCCTTCTCACGGACATAGGGTGGGTTGGAAACGATGACGTCGAATTCATCAAGTTCAAGTTCAGGGCTTAATACGTCCTGTTGAATAAATTCCACATCCACTTGGTTGTTTCTTGCATTATCCGATGCCACTTCCAAAGCTTTTTCGGAAATATCCAGGGCAACAACCCTTGCCGCAGGTAAATGCTTGGCCAGCGCAATGGCGATACAACCACTTCCTGTGCCGATGTCCAAGATGGAAAAGGGTGAAGGGTGAAGGGTGAAATCCTCTCCTTTCTTTTCATCCTTCCTCTGACTTCGTACTTCTGACTTCAGACTTACAACATCGTCCAAAATCCATTGCACCAATTCTTCAGTCTCTGGTCTTGGAATCAATACGTTTTCGTTCACCACCAACTCCATATCCATAAAATGGGCTTTGCCCAATATATATTGAATGGGCTTTTCCTTTTTCAATTGGGCCAAGGTTTCAAACAAAGGCTGCTCTTCTTCCTTGGTCAGGCTGATATGGGGCCTTAGTACCAAAACAAATCGTTCCAATCCCAAAAAGTGTTCAACACTCCTATGAAAAAAGGAATCAATCTCTTCCCTGGAATAAAGTTGTTGCAGTTCTTTACGAAAAATATCCTGGATATCCTTTAAGAGCATGCTATAGTTTTTTCAGCATCCAAACTGGGCAGGAGTAGTGCCCTGTATCTCCCATTGAGGAATCAATATATTGGAACCCATGGTTTTGATAAAGTTTTTGGGCGGCCTTCATGTAAGGCATGGTTTCCAGATAGCATTGTTCAAAACCAAACTCCTTGGCCCTCTCCAGACATATCTTTATCATACGGCCACCGATTCCCTTACCCCTGGCTTCTTCCAAAAAATACATTTTCTGGAGTTCGCATACGTTACCATTAAAATTTTCAAGCTGGGCAATTCCCGCACAACCAATTATCTTTTCTTCCTGTTCCACCACATAGTAAATGGCTTTGGGAACATTGTAGGTTCCATACATGTCGTCCAAGGCTTTATCGGCATATGCCGTGCCCACTTTGGGAACGCCCAATTCCTCCAAAACGGTCCGGACCACTTTTGCCACCTGCGCATTGTCCTCCGGGGTGATTTCGCGAATGATCACATCCATTCCATTGCAATTTAATGTTCTATTTTTGCCGTGTGAAGATACACCAAAAATACATCCTTCGCTGTCTGGAACTGGGCAAAAAAGGCCTGGGGTCCACGGCGCCCAACCCCATGGTGGGATGTGTGATTGTGCACAATGACAAGATTATCGGGGAAGGTTTTACCAGCCCCTACGGTGGCCCTCATGCCGAGGTGAACGCCTTAAATTCCGTGCAAGATCGCTCCTTGCTTTCCAAGGCAACCCTGTACGTGTCTCTGGAGCCCTGTGCGCATTACGGAAAAACACCACCCTGTGCCAACTTGATTGCCGAGTACAGGATTCCAAAAGTGGTCATCGGCATTGAAGATCCCCACGAAAAAGTCGCCGGAAAAGGGATAGGGATAATCAAGGAAGCTGGAAGTGAGGTAATTGTCGGGGTTCTTGCAGAGGCTTGCAGACAGCACCACAAACGATTCCTCTGCCATCATGAAAAAAAACGCCCCTATATCATTTTGAAATGGGCGGAGACCCAAGATGGGTTTATGGCGCCAGAAAATGAAAAAAGGGAATCCGATCCGACACCTTTTTGGATTACCAACGAACTTTCCAGGCAACTGGTGCATAAATGGCGTAGCGAGGAGCAGGCCATTTTGGTAGGAACGCAAACCGTGCTGAAGGATAATCCCAAACTTTCCACCAGGCATTGGGTTGGAAAAAGTCCGATTCGTGTGGTCTTGGATAAAGATCTGAAAGTGCCCCGGGATTTTTCCGTTTTTGATAGTTCCGTAAAAACGCTGGTACTCACCCAAATTTCCAATACATCAGCATATTTGGACCATATTGATTATGAAATTGTTGATTTTTCAAAACCCATAGCTTCGCAGCTATGTGATATTCTCTATGCCCGTAACATCACCAGTCTCATTGTGGAGGGAGGTCGCCACACCCTTCAAACTTTTATAGATGATGGGCTATGGGATGAGGCCCGTATTTTTAGAGGATCCCATTCTTTTCAGAAAGGTTTGGCAGCACCCAACCTGGATGGAAAATTGATTTCGGAGCAAACCATTTCATCAGATATGCTTTCCATTTATGTCCCCAATTAAAAATATAGTGTTTGATCTTGGTGACGTGTTCATCAACCTGGACAAAATGGCAACGGCGAGGATCATGCACAAGTATGGTTTCACAACTGTCACCCCGGCGCTGGATTCCTTGTTCAAGCACTATGAAAAAGGGCTGATGGACTCCAAATCCTTCTTGGACCAAGTAGGGGTACATTTTCCAAAGGCAAGCAGACAAAATTTAAAGGAAGCCTGGAATTCCATTCTCTTGGATTTTCCAGAATATCGGTTGGAATTTCTTGAAGAACTGGCCTCAAAAAACCAATACCGGCTTTTTCTTTTGAGCAATACCAATGCATTGCACATGGAGGGTGTGGAGCAGCAAATGGGAACGGAACGGTTCAAGCGGTTCAAGGACGTTTTTGAGGGTTTTTATCTTTCCCATGAAATTGGCATGCGCAAACCGGATATTGAGATCTTCCAATTTGTTTTGGACCAAAACAGGCTCCATCCGGCTGAAACCCTTTTTGTGGATGACACCAAGGAAAATACCGATGCCGCTGCCAACCTGGGCATTAAAACATGGCACTTAAAGGTCGGAGCGGAAGAGGTGACCCAAATAAAACTTTTTCTTTAATTATGGTATACTTAGCGCTGAGCATCCTGAGTTCAACCCTCATTTTTGTGGTCTTTAAACTGTATGATGTGTATAAGGTGCAGACCCTGTACGCCATTATCACGAACTACGTTGTCGCTTGTCTTGTGGGATTGTTTTTATATGAAGGACCCATTCTACCGGAATCCTTGGTGCATAAATCGTGGTTCTGGGGCCCGGTGGCTCTGGGGGCATTGTTCATAGTCATTTTCAACCTAATGGCCAAAACCGCTCAGGTGGCAGGTGTTTCGGTGGCATCGGTGGCCACGAAAATGTCTTTGGCCATTCCAGTGATGTTTGGCGTGATCCTATATGGTGAAAAATTGTCCCTTTTTCAAATACTGGGCGTGTTCTTGGCCCTTGTGGCTGTGTACCTGGCCTCGATAAAAAGCAGCAGCGTAACCCTTAACAAGCGAGACTTACTCCTGCCCCTTTTGGTTTTTTTGGGCTCCGGGATCATAGACACCAGCATGAAATATTTTGAGGAAGGGCATTTGACCCCACAGGAAGTTCCCATTTTTTCCTCGATGATCTTTGGCTTTGCCGCAATCTTTGGGCTTATGTTTATTGGGATAAAGGCTGCCCGCACGCCATTAAAAGTGAACTTAAGGAACATATTGGGTGGGATTGCCCTAGGTATCCCCAACTATTTTTCCATCTTTTTTTTGATTCGTGCACTGCAATCCGATGTTTTGGGCAGCGCGGCCATTTTCACATTGAACAATGTAGCCATTGTTTTGGCATCCACACTTTTGGGCATACTGGCCTTTAAAGAACGGCTAAGCCCCAAAAACTGGGCGGGTGTTGCCCTGGCAATCTTCAGCATAATAATGGTAGCTTTGTTCTAATGGACCAAGATGATGTATACCGTACCCTGAAAAAACCCTCGGAAGAGATTCTTTTTAAAGACCGAAAAAGCAAATTCTATGCCCAGGCCTTTCCCATTCAATCGGAAGATGATGTAAAACCCATTGTTGAAGAACTCCGCAAGCGGCATCATACGGCCAACCACGTATGCTATGCTTGGCAATTGGGTGAAAAAATCCATACCTATCGTGCGAATGATGACGGTGAACCCAACAATTCAGCCGGAATGCCCATTTATGGGCAAATACAATCCTTTAATGTCACCAACGCACTGGTAACCGTTACCCGGATTTTTGGTGGCACCAAACTGGGCGTGGGCGGATTGATACAGGCGTACAGGACCGCGGCGCAAATGGCATTGGAAAATGCCCAAATCATTACCAAGACCATGACCTCCAAGTTCTATTTGAATTTTGACTATCCGGAGATGGACAAGGTCATGCGGACGATAAAACAGCGAGAAATTACCCTGATGCACCAAAAAATGGATTTGCAGTGCGAGATTCTAATTGCCGTACGCAACAGTGAGCAGGTTGAAGTTTTCCAAGTTTTCGAGGAAATGCAAAATGTATCGATTAAGCGGGCAGATCAAAAATCCAATCTCTCCAAAATATAGTCGGGGCATTTGATGGGCCTGTTGGTTTCCATATCGATAAAGGCCAACACTGTATTGGCCGTGGCCAACAACTGGTTGGATTCGTTCACTATGCTGTAATCAAATTCGATTTTGACCAGCGGTGGTTTGGCCAGCATGGTCTGCACAGTGATCAGGTCATCATATTTGGCAGATTTTTTGTAATCAATTTGTAATGAAATTACTGGCAGCATGATACCGTTTTCCTCCATGCTTCGGTAAGTGACCCCCAGGGCCCTTAACCACTCCACCCTACCAAGTTCCAGATACTGTGCATAGTTGCCATGGTAAACCACTCCCATTTGGTCGGTTTCTCCATAGCGCACACGAAAAGAATGGGAATTTAACCTCATATTCTAGCTGAAAAATTATATATTTAGAGGCTTGGTTAACATTTGGTGAACATGCGAAAAAAAAATAGGAAATTCAAAGGTGAAATCTTTTTTTTTTAAAAGATTTGTTCACATATTTGTCGCATCCAAAAAGCATCTAGATACCGCCAGATGTTTTATCTGAAGCATTGTAGCTAACCAACAAAACAAGGAAAAACTTTTATGAGTGTTACTGCTAATTCCGTATGGAACAACTGTTTGGCTTTTATCAACGATAATATCCAACCGCAGGCATTCAAAACGTGGTTTGAACCTATTAAGCCCATCAAGTTAGCAGACAAAGCACTCAGCATACAAGTACCCAGTAAATTTTTTTATGAATGGCTTGAAGAGCACTATGTAAAGTTGCTCAAAGTGGCCCTGACCAGGGAACTTGGAACCAATGCCAAGCTTATCTACATTATAAAAATGGAGAACAGGTATGGGAACAAGGAACCCTTTACCGAACAAATCCCAAGTAGCAACAGAACCGCCGTGGGACCCCAGGAACTCGATGTGCCCATTACCTCCAAAAGTCCGGAACTAAAAAATCCCTTCGTGATCCCCGGAATACGGAACATCAAGATTGAGTCCCAGCTGAATCCGAACTATAATTTTGAGAATTTTCTTGAAGGCGACTCCAACCGGTTGGCAAGATCGGCAGGTATGGCAGTGGCCAACAAACCGGGCGGCACCTCGTTCAACCCACTATTGGTTTTTGGAGGGGTGGGACTGGGAAAAACGCACCTGGCACATGCCATTGGTGTGGAGATCAAGGATAAATATCCAGAGAAAACGGTGCTCTACATCTCTGCGGAGAAGTTTACCCAGCAATATATTGAGTCGGTAAAAAAGAATACCCGAAACGACTTTATCCATTTCTACCAGCTTATCGATGTGTTGATCATCGATGATGTGCAATTCCTCTCCGGGAAATCAGGCACACAGGATGTGTTCTTCCATATTTTCAACCATTTGCACCAGAATGGCAAACAGGTGGTGTTGACCTCGGACAAGGCTCCTGTGGATATGCAGGACATAGAACAGCGCCTGCTCTCCCGTTTTAAATGGGGACTGTCCGCAGAACTGCAGAATCCCGATTACGAAACCCGCGTTTCCATATTGAAGAACAAGCTGTACCGGGATGGTGTGGAGATGCCCGATGACATTATTGATCATGTGGCCAAGAACATAAAAACAAATATTCGGGAGCTTGAGGGGGCCATAATCTCCCTGATAGCCCAGTCCTCCTTCAACAAAAGGGAAGTGACCTTGGAACTGGCCCAGCAGGTGGTGGAAAAGTTTGTGAAGAATACCAAAAGGGAAGTATCCATTGACTATATCCAAAAAGTGGTCTCGGATTATTTTGAAATGGATGTGGCCACACTACAGTCCAAGACCAGAAAACGGCATATTGTCCAGGCTAGGCAACTGGCCATGTTCTTTGCCAAAAAATTTACTAAGGCATCCCTTGCCAGTATCGGGTCCCAAATTGGAAAACGGGACCACGCCACTGTATTGCACGCCTGCAAAACAGTTGATAACCTAGCCGAGACGGACAAACAGTTCAGAAAATATATCGAAGACCTCAACAAAAAATTTTCATAATCGCATAGATTTATGAAAACCAAAGTTTTAATGGTTTGCTTGGGCAATATTTGCCGGTCACCGTTGGCTGAGGGCATCCTAAAATCGAAGGTGGACACGGAGCACGTTTGGGTTGATTCCGCAGGAACTGCAGGATATCATGTTGGCAATCCTCCAGATAAAAGGTCTATTGCAGTGGCAAAAAAACACGGTTTAGACATAAGTGCCCAAAGATGCCGAAAATTTGACCCAATGGATTTTTTGGAATTTGACCATATTTATGTCATGGACAAAAACAATTATTGGGATATTGTTCGGCTGGCCACCAACGAGGGGCACAAGCAAAAAGTAAAGCTGCTGCTGGACGGAACGGATTTGGGCATAGCCGAAGTGCCCGATCCCTATCATGATGGAATTGATGGATTTGAAAAGGTTTTTGAAATGATCGATGCAGCCTGCGAGTCCATTGCCAATAAACTGAGCTGATTTCATGGAAGAGTCAAAACCGAATCTGGTATCAGGGAAAGTGTATTTGATCCCGACAACCCTTGGGGACAATGCCCCGTTGGAGGTGCTTCCCATTTCCATCAAAAAGACCATCGAAAACATAGACCACTATATTGTGGAAAATGAGAAGTCTGCACGTCATTTTATAAAAAAGATAATTCCGAACAAGCCGCAACCCAGTCTGCACATACAAACATTGAACAAATACACAGATCCCGTCGCCATCCCTTCCTATCTGGACCCCTGCATCCATGGTTTTGACATTGGCTTGCTGTCAGAAGCGGGCTGTCCTGGAATTGCCGACCCTGGAGCCGATGTGGTGAAGGTAGCACATGAAAAAAGGATTCAGGTAGTGCCCTTGGTGGGCCCATCGTCCATTTTGATGGCCATGATGTCCAGTGGCATGAACGGTCAAAATTTTGCTTTTAACGGGTACCTGCCCATCGATAAAAATGAGCGCAAGGCCAAGATAAAACAATTGGAACGGCTATCCAGGGAAACCGGGCAGTCACAAATTTTCATGGAAACGCCCTATAGGAACAACCAGCTACTTGCCGAACTGGTGAAGACGCTGAACGAAAATACAAGGTTGTGTGTGGCATCCGACATCACACTGCCATCCGAGTTTATCAGGACTACCATTGTCCATGAATGGGGAGAAATCGAAATCGATCTGGACAAGCGCCCTACCATATTTATTGTACAGGCATAAAAAAGCCCAGAAACAAATTTCTGGGCTTTTCCTTTTTTTGGGATTTAAACCTTCGGGTTTCGCTTTCTCTGCACCGCAGATATGTCGTACCCGGCAAACTTCCTCATATAATACGAGATGTTGCTTCCGTAGGCATCCGCGACATCTTCCTTACCATAGGATCTTAGGTATTTCTTCACATTTCCGGCTCCTGCCAAGTGGGCAGCCGCCAAAATACCCGACTCGGTGATCTCCACACCATTGATTCTTTTTCCCTTGAACGTTTTAATGTCCCGTCTCAAAATCCATTTGTTTCGGGCAATATTGGTATCAAATACAGCTTCTTGAAGTGCGGCATCGGCCAAAAACCTATCGGCGTTATAAACACCCATGAGGTTCAATGTACTCAAGCCAAACTGATATTTTCCCAGATATCCAAGCGTGTTCACAACCTGGTACCTTCCTCTGGACTCCTTAAAAGCCAGTGCGTCTTTGAATCCGTTATAGGACCTGCCCAAAAAAGGAGGTGCTATGCCATCTTCATCAAAGTAGTTTTCAAAGTTTTGGGGTAGTTCGGACATCGACTCCAAATCCGCTCGGAGGAAATCCGGTACTTGCCGTACCGCTTTTTTGTCCAATGTGTAAGAACCAAAGCTGG
Organism: Flagellimonas meishanensis; assembly: GCF_019880545.1. Classification (GTDB taxonomy): domain Bacteria; phylum Bacteroidota; class Bacteroidia; order Flavobacteriales; family Flavobacteriaceae; genus Flagellimonas; species Flagellimonas meishanensis. The sequence continues at coordinate 802,755 of NZ_JAINVW010000003.1, forward strand.
TTAAGATCGCAATCATGGCAAGATGAAGTAAAAAACCAATCCATCTTTTCATAATGTTCTAATTTAGTGTTTTACCGTTAGCAAACAGTAAAATTAAATTGGCCGGCAAAGATATGGGGTTACTTTAACTTGGCAACCCTAAAGCTCTTAAGATTTTCATAAAAGACACCCAAAACACGTTAAAGTGCTGAATATTAACGCTAAATAGTTTTTAGCGCATCACTTTTTGGGCATTCAACCACTGGATATATTGCGTTTTGTTCCGGTTATGCTGTGCCAAGGTCTTGGCGAAAAGGTGGTATCCGAAGTTGGAAACATCGGCTACGAAAAAGAGGTATTCGTGCTTTTCCGGATTCAGTACGGCTTCTATGGAAGAGATGTCGGGCATGGCAATAGGACCTGGGGGAATGCCCTTATATTTATAGGTATTGTATGGTGAGTCAATTTCCAAATCCCGATTGAGTACCCGCTTTATTATGGTATCGTAATTTCCCGTTTCCCTTTTTATGGCATAGATTACCGTGGGGTCCGCCTGTAGCAACATGCCCTTTTTAATCCGATTGACATAAACCCCTGCAACGCGCGGCCTTTCGTCCACTTTCACCGTTTCCTTTTGGACAATGGATGCCAAGGCCATGACCTGGGCCGGGGTGAAACCCATGGTTTCTGCTTTTTTCAGGCGGTCATTATTCCAATAATTGTTGTATTCCTTGAGCATCCGGTCCCGAAAATTTTGGGCCTTGGTGTTCCAGTAAAATTCATAGGTGTTGGGAATGTACATCCCCAGTTTGGTATCTGCATCAAACCCCTGATCCATCAAAAAATCCGGATCATTCAACGCTTGGATCAGGGACAAGCTATCGGCTTCAATCTGTTGGGCAATCCTGCCGGCAAGATTTGCCAAAGACTCCTGATTATTAAAAACCACCTTTACCGGAATGTTGTTGCTACGCAATGAATTGATGATCTCATTGTTGTTCATTCCCTTCCGAATGGCATATTTTCCTGCTTTAATATTGGAGGTATATCCTTTTCGGGATGCCACGGACTCAAATGTACCCATGTTCTTGAGCAAGGGTTCCAACATGGTTTTAACCTCAGCAAAGGTTGCATCCGAGGGGATGTGTACATAGGCCTCTTGGTTATTGAACTGGGTGTTGGGACTGAAAATGGCACTATAGATCTGATATGCAATAAAACCACAGATCAAAATGCCCAACAAGGCCGTTGCCCACAATACTTTTTTAAGATACATTGCTGTTTATCTTTTGGAACAATATTTCATTTTTAAAACCTGCACTAGTTCGAACCCATTCCCTTTTGATGCCCACTTTTTCGAAACCCAATTTTTGAAACAAATGCACACTTGCCGTGTTGTCTTCCAAAATATTGGCATAAATCTGATGGAGGTTGAGAACGGAAAAGGCGTAATCACACATAAGGGAAATGGCCTCCGCTCCCATGCCCTTGCCCCTGTTCTTGGCCGAAGCTATAACCAATCCCATCCCGGCCCTTCCATTTTTGGGGTCAAAATCGAACAGGTCTATCAAGCCAACACATTCATCATCCAAACTGCAGATACAAAGTCGCAACTGTTTCACTTCATAAATATCCCTGTGGGCATTTTCCAAGTAAAGTTGGAGCACTTTTTTTGAATAGGGTTTCAGTGTGCCGCTTATTTCCCATATGGAGGTGTCGTTCTCCAAACGGTATAGAAACTCCAGGTCTTTTGGTTCCAAGGCCCGCAAATAAATATGCTTTCCACGCAGATTCACCATACCATTTCTCCTTTAAACACTTGGACCGCTGGCCCTGTGAGCAAGATATTTGAATACACCCCATTGCTATTATCAAAACTGATGGAAAGGTTCCCGCCTTTGGTAACAATATCCACCTGGTTTGATTTTGTCCTTCCTAATTTGTGCATGGCCAAGGCAACCGCGGTAACACCCGTTCCGCAGGAAAGGGTCTCGTCTTCAACGCCCCGCTCGTACGTCCTTACCATAAAATTATTGTCGCCTTGTTGCTCCACAAAGTTGATATTGCTCCCTTGCTGGCCATAAAGCCCATATCGAATCTTTCTTCCTTCGTTAGGGACATCAAAATCGTCCAATCCGCTAACCAACTGCACATGGTGTGGTGAGCCTGTATCCAAAAATCCGTAGATTTCGGTTTCCCTTATTTCTGATACGTCGTTCATCTTCAAAGTGACCGTGTTTCCTTCTATTGTGGCTTGATGTATCCCGTCAATGGCGCTAAAGGTGCATTCGTTGTCCACAATTCCCAAATAATTGGCAAAAGCTACCAAACACCTTCCGCCATTGCCGCACATGCTGCTCTGGTTACCATCTGCATTATAGTATACCATCTTAAAATCCGACATTTTGTCATTTTCCAGTAGTATCAATCCGTCCGCTCCAATACCAAAACGTCTGTCGCATAATGTTTCCACCAATTTGGTATCTTTTTTGGGGAAAAAATTTGAGCGGTTGTCGATGATCACAAAATCGTTGCCCGTACCTTGATATTTGAAAAAAGTGAATTTCATATCGCACTGCTGATAGAACAAATATAGGGTATTCTTTAAGGAATATTTTGTAGTTAAAAACGAGTTAAACCGCCTACTTGAAAAGTCAATTGATTTAATTTTGTTGAACCTTAATGTTAAAAAAGTATTGAATTATGAAGAGAATAGCCGGATTGTTTTTGATTTCATTGTTTGCAGGAGCCATAACACTTGTTGCCTACAAACTTTTCTTTGAAAAAGACAACTACAAATGGGTATCCTCCAACCAAGAAGCTCCGTTGATAAGCACAAGCGGACTGGCTACCTCGGCAAAGGGAGCGGGCATCAACGAGGTGGACTTTACCTTGGCCGCGGAAAAAACTGTGAATGCCGTGGTGCACGTGAAGAACCTTAGTCTTAGCAAGGGTCCGAGCACCCTTTCCGACTTCTTTTATGGGTTTGAAAGACAACAGACCCCGCAGATTGGCACAGGTTCGGGGGTTATTATTTCTCCCGATGGCTATATCGTCACCAACAACCATGTTATAGCAAAATCGCAACAACTGGAGGTGACCTTGAACAACAATAGAAGCTATGAGGCGGAAATAATTGGTACCGATTCGGATTCCGATATAGCGCTTATAAAAATTGATGTGGACGAACCCCTGCCCTATTTGGCCTTCGGGGATTCTGACAATACCCGCATTGGTGAATGGGTACTTGCCGTAGGCAATCCGTTTAACCTGACCTCAACCGTGACCGCTGGAATAGTCAGTGCCAAGGCCCGGTCCTTGGGCAGGAACCAATCCTTCATCCAAACCGATGCGGCCGTTAATCCTGGTAACAGTGGCGGCGCCCTGGTAAACACGAATGGGGATTTGATCGGCATCAATACGGCGATTACCTCTCAAACCGGCTCCTATGTAGGCTATGCTTTTGCCGTGCCGAGCAACATAGCCCGCAAAGTGGTGGAGGACATCATGGAATTCGGTGATGTGCAAAAAGGCCTATTGGGCATATCCGCAGCCAATGTGAACTCGCAACAGGCCATTGAAATGGGTCTTAACGAAATAGAAGGTGTCTATGTTTCCCAAGTGACCGAAGATTCCGGAGCCAAGGAGGCGGACCTTAGAGAAGGGGATATCATTAAGCAGATTGACAATATCAACATTTCAAAGTTTTCGGAATTGACTGGCTACTTATCCTCAAAAAGGCCGGGAGATGTGGTAAAAGTGGTGATAGATCGCGATGGCAAACGCTTGACCAAGAACGTGACACTCAAAAAACAACAGACCGTCTTTCTTCCAATGACGGGATTCATGGTAAAAAACCTTACCAAGGAAGACAGGAAAACATTTGGCGTTTCCAAAGGAGTAAAAATTGTTGATGTTCCCGAGGGATATGGCCGATATGACCTGATCGACAAAGTGATAGTAGAGGTGGATGGCAACGAAATCAATGATATTGACGATGCCAAGGAACATTTTGGACAGATTTCAAAGTATGGCCGTACCAGCTTTACCATGATCAATAAAGACGGTGAAAAAGAACGCCTGATTCTTCAATGATCTACCTGAACGAAAAGCACAAAGGCACCCTGTTTTGGGTGCTTTTTTATTTTGTCATTTCTTTTTACGAAAACGTTTGAAATAACTATTTTTGCCGAAATTTTTAAAACAATCGTAACCAATTTCCATGAGCAACATCAAGTCTTACGAGAAAGAGCTTGCCTTTCAGGCAGATAGGCGCAAAGCTACCACCGAGTTCATCAAAATAATCAGCGACCTGTGGTATGACAAGGCCATAGAAGTTGTTCTTTTCAAGAACCAGATCATCGACAAAAATGTCAGTGATATCATCAATCTGCACGAGTATGCCGGGGAATTTGTGCAAAAGCCCATTTCCATATTTGATTCCGTGGAAATATTACGGGCCATAAACGATATCAACCTCCCCCCTGCCAAGCTCGATATCGGAAAACTCACCTATGAGTATCACTCGGACGAGAATACCCATCTGAACGTCAAGGCCTTTGTGTTGGACAAACTGAAGGATGCCCAGGTTTCCAAGGAAATAAAACCCAAGGACGTGGTGCTATATGGTTTTGGAAGGATAGGAAGATTGGTCGCGCGTGAACTTATGGCCAAAACAGGACGTGGCAACCAACTAAGGCTGCGTGCCGTTGTGGTACGTGGGACATTGGATGAGGAAATTTTGGAAAAAAGGGCAGCCCTGCTGAAAACCGATTCCGTGCATGGAATGTTCACCGGAACAGTGGATGTAGATGCCCCAAATGAAGCTTTGATCATCAACGGGACTACGGTAAAATTCATAAATGCTGACAAACCCGAGGACATTGACTATACCAAATATGGCATCTACAATGCCCTCATCATTGACAATACGGGGGCATTCCGCGATAAAGAAGCCCTTTCCCGACATTTGGAGTCCAAGGGAGCTTCCAAAGTGCTGCTTACCGCGCCAGGCAAAGAAGTTCCCAATATCGTTCACGGGGTAAACCATAAGGAGTTTGATCCAGATACCACCAAAATTTACTCCGCAGCCTCCTGTACCACAAATGCCATTACACCCATTCTGAAGGTTATAGAGGATTCATTGGGTATTAAAAAAGGGCATTTGGAGACGATACACGCCTACACCAACGACCAAAACCTGGTGGACAATATGCACAAAAAATACCGTCGGGGAAGAGCGGCCGCACTTAACATGGTAATCACAGAAACCGGAGCCGGGGCGGCAGTGGCAAAGGCGCTCCCTTCCCTTAAAGGAAAACTTACTTCCAATGCCATCAGAGTGCCGGTACCCAATGGCTCGTTGGCCATACTTAACTTGGAAGTAAAACAAAAAACGTCCAAGGAAAGCCTGAACACCATCCTAAAAAAATACGCACTGGAAGGCGATTTGGTGGAACAGATCAAATATTCGTTGAGCAACGAATTGGTTTCTTCTGATATTGTGGGAACTTCGGCCCCTTCAATCTATGATAGCAGGGCCACATTGGTTTCTGCAGATGGAAAAGGCATCGTGCTTTATATATGGTATGACAACGAATATGGATACTCCCATCAGGTGATACGTTTGGCAAAATACATTGCCAAAGTAAGGCGCTATACCTATTACTAGGCCCAATTGTCCCACTTGGTGGAACAAGGAGGCATGTTTTTCTTTTGATTTTTGGTTTATTGGTGTAATTTCGCCTTACCCTTAATCTAAATTAAAATAAGAACATTGACCATGAAGCGATTACGAATTTTACTTGCCCTTGCCCTTTTCACTCCCCTTGGTCCAATCTTTTCACAGGATGACCCAGGTTCTGGTGACAACGATGGGACACTGGTGGGACAATTTGAAGAATTGGAACGGAAATCTGGCAACTACCGGGCTAACGGTATTCAATACGAGGTGGTCCGCTTATCCACATTGAACCAGATAAAGAGAAGCATTTTTGATTCCATCAACACGGCAAACGCCAACATAAAGGACCTCTCTGCAACAATTGCCGCCAACAAGGCAGAAATAGAGGATCTCAACAGTAAACTTCAAGAGACTACCAACAACTTAAAGACCGTTACCTCGCAAAAGGACAGTATCTCCTTTTTTGGGGCCTGGATAAGCAAGGGGACTTACAAATTTATTCTATGGGCCATCATTTTTGGGCTCTTGCTCTTTCTTTTGTTCTTTATCTATAAATTTAGGAAAAGTAACTTCCTGACCCAGCAAGCCAAGACAGCGCTGGCCGATTTGGAGCAGGAATATGAGGATCATCGACGCCGGGCACTGGAACGCGAGCAACGAATCAGTCGTCAGCTTCAAGATGAGCTGAACAAGCAAAAAAAATAACCCAAGGCTTCCAAGTGGAAGCCTTTTTTAAATAAACACTTTAAAAATGGATGTTAAACGGGCGGATGTTTTGGATTTGGATAAAATTGTTCCTCTTTTTGATGCGTATAGAATGTTCTATCAACAAAAATCAGATAAGGATGCTGCCCTTGCCTTTTTAAAGGAGCGCCTGGAAAAGCAAGAAAGTGTGGTCTTTTTTGCATTGGAGGGAACCCAGGCCGCTGGTTTTACGCAATTATATAAAACATTCTCCTCGGTATCGCTGGAGCCCTTTTATATTTTGAACGATCTGTACGTGGCCCCTGAATTTAGAAAAAAAGGGGTTGGGGAAGCACTGTTGAATCGGGCCAAAACCTTTTGCATGGAACAAAATGGTAAAGGACTAGCCCTCGAAACCGCTGTGGACAATCCGGCCCAAAAACTATATGAACGTTTGGGTTGGGAAAAGGATACGGACTTCTTTCATTACTTTTGGAAAAACAACTGGGCGTAGCCAGTCACCAATCAATTTGTGCTGATCCATGCGGATAGATATAATTACCGTGTTGCCCGAGCTTCTTAAAAGCCCTTTTGAGGCTTCCATACTGCAAAGGGCCATTGATAAGGGACTCGTTGAGGTACATTTTCATAACCTTAGGGATTTTGCCACTGGTAAATACAGGCAAGTGGATGATTATCAATTCGGGGGCGGTGCCGGCATGGTACTCATGGTAGAGCCCATTGACAAGTGCATCTCCAAACTGAAGTCCGAGAGAACGTATGACGAGGTCATTTACATGACCCCGGATGGCAATACCCTAAACCAAGGACTGGCCAACGAAATTTCCTTGAAAAAAAATCTGATCATTCTTTGCGGACACTATAAGGGAGTTGACCAACGCGTGAGGGATATGTTCGTGACCCGCGAAATATCCATAGGCGATTATGTCCTTTCCGGAGGGGAACTGGCAGCGGCCGTACTTTGCGATGCTGTAATCCGTTTGCTTCCAGGTGTATTGAACGATGAAACCTCTGCCCTTACCGATACCTTCCAAGACAATATGCTGGCACCACCTGTCTATACACGGCCGGCATCGTACAAGGGGAACGAGGTGCCAAAAATTCTATTGAGTGGGAATTTTCCCAAAATAGAACAGTGGCGCGAGGAGCAGGCCTTGGAAAGAACAAGAAAACGAAGACCCGACCTTTTAGAATAACGCCTTATGGACAACAATGACACGTTCATCTTCGCTGCAGGAGGATTGCTCAATGGTATTGCACATGTTTTGGTTATCGCCGCCTGTGTGGTTTTGATGATCAAACGCAAAAGTGGACCAACGCTGCTCATGCTGGCATCACAACTATTGGCTTTGATATTTTTCATAGGTAGCTTTTTGTGGACAACATTCTCTGCGCGGCAAGGAACCGAGGAATTGGTGAGAACGAGCAAGATCATTGCAGCGTTGGGACCTCTGCCCCATCTACTTTTCGCCCTGGGCCTGCTCTGGTTCGCAGTGCAGCTTTCAAAAAGGAAAGAGGCAGAGGAATAAATACTCCAAAAAACAACTTGCAATTTCTAAATATTGCATTACTTTTGCAGTCTCAAAATCAACCTCTGACGAAATACGTGAAAGTTGGTTCTGATAAAACTTAAAAAAACAATCATGGAATCCTTAGTGAAATTTGTTGAGGACGAGTTTGTTCCAAAAAAAGAATTCCCAGAATTTTCGGCCGGTGACACCATCACTGCATATTATGAAATCAAGGAAGGTGAGAAAAAAAGAACACAGTTCTTTAAAGGCGTTGTAATCCAAAGAAGGGGAAGCGGTGCCACAGAAACATTCACCATCCGCAAAATGTCAGGCACCGTGGGAGTGGAAAGAATATTTCCGGTCAACATGCCTGCACTGCAAAAGATAGAGGTGAACAAAAAAGGAAAGGTGCGCCGTTCAAGAATCTTCTATTTTAGAGGACTTACCGGCAAAAAAGCTCGAATCAAAGAGGTTCGGGGCTAAGCAACCTGTTCACCAAACAACAATGCTTAAGGCACCCAGTTGGGTGCCTTTTTTATGAACAATTGTTAATAACAGCGGTTTATATCTTGTTGATTTTAAATCCGTTAGAAAATTTGCATATTTAAATGTTTGTCCTACTTTAGTAAAAGAAATAATGATGGCGATTATATCAAAATTATGTTTCTTTTAAAGTTGACGTTCTTTAAAACTGATGTTTCCCTTTTAATTGGTAACACTACTGATCACAAAAGGAATTTCAAATCAGGACAGGCTTCGGCAGGTGTTGAAGAGAAATAATAGATTTTATGTGCGGATGGGAGAGCAATTTTCCATTCTGATAAGATTTAGGAGACATTAAGAAGAGCTTTGCTAGGTGCAGTTTAGTTGAAAAATTAAAGGTAGCTTGCAGGGTAAACGTCAAAGGGGCAACAGATACAGCTTCGGTTGTAGTTTTGTGGCAACGCAAAATGAAGTCTTTTAGCCCTTTTCAGAAAGCCATATCAATGTGTGAACATAGATATGGCTTTTGTTTTTACCCGCTTCCAGTGCCATTTTTACCTAAATCCGTGGTGTGCCACTTGGCATAAATTGTATATTTGCAGCGCTTAAACAAAATCCATTTTAATGGCCAAGATTTTCTATACAAAAACGGACGAGGCACCCGCCTTGGCCACGCAGTCCTTTCTACCCATTGTTAGAGCATTTACCAAAACTGCTGGCATAGCCATAGAAACCAAGGATATTTCATTGGCGGGCAGAATAGCAGCGGTCTTTCCCAAAAATTTGGGCAAGGACCAACAAACGGCCGATGACCTTGCCCTATTGGGTGCCTTGGCAAAGACCCCAGAGGCCAATATCATAAAACTTCCCAACATCAGTGCTTCCATACCCCAACTAAAGGAAGCCATTGAAGAATTGCAACAAAAAGGCTACAATATTCCCAATTATCCCGATGAACCCAAAAATGAAGAGGAGAAGGCCATTAAGTCCAAGTATGATAAAATCAAGGGCAGTGCAGTCAATCCGGTGCTTAGGGAAGGAAATTCGGACAGAAGGGCTCCCAAGGCCATAAAAAATTACGCCAAGAAAAATCCACATACCATGGGGGCATGGTCTCCCAGTTCAAAAACCCATGTGGCCACCATGTCCCATGGCGATTTTAAGAATAATGAAAAATCACTTACCCTGGACCATGAGAGCACTGTGCATATTGCATTGGTTGACGGAGACGGAAAAACAACCATGCTAAAAGAATCGATTGCCCTTCAAAAAGGAGAGATCATCGATGCCACAGTGATGGACAAAAAGGCGTTGATAGACTTTCTTGAAAAAGAAATTGCGGACGCCCGCAAAAACAAACTGCTTCTTTCTCTGCACTTTAAGGCGACTATGATGAAGGTTTCGGACCCCATCATCTTTGGCCATGCCATGCAAGTATACTTCTCCGAAGTGTTTCGGGAATTTGCCCCGACCTTTGATAAATTGGGCATCAATCCCAACAATGGGCTGGAGAGTCTTTTTGACAAGTTGGAAGAACTCCCTGAAAGTGAACGGAATAAGATAAAAGAAGCCATATCAAGTGCCATTGAAAATGGGCCGGACCTAGCCATGGTAAATTCTGATAAAGGTATCACCAACCTACACGTTCCAAGTGATGTGATCATAGACGCATCCATGCCTGCAATGATCAGAAATTCAGGGAAAATGTGGGACAAAAACGGTAATCTTCAGGATACCAAGGCCATAATTCCCGATAGTAGCTACTCTGGAATATACCAGGCCACCATAGATTTCTGTAAGGAGCATGGCGCTTTAGATCCCACTACCATGGGTACGGTACCCAATGTAGGCCTCATGGCTCAGAAAGCGGAGGAATATGGCTCCCATGATAAAACATTTGAAATTCCAAAAGCAGGCGTTGTACGTGTCATTGATAGTAAGAATGACCAAATACTTTTGGAGCACAACGTGAAACCGGGCGATATCTGGAGAATGTGCCAGGTGAAGGATGCACCCGTGCGTGACTGGGTAAAACTCGCCGTGTCCCGTGCAAGGGCAACAAACACTCCCGCCGTTTTCTGGTTGGACAAAGACAGGGCGCACGATGCAGAGCTTATCAAAAAAGTGGATGCCTATCTAAAAGAATTGGACACCAAAGGGCTGGACCTACAAATCCTTTCTCCGATTGAGGCAACAAAATTTACCTTGAAAAGAATCAAAGCCGGCAAGGATACCATATCCGTTTCGGGAAATGTATTGCGTGACTATCTAACGGACCTATTTCCCATTTTGGAGGTGGGTACCAGTGCCAAAATGCTCTCCATAGTTCCGCTGATGAACGGTGGCGGCCTGTTTGAAACAGGTGCGGGTGGTTCGGCACCAAAGCATGTGGAGCAGTTTTTGGAAGAGGGTCACCTAAGGTGGGATTCTCTGGGCGAATTCCTGGCGCTTGGGGTTTCGCTGGAATTCCATGGTGAAAAAAATGCGAACAAAAAGGCTTTGGTTTTGGCCGATACTTTGGACAAGGCCACAGAAAAATTCTTGGACAATGACAAATCCCCTTCAAGAAAGGTCAATGAACTGGATACCCGGGGAAGTCATTTTTACCTGGCCCTGTATTGGGCGGAAGCTCTCTCCCGACAAACGGAGGATTCCGAACTTCAAGCTACGTTCAGCACCGTTTTTGAAGAACTATCAACCAATGAAAGCAAAATAACCCAAGAATTGATTGATGCACAGGGCAATCCCGTGGATATTGGTGGCTATTATCTTCCCGATGCTGAAAAGGTTTCAAAAGCCATGAGGCCCAGTGAATCTTTCAATCGCATATTGGGGTCCATTTGATTGTTGAAATTCTGATGGGAAATTGAGAATTTTTGGGTTAATATAGGGCAAGGCCCATTAAACTGATACTATTTCATCAGTTTTTTAAATTACCGCTAAATATCCGTTTTATCTTTTTTCCTTGAAGGTATAATCTGTATTTTTAAGCAAACTAGATAGGATGCCAAAGAACCTCTTCTCCCTTGCGCTTTTCATATGCCTTGCAGTCATACCATTAAGTGCACAACAGAAGTACACCCTTAGCGGAACAATTTCAGAAGCGAACAGCAATGAAACCCTTATCGGTGTTACAATTGCCTTTCCTGAACTTAGAACAGGCGCCACTACCAATGAATACGGTTTTTATTCAATTACCCTGCCGCAAGGAGAGTATAATGTTGTTGTGAGTTATCTGGGTTTCCAGGATGTAAGGCAGACCATAAACCTAAATTCTGATGTCAAAAAGGATTTTAGGCTTCTGGAAAAGGCGGAGGAGTTGGAAGAGGTAGTCGTCACAGACGATGCCGAGCGTCTGGATATCCGAAAGCCCCAAATGAGTGTCAACACCTTGGCTGCACAAACCATCAAACAAATTCCTGTGGTCTTGGGGGAGGCTGACGTTATCAAATCTCTGCTCCTGTTACCGGGAGTCACCAATGCGGGAGAAGCATCATCAGGATTCAATGTAAGAGGTGGTGCTGTGGACCAAAATCTTATCCTTTTGGATGAAGCGGTGGTATTCAATTCGTCCCACCTGTTTGGGTTTTTCTCGGTTTTCAACCCAGACGCCATCAAAGATGTAAAATTATTCAAAGGAGGCATCCCTGCCCGGTATGGGGGAAGGGTCTCTTCAGTGCTTGAGATTTTTCAGAAAGAAGGAAACAGTAAAGAGTTCAAAGTGAATGGTGGCATTGGTGCTGTGGCGAGCCGACTGCTGCTGGAAGGACCCATTGATAAAGACCGTACGGCTTTTCTGGTTGGCGGTAGGGCCTCATACGCCCACTTGTTCCTCCCCTTGCTCGATATTGATGATAAAGCCTATTTCTATGATTTAAACACCAAGATCAATCATAAGATAAACGACAGAAACAGTATTTTCCTGTCAGGCTATTTTGGTCGGGATTTGTTCAGTATCAACGATAGTTTCATCAATATTTATGGTAATGCCGTGGGGAACTTTCGTTGGAACCACCTCTTTTCCGATAAACTTTTCTCCAATCTATCCCTGATCTATTCCGATTATTTCTATGGGTTGGAGCTTGATTTTGTTGGGTTCGATTGGGATTCCGGAATACAGAACTTCAACGTAAAATATGACTTGAAGCATTATGTAAGCGATAAACTTCAGATAAACTACGGTCTAAACAACATTTACTACGTGTTCAACCCTGGAAAAATTAGACCAAATAGCCCAGATTCTGGGATTGTTGAAGAGCAATTGACCAAGAAATATGCCAATGAAAATGCTATCTATGTTGATGTCGAACATAAAATTTCTGAAAGCCTAAGTGTTGAATATGGGTTAAGGGCCAGTCAATTCAATCGGTTTGGTCAAGATGAATTCTTCGTCTATGAAAATGACAACCCGGTAATTTTTGACCCTTTTGCTCTCGTTTATAGGGAGGCCGAGCCCATAGACACTATTAGCCCAGGCAGGGGAGGCACGCTCAAAAAGTTTTTCAATTTGGAGCCCCGTATCTCTATGTCCTATAACTTCAATGGAAAAAGTTCGGTGAAAGCAAGCTACACTAAATTGGCGCAATACCTGCACCTGCTTTCGAACACCAGCTCACCCACCCCATTGGACGTATGGACTCCCAGTGGACCGTTCATAGAGCCCCAGTTATTGGACCAATATGCGGTGGGTTATTTCAGAAACATCAAAGATGGAGCTTACTCTTTTGAAACCGAAGCTTTTTATAAGGATATACAAAATCGTATCGATTACATAGACGGCGCCGATCTTATTGCCAACAATGCGATAGAGCAAGTAATATTGAATGGCGTAGCCAGGGCGTATGGTATTGAATTTTTACTTAGAAAAAATGAGGGTGCATTTACCGGATGGTTGGCGTACACCCTATCGCGATCGGAACAGCGGACCCCGGGAAGGGACCTTAGGGCACTTGGTATCGATACTGGCCGATCAGATTTGGAAACAGGAATAAATTTTGGGGAATGGTACAGCACACCCTTTGACAAGACCCACGACATTTCCATTTATGGAAATTATGAGCTGAACGACAATTGGAGCCTCAATGCCAACTTTATTTACCAAACCGGACAGCCTACCAACTATCCCGTAGGGCAGTTTGAATTTGAGGGCATTACAGTTCCCTTTTATGGGCTGCGCAACAAGGAACGATTGCCAGATTATCATCGGTTGGATATTTCCGCTACCCTGACCCCAAGGAAAAATAAAGACAGGAATTTCCAATCAGAGTGGGTCTTCAGCATTTATAATGCCTATAATAGGCGTAACGCAGCTTCCATTAACTTTAGGGAAAATGACGATACGGGCCGAAATGAAGCCATCAGAACCTCAATTTTCGGAATAATTCCTGCAATAACCTACAACTTTAAATTCTAAGATGATGAAAAGAGGAATTATGATTTCAATTTTAGGAATTTTAGTGCTATGGGCATGCGAGGATGTTATTGAGGTTGATTTACCCAAACAGGAAACACGGCTGGTAGTGGATGGGTTGTTACGTGTGGATGTTAGTCAAGAATTCGTGGACGTTCAAATTCGAATGCGGGAAACCAGTAATTTTTTTGATGATAATCAACCCACACAGGTTGAAAGCGCACTAATTGTATATGGACTTCCCAATGAACTTGGTGAAATAGACAGTCTCTCATTCTCTTCCTTGGCGGAGAGTACCCCAGGATCAGGAATTTATATCCCAGATCCAAATTTTTCATCCGACCAACGTATACGAACATCAGCGATAGAGCCAAATGTTATCTTTTTTCTACAAATTACATACGATGAAAGAAATTATTTTGCTAGGACAGAGTACGCCCCAACAGTACCCATAAATAGGCTGACTCAGGGAGAAAACACCCTTTTTGATGAGGACGAGACCGAAATCATTGTATCATTTTCCGATGTCCCCAACGAAAATAATTACTACATTTTTGATTTTGGTTTCGGCGAGTTTCTGGCATTGGATGATCAATTTATAGATGGACAAGACTTTGAATTCTCATATTTCTTTGATTCAAACCTACAACCCGGTCAAGAACTCACTGTAAGTATTTTGGGTGCCACCCAAGAGTTTTATAATTACATGGATTTGTTGGTTGAACAGACACAAGACGATGGTGGCGTTTTTGAGACACCTGTTTCCACGGTAAGAGGAAACGTGTTCGACGTAACGGACTTGGACAACATCGATATTTTTGATAATGTCGGACAACCTGAACTCTTTGCTTTGGGATATTTTGCGGTTGTGCAAGAATTTGCGGAAACCTTAGTAATTGAATAATAAATAAGTACTACTGAAAACCTTTAAGCACATATTGATAAGTTTCATAATTAGCCTTAATCTGGCTTGCGAAGAGGTCATCGAGGTTGATGTTCCCTCCGAAGAACCAAGGCTCATCATAAATGCATTAGTGCGTGTTGATCCTGATTCTACTTTTGTCAACTTAAGGGTAAAAGTAGGGCTCACGGACTCATTTTTTGGTGAAATCCCCGTAACAAACCTAAAACAGATTACGCTGGGCGGCGCCATACTTGTCGATATTGACAACCCGGGCTCTGGGATATATGAAAACGTTAGAACCCGGCAGTTTTTTGAGGAGCGCGCAGAAATAGGTGATGAAATATTGCTGCAAATCGATTGGGAAGACAAACTCTACTACGCAAGTACTATGTATGTAGAGACAGTCCCTATAGATACCCTTGAGATTGGCACCAACACCCTTTTCAATGACGACGACACCGAATTGATCATAACCATCACGGATGACCCCGATAAGAAGAATTACTACATTTTTGATTTGGGCTTTGGTGAATTCGCAACTTTGGATGATGAGTTCATACAAGGACAACAATTCAGTTTTTCCTATTTCTATGATAGGCAGTTCGAACCTGGTGAGGAGTTGACCATAAGTGTTCTCGGTGCGGACCAAAGTTTTTATAACTACATGGATTTATTGATTGAGCAAACTGAAGATAATCTTGGTGTTTTTGAAACCCCAGCGGCCACGGTACGTGGAAACATATTTGACGTAACCGAATTGGATAATATTGATTTTTTTGATAATGTAAAAATCCCAAATGAATTTCCCTTAGGCTACTTTGCGGTTGTGCAAGAGTATAAACGCACCATTATCATTGAATGATCTGATGGATCAACAGAATAATGCCAATTCCAACCAAACCTTGAAAAAAGGTGGCTGTGGTATGCCCTTTCAATGCATTTTTCACATCTAGATTGGAGAATTGGGAAACCACCCAAAAATAGCTGTCATTGATATGGGAAACGGTCATGGCCCCAGCTCCGACGGCAAGTACGGCCAAGGCCTTGTCTGTCATTGATAACAATCCAAAAGTTTCCAATAATGGTGCGATTATGGCCGAAGCGGTTATAATTGCCACAGTGGAAGACCCTTGGGCCGTTTTCAAGATTGCAGCAATCCCAAAGGCAATCAAAAGACCGCCCATCCCAGAACCGGATTCAATATTTATGATGGAAGCAATGTCCATAGTGCGCAAAATTGCCCCGAAAGCACCCCCGGCTCCTGTGATCAACACAATGGAACCCGCTTGCTTAAACGCTATGGGAACCCATTCCTTTTTGTCCTTGGCAGGAGTTTTTCTACCCAACAAAAATGCAAAAAACACACCGATCAACAAGGCAATGACAGGTTCCCCTACAAAATCAAAAAAATGAAATGCAACCGAATCGCCAAAAGGATGGGTGGGGTAATTGGCAATCGACTTCAATGCGATTAACAGGATCGGTGCCAGAAGTGGTAAAAAAGCCTGATAGGGTTTTACCTGGGGAATGGTTTCTTCTTCCTGTTGGTGCTGCCCTGCATCCTCTTTCTGCTCCATCAACGATTTTCCAATGTATTTTGCCCAAAAGTAGCCGGTCACCGACACCGGAATGGAAACAACAATTCCCAACAACAATACCCTGCCCAAGTCAGCTTCCAAAATGGCTGCGGCCGCCAAAGGCCCCGGCGTGGGTGGCACAAACACGTGGGCCGCATAAAGTCCTGTTGCCAATGAAATGGCAAATATCATCACGGGAATCCCCGTTTTTTTGCTCAATGCTTTGTTGAGCGATGAGAGAATAATGAATCCCGAATCACAGAAGACAGGGATTGAAATTACGTATCCTGCAAGATTCAATGCCAACGGGGAGCGTTTTAACCCAATGATCTTAAGCACGGCATTGGCCAATACCTGGGTGCTGCCCGTTTTCTCCAAATAGATGCCTATTACCGTTCCGAAAGCAATCACCAATCCAATGCTTGAAAGGGTTTTTCCAAACCCCTCACCTATTGTTCCCGCAATATCCTTGGGCGATAATCCTAACATAAAGCCCATTGCCACGGCAGCTAAGGTTAAAGAAAAAATGGGATGCATTTTGAATTTAACGGTAGCCAAGACAATGAAAACAATAACAAGCACCAAGAAAAACAACTCCACGGGCAACAAAATTTAGGTTAGTAAGTATTTAAAATAGTATCCTTAT
This sequence comes from Flagellimonas meishanensis, assembly GCF_019880545.1. Lineage (GTDB taxonomy): Bacteria > Bacteroidota > Bacteroidia > Flavobacteriales > Flavobacteriaceae > Flagellimonas > Flagellimonas meishanensis. The sequence goes on from NZ_JAINVW010000003.1 coordinate 819,653, forward strand.
AAATATAAACTAATATTCCTACTTTGGTAACATGAAGCATACCAACAAACAACTGCTGGTGAAAGGATTAAAATCGTTTGGGTATACCGTGACGATAATGTTCTTGGCACCTTTTTTACTTTATCAGGCCTTCAAAAATGAAGGGCATCCCTTTTTTGTTCCAGTACTCATACTCGGGATAGTCCTTGCAGTGCTGGCGATTTATATGGGATTTAGATCTGTAAATATTGTGATGAATGCCGTTTTTGGTAAAAAGAAAGCTGATACCTAGTTTTTGGGATTTGGACCGTCTTTCCACTTGTTGCTCAATTGGGCGTAGTCATAGTCCAATACCGACTTTTGGCGCTCTAATTGGTTTGATGCAAAAGCGCGTTGCAGAATGTCCTCGATAAGATAATCCTCATGTATTCTTTCTGGGTGAAATTCCTCCTTGATGCTGATATTAAAGGCATTGGCCGTTGCATTGTACCAAAAGGCCCTCCATCCGCTTCGAAGCTCTTTTACCAAATCGAAGGCTGTAGTCCCCGTTTGCCGATAAATCAACTTGACCAAGATCTGCCCTTCCGTACGGGTCAGCTTTTTGAGTTCCGCTGAAAATTCATCTTCTATGAATTTCTGTACTTTCCGGGTGTACTTTTTACGATGCCTATGTTTTTTTATATGGGAAAGACTATCACTTAGCTCGACCAACCGTTCTGCGGCCAGCTTTGCATACGGATACACTTTTAGGGTCTTTCTGCGAAGAATGTAATACCGTAATTTCTCGTTCCTGTCCTTGAATTTGAGCTGGTCAAAAAGAAACACCTCATCCAGGGCAATGGAACTGTACAAGATGGAATCCCCCTCAAACCGCACATAGTAATCGGCAATGGAATCGTTTTCGAACATTATGGAATCACGATTCATTTCCTGTGCGAACGTAAATGAACAGGTTAGGGCCACGATAACCAGAGCTTTGTATCGGTTCATGTCGATTTGCGGTCAAAAGTCTTGCCAAAATTAAGTATAAAGCATTGATATGGCTATTAAATAAAAGTGAATATTGTTATGTTTGTGACCTAAATTGGATATATGGCCACGTCAAAGATCATCAATGCAAAATCCCAAAAATTCCTTGAGAAATACCTGAACAATCCCTCTCCTACGGGTTACGAATGGGAAGGGCAAAAAATATGGATGGACTATATTAAACCATATGTGGATGAGTTCATTACGGATACATATGGCACCGCTGTAGGGGTCATCAATCCGAAAGCGGAGTACAAAGTTGTCATCGAGGCCCATTCCGACGAAATTTCTTGGTATGTAAACTACATCACCGATAACGGACTGATCTATGTAATACGAAATGGGGGCAGTGACCATCAGATCGCACCTTCCAAATGGGTGAACATCCATACCAAAAAAGGAATTGTGAAGGGGATTTTTGGCTGGCCCGCCATCCATACCAGGGACAAAGGCAAAGAGGAACCTCCCAAATTGGACAATATTTTTGTAGACATAGGTGCCAAGGACAAGGCCGGGGTCGAAAAAATGGGGGTTCATGTGGGATGTGTGATCACCTACCCAGATGAATTCCAGGTGTTGAACAAGGACAAATTTGTCTGTCGTGCCCTGGACAACAGAGCCGGTGGATTCATGATTGCCGAAGTGGCCCGGCTGCTGCACGAAAACAAAAAAAAGCTGCCTTTTGGGCTTTATGTGACCAATTCGGTACAGGAAGAAATAGGACTTCGTGGTGCTGAAATGATCACCCAAACCATCAAACCCAATGTGGCTTTGGTAACCGACGTTTGCCATGACACCACCACGCCAATGATCGATAAGAAAAAGGAAGGTGAGACCTCCATTGGTTCCGGACCTGTGATTTCCTATGCCCCTGCGGTACAGAACAAGCTGAGGGAGCGCATCATTGAAACGGCGGAAGCCAAAAAAATCCCATTCCAGCGGTTGGCTTCCTCCCGCTACACGGGTACAGACACTGATGCCTTTGCATACAGTAATGGCGGGGTAGCATCCGCTTTGATTTCCTTGCCCTTGCGCTATATGCACACCACTGTGGAAACGGTCCATAAGGATGATGTGGAAAACGTGATCCGGCTTATCTATGAGACCTTGTTGAACATCAAGGAGGGAGAAACCTTCAGTTATTTTGACTGATTGAGCCCATTGTCATTTCGAACGGATGTGTGAAATCTCCAAATAGTTCAGGTGTTACTTCAGATTTCCTGTGTTCATTCGAAATGACGTTTAAACCCTATTAAAAAACAATGGATGAACTGGTAGACATTCTGGACGAACATGGAAAGCCTACCGGTAAATCCTGTCTGAAATCCGAAGCGCACCAAAAAGGCCTGTTGCACCCTACCGTACATGTTTGGTTCTACACCGGTAATGGCAAAGTTTTAATCCAACAACGAGGGAAAACCAAGGAGACCCATCCCCTACTTTGGGATGTTTCGGTTGCAGGGCATGTAGCCTCGGGAGAAAATATAGCGTTGGCTGCCCTGCGGGAAGTCCAGGAAGAAATAGGTCTAGATATCAGTGAGGCCGATTTGGAACCTATTGGCACCTTCAAGGAAGTCCATAAACATGCTGAAAATTTTATTGATGCCGAACTCCACCATATTTTTCTGGCAAAGCTGAAAGCTCCCTTGGCATCTTTGACAAAACAGGAAAGTGAGGTTGAATCCTTAGACTTGGTTCCTCTATTTCAATTTGCGGAAGAGACTTGGGGATTGGGCAACTCGGATAAATATGTGCCACACGGTCCAAACTACTACAAATTGATCGTGACCGAAATCAAAAAAAGGATTTAAGTCATTTTTTGGACAAACTGGGAAGGGTTATCCAACGCATATGAAGCTTGGTTCCCAGTCTTCATGTTCTTTGCCACAAAATTACCTTCGGCCAGTTCTTTTTCACCCAAAAGGATCACATAGGGCACACCTCTCTTATCGGCATATTTGAACTGCTTTTGAACCTTGGTATCCGTAGGATATAAATCAACACGCAGCCCAAATTTTCTCAAAGAAGACACAAGCTTCAGTGCAGCGATTCGTTCCTTTTGTCCAAAATTAAGGCAAAGTACATCCAGCGCAATATCCAGGTCATCAGGAAACAGCCCTAGCTCTTCTAGAACCAGGTAAATGCGGTCCAACCCAAACGAAATGCCTACACCACTGACATCCTTCAATCCAAAGATGCCCGTGAGGTCATCATACCGGCCACCCCCACCGATGGAACCCATAGCCACACCTTCCGGGGCGGCTACCTCAAAAATGGCGCCAGTGTAATAGTTAAGTCCACGGGCCAAGGTCACGTCCAATTGCAAATGTGCAGATGCCAGTCCAACATCTTCAACAGTCGAAATAATCTCTTGAAGTTCAGCAACACCCTGCATGCCCACCTCGGAACCGGTTAATAAATCCTTTAATTGGTCCAACTGTTCGGAAGCCGTTCCCGACATGGAAAACAAAGGTGCCGCCCTGGTTATGGCCTGTTCAGAAATACCTCTTTCCAACATTTCCGTTTTGACCTGCTCTACTCCAATTTTGTCCAATTTGTCCAAAGCCACGGTGAAATCCACCAATAGATGCCTTGCCCCGATTACCTCCGCAATCCCGGAAAGTATTTTTCTGTTGTTTATTTTGATGGTGGTTCCATTCAACCCCAAATCTGTGAAGACGGCATCATAGAGTTGAATAAATTCAACCTCTTGCAAGAGCGCATTGGCACCCACCACATCGGCATCGCACTGGTAAAACTCCCGAAAACGTCCTTTTTGGGGACGGTCCGCCCTCCAAACGGGCTGTATTTGATATCGTTTGAAAGGAAATTCAATCTCGTTTTGGTGCATCACCACATAGCGGGCAAAGGGTACGGTGAGGTCATAGCGCAAGGCTTTATCCGATATTTTAGGTGCAAGCGAAGCCGAGTTTTTGGAACTATAGGTAACATCATCCACTTTGGAAATAAAATCTCCAGAATTCAAAATCTTAAAAATCAACCGATCCCCTTCCTCTCCATATTTACCCAACAAAGTTTCCGAGTTTTCAAAGGAAGGTGTTTCAATGGGTTGAAAACCAAATAGCTCAAAATGCTTTTTGATGGTATTGATGATATAATTACGCTTGGTCACCTCGGCAGGCGAAAAATCGCGGGTTCCCTTGGGTATGGACGGCTTTTGTGGCATGCGGTTCAGATTATCGTGCAAATATACACGGTTTGGGTTGGATTTGGGAGTGGGTCAAGGATGAAGGTGAAAGGTGTTGGGGAAGGGGGTAGAACATTCCCCATATCTTAAAGTGGGTTCTTTCATTTCTTTTAAATGTAGTCATCACAAATATTAACAGGAATATTCCTTCTCATATTTTTTTATTTGTGCAAACAAGCAGATCATCAACCCAAAAGATCCATCCATCAATCAGGGTCAAATTAGGGTCTTTGTCCCCTATACATTTGTGCCATCAGTAAAAAATATTAATTAAAAAAGTAAATCATGAAACTAAAAAGATTTTTTATGTTGGGCTGCATGGTAACCGCCATGGCCCTAATTTCTTCCTGCTCAGGTGAAGATGGAAAAGATGGATTGAACGGGACCAATGGCACCAATGGTGTTGACGGTGCCACTGGACCTGCCGGTTCCGATGGCATAGCCTGTTGGGACCTGAATGCCAACGGTGTTGGGGATATTGAGGAAGACATGAACGGTGATGAGTTTGTTGATGCCTTAGATTGCCAAGGCCCACAAGGAGAAGCAGGGCCAGCTGCACAAAGAATTATTGTGGATACTACTGGAGAAACGCCCGGAGCTACATCCATAGAACTTGATGTGCCTGAATTGACACAAGCTGTATTGGACACCCATATAGTTTTAACTTACATAACGGACGGCTCCAATTTTTGGTCAATTCCCGCAGCAATCCCCACTGCTTTTTTTAATTTCGATTTAGTTGTAAGATATGAGGTAGGATTAATAGAAATCCGAGAACTTATAGGAACCGGCTGGGATCCAGATCTTTTCCCAGAGGTCCATATCGTTTTGATTGAGACCGCAAGTATGGGAGGCAAATCCCAAGCCGATGTTATGGCCTCGCTTAAGGCTGCCCAGGTGGATGTTAACAACTACGAGGAAGTAAAGAAATTCTTTGGTCTAAAATAAGATTTTGGCAAATACTGCTGATATGATGAGCAATCATCAATTGGGTCTCCAAAAATGGGGACCCTTTTTTTGGTTAAAGTCAAAATGTGAAGGGTTAAGGGTGAAGTAATTGTCATCAATATTCATAGGTCGGTTGTTTCATGTTGTTTCCGAGCATGGCTGTCTCAAGAATTAACAGGAATATTCCTTCTCATATTTTTTTATTTGCGCAAACAAGCAGATTATCAACCCAAAATATCCATCCATCAATTAGGGTCAAATTGGGGTCTTTGTCCCCTTTACATTTGTGGCATCAGTAAAAAATATTAATTAAAAAAGTAAATCATGAAACTAAAAAGATTTTTTATGTTGGGCAGCATGGTAACCGCCATGGCCCTTATTGCCTCTTGCTCGGGAGAAGATGGAAAAGATGGATTGAACGGGACCAATGGTACCGATGGTGTTGATGGCGCAACTGGACCTGCCGGTGCCACTGGACCTGCGGGTGCTGCAGGTGCCAATGGTGTTGATGGTACGGATGGTATCGCCTGTTGGGACCTGAATGCCAATGGAGTCGGGGATATAGAGGAAGACATGAACGGTGATGAGGTTGTTGATGCCATGGATTGCCAAGGAGTTGATGGAACCGATGGGGTTGATGGAACCGACGGAGTTGATGGCAATGCCAATGTTCAACGCATTATTCTTATACCTGATGCCATAAATGGACAGGTTTCTGTCACGCTAAATTCCGTTGAAGAGCTGACGCAAGAAGTACTGGATACCCATGCTATTTTAGCATACCTATACGATCAAGACGAACCTCGCTATTATTTCATTCCTGGAGCTATTGCTTTTCAAGGCGGAAATCGCATATTCGGTATTTCTTATACTCCTCAAACTGTAAGGATAGATGAGCTTTTAGGAGGTGGTTGGAATGATGAGATTGATGAAGTACATCTCATCCTTATTGAGCAGAGCGCAAACAATGGCGGGCTGAATTTCAAATCCAAGGATAATGTCATGTCAGCCTTGAAGGCTGCCGAAGTCGACGTTAACAATTACCATGAAGTAAAAAAATTCTTTGGTATAAAATAAGATTTTGGCAAATAGTGCTGATGTGATAAGCAATCATCAATTGGGTCTCCAGAAATGGGGGCCCTTTTTTTGTGTATTGGTGAAGGGCGAAGCACGAGAGACGAAGGAAGAAAGACGAAGGAAGAAATGCGGAGGACGGAGGGTCAAGAATCCAAGTTAGTGAAAAAGGTGTAGGGTGATTCACAATCAATGGATTACCCACATCCAAAGGTCCGGTTATCTAACAATCCATCTTCTTACTTCTTACTTCTTACTTCTTACTTCTTACTTCACCCCTCACTCCATAATCTGCTCAAACCATTGGTACAGTTCCCCTTTGGTAATTACGGCTCCCTGTTCTATGAGTTCAAACTTGTCCAAATTCTTATCCGTTCCATATGCCTTGGATGCGGTCAAGTATTCCACAAAGTCAGATTGAAAGTTCCGTTTGAACCAACCAAAGCCCTCTTGGGTACGTAGGTCAATTTCAGGATTCAACACTTTTACCGAAAACAATTTCATTTCTTTTTCGGTCAAATGGAACAAGTGCATGTGCATCTCCGAAATGTTTTCCAGGTACTCCACCTTGGAAAGTACCCCTTCCCAAATCAAATCGCTGAATACATCAATTTCCTCTTCGGCAACTTGGGGTTTTTCTTTCTTTAAAACATCCCATTCGGCAGCAGTTATCGACTGGGTGGCCAAAAAATTAATGAATTCTGGATGTAGCTCTTCCAATTGCTCTTTGGATAGTCTTTTATATTTCATCCAGCAAAAATAAAAAAGACCATGCAAAAGCATGGTCTTTTCCTATTTCTTGTTTGTAATTAAAGCCTATTCAAAAATATATCGTACCCCAATCTGGGCCCTCCAGCGTGAAAGTGCACTGGTATTGGCCGTAAACGTATTGGTTAAATTTGGGTCAAAGGTATAGGTAGGGTTGTTGTTGGCATCCACGGAAACTCCCAAAATCTGGTTGAAGGTAGGACTTTCCACAACACCCCAATCGGAACTTATCAGATTGCCCACATTCAACACATCCAAGCTCAACTGTAGTTTGTTCCGGTCGTTTACTTTAATATCCTGCAAAATCTTTACATCCCAGCGACCTCGCCATGGTGCCAAAGCTCCATAACGCTCCGCATAACTTCCCCTATTTTCGCTGAGGTAATCATCTTGCTGGATAAAGGCCTCAAATGCTTCGGCCTGTCCGGCCCCGCTAAAGTTCATCTGGTTTATTTCACTAGCGGTTGGGATGTAGATCAAATCATTGATGCTGCTTCCATCGTTGTTGATATCACCTCCGTAGATGTAATTGAACCTACCCCCTTGGGCATATTCAAAAAAGGTGGACACCGTGGTTCCGGTTGAAAAAGCCTTGGAAACCACTCCGATAAAACGGTGCGTGTCTCCATACTTGGAAAAGGCAAGTACATCGTTGTTGGCATTGCCCACAATGGCATTGCCTGCAAAGGCGTCTCCTGTGATTTCTGCTTCAATGGAGTTCACCTCCTTGGAATTCAAATAGTTATAGGCAAGCATGGCATACAATCCATCGTCCCATGTTTTCTGCGCCTTGAATGATGCGTTGAAAATTCTTCCATCATCAGAATTGGTAAACACATAGGCGTTCGTGGGCCCGCCAAAAATCTGTGACTTATCATCATTAGAGTAGACTGCTCTGTTGTCCACACCCGCCAAAGTGCCCGAAGGCGTATCCAAGCCCCAGTTTTGAACATGTGCCGCATTGATATCCTTGGTGTAGGACAGGTCTGTGGTCAAAATCAAACCATTGTCAAACTGCTTGTCAACACCAATATTGGTCCTCCATACCTGGGGAAACTTAAATTCTGGATCCACCACCTGATAGAAAAAGAAATCGGTTCCCTGTACCTGGTTTCCTAACCAAACAAATGGGAAACGTCCGGTAAATATGCCAGAGCCACCACGTACTTGAAGGGTATTGTCATCTTTCACGTCCCAATTGAAACCTACCCGTGGAGAAATCAAAAAGTCATTGTTCGGCAAGGTCTCTGAACTTAAAAAGGTCTCATCCCCAGTTTCTGGGTCAAAGTAAACTATATCCGGGGCATAGGTGCCACCTTGCGACAGCAATCCGCCCTTCCTGTCGATATTTTCGCGAACCTTATCGCCCGTATCAAAGAACAATGGTTTGTCAAAACGGACTCCGTAGGTCAACTTGAAATTATCGGTCACGTTCCACTCATCCTGAACATAGAAGGCCATTTGTCCCACATTGGTCTCCGCCAAGGCCCATCCCCCTGGGTTTCCAGTTCCATTGGCTTCCAAGGAGTTTGCAGCGGCAATGGCCCCATTAAAGGCGGCCTGTAAGCTGCCCGAATCAGCAAAATTTTGGAAATCGGTAATGGTTGTTGTTGGAAAAAATACCCCTTGTGCACCATAGGCCCCTAGATTGAAGGAGTTGTCAAACTGGAACTTTTCAAACGAAAATCCAACGGTATAGGTGTGATTCCCTTTGAAAAAGTTAAGGTTGTTGGTAATCTGAAATACTTTTTGGTCCAATCTGTTATTGATAGAAAAGGGCTCGTGGCCAGCAATAATATAGTTGGAACTTCCACTTGCATCCAAAATGGTAATTGTGGGCGCGGGAGTGGAAAGTGCGTTTCTGAAATCATCAAAATGGGTGTAGCCCACCTGTAATTTGTTGGTGGCATTGTCCGAAAGGGTCGAGTTCAATTCCAACTGAATGGAATTGATGTTATTGTTGATCTCGTATCCTGTGTTCTCAAATTGTAATGTGGCCGCATTGGGTCCCCTAAAGCCCAGTGCTGATGGGTGAGCTGGTTTTTCCTTGGCAGACCTTAAAAAGTTGTATATGATTGCCAAACGGTTGTTATCGTTGATGTTCCAATCCAGTTTGAAGATCCCCTTGGTGGATTCTTGGTCAAAATTGAAGTTTTCAAACGCCCCGGGATTGTAGAAAATGTCGTTGCCCTGGGCATCTTGCCCAATGACCACCTGCCTGAGCAGGTTGTCGACCAATTGAAAATCGGAAGCGGCCACACGGGATTCGTTAATGGCCCCCGCGCCCCTATTGGGGATAAAACCGGACGTTCCCAACTCGGTCAGGTCATCTTTTTCAAAATTGGCAAAGAAGAACAACTTGTTCTTGACGATGGGTCCGCCTATGCTCACCCCATACTGAAGCTGTTCCAGCCCTGTCTTGAACACATCATCACCGTTTATTTTGCCTCCGGTAAGGTCATCATTCCTGAAAAAGCCATAAACCGTAGCGTAGAAGTTATTGGTTCCGCTTTTGGTCACAGCGTTCACCGTAGCTCCTGTAAATCCAGATTGGGTAACATCATACGGGGCCAAAGAAACCTGTATCTGGTCAATGGCATCCAATGAAATGGGTTGTGCGCTGGTCTGCCCGCCCGGTGTTGGTGCATCCAATCCAAAAGGGTTGGCAAAGAAGGAACCATCCAAGGAAAAGTTGTTGAACTGGTCGTTTCTTCCTCCAAATGACAGGCCACCGTCCTGTCCGGGAGAGGAAGCGCTGGGTTCCAACCGGGTAAAGTCCTCGGCCGATCTGGAAATTGTTGGCAATCGCTGCAAATCCTTTCGGCCAACATTGGTTTCAGAGCCGGTCCTGTCGCTTCCAAAAGTTCCCGATTGGTCGGAAACCACAACCACCTCATCCAATTGCTGGCTATCCGTAACCATGCTCAAATCCAAGTTAAAGGTCTTGCCCAAAGAGAGAAATACATCATTTCGGGTCTCGGTCTGGAATCCAACGTAGGAAATGGTCACTTCATATGGACCGCCTACCCTAAGGTTCAATAGGTTAAATCGACCTTCTTCGTTGGTAATGGTGCCGTAGCGTGTGCCTGTGGGCGTGTGAACGGCCACCACATTGGCGCCGAAAAGGGGTGCCGCTTGATCGTCAACCACAGTTCCCCTTATATTGGATGTGGTAATTTGTGAGAAGGCTGAGGAGCATACGAAAAGAAAAAATATGCCCAAGAGTAGTAATTTCTTCATTTTAACAGTGTTAATTAGTACTAGAGTGTTCGCAAACATAGGACAAAAAAAGAGTTCCGCGAACGGAACTCTTAACAATTTATTAACCAAAAATAACCTGTTTATTTCGTCTCAGGCACCACTTCAAAGGGTAAATCAACGATTACTTCACGGTGCAGTCGCACTTCCGCTTTGTAGGGCCCTACCCTTTTTACCGCACCACCTTGTATGTTGATAAATTTCTTGTCCACTTGGTGGCCTTCCTTGTCCAATACGGCAGCTAGGTCTATACTGGTCACCGAACCGAACAATTTGTCTCCGGCACCCACCTTGGCAGGAATGCGAATTTCCAACTTTCTAAGGGCTTCCGCCGTTTTGTTGGCCTCATCGATGACTTTCTTTTCCTTGTGGGCCCTTTGTTTCAGGTTCTCGGCCAAAACCTTCTTGGCCGAAGGTGTTGCCAAGGCAGCCAATCCCTGGGGAATCAGATAGTTTCTGCCATATCCATTCTTTACAGTGACAATGTCGTCCTTAAAGCCCAAATCCTGTACGTCTTCTTTTAAAATAAGTTCCATGCTCTTTGTTTTTTATTTCAACATATCGCCAACATACGGCATTAAGGCAAGATGACGGGCACGCTTAACGGCCTGGGCCACCTTTCTTTGATATTTTAGGGAGGTTCCGGTAAGTCTTCTTGGAAGCAGTTTACCTTGCTCATTGACCAATTTCATCAAAAAATCGGGGTCTTTGTAGTCAATGTACTTGATTCCGGATTTCTTGAACCTACAGTATTTCTTCTGCTTGTTGGTCTCTATGTTCAACGGGGTCAAATACCTGATTTCCCCGTCTTTTTTCGATTTTGCTTGTTGCTCTATGGATGCCATGCCCTATGCCTTTGCTTTAAGTTTGTCTCTTCTCTTTTCTGCCCAAGCAACGGCGTGCTTGTCCAGCTTAACTGTCAAAAAACGCATGATGCGCTCATCTCTTCTGAACTCCAGCTCGTAGGGGCCAATAGCCTCACCGGGAGCTGTGAATTCAAACAAGTGGTAAAATCCACTTTTTTTGTGCTGAATGGGATAGGCCAATTTTTTTAGTCCCCAATCTTCCTTGGAGACCATTTTGGCACCATTCTTAATCAAGAAATCCTCGAACTTCTTGACTGTTTCCTCTATCTGGGTCTCAGATAGAACGGGATTCAAAATGAAAACAGTTTCGTAATGGTTCATATATTATGATTTGTTTAAAGGAGCGCAAAATTAGTAATATTTCCTTCATCCCGCAAGAAAAGCCAAAAAACTTCGTTTAGGTACAAGAGTTATTAACAAAACGAACCCAATAAACCTACGTAACGTATATGGTAATATACACAACAAAATGGACCATGTTTACATCTTTTATTGTTGTTAACCTTCTTTTTTGTGTAATTTGCCGATGATTTAAAACCCTACAAATCACCCCATTCTATGAAATTAAAGAGTATAATTGTCGACGACTCCTCCATGCAGCGAATGGCTGTTGCAAAATTGGTCAACAATCATCCACATCTTGCCCTTGTAGCCGAGTATAGCAATGCTATTGAAGCCAAGAATGGTTTAAAGAACCACGAAATCGACCTGATTTTTTTAGATGTTGAAATGCCGATCATCAACGGCTTTGACCTTTTAGAGGCGCTGGAGAACCCACCTCAGGTTATCCTTATCACCGGAAAACCGGACTATGCCCTTAAGGCATTTGATTATGATGTGACCGATTACCTTCACAAACCCATCACCCTGGCACGTTTTGAGGCTTCCGTAAAAAGAGCCGTGGCCAAGTATGAACAACTCAATAGAGTTGACGAGGATGAAGAGCACATCTTTGTAAAGAGCAACCTTAAAAAGCGTAAGGTTATCTTAAATGACATTAAATGGATCGAGGCTTTGGGCGATTACATCAAATTGGTGACCGATGAAGCCAATATTGTGATCCTTTCCACCATGAAGTCCTTTGAAAAACAACTTCCTGCGGAAAAGTTCCTTCGTATCCATAAATCCTATATTGTGAATCTGGAGAAGATTGAGAAATTCAACAGCAAAAATGTTGAGGTAGGGGGCAGACAGATTCCTTTGAGTAGAAACAAAAAGACCGAATTGGCAGAGGCACTTGCCAATGTATGATCAAATGTGGTCCACATTGTAGACCAGTCGTACACTTTTATACTTGGAAATAGCATTAAAAGATTTTTCAATTCTTTTAATGCTATTTTTCGTTTTGGACAACGACCGGTCGCGGGGTATCTTAATCAGGATATTCTTCAAATAGGCCTTTCTGATACGCGCAATGGGCGGATATTCCGGTCCCAACACCTGATGCCGCAGTACATTCCGCAAGGAGCTGGCAAACCAATCTGAGGCTTCGTTCAATTTATTGAAATCTTTATCCTTTAAGGTCACTTTTATTATCCTTACGATTGGGGGATATTTGAACTGCTCCCTTTCATAATACTGCTCTTGGTACATCTTTTCATAATCATTCGTTGTTACTTGTTGCAATATTTGATGATAGGGATTATAGGTCTGTATGAGCACCTTGCCCCGTTTCTGGGTCCGCCCTGCCCTTCCAGCCACCTGGGTCAGCATTTGAAAGCTGCGTTCGTGGGCGCGATAATCCGGGAAGTTGAGCATGGAATCCGCATTCATGATGCCCACCAGGCCCACATTCCTGAAATCCAAGCCTTTGGTCACCATTTGGGTGCCCACCAATATGTCCATTTCCTGATTTTCAAAAGCCGAGATAATTTTTTCATAGGCAAACTTTCCACGCGTGGTGTCCAAATCCATGCGGCCCACTGTTGCTTGGGGAAACAATTCTCCCAACTCTTCCTGCACCTGTTCCGTTCCAAACCCTTTTTTGTCCAACGTGGGGCTCCCACATGCCAAACAAGCTTGCTGTAAGGCCATGTGATACCCACAATAATGGCATCGCAATTGATTTCTTTGTTGATGGAAGGTTAGGCTCACATCACAATTGGGGCATTGGGCCACATGTCCGCAAGTGGTGCATTCCACCACAGGTGCAAATCCCCTTCGGTTTTGAAAAAGGATCACTTGCTCTCCTTCCTCCAACTTTTCGGCTATGGCATCAATCAAGGTTTCAGAAAAATGACCCTTCATTCTTTTCTTTCGGGAAGCTTCCTTTATATCAACCAAACTGATCTCGGGCATGAGTACTTCCCCAAACCTGTAATCGATTACGGCATAGCCATATTTGCCAGTTTTTGCATTCTCCATGCTTTCCATACTTGGGGTAGCCGAACCCAAAATGGTATGTGCGCCATGTAAGTTAGCCAACACAACCGCGGCATCCCGGGCATGATATCTTGGAGCGGGATCAAATTGCTTAAAAGAACTCTCATGCTCCTCATCAATGACCACCAACCCTAAATTGGAGAAAGGCAAAAACATAGCAGAACGTGCGCCAATAACGATTTGTGCCTTTTCTGCGCAGGAAAGGACATTGTTCCAGACCTCCACACGCTCATTGATGCTATATTTTGAATGGTATACGGCAACATGATGCCCGAAATAAGTCTGTAATCGATTTATAAGTTGTGAGGTTAGCGCAATTTCGGGCAAAAGATATAAGGCCTGCCTACCTTCGTCCAGACATTTTTGTATCAATTTGATATATACCTCCGTTTTTCCAGAAGAAGTCACCCCATGCAAAAGAACGGGTTTGTTTTGTGAAAAACCCTGGTCTATTTCTAATGAAGCCGTCTTTTGATGCACATTGAGCTCAACATCCTTGGATTCCATGGAAGCCTCGCCATGCTGTACCCTATCTGTTCGTATATGGTATTCCTCCAAGACACCTTTGTCAATCAGCGACTTTATCACGGCCCTTGATGTCTTGCTTTCCTTTTCCAGATCGCTTACCGGAATGGGCTTTTTTGATTTGGCCCGCAACTGGAAAAGGGTCAGCACTACTTGGCTTTGCTTTGGGGCACGGCCCAAATTGTCCAACAACACCTGCAAATTGTCGTCATCATCAAACTTGGGGGCCAATTTCACGTACCTGACCAACTTGGGCCTGTATTTTTCATACAGCGTTTCTTTCTGTGAGACTATTCCTTTTTGTACCAGCCCATTTATGCGGGCAAGCACATTCTTTTTGTCCACGATATCACTAATCTCACCAATGCGCAGTGCACTCTGGTGCTGCAAGGCCTCATACACCAAGAACTCGTCATCCTTGAGTTCCAATTCATTGACATTGGCATCGGGATTTGAAAGAATCAACGTCTCGCTTTCCAACAAAAAAGCACTTGGCAGCGCGCTTCTTACCACTTCGCCCAAGGTGCACATATAGTACTGGGCCATCCATTGCCAGTGTTTGAGTTGATGTTGGGTGACCAATGGGTTTTCGTCCAAGATCTGATAGATTTCCTTGGCCTCGTATACCTCCGGGGCCTCCGTGTGGATATGATGGGAAAGAGCGGTATAAATCTTTGATTTGCCAAAAGGAACCGCCACGCGCATGCCGGGCCGTATACAAGCAGCCTCTTGCTCCGTGATTTTATAGGTAAAAAGCCTTTCCAAAGGTATGGGAAGGACCACATCCAAAAAATAATCCATACGTCTATTCTTGCTTTACCCTGTGCCAAGTTTGGGTACGGTAAAAAAATGCCAGATAGCCCCTCACCTTCAACTTATTTGTATTACCGGGGTCCAGCCATACCTTTCCCCTGTAGGTCTTGGCATGTTCAGGGTCAAAAAGTCGATCGCCCCTGTATTCCCCATCATCATTTTTTTCAAAGTTCGACATGATCTGCATCCCCACTATGGGCCGATCCTTCAATTCACCCTCACATTTGATGCAGACCGCATCTTCCTTTCCCACTTCCAAAATCTTCTCGATCCGTGCCTGCAACATACCATTTTCCGTGTAGACTTCCACAATCGCTTTTTCTATGCCCGTGCGGTCATCAATGGTCTTCCATTTGCCAAATACCGATTGGGAAAATAGCGTCTGAAATGTCAACGAACCCATCAAAAAAAATATTCTATGATGCATTGAACTGTTTCTCATGTCTTTTTTTCAATGAATTCAATGTTGCATTCAACTCAAAGCCAAGCAACAAAATGTTGGAGTTCAACCAGATAAATACCATCAAGATCAACAAACCGCCCAAAGCACCATAAAGTTCATTGTAACGGGCAAATTTTTCCACATATACCCCAAAAAGATATGAGGTAAGCAAAAAGAGCAAAGTGGTCATCAGGGCACCGGCAGAAAAGAACCTTACCTGCCGTCCTTCCGCCGTGCCAAAGTAATATAAAATGGCCGTGGTAAGATAGGACAACACCATAAAGAAGAGGATCTTGGCAATCTGTATGCCTATGGCATCGCCGCGCTCAACATCGGTGCCCCAGGTTTTTCCAAAATACTCACTGGTGTATTCCACAATATAAAATTCAAAATATACGAAGGCCACCGCACCTGCTATGAGCAATATGGAGAGTATTAACCCCACCATGAGTGCATAGGCGTATTGGCGGAAAAAATTCCGGGTCAGCTCCACGTGATAGGAATATTCAAATCCCCCAAAAATGGCATTCACCCCGTTGGCCACCAAAAAAATGGACAGTATAAATGCCGATGACAATAAACCGCCCTGTTTTTGGTCCTTGATCTGTTGATAGATCTCTCCAAAATATTCACTTGTTGCCGATGGGAGAAAATTTTCCAAGAACAAGAGAAACTGGGCATCAAAATTTTCGTTGCCCACGCTTACATAGGGTATAATGAACGGGATAAGGGTAATCAAAAAAATTAACAGGGGAAATAGGGCCATGAACAAACTGAAGGCAATGGAACTCGCCCTAGTGGACAATGCTCCCTTTACAATGCCCATGGCGTACATTTCAAGGAGGTCGTATGAGGAAAGACCCTCGAACGCCTTCAGCTTAATTTTTTTCAACAGGCGCACCACCCAGTTGACCACCGGTATTTTTTCCAATCGCTCCTCTATAGCCTCTGACATGGTGTTATACTGCTTTTAAGCTAAGATCCATATTGTGGACCGAATGGGTCAACGCTCCCGACGAAATAAAATCCACACCGCATTCTGCGTACTTTCTTAGGGTATTTTCATCGATTCCCCCAGAAGATTCTGTAAGACATCGTGTTCCTATCAGTGCTACCGCCTTTTTAGTATCCTCATAGTTGAAATTGTCCAGCAAGATGCGGTACACCTCTTCCGATTTAAGTATTTCCTCCACTTCGCCAAGATTTCTCGCTTCCACGATAATTTTCAAGTCCTTATCTTTTTCCTTCAGGTAATCTTGCGTCATTTTAATGGCTTTGGATATGCCCCCGGCAAAGTCGATATGGTTATCTTTAAGCATGATCATGTCGTACAGTGCAAATCTATGGTTCTCCCCGCCCCCTATTTTTACGGCCCATTTTTCCAAAGCACGGATGCCAGGAGTGGTCTTTCGAGTATCCAAAATTTTGGTGCCGGTACCATCCAGCTGCTCCACAAAATGTCTGGTCTTTGTGGCTATGGCGCTCATGCGCTGCATGGCATTGAGCACCAGCCGCTCTGCTTTCAGAATGCTTTGTGAGCTCCCCTCCACATAAAAAACAATGTCCCCATAGTTGACAGGGCTTCCATCGGGTATCAGGACTTCCATTTGCAAATCGGGATCTACATAAGTAAATACCTGCCGGGCGAAGGCAACACCTGCAATAATGCCTTCATCCTTCACCAACAGTTTTGCCTTTCCCTTGGCCGATTCAGGTATACAGGCCAAAGAACTATGATCGCCATCCCCTACGTCTTCCCGTATGGCATTTTGTATAATTAGGTCAATTTCTTTTTGAAACTGTGCTTCGGATATCATCCTAAATTGGGGTTTTAACGAAAATACTAAAAACATCGCCCATGACCATCCACGGTCCATGGATATTGTTTACAAATAAAAATTATTTTTGGAAGATGCAGATCACCCTCATTGCCATTGGAAAAACCGACAGCGAACAGCTGGAACAACTCATTACTGTTTATGAGAAGAGGCTGAAACACTATGTTCGGTTCGAGTTCAACATCATTCCAGACATCAAAAACAGAAAAACGCTCTCCGAGGACCAGCAAAAAGAAAGAGAGGGAGACCTGATTTTAGACCAGATAAAATCATCGGACACCCTGATTCTTTTGGATGAGCAAGGCAAACAGTTTTCCTCAGTGGAATTTGCCCAGTACCTCCAAAAAAGGATGAATGGTGGCATTAAGAACCTTGTTTTGGTCATTGGCGGTCCCTATGGTTTCAGTCCTGCCATTTACGAAAGAAGCGATGGCAGGATAAGTCTATCCAAAATGACCTTTTCCCACCAAATGGTACGGTTATTTACGGTGGAACAACTGTACAGGGCCTTTACCATTCTCAAGAATGAGCCCTATCATCATCAATAAAGTACCCTGAATTTAATGGTGTTTTCCACATTTTTCAACTCCTTGACCACGGCTTTGTTATAATCCTTGTCAAGATCTGTGATCACATAGCCCACTTCATTGTCAGTGGATAGGTATTGCCCCAGGATGTTCATCTCGTATTTGGCAAGTACCTCATTGATTTTTGCCATGATGCCAGGCACATTTTTATGAATGTGCAAAAAGCGATGCGCCTTGTTCTGCTTTGGCAACCTGATTGTCGGGAAATTGACGGCATCAACCGTGTTTCCAGAGTTGATATAATCCATGATCTTATTGGGCACAAAATCGGCAATATCGCGTTGGGCCTCTTCCGTGCTTCCTCCAATATGCGGGGTCAGTATCACGTTTGGAATACCCTGCAGGGCAGTGTCAAAAGCTCCATTGCTCCTTGGTTCAACGGGATACACATCCACTGCGGCACCACCCAACTTTCCATTTTTGAGTGCCGCTGCCAAGGCGTCGATATCCACCACAAATCCCCTGGAAAGATTGACAAGTATGGCCCCATCACGCATTTGTTCTATCTCATGTGCTCCAATAAAGTTCTCGTTGGCCTTGTTATCATCCACGTGCAGACTAACCACATCCGAAACTGATAGTAGTTCCTTCAAGGTGCTGCACTTTGTGGCGTTGCCCAATGCCAGACGCTCCAGCACATCGTAATAATAGACCCGCATGCCAATGGCCTCTGCCAGTACGGACAATTGCTTGCCTATATTTCCATAACCTACGATTCCCAGATTTTTTCCTCTTACCTCCCGGGAATTGTTCGCAGTTTTGTTCCACTGCCCATTATGGATTTCCGTGCTTCGTGTGAAAATATTTCGCATCAACATGATGATCTGGCCTATGGCCATTTCCACCACGGAGCGTGTGTTGCTGTATGGTGCGTTGAAAACCACCACACCCCTCTTCTTACTATATTCCAAATCAATTTGGGTAGTGCCAATGCAAAATGCACCAATCACCAATAGTTTATCTGCGGCATCCAAGACCTTTTTTGTTACCTGGGTCTTGGAGCGGATTCCCAAAACGTGCACACCCTTCAACCGTTCCATGAGTTCCTCTTCGGGCAGACTGTGCTTCACGAGCTCCACCGAAAAACCATCGTTGGACAGGTTGTCAAAAGCTGCGGGATGCACATTTTCCAATAAAAGAATCTTGATCCGGTTCTTGGGGTATGAGATGTTTCTGGGCAAATCGTTCACAAATAAAAATTCATCAAAATTGGGGGTCACATGGTCTGCATTGTTGGCAGCTTTTTCCCTGTGCACATTTTCGGTATAGGCAAAAAACTTATCGGCAATGCCGGCTTCCCGCATTACATAATCGCTATATCCATCCCCGATGACCTGCACCTCACCCTCCAAATCCAATTGTTTAAGACACTCTATTTTCCCATTATGCATGGCGAGTACGTTGGATTCGTCAAATCCGATGATATTCCCTTCATCATCAAATTTAAAGGTGTTGGCATATACACGATCGGAGGGAATGTTATATTCCTCAACAATTGGATCTATAAATTCCTTAAAACCACAGGAAATCACATAAATATCGTCCGAAAACTGCTGAAAAAATTCTTTGTTGGACGTTATGGACTTGGAAATTTTCTGTCGAAGCTCGCCTACCAGACCCTCAAGGTCGTTCTTGTGGGCTTTCAAAAGTCTGATCCTTCGTTCCAACGACTCGGTGAACGATATGTCACCATCAATGCCCAAGTTGGTAATTTCTTGGATTTCCTTTATGATTTCCGACTTGTTGGATTTATCCCTCAGGGTGATTTCAGCCAAAACATCCAATGCCTCAACTTGGGTCAGGGTGCTGTCAAAATCAAAAACGTATTTCCGTCCCGCTTCCACCATGGTATTCTCAAAAAAATTAAGCATTAAAATTAAACATAAATTCCGTCTGCGGTAGGCCAACCCCAAAAAAAGCCATCATTAATATGAATATGTCAAAAATCGACTTTAAAAAATTTCAAAATGTAAAAAATATCTGGGGTCGGAATCAAAACCAACGCCGGGTTTCCTTGCAGTATACGCGATATGCTTTTCCAAAACGTGAAGTCAAGGCCTCTTCCTCATGTTTAATCTGAAAGTGGTTCATGTAATACACAAAACCTGCCGCCAGCAGCGTGTTGAAGGCATTGCCCAACTTTAGTCCAAAGGCCAGCAAAAAAAGCAGCATGGCCAGGTACATCGGGTTTCTGGTATACCGATAAATCCCAGTAGTGACCAGTTGGGTCGTTTTTTTCAAATTGATGGGGTTGGTGGTGGTCTTGGAGCGCCAAAACTTGAAAATGGCCAAAAACATGACAAGTACTCCCAGTGTTCCCAAAAAAATGGCCAACTGCAAACGTCCAAAAAAGTCAAAATCGCCAAACGGCAAAAATCTGGCTAATAGGTACATCAATATCCCAAACAACAACATGACCAACGGCGGAAATAGCTTAATGTGCATACCATACGTGTTGAACTCCGAATTTACTACTTTTAGCGCTCAATTAAAGCGCCCCTGTTTTGAAATTCGTTTTTGCCACCCACAACGACCACAAATTAAAGGAAGTACAGCAGCTTTTGCCCAAATCAATAGAACTGCTGTCTTTAAGCGATATTGGCTGTGTCGATGAAATCCCAGAAATAGGAGAGACTCTGGAAGAAAATGCCAGGATCAAAGCGGATTTTGTTTCCAAAACCTATGGTTTTGATTGCTTTTCTGATGATACGGGCCTACTTGTGGATGCCTTGAATGGAAATCCTGGGGTTTATTCCGCACGTTATGCCGGGGAACAGAAAAATGCGGAGGACAACATGGCGAAGTTATTGTCCGAATTGGAAGGAGTAAATGACCGAAAAGCGCACTTTAAAACCGTTATATGTTTGAATGTAGCTGGTGCAAGCCACTTTTTTGAAGGTCGGGTCGATGGTCAGATTACCACAAGGAAGTTCGGCAAGGAAGGTTTTGGGTACGATCCCATATTCATGCCCGATGGCCATCATAAAACCTTTGGCGAGCTCCCCGGCGAAATCAAAAATGCAATGAGCCATAGGGGTCGGGCCATTCAAAAGTTGGTGGAATTCTTAAAAAACAAGCTAACCTAGCTCCCACTGAACAAAATAAGTGTACCTTTGCCGCCTTATTAACGCCGCCGGTATGGGCACCGTGTTGCGAGGAGCTTAAAAGGTTATAAGTAAATCGCTCTATGCAACACAGCATATTTGCGATTTTTTAGGTATACACCATTATGACAAAATTTGAAGCCCTGGGGTTGGACAAACCCCTATTGGATGCCATTTCCGATCTTGGATTTGAGACCCCATCCGAAGTACAGGAAAAATCAATTCCCGTATTATTACAAGATGACACCGACTTAGTGGCCCTGGCCCAAACGGGAACTGGAAAAACGGCCGCTTTTGGCTTTCCAATGATTCAAAAGATACATGCGGAAAGCAGGACTACCCAAGGTCTTATCCTGTCCCCCACACGGGAATTGTGCCTCCAGATCACCAACGAGCTGAAACTCTACTCCAAATATGTAAAGGGGCTGAACACCGTGGCCATCTATGGGGGAGCAAGCATTACAGAACAGGCCCGACAAATAAAGCGTGGCGCACAGATTGTTGTAGCCACTCCCGGAAGGATGAAGGATATGATAGGCCGTGGCATGGTTGACATTTCCAAAATTGATTATTGTGTGCTTGACGAAGCCGATGAAATGCTCAATATGGGCTTTTATGAGGACATCAAGGATATACTTTCGAACACGCCCAAAGAAAAATTCACTTGGCTTTTTTCTGCAACAATGCCCAAAGAAGTGGCCTTGATTGCAAAGAAGTTCATGCACAACCCTGTAGAAATAACCGTTGGGACAAAAAATGCAGGTGCCACCACGGTGCAGCACGAATATTATGTGGTCGGGGGTCGAGATCGTTATTCGGCTTTAAAACGCTTGGCAGACGCCAATCCCGATATCTTTTCGGTGGTTTTCTGTAGGACCAAGAGGGACACTCAAAAAGTGGCTGAAAAACTGATCGAAGATGGTTACAATGCCGGGGCACTGCATGGCGACCTCAGCCAAAACCAACGGGATATGGTTATGAACGCCTTCAGAAAAAAACAAGTTCAGATGTTGGTGGCCACCGATGTGGCGGCTAGGGGCATTGATGTGGATGACATTACCCATGTAATCAACTACCAATTGCCCGACGAGATTGAAACCTATACACACCGCAGCGGTAGAACGGGAAGAGCCGGCAAGTCCGGTATTTCCATGGTCATTGTGACACGCTCGGAATTGCGCAAGATAAAGGCCATTGAAAAGAAGATACAACAGAACTTCATTTCCAAGAAGATTCCTTCTGGAATGGAGATCTGTGAGATCCAGCTGTACCATTTGGCCAGCAAGATCAAACAAACGGAGGTCAACCCTGAGATCGACAATTATCTTCCGGCCATAAATGATGTGCTGGATGGTATTGACAGGGATGAGCTTATCAAAAAAATAATCTCTGTAGAATTTTCCCAATTCTACAATTACTACAACAAGACCAAGGACCTGAACTCTGAGGAGGAGGGCTCCAAAAAGGGAATGGATCACGAACAGATGCCATCTGATGGATCTGTACGCTATTTCATCAACGTTGGTGAACGGGACGGTTATGACTGGATGTCGCTTAAGGATTTCCTTAGGGAAACCCTGGGACTTGAAAAAGAGGATGTATTCAACGTGGACACCAAGGACAGCTTCTCCTTTTTCAACACCGATGCACAACTGACCGGACTGATCTTGGAAACCTTTACCGATTTTAAGGTAGATGGCCGTTTCATCAATGTTGAAGTTTCCAAAAAACCTGTAAGCGGTGGCAAGGGGGGCCGAAAACGGGAAAGAAACCGTGGTCATCGTAAAGGTGGGGACAATAAATCCTTCAAAAAAGGAAAAAAAGGTGGTTTTGGAAAAAAAGGGGGCAAAAAACGCTCTGGTTTCTTTTAGTTAATTCTATATTAAAACAAGGCGGACTGCTGTTTATTTTTGTTTGTTTCGTATTTTTGAGACTACAAAGATTGCATGAGAAGAACCCTACTTATCCTATTTATCTTAGTCCCGATCCTTTGCTCCGCTCAGACCGAGAGTGAAACATCGATGCAAGGAGAATTGACCGCCACCGTTGTCAATGCCCAAACGGATTTTCCATTGGAGAGTGTTCACGTGATCAATCTCAATCAAGTTAAGGGGACCATTACGGACCAAAAGGGGCGGTTTACGATAGAGGCTGCAGTAAACGATACGCTGTACCTGTCTTTTTTGGGTTTTAAGTCGCAAAAGGTGTGGGTTACCAACGATATGTTCCGATTTGAGGACACCAAAATAGCATTGACAGAGCTGGCCTATGCCCTGGAAGAAGTCATTGTCCGTCCCTATCAACTTACTGGTTATCTGGAAATTGATGTCAAGAACTTGCCCATCAACAATGCCTATCAATATAGCATTTCTGGGTTGCCCACAAGTTATGAAGCTGGAAGCAAGAGTCCAAGTGCTGTCACCAAGGTCTTGGGTGCCATTCTGAACCCGGCGGACCTGTTGCGCAACCTGTTCGGAAAAAAACCCAGGCAGATGCGAAAATTGCGCCAAATGAAGGAAGATGAGGATATCAGAAACCTATTGGCGTCCAAATTTGACCGGGAAACCCTCACTGAACTCCTGCAACTGGAAAAAGTGGATATTGAGGACATTCTGAACAATTGCAACTATAGCAGGTCGTTCATCAACACGGCCAACGATTTGCAGATTCTAGACGCCATTTCAAGCTGTTATGAGGAATACAAAGTACTCAACAGGAAGTAAACCCTAACTTTACCATGGTTTTGCCCCGGAAATAAATTTTATATTTCCGCATTCATTTTATAGCTTTAGGCAAAATCCCGATAGATGAAAAAACTACTTGCGACCATGTCCATAATTTCATTGCTCCTAGGCTGTAAGCAAGCTGAAAAACAAGCTCAAAAAGAGGTTCAAGTAGTAGAAGACAAGCAAGATAAAAAGGATGTTCCCTTTGTTTGGGAAGGGGCCAATATCTATTTCTTGTTGACGGACCGTTTCAACAATGGCAATCCCGAGAAAAACATCAATTTTGATCGCACTGAGGAAACCGGGGTTCTCCGTGGTTTTGAAGGCGGGGACCTACAGGGAATCACCCAAAAAATTGAAGAAGGGTATTTTACCGATTTGGGCATCAATGCCATATGGTTCACCCCTGTTGTGGAACAGGTTCACGGGGCCACCGATGAAGGGACCGGCAAAACGTACGGATACCACGGATATTGGACAAAGGACTGGACCGCCATCGATCCTAATTTCGGAACCCGAAAGGATCTTGAGCAGTTGGTAAAAACAGCACACGCTAAAGGCATACGCATATTGCTGGACGTGGTGCTGAACCACACAGGACCGGTGACCGAAAAAGACCCGGTTTGGCCCGAAGACTGGGTAAGGACAGACCCCACATGTGAATTTACCACGTACGAGAATACAACGGCCTGTACTTTGGTGGACAATCTTCCCGATATTCTCACGGAGTCCGATGAAGCTGTGGAACTCCCCGATGCCTTGCTGGCCAAATGGAAAAAGGAGGGTCGTTTGAGCCAAGAATTGGACGAACTCCAACTATTTTTTGAGCGTACGGGTTATCCGCGGGCTCCAAGATTTTATATCATCAAATGGCTCACGGACTATATAAACGACTTTGGTGTTGACGGTTTTCGTGTAGATACGGTAAAGCACGTCAACGAAAATGCATGGGCCGAACTACAAAAAGAGGCCCAATATGCTTTCGATACCTGGAAGAAAAAGCACAAGGACCAAATTTTGGATGATAACCCCTTCTACATGGTCGGTGAAGTCTACAATTATGGTATTTCAGGTGGTCGAGAATTTGATTTTGGGGATAAGAAGGTAGATTTTTTTGATAACGGCTTCAAAAGTCTTATCAATTTTGAGCTAAAAACTGATGCCAATAAAGACTATGAGACCATTTTTAAGAAGTACAACCGACTTCTGAACACCAAGTTAAAGGACAAGAGCGTGCTGAATTACCTAACCTCACATGATGATGGTGCTCCTTTTGATAAAGAACGTAAAAAACCGTATCGGGCGGCCAACGTGCTTTTGTTGACTCCGGGAGCATCCCAGGTGTACTACGGTGATGAAACATCAAGAAATCTTATCATTGAAGGTGCCGAAGGTGATGCCACACTGCGTTCCTTCATGAATTGGGAGGAATTGGACAGTGTGCCCGAAATACAGAAAATACACAAGCATTGGCAGAAATTGGGACAGTTTAGAAGGAATCATCCGGCCGTAGGGGCAGGAAAACACAATAGGTTGGCAAAATCACCATACGTTTTCTCCAGGAGCTATGCCCAAGGTGACTTCAAGGATAAAGTGGTCATCGGATTGGATTTGCCCAAGGGCAAAAAATCACTTTGGGTAAAAGGATTCTTTGGGGACGGCACCAAATTGTACGACACATATTCCGAAACCGAGGTGACCGTTACAAAAGGCAAAGTGGTTCTCGACAATCAGTTTGATATTGCGCTATTGGAATTGGTGGATTAATTAAGAAATCGCCTTGTCCTTCAGCTTTGATGACCACTTGGACCCACCCCGACTTACTCTTTTTGCGGCCATAAAGTAAAGACTATACTTACAAAAAAGAATCGTTATTTTTGCAATTTAGAAATAGAAGCTTTACTTTTCGTACAGATTAATAGACCAAATCATTTTCAACCTCTTCGCATTGGTCTACATCCATTTCAACCCAAATACATTTTAAAAACTTAACACTACCATGAAAAAACCACTAGTAGGGTTGGTGCTATGTGCTATGGCATTCCAACTGATTTCCTGCGAAAAAGAAGAGGTAACCACACTCCCTGAAAACAAAGCACAACCCGAAAACATCCCCTCCAAGGAAGGGCCGTACACCTTATCGGCAGTGGATTCGGAGCAAATTCCGAAAATAACGGACTTTCTGAGCACACGGGCCGGGAAAAACCTATTCCTCGAAGGCGACGCCACCCGTAAAGAAGGCGAAGAAGCCATTGAAATCGACGAGGAGGTGCTCCAGACCGTGGATACCTTGGGCCAGACCAATTATTCCTTTAGGTTCACCAAACCCGAAGATCCCGAAAATATCTTTTACAATGTGGTCGCCGGGGTGGACAGTTTGGGCATGCAGCAAGAACCCCAGGTATTCCAATACATCTGTGAACCGGATTACTTTGCCGAGTTCGAGGAAAGCGGTTTTGACCCCACTTACTTCGTCGGTACGGTGAACCTGTTCACTTTTGATGCCGTTTTTGGGGAGGAAGCTGCTTCCAAGAGCACTTGTATGGAGCACGACCAATATGGCGACCCGATTCCCTGTGTGCGCACCCACTTGACCAACGGGGGCAGTAGCGGCGGTTCGGGCGGTAGCTATGGTGGCACACCGAGCAACGGCGGTTTTGCCGCCCCTACCCTAGCTTCCTATTCCTTGACGGCCACAGTGTACCATGTGGTGCCCGACGGCCGCACCTTTGTGTTCGGGTCGGGCAGTGTGTGCCAGCACCCGGGAGAGTGCCAGGTTATTTTCCAAGTGGGGAACAAGCAGGACCGAAAAGCTTTGGACCGCGATTGTGCCAAATGCCCCGGGGCTCGGGGCGGTATTGCCGCCAATACGGGCAGCCGTACCAAGCATTTGGTGAATCTTATGAAAAGTAGGCTGTCCCTGTCGTCTTCGCAACAGAGTTTCTTGTTGAAAAACAGCTCTTTGGTGGAACAATTGAATCGGTATTTGGCAAGAAAGAATTGGAACTCAAATGCAAAAAACTTCACCAAATGGATCTTGGATTTTGAAATGTTGCCTGAGGTTCCCTGCGGTATTGGCCATGACTGCATCAAATCCATAAAAGTGATGGCCGAAGGTTTGCGGAAATTCCATGGAGAGGAAGGCAAAATGATGGCGGATTATTTTGATAGCCTTATTACTGATTTTAATTCATTCACCAAGGCTGAGCTACAGGATTTTTATACCGTGGCCCAAAAAGTTACCGAAGACTATAACAATAGAGCATTTGATTCAATAACGGGTGCTTTTGTAGCTGGTGTAACTCCAATCTTAGAAATTGCACTGTTAGAATTGGGTACGACCGTGGCGGTAAAACTCCTGCAAAAAATCCCAATCTCATGGGTGTACAGAGGCAAGCTTTTGGATGATGTGGTTAAGCAGGTAGGGCTATTAGGTAAAAAAGGGTTCAATAATTCAACAAGAGAATTTGCTCTAAACTCTCCTGTAACCAAAGCTAAAGAGCTTTTCAATTCTTTGACAAAACATGCAATATCCAAAACAACTGAAGCGAACGGTGCTATTACGGCTAATATGGGTAATGGTAAATTTATTACTTTTAGACCTATATCAGCTTCACAATCTAAAACTCCAGCGACCATTACTTTAGATTTTAAAAATATTTGGTCTCAGCCACGGAATGTTAAATTTTTGTATCCCTAAATATGACAAAAGAAGAGCTGTTCAATAAAAAAAGTGTAAACATAGATTTGTTCCATCCTGAAGGTGTTGAGTTTATTTCTAGTATTTTACAAAATCTAGGTTATACCTATACAAATGAATTTACTGAGGAAGCCAGAGAACATGGCCTGAATACGATAGAAAAACTTTTAGAATTAGAATTGATTGAAGTTTACCATTGGGGAGACTATAACGAAAAGTTGAATGGAAAGCTAATACCTAATATTAGAATTATGCGGTATTTAGCCGAACTATGGCAGAAAGGAGCGAAAACACCTGATTTTTATGGAATGCCAATGTTCAAATACCAAAAGTGGTACTTGGATGCATTAAAAAAAGTGGGCTTTGAATATAGAGGAATAGACTGGAAATCCTTTGTTAAAGAAAAATTGGGCGATTTGGAACTATGGATTGAGCAAAATAGGCCCAAAGAATAAGGCATGTTTTAGCACGTTTTTTCTAAGCGTTGAAAATTCTGTTCTATTTTGACAAAGAGCAAGGCAAAGAATATGGTGGACGAGGCCATGGCTGGTGCGCTTTTATCGGTGATGCCTTATATAAAATACCCCAAACACAAAGCTGGGGAATACACACAAAAATATCCTAAGCTTACAGAATACTTAAAGAATCAACTGCCCAAAGTAGCCAATATCCCAAAAATCACCACCGCCATCCAAAAGTTTACCAAGTTGCCACCACGAAGCCTTCAATTTCCAAAGAGCTGAATGACTGTAATACTTTTGTTCTTCTCTTTTGAATTTTATTGGAATATGTTCCTTAATAGGAAGGTCATAGTAAAAATTCAATCCCTCGAATGCAGCGCAATCCTATTCCCCTCAGAATCCAGAAACAGTCCCATATACCCAATATCCGGACTAATCTGTGTCTTTGGTTTTAGAATTCTTCCACCAGCGGTTTCAATGCGATCCAGCTGATTTTGAACATCACTGCAGGAAAAATAGATGACCACGCCATCCACATTGCTAGGCCTGTACCAATCAGGTTGGTAAATAAGTGAGCCTGCGGCACCAGACTTACCCTCTGCCCATGGAAACCAACCCATTAAGGTGCCATTAAAGTCCTGGACTTGTATGTTTATTGCAAAAACGGTCTCGTAAAACGTCTTGGCCCTATCCATATCCTTCACAGGGATTTCGAACCAACCCACCATGTTTTCTTCCATAGCGTTTATTTTTCCAAGGTCTGTTTTAAGCTGGATAGTCCTTCTTCAAAATCCTTGCCCACCATCTTGTCCATATTCATGAACAACATCATAATGCTCATGGGAAATTTGTTCTTGCCTGAAAAACCCCAGGTGACCCTTGTGGTACTGGCGTCGATTTCTTCCGTGGTCAAATAGGCATCAGAGGTGGACTTCCAGGGCTTAAGAAAACGAAGCTCGGATTCAATGCGTTCCCCATCCACAATCTTGGTGAGTTCCTGTTCTCCCTCCCCAACATCCTTGTTGCCGTTCCAATAGCTGGTGGCACCCACTTGGCCATCTGTTCCAGTAAATTTTTTTTCCATGTTGGGATCTTTTTTGTTCCAAGGCGACCAGGCATCTTGATTCTTTAGAAACCTAAGATTATCAAAAACGTCGCTTTTGGGTCTGGAAATTTCAATGGATCTTGAAACATTGTAGGTCTTCGGGGCTATCATTCCCAAGATTAGGACGAGCAATACAATGCCAGCCAAGATATAAAGTAGTGTAATCATTTGTTTTTAAATTGGTTATGTTTAAATGTACAAAAAACTTCAATTATTTAAGTACCTGCGCAGTATTCCTTCCACATTTTTTATCGATTTTTTGGTCCAATGCAATCTTTTCTCAAGCAGTTCACTATCAGACAATTGCCAGTGCACATCCGAATTCCTGACTTTTTGGGCCAATGCTTGTATGATGATGGCCGCGGAAACCGAAACGTTTAGGCTTTCAGAAAAGCCGACCATGGGAATTTTGAGAAAACCATCCGCATTTTGCATAACTTCCGCACTCAACCCTTCCTTTTCCGTGCCGAAGAACACGGCTGTTTTGGCGATGGGATAAAAATCGGGCAAGGGTATGGCATCACCCTGGGGAACAGTGGCGACAATTTGATATCCTTTCTCCCGTAACCTGGTCATACAATCGGAAACCGAGCGATAACGGTGCACATCCACCCATTGTTCGGCACCAACGGCAATGTTTTTATCCAGCCGCTTCCCAAAACGGTCCTCTACCACATGCACTTCCTGAATGCCGAAGGCATCGCAACTTCGGACAATGGCACTGGTGTTGTGCATCTGGAACACGTCCTCAATGGCAACGGTAAGGAATTTGGTACGGTATTGCAGCACCTCCAAAAAACGCTGTTTGCGCTCTTCGGTAAGATATCCTTCCAAATAGGCCAGTAAATCGTGGTTAAACATTGAAACAAGATACCAAAAACTTAAATTCTCTATTTTGGCATTACTTAAGAAAAAAGATAGTCGTACTTAGCAGAGCGGGCATGAATGCTGAAAGTACCTAGCTATTTTTCAGTCATTGGTAAAACCTCAATACAATCCACCATCCTTTTCCTATATTTATTAGTACAAACCAAAGACCATGAAAAAAAACTGCATTCTCCTCGTTTGCCTATCGCTTTTGCTTACTGTTTCCGCACAGAAAAAGGAAAAGGATTCGTTTTTGGTACCCGAACCAAAGTCCTTTGTAACCAATCACCAGATTACCAATGGTGGTAAATTAATAAAGTACCAAACGCTTGCCTCGGAGACCTATCTCAAGAACAAATCGGGTGAGCCTACGGCTTCAATCTGGTCGGTGGCCTATCTGCAAACAGGAATTACAGACACCACAAAACGTCCGGTGGCTTTTGTATTCAATGGTGGTCCTGGGTCGGCTTCCGTATGGTTGCATATGGGCATGTTCGGTCCAAAACTGGTAAAGGTAGACTCTGATGCTACGGTAGATGACGGTGCCGCCCCCTACACCCTGGTCACCAACACCAACGGAATCCTTGACCTAACAGATCTGGTTTTTATCGACCCTGTGGGAACGGGTTACAGTAAAGTAATTGGAAAGGGCAAGGTGGAGGATTTTTGGGGGCTTACCGAAGATGCCAATTCCGTAGCTCAGTTTATTCGACAATGGATAACCGATAACAACCGGTGGCTTTCCCCGAAATACATTATTGGTGAAAGTTTTGGCACCACAAGGGCTGTTGGGGTGGCCCATGCCCTGGAAGGTGATGGCCAAGATATGGCCCTTAACGGCTTGATCCTAATTTCACAGGCGCTGGATTATGCAGGATCTACCTCGGAACACAACAATATAACCTCCTATCTTACCTATTTGCCCAGTATGGCCGCGACGGCTTGGTACCACAAAAAAGCGGGACAAGGCAAAACCTTGGAAGCCTTTGTGGAGGAAAGCAGAAATTTCACCTATAATACTTATGCCCCGGCACTCTACAAGGGTTCACTATTGACCGAGATTGAAAAAAACAAGATTGCCGAGCAACTTGGTTATTTCATGGGTGTGGACAAAGAGTATATCCTAAAATCAAACCTAAGGGTTTTGATTCCCCGTTTCCAAAAGCAGCTCCTAGCCGATAAAGGCCTGGCTGTGGGACGCTTGGATGGACGCTTTATGGGCAATGAAGTTGACAAACTATCGGATGGCCCGCATCTGGGAGATCCATCCAGTTATCAGATAAGTTCGGCCTATACCGCCGCACTTAACCATTATCTTGCCTCGATGTTGAATGTGAAAATGGACTGGCCCTACTTGACCGGTAACGATGATATTTATGAGAAATGGAATTGGAAACCTGTTCCCGAAGGGAAAGGATGGGAACCCTCCTATGTGAATGTGTCCCAAAAATTGGGCGAGACCATGCGAAGAAACACAGCCATGAAGGTAATGGTGGCCAACGGCTATTACGATTTAATCTGTCCTTTTTTTGATGCAGAGTATACCTTTTCCCGAAACGGTATCGAACGGGAAAAAATACAGATGTTCTATTACGAAGCTGGTCACATGATGTACACCCACGAACCCGATCTAATCAAACTGGCCAATGATGTTCGGGCGTTTTTGTCGAACTAATAAAGATTGTAAAACCTTTTAAAAATGTCTAAAAAGAAAATCGTAGTCCTTACCGGTGCCGGCATGAGTGCCGAAAGCGGCCTAAAAACCTTTCGGGATGCCAATGGACTTTGGGAAGGGCACGATGTGATGCAAGTGGCCTCGCCCCAGGGCTTTGCGCAAAACCCGGAATTGGTGCTCGAATTTTACAACCAACGCAGAAGGCAACTATTGGAAGTTTCACCGAATGCTGGCCACTTGGCCCTTGTAGATCTAGAGTCGCACTTCGACGTTAGTATAGTGACCCAAAATGTGGATAACCTGCACGAGCAGGCTGGAAGCTCCCATGTGGTCCATTTGCATGGCGAATTGTTCAAAGTGCGCAGCACGATGGATGAAAATTACGTTCTGGAATGGAAGGAAGATCTGGTTTTGGGACATGTGGATAAAAATGGCCATCAGCTACGACCGCATATTGTCTGGTTCGGTGAAATGGTACCGATGATGGATGTTGCGGCCGAAATAACCCAACAAGCCGATGTATTGATGATCATTGGTACTTCCATGCAAGTGTACCCGGCCGCTGGATTGATCCATTATGCGCCAACAGAGGCTCCCATTTATTTTGTGGATCCAAGGCCCAATATCCGCTCTTCGGATTTTCGTAATCTCACGGTAATTCCCAAAACGGCGGTGGAAGGTGTCCCTACTCTTGTTGATCGGCTATTTGGTACAGCGCTCTAGTTTTTGTTGCCCAATCCATGAGCGCTTTACGCTGATCCTCGCTCAATCGGGCATCTTGGTGTGTCCAGGTATATTCCTTTAGTGGCATTTCCCCTTCCTCTATTTCCTCAACGAGCTCTTCCAGTTTATGGTCTTTCTTTTTTGCCGAATAGTTTGCCCAATCGGAAAAATCCAGATGTTCCTTGCCTTCTTCGATATGGCCATCGATCCAATAGGAAATGGGTGCTATATTATTGTACCACGGATAAACAGTGTTGTCGCTATGGCAATCATAGCAGGTGGTTTCCAAAACCTTTTGTACTTCCGGACCCGGTTGGGTTTCCGTCTCAAAGGCTGATACATAATCCCCTGTGGCCATATTTTTATCAGGCCGATAAAACTGCATGCCAATAAGGATCACCAACAAAACGATTGCTATTTTTTTCGCTATTTTCATTGTCCGGTATTTTTGTAAAAATAGATTTTTTTGACTGAAGCGCAACTACATACCCTATTAAATTCTGGAAGGCTTTCCAAGGCCCAAGTGTCCGGTTTGGTTATGGATTTGGAGCAACATCCGTCACTGGCAAACGCGCTGCTTCAGCAAGTGCTGCTTGAGGATAGGGAAGGCACTTTCAACGCCAGTTGGACCTTTGACAACCTTATGCGCAAAAAATTGGTCTATCTGATTCCAATAATGGATGATTTTACGGAAGGCCTGTCAAAACTGCGCTCGGACTCATGCATTAGGTCCATGGCCCATGTGTGCGAGATGGTCACTATGGCCTATTTCAAAAAAAAGGATTCCTTTTTCCGTAATAACATCACCGATTCGCATTTGGAGAAAATCATGACCGCTTGTTTCGATTGGCTCATCGGCCCACTGAACATTGCCCCCAAAGTGTTCGCCATGACCAGTCTCTTTTATTTGGGGATGAAATTTGATTGGGTGCACCCCGAACTGAAGCTCGTTTTGGAAAATACCACCGCTACCGGAACGGCAGGATACAAAAACCGGGCAAAAAAAACCTTGGACATGCTTAGGGGATTAGGCCACTAAACTCTTGGAGTTTGAGTATCTTTGGAGCTTTCAAAATATGTGATGTAATGTCCTTGACCCAACTCAATGCCATCTCCCCCATAGATGGAAGGTATAGAAACAAAACAGAAGCCCTAAAGAACTATTTTTCCGAGGAGGCGTTGATCAAGTATCGCGTTCAGGTCGAGATTGAATATTTTATTGCCCTTTGCGAAATACCCCTGCCCCAATTGGCCGAATTTGATACCTCCAAATTTGCGGAGCTCCAGAAAATCTATCTTGATTTTTCTTCGGAAGATGCATGGGCCATCAAGGAGATTGAAAAAACAACCAACCATGACGTCAAGGCCGTTGAATATTTCATCAAGCGGCAATTTGATGCCCTTGGACTGGAAAACCATAAGGAGTTCATCCATTTTGGACTAACATCCCAGGACATCAACAACACGGCCATCCCGCTTTCCATTCGGGAAGCGATGAACGATGTTTATGTACCTTCCTATTTTGAGGTCTTTGATAAATTGAAGACACTCGCCAAGGAGTGGGAAAATATACCAATGTTGGCAAGGACCCACGGCCAACCCGCTTCCCCGACCCGTTTGGGCAAGGAAATAGAGGTGTTTGTGGAACGCTTGAAAGAGCAGTTCAATTTATTGAACGATATTCCCAGCGCATCCAAATTTGGCGGTGCCACGGGGAATTACAATGCCCACAAAGTGGCCTACCCAGCTATTGACTGGAGGTCTTTTGGAAGGCAGTTCGTGCAGGAAAAACTGGGGCTTTACCATTCGTTCCCGACCACACAGATTGAGCATTACGACCACATGGCAGCCCTTTTTGACTGCCTAAAGCGCATCAATACCATCCTAATTGACCTGGACAGGGACATCTGGACCTATATTTCCATGGATTATTTCAAACAGAAGATCAAGAAAGGGGAAGTTGGCTCTTCGGCCATGCCCCATAAGGTAAATCCTATCGATTTTGAGAATTCCGAAGGAAATCTAGGGCTGGCCAATGCCCTATTTGAGCATCTGTCGGCAAAACTTCCCATTTCAAGACTGCAACGAGACCTTACCGACAGTACAGTGTTGAGGAATGTAGGCGTACCCTTTGCCCACACTTTGGTTGGATTTCAATCAACCCTAAAGGGATTGAACAAACTCGTGCTGAACCAGGACAAATTTGAGCAGGATCTGGAGGACAACTGGGCCGTAGTGGCAGAGGCCATCCAGACCATTTTAAGGCGTGAAGGCTATCCCAACCCATATGAAGCTTTAAAGGGTTTGACCCGAACCAATGAAAAAATCACCCAAGGGTCCATTGCTAACTTTATTGAAACTTTGGAGGTTTCCAATGCCATTAAAGAGGAGTTAAAAAAAATCACCCCGGCGAATTATACAGGGGTGTAAGCTTGTAGCCTCTGTCATTTCGAAATGAAATACGAAGCATTGATTGAGAAATCCGCTGTTGGGAATTGGCAGTCGTTTACTCCTTCGAAATGACATCTCATGCAATAGTTCCAGCGTTCGCTTAAGCCAATCGGGCAGGCAGCGGAGAACATCAAACAAAAAAAAGGCAGCTTTCGCTGCCCTTAACATCGTTCATTGATTGATAATCATCCTTTCAAGAAGGCGCCTATTTCCCCAAGGCCTTCCCCCCGATAGTCGGACTTTTGAATGGCTTGCATTAGCTGCACAATATGCGCTGGGTTCATGTCCTTGCCCAAAACGCGGATCAAGGCAAACCCTTTTTCCTTGCTATCCCCAAAAATGATGACCTCATCGATGGCATCCTCATCACCGAGGTATTTAATGACCCCTTTTCCATACTGGGAATTAATTTTCATTAGTTCAACAAATTCGTCATTCTTCAAGATTTCCTTCACTTTCTTTTTTTCCAGCTGATATTCGGCGTCATTGTCCGAATTTTTCTTAAAGGCCAAAAGATTGAACTTCCTTAGCGATTCCACCGCTTCCTTCTGTACGGGTGTCAAATCCACCACATCCATTTTTAGGATACTTGCCGGAACATCTATGGAAATGAAATTTGGGTTCTCCGAATTGTCCACATAATACTCCTGCAAACTCTGTTGTGACGAGCAAGCGGTCAACAGGAGGACCCCCAATGCCATGATGGTTTTTAAAATATGTTTCATCTGTCTTTTTTTGATTGATTTCCTTTCTGGTTATCCGATAACCAGTTTCAGTTGACAGATTATGAAGATTCTGCCAACCGAAACTGTTTTATGATCATTGTTTTTTGCCCGCTTTGTTCAATTCCTCGGGAAGGTTCATCTTCTTGGTAAGTGAGTTGATCTTGTTCAAGTCGATATCACCTGTCAAGGAAAGTAACACCGTCTCAAATTTTCTGCCATCGGCTTCCATTTCCTTCAACCCGGTAACGAACATCAACAGTTCGCTCACATGGTCCTCATCCTTGCCTTGTTTAATATAGAACTTCACATTGGCATCCTTGTCCTTCACACGCATGAGTTCTTCCATCTTTGCGGACTTTAGGTAACTGTCCACCGAAGATTTCATGTCCGACCCAATTTTCTCGCTATCCGTGGTAAATACCTTCAAGCTTTTAAGGCTGCTGGCAATATCCATGAAGTCCTGTGCTTCTGGGTCATCTACCTCCACGTCAATCTTTGCCAACAGATTGAACATGCTTTTGTTGACGACCACGGAGGTGACTTCGTCATAGTCTTCGTACTTGTCAAACAACGATTGTGAAAACGCTGACAGGGGCAGTACGGCTATTAATAAGATTAAAATATGTTTTTTCATTTTTTTTGATTTTAATTGTTGTTGTAAATTTTCTTTTTTGCGACTTCAAACTCTTGCAAATAGGCCACCTTTTCCGTGCCCCTTCCAAAATTCTCCGCCAAGAGCTCAAAAGCCTTTTTTGTCTCCTGATAGGCATACTCTGCCTTTTTCCTTTCTTGGTACTCATTACCAAAATAGATGCCAAAGGTTAAAACTGCCACCGCTGCAACGGAAATCCACTTGTAATAGTTTCTTCTAGGTTTTAATGGAACCTGCTTGGTGTACCGCTCTTCCCTGGCACTGGAAAAATAGTTGAACATGGGTCTGTACTGCTCAAGATGCGCCGCAACGCCCTCTTGCGAAAAATACGCCTTCAGTTCTTTTTCCTCGGCCACCGTTGTGCTGGCCTCAAAATACTTCTCCAGTAATTTTTCTATGTTATCCAATTCCATAGCTATGTTTTTTAATAAGTTCTTCCCTAACTGCTTTTCTTGCCCTGGACAAGGTTACACGCACCGCAGTGGCCTTCATGTCCAATAGTTCGCATATTTCTTCAAATTCGTACTGTTCCACGTCCCGTAATTGCAGGACCATTTTTTGTTGCTCTGGCAGATCTTCCATGATCCGTTCCATCCAGCTTAAACTATCTTCGGCCTCAAGTTGTCTTTGCAAGGACACACTTTCATCGGTATAATTGCTGTGTACCAATTTTAGGTTGCCCGCTTGTTTGGATTTCAATCGGTCCAAACAAAAGTTCTTGGTCATCGTCATCGCAAAGGCCTCCACATTTTTGTACTCGCCCATCGACTCATTTTTGGACCATAGTTTCAGCAAAATCTCCTGCGTGGCATCTTCCGCTTCCTCCTTGGATACCAACAAGCGCTTAGCGAGTCGGTACAGCTTATCCTTGAAAGGCATTACCACATTTAAGAATTCAGCTTGTTTCATTGGTTGTCTCAGTTGTTTTTGGTCCCTAATTTTTGACCTACACTATCTCGACGACAGATATCGATTTTTGTTACAAAAAATTTGTATTCTCCTTGAATGTAGCTATTTTGTACAGCAAAATTGTAAGAATTTAGAAAATTTACCGCCTTACTTACCAACCTCATTTTCTAAATGGAATGAAAATTGAGGAGTCCAGTTAAAACATAGCTATGAAAAAAATTATCCTTCTGTTCCTGGGGCTGTCATTGTTGATGTCGGCATGCAATAATGATGATGATACACCTGTCTCCACGGACATTGTTGTACAGAACTTTATGTGGCGGGCAATGAACCTATGGTATTTCTGGCAAGGCGAAGTTCCAAACTTGGCCGATACCCGTTTTACATCGGATGAACAATTGATCGATTTTCTGGAGGAAACTCCCAATCCAGAAGATTTTTATTTTGACGTGCTGCTCTTCAATGATGACCGTTTCAGTTTTCTTAATGAGGATTACAAAGAATTGGTGAACAATCTATCCGGGGTTTCCAAAAGCAATGGATTGGAGTTTGGACTACGTCGTTTTTCAGGTAGCGATGATCTCTTTGGTTACGTGCAGTACATCGTCCCCAATTCAGATGCCTCAACGAAGGACATTGCCCGAGGGGAACTCTTTACCCGGGTGGATGGACAACAACTGAACATTGACAACTATGTGGGCCTTTTGTTCGGCGATAACGACACCTACACCCTGGGCATGGCCGACATTGATGGAACTACCATCACAGATTCCACTAAGGAAGTGACACTCACGAAAATTGAAAACCAAGTGGAGGACCCTATTTTAGTGGCCACCACTTTGGATATAAATGGGACAAAAATTGCCTATTTGATGTACAATCGGTTTTTGAGCAACTTCAACGAACAGCTCAATGACGCTTTTGGGCAGTTTATTACAGATGGTGCTACGGAATTGGTGTTGGATATGCGTTACAACCCCGGAGGCTCCGTAAATACATCACGCCTATTGGCAAGCATGATCCACGGCACCAATACCAACAATTTGTACATCCGGCAACGTTGGAATGACAAAATTCAAGAACAATTGAGCGCAGAACAGTTGGAGGACTATTTTGCCAACAGTACGGGTTCAAGCCCCATAAACTCCATGAATCTTAGCAAAGTATATGTTTTGGCCACAGGAAGCTCGGCATCAGCTAGTGAATTGGTCATGAACGGTCTGGCACCCTATGTGGATGTGATCCACATTGGCGAGACCACCCGTGGTAAAAATGAGTTTTCCATTACTTTGGTTGATGATCCTGAAGGCTCATACGTATATAATAGTTCGAGAGAGAATCAAATAAATTCTGAAAACAACTGGGGACTGCAACCCCTAGTGGGCCGGAATGAAAATGCAGATGGCTTTTTTGATTACACCGATGGGCTTGCCCCAGATATCGTATTGGAAGAAGATCTGGCCAATCTTGGTGTGCTTGGTGACCCCAATGAACCCCTTCTGGCCAGGGCCATCCAAGAAATCACTGGA
This sequence comes from Flagellimonas meishanensis, assembly GCF_019880545.1. GTDB lineage: Bacteria > Bacteroidota > Bacteroidia > Flavobacteriales > Flavobacteriaceae > Flagellimonas > Flagellimonas meishanensis. The sequence continues at coordinate 857,997 of NZ_JAINVW010000003.1, forward strand.
TTGTCAAGTAAAAAGGATTTTATAGTCCAAATGCCGGCCAGACCACTTACAACATCGAGGGTGCACACGGCCGTAAAAGACAATATGTATCTGGATAAACCCTTAAATATCAGTTTCAAATAAAAGAAAAGCGGCCCAGGCCGCTTTTCTTTAGAAATCGAGACTCATCCCAAGCCTAAAATTTCTCCCCCGGGTGGTAAAACCGAGTATTTCCGTATAGTCCTCATTCAATAGATTCTCGGCATTGATGAATATCCGCAACCTATTGGAAATCAACTGATGTCCCAAATACAGATTCACCAAGGAAAAGGAATCTAAAGTAACATCGGTAAAACTGCTAAAGTCGGTATCCAACCGTTGGCCGGTATAGGTGTAAGTCAAAACCAAATCTGTATTATCGCAGATTTGATGGGTAGCGGATAAATTGGCTTTGTACTTTGGAATACGGATAGCATTGTCCCCCTTTCTTTCGGTAAATGTATAATTGGCGTCTATGCTCCATTTATTTGACGGTCTCCATGAAGCTTCCAATTCCAGACCATTCGCGTTGATTTCATCCGAAACATTAATGCTCATGAAGTTTTGGTCAAATCCGATAGTGTTCTTTTCATTTCGGTCAAAATAAACGGCACTAACTCTAAATTCTCCACTGGCCATAAACTCGATACCGCCTTCCAAAGTCCTGTTTTCCTCTGGCTCCAAATCCGGGTTGGCACCAAAATCGCCGAACAGTTGGGTGAGATTCGGTGTAATGTAGGATGTAGCATAGGAACCCAGCAGTTTCAAATAGCCTTTGTTTGTCGAAAAAGTGAAGGAAGGATTCAAGTTGTACACAACGTGGTTTCCATATTCAGAATGATGGTTCAACCGGCCACCGACATTCAGGTTCAACCCAAAATCCGATACATAAACCATATTCGCGTACGGGTCTACAATCGTAAACTCGGCCTCTTCGGAAAACACGGCTTCATCGTTAATATAGTTTACCCCAAGTATTGTGTGCCATTTTTTGTCAAGAACGTACTTATTGTATAAATCCAGTACCCAATTATTGCCCTCAAAATTCCTTTCACCAAATGTGTCCATGGTATCGGTCCCATACTCGGTAAAAGCCGTATTCAAATGAATAGAACCTTTGCCATAGGTAAAGGATGATGCCAATCCCGCCCTTTTTTGATCACTTTTGGAAAGATTGGCCGCTTCAGCAAAAGAAGCATCATATTCGTTGCGGAACTTGGTCTGGTTTCCATAAATGGAAACCTCAAAATCTTTGGAAAACTGATATCCCAGCCTCACGTTGGTACTGTATTGTGAAAAAATGTCTTCTTCGTTCTCCGGGGTCACAGCTGCCGAAAGCCCACTTTTATACCGATTGGAGAAGTCAACAGCATAACTGAAGCGTTCCAACGTCCCGCTTGCGGAAACGGCATTGGTGAAAGTCCCCATATTATACGTTTGCTCACCAGCTGTCTGGTTGGTGCCCACACTTGATTGAAAGTTGGCGGAAATACTTTTTTTGGAGCTTTTCTTGGTAGTGATGTTGATTACGGCCGTGGCGGCGTTGGTACCGTAGAGCGTGCTGGCAGCTCCTTTGATTATTTCAATGGATTCCAGAGTGACTGGGGAAATCAACCGTAGATCGTATTCCTGCGAAAAAGTGGATGGGTCCGAAACCCGCACCCCATCAATAATGACCAAGGCCTGCCTTCCGCGTCCACCCCTGGCAAAAACCCCCAAGACATCACCATCCCTGCCGCGGCTACCGGCGATCTCGATGCCACTTTTGGTATTGATGATCTCCGCCAGGGTCCTTCCTTGGTTTTGTTCCAGCTCTTCCTTAGTGATCTTGATGACTGTTTTGCCGGAATTTTCACGTTTCAGTTCAAATTTGGAATCGCTTACCACGACCTCCTGTAATTGATGAGGTGCCACAGAATCAATTTGTTGTTCCTGTGCAGAGAGCGACCTACCCATCAAGATGATGGATAACACGAGTAAATAATTTCTGTTCATTTCGTTTACGAGAATAAACGGGAGTATAGTATGATTGTCATACGTAAACTTTTATCCCGAAAGTTTAACTTTGTTTGTTTGAATTTGGCAGGTCTCCTGACTTGTTTTATGTTGTTTTGACCTTCCCATTCAACAATTAGAACAGTGGTCATTGTAGAAAACAACATCTCCTTTTATGAAGTGCCAAAAACCCGTCTGACGATAGGCATATTTGACATAAACTTACAGTTGCGGGAACAGTTCCGGATTTGCACCGGATTCCCTTTTAATCCCATGAAAAAAATCCATGTGAACCAAAATTCAGGGCGAAAGTAATCATTCTGTTTAATCTTTTTCGACAAAAGTTAAAAATCTTACATTTGGGGCTATGGCCAAAATTCCGCTTACACGACCCTTATGCTGCGCAATCTTTCTCATTTGTCTGGTATGTTGCGTTGAAAAAAAGAAACCGCCCATTGTTGAACAGCAACCAGTGAAGAAGGAGGTTGCCTATGCCAAAGGGTTTACCATCCAAAAAAATGATTCCTATACCGTCATTGAGGTCACTTCAGCATGGCCGGGAGCGGAAAATACGTTCAAATATGCGCTGGTGCCCAAAGAGAAACTGCCGTTTATAACTTTGCCAGCAGACGTGTATGATGCCATCGTACCCACCCCAGTGGAGAAAATCGTCATCACCTCCACCACCCACATTCCCTCTTTGGAAGCTTTGGGGGTATTGCACACCGTAGTGGGATTCCCAAGCATGGATTTTATTTCCTCTCCCGAAGCACGGAAACTGGTGGACGCAGGTATTATCAAAGAATTGGGAACCAATGAAAACATCAACACCGAAATTGTATTGGAACTCAATCCCGACATGGTTATGGGTTTTGGCATCAACGATGCGAACAAGGCCTACGGAACCATAAAACAATCCGGTATACCCGTGGTTTACAATGGTGATTGGGTGGAGCAGACCCCGTTGGGAAAAGCGGAGTGGATCAAGTTTTTTGCCCCCTTCTTTCAGAAAGAATCGGAGGCAGACCAGACCTTCTCCAAGATTGAAAAATCGTACCAGGAAGCCAAGCAAGTGGCCCAAAAGGCCAAGGAAAGCCCAACAGTACTCACTGGTGGATTGTACAAAGACGTCTGGTATGTTGCGGGAGGGAAGAGTTGGATGGCACAATTTTTAAAAGATGCCAATGCCAATTACATTTGGGCCGATACGGAACAAAAAGGAAGCATTGGCCTTAGTTTGGAAGCTGTTTTGGAGAAAGGCCAACATGCAGATTTTTGGCTCAACCCATCCATGCACATTACATATTTAGACTTGGAAAATGCCAATGCCCACCACAAACAATTTGAAGCTTTCCCACAAAGAAAAATATATTCCAACGCCATTAAAAAAGGAGCAAAAGGCGGACTGCTATTTTATGAATTGGCTCCCCAACGCCCCGATTTGGTGCTAAAGGACTTGATTTCAATATTGCATCCTGGACTTTTACCGGAGCACGAACCCGAATTTTTTATGCCACTCCAATAATATGGTTTCAACAAAATCATACCGTTTTTCCTTTTTGTTGATTTTCATCGCACTGATGCTTTCTTGGTTGTTGAATATAAGCTCTGGTTCGGTCAACATTCCATTTGATAAAACCCTATCCTTGCTTTTCGGCGGTCAAATAGAAGTAGAATCTTGGCAATATATAATCTGGAATTTTCGCATTCCCAAGGCATTTACCTCCGTTCTGGTAGGTGGCGGGCTAGCACTAAGTGGTCTGTTGATGCAAACCCTGTTCCGCAACCCCTTGGCGGGTCCATTTGTGCTGGGCATTAGCTCTGGGGCAAGTTTGGGAGCGGCATTGCTACTTATGGGCATTTCCCTTTTCTCAGGGTTCACTTCGCTTACAATTTTGGGTGATGCCTCATTGGCGATAGCGGCAAGCATTGGAAGTTTTTTGGTGTTGCTGGTGGTCATGCTGGTTGCACAACGTATCAAGGATACCATGGCCCTTTTGATTATTGGATTGATGTTCGGTAGCATAACCTCCGCAATTGTTAGCGTGTTGGCTTATTTTTCCAGCGCAGAAAACCTGCAACGGTTCATTTTTTGGTCCTTTGGAAGTGTTGGAAATCTCTCCAACCAACAAGTGCTGCTATTGTCAGCAATCGTATTTTTGGGTGTTTTGCTCAGCATCCTGTCCATAAAATCCCTGAATGCCTATCTGTTGGGGGAACATTACGCCCAAAGTTTGGGCGTTTCGTTGCGAAAATCCCGTTTAATGGTCATAATAGCCACAGGTTTATTGGCAGGAGGCATAACCGCATTTGCGGGACCCATTGCTTTTGTGGGATTGGCCGTGCCCCACCTAACCCGTCAAATATTTGATACCATGGAACATCGTATACTTATACCAGCAGTTTTCCTGTACGGTGCCATTCTGATGCTATTATGTGATACCTTGGCCCAGCTTCCGAATTCGGCCAGTGTGCTGCCAATCAATGCGATTACCTCACTGGTTGGGGCACCCGTGGTTATTTGGTTATTGGTGCGAAAACGTAAAATGATATTTTGATGACGGAATCCAAGGAACATATCATCTCGGTGGAAAAATTGTCCATTGGATACAAATCCAAAGTGGTCACAACAAGTATCGATTTTTCCCTGGAACGGGGTATACTTTGTGGCATCGTGGGCATTAATGGCATTGGAAAATCTACCTTATTGCGGACCTTGGGAAGGTTTCAGCCCAAGTTGGGAGGGACCATCATGCTAAAACAGAAAAAACTGGAAGACCATTCGCAGCCCCAACTGGCAAAGGAACTCAGTGTGGTGCTCACGGAGCAGCCTGCTTCCAAGAATCTAACCGTGCAGGAATTGATTGCCCTGGGCCGCCAGCCCTACACCAACTGGATAGGCGGTCTATCCCAAAAGGACAAGGAACACGTTCAACATAGTCTGGACGCTTTTCTACTAAATGATCTGCGAAGCAGCAAATGCCACGAACTGAGCGATGGCCAACTGCAAAGAGTACTCATTGCACGGGCCATGGCTCAAGACACCCCGTTGATACTCCTGGATGAACCGACCACCCATCTTGACCTGTACCACAAGGCCCAAATTTTAAAGATGCTGCAACAATTGGCGCACCAAAATCAAAAAACCATTGTGTTCACATCCCATGAAATTGACTTGGCCATTCAACTTTGTGACAAAATTTTGATTTTGGACGGCATGGATAATCCCTTTGGTGAGCCCTGCGATTTGATAGAACAAAGGCATTTTGAACGGTTATTTCCTTCAGATATGGTACAATTTGATACCAAAACAGGCACTTTTAAAGTGAACAAGTAAGTAGATTTTCAATTTCCGCATCGACAGGAATCCGTTATCTTTATCCGAAGAAAAAACTGCATGAGCACGGAACTGATCTACATAATTATTGGTGTTTTGGCCTTGGCCCTTGGACTTTTTGGAGGGATGTATGTTCAACGCTTGAAGACCAAATCCAAAGAGAGTGTTTGGGGTGAACGGGAACAGCAATTGAACAATTCCCTTAAATCCCTTAGCGACAGGTTGTTGCTGGTTGATGAGGAAAAAAAGCAGCTTCAAGCCGAAAAACAACAACAGAGCAACCAATTGGTTCGCTATCAAGCAGACCTGGAAAACCTGCAACGCGTCAATACGGAACAGAAAGAAGAAGTGGAAAAGCTTCAGGAAAAGTTCACAAAGGAGTTTGAAAATCTTGCGAACAAAATCCTGGAAGAGAAAAGCGAAAAGTTTACCAAGAGCAACAAGGAGAATATTGAGAACATACTCACCCCACTCAACAAAAAGATAAAGGAGTTTGAAGAGAAGGTGGAGAAATCCCAAAAGGAAAACATCAGCATCCATTCCGCCCTAAAAGAGCAATTGCACAATCTGCAAAACCAGAACATCAAGATTACCCAAGAAGCCGAAAACCTGACCAAGGCTCTAAAAGGGGATAGCAAAACACAAGGAAACTGGGGGGAATTGGTCCTGGAGCGTGTCCTTGAAAAGTCCGGACTCGAAAAAGATAGGGAGTACAGCGTGCAGCAAAGCTTTGCCCGCGAAGATGGCAGCCGAGTGATGCCCGACGTCATAATCCACCTTCCAAATGGCAAAAAGATGATTGTGGATTCCAAGGTTTCCCTAACAGATTATGAGCGGTACACGAATGCGGAAGAAGATGACAGGCCCAAGTTCCTAAAAGATCATATTTCCTCTTTAAGAAAGCATGTGGAACAACTTTCCGCCAAAAAATATGAAGATCTTTATGAGATTGAGAGCCCTGACTTTGTACTTATGTTTGTTCCAGTTGAACCTGCATTTGCCATTGCCATCAATGAAGATAATTCGTTGTACAACAAAGCTTTCGAGCAAAATATCGTCATAGTTACGCCATCTACCCTTTTGGCTACACTGCGCACCATTGATACCATGTGGAGCAATGAAAAACAACAGAAAAATGCCATTGAAATCGCAAGACAAGCGGGCGCACTGTATGATAAGTTTGAGGGATTTGTGGTAGACCTGACCAGAGTGGGCAAAAAAATGGATGAAGCCAAAACGGAATACAAAGGTGCAATGAACAAACTGGTCGAGGGACGGGGCAATATTATCAACAGCATCGAAAAACTGAAAAAAATGGGTGCCAAAGCGAAAAAATCCATCCCCGAACCCATACTGAAACGTGCCGAGGAAGATGATTACGAAGAACCCAAACTTGAGCTATAAACCATGAAGAAAATCTTGTTCATCACTATTTCGGTAATCCTGCTGGGAATAGCGGCCTATTTTACGTTCATCTACTATGTGCCCTATAGCGAAGGTTATCGGTCTGGGGAACTCATCAAGTTTAGCAGAAAGGGTGTTTTGGTGAAAACATGGGAAGGCCAGATCAGTCAAGGCATTTCGGGGACCAATATTTTTTCCTTCTCTGTGGAGGATAAGGAAGAGGACATCATTCAAAAGATGAAGGAATACCAGGGGCGCTACATAAAAGTTTCCTACAAAGAGCGCTATGCCACTTTTTTCTGGTTGGGCGACACCAAATATTTTATCACGGAGATACAACTGGAAGCATCCCCGCATTTTAGAAATTGAAATGGAAAAATTCAAGACCTCCAAAGAATCCCGGGTGTCCATCACCGAGCTCATGCTCCCCTCCCACTCCAATTTTGGGGGAAAGGTGCACGGTGGGCACATTCTCAATTTGATGGATCAAATTGCCTTCGCCTGTGCTTCCAAACACTCCCAAAGTTACTGCGTAACGGCATCGGTGAATCGGGTTGATTTTTTAAACCCCATTGATGTTGGTGAATTGGTCACCCTCAAGGCCTCTATAAACTATACGGGGGAAACCTCAATGGTGGTAGGCGTTCGGGTGGAATCGGAAAACATTACCAGTGGCGAGGTAAGGCATTGCAACTCCTCTTATTTTACCATGGTCGCCAAGGACAGGAATGGAAAGAACAAGGCCATTCCAGGGCTGATACTAAAAACCAAGCAGGATATCCGTCGCTTTGCCCGAAGCAAGGAGCGGAAACAATCCGCTTTTCAGCGGGATAGTAAATACGAGTCGCAAAACTTTAAAGTGGAAGAGTACCTTGAATTCCTGGACGGAGAAAATGTAAGACTGGACTTGGACTAATCCAGTTGTGAGGCCGCATCCTTGTCCAAAAACCAAATGAGTTTCCCCGATTTCGGATTGACCAGTGTGGCTGGATATTTTTCAGAGCCACTCTTTCGTTCAATAACCGACTTCACCTTCTCCTTTTTTGATGCCCCCGTGACCAAAAAGACCACCTCCTTCGCCTGATTGATCACCTTGCCGTTTATGGATACCCGTCTCTGTCCGGATTCAGGATGCCTGGCCACCACACAATGGTCCGCTTCATCCCAAAGGTCAATTTCATGGGGGAAAATTGAAGCGGTATGGCCATCATCGCCCATGCCTAGGATAACCAAATCGAATTGGGGAATTTCCTCTACCCTATCCAAATTGATTTCCAATAAATTGGCATAACGCATCGCCTCGGAATGCGGATCGTTTTCTCCCAAAATTCTGTGAATGTTTTCCTTGGGCACCTGAATTTTGGAAAAAAGGTGCTCCACCGTCATTTTATAGTTGCTTTGGTCATCCGTAGGTGGTACACAGCGCTCATCACCCCAATAAAAATGAATCTTGCCCCAATCTATTTTATTAGAAAAGTTTTCAGCCAACACATCAAAAACAATTTTTGGTGTGCTCCCTCCGGAAAGTGCGACATGAAAGACCCCATCTGCATTGGCCGTTTCAGCAAAATAGGCCGAAAACTGCTCGGCAACTTCCTGTTTATCCTTATAGACGTTTATTTCCATGAAACTGTAATTTTTTTAACTAAGCCCTTATTCTCGACAGTGCTCGAACCGACATGCGTTAACGATAAAAGTTCTAACAAATAACGCAGAACCCCGGGTCATCTGCCAAGTTCTCTCCCGGATTGCGCCAAAATCCATTGCCTTCAATCAGGTCATCTGCGTTTTCCGGACCCCAGACCCCTGCCGCATAGCCATACATACGGACATCCTTGCCATTTTTCCAATAATCGAGAATCGGGTCGACAAATTCCCAAGCTGCCTCTACCTCATCAGCACGGGCATATAAGGTCGCATCTCCCTGCATGGCATCCAACAACAGGCGCTCATAGGCTTCCATAACATACGTCTGAGTCAAACTGGAATAGTAAAAATCCAAGTTGGCACGCTCCACCTTGAAGCCCTGCCCAGGGACCTTTACCCCAAACTTGATCAGTATGCCTTCATCGGGCTGTATTCGGATTATCAACTTGTTGTCCTTGTTGTTCATTCCAGAATCCTTAAAAATCTGATGGTGGGGCGACTTAAAATGAACCACCACTTCGGTCACCTTGGTCGGCATCCGCTTTGCGGTCCGCACATAGAATGGAACCCCCTGCCAACGCCAATTGTTTACATAAAACTTAATGGCAGCGTAGGTTTCGGTAGTGGAATTGGCCTCCACCCCATCTTCCTCGCGATAGCCTTTTACCTTTTTTCCATTCACCTCCGAAGCTACATATTGCGCCCTTATGGTGTGCTTATACAGCGTTTCTTCATCCCTCATAACCTGCAAGGATTTCAAGGCCTTTACTTTCTCATTCCGTATTTCCTCGGGTTCATCACCAATGGGAGGTTCCATCACCACCAAAGAAACAATCTGCAATAAATGGTTTTGGAACATGTCTCTGAGCGCTCCTGATTTATCATAATAGCCACCCCTTTTTTCGACACCCACACTTTCTGCATTCGTGATTTCCACATGTTTGATGTAGTTTCTGTTCCAAAGAGGTTCAAAAATGCTATTGGAAAATCGGGTGACCAACAGGTTTTGCACGGTTTCCTTTCCCAAATAATGATCTATTCGGTATATCTGGTGCTCATTGAAATACTGGTGCAATCCCTTGTTCAGCTTTTTGGCGCTATCCAGGCTATAACCGAACGGTTTTTCCACTATTAATCGCTTCCATCCATTATTCTGTGTGCTCATGCCAGCATCGGCCAAATTGTGTGCAATGGTTTCATATAGTCTTGGGGGTGTGGATAGGTAATATATTATATTGCCCGAGGTGTTGTATTCCTCCTTCAGGGTTTCAACCCTTTTCCGAAGATTGCCATAATCGGTATCGTAATCACCTCCCAAATCCTGGTAAAACAACATATTGGCAAAACTTTCGGCCCTTCCGTTTTCAAGAGTTCCCAGTTTTTCTTTCAAATAAGGACTCTGGTGTACAACTCGGTTTCGAAAATCTTCATCGGTTAAATCGCTGCGACTGGTCCCCAAAACCACAAAATTCTCCGGAAGTTGCCCCGCCAAATACAGATTGAAGAGGCCGGGAATCAATTTCCTTGCCGTTAAATCGCCAGAAGCACCAAAAATTACCAGTATTTGATTGTCGGTCTTTTTCATATAGTTTCAAAGCTAAAAAGATGTTCTAAACCGCCACATCCTTTGTGATGATGGCATTTATATTTGAGCGTAACGAATATAACGTTTATTTTAGGTTCGAAATTCAGCACAAGGGGTTCATCGTGTTGTCTTAACATAAATGCATAAAGATGTAAAATATGCCAGGTACGTATGATTTTGGCCTTGTGGGCCTTGGGGTAATGGGCCGTAACTTTATTTTGAATGTTGCAGACAATGGTTTTACCGCTTTCGGAAACGATTTGGATGAGGAAAAAGTGAACGCACTTATTGAAGAGGGGGGCGACACCAAACGAGTGAATGCCCATACCAATGTTGAAACTTTTGTTGGTGCACTTACGACTCCCCGTAAAATCATGTTGCTGGTACCTGCCGGAAAAATTGTGGATAAGGTCATTGAAACCTTGCTACCCCATTTGGATGAAGGGGATATCATAATCGATGGTGGCAATTCATTCTACACCGATACAGACCGGCGTGAGGAATCCCTGAAAGAAAAAGGCATCAATTTTTTCGGCGCAGGTGTCTCCGGTGGTGCCGAAGGGGCCCGCAGAGGACCTAGTATAATGCCAGGGGGCTCAAGGGAAGCATATCAACATGTGAAGCCGATTTTTGAGGCGGTGGCGGCCAAGTATCAGGGTGAACCCTGTGTGGCCTATTTGGGACCGAAATCCGCTGGAAACTATGTGAAAATGGTGCACAATGGCATCGAGTACGGACTGATGCAGCTTACTTCGGAAATCTACGATTTGCTCAAAAAATCCGCAGGTCTTACCAATGAGGAGCTACATGCAACCTTTGCCAGCTGGAATGAAGGTAGACTACAATCCTTTTTGGTGGAAATCACATCAAAAATATTCAGTAGGAAAGATGATTTGGGAACAGGCCATTTGGTGGATAAAATTCTGGATAAGGCCAAACAAAAAGGGACCGGAAAATGGACCTCGCAAAACGCCATGGATCTCGGTATCCCCATACCCACCATTGATATTGCCGTAAGCATGCGCCAAATCTCGGCACTAAAGGAGGACCGTATAAAAGCTGATGCGCTATATGACCGCCCCTCACCACAGAAGGTGGATAAGGACCGTTTTGTGGAAAAAACGGAACAGGCGCTCTATTTTGCTTTCATAATCACCTATGCCCAAGGTATGCACCAATTGGCAGATGCATCCAAAGAGTATGGATATGAATTGAAACTTGGGGAAATCGCAAAGATTTGGCGTGCAGGATGCATAATCCGAGCTACCCTATTAGCTGATATCACCAAGGCGTACCAAGAGAACGACAAATTGGAAAACCTCCTGCTTTCCCCCACTTTTCATCAAAAGGTGGAACAGACAGTGGCCTCGGCAAGGGAATTGGTGGCCTATGGAGCCACAAATGGGATTCCATTGCCCGGACTTTCCAATGCACTCACCTATTTTGACTCGTACACCAGTGCCCGACTGCCCCTTAACTTAATACAGGCCCAGCGTGACTTCTTTGGTTCACATACCTATGAGCGCATGGATAGGGATGGTATTTTTCATACCGAGTGGGAAAAATAAAATAGTAGCATCCTCAAATAAAAGTTATTCAGACTGCAGGGACCCAAAAAGCTATTTTGATGCTGTGTCAAACACTTATTATGAAACAAAACATTGGAATCTGTTGCTTATTGATTTTGGGAATTCTTCTCGGATCGTGCATCGATTCAAAAAAGAATGGAAAAAGTCCAGCCCAAAGTGCTGAAAGTGGCTTTCAGCAGGTGACCGTAAACAACGAGTATGTGCTCTCCCTTCCCAAGTATATGGAGCAGGCTTCGGGACTGAACAATGAGGCATCCTTGCAATATCAAAATAATACCAAGGCAACATATACGATTGTCCTTTCAGAGTCAAAAGAAGGTCTTGAACAACTTTTGGTTCCGAAAAAAGGAGATAACACAGATGTTTCATTGATTTCCCAGTATGGTAAAATGCAACTGAGGCTGTTGAATGAGAGCATGAAAATAAAAAGAAAAAACACTCCTTCCAGCTTGAACATAAATGGAATGGATGCAGAAATGTTGGAAATTGAAGGTGCCGTTCCCGGTGTGGAAAACGATATTTTTTATCTGTTGACCATCATTGAGGGTAAATCCAAAATCTATATGGTTATGTCATGGACTTTGAGCGATAACAAACAGGTGTATTCAAATACGTTTGATCAAATTGCCAAGTCATTCGAGTTGATGAATTAAGGTTCCAGTATGCTTTTTACAGGATTGAAACCCTTACAGCGATTTAGTCTGCATTTCATCTAAATTATGATATTTTCCAGCATTTTATTTTAAGGTTCTGCCAACGCTTTCCTACATTTGTAAGTCAAAAATAACCCCCAATGACCTGCACAAAAAGTTTTCTTTCATTTCGATTTGGAACCATTCTATTTGCCCTTTCCCTTTTTGTAGCCTGTAGCCCTGAAGATGGTGCCGACGGAACCAATGGTAGAGATGGTACAGATGGTACAAATGGGGCAAACGGGCTCAATAGCCTAATAACCACCTTAATTGAACAACCGGGTGAGAACTGTTCCAACGGTGGCTATAAAATTGAGGTCGGATTGGATTCGAATGCCAATGGTCAGTTGGAGGCCTCCGAAGTGGATGCTACCGAATTTCTTTGTAATGGGGATACTACAGGGGCATCTTTTCTTTCTTATGTTTCTTTGATCAACCAAACTGGGTCCCAAGACCCCACAACCACGGTGCTCGAAAACACACTTAATCTTTCGATTGTTTGGACTCGTGAGTCACAAGGAAAGTATGTGGGATCCCTGGATCGGACCATCGATATAGGGAAGACCGTTATTTTTTATACCACGCCCACCACGCATACCGGTGTGCGGGGAGAAATTGTGGGCGCCAATGAAGTGCGCATCGAACTGCAAAATGGGATCAATGCTTTTGCAGATGATTTTAGCAATCTATCTTTTGAATTAAGAGAATACGAATAGGTCCCTGTAAATCCAATAAAGTTTTTATAGAATTATGAAAAAAGTTACCCCAATCCAAACAATTCTCCTCTTGCTTGTTGGCACTTTGTCCTTTGGACAGAATTCGTTTCCAGCTTCCGGTAATGTAGGTATTGGTACATTGACCCCTGGATATAGTCTTGAAGTTCTGGGCACCATCAATGCAACGCAGCTTTTCGTAAATGGAACTGCCATGCAAAGCTCTCCTTGGAACGTGGCTGGGGCTAGCGTTTTTTATAACACGGGAAATGTGGGAATAGGCACCAACACCCCCGGGTTCGCACTGGACGTGAACGGCACGATCAACGCCGCCGACATACTGATAAACGGAGGGGCACTGCCATCCTCACCCTGGAGCCTGGCCGGGAACAATGCCTTCTATAATCTCGGAAACGTGGGGATAGGCACCAACACCCCCGGGTTCGCACTGGACGTGAACGGCACGATCAACGCCACCGACATACTGATAAACGGAGGGGCACTGCCATCCTCACCCTGGAGCCTGGCCGGGAACAATGCCTTCTATAATCTCGGAAACGTGGGGATAGGCACCAACACCCCGGGCTTCGCACTGGACGTGAACGGCACGATCAACGCTACCGACATACTGATAAACGGAGGGGCACTGCCATCCTCACCCTGGAGCCTGGCCGGGAACAATGCTTTCTATAACGCGGGAAATGTGGGTATAGGCACCAACACCCCCGGGTTCGCACTGGACGTGAACGGCACGATCAATGCCGCCGACATACTGATAAACGGAGGGGCACTGCCATCCTCACCCTGGAGCCTGGCCGGGAACAATGCCTTCTATAGCGCGGGAAATGTGGGTATAGGCACCAACACCCCGAGCTTCGCACTGGACGTGAACGGCACGATCAATGCCACCGACATACTGATAAACGGAGGGGCACTGCCATCCTCACCCTGGAGCCTGGCCGGAAACAATGCCTTCTATAGCGCGGGAAATGTGGGTATAGGCACCAACACCCCGGGCTTCGCACTGGACGTGAACGGCACGATTAACGCCACCGACATACTGATAAATGGAGCAGCACTTCCCATATCTCCGTGGAGTGTGGCTGGCAACGATGTTTCCTATTCCACAGGCAACGTAGGGATAGGTACATCAAATACCCAAGGATACCTTTTGGCAGTGGCTGGCAATATGATTGCCGAAAGTGTAAAGGTTGAACTTCAGGGTAATTGGCCCGATTTTGTCTTCGAAAATGGGTATGACCTCCCAAGTTTGCATTTCATTGAAAACTACATTAAGACCAATGGTCATCTTCCCAATATCCCCAGTGCTAAGGAAGTGCGCGAAACCGGTATTGAACTAGGGGAAATGAATGCCAAATTGCTCCAAAAGATTGAAGAGCTCACCCTGCACACCATTCAACAGCAAAAAGAATTGGACAGTTTGAAAGCAATCAACCAAGCGCTTGCTGAGCAGAATAAATGGATAAAGGAATTATCTGAGAGGTTGGAAAAACTGGAACAGAACAAACATTAAAAAAAGGCCGCTGAAATTCAGCGGCCTTTTTCATATATATATGTTTGGTTTCATCCTACTTGCTCAAATACATCTTTCTTCTGGAGTAAAGATTATAGAACTCATCATCCTTAAGACTGTCTATAAATAGGATGCTTTCTCCGGTACTCTTCATCTCCGGCCCGAGGTTCTTGTTCACGTTCGGGAATTTATTGAATGAGAACACCGGCTGCTTTATGGCAAACCCCTCCAATTTGGGATTAAACGTGAAATCCTTGATTTTCTTTTCGCCCAACATTACCTTGGTGGCATAATTCACATAAGGCTCTCCATAGGCTTTCGCAATAAAAGGAACCGTTCTGGAGGCCCTTGGGTTGGCCTCGATGATGTATACCATGTCATCTTTAATGGCAAATTGTATGTTTATCAACCCCACGGTGTTCAATGCCAATGCAATCTTTCGGGTGTGGTCCTTGATCTGTTGCATTACAAATTCCCCCAAATTGAACGGTGGCAAAGTGGCGTTGGAATCCCCTGAATGGATGCCACAAGGTTCTATATGTTCCATTATCCCGATGATGTATACCTCCTCACCATCACAAATCGCATCCGCCTCGGCCTCTATGGCCCCATCCAGGTAATGGTCAAGAAGCAGCTTGTTATTCGGTATTTTACGGAGTAAATCCACTACATGCGCCTCCAATTCCTCTTTGTTTATGACAATTTTCATGCCCTGGCCTCCCAAAACGTATGAAGGTCTTACCAAAAGAGGGAAATTTAGTTCATCGGCAAGGGCCAAGGCTTCGTCAGCGGTTTCTGCAACCCCAAATCTTGGATATGGAATGCCATTATCTTTCAACAAGGTGGAAAAACTTCCCCGGTCCTCGGCCAAATCCAAAGACTTGAAGCTTGTACCTATGATGTTTATGCCATATTTATCCAATTTCTCAGCTAACTTCAAGGCAGTTTGCCCGCCCAACTGCACAATCACACCTTCAGGCTTTTCATGTCGGATAATATCGTAGATATGTTCCCAGAAAACGGGTTCAAAATAAAGCTTGTCCGCCGTATCAAAATCCGTGGAAACCGTTTCAGGGTTACAGTTGATCATGATGGTCTCGTAGCCACATTCAGCAGCGGCCAACACCCCGTGTACACAGCAATAGTCAAACTCAATACCTTGCCCAATTCTATTGGGTCCCGATCCAAGTACCACTATTTTCTTTTTATCGGTGACGATGCTGTCGTTGGCTACAAATCGTTGCCCGTCGGGCGTTTCTATTTCTTCCTCAAAGGTGGAGTAGTAATAGGGAGTAACCGCCTTGAACTCGGCAGCGCAGGTATCCACCAGCTTGTAAACCCGATTTATACCAAGATCTACCCGTTTGGCATGAACCTCGCTCTCCCAACAATCCAACATGTGGGCTATTTGGCGATCGGCAAAACCTTTTTGTTTGGCTTCCAGCAAAAGGGATTTTGACAAACTTTCAATGGTGTGCTTTGAAATTTCCTGTTCCAAATAATGCAATTCCTCATACTGCTTAAGGAACCACATATCAATTTTGGTGATGTCATTGATGGTCTTTAGCGGAATTCCGAGCTGTATCGCATCATAAATGACGAATACCCTATCCCAACTGGGCACCTTCAATTTTTGGATAATGGTATCATAATCCTTGTACCCTTTGCCATCGGCACCAAGGCCATTGCGCTTGATCTCAAGCGACTGGGTGGCCTTGTGCAAGGCTTCCTGAAAAGATCGTCCGATACCCATTACCTCGCCCACGGACTTCATCTGCAGTCCAAGGGTTCTATCGGAACCTTCAAATTTGTCAAAGTTCCAACGTGGAATTTTTACTATGACATAATCCAAAGTGGGTTCAAAAAGTGCCGAAGTTGATTTTGTAATCTGATTTTCCAGTTCGTCCAACGTGTAGCCAATCGCTAGCTTGGCGGCTATTTTGGCTATAGGATATCCCGTTGCTTTGGAGGCCAGTGCCGAGGAACGCGAGACCCTTGGATTGATCTCAATCGCGATTATATCCTCTTTCTCATCGGGACTTACGGCAAATTGCACATTACATCCTCCCGCAAAATCCCCTATGCTGCGCATCATGTGGATGGCCATATCCCGCATACGTTGAAACGTACGATCCGAAAGTGTCATGGCAGGCGCCACCGTAATGGAATCTCCCGTATGGATGCCCATGGGATCCATATTCTCGATGGTACAGATAATGACCACGTTATCGTTCTTATCGCGAAGAAGTTCCAGTTCATATTCCTTCCAGCCCATCATCGCCTTATCGATCATCACTTCGTGGATTGGCGACACCTCCAGTCCGTGACTTAGCAAGCGATCAAAATCCTTGGGATCATAGACTATGGAGGCTCCTGCCCCACCCAAGGTAAATGAGGCCCGGATTACCAGTGGAAAACCAAATTCCTGGGCAATTTCTTTTCCTTTTAGAAAAGAGGTGGCGGTGGCCTGGGGCGCCATGCCCACGCCAATCTTTGTCATCAGCTCCCTAAACTTTTCCCTATCCTCGGTAATGTTTATGGCATCAATATCCACCCCGATGATCTCCACACCAAAATCTTCCCAAATACCTTTGTCGTCCGCTTCAATGCATAGGTTCAATGCGGTCTGGCCTCCCATGGTCGGGAGCACGGCATCAACGTTGGGGTGTTTCTTTAAAATCTCTATGATCGATTTGGTGGTCAATGGTTTCAGGTAGATATGGTCCGCCATTACCGGGTCGGTCATGATCGTGGCTGGATTGCTATTGATCAGGATGGTTTCAATCCCATCTTCTTTTAAGGACCGAAGTGCTTGGGATCCGGAATAATCAAACTCACATGCCTGGCCAATGACAATGGGACCAGAACCAATAATCAAAATGGATTTTAAATCTTCTCTTCTAGGCATTCTACTGGGTTACTCGTGGTTAAAAATTTAAAAATAGGTCAAAAAAAAGGTGCTAATCTTGATAAAGTAGCACCTTTAATTAAAAGTTATTGACAGTCATTATTTTTTGTGTCTTGGCTCAGAGGATACAGTTAGTTTTTTTCTTCCCTTGGCTCTTCTTCTGGCCAGAACTTTTCTTCCATTGGCAGTCGCCATGCGTTCCCTAAAACCATGTTTGTTTCTTCTCTTCCTCTTTGAAGGCTGATACGTTCTTTTCATTTCCCGAACTTTTTACTGGATTTTTGCTTTGACGGAAGGTTTTTACTTCCCGAAAAATTCTGGGCGCAAATATACAAAGAGTTTTTACTTTGGCAAACGCCCTCCAATTTTTTTTAATTTAGTTTTTAGTACTTTTGCCTCTTCTTAATCCTAGCTAAAATTACCTGTAGAACCATGTTCAACAAAAATATAAAACTCGTTATCGCCGCATTGATCATTGGATATGCCATTTATCAGTTCGTGGAGGGATTTATTGGCAACGGCATTGCACTTATCCTGCTTTCCCTGGTCTTTATTTTCCTTTATTTTAGAAATGAGTTTATCCTATTGGCCTTTCTCCGCATGCGAAAACAGGATATGGAGGGCACCCAAAAGTGGTTGGGCAAGATCAAGAACCCTGATTCGGCCTTGACTAAAAAACAACAAGGGTACTTCAACTATCTACATGGGATCATTTATTCCCAGAAAAACCTGACCCAGGCGGAAAAGTATTTTAAAAAGGCGCTGAAGTTTGGGCTCACCATGGATTATGACGTGGCTATGGCCAAATTGAGCTTGGCCGGCATCGCCATGCAAAAAAGAAGGAAGCGCGAGGCCACCCAGTTACTCCAGGAAGCTAAAAAGTTGGACAAGAACAACATGCTTGGCGAACAAATCAAGATGATGCAGCAGCAGATGAAGAAAATTTAGCGCCTATTTTGCACTTCTGTAATACCCTTTATTGGGTATTTCCACCACATATTTTTTGCCCGTGGAGTTGTTTAGATGGGGTTCCCTTAACCAGGGATTATGCCTTTTCAAAACCTTGTAACTGATTTCGTATTCTTGCGCAAAATCTGCCCAACTGGCCACAGCGGTATCCACTTCCACCGAGAATGAGGGCACGGCTTCGTAGAGATCATCCTTTTCCAGTTTAAAGCCATACTTTTCTGGATTTGAAATGATTTCCTTAATAGCCATGATACGGAATACATAGCGCCCGGTCTCCTCACCCAGCAATAGATCATAATAGTTGTCAGCCTTTTGGATTCCCATGTACTTGCGGATTCCCGAAGGTCCGGCATTGTAGGCCGCAGCGGTCAAGGTCCAGGTACCAAAGCGTTCTTTCCACTTTTTAAGGTAATCGCAGGCCACTTGCGTGGCTTTTTCCACATGATAGCGCTCGTCCACATTATCATTGACTTCCAAACCATATTCTTTTCCGGTGGCTTTCATGATCTGCCAAATTCCGGTGGCTCCTGCCGGAGAAACGGCATTCGTCAACCCGCTTTCGGCCATGGCGAGATATTTAAAATCATCGGGGATGCCATTTTTGGCTAAAATCGGTTCGATAATGGGAAAATACTTGTTGGCCCTCTTCATAAGCAACAGGGCGTTGGACTGCCAATAGGTGTTCACTAAAAACTCACGGTCTACGCGTTCCAAAACTTCCGGGTCATCAATGGGAACCAGCTCTCCTGCGAAATTGAGGTCTTCAGGAATTTCTATGGCACTGACTTGGTAGCCCTCGGCCACATTTTTATCATTGGTTTCCTCGGCCTGTGGTTCCACTTTTTCAACAGCATCCGATTGTACGGCAAAAATCAGGGAACTGAGCACAGCTACCAATCCAATGGCAGCCAATATATTTTTTAGGGATTTCATATCAATCTTTATTCTTTTACTATCAAAGATACTAATATAGAACTTCCCTATTCCAAAATAATTGCCGGCAGTCGCTCATTGAACCATTTGGCCCGATGAATGATCATGGTATGTGTGCCATTTTTAACGGTAATGCATTCCTTGATGTTTCCGATGGGAAATACAGCGTCTTTTTCGCCATGAATGTGCACCAAGTTTGTGGGAGGCTCATCTTGTTTCCAGTTTACAATTTGGTCCAACGACCAATCGATGTACCGTTTATCGCGAACGGACAGATATTTTTCATACAGTTCCAACCGCTTGGTCACGGTTTCGCCAAAGGCATATTTGGCCAAAAGTTCCACATTGGTCACCAGTCCTGTGGGCAACAATTTGTGGGCCTTGGTGTATTTGGCAAAGATCATGCGTTTGGGCAGCTCGCTATGGTTTTTAACGGAGGAAACGATAATGGTCCTGGAAGGTTGGCAAAATTTGGCCATTTCCTGTACCAAAAGCCCCCCAAAAGAAACTCCCAACAATACCGGATTGCTATGATGGATCTTTTTGCACATTTTTTCGGCGTAGGCACTCAGGGACATGCCCTTATCGGGAACGAACCAATGCAATTTATGGGTTACGAATTGGTCTTGGGGCAGTGCTATGCCATCAAAAATGGAAGGATTGGCTGCCATTCCCGGCATCAAATAGATATGCTTTTTATTGTCGGGCATTTCTCGCCAAATATCGAATAAAACTAGGAAATTAGTCATTTTTTGACTACTTTTGTATCCCTTTTGCAAATAGCCCCGCAAAAAAATAACATAACATCATAAAGGGCGCCGACCTGGATTCACTGTGTTGGTATTGTGACCGAATCAATTTAAAATAAAACTATATGACAGAAATGGAAATCAATGACAATAGTTTCTTGCGCCAATTCGAAACAAAAGTAGATGGGCATTTAGCAAAAATTGAGTACTCTTCCCAAGAACGAAAGGTATTTTTGACCAAACTGGTAATTCCCGAAGAAATTGAACAAGAAGGCTTTAAAGAAACTTTTATCAAAGCCGTTCTGCACCACATCCAAGAACAGAACCTGAGGGTAGTGCCTACGAGCCCACATATTGCAGGTTTTTTGAGAAAGAACAGACAGTATAAGGAAATGTTGCCCGTGGGCATCCGCATTTGATAGTGTGGCCCTTAAGATTACCAACCTCCTTTTAGGAGGTTTTTTTATGCCAAGACTTTATCGGAAACAAATTCAAAGCGCACCAATCCGTCCTCATCAATTTCCGTGAGTTCCACCTGATGCAGGGTGTTCACCAAAGCTGGATCCCAGGGTGCTTTTACCTTTACATAGTTCTCGGTAAATCCATGAATATAGCCCGATTTGTTCTCGCCCTCGAACAAAACGGTTCGCACACTGCCCAACTGACCTTCGTAAAACGCCCTTCTTTTCTTTGCTGAAAGGCCTCGAAGCATTTTGCTGCGCTTTCTGCGGACATTTTGAGGCACCACATCTTCCATTTCCGCGGCCAGGGTATTGTCACGCTCCGAGTAGGTGAACACGTGGAGGTAAGAGATGTCCAAGGCATTCAAAAAGTGATAGGTTTCCAAAAAATGCTCGTCCGTTTCCCCGGGAAAGCCCACGATCACATCCACCCCGATACAGGCATGGGGCATGGTCTCCTTGATCTGTTTAACCCGGTCCACATAAAGATTGGTGAGATAGCGACGGCGCATTTTTTTCAAAATGGCATCGCTTCCGCTTTGTAATGGGATATGGAAATGCGGCACAAAACTATTGCTCTTGGCCACAAAATGGATGGTCTCGTTTTTCAACAAATTGGGTTCTATGGATGAAATTCGCAACCTGTGGATGCCCTCCACCTCGTCCAACGCCTTTACCAAATCCAAAAAGGTGTGCCCATGCTTTTTGTTGCCAAACTCCCCTTTCCCATAATCCCCGATGTTCACCCCGGTCAATACAATCTCCTTAATGTCCTGCGCAGCGATTTCCCGGGCATTCTGCAGCACATTTTCCAAACTATCACTACGTGATATGCCCCGGGCCAAGGGTATGGTGCAATAGGTGCACTTGTAGTCGCAGCCGTCCTGCACTTTTAAAAAAGCACGGGTGCGGTCGCCAATGGCATAGCTGCCCACATAAAAATCAGCTTCCTCTATTTCGCAGGAATGCACTTCACCGTGGTCATTTTTGGAAAGGTCGTTGAGGTAATCGGTAATTTTGAACTTTTCAGTGGCGCCAAGTACCAAATCCACACCGTCCACGGCAGCAAGTTCCTCGGGTTTTAATTGGGCATAGCAGCCCACTGCGGCCACAAAGGCATTGGGATTGCGCTGCTGGGCCTGCTTTACGATGGTCTTGAACCGTTTGTCCGCATTTTCGGTGACGGAGCAGGTATTGATGACGTAAATGTCCGCCTTTTCGGAAAAGTCCACCCGCTCAAAATCCTCCTTTTCAAAACTCCGTGCAATGGTAGAGGTTTCGGAAAAGTTGAGTTTGCATCCCAATGTATAAAAAGCGACCTTTCTGTTCATGCGTAAGCTTGTAAAAGGTTTGCAAAGATAGTAATTTGATTGAAGTGCATTTTTTGAAAACACCTAGCTCAAAAGATAAGTTTTGGAAATCAGCCATATAAGAAATTGCTGACCAAATTAATAATCTTTACAAGCAATATTTTATCAAAAAAACATATTATTGTTGAAGATAATTAAGTCGCAGATCTTACAATCGTTTTGGTTTTGTTCTGCGGTTTTCGAAAAACCTCCTCATGAGAATTACAATATTGGTTTTTGCTGCCTTCTTTCTGTTACAAAGCTGTCAAGTCTACAGACCAAGGCAAATTTCGGAAATGAAAAACGGAAAGACCTACGAGTTGACCCTATACAATGGACAGACCGTTGAAGGCATATGTTCTAAAATCACCGAGAACAGCATTTACTTAAAAACCAACGAGAACATTGTAGCGTTCCCTAAGGAAAAAGTAAGCAGTTTAAAACGAAGGAAAACGAACTTTGTGGCTTTGGTGGGAGGGATTGCTTTGGTGACGGCGGGCACCATATTTTTGATTAACAATTCAGAAGAAAAAGCCATTCCATTCCAGATTGCGGATTAAGAAAAGTTGAAAACAAGTGTTCGGTTTAAGTGGGTCCCTGAGCATGCGTTTTCAATTGACATTAATAATACAATGAAGCCATTTCTTTCTAACTCTAACCTCCTATTTCTGACTTCGCACTTCAAACTTCTGACTTCTGATTTCTGATTTCAGACTTCTAACTTCTAACTTCCGACTTCGTACTTCTAACTTCCGACTTCAGACTTCCGACTTCACCCTTCACCACTTTGGCCTCAAAACTTGCCCTTGAACTTAAGAATCTGTTGATAACTACTTAAAACCTAAGGCAAAGCCCCTATTGAAATTGTAATCCATTTCAACTAACTTCGTTATCGGTCGATATAATTCATTAAAACGGAATCATATCTTAAGCGTTGCCAGTAATTTGAATGAACCACTTCAATATCATATCAAGTCTAATTTTATTCGGATTATCAATCCTATGTTTTTGGCTTCCTTTTAAGAACGGAAATAAAAAAACTGGAATTGTAACTGGAACTATTTTGAGCTTATTAATTGCTTGGACTATATTGGCAGAACTAGAATTTCTTGTGATTTTTATTTGGCCATTTATTTTGGCCTTTCAAATTGTATTTCTGACTTACTGGATATTTAGAGTATTTAAAAGACCGAAAACTGGAAAATATGTTTCGTTATTGCTGACTTTTGGTTTCATATTATTATTTATGTCACCTTGGATTAGTGACTGGATTTTTAGTAAAAATGACGCAAGGAAATTATTAGCGGAACATAACATTGAGCTAAAAGACGACTTTAAAATATTGAAAAATGAAAGTGGTGGATTTATGGATTACTCACATACTCTAAAAATCCAAATTTCGGAATCAGATAAAGTAAGAATAGCAAAGGAAATTAGGGAATCAAAAGGATTTTTGGAGTTTAAAGATTACAAAAAGGACTTTCCATCAGCAAACTATGAGACTTTTGAAAAATTGAATTACGAAACCGAAAATCACCTAAATAGAGAATATTGGACTGAAAAACCAATGGAAGATGGAACAAGTCATTTTTATTTTCAACTCTCAAAAACAAAAAACGAATTACAATATATTGGAACTGACTATTAAAAAAACTACTGGCAACACCGTATAAAATTAATTGCTGGTGCAAGCCTACTTACGAAAATCCTCGCGGATTTTCTATTCCGTTTGTATTTGCTAAATTAGTTGCTTAAAACACGCAACTAATCTTATACAATCACGATAACGAAACTTCCAAGATTTTTTAGTAATTCCGCCACTTTTTCGTCAGTTCAAAAACGGTCTCCAAAATGCGCTGTTCCTTTTCATCAAAGGCAAAGCCACGGCGTTCCATCATGGCAATGGCCACCTCAAAGGCCTTTTTGGGCAAAAACGTGGTAAAGCCGGAGGCACCGCCCCAACTAAAGGAGGGCACAAAGTTGCGGGGAAAGCCGCTGCCAAATATATTGGCACTCACCCCGATCACCGTTCCGGTGTTGAACATGGTATCGATGCCACATTTGCTGTGGTCGCCCATCATCAAGCCGCAAAATTGAAGCCCTGTTTTGGCAAAACCTTCGGTTTTGTAGCTCCATAAGCGTACGGGTGCGTAGTTGTTCTTTAGGTTGGAGGTGTTGGTGTCTGCACCCAAATTACACCACTCGCCCAACACGGAGTTGCCCAAAAAACCGTCGTGCCCTTTATTGGAATACGCAAATAGTACGGAATTGTTCACCTCTCCACCCAGTTTGCAATAGGGTCCGGCCGTAGTGGGGCCGTAGATCTTCGCACCCATCTTCAAAACGGCATGGTCGCAAAGGGCGAACCCGCCGCGTATGGAACAGCCCTCCATGATCTCTGCGTTTTTGCCAATGTAAATGGGCCCGGTGGAAGCGTTCAAAATGCTGAACTCCACTTTGGAGCCCTCTTCCAGGAAAATGTTTTCAGGGTTAAGCACCCGGTTGGTCTTGGAAAGCGGTTGACTCTTCCGTCCCGCTGTCAACAGGTCAAAATCGGCCTGCAGGGCCTCGCCGTTTTTGGAGAAAATATCCCAGGTGTTTTCAATCTGCATCACCTCCGCTTGGTACGGCACCGACCGATAATCTGAAAAAATGAAGTCCTTTTCGGGATGAGCCGTAGCATAGGCTATGGGATTTCCTTCGGAAACCAGCACCTCGCCGAGCTTCAGCTGCCCGATGCTTTCCACCAAAGCTTTGTTTGGCAGGTATTTCCCATAGATCACCACATTGGTTCCCGAGGCTTTCAACGGAAATTTTTCGGATAGGTAGGGTTCTGTCTTGCTGCTGCACGAAGTTCCCAACCATTTTTCCCACTTTTCGCGTACAGTCAAAATACCTACCCTGATATCCGCAACGGGTCTGGTAAAGGTAAAGGGCAATAGGGATTCACGCGTGGTTCCGTCCGCAAGGATATAGTTCATGGTGGTGTGGTATATGCACAAAAATAAAAAACGCCCCTGAAAACCATCAGGAGCGTCGGAGTTATTTCGTTGAAAAGGTAAACCTACTCGGCCTTCTTCTCTTCTTGATTGAATTTCTTGTACTTGTTCTTGAACTTATCGATCCTACCGGCGGTATCCACCAATTTGGTCTTACCAGTGTAATAAGGATGTGATGTTCTCGAAATTTCCAACTTCACCAAAGGATACTCAACGCCATCCACGGTAATGGTTTCCTTGGCCTCTGCAGTGGATTTTGTGATGAACACATCGTCATTGGACATGTCCTTGAATGCCACCAATCTATAATTTTCCGGGTGTATGCCTTTTCTCATCGTCTTAAATACTTATTCTCAGAATTTTCGAGGTGCAAATTTAATGATTTCTTTTATACGGACAACCCAAAGTTCTTAAAAAAGAAAAAAAGTAACTTTAACTGTAACAAATACTTCGCAAAGGCCACTAACCTATCGCAATCAACACTAAAAAACAAGACATGGAAGAACAACAACCAAAAACAGGAAAATTTTCCCTGAATTACGGGCTGATTCTCGGAGGCATAAGTGTAGTTTTCGGGATTATGCTCTACACACAGGAGATGCACACCTCACAGAGCTCGGCACTTATGGTAATCGGAATTGCCATTGCCGCTGTGGTGACCTTTTTGGGCATTTCGGCCTTTAAAAAGGCCAACGGCAGCTACCTTAGCTTGTCGGAGGCCCTGAAAATCGGTGCCGGTATTGCCCTTATCGCCGGTATAATCGGTATTGTGTACAACATTGTATTGGTAAACTATATTGACCCCGATGCACCATCAAAAATCATGGACGCACGTTTGGGCCCAGCCCTGATGAATGGGGAGATCACCCAGGAGGAATTTGATATGCAAAAAGAGCAGAGCATCAAGTTTTGGTGGATGGGCTATCCCATAATCTTGATCATAAATATCTTGATCGGTCTTGTGCTCGGTTTGGTTACGGGACTCATCCTGAAAAAGTCCAAGCCCGCCTATTAAGCCAAAAAAGTGCTACTTTTGAAGGGAATTCCAGAAAAGAGCAATGCAAATTTCCATTGTTATCCCTTTGCTTAACGAGCAAGAATCGTTGAACGAATTACATGATTGGATTGTACAGGTGATGCAATCCAATCATTTTTTATACGAGATCATCTTTATTGACGATGGCAGTACCGATGGCTCATGGGACACCATTACCGAGCTCTCCCAAAAGAACAAGAGCGTCAAGGGCATTCGTTTTTTAAAGAATTTTGGAAAGTCTCAAGCACTGCATGCCGGTTTCAAGACTGCCCAGGGCGAGGTGGTGATCACCATGGACGCCGATCTGCAGGACAATCCGGAGGAGATACCCGAACTCTATAGGATGGTGCATGAAAACGGTCATCATTTGGTGTCAGGTTGGAAGAAGAAACGGTATGATGCCATCATCACCAAAAACATACCCTCCAAACTGTTCAATTGGGCAGCAAGAAAGACTTCCGGTGTTCGCCTGCACGATTTCAACTGCGGACTCAAGGCATTTGACCAAGATGTGATCAAAACCATTGAAGTATCTGGCGAAATGCACCGATACATCCCCGTTTTGGCAAAAAACGCAGGGTTTTCCAATATTGCGGAGAAAGTGGTACAGCACCAAGCGCGTAAATATGGTAAGACAAAATTTGGAGCCGAACGTTTCATCAACGGTTTCCTGGACCTGGTCACCATTTGGTTTGTTTCAAAATTTGGACGCCGGCCCATGCACTTGTTCGGTGCGCTTGGTGTGCTCATGTTCATTGTTGGCTTCGGTTTCGCCCTGTATTTGGGCATAGACAAACTATTCCTGAATCCTACGGGAAGATTGATAACCAATCGTCCGCAATTCTTCATTGCACTGGCTGCCATGACCATCGGGACCCAGTTTTTTCTGGCTGGTTTTTTAGGTGAGATCATCGTACGGACCAGAAAAAATGACACCCGCTACACCGTATCGGACAAAATTAATTTATAAGCGGTTCTTAAACCCGTAAACTTTGTATTTTTAAATTCACAAATACGACCTTATGGATGCTATCGAAACCACGGCCAAATCTTGGCTCACCGATTTTTTTGATGAAGACACCAAAGTTGAGATTCAGAATCTTTTAAAAAACAATCGCGAGGAGCTGAAGGAGCGTTTCTATAAAAACCTGGAATTTGGTACCGGGGGAATGCGTGGCGTTATGGGCGTTGGCACCAACCGCATCAACAAATATACACTGGGAAAAAGTACTCAGGGCCTGAGCAACTACCTCAAAAAAACAAATTCCGATGATCGGCTGAAAGTGGTCATTGCCTACGATTGCAGGCACAATTCGGATACCTTGGCCCAAGTCGTGGCAGAGGTTTTTTCCGCCAATGGAATAACTGTTTATCTTTTTTCGGAGCTACGCACTACGCCCGAGCTGTCTTTTGCTGTCAGACATTTAGGGTGCCATGCCGGAATCGTGCTGACCGCCTCCCATAATCCACCAGAATATAACGGCTATAAGGTCTATTGGTCTGATGGTGGTCAAATTGTGCCGCCACAGGATGGCGAAATCATCGCGGAAATCAATGCAATTTCTTTTGAGGACATAAATTTCAATGCCGATAAAAGCCTGATACATAATATTGACAAGGAAGTGGACGAAGCCTTTTTTGAGGCGTCCGTTCAAAATGGAAATTTCAACGCCAAGGGCAAGGATGATTTTAAGATAGTATTCACCTCGTTACACGGTACTTCAATAACAGCGATTCCAGAAGTTTTGAAAAGGGCCGGTTACAGCAATGTAACGACCATAGCGGAACAGGCAAAACCTGATGGGTCATTTCCAACGGTAGAGTCCCCAAATCCCGAAGAGCCCGAAGCACTTTCCATGGCTATTAAAAAAGCTGAGGAAATTGGGGCCGACATGGTTGTGGGCACGGACCCGGACAGTGACCGATTAGGGATTGCGGTGCGCAATTTGGATGGTGAAATGGAATTGCTCAACGGTAACCAAACCATGGTGTTGATGACCAAATTTCTTCTAGATCAATACAAGAAAAAAGGTTTTAGGGGCAATGAGTTCATCGCCACCACCATTGTGTCCACCCCCATGATGGAACAAATGGCAAAAGCCTATAACGTGGAATTCAAAACTGCGCTTACGGGATTCAAGTGGATCGGAAAAATGATCAAGGATTTTCCAGAATCCACATTTATCGGAGGTGGTGAGGAAAGCTTCGGATACATGGTGGGGGATTTTGTTCGCGACAAGGATGCGGTCACCTCTACCCTACTGGCCTGTGAAATTGCAGCTGATGCCAAAGCCAAGGGCAGTTCATTTTATGAAGAATTGATTGACTGCTACGTCCAATTTGGTTTTTACAAGGAAAAATTGATCTCCCTCACCAAAAAAGGCATCAGTGGCGCCGAGGAAATAAAGCAGATGTTGGTCGATTTCAAGGAAAACCCTGTGGAATCTGTGCAAGGCTCCAATGTGGTCTGGATTGAGGATTACAATACCTCCATTGCCAAAAATGTGCGAACCGGGGAAGAAAAAACAATCGATTTGCCCAAATCCAACGTGCTTATCTATGAAATGGAAGATGGCACCCGCATTGCAGCCAGGCCCAGTGGCACCGAGCCCAAGGTGAAGTTTTATATGAGCACCAACGCAAAACTGGGGAGAGCAGAGGATTTTAAATCCGTAAATTCGCAGTTGGAAGCCAAACTGGATGGCATCCGGTCCGAATTGAACTTATAGGTGAATGAACTACTTTAAAAAGATTCTCCGTTTTGCGGGACCCTATCGCAGATATGGTGCGTTGAACATATTCTTCAATATACTTTATGCATTGTTCAGTGCGCTGTCCTTTGCGGCGCTAATCCCTATGCTGGATGTGCTTTTCAAGCCCGAACACAAAGTCTACACCGAACCTGTCTATGAAGGTTTTGGCAACCTAAAGGATTACCTTCAGGATTATATCAACTATCGGGTCACCGCATACTCCGGGGATGATGACATGAAAGGACTGGTGTTGGTGATTAGTCTTGTATTGGCCCTCTT
The DNA here is from genome assembly GCF_019880545.1 of Flagellimonas meishanensis. GTDB lineage: Bacteria > Bacteroidota > Bacteroidia > Flavobacteriales > Flavobacteriaceae > Flagellimonas > Flagellimonas meishanensis. The sequence goes on from NZ_JAINVW010000003.1 coordinate 886,947, forward strand.
TCTGTTTAAAAACCTGTTTAATTATTTGGCCATGTACTTCATCACCTTTTTGAGAAATGGGGTGCTCAAGGACATTCGCAACAAAATGTACCAAAAAATAGTGGACCTTCCCGTTTCTTTCTTTTCAGAAAAGAGAAAAGGGGACGTTATTGCCCGTATCACTTCGGACGTATTGGAAATACAACATTCCTTTCTATCCATCCTGGAGTTGATCGTGAGGGAACCCTTGACCATCTTTTTTACCATTTTGGTCATGTTTGGAATCAGTGCCAAACTCACCCTTTTCGTTTTCATTTTCATCCCGGTAGCCGGAATGATAATCTCAAGGATTGGAAAATCATTGAAGCGAAAATCCGATAGGGTACAAAAAGAGCAGGGTGAACTTCTCTCCATTGTTGAGGAAACCCTAAGTGGTCTCAGGGTGGTAAAGGCCTTTAATGCGGAATCAAAATTCTTCAGCACCTTCAAAAACTCCACGGAAAGATTCTTCAAGTTTTCCAACTCATTGTTGAACCGTCAAAATTTGGCCTCCCCAACAGGAGAGTTCCTCGGTATTCTTGTTATTGGGGTACTGCTCTGGTTTGGTGGTAAAATGGTGTTGGTGGACCAAACCCTCGATGCTTCCTCATTCATAGCCTATATGGGATTGGCTTACAACATTTTAACTCCGGCCAAGGCTATTAGTAAGGCATCCTACGGCGTAAAGAAAGGAAATGCAGCCGCAGAGCGGGTCCTGGAGATATTGGAGGCTGATAATCCCATTAAAGATGCAGAAAATGCTATCCAAAAGAATGATTTCAATGCGTGCATCACACTTCAAAATATTTCCTTTAAATATGAGGATGACTACGTACTGAAGGATTTTGACCTAAAAGTGAATAAAGGGCAGACCGTCGCATTGGTCGGTCAGTCAGGAAGTGGGAAAAGTACCATTGCCAACTTGGTTACGCGGTTTTATGATGTGAACAAGGGTGAAATACAAATAGACGGGGTCAATATCAAGGAGATCAGTAAAAAATCGTTGCGGGGCCTTATGGGATTGGTAACCCAGGATTCCATCCTTTTCAATGATACCGTTAAGAACAATATAGCCCTGGGCAAAGAAAATGCCACCTTGGAAGAAATCATGGAAGCGGCCAAAGTGGCCAATGCGCATGATTTTATTTTGGAACTTCCCCACGGGTACGATACGAATATTGGTGACAGCGGAAACAAGCTCAGTGGGGGCCAAAAACAACGACTGTCCATAGCAAGGGCCGTGCTTAAAAATCCACCCATAATGATTTTGGACGAGGCCACCTCCGCCCTGGATACCGAAAGTGAGCGTTTGGTGCAGGATGCCTTGGAGAAGATGATGCAGAACAGGACCTCATTGGTTATTGCGCATCGTTTGTCCACCATTCAAAATGCAGACTCCATTGTGGTCATGAAAAATGGAAAAATTGTGGAGCAAGGCACCCATGACGAACTGATGAAATCCAAAAAAGGGTACAAGAAATTGGTGGAAATGCAATCCTTTTGAAACAACATTTCCATGAAACACTAGTATGATTTCCCGACTGCACTTGAAATGCCAATACGGTCTGTCAAATTGGTTGTCGAAAATATTTCATCCATTGTTACACATTCCTAATTGATGATTCGTAATAGATAAATGCACATTGCCAATTGTTCATCGAAAAATTAAACCTTTTAACTTTACAGGAGTCAAAGCAGCAAATTGCATGGACAATTGATCACTGAGGAAACCTTAGTCAAAGAGCTCAAACAACAAGAAACACAGGCCAGGGCCTTTGAGGTGTTGGTGGACGCCTACAAAGAACGCCTATATTGGCATATTCGGAGGATTGTGCTCGATCATGACGATGCGGATGACGTGCTTCAGAACACATTCATCAAAGTGTATCGAAACATTGAGGGATTTAAGGGTGAAAGCAAGTTGTTTTCCTGGATGTACCGCATCGCTACCAACGAATCCCTTACTTTTTTGAAACAAAAATCGAAAAAATTGGGCCTCAGCGATGACGAATTGAAGAACAGCATGGTTGAGAATCTTCAATCCGATGTATATTTTGAAGGAGATGCCATCCAACTGAAATTGCAAAAAGCGATGGCAACGCTCCCCGATAAGCAAAAATTGGTCTTTACCATGAAATATTTTCAGGAAATGAAGTATGAGGACATTTCGGAGGTATTGGACACGTCCGTAGGTGGATTGAAAGCTTCCTATCATTTGGCGGTAAAGAAAATAGAAGCGTATCTTAAGGAAGATTAAACCTTTGGATAAAGAAAAGGTCAAAACAAAAATGAAAAAGGACAAAAAAAATAGTTTTAACACTCCGGAAGGTTATTTTGAAGGCTTCCATGACCGACTCATGGACAAAATAAACCAAGAGGAAATCGAGGAAATCTCTGTCCTGATCCCAGAATCGGATGGATTTGTGGTTCCCGATGACTATTTTGAAACGCTTTCCGAAAAACTGACTGTCAAATTAGCCAAAACCCAATCAGGGAAAGTTATCCAACTAAAACCCTATAAAAAATTCTTTTATGCAGCTGCGGCGGTCGCCGCAGTTATTTTGCTGATTTTCGTTCCCACGTGGAAATCGGACACTCCAATTGCCTTCGAGGATTTGGCCAGCACCGAGATTGAGACCTATTTGAACTCCTCGGCTTTGGATATGAGCAGTTACGAGATAGCCGAGGTGATTTCCCTTGAAAGCTTGGAGCTTAACGATGTGTTGGAAAGCGAACTAGAGGAGCAGAACATTTTGGACTATTTGAACGAAAATGTGGAGGATATTGAAGAATTAAATTTAGATTACAGTGAATATGAATAAAAACATACTCTTTCTAGCTCTGTTTTTGGGTGGCCTCTTCTGGTCACAGGCCCAAGGTCCGGTCAGGGAGCGCATAAAAACACTCAAGGTTGCCTTTATTACCGAAAGGGTTGGCCTAACCAGCAAAGAGGCCCAAGAATTTTGGCCTGTTTACAATGAACATGAGGAGCAATTGGAATCCATCCGGCAAAGGGAACGGGCAGAGTTTGGTTCCAGGGCCTCATCCCCTCAATCCCTTTCCGATGCCGAATCCGCTGCACTTTTGGACGAACTGATTGCCCTTGAAAGCGAAAAACACCAAATGAATCAAGATTTCATAGCACGGATGCGAAAAGTGATACCTCCTAGAAAGGTTTTACTTTTGATTCAAGCCGAAGAAGATTTTAAAAAACGACTGTTGCAACAGTTCCGCAAGCGACAAGGGGGAGGGTAAAAATGGAGGTCTTTTGATGCTTCCAGCAAGGTGCACGAAAACTCACGGTCTTCATCATCCCAAGAAAATACTGAGACATTGGGCCAGTCTTTTTTTCGGCCTGCACTAACCCCAGAAATGATACCTTTGCAACCTTATCACATACCATGCGCTTACATCGAAACCTTGTTTTTGCCGTAATAGATGCCCTGAACATGATTTTCAATCAGGGAGAATATGCCGATAAGGTCATAGAAAAGGTATTGCGGTACGACAAACGTTGGGGTGCCCGTGACCGCGCCTTCATTGCAGAGACCACCTATGACATTGTGCGATGGAAAAGGCTATACACCGAAATAGCGGAAGCCAATGACCCCTATTCCCGACAGCACTTGTTTCGTCTTTTTGCCGTTTGGTGTGTATTGCGCGGCATTCGACTTCCCGATTGGAAACAATTGGAAGAGACCCCAGAGCGTCGTATAAAGGGCAGGTTCGATGAGCTTTCAAAAATCAGAAAATTTCGGGAATCCATTCCAGATTGGCTGGATGAACTGGGGGAAAAATCCCTTGGAGATGCCCTTTGGACCAAAGAAATTGCCGCTTTGAACAAGCAGGCCGACGTCATTCTCAGAACCAATACCCTGAAAATCCAAAAAAAAGGATTGCAGGCTTTGCTCGATGCTGAAGAGATTGCTACTGAAACCCTGGAAGGCTACCCGGATGCCTTGAGGCTCAAGGAACGGAAAAATGTATTTACCACCCAAGCCTTTAAAGATGGTTTATTCGAAGTCCAGGACGCGTCTTCCCAATTGGTGGCTCCCTATCTGGATGTGAAGCCGGGACAGCGGGTCATTGATGCCTGCGCGGGTGCCGGAGGAAAAACATTGCATTTGGCTGCCCAGATGGAAAACAAGGGGCAACTGATTGCCATGGACATTTATGAAAGCAAGCTTAAAAAACTCAAGATCCGGGCAAGAAGAAATGGTGTGCACAACATGGAAACCCGTGCCATAGATTCAACGAAGGTCATCAAGAAATTATATGGGAGCGCCGATAGATTGTTGTTGGATGCACCCTGTTCAGGATTGGGCGTTTTAAGGAGAAATCCAGATTCAAAATGGAAATTGGAACCTGAATTCATAGACCGCATCATGGGTGTACAGCAAGATATCCTTCAAAGTTACAGTAGAATGCTCAAAAAAGGAGGGCAAATGGTCTACGCCACATGCTCCATCCTGCCCCAAGAAAATTCCAAACAAGTATATCGATTTTTGGAATCGGAAAGTGGTCAAGGTTTTGAACTCGTCAAAGAGCAAAATATCTATGCTTCCAAAAGCGGTTTTGACGGCTTTTATATGGCGCTGCTTTCCAAATCCCAATAATTGTTTGATTTGCGTAACTTTGTGGTATGGACAAAAAGGTATCCATAGAGGAATTCTATCAATCCACACAGCATTACGTCCCTGAAAGGGTAAAAACGGGCATTGGGCATTTCAATGTGTTCAAGCTGGACGAATTTGCCGGGCCAAAACCCAAGGCCATGCCCTTCAATCGTCGGGACTATTACAAAATCAGTTTGGTAAAAGGCCGCAGTCGGGTGCACTATGCGGATAAGATTGTTCCCGTTGAAAAACAAGTGCTGGTGTTCTCCAATCCGCAGATACCCTATAATTGGGAACGTATTGACGAACAATTGACCGGTTATTTTTGTGTCTTTACGGATAGCTTTTTTCACCAATTCGGCGATTTGAACCAATACCCTGTCTTTCAGCCCCATGGCAATCCGGTATTTCCCTTGACGGATGAACAAATGCAGACCGTGATTCCCATTTTTAAGCGCATGTTCGCAGAAATTGATTCGGATTATGCCTATAAATATGACCTGCTTCGGAATATGGTGTTTGAGCTCATCCATGCCGGTCTTAAAATGCAGCCAGCAAGCGAACTGAAAAACAGTGGTTCCAATGCCGCAGAACGCATTTCAGCATTATTCATGGAGTTGTTGGAACGTCAATTCCCGATTGAAAGCCCCATGCAGCGTATGCAACTGCGCTCGGCCTCGGATTTTGCCAATCAGTTGAGCGTGCACGTGAATCACCTCAACCGGGCCCTTAAGGAAACCAAGCAAAAAAACACCTCGGGCCTAATCACAGATCGCGTTATGCAAGAAGCGAAAATACTACTGCGGCATACCAACTGGAACATCTCGGAGATTGCCAATTCCCTTCGCTTTGAAGAAACGGCCCACTTCTCCAATTTCTTCAAAAAATACGCTGGGCACTCCCCTGTCTCTTTCCGTAAATTGGAGATTGTTTGATTTTTACAACTCTTTGATTCTTCCATACAACCCGTTTGGGGAAACTCGAGGGAACTTTGTGGTGTTCATAATTAAAATGTAAAACACCATGAGTACAAAAAAGATAGCACTGGTCACCGGGGGAAGCCGTGGACTCGGTAAAGACATGGCCATCAATCTGGCGAAAAAGGGATTGGACGTGGTTATCACGTACAATGCCAACAAAGAGGCTGCATTAAGCACGATTGAATCCATTGAGGAAGTGGGTGGCAAAGCAATCGCGATACAGTTGGACGCAAGAAACAACAAAGCCTTTGCCGATTTCAAAAAGGAATTAAGCAAACAATTGGAGACCAACTTCAAAACTTCAACCATTGATTATTTGATCAATAACGCTGGCTTTGGTCATCACGGTACCGTAGCGGATACCACGGAAGAGGCTTTTGACGATTTGATGAATGTCCATTTCAAGGGTGTCTATTTCCTTACGCAAACCCTGCTAGACATATTAAACAATGGTGGGGGAATCGTCAATATTTCCAGCGGGTTGGCCCGATTTTCATTGCCAGGGTATTCCGCCTATGCCAGTATGAAGGGGGCCATAGAGGTTTATACCCGCTACTTGGCCAAGGAATTGGGTGAGCGAAAAATAAGGGCCAATACGGTGGCTCCTGGAGCCATCAATACCGATTTCAACAAAGAACGGTTTGAAAAAGCCCCTCAAGTTGTGGACATCATTGCGTCACTGACTGCTTTGGGAAGAGTGGGAGAAAGTGAGGACATTGGTTCCATTGTGGCTTTCCTTTGTACCGATGATGCCGCTTGGATAAATGGCCAACGCATAGAGGCTTCCGGAGGAATGTTTGTATAAACTCCTCTTATTTTTAAGTAAAAAAGCCCCAAAATTGGGGCTTTTTTATTGTCAGGGCTTTGGATTTATTCTTTTAATGTAGGGTACTCTATCCCCAATTGTTCCAAGTAGGAATCATATTGGGTTTCGTCATAATAAAATTTCTCCAACGCACTTCTAAACTGGTCCTGCTTGTCCTTGTTCAGGTAGGTCGGAGGCATATCATCCTCGGAAATCATGGGCTCGTATTTTTGTTCCTTGCTCTGTTCGTTGTTGAAATAATCCCAAGCCTGTTTCACCAATTCCGGTTTCAGCAGAAAATCCAAAATGGTCATGGCCTCAGCCTTTGCCCCTGCGGTCACGCCTTTATGGGCTATTGGTGTAGCCATAGCAATGGCATTGCTCCAATGATGTCCTTGTAATCCAGGAATATTGGAAGGGAAACGCATGGTAACCGTAGGTATTTTCCAAGATACGTCCCCAATATCATCCGAACCACCACTTTTGGGCTCTTTTACCGGCAATCCCAATTCTGATAATTCCATGGCCAATCCGGTAGTGTCCTTTGAATTGACCTCTTTCTGAACCGCCTTGGCCAAAGCTTGATCGGCTTCGGACCAGGTGGGCAGCCCCACCTTCTCAATATTGCCATACATGGTCTCGGCAATCACCTTGTTGAAATGTCGTGGCCATGCGGCACCCAATACTTTCGATTTCATCGTGGTTCCTGTCATTAGGGCGGCACCTTTGGCCATATCGTTGGCCATGGCATACATATCCATGATACCCTGGTATTCCACATCCCTAAAATAGAACCAGATGCTGGCCTGGGAAGGCACCACATTGGGCTGGTCCCCTGCATCGGTAAAGATGGAATGCGAACGTTTTAGTGGGTGCAAATGTTCTCGTTTGTAGTTCCAGGCAATGTTCATCAGCTCGGCAGCATCTAGGGCACTTCGCCCCCGCCAGGGTGCTCCTGCGGAATGTGCCGCTTCCCCTTCAAAGGAATATTCCACAGAAATGAGGCCCGTGCCCCATGCCTGCCCCCACGAAACGCTGAGGTTGTTGCTTACATGGGTAAATATGCACATATCGATATCATCAAAAAGGCCGTCGCGCACATACCAGGCCTTGGCCGCCACCAACTCCTCGGCGATACCCGGCCATACAATCAAAGTGCCCGGAATATTTTCCCTTTCCATAAGCTGCTTAACGGCCAACACAGCGGTAATGTTCAACGGAATTCCGGAATTATGCCCTTCTCCATGACCAGGCGCTCCATCCACCATGGGCTTGTGATAGGCTACCCCGGGATATTGGGAAGCTTTTGGGATACAGTCCACGTCACTGCCCAAAGCGATTACCGGACCTTCCCCGTTGCTCCATTTGGCAAACCAAGATGTCGGGATGTTGCTCACGGAGTGTTCAATTTCAAAACCGTTTTCCTCCAAAATCCCAGTGAGATATTTGGAACTTTCCACTTCTTGAAAGCCCAGTTCAGCAAAGCTGAAGATTTTGTCCACCATCACCTGGCTCTGTTTGTGGTTGGCCTCCACAATCTGCGCCGCTTCGCTTTTGAGTTTTTCAATTTGTTTTTTGGAGTATTTTTTTTGGGCAAACGTTAAGGTTGCACAAAAACAGCACAACAATCCCAAAAACACAAGTTTCCGAGTTTTCATAGGGTTGGATTTAGAATTAGCATCAATGCTTCTAAGATAGGGAAACCATGGGGATTTTTAATTCACTTATAGTTTGAAATAGAAATTTTAAAAAGTTGTCAAAAATTCCTACATTTAGGTGCTTTATAAGCATTTCTCCCCACCTCTTACAGTATTCATTCATAATGTTAGCATTGCCTACTATTGAATTAAGAATAAATAAAATTAACTATGAGTGATGACATTTTAAGAGAATTAAGGAACCATTCTAATTCAATCTTTAAAAACTTAAATACTGAGCTGTCAGAAGTTTCGGCAAGAGACTTTAATGAAATGCTTCAAGCTTCTGCGAATAGAATGACCCGTGAAAGGAGGACATCTTCGGAAGATATCCGTATCGCCAAAGAAGCATATACAAGGTATATAAACAATTTGCACTTGCTTAGAGAAAGAAGGACTTCGGGGAAAGATATTATTCGATACGAAGCTTTAAATAAATCTAGAAGTAGTTTGTGTCCATTATGGCCAATATGCTAAAATGAGTGAAGATTTACGAAAAAAAGCGTTTGATTTTGCCTCTGCAACAGTAAAACAGTTGATTACCTTATCTACTGCTTTGATAGCGCTATCAATCACGTTTAGAGGTGACTTTGACAATATGGGCAGTGAGACCTTATTATTAATCTGCTGGATTTGTTTTTTTATATCAGTACTTTTTGGAATAATGACACTAATGGCGTTGACTGGGACATTAGAAAAGTGTGCGGAAAAAAGTGAAAACGAAGTGAGTCTAAGCATTTATGGTCCCAATGTTAAAAGGCCTTCAGCTTTTCAAATATTATTTTTCTTATTTGGTCTTTTGTTCTTAGGAGTTTATGGTGCTCAGTCAATTTTTGGAAATAAAAACGAAAACAATAAAACGGATGAAATTAGAATAATTAAAGAGTCGACTTATAAATTAGTAAAGCCTAAACAGATTGATACCCTAAAAGTCGAATAGTATTTTCAGATTGCCCCCAATATAGGTTGAGTTTTCTTTTACTAATATCAACAACCTCCGTTAACAACTCCCCTATTCCATTGCTCAAAATCCATCCCAAAATCGTAAATTTGCACTTTCTTAAACCGCTCAACGCAAAAATTGTATGATCCATTTTTTTGGGGACAGGGCGACCAAAGTCTTTGCTGTCCAGACCACTAAAGAAATCTCCCAAGAAGACACTACAAAATTGATATGGTTGTTCGGCAACCAACCCCGAATAGAAGCGGCGTCCCTGGACGCCTTTTTTGTTGGGCCACGCGCCGCCATGGTCACCCCGTGGAGCACCAATGCCACTGAGATTACACAGAACATGGGCATTTCCGGAATCATTAGGATTGAGGAATACCATGCCGTACCCGAAAACTATGCGGATTACGACCCCATGCTCTCCCAAAAATACAAGGGCCTGGACCAGGACATTTTTACAATCGACATAGTACCAGAAGCCATTTTGGAGATTGATGACATCGCCGCTTACAACCAGAAAGAAGGTTTGGCCTTGAACGACGAGGAAATCGACTATTTGGAAAACCTTGCCCGAAAATTGGGTCGCAAGTTGACGGATTCTGAAGTGTTTGGATTCAGTCAGGTGAATTCTGAGCACTGCAGACATAAAATTTTCAACGGAACATTTATTATTGATGGCAAAGAAATGCCATCCTCATTATTCAAACTCATCAAAAAAACCTCCGAGGCCAATCCCAACGATATTGTTTCAGCCTATAAAGACAATGTAGCGTTCATCAAAGGTCCAAAAGCAGTACAATTTGCCCCGAAAAGTGCCGATAAGCCCGACTATTATGAAGAAAAGGAATTTGACTCCGTTTTATCGCTAAAAGCCGAGACCCATAACTTCCCAACTACCGTGGAGCCCTTCAATGGTGCGGCCACCGGTTCGGGAGGGGAGATTCGGGATCGTTTGGCAGGCGGAAAAGGATCGTTGCCTTTGGCAGGAACCGCTGTTTATATGACTTCATACTCCCGTTTGGAGGAAAATCGTCCTTGGGAAAAGGGCATGGCAGCACGAGAGTGGCTCTACCAAACCCCGATGGACATTTTAATTAAAGCATCCAATGGGGCATCAGATTTTGGGAACAAATTTGGCCAACCTTTGATTGCCGGCTCTGTGCTCACCTTTGAACATAAGGAGGAAGCCAGACGTTTGGGCTTTGACAAGGTGATCATGCTCGCGGGCGGAATTGGTTACGGCAAAACAGACCAAGCCTTGAAGGATATACCAAAAAACGGAGACAGAATAGTCATTCTAGGTGGGGACAACTACCGCATTGGGATGGGTGGCGCAGCTGTTTCCAGTGCAGATACTGGGGAGTTCAGTTCGGCTATTGAGTTGAATGCCGTGCAGCGTTCCAACCCCGAAATGCAAAAAAGGGCATCCAACGCCATCAGGGGATTGGTGGAAAGTCATGAAAATCCTATTGTTTCCATACACGATCACGGTGCGGGCGGGCACCTCAACTGCTTATCCGAATTGGTGGAGGAAACCGGGGGCAATATCAACACCGACAAACTGCCCATTGGCGACCCTACCCTCTCAAAAAAAGAATTGATTGGTAACGAGTCTCAGGAACGTATGGGATTGGTGATCGGTGAAAAGGACCTGGATCTTCTAGATCGAGTTGCGGCCCGCGAGCGTTCGCCCATGTACAACGTGGGACAGGTTACCGGGGACCATCGATTTACTTTTGAATCCCATCAAACGGGAGAAAAACCTATGGATTTGGACTTGGTTGACATGTTTGGAAGTTCGCCAAAGACCATTATGGAAGATACTTCCGTACAGCAGTCCTACCCTGCCCTATCCTATTCTTTGGAGCATTTTCACGACTATCTGGAGCAGGTGTTACAATTGGAAGCAGTCGCCTGCAAGGATTGGTTGACCAACAAAGTGGACCGTTGTGTGGGCGGTCGGGTTGCAAAGCAACAATGTGCAGGTCCGCTGCAATTGCCACTGAACAATTGTGGTGTGATGGCTTTGGACTTCAAGGGCAAGGAAGGAATTGCAACCTCAATTGGGCACTCCCCAATTTCTGGTTTGATTGATCCCATTGCGGGAAGTCGGAACAGCGTGGCCGAAGCCCTGACCAATTTGGTTTGGGCTCCTTTGAAAGATGGATTGAAATCAATCTCGCTTTCTGCCAATTGGATGTGGCCCTGCCGCAATGAAGGCGAGGATGCGCGATTGTACGAAGCCGTAAAAGCATTATCCGATTTTTCCATTGCACTTGGCATCAATGTGCCCACAGGCAAGGATTCGCTTTCCATGAAACAGAAATACAAGGATGGTGATGTGATTTCACCCGGAACGGTAATTGTTTCAGCAACAGCGCATTGCAACAACATTACCAAAGTTGTGGAACCCGTGTTTCAGAAAGATGGCGGTACAATCTATTACATCAACCTTTCAAAAGATGGCCATAAATTGGGTGGTTCTTCCTTTGCACAGATATTGAATGGTGTGGGTGATGAGGCTCCTTCGGTTTTGGATGCGGATTATGTAAAAACGGTCTTCAACACCCTTCAGGGATTGATCAAAAATGACCAAATTTTGGCCGGGCACGATGTGGCTTCTGGTGGATTGATTACCACCTTGTTGGAAATGTGCTTTGCGGACCAAGATTTGGGGGCGAGTCTAGATTTGTCCTCAATCGGCGAAGCGAATACCATCAAACTGTTGTTCTCGGAAAACTCTGGATTGGTTTTTCAAGCTAAGGATGGTTCGGTAGAACCGATTTTGAAAGAAGCAAACATTGAATTTGTGACTATTGGTTCGGTCCGCCCTGGAAATGATTTACAAATCAAAAACAACGGCATTGAAATCGGCCTGAATATTTCCTCACTCCGTGATGTTTGGTTTAAAACTTCCTATTTGTTGGACGACAAACAAACCGCCCACAGTTTGGCCAAAGACCGTTACGACAATTACAAAAATCAACCCCTTCAATACGTTTTCCCAAAAGGTTTTGATGGTAAGGCCCCCAATAGACCACAATCCCGACTAAAAGCAGCCATTCTGCGAGAGAAAGGAAGCAATTCGGAACGTGAAATGGCCAATGCCATGTATTTGGCAGGATTTGATGTGAAGGATGTGCACATGACAGACCTGATCTCGGGCAGGGAGACTTTGGAAGACATTCAGTTTCTAGGAGCTGTGGGTGGTTTTTCCAATTCGGATGTTCTAGGAAGTGCCAAAGGCTGGGCGGGTGCCATCAAGTACAATGAAAAGGCCAACAAGGTCATCAAGGAGTTCTTCTCTCGACCTGATACGCTTTCTGTAGGTATTTGCAATGGCTGCCAATTGTTCATGGAACTGGACCTCATCAATCCTGAACACGAGACCCATGGCAGAATGACCTATAATGAATCACACAAACACGAAAGCAATTTCACTTCTGTGAAGATTCAGGAAAACAATTCTGTAATGCTATCCAACATGGCCGGGACTACTTTGGGCGTCTGGATTTCCCATGGTGAGGGCAAGTTCAGTTTTCCGCATAGCGAAGATCACTATTACATTGTTGCCAAATACGGCTATGAAGACTATCCCGCCAATCCCAATGGTAGCGATTACAACACAGCAATGCTCTGCGACAAAACGGGAAGACATTTGGTAACCATGCCCCATATTGAACGATCTACCTTCCCATGGAACTGGGCGTACTATCCAAAGGATAGAAATGATGAAGTGTCGCCATGGTTGCAAGCTTTTATAAATGCCAGAGAATGGATAGAAAACGTGAACAGTGAAGATTAGAAGGGCACAAAAAGATGATGTTCCTGCCATTGTAGAGATGTTGGCCCATGACAAATTGGGAAAGCTACGGGAGGATTACAGGACGCCCCTTCCAGATACATACCTGAAAGCGTTTGATAACATATCCAGAGACCCCAACCAAGAACTTGTGGTCATTGAAAACGAGCAGAATCAAGTCATTGGAACATTGCAATTGAGCTTTATCCAATATCTTACCTATCAAGGCGGCATCCGAGCGCAAATTGAAGCCGTTCGCATCCACGAGGATTACCGAGGAAAGAGAATCGGAAAAAAGTTGTTCCAATGGGCCATTGAAAAATCCAAACAAAAAGGAGCCCATGTGGTGCAATTGACCACGGATAAGAAGCGTCCCGAAGCATTGTCCTTTTACCAATCACTTGGGTTTGTGGATTCCCATGAAGGCTTGAAATTGCATTTATTGTGATATTATAAAAGAATTAGCATCCTTTTTGAATTCCCGATTTTAAAATCCCACTTCCTTTCCCTATTTTGCAATTACCTAATAGAAACTTAGTATGCAAAATGTTACCCGATTATTCGATTTCCCCTATTACCAGATGGAACATCTTCCCCTGGAAAAGTCGTTGGTCACCAAATACAACGGCAAATGGGTAGCAACCTCAACCAAAGAGTACATCGACAAGGCCAATGCCATAAGTAGGGCCTTGTTGCGAATGGGCGTTAAACCCAATGACAAAATCGCCGTGATCTCAAGTACCAATCGCACAGAATGGAACATTTTGGATATTGCCGTGCTGCAGGTTGGGGCACAAAATGTTCCCATTTATCCTACCATGTCCGAGGAAGATTACGAATATGTGATAAACCATTCAGAATCCATATACTGTTTTGTTTCCTGCGATGAAGTGTTGCAAAAGGTACTGAGTATCAGCCCGAAACTTAAAAAACTTAAAGAGGTCTATTCTTTTGACCAACTGGACAACTGTGAAAACTGGAGCAAGGTTCTTGATTTGGGAAAAGACACCTCCAACCAAAAAGATGTGGAAAAAAGAATGTCCGAGGTTAAACCCTCCGACCTGGCCACTTTGATCTATACTTCCGGAACTACCGGAAGACCCAAGGGTGTTATGCTTACACACGATAATATTGTTAGCAATGTGGTGGCCAGTAAGAAACGGGTTCCTTTTGATCCCGGTGCCAATGCACTGAGTTTTTTACCAGTCTGCCATATTTTTGAACGAATGATCATATACCTCTACCAGTATTGCAGTATTGAAATCCATTTTGCCGAAGGTTTGGATAAAATCAGCGATAACATCAAAGAAGTGAAGCCAAACGTTATGACCGTTGTTCCCAGATTGTTGGAGAAGGTTTATGATGCCATTATCGCAAAAGGGACCTTGCTTACAGGCATTAAAAAGAAACTCTTCTTTTGGGCCGTAGAGCTCGGGCTGAAATTTGAGCCCTATGGAAAAAATGGTTGGTGGTATGAAAAACAACTAGGCATTGCCCGAAAATTGATCTTCAGTAAGTGGAAAGAAGGATTGGGGGGCAACTTAAAAGTCATGGTCTCCGGTGGAGCGGCCTTACAGCCAAGACTGGCCAGGGTGTTCGCCGCCGCGGGGATACCGGTAATGGAAGGTTATGGCCTCACAGAGACATCGCCCGTTATTACGGTGAACGACGAACGGGAACACGGATGGAAAATTGGGTCCGTGGGTAAGGTCATCGATATGGTTGAGGTTAAAATTGCCAGTGATGGTGAAATTCTGTGCAAGGGCCCAAATGTGATGCTGGGTTATTACAAGGACAAAGAGCGTACAGATGAAGTCTTAAAGGACGGATACTTCCACACAGGGGACATCGGCGAGATTGATTCCGACGACTTTTTAAGGATCACCGATCGTAAAAAAGAAATGTTCAAGACTTCAGGAGGAAAATATGTGGCGCCCCAGTTATTGGAGAATCGCATTAAACAATCCCGCTTTGTGGAACAGATCATGGTGGTAGGTGAAGGTGAAAAAATGCCCGCTGCGTTGATCCAGCCCAGCTTTGAGTTTGTTCGTGAATGGGGCGAAAGGCACGGGCACGAGTTGGGCGACAATGCCAATTTGGTGAAGAATCCGCATGTAATTAAACGCATTCAAGAGGAATTGGATAGCGCCAACGAGGATTTTGCCAAGTGGGAAAAGGTGAAACAGTTCCGCTTGACCCCAGAAGTCTGGACAGTGGATGGGGGGCAGCTTACGCCAAAACTGAGTTTGAAAAGAAAGAAGATAAAGGAAAAGTATTTGGATTTGTACAATGACATCTACGGTCATTAGCACAACCTTTATTAAACACAATCGGAATGTGCCCACTTAAGTGGGCACATTTTTTTTGCACGCTATTTTGATACATTTATTATGCATGCATAATAAATTTTGCCTATATTTGAATCCCTCAACCTAGGTTCATGAAAGAATTGACCATAGACTACGCACTGCGTGCCACATGGCAAGCGGTAAGCAAAATGTACAACGAAGAAGCCAAAAACTATGGCCTCACCATGGCCATAGGCTTTACCTTGTTGAGCATCGACCCAAAACAAGGAACACCAAGCACTGCGCTGGGACCCAAAATGGGTATGGAAGCAACAAGCCTATCCCGAATTTTGAAGAGTATTGAAGAAAAGGGATACATTGAACGAAGACCCAATCCCAATGATGGTCGTGGCGTTTTGATTCACTTGACGGCCTTGGGCCTTGAAAAACGCAAAGACTCCAAAGATGTGGTGTTGCGATTCAATGAAGTGGTCAGGGAACATGTTTCTGGAGAGGATCTGGCAAGTTTTTTCAAAACCACCGACATAATTAACAAACTTATCGCAGATAAGAAAATATACCTTAAAACAACTAATTAATATCAACTGCTAATGAAAAGGCATATCAATAAAGTTGCCGTAATCGGTTCAGGTATCATGGGAAGTGGCATCGCCTGTCATTTTGCCAATATCGGGGTTGAGGTTTTATTGTTGGATATAGTCCCTAGGGAACTCACCGAAAAAGAGAAAGCCAAGGGACTTACCTTGGAGAACAAAGCGGTACGCAACCGTTTGGTAAACGATTCGTTGACCGCCGCCCTAAGATCAAAACCCTCCCCTATTTATCATAGTAAGTTTGCGGAACGAATCACCACCGGCAATCTGGAGGACGATATTTCCAAAGTGAGCGAAGTGGATTGGATCATAGAGGTGGTCGTGGAACGGTTGGATATCAAAAAACAGGTGTTCGAAAAGTTGGACAAACATCGCAAGCCCGGCACTTTGATTACCTCGAACACCTCCGGTATTCCCATCAAGTTTATGAACGAGGGACGAAGTGAGGATTTTCAAAAACATTTCTGTGGAACGCATTTCTTCAACCCGGCACGCTACTTAAAACTTTTTGAGATCATCCCGGGTCCAAAAACATCCAAAGAAGTATTGGAATTCTTGAATGGTTATGGAGAGCAATATTTGGGTAAGACCTCTGTGGTGGCCAAAGACACTCCGGCCTTTATCGGGAACAGGATTGGAATTTTCAGTATTCAAAGCCTCTTCCATACAGTAAAGGATTTGGGAATGACCGTGGAAGAAGTGGACAAACTTACCGGACCTGTCATCGGACGGCCCAAATCGGCCACGTTCAGGACTGTTGATGTTGTTGGTTTGGACACTTTGGTGCATGTGGCCAACGGTATTTATGAAAACTGTAAGGACGATGAACGTCACGACATTTTCAAACTGCCAGACTTTATCAAGACTATGGTGGACAACCAATGGTTGGGCAGCAAATCCGGTCAAGGTTTCTACAAAAAGGTCACCGGCAGTGATGGTAAAAGCGAAATCCTTACCCTGGATTTGGACACGATGGACTATCGCTCCAAAAAGAGTGCAAAATTCGCCACATTGGAGTTGACCAAGACCATCGACAAGGTCATCGACCGTTTTCCAGTACTTGTAAATGGCAAGGATAAAGCGGGGGAATTCTACAGAAAAAGTTTTGGTGCCCTTTTTGCCTATGTCACGCATCGCATCCCTGAGATATCCGACGAAATCTACAAGATTGATGATGCCATGAAGGCGGGATTTGGCTGGGAGCATGGCCCATTCCAAATTTGGGATGCCGTGGGTCTGGAAAAGGGTCTGGAATTGATTAAGGCTGAAGGATTGGAAGTTGCATCTTGGGTCGATGAAATGAAATCGGCCGGGATCGATTCCTTTTATAGTGTTAAGGATGGAGCAACCTATTTCTATGATATTCCTAAAAAAGCGATGGAGAAAATTCCGGGTCAGGATGCCTTCATCATTTTGGACAACATCAGAAAATCCAATGAAGTATTCAAGAACAGTGGTGTGGTCATCGAAGATTTGGGCGATGGCATTCTCAACTGTGAGTTCCAATCCAAAATGAATACCATAGGCGGTGATGTGCTGGCAGGTCTGAACAAAGCTGTTGACTTAGCCGAAAAGGATTTTCAAGGTTTGGTAATTGGCAATCAAGCTGCAAATTTCTCCGTTGGAGCCAATATTGGAATGATTTTCATGATGGCCGTTGAGCAAGAATATGACGAACTCAACATGGCCATAAAATACTTTCAAGACACCATGATGCGCATGCGCTATTCCTCAATTCCTACCGTTGCCGCACCGCACGGTATGTGTTTGGGAGGCGGCTGCGAGCTTTCACTGCATGCGGATAAAGTTGTGGCTGCGGCTGAAACTTACATAGGTTTGGTGGAATTTGGGGTCGGAGTCATTCCAGGTGGCGGAGGTTCCAAAGAAATGGCACTTAGAGCCTCGGATACCTTTAGAAAAAATGATGTGGAACTGAATGTGCTTCAGGAATACTTCCTTACCATAGGAATGGCCAAGGTGTCCACTTCAGCATATGAGGCCTTTGATTTGGGCATTCTACAAAAAGGAAAAGATGTGGTAGTGGTCAACAAGGACCGACAGATTGCTACGGCCAAAGCCTATGCCAAACTGATGGCAGAAGCAGGCTATACCAAGCCACCCAAAAGAAAGGATGTAAAAGTGCTCGGAAAACAGGCTTTGGGTATGTTCCTCGTGGGAACAGATTCGATGGAAGCCGGACATTATATTTCCGAGCATGACAAAAAAATTGCGGATAAGCTGGCCTATGTGATGGCAGGTGGTGATCTTTCCGAAGCGACCCTGGTAACCGAACAATATTTATTGGATTTGGAACGCGAAGCCTTCCTATCATTATGTACCGAAAGGAAAACGTTGGAACGTATCCAGCATATGTTGAAAACGGGTAAGCCACTAAGAAATTAAAAATGTTGAATTATGGATTTTTAAGATCCAACATTGAAAATCAAGCATTCAAAATCAAGACATGAAAACAGCATATATAGTAAAAGCCTACAGGACAGCGGTCGGGAAAGCCCCCCGGGGACTGTTCCGATTTAAAAGACCCGATGAATTGGCCGCGGAGACCATCGAATACATGATGAAGGAACTCCCACAATTGGATAAAAAACGTATCGACGATGTTATAGTGGGGAATGCCATGCCCGAGGCCGAACAAGGGTTGAACATGGCCAGACTTATCTCGCTTATGGGATTGAACATTGAAGATGTTCCTGGAGTGACCGTGAACCGATATTGCGCCTCTGGATTGGAAACCATTGGTATAGCAACGGCTAAAATCCAGTCCGGAATGGCAGATTGCATCATCGCCGGAGGCTCGGAAAGTATGAGTTACATTCCCATGGGAGGTTACAAACCCACGCCTGACTATGCTACTGCAAAAGAAGGCCATGAAGATTACTACTGGGGAATGGGCCTCACCGCCGAAGCGGTGGCCAAACAGTTCAAGGTGTCCAGGGAAGATCAGGACGTGTTTGCATACAATTCGCACATGAAGGCGCTTAAAGCCCAAGAAGAGAACCGTTTCCAGGACCAGATTGTGCCCATTGAGGTCGAACATACTTTCGTTAACGAAGCTGGAAAAAAGGAAACCAAAACCTACACCGTAAACAAGGATGAAGGCCCAAGAGGTGACACCAACATTCCAACCCTGAACAAACTTAGGCCAGTTTTCGCCGCTGACGGAAGCGTGACCGCTGGGAATTCATCACAAATGAGTGACGGAGCCGCTTTCGTTTTGGTCATGAGCGAGGAAATGGTGAAAGAACTCAACCTAGAACCTATTGCCCGATTGGTCAATTATGCTGCGGCAGGAGTTGAGCCAAGGATTATGGGCATTGGGCCTGTAAAGGCCATTCCAAAAGCACTTAAGCAAGCAGGATTGAAACAAAGCGATGTCGAACTGATTGAATTGAATGAAGCTTTTGCATCCCAATCCCTAGCTGTAATTAGAGAATTGGACCTGAACCAAGAAATTGTGAATGTAAACGGAGGCGCCATTGCCTTGGGTCATCCGTTGGGATGCACTGGGGCAAAACTGTCCGTACAACTGTTTGACGAAATGCGAAAAAGAGACATGAAAGGAAAATACGGTATGGTCACCATGTGTGTTGGAACCGGACAAGGGGCCGCGGGTATATATGAATTTCTTAACTAAATACGACAGATTTGAGATTTTGAATGTTGAATTTTCTATGAAGGAAGATAATCTTATAGTAACAAAAACATTTGATTTTTCATTAGCCATCATTGAGTTATTTAAGACGCTAAAAGTGAACAAAGAATTTGTTTTATCAAAACAACTTTTGCGAAGTGGAACAAGTATTGGAGCCAATGTGAATGAGGCAACGGCAGCCCAATCAAAAAAAGATTTTATCCATAAAATGGCTATTGCGTCCAAGGAGGCAAGGGAAACAAAGTACTGGCTTTATCTCCTAAATGAATCTAAATTGGGCAACGTGAGCTGTGAAAAGGAGATTGATGAAATCAATTCAATAATTAACATTCTAACCAAGATTGTAAAGACATCGCAAGAAAACTTAAAGATTAAATCCAACATTTAAAATTTAACATTAAAAATATTTTGCCATGGAAACCCTAAACAAAGATATTTTAAGAGGCGGTCAATTTCTGGTCAAAGAAACCAACTGCGAAGATATTTTCACATTGGAGGACCTCAATGAGGAACAAAAAATGATGCGTGAGAGCACCAAGGAATTTGTGGATCGTGAACTTTGGGCGCATTGGGAGCGTTTTGAGAAAAAAGACTACGCCTATACCGAGGAATGCATGCGAAAAGCAGGCGAATTGGGATTGTTGAGCGTTGCAGTGCCAGAAGCCTATGGCGGAATGGGAATGGGATTTGTCTCTACCATGTTGGTCTGCGACTATATTTCGGGTGCCACAGGTTCTTTTAGTACCGCATTTGGAGCGCACACAGGAATCGGCACCATGCCCATCACGCTATATGGAACCGAAGAACAAAAACAGAAATATGTTCCCAAACTGGCTTCTGGAGAATGGTTCGGAGCCTATTGTTTGACCGAACCCGGAGCAGGTTCCGATGCCAATTCAGGCAAAACCAAGGCCGTTCTTTCGAAAGACGGCAAATACTACAGCATCACCGGACAAAAAATGTGGATTTCCAATGCAGGATTCTGCAATTTGTTCATTGTTTTTGCCAGAATTGAAGACGACAAGAACATCACCGGGTTTATCGTGGAGAATGATCCTGAAAATGGTATCACATTAGGGGATGAAGAGAAAAAATTGGGCATCCACTCCTCCTCTACCCGTCAGGTTTTCTTTAGTGAAACCAAAGTTCCTGTGGAAAACATGCTGTCTGAACGTGGAAATGGCTTTAAAATAGCCATGAACGCCCTGAATGTTGGTCGTATCAAACTGGCCGCCGCCTGTTTGGAAGCACAGCGCAGGGTCATCAATGAGGCCGTTAAATATGCCAACGAGCGTGTTCAGTTTAAAACCCCTATTATAAACTTTGGTGCCATAAAGGCAAAGATTGCCGATATGGTCACCAATGTTTATGTTGATGAATCGGCCTGCTACCGTGCGGCCAAGGATATTGAGGACAGGATAGCCATTCGCGAAGCCAGTGGAAATTCGCATCAGGAAGCCGAATTGAAGGGCGTGGAGGAATATGCCATTGAATGTTCCATCCTAAAAGTGGCCGTTTCCGAACATGTACAGCACACAACCGATGAGGGCATCCAGATTTTTGGCGGGATGGGCTTTAGCGCCGATACCCCAATGGAATCTGCCTGGCGTGATGCCAGAATCTCCAGGATCTATGAGGGCACCAACGAAATCAACCGTATGTTGGCCGTGGGCATGTTGGTTAAAAAGGCCATGAAAGGCCATGTGGACCTTTTGGGTCCTGCTACTGCCGTTGGGGAAGAGTTGATGGGAATCCCATCATTTGACACTCCCGATTTTTCAGCACTCTTTGCCGAGGAAAAGGATATGATAGTGCGGTTGAAAAAAGTTTTCCTGATGATTGCCGGAAGTGCCGTACAAAAATTTGGGCCGGATCTTGAAAAACATCAAATGGTGTTGTTATCGGCATCCGATATATTGATACAGGTCTATCTTGCAGAATCTGCGATTTTGAGGACTGAAAAGAATGCAAAACGCTTTGGGGAAGAATCACAGGCCGCACAGATTGCCATGTCCAAACTGTACCTTTACAGAGCGGTGGACACCATCATCCAAAAAGGTAAGGAAGCGATCGTATCCTTTGCAGAAGGTGATGAACAACGCATGATGCTCATGGGATTGAAACGGTTTACGAAATATGCAAACCAACCCAATGTAGTTGCACTGCGCACACAAATTGCGGACAAAGTGGCCGCAGATAATGAATATACCTTTGACTAATTCAAATAATGCTCTTCTGAGTTTTTTTGAAGGCCGCCCCAAAAGGGCGGTTTTTTTTGTTTACCCAATCGATTCCAATATCCGTTCCTCGCTCATTTTTTTGGAGAAATTGATGGCGCATTCAATCAAGGCCAAATGCGAGTAAGCTTGCGGAAAATTCCCCAATAGGCGTTTTGTTTTAAAATCGATATCCTCACTGAAAAGCCCCAAATGGTTACTGTACCCCAATAATCGATCAAAAAGTTTCAGTGCCTTTTCTTCCTCCCCTATCTTAAAAAGACTGTTGATAAACCAAAAAGTGCAGATGGTGAAGGATGAGGAGGGCAATCCAAAATCATCCTCATTTTTATAGCGATAAAGAAGTCCATCATTGCTGAGGTTTTCCTCTATGGCCCTTACCGTGCTTACGTATTTTGGGTCCTTGGCATGGATAAACCCATAGGGTTCCATTAGGAGTACCGAAGCATCCAAGTGCTTGGATCCATAGGATTGAACAAAAGCGTTCGTGTCCTTGTTCCATGCATTTTGGTGAATGTCCCGCTTTATTTCTTGCTCCAGAGCGGACCATTTCTCAATCTTTCTTTGCTTTCCGAACATTTTGGCCACTTTTATGGCCCTATCCAACGCCACCCAGCACAACACTTTGGAAAAAGTGAAATGCCTGTCCTCTCCCCTGAACTCCCAAATGCCCTTATCGGGCTCCTTCCAGTGCTTGGCCACGATCCAAACAATCCCCTTGGTGATGCTCCAGAGTTCTTCCACATTCTCAATATCGTTGCTGAACTTAACCAGTTGCTCATAAATAACATCCATCAGAATGCCATAAATGTCGTTCTGCCGTTGTTTATAGGCTGCATTTCCGACACGCACAGGTTTGGAGCCTTTATATCCATCAAGATGGTCCAGAGTACGTTCCGTCAGTGTTTTTTGCTTGTTGATGCCATACATGATCTGAAGCTTCTCATCCTTGTCTGGCATCAAATCAATGATAAATTGAAGGTATCGTTTCGCGGAATTTTTATGCCCGAGTTCAGAGACCACCTTGATTACCATGGAGGCATCGCGAATCCAACAAAATCGGTAGTCCCAGTTACGCACCTCACCAATGGTCTCCGGCAAGGACGTGGTCGCTGCGGCCAGCACCGCCCCTGTTTTATCGTAGGTAAGCAGCTTCAAAGTGATGCCACTTCGCGTGATTTCCTCGTTGAATTGCTTATATGTGGGTGCTTTGGCAACCCAGTCCAACCAATACACCTTGGTCCTTTCAAGCTCCAAGGCCATCCTATCAATGCTGGGTTTTAGAATTTTCTCATTGTAGCACATCAGAAAAAAACCATCTTCCTTCAGCGTAATCTCCCCACCGTCCATTACGATGTTTTTGTTGAACGAAGTGTAAAGGAACAAGGTGTCAAATTTTTGTTTATGCGTTAAGCTGACCACATAATTTGCCTTTATGTAGTGTGTGGTCAATCCCATTCCATACTCCAGTCTGGGGTCGTAATACACTGAAAACTTGGGAGCGCCGGAAATATATTTGACATAACGGACCACTTCAGGTGGCGCATTGTACTTGCCATTGGGCTTATGGTGGCGGGGCATAAAATCGTGGATCTCAAAAATATCATCTCCGTCAGCGAACCGGGTGACCAGAATGGCGGTGTTTTTATGATATTCCTGACGTATTTCGTATTTAGCGTCCGTTTTTATCTCAAAACTACCTCCTTTGCTTTCATCAAGCAGTTTTGCAAAGACCGAGGGGGAGTCAAATTCTGGAAGGCAGCACCAATCCAACGATCCGGTTTTTGAAATCAAGGCCGCGCTTCTACAATTACCGATAATACCGTAATCCAAGTTATCCATAGGCTAAATATCCGCAAAACGTTTGGAATGAATTGCTTTTGCCGTCGAATTTCACGAATTTTAAAAAAACTTAAAAGCAAACCCTGCCAAAAGCATCCTTTTATGGGCAAAACTATCATAATCTCAAATCGACTACCTGTTCAATTGCAAATTAGCAATGGAAAAATCAATGCCGTGCCCAGTGTGGGAGGATTAGCTACTGGGATGAAATCCGTGCACAGCGGTGGCGAGAGCCTTTGGATAGGTTGGTCGGGGTTAACCGATGAGGAAACACCCCCGGAACTGGAGCAAGACATTGATGCGGCCCTTGCCGAACATGGCTGCGCCAAGGTCACCCTAAATGCCACTGAGGTGGATGGCTTTTATTTTGGGTTCAGTAACCGGACCATTTGGCCCCTTTTCCATTATTTCATGGAATATTCTGAGTTTGAGCTCGATTTTTGGGAAACCTATAAAGCCGTGAACCAAAAGTTTGCCGATGCCATCATTGAAAAATCCGAAGACGGTGACATCATCTGGGTGCATGATTATCAGCTATTGCTGGTGCCCCAGATGGTCCGTGAAAAAAGACCAAAAACATCCATTGGATTCTTTCTGCACATTCCCTTTCCCTCCTATGAGATTTTCAGGACGCTGCCCTGGCGGGAAGAAGTCCTGGAGGGATTACTCGGAGCGGACCTTATCGGTTTCCATACCTACGACTACGAACGTCATTTTCTGAGTGCGGTTAGAAGAATTCTGGGCCTGGAAGTAAACTTTAACGATGTTTTTGTTGACAATCGCGTAATAAAGGTAGATTCCTTTCCCATGGGAATCGACTACAAGAAATTCAGGAAGGCGGCCCTTGATCACGATAAAAATAAGAAAAGTGACCTCCAAGAACGTCTGGACAGTCATAAGGCCTCTGCACCGGACACCAAGCTCATTCTCTCCATAGACCGTTTGGATTACAGTAAGGGAATTGCCAAAAGGATAAACGCATTCGAATACTTTTTGAACAAGTATCCAGAGTACAAGGAAAAGGTTAGGTTGATCATTTTGGCAGTACCTTCGCGTTCCAATGTGCCCCAATATCAATTGTTGAAAAAGGAAATTGACGAACTGGTGGGGCGCATCAATGGTGAGCTATCCACCGTCAATTGGACACCGATCTGGTATTTCTACAGGTCCTTGCCCTTCAAAAGCTTGATCGATCTTTATACCTCAAGCGATATCGCCTGGCTCACACCACTGCGTGACGGCATGAATTTGGTGGCCAAGGAATATATTGCCACCCGCACCGACAAAACAGGGGTGCTTATTTTAAGTGAAATGGCTGGGTCGGCCTACGAAATGAACGAGTCCCTGCTCATCAACCCCAACAATTTTGAGCAACAGGCAGATACCCTTAATCAGGCCATCAACATGCCCAAGGAGGAACAGATTTCAAGGAATACCTTTCTTCAAAACCGTTTGGAACGCTACAATGTAGAGGTCTGGGCCAATGAATTTATGAAGGCCCTAAAGGACAAGAGCAATGTTGCCCTCAATACCGTTGTGGCCAAAAAGGTAACGGATGGCATATTACAGGAAATGGGCAAAAAATATAGAGCCGCCAAAAACCGCCTGCTCTTCCTGGATTATGACGGCACTTTGGCCGGATTCCATAAGGATCCCCAAAAAGCATCCCCCGATGGTGAACTTTATGAGCTTTTGGACAAAATCAGTGCACAGGAAAATACCACGCTCTTTTTGATAAGCGGAAGGGACAAACAGACTTTCGGAAGGTGGTTCCTTCCCAAGAAATATAACATGATCGTGGAACACGGCGTTTGGATCTCTAAAAATGGGGAGGAATTCAAAATGCTGGAAAAAGTGAAGGGAGAGTGGATGGAGAAAATTCGTCCCGTACTGGAATCTTTCGTGGATAGGACACCTGGTTCTTTTGTGGAGGAAAAAAATTATTCCCTGGCATGGCACTATCGAAACACCGACCCTGATTTTGGTGACAAAAGGGCATCCGAACTCAATACCGTACTAAGAAGCCTAATAGGCAACGATGATATCAGTGTGCTAAACGGCAATAAGGTGATGGAGGTGAAGAGCAGCAATGTGAACAAGGGCCGTGCGGCGATACGGATGTTGAGCGAAAACGACTATGATTTTGTATTCGCCATAGGCGATGACTGGACGGATGAGTACATGTTCCAAGAGCTTCCCGATTCTACCCTCACCGTGAAAGTTGGGTTCCAAAAAACCCATGCCAAATATTATGTTGAGAATACTAAACGCGTAAGAGAACTTTTAAAACAGTTTGAGTAACTATGAGCAATAGATTGTTTGTCCTCTTTGGCCTATTTGCAGGGTCGATAGCACTGGGGCAAGGAAACACCGAAGTATATTTATTTGATCTCGAATGGAAAAATGGGGCACCCATTCTTTCCAATCCGAAAAACATCTCCAATAATGAAGGGTATGATAACCAGCCCTCTTTCTGGGATGATGATACCGTTTTATTCTCATCCACACGGGCGGACCAAACCGATGTACTGCGTTTCAACATCAGTAAGGGAAGCACCTCGGAATGGATTACAAATACTCCCATTGGCAGTGAATATTCGCCATTGCGAATACCAAATTCCAAAAACATATCGGCCATACGACTGGATCTGGATGGACTCCAAAGACTCTATGAATACGATGTCCATACAGGAGAATCCGAACCATTGAACAACCTGAAGATTGGTTATCATGTGTGGCACAACGATCATATTTTGGTTTCTTCAGTCTTGGTTGAGAACCGTTTGGACTTGGTAGTCAGCAATCTTAAGGATGGTTCCAACCACACCCATCAGAAGAATGTTGGCCGATCATTACATAAAATTCCGGGAACGAACCTTATTGGATATATCAGCAAGGAGAAAAAAACCTGGGAAATAAAATCCATGGACCCCATTTCTGGGGCTACACAAAAAATTGCGGAGGTATACAAAAATGAGGAGGACATCTGTTGGTTGGATGAAAACACCCTACTAACAGGAGCTGGAAAAACACTTTTAATGTTTGATACCCAAAACGGGGTGGACTGGGAACAGCTTTTTCGTTTTCAAGAGGAAGAAATCAACAACATTTCCCGAATTGCGGTGAACAATGGGAGGACCAGGTTGGCCTTTGTTGCCGAGGAATCACCAAAAATAATTGTCCAGAAACAGTTGGAAGCCTATAATACAAGGGACATCGACGCTTTCATGGACACCTATTCCGAAGACGTAAAACTGTATAACTTCCCCAACACCCTTTTTTCAGAAGGAAAGGAAAAAATGCGCCAACGCTACGCTACTTTTTTTGAAAACACGCCCGATCTTCATTGTGAAATCAAAAATCGAATGGTCATCGGAAATAAAGTGGTCGATGAGGAATATGTCCGGATAAATGGTACATACATCAGCGCAGTGGCGATTTATGAAGTTGAAAATGGCAAAATTGCCAAGGTCACTTTCATTAGATAAATTTTTCATAGCTTCAGATTTTAAAAATCCCATTAGAATGAAAACATTATGTTCCTTACTATGTTTTTGGATATCAATACAATGTTTTGCCCAATCCGACCCAAGAGTATACGAAATCATCAACGCCGTTTCCTCCGAAAGGATTGAAAAGGATGTTACCACCCTTGTGGGCTTCGGCACAAGACATACCTTGAGCGACACCATCTCCGAAAAAAGGGGAATAGGTGCTGCCCGCAGATGGATCAAGTCCGAATTTGATAAAATCTCATCCAATTGCAACGATTGTTTAGAGGTGTTCTATCAAAAAGACCTGGTAAAAGAAGGAGACGGTCGAAGAATTATCAAAGATGTTTGGGTGGTCAATGTGGTTGCGATACAGCGGGGAACCAAATATCCCAACCGGTTTATCATCATGAGCGGGGATATTGATTCCCGTGTCAGTGATCCCGTCGATTTTACATCAGATTCACCAGGAGCCAACGACAATGCCAGCGGTATGGCAGGCACTATTGAAGCAGCACGTGTACTTTCAAAGTATCAGTTTGAGAGCAGCATTATCTTCGTAGGCCTTTCCGGAGAGGAACAAGGACTTTACGGTGGAAGGGGGCTTACGGCCCATGCCAAGGAAAAAGGTTGGGACATTGTTGGCATCCTCAATAACGATATGATTGGTAATATAACAGGAGTAGATGGTGTGGTAAGCAACAGGGATTTCAGAATATTCTCCGAACCAGTTCCGCCCACGGAAACCGAAGATGAACGACAGGCCCGACGATTTTACGGAGGTGAGGTGGATGGCATAAGCCGTCAATTGGCCCGCTACGTCCACAAAACGACAAGAGCGTATATGCCCGAAATGAATCCAATGCTCATTTATCGCTTGGATCGCTTTGGAAGAGGCGGGCATCACAGACCTTTCAACGATGCAGGCTTTGCCGGAATCCGGATTATGGAAGCCCATGAAAACTATACCCAACAACATCAAGATATCCGGGTTGAGGATGGCATCGCTTATGGTGATGTGTTGGAGCACGTTAATTTTGAATATGCCAAGAAATTGACAGCGGTAAATGCCATTTCCCTGGCGTCCATTGCATGGGGTCCCCCTGCACCATCCACCGTTGAGATTGGGGGAATTGTGGAACCATCCACCAAACTAAAGTGGAACAAAGTAGATGGCGCCGCGGGATATAAAATCTATTGGCGGGATACCACCTCTCCCACTTGGGACAACTTCAAGTATGTGGGTGATGTCACCGAGCACACCCTGGACGGCATAGTTATTGACAACTACTTTTTCGGGGTGGCATCCGTGGGCAAAGATGGACATGAAAGCCCGGTGGTTTTTCCCAATAAGGTGTTTAGATAATCAAGCTTTTAAACTGCGAATCATTTTTATAGTATGAAGCACTTTTTTTTACTGACATTGGCCATTCTTGGCGGCTATTTTGTTTCGGCCCAAAATTTTACACGTCAGGACACCCTCCGGGGAAGCATTACCCCGGAACGGGAATGGTGGGATTTAAACTATTACCATCTAAAAGTTGAAGTGGACCCAAACAACGAGTTTATTTCTGGAAGCAACACGGTACGTTATCAGGTGTTGAAGCCTTCCAACATCTTGCAGATTGATTTGCAGGAACCCATGCAGATAGCATCCGTGACCCAAGACGGAAAAAAACTTGATTTCACCTCTGAGGGAGCCGCACATTTCATCGAATTGAATAAAAAACAACGTCCAGGGGACTTCAACCAAATAGAAATTGAATACTCGGGACACCCACGAAAAGCCGTTAGGGCACCTTGGGATGGAGGTTTCTCATGGAAACAGGATGAAAATGGCAATCCATTTGTGGCCACCTCCTGCCAACGACTCGGGGCCAGTGTTTGGTGGCCCAACAAGGACCATATGTACGATGAAGTGGACAGCATGCGCATTAGTGTGACCGTTCCCAAAAACCTAATGGATGTTTCCAACGGAAAATTGGAAAAAGTGGAGGAAATTGGAAACCAAAAAACCTTTCACTGGTTTGTTTCCAATCCCATCAACAACTATGGTGTCAATGTGAACATTGGTAATTATGTCCATTTTGGAGAAAAATACGAAGGAGAAAAAGGATTTCTGGACTTGGACTACTATGTATTGCCCGAGAACTTGGAAAAGGCCAAGGAACAGTTTAAGCAAACTCGTATGATGTTGGATGCCTTTGAGCATTGGTTCGGTCCTTACCCCTTTTACGAAGATGGATTCAAGTTGGTGGAAGTCCCATACCTCGGCATGGAACACCAGAGCTCCGTTACTTATGGCAATGGATATCAAAATGGGTACCTGGGCCGAGATCTTTCCGGTTCTGGTTGGGGATTGAAGTTTGATTTTATCATCATACATGAAGCAGGCCACGAATGGTTCGCCAACAACATCACCTATAAAGACATTGCCGATATGTGGATTCATGAGGGATTCACCGCCTATTCGGAAAATTTATACTTGGATTATCATTTTGGCCCAAAGGCGGCCTCTGAATATGTGATTGGGACACGTGCAAACATTCAAAACGACAGACCCATAATTGGGCCATACCACGTCAATAAAAGCGGTTCGGGGGATATGTACTACAAAGGGGCCAACATCCTCCATACGCTTAGGCAATTGATAGAGGATGACGCGCTTTGGCGACAAGCTCTCAGGGGCCTCAATTCCGAGTTTTATCATCAAACCGTGACTACCAAGCAAATCGAAGATTATCTAAGCGAGAAAACAGGGAAGGACCTCTCGGCGTTCTTTGACCAATATCTTAGAACCACCATGATTCCCAAATTGGAATTCAAGTTGGAAGGAAATTCCATCACCTATCACTACATAAATGTGGTTACCGATTTTGATATGCCCATACGCTTATTTGTGGATGGCAAAGAGTACTGGCTTTTCCCCAATAATAATTGGAAAACTGAGCATTTGGAAGGAGAAGAATTGATTTTTGACGACAATTTTTACATCGAAATCGAAAAAATCTGATTTGGACCAGCTCGACGAACACTATTTTAGAAATGATGGTGAATGGCGCGAATGGCTCCATGAAAATCACAAGGTATCGTCGGGAATTCACTTGATTTTTTACAAAGTGGAGCACGAAAACGATAGCATGCGATGGGAAGAAGCAGTTCGCGTAGCACTTTGCTATGGTTGGATAGATAGCACTGTAAAGAGTCTGGGCAACGGGAAACGGCGTCAATACTTTTGCCCCAGAAAACCCAAAAGTGTCTGGAGCAAGGTCAACAAACAACATATAAAAGAACTAAAAGCTGATGGCCTAATGCACGCCAGTGGTTTGAAAGCCATCAAAATTGCAAAAAAGAATGGGTCATGGACTGCTTTGGATGATGTGGAAAATGGAGTGCTTCCAGAAGACCTGCAAGCCGCATTTGGTACGAATAAAACGGCACTTACAAATTTCAAAAACTTTACCCGTGGACAGCGTAAAAGCTATTTGTATTGGTTGAACCAAGCCAAACGGGAAGAAACTCGGGCCAAGAGAATTTCCGAAATTATTTCCCTATCGGAACAAAACATAAAATCCAGAAATCCGGGCAATAGGTAGGGCCTTAACAACACTTTAAGAGTTCCAAAACCGCTTTTACTTATCTTTAAGCGACTAATTAACTTCCAAAAATGAGAAAGCCAATTTTCCTGTTGATGCTACTAGCGTCGACCCACCTCTTTTCACAAGAAAAAAAAGATGAAGCCAAGTGGGATGTTGCCAATCCTGCTGGGGATTTTAACTACCAGGATCATGCATTTACCACGGATGAAGGCACGTGGATGAACCTGGATGTAAGTCAGGATGGCAAAACAATTGTTTTTGACCTTTTGGGCGACATCTACACCATGCCCGTCACCGGTGGCAAAGCAAAGGCTCTACGCACCGGTATTCCTTTTGAGATTCAGCCCCGTTTCAGCCCAGATGGTTCCAAAATTTCCTTTACCAGTGATGCCGGGGGTGGTGACAACATTTGGATTATGGATACCGACGGTTCCAATGCCAAGCAGGTCACTGAGGAGGATTTCAGGCTACTGAACAACCCGTATTGGATGCCCAACGGCAATTTTTTGGTGGCCCGGAAGCATTTTACTTCACAGCGATCCCTTGGGGCGGGGGAAATTTGGCAATACCATATCACTGGTGGTTCTGGACTGCAGCTAACCACGCGAAAAAATGACCAACAGGATGTCAACGAACCCTGCGTTTCACCCGATGGTCGATATTTATATTATAGCGAGGATATGTATCCGGGCGGCTTTTTTCAATACAATAAAGATCCCAATACGCAGATTTATGCCATAAAACGATATGATTTTGAAACCGGGGAAACCATCACTGTGACCGGTGGACCTGGGGGCGCTGCAAGACCTCAAGTTTCAAGGGATGGAAAATTGTTGGCTTTTGTGAAAAGGGTTCGGACCAAATCGGTGTTGTACCTGCATGATTTGCAAACTGGCGAGGAATGGCCCCTATTTGATGACCTAAACAAGGACCAGCAAGAAGCTTGGGCCATATTTGGTGTCTATCCCAACTTTGGTTGGATGCCCAATAATCGCGAAATCGTGTTCTGGAACAAGGGCAAAATCCATAAAATTGATGTCGCCTCCCTGGAAGTTACCCCTATTCCTTTTAGTGTGGATGCAAAGATCAAGATTGCAGAGACCTTACGGGTTGATTCTCCAGTGGCGCCGGATCAGTTCACGGCCAAGGTAATCCGGCATGCCGTAACCTCTCCCGATGAAAAAACACTGGTATTCAATGCTTTGGGCTATTTATGGACTAAAAAACTGCCCGACGGAACACCCAAACGCCTGACCAAAGGGACGGACTTTGAATTTGAGCCTGCTTTTTCCCCGGATGGAAAGACCATAGTTTTCGTGACCTGGAACGATGAAAACTTGGGGGCCATTCACACAATACCTGCCTCCGGAGGCACATCAACTCCCCTAACATCCGAAAAAGGAATCTATCGCACCCCTTCTTTTAACGCCAATGGCAAAGAAGTCACTTTCAGAAAAGAATCTGGTAACCAAGATCAAGGCTTGGCTTTTGCCAAGAAATCTGGAATCTATACCATGAATACCAATGGTTCCAATAAAAAATGGATCGTTGAGGAAGGTGAATATCCCACTTTTTCCAAAAATGGGGACCGCATCTTTTACCAAACTGGAGGCCTTTATTTTGGTGATCTGACCAAGGAATTGAAATCCGTCAACCTGAATGGAAAGGATGGACGAGTGCACTTAAAATCCAAATACGCGAACCGACTGGTTCCCAGTCCCAATAACGAATGGATAGCTTTTACCATCCTTCACAAGGCCTATATTGCGCCTTTGGTGCTCAATGGCAAAGAAATTGACTTGGACAATAAGTCCAAAGCGGTACCTGTATCCCAAATTTCAAAAGATGCCGGAATCAACCTGCATTGGTCAGCGGACAGCAAAAGGGTATTTTGGACGCTGGGTGATGAATATTTTTCCAACGACATCAAAAACCGCTATACTTTTCTCCCTGGCTCCCCAGAGGAACCCGAAAAGATGGATAGTGTTGGCATAAAGGTCAACTTGGTGCAAAAGACCCACAAACCATCGGGCAGGATTGCCTTTACCAATGCTCGAATCATTACCATGGAAGGTGACGAGGTCATTGAAAATGGCACTTTGGTGGTCAATGGGAATCAGATTGAATATTTGGGCAAGGCAGACGAAATCAACATTCCTTCCAATGCCAAGGTCTTTGATGTATCTGGAAAGACCATTATGCCCGGAATTGTGGATGCCCATGCGCACGTTGGCGGTTTCCGTTATGGGCTGACTACTCAAAAACATTGGCAACTCTATGCCAATTTGGCTTTTGGCGTCACCACTTCCCATGATCCATCGGCAAATACAGAGTCTATTTTTGCCATGTCCGAATTGATTAAAAGTGGCGATATGGTCGGTCCTCGATTGTACTCCACAGGAATCATTCTTTATGGTGCCGACGGCGATTTCAAAGCGGTGATCAACAATTTGGACGATGCCCGTTCAGCCATTCGAAGAACCAAGGCTTTCGGTGCCAAATCGGTAAAAAGTTACAACCAACCTCGACGCGATCAGCGCCAACAGGTGATGCAAGCGGCCAGGGAATTGGGCATCAATGTGGTCCCGGAAGGAGGTTCTACTTTTTATCATAATATGACCATGATCATGGACGGTCACACAGGAGTGGAGCACAATATCCCCGTGGCACCGGTATATAAGGATGTTTTGGAACTCTGGAAGACCAGCAATTCGGGATACACACCCACCCTTATCGTGAACTATGGCGGCATTAATGGTGAGTACTGGTTCTATCAAAAAGACAACGTTTGGGAAAATGAAAAACTTTTGAAATATACCCCGAGAGGATTGGTCGATGCCAGATCTCGTTACCGGACCATGGTTCCTGATGAAGAGTATGAAAATGGACATATTTTGGTTTCAAAAACTGCTACTGCTCTCGCCAATGAGGGCGTAAAAGTGAATATGGGTGCCCATGGTCAGCTGCAAGGGCTTGGAGCCCACTGGGAACTGTGGATGCTGCACCAGGGTGGCATGACCAACATGCAGGCATTACAGGCAGCCACTATCAATGGTGCAAATTACATTGGAGCTGGGAACGATATCGGTTCACTAAAAGTGGGCAAACTGGCCGATTTGATTGTTCTGGATAAAAATCCTTTGGATGATATCCGGAATACCGAAACCGTAAAATATACCATGGTAAACGGTCGCCTGTTTGATACTGAAACCATGAATGAAATTGGCAATTCCGAATCAAATAGAACAAAGTTTTGGTGGGAAAACAATAAATATAATGCTGCCTTTCCCTGGCACGAAGATGTTCAAAGTTTCACCAGACCCGGATGTGGTTGCCATGTAGGCCATCAATAATCAAAAAAACAAACCCAAACTAAACATATGCAACGAATTATTTTCTTCCTATCATTTTTATTGACAGTTCCACTTTCGTCACAAGAATTTTCATTGGATTTGGTCCAGGATATGAAACCAAGAAACATTGGCCCCGCTGGGATGAGCGGCAGGGTCACTGCCATAGATGTGGTACACGCCAATCCGGATATCATGTATGTGGGCACCGCTTCTGGCGGCCTGTGGAAATCCACTTCGGGAGGCATCAAATGGAGCCCCATTTTTGATGAGGAAGTCACTGCTTCCATAGGTGCAGTAGCCATTCAGCAATCCAATCCTTCTGTAATTTGGGTGGGTACCGGGGAAGGCAACCCAAGAAACAGTTTAAATGGCGGGTATGGAATATACAAATCCTTGGATGGAGGAAAATCCTGGAAATCCATGGGACTGGAAAAAACAAGACACATCCATCGGGTGATTATAGACCCAACTAATCCTGACGTGGTCTATGTAGGTGCTATCGGTTCCCCGTGGGGCGAGCATCCGGAACGGGGTGTCTTCAAAACAACCGACGGAGGCAAAACCTGGAACAAAATTCTTTTTGCCAACAACAGAACCGGGGTAGCCGATTTGATCATGGACCCAACAAACCCCAACAAACTCATCGCTGCCCTGTGGGAACACAAACGTGATCCTTGGTTCTTTAAGTCAGGCGGTGAGGGCAGTGGCCTTCATATCACCCATGATGGCGGGGCAACCTGGAAGAAACTATCCGAGGAAGATGGACTGCCCAAAGGAGAATTGGGAAGAATTGGCGTTGCCATTGCCAAAAACAAACCCAACATAGTCTATGCCTTGGTCGAGGCTAAAAAGAATGCGCTATATAGGTCTGAAGACGGTGGGTTTACATGGAAAAAAGTCAATGATAAAAACGACATTGGCAATCGTCCGTTCTATTATTCCGAAATTTATGTTGATCCCGAAAATGAAAATCGGGTTTTCTCCATTTTCACCTATGTGAATGTATCGGAGGATGGTGGCAAAAACTTTGAACAATTGATGCCTGCTTACCAAGTGGACAATGGCGTACACCCGGACCACCATGCCTGGTGGATACATCCTGAAAATGGACAATTTATGATCGATGGCAATGACGGCGGCATGAACATCACCAAAGATGGTGGCAAAACCTGGCGATTCATTGGCAATCTGCCCGTAGCGCAGTTCTATCACATAAGTGTTGACAACGAGTATCCCTATAATGTTTATGGTGGAATGCAAGATAATGGATCGTGGCGCGGACCTGCCTATGTTTGGCGTGACCAAGGCATTCGCAATAGCTATTGGCAAGAAATAGCTTTTGGAGATGGTTTTGATGTGGTTCCAGATCTGGATGACAGTCGATATGGCTACGCCATGAGTCAACAAGGGTACGTGCGACGATACGATTGGATGACAGGCAACAACTACACCGTACGACCTACCCCACCGGATGCGGATACAGAACTTCGTTTCAATTGGAATGCAGGTATCGGGCAGGACCCTTTTGACAATAGCACCATCTATTTTGGAAGTCAATTTGTACACAAATCCACGGATAAAGGGTTGACTTGGGAAGTGATTTCTCCAGATTTGACCACCAACGATCCGGAAAAGCAGAAACAAAGTGAAAGCGGAGGACTCACCATGGATGCCACTGGTGCAGAAAACCATTGTACCATTTTGGTGATAGAGCCCTCCACAGTTGAAAAAAACATGATGTGGGTCGGAACCGATGATGGTAGGGTGCACTTCACCCAAAATGGCGGGAGCACGTGGACCGAGGTCACACAAAACATCAAAGGTCTACCAACGGGAAGCTGGATTGCCCAGATAAAAGCTTCAAAGAAAAATAAAGGTGAAGCCTTGTTGATTGCCAACGATTATCGCAGGTTCAATTACACACCCTACGCCTATAGAACCAAGGACTATGGAAAGACTTGGACCCGTATTGTGGACCAGACTGACGTGAAAAGCTATACACTGTCCATAATAGAAGACGACGAAAATCCCAATCTAATGTTTTTGGGCACCGATGATGGACTATATATTTCATTCAATGCAGGCAATGACTGGCAAAAATGGAACAAAGGTTTTCCAACGGTTTCCACAAAGGATTTAGCCATTCATCCCAGGGAACAAGATTTGATCATTGGCACCTTTGGACGCGCAGCATGGGTATTGGATGATATAAGACCATTGCGGGCCTTGGCAAGCAATAGTTCCATTCTAGAAAAAGAAATCAGCCTTTTTAAAAGTCCAGATGCCTATTTGGCCGCCTATCAGCAACCGACCGGAAGCAGATTTGGTGGCGATGCCCTCTACAATGGCGAGAACCGAAAAGAAGGAGCCATGATCACCTATTATTTAAAAGAGGGCAAGAAAGACCCAAAAGATGAATCCGAAGACAAAGAAAACAAAGATGCCAACGGGAATGGTGAAGCAACGGAGAAAAGTGAAAAGGACAAAGATTCCATCATCTTCAAGTTTTATGATGGAAACCGATTGATTCGAACTTTGAAGCAAAAGACCCCAAAAGAGGCTGGTTTCCATCGCATGTACTGGACATTGGATGAAAAAGGTCCCGATACCCCTGCACGAAAAATCAGTAAAAAGACGGAAGAATCAGGCGGTGTCACTGTAAAGCCCGGAACATACAAAGTGGTGGCCCATTACAAGAAAACAAAGGATTCTACACAAGTTACTGTAAAAACGGACCCTAGACTTAAGGTTTCCATAGCCTCCATCAATGAAGTCTATGAGCTAGGCAAAAAGTTGGAAGACTATACGCAAAAAGCAGCGGATGCAGTAAAACAATTGGTGCTGGGCAAAGATTTGGCCAACAAATACCAAAAGGAACTGAAGGAGTTGGACGAGGAAAGATTCAAGGAGCAAATCGAGGCGTCCAAAAATATAGCGAAGGAAGTAGACTCCGTAGTTGCCCTTTTTATTGGAAAGGAGGACAAGCGGCAAGGTATCACAAGAAATCCCCAAACCTCGGTAATGCAGCGATTGAACACCGCAACTTCCTATGTGAACAGCCGTAAATCAGGCATCACCAAGACCGAGGAACGTCTAGTAGCCTTCGCAAAGGAAGAACTGGAAAAAGCACTGGGGAAAACCAACGCTTTTTTCAACGAAAATTGGAAATCCTATAGAGAATCCATGGAATCTTTGGACCTTTCACCCTTTAAGGCAATAGAAACCTTTAGTTTGGATTGATGCAAAAAAACAATAGGATATCATCAGCGGTCCTTATCCTGCTAATGGGCACACTAAGGTTGGTTGCCCAAAACCCGGGTGAAGAGGAATTCGGCATTTGGTATATGTATTTTGGCACCAACCGGGTCTCGGAAAAGCTTAGCGTGCATTCCGAGGGACAATTTCGGTATTACGAAGTTCCAGATAATTTCAACCAATTGTTGCTCCGTACTGGGTTAAACTATCATATCGATGCCAATGCCATGGCCACCGGAGGCTATGCCTATATCAAAACCGATGGAAGCTTTTCGGAGCCTGAAGGTGCTTTTGACAGTAGGGAGCATAGGATTTTTGAACAGTTCATTTTGCGAAACCAGGTCTGGAAGTTGCTTTTTGAGCATCGATATCGGTTGGAGCAGCGTTTTCTCGATTTTGGCCCGACCCGGGATACCCAACATCGCGCCCGGTATCGAATTCAAGTGACCCTACCCCTATCGGATAAGTTCTTCCTGAACTTTTATGATGAACTGTTCGTGAATCTTCAAGACGATCTATTTGGACAAAACCGACTGTATGGCGCGGTTGGATTGCATCTCAATAAAATCAGCAGCATGCAATTCGGATATTTGAGAAACCAGTTTGCCAATGCCGTTTTTGATCGTTGGCAGATAGGTTTTTTCTTTAATCCCGACCTAAGAGATATCTTTAAGAAAAAAGAGGCTCCTTGATCTAAAAGTTTAGGATAGTTTACTTCCCAAGCTGTGGACAATGGGATTGCCTCATAACCAAAATACATTTCGTCATGGGGCTTCAAAAGGTAAATTTCAAAAACAAAAGTGGTCAAACCTTGGTGGGCAGATTGGAACTTCCCGTTGATCAGCATCCCCATAATTTTGTGGTCTTTGCCCATTGCTTTACCTGCACTAAGAATTTGCTTGCCGTTAAGAACATAAGCAAGGCACTTACCTCGAATGGATTTGGTGTGCTTCGTTTCGATTTTACCGGTTTGGGGGAGAGCGAAGGTGATTTTGCCAACACCAACTTTTCCGGCAATGTGGAAGATCTGGTTGCCGCTGCCGACTATCTGAAAGAGCACTATGAAGCCCCTACCCTGCTGATTGGACATTCCCTTGGCGGGGCCGCTGTGCTGTTTGCCGCTGCGCAGATACCCGCTGTCAATGCTATTGCCACCATTGGGGCACCATCCAATCCCGTGCACGTGAAGCATCTTTTTAAAAGCGAGTTGGATGAAATCCAAAAACAGGGAGAGGCCACAGTAAATCTTGGTGGGCGTGATTTTAAAATAAAACGGCAATTTGTGGAAGACCTGGAGCGTAAATCTTTGCCAGAAACAGTAAAGGCCCTACGAAAACCGCTGCTGATCATGCATTCTCCCCAAGATGATACCGTGGGCATAAAAAATGCAGAAGAAATCTACATTGCGGCACACCATCCCAAGAGCTTCGTTTCGTTGGATGGAGCGGATCATTTATTGTCCAAAAAGGAAGATTCCCGCTACGTGGGCGAGGTGATTTCAGGATGGGCCAGGCGTTATTTGGATATTCAGGATGTTCTCAATAACAATCTGGCGACCAAGCACCAAGTGGTAGCCAGTTTGGACAAGGAAGATGCGTTTACCACCTCAATGAAGGTAGGCAACCATTACATGATTGCCGACGAACCGGAAGATTACGGGGGAAATGACTTTGGGCCATCGCCCTACGAGCTTGTATCGGCGGGGCTCTCTGCATGTACTGCCATGACCGTTCAAATGTATGCCAAACGAAAGGAATGGCCCTTGGAGAACATCGAGGTGCATACTTCTTATGGAAAAACGCATGCCCAAGACTGCCAAAACTGTGAAACGGAAGGCTCCAAGATAGATACCTTCCATCGGGAGATCAAACTGGTGGGCAATCTTGATGAAAAGCAAAAGGAACGCATTATGCAGATAGCGGACAAATGCCCCGTGCACAAAACATTGCACAGTCAGATTCAGATAGTAAGTAAATTGATTGAATAGCGGCCTACAAGCGCATGTGAAGGATGTCAAAATAGTCCAGTTCCAGCTCCAATGCCGCCCTGTGAATACTGCGGAGCGATCTCACATAATTGTGCTGGTCTATATATCCCCTGAACTTATCCTTCTTTAAACGGTGGTATCCCTTGCAAAAAGCCCGTCGCTTGCTGCAATACATAAAGAATTTGATATAGTTGGACACCTTATCGGGCAAAATGTGGGTATTTGGCTTTGTGACTCATGTTTACCTCTCTTTGAAACTAACGGGATAATTGACAGATCATTATATCGTGATGAATATGGCCATCCGTGGCAAACAAACGAAGCCCAAAAAAATTGACACCTCCATGAATTATGATTACCTTAGGGGAAAACCTAAAAATACCTAGAATGAAAAAAATACAATCCGTGATCTTAGGGTTATTGTTGATCACCGCGTTCAGTTGTAAAAAAGTAAAAAAAGAGGCGGATGAGGCCTCTGAAATGGTTGAGGAAACCGTTGAAGAAATAGTGGAAGAAGTGGAAAAGAAAGAACTCACCTTTAAAATGGAGCCCAAAAGCGACAGCTATGTTGAAGGTGAGGTGACTTTTACCGAAGAAAACGGAGTGGTCATCATGAAGGCCACATTTTCTGGACTTACTCCAGGGGAACATGCTATCCACATTCATGAAAAAGCGGATTGCTCCTCGGCCGATGGAACCTCCACAGGCGGGCATTGGAACCCTACCTTTCAACCGCATGCCAAATGGGGTGCCGAAGGTGGTTATCACAAAGGGGACATTGGAAATTTTGTGGCCGAAGCCGACGGAAATGCCACCGTGGATTTTGCAACAGATCAATGGTGCATCGGATGTGATGATGAAACCAAAAATATTGTGGGCAAGGCCGTTATCGTGCACCAAGGGGTGGATGATTTCACCTCCCAACCCAGTGGGGCCGCCGGGCCAAGAATTTCATGTGCCGGAATCATCCAATAGCGGAAGACCAAAATTTTATAAAGAAGCCGCATGCTGCGGCTTTTTTTATTCAATGCTTCAAAATAAATTTCTAAAGAGAGATTTAATTTATGTAACTGGTTACGTATTTTTCATATATTTGTTGAGTTTTTATAAGTACCATGAAAAACGATTTCCTAACCAGCCTAAACCACATGGGGTTTACGGCCCGCATGAAGCGGATGAACGAGAAAATAGCCTCCAGTACAGTGGAACACTATACCCGCATGCAATTGGAGATAGAACCCAATTGGCATGTGGTCTTTTTGCTTCTGAAGGAGAAAAAAAGGCTCACGGTTACCGAAATGGCCTCCAGTTTGGGTTTTTCCCACCCGGCGCTTATCAAAATAACCCAGAAAATGAAATCCAAAGGCTATCTTGAACGTCATAAGGATTCCAATGATGGCAGAAAAACACAGCTACAGCTTTCCAAAAAAGGCGAATCAGCACTTGCCCATTTGGAAGCAGAATGGCAAAAAATTGAAGAAATATTGAAGGAATTGGTCCCTGCAGATTTTCTGAAGCAGCTGAATTATTTGGAGATGGCCTTCGATGAACGGAGTTTTAGGGAGCGTTACGATAAACGTTTCAACAGCAGGCCATCGTTCACTATTAGAAATGCCAGGGAGTCTGAGTTCAAGAAGATTGGCAAATTAATGGTCGAAGTATATTCCAGTCTGGAAGGATTCCCCAAACCCAGTGAACAGCCAGCCTATTATGACACCCTAGCAAACATAGGCGGGTTTACGAAAAAACCCAACACCCAGCTTTTGGTCGCCATTTCCCATGAAGGCAATCTTTTAGGCGCAGTGCTATATTTTGATGATATGCAATATTATGGCTCCGGAGGTACGGCCACTCAGGAAAAGAATGCTTCAGGGTTCAGGCTTTTGGCCGTTTCTCCATCCGCTAGGGGTTTGGGAGTTGGCAAAGCCTTAAGCGAAACCTGTATTAAAAAAGCCAAATCTTTTGGAAACCATCATCTAATCATCCATACGACCGATTATATGAAAATTGCCTGGAAAATATACGAAAACCTGGGCTTCATACGATACAGCGACCTTGATTTCAAACAAGGTGATCTAAAAGTCTACGGGTTTCGGTTGAAGTTAGATCAACCCTAACGGGTACAAAGCATCCATTGTACGGTACCTATAAAAAACGGCTTGGAGTTCCAAGCCGTCTTCGTTTCAATTACAATCTAAACCACTCATAGTTTCACCCCCACGCCAAAGCCAAAAATCCATGGATTGATGTCAACGTCGGCATCCACTGTGGCACCAAGCGCAGTGGTTGCATTCACAGTGGCGGTGGTGTTCAAGAATAATTTTTTTAGATCAACATTCAAGAACCATTTATCATTCAGCATAAAATCAAAACCGCCTTGCAATGCAAAGCCAAGTGCCGAATCATAATCCACGTCATCCGCTGTGGGGCCCTCATCCACGCCATAAAAGATGGTGAAGTTCACACCTGCTCCAAGATATGGAACAAAATCCCCACCTGTAAAATGGTACTGCCCTGTTAAGGTCGGAGGCAGTAACCACACATGCCCCAAATCTATATCACCAACAGCTGTGCCGACAGCGGTGACATCGTGCTTGGCAGTTGCCAAGATGAGTTCCACGGACCAGTTTTCATCAAAAAAGTAGGAAATGTCCAATTCGGGCACAAAGGCGGTCGAAATATCAGCATCCCCTCCAATAGCTTCAATATCAGCACTTTCGTCAGGAGCAACCACAATTCCCCTAAGTCGAAATTGCCATTTACTTCCGTTACTGTCGCTTGTGTCATCTTGGGCTAGTGTCAGGTTTGCAAATCCCATCAAAAAAGCCAATGCAATTGTTACTGCTTTTCTCATCATGTTCTGTTTTAAGGTTCCGGCAAAATTACCTTCCGCTTTTTTTAAGGAATATGATGTTTATCATTGGAGGAATTTGGACAGAAAACTTATTTGTCCCATATACCGAAGATTATGGTCGTTTATGGCATGGGAGCCCATTTGGACATGGTTTATTTTAGGGTAAGAATGGATGTTTTTTAAAAAAATAAATCCTAAAACCATTTTTTGCGCTTAAAAATGATGATAGTGACCACGGCGACAAAAATCATGATTCCCAACAGCACAAAATATCCATGGGCCCATTTTAGCTCGGGTATATTTTCGAAGTTCATGCCATAAATTCCCGCCAAAAAGGTAAGCGGAATAAAAATTACTGAAAAAATGGTCAAGGTCTTCATCACCTCATTAAGCCTATGTCCCTGTATACTGAAAAACAGGTTGATTTGGCTCTCCAACTCCTGAATGTCCGATTCAATTTCGTTCAAAAGTCCATTGACCTGTTCGCGCAGTTCACTGAAGTACTTGTTTTGGAAGCCTTTTACCTCAACGCTCTCCAGTTTTACCACCACATCGCGAAGTCCATGCCCTGCTTTCTTAAACTGATGGATAATTGCTTTCTTCTGCTCCACTTCTACCATAAACTGGGGTGTGGGCTCTTGTTTGGTGGTGTAGACCAGGTCATCCATTATCACCATTTCCTCATACTTTTGTTTGTAATTGTTCACGATCGTCTCCAAAATGAAAAAGAGCAGATAGTCCGCCTTCTTCTTCCTAATGATTCCCTTGTTGTCGAAAATCCGTTTTCGGATCCAATCAAAATGATCCCCCTGCTTTTCCTGGATGCACCATACAAAATCCTTGGCAACCACAAAGAACATTTGTTCCGCTTCCAGCTCATTATCCTCCGTTTTTAATATCCTTGCCGCCAAAAAGAGCTGGTCCTCCAATTCTATCACCTTGTTGCCTAAATTGGGATTGAGCAAGAGCCTTAGCAAAAAG
The DNA here is from genome assembly GCF_019880545.1 of Flagellimonas meishanensis. GTDB lineage: Bacteria > Bacteroidota > Bacteroidia > Flavobacteriales > Flavobacteriaceae > Flagellimonas > Flagellimonas meishanensis. Next base: position 929,988 of record NZ_JAINVW010000003.1, read on the forward strand.
TCGTCCAGTTCATTGCCCAGCACCATCTTCCTGAACTCTTCCGGGAAGTCCAAACCATAGGTGTTTACCCAGGTTATGGTCTTGTCGCCCTTGGATAACCGCCCATCGGCTTCCAGGGAAAACTTGCGGTTGTAATAGCTTTCTTGAGAATAATTTATTACCCAAGTATTGTTTTCAAATTCAGTGGCCATCGTGTAGAAATAAAGGATGTTATTTGTAGTTTAGAGCAATAAGTTAATTTAAAAAATTTGAATAATGTCATGCTAGACGTAATGCCCTTTAAAACCGAAATCCTGATGACCATCGTTTTGCTGGTTTTGATTTTTGTGATCAACTCCTTGGGGAAACGTGCCATACGAAGATTTGGCAGGATCAGTTCCATCGACATGAACAACCGCAAAATAATTTTTTATCTCCACAACCTTATGTTTTATGCTCTTGCTCTGGTCGGCATCTCCATAATCTGGGGAGTCAACCTGCAGGAGTTCTCCGTTTTCCTTTCATCTATTTTGGCCATTTTGGGCGTTGGTTTTGTGGCCCAATGGTCCATACTTTCCAATTTGACCGCCAGTGTCATCTTGTTTTTTAACCATCCTCTGCGACTCGGGGACCGTATCAGGGTATTGGACAAGGATTTTGACTGGACCGGAAAAGTAGAGGACCTTAGTGGTTTTTATCTTTTTATGCGGACCGATGACGGAAGAAGAATTACCATTCCTACCAATTTGGTCATACAAAAAGGCATCGAAATCCTACAGCCCGAGGTAGAGGCTTTTGATGATGAGGGGGAATTTTGATATGGAGTTTCGTTTGGTGCGAATGAACTGCTCAATAATTAGCTTGAAATCATAACCCATTTTTAACATGGATACCCGGTTAAATTCCATTAAGTAGCATATTTTGCTTTTCTTTGATAGGTAAATCTTGCCCCATGAACCCTTCTGCTTCCGGTTGGATAAAAAAGTTTGGACACCTCGTTGATGATGGACCCAAAGCCTTCGATAACTTCGAAGGGCTGTACCATGAGCTGAAGAAAAATGGGTTTGTTTATGGCATCCATCTTGACATTCCAGCCTTTATTGAAGTGGAACACACCTTGACGGAGGACGAGGCCGCCAAAATAAATCTGCTAACCGCCCTTTATTTTTCCTACCTCTTTGAAACCCGAAACACGGATTTCGACACTTTCGTAAACACTGTTTTTGATTACTATAAATCGCTGGAGGTTGGTAAGATTTCCTTTTTGAACAAAATACTGAGTGGTACGCATACAGTTTCGAAACTGGAGAAACTGATGGATTCCAGGATCTATATGGGTGGAAATGCCTTCAGCAGGGCCTTTGGCAACAGCATCACCAATTCCCTTTTGTTTGTGGACATCCTCATTTTCCAGAACTATCTTAAAAATCCGGGGCAAACCATGGAGCATGCCCAGTTGTTGGAATATGTTACCATGAACATTGTATACAGGGCACTGAGTTCCAAAAAAACCCATGAAACCGACGAAAAACTGATTCAGGTCTTGGCTGCATCTTTGACCTATGTGGACTTAAATGATGCAAAATTCGATGGGTCATATAGAGCGCTTTTCCAGAAAAACTTTACGGAATACGAAAAAGATTATTTTCTGGATATGGCCTGCCTGACCATTTGGGAGGACAAGGCATTGGACTATACCGAATCGGATTACATTTTTAACCTTGGACTGGACTTGGATAAGTCAAAAATCGAGGTGAGATCTGCATTGAATTTTGTGCAGGATTTTTTTCAGAAAAACGCCTCAAGGGTACCCTATTTGAATGACAAAAATTTGGCCGTACAGTTCTATGAAGGAATGTCAAAAAGTGTGAGCAAACTCATCTTGAGAAACAGCAAAAGACTCAAAAAAGAGCTTGCTGAAAGTCGGGAATTGGTCACTCTATTGTCTAAATCCACCGTTAAGGAATTGGACCCTGAAGAGCGAAAAAAAGTGCAGAAACAATTGATCGATGTTTTTAAGAGCATCCCTTCCTTGGCCATTTTTATGCTTCCTGGAGGTGCCGTATTGTTGCCCATTTTCATAAAGCTGATCCCAAAATTGCTCCCTTCCGCATTTGACGAGAACCGGGTGGAGGATTCTTAGCTCTTTTTGCCCTAAAAAAGCACTATAAGAAATATTTATAGTGCTTTATTTATGAAATCAACAATTTGTTTTCCAGTACTTTTACTCCATTTATTCCAACCATAGCTTAAAGTCTCTTACGCGCTCCCTGCTTACGATGATTTCTTGCTCATCGAACCGGTTCAGCTTGATTTTTAAGCGGGAATTGGCATAGGCAATGATGTCTTTTATATGGTTTAGGTTCACATAAAACTTCCTGCTCACCCTAAAAAAAGTCTTTGGCGATAACTCCTCTTCCAACTGCTCAAGGGTTGTGTCCAACAAATAATTTCTACCGTCGGAAGTGGCCGCGTAGGTGCCCTTGTTTTCACTGTAAAAACATTCCACATCATCGGCGTTCACAATTTTGATATGCTGGCCCACTTTGACCGTGAACCGCTTTTTGTATTCCCGTTCCAAAGGGTTAACCAAAAGCTTTTTTATATCTTCAAAATCGATGGACATATTGTTGGAATTGTTCTGAAGATTCCGGTACTTTTTTACCGCTCTTTCCAACTCTTCATCATCGATGGGTTTCAACAAATAATCAATGCTATTCAACTTGAAAGCCTGCAGGGCATATTCATCAAAAGCGGTGGTAAAAATAATGGCGCTGCTCACATCGATCATGTCAAAAATCTCGAAGGACAATCCATCCGATAATTGAATGTCCAGAAATATGAGGTCTGGGTGCGGATTGTTCTGAAACCATTCAATGGATTCGTCCACCGAATGGAGCATGGTCGATACCTGTACATCCAAAGCCTCCAACAATCGGTTCAGACGTCTTGCCGCAGGCTTTTCGTCCTCTATTATGATTACCTTCATTTTTACCATTTGAAACTACCTGTATCGTTCATGTTCCTTCCCATTCTCCTTCTCGATGTATTTTTGAATCTGTCGTTCCTCCCATTTTTGTGTCAACGGCCAATAGAAAACCCAAAGTCCATGTGCCACAAGAATCAGTCCCCAGATGATTGGGGTAGAAATGATTTCCCAATCCAACCAATGGGCCACATAAAAATCCACGCCGTCAATCTTGTTCTTCAGATAGCCCAAAACTTCCAATTTCAATACGATCAGCGCAATATTGACCACTATGAAAGCCACGATATGGGAATAGAATTTCTTTAACTGTTTTACCCGTTTCTTGGCCTGTTCCAACCTATTGTATGCCTCTTCCATGATTATTTGAACTTGTCCATTCTCTTTTTGTCCTCATCGATGTACTTCTGAATCTGCCTTTCCTCCCACTTCTTGCCAAATAGTAGGTTAAACCCAAAGGTTTTGGAGGCATGGAACAGTAAACCTATTCCCCAACCAAACAGTGTGATGAAGTGGGGCCATTGCCAAAAATGGTCGGTGTGGAGGTAAATGTTGACCAAAACAAAGGCATTGATGATTATGTAGATCGAAAGATGCACATAAAAGCCCTTAATTTCCTCAACCTGCTTTTTTGCCCGTTCCAATTTATTCTGTTCCAAATCCATGGTCACTTCCATTTTTTTGATTCCTCCTCGTCTTTCATCAGCTCCTTTATTTTTCGCTCTTCCCATCCTTTACCAAAAAACGGGTTCAGGTTGAAAGTGCCCACTGCGTGGAAGAACACCCCTATTCCCCATCCAAAAGCAGCCCATAAAAACCACATATAACTAAATCCGTTGGTAAGGTAATTGATAAGTGCCAATGCGGATATCACCAAAATGTATGACCATAGATTGGCATAAAACTTTTTCAGTTCGTCCACCCGTTCCTTGGCCCTTATATACTTATTTTCTTTGCTATTGTTTTCCATGATATTGGTTTGATCGATACTTATTAAAGATACGGATTCATCAGAATTCCTCTTTGTCCATTAGTTCTCGGATCTTGCGTTTTTCCCAATTGGCTCCTAAAATGTAATCTGCGCCATACACATGTAGCCAATGTCCAATCAACCCCAAACCCCATCCCAATGCAGGGAAAAACACCCACAAGTAATCCGCCGTCATAACGTTGATGAATGCCAAGAATGTAATCACCACAATATAGACCAACAAATGCACGTGAAAGGATTTTATGCACCTCACTTTCTGCTTGGCCCTTTTGTATTTGTATTCGTCCATGTTTTCCATATTCGTTTTCTTTTGATTGATGCTTAACTTAATCCTTGAACAAACTTAAGAGCAAGGCTACAGAATTTAAAAAATGGATTCGCGAACTGTTGTTTTTTGGGGATGAACTGTGAATGGGCTTAAAATGGGCTTTGCTTCCTTGCTAAAAGTTTGTCATCAGCATACCATTGTTCCCTAAAAACCATCCTTGTCCATCAATTCCTGGATTTTCCGCTCTTCCCAACGTTTGCCCCACAATGGATTGTAACCAAAGGCCTCCATGCCATGTGCAAGCACCCCAAATCCCCAACCCAATGTGGGGAAAAAAGCCCACAAGAAATCTGTGGTCCTTAGATTGAGCCACCACAAAAAGGGAATCACAATACAATAGGCAATCAAATTGCTGTAAAAATCTTTGATGTTCTTTACCCTTTCCTTTGCCTTCAGGTATCTTTTCTCTTCTATATAACTTTGTTGGGTTTCCATAACGGAAATCTGCTTGGTCAGCATGGGCAGCCCCACACTGAACTGGCTGGGTGTTTTGTTTATCGTCACTTCCCTGTCGGTCAAAATGTTGTAGCGTTGCCTTATGTTCTGCAGCCCCACGCCACTGCTTTTTTTCACCACTTGCTTCTCCTGCAGATTGTTACTGACTATTAGCATTCCATCCTCCTCATAAACCTTTAAATAGAGTGGTTTTGAAGCCGTGACAATATTGTGCTTAACGGCATTTTCCAAAAGCAACTGCAGGGAAAGTGGCACAATCTTGGCCTCGGGATTGGAGCAATTTTCAGGAATATCGAAAACTATACTGTCCTCAAAACGCATTTTTAGCAAGCGGACATAGGTCCTGGCAAAATTGAGCTCCTCATCCACCGTGACCAGATCCTTGTTTTTCTGCTCCAGTACATACCGATACACTTTGGACAGGGAAGTGGTGAATTTTTGGGCCTGCTCGGGTTCTTCCTCGATCAAACTGGTGAGCACATTTAGGCTGTTGAACAAAAAATGGGGATCCAATTGATTCTTCAGGGCATCGAAGCGGGCAGAGGCCGAGCCGGCAATGATCTTTTGCTCCTTGACCTTTTTCTCCTGCCAACTTTTATAAAAATAGAAAGCATGGAAAAAAACGGTCACCACAATGGTTATCAAAAGTGCCACTACATAGAAAATGGGTCTTTCCCCATCCACAAACTCTTCCCAACTTTCGCCCTCAAATCCGATATTGGTGGTGATGCGGATCCATAGGATGCCCAACATGGTAATGGCCACACCTCCCAAACCCGTGATCCATAATCGATATTTGGCATATTTCTTCCAAACCACTTTATGGTTCAGGTAATCAAAATATAAGCTATTGAGAAACGTAAGTACCACAGAATAAAAAATATAGTACCCCACTTCTCGGAGGAAACTCCCATCGAAGATGATCGGCTCGCCGGAAAGGGCCTCCAATCCATTGAAAATGATTGCCAAAACCAATCCAATGGCAATGGCAACCAATAATAACTTTACCAGATATGTTGTTGTTTTCCTAATCACCGCACTGTTTATAAACCATTTCTGCACGTTCCTTGCCCCATGAAGGATAAAAAGGTGTATCAACGCTAAAATTAGCAAAAAGTTCCAGTGCCCGTTCCACATCCTTGCAATATGGTGTGGTATCCTTCCCAAAATAGCGGGCACTGCCCATATCCCACTCAGCCTTTGAGAAAACCACCCTGGGATTTTCAGGTGCAAGGGCCAACGCCTGCTGGTACAGCTGTGCGTTCAATGGGGACAATGTCATTCCATAAGTGGCCCCATCAAATGAGATCCATGCCGTATTGATCATGGCCTCCTGCACCAAGAGCTCAGGGTTATCGGGAGATATGGCCTTGGATAAATCCAAAAACTCCTTGGCCTTTTCCAATTGTCTGGTCAATTTTTCCTTGTCCTTTTCGCCAAAGGAGATTAGGGTGTTCAGCTGCGTTACGTAGTAATGGGGTAGCCAGTTATCGGGTTCCGCCATTGCAATCCGTTCAAAAAGGTTGGATGCCTCCACCACTTTTTGGTCTTTCCATAGTTGAAAGGCCTTTTGCATTCCCTGGCTATAGCGATCTTGTGCCAATGCGATGCTGGACACGGCCAAAAAGGCCAACGCGATACATTTTTTCATGACTGTTCTGTTTTTGTTCGATTGTTCTGGAGCAAAGATGTGCACCATCTACCGGTTGACAAATAAGTAATTACCGAACTGTATATTTTAAGGGATGAACTGTGCCGGGCGACACCCAAAACCCTTTTGATAATGGCCCGGTTTCTAAACCTATTCCATTTTTTGTTTCTTTTTTGGTGAAAAGGCCTGCATTTCTGTAAGAAAAGGGAGCGTGCATCAGGTTTTTATTAACAATTTTAACATTATTGCCTTTTTAAATAATTCATTTTCAGATTTTTACTATATTAGAAAGCCGATAACTAAGCATATCATCGCTTCAAAATATCTTCGGTTAGTTTCCCGCTCATAATAGACCCTTACTTGCAGTTGAGGATGGTATATGGTATTTGAAATTTAGCAAGTTGTTGCCCGACATTTCAAATATGACTGATTTCGTTATCCAGTAATCCGGCTAAACCATCAGTTCCCGAATTGTAGTCTATTTCTATAGAAATCAACCTTAAATCCATAAAACAATGAAAAAAATGATTCTTCAATGCACCCTGTTGGTGTTAGTGTTAAGTGCCTGTCAACAAGCCCCTGTGAGGTATACCCAGAATTCACCCGAAATTGAAACGGTCAAGCAACTTATTTCCAATTACGATAGCAAAAACTACGATACCAGTATGTATGCCGATACCTCCAAGACGTATTACAATACCAAGGACAATCCGATGAGCGCCAACGAGGCCATGGATTTCCATAAGGATTCAGATACCAACTATATCTCCCGAGGATTTGGCGGTTCGCACCAAGAGTATGAAATGGTTATTACCGATAAAGGGGAGACTTGGGTGAACTCTTGGCTGGATTGGAAAGGAACTTTGGCCGCCAACGGTAAAGAAATCGATATCCCAATACACCTGACCTTTCAATTTGTAGATGGAAAAATAGTGAGGGAACACGGTTATTGGGATCCCACCACGGTGGTTTTAGAGCTACAAAAAATTGAAATGGAAGCCAAAATGGCCGAAGAGGAACAAACAGAATAATCACTAACTAAATATCAACCTAAAACTGTAAAAATGAAAAAAGTACTGATTACATTATCATTGATTCCCTTTTTAATGTGGGGGCAAGAGAGCCAGCAGGCGCCTATTTTTATGAACGTTATGATGACCCCGCATCCGGAAAAAATTGCGGCCTTTGAGATGGGAATTGCCGAACACAACAAAACCTATCATGGCCCGGGAGCAAGCCAGGTAAGCGTTTTTTGGGTGACAAGCGGGAAAAATTCCGGTAAATATATTTGGAGCTTGGGGCCAACCGCTTGGGCGGCGATGGACGAGGCGAACAACTATGATGAGGCCCACACCAAACACTGGAATGAAAAAGTAGCTGCCAATGCCCTTCCAGAAATGGAGACCACCTATTGGAAAAACAGCTTAAAATACTCCAATTTCACCAAGGATTTCAGCTTGAAAAACCTTTCAATCTTCATGATAGATGTCAAAAGGTTCAAGTACAGGGAAATGATGTCCGTTTTAGATCGTGTGCACAAAGTGTTCAAGACCAAAGATCCGGATCATCAATGGGGCGTTTATTTCAATGAGCTTAACAATATGGATGGACAAGATATGGTCTGGGTGGACTTTTTTGACCAATCAGCTTGGATGGGAAGAGATGACATGTTCCCACAGTGGTATGAGGAAGTGCACGGTGCCGGAAGTTTTCCAGAATTCTTAAAGGATCTGGATGATACCACTCATGGTGATTCTGCGGAACTCTGGGTTTTCAGAAAAGACCTTAGCGGGGCAACTGGCGATGTGCCTGGTCCAAACAATTAAAAAATAATTGTCAAAAAAAAAGCAGAAAGGCCCTTAAAAAGGGCCTTTTTTCATTTGAAGCTAAATCTCCAAAACAGGACAAGGTAAAATCATTTACTTCTGATTATCAAGTGCTTCTGCCCTGTATTTCATCGAAAAAAAACATAGAAGCTATAGTTTTGAGGTCATATTTGCCATATTTGCTCCCATTAGTTTATCAAATAAAACCCCATACTATGAAAATGAAGTTCTTATTTATTGCCAGTTTTTTTCTGTTGGCATTTACAAATTGTTCCGAGGACAACAATGGCACTTCCGATACTGGAAGACTGACCTTGCAACTTACCGATGCCCCTTTTCCATTTGATTTAGTGGCCGAGGCCAATGTAACTGTGTTCAAAGTGGATGCAAGACTTGCGGATGGTGAAGCCAATCAGGATGAAGAATCCATGGATGACGAAAATGAAGGTTCCGAATTCATAACCTTAATGGAGCAGGAAGTTCCTGTTAACCTGCTCGATTTGACCAACGGCACGACCGAACAATTGGCCGATGTGGAAGTTCCGGTCGGCACTTATGATTTGATTCGCGTATACGTGCGTGGAATCAACGTGGTGTTGACCGACGGAAGGACCTTTGACCTTAAAGTACCCAGTGGGGCCCAAACAGGAATCAAAATTTTCATCGCCCCCGCCCTTACCATTGCCGGGGGAATCAGCAGCGATCTTCTCTTGGACTTTGATGTGAGCCGTTCCTTTGTTGCCAAGGGCAACACGAAAACAGTGGATGGCATCAACGGTTTCAATTTTAAACCTGTGATCAAAGTGAGCAATCTCTCCACCGCGGGAACATTATATGGAACCGTTACCACCTTGGAAGAAGAGGCCAATGTACCGCTGGAAAATGCACAAATTTCCGTTTTCGATATTAACGATGCGCCTGTTACTTCAGGAGTAACAGATGCTGATGGGAATTATATGATTATGGGACTTGATGCAGGCAGCTATAAAGTGTTCGCGTCTTTAAATGGGTTCGTTGACAGCGAAATGATGGATGTGGAAATCGTTGCTGGAAACAAAACAACCCAGGACTTCATTCTGGACCCAGAGGGATAATTTGCTTTTTTAAAAATGACATGGGCGGGAGTTTTCCCGCCTTTTTTTTGCATCCTTCGGAAAGTTTTTTCAATCCTGCACAATCAGGTCCGCAAAACCGTAGTATTTATATCTTTGTCGGTTCAATGGATTGCCATTCATCTTAATCAGTAACATGTACATTCCCCATTATTATAAAAATGAAAACCTGGATGAAGTAAAAGGTTTCATAAAACAAAACAGTTTTGGAATTTTGATCAACCAAGTGGATGGAAAACCCTGGGCCACGCACATCCCCTTGGAATTGGAAAAGGATGAAAATGGTAAGGATGTCCTTGTGGGCCATATGGCCAAGGCCAATCCACAATGGAATAATTTTCAAGATTCGCCCGAAGTGCTTTGCATCTTCAATGGGCCGCATGCCTATGTTTCTTCTTCTTGGTACCGGGAAGAAGAAGTCCCAACATGGAACTACATTGCTGTGCATGTGTATGGAAAGATACTTATACTGAATGAGGCTGAAACCATGGCATCCTTGCACAGGTTAGTGGACAACTATGAGCAAGGCTCCAAAAATCCGGTGTCATTGGAGAAGATGTCCCCGAAAACCTTGCGACAGGTAAAAGGTGTTGTGGGCTTCCGAATTCAAATTTCTGACATTCAGGCCGCATATAAACTTTCACAGACCCGTACGGAGGACCATGCGAAGATAATTTCAGAATTATCGCAAAAAGATGATGCCTCTAGCCAGGCCATTGCAGATCACATGGCCAACAACAAGAAATAACACCTGGTTTTTACTCATTGTCCTGGAACATGGTATCTGCCCAATTTGAATATCTGGGATTCTCCACGTGCATGATCCAAATATCATCGGTGTACTGGCCTTTCATTTTTGAACGATAGGCTGCGTAGGCTTCCTCATTTTTTTGGTATTTGGCCAAGTACACGTAGTTGAGACCATTATCCGGGTTCTTGAAATACCTGGCATCCAACCCCTGCGACTTGAGCTTGGCCATAAAGTTTTTAAGGTACTTTTCGTTCTTGAACACATTGGCAACTATATAATGTCCTTTACCTACCCCATCCAAATTGATGAAACGTTCAATGGGCATGTAGTCGCCCCCGGTGAAGGTTCCCTTGGTGTGTGCTTTTTCTTCCTGTTTTAGCGTTGGGGAATCGTTGGAGGCCACCCGATCGGTCTCCATCTTGTTGTAAATGGAGTCAAGATCTTCATTCTTTGCCAAATATAGTTTTTGGGCCTTCGCTTCAATTTCAGGACTTTCATCGTTGGTGTGCCTTTTTACCATGCGCATGACCATTTCGAACCGTTTTTCCAAATCCCTCTGCCTATGTTCCTCAAGGGAATCCATCTTAAAGATCAGCTCATTGATCACAGCATAGTTATCCTGCTGTTGTGCTTTCAGTTCTTCAATCTGTGCTTCCCAAAATGCCAGATCTTCCTTGTTTGTGGGACGCAAGGTGGTCTTGGCATCCAACCTGTCCTTTTTTTCAATTTTTTGGTCCTTTGTATCTGCACCAAAAGTTCCCTGGATTGGCTTAGGGTCTGTGTTCGTATCTGCAACTATCATCACGTTCTTGGACAGATTGGGTATAAACGTATACGCTATGGACACCTCATGGGTGACACCCAGATTGGTAAGATCGCTGCTTATGTTCTTTTCAAAGTTGTACCCAAAGGAAAGTCTTCGGTTCAGGTTGAATCCCGTCCCCGCGGAGGCTCCATAAAATTGGTCATATCCTCCCTGTATCCAACCCAGCTTGGGCAAGTCAAGAATCAGTCCGCCACCGAAAATGGGGTCTTGGTTGGCTTCAAATCGGGCCCTTGCCAAAGGCAATAACCTCCCATCTTCCAAAATACCAGCACCATTCTCAAACTCATGGGCAAATTGGATGTGACCGGAAAAGGTCTTCTCGTTCAACTCGGTCAGGGATTTCCCTGTGTTGAGATTGTAATCCACCAAGTTTTGCGCAAATAGCCCAAAGTCAAATTTTCCTACGGAAAGGTTTATTCCCGGTTGCAAGGAAATGATCGATGTCTGCGTGGCATCATTTAGCAAGGGATCATCATCCAAAGCCACTGCCCTATCCGGATCAAAATTGCTCACATAATAGGGAATATTGACCCCAAAGGTAAGGCTGCTCTTCTGCCCCAGCCGAATGCCGTGGGCATAATTTGCCATAACGCCGAGGTTGGATATGATTCCTTCCTGCTGATTATAAAGACTCAATCCGAGCCCAATTCTTTCATTCAATCTGCCACTATAACTCAAAAAATAGTTTTGATTGTTATTGTCAAAGCTGGCACTTTGGCTTCTGTGGAACAGGTTTACATAGGATTTGTCCTCCCTGACCACCGAAAATGTAGGGTTGATCAAGAACCGATTGAATTTCAACAGATTTTGAAATGGTACATTGTAGCTCACATACGGATTGTTTTCCTGTGCGGAGGACATATTGCACAGAAACAGGCTCACCGCTATCAATAAGAGAATCCAGCGGGCATTATAAGCTATTAAGAATTTTTGGAATAGGGGTAGTTTTATTTCCATAGCCGAGAACTTTTTGTAGGTTAACCGACCTGCAGGGGACAGGTATGTGTATTTTAATTAAACTCATTAGTAAGATTTGGGATACTTATAAAGAGATTTTCAATATTTCATTATAATTTTACGGCAATTCTCGCTAAAATCCCAATTTACTCGTTGAACGGCGCAAAAAATTAGGGTATAAAATCCTCCCAAAGGCCAACTTGACTTTCCATTTCATCGATTCGCCCTTTTTTCCAATAAATTTTTATTTGTCCTGCTTTTCATTTGCATTAATTTTGATAGGATGTTCGCATACTAAATTGGTCATGAACAATAGTGTGAAAATTGTACCCTTCTCTGAGGAATATGGCGGGGCTTTTAAGGCATTGAACGAGGAATGGATTGTCAAATACTTCAAGATGGAGGAGATGGACCATATCTCCCTGAACCGACCTAAGGAATACATCCTCGACAAGGGAGGCTATATTGCCATAGCCCTATGGAACGACGAGGCTGTGGGAGTCTGTGCCCTTATTCCCAGCGATCGCGAAGGGTTCCAATTTGAATTGGCCAAAATGGGTGTCTCTCCGAAAGCACAGGGTAAAGGTATTGGCAAATTACTGGGAAACCACATAATAGCAAAGGCCAAGAGCCTTGGTTGCACAAAACTCTATCTGGAAAGCAACCGAATCTTGAAACCTGCCATCAATCTGTACCTAAAACTGGGCTTTGTGGAAATGGTAGGAGCCAAATCACCCTACGAACGCAGTGATATCCAAATGGAGTTGGATATGGGCAAGTAACCTTCCGAAGAACTTTTTCCCATTCATCACATATACCACAAAACACCGGGAATCGATATTTCCTGGGATTCGATAAGGTTATTCATTCTGTGCATCTACACAAAAAAGATGGGAAAAGTATTTATATATCACTAAAAATGAGTACCTTAAGATAGGGTTATTAAATTTGGGTATCATGGGAACAGTTAAAAATTTGAACAAATGGGCAAATGCCCACACATATTATCCTTTGGATTTGCTCCGGGTGGCCTTCGGCGTTTTTCTATTTGTTAAAGGCGTAGAATTTATGTCGAACCATGAGCAAATGATGGTCATGGCGGCACCATTTGAGGACATGCCGGGTGGTATGATCATTTTACATTACATCGCCCCTGCACATTTTGTAGGTGGATTTTTGATTGTGGTGGGCTTGTTGACCCGCTGGGCCTCCATTGCACAGCTGCCCATTTTGTTGGGTGCGATTCTCACAAATTTCCTCGGTGAGATGAACACGGTCAATTTGATTATGGCTCTAGTGGCTTTTATGGTCTGTATTTTCTTTATTGTCTATGGTTCCGGCAAACACTCGGCAGATTACTATCTGAAGATGCAAAAATAGGGTCTACAGATTGTCCAACTGGTTGCTTTTGCCATCGGAACTAATGGTCCAAAAGAAACCCACAAAGAAAAAACTATCCGCTGCGGGCCTAATGGCCCTGCGGTCAAAAATGCCATTGGCATTGGGCACATCGGCGTATTGGTAATTGTTGACGTTATTGAACCCCAACACATTATTCACAGAAAAATAAAGGATTTTTTGCTGGTCTATAAGATAGGCCCAGTTAAAGCTCAAGCTGTTGAACGCCTTTGTTTTTTCTGCCATAAATTCGGGCGTGTTCGGGTTATTGTATGGCCTGCCGGAGGCAAAGGAATAGGAAAATCCCACTTGGGACCGTAAATCATCCACCCAATATTTGGTTACCAGCGAAGCATTGTGCCTCGGTGCAAAGTTTGGCGTTGCCCTCTCCGTAAAATCCCTGAAGTCTCTTTCTGTGTCCAGATAGGAATAGGAAAGCCAATAGTCCAGGTTTTTTACACTTTTATTGTCCCTCCAAAAAATATCCAATCCGGTGGCATAGCCAGACCCATTATTGTCAAAAATCGAATTGAATTGGGGCTGCTGTGTATCATGCTTCACCAAATTGTGGTAGTCCTTGAAATACGCCTCCGCCCTGAACGTCTTTCCATTATCCAAGTATTGATAATTAAGGATATAGTGCGATGTTCTTTCAGATACCGGTGTTTCATCAAATTTGAGCACTTCATTTCTGGGGTTTTGGTAAAAATCACCATAGGCCAAGGAAAACTGACCTTTTTCCCCAGGCTTGTAGGCCAGCGAAACACGGGGAGAAATAGTGAAATTGGCCAAAAGTGAGCTGTATTCTCCCCTTGTCCCCACCTTCATGGCCAATTGGTTGTTGAAAAAAATGTTGGTCTCGGCAAATCCCGCCCACAGTTCATCGTTGAAACCACTCCCAAAAAGCTGCCCTTCGGATGAGAAAAGGGTATCCTCGTAGTCGACAACAAAAAGTTCGCTGCCCATGTCCAGTTCCAATCTGCTGCTGAAACTTTTGTGCAACTTCACTTTGGCATGCATTGCCGTTTCCCGGGTTTCTATGGTGTCCCCAAGCAGCACAATGTCGTTGGTGTCCCAAGTAACCGAAGCTCCAACGGTCATGCTCCAGTCATTTTCAAAGAAATGTTTGTAGGAGCTGTTGACATATAGGTTATCATTCGTCAATTGAAATCGGACAAAATCAACAAAGTTGATATCCTCTTGTTCTATATCCAATTCCGCATGATTGAAAGCCGTGTAAAATTTGAACATGCTTCGGTCACCCTTGCTCCTGAAAACGGCTTCGCCCGATATGGATTCATAGGGGCTGTTCCAACGAACACCCTGTGTGGATGGAATCAGACTTTCATAAGGCGCCAAGTTGATATATGAGGTGTTCAAGCTCAACGATTGATCTCCCCAAATCTTGGTATGGCCCAAACCCGCTCCTACCGACATGGCAGAAACATCGGTTTTTTCCTGAACGGGCACATCCGAGGTATTCAACAAGAGTACGCTGGATAGGGCTTGGCCGTACTCGGCGGAATACCCGCCTGTGCTGAAGGTAATCCCCTTGAACAAAAATGGGGAAAATCTACCGCGTGTGGGAATGTTGTTGGCGGTCGCATTGAAAGGTTGAAAAACCCTGAGTCCATCCACAAATACTTGGGTCTCACTGGCATCCCCACCTCGCACAAACAGTCGACCATCCTCATTGACCGTGGTGGTGCCCGGCAAGGTTTGCAACGCTCCCACAAAATCGCCCACAGCACCAGCCGTGGTCACGATGTCCAAGGGTTTCAGCACAGAAACTTTGGAATTGTCGCCGGCCTCAAAAGTTCCTGCGGTCAATGTAACCCCCGTCAACGTGTTGATGGATTCCACCAAAGCAATTTTCAAGGCATTGAGGTAATTCACGTCACCCAACTCGTAATGGGGTTCGTAGGAAAGCATGGAAACCACCAAAGTTTGGGTCCCTGTTTCGGTGGTCGCAAAACTAAAATATCCATTTTCATCGGTGGAGGCACCATCATAAGTGCCCTCCAGGTACACATTCGCACCTGCAATGGAGTTTCCCTTCATATCGGTCACCAATCCGGATATGTCCGTTTGGGCGTGTAGGTTGATAACAAAAAATAAGCTGCTCCAAAATACTAGGTGTTTCATGACCACTTTTTTGATGGATCAAAATTGCCCCATCATCTTTTGAAGAACTAAAAGGAAATACTGAATTGTCCATTTTAAAGGATGAATTGAATCTCGTTTTCTTGCAGTACAATTCAGTGTAAAAAAACTACAATTCGGTCATGAAGATTTCTTTCGTGAAGGCTGCCGGACCAATTTTGGGACCATAATCAAATTAAAAAATACATTATGAAAACTGTAGTACTATCATTGACACTTATGTTGGCAGGTCTAATGGGATATGCCCAAGAAAACGAAGGAATCCAAATTAAGGTTACCATTGACAATGTAACCAGTGATGAAGGTCAGGTCTTGGCCAGCTTGCACACTGAGGATACTTTTATGAAAGGTCCGGGAATCCAAAACATGGCGCACACTATTGAAAATGGCACGGTGACATTTACCTTTAGTGGTGTTGCACCGGGCATGTATGCCATTATGGCCCTTCATGATGCCAATACGAACAACAGAATGGATTACGAGGATAATGGCATGCCCAAGGAAAGCTATGGACTTTCCGGAAACAAAGCTGCTTATGGCCCGCCTAACTTTGAAATAGCAAAGTTTGAGGTCGCGCAAGAGGATCTGGAGCTCAGCATTCGGTTCTAAAAGTTCGTCTTCCTCTAATCGAAAAGCCTGCTTCTCGCGGGCTTTTTTATTTTCTCAAAAAACATTTACTAACTATAAGATTTATTGATGGTTTTTCATATTTTTATATTTCAAACTTATTGTTTATGACCATTACCCAACTTCAATATGTGCTTGCTGTGGCCGAGTATAGGAATTTTACGCTGGCCGCTGAAAAAAGTTTTGTTACCCAACCTACGCTGAGCATGCAGGTGCAAAAATTGGAGGATGAACTCGACGTACTCATCTTTGACCGTAGCAAAAAGCCCATATCCATTACGGAGGTTGGAAAAAAAATTGTGGCCCAGGCCAAAAATATCGTTGCCGAAGCGGAACGCATCAAAGATATTGTGGATCAGGACAAAGGGTTTATTGGTGGGGACTATACCCTGGGAATAATCCCAACGGTTATGCCGACCTTGCTCCCCATGTTCCTGAACACCTTCATCAAGAAATATCCGAAAGTGAACCTTATTATCAAGGAACAGCCCACCGACGTAATGATCCGTAACATTTTGGATGGCCATCTGGATGCTGGCATTGCGGCCACGCCCTTGGAGATAGAGTTTATCAAGGAGCGCCCATTGTACTATGAGCCTTTTGTGGGTTATGTGCCAAAAAACCATCGCCTTTCCGGGGAAAAATCATTGACCACCGAGCATTTGAATTTGAACGACATCCTGCTCTTGCAAGACGGGCATTGTTTTCGGGATGGTGTCATCAATCTATGCCAGTCGCCCAAAAACAATAATGGCGAACAGTTCAGGATTGAAAGTGGCAGTTTTGAAACTTTGGTCAGTTTGGCGGACGAAGGCATGGGCATGACCCTTTTGCCCTACCTGAACACCCTACAACTTGAATCCGGTAAAAAAGCATTCCTAAAACCATTTGACAATCCATCTCCGGCTCGGGAAATTAGCCTGATCTACCACAAAAGCGAGCTGAAGATTCAAATTACCGAAGCGCTGAAAGAAGTCATTTCCAGCATTGTACGCGGTGCAATAGCCTTTCAGGATGTGAAAATCATCAGCCCATTGTCAAAAAATTAGCGGACTCGCAAATAAAAAGGGCCACTAAAAAGTGACCCTGGATATTCATGCTTTCAAAAGCAGCAGCGTGGGCTGCAATTCTGGCTTATCAACGATAAAATACCGAAGCCAGATCTTAAGTTCTTCTATTTCATCAGGTAACAACCGTGAAACAGCTTTCTTCAATTCTTTCGCGAAGAGTTTGGCATCAAAACTAACTTTCTGAAGTACGGTTTTGGTGTAATCTAACATAGCTCTGGGCATGGGAATTTTGTTTTGTTTAAAAATTGGTTGCTATCGAAATTAAGGAAAAACAGCCTTATTTGTTCATTCAGCCAGTTAAAAATTGGATAAATTCGTGTTAAATTCGATAAACAACCTTATGCAAAAACTTGGATTCAAATGTTTTAACTGTTTGATTGCCATTTTTTTATGTGGTTCATTTTTGTTTTTTGGATGCTCCTCGCTCAAAAAATCCTTGGATGCCAACCTCAATATCGAACCATTCGGGAATTCCTTGCATGGATTGGTCGTTGTTGATGGAAATACCAAAAAACCGGTTTACCAGCGTTTGGGCAATACTTACTTTACCCCAGCGAGCAATGTAAAGATCTTTACTTTCTACACTGGCCTAAAATTGCTCCCTGAGCGCATCCCCACGCTCCGGTATGCCTCGGTAAACGACACCCTGTTCGTAGAGGGCACCGGTGACCCCACATGGATGCATCCTTATTTTAAGGATAGCACGGTGATTGCCTGGCTGCAAACACAACCCGTGATCGCCCTTCATCTTAAAAATTTTGAAGGAGAACGTTTTGGGCCTGGATGGGCCTGGGAAGATTACGATCTCTACTTTTCACCAGAAAACAACGCCATGCCATTTTACGGGAATGTGGTTTCCCTGATCAATGTGGACAGTTTGAAGGTTTTCCCTGCACATTTCAAGCAACAAGTGATCGAGAAAGATACCTCCATGGCCAGGGATGAATACTCCAATACTTTTTATCTGGGAACGGACCAGGACAGTCTTCAAGTTCCATTTAGGACCAGCGATGGACTGACCCATCAATTCCTTGAAAAACTGTTGAAAAGAAAAATCACTCTTGTGAACAAGTTTCCAGCCCGTGAGAAAAAAATGCTCTATGGCATGGAAACCGATTCCATTTACAAGAGGATGTTGCTGAAAAGCGACAATTTTTTGGCAGAGCAACTCTTGATAACGGCCTCATCAACACGCTCTGACACCCTGGGTATCCAAAGGGTAATTACATACATGCTTGAAAACGATTTAAGGGATTTGGACAACGAACCACGATGGGTGGATGGTTCCGGACTGTCACGTTACAACCTGTTCACCCCAAAATCCATAGTGCAGGTGCTGCAGAAACTATATGACGAAGTTCCAGAACAGCGCTTGTTTTCCTTGTTTCCGATGTGGGATTCCACGGGAACGGTTGAAAAATGGAAGGATTTGGACACCAAGCCGTTTGTTTTTGCCAAATCCGGTTCCTTGGGCAATAACTACAACCTTAGTGGATACCTCAAGACAAAATCCGGCAAGCTGTTGATCTTCAGTTTTATGAACAATCATTTCCGAATATCTACCGAGGAAGTACGCCATCAGATATACCAAACCTTAAAAGTCCTGCGCGAGCGTTATTGACGCAACAGATTGTTAATTTGGGCATATTGCAATAGCATGATGGTCTTAGCATCCCGTATTTCACCCGTCCGGATCATTTCAAGTGCTTTTGGGAACGACATTTCCAAAACCTCAATATGCTCCGTCTCGTCTTCAGCACCTCCTCCCTCGCCCACTTTCATCCGGTCTTCGTATTCAGCAATAAAAAAGTGAAGGATTTCGGTCACGGAACCCGGCGACATATAAGATTCGAACACTTTTTTTACCTTATCCAACTTATATCCGGTCTCCTCCTCCACTTCTTTTTTAATGGTTGCTTCGGCATTGTTCTTTTCCAAGAGTCCTGCGCAGGCTTCAATCATCATACCATCTGGGTTTCCGTTTACGTAGGTTGGCATCCTGAACTGCCGTGTGAGCACCACCGTATTCTTCACGCAATTATATAATAAAATGGCTGCCCCATTGCCACGATCGTAGGCTTCCCGGACCTGGGTCTCCCATGTACCATCTTCCCGTTGATATTCAAAAGTAATCTTATGCAACGTGTACCAGTTGTCGGACAGCAGCTCTTTTCCAATATTTCGGACGTTTCCGTATTTCATGATTTGATCTTAAATGGATACCGCCTGATTCAGGTAACGGCGAAAGGGGAGCATCTCCATATATACTTGAATTATTTTTTCCTTAAAATCACTTCGGAATATCGCTTCCCTTTTTAGTTGATGCTCAACGCCGAAGGTTTTGTTCCTGAGCAGTTCAATATGGGGGTGGTCATTTGAAAAACCCTTGGGCGCCTGGGTTAATTTTTCATCTTCGTACAGACTCCCGAATATTTTTTTAAAGGAAGGTTTGTCCAGTATGGCCTGCAGTTCCTCGCCATCATAATCAATGCCCTCCCGAATACTGCGAAGGGTCTTGGCATCGGGCCGCCATAACCCTCCGGCCAAAAGACATTGTTTCAACCCGATTTCGATATAAAAATCGGCTGAACCGGGCGCTTTGTCCAACCCGGCACCAAAATGATCTTTGTACACCGGCTTGTGCGGATGGAACATTAAATTATTGTTGATGCGGTTTATCCCCCGCTTGCCAGGAGTGGGGTAATAATCATCGTGCAGCTGTGCGGCGGTTACGTCCAAATCATCCAACCAAAGTATGAATTCCGCCCGAAGCGAATGGTACCACTTGCGATTGGCATCCATCCATTCCTTGTTGTTGTTCTTTTGGAGTTGTTCCAGAAAATCAAAAAGATTGTGAAAATCCATGTTGCGAACATAGAAAAAAGACACCTATTTTTTGGTTTTGCCAACCCTTAATTTCAAATGGTGCAAAAAGATTTCGCACTTCCATTTTATTCGGTTCGAAATGACCAAAAGTATCTTTTCAAGAAACATCCAACTTCCTGAGCCAGCATTCCAACTCCTTTATCCCAAACCCTAACCCCTTTTGCTTGTGTTCTTGCCATTGACTTCAAAATCCGCCATCTCGCATTCAAAATCTAGAATCTATTATCCCCATCCAACAAGTCCCCCAGACCTCCTAAAATGCTTCCTTCGCCTTTATCTTTTCCGCCTCCCTTGGGTGCAGCGGCCCAAACGCGTCCTGCCAATCGGCTAAAGGGCAGCGATTGAATATAAACGGTTCCTGGCCCACGAAGTGTGGCAAAGAAAAGTCCTTCGCCTCCAAAGACGGTATTGCGGATGCCACCGATAAATTCGATATCATAATCAACCGTCTGTGAAAAGCCAACAATGCACCCGGTATCCACTTTTAACACCTCGCCTGCGGCCAGTTCCTTTTTTGCCAAGGTTCCCCCGGCATGCACAAAGGCCATTCCATCACCCTCCAGCTTTTGCATGATGAATCCCTCACCGCCAAAAAGCCCGCGGCCCAGACGCTTCGAGAACTCAATCCCAACGGAAACCCCTTTCGCTGCGCATAAAAAAGCATCTTTTTGACAGATGAACTTGCCTCCCTTTTCGAAAAGGTCTATGGGCAGTATTTTTCCCGGATAGGGCGAAGCAAAGCTTACTTGTTTTTTTCCTTGGCCCACATTCAGAAAAGCTGTCATAAACAGGCTTTCACCAGTTAAAATACGTTTGCCTGCGGAGAAAATCTTTCCCAACACCCCAGAATCCTGTCCTGAACCATCGCCAAAAATGGTGCTCATTTTAATATCGCTGTCCATCATCATAAAACTGCCGGCCTCCGCAACCACCGCCTCTTGGGGGTCGAGTTCTATTTCCACATATTGCATTTCTTCGCCGTAGATTTCATAGTCTATTTCGTGTGCATTCATTTTTTGATTGTTTTTTGTTTACTGCCCAATAAGTTGATCAGTTTCTCAATTTGTTACGGTTTTGTGCAACAAAAAAGCAGTCCGAAAGACTGCCTTTATGATGCTGGAAGGCTATTTTGATGCCTAAATTTCCACTACAGCTGCATCCGGTGCATTTTTCTTCACCGATGCAATGCCATTTTCCATGGCAGAAGTAGAGGTGTACATTTCACTTTTGCCAATGACCTGTCCGTTGGACGCCTTTAAGTTGAAATATGGACTGCCATCCTTGGCGGTCTTACGCTCAAAGCGGTCGTCGTTCTGAGAATTGGTCCTTACGGACTCAATGCCGTTCTCGCAGGCCGACTTACTGTTGTAAGATTCGCTGGTGAGGATAACCTGACCGTTTCCGGCCTTTAGGTTGAACATTGTTTTGCCAGAACTTGTGGATTTAATTTCAAATTTTCCCATGGGTATTAAATTTCTGTTTTAGTGTTGGAAATGAAATTACTAAAAATTAACATATATAAAAAGAAGATGTTCAGCTTTTCACCTTCACTGTCCATTCAAAATGAAAAGTGGACACCGTTACGCCTTCAGAATTTACCCCGACCGACTTCATCCAAAGGGTCTGCCCCTCCCCTGTTTCAATGGTTTTTTGAATAGCCTGGGCAATTGAATCTCCATCCTCGCAGGTAAAGATGATCCTGCCCGTGGCTTTTTTGGTGAAAGTTGCCTTGTTGTTCGCCACCAACATGGATATGTTCTTTCCACTTTTGTGAATCTCATTCATTACCATGGCGCCAGTGCTCAACTCGGCGGCCATTCCCTGCACTGCCCAAAACATGGATTTGAACGGGTTTTGATTGAACCATCTGTGTTTCACACGGGTTACTGCCTTTTTTTCATCAATATGGGTCAAACGTACCCCGCACCACCATGCGGATGGAAGTTTAAGAAAAGTGAACGTGTTGATTTTGCTAGGTGTCAATGCCATGTCATCCATTTAGTGCATGCTAAAATACCTAAAATAATAACTACAATGATATGTTAAATAAATGTTAATTAATAGTACTTTGTTTTGCATAGTACCATCTTTTGGATATATATTTGCATCGTAAGCTAATAGGTAAACTAATTTGTATTCAAAAATCATCGATCAAAAATGGCTGCAACTTTAACCAAACACGAAAGAAACCTGTCCGCAATAATCCATGCGTCCACCTTCTCGAAGTATTTTATTCCCTTTGGGAACTTCATACTTCCCTTGATTTTGTGGACCGCAAATAAAAAGGAGCATCAATTTGTGGACTACAATGGAAAACAGGCCCTCAACTTTCAGATAAGCATGTTGCTCTACTCGATTGTCGCCGGCTTGATCAGCATCCCATTTTTTATCGGTTTTTTACCGGATATGTTCGATTGGGATTTTTTTCGTCTACATAAGCTGAGTGATCTGAACAATTTGAACATCCACATCAGCAGTGACGATTTTAGGTTTGGAAGATTGTTCTGGCCAGCGGGCATAAGCGGTTTGCTTCAAGTGGCCCTGGCGGTGATCAATATAGTTTATACCATTTTGGCGACCATTAGAACCAATGAGGGGCAAACTTTCAAGTATCCATTAACCATAAAATTCATCAAGTAATGGGGAAGCTGCTGATTATTGGAATATTCTTGACTATGGGGATGCTTTCGCTTAGTGCCCAAGTCTCAAAAGATTCAAAGTTGTACCAAGAAATAGTTAAAATGGACCAAATTTATTTTGGTGCCTACAATGAGTGCGACATGGCAAAACAAGCAGAGCTATATGATGAGGATATTGAATTCTACCACGATTCAGGCGGCTTGGAAACCAACAAAGTAGCATTATTGCAAAGCATTGAAGATAATATCTGTGGAAAAGTGACCAGGGCATTGGTGCCCAATAGTATTGAAGTTCACCCGATACCTGGTTTAGGTGCCGTAGAGATAGGGAAGCATAGCTTCTTTAATAATCAAGAGCCTGATGCTAAATCGGATGCGAGTAAATTCATCATCATTTGGAAACAAAATGAAAACAATTGGAAAATAAGTAGGGTCATCAGCCTACACTGATCTAAAATAAAAAGGAGTTTAATCACTTGCCCTGAACGAAGTCGAGGGGCCAATCAAAAAACGAACAAATCATCAATCAAAAAATCAATCAATCAAAAAACGTTTCCACTCCCCTGCTCATCACAGGGGACTGGAGTGGAAACAAAAAAAACGAACAGTAATTAAATAAGAACCATGAAGTTATGAACATAGAAAACACAAAGGCACAAATGCGCAAAGGGGTTCTGGAGTATTGCATACTCTCCATCATCAAGGATGAGGACAAGTATGCCTCCGAAATTCTTGAAGCCCTAAAAGACGCTAAGATGCTGGTGGTGGAAGGGACCATTTATCCCTTGCTGACAAGGCTGAAGAACGCTGGACTGCTCAACTACCGTTGGGAAGAATCCACCTCTGGGCCACCCCGCAAATATTACGCCCTTACGGAAACAGGCCAATTGTTCCTAAAGGAACTCAACGGCACCTGGGACGAACTAAGAAATGCAGTGAATCTGGTAACCAACACTAAATAAGAACTTAAAGCAATGAACAAGACAGTAAATATAAATCTCGCCAATTCGCTTTTTCACATAGATGAAAACGCGTACAACAAATTGAGGCGGTACCTGGAATCCATAAAACGCTCCTTCGCCGGCACCACGGGAAGTGAAGAGATCATAGCCGATATAGAGGCACGTATTGCCGAGCTCTTTTTGGAGAAGATGGAAAACGAACGTCAGGTAATCACCCAAAAGGAGGTGGACTCCGTAATAAACATCATGGGCCAGCCCGAGGACTATATGGTGGACGAGGACATTTTTGAGGACGAGCCCAAAAAGAGCTTCGAACAGCCAACATCAAGGACCAAAAAACTCTATCGGGATATTAACCAAAAATACATCGGTGGTGTCTGCGCAGGCCTGGAACACTATCTAGGTTTTGATGCCCTATGGATCAGGCTAATCTTTATTCTATTGGCGGTATTCACAGGTTTCGGACTTATTGCCTACCTGCTCCTTTGGATCTTGGTGCCCGAAGCGGCCACAACTTCCCAAAAACTGGATATGCGGGGAGAGCCCATCAACATCAGCAATATAGAACGCAAAGTTAAAGAGGGGTTTGATGATGTTGCGGACAAAGTAAAAAGTGTTGACTACGAAAAAGTGGGCAACAAGGTCAAAAGCGGCTCCAAGACCTTTTTTGATGCCATTGGCGACATTATTATGTTCCTGTTCAAGGTATTTGGCAAATTCATCGGCATTTTGCTGATAATCATTGGTGCAACTACCCTTATTGGATTGTTCATCGCCCTGTTTACCATAGGTATGGTCAATGCAGTGAACTTGCCCGGTGTGGATTTCTATGACATTGTGCTTACCACAGGGGCCCCGGTTTGGGTAGTATCGCTGCTATTGTTCTTTACCTTGGGCATCCCGTTCTTCTTCTTGCTCTATCTGGGCTTAAAGATTTTGGTGAACAACATAAAATCCATCGGGAACATTGCCAAGTTTTCCCTATTGGGGCTTTGGTTGATCTCTTTGGGAATCCTTATTGCCCTCGGCATTCGACAAACGGCTGAATTTGCCAACGTGGGCAGTGTTAGCATCAAGGACCAAATGGTTATGGAAAATACCTCGGACACACTTCGTATTAAAATGAAGGATTCCGAATTGGATTATGGAATGGAAAACATGCACTTTGGAAGAATGGCCTTTGCCTATGATAACAATGACAACAAGATTCTGATTTCGGATGAAGTGGAAATAAGGGTGCGCGAGGCTGAGGATTCCATTGTGCACATCAATGTAAGAAAGGATGCGCATGGCAATACGGCACTTGCTGCCCGCGAAAGGGCCAAGCAAATCAATTATGGATATGCGTTCGAGGGCAACCAAATCATTTTGGATGAGTTCCTCACCACGGACCCTGCCAACAAGGCACGGAACCAAGAGGTGACCTCCACCATATATATTCCCAAGGGCATGGTGGTGGTGTTCGACGAATCGACTCGTGGATATGTTGGACGCGGTATTTCAAACGACAGGGATTATTACAGAAGCAACATGGTGGGATATACCTGGGTAATGGGAGATGATGGGGAACTGAAGTGCCTGGACTGTCCGGAAGAAGAGGAAGAACAAACGGATGAGGAAGAAGAAGGCGGTAAGATCATCATTAATGAAGACGGTGTGAACATCGATGTAAAAGATCGGAAAGATTCCTTTAAAATGAGAATAGACCAAGACGGGGTAGAAATCAAAGCTGGAGAAAAGAACAACAATTGAGTCACGCTTTTTGACAGTTCGGTAACCTTTCTTAAGACAACCTTAGAATAAACAAGAATTTTGAATCAATCATTAAAAACAACAATCATGACAACACTAGCTAAAATTGCAATTGCCATCTTCTTTTCCATTTTTGCATCTTCCTGTATGTTCGATGTTAACTTTGGCGATGGCAAACGAGGAAATGGAAACGTGGTGGAAGAAACCCGAAACGTGAAGGAGGATTTTACCGTGGTTTCCGCTTCAGAGGGCCTCGATGTATTTGTTACCCAAGGTGCCGACTACAAAATATCTGTGGAGGCCGATGAGAATATCATAGATTTGATAGGAACGGATATCCGAGAAGGAAGGCTACGGGTACATGCCATAGAAAACATTGGCAGGGCCACCAAAAAAGTATATGTTACACTTCCCAAGGTCACCGCCCTAAAAAGTTCCAGTGGTGCAGACCTTATCGCTCAGAATGTAATTGAGTCCGAAAGCATTGAACTGGAGGCCAGCAGCGGTTCGGACCTTCATGTGGAATTGAACGCACAGGATGTTACCGCGCAAGCCAGTAGCGGTGCCGACATCAAAATTGCAGGACAGACAGATTATCTGTATGCGGATGCCAGCAGCGGCGCGGACATAAAGGCACGTGATCTTACAGCCAAAAATTGCAATGCGGAGGCCAGCAGTGGTGCGGATATTTCGGTCAACGTTTCCGAATCCTTGATAGCGGATGCCAGCAGCGGCGCCGACATTTCATACACTGGGGAGGCTAGCGTGGAAAAGAAAAAATCGGTTTCCGGCAGCGTCCGTAAATATTGATTGGGCAAGATGTAATATAAGGGCATTTGTCCTTTGCCACCAACCAAATCGACCTAACCAAGTGAAGACCCGGCATAAATCGGGTCTTTTCATTGCTATATTCTCATTTTTTTAATACAACACTTGATTCATTATTAGAAATTATTGTACCTTATTAGAGCAATCTCAACAAATTCTCAACTATGAAGAAAATACTAGCCTTGGCCGTATTGATGCTTTTTTTGGTATCGGCCTCAAGATTTGACCCGCCAACACCGGTGCATATGCATTCCATTGAAGGAACTTGGGAATTGCAAAGCTTTTATAACTACGATGATGGAGTGAACATCTCCGATACCGTGCCCAAAACGGAAGGTTACAGACAGGTAAAAATGTATTATAATGGAAAAGTGATGTGGTCCAGATACGTACCCAATGAGTCCAATGGCAGATTTGGCTATGGTTCCTACTACATTACGGATGACGAACTACACGAAACCATTATCTATGGGGATTCCGAAATGATGAAGGCCCTGGACACCTTGACGGAGTTTGTTTTTGAGCTAGACCTTAAAAGTGATACCTACAGTCAAATAAGTTTGGATGAAAATGGGAACAGAACTTTTTCGGAGAACTATAAGCGAATTGATTAAATGAATTAGCACTCCATTAAAAAAGGGCATCTTATCTAAGATGCCCTTTTTGTTTTTCCACTGATTTAGCCACTACTCCGTATCCACGGTTTCCTTGCTTTCCACAAGGGCCAGATAGCGTTCCGCATCCAAGGCTGCCATACAGCCGGTCCCGGCCGCAGTAACCGCCTGTCGGTATTCCTTATCTTGAACATCGCCGCTGGCGAAGACCCCAGGTTTGTTTGTTTTTGTGGATTTTCCCCGGGTGATGATATACCCTGTCTCGTCCATTTCCAATTGTCCCTTGAATATATCGGTATTGGGCTTATGACCGATGGCGATAAACAGTCCGGTAATGGCAATTTCTTCCTTCTCCCCTGTTTGGTTGTTCACCATCCTAAGACCTTCCACAACTTGATCACCCAAGACCTCGTCGACCTCTGTGTTATATCGTATTTCTATGTTGTCCAGGCTATTTACCCGATGCTGCATCGCTTTGGAGGCCCTCATGTGGTCTTTCCTGACCAACATGGTAACTTTTTTACAAATATTGGCCAAATAGGACGCTTCTTCGGCTGCGGTATCACCTCCACCCACAATGGCAACTTCTTGACCTTTATAAAAGAATCCATCGCAAACCGCACATGCGGAAACCCCTCCGCCCCGTAAACGTTGTTCACTGGGTGTATTTAGATATTTTGCGGAAGCCCCGGTTGAGATAATGACCGTTTCTGCTTCTATCTGTTTGGAATCGTCCACCGTGATTTTGTGAATACCTCCATTTTCGTCGCTAAACTCAACGGCGGTGACCATACCAACCCGTACTTCTGTTCCAAAACGTTCGGCCTGCTGCTGCAACTGTACCATCATTGTGGGACCATCAACCCCTTCGGGGTATCCTGGAAAATTGTCCACCTCGGTAGTAGTGGTCAACTGGCCTCCTGGTTCCATGCCCGTATAGACCACAGGTTTCAAATCTGCCCTTGCAGCATATATGGCTGCGGTATACCCCGCAGGACCGGAGCCTATGATCAACGTTTTTATTCTTTCAACTGGTTCTGACATAACTGATAACTTCCTAAATAGGTTAGACTACAAAAGTAGGTTTTTTGAACAAAAACTTACAGGTACACAGGCTGGTTTGAGGGGGCATTTTCTTAAAAGATGTGAACAATCCCATTTGAAAACTACAAGCTTCTTTGCGGTGGGCACAAAATAGAAAAGAAGCCATGGAAGACTTCTTTTTCGGTAAGCAGGCTAAATGTTTGGCTATTATATTCCAGAAAACCGTCACAACCAAGGGGCTCAACCTCAAAAACCCCTTGGCGCAACGGGAACCTCATTTAAACAAGATGATTATAGGTAAAGAACACTAAAAGTACCCTACAAATTACCCCATCC
The DNA here is from genome assembly GCF_019880545.1 of Flagellimonas meishanensis. Classification (GTDB taxonomy): domain Bacteria; phylum Bacteroidota; class Bacteroidia; order Flavobacteriales; family Flavobacteriaceae; genus Flagellimonas; species Flagellimonas meishanensis. The sequence goes on from NZ_JAINVW010000003.1 coordinate 958,170, forward strand.
TATTTGGAGGTTATTCAGTTTAATAACTAAGAACTTTTGTTTACTGGGACAAACATACCATGATAGCATGCTTAAATAAGCTCGGAATTAATCAATGGGGCATATCTCTTAACGAATGGGCCATTTGAGTTCATATTTTTTTTGACCACCCTTTTTTTGATGGAAAAAAAACCGAAAAAATTCACAAAAAAGTTTGTAGCCCGATCTAGTTCTTAAGGATTAGGGCAACTTTAATGAAAATAATCTGTACAATGGGATGGATATGCGAAGTCAAAATCAAAAAAGCGAGCATCTTAGGCATCACTTTCAAAAATGACCAACCTGCTTTTTACATGGGCAGCTCCAGATCTGAGATTATGAGCACTTTGGCCCCTTCCCCATCACCAGATTGGGATTTGTAGATGATTCGGAACATTTTTCCAACATGTTCTTTGGACTGCATATCATATTTCTGTGAAGCGGTGTCCTCAATGGCGAAGAACCGAAAAGCCCGGTCTTCATCATCCACAAAAAGATACTCTTGGGAATCATATCCCTTGTAAGTGGCATAAATGGTGGAATCTTGCTCAATACCTTGATGGGTAATCGCAAGCAGTGAAATTAGGAGGATGTAAATTGCTTTCATGCCGAAACGTAATGGTTAATAAGGCTTTTTTTTTGACCTCTATTGAAGACTGATCAGTTTTACGCACTTTAGTAGTTACTCCTGCCTGAGCAATTAACTACTTGCTTTCATCATGTTCTTCTTCACCAAGGTCTTCATTAGGAACGCTGGAACCGGTCGAATATTTTGTGGATTGAAGTTTAGATCAGCGTATTTCTCTTGTAAAACAAAAATCAACAACCTTTTTCAAAATAAGCTGTGTTGCAAAAGGTAAATCTTAATCACATTCAAGCGGGTCACATATCCAAAAGATAAGCGAAAATCAATGGGGCCACTATGGTGGCATCCGACTCCACAATGAACTTTGGTGTTTCAATCCCGAGTTTTCCCCAAGTTATCTTCTCATTGGGCACGGCACCTGAATAGGAGCCATAACTGGTAGTGGAGTCACTTATCTGGCAAAAATAGCTCCAAAAGGGGGTGTCGGTTTCTTCCATATCCTGGTAGAGCATGGGGACGACGCAAATGGGAAAATCCCCGGCGATACCGCCTCCTATTTGGAAGAAACCAATACCGGCACCTGAATTTTTCCTATACCAATCTGCAAGCATGGTCATGTACTCTATACCCGATTTCACGGTACTTGCCTTTAGTTCCCCTTTCAATACATAACTGGCAAAAATGTTGCCCATGGTACTGTCTTCCCATCCCGGCACTACCATGGGCAGGTTTTTTTTGGCCGCAGCGTACATCCACGAATCCTTTATCGGTATTTCATAGTACTCTTCCAACACGCCTGATAAAAGCAATTGGTACATAAACTCATGTGGAAAATATCGTTTGCCTTCCTGTTCTGCCTTTTTCCACAGCTTAACAATGTGTTTTTGCAGTCTTCTAAAAGCCTCTTCTTCTGGAATACAGGTGTCCGTGACCCGGTTCAATCCTTCCTCAAGCAATGCCCACTCATCCTGTGGTGTCAAATCGCGATAATTGGGCACACGTTTGTAGTGGGAATGTGCCACCAGGTTCATGATGTCCTCCTCGAGATTGGCCCCCGTACATGAAATGATATGCACTTTTTCTGACCGGATTATTTCAGCGAAAATCTTGCCCAGCTCCCCAGTGCTCATAGCGCCGGCCAATGAAACCAACATTTTTGATCCTTGTTCCAATTGGTCTTCATATCCCTTGGCGGCATCGACCAGCGCAGCTGCGTTGAAATGAAGAAAGTGTTTTTGGATGAACTGGGATATTTGCCCCTTACTTTTCGTCATAATCCTGTGATAGGTTGTTTTCTTTTTTGAACTGTTCCTTGGTGTCAAGGAAATCGTCACCATCATCAACAGTATCCGATGGGGCAAATTTATAGCTCAACATTTTATAGTACAGTTTTGCGGCCAAAAAATCTGAGGATTTTTCATTTTGTTTGGGACACAGTTCCACTATATCAAAACCGACCACATTTTTTTCATTAAAAACCCTTTTTAGGAACTCCAGGGTCTCATACCAAAAGAGTCCGCCAGGTTCGGGAGTACCAGTCGATGGCAAAATGGAAGGGTCCAGGGCGTCCAAATCGAAGGTGATGTAGACATTGTCGGTCAGCAGTTCGAGCACGTTATCCATCCAAAAATCATCAGAGACCATTTCATGGGCAAAAAAGACTTTGTCCTCATCCATTACAAACGTTTCCGCCTTGTCCATACTCCTAATCCCGACCTGTACCAAGTTGGTAGTCTGACTGGCCTCATACATGGCACATGCGTGGTTGTATTTGGAACCATTGTACTCTTTTCTCAAATCCGCATGGGCATCGATCTGAAGTATGGTCAAATCTTCATAATACTCATTAAAGGCGCGAATGGAACCAATGGAAATGGAGTGTTCCCCGCCTACCATGGTCACCAGTTTTTTTCGGTTTATATATCCTTTCACCACCTTATGTACCTTTTCCACCATATCCTCAGGCGAATTGAAATCTGTTAAGGTATTGGTGAGATAAATCCCTTGTTCATAAACCTCGGAGTCGGTCTCTATATCATAAAGTTCCATGTTTTCCGAGGCATCAAGAAAAGCCTCAGGACCTTTGTCGGCTCCCTTTCCCCAGGTACTTGTACCATCATAGGAAACAGGGATCAACACTATCTTCGATTTTTCAGCAGTTGCAAATTCCTCTGGAATTCCAGCATAAGTTCTTTCTGATCTCATGGTATTTTGTGTATTAATATCCGCTTTTTTGGTAGTTTAAATTTTCTTTGGCATGATGGATTTCTTCCTTGGGTCGACCGTATCCCAGAATGGACAAAAAATCCGAGGCCGTTTGCTGTTCGGAAAAGACCGAGGTAACCAGGTTCCCTTCACCATCCTTGTCAATCAAAATATGTTTTGGCTGGGGAATAAGGCAGTGTTGTAGCCCGCCAAACCCGCCAATGGTTTCTTGATAGGCTCCCGTGTTGAAAAATCCGATGTACAAGGGTTTTTCCTTTTTGTATTTGGGAAGGTAAATGGCATTTAAATGCTGTTCCGAGTTGTAGTAGTCATCACTGTCGCAGGTGAGCCCACCCAACAGGACTCGCTCATATTCGTCTTCCCATCTATTAATGGCCAGCATAATAAAGCGTCTGCTGATTGCCCATGCATCCGGCATGGTGGTAATGAACGACGAATTGATCATATTCCACTTTTCCCTGTCGTTTTGTTGTTTCTGATACAAGACCTCATAAATGGTTCCCCCGCTTTCACCTACGGTGAAACTTCCAAACTCGGTAAAAATGTCCGGCACATCAACTTCGGCCTCACCGCATGCCTGTTGTATCTGGTTTACGATTTCATCCACCATATAGGGATAGTCATAATCGAAGGCCAGGGAATTTTTTATCGGAAATCCTCCCCCAATGTTCAAACTATCAAGTGATGGGCAGATTTTCTTGAGACTGATGTATACCTTAAGGCACTTGAGGAGCTCGTTCCAGTAGTAGGCAGTGTCCCTTATGCCGGTATTTATGAAAAAGTGGAGCATTTTCAGTTGCACATTGGGATTGTCCTTTAGGGCCCTTGTGTAGAATGGCACAATATTTTTGTAACCAATGCCCAATCGGGAGGTATAAAACTCAAACTTTGGCTCTTCCTCAGAAGCAATTCGAATGCCCACTTTAAAGGGGCCGTTTATTTTTTCCTCCAAAAGGCCCAGTTCTTCATAATTGTCTATGATCGGGATGCAGTTTTCATGTCCCGTATTGATCAAGGTAGCAATGTTTTCCACGTATTGATCACGTTTAAACCCGTTGCAGAGAATATAGGTCGAATCTGAAATCTTTCCCTTGCGCTTCAGATTTTCCACAATGTCAATATCAAATGCGGATGAGGTCTCTATATGAATGTCGTTTTTTAAGGCCTCATTGAGCACATGCTCAAAATGCGAACTCTTGGTGCAGTAACTATAATGGTATGCCCCTGCATATTTATGTTTTTTCATGGCTTCTTGGAACCATGTCTTGGCCCTTTGTATGTTCTCCGATATTTTGGGCAAATAGGTGAATTTTAAGGGTGCGCCATACTGTTCAATCAGTTTGGAAAGGTCTATGCCATGAAACTGCAATTTATTGTTGTTCAGCTGAAATTCCTCTTGCGGAAAGTCATAGGTTTGTTCGATAAGATCGATGTATTTCGTCTTCATTAGTACTTAGCATTAAAAATAGGAAAATGAGTGGTTTCGATGATAATCAACCTACAATCAAATGCGAAATACAAAAACCTTATACACTGGTGAATTTGAAGTACCCAAATACGACATGCGGATTGCAGCAAATGTCGTGGAAGTCAGCCCTATGATCCGGTGTCTTATCCTTAAGACGGCTTTTTGGCTAGACTTCCTTATCGCCAAAAGCCCGAACTTGAAAAAAGTTTCCAAAATAAAAGGGAATCCATCTTTTAGTGATGGATTAAATAACCGTGTAAACTTACTTAAAAAATGAATATTTAAAACCATGTGCCAAAAATTATTTAACATCCATAATATTATAAATTTCAACCCGTTGCCCTGAAAATAGGTGCGTCTTCAAGCCCATCGTCCACCGTTTGGCCATCAAGTTGGACACCATGCGGTTTTGCTCCTCCATAAATCCAGCCGTTGGTACTGGAGCCCGTCAAACCAATACCCTTCCAGGGCAGATCCATCCCCCTTACAGATTTATAAATCCGTATGAGTTTTATAGAAATCCAAGAGCGGGACTTTTAAATGCATTCCATATTTGGGACATAGTTCAGAAAAACGAATATGTCCATGGAAAATAGAGCACCTCTTAGGATTCGAACATGCTGTATAGGATTGCTATTGATCTTAGCCGGCTGCATCAAAGACGGTCCAAAGCTTATATTCGAGGGTGAAGAAGGCAGGTTTGAACTGGAAATGGTGGCGGACAGCATCCAAGTTCCCTTCGGAATGTGTTTTTTGCCCAACAACCACATGTTGGTTGCCAATCGGTTCCGAGGAGAAATAATCCGAATAGATCTTGATTCTGGAAAAAAAACCGTGCTTCGGGGAGTTCCCAAATCCTATTGTCGCGGCGACGGAGGGGCATTGGACATCCTGCCACATCCAAAATACAAAGAGAATGGCTGGCTTTATTTTGCCCACTCCATTGGGGATTCCATAGCCAGCACCATGGCCATCGAACGTGGGAAGATCAAAGGCGATTCACTGACCCAAATAGAACGGATTTTTACCGCCTTTCCCTACTACAGTTCTCCAAGTCATTATGGAACAAGAATGGTCATACAAGATGAATACCTTTTCTTTACCATGGGCGACCGTTATGATCTTATGGACTCGGCCCAGACGTTGGACAATCACCTGGGAAAGGTAATGCGCATTTTTGATGATGGGAGAATTCCGAAGGATAATCCGTTTGTGGGCAGACCAAACTCAAAACCGGAAATATGGAGCTACGGGCATCGAAATCCACAAGGTTTGACCCTCCATCCTGAAACAAAAAAGCTCTGGTTGCACGAGCACGGGCCAAAAGGTGGGGATGAGCTCAACTTGATCCAACCTGGCATCAACTATGGTTGGCCCATTATCTGCCATGGAATAGACTACGACGATACACCAATTGGAGCGGGCATTACGCACAAAGAGGGCATGGAGCAGCCCACACATTATTATGTGCCATCGATAGCACCAAGCGGCATGGAGTTTTACACAGGGAGCAAATTTGAAAAATGGCAGGGTAATCTTTTTATTGGGGCCATGGCACTAACACATCTCAATCGTCTCATTCTGGATAAGGACCAGGTGGTTCATGAGGAACGGCTTCTGCAGGATTTTGGCCGAAGAATCCGCGTGGTACGGCAGGGACCCGATGGATATCTATACATTGGGATTGATGGCGGTGGGATTTACAGGCTTAAGCCCATTGATGGGTAGCTTTGCCATTTCTCCAAAAAAATACCCATCTGATAACTTCCCGGTACTATAAATTAGGTTTGCTTATTCCTTCTGATAATTGAAATTGGGCTCCGATAAGAATCCAAATGCGTCCTTTACCTCTTTTCATGTGAACTCAAAAGTTGAGAATATAATTGGTTTCCTTAAAATTAAAAACACTGAAAATCAAATGATTAACAGTGTTTTGGTTTTACTTAAAGCGATTGAGTCGGGATAACTGGATTAATATTTCTTCGCAATACATTAAATATCAGTACTTTACACTTATGCCAAAATTGCTTCGCAAAACTCTAAACCGTATTCAAATCAGCACATTTTGATGCAAAATCTTTGGGTGTTTTAGCATCTATGAATATACAAAGAAGAAAACATTTAAAAAGCACGTATCCATCTGTTTTGCCTACCCCCCGAGCACGGTGCTCAACTTGAACATGGGCAGGTACATGGATACAAGTATAACGCCCACGAAGATTCCTATGACCACAATGATGAGGGGCTCCATGATGGTCGAGAGCAATTTTGACCTTTGTTGCACCTCGGATACATATTGTTGGTTGAGCTTTTCGAAGATGAACTCCGTTTGATTGGTCTCCTCGGCCACTTTGATCAGGGACACCATCCTGTTGTCGAACATTTGGCTGCCCTTGAAACTCTCATGTAGGCTTGCCCCTTTCATTATTTTGGACTCCATTGCGTCTAGGGCACTTTGCAGCGGGTGGAAACCCACCATCCGCCTTACCATCTGGACACTGCTGAGCATTGGGACCTTGGAGGAGGTCAGCAGTGCCAATGCCTGGGTGAACTGAGCCAGGTACACGGCACGGACAAATTTGCCCACATAGGGTATTTTAAGGAGGAGGAAATCCCACTTTTTCTGGATTCCCCCGATCTTTAGGATGGGTTTTCTCAGAACAATGGCCAATATCAAAACCATGATGGCCAACCATCCATGATCTTTTATAAAATTGGAGATGGAGATGATCCATTTTGTAATGGCCGGAAGTCCCACCCCGTTCTGCCTGAAGATGTCCTCAAACATGGGCACCACCATGCGAAGCATGAAGATGACCACCAGGATGGCGGTGCCCAAGATGATCATGGGATAGGTGAGCGCGTTGACCAGATTGCGCCGCTGTTCGTTCTTTTGGGCAAAGAAAGTGGCCAGTTCCCGTGCGATCTTGGCCAGGTTGCCGCTCTCCTCACCGATTTGGATGGAATACTGTTCATATTCGGAGAATTCCTTTCGGGTTTTCATAATCTCCGAAAGGCTTTGGCCCGAATCCAGTTCATCCAGCATCTGGGCATGGAATTCCTTGAGCCTTTCTTTCTTCTCGTTTTCCCCAAGCAGTCCAAGGGCCTCCCGCAGGTGCACCCCCGCCTTTAACAAAAGGGCCAGTTCGCTATAAAAGTCCTCTTTTCGCCTATTGTTGAACAGGGTGCCGAAAAGCGTGAACTCCCTTTTAAGCAAACCTTCCAAATCCTGTTTTTGGGAGGTCCCAGAGGTCTTTCTGTCCAGGGTATGTTCCAATTTAAATCCCATCCTGTCTGTTCAAATAACTGGTTGCTGCGTTTCTTTTGAATACAAAGATCCTGTGCCCTCCATGTTCCTTGGCGGTATGGAGGTCCAAAGCGTCGATTTCGCCCGAGAACCTTGCCTCTCCATTGAAGTAGCGGGACTTTTCCATGATCTTTATATGGAAGGTGTCCCTGTCCCTGACCACAAGTCCATCATAAAAATGATAGGTACGGGTCTCAACCTCGTTCACAAACAGCAATTGCTGTCGGGGCGCATCGAACCGAACCCTGTCGAACCGGTTGAAATCCATCCAGAGGCCCTGCCGCAAAAGGTCGACCTGTGTGTTCCTCTCAAAATTGACCGATATGCCGTACATCTGCTGTTGCACCAGTCGCAATACGCTAAAAGCCATGCCCACCACGATTGTGGTAATGAGCAGTGCCACCATCACTTCGTTTAGGGTAAAGGCCGTTATTTTTTTAAGGTATCTACTCATTTCGAATTTCAAAGCTTATTTCTCTATTGTTTTCTTTATGGACGGCCATAAACAAGGTTCGCTTATCGGACTGCCATTCCTCATGGGTCACCTGAACATTCCAAGGCCCAACCTCACCATAGTAGGGTACCTCCAGCTTGCCATGTCCATAGCGGTATTGCAATAGCAGGAGTTCTTGACGGATAGCGTCATCCCTTTGGGATATCCCTTCCACAAAAAGGGAATTAAGCAACATACTTGCCACCATGAACACAATCACGATCAATACCGTGGCCACAAGAGTCTCCATCAATGTGGAGGATGTTATGCGTTTCAATAGAGCCATTTCATTACTTGGTTTGCTGGTTGGTCTGCCAAGGGCAGTGCTGCATATTCTGATGGAAGCGAAGGCGCGTCTATCCTTCCATGGAACAGGTGGTTCTGATAAATGTTTCCATTTTCCAACGCAACTAAGGCATTGGTGGTGACACTGCCCACAACACTTCCCTTCAATTCCAGATTTTGGGTGCAGTACACCTCTCCCAAAACCTGCGCATTTTCTTCTATTTTGATATGGGCCCTCAGTCCGTTTTCCTCATTTTCATCCAGATAGACCACCATTCCGGATACCGATGTGCCTTTCTCCAAAAAAATGTTTGGGGTATTGGATTGATCTTTTTCCTTGCTGTAGGTTTTCGGTCGTTGTACCGCCAATACCGAAGGATAATCCAACAGGCAATTTTTGCCCACCGCAATCTGCTCACTCGCCAGGGCCTGGAAATTTCCACTGACACCATCTTGAATCTGGATATGGGGCGCGACCAAAATCACATCCTGTAACTGGGCAGAACTATGGACCACAATTTTGTTGGTGGCCCAAACCATGATGTTCCCCGTAAGTTGGGTCAGTTCTAAATCAATTAGGAAACCTTTAATGATCTGGGTCTCTTCCTTAAAACTATTTTTGACGACCATTCCCTTTTTGTAACCCACCTCATTGCCTTGGGGCTCAAAGGAGAATTGAGTCGTTTTCTTGAGTTGTTGTGTAACCGCTTCGTCCAATTCGGGTAGTTTGGAAGTGCTACGCTGTTTTTCGCCATAGATCAGTTGGGATTTTGTGTAGCCATATCCTTGGATGTTTCCCATTTTTATGCCGCGCTCTGGTAGATAGGCCGTTCCGGTGATTTTTGCATCCCCTGCTATGACCATGGGTCTCTGGTTTTCCTTCAGGTATAATGCTGGCCTGTTTTCGTTGGCCTGGCCGACAAAACCCATCTTGGTAAACTGTAATTTTCCTTTTTGGGCCGATGCGCTTCGCAGTTCCAAAATCCCCCAATGGTTTCTTTGGATTTTGGTCTGGATTCCGATTCCATTGTCTTTTGGATTTTCCAAAACTTCATTGGAAGACCATAGTTTTCCAAAAGAATATTCCAAACCCTTGTCCGCAGCCTGAATCAATTCCACGGTGACATCGGTTTTTTTCTTAAAAAGTATATGGGAATAGGACAGCAACACAAAGGCCATCAGCAGAACTGCGATCAGTGCTCCTATAAAGAGCACAAACTGCAATGCCCCTCCCCGTATTTTTTTGGCCCAGATCATTCGGTCAATGCAATGGTTTCGACGATACTTCCGTACCTGATGGTAATTTGTTCCGCATTTCCGCGAAGGAGTCTAATGCCATCTAACTCTTCTCCTTTAGAAATTATATGCTGCGTTCCATCAACGGTCAGGAAGAACATCTTGTTGCCCGAGCCGGACTGTGCCACCATACCGGAATACAGTATGTTGCGTTTTGGGGCAGAGCTTTTTTTGACCGCTTTCCGCAGTGTCTTTTTGGAGGTGGGAAGTGTCCCCAGAAAAGGGTCCCGATAGTTGGCAATCAGACTAAAGGTGTCCTTTTTGTTAACGAGTCTAGCAATCTCGGCAACAGGCTCTGGAACCAACACGGGAACTGGTTCAGGGGAAAGGGCTCCGACCATCTTAAAACCGATGATTCCCCATACAATCAATACTAGGCCCAACAGCAGATATGTTTTTGTCTGTTTTTTCAATTGGTGATGTTAAGGTTGAAGGGGGTACTCGCTTCGCTTTCATTCCCTGCTGCGTCATAGGCCCGCACGAACCAATAATAGGTGCCCTCGGTTAGTTCCGTTGAATAAGTCTTATTTGCCCCAAGGCCCTTAATGGCCAAATTTTGCAGTGCCTCGTCCAAAAAAATAAAGATACTGTCCCGCTCGGCAGTTCCGGAAATATCCTCCCGGGTCCAAACAAAGCTGACCTGCGTTTCCGCTTGAGAGGAAGCATTGGCAGGACTGACCAATTGGGGCGTGTTTGGAGCAACCAAATCGAGGTCGTCATCTCCATTTACTTGGAAGGAATTGACGGTATAACCAGTTTCAAATCCAGAATTGAACGCCTTGATACGCCATTGGTAGTTACCATTGAACAGGTTTTGATCAATTCGGGTGGCGACATTGCCCAGGGAGTCCACAGCCACCACGCTGTCCAATACCAATTGTACGGCATTTTCAAAGTCCGGGGTTGCAATCTGGATGTTGTATGCCGTGGCATCCTCCACGGTCTCCCAATCGAAGCCAACCGCATTGGTGGTCAACACGCTGCCCTCGGTGGGGGCCAAAATAGGAACCGTCTGGTCCGAGATATCCGGTACTTCCAGAATATCCTCACAACTCCATATGAGCAGGGCAAGACCTACGAGAATATATACACTTCTTTGCATGTTCATAGTTTTAAGTAGGTTTTGGTCCTGTTCAACTTGTTAGGGTCACTTTCTGTTTGGCCGGGACAGGAATTTCCATCCAAAAGAATGGCGGCAATTTCGGGATTGCCACTTTGGTCCAATTTCCAGCACAGACCTGATACCTCAAAATCGAATATTTGAAGGGAGGACATCTTAATTTGGGACTTTATAAGACCACTGTGCAACTCCAAGGTCAATGCACCATTGACTTCCCGTAGGTAGTAATGCTCAGAGGCATGGATTATGTGCTTTGTTTCCTCATCGGTTACAAACGAAATTCCGGTCAATAGGACCAAGTCCTTGTCTTCCTTTAGGTAATCCTGCACAATCTGATTGGTTGAACTGTTCAACTGGGCCGTTAGGCCCATAGCATCGCTAATTTGCGCTGTAAAGAATCGAGCTTGGACCTCAGTGGAATCCCCATAGGCTGTTTTGGGTTTGTTGCCTTGCTTTTCTTCATGTTTGTTGTACCTGGACCATAGGGCAGGGGTGAAAGCCACGGACTGTAGCGATACTGCAATGGGTTGCTCCAAAGATGGTTCGCCCATTTTTTGAAAATCTTTTGTAAAAAGCTTGGAACGGTATTTTCCTATGGCCCCTATACAGGGAATGTTGGATTCTACTTTTTGCATGTTGCCCAGCGGGCCACAGGAATGGAGCCCCAATACCAGGAGCATAACAGCGATTGTAGGTTTCATTGATAAGATTCTGTAAGGCTTTAACGCTTTTTTCGTTAAAGTGTTGTGTGAAATGCCTTTAAATTTTGACGGAACCTCCCGATCCATTTTTTGGGGAAACTCACAAGAATTTTCAGCGCCCCTTGGCTTCCTGAGGACTTCGGCGCCCTTTTTTAAATATTCTTATACTTGGCAACCGCTCGTTACAGATTGCTGGGAGAGGCTACACTAAATTTTATACTTAAGCCCTACTTGAAGTCCTATGGAATTTGTTTTTATTTCCCCGTTATCGGGCAATTCTACTTCACTTACATTGGTAAGTCCCAAAAATTGCCGGGCCCCAATATCCAAATAAAGACTGTCGGTCAACAAAATTTTAAGCCCCGTTGCCAAGGCCAAACCAAAGTCTGTTGTTTTTGTGTTTTCAGTATTGTCCACTACGGTTTCCGATTCACTATTGGGAGTGGTGAATATGGAAATGTTTTCCTGTTTTAATAAAATGCCCACAAATCCGCCGGCACTCGCATAAAACTGGGTTCTGCCGTTGGTCTTGTACCCCAATAGTAAGGGCAGGTTCAGATATTCGTAGTTCTGCGTATTTTCATTTTCGCTGACAAACGTGCGATCACCCAGTGTAACCGTAGTGGTGCGAATGACGCTTTTATTTTCATAGGCTATTCCACTGGATAAAAACCAATTATCGGAAAAATTATAGTCCAGGGTCAGTCCTGGTGATACGTTGAACCGTTTATGGAAATTCCTATCGATGTCATCGGTGCCTCTTAGCCAGGTTACCACTGGGGTTATACTGACACCGATATCCAGTTTGGATTGTTGTGCATAACTAAAACTTATAAAGAACAGGGCCAGTAGGCAGGTATTGTAAGGGGTCATAAAAAATGATTGGTGTTTGTGATGGGTTGATTTCAAAGGATATATAGTATTTTATTTTTTAGTAAGATATTTTATAATCAAAAATCTTGTTTTCAAACATTTTAGGGTTCTCCTTTTACGCATTAATACCCCCCTAGATACAATCTAGGGGGAGCGGAGTAGTGAATCAATTAAATTTCCCTTTCTATAATATTTAACCTCAAGTGTATCCCCCGTATCATAATCAAATATGTATTCAGGCCCATCTTTCAATCCATTGATATAATATGTCTTTCGGGTCAGTAACCCTTTGGGATTAAAATGTACACTAACCCCTTCCTTCTTGCCATCCAAAAAAGTGTCCATATAATTTAAAGAACCATCATCGTAAAATCTTATTGACGGACCATTTATCAAACTATCATTTTTCAAATAAATGAAAGACCTCAAATTCCCATTTTCTTGAAAATTCAAAGATGCTCCTGTTATTTTGCCGTTATTATCATAGTACTTTATCAATCTTGGTTTACCGTTTTTTGATCTCATTTCATAATAGCCCCTTTTAATATCATGTTGTGGGCATTTACATGAAGATTGGAAAAGAAAAAAAAGAGTAAAAAAAATAAATTTAATATGGTATAAGCCAAAAATATTTTTAAGCATGACATTTAGTTATTACATCTACAAGGTTTTTTTTCATTTGTACTACCTAGGTTCCATTTGAGAAAATTCCATGAGGCTTGATTATTGTTTATAAAACTTTGCTGCATTTCATACAGACGGGGTCCCATACGCTTTTGTAAACCTTCTAAATCATTTTGATTAAAAGCAGCCTCTATAAATCCACCAAATTTATATGTCATCATTCCTTTTTGAAAAATAGTTAAGCCTGTCGCTCCTCCTGAACTCCATGGGTTTTTAGTTATTGCTAAAGATCCGGCATAAATTATAAAATCAAAGAATGCAGATCCGGCTTTTCTCTCTGCCAAGTTACCCGTTGCCCGGGCTTCTGCTAACAATTCGGGATTTTTCCAATGGGTTTCTTTCGCCCTTTGTACCATTTTATTGTAGACATCATCATCATTGTAAAGTGCCAGAGCTATCAAATCTATTTGCGCTAATCGCAAAACTAAAAACTCAGGCATTCTAGAATTATCATAAATTTTGCCATACTTGTCTTCTGGTCCAATCCCATCTAATGCTTCAAAATATGGCATCGGCAATAATGTATTGGTTATTTGCTGTCCTTCACTATCAAAGAAAATATTAAAAGGGTCAGAAGTTTCCTTTATTAAAACCAATTGTCCATCTTTGGTTAGTTGCCACCAATCTGATCCTCTTAGTTCAAATCCGTTAATAGCGTTATTACCCATACCTAGATATGGACTATAATATTGATTGGAAGGGTCTGTTGTCAACCAACGTCCTATACGGCTATCCCATAAACGTAATTCAAAGGCTTCTTTACCGGTTTCAGAATCTTTTTCCTGTCCTTGGAAGGCATAACGGTAGGCTTCTGGGCCCAATAGGCTCCTACCTGGCATGGACATGCCAAAAGGGTAGTAGTCCGTAAACCCATCCCCATAACCGCTTTGGGCGCCACTTTTGGTAAACACGGCCCGTACATTGCCCAAATGATCTGTCAATTCATAGACATAGGAGCGGTTCTCGACTGCACCTAAACCGGCATAGGCCACCCCAATACGGCCACCGCCGTAAACAGGTTGTTCGGCCAAGGCCATACTACCCGCTCTATCATCATAGATGGCCATGACCTGTCCGGCCGCATCCCTTACATAATAGGTGGTACTGGCCAAACTGCCACTGACATAACTTTCCTTTTTTACCCTATGGTTCCTGTCATTGTAAAAGAACTTCACCAAGGGCTGGCCATCTTTTCCTACTTCAGTGACCAAACCGCTGGCATTGTAAATATAGAAAATTCCTTCAGATAGGTTGTCGGTCAACTGTCCAATACTGTTATATTGGTAATTATCCGTAGCGGTCTGGTTGCCAATGTCCTCTGCATTGGCCACATCGCCTTCGGTGTCCAACACCTGTTGCAATTGGTTGGGTTTTGCGGAGCTGTATACATAGGTGAGCGCATCCATGGCATTGCTGCCATCCTGTGAGCCCTTGTTACGCACCAAGCTTTGAATGTTTCCATTGGCATCGTAGGTGATGTTGCTCACATCGTAATCGCCTTCCATGATACTGCCCCCTCCGGTACTGTTGATATGCACTGTAACGGTACTACCCTCTTGGGCATGAAAGCTTGGGGTAAGCGTAAAGCGCTGTGTGGCTTCCAATAATCCGGATTGGCCCGAGGTAAAGGTTGCACTGCTGCTGTCGATATCCAGAATTCCCCCGGTTCCCACAGCGGAACTGCTTGGGTCAAAATTCGCCGCCGTAAGCCAATTGTTACGGTCATAGCTGTACACGTACTCGCTCTCCCCAATATAGGGATGGCCACTGTTCCAGCGTATCCCTTTGATGTTTCCGTTGTATTGGTCCACACCATAGGTGGAATGGCCAATATTGGTCAACGGTCTAGCAAAATCGTTGTTGTGGTAATCTACCTGCATGCCAAAAAGGTCGTTGCCATCACTGCCGGGATCATTGGCCATGTTCAAGGCTGGATGGTTGATACTCTTCAACTGTCCGGCCAAATTGTAGACATAATCCACACCTTGTGCACCAGCAGCTAGCTGCACCCTTTTGAGCCCTCCGGTTTCGTAATAGTAGTATTCCGCGTGCAATTCGTAGGCCGCATCATCGGTGGAGGTTTCCACTTTGATCAAACGATCTTTGCTGTCATACCCATAGCGGTGGATGAACTGTTCTCCCGTAACCCCCTTTTGGAAGATCACTCGGGTCACCAGACCGGTTAGGGGGTCGTATTCATAATCTATGGTCTTTGCCCCAAGTCCCTGAATATTCTGTACCAACCATTTTACCCTACCGTAAACGTCATAACTGTACCAGGTTTCGCTGATATCATTATGGGTCTGTGCCACGTTCCCCGACACAAAGCTTTGGGAAGGGTACTGGGCTGCCCGTGACCCCAAGGCAGTGGCCATGGCCGCATCGTCCGCAAAGTCATAGGTGGTGAACTGTTGTTCTTTTTTAGTGCCGATAGGCAATATTCCATCCGGATCCGCGGCATCAAAACCAGTGCTTACCAACACCCCACTTTCAATAGGTCTGCCAAAGTCATCGTATTCGGTATATGAGAATTCGGCATCCGCAAAGTTGCTGTCTTCATTGGGGTCTCTCTGTTTACTGTTCTGCGAGAAGCGAATCTGTCCATCCTCACGATATTTGAACCAAGCTTCACCTTTGTCGGGACTAATGGTATGCACCAATTGCCCCAGAGCGTTGTATATGTACTCTGTAAAGGGCTTTGTTGCTTTGGTGGTCCCTATGGGCTGATAGGATTTCACCAGACGATCGGCCTCATCGTATTCGTTAAGGCTGTAGTCATAATAATTCACATCATGAGTTACCAAATAGGGCTCGGAACCATCATAAGCTCTGGCACCTACAGCTATTCTGTAAAAGCCACTCTGTAAAGTGGACAATGATTGGAAGATTTTAGTATCGGCAACCAAATCATACACATCTATTCGATAGAAGCCAGAACTTGGCCCTTCCGATAGTGTGACACCGCTACATCCTTTTGGGATATGAATATCAACATATGCCTGTTCGCCAATAGAAAGGGTTACACTATATTTTTGCTGATTTGGATTTTGTTCGTTTCCACTTCTAGCACTCGCAAGCACCTTTCCATCGGTATCCACAAAGACTACATTTTCAGTTCCATGAACATCCCGAGTTATCGTTTTGGATATTTTTAGATTGTTGTAGGTTGATGATCCAAAAGCCATGATCTGTGAAAGTTCTTGGCCTGCCGGCATAGTAAAACTGTAGGCTTGCGGCCATAGATCTCCAGGACCGATAGAACCGTCTCCACTAGTGTCAACTTTATTACCTCCAATGGATTTAAGGACACTTCCTGGGTTCAATGTGCTATAAATGGTACGCGAGAATGGATGATCTGTGATGTCCTGATAATCATTACCTAGATAGAATCCATTATTATTTTGTTCGCTGTAATACCATCCCAGCGTACCATAAGCTTCTCCTACTATTGATGGATCGCTTGTGGTATCGGCAAAGTCCGCTAAGGAATAGGTGCTTCCACTTCTGCGCGACATCGTTTCCGAGTGAGGTTGCACCGCCTTGGTTGTACCCTTTGTGCTTTAGGCCGAAAGGGTAGTAGTTGTTCTCCTCCACGATTTGAAAACCAACAACTTACAGCATATTCTGGAACCCCAAGGAACACTGCTTGGGCACTTTCAAAGAACATTGTTTTGAAAAAATAACGGAAATAACCAAAACCGCAAAAACTTTCAATGCAGCTCGTCCGCTTAACCAGCTTTAAAAAGGGGGAGCGGTATGGGTGGGTGAAAAAACAGCAACCGGAAAAGGGTTGCTGTTGTAATCTATGTTATACCACTGGTTCATAACCAAGAGATTCAGGAGTTGCTAAATCAATCTGGGATATCTATATCTTTATAAGAATTCAATTTAAAATCAGATGGATATATCGTGACTTTGGCTATGAGATATAAACTCAAATCTTTTGAACCATCATATATTAATTCCCAGAATTTATCATAAAAATTTGGGTACATTTTCCCATTCTTATCTATCATAATAATCTCGTGTAAATGCTCATCTATTCTACGATATTCCCACCCCTCACCGTCTATCTCATTGTAAATTGTTGAAAAAAGATATGCAAATATTTGGGGGCTAAGATCTAAAATATCGTCATGAGCAAGTCTTTTTAAATGTGAGTCTAACAATTGTAATTTTTGTATTCTATCACTACATGAGATTTTGAGATTAGTCTTTTTGGCAAGTTCATTAATAAGTGTTTCCTTATTTGAAATTAACTCTTCAATATCAGATAGATAACGGCTCTTACCAATATCTGAACTCATGAAATCCAAAAAAAATTCTTTAGACGGAAAGAGTACTGCTTCATCTACAAAATCGTAAATAACTAGGAATGTTTTATCTTCTAAAATGTAATACTTCTCTACCTCTCTACTTAACTGTTGATCAGTATCTTCCCGATATGACATTTTATTTAAAATCTCTTCAGCCTCAATTCTAGATATCTTTCGCATCACCTTTTGATTTTGTGCTGACATAGAGAAAAATAATAAACTAACAAATAAACAATATAATATTTTTATTTTCTTCATTAATCAAATCTTAGAGGAACACTACTAGGACCTGGCATACCAATTGGAGCATGAACCTTTTGTCTAGGTATATTAGGAGATAGCGTTACTGCAGGTGAAAAATACAAATTTCCATTTGACATTTGAAAAGCAATAGATTGTCTCACAGTGACATTTAATCTAGTAGCATATGCCACAACGCTGGGATCTATAATTGTGTTGGCAGTAGTATAAAAGTTCACTATTGCCCGACCTTGTTTCCCACCAGGGGTTGAATTAGCAGCTGCGTCAATTAGTCCTAATACTTGATAATCCGAAGAACCAGATTTTAGAGAAATAGTACCACTGACGGCTTTCACCTCATGAAAAAAACTGTTTGGAAGGACAGTAGTACCAAACAATGTTACCACCTTTGTCGAAGTAACTGCGTCTGGCTTTACGGCTCCAAATTTTCCGCCAGTTAATGCTTTTCTTCGTTTTGATTCAAATGTTTTGTTTTGATTTGAAAAAAGAAGAAAAAAGTCCAAAGCAGCTCTTTCAAAAGCTAAACCTGCCTCTTGCTTGCTAGTTACACCTGCTGCCGCTGCTTGGGCAAACAACATATGAGTAGTAAAGGGAGTGATAAAATCCCCTTCACCAGGTTCAACAGTCCCAACCGATATAGGATTAGCTGCCGCATCGGCCTCCATCTGTCCAACTCTACTCAAGTCAGCCATATTTCCTTTGGCCACATTTTTTGCGGCACTGGAACTGACACCTCCACCACCGCGGGATAAATCCAACCATTGGTCATTCGTCAAGCCATCGGCTCCATAATTTCGACCAAGTAAGTTGGTAACGCTATTTGCACCACTCGGATCAGCCCAGAACACAGGATTATTATCAAACCCTTGATAGGTCGATAGAGAATAATGGACAACTGGGTCCACTCTGTTAAACCTGCCTATTGCCGGATCATATCCTCTCAACGGCATCTCATACAACCCTGTTGTCTCATCGAGTTCCACCCCATTATACTTCCACTTCTGCGCCACATCGTTGCCCAGCGGTGAAGTGCCTTGGTTGTACCCTTTGTGCTTAAGGCCGAAAGGGTAGTAGTTGTTCTCCTCCACAATTTGAAAACCAACAACTTACAGCATATTCTGGAACCCCAAGGAACACTGCTTGGGCACTTTCAAAGAACATTGTTTTGAAAAAATAACGGAAATAACCAAAACCGCAAAAACTTTCAATGCAGCTCGTCCGCTTAACCAGCTTTAAAAGGGGGGAGCGGTATGGGTGGGTGAAAAAACAGCAACCGGAAAAGGGTTGCTGTTGTAATGTATCTTAACCACTAGTTGCTCCTGTACTGAGCCTGTCAAAGTAAACTGACGGGAGTGTGGAAAAAACAATTCGTTACATTACTCTTAATCTTTACTTATTATTTTTGACTTGGAAATTGCTGACTAGGAACAAATGAATATCGAACTAAAAAAAGGTGATATTACCAAATTAAATGTGGATGCCATTGTAAATGCAGCTAATACTTCCTTGCTTGGGGGAGGTGGGGTTGACGGTGCCATACATCGTGCAGGGGGCAATGCAATTTTAAAAGAATGTGAACAAATACGGGACAAACAGGGAGGGTGTAAAATAGGAGAAGCTGTTATAACCTCGGGGGGTAATCTACCTTGTAAATATGTGATACATACCGTAGGGCCCAAATGGAATGATGGCAAAAGTAACGAGGAAGAACTTCTTCGATTATCATACGTCAATAGTCTTAGATTAGCTTTAAAATATGGTTTAAAGACTATTGCATTTCCCAATATTAGTACTGGCATATTTGGCTTTCCGAAGGAAAAAGCTGCACAAATAGCCATAAAAGTAGTAAGGGAGTTAATGAAAACGCCAGGCAAAATAGACGAGCTCACGTTTATTTGTTTTGATAATGAAAATTATGCTATCTATAAAAAGATAATGGAATCATTAAATCCAAAGAAGTAGCATATTAAATATTTGAACTACTTCTTTGGAATATTTCAACTCAGAGAATAGGGAAGAAATCTATCTTTCCATCATAAAATCAGACTTTCCAGTTTTTTAAAAGAACTTTCCAGTTCTTCTTTTTCATCTGGTGCATGCAATATGTTTAGCAATTCTTTCTGATTACTATTATCCCATACATGTATTCCTATCCAACCCAAACTCCAAAAATCAACTGTACCATCTATTCTTTCAGAATTAAATTCAGCTTGGACAAGAGAACCTAAATCGCCTTCTTTCTCGAAAGATTTATATTTTACTTCATAGCTCTTCAAAAGCGGTGCAACACTCTTTTTAAACCAATCAATATTTTTTAATACATCCATAATCTATTTGGTTGCAAGAACCTTTGTTATATTTTTTACTTCAGGGAGCATAGCTCCTCCTTGTTTTTGTAATGAACTTTGCATTGCCTTGCTTGCGTTAGGCCCTATTATCTTGAACCAATTCGCCCTACCTCCTTGTAATAAACTTGTGGCGGGAACTTGGAACTCTACATATACAGAACCTGCTCTAGCTGCGGTAAAAGAAGTACTTCCCCCTACGGAAACAAAAGTTTGCCCGCCAGCACCTTCAACCATACGTCCCGTTTCTCTCATTACCGCTAATTCGTCCGCAGACATCCATCTTCCTACTGTAACCCATTTTGAGCCAGTTCCGGCGGCACCTGCAATTCCCGAAGAAAAAGGAGCTCTTGCTCCACCTACTGGGGCTCTTACAGGAAAGAAAATGTTACCAACAAAAACCATGCCATAGGAAACGAATAGATTCTTGGTTAGCATTGTGACTTCTGCATTGTGGTTGCGAACAAATGCGTTATAGGCTTCCGTTGTTTCAGCAACTATACCCCCATCTCTTGTATAGGTAAAGCCCATTGCTGATAACATATCTTCAATATCACCCACAGTAGCATCGGCACCACCTACCCAAATTTTTCCCTGTCTGGTTAAATCTTGACTTCCATCTATCAATTCAACCCTCCCCGATTTAAGGTCCAAGTAATGATTTTTGCATTCATCACAATCAGCAGACTGACCCTTGTTACTAGAAAAAGTTCCGTCGCTATTGTTTGTCCATTTTTCATTATTTGATGACCTTCTGAACAAATCTAAAACGAAAGATTCCGCATCAGCTCCACTTGGATCAGTCCAAAAAACAGGGTTATTGTCAAAACCTGAATAGGTAGAATACTCAAAATGAACAACTGGATCCATTGAAGTAAATCTACCCAACGCAGCATCACACTGCCTAAAATCCATCTCATACAACCCTGTTGTTTCGTCCAGCTCCACCCCATTATACTTCCACTTCTGTGCCACATCGTTGCCCAGTGTGGATCCGCCCTGGTTGTACCCTTTGTGCTTAAGGCCGAAAGGGTAGTAGTTGTTTTCCTCCACAATTTCCAAGGTGCCGTTATTGTCCACATAGCTCAACCGTACATTGCCCAAATGGTCCTTGTACTGGTACACGTAGTCATAGCCGCCCATACCGTCTGGCGTAACGTACCCCTCCGGTTGGTTAAAGAACTGCAAGGTGCCGCCTTGGTACACATGGTTGCCCGCATAGTCTGTCACAGAACCTCCCCCGGATACCGACTTTTGCAACTTGGCACCCGTGGCATCGTAAATATATGAAATAGTACCAGAACCTGTCACAATTGTTGTAGGAAGATTCAGATGATTATAGCTAATGCTTGTAATTCCCTTATTGTCGTCCCGGGTCATGTTGCCGTTGGCGTCATAGGTATAATCCGTGTCGTCCACCGCACTGTCCTTAAAACCATAGGTGTCGTTGCCGTCATCCCTGACCTGGGTCAACTGGTTTCCATTATACATGTATGTTAGGTCATCCATTATATTAAAATGGGAAGTGGTCGCCAGGTCTGGACTTGGTACCACATGCCCCATCCTAAGCAAGTTTTCAATATTGCCGTTCTTGTCATAGGTGACAGGGTCTGCGATGCCTCCTAAATTGAACTTACCATCATTGCCAATACCCATGGTGATACGGTTCAGCGCATCATAGGCGTAGCTGTACCAACGTTGGGTGTTGTCGTTGGCCGTTTCCCATTCGGTCTCGCTGATATTGCCATTGAACAGGGGTGTGCCTCCATGGGCAACGGTGTTGTAATTGATTCCAAAATTGAACAGGTCGTTGTCTGCATTGGCATCGTTATTTATGGCTTTGAGCCATCCCCTCACGTTATATGCATAGTCCACGGTCTGCAGTCCTTGGGTACCCGCATAGTCGGTACCGGGTGTGCCACCCACTTTTTTCTGTACCAACTGGCCCAGTTCGTCGTACTGGTTAAAGACGATGAGCTCTTCGGCTCCGCCGCTTCCCCCGGCGTTGGCATCCACCCTAAGGGTGAGGGTACCACTCAGGGTCACGGGATTGTTCGTTGCCTTGACCTCGATTCTGTTCGTGGCTGTTTGGGAACTGGAATAGGTGGCCGCCAAAAGTTCCAAGTTGTTCTGTACTGTGACCGGCTCGCAGTTATACCCCAAGGCTTCGTTCCCGATGCATTGGGTCTGCGTTAACAAGCGGCCCACGTGGTCGTAGGTAAAGTTTTCCAAAGTGGCCACAGTGGCACCATTGCGGGTGTGCTCGATACGCACCCTCAATGGTTTTCCCACAAAGTCCAATTCGGTTTCCACGATGTCCGTGGTGCCCAAGTAGTCATTTTCGCTGCGGGTATAGATGGGCCTTCCTTTCTCATCGTAATAGGTGGTTGCGGTAATCCAGTCGGTTGTTCCCAATACTTTCACACGACTTCCGGTAGCGAGCCCTTTTGTGCGTGTTGTATTGCTCACACCAAAAGAGGTTATGCCCGTTGCCGAAGTGGGATTGAAATCATAATTGTCGTAATAGTTTATAGTCAACACTTCTGCCAAGTCAACCAATCTTCCTGGAAGAATGTTGTTCGGGTAAGCGGTATTGTCATAAAAAATAGAAACAGATTCGCTGAACGCGCTGTTTTGGTCCGTTTCCTGGGAAGTTACCCAAAGGATTCCAGCAAATCCATTGACCTCATCCTGAACATCGGTACGCAAAATGCCCTCCGCGGTGGTCGCAATACCGGTATAGGCGACCCTGCCGTAAGAGTCATATTTGGTAAACAGCCATTCATCGGAGTTAGTATCCTTATCCCTTTGGTTAGCATCCTGGGTTAAAATGGGCTGGTCGAGGTTGTTGTAAACAATGTACTCCCTTTCCTTACCTGGTAGTTTCTTTTCTACCAAGCGGTTGCGGTGGTCGTACACGTATTGGTACCCCAACGCTGCAAGATTAGCGTTCAAGTTGGATAAGGTCGCTGTGGTGGCCTCCATTTTAGGGGGCAGCACATAGCTAAGGTTTCCATAATCGTCATAGACGTAATAGGTGTCGTGGCGCACTTCGGTCTGTGCCCCAACATCGGCATAGGTGCGTTTGAGCACTACCCTACCTTGCTTATCGGTGAATTCCTCGGTGCTGTGGTTTTTTCCAGAGGTATGGTTTTCATCGTAGGTGATGGTCTTGTACAGTTCACCCTCGGTATATTCCAAACCAGCACTGTCTTCCGTCAACGATGGTGTGTAGGTATTGTTGGCAAAATTGGTCGTGACCTCAAACTGGCGTACATCATCGTCCACTGCATTGGTCTGGTATTCAAACTGGATTTCATGTCCTTGGCCCAGGGCCCAATCGTTGCCTGGTGCCGCCTGTTTGAGTACCCGGTTCAATGGGGAGGCTTCGAGTTCTTTTTGGGAAAAGGGATTCGCAGTATTTTCATAGGTTGAGGTATTGTACCACAAAATTATATCTGAAAGGGCATTTATTTTATAACTACCTATGGTGCCCTCCGAACTGGCATAGGGAAGGTGCTCCTTCTCCAAACGACCAAAATCATCATACTCCGTATGGGTCACAACATCATTGTATGCCGGAGATTGTTCCATACCTATCTGCTGTATCGGTCGCCCCAGACCATCAAAGTAGGTAATTTGTTGTATCAGGGTGTCATTCGATACAAAATAATCAGGAAAAGCTGCTGTCTTTGGCTCTTGATAAGAACGGACATATACATAATTATCTCCAGATATGTTGACGGTAAAGTTAGGGGTGCAATTCGTAAACGTACCACAGTCATTCTCTGGATTGTATACTGTGTTGTTATCACAGTCACCAAAACTCTGTGCGTTCATTACATAACCATTTCCTGGACTTGTGCACCGTTGTTGGCTGGAGGTATAATGCCCGTCCCCATCGGGATCAAAATACCACCAAGTTTCTGGATTGATGTTGAATCCGGTGGTTGGATCATCATTACAATCTCCAGTACCTGTAACAGATAAAACATAATCGGTGCTAGGCTTTTCACATTGTTGTATACTTGAACCAGAATAGCCGTCACCATCTGCATCCAAATACCATACAGTTCCAGGATTTATTTGCATGCCAGTGGCCAGGGAGTCATCACAATCCCCAGGGCCAATAACCGAAGTGACCCATATTACTGGATCGGGATTCTGACATGCAACAACCTCTCCCGCGGAATAGCCATCACGATCCTCATCCCTGTAAAAGGTGGTTAAATTATTTACTGTCACCTGACGGGAAGCTGAAGAAGCACCCCCGCAATCATTAGTGGCCAGCACAGCAACAGTTGCGGTTCCAACAAAAGATGCATTCCAATCCACTGTTCCGGTTGACGTTGATATTGTTCCAGCATTTGATGGAGAAATACTCCATTCATAATCGGTAGCGTTGCTTGCATTTGCCGTATAGTTGGATTGTCCGGTCCCGATACACCGTTCCACTACTCCAGAAGTAATGGAAGCATTGCCAAGAGGGTAGCCGGCTGTTAAGGTAATTGAGGCATCTTGCCAAATATTGCAACCATTTTGAGCACTTACTGTTATCGTTTGGGTACTGCCAGCTGCCATAAATACTTCTCTTGATTGCGCTCCCCAACTTGAATTGATGCCACTTGTATATAAGGTAACCGTTGTATTTGGACAAACATTATTTATGTCACTTACATTGGCACTTATTGTTACATCATTAACCGTCCGAACAGCAATAGTCCACTGGTTGTTCATCTCTATAGAAGGTTTTGTTCCACAAACATCACCATGTGTTGCAATTACCTTGTAGGTACCTGGTATCGCTCCTGACCAAGATATGGAGGAACCTGTTCCCGATATTACAGAACCGAAAGTGGAATTGTTCCTATAAAGACGATAAGAGACTCCATACTGGGAATCTGATAAGGTGACCGTTCCGGAAGAATTTGAACAGACCTCAGAAGGTCCTGAGAGGTTGAACTGTTGTGGATTTGGGTTTACAGCATTATCAATAATACCATCACAATTGTTGTCCTTTCCATCACATAGTTCAATATGGTCAGGATTGCTCAAATTGCCATCAAAGGCGTTATCGTCACAATCCCCTGATTTGATTGCTCTATACACCCCTGACGGATAACTGGCATATTGAAAATTGCCTGTTCCCCAACCATCACCATCCTTGTCTTCATACCATTTTATCTGTCCGCTACCCTGTGCATTTCCTGCCAGACATAAAAGAACAGTGAATGTTGTAAGTAAAAGTTGTTTTTTCATGGTGATTTGGGATTAATTTTGCGTGACACTGATATCCAAATACTGATAGTCATAATCTGTGATCAGATTATTTTGTTCGTCCCGCACTTCTTTTAAACGGTTGTTAGCATCGTAGTGGTAGTAGATGGTATAACCTCTGGGGTCAGTAATGCTTGTAACCCCTATCAATGGATCATAGGTATATGTTGTTATCATTGCGTGCGATAGATTGGGGTTGGTACGCAGACCATCCAGCGAACCCCTAAGCAGGCCCTCTTGACCGTTGCTGCCTATAGTATGATCATTATCATTGTTAGAGTTTGCAATTATACTGCCCAAATTGGGAATATTATCATATTCAACATTTTCTAATTGCGCTATAGGGTACATCCCATTATATCCCCAAATCAATGAAACAGGGGCACCGTCAGCCTTTCTGTATTGTATTAGGTTTCCATTACCATCATATTTTTCATAAAGCAAACGCAATTCGGTAGGATTGGTCTGGCTATCCTCGATTCCTTTATGACTTATTTGACTGCTTGGCATGGGAATATTACCCATTGCTGTTTGCATACTATAAGCAGTGTATTGACTGAATAGTTTGATTTCATTGGATTCATCCGCATCTGCCAAGAATTGTTCTGATCTTATAGTTGCACGCGTTCGATTTTGAGCGAGAAGATCTGGCATGTTGGCTTCGCTCTGTACATCATGTGGATAGTAGAGATGACTGGTAAGAATCTTGCCTTTACTATTTCGCATTACCTTTTTTGTGAGTTGTCTATGTACAGACTTTTCATAAAAATATTCTGTATAATTCTCCTCTATACCATTAGGGAAATAGGTTCTGACCATTGAACTCTTCAGACGTTGAATGCTTCCCTGCTTTATTTCGTCCGCGCTTATTATTTCGTATGGATCGGGAACAAGAAAACCTGATTTAAACCAAGACATTATAGGCATATTAAAGAATGGCTCTTGTCCTCTATCATATTCGTTGTACTCGTAAAATATTGATTGCTTTAACTCTCCAGTTCTGGAATAAATGGAATCCGTTATGACGCTGCCGTTGATATGAGAGTTCGTATTTGGAAGCTTTCCCAAAATATATACCTCCCCATAACCAACATCATAGTGGTCATAGCATGTTTCAAAGTCTTCTGCCTCTACATAGCCTCCAGGGATAGTTGGATTGCAGCCTCCACTAGACAGTCCTAAAAGAACATGAGATAACCCTACATCTC
The DNA here is from genome assembly GCF_019880545.1 of Flagellimonas meishanensis. Classification (GTDB taxonomy): domain Bacteria; phylum Bacteroidota; class Bacteroidia; order Flavobacteriales; family Flavobacteriaceae; genus Flagellimonas; species Flagellimonas meishanensis. Next base: position 984,634 of record NZ_JAINVW010000003.1, read on the forward strand.
TTTTAATATAATCGTTAGGTCGGTTTACATAAGTACTCACCTTATAACCATTGGAGGCACCAGTTCCATCCAAGAATGTCTCCGTGACTTTTGAATATCCGATATGGCTTCCAGATGCAGCGTTCACAGTTCTTAGTTTATTTTCTGAACTTAAGTACATGGAAAAATCTTGACTGTTAAATGTGATTGCGGTATCAGGTGAATATTCGAAAAGACTACTTGTTGGAGACCAAAAAATCAAATCGTCCATGAGCACTCCACTAGACTTTTTACCACCATCGGGAAAGGTCATGTCATAGTAATACTCTTTAGTTTCCAGAATAACACCATTAACGTCTTTATTAATGATCTTTGCCAATCTTGCACCACCCACTTCAAATTCTTCATATACATCTGATGGCGGATCAATTGCATTACCAGTCCAAACAGTCGCATAAGCAGATGCATAAACTGCTTGGGTCCCTGATGGACTCTGCCATGTTGTACTATACAGTTTGTAATTGCCTATTGGAAGTGAATACTTTCTGGTTAAGTTGCTTGAACTGTATGAACTAAAATCTATAGGGTTAATAGCGTTTTCACCAGTAGCGGTATTAACAATCCAGATTGCTTGCCCAACAGGGGTAATGTTATCACAATTTGGGGCACAACCAAAAGTTGCAGTAACCTCAATATTCAACACATTTCCTTGATTATCTACATATTCACTGTTATCACAAAGATCTGTGTCCACCACTTGAAAAGTCGTGCCATTTTGTGAAGCATTAATAGATATAGTGTTAATACTACAATTAACATAGGCAGATTCTTCAAAAGAATACGTGGAATCATCAGCCATTTTTAAAAGCTGGTAAGGGAAATTATATGATTTGGAACTCCTTAAACCAGATGATTTTAAACCTCCTCCGGAGTTAAAAGTTGGGGTGTAATAGTTTTTCTTTAAAGTTGTCTTGTTGGGTTCATATACAAATTCCGTAGTCCCCCCGGTAGGATATATAACTTTACTAAGAATTCCTTTGCGTCCAAAAAGAAAATTGGTGCTCTTATCCGCTCCGATCATCTTAAAAAAAGCTTCATATGACTCTTCATTACCCGTTGGCGGCACCAGCATGAATCGTTGAAAATTCGCTATTCTTGTAGTGTTGCTATCCATGCCATTATAAAAACCCCAGTAGTCAGTGCCTTTGGTATCTTTGGCAGGTAATTCGTTGGGACATTCATAATCGAAAATGTATTTTTGGTCCTGAATCTGAAAGCTATCCAATTTTAGGCGCAAAAACCTTACCTTATCGATTTGATTTTGTTTGTCCTGGTTGAAATAAGAATACTCAAATTGTGCGCCTTTTATTAGATTGTTGTGGTAATCGTAAAGATTGATTCTCTGTAAACTATGACTTTCTAAATTATTTGGATTATAACTACTAAGATTCCATTGAGTATTGGTCAGTGCATAAAATGCATCAGTGTCAAAATCATCCTCTCTGACTCCTAAAATAAACTTCAACCGACCAAAATCGCCTTGGATTTCATCCAGAAACAGAATTTTATTGCCGGATAGGGAAGTCGAAATCTTTTGAGGTGTAGTTACAGTTTTAATTCTGTCAAATGATGCTGCATTTGAATTAAAGCCAGAAATCTCGTTATAAATAGGAAAATTTATATGAAGTCCCTCGGAATAATAAAACCGAAGTACCGCATTGTCGACTACAGGGTCATTTAAAGGAGACTCTATTCTAGAAACTTTCCATGAAGTGATCAAATCTCTAGAATGAAGCCTAGCTTGTCCAGTTACTTTATTTAGAGCGTCCATTTCCGTCAATCCAGTAGTATTTGGATTAGAAATAAAAGAGGTTGACAGTTCCGGTTGGTCAAAATGGTATATAAACCCCATAGGGTCGACCACCTTAAATCTTTTGCTATTAACAAAGTAGTCGACTTTGAAATTAAGCTCACCAAGTGTAGTCGCAGTAATAACCGTATCATTTACTACTTTTTTTCTTAGGTAGAAATTTACTGATCCATTTGGAGTATGTGCGGTAAATAAATCAGGCTCTAAATCTCTTGGGGCGTCTTGGTCATATTCTGTATGCAGCAGAAAAAGTTCATCCCTATCCAATTTAAATTGTGAGTCATTAGGACCTGTTGGAGACAACAAGTCTTCGGAATAAATCCAGCCTTGGTTTTCATTTCCTGTATCGGATCCAACCCTTAAATCATCAAAACCATTTATTTGTCTTGTAATAACAATACCTTCAGAGAGGTTCCAACCTAATCCTACCCATGAAGCCTCTTGATTAAACCGAACTCCAGAAGTATTATACTGAAGGTTGATAGGAATTTTCAATCCATCCAGTTCTACTGTGTGAAATGGAATATTTATGTTGGCCGTGCCATTGTATTTATTGACTGGGGTGTCACCAAATTTACCCAAGCTTGCCACCTCTGGATTGCCAGGAACCAATTGCACCTCATAAGATGAAGGTCCTATGTTTCCAGGGTTTGTTTGTGCGATTGTCAAAAAAGTTGACATCGTCCCAAGTATAGTGATATATAACTTCCTTATTTTCATAATAATCAACCTATTCTTTTGATGTTTCCAGTTCCTTTATTCTTTTTTCTTGATTCAATATGTGCAAAGTCAACTCCTCAATCTTCTCCAAAAGCAACCTGTTCATCTCACCTAATTCTATACCATTGGCTTGAACCTCTTTTGCAGACGGTATATTCGGTAAATGACCCTTTTCTTCTATATGTTTTTGGATCTCTTTTAAGGAAGGTAGCTCGTAGTCCTTCTCAAACACATAATCTGGCCAGGTACCCGATAGTTCTACCCGCACCTCTTCGGTGATGAGCTTTCCGTCCACGGCCATTTTGTACCCGGTGGGCACCGACGTGGTCCCAACAGCGACCTCTCCGGAATAGCTGGCCGTGGCACCAGTTTCAGTCCAAACGGATGTCCCCCCACCCGAAGCGGCATTGGTGGTCACCGATAGGATATTGCTGTCCACACTCTCGTTGCCGGAAGCATCCAGGGCACGCACCTTGAAATCGTAGGAAGTGGAAGCTGTGAGTCCGGTAGCTTGATACGTAGTAGCTGTTATATCATTGGCGATGATTGCACCATCACGGTACACATCATATCCGGTCACCCCGACATTGTCCGTGGCCCCGCTCCATGAGAGATTGACAGTGGTGTCCGTTTGACCATTACTTGAGATTGACGGGGCGGTTGGAGCTTCGGTGTCCGAACCGCTGTTGGTTGTCACAGAAACTATATTGCTGTCAACGCTCGCATTTCCAGCAGCATCCAGGGCACGAACCTTGAAATCGAAGGGTGTAGAGGCAGCAAGTCCCGTGACCTGATAAGTGGAGGTACTGACATTGTTTGCTATGATGACTCCATTTTGATAAACATCGTATCCGGTCACCCCCACATTGTCCGTTGCCCCGCTCCAGGAAAGGTCGACAGTGGTCTGGGATTGGCCAGTACTTGATAAGGTAGGTGCAGTTGGAGCTTCCGTGTCTGGTGTACCTTGAAGAGTAATCGAGACGCGATCGATGTACAGTTCGTCACCCACTGCACCTCCTGCATGAGATCCAGTAAAGACATAAATCGTGGGATTCGCAGATGTTGCAGTGACAATAAAGGTGTATTCGGTCCAGTTGCTACTTGTTGTAATCAGTGTGGGGTTTGTGAATCCAGTTACCCCGGTCCAGGATGCGAATGCGGGATCTGAAAACTGGCTACCCGACTTGGCCCAAATACTGATATCATAGGTCTCACCGACCGTGGCAGAATAGGTGTACTCTACCCGACGACTGGCGGTCGCGTTTCCAGTTCCTGTAGATACCACCTTCATGGCATAGGATCCGTTATAAGGATTTGAAGTGTCCGCTGTAATTGTGGCGCTACTGGTCCATCCAGCCGTAGAATTGGATTCGTTGTTGACACTCACGGCATTGCTATGTGTGTGTAAATCTTGGGAACGTACAGAGACGGTCCCAAACCAAAGTAAAGTGCATACAAGAAGTGGATGAAGATTTTTCATGATTGAAATTGTGGAGTTAATAAAAAGTTTGTTCGAAATGGGGGATTGAAAATCTCCCTTTAAGGTTGAAAGTGTCCATAAGTAGGTTATTAAAATAAAGTAAAAACTTACTTTGGGAATAAGCTATTACATCACAATTATATAAAAACTTTCATCCAACATTAACAAAATTTTAATTTTTTCGATGAACTACAGAAAAAGTTGAAAAAGCTTACAATAATTAAGATGAAGTATAATAATTGCCATTTTTTACAGTTATTTCTTGCACCAGATCTAATGAATAACCTATGCTTGCTTTAAATAATGTAAGAAAAATACAGGCGTTGAACCTGCAGGAAACCCTGATCGTTCTGGCCATCATCGGCATATTGTTGCTGTTGGCCCTGCCGAACCTGATGCCCTTGATATCCAAGGCCAAGGCCATTGAGGCCCAGACGCAGCTCAAGGCCATCCACAATGCCCAGACCACGCACCGATATATGTACAGCAGGTTCACCGCCGATATAAATGAGCTGGACTTTGTGCCCCCAAAAACAGTCGCGGAAAACGGCACAGCCAACTATCGGTACGAGATAGTCGCGGCCACCGCAGCCACCTTCAGGGCCAGGGCGGAAGCGGTAACCGACTTTGACGGCGATGGCGTGCTCAACGTGTGGGAGATCGACGAGAACGGTAACCCCAAACAACTTATCAAGGACTGATGCTGATTTTACAAGTGCTCACCATGCTGGGCTGCGGAATGGTCGCGGTCCAGGACCTGCGCGACCGCGAGGTGATGTGGGTGTTTTTCCCCATTATCGCCGTGCTGCTGGCAAGTATCCATGTCCATCACTTGGGCATGGACAACTTTATTTTCTTCGCGCTCAACAATGTCATCTTAGTCAGTTGTGTGTTGGCGCTGCTCTGGGCAATAACGAGATTTGTGTTCGGGAAGGAGTTCCTGAACGTGAGCTTTGGGCTGGGCGACATGCTCCTAATGTACGCCCTTGCCGTTGGCTTTCCCACGGTGACCTTTATTGTCCTGTTCGTGGGCTCCATCCTTTTTTCATCAATCGCCTTTATTGTGCTCAGAATGTGTACCAAGACCAAGACCGAGACCGTGCCGCTGGCTGGCCTTATGTGCATTTTCCTGATTGCCATACTGCTCATGGCCCATTGGTCCAATATGCCCTCTCTCTATATGATATAAATGCTGGAAAACCGATACAAGATACCGTCCCATTTGCAACAGTGCATCTCCGCGGAGCAAGCGTTCCACTACCGGATAGTCCCGGTGGGCAGGGATGGGAACGGGTTGCACCTGAAGACCGATGCCGGATCCCTTGGGGACCTGCTCAATGAACTGAACATTGTGCTGGATTCCAGGATTTCCCTGGAACCATGCGACAGTGATGAACTGCAACAATACCTCACGGCCAACTACAGACAGCAAACGGACAGGGAGGCCTCCAGATTGGCATATTCCAATGACTTTTTGGAAAGGATCCTCCAGGAGGCCAAGGCCATAGGGAGCAGTGATATCCATTTTGAGCCCTTCGAGACCAGGTGCAGGGTACGCCTTAGATTGGACGGCAGGCTCTTGGAATACTACACCATACCCCTACAGGATTATCCCACCATGGTGAACAAGGTCAAGATAAGGGCCAATCTGGACATTGCCGAAAAACGATTGCCCCAGGACGGTCGGATCACCATAAAATCAAGTGGGGAAGAATTCGATATCAGGGTATCTTCCCTACCCACCCTCCATGGGGAAAAATTGGTGCTGCGGATTTTGAGCAGGGATACAGGGGCCGTTGAACTGGATGGGCTTGGAATGACGGCCGTGGAGCTGCGCAGGTACCGGGAAGGCATAAAAAGACCCAACGGCATCGTGCTGATATCCGGGCCCACCGGTTCGGGAAAGACCACTACCCTCTACGCCACGCTCAAGCTTTTGAACGATGGCACATCCAACATTCTGACCATTGAGGACCCCATAGAGTATACCCTAGAAGGGATAAACCAGGTACAGCTCAAGGAGAACATCGGCCTGGATTTCCCGAACTCCCTGCGCACGTTCCTCAGACAGGACCCGGACATCATTATGGTGGGGGAGATCCGCGATGTGAATACGGCCAATATGGCAATAAGGGCCGCGCTCACGGGACACCTGGTACTCTCCACCATACACACCAACTCGGCATGGGGCACCGTTTCAAGGCTGATAGATATGGGCGTTCCGCCCTTTCTTATCGCCAGTACCCTGAACATGAGCGTGGCCCAGCGATTGGTGCGAAAGCTGTGCAGTGCATGCAAACAAAAGGCATTGGTCGACAGGACCGTATTTCCAATGGGGTTTGATGTTCCCGGTTCACTGGAACACCACTTTCGGCCCGTAGGATGCAATGACTGCCACCATACAGGGTACAGTGGAAGGAAGGCCATTTATGAGATCCTCCCCGTTGACAGTGGGTTGGAAAGTGCCATAAAAAACAACCAGCTGCAGATTGAAGAACATTTCACCGAGAACGGCATCCCTACGTTGAAGACCAACGCCATTGCCCTGGTGCAACAGGGCATCACCTCCATTGAGGAGGTATACCCCCTATTAAGTGACCGATAGATGAAAAGAATTGTCCTCATATCATTCCTGTTTGTCCAATATGCGGTTTTCGCGCAATATGGAGGGGATAGGATACAGAACATAAAGAACAACCTGGAGCTCCTGGCATCGGATCATCCGGCCTATAACGAGACCCTGAAACTGGAGGTGAACGTGTCCAATGTGGCCCTGCCGAATTTCTTGATCGCCGTTTCCAAGGTACACAATCTGAACCTGAGTGTCTCCAACGATGTTTCCAACATCAACATTGTGAACAATTTCTCCGATGTAACGGTTTCCGACCTGCTCATCTTTCTATGCAAGGAATATGGGCTGACCATCGATTTCACGGGGAGCATTCTCTCCATCAAACGGTATGTTCCCCCGCAGCCTGAGATTGTCGAAAAGACCTTTCAGGTGCAGATGCAGCCGGATACAGGGACAATCACCCTGGATGTGAGCGACATTCCCCTGGAAAGGGTTTTTAGAAAAGTTATGGAGGTCTCCGGAAAGAACCTCCTCTATGCCAATGCCCTCAGGGAAAGGCCGTTGAACATCTACATCAAGGATGCTCCCCTTGATCTGGCAATGGAAAAAATGGCTGAGCTCAACGGGCTCGACCATTCCAAGTCTCGGGACGGTTTCTATCTTTTCAGCAGCCCCGATGGTCAAGTGGCCAATCAGGGACAGGGCCTGTTCAAAAAAGGGATGTACTATGAAGTATTGGATACGGTGAACAAGATCTTGAACGTGGATTTTAACGGAGCCCCAATAGCGAATATAATTGAGGCACTGAGCGTTGAGCTAAATCTGGACGTCTATACGGCAACACCATTGGAGCAGGCCGGGGAGGTAACTTTTAATGCCAGGAACATTTACTTTGATGATCTGCTGTCCCATATGTTCGAGAGCCAACAAAAAGGGACTGCCCCATTGGCTGATGGCAACAACCCAAATGGACGTGGCCGGGCCGGAAACTACAATAATGCCACCACAGTCCAAAACAATGGACCATCTTCAAATTTTACCTTTAAAAAGGAAAACGACATCTACTTTTTTGGAACTGCCGACCAGTTGAGCCTAAGAAAAGTGGAGATCGTCCAGATGATGCACCGCTCGGTGGAACTGATGAGCGATCCAAGATCCTATTCCGGGGGATATCGGACAGCGGGAAGGACCAATACGGGAAATGTCAACTATTTTGGCAACGGCCAACAAGGGTCCGACTTCCAGGGCCCCCAACAAAATTTGGGCAGCCAGCGAAGCCTGAATACCAGAAGCGGCGATTTTGGAGACTATCGGGACGGGGCCGAGGCCCTAGTGAACATTCTGCCCGATGAGATCAAGTCCGATCTTGACATCAGGGTCGACTTTGAGCTCAACAGCTTCTTTGTAAGCGGTCCCTCGGCAAACATCGAACGATTCAAAAGTTTCATAAAGGAGATTGACAGGCCCGTGCCCGTGGTCCTGATAGAGGTCATGATCATCGAGGTGCGAAGGTCATCCATTGTGGAGACCGGGATCAGCTGGGGCATCGGTGACGGGCCCATTGGGACCAAGGGAAACCTGTTTCCGGATACCGAACTCACCCTGGGTGCAAATACCGTGAACAAGGTCATAGGCGGCTTTGATGGTTTCGGTTCCTTTAACATTGGAAAAGTGGTGCCCGAGTTCTTTGCCACTATAAAGGCCTTGGAGGAAAACGGGAACATCAAGATCCGTTCCACACCAAAACTATCAACCCTTAATGGACATAGGGCCAATCTTTCCATTGGGGAGACCACATACTATGTGATAACCAACCAGAACTTCTTTGGGTCCCAAGTGCCCACTACCTCCGAGATCAGGAACTATGCCCCAATCGATGCGGAACTGGGGGTTAGTATCAAACCACTGGTCTCAGGCGATGGACAGGTGACCTTGGAAATCAATGTCATCCAATCTGATTTCAGTGGGGAACGTATCGAGGAGGATGCCCCGCCGGGCCTGACCTCCAGGGAATTCAGTTCCATCATCCGGATGCAGAACCAAGACCTGGCCATATTGGGTGGGCTCGAGGAAAAGATAAAAAATGATTCTGGGAGCGGGGTACCTCTCCTTGCCAGGATCCCTGTCATCAAATGGCTGTTCAGCAAGAGAAAGCGGGAGGACACGAAACAAAAATTGACCATTTTGATAAAGCCGACCGTCATCTACTGAAAATGAGGCACTGGTTCCAACATATCATAGAAGGTTCGGTATATCAGGGATTGGAAATCTTTGAAGTGGATGACAGTATCTATTTTTCATTGCTGAAGGTGCAGAAAAAAAATGGGGAACTCAACACTGTCTTTGAAAGGGCATTTCATACAATCGAGGAGTTGACGGGGCATATCAATGCAAAAAATGTAATCCTGTTGGTCATCAACTCGTCCAAAATATTGAAGAAGCAGGTCTCCCTAGATCCAAAGTTGGATGTCGGGCAATGGGTCGTCAACGCTTTCCCAAATCTGGACCTTGAAAGTTTTTATTATGGAATATTGGATGTCGGGGGACTCGGCATTGTTTCCATTGGGAAAAAAGAGGACATAGATGGAACATTGGATATGCTGAAAGGCCATGGAATCGTCCCGTCAAGGGTTTCTTTGGGCATTTCCGACCTCCAAAACAGCATTCCCCATTTGCAAGTATCCAACATCCTTGGATCCAACTTTCAACTTAGGAACATAAGCGCTTCCGATTTCGTTTTCGAACCCAAAGGTTCAACCCAACAAAATCCGATGAAAATAGGTGGATTGACCATATCCACAACGGGCCTACTCCCTTTTTCAAGTGTGTTGGGATACCTAAAGGGCTCTAGGGAAGAATCCAACCTATCGGTACTTAACCGACGATTCGATAACAACTTTAAGAACCATCGCCTTTACAGTGTTGGCCTTAAATTGGGAATCGGGGTTCTATTGACGGCTTTGCTTTTGAACTTTCTGCTGTTCACCCACTATAGGGCGAAGGTGGAGTCCATGGAAACCTTGTCGAGCTCCGAACAGCAACTCAGTATGTTGAAGACGATCAAAGATCGGATTGCCACAAAAGAACAGAGGCTAAATATGCTCCTGGGGTCTTCAAACTCAAGATCGACATTTTACATGGACAGGATCGCACTTGGGTTGCCAACCTCCATTCAATTGGACCAAATGGAATACCAACCACTGTTAAAACCGGTCCGTGAAGGCAAATTGATAGCGTTGGACCAAAACAACATCCAAATTTCCGGACAATCCAATGATAAGGACGGATTTGCCCAATGGATGGAAAAATTGGATCGAGAAGATTGGGTAGAAAAAATGAAGATATTGGGCTATGAGTATGCCGACAAGAATTCTGACAGGTTCTCCTTAAAGATTGAAATCAATGAAGCTGGACAATAAAAACAAATTATTGGCGGGAGTCTTCTTTATGCTACTTTTTTTGAGCTACCCATTGGCTTTTAAAAAAACCATGGCACTGAGGGAGGAATACACTACCAATGCTGACAAACAGCAGTTAGCTGCACATGTCCCGCAAGAACTCTCGATGATGACACAAAAAGAAAAGTATCTGGACGCACAATTCAAAGCGTTCAATCTGGGGACCTCATCACTTCAGAACGACCTACTTAAGTTTTTGAACGAAATTACCGTGACCAGGAATGTAAAGATCATCGAGTTTAAGTCGCCACATCGGTTCTGGGAAAAGGATTCTCAGGTAAAAACCTATATTTTTAGTCTGGAAGGAGGTTTCATGGACATCCTGAAGGTTTTGCATGCCTTGGAAGAACAGGCGGGCTTTGGAACAATTTCACATGCAGCCTTTGAAAAGAAGAAAGACCATAGAAGGGGGAAAAGCCATCTACAAGTGCTCGTGTTTTTGGAGCATGTGGAGTAAACTTCTGTACTTTTTATCCACTATTTTTTTTCATCCATAAATCTTAAACCAATCATATTGGTCCTAAATCAGCAGAAACCAGCGAGTGAAACCGAGCTTTTCGCTGCAAGGGTCCTAAACCTTGCTAAATCAATACTACCTAGAAGAACATTATTAAAAAAAATGTACTTCTTAAAAATTGTATTGTCCTCCCATGTTTATGGAAATAAAAAAGCCGAGCATATTGCTCGGCTTTTTGGTCGGGATGACTGGATTCGAACCAGCGACCACACGCACCCCATGCGTGTACGCTACCAGACTGCGCCACATCCCGAAAACGGATTGCAAAAATATAAATTAATATGGAATGGTATTCCTATTTCAACACAATTTTAAAAACTCAACCCATTCCCTTAAGTAAGGGTTGTGGGTTGAGCTTCCATAACTGAAACAGTGGCTTTATTCATTTAACGATACAGGGTGAAATGGCCAACATATTGCTGCCTTTCCCGGTCATTGGCATTTACCACATACCAATAATCACCGGTTGGCAAAGGATTCCCGTCATAGGTGCCATCCCATTTTTTTACTTGGTCCAATCGGGCCACTACCCTACCATAGCGATCGTAGATCACCACATCGATATTGGGGAAGAATTCGCGGTTTTTTGGATACCAAAAATCATTGAGATTATCCCCATCCGGAGTAAAGAATGGCGGCATTTCTGGCATTCCCTCAAAATTGAAAGGCATTACCAGACTGGCGACACACCCATTCCTATCCCGAACCATGATGGTAATACTCTCATCGGTAGTGGTATTGAAAACATTCACCTCACCGTAGGATTCTCCCTGGAAGAAGAATTCATAGCCTCCAAAGCCACCAGTGGCGACGGCTGTTATTTCGTCCGCACCTGTTTTCGTGGCCTCCAAGGTCAGGGGTTCATAAGCATCTATTTCAAACTCTACGAAGGTCACACATCCATTTTGGTGATAGATGTATACGGTATGGCCTCCAGGGGGAAGGTCCCCAAAGGTCCGTTGGTCTGTGGCGAGTGCCACATCATCCACATCCAAAGAAAACAGTAGGTTGGGCAGCAACGATTGATCCGCTATGGAAACGGTGGCCGTACTGTTGGGGAATATGCCATCACAGCCATACTCCACAATGGGCTCTGCAATCAATTCGATGCCTATTCCGATTTCTGCCACCACGCTGGTTTGACAGCCATTGGAATCCCTAACAAAAATGACATAGGTCTCACCACCCAACAGGTTGTCGAAGAACATGGTGCTGTTCTGAACAAAGTCGGCATCATCAGCCGAATTGACACTTGTGAAGTACGGCGCAGTTCCTCCACTTACCTGCAAGGTCATGGTGCCATCCGCATCGCCCAAACAGGTTTCGGGAGTAGTAGACACTACGCCTGCGACCAATTCCATGGGTTGGGTAATCTCTACGGTACGTGTTATGGTACAACCCAAATCATCCTGAATAATGATGTCATAGGTTCTTGGTGATAGGTCTGTGAAGGTTTTTCTATTTGGATTCGTCGGGTCGTCACCTTCAAAGAATTCGCTCAACGTATCGGAAATGGAATATCGTATGGCTCCGGTTCCCCCGCTAGCTTCTATGATAATCTGGCCATTGGTGTCCCCAGCACACAAAACGGGGACGGCTTCCAAATATTCCAAAACCAATGGTGGTTTGGGTTCAATGACAATGGGGTCTGAGATGGCCTCACATCCCCCACTCTGGGCATACACGTAGTAGGTTCCGGGATTCAGTTCCCTAAAGATACCTGAGGTTTGTGCTGGCCTAACTGTATTGGCGACCGTCGGGTTAGGAGGTGTGTTTGAGTTTAGCAAAGTGTACACGTAGCTCCCGATTCCACCGAAAGCTTCGGAGCGGATAATACCAGTCGCCTCCCCAGCACAGTTGATGGTAGCGTTGGTCAAATCCAAAGCTATTACCAACGGTGCCGCGGGATCTAAGGATATTTGATTAGATCGTTCAAAAGGACACCCATTGGAATTTTGGACATCGTATTGGAAAGGTCCGGGATCCACTGTGATATCCACTACAATCTGAACGCTGGTCATTCCCGCACCAAAGGGAATAAATGGGTCCGCAGTTCCCGATCGGCGATAGAAATAATCCACACCAACCTCAGGATTGGTCACCGTCAACCCCATTCTTCCCAAATCCCCACAACCTGGTGGTTGCAATTCCACCAACTCGGCCACTACAATTTCGGGATCTTGAACGGTAATGGGAACCGTGGTGAAACTACAGTTCCATCCATCAAATATGGTTATGGTGTAGTCCCCTGCTGAAAGATTGGCAAATGTTGGTGTTGTTTGAAGTCCACTGTTCGTACCATCGGTAATTCTGTTCAATTGGTACAAATAGTTGCCTGGACCCTGTCCTCCAGTCACATTGAATGTTTCTATAATTCCATTGTTGTCATTATTACAGGCCAATCCCTGAACCACTTGTATATCGGCGGTAATTGGTGTGGGCAAGGGCAAATCAACTGTGGTACTGGTTACACATCCCCTGGCATCTCTAACGTTGACAGTATAAAGTCCTGTTGACAGTCCTTGGAAAATGGGATTTGTGTTTGGATAATCTACCAGAACAGTGATTCCATCAGGGTCAACCAACTGATATTCATAAGAACCCCATCCTCCATCACCGGAGGCTGTGATTTCACCTATTCCAGGTACATTACAGGTTACCGGAGAAGTCTGGTTTGCATCAACTGTCAAGGCCCTATCTGGAGATCTTACAGTGGTTACGTTACTTACCACATCACAGAAAGGGGAATCCAGCGCTTCCACATGAACCACTAAATTTCCAGCGGGCAGGCCTGTGATTATCTCCGGGGTATTGATAGGAGCATTGGTGTCGAAAGTTCCTGTTACCCCGGTTGATGTTTCCACACCAGCGTTGTCCCTTGTGAACACTTCATAATTGTATGTTCCGCTGTAATTGTTGATTGCCAAACTTATCTGTCCATCATTTCCATTGAAACAGGTAACCGGCTGTACCTCGGCTATTAAGGCTTCAATGGTATTGTATTCGGGCATATTGATGGTGGCAGTCAAATAGGTACAACCTCCACTTCCAATATCGGTCACTGCAAAAATGTAGTCTCCCGGAGTGGCTATGTCCCAATTCACACGGTCTGTTCCTCCTGAATTACGGGCAGGCTCGGAACCCAATGGCAAAATCTCAACTTCATAGTTTCCAGGGCCCTCATTGACAATGATGTCTATGCTTCCGGGATTTACTCCGGTTCCAGTTGCATCACAGGTAATTGGATTTACATTGTAGCTGAAAGTGATATCCGTCGGGGTGTTGATGGTCACCGTAGCCGTTTCTTCACATCCGTTCTGATCCCTAGCGGTTAAAATAATGGTTTGATTGGTACCATTATCAATTACCTCAAAGGTATTGCTGGTCTGGAAGTTGGTCCCATCGAACTGAGGAGTGCCATCGTTCATGCTATAGGTGTAAGGCCCCGTTCCCGTAGCCGTTCCACTTCCATCACCATTGGTATCTGTAAATATGGTAATCGTGGCCGTACTGAACTGATTGCTGGATGGATTACAGGTGAATTCCGTGTTTGTGGCATTTACTTGTAAAATTGTGGGCTCGCCAATAATAATGTTTCCAGACCGATCCGTACAACCACGGTCAGAGACCACCTCCACTTGATAGGTGTTTGGAGCCAAATTATCAAACAATGGGGATGCTTGCGGACCCGCAAGGACTGTGGCACTAGCACCATCATATAGAACATAGCTAAGTGGTGTATCAGTGTCACTGCCTGGTTGCAGTTCCACGGCGATGGTACCATCATTGGCCCCATTACAGGTGACATCGCTATTTGGAGTGGCGCTGATTATTGGTGTATTCACCGTGGATACACTAACCAGAGCCTCGTCGGTGCACAATGGAGTGGTATTGGAACTCAAATCGGTTACCAAAATGTTATAATCCCCAGGAAGTACATTGTTGAACACATTGGAACTTTGGGCAGGACCTATGTTGGCCAACGTCCCCGCATTCCTGAGCTGATATTCAAAATTACTACTGCCTCCGGAAGTGTTCACGGTAATAACACCATCTCCGGCATTACAGGTTGGCAATGATGTGGCATCGGCTGTTATGGCAAAGAAATCAAAGACTTCTGCTGTAACCGTATTGGTACATCCGTTGCCGTCCCTAACAGTTATAAGGTAACTTCCGGGATTGGGCACAATAAATGTCGTCGCAGTTTGGTAACCACTACCTATGTCATATTGGAAAGTTTCCTCGGGAAGTCCAGAACCCGTGGACAGCGGTGAAACCATATGAATTTGATACCCACTGGTTGCAGTACATTGGTTCACCACGTCAATTACAGGGGTAGGCACACCTGCTTCCTGCGTAACGGTCAAAGTGGTCAATGCGGTGCATCCGTTGGCATCTTGCACATAAAAATCATAATCGGCCGGATAAGGACCCGCTATTTCAAAGGTGGTCTCGGGATTGAAAGCGGTTGGAGCCGGATTTCCCGTAGGGACATAAGCATAGTTAAAAGGAGCGGTTCCGCCAAATCCTCGTACGGTGACCAAAGCACCGGCATTACAAGTGGCCTCCACAAAATTATCAATGGTTATGGACGGCGAACTGAATCCTATGAAAACCAAAGTACTAGCACTACAGTTTGTATCAGTATCCGTTACAATAATCTGATAATTCCCAGGAGCCAGACCATTAAAAGTGCTAGTAAAAGGTAAAGGTACATTGGTAAAGGTTGTAGGTCCTGATACTGTCGCTCCGGTGTCCGTATTTTGCAATGTCACCGTAAAGTTGGCTGGGTTTGCGGGCAAACCAGTTACTTCGTAATCAATAGAGCCACTTCCGGCAACATTACAAGATGCCGTTGTAGCTATGGCGGTTACCGATGCTGGATTTAGCGGTCCTATGGGGTCGATTTCTTCAATATAAGTACATCCAAGTGCATCCCTGACCTCAACAAAGTAGGTTACCCCAGGAACTACCAGACCGGTAACATCGAAAATATCATTTCCGGCACCCGTTCCTGGTGTAAATATGGGATCCCCTACCAATCTAAATTCATACGGTGCAGTACCACCTGTGGCCTGTACTCTATATGGAAAAGAAGTATCTGAACATAATCCTGGGTCAGGGTCCAATGGAATAAGATCCAATACGTTTTGGTCCAGCACCACGTCGTCCCTGTCCTCACATCCCTGGGCATCGGTAGTGACTATGGTGTAATTGCCCACGGGAAGATTGGGGAAATTAACGGTTGTACTTCCTGTAGCCATGGAAGAGGCCACTAAATTTCCGGCAGCATCCAAAAGGATGTAGTCAAAAGGCGCCACTCCGTTGTTTATTGTTGTTGAGATGGAACCGTTTACGGAACCGGCAGAACAAACTGCATCAATCAGGGTAACGGTTGCATCCAAAGGATCACTGGGTCCAATAGTCACAGAGTAGGCAGGACTTACGCAGCCTCTGCTGTCCCGGATCATAAATCCGCCATGAGTACCGGGTCCATATCCTGAAAATATATTTTGGGTGCTGAACGTGGCACCATTATCATTACTGAATTCATAAGGTGGCACCCCTTGCGTAGTGTCAGGAATCACTTCCACAATACCGCTGGTGTTATCCCCACATTGGGTATCGGTTCCCACAACGGAACCAGCTATGGTTTCCGGAGGTGATATGGTCACCACATTAGTCTCAGTGGTACATCCCCTGCTATCCGTAATCAAGAATTGATAGGTGGTGTCGGCAATAATGGACCCATCATTGGGAATACTATATATAAAGGAGTTTCCGGTTATGTTGTTATTGTTCGATGTGTAAGGAGCACCGTTGATGCTCACTTCATAAATATCATAATTTCCACTTGAAGTGTATCCATTGCTGATATTTACCTGGATTTGGGCCGGTGGTCCGGCACAGTCCAATTCTTGAATGGTAGTAGCATTGGCAATAACCTGTGGTTCAATGGTAGCTGTAACAGTATCACGGCAATCATTGGCATCCACTACTTCAATGGTATATGTGCCAGGTGTCAATCCCGAAAAAGTATTGCTTGCTCCAAGAGTTCCCGAATTGATGCGATATTGATATGGGGCCGAACCTCCTGCTGCGTTAACTACCAAAGTCGCCGCAGTGAAATTGTCGTAACAAAAATCCGAGGCTCCATTATCCAAGGTCAATGTGGGCGCATCCAAACGGGTCAGGGTAAAACTATCGGTCACCGTACAGCCATTGGCATCGGTTACGCTAACTTGGTAAAGCCCATCTTGGGAAAGATTGGAGAAGGTGCTTCCGTTTTTAGGTCCTCTGGTCGATCCATCAGGTTGGGTCAAGGTATAGCGATTACCTCCCCATCCCCCAACCGTGTTTATCTGTACGGAACCTATATTACCATTCTGGCAACTCATCGCAGTCACATTGAGTCCAGAAATGGCAAATGGCGTCGCAGGTTCTTCAATCACCAAAGTAGCGGTATCGGTGCAGTTGGTCTCTTCATCGGTAACGGAAATCACGTAGCTTCCCGCGGACAGTCCTGTCAATGGAATAATGCTACTGTTTTGACCTGTTGACACTGGACCTCCATCTATACTATAGCTATAGGTCGTGTTAAATCCGTCCACCAGATAGCGTCCTTCACCATCGGAATCCCCAACACACGTCACCACTCGGGTCTGTTGGGCCTGTACCCCAATGGAACTTATGTCGGTAATGGCATAATTCTCGTCATAAAAACAACCTTCGTTGTCGGTGACCCTAAAAGTATAGGTTCCCAATCCCAAACCACCAAAGGTGTTGTTTGTTCCATTGTTCACTGCACTGGCTGCCGGTGCAATAATTTCATAGGTATAGGGACTTGTTCCTCCAGTAACTGTCAATCCCACTGTGGCGGTAGTGGTGATACAATTCAAACTGGAAATGGTAAAATCCAAATCGGTGGGCCTATTGAGGGCATTGAACACAACATCCGGAAGGGATTGCACACAACCATTGGCATCCCTAATCAATGGCGTATAACTTCCCACTCCTAGATTGGTGAAAACAGGATTGGTCCCAAAGCCGGCTCCTATACTATATTCATAAGGTGCTGTTCCACCCGACACTCCAGAAATGGTGATTTGACCTCCATTCTCATTTAAACAGGTCGGAACAGTATTCGGGGTGGCCGTTGCAGCAATGGTCGTTGGTGTCCCTATCGTAGCTGATTGCGGAGTTGTAGTACAGGTAAAGGTGTCCTGTTGATAACGTAGTACAACATTGTAACTTCCCGGGGCCAAGTTGGAGAACACATTGCTTATTTGGTAGTTTGAACCATTGTCGATACTATATGTTATTTCATAACCAAATCCGTTGGTTACATTTACAATGATTCTACCATCATTGGCGCCTCCGCAGTTGGCATCTTCCTCTGTAATATTGAAGATAGGTGGCGGAATGTCCTGAACATCAACGGAAGCACTTCGCTGACATCCATTGGCATCTTCAACCAAAATGGCATAGGTTCCGGAAGTGGTAACTGTAAACGTGGTGGAACCTGTGTAGGTAGCACCGAACGGACCTCCATCAACGCTAAAGCGATAGGGGGCCGTACCTCCGGATGTGGTTAGGTTCACATCTACCGATGTAGCACCACAACCAAAACTATCGGAAGCCGTTGCAGATACATCCAAAGGGCTGATACCGTTCCCTATTTCAATGATGTCCCCGTTGATGTCGGTGGTAATCGTTTCGGAACAGTTGTTTGTATCCACACGGATACTGTACACACCGGGGCTGACATTGGCAAAGGTATAGGTGTTTGATCCATTGGGTCCAAAAGTATCCACAGTCACCCCATTTTTCACTAGGCGATAGGTATAAAAACCAGGGACTCCGGATACCTGAACATCAATACTACCCAGTTCGCTACTGCACAAAATATCGTTTGCGGTCACATCCACATTGATATCCAAGTCGTTCACCGTTACCACATTGGATGGAAAAACACAAGCACTGGCGGAAACATTTTTCAATCGCACATAAACCCTGTAGTTTCCGGGGGAGGTAATGTCGAAGAATGGATCATCTTGATACGGTCCCGCGGTACTGTTCAAGCTGTATTCGTAACCTGCGGGTACATTGGTGACCTCCACCCTACCGGGATTGCCACAAATAATATCCTCCTTGATTAACTGGGGGTTCAATGGATTCAGGGTAGATTTGAAATAGAAATACTGTCCTGAGTTAACCCGCACCCTAAACTCTCCTGCAGCGGAAAGGTCAAAGGTTGGTCCGGTACCCACGGTGTTCCAAGTACAGGCTGCGTTAATGGTAGGGCAATCATCCACGACCGTTGGGGCACAGGTGTTGGGGTCCAAACGTTGCCATTGGTAACTGCTTCCAGATTGGCTCAGGGTAATTGTCCTGATATCGCTGGTACCACATAGGAAGAATTTGGCCAGTGTGCTACCATCGTTTGGACACACGACCTCTTCATCAGCGCCTTGTATAATGGTCATGAACATGGCACTGGTGGGTAAAAATGTCTTGTCGGCCTCATCCAATGGATGGTTCGTCTTAGGTTGAGCAGTGGGTTCGGAAACGGAGAAAAGCGCGGTAAGCTTTCCTGATATTTCCGTTTTTGCTAATACCGTGGAGCAAAATATTGATATGAACGCCAACAACACGGCATATAGCAAATGCCTTGTTTTTTGTGGGAGCATAGGTTAAGTTTCGTTTTGGCAGAATACTTAGGATTTGGGACCTTTATATTCTAAATAGTAATTGTCTAAACTTATAATTTCTTGTTATCTTTCAATCCCATTGGATTGCAGTTCGTCTATAAAATCTATTATTTCAACGTTAAATTATGAAAAAAAGTGCTATCGCTGCTTATTTTTTCGTTGTACTGCTTAGTACGTCCTGTGCGCAAAATTCGAATTCGGGCGCAAAAACTCCCAAAAGTGTTGATTTTACTGCGGAAATCGTGGTTGAGGGTATCCAGAACCCTTGGGGCATGGCATTTCTCCCAGATGGCGCCATACTCATCACTGAAAAGGCGGGACAACTACTTCTCTACAAGGACGGAAAGACCATAAAAATTGAAGGGCTTCCGGACATTTATGTCCGCGGGCAAGGCGGATTGATGGATGTTGAACTACATCCCGATTATCCCAAGAATGGATGGATTTATCTAACCTATGCGTCCCCGGAAGGAATAGGTAAAGGCGGCAATACGGCACTCATGAGAGCCAAACTGGACGGAAACCGGCTTTTGGACAGTCAACTGCTCTATAAAGGAGTGCCCAATACTAGCCGTGGACAACATTTTGGGTCCCGCATTGTATTTGATGACGAAGGATTTCTATATTTTTCGATTGGGGACAGGGGAAATAGGGACGTTAATCCACAGGATATTTCGGAAGACGGGGGCAAAATCTATCGGCTCCATGATGATGGCCGCGTACCAAACGACAATCCTTTTGTTGGTGAAAAAGGCGCTAAAGAGGCCATTTTCAGTTATGGGCACAGAAATCCGCAAGGATTGGCAAAACACCCAGAAACTGGACGGATCTGGGCACACGAGCATGGTCCCCGGGGAGGAGATGAAATCAACATAATCGGGAAAGGAAAAAACTACGGATGGCCGGTTATCACATATGGAATAAACTATAGTGGTACTAAGATCACCAATGAAACCTCACGCCCTAGCATGGAACAGCCCATATACCAATGGACACCCTCCATTGCTCCCTGCGGAATGACCTTTGTGACCTCGGATAAATATCCCGGTTGGAAGGGCAATCTCCTGGTTGGTTCCCTGTCCTTTCAATATTTGGAACGTCTTGTGCTGGAGAATGACAAGGTGGTGTATCGCGAAAAACTATTGGATGGCATGGGAAGGCTTCGAAATGTAAACCAAGCCCCGGATGGGTTTATTTATGTAGGTATTGAGGGAAAGGGAATTTACCGATTGGTTCCGAAATAGTAGCTTTTGTTCCTATTTTTGGGCGTCGATGGCGCGTCTGACCGATCCGTATTTCTTTAGCATTTTTTCCGCCTCGTCGTAGTCCAGACCAAGCTCTTCCATCAAATAACGGGTACCTCTGTTCACAAGCTTGTTGTTGCTCAATTGCATATTTACCATCTTGTTTCCCTTTACCCGGCCAATGCGGATCATGAGCGCCGTTGATATCATATTCAGAACCATCTTCTGACTTGTCCCACTCTTCATTCTTGTGCTTCCGGTCAAAAATTCGGGGCCCACCACTATTTCCATGACAATGTCACTTTCAACAGCCAAAGGGGAACCAGGATTGTTGGTTATTCCTGCGGTTAAAATACCGTGCTTTTTGGCATCCTCGATTCCGCCCAACACATAAGGTGTTGTACCGGAAGCCGCTATACCCACCAAAACATCATTTGAATTGATATTGTATTCCTGTAGATCCTTCCAAGCCTGCTTGGTATCATCCTCTGCAAACTCCACAGCTTTTCTTATGGCTACATCACCCCCGGCGATCAGCCCAATGACCCTATCATGGGGAAGACCAAATGTTGGCGGTATTTCCGAAGCGTCCAGAATGCCCAGGCGGCCACTGGTACCGGCTCCGATATAGAAGAGACGGCCACCTTTTTCAAAACGGGGAACCAGGGCGTCCACCAATTTTGAAATCTGTGGTAAAACCAGTTCCACAGCGTCGGCTACCTTTTTGTCCTCATTGTTGATGCTGGTGATGATATCGAGTGTGTCCATCTGTTCCAACTTGTCGTACAAAGAGGGTCTCTCAGTTATCTTAAGGTGTTTGTCGGCCATTTTTATAACAGTTGGATGTTCATAGTTTTAAAGACTTCAAGTTTGGAATCCCAAGGTTCAAGTTCAGTGATAAGTACGTCAATATCTTCCACCCCACATATTTTGTATCGTTGCATGGACCCTATTTTTTCAGAGATACATGGCGAAACCACTTTGCGCGAACTATGTATCATCGCCTTTTTCATCTGCACTATTTCCCAGTCAAACTCAGTTAACCCTTCGTTGGGATGAATCGAATTTGTTCCTAAAAAGCAAATATCCACTTTTATTTCGGATAGCATATTAATGGCGCTACCGCCAATGGTTATTTGCGAATCCCTGGACAATCTACCACCAATAAATATGGTTTCCACATTCGATTTGCTCAGCAGTTGCACGGCAATGGGAAGACTAGGGGTGAAACAGGTGAGCTTCATTTTGGAAGGCAACCTTCGGGCCAGTTCCAGATTTGTGGTACCTCCGCTTAACAGGATTACCTGACCTTCTTTGATCAGCTTGATTGCCTTCTCGGCAATTAAAGCCTTTTTCTCCAAAGAATAAATCTTTTGTCCAATGGGATTGTAATTGTTGAACCCCAAAGAAACTGCTCCTCCATGTACTTTCTTGAGCTGTTCGGAACTGTCAAGTTCCTTGATGTCACGACGAACAGTATCTACAGAGACATTCAGCAAGTCGGCCATATCGGTCAACAATACCTTATTATGTATCCGCACTTCGTTTAAAATAAACTGTTGCCTTTCCTCCTTGAGCATATGGTGTGCAAAGTTAAATAAATCTTAAATCCTGCATCAATAACAGCAAAATACGGCAAAAATTGATGACCAGAGAATAATTTTTGAAAAAAAATTGCATTATATTGCATATCATGCCGTTTTTTATCTACATTTGATAAAGTAACTTCGATATTTTGCAAGAACACTATATTGATTTTCCATGATAGAAAACTATCCAGAGACACAGAGGTTCGAAAAAATACGTACCATAATCCATGAAGATTCCAATATGGCCTCACTTTTCGTGGCCAATGAGATTGCTAGCTTAATCAATGAAAAACAAAAGCGAGGTGAGAAAACTGTCATTGGACTTGCTACCGGTTCCACCCCAACCAAGGTCTATGATTATCTAGTAAAATTCCACAAAGAAGGAAAATTGACCTTCAAAAATGTGGTCACCTTTAATCTGGATGAATACTTCCCGATGGAACCAGACTCTATTCACAGTTATGTCAGGTTCATGAACGAACATCTTTTTGACCATATTGACATAGATCGCAAAAACGTACATATTCCAGATGGGAGCCTTAAGGCCGATGAGGTGCGACAGTATTGTATGGATTATGAGGAAAAAATTCAGAATGTTGGGGGAATCGACATTCAAATTCTCGGTATTGGACGCACAGGGCATATTGGGTTCAATGAGCCTGGTTCTTCCCAGAACAGTAAAACCAGGCTTATCCGTCTGGACAGGATCACTCGTTTGGACGCGGCAAGCGATTTCTTCGGTGAAGAAAATGTACCAAGAAAGGCCATTACCATGGGTGTTGGCACTATTATGGGTGCCAAACGAATCATTCTCATGGCTTGGGGTGAGGGGAAATCGGCCATCATTAAGGAAGCTGTGGAGGGAAAGATCAAAGAATCCGTGCCCGCTACCTTTCTGCAGCATCATGAAAATTGTGATTTTGTACTTGACGATGCCTCCGCCTCCTCGTTGACCCGTATAAAAACACCATGGCTGGTATCCGATTGTGAATGGGATGAAAGGCTCATCAAAAGGGCATCGATTTGGCTTTCCGAAAAATTGGGCAAGGCCATTTTGAAGCTCACCAACGAGGATTACAACGAGTATGGAATGGGGAACCTCGTCGCGGAAATTGGTTCTGCCGAACAAATAAATCTTACAGTGTTCAACCATTTACAGCGTACCATAACGGGATGGCCCGGAGGTAAGCCGAACGCAGACGACAGCCAACGACCTGAAAGGGCTTTACCATTTCCCAAGACTTCCCTTATTTTCAGTCCACATCCCGATGACGATGTTATCTCCATGGGAGGCACTTTGCTCAGGCTCGTGGACCAAGGCCATGATGTGCACGTGGCGTATCAAACTTCGGGCAATATTGCCGTTTTTGATGACGAGGTGATCCGTTTTCTGGATTTTGCCACCGATGTCCAGCAAGACAACAAAGAACTCAAAAAGAAGTTTAAGGAGGTACGGACCTTTTTGGCATCCAAAAAACCAGGTCAGGTAGATAGTGATCAAATACAACAGTTCAAAGGCTTGATCAGAAAGGGAGAAGCTTTGGCGGCTTGCCGTTACTGTGGTATTCCGGAAAAGAATGCCCATTTTCAAAACCTCCCCTTTTATGAAACAGGGGCTGTCCGCAAAAAACCCTATTCAGAAAAAGATATCCAGATTACTTATGATTTGCTAAATAAACTAAGGCCACATCAAATATTTGCTGCTGGAGACCTCTCGGACCCACACGGCACACACCGGGTCTGCTTGCAGGTAATCTATGAGACCATTGACCGATTTATGAAGGAAGGAGCCGAGTGGATAAGGCACTGCTATGTTTGGCTCTACCGAGGCGCATGGCAGGAATGGGAAATTGCGGACATGGAGATGGCCGTTCCCATTGGCCCCAAGGATATGGATCGGAAAATCAATGCCATTTTCAAGCATCAGTCCCAAAAGGACAGTGCGATGTTTCCGGGACACGATGAACGGGAATTTTGGCAGCGCGCCGAACAAAGAAACAAAGAAACCGCTAACCGATATAATGCCCTTGGCATGGCCGAATATGAGGCCATCGAAGGGTTCGTTAGGTATAACTTCAACATTAACTAAAACTGACTTATTTATGGGAAAACTTCACAAAAATGCAGGAAAAACTAGGTTCCGGCTACTGTTGGTCCTTCTATTGGCGATAACGCCGGTAGCTTTTGGACAAAGCCAGTACACCTTTAACGGAACCGTCACCGAAAGTGGTACAAATGTGCCTATTTCCGGGGCTTCGGTATATGTTCAAGGAACCGCTTTTGGGGCCGTTAGCGATTTTGATGGTAATTACAATTTTACGGCCAACTTGGATTCCGGGTCATACACGTTGACTATCAGTTCAATTGGCTTTTCTACCCAAAACTTAAGTGTTGATTTGGGCAGTAGTTCCACTATTTCAAACGACATTGTGCTTCAAGAAGACCTCTTAAGTTTAGATGAGGTAGTAGTAACCGGAACGGGTGCGGGAGCCAACAAAAGAACTTTGGGAAATGCCATTTCCACAATCAGATCCGAGGAACTCGTAAACAACGGGGCAATTGCGGTTGATCAGGCCATCTCCGGTAAAATTTCGGGTGCCTTGGTACAACAAAACTCGGGTGATCCCGCAGGAGGCATCAGCATCCGTTTGCGAGGACCCAGTACTGTTCTCGGAAATTCAGATCCATTATACATTGTGGACGGAATCATTGTGAGCAACTCAAGTAATAGCAATGATCTTGTTGATTTGGGAGGAAACTCACAAAACCGTTTGGTGGATCTAAACCCCAACGACATTGAACGTATTGAGGTAATAAAGGGTGCTGCGGCAGCAGCTATTTATGGATCACGGGCAAGTAATGGGGTGGTTCAAATCTTTACCAAAAAAGGACGGGCCGGTGATCCCAAGTTCAGCTTTTCCACAAATGTACGCATCAATGAACTTCGAAAGGAAATTGATTACAACACCGTTCCCCTGGCTTGGATGGACCCTTTTGACAGAACAAATCTAGAGACGACCCCAGTCCAACGTTTCAACTATCAAGATGACTTCTTCGAATCTGGTTTTGGCATCGAGAACAACTTATCCGTTTCCGGAGGTAATGAGAAAACTACATATTACATTTCAGGTTCTTTTTTGGACAATGAGGGGATTATCAAGAACACCGATTTTCAAAGAATCGGTTTCAAAACAAATATCACCCAAAAAGCATGGGATTGGTTGGAGATCAATGCTGGTCTAAATTTCACTCGCAGTGTTAGCAACGATGTGCCCAACGGAGGTATCAATGCAGCTTACGGAGCTATTACAGGTTTTGTTTTTAGCGATAACTCTGTGAATCCAGATCCAGACGAATCCGGGGTTTATCCTGTCACATCATTGTTGGTTCCCAGGACCAATCCCTTGGAGGCAGTAAACAGATTTGACTTTGGCCAAAAAGTCAACCGTGTGATTACGAATATTGGATTAAATGCAGACATCACAAAGAACTTAAAAGCTAACTATTTGTTGGGGCTCGATTTTTACAATCAATCGGCTACGGCGTTTATTCCAATAAACAACACCTCCCCTAATGGCGATGGTTTTGCGAGAAGGGCGGACATCAACAGCTTTCAGTACAATAGCGATTTAAATCTGACATATCAAATCCCTATTAACGAAGATATCCAGTCCACAACAACGTTGGGTGGATCCTGGCAATATGAAGAGTTTGACAGAGTGGCTATTGAGGCCGATGGTCTTGCTCCAGTGGTCGAGGTAGCGTCAGATGGTAGTATCTTGGCCCAGGGAGAAACCCGTTCACAAATTTCCTATTGGGGCTCTTTTTTACAACAGTCTTTTAGCTTTAGGGATAAACTTTATTTAAATGGTGCGATACGGCTTGATGGGGCCTCTACTTTTGGAGAGGATGAGCGCAATCAACTATATGCCAAGGCCAGTGTCTCTTATGTGATTTCTGAAGAAGATTTTTGGCAAAATACATTTGGTGATGCTTTCAATACCTTTAAAATAAGGGGGTCTTGGGGACAAGCAGGTAACTTGACCGCATTGTCTGCATTCCAAAGATTTACGGTATTAAATCCATCATCAATCAATGGTTTACCCAGTCTGATTTCAGATACCCAACAAGGCGACCTCAATATAGCTCCTGAAAGACAAGAGGAAATTGAATTTGGTTTCGATGCTGGATTGTTAAATAATCGTTTAGGTATTGAATTTACCTACTACAAGCAAGATGTTTCCGATTTATTGCTTCCTCGTGAACTTGCACCTTCCGCGGGCTTTAATTCAAGGATTGAAAACGTTGGAGACTTGGAAAACAAAGGTATTGAATTGCTTCTACGAGGTGTGCCGATAAAATCGGATGATTTCTCATGGGATGTTACGGCAACATTCTCTAAAAATGAGAACGTAGTGACCAATGTCGCTGGGGGAGGACAGTTTGCCTTGGCAGGGAGTTTTGCCACCAACTTTGTAATCGAAGGTGAACCTTTGGGCGTATTCTACCGCCAATTCTATGCCCGTGATCCCGATGGAAGTATTTCATTGGATGAAGATGGGTATCCGTTTAGGGGAACCACAGAAGATGGGGAAGGTTCGAAAGTCATAGGAGATCCCAATCCCGATTGGTTTGGTTCGTTGATCAACGAGTTTACCTATAAGAATTTCAAGCTCAGGATACAATTGGATGCCGTACAAGGCTTCGATGTCTTTAACTGGAACCGACGACTTTTGGACAATGTGATTTTTGGTGGAGGGTCCAATGTCGGTGAAGAACTTTTAGGAAATAGACCCAAAGGCTTTGGGGGTGCCCAAGCCGGTATTTTCGAGGAATTTGTGGAAGATGGTTCATTTGTGAAATTAAGGGAGTTGGCCTTGAGTTATAACTTTAAACCTCCTATCGATCATATTGACAATGTCCAGCTGAGTTTAGTTGGAAGAAACTTAATTTCCTGGGACGATTATAGTGGATGGGATCCGGAAATCAACACCCCGGGACAAAGCAATGGAGTTAGAGGCTTCGATTTTGCCGGTGTACCCATTCCGAGGACTTATCAATTGGGAATCAACGTAAGTTTCTAAATCAAAAAAAAGTACAATGAAAAACTATATAAGATTATTTATCATTTGCATTTCACTTACTTTGGGATTGGTGTCCTGTGAAACCGATTTTGAAAATCCCAACGCCGCTACGGAAGATCAAGTATTCTCTTCACGCGAAGGTATCTTTGCTGCGGCAGTAGGTTTACAACAGCTCTACTCCACTACCGGTATTCGCTGGATTGTGGAAACACCTGCCGTAACCACCCGTGAGGGAGGCATCACCACAACATTTCAGAACATGATTGAATTGGAGGATGGAGGCACTGCATTGCCAAATTTTAATTCCAACGTGCAGGGTTTGTGGTCCACTATGCTAAGGGTCATCAAAATTGCTGAGGATATCGAGGCCAACGCCAACACGATTGAATTGGAAGCAGGCACACAAAGTGGCCTTATTGCACATGCAAAACTGTTTAAGGCAATGGCGATTGGCAGCTTGGCCCAAAACTATGAACAGGTAATTGTAGAAACCAGCAATGACAACGATGCAAGCTTTGTTTCCAGAACGGAGGGATTCCAAACCGCTATCACCCTGTTATCCGAAGCAGCTACCCAAATAGCCGCTACTGCCCCGTCATCGGAATTCATCAATGGCATAACATTGGGCAATATCGATTTGCCAAATACCATTGCAGCGATGACAGCCCGGTACAATCTTTTTGCCGGAAACTATGATGCTGCCATTTCCGCTGCAAATTCGGTTGATCAGAGTGTCACTTCAATCTTTGCATACGATTCACAGAACCAAAATCCCATTTGGGCAAGGGTTATCCAAAACGATGCACCTAATTTTAAACCTAGGGATAATTTTGGGCTTCCAGCGGAATTTGTGTTTGATCTTGCGGATGGTCGATTGGCATTCTATTTAGTTCCTTTGGATGAAACCAATCAAAATGGACTTCCAATTGAGGACATTTCAGGATTTTTTAATGAAATTACAGAGCCTATCCCTGTCTATTTGCCCGATGAGATGAACCTTATCATTGCTGAGGCCAATTTGCGCTCGGGATCACCCAACTTGGGTGCTGCAACCGCTGCTTTGAACGAGGTGCTCACGGACACCGATGATCCTTTTGATGTAAATGCAGCTGTGGGAGCGTATGCTGGGCCCAATACAGTTGATGATTTACTTGATGAAATCTATAAAAACAGAAGGGCTGAGCTTTTCCTAACCGGAATGAGTTTAGAGGATAGCCGAAGATTTGGAAGACCACAACCCAGTGGAGCAGCAATGAATTATGACGAAGAACGCAATAGGAATTTTTATCCGTATCCGGATTTGGAGCGAAACAGCAATCCAAATACTCCTGATGACCCTTCAATTTAACAACAAATTATTTTGAGTTGGTG
Organism: Flagellimonas meishanensis; assembly: GCF_019880545.1. Lineage (GTDB taxonomy): Bacteria > Bacteroidota > Bacteroidia > Flavobacteriales > Flavobacteriaceae > Flagellimonas > Flagellimonas meishanensis. The sequence goes on from NZ_JAINVW010000003.1 coordinate 1,013,229, forward strand.
TTAGTTTTAATTTAATCCAAGCGAAAGGCCTACTTTTAAACCAATTGTAGGCCTTTTTTATAATCCTATGCAAAAAATCGCATACATACTTCTCCTTCTTTTTTTGGGTGCCTGCGGGGCACATAAAGTGCCTGAAGAAGAACTCAGGGGGGTATGGGTCGCTACCGTGGTCAATATTGACTGGCCAAAAAATGCACAGGACGGCGGCACCAAAAAAAAAGAGGACTTTATCAAAATATTGGATTTTTACCAAGATTTGAACTTCAATGCAGCCATTGTCCAAATCCGCGCAGCGGGAGATGCCTTTTACCCTTCCAACCTGGCTCCTTGGTCCAAATATCTAAGTGGCAAGGAAGGAAATCCGCCACAGGATTTTGAAAACCCCTTGGAATGGATGATTGACGAAACCCATAAACGAGGCATGGAATTCCATGCCTGGCTCAATCCCTATCGCGCAACATTCGACCTGGATACGCTTGCTTTGGATGCCTCCCACGACTTTTATCAACACCCCGATTGGATGGTGAAATATGGCAAAAAGTATTATTACAATCCAGGATTGCCAGAGGTACAGCAAAAATTTGTGGAGGTTGTGCAAGAACTTGTCACAAAATATGAGATAGACGCCATTCATTTTGATGATTATTTTTATCCCTACAAAATTGAGGGGGAAGTTTTTGATGATGCCGCTACTTTTGAGACATATGCCCTGCCCGAACAGTCCTTGGACGATTGGCGCAGGAGCAATGTGGATTCTTTGGTAAGTAAGGTGTATGCAACCATTAAAAAAAACAAACCTTGGGTGCAGTTTGGAATAAGCCCCTTTGGAGTTTGGAAGAACAAGAGCACCGACCCTAAAGGGTCGGATACCAATGCGGGACAAACCAATTATGAGGATTTGTACGCCGACCCCCTACTCTGGTCAGAGAAGGGCTGGTTGGATTATCTGGCACCGCAGGCATATTGGAGCATGGACTATGCGCCGGCCTCGCATAGAAATGTTGTTTCCTGGTGGTCTCAAAATCTGGAAAAGACCCATCTTTATATAGGAAATGGAACATACAAGATAAAGAACAACAAAGACAAAGCGTGGAAGAGAAAAAATGAGATTCCCAAACAACTGTCCTTTTCCAGTGAACAAAACAATGTTAAAGGCAATATTTTTTTCAGCGCAAAATCATTGATTGGACAGCATGAAGGCATTACCAAAAAGTTGAAGCGAAAGTTCTATCGCTATCCAGCCAAGAACCCGCCACCTTTAAATAAATTGCAGCGAACAGTGACCGAACCAATGGTAAAAAAAATAACCAGGAACAAAAACAGCTTGGAATTGACCATAAGGCATCTTGATTCCATTCCGCGATTTGTGGACTATTATGCCATGGATAAATCCAAAACAAAAGAAAACCTATTGGAGCGTTGTTATTTATCAGCGGATCAAAAAGAACTGGTCACCAAATTGATCATGGCCAAAAAAAGACTAAAAAATGGTATAGGCATCAGTATTAGCGATGTATATGGCAATGAAAGTGCCATGGTGCCCATCAACCTTGAAAAAGAATGATCATGCGGGGTATGCTAGTCCAACTTTTGGAACTTCCCCGCATTTCGACAGTGATAGAGAAATCGGAAAAAAGCATGTATCAGAACCTATTAAAAAGCCCTAAATAATGGTTGAAAAGGACAAAGGCGCCTGGGGATGGATTCCGACCCTATATTTTACACAGGGAATTCCGTATATAATGGTGGTCACTGTTTCGGTGATCATGTACAAAAGACTTGGTATCAGCAATGTGGATATAGGTCTGTACACCAGCTGGTTGTACCTTCCCTGGGTAATTAAACCCCTGTGGAGCCCAATAGTGGACCTAAGGGGCACCAAAAGAAATTGGTTTCTGGGGATGCAACTCGTAGTGGCGCTTGCATTTCTTGGCATTGGCCTATTCTTGCCTTCCAATGCCTTTTTCACCATAACATTGGCCTTTTTCTGGATGGCAGCCTTTGCTTCTGCCACCAACGATATTGCCTCGGACGGTTACTATATGATTGGCCTAACGCAGAAAAAACAATCCTTTTTTATTGGATTACGAAGCACTTTTTATCGTCTGGCCATGGTGACCGGACAGGGGCTCTTGGTCATTCTGGCCGGATTTTTGGAGAATCTGTACGGCGACAACACCAAAGCGTGGTCCATCACCATGATATTCACTGCCCTTCTGATGTTGCTACTGACGATAACAAACTTCTTTGTGGCGCCCAAGTACGAATCCAACAATGAAAAAGTGACCAAAAAACCTGAAAGCTTCATTCAGGTTTTCACCAGTTTTTTTGAAAAGAAACAGATTTGGGTGGCCTTGCTCTTTATCCTTACCTATCGTTTGGGAGAGTCCCAATTGGTAAAAATGGCTTCACCTTTTCTCTTGGACAAACTGGAGGTCGGGGGATTGGCGTATTCCACAGAGGCAGTAGGCACCATTTATGGCACTTTTGGGGTGATCATGCTCTCGCTTGGGGGCATTACAGGAGGCATTTTAATTTCTAGGGATGGCCTTAAAAAATGGATGTTGCCCATGATGTTGGCACTGAACATTCCCAATGCACTGTATGCCATCTTAGCCTATACCCAATCCACCAGCCTTGTTGCAGTGGCGGGCACTGTGATTTTGGAGCAATTTGGATACGGGTTCGGATTTGCGGCTTTTTTGATTTTTCTCATTTATATTTCCGAGGGAATCTCAAAGACCTCCCACTATGCCATTGCCACGGGTTTTATGGCCCTCGGGATGATGTTGCCCGGAATGCTGAGCGGCTACATCCAAGAATGGCTCGGCTATGATGGATTCTTCCTTTGGGTAGTACTGGCAGCGATACCGGCCTTTGTGGTGCTTAGGTACTTGCAATATCCTGCGGATTATGGCAAAAAAATAAATGACTCCGATGAATGAGAAGCTCCAACGATACGGGGACATAAAGGAAACCCTCTCTTTGCATCAAAAAGTGGGGCAATTGTTCATGCCTGCGGTTTTCATCAACGATTCCGATGAGGAAATCCAAAAAATGGAGCATCTAATTCAAAAATTCCATATCGGCTCACTTTGCTTTTTCCATAGTCGTGCGAGTGCCGCCACCAATTTTGAAGGAAAGAAAAAAATTGAATATAACGCAAAAAGCCTCGACCGGCTCAAGCAACTCATCGCCCGTTATCAAAAAGCGTCCAAAATACCTCTTTTGATTGCCATTGATGCGGAATGGGGACTGGCCATGCGGGTTGAAGAAACGCCACAGTACCCCTATGCCATTACCCTAGGCGCTTTAGAGCATAAAAATGAACTCATTCATGATGTGGCCCGGAACATTGGTATGGATTGCAAGGACGCTGGGATTCATTGGAACCTCGCCCCTGTGGTCGACATTAATAGCAATCCAGATAATCCGGTCATTGGTTATCGTTCCTTGGGTGACGACAAGGCCAAAGTGATTTCAAAAGCTGAGGCTTTTATTGCAGGAATGCGCACAACCGGGATCTTGAATTCATTGAAACATTTTCCAGGACATGGGGATACGGCCATCGATTCGCATTTGGGGCTTCCCGTTATCAATAAATCTCTGGAAACGCTGAAAGAAAATGAGCTTGCTCCCTTTCAACAGCTTATAGACCGAGGAGTGGATTCCATTATGGTAGGACATATGTCCCTGCCACAATTGGATGGCAAAAATCCCACAACTGTTTCTACCACTATAATACAAGGTTTGCTTAGGGAGGAAATGGGTTTCAAAGGATTGATCATTTCAGATGCGCTGAACATGCGCGCGGTATCCAAACTATATCCTGAAAGGGGCCAGCTTGAAGCTGCTGCCTTTGCCGCGGGAATGGATGTGTTTTGTTTTAGTGAGTTTCCAGCGGATGGCATACAAAAAATAGTGGCATCTGCCTCTAAAGAAAGGATTGAAGAAAGTTTCAAGAGGGTGTGGGGTCTTAAGGAAAATGTATTTCTAAAAGCCCCTTCTGCGAGTACTTTGAAAAGAAAAGATCATTCAAGGCTAAACAAGAAAATAGCGAAGGGCGCCATCACCGAGCTATTTGGAAGCCCAAAAGCTGTCAAAGAAATTTCTTCCAAACATTTCATGAACCTATCGTTGGAAAATGGGAAAAATAATTTCTTCTCCACCAAAATACACAAAGCCTTCGGCCAGAAGAAGTGGGATATGAATGGAAATCTCGATGCAATCAAGGCCGCATGGAATGGATATGATCTTGCGGTTTTGGCACTTTTTCCCTTCGCCGTGAAACCAAAGGATCGGTTTGGGTTCAAGATTGAAGAATTAACCCTCATACGACGTTTGGTCCAGGAAAAAAATACCTTAATCTATCTTTTTGGCAATCCCTATGCGCTGGACATCCTTGGACTACCGCCCACCTCCAACGTGGTTTTGGCGTACCAGGACTTCCCAGAATTCCAAGAGGTTGCCTTTGACCATTTCCAAGGCATTCAAAAAGCCAAGGGCAAATTACCTGTCACATTAAAAACAAGGGAATCATGAAATCCAACATTATAGATTCATGGAAAAAGAATGCATCAGAATGGATCAAGGTCATCCAAAACCAAGACATACCTTCCCGAAAATTTACCAATAAGGCCATTGAAGAAACCATAATAGGAATTAAGGGCAAAAATATGGTGGATATTGGATGTGGCGAAGGTTGGCTTGTTAGAAAAATGGGAGCCTTGGGCTGGCAGGCCACAGGATTGGATGCCATACCGGACCTTGTTGACGAGGCAAAACGTAAAAGCAAAGATTCATTTTATGTGTTCACCTACGAAGATATCATAAGTGGAAAATCAATTCCCAATGGTCCTTTTGATGTGGCAACCTTCAATTTTTGCATTTATGCCAAAGAAGGATTGCAACCGCTGTTAAAGAATACATTGGCCCAACTTGCCACAAAGGGCACCCTGGTGATCCAAACGCTTCATCCATATTTTTTAATGGCCAATGCACTTGTCTACAAGAGCCAGTGGCTTCAGGATTCTTGGAAAGGCCTGCCAGGAAACTTTGAGGACGGCCATACCTGGTACGCGCGGACCATGGAAGATTGGATCGCTGAAATTCAACAGTTGCCAAACACAGATTTTGAAATTAAGGAAGTCATAAACGATGAGGGGAAACCCATATCATTGATTATTAAAATAAAAAAACAATGAGCATATACAAAGTCCTAGGTTTAATGTCCGGCACCTCACTGGATGGATTGGACATGGCCTATTGTCACCTGTGGGAACAGGACGGACGCTGGAGTTTCGATATAAGGAAAGCCAAGGATATCCCCTATTCCAGCGAAATGCGGGAATATCTTAAAAACGCCATCCATCTCTCCGAGAAAGACCACCTGCAGCTCCATAAAGACTATGGCGTTTGGCTAGGAGAGCGGGTAAACGAATTTCTGGATGAATTCCATGAGGAAGTCGATTTTGTTGCCAGCCATGGACATACCTCCCATCACAGGCCCGAAGATGGCTTCACGTTTCAATTGGGAGATGGACAGTTTTTGGCCAATACCTGTGGCATGCAAGTGGTCTGCGATTTTAGGACCAAAGATGTTTCTTTAGGTGGGCAAGGGGCCCCCTTGGTGCCGATTGGGGATCAATTGTTGTTCTACAACTATGATGTTTGTCTCAACCTGGGAGGCATAAGCAACATATCTTTTGAAAGAAATGGAAAACGAATCGCCTACGATATTGGCTTGGCCAATATGCCCTTGAACCACATCACCCAAAAAATGGACCTGGCCTTTGATGAAGATGGAAAAATTGCCCGCACTGGACAATTGGACCACGATTTGCTCCAACAGCTCAATGATTTGGCGTATTATAAACTTCCCTATCCCAAATCCACTGGTTATGAATGGTTTATTGGTGACATTGTGCCCCTTATAGAAAATTCAAGAACTTCGGAAGCGGACCTGCTCCACACGTTTATCCACCACAACTGCGAGCAAATTGCCTTAGCGGTCAAAAAAAATAACATCAAATCCGGAAATAAGCTCTTGGCTACCGGAGGTGGTGCCATGAACTCTTTTTTTATGGACGTCCTGCAAGAAAAATTGGGTCCGTCAATAAGCGTGGAAGTTCCAGGCAAAAAACTGATAGCCTACAAGGAAGCCCTGGTTTTTGCCCTAATGGGGGTGTTGCGTTTACAAGGGGAAACCAATGTACTGAGTTCTGTTACCGGTGCCTCGGAAGACTCCTGTAGTGGTGAGGTATTTTTTCCCGAAGGTTAGGCAGTAGCCACTTTTTTCGTTTTTTTCGCCAATCGGAACAGCAATAGGGAAACCAATCCACAAAGGCCCAATCCCGCAAAAAGGGGCCAAACCGTGACATCCACAAAATTTCCAATAAAAGTGGCAATGGGTATGGCCAGTATCGTGGACACAAAACCATTTATGGCGGCACCGATTCCCGCTATATGTCCGATGGGTTCCATGGCAATGGAACGATAGTTCCCCCACATAAATCCAAGGCAAAAGAACTGTAAGGAAAGGAAGGTGATTAAAACAAATATGCTGGGATTCGGGGAATTCAGGAAAACCAATGCGTAGAAAAGTCCAATCAAGGTAAAGGCACAAGTGGCCATCCAGGAAAGCTTCCGCATTCCAAAGCGCATCACCAAAGTTCCGTTCAAGAGTGTGGACAGACCAATGGAAATGGCCAGTCCCGCAAAAATATAAGGAAAGCTATCTTTCAGGGTGTATTGATTTTCAAAAATATGTTGCGCAGCACTGAGGTATACCAAAAATGATCCAGTAACCAATCCGGATATGAATGTAAACACAACGGTTTCCCTATACTTTACAAATTCCTTAAGCCCATCAACAAAAACATGGCTCGAAATGGGTACCTTATACTCCGGCCGTAGGGTCTCGCCTTGTCTTCTCCAAAACCAAAGTGCGGTCAACAAAGCGAAAAGGAGCTGGACATAAAAAATGGCCTCCCAGCCAAAATTGTCCAGGATGATTTTTCCAATGGCCGGCGCCACTACCGGGACAAGTATAAAAAATGCCACAACAAAAGAAATCACCCGGGCCATGTAATCGCCTTTATAGGTATCCCTAATGATGGAAATAGCGATGGTCCGTGGAGCTGAAAGCCCCATTCCCTGCAAAATTCTACCAAATACCATCACCTCGAGCGAGCTTGCCCCCAAGCAAATTAAACTTGCAACGAAAAAGAGTATGAACCCGGCATAGACCATAGGTTTTCTGCCATAACAGTCCGATAAAGGTCCGAAGAACAACTGCCCCACACCAAGTCCCAAAAAAATCATGGTGACCAGCATTTGGTTGTCCGTGGGATTCAGGCTGTTGATGGTCACCCCAATATCGGCAATGGCTGGTAATATGGCATCTATTGCCAAGGCCACGATGGACATTAGTGCTGCCATCAAGGCAATAAATTCAAAGTTGGGCTTCTGGGCTTGCTTTTGCATGGCGCAAAAGTAGTTATCCCATTTGCATTCATGAAGCTTTTAAGATTTTATTATCGTTACCAAACTGATTATGGGGATTCGCAATAATTCTGGTCTTAATGGTGGATGCTGTAATCCGATTGGATATTCCTTTCTTAACAAAAGCATAGTTGGCTATCTTTATACTCAATCCTAATGAAATGAATCCGTTAAGAACTTTGGTTGTGGGCTGTGGCAACATGGGAACTTCGCATGCACGAGCCTATCAAAAGTTAAAGGGTTTTGAACTTGCAGGCTTGGTAAGCCGAGGTAACGAAAGCCGTGAAAGATTGGCCAAGGAGCTTGGCGGGATTCCCACTTTTTCAGATTATGAACAGGCATTGAAGACTACCCGGCCCGATGCGGTATCCATCAACACCTATCCCGACACCCATCATAAATTTGTGGAGATGGCTTTATCATCCGGAGCCCATGTTTTTGTGGAAAAACCATTGGCCCTGACGGTGAAGGAGGCAGAGCACCTGGTGCAATTGTCCCGTCAAAAACAAAGAAAGCTGGTGGTTGGGTATATTTTGAGGGTCCACCCAACCTGGACAAAATTTATAAAAATGGCCCAAAATCTTGGAAAGCCATTGGTCATGCGAATGAACCTGAACCAGCAGAGTTCTGGGCAAGCATGGTATACCCACAAACAGCTTATGAAGTCCATGTCACCCATCGTGGACTGCGGTGTACACTACGTGGATGTCATGTGTTCCATGACCCAATCGCGTCCAATCAGCGTTTCGGCCATAGGCATACGTATGACCAAGGAAATTGATCCTGCCATGTACAACTACGGACAGCTACAGGTAAAGTTTGAGGATGGTTCCATAGGTTGGTATGAAGCGGGTTGGGGTCCCATGATGAGCGAGACCGCTTTTTTCATCAAGGATGTTATTGGGCCCAAAGGAAGCGTTTCCATCAATGATATGGACAAAGGAGCCTCCAAAGATATTGAGGGGCACACCAAAACTGGAAACCTTCGACTACATCATAGTGCATTGGATGTCCATGGCAACTTTGTCAAAAAAGATGAAATCATCGATTCGGGAGATGAACCTGACCACGATGGTCTTTGCCTATTGGAACAAGAATTTTTTCTGCGTGCCATTCTAGAGGACTTGGACCTGACCAACCATTTGAATGATGCCATAAACAGCCTTAAAATTGTGTTAGCCGCTGATGAATCGGTCAGGACAGGGAAAACCGTCCCACTTTAAGAAAGTGCATTATCTTCGATGTTAGGTCGAGCGCAGTCGAGACCCCAATAATTTTTCATCTATCTTGGGTGTCAGGTCGGGCGCGGTCGAGACCTCTTTCAGGTATGAAATTCTATTATGTCTATATCCTCCTTTGTGCCGATGGCCATACCTATACGGGCATCACAGATGATATGGCCCGTAGGTTTGCTGAACACCAAAACGGGCTAAACAAAACCGCTTTCACTTACCGAAGAAGACCTGTTAAGCTCATTTTTCAACAAGAATTTAATGACGTACTGCAAGCCATCTATTTTGAAAAGAAAATCAAAAGATGGAGTGCGCAAAAAAAATTGGCTTTGGCCAATGGAAATTTGGATTTGTTACAGATTTTGGCTGAATGCCGAAATGCTTCGCATTATAAGTATAGCCCTGACCAAGATTGAGGTCTCGACTGCGCTCGACCTGACAAAACTTCATAATGACAGAATATTACTTATTTTTAGAAAGTAAATTCTAACCATGGTTATAAAATTTATTGAATCCACTTATGATTCCGTAAAGGATAAGCTCAAAAACCCATTTTATGGAACTCTGTTTGTTGTTTGGGTAATCCGAAACAGGGAGTTTATCTATAATGTCTTTTTTAATGAGGATTGTACTTCAGATCAACGACTTGAAATAATTAGGTCTCACTTTTTAAACTGGGATTCTTTGCAAAGTTTTATTGAAACCATTTTTATCAGTTTGGGATTGATGGTTTTAATTTATGCCTCCCTAAACCTATCTAGATTTATTGTGGAGTTCTCCGAAAGAAAGTTAAAACCATGGATTCAAAAGCTTTTTAGCTCAACTAGCATCGTGAGTAGAGAAGATTTTCAAGCCATGGAAAAGGAACGTGATTATTTTCAAAAGAAATACTCTGAAGAAAGAATAGAAAAAATAGGACTTCAAAGAGAGCTTGACCAATTACAAGAACAAAAAATCATAAAAGTAGACTCCCCTCAAAATTCATCTTCAACAGAAAACTTTAAAGCAAGAAACGATTCAGAAAATAAAGCAAAAAAGATAGTCGATAGATGGAAAAGGCTAAGACCAAGCTATTTTGAAGATTTCAAAACGCTTATGAAACATGATCATAACAAACTAACTGTCAGTCTGATAGAAAGTACAATGAAAGACTTAGCCTCAATACGGGAGTTCAAGGACAAAGGAATTATCGAGACAATCGATCACAACAACTTTTATTATTACAACTTCACTGAATTTGGGGATGAATTCGTTCATTATGTTTCCAACATGCTTTCTGAAAAAACTTAAAATTTCACAACGGAATATTCCCATGCTTTTTCTTCGGTGGTTCCACCTGCTTTTTCTCGAGCATGGCAAAAGCTTTCAGCAGTTTGCGCCTGGTCTCTTTTGGAAGGATCACCTCATCAATAAATCCCCTTTGTGCCGCTCGATATGGATTGGCAAATTTTTCCGCATACTCGGTCTCTTTCTCCTTCAATTTGGCCTCAGGGTCTTCCGAATCAGCAATCTCCCTCCTAAAAATGATCTCGCTGGCCCCTTTAGCCCCCATTACGGCAATTTCGGCCGTGGGCCATGCAAAATTGAAATCCGCACCAATATGCTTGGAGTTCATTACGTCGTAAGCACCTCCATAAGCCTTCCTTGTGATCACAGTGACCCGGGGCACGGTAGCTTCACTAAGGGCATACAGTAATTTGGCCCCATGCACGATGATCCCATTCCATTCCTGGTCCGTTCCAGGCAAAAATCCGGGCACATCCACCAACACCAGCAGTGGGATGTTGAATGCATCACAAAAGCGGGTAAACCGTGCCGCTTTTTTGGAACTGTTGACCCCCAATACACCAGCTAGGAACATGGGTTGGTTGGCAATGATCCCGATACTCCTGCCCCCCAATCGGGCAAATCCCACAATGATGTTTTCTGCATAGTCCTTATGAATTTCGTAGAAAGAATCTTCATCTATTATTCCACGAATCACATCATGCATGTCATAAGGCTTGTTCGGATTATCCGGGACGATAGCAGAGAGTTCTTCCCTAAGTTCCTCGCCCAAAACGCAGTCCTTCATGCTTGGGCGTTCCCTATTGTTTTGGGGCAAATAGTCCAGCAGTTTTTTGATGTCATCCAAACAAGAAGCATCATTGGACGACGTCTTGTGTGCTACCCCGGATTTTATGGCATGGGCACTTGCGCCCCCCAGTTCTTCGGAGGTAACCTCCTCATTGGTGACCGTTTTTACCACATTGGGACCGGTAACGAACATATAACTTGCGCCTTCCACCATAATGATGAAGTCCGTCATGGCCGGGGAATACACCGCCCCACCCGCGCAGGGCCCCATGACCGCCGAAATTTGCGGTACCACCCCAGAGGCTTGGACGTTCCGATAAAATATATCGGCATAGCCGCCTAGTGATCGCACACCCTCTTGGATACGTGCGCCCCCGGAATCGTTCAATCCAATAATGGGTGCTCCCACTTTCATGGCCAAATCCATCACTTTACAGATTTTCTCTGCATGGGTTTCCGAAAGTGCCCCGCCAAAAACGGTAAAATCCTGGGCATACACATAGACCAATCTGCCATGGATGGTTCCATAACCAGTAATGACGCCATCACCATAGTAGATTTCCCTGTCCATACCAAAATCTGCCGTGCGGTGGGTAACCAATATGCCCATTTCCTCAAAGGAACCTTCATCCAAAAGATATTGTATGCGTTCCCTTGCAGTCAGTTTTTTCTTTTGATGCTGCTTTTCAATCCGCTTTTCGCCCCCTCCCAAATGGGCTTGGGCAACCAGTGCTTCTAACTTCTTCAGTTTATCATCCATTAAAATCAGTTTGTTGGCAGTTTTACGATTTTTTTGTCCTCATGATATTGGTACAGGGCCATCATTGCAGCAATTTCGGCTTCCACAATTGCCTTCTCTTGGATTTTCTGTGGTGAATAATGGTCTTTCACAAAGTGGGTATCGAACTTTCCGGAGCGAAAGGCTTCATGGGCCATTACAAAACTTCCAAAGGGCAATGTGGTCTGAACCCCTTTGACCTTATAATTGCGAATGGCATCCAACATCAATTCTATTGCCTCTTCCCTCGTTTTTCCGTAGGTGACCAGTTTGGAAAGCATTGGATCGTAGTAAATGGGGATGTCCATGCCTTCCTCAAAACCGTTGTCCACCCGTATTCCTTCTCCCTCCGGTAATCGGTACACTTCCAGATTACCAACACTGGGAAGAAAATCGTTCAAGGGATCCTCGGCATAGACCCTAAGTTCCATGGCATGCCCGGTTATTTTCAATTCTTCCTGTTTCATGGGCAACACTTCTCCCCTCGCCACCTTGATCTGGAGTTCAACCAAATCGACACCCGTAATCATTTCCGTGACCGGGTGCTCCACCTGCAAGCGGGTGTTCATTTCCAGAAAATAGAAGTTTAGATCGGCATCCATCAGAAATTCCACGGTTCCAGCTCCCACATAATCGCATGCTTTGGCCACTTTGGTTGCCGCCACTCCCATTTTCTCCCGTAATTCTGTGGTCAAAATGGAGGACGGTGCCTCCTCCACCACTTTTTGGTGCCTACGTTGTACACTGCACTCCCTTTCAAAAAAGTGGAGCACATTGCCATGTGTATCGGCCATTACCTGTACCTCGATGTGGCGCGGAGAGGTGACATATTTTTCCACAAAAACGGAACCATCACCAAAGGCGGAAGTAGCTTCACTGATGGCACGCTGCATCCCGGATTCCAAATCGGCTTCTTTTTCGATGATTCGCATACCCTTGCCCCCTCCCCCGGCAGAAGCTTTGATAAGCACGGGATATCCAATTTCATTGGCGATTTTTTTTGCCTTTTTTACATCGGTGATGGCTTCATCGATACCTGGCACCATTGGGATGCCATATTTTTTTACGGCCTCCTTGGCGGCCAATTTGCTTCCCATGATTCGGATGGCCTTGGATTTGGGTCCGATGAAAACCAATCCATTTTTTTCGACAGCTTCGGCAAAATCCGCATTCTCGCTCAAAAATCCATACCCTGGATGAATTCCATCGACATTAAGCTGCTTCGCCACCTCTATAATTTTATCTCCTCGCAAATAGGATTGGTTGGATGGGGCCTCACCAATGCACAAGGCTTCATCGGCGAACCGCACATGTGGTGCGTTCCGGTCCACCTCCGAAAACACTGCCACGGTCCGAATGCCCATCTTTTTTGCGGTTTTCATGACCCGCAGGGCTATCTCCCCGCGATTGGCAACCAAAATTTTCTGCATAACCTACTGTTCAAATTCTATTAGAAGTTGTTTTTTATCCACAGCCTCCCCTTGTTTGACCGCTATTTTTTTTATGATACCATTTCTTGGTGAAGTGATAATATTCTCCATTTTCATGGCCTCCAAGACCAATAGTTGATCTTCTTCTCTCACTTCTTGACCGACTTTGGTGAAAATATCCAAAATCAGTCCCGGCATGGGCGCCATGATCGAATCGATATTTTTTGAGCCATTGGAAGCAAAGCCCATTTGCTCGATTAGCGCACCCAAAGGGTCATTTATGGTGACGTTATGCTCGTTTCCATTAACGGAGACTGTGTAGCTTCGCGAGGTGAAATCGGATTTTAGGATTTTAAGGTGATAGGAAACCCCATTCTTCAACAAATGAAAATTTGCATTCCCTGTTTTGATAAGGTCCAATGCGGAAATATCTTTTTTGGCAAGTTGAAAATCCAGGCTGTCGTCCACACGGATTCTATAGGATTCTTCCATATAAATAGTGCAATGGGTTATTTCCCTAAATATAAGGTTAATGTGAGAAATCCATGCAAAGCTATCTTCAATAACTTTTTAAGATTATGATAAAGGTCATTCGATTTTTAATTATTCCATGCTAACTATGCATTGGCATGCAAAAAAGGCTCAAATCTTCCCAATTGCTTACTTTTGGGATTAAAATCATCATTATGTTGATCATTGGGATTGCAGGGGGCACCGGTTGTGGAAAAACCACGGTTGTCAACCAAATTGTGGACCAACTGCCCAAGGAGGAGGTATGCATCATCTCACAGGATTCCTATTACAACGACCTGTCGCACTTAAGCATTGAAGAACGGGGAAAAATCAACTTTGACCATCCCAACTCCATAGATTTTGACCTGCTGATTTCGCATTTAAAACAATTGAGAAAGGGAGAATCCATTGACAAACCCATGTACTCCTTTGTTGAGGAGACCCGATTAGAGAAAACCGTTCGGATACATCCAAAAAAAGTGGTCATAGTTGAGGGCATCCTAGTCTTGAGCAATCCCCAGCTTCGGGACATGTTCGACATTAAGATCTTTGTCCATGCTGACAGCGATGAGCGACTGATCCGCAGATTGCAGCGCGACATCCGCGAAAGGGGCCACGATCTGGAAAAAGTCCTCACACGATACCAAACTGCCGTTAAGCCCATGCACCAACAGTTTATTGAACCATCCAAAGAATTTGCGGACATTATTATCCCAAACAACCATTACAACAAAGTTGCGGTGGATTTGGTAAGGACCATTATCAACAACAATTTGGGAAAACCATGGGATTGAAACAATTGAAAAGCAAAAAGTGGTTCAAGGTAATGACCAATATGTATGTGCTGGTCCTGACCATTTTTGTTATCTGGATGGCCTTTTTTGATACGAACTCCCTGTTGATTCATCTTGAACTCAGGAATGAGATAAAGAAATTGGAAAAGCAGAAGGAATTTCTTCAGGACGAAATTGCCAAGGACAAGGAAATTCTGGAAAAAATGTCGGATGAAAACGAATTGGAAAAACTGGCACGGGAAAAATATTACATGAAGAAGGAAAATGAGGAGATATTCCTTATTGAGTTTGAAGACAGCATAAAGAACAAAAACAATGAGTAGCAAAGGTTTGTTTAGTGAGTTCCCCGATGTATCCGCCAAACAGTGGAAGCAGAAAATCCAAATGGATCTAAAAGGTGCAGACTACAACGACAGTTTGGTATGGGAATCCTTGGAGGGAATCAAAGTAAAGCCTTTTTACCATGCCGAAGACCTGAAGGCGCTGGGAGACTATCAGCTTCCAAAAGGGCATTCATGGCGAATTGCGCAAAGCATATATGCCAGTGATATGGAAAAAGCCAACTCAAAAGCACTGGAGGCACTGGATAAGGGTGCGGAAAGCCTAATTTTCACCATTCCCGATGAAGAGACCAATTTTGAGAAGCTCCTAGCCAAAATCGACCTGGAATCTGTGCCGGTTCACTTCAATTTTGAGTTTTTGGCTGTTGCGCCGATAAAAAGATTGCTATCCAATTTAGATGGGAAAAAAGGAGAGTCCCATCTAAACATCGATATCATTGGAAATTTGGCCAAAACCGGAAATTGGTATCATAAGCTGGAAGAGGACCACAAACTATTGGCGGAGTTATATAAATCCGCTCCTTCAAACAACAAAGTTTCGTTGGCAAGTGTGGATTTGGGGCTGTACCAAAATGCAGGAGCAAACATGGTACAGCAATTGGCCTATGCCATGGCCCATGCCCATGAATATTTATCCCATTTTAAACAGCAAAGTACCTTTCCAATAACTTTCAAGGTTGCCGTTGGCAGCAATTATTTCTTTGAAATCGCCAAATTACGGGCGCTTCGTTGGCTTTGGAGAACCCTTGCACAAACCTATGGCGTAAGCAATGATTGCCACATCTTGGCATATCCCACCAAAAGGAACAAAACACTTTATGATTACAATGTGAACATGCTGCGCACCACTTCCGAATGCATGTCGGCCGTACTGGGCGGCGCCGATACGGTATGCAATTTGCCCTACGATGCCATTTACCACAAAGACAACGAATTTGGGGATCGCATTGCCAGGAACCAGTTGCTGTTGCTCAAGGAAGAAAGCCACATGAACGAAGCGGCCCAAATCTCGGAAGGAACTTATTACGTAGCATCACTTACAGAGCAATTGGCAGAAAAAGCATTGGCACTTCTAAAACAAATTGAAACTTCTGGAGGCTTTTTGGATGCAATCAAAAAAGGAACCATACAGCAAAAAATAGCAGAGAGTGCCAAAAAAGAACAACAACAATTTGATGAAGGGCAATTGATTCTGGTGGGCACCAACAAATTCCAGAATCCGGGTGACCGCATGAAGGACAATATTGAACTATATCCTTTTGTAAAAACCAAGCCGAGAAAGACATTGATTGTGCCCATCATCGAAAAAAGATTGGCCGAGGCTACCGAACAAAAAAGATTGGATGATGAGTAGAAAAAATCTTCAAAATATATCGCTTTCTTCCTATGTTCAATCGAGCGCAGTAGAGACCCAAAATCCCGAATGTTTCAACTTTGCAGCGGGTATAGCGCCTTTTCTTAGGGGGCCCTACTCCACCATGTATGTCCAAAGGCCATGGACCATAAGGCAATATGCCGGTTTCTCCACCGCAGAGGAAAGCAATGCTTTCTACCGAAGAAACTTGGAAGCCGGACAAAAAGGGCTTTCAGTTGCATTTGACCTGCCCACGCATCGTGGTTATGATTCCGACAATGAGCGCGTGGTTGGTGATGTAGGCAAAGCTGGGGTAGCCATTGATTCCGTGGAGGACATGAAAATCCTTTTCGACGGCATTCCATTGGATCAAATGTCCGTTTCCATGACCATGAATGGGGCAGTCATACCCATTTTGGCGTTTTATATCGTTGCTGCGCTCGAGCAGGGTGTTTCCATGGAAAAACTTGCTGGAACCATTCAAAATGATATCCTTAAGGAGTTCATGGTAAGGAATACCTACATCTACCCCCCCACACCGTCCATGCAATTGGTTGCCGATATTTTTGAATTCACGAGCAAACATATGCCCCGCTTCAATAGCATTAGCATTTCTGGATATCACATGCACGAGGCAGGAGCTCCCGCTGCCATGGAACTGGCCTATACCCTGGCAGATGGGGTCGAATATATCCGTACGGGAATCAAAGCCGGGTTGAAGATTGATGAATTTGCCCCTAGACTTTCATTTTTCTGGGGTATCGGCATGAACCATTTCACCGAAATCGCCAAAATGAGGGCAGGCAGGATGCTCTGGGCCAAATTGGTAAAGCAATTTGAACCAAAAAACGAAAAGTCCCTAATGCTCCGCACCCACAGCCAGACAAGCGGCTGGAGCTTGACCGAACAAGATCCCTTCAACAATGTGGCCCGAACCACCATTGAGGCCATGGCAGCCGTTTTTGGCGGAACACAGAGCCTTCATACGAACGCATTGGATGAGGCAATTGCCCTTCCCACCGATTTTTCTGCCCGAATAGCTCGAAATACACAGATTTACCTTCAGCAAGAAACTTACATTACAAAAACCGTGGACCCATGGGCCGGAAGTCATTTAGTGGAAAAATTGACCGATGAAATAGCCCTGGAAGCCTGGAAACTTATTGAGGAAGTCGAAAAATTGGGCGGCATGACCAAGGCCATTGAAACGGGAATCCCAAAAATGAGGATTGAAGAAGCCTCAGCCAAAAAGCAAGCCCGCATCGATAGTGGCCAAGAAGTCATAGTGGGGGTAAACAAATATCGATTGGACCACGAAGACGACCTTCAAATACTGGAAGTGGACAATACCAAAGTGCGGCGTCAACAAATGGAACGATTGCAACAAATAAAATCGACGAGGGATACAAAAGCGGTTAAGGATGTTTTGTACGCGATCAGAGTTGCTTCCAAAAAGGCATTGGAAAATGCCAATGACCGCGAAAATTTGTTAGCTTTAGCCGTAGAGGCGGCCAAAGCACGGGCCACGTTGGGCGAGATCAGTGATGCCATGGAAAGTGCCTTCGGTCGTTACAAAGCCAAAATCCAATCATTTACAGGAGTGTATTCCAAAGAAATAAAGAACGATACAAGTTTTAAAAAGGCCCAGAAAATGGCTGATGATTTTGCGGACCAAGAAGGTCGGAGACCGCGGATCATGGTTGCCAAAATGGGTCAGGATGGTCACGATCGGGGAGCCAAAGTTGTGGCAACGGGCTATGCCGACCTGGGTTTTGATGTGGATATAGGACCCTTGTTCCAAACTCCTTCCGAAGTTGCCAAACAGGCCATAGAGAACGATGTGCACATCCTTGGAATCTCGTCACTGGCGGGGGGCCACAAAACCTTGGTCCCAGAAGTGGTGGCGGAACTCAAAAAATATGGAAGGGAAGATATCGTGGTCATTGTGGGCGGTGTGATCCCAAAACAAGATTATGGATATCTTCTGGACAACGGTGCTGCAGCTGTTTTTGGGCCTGGCACAAAAATAAGTGACGCAGCCATTGAAATCCTTACTATTTTAATGGATTGATGCCCCTAACAAGCTTTTGTCCAAATGTTTAACTTTCTTTAACGTAAAAAGCGCCTGTTATTCACTTGCTGTTAACAAAATACATTTTTTGGCATCTTAAATAATCGTATTTTTAGCCCCTAACTTACTATGAAATGGGCAAGATTATTGCTATTGCAAACCAAAAGGGTGGCGTTGGCAAAACCACAACAACTGTCAACCTTGCCGCTTCCCTTGGGGTATTGGAGAAAAAAGTATTATTGATCGATGCGGACCCCCAGGCCAATGCCACTTCAGGCTTGGGCATTGATGTGGATGCCGTGGAACACGGTACCTATCAGTTGCTGGAGCATACCATGCATGTTGATGATGTGATCATACCCACGGATTCCCCGAACGTTGACCTTATTCCTGCACATATCGACTTGGTCGCCATCGAAATCGAACTGGTAGACAAGGACAACCGTGAGTATATGATGAAGGAAGCGCTCCAGGATCTCGGAGACCGATACGATTTCGTATTGATAGATTGCGCCCCTTCTTTGGGTCTGTTGACCCTGAATGCCCTGACGGCTGCTGATTCGGTCATGATACCCATACAATGTGAATATTTTGCCCTGGAAGGTCTTGGAAAATTGTTGAACACGGTAAAAAGTGTACAAAAAATACACAATAATGACTTGGACATTGAGGGCATGCTCTTGACCATGTACGATTCCAGACTTCGCCTATCAAACCAAGTGGTGGAGGAAGTGAAAAAGCACTTTGCCGACATGGTGTTCGACACCATTATCCAACGCAATGTGAGGTTGAGCGAAGCACCAAGCTATGGAGAAAGCATTATTAAATACGACGCCAGCAGCAAGGGTGCATCCAATTACCTCAACCTGGCCAATGAAATATTGAAGAAAAACAAGGAGAAAGTTTAAATGGCGAAAGCAACCAAAAAACAGGCTCTCGGAAGAGGCCTGTCCGCTCTATTGAAAGATCCCGCGAACGATATCAAGTCGGTTTCGGACAAAAATGCGGACAAGGTTATTGGGAACGTGGTAGAATTGGACATCGATTCCATAGAAGTGAACCCGTTCCAGCCCAGGTCCAATTTCAATGATGAGGCATTGGAAGAATTGGCAAGTTCCATTCGGGAGTTGGGCATCATCCAGCCCATAACAGTCCGTAAATTAGGGTTCAACAAATTTCAGTTGGTCTCAGGAGAGCGAAGGTACCGGGCCTCAAAGTTGGTGGGATTGGAAACCATTCCTTCCTACATACGAATTGCCAATGACCAGGAATCCCTGGAAATGGCCCTTGTGGAGAACATCCAGAGGCAAGATCTTGATCCCATTGAAATAGCCCTTTCATACCAAAGGCTGATTGATGAAATACAGGTGACCCAAGAAAAATTGAGTGACCGGGTTGGAAAAAAACGTTCCACCATCACCAATTATCTCCGTCTTTTAAAATTGGATCCTATAATACAAACGGGAATGCGCGATGGTTTCATCAGCATGGGACATGGTCGGGCGCTCATCAACATAGACAAGAAAAAAGACCAACTCGCCATATACGAGAAGGTTGTTTCCAATGGTCTTTCCGTTCGGGAAACCGAGCAACTGGTAAAGACATTCAAAGAACCGAAAGTAGCATCCTCCCAAGCAAAACAAACCGAAAAAGCCAATGTGCCGACCTTTGTTTCGGAAGGAATGGCTGAGTTGAAGGAGCATCTATCCACCAAAGTGGATGTTAGCTCCTCCTCCAGCGGAAAAGGCAAAATCGTTATCCCATTCCATTCCAAAGAGGAATTCCAGCGCTTAAAAAAATTGATGACAGGTGAATAAAGGCCTCTTCTTGCCGTGCTTCCTTATATTTTTCCTCAATATGGGTTTTTCCCAGCAGGATGGGAAAAAGAAAACCGAAGAACAGCCCGTCCCGACCGCCATAGATTCCCTGGCCATGGATTTGGAAGGCGAGGGCATCACCATTGAAGAGGTCACCTATGAAAAAAAGAGGATAAACCCATTGGGTCCCAGTAAGGCTGCCTTTTATTCCGCAGTACTGCCCGGACTGGGGCAAGCCTACAACAGAAAATATTGGAAAGTACCGCTGGTTTATGGCGCTCTTGGCACGGGTATTTACGTCTATTCCATCAACAATACCGAATATAGAAAGGCCCGGGAAGCATTTAAGCGCAGGCGTGCCGGTTTTACGGATGACGAATTCTACGACATTAACGGCGATGGAAATGGTCCTGATATTTCATCGGAAGCCTTGCAAGATGCACAGGAAGCCCGACAACGTGACCGTGATTTGGCCCTCGTGGTGACCATAGCGCTTTACGCACTCAACATCATAGATGCCAACGTGGATGCACACCTAAAACAATATAACGTGGATGAGGACCTTTCGCTTGATTTTAAACCTTATTTGGATTTGAATCCCTGGACCAATGAACCTAACTATGGCATGGCACTGCTCATAAAATTTTAGAAAATGAACATTGGTCTATTCGGATATGGGAAAATGGGGAAAATGATTGAGCAAATAGCTCAAGATAGGGGCCATACCATTGTGGCGAAGGTAGATGTTGACACTGAGGAAATTGACTTTTCCAAGATGGATGTGGCCATCGACTTCAGCACCCCGGCAGCAGCTCTTCAAAATATCACAAGTTGTCTTAAAAATGGAGTGCCCGTTATTTCCGGTACCACAGGATGGCTGGGACAATACGGGGAAGCTGTAGAATATTGTCACAAAAAAAAGGGTGCCTTTATATATGCTTCCAATTTCAGTTTGGGGGTAAATCTCTTCTTTGAATTGAATGAACAGCTCTCCAGGATGATGTCCAAATTGGACCAGTACCGTGTTTCCATGGAGGAAATACATCATACCCAAAAATTGGACGCTCCAAGTGGAACTGCCATTACTTTGGCAGAAGGAATCATTGAAAATAGTCCCTATGAAACTTGGAAATTGGACACGACGGATGAAAAAAGTATTCCCATTAGTTCAAGAAGAGAGGGTGCCGTTGCTGGTACCCATATTGTTTCCTATGAAAGTGAAGTGGACAAGATTGAAATAAAACACGTCGCCCACAATCGGAAAGGCTTTGCCTTGGGTGCAGTGATCGCGGCAGAGTGGA
Organism: Flagellimonas meishanensis; assembly: GCF_019880545.1. Taxonomy (GTDB): domain Bacteria; phylum Bacteroidota; class Bacteroidia; order Flavobacteriales; family Flavobacteriaceae; genus Flagellimonas; species Flagellimonas meishanensis. Next base: position 1,034,439 of record NZ_JAINVW010000003.1, read on the forward strand.
TACTTGGGAAAACCGGTGTGTTTTCAATGAAAGACGTGTTAAACCTAACATAAAAAACGTAACAATAGAGAGGACGTTAAGTCCTACAAAGAAACATTGATATGGACGGCACACAGTGGATTATTTTCATCTTGATCATTCAGATCATTCATTTTTTGGGAACATGGAAGCTTTACCAAAAGACAGGAAGAAAGGCGTGGGAAGCCGCCATCCCCATCTACAATGGCATTGTTCTAATGAAAATAATCAACCGCCCTTGGTGGTGGGTACTGTTGTTGTTCATTCCCATAATCAACTTGTTGATGTTTCCCGTTGTTTGGGTGGAGACCATCCGCAGTTTTGGAAAAAATAAGCTTGCACACACTTGGGCAGTGATACTTACATTGGGCTTTTACATCTATTACATCAACTATGTTGAAGATGTTACCTACATTGAGGACCGGAGCCTAAAACCAAGAACAGGGCTTGGCGAGTGGGTAAGTTCCATTGTTTTTGCCATTGTGGCGGCCACTTTTGTGCACACCTATTTCATACAACCCTATGTGATTCCCACGGGTTCCCTTGAGCGTACGTTGCGCATTGGGGATTTTCTGTTCGTGAGCAAGTTTCATTATGGGGCAAGGGTGCCCATGACCACTTTGGCTGCGCCCATGGTGCACGATACCCTGCCAGGACTAAAAACGCGATCGTACATTGCCGATGTTAACCCGGCCACCTATAAAACCTCCTGGAAAAACAAGTTGCGATTGCCCTATTTGCGGTTGCCCGGATTCCAAACAGTAAAGAAAAACGATATCGTGGTCTTCAGCCTGCCCGCGGATACTTTGGTGCAATTTTTTAGGGCCGACAAACCCGTAAAAAAACCCATCGATAAAAAATCGAACTATGTAAAGCGGTGCGTTGGAACCCCTGGTGATTCCCTTGCGGTAATCAATGGCACGGTCTATATCAATGGAGAACAATTCCAGCTGTCGGACAGGGCCAAAGTGATGTATGACCATACCATATATGCAAAAAATGGAGTGTCAAGCAGGTTGTTGGATGAGGTGGATGCCTCGGATTATTTCAGAAAATACATAGCGGACAATCTCAACCAAAACCAGTACAATGCTCTGGCACCGTTTGTTCTAGGAGCAAACCGAACCGCCGATGGCAAAATCGAACTCGTAACACAGGAAAAAGGCATCCCAACAGATGTGATAAGGCAATTGCGCCTGGCCTTGACCGAAGAAAAACCAAGGTCCAGAGTGGCCAACCTAACCCAGGAAATGGTGCAAGCGCTGCGCGAAAACCCTGCGATTGATTCCGTGGTACGCACTGTGGAACCCAAAGGTGAATATGGAGGGGCGTTCCCGCAAAGACCCAACATCTATCCGTGGAACAACGATAATTTTGGCCCCATATATATTCCGAAAGCCGGAACGACCGTAAAGATTGACTATAGAACCATTCCGTTATACAAGAAGATAATCAGGGACTATGAGGGCAATGAGGTTGCGGTTTCAGGGCAAAAAGTGTACATCAATGGCCAGGAAGCCAGTTCCTATACCTTTGGCCAAGATTATTATTGGATGATGGGTGATAACCGAGATCATTCCGAGGACAGCCGAACATGGGGCTACGTTCCCGCCGACCATATTGTGGGCAAGCCCGTTTTTTTATGGATGAGCTTTGATAATTTCAACGAGGGAATTGCCAATTGGAAGCCCCGATGGGATCGCATCTTCACTACAGTTGGAGGTAGCGGTGAACCGGTTTCCTATCTGAAATATTTTCTTGCGCTGTTAGTGGGCTGGTTTATATTTAATTTTATCAGAAAACGAAGGAAAAAGAAACAAAATGGGTAGACTGTTGATTTGTTTATCCGAACCATCTGCCCATGTATACCTACTCTTTTGAAAAACTTGAAGTTTGGAAAGAGGCCAAAGAATTTGCCAAGGAGGTTTATAGGGTGACCTTAGGGTTTCCAGAAGATGAAAAGTTTGGCCTTACCTCACAGTTAAGAAGAGCTTCGGTTTCAGTTTGTTCCAACATCGCGGAAGGTTCAGCTAGGAAAACAAATAAGGACAAGGCGCACTTCACGACCCTTTCCTTTAGTTCGGCCGTTGAAATATTGAATCAATTGATTCTAGCTTTGGAATTTGGCTTTGTATCCATCGATACTTATAAAGATTTAAGGTATCGATTGGAGAGTATTACCAACAAACTCAATTCATTAAGAAATTATCAGACAAAATAAGTGGCTCCTGACCTTTTCACAATCGAATCTACGCATAAACGAATGGTATTGCATCCCTCATATTTTCCCAGCATCGCAACTTTCGTCGCCATAATACAGAACAATGTGGTTTGGGAGTCCCAGGACAACTTTCAAAAACAGACCTATCGCAATCGCTGCTATATTTGCACAGATCAAGGCAAACACATGCTCAACATTCCAGTGAAGCATGTGGGGGACAAAGAAGGACGGCAAAAATATGGTGAGGTTCAAATGGACAATAGCTATAATTGGAAGAAGAATCATTGGCGCACCTTGGAAACAGCCTATCGGACCTCTCCCTTTTTTGAGTTTTATGAGGATGATATTCAACCGCTGTTTGAGGGGTCGGACGACCTTCTATATGACTTTAACATGAAAACCATAGAAAAGATTGGAAGCTGTTTGGGCATTGAAATACCCAAATCAAAAACCAGCACATACGAGCTGTACCCTGTGGAGCATCTTGACGGGCGTTTTTTAGTACATGCAAAAAAGGAACCTGATTTTAATTTTGCACATTACACCCAGGTTTTTGGGGACCGGCACGATTTTGTGCCCAATCTTAGCATTTTAGATCTTTTGTTCAACGAAGGCCCCAATGCAGTTTCCTATTTGAAAAACCAAAATCTGGATTTTCCACATGCTTAGACATCTTATCCATTATGGCATTCATTTCTTGGTTCCGGTCCTGATCGCCCTTTGGTTTTTTCGGGATAATCGCATAAGGGTAATGCTTATTCTTTTGGCGGGAATCTTGATCGATGTGGACCATTTTTTTGCCACTCCCATTTTTGATTCCGGCCGTTGCAGCATAGGCCACCACCCCTTGCACAGTTATTGGGCGATCACGGCCTATTCAATATTGCCTTTTTTTAAAAAGACACGATTGTTGGGACTTGCTCTGATAATTCACATAATAGCGGATATGACGGATTGTGTGCTACTCCGCCTTTAGTCGTAAAGTGGCCATTATGGGATAATGGTCCGATAGTTTTTCGCTAAAATTCTGATGGGTGAGCACCTCAAACTCAGGGTCTGCCAAGATATAATCGATTCGGATGGGAAAACCCAGCAGATCATAGGTGCGTCCAAAACCTTGTCCTTTTTCCAAAAAAGTATCTTGCATCCCTCCTTTTATGGTCCTATATACATTGGAATATTGGGTATTGTTGAAATCGCCAACCACCAATTTCTTGAAGTGATTCTCTTCCATGTCCGCACGCACAAGATTGACCTGCTCATACTGTTTTAACATTACCCTTCTAGACTTTGCGAACAGTCTGGATGATTGTTCATTTTTGATGGTATTTAATTCAGGTACAATCCTAAAGGATTGAAGATGGAGATTGTAAACTCTTATAGTATCCTTATTAAACAGGATATCAGCAAATATGGCTTTATTGGAGCTATTGGGAAAATCAACGGAATCGACGTTGGCAATTGGATATTTGGAATAAATGGCTTGTATAACCTTTCCACTATGTTTTCCATATACATAATCGACAAACTTGTATTTGTATTGGCTCAAAGCGTTGTTACGCTTCATGGCATAGTAACACTCTTGAAAGCACAGAATATCTGGATCCTTTTGGGCAACAAAATTGAGGATAAGGCTATCAACATTTTCAACGTCCATCTGTTTTAAATCATTAAAGCTTCTGGCATTGAATGACATAATGGAAAAAGTGTCGCCATCAATTTCATGCCCATTACCATTCGAAAACTGAAAAAATGGGCCCAAGAAAAAGTACCAAAACAACAAAAGTGTACCAGAAAGTAGAAAATTTCTTTTTCCCACCAAGATCCAATAGCCAAAGAAGAGAAAGTTCAACACGATCAATAATGGAAAAATCAAACTCAACACCGAAAGGGCAGGTATTGCCGTCACGGGAACAAATGGCACCAATATGGCAATGAAGGTGACCAACGCCAAAATGGTGTTTATAAAGAAAACTACTTTATTGAAAGGAGAAAGCTTTGCCACAGATCAATCCTCTTTACCTGCCTTGAACAAAAAGTCCTTTTCCGCTTTGGACAGACTCTCATAACCCGATTTGCTTATCTTGTCCAAAATAGTGTCTATTTTCTTTTGACGTACTTCCCTTTCATAGTTGGCATTTTTTTCCTGTGAATTGTTTTTTTTATACACTGTTTTTAGTGGTGCTGTTCGTTCTTTTGGTTTGAATAGATCTAGGATACCACTCCATAATTTACCAAAAGCGGAGCCTATATCCCTGCCATGCAATAACTGACGTGCATACAGATACCCCAGAAAAGCTCCTCCCAAATGTGCCAACCTACCGCCCACATTTCCCCCGTAGGGAATCTGGATCAAGTCTATCAGCACAAAGAAGGCGCCAACATACCAAAGCTTCACATTGAAAAATATGACCCGGACCTCTTGGTTGGGAATATAGGCACAGATAAATATCAACACCGCGGTAACACCGGCAGAAGCACCTATCAAAGCCGTATTGGTCTGGACCAAGGTGGGGAACAGATTGTAGCTTGCCAGAAAGACAATGCCGCCGACAATCACACCCAAAAAATACACATTGATAAACCGCACTTTGTCAAAAAGGTTCAAAAAGATGCGTCCGGTAAAATAAAGCATGATCATGTTCCAGAAAATATGCCCCAACCCACCATGAAAAAATGCATAGGTGACCAAGGACCAAGGTTGTCCCAAAAATTCCATGAGGTCCTTGGGCAAATGGAACCAATCCGAAACGGAATGTCCCAAGAGGGCCTTGGACAATCCATCCAAAACAAAGATAACCACGTTGATGGCTATCAGCTTTTCAGCTATGCTGAGTCTAGCAAAGTTGTATCGAAGCCCTCCAGTTGCCATAGGTCAATCCCAGTGTTTATCATTAAACTCGTTCTTTTTCCAGTACCACATCATAAGAAAACCTATCAGCGCACCACCGATATGTGCAAAGTGCGCAATCCCAGTATTAACGTTTCCAATTCCAAATATAAGGTCCACCGCTATCAACAAGGGAACAAAATATTTTGCCTTGATGGGAACGGGCAAAAAAATCAACATCAATCGGGCTTCGGAGTACATAAAGGCAAAAGCGACCAAAATACCATAAATGGCTCCCGAAGCACCAGCGCCTTTTCCATAGTAAGAGGAAACAAAATTATCTACGACGTCAGAAGGAGCGTACTTCTTTAATATTTCTGAGTCAATCCCATTGGGACTTGCGAGTGCTTCCATTAGTTGAGACTTGGTAAATCCAGCATTAATAAGTGTATCAAGGCCTTGATTAAAAAAATAATAATTAACACTGGTATATAATATAACCGAACCTAATCCAGCTGAAAAATAGAAGAACAAAAACTTATTCCTTCCCCAATTTTGTTCTAAAGGCGTTCCAAAAGCCCAAAGCGCATACATATTAAACAATATATGGACTACACTCCAATGCATAAACATATGAGATATAATCTGCCACCACCTAAAACCATTACTCTCTGGAAATGAAAGAGCCAACCACTCCTGCATTTGTCCCCCATAAATCATTGTGGCGAAAAACAAGATCACATTAATGATCAGCAAGTGTTTTACGGCCTCGGTCAATCTTCCCATTTATATAAACTTTTTATTGATATCCCCTTCGGAGATTATTGTATATGTCAATTTGTTGAAAGGACTGAAACCTGGCTCTTTGCACGCAAATAAATTGTTTACCAGTGCCATCTGCGATTCTTGGTCCAATAAATCCCCGGTCCGTACGGCCAGATTTTTGGCCAATACCTTTGCCAAGATTTCGGCCTGGGAACTTGAACCACCCTCAAATCCTTCCTTATAGTCAGCAATTAAACGGTCCAATACCGTGCCAATACCGCTTTCTGGAACCAATATTGGCATACCTGTCACTTTAACAGTTTCCGCTTCCAGACTATCAAAAGCAAAACCAATGTTTGTCAGACTTTCCCTTATTTCCATCAAAATTCCGAGTTCCTGTTTGCTAAAAGTCAGTTCCAAAGGAAACAAGAGCTGTTGACTCACGCCTTGCTTAACCGTGATCTCACCGAGGAATTTTTCAAAGAGCACCCTTTCATGGGCCCGGTTCTGATGGATTACCAACATGCCGGACATCACCGTACTTACCACATATTTGCGTTTTAGCTGAAATGTGGTGGCCCCTTGTACAGTTTCCCCGTCATCCAAGTTCATCGCTTCCTGTCCACCACCATCCGACTCTATGGTAAGACTACTAAACGCGTCATCATAAACATCTCTTTCCAGGCCTTCATACAAACCCTCCCAGCCTTGACTGCTTGTTTTTTGATATACCCGCTGATTACCATAACTCACAGCCCCAGTACCCTTGCCCCTTTCCAGAAAGGGATTGAAAGTGGGGTCCACCGTAACTTGGGGCAGTACGGCTCCTTTTTCCTTAAAGGAATAGGGGGTGTCCAAATTGGGATCATGCTCAAAATCCAGGGCCGGGGCCACATTGAACTGTCCCAAACTGTGCTTTATGGTGGACCTCAATATGGCGTACAGCGTGTTCTCATCATCAAACTTCACCTCCGTTTTTGTGGGATGTATGTTGATATCGATGGAAGCCGGGTCCACTTCCAGATAAAGAAAATATCCCGGATACATTTCAGATTTTATCAACCCTTCAAAGGCAGCGGTCACCGCATGGTGCAGATATGGACTTTTTATGAATCGATGATTGGCGAAAAAAAACTGTTCGCCCCTACTTTTTTTGGCAAACTCCGGTTTGCAGATAAATCCGGATATGTTGACAACCTCGGTTTGCTCGCTCACAGGGACCAACCTATTTTCCATGCGACTGCCAAAAATATGCGAAATCCGTTGTCGATGTTTGGCCTTGGGCAGGTTGAATATCTCGGACCCATTATTGTAAAAATGGAACTCAATGTTGGGGTGTGCCAGCGCAACCCTATGAAATTCATCCGTGATGTGGCGTAACTCCACTTGGTTGGATTTCAGAAAATTTCGTCGCGCGGGAATATTGAAGAATAGATTTTTAACAGCTATCGATGTTCCCTTGGGGGCGGTCACCACCTCTTGGGAAACTACCTTGCTTCCCTCTATTTTAATATGTGTAGCCAGCTCTTGCAATTCGGTGCGTGTCTGCATGTCCACATGGGCAATGGCGGCAATGGAGGCCAAGGCCTCTCCGCGAAATCCCTTGGTATGCAAGTTAAAAAGGTCTTGGGCACTGGAAATCTTAGAGGTGGCGTGCCTTTCAAAAGACAGCCTAGCATCGGTCTCGCTCATCCCCAGCCCATTGTCCACCACTTGCACCAACGTCCTTCCACCATCCTTTACAATCAATTTGATGACCGTGGCACCCGCGTCTATGGCATTTTCCAATAACTCCTTGACCACAGAGGCCGGTCGTTGAACCACCTCCCCTGCTGCAATCTGATTGGCGACATGGTCCGGTAAAAGTCTGATGATGTCAGCCATTATGGATTCAGGAATATCGACAAATCGAAGTCTATCACAAAGAGAAAAAGCAGTAATAAAATGGCGACAATTACCAGCAAACGGAGTTTGAGGTTCCTATCACCTTCCACCTTTAGGTCATCCATAGCGGACGAAAACTTATTCTTGAGCCCTCTTTTTGTATGTGCCGTACTTCGGAATTTATCCAGTTTGTGTTCAATTTTGAAAGGACTGCCATCACCCTTGTAATATCGCGGCGAATAATTGAACGTTTTGTTTTTTTTTAGTTTTAAAGGGTTTCGCATGGTGTCCTTTTCCGTTGATTTCAAAGTTACTCAAATTAGCAAAAAAGGATTGGCGTACATTCCCAAAAAATGTTAACAGGGGTTGGGTTTAAGTTTGGGCAGAAGTACAGGTCCCGTGTGAAAGTCTAATTTCAAGGTATTGAATACATCCAGATTTGGGCTTAACGGGCGATTCCTTCACCTATTTTCCCAACATCGCCATTTGAACTGCGGCAACGGCCGCTTCAGTCCCCTTGTTGCCATGCTTTCCACCGCTTCTGTCCTTGGCCTGTTGCCAGGTATCATCGGTAAGCACGCAGAAAATGACCGGTACATCTTGGGAGAGGTTCAAATCCTTGATGCCTTGTGCAGTGGCACTACAGACAAAATCAAAATGACTCGTTTCACCACGAATGACGCTGCCAATGGCAATAACGGCATCCACATTTTGCGTGGCAACCATTTTTTTGCAGCCAAAAGTCAATTCAAAACTACCGGGTACGTTCCACCGGATTATGTTATTGGACAGTGCTCCACAATCCAACAAAGCCTCTTGGGCCCCTTCAAAAAGGGCTTCTGTTATTTCTGCGTTCCACTCGGAAACAACAATCCCAAATCGCAGTTGCGCCGCATTTGGGATTTTACTTTTGTCGTAGACGGATAGATTTTTGTTCTCCGTGGCCATGGTTTAATTTTTGGCCAGGCCAATCAGGGCATCGATACCCACCCCATCTTGGGTCTCAGGATATTCTTCCTTTATTCTTTCAAAAAAACCAAGGGCTTTTTCCTTTTGGCCCAAGTTCAAAGCCATAATACCGGCCTTGCGAAGAAATCTGGGCGTGGTGAACCCATTGTTGTCATGGGCTATGGCTTTTTCATAATAGTCCAAGGCATCCTCTGGTTGATTCAATTGGGTAAAGGCATCCCCTATTCCTCCCTTCGCCATGGCGCCAAGAATGGCGTCATCCGAGGAGAAATTTTCCAAATGGGCAATCGCCTCATCGTACTGCTGTAGGTTCAAATATGTCATCCCGGCTGAATACTGGGCAAGATTGGCCGCCTTGGTACCCTTATATTCCTCAATAATGTCCAAAAACCCAAACTTCCCCTCTGCACCGTTGAGTGCAAGGGAGAACAAAGAATCCTTTGCGGTTTCGTTTGACAATGCCTGGTCAAAATACTGCTGAGGATAAAAAAGCTCATTGGCCGCAGTGGCCTCCTTTGGTTTTTGGATGAACTGATGATAGCCCAAATAGGCCAACACACCAACGGCTATGGCACCAATAACCCCCAAAATGTAGTTCTGGTTTTTTTGCACCCAGGCCTCGGTCTTGGAAGCACTTTCGTCAAGTGTTTGGAACACTTCCGCCGTTGTGCTTTCCATTTGTTCTATCTGGTCTTCTTCTGCCTTGTTCTTTGGCTTAAAGCCTCGCTTCTTGTATGTTGCCATCCGTCATTAAATTGGTCGCGCAAAAATAAAGTTTTTATCCAAAACCAAAAGGTAATTTATTCGTTATTTTTGGAATCTTTAATGGCCATCCCCACTATTCAAAACATGGTTTTTCTTTATTTTTTATGTTTTTAAGGCATTTATCTTTAGTCAATTACAAAAATTTTGATTCCAGTAACCTTGAACTGGACCCTGTGATCAATTGCCTTGTGGGCAACAATGGCGTGGGCAAGACCAACATTTTGGATGCCATTTACCACCTATGCTTTGGAAAAAGTTACTTCAATCCCGTTTCCACGCAGAACATAAAGCATGACACGGATTTTTTTGTGATTGAAGGGGAATTTGAAAAAGAGGGACGGACGGAAAAAATTATATGCAGCTTCAAGCGGGGCACCAAAAAAGTCATCAAAAGAAATGGCAAGGCCTATGAAAAATTTTCGGAGCACATTGGCTTTTTGCCTTTGGTGATCATTTCTCCTGCTGACAGAGATCTAATCCTGGAGGGTAGCGACACCAGGAGGAAATTCATGGATGGTGTGATTTCCCAGTCCGATAGGGCCTACCTCCAGTCCTTGATCAAATACAATAAGGTATTGGTGCAGCGGAATTCCTTGTTGAAATACTTCGCCGTGAACAATACCTTTGACTTGGATACACTAAGCATTTACAATGAACAGCTTCACATTTTGGGTACCGAAATCCATAAAAAGCGCTCAGCTTTTATTGCCTCTTTCATTCCCATTTTTATGGAACAATATGCCCATATTACCAATAAAGATGAGGCAATTATGCTATCCTATGAAAGCCAGCTCATGGAAGAGGGCCTTTTATCGCTTTTGGAATCTTCCATCAACAAGGACAGGGCTTTGCAATATACCTCTGCTGGAGTACATAAGGACGATTTACTGTTTACCATTGCAGGGCATCCCATCAAAAAATTTGGGAGCCAGGGACAGCAAAAATCCTTTCTGATCGCTTTGAAACTGGCCCAGTTCCATTTGGTGAAACAGCAATCCAAAACCACTCCCATACTGCTGTTGGATGACATTTTTGACAAATTGGATGAAAACCGTGTCGCCCAAATCGTGAGCTTGGTGAAGGACGATAATTTTGGGCAGATCTTCATCACGGATACCCATGCTGACCGAACCGAAAATGTGGTAAAAAGTATCCACCAGAGCTATAAAATATTTACCTTGTGAACATGGTCCGGATTTTTGTATTTAGTATGTTTTTGCTTCTATGGAGCTGCAAAAAGACCACCATCTCAGCGGATGATCTAAAATATTTGAATGGATATTGGGAAATTGCGGAGGTAGGGTTTCCCGATGGCTCGAAGAAACAATATGCCGTGAATCCGAGCATCGATTTTATCCACCTTGAGAATAAAAAAGGGTTTCGCAAAAAGGTCCAACCCAACTTTGACGGTAGCTATAATGCCTCTAATGATGCTGAACTTCTTTTTGTTGAAACATCGGAAGGGGGCTTCATTTTGAAATATTCCAACGATTTTAGTGAATGGGAGGAAAAATTGGTTCATCTCGATTCCACATCGTTTTCGGTTATCAACCAGGAAACCATCCACTATACCTATAAGCGTTTTCAACCCATTGCAATTCCAAAATAATGGCCAAGCGACACAACTCCCACTTGCCTTTGGGCGCAGCGCTCAACGAGTTCATCAAGGAAAATAGATTGCAATCCGGGATGGACAAGGTGGATGCCAAAGATGCCTGGGTCAAATTGATGGGCAATGGCGTGAACAATTATACCTCCTCCGTGGAACTCAAAAACGAAACGCTTTATGTGTCCCTTACCTCTTCGGTGCTCCGGGAAGAATTGAGCATGGGCAAAACCAAGATCATAGCCATGATCAACGAGGAATTGGGCAGGGAATTGGTCAAGAAACTCGTGCTGCGTTAAATTACAGATCAATTGAAAATCATTACCGAAACAGATCGATTGCGCATTATGGAGGCCGACCAGGCTGATGCTGGTTTTATTTTAGAGCTTTTGAACAGCCCCACTTGGCTGGAATTTATCGGTAATAAAGGGGTTTCCACTATAGAACAGGCCCTAGGGTACATTAATCAAAACCTGTTGGGATCCTATAAAGCACATGGTTTTGGGCTGTACAAGGTATGTCTAAAAGGGACCTTGGAACCCATTGGGCTTTGTGGCTTCCTGCAGCGTGACTATCTGGAAAGTCCCGATATCGGTTTTGCCCTCTTGCCCGAGTACGAGGGAAACGGATTTATGGGTGAAGCTGGCCAGGCCATAATGGAATTTGGAAAATCCCACCTGAAATTGGACCATATCCTGGCGATTGTAATGCCGGAAAATGATCGTTCAAAACGATTGCTTGAAAAAATTGGTTTCAAAGCTATTGGCATGATAAATCCAAGGGGAAGTGATGGGGAATTGATGCTTTTTTCAAACGAAAAAAGCCACCCGAAGTGAGTGGCTTAGCATTTCTATTCCAATAGTGTGGTTAAAATACTTCCCTGCCGGAAAAATGGAAAGCGCCTTCTATGGCCGCATTTTCATCACTGTCCGATCCATGTACCGCATTTTCACCAATATCCTTTGCATACAGCTTTCGAATGGTCCCCTCTGCAGCTTCAGCAGGGTTGGTAGCCCCAATGAGGGCACGGAAATCGTCCACGGCATTGGCTTTCTCCAAAATAGCCGCAACAATGGGCCCACGGGTCATAAAATCCACCAATTCACCAAAAAAAGGACGGTCTTTATGGATGGCATAAAACTCTTTGGCATCCCTTCTGCTTAACTGCGTATATTTCATGGCCACTATCTTGAATCCAGCGGCTGTTATTTTTTCCAAGATCGCACCGATGTATCCGTTTTCAACTGCATCTGGCTTAATCATGGTAAATGTTCTATTTCCAGTCATTTTTTAAAAATTTTGCGCAAACTTACACTTTTTAGACCAACAGGCAAGGCTTGGCCGGTCTGTTTTAATTCTTTGGCAGTACTGTTCCATCAAACAAAATGAAGCAGATCAGGTGAGCACTATACGATAATATTGTATCTTTGCGCGCATGAATTTAGCGGATATCACGGCAGTTAAGTCGATTCTTTCCCTACCTCAAAAAATCGTAATTGTCCCCCATAAAAATCCAGATGGAGACGCTATGGGCTCCTGCTTGGCACTATACGCCTTCTTAAAAGGAATGGGGCAGACCGTGCACGTAGTGGCACCCAACGATTACCCCAAGTTCCTTAAATGGTTGCCCGGCAATGAACATGTGCTGAACTTTGAAAGGGAAAACAATGAAGCCTTGGCAGCGCTGCAGGAAGCCACCGTTATTTTTACTTTGGATTTCAACGATCTATCCCGATGCGGACAGATGGAACCCATTCTTAAAGCGTCCAATGCGGATTTCATCATGATCGATCACCATCAACAACCAGGTGATTATGCCTTGGTGGCCTATTCGGATGTGTGTATGAGCTCAACTTGCGAGATGGTGTACAACTTCATTGAATATTTGGACGGATTGGATTCCTTGGACAAGGACATTGCCACGAATATTTATGCCGGCATCATGACGGATACTGGATCTTTTAAATATCGATCAACATCAAGCAGAACCCATCGTGTGGTGGCCGATCTTATCGACCGGGGAGCGGACAATATGGACATCCATCGCCAGGTTTTTGATACCAATTCACCGTCACGGCTTCATCTGTTGGGCGTTGCCCTGAGCAATATGGTAATCCTATCCGAATACTGCACTGCTTATATTACCCTAACGCAGGAGGAGTTGGACCAATATGATTTCAAAAAAGGGGATACCGAAGGTTTTGTCAATTATGGTTTGACCCTGGAAGGAATTATTTTTGCTGTCATTTTCATTGAAAACCGCGAAGAAGGTATCATTAAGATTTCCTTCCGATCTGTGGGAGATTTTTCGGTGAACGAATTTGCAAGGGAACATTTTAACGGAGGTGGCCACGACAATGCAGCCGGGGGACGAAGCGAGGACAGCATGGAAGTGACCATAGACCGGTTCACCACGATTTTAAAAAATTACAAAAGCAAGTTAAATCCATGAGGATACCGCTGATACTATTTTTGGGATTGCTCTTTTGGCAATGCGGGGGACCGGAACCCAGAAAACCTGTCGAGGTCAAGTCCGGAAGCTTTTTCAAGGAATCGGTGGAGCGTAGCAAGGCTCTATTGGCCCATGAAGAGCAAATGATCAAAGAGATCATGGCCAATGATTCGGTCAACGAATACCTGACAAGTCCCAACGGATTTTGGTATTATATGGAGTCAATCAACGACACGGCCACCTACACCCCAAAACCCAAAGATCAAATTTTGTTTTCATACAATTTGATGACACTCGGCAACGATACCATCTACACGGCTGAAGCCATAGGGCCCACATCGTATGTAGTGGACAAGGAACAACTTTTTCCAGGATTGCAAAAGGCTGTTAAGCTGTTGAAAATCAACGAAAAAGCCACATTTCTTTTTCCCTCTTTACAAGCTTACGGGTATCAGGGAGACGGAAACGCCATCGGCCCAAAAACCCCTGTTAAATCCTCAGTGGAATTGCATACAATCATTATTGATAACGATAGTTTAAACTAAAACCATAAACAACATGAAACAAACCCTTTTTATGATCACCCTACTATCCGTGATCTTTTTTGGATGTAAATCCAGCCAATACGCCGAATTGGGAGATGGTATCTTCGCGGATATCCAGACATCGGAAGGCGACATCATCGTTAGACTCGAGCATGCAAAAACACCAGTCACCGTGGCAAACTTTGTATCCTTGGCAGAAGGAAACAACCCTTTTGTAAGTGACAGCCTCAAGGGCAAAAAATATTACGATGGCCTTATCTTCCATAGAGTGATCAAAGATTTCATGATACAAGGGGGCGATCCTTCGGGAACAGGAAGCGGGAATCCCGGTTACAAATTCAAGGATGAGTTCCACGATTCGCTTGCCCACAGTAAAAAGGGCATACTCTCCATGGCCAATTCCGGTCCCAAAACCAATGGAAGCCAATTTTTTATCACGCACAAGCCCACCCCTTGGCTCAACGGCCGTCATACGGTTTTTGGCGAGGTGGTCAGCGGTATGCAGGTGGTGGATTCCATTGCCGGTATAGAAACCCAGACCGGGGATAGGCCCAAAGTGGATGTGGTAATGAAAAAGGTGGAAATTGTTAGAAACGGCAGGGAGGCCAAAAACTTTGATGCAGTACAGATCCTAACGGACTATTTTGCAGAGGAAGAAGCGGCCCAGGCAGCCTTCCAAAAAATGAAGGAAGAATTGGTCGCCGAGTTCAACACCCAAAAAGAGGCAGCGCAAGTGACCGAGTCTGGCCTGCGCATTTACTCCTTGGTTGAAGGCAACGGCGAACAACCCAAGATTGGACAAAAAGTAATGGTCAACTATGCAGGCTGGTTGCCGAACGGAGATTTGTTCGATAGCAACTACGAAGAAGTCGCAAAAAAATTCAACAATTTTGACCTGCAGCGCAAGCAAGGCGGTGGATATGAGGCTTTCCCAATGGACTACAGCCCCGACGCACGGCTTATTCCCGGGTTCAAGGAAGGCTTGCAAACCATGAAGGTGGGCGACAAAGTCCGCTTGTTCATCCCTTCGCATTTGGGCTATGGGGCCCAAGGAGGTGGGCCGATACCCCCAAATTCAGACTTGGTCTTTGACCTTGAGATCACGGGCTTACAGGAATAAAACATGATAAGGGCCACAATTGAATTTGTGGCCCTTTCAATTGCTTAGCCAAATGATTTTGGACTCCATTAAAACTCCAAAGGCGAAGACGATTCTGGCACTGGCTTTGCCGGTCCAGATTGCATTGGTCAAATGGATTGGCAATTATCCCGACTTTGTGGAACAATACTACAGCAAGGGTACTTATCCCGTGGTTTCCCAAATGCTCAGGACGCTTTTGGGTTGGATTCCTTTTTCCATCGGAGACATTTTTTATCTGGGTCTGTTCGTTTTGGTGGTCAGTCATATTTTCAAGCACAGAAAAACCATCAAAAAGAAACCACTGCTATTTTTAAAGGACATCGCCGTATTTCTTTCCATAGTTTTTTTCGCCTTTCACCTGCTCTGGGGCATGAATTATTATAGAAAACCCATCCATGAAAAGTTCGGTATCCAAAGGGAATATGAAGTAACCGAGTTGATTGGATTCACCAAATATTTGGCGGAAAAAACCAACCAATATCAACACCAACTGGCCGGGGACACGGCAACGGCGGTAAAAATTCCCTATTCCCGGGCCGAAATATTCAAAAAGACTGAAGCGGGTTATGCCAGTTTTAAGGAGAGCTTCCCGGATTTTGAATACAAACGGTCCAGCCTTAAAGCTTCCCTGTTCAGCCTGCCCCTCACCTACATGGGTTACGGTGGCTATCTAAATCCTTTTACCAATGAAGCACATGTGAACGGATTGACCCCCTTGTTTCGATTGCCCACGGTGAGCGGACACGAGGTGGGTCATCAATTGGGCTATGCCGCGGAAGGCGCTACCAATTTTATAGGCTTTTTGGTCACCGAACAGCATGAAGATCCCTATTTCAAATATGCGGCCTATCACCATGCCCTTGGATATTGTTTGTCAGATCTGCAAAGAAAAGACGAGGAGGCCTCCAAAGAAATTATTGCCTTGTTGAACCCAGGAGTGAAGAAAAACTTTCAAGAACTCAAGGAATTTTGGGAAAAATATCAAAATCCACTTGAACCGATGTTCAAGTTCATCTTCAGTACTTTTTTAAAGGCGAACAACCAAGATGAAGGCATACAGAGCTATCAGGCAGTGGTGGCCTATATGGTAAACTATCACAAGAATAATTCATCCCGAAAAACCCTGCAATAGCCAACGCAACAGCTTGGATGGGCTTCCGCATACAGCCAACTTTTTATTCCATCAGCTTTTTTTGACCTCAACCGGAGCCGCATTTTCTGGTTTTTTATAAAACTCTTTGGGTTTTGCCATGCTGGAAAGTGTCACATTATTAAATGGCAAGGTATCCCTTGCATCCAAAATTGTGCTTCCCTCATAATTGTGCCAGGTAATGGTTTTTGGAAGCATCAGCCCCTCAACCGATTGCCAATCATCATAACGAATCCATCTAACATTATCAGACGGCTCGCCGCTCATATACGTGACCGTGTAACCCAACCATTCCATTCTATACGTTTCGGGGTTATAATGAACAAAATATTCATCCTTTGATGATATCCCGACTCCTGTTTCATAGCCAATCTTAATTCCCGGGTATGACACATTTTCAAAAACCAGAGGCTCCGTTTCAGAATAAACTATACCATCATCGGCCAACACAAAGGGCATAGCATAGAAATAAAACATGAGGTTATGATAAAATGCAGCATCTCCCTTATAGACATCCTGTGGGTCACTCAACCAAACATCCTGCCCATCATACCCCATGGAAAATTTATCGGTGGCTACGTGATCCTGCCTCGACCATAGATCTATAGTGTGTGTTTCTACACCTTCTGGATTTGGTATTTCGAAGGAAAGTGTGCGCATTTCATTCCACCTTTCCAGCTCTCCATGCAAGGCAAAAACCTTGCTAAGATCGGTGGGGTATTTTTGTGATTGACTTACTTCGTCAGCTTGAACTTTGGGTTCCGTAGATGCTTTCCTAGGCTCCGTTTTACATGCCATAAGTGCAAAGGCAATCAATACAAAGGACAATTTTTTCATGATTTTGTTTTGGCGCTTGGTCGAAAACTGCTTGAAGGACTTACAATAATAGCTACTTTTGATTTTATCATGGAGACCAAACTTATCAGTAGTGTCCAAAATCCTTTGGTCAAGCAGGTCCTGCTTTTGAAGGAAAAGTCTAGGGAGCGGAAAAAAACCGGACGCTTTGTTGTGGAGGGAAAGCGCGAAATAATGTTGGCTCTTAAGGGAGGCTATCATATGGAAACCCTGCTGTATAACCCAACAATTGCATCCAATCGTGATATCGATACGCTGGTCCAGGATAAACGGGTCAATAGCGTTGAGGTCACCTCCCAGGTATATGAAAAAATTGCCCATAGGGAAACCACGGAAGGAATCTTGGCAATTGCAAGGCACAAACCGCACAGCCTGGAAAGTCTTGCTCTAAAAAAGGAAAAACCTTTGATTTTGGTTGCCGAAGCTCCAGAAAAGCCTGGCAACATCGGTGCTTTGTTGCGGACCGCTGATGCCGCGGCACTGGATGCCGTGCTGATAGCCAATCCGAGAACCGATCTTTATAACCCAAACATCATACGTTCCAGCGTGGGCTGCCTTTTTACCAACCAAGTGGGCATGGGAAGTACAGAGGAGATCATTGCGTACCTAAAGCTGAACAACATCAAGATTCTTTGTGCTGCCCTTTCAGCATCCAAGCATTACACGGACTGTGATTATGGGGAGGCCTCTGCAATTGTTGTGGGTACGGAATCCACCGGATTGAGCACAGAATGGCTGGAGAACTCGGATCAGAACATCAAAATACCCATGAAGGGTGAAATTGACTCTATGAACGTATCGGTGTCGGCGGCAATACTTATATTTGAAGCCATGCGGCAACGCGGATTTTAAGCTATGGAAAAAACGACGCTCTTTTATGTGATCATTGGGATTTTGTTGGTGCAATATCTTGTTCACCAACTCTTGGAGTTCCTGAACGCCAGACATTTTAAGGCCCAGGTACCCCAGGAACTGAGCGATGTGTTCAACGAAAATGAGTATAAAAAATCGCAAGCCTATAAAAAGACAAATTACAAATTCGGTTTGCTGTCCGACGGCTTTTCCCTTTTGTTCACCCTTGTTTTTTTGCTCCTGGGCGGTTTTGAGTGGTTGGACCAACTTACCCGATCGTTTACTAAAGGTGAGGTTGCCACTACACTGCTCTTTTTTGGATTTGTGTTCTTTGGAAGCACCTTGTTGGGCCTGCCCTTTTCCTATTACAAAACCTTTGTGATTGAGGAAAAATATGGTTTCAACACCACACCCAGAAGGCTTTTTTTCCTGGATAAGTTAAAGGGAATGGTCCTGACCTTGGTCTTGGGCGGTGCCATGCTTTACCTTTTCATTTTATTTTACCAATGGACAGGCTCCCGTTTTTGGGTATATGCCTGGATTTTTATCGGGGTCTTCATCTTGTTCATCAATCTATTTTATAGCAGGCTGATTGTCCCACTTTTCAACAAACAGACCCCATTGCAGGAGGGTAGCTTAAAAAACGCGATAGAAAGCTATGCCCGTAAGGCCGGCTTTGAACTCAAAAATATTTTCGTGATCGATGGGTCCAAACGGTCAACCAAGGCCAATGCCTACTTTTCTGGATTCGGTCGGGAAAAACGTATCACGCTCTTCGACACACTGATCAATGACCTGGATGAGGATGAAATTGTGGCAGTTTTGGCCCATGAAGTAGGGCATTACAAACGCAAACATGTTGTTTTCAACCTAGTGGTCAGTATACTGTTGACAGGATTTACACTGTATATACTTTCCCTTTTCATCAATGATCCGCAGATTTCACTGGCCATCGGTGTAAGCCAGCCCAGCTTTCATGCGGGGTTGGTGGGTTTTGCCCTCTTGTACAGCCCCATTTCCGAGGTTACCGGCCTGGCCATGAACTATTTATCAAGAAAATTTGAGTTCCAGGCGGATGATTTTGCCAAAAACACCTTTGCGGCCAAACCCTTGGTCACCTCATTGAAAAAGCTGTCAAAGAACAGCCTTAGCAATTTAACCCCCCATCCGGCATACGTTTTCGTGCATTATTCCCATCCACCTCTAGTGGAACGCATTAGAAATTTAAAGGCATAATTTTTGTTGTCCAGCAGTAAAGATTGTGGTAATTTTAATTTACTATGACGGAGGCTGCGATTGAAAAAGAAAACAAGGAAATTGCGAAGCAATACAAAGAGTTGCTACGCATCAGCTATCAGAATTTGACCCCTGAGGACAAAAAACTGATACGCTCTGCCTTTGATGTTGCCGTAGACGCCCACAAGGACCAAAGGCGAAAATCTGGGGAAGCCTACATATTCCATCCCATTGCCGTGGCCAAGATTGTTGCCTCCAAAATTGGCTTGGATGCCGTTTCCATCGCCTCTGCCCTGCTTCATGATGTGGTAGAGGACACCCGATATACCCTGGATGACATTGAAAGGATGTTCGGCGAGACTGTAGCACGTATCGTGAACGGACTCACCAAAATAGCCCACCTTAAGAAAGACAAGGACATCAGTCAGCAAGCAGAGAATTTTAGAAAAATGCTGTTGACCCTGCATGATGATGTCCGGGTAATCATCATCAAGATTGCGGACCGCTACCACAACATGCTCACCATGGATTCCATGCCGGAGCACAAGCAGGTGAAAGTAGCTTCGGAAACCCTCTACATCTACGCCCCGCTGGCCCATCGCATTGGCTTGTACAATATAAAGACCCATTTGGAGGACCTCAGTTTAAAATATACTGAGCCTGAGGTGTACAAGGATATCCAGGCCAAGATCGAGGATACGGAGGAAGAACAACTGGCCTACATTGAAGATTTTTCCAATGTGATTAGGAATTCGCTGGACAAAGAGGGCCTTAATTACGAAATCAAGGGACGCATGAAATCCATCTTTTCCATAAGAAGGAAAATGAAGGCACAGAACGTTTCCTTTGAAGAGGTCTATGACAAGTTCGCCATACGGATCATCTATAAATCGGACAGGAAGAATGAAAAGTTCCTTGCATGGAAAATATATTCCATTGTGACGGACCATTTCACCCCCAATCCCATTCGGTTGAGGGATTGGATCACCTCACCAAAATCCACAGGGTATGAAGCGCTGCACATTACCGTGATGGGACCCAAGGGAAAATGGGTAGAGGTACAGATACGGAGTGAGCGGATGCATGAAATTGCCGAAAAAGGCTACGCTGCCCACTTCAAATACAAACATGGTGAGCAAAAGGAACAAGGGATTGACGAATGGCTGAACCGCTTGCAGGAGGCCTTGGAGACAGCCAATGGCAATGCAGTGGATTTTGTGGAAGAATTCAAACTGAACCTGTATTCCAAGGAAATATTTGTGTTCACCCCCAAGGGTGAATTAAAATCCATGCCCAAAGGCTCCACTCCCCTGGATTTCGCCTTTCACATTCATACCGAAATTGGGATGAAGACGCGTGGTGTTAAGGTCAACGGTAAATTGGTCCCCCTGGGATCTGAGCTTCAAAGTGGCGACCAGGTGGAAATTATTACCTCGGAGAGTGCAAAACCCAATCAAAGTTGGTTGGACTATACCACGACGGCAAGGGCAAGGGCCAAAATAAAGTCATCATTAAGGGAAGAGAAAAAGAGCATTGCAGAAGAAGGCAGGGAAATTTTGCGAAGAAAGCTAAAATCGCAAAAAATAAACCTCACGGAGGACACTGTGAACAAATTGGTCGTCTTTTTCAAACTCAAGACCAGTCTGGACCTGTTCTATCGGGTTGGTATAGGTGTCATCGACAATGAAAAAATCAAGGATTTCGCCTCGTCCTACAATAACGCGTTCCTCAACTTTTTCAAAAACCGTATCCGTAGGACCCCATCCCCCAAAGATGTTGACAAAGAAGAAATCACATCCAAATACGACATGCTCGTTTTTGGCAAGGAGGAAGAAAAACTCGGCTACAAACTATCCCAATGCTGCAATCCCATTCCCGGCGATGAGGTTTTCGGGTTCTTGAGCGTAAATGACGGCATCAAGGTGCACAAAAAGAACTGTCCGAACGCCATTTCACTACAATCCAATTATGCGTACAGGATCATGGGCGCCAAATGGATAGATTCTTCCCAAGAAGAATTTTCAGTGGATATCCAACTAACAGGAATCGACAATTTGGGATTGGTGAACGATATTACCAATATCATCTCCGAACACATGCACGTGAATATGCGCAATCTCAATTTCAGTGCAGATGGCGGCACCTTCAAAGGCAAGATTACCCTGGTGGTTAAAAACAACAGTATCCTTAAAAAACTGATGGACAAATTGAAGCGTGTGGAGGGAATTGACAAAGTAAGCAGAATTTAATTTTTAACTGTACCTTTGCATTCTAGCAGAGGTCACAAAGCCATGGGGAACAACAAAAATCAGGAAATTGTAAAAAATGTGTTCACTTCCTTTCTTGAGGAAAAAGGGCACCGCAAAACACCTGAACGCTATGCTATTTTGCAGGAAATCTATAACAGTGACGACCATTTTGACGTAGAATCGCTCTACATTAAGATGAAGACCAAAAACTACCGGGTAAGTCGTGCCACGCTGTACAATACCATAGAACTGCTCTTGGAATGCAAGCTGGTGCGAAAGCATCAGTTTGGAAAAAACCAGGCGCAGTATGAAAAATCCTATTTTGACCACCAGCACGATCATGTGATACTTACCGATACCGGTGAAGTGGTCGAGTTTTGCGACCCCAGGATCCAATCCATCAAAAAAACCATTGAGGAGGTTTTTGATATTAAGATAAACAACCACTCACTCTATTTTTACGGCACCCGAAACAAACAAGAAAACCTAACCGAATAACCAGCACATTTCATGGTAGATTTATTGCTTGGACTCCAATGGGGGGACGAAGGAAAAGGAAAAATCGTTGATGTACTTACCAAGGATTATGATATTATAGCCCGTTTTCAGGGTGGTCCCAATGCAGGCCACACCTTGGAATTTGATGGAATAAAACATGTGCTGCATACCATTCCCTCCGGAATTTTTCATAAAAATGCCATCAACATTGTAGGCAATGGGGTGGTCATAGACCCGGTCATCTTCAGAAAAGAGCTGGATAATCTGAAAAAATTCAACATAGACATTGTTTCCAAACTACTCATATCCCGAAAGGCGCACCTGATTCTCCCTACCCACCGCTTATTGGATGCGGCCTCGGAGGCGGCCAAGGGAAAGGCCAAAATTGGATCTACCCTAAAGGGTATCGGGCCAACTTATATGGATAAAACGGGGAGGAACGGAATGCGTGTGGGAGATTTGGAATTCAGTGATTGGAAGCAAAAATATCGGGCCCTGGCCGATAAGCATGAGGCCATGATCGGTTTTTACAATGTGGACGTGCAATATGATCTTGCCGAATTGGAAACCGAATTCTTTGAAGCCATAGAATCCTTGAGGAAACTTACATTCATCGATAGCGAACAGTACCTTTTCAATGCACAGGCAGAGGGCAAGAAGATTTTGGCAGAAGGGGCCCAAGGTTCCTTGTTGGACATTGATTTTGGCACATATCCCTATGTCACCTCCTCAAATACCACTGCTGCAGGTGCCTGCACCGGACTGGGCGTTCCCCCAAACAAAATAGAGCGTGTGTTCGGCATATTTAAGGCCTATGCAACAAGGGTGGGAAGCGGACCTTTTCCTACCGAACTTTTTGATCAGGATGGTGAGACCATGGGGCGGGTCGGTAACGAATTTGGTGCTACAACGGGCAGGCCCAGACGCTGCGGATGGTTGGATTTGGTAGCCTTGAAATATGCGGTACAGATCAATGGCGTTACCGATCTTATGATGATGAAGGCCGATGTGCTCAGTGGCTTTGACAAAATCAAGGTGTGTACGGCCTATCATTACAAAGGGGAAAGCATAGACCACCTGCCCTATAATATTGAAAGCAACCATGTGACTCCGATCTATACCGAACTAAAAGGTTGGTCGGCAGATCTTACCAAGTTGAACCATGCCACGGATTTGCCCAAGGCACTGAACGATTACATCGCCTTTTTGGAAAAAGAGTTGCAAGTGCCCATCAAAATCGTCTCCGTAGGTCCGGACAGGCTTCAAACCATTCACAGGTAGGTTTCCCAAACCTTTCTAAACGTTTGTGCCACTTGCACTAAAAGTCATACTTTTGGCGAAAATTCCATGGGTTTGAACAGGATATTTTTTATGGTCTGTGTTTTCAATCTTTTGGGTGTTTACGCCCAAGAAGAGTCAGCCAAAACACAAGGCAGACAGATAAACATTGTGTACGGGGCCAACTTTACCAAAGATGAAGCCCAATTTCCCGGTGCATCCATCTTTAACAAGGATGATGAGCGCCAGGTACAATTTGAGCACCAAGGTGCAGACCTATGGTGCGATATTGCCATTTTCTATTCCCAAGAAAACAGGCTGCGGGCCATAGGCAACATACGCCTGCAACAGGGAGACTCCATAGAAATGAACAGCGGTAAAATTGATTATGACGGCAATACCAAACTGGCCAAGGCATGGGAAAAGGTGGACTTGACCAACGGTCAGATGACCTTGACCACCGATACGTTGTATTTTGACAGAGAAAAACAGGAATCCTACTACCGTTCGGGAGGTAAGGTCGTTGATTCCGTAAATGTATTGACAAGCCGGGTGGGCACGTACTTCATGACGCCGAAAAAATACCAGTTCAGGAACAGTGTCCATATCGATAATCCGGATTACATCATCGATTCCGAGCAGTTGGATTACTATACCAATTCTAAAAATGCCTACATGTACGGTCCATCTACCATTACCGGGGAGGAGTATAAAATTTATTGTGAACGGGGCTTTTATGATACCAAGATTGAGCAGGGCTATGGCATAAAGAACACCAAAATCAATTATGACAACAAAATCATTGAGGGTGACAGTCTTTATTTTGATAAGGCCTCGGAGTTTGCCTCTGCGGTAAATAACATTAAAATAACCGATACCATAAACAATGGAGTGATCAGGGCGCACTATGCCGAGGTGCACAAAGCCAAAGACTCGGTTTTTGCTACCAAAAGGGCGGTTTCCATTAGTTTGGTGGAACAAGATTCCCTTTATATGCACGGTGATACCCTAATGGTGACCGGGAAGCCGGAAGAACGCATCCTGAGGGCCTTTAGAAATGCCAAATTCTATAAAACGGACCTGAGCGGTAAATGCGATTCCATACATTTCAACCAGAAAACGGGAATCACCCAATTGATCACCAACCCTATTCTTTGGAATGTGGAAAACCAGATAACCGGGGACAGCATCCACCTCATTTCGGATATGGAAACCGAAAAACTGGATTCCCTCAAGGTAATCGAGAATGCCTTCATCATCTCGTTGGATACCATCAGCAATGAAGGCTATAACCAGGCCAAGGGAAAGAATCTATTTGGAAAATTTATTGACAATGAATTGAAAATCATTGATTTGGTTCAGAATACAGAGGTAATCTACTATGTCTACAATGATGATAATGAGCTGGTTGGGATAGACAAGACCATTTGCAGCAAGATCCGTTTGCTGATGGCCAACAATGACATCGAGGACATCACTTTTTTTGTGAACCCGGATGGTGATATCTTTCCCGAGACCGATTTGCCGGTAGAAAGTAGAAAACTGAAAGGCTTTGTATGGCGGGGAGATGAACGCTTATTGTCCAAGGATGAAATTTTTGATGAGGATGACAACAATATCGTTTTGGCGAAAATTCGGGGCATCGAAAACCCTATCGATATTGATGCTGAGGAGCAAGAACGACAGCAAAATGAAAATGATCCCGTGAACAATATACAGCGTTCCAAAGCGCTTAAGCCCAAAAAACCTGCGATTAAAAAAGCTTCGGCACAGCAATGATCCAAGAAGATTTTTTTACATATCAGGCGCAAACCACGCCACATCCGTTGGGTCTAAAAGTCTCCCGCGCCAAGGGCAGCTATATTTTTGATCAAGAAAGTCATGCGCATTTGGACTTTGTAGCTGGTGTATCGGCCTGTGGCCTTGGGCATTGCCATCCGCGGGTAGTACATGCGATAAAGCAACAGGTTGACCAATACATGCATGTAATGGTCTATGGGGAATTCATACAATCACCGGCGGTGGAATTCACTAAACTTTTGGCTTCCCATCTTCCAGAAAACCTGGAAACCACCTATTTGGTAAACTCAGGTACCGAAGCCATGGAAGGGGCACTTAAGTTGGCCCGTAGATTTACCGGGCGCACTCAGCTAATCGCGTCCCACCACGCCTATCATGGCAATACCATGGGGAGTCTGAGCATTATGGGATTCGAGGAGCGAAAAAGTGCATTCAGGCCATTGGTCCCTGACGTTCGCTTTATTAGTTTCAATAAGGAATCAGATTTGGAAAAAATCACGAAAAAAACTGCTGCCGTGGTATTGGAGACCATTCAAGGGGGGGCAGGATTCATCGTTCCGAAGGACGACTATCTTAAAAAGGTAAGGGAACGCTGCAATCAGGTTGGTGCACTGCTGATTTTGGACGAAATCCAGCCCGGGTTTGGAAGAACAGGAAAGCTTTTCGCCTTTGAACACTATGATTGCGTCCCGGACATATTGGTCCTCGGCAAGGGCATGGCCTCAGGAATGCCTGTAGGTGCCTTTGTGGCATCAAAAGAAATGATGGCCAGCTTGCAGGACCATCCAAAACTGGGCCATATCACCACATTTGGGGGCAATCCGGTCATTGCGGCTGCCAGTCTGGCAACGTTGAAGGAACTCACTGAATCACAGCTTATTGAACAAACCCTAGAGAAGGAAAAACTTTTCCGGCGGCTTTTGGTACACCCTTTGATTAAAGAAATACGGGGCAAGGGATTAATGCTCGCCCTTATTTTGGAAAACAAGGAAATGGTGGATTATCTGGTGCTCACTGCGGCCAAAAAAAGGCTAATTCTGTTCTGGTTGCTATTTGAACCGAAGGCGGTACGAATATCGCCGCCCCTTACCATTTCCATGAAAGAAATAGAGGAAGGTTGCGACCAAATCATGGGTATATTAAATGAGTACAAACCTGCTTCTGTTAACTAATTTGTTGATAACATACCCAAATTTCGGGCTTGAACACCTAGTCAAAGGGTTAATTTTAAGTCCATAGTATAACCAAATACGTTCCTATGGCGTTAGATTCTAACGAATATCCTGATAAATCCATTAGCAAATTTGAGTCCATGCTGAAGACGGATGACGTCTATTTCTTTGATGCGGAGGACTTTGAGGAAATCATTCACCATTACCTGAACATCGGAAAAATATCGCTGGGAAAGAAGGCCATTCAAATTGGTTTGGAGCAACATCCCAATTCCTTGGAACTGAAACTACTACAAGTTGAAGTCCTGACTTTTGAGGATAAATACGAAGCTGCCGAGAAATTACTGGATGAAATTCAACGCATCGATGCCAATAACGAGGAAGTCTATATTCAACGTGCCAACATTTATTCCAAGCAGGACAACCACAAAAAGGCTGTGAATCTGTTATTGGAAGCCTTGCACCTTTCTGAGGATAGTTTCGACATCTATTCCCTATTGGGCATGGAATACCTTTTTATGGATGACTATGACAGTGCCAAGGAGAGCTTTATGAAATGTGTGGAGATGGACGACAGCGACTATTCCTCCCTCTACAATGTGGTCTACTGCTTTGAGTTCATGGAAGATTTTGATGGGGCCATACGGTATTTGAACGATTACTTGGAAAGAAATCCATACTCCGAGGTAGCTTGGCATCAATTGGGCAAGATGTACTATGCTTTGGACATGTTCCCTGAAGCCCTCGCAGCCTTTGACTTTGCCATTATTTCTGATGACACCTTCATGGGTGCCTATTTTGAAAAAGGGAAAGTGCTTGAAAAATTGGGGCGCTACAATGAGGCCGTTGAAAACTACGAAACCACTATTTCCATTGAGGACCCCACTTCACATGCCTATCTACGGATTGGTAAGTGCCACGAAAAGCTGGGAAACACCGATTTGGCGAAATACTATTACTACAACACGGTCCACGAGGACCCTTTGTTGGACAAGGGTTGGTTGGCCATTACCGATTTCTACTATCGGCAAAAGGACTATGAAAAGGCACTTCACTATATCAACAAGGCCATAAATATAGATGGGGAAAACCCTTTATACTGGAAAAAAGCCGCCAAAACCTATATTGCATTGAAAAACCTGGACGAAGCGGATTTCGCATTCAAGCAGGCCGTGGATTTGGGAAATTACGAATTGGATACCTGGCTGGGTTGGGCAGAAGTGTTGAAAAATTTAACCGACTACGCCTCCTCTGCCCAAGTGTTGACCCAAGGGCTTGAATTTTATCCCGAAAGTCCAGAACTGCACTATAAACTTGCTGGGGTCCACTTCAGGAACAAGGAAACCATGGCAGCCAGGGAAAACTTGGTAAAGGCGATGCATGCGGATATGGAGCGGTTGCAATCGTTCAAGGAAGAATTTCCGGAATTTAAAAAGTTCAAGTGGCTTCAAATATTGGTCTCTGAAGTAAAAAAGACCACAACCTAACCAAAGCCATCCTCACCAAAATCCATGAAGTCACGTCAATTGCTTGATTATATAATCATAACCCTAAAAGGCATGGCCATGGGTGCCGCGGACGTGGTACCGGGCGTTTCAGGGGGAACCATTGCATTTATTTCTGGTATTTACGAGGAGCTCATAACTTCCATCAACAATATTGACCTATCCCTTTTTACCACCTTAAAAAAAGAGGGTGTAAAAGCCTTTTGGAAGCAACTGAACGGTAATTTTTTGGTGGCCCTGTTCTTGGGCATTTTTATCAGCGTGCTATCCCTTGCCAAATTTCTCAGTTGGTTGTTGGAGCACCAGCCAATTTTGCTCTGGTCTTTCTTTTTCGGTCTGGTATTGGCCAGTATCATTTTTGTCGGAAAAGAAATAACCCAATGGAACATGGGAACAGGTTTTGTGTTCGTTGCTGGTGCGCTGTTGGCCTACTTCATTACCGTACTCCCCGCCAATGAAAATGTGGACAGTTTGCCCTATCTCTTTTTGTCCGGGGCTTTGGCCGTATGTGCCATGATATTGCCCGGGATATCCGGCGCCTTTATATTGGTCCTATTAGGTTCATACAAAACCATATTGGATGCCGTCCACCAGCGTGATTTTACCATAGTCATGATAGTCGGGGCCGGGGCCGTTTTTGGCCTGTTGAGCTTTGCAAGGCTGCTCAAATGGATGTTCAACCATCACAAGAACCTTACCTTGGCCCTTTTGACCGGATTTATCTTGGGGTCCCTCAACAAAATCTGGCCGTGGAAAAAAGTGTTGGAGAGTAAAATGTTTGGGGAAAAGTCCGTGGTAATAAACGATATGAACGTCTGGCCCACCTCCTTTGAGGGAAACAACCAGTTAATCCCGGCCCTAATACTAGCCATGATAGGTTTTTCGCTTATTTTTATCCTGGAAAGGCTAGCTTCCAGAAAATAGTAAAACCCATATTGGTATATGCGTCAGCCTAGAACATTTCTAGACAAATTCTTTTTGGTAATCAAAGGACTGTGCATGGGTGCGGCCAACAAGGTTCCAGGGGTTTCCGGTGGAATTGTAGCCTTTGTGGGAGGGTTTTATGAAGAATTCATTTACTCTCTTCAAAAACTGAATGGAAAGGCCATCAAACTGCTCTTCAACGGAAGAATAAAGAGCTTTTTACGATACACCAACGCCCAATTTCTTGTCCTGTTGATTTTTGGAATGCTCGTCAGCTATTTCAGTGTTTCCCAAGTGTTGGATTATTTTTTGGAGCGGAAGGAACTGTTTGTCTGGGCCTCTTTTTTTGGTATGATCCTGGGGTCCATTTATTACATTGGCAAAGATTACAAACCTTGGAACCGAAGAACAATCTTTGCAGCCGTTCTTGGGCTGATAATCGGTATTTCCATTAGTTTTCTAAGCCCCGCCAAAGAAAATGACAACCTATTGTTCATATTTTTTTGCGGTATTATCAGTGTGTCTGGGATGACTCTTCCCGGTCTCTCAGGATCATTTATATTGATTCTCTTGGGAAACTATGTGTTGCTGTTGGTAGACTCGGTCAATGCATTGTACGATACCATCAAAGACGTTTTTTCAGGGAATTTTGAGTTTTTGGATAATTCGGAACGTATTGATACCCTCAAGATATTGGCTGTTTTTACCTTGGGATCAGCCACTGGATTGGTAAGCTTTTCCCATATTTTGAGTTTTGTGCTTAAGCACTTCAAAACGACCGCGACAGCGGTAATTTTAGGCTTCATCACAGGTTCGCTGGGCGTGCTCTGGCCATGGAAACGCACCCTGTACAAAGAAGATGCCCTGGGAAATGCCCTTGTGGATTCCAATGGGGATAAAATAATACTCAATTACCAGCGGTACTTTCCCGATTTTGCAGACATGGAAACCTGGTGGGCGCTTTGCTTTGTAGTACTTGGGATCATGGTGCTATTGATATTGGATTGGTATGGAAAAAACAGAAAAGAAAGGAAACCGGTACGGACTGCTAGGTAGGAACATAGCATACTCCTTCTCCAAGGGTTATTTCACTGAAAAGTTTCAAGACTTGGGTTTGGATGGCCACACCTATGAAAATTTTGACATCCCTACAATTTCTGATGTTGAAGGTGTCCTTGGTCAGAAGAGGTTAAAAGGACTTAACGTGACCATACCCTATAAGGAGGAAATCATTCCCTACTTGGACGAGCTGGACCCCATTGCAGAGAAAATAGGTGCCGTGAATACCATCAAATTTACCTCCCGGGGATTAAAAGGCTACAATACCGACGCCTATGGATTTGAGCAAGCCCTGATGCCCTTTTTGAGGCCCCATCATAAAAAAGCACTGGTTTTGGGGACTGGGGGAGCGTCCAAAGCGATATGTTTTGTGCTGGAACAACTCGGCTTAGCTCACATGTACGTGTCCAGGAGCAAAAAGAAAAACCAATTGCACTATGATGAGCTGGATAAAAAAGTCATGCAGACCCATTTGCTTATCATCAACTGTACACCTTTGGGAACATATCCAAATGTTTCGGACAAACCGCCTATACCTTACCAATATATTGGCGAGGACCATCTGCTGTTCGATTTGATCTACAACCCGGCCAAAACCACCTTTCTTACCCTGGGCGAACAGAATGGCGCAGCCATATGCAACGGAGAGTCCATGTTGATCAGCCAGGCCGAGAAGGCTTGGGAGATCTGGAACACCCTCTGATCAGTTTTATATTTTCCCGATTTATCGGCGTCGGAAGAGCTCCGCAATTCCCCAAAAGAAGCATAAATACTTTTGTGAATGGGCAATTTAGTTGTTAACTTGGCTATGCGATCTAAGCAAGAATACACTACTCATGCAGGAAAATGAACAAAAACTTCAGGAATCTGAAGGTGGTATAGACAACAGCTCCGATAAGCTGAGCCCTTCATTGGAAGAAAGCCCCATACCCGCTTCCAATACGTCTGAAAAAGTCAATGAAAAGGACAATCCGGAGCCAAAATTAACGGAAGAAACGGTTTCCAATGATGATGATACCGGAGATGCGGATGATGATGAAAAGGTCATTCAGGAAATCGATGAATCCAACGCGGAAGATGCGGAAGATACTGAAAATGAAAAAAGGCACTACATACCCCTATTGGATTATCATCCCATGCCCATGGAGAACCTGGTCGGGGAATTGCAAAGGCTGGTCAAAAACGAGAAGGTCCAGGCCATTGGCAAACATGTGAGTTCCATAAAACATGAGTTCGACCAAAAATTTCAGGAATTCATCGAGCATAAAAAGGAAGAATTTGTGGCCAATGGTGGCAACGAAATTGATTTCAAGTACAATTCCGTGGCCAAGAGGCAGTTCAATGAGGTATATTCTGAATATCGCGAAAAAAGGGACCAGTACTACAAGCAACTGGAGCACAACCTGAAAAACAACCTTCAGAACCGATTGGAAATCATTGAAGAGCTCAAGGGCCTCATCAATGTGGAGGAAGACATCAACACCACATACAAAAACTTTAAAGATCTTCAGGAACGCTGGAAAAATGCAGGCCCAGTGCCAAGAAATCACTACAACGATGTTTGGCGCACATACCACCATCACATGGAGATTTTTTACGATTTTCTCCATTTGAACCGCGAATTAAGGGATCTGGATTTTAAGCACAATCTTGAAGAAAAAATAAAGTTGGCGGAAAGGGCCGAAAGCCTAGCTGACGAACCCGATCTAAGCAAGGCATTCAGGGAACTGCAGACCCTTCACAAAATATGGAAGGAAGACGTTGGCCCTGTGGCCAAGGAACAGCGTGAGGAAATATGGGAGCGTTTCAGCAATGCCACCAAAACAATCCATCTTCGCAGGCAGGATTACTTCAAGGACATGGAAAAATCCTATGAAAAAAACCTGGAGAAAAAACAAGAAATCATTGCTGCCATTGATGCCATTGCGGACAGTGTTTCCAACAACCATCGGGGTATCCAACAACAGATCAGGGAAGTGGAAGCGCTGCGCGATGCCTTCTTCAAAGCCGGAAAAGTGCCCCAAAGGGTAAATGAGGAAACCTGGTCCTCCTTTAAGGCGACGGTGCGCAAATTCAACAGAAACAAGAACTCGTTCTATAAAAACCAAAAGAAGGACCAGCATACCAATCTGGAAAAGAAAAGGGAATTGCTGAACCGTGCCCTGGCCATAAAGGATAGTGACGATTGGGAAACCGTTACCCCAGAGATGAAGCGCATACAGGGTGAATGGAAGAAAATTGGCCATGTGCCAAGAAAGTACTCCGATAAAATATGGAATGAGTTCAAAAATGCATGCAACCACTATTTTGACCGCCTGCATGCGGAAAAAAACGAGGCCCATAAGGAAGAGTACGAAAATCTTGAGAAGAAAGAGGACTGTTTGACACGTCTCAAGGAATTCCAATTGAGCGGGAACAAGGACAAAGATCTAGAAAGTGTGAAGGCCTTTCTTGAAGAATGGAAAAAATATGGCAGAATTCCATACAACAAGAAGCATGTCAATGGCAAGTTCAACAAAATAGTGGATGCCCTTTTAAAGAAAATCGGTGTAAGCAAACAGGAATCCGAGCTGTTGAAATACGGGAACAAAGTCCAGCAATTGGCCAAGATCGAGGACGAATATGCCATAGGCAATGAACGGGTCTTTGTGAAGAAAAAAATCGACGAGAGCAAATCGGAAATACGGCAATTGGAAAACAATCTTCAGTTTTTCTCCAATGCTTCCGAGGGAAATCCATTGGTACAAGAGGTGGTTGACAAAATCGACAAGCACAAGGCCGCCTTGGAAACTTGGAAGGCAAAGCTTAAAAAGCTCAATATCCTTGAAAACAGATTGAACAAGGAAGCCGAGGAAGACAGCTCTGAAGAGGAATAGGACGCCTTTTCCCCCTTTATTGAACATGGAATACTGGGTAGATGCCCTTTTTGGTAAATATTGACTTGGTTTGGTACCGTTCTTTTATTCCAATAAATAATTGATAAGGTCTGTGGTGGTCACGATGCCAACCAATTCATCGTTTTCTATTACTGGCAATGCATGAAACTCCCTTTTTGATAAAAATTTTGCCACATCCTTGATGGAGGTATCCGGGGATACGCTTACCACATCGTGCACCATCACCTGGGGAAGGCTGAACATTTCATAGACCTCATCATCCAAAGACTCGCCATCCAAACTCAGGGCATCAGCAAAGCTGATTCGCAGCAGGTCGGTATAGCTCAGCATACCAACAACATGTTTATCCTTTACCACGGGAATGTGCCTTATGCGATTTTTTTTGAAACGCTCCTCCGCGGTGACCAAACTGTCACTTAAACTTAAAGTGATCACGTTCTTGGTCATGATCTCTGAAACGGGTGTCGTCTTCTTCATCTTGGAATGGATTTAATACTCCAATGAAGTTAGCCCGTTTCACTTGGGAAAAGCATGATATTTATCAGGATTATTTGGCAACGTTCACCGAGCGCGTTTCCCTGATAACGGTGACCTTTACTTGACCTGGATACGTCATGTCGGTTTGGATTTTTTGTGAAATTTCAAAGGAAAGCTCAGCGGCTTTATCGTCGCTAACCTTATCACTCTCCACAATCACACGGAGCTCCCGCCCTGCCTGGATGGCGTATGCCTTTTGCACCCCATTGAAGGCAAAGGCTATATCTTCCAGATCCTTCAGTCGCTGGATATAGGAATCCAGCACCTGTCTGCGTGCTCCGGGGCGAGCCCCACTAATGGCATCACAGACCTGCACTATCGGGGAAATCAAGGTGGTCATCTCTATCTCGTCGTGGTGGGCGCCGATTGCGTTGCAGACTTCTTTCTTCTCCCCATATTTTTGGGCCCATTGCATCCCTAGGATGGCATGGGGGGTCTCAATCTCTACTTCGGCCATGGGCACTTTGCCTATATCGTGCAAAAGCCCTGCCCGCTTGGCCAACTTTGGGTTCAATCCCAATTCAGCTGCCATAACACCACAGAGTTTGGCCACTTCCCGAGAATGCTGCAATAAGTTTTGGCCATAGGATGAACGGTATTTCATTCGGCCCACAGCCTTTATCAATTCTGGGTGCAGACCGTGTATGCCAAGATCGATCACGGTACGTTTGCCAATTTCGGCAATCTCCTCATTGATTTGCTTCTCGGTCTTTTTTACAATCTCTTCAATGCGTGCAGGGTGTATTCGCCCATCGGTCACCAAACGGTGCAACGATAAACGGGCCACTTCCCTCCTAACCGAATCAAAACAGGAAAGTATGATGGCCTCTGGGGTATCATCAACAATGATCTCCACACCCGTAGCGGCTTCCAAAGCTCTAATGTTACGTCCTTCACGACCTATTATGCGTCCCTTTACATCATCGGATTCCAGATTGAACACAGACACACAGTTTTCCACTGCTTCTTCCGTTCCTATGCGCTGAATGGTATTGATAACTATTTTGCGGGCCTCTTGTTGTGCCGTTAGTTTTACCTCTTCCAGCGTGTTCTGCAAATAGGCCATGGCATCCGTTTTGGCGGTTTCCTTCAAAGATTCCATTAATTGGCTCTTGGCATCCTCGGCAGACAAACCAGAAATGACCTCCAGCTGTTGTACCTGGCTCTTGTGGAGTTTTTCCAACTCGGACTGCTTTTTTTCCAGGATCTCGTTCTTATAGGTAACCTCTCTTATCTGCTCCTCCAGCCGTTCATTCAGTTTCTTGTTTTTGGAGAGTTCACTGCTCACCTGTGATTCCTTATCGCGGGTTCGCTTTTCGGTCTCCAAAATCTTCTTATCCTTGCTGATGATGACCTTTTCATGCTCGGCCTTTAATTCAAGAAATTTTTCCTTGGCCTGGAATATTTTGTCCTTTTTTATGTTCTCCCCTTCCTTTTTGGCTTCTTTGATGATGTCCGCTGCCTCCTTTTTTGCATTGGCAATGGTCTTGGTCGCCTTGCCCTTCTCCATGATCTTGGCAACGGCAAAGCCGATTGCAAGACCGACCAGTGCAGCTATTCCTATTATGATATTAGTATCCATTTTTGGTGATATTTGGTTATAAAAAAAGCCCACATTGGGCGAAGTCTTGTGCAAACTCCAAATTACAGGTTTAGGGCTAACAGGCTGCTCAAGAATCCCTATACGGGTAGGGCCCGCTTTTACAACCTAAACTCACCCTCTTTAATTATAATCGTGTTGAGTTTGTCAAAAATATATTACCAATGTGGGCAGTAACAATATACTATTTTAAAGAACTTATTCTCCAAGTTTGGAATGCACCAAATCGTCAAGTGCCCTAAGGCGTTCCAACGCTGTTTTGGTGTTTTCGGAACTGTCTATTCCGCCTTGCTCAATTTTTGATGCAAACTGTAAGGCACACATGGCCAATACATCCTGTTTGTCCCTAACGGCATAGTTTTGCTCAAACTTTTTTGCCAAATTCTCAATGTTCTTGGCCGCTTTCCGCAATCCTTCCTCCTGCTTGGGGTCTATCGTCAAAGGATATACCCGGTCCGCTATGGAAAGCTTAATTTTGAGCTTCTCGTCCATAATTCTGGTACAAACTAATCTGCAAGCTTTGCTATGCAAACATCCAGTTCGCGAATCAATGTATTTATCTTGAGCTTAGCTTCTGTTTTACTCGTTTTACTACCCAGCATTGTGTTTGCCATTTTCAAGGAATTGTACTTTTCTTCCCATTCCTGCACAGCGCTCTCCTTAAGTTGGGTTTCCTCTTTGGCGAGGTTCAATTCTTCTTTTAACTTGGTATTGGCCTGGTGCAAAACTTCCAATTTGTGCAACAGCTTGCTAACCTTGTTCTCCAAAGAATCCACAATCTCAACAAGTTCGCTCATATGCAAACATCAATGCGTATTGAACAAATTTAACGATACTGGGGTAACTTCACAATACTTTTATGGATTATTATTCCAGTTTTGACTTAAGTTGCACAATCCTTTTTTCATAAATCAAAACATTGGTTACTTTCGTAAGTAATTAGAAATACCTTATGCGTCTTACCCTGTCTGGACTTCTATTTTTGTTCTCCCTTGCCATTGTTGCCCAAGAAAAGTACCCCACGGATGCCTTCGGACCTCCTTTGAACGTTCCGTTGATACTTGCCGGGACTTTTGGCGAACTGCGTTCCAATCATTTTCACTCCGGAATAGATATAAAAACCCAGGGCAGGGAGGGCCTGCCCATAATTGCCATTGCCGATGGGACCGTTACGCGGATCAAGGTTTCCCATTGGGGGTATGGCAAGGCCCTTTACGTGGCGCATCCCAACGGATACACTTCGGTATATGCACACCTCCAAAAATATGGGCCCGGGATTGAGGAGTATGTAAAAAAGGCACAGTATCAAAAACAAGCGTACGAGGTGGAACTTTTTCCGGATTATGGCGAATTAAAGGTCTCCAAGGGAAGTACGATTGCCTTTTCCGGAAATACAGGAGGTTCCTCGGGGCCGCATCTCCATTTCGAGATCAGGAGCAGCGTCACCGAAAAACCCACCAACCCGCTATTATATGGCTATGATATCAGGGATGCCACCAACCCAACCCTCTCGGGACTTTTTGCATATCCCCTGGGTGAAAATACAGTAGTTAATAAAAGTGCGGAAAAAGTCCAGTTAAATTTCACCAAACAACCGGATGGTTCCTTTTTGGCCGATAAAGTTACCGCCAACGGGACCATTGGTTTCGGTTTCGATGGCTTCGACCGTCAGGACATGGCCGCCAACAAAAATGGGGTTTATGCAGTAAAGCAGGTGGTGAACGGAAGGGTATATACGGAATACGATTTTGAGACTTTCTCCTTTGGAGAAACGCTCTATATCAACACATTGATTGATTATGATCATTTTGGAAAATTTAGACAACGTATCCAAAAATGTTTTAAGGAACCCTATAATCGCCTGGCCATCTACAAAACGCTCTACAACGATGGTAAAATTGATATTAGGGAAGGTCTTTCCTATAATGTGGAACTATTCATTTCGGATATTGAGGGAAATGAGATAAAAGTGTTGATTCCGGTGGAGGGTAAAAGTGAGTGGGCGCAAATCCAAAAAGAACAAGTCCCAACTTCGGACTTTGTGTTTGCAGGCAAACCCAGCAGTTTCGATTTGGGTGCCGCAAAGGTGTATTTTCCTGCGAACACGTTTTATGAGGACTTTCCAATACAACTTCAAAAAGGAAACGACACCATCACCGTGCATAACAATACCGTGGCGGCACATCGCAATTTTACCATCAGTTTTGATGCAACCCGGTTTACGCCAGAAGAAAGAAAACAGCTTTTCATAGCCAGGCTGGACGAAAATCTGAGACCCTCACATTCAAAAACCTACAAACGGGACGATTCCTTCACCACCAGAACCCGTAAATTGGGCACCTATACCTTGGCCAAGGATACCATTGCCCCTACAATTGTTCCAAAAAACTTTAAAGAGCGCCAGTGGCTTACCAATTACCGATATTTGAGCGTTTCCATAACGGACGACCTAAGCGGAATAAATTCGTACAACGCTTGGTTGAACGGGGAGTGGATCCTAATGGAATATGAACCAAAGACCAATACCATTACCTATAATTTTGATGATGATGTTGCCAAAGAAACGCAATGTGAGCTTCGAATCGTCGTTACAGATAATGTAGGCAATTCCAGTACTTTTACCAGTACCTTCTTCAGAAAATAACGTTTTGACCGACCCTCGCGCCATACTGATCCTTTTGTTGATGCTTTTGGCGCCTTCCCTTAGGGCACAGACAGCCACGGTTTACGGCATTGTCCTGGACGAAAACCAAAATCCAATATCCCAGGTGAACATAGTTGTTGGGAATAGGGGCACCAATTCCGATATTAATGGACACTATATCATAGAGGTCGTATCCGAAAAGAAGAACACGCTGACATTTTCCCATTTGGGCCATGAAAATGTGGTATTGGAAGATTTGATCCTGAACACGAACGAGACCTATGAGTTCAATCCAGTGATGAAAACAGGTGTCATTCAGGTTGCTGGGGTGGATGTATCCGCCACAGGCACCAAAAGTATAGATGGCATCACCACGGTAAGTCCAGAAATTGTACGTAAGATCCCTGGGGCCAATGCCGGGGTGGAAAACATCCTTAAGCTTTTGCCCGGTGTCTCCTTCAACAATGAGTTGAGCACACAATACCATGTGCGGGGTGGTAATTTTGATGAAAATCTGGTGTATGTGAACGGAATTGAGGTATACCGCCCCTTTTTGATACGTTCGGCACAGCAAGAAGGCCTTAGCTTTGTCAACAGTGACATGATTTCTGGATTGAAGTTTTCCGCAGGTGGATTTCAATCCAAATATGGTGATCGGCTCTCCTCTGTTCTTGATATTACCTACAAAACCCCGGTTAAATTTGGCCTACGCCTGGATGGCAGCTTATTGGGGGCCAGCGGCACATTGGAAACTGCATCAGAGAACCAACGGTTTACCACCATAACCGGATTACGGTACCGCAACAACAGCCTTTTGGTGAACAGTCAACAGACCGAAACCAACCTAAACCCAACATTTGTGGATCTACAGACTTGGCTCACCTATCGTTTCTCAAAAAAATTCCACCTAAACTTTTTGGGCACCTACTCCATAAATGATTATGAAAACGAACCTCTCACGCGTCAAACCAATTTTGGTACTTTGAATGACCCTCAGTTGCTCCTGGTTTTTTATGAGGGCATGGAAAACAACAAATATAACAGCGCTTTGGGAGCAATAAAGGCTGATTATTTTGTTCAGGACAACACCAAATTATCGTTTACAGGCTCTGCTTATCATACCCAAGAGCGGGAATTCTCGGATGTTATCGCCTCTTACGAACTGGGTCAGGTGGATACCGATCTCGGGAGTCCCAATTTGGGCGATGCCATTTCCACCAGAGGGGTTGGGTCACAACTGAACCGGGCGCGCAACCAGTTGGATGCCCTTATCTTCAATTTTTCACATCGAGGGGTGCACAAAAGGAACGGTGCCTCACTGGAATGGGGATTAAAATATGCCCACGAGGATTTCCGCGACCAACTCCGTGAATCCGAATTTGTAGACTCCGCTGGTTTTTTTATTCGTCCTTCAGAACCCGATTTTGTCAACAATCAGCCGGAAGAACCTTTTACGGCAGATATTGTACCCATAGAATCGGCCAGGGCGACGAATTTTGTCAAAACAAATCGGTTTTTGGGTTTTGTACAATATGGATCACATATGCAATGGGGCCGCAGTGACATTTATTGGAACCTTGGAGTGCGCGCACAGCATTGGAGGTTGAGTGGTGATGGAATAAGCACTACGTCTCAGACCATCTGGAGTCCCCGTGGCCAATTTTCGATCAAGCCGGATTGGAAAAGTGACGTACTCTTCCGTTTTGCCGTGGGGAGTTACCAACAACCCCCCTTTTATCGGGAGCTGCGCAATCGCACTGGGGAGATCAATCCCAATGTTGAGGCGCAAAAATCAATTCATTATGTGTTGGGAAGTGAGTATAGTTTCAACCTTTGGGAACAACCGTTCACACTCATCGGAGAGGCTTACTACAAGAATTTGTACAATGTAAACCCCTATACCATCGAGGACGTTAGGATTCGCTACGCCGCGGAGAACAATGCCAAAGCCTATGCCTATGGATTCGATTTCAGGTTGACAGGTGCTTTTGTGCCTGGGACCCAGTCGTGGGTAAGTCTTGGGTATTTGCAAACTGAGGAAAACATAGCGGGGCGGGGATACATATCAAGGCCAACGGACCAACGTTTTAAACTGGCCGTACTCTTTCAAGATTACGTGCCGAGCATTCCCAATCTCAAGCTTTATCTCAATCTTGTTTACAACACCGGTGTTCCCGGTGGTTCCCCCAATAATGCGGACCCATATAATTTTCAGAATAGATTAAGAGACTACAGGAGGGCCGATATGGGAATTTCCTATATTTTTGCAGACGAAAAAAACAACCACCCCAAAGGACACTGGTTGCATATATTTGAAGAGTTCCACGTTGGTTTTGAGATTTTCAACATGTTCAACAACCAGAACTCCATAACAAATACTTGGGTTAGGGACGTAGACACAAGGCAGCAGTTCGCTGTTCCCAATTTTTTGACCAGTCGTATCCTCAACCTCAGGTTTGGGATGCGTTTTTAAACAAAACCGATGAAAAAAATCTTTATTCTTATCATGTTTTTTGCCATAGCCCTGGTTTCAGCGCAAAAAAACATTTATGAGCATAGAAGATTTGATGCTCTTTCCGAAGACCACGAAGTTTTGGCCATAATTCCATTCATTGCCAATTTGGACCTTGACAACGAGGTGGATGCCAATGAGTTGGCCAACTTGGCCGAACGGGAGGGGTTTGCTGTACAAAATGCGCTTGAAACTTATTTTTCCAAGCGGAAGAAACGGAAAAAGTTCAACGTGGAGTTCCAGAATATCGAGGACACCAATGCCCTATTGTCCCAAAAAGGGGTAACCTATGGTAATTTGGACATCTATACAACCCAACAGTTGTGCGACATACTGAAGGTAGATGGAATCATAAGTGGCACGCTGACCTTGAATATCCTGCTTTCAGAGGGTGTTCCCACTACTTTTAGCCTTTTGGATTATTTTGGTGGTAATGCCGACTACGGACGAATTGGCATCAAGGTAAGTGATGGCACCACAGGGAAGTTATTGTGGAAATACGAGAAGGGAATTACCAAAAAAACGGGCAAGAACACCACGGAACTCATAGACCGAATGATGAAAATGGCTTCCCGAAAATTTCCTTACGACAAGGAGAAAAAGAAAAAAAACAAGAACTGATCAGCCCAACGCAAATTCCTTGAGGATGCCCACAGTGTAATCCAGTTCCTCCTTGGTATTGTACTTTGAAAAAGAAAAGCGAAGGGATGGTTTTTCCAACTCTCCGGGAGGCAAAATTTCGGTCAACACATGCGACCCCAGATTACTTCCGGACTGACAGGCGCTTCCCTTGGAACACGCAATGCCCTTCAAATCGAGATGAAACAACAGCATAAGCCCTTTTTGTTTGTCAAAGGGCAATCGCACATTGGCCAGCGTATAGGTGCTTTTGTCCAAATCGCCGGATAGTCCATTAAATTGTACCTCTGGGATTTCTTTTTTGATATTTTCAACAAAATAGCGTTTCAAGTCTTTCACGTATTGCATTTCCTGCTGCAAGTTTTCATAGGCCTGGACAAAGGCTTCCTCAAGGCCCACAATATTGTGGAAGGGTTCCGTTCCCGCTCTAAAACCGCGTTCCTGAGATCCCCCAAAAATAAATGGTTTGAGTCCTGCATTTTTTCTGATGAAAGCAAATCCTATTCCCTTCGGACCATGGAATTTATGTGCCGCAGCGGTCATAAAATCAATGGGAATGGACTGCACGTCCCAAGGATAATGCCCGATGGATTGTACCGTGTCGGAATGGAAAAGTGCTCCATATTGCCTACAAAGCGTCCCTATCCCTTCAATGTCCAGTATGTTTCCGATTTCATTGTTCACATGCATCAGACTCACCAACTTATTGCTATCGTTTGATGACAAAAGGGGCTCCAAATGGCTTAGCTTGGGATTCCCATGCTCGTCCAAATCCACAAACTCCAACGCAATCCCGTATTCTTTTTTCAATTCCTCGGCCGTATGCAAAACGGCATGATGCTCCACTTTGGACGTAATTACTGTCTGTACCCCAAGGTCGCGAACCGCGCAGCGCAGAATCATATTGTCAGCCTCAGTGCCTCCCGATGTGAAAATAATCTCCGAAGGCTGTGCATTCATCGTCTTGGCAATGGTCTTACGGGCTTTTTCAACGGCCGTTTTCGCAGACCGGCCAAAACTATGTGTGGAGGACGGGTTTCCGTAAAACTCCGCCAAGGCCTGTTGCATCTTGGCAATCACCTCGGGTCTCACCTGGGTGGTGGCCGCGTTATCGAGATATATTTTTTGCATGAATTGCTATCGTTTACACAAGACCAAAAATAGGGGATTTAAGTTAATTTCATTTAAAGTATCGGGAATGAGTAGGCTATTAAAATGGAATTCCTTTAAATTTGGAGCATGGTAAAATTTTTAAAAGCAGTGCCTATTTTTTGCCTCGCGATGTCCTGTGGCGATGGCGACCTTCAAATCGAAACTATCGATTTTGATAGTGCATCGGTGCAGTTTTGTGACGCTCCCCAGGCGGAGGGCACCAATCTCCTGTTCAAATTGAATGCTTCGGAGAGCCTTATCCTTGAACTACAGAGCGGAGTCCTCAACAAGGGCATTGTGGGCGAAGTCATCACTACCGAAAGTACCGTTCCGGGACAGTCCAAGCTTACCTACCGAATTTTTGATGCCAATGTAAGTACCAATTATTTTTGTGATGAACTGCCACCTGTATCCCCTCTTGTTTTGGATGAAATTGAGGCCCAGGACGGCCTTGTCATCATAGAGACCAGAGCCAATGAAGGCAGCACCAATTTTGTGCACACCATAAGCTTAAGTGGGGTGACCTTTGTAACAGAGTCCGGCGAGCGCATCACCAATCTTTCCATAAATGAGTTCGGGGAAGTGACCACCGCTGTTCCCGATTAGGCATTTTGGAAAATATATACCTCCGTTGCCCCTAATCCATATTTTTGATAATCTGCATCGTAATACTCCAGGTTATCGTACTTTTTGAAGAGATAATATAGTTCTTCCTTAAGTATGCCCTCCCCAACGCCATGAATAAAGACTACTTTTTGGATACGTTTGTCAATGGCAAAATCCAATTGCCGCTTTGCGGT
The DNA here is from genome assembly GCF_019880545.1 of Flagellimonas meishanensis. Taxonomy (GTDB): domain Bacteria; phylum Bacteroidota; class Bacteroidia; order Flavobacteriales; family Flavobacteriaceae; genus Flagellimonas; species Flagellimonas meishanensis. The sequence continues at coordinate 1,076,994 of NZ_JAINVW010000003.1, forward strand.
TTCCAGTTGAAGGTTCAATATGTCGAACTTGCCCATTCCCCTGGTAGATTTCACCAATTGGTGAATGTGCAAATCCACTTCCATCTTAGGGGCATTCCTCTGTTTAGGCTTTGTTGATGGAACCTTGCCCCTTTTTTGCTGTTCTTTTTGTTCCTTTACCTGGGCCACCTCAAAATTGCTGACCGTAATGCCATCCTCCACCTTTACCACTTCATGAATGGGATACCTAAGGGGAAAACCATCCTGTCCCACCAGAACCACCTCATTTCCATGCAAAGCCTCAACCCTTCCCGAAATGGCCTCGTCCAGGACTTCCACATAATCCCCTACTTTAATGTTGCTCATGATATACGTTGTTCAAAAAGTTGCAGGAAAGTTCATCAGAAAGCAAAAATAATAGTATTTTTCTTGGCAGTAATAGCAAGCATGTACCTTAAACCAACCATTTATCTGCTCAGCGCAAAGGACTATATGTTGCCATGCCTCAACAAGGAGTTGTTGGGCCTGGAATGCCCCGGATGTGGGTTACAACGGTCGGTATTGCTGCTTTTTGAAGGGCAATTTTTGGAAGCTTTCAAAATGTACCCAGCTATTTTCACCTTGATTCCCTTTGTACTGCTATTGGCAAGCAGTAAAATTTTCAGTGCCAAACATCTCAACCCTTGGATAATTGGTCTTGGAGTGGCCAGTGTGGGCTTGATCTTAATAAATTTCATCATAAAATTGATACCTTAAACTTTATATTATGGAACAAAAAAATTTACCCAACGTTACCATTGCCTTGGTTTTGGCCATTCTTTCCTTTGTTTGTTGCTGCTTTGGAGGGGTCCCGGGACTTCTTCTAGCGGGAATAGCCTTCTTTCTGGTAAAAAAGGATGAAAAGACCTATGCCGAAAATCCTGATATGTATTCCAATTATAAGACATTGAAAACGGTCAAGACCGTCGCGATCATAGGGATGATCTTGGGTGCACTTTACTTCTTCTATTCAATGTGGTCCATCAATCAAATGGGTGGATGGGACGGATACATGGAGAAAGTGAACGAAATGATGGAACAATACCAATAACATTAAAACTATGAGCCAACAACCTTTACCAGGCGCTGGAACCGTGCTGACAATGGGCATCTTGTCCATTGTTGGTACCTTGTTCTGCTGCGGACCCTTCGGGGCAATTTTTAGCATTATAGGATTGACCAAAGCGAAGACCGCTACACAACTCTATGAACAGAATCCAGAGGGGTACACCGATTTTAGCAATGTGAAAACGGGCAAGATATTGTCCTATATAGGGTTGGCCTTGGCGGTCATCTCCTTGATTTTGCTTATCCTTTACTTTGGATTTATCGCAGCCATGATTTCTGCCGGTGAATGGAGTGGCGATTACTAGTTCGCCACTTCACTGATGAATTTGAGACGGTACAGGCGTAGCTCCTCATCTTCATAATCGCCTTCGAATTCTTCTATAGCATCCGAAATGGAATCGGTTGCGGCCTCCAAGAAGTATTCGTGGATTTCCTCTTGCTGGTCCTCGTCCAGGATTTCATCTATCCAGTAACCAATGTTCAATTTGGTCCCACTGAAAACGATCTGTTCCATTTCTTTGATGAGTTCCTGAAGTTCCAACCCTTTGGCAGAAGCTATATCGTCCAGGGGCAGCTTTCGGTCGATACTTTGGATCACGTAGAGCTTTAGTCCAGAATTGGCCCCTGTACTTTTTACCACAAGGTCATCGGGCCGCACTACATCATTTTCTTCCACATAGGTAGTAATAAGGTCAACGAAGGGTTTGCCATATTTTTTGGCCTTACCCTCACCCACTCCTTGTATATTGACCAACTCGTCAATGGATATGGGGTATTTCAAAGCCATATCCTCCAACGACGGATCTTGGAAGACCACAAAGGGTGGCACTTCCATTTTTTTGGCTTCTTTTTTGCGCAGATCTTTGAGCAACCTTAGAAGCATTTCATCGGCCACTGCCCCATTAGACTTTGCCGCCATGATCTCTGCTTGGTCGTTCTCCGCGGAATACACATGGTCCTTTGTCATTAGAAAGGATTGTGGTGCTTTTAGAAACTCCTCCCCTTCCCGGGTCAGGTGCAAGATCCCATACCTTTCTATTTCCTTTTTTAGGAGCCCGGCCACAAGAACCTGCCTTGCCAGGGCCATCCAATAGGCTTTGTCCCTTTCGGCACCAATGCCAAAAAACTCCTTTTCATCCGTTTTGTGGGAAGAAATCATCGCATTGACCTTTCCCACCAAAATTTTGACTATTTCCTTGGTCTTGAATTTTTCATTGGTCTCCTTTACGACCCGAAGGAGTTTTACCACTTCCTCCCCTGCCTCTTCTTTGGGCTTAGGATTCCTGGCGTTGTCATCCATGTCAGCGCCTTCGCCGTTCACCGCATCAAATTCCTCCCCAAAATAATGGAGTATGAACTTTCTACGGGACATGGATGTTTCGGCATAGGCCACAATTTCCTGTAGCAAGGCATTGCCAATTTCTTGCTCCGCTACAGGTTTTCCAGACATGAACTTCTCCAGTTTCTCCACATCTTTATAGGAATAAAAGGCCAAGCAATGGCCCTCCCCGCCATCGCGACCGGCTCGGCCCGTTTCCTGGTAGTAACTCTCAATGCTCTTGGGGATATCGTGATGTATTACAAAACGGACATCGGGTTTATCTATGCCCATCCCAAAGGCTATGGTGGCCACTACCACGTTTACTTCCTCCATAAGGAACATGTCCTGATATCTGGCCCGGGTCTTGGCATCGAATCCTGCGTGATAGGGAACGGCACTGATACCATTTACTTGGAGCACCTGTGCCAATTCCTCCACACGTTTTCTGCTGAGGCAATAAATGATTCCCGATTTTCCCTGATACTGTTTTACAAATCGGATGATGTCCGCGTCCACGTTTTGGGTCTTGGGTCGCACTTCGTAAAACAAATTGGGCCTGTTGAACGAAGCTTTGAACACTTTGGCATCCGTCATGCCCAAATTCTTGATAATGTCCTCTTGCACCTTGGGTGTTGCCGTGGCCGTAAGGCCTATAATGGGAATATCATCACCCAAACGATCTATTATGCCCCTGAGATTTCTGTATTCCGGCCTAAAGTCATGGCCCCATTCCGAAATGCAGTGGGCCTCATCCACCGCAACGAAGGATAGCCGAACATTTTTCAAAAACTCCACGTTCTCGTCTTTCGTAAGGGATTCTGGGGCTACATACAGCAGTTTGGTAAGTCCGTTGACCACATCTTCCTTCACCTGTTTCACCTCGGTCTTGGTCAAGGACGAATTAAGTACATGGGCAATGCCTCTTTGTTCAGAAATTCCGCGAATGGCATCCACTTGATTCTTCATCAGGGCTATCAATGGCGACACCACAATGGCAGTGCCCTCCTTCATGATGGCCGGTAGCTGGTAGCACAATGATTTTCCCCCTCCGGTGGGCATGATCACAAATGTATCCTTGTCCTCTAGAATGTTGTGTATCACCTTTTCTTGCAGGCCCTTGAACTTTGAAAAACCAAAATATTTTTTTAGGGAGGAATGTAACTCGGTACTCGTAAGGCTCATTTCCGTATTTTCAATTTATATCAACCTGAGAAGGCTGGAAAGGTTCAAATTTCCAATATCAATCCAACACAAAAGGTATTCCATCTTTCTTCGTGGTTTGTAAAAGATAGTTTGATTAGTTTTGTAATCTTAAATATAACATATTCTTTTAGGAATACAATCTAGCTAATCAGTTAATTACATTGAGCGATATCCAATCCATTTTATCGATTGCAAAACGGACCCTTGAGACGGAAAGCAAGGCCATTTATAACCTAATTGGACAACTTGATGAACAATTTGCCCAAACGGTGCAGCACATTTTTGATTCCAAGGGCAGGGTGGTAGTTTCCGGAGTGGGAAAAAGTGCCATTATTGCTTCTAAAATTGTTGCAACCCTAAATTCAACCGGGACACCTGCCATATTTATGCACGCCGCGGATGCCATCCATGGAGACCTCGGCACCATCCAGGAGGATGATATTGTGATCTGTCTTTCCAAAAGTGGGAACACTCCAGAGATAAAGGCACTGCTTCCCTTAATCAAAATAGGAAAGAACAAATTGGTGGGCGTAACCGGAAACATGGACTCGATTTTGGCCAAACAGGCCGATTTTGTTTTGAACAGCTACGTGGAAAAAGAAGCCTGCCCCAACAATCTGGCGCCGACCACCAGTACCACGGCCCAAATGGCGTTGGGAGATGCGCTGGCCATCTGCCTTTTGGAATTGAGGGGCTTTAGCAGTTCCGATTTTGCCAAATACCATCCTGGGGGCGCCTTGGGCAAAAAACTCTATTTGAGGGTTGCGGATATTGTAATCAACAACCAGAAACCGCAAGTGGACATCAATACTAGTGTGAAACAGGTAATTGTTGAAATTTCAGAAAAAATGTTGGGCGTCACGGCGGTGATGGACCAAGGAAAAGTAGTGGGCATTGTCACCGATGGTGATATCCGTAGGATGCTCAGCAAGCACGATAACATCAGCAATCTTGTTGCCAAGGACATCATGACCTCCAATCCAAAATCCGTGGAGGTGGATACCCTGGCCGTAAAAGCGTTGAACTTGCTTCAACAGCAGGGCATTTCACAGCTCCTGGCCTTTGACAATGGTTCGTATGCCGGTGTGGTCCATATCCATAATCTTATAAACGAGGGAATCCTGTAATGGCAAAGGCATTGAAGAAAAATCCCGACGAAATGTCCTTTTTGGACCATTTGGAGGAGCTGCGCTGGCACCTGATACGCTCCACACTGGCCATCGTAATTGTGGGGTGTGCGGCTTTTTTTGCCAAGGATTTCATTTTTGATACCGTCATTTTCGGCCCCAAGAAAATGGATTTCCCCACATACAGATTCTTCTGCAAGATCGCGACCTTTTTTGGAATCGATTCAGAATTTTGTAGTGACTCCTTGCCGTTTACAATCCAAAACCGGACCATGGCAGGGCAGTTTTCGGCCCATATCTGGACATCCATTTGGGCCGGGTTCATCATTGCGTTCCCCTACGTGTTATGGGAACTATGGCGTTTTATAAGCCCTGGGCTTTATGAAAAGGAACGGAAATACTCCAGAGGGTTTATATTGACCGCCTCTTTTCTGTTCTTTTTGGGAGTCCTTTTCGGATACTACGTGGTCGCACCCTTGTCCATCAATTTTTTGGGGACTTACCAAGTGAGCAAGGAGGTGCTCAACGAAATTGATATCAGCTCGTTCATCTCCACGGTAAGGGCCTCGGTGATTGCTTGTGGGATTATGTTTGAACTGCCCATCATCATATTTTTTATGACCAAAGTGGGACTTGTGACCCCAGAGATCCTTAAAAAGTATAGAAAAATTGCCTTGGTGATCGTCCTGGTCTTCTCTGCGATAATCACCCCGCCTGATGTGGCCAGCCAAATTGTGGTTGCCGTTCCCGTCCTAATCCTGTATCAGATCAGTATCTATATTTCCAAATTAGTCCTTAAAAGGGAAGCCAAAAAAGAGAAAAAAAATGCCAAATAAAATAGAAGAATTCAATGCCTATCGTTCCAAGATGAACGAAAAGCTACTGGCTGAAAACAACAAACTGATCAAGCGCATCTTCAATCTGGACACCAACGCCTATATGGCAGGTGCTTTGGACGTAAAGACCAAAGAACTGCTCGGATTGGTGGCATCCGCCGTGCTGCGTTGCGATGATTGTGTAAAATACCACCTCGAAAGTTCCAGAAAAGCCGGTGCAAACAAGGAAGAGATAATGGAAACCTTGGGAATTGCCACCCTGGTGGGCGGCACAATCGTAGTCCCCCACTTGCGAAGAGCCTACGAATTTTGGGAGGCCCTTGAAGAACATGGAGCTTAAAAAAATCCCAAAGACCTATCCATAGAAACAGAATATGTTTAGTTTTGGCACATCCGTATGAAGCTACGCGCAGACAATATAACAAAGGCCTATAGGGGCCGAAGAGTGGTCAAAGGCATATCGCTGGAGGTAAATCAAGGTGAGATCGTTGGTCTTTTGGGACCCAATGGAGCGGGCAAGACCACTTCATTCTACATGATTGTTGGCTTGATAAAGCCCAATGGGGGCAAAATCTTTTTGGATGACATGGAGATCACCGACTTCCCCATGTACAAAAGGGCACAAAATGGCATTGGCTACTTGGCGCAGGAAGCATCGGTTTTCAGAAAATTGAGCATTGAGGACAACATTTTGAGTGTGCTGCAATTGACAAAGTTGAGCAAAAAGGAACAGCACATGAAAATGGAATCCCTGATCGATGAATTCGGGTTGGGCCATATAAGAAAAAACCGGGGGGATTTGCTCTCGGGCGGGGAGCGCAGACGTACCGAAATAGCGCGGGCACTGGCAACCGACCCAAAATTTATCCTTTTGGACGAGCCCTTTGCCGGGGTGGACCCCGTCGCTGTTGAGGATATCCAACGTATTGTGGCGCAACTGAAAAATAAAAACATTGGTATACTGATCACGGACCACAATGTACAAGAGACCTTGGCCATTACCGAGCGTTCGTACCTCATGTTTGAGGGAGGAATCTTAAAAGCCGGTGTTCCCGAGGAATTGGCCGTGGATGAAATGGTCCGCAAAGTGTACCTTGGACAGAATTTTGAGCTTCGAAAAAAGAAATTGGACTTTTAGGCTGTACCGTTTTTGGGCATCAACATAGAAGCCAAAATATAAAATACGATAATCAGAGGTATTGCCAAAAACTTGAGGGTCAACAACAGAACCAGACTTCCTATCAAAAACAAATAGCGCATCCCATTGTCCTTAAAACTCCAGTTGTCAAATTTTAGTGCAAAAAGGTCGATGCTTGAATTCAAGAGGTAAGCACTGACCAAGGTCAGCCCTACTAAAAACCATTGGTTCAGAATAATGCCGCTCAAAAACTCATTGTTGTGATACAACAAAATCAGTGGCAGGGAAAGAATCAACAATGCATTGGCAGGGGTCGGCAATCCCTTGAATGACGACACTTGGTTTTCATCCACATTGAACTTGGCCAGCCGGTACGCGGAGGCCATCGTTATCACAAATCCCAAAAAAGGAAGCAAGGTCATTTCGGTATCATGGCCAAAAAAACCAAGATTCCAACCCCCTCGCTGTGCCATATCCAACAATTGAAACATGACAATACCGGGGGTAAGACCACTTGTGATCATATCGGCAAGAGAATCCAATTGCACACCAACCTCGCTTTGCACGCCAAGCTTTCTCGCAGCCAATCCGTCCAAAAAATCAAAAAGTATACCTATAAAAACAAAAAGTGCTGCCAGTTCCAGGTGGTTCAGGACGGCAAACAGGACGGCGACACAGCCACTAAAAACATTGAGTAAGGTCAGAAAGTTGGGAACATATTGCTTCATAGGGTCACATTTTCGTAAAAATAAGCGAAAAAACAAAGAGATTCGTTTTGATGTACCGCAGTGCCATATTTATTTTGATATTTGCCAGACAATTGTTGAAATGAAACTCCGCAGTGTTCTTTTTATAGGGTTCCTTTTGCTTGTAACAAAGGTGTTTGCCCAGGTGCCACAGCTTACGGACCGGGCCCAGATAAGTCTGCTCACCTGCGCAGCTGGGGATGAATTGTATTATTCATTCGGGCATACTGCCCTTAGGGTGCAAGACCCCGTGTTGGGCATAGATGTGGTCTATAACTACGGTACTTTTGATTTTAACCGGCCCAATTTCTACCTCAACTTCGTGAAGGGAAAATTGGTTTATTCGCTATCCAGAAGAAGTTTTGATGCTTTTTTATATGACTACGAACTTGAAAGGCGATGGGTGAAAGAACAGATCCTGGATTTGGACCTGGAGGAAAAAAATGGAATGCTGGCCTATCTTGAAAACAATTACCTACCCCAAAACCGCGACTACCTCTATGACCCCCTTTGGCACAACTGTTCCAGCATAACAGGGGATATTTTAAAAGATCTTTATGGGGATGCCATTGTTTTTGATGGTTCCCATCTTGAAAAAAGATACACCTTTAGGCAACTGGTACGGCAACATTTGGATATCAATTCATGGGGTGCATTTGGGATAGATGTGGCCTTTGGATCAGTGGTAGATCGCAAAGCGACGGTAAGGGAGCACATGTTTCTTCCCTACTACACCATGAGCCAAATGCGCAACACGACAAAAAATGGAAAACCGCTGTTACAAAGGGAACGGACGGTATTGGACTATGCCGAACATGTCAGTAACAGCTACTTTCCACTATCGCCCCTTTTCTGGTTTACTCTGCTTTTGATTTTCACCGCCACCATTACCTATTTCGACTACAAGCATAAGTCCAGAAGCCGCTGGTTGGATTTTTCTTTGTTACTGCTGACCGGTCATGTGGGCACTATCCTGTTCCTGCTGTGGGTGGCCACGGACCATACCTCCACCCCGTATAATTTCAATCTGCTTTGGGCCTTTCCCCTGAATCTGGTAGTGGGGTTTGTTTTGATTTTTCAACCCAAACTGCCTTCCTGGAGCATCACCTATTTTTGGTTTCTTCTGGTACTTTTTGCGATTTTGATCTTACTTTGGGTGCTGAAGATCCAGGTTTTCTCACCGGTCATAATCCCAATCATGTTGACTTTGGGCATCAGATATGCCTTTGGCATAAAAATGGCGCGGCCTTAACGCCATGAACAAACTTTTTGTATGAACCTGTTGACTGCAGAAAACATATCGAAGTCTTATGGCGAGCTTGTCCTTTTCTCCCACATATCCTTTGGAATCAACAAAGGGCAAAAAATAGCGCTTATTGCCAAAAACGGCAGTGGAAAAACCTCAATCCTAAACATCTTGTCGGGCAAGGACATTTCGGAGACGGGACAAGTGACCTTGAGAAAAAGCACACAGATCGCTTTCCTGGAACAAGAACCAGATCTAAATCCAGATCTCACCATTGAGGAAACCATACTTGCCACCGACAATGAGGTCCTAAAAATAATAGCTGCCTACGAAAAGGCCGTTGAAAACCCGAATGATGCCGAAAAGTATCAAAAGGCCTTTGAAGCCATGGAGAGGCATAACGCCTGGGATTTTGAGACCCAATACAAACAGATACTCTTCAAGCTGCAACTGACCGAACTCAGCGTGAAGGTGGGTACACTTTCCGGAGGACAAAAAAAACGCCTGGCACTTGCCAATGCACTGCTAAAAAATCCGGAGCTATTGATCTTGGATGAACCCACCAACCATTTGGACCTTGAAATGATAGAATGGTTGGAAGCTTATTTCACCAAAGAGAACATGACCTTGTTCATGGTCACGCACGACCGTTATTTTTTGGACCGGGTATGCAATGAAATAATCGAACTGGACAACAACCAGCTTTATACCTACAAGGGGAACTACTCCTATTACCTGAAGGAAAAAGAGGCCCGTATGGAACGTGAGGCCGTGGAACAACATAAATCCAAACTACTCTACAAGCAGGAACTGGATTGGATCAGGAGGCAGCCCAAGGCCCGGACCACCAAATCCAAATCCAGGATTGATGATTTCAATGAAATCAAGCAACGGGCGCACCAGCGTAGAAAAGAGCACCAAGTACAATTGGAGTTGAACATGGAACGCCTCGGGAGCAAGATATTGGAGTTGCACAGGGTTTCCAAATGCTATGGGGACAAATTGATACTGGACAAGTTCGATTATAGCTTCACCAAAGGTGAACGGGTTGGTATCATCGGGAAAAATGGCACCGGAAAATCCACTTTTTTGAACATAATCACTCAAAGCGAGACCATTGACGGTGGTAAAGTGGTTGTTGGCGATACCCTAAAATTTGGTTACTATACCCAAAAAGGGATTCATGTAAAAGAAGGGCAAAAAGTAATAGATGTGATCCGCGAGTATGGAGATTATATCCCATTGAAAAAAGGAAAACAGATATCGGCTCAACAATTGTTGGAACGCTTTCTTTTTGACCGTAAAAAACAGTATGACTTTGTTGAAAAACTAAGTGGTGGGGAACGAAAACGGCTCTATTTGTGTACCGTGCTCATCCAAAACCCCAATTTTTTGATTCTGGACGAACCAACCAACGATCTGGACATCGTGACCCTTAACGTGCTTGAGAATTTTTTGTTGGATTTTCCGGGATGCCTTATCGTGGTATCGCACGACCGCTACTTTATGGACAAAATCGTGGACCACTTATTTATATTTAAGGGCGATGGCGTAATTGATGACTTTCCTGGAAACTACTCCGATTACCGTGTTTATGAAAACAGCAAAGCTGCCGAGGAACGGGAAACTAAGGACAGTAGTGTTGACAAAACCCAAAAAACGCAGTGGAAGGAGAAAGACAATGCCAGAAAGCTTTCCTATCTGGAGCAAAAGGAGCACAAAAACCTGGAAAAGGAAATTCAAAAACTAGAGGAAGAAAAGGAGGCGTTACAGCAAAAGTTCGGTGATCCAGATCTAACCGGAGAGGAAATCGACCAACTCGCCATCAAGCTCGGGGAAATCACAGGTGCCATTGAGGAAAAAACAGAACGTTGGTTCGAGCTTTCATCCATTTTAGAAGGATAGAATGCGGTTCAGGATCATTTCATACCTAAGATTTCTGATTAAATCCACCAACGCCCATGGGGTGCACTCCCCTTTTGTGTTCAACTTTGTTACCCAATGTCTGTATTCCAAGAGGAGGTATTCCAACAACAGGGTCATCAATATCCTTTTGAACAGCATTGATTATTTTAAGGCGCGGAGTGTGTATCTGGAAAACCACGAAATGGCCAAAAAGGAAATTGAAAGCCGATTTCCTGGAATTGATTTTGATGCAGCTCTTTGCGACATCCTATTAATAAATCGATTGGACCAATCCGGGTTTTGCCAACTGCTTCATGAAGGAATACTTCACAATGATAGCATGATCTTGGTCGATTCCATTCATAAAAATACGGCGAAACTGGATGAATGGAAAACGTTGGTGGCACTACCAGAGATTACCGTCAGTGTGGATATGTATTTTTGCGGGGCGATTTTTATCCGAAAAGAACAGGTAAAACAACATTTTACCATTCGGATTTAAAAAGGTAATTTTAAACTATGGAATTCGCATCAACAGACAGCACAATTTGGTACGTTCTGGTGGTTTTGGGACTGATTTATCTTGTCATTCTCTTCCGCAACAAAAAAGCAACCAAACGAAGGAGGTCCCGCAGGTTCATGGAGGGCAAACGGAGACGGGACAATGAACAGTGAGCAATGTTCAATCAACAATAAAACTTCATAGCCCCCCAGACCAATATGAACTGATAATTGATTATTGTAAATTGATTATTGATAACTAATACCATGAAAATCTACACCAAAACCGGCGATAAGGGAACCACGGCACTGTTCACGGGGAAAAGGGTTCCCAAGCACCATATCCGAATAGAAAGTTACGGGACCATCGATGAACTCAACTCATTCCTTGGACTTATACGGGACCAAGAAATCGATGAACACGCTAAAAATATCATTGTACTGATTCAAAATAAGCTGTTCACGGTTGGTTCCATCCTTGCCACGGAACCCAAAAAGGACAATAGGTTAAAAATTCCAAGAATAAGTGATGAAGACATTGTGCTTCTGGAAAAGGAAATGGACAAAATGAACGAGGAACTTCCAGAAATGACACATTTTATACTTCCAGGTGGGCATCCCACTGTGTCATACTGTCATATTGCCAGAACCGTGTGTCGCAGGGCAGAACGCATGATCTCATACCTACATGAGGACGAACCGGTCCCAGACACCCTACTTTCCTATATTAACAGGCTTTCCGATTACCTCTTCGTATTGGCACGAAAGTTGTCAAAGGATTTGAAAGCCAAGGAAGTCAAGTGGATTCCTGAGAAATTGGACTAATAAAATCGCTTTTTCAGCGTTAGAATTTTGTCAGTTTCAAAATAATCTTTAATTATTTACGATTTTACTTGACAAATTGGGTTTAAAAATTATTTTTGCAAAAAATTTAAAATCAAACCGTTACTATGTACTGGACATTAGAACTAGCCTCATATTTAAGTGACGCACCGTGGCCAGCCACCAAAGACGAACTGATAGATTACGCTATCCGGACAGGAGCGCCGTTGGAGGTTGTGGAAAACCTACAGAGCATGGAAGAAGAAGGTGGTGAAATTTACGAGTCCATTGAGGAGATCTGGCCGGATTACCCCACTGAGGAAGATTACCTCTGGAACGAGGATGAATATTAACTTTCGGAAAAACAAACCCCATTGAAAAGTCTCTTTTGAGGCTTTTTTTTATGTAATTTTGACACCCTGGCAAAAGTTTCAACCATCACTCCAGACAATGGAACAGCTTTTGCAAATCAAAAGAAAAACAATTCATGAGCTTTATTAATTCCGTACTAAAGGTATTTGTAGGAGATAAATCGAAGAAAGACGTAAGGGCCCTGGAACCTTTGGTGAAAGAAATAAAATCCTTTGAGCAACAACTGGAGGGATTGACCCATGACGAGCTGCGTCAAAAAACCGTGGCATTCAAAGCAAAAATAGAGGCCGATTGTAAGGAAATCAATGACAAAATTGCCTCCTTGCACGATGAGGTCCAAAATTCCAACGACATAGACCGCAATGAAGAAATCTATGCCGAAATAGACAGTTTGGGCGAGGAAGCCTATAAAATTTCCGAAAAAACGCTCAACGATCTGCTTCCTGAGGCCTTTGCGGTCATCAAGGAAACTGCCAAACGCTTCGCGGCCAACGAGACCTTGACGGTTACGGCCACAGAATTTGACCGTTTGCTTTCCGGAAGCAAGGACTACGTTTCTTTGGAAGGAGACAATGCCATCTGGAAAAATTCTTGGGACGCAGCGGGCAAAGAGGTCACCTGGGACATGGTGCATTACGACGTGCAGCTTATCGGTGGTATTGCACTGCACCAAGGCAAAATTGCCGAAATGCAGACCGGGGAAGGTAAAACCTTGGTGGCAACACTCCCACTCTATCTGAACGCCTTGGCGGGCAAAGGAGCCCACTTGGTAACCGTCAACGATTATCTTGCTAAACGTGACAGCGCTTGGATGGCGCCCATTTTTGAGTTCCATGGGCTCTCCGTGGACTGTATAGACAAGCATCGTCCCAACTCCGATGGCCGACGCGATGCATACAATGCCGATATTACCTACGGTACCAATAACGAATTTGGGTTTGATTACCTGCGCGATAATATGGCACACACCCCAGGGGATTTGGTCCAACGCCCACATCACTATGCCATTGTGGATGAGGTGGATTCGGTATTGATCGATGACGCACGTACTCCATTGATCATATCTGGCCCCGTGCCCGAAGGCGACCGTCACGAATTCAATGAATTAAAACCAAAAGTTTCCGACATCGTCCAAAAACAGCGTCAATATTTGACCGGGGTCCTGGCCGAGGCCAAAAAGCTCATTAAAGAAGGTGATACCAAGGAAGGTGGTTTTTTACTGCTACGCGTGCATAGAGGGCTACCAAAAAACAAGGCACTCATCAAATTTTTGAGTGAAGAGGGCGTCAAGCAGCTCTTGCAGAAGACGGAGAACTTCTACATGCAGGACAACAATCGCGAGATGCCGAAGGTAGATGCCGAACTGCTCTTTGTGATCGATGAAAAAAACAACCAAATAGAACTTACCGATAAGGGGGTCGATTATATTTCTGGCGACCAGGATAAGGATTTCTTTGTGATGCCCGATATCGGAAGTGAAATTGCCAAGATAGAAGAACAAAATCTTGAAATAGAAAAAGAGGCAGAGCTCAAAGAAGACCTTTTTAAGGATTTTGCCATAAAAAGTGAACGTATCCACACCATGACCCAATTGCTCAAGGCTTACACGCTGTTTGAAAAGGATGTGGAATACGTAGTCATGGAAAACAAAGTAATGATCGTCGATGAGCAAACAGGGCGTATTATGGACGGGCGTCGATATTCCGATGGGCTCCACCAAGCCATTGAGGCAAAGGAAAATGTGAAGATCGAGGCCATGACCCAGACCTTCGCCACCATTACCCTGCAGAATTATTTCAGGATGTACAACAAACTGGCCGGGATGACAGGTACAGCGGTAACCGAAGCCGGGGAGTTTTGGGAAATCTACAAACTGGACGTTATGGAAATCCCAACAAACCGACCCATTGCCCGTGACGACCGAAACGATTTGATCTACAAGACCAAACGGGAAAAGTACAACGCCATCATTGAAGAAGTGACCGAATTGTCCAACGCAGGAAGACCTGTTTTGATTGGTACCACCTCGGTAGAAATTTCGGAATTGCTATCCAAATTATTGAGCGTTCGTAAAATTCCGCATAACGTATTGAACGCCAAACTCCATAAAAAAGAGGCCGATATTGTTGCAGAGGCAGGTAAATCCGGGATTGTGACCATTGCAACGAACATGGCAGGTCGTGGAACGGACATTAAGCTATCCGATGAGGTTAAAACGGCTGGTGGACTTGCCATTGTGGGCACCGAACGCCATGATTCCCGAAGGGTGGACCGACAGTTGAGAGGACGTTCTGGACGTCAAGGAGACCCAGGAAGCTCTCAGTTCTATGTTTCGTTGGAAGACAATCTTATGCGTTTGTTCGGTTCGGACCGCGTGGCCAAGATGATGGACCGCATGGGCCTTGAAGAAGGCGAAGTGATCCAGCACTCCATGATGACCAAATCCATTGAACGTGCCCAGAAAAAAGTGGAGGAGAACAACTTCGGTATCCGTAAGCGCCTGCTCGAGTATGACGATGTCATGAACGCACAGCGCGAAGTGGTATACAAGCGGAGAAGGCACGCTTTGCAGGGAGAACGCTTAAAGGTGGATATCGCCAACATGATCTATGACACCTGTGAGGTAATCGCAGAGACCAACAAGATGGCCGAGGATTACAAAAACTTTGAGTTTGAGCTCATCAAATATTTCTCCATCACCTCCCCAATCGATGAGGAGGATTTCAAAAGGCTGAGCTTCCAGGAAATTGCCAACAAGGTGTACAAGGCCGCTTACGACTTTTATCGACAGAAAATGGAACGCAGTGCCACCATTGCATTCCAGGTCATCAAAAAGGTGTATGAAGACCAATCGAACAAGTTTGAGCGTATCGTTGTGCCCTTTACCGATGGCATAAAAACCCTGAACGTGGTCACCAATCTGGAAAAGGCTTACAAAAGCGACGGAAAACAGTTGATCACTGATTTTGAGAAAAACATTTCCCTGGCTATCATCGATGATTCATGGAAAACACACTTGCGCAAGATGGACGAGCTGAAGCAATCCGTGCAATTGGCCGTTCATGAGCAAAAAGACCCCTTGTTGATCTACAAGTTCGAAGCCTTTGAACTTTTCAAGGAAATGATAGACAAAGTGAACAAGGAAGTGATATCGTTCTTGTTCAAAGGGGAACTTCCTTCTGAAAACACCGCTCAAATACAAGAGGCCAGAACGGTGCGAAGGCCCAAGGAGGACCTTAGAACATCCAAGGAAGAAATACCGAACAGCGACGAACTGGCCGCACAAAATCGGGCAGTGGGACAAACCCAGGGCAGAAGACCACAGATAACGGAGACGATAACCCGTGAGAAGCCAAAAATTGGACGAAACGAAAGGGTCACCATAAAGAACATCATGTCCGGGGAAAGCAAGACCGTAAAATACAAACAGGCCGAGCCCCTCATTGAAAAGGGAGAATGGGTGTTGATGGATGAATGACCCATAAGAGGACTAAACCTTACAGCGACAGCTTTTATAGCTGTCGCTTTTGATTATATCAAAAACAAAGTTTAGATTTACGGCAGAAACACCCCATAAATAGCTACTTTACTACTCTATTTTCAACCTTTTTTGTAGTATAAGAACAATATCAGCGCAGCAAATGAAGATTCCTATCAAGGACAGATATCGTTTACAAGACAAGGTAGATTTGATACTTAAGGTCAATTATAATTCTTCATTTTTTGCGATTCTATTTGGTATCGCATGCTACTCATTTCTCAATATAAAGGAAGTGATACCCTTTGTATTTATTGGGTTTGCCTTGTTGAACCTGCTCAACACCATATTGTATAAGTCTCACAAAAAACTATTGGTCACCTACAATATCACCTCTATTCTGGCCATGACGGGTGCCATTTTGGTGGTCCTGTTCAGCGGAGGAATACAAAGCCCTTTTGTTTTTGTTCTGGCCATAGTGGTTTTTGCAGGCTACGTGACCACCCAGGTGTATGGCCAGTTTTATCTCATCATCAATTTGGCGGTATTGGCCATCTTGTTTTTGTATGAACTGGGAGATTTTAGGATTTCCCAAAACATGGTCCCCGAAGAATCGAAAAACTGGTTTGCCTTTTTGAGTGCCATTTTTGCCATTTACCTCTTGGGCGGTGTTTTTGGAAGAAATCTATTGGCGGCGCACCATAAGCTGTACAAGTCCAGGAATGAGATCCAAGAGCGGATTCAGGAAAAAGAAACCCTGCTGAAAGAAGTACACCACAGGGTAAAGAACAACCTGCAGACCGTATCAAGCTTGCTGAGCATGCAATCGAGGACCATAGATGATGAAAAAATGAGCAGTATCATAAAAAGTAGCCAAAACAGGGTTGTTTCCATGGCCATGGTGCATGAGATGCTCTACAAACGTGATGATTATCTGTCCAAAATAGAGCTCAAACCCTATGTGAAGGAATTGTGCGACTACTTGGTCCGCTCCGTAAAAGGCAATACCCACCAAGTAAAGGTGAAATTGGATATCCCCGATAACAAACTGAGTATCGACACCGTTATCCCCTTGGGTCTAATCATCAATGAAACCATCACAAATGCCCTAAAATATGGCATTAAGGATGACAGTGAGGGTGAAATAGAGATTTCTTTGCGCAAACTTTTGGACAACCGGTACGAAATGTACCTTGGTGATAATGGTGTGGGCTATCCGGAGGATGTAACCTCTGGCAATTCAAAATCCCTGGGACTAAAACTAATCTATAACCTGGCCAGGCAACTTCGGGGTTCCATAACGCGTGACTACAAACGAAAAGGCACCTATTATAGAATGGTGTTCGAGGAAGTAATCGAAGTATTCAATTCGGTTGATTAAATCGTTTTCCTATCTTTAGAGGATTAACGATAATCTTCACCTAAATGTTTAAAAAATTACTGCTCGGAGTGCTTTTTTTGGCCACTTCGCTTTCTGCCCAAGATTACTTCTTTAAAAAATTCCATCCCTTTGAAACCAGCGTCCCATCCCCAGAAGCATTTTTGGGTTATGATATTGGGGAACATCACACGCGGCACGACCTGATCGTGGCCTATCTGACCAAACTTGCCGAGGTTTCGGACAGGGCTACCATCCAAGAATATGGAAAGACCCATGAAGGCCGAAAATTGGTCATGCTTACGGTGACCTCCCCGGAGAACCACGGTAAGCTTGACCAATTGAAACAACAACACCTCCGGTTTGTTGACCCTTCCCAGAATCCTTCCAATTACGATGAGGTTCCCATCTTTATCAATTTGGCATATAATGTTCACGGCAATGAGCCGTCCAGTTCAGAGGCCGCATTGTTGACAGCGTACACTTTTGTGGCATCCAATAACCCAGAAATCCTGAGCTATTTGGACAAGGCCGTCATCTTTGTTGACCCTACCATAAACCCCGACGGACGCGACCGCCATACCCAGTGGGCCAATATGTACCAAGGCAATCCGCTGGTGGCCGACCCGCAAGATGCCGAGCACAACGAATATTGGCCAAGGGGCAGGACCAACCATTATTGGTTCGACCTAAACCGGGACTGGCTCCTGGGCATCAATCCCGAAAGCCGTGGAAAATTGACTTGGTACCATCAATGGTACCCCAACGTGGTCACAGACTTTCACGAAATGGGAAGCCAGAGTTCCTATTTTTTTGAGCCTATGAAGGATAATGGATCTCTGAACCCCATCATGCCCAAGGAAAACTATATTGATTTGAACAACCTTTTCGGTGAATACTATTCAAAAGCCTTGGACAGCATCGGCTCGTTTTACTTCACCAAGGAAGTATTTGACGGCACCTATCCTGGTTATGGTTCCTCCTATCCCGATCTACAGGGTGGTCTTGGATTGCTCTTTGAACAGGCAAGCTCTCGGGGCCATAAGCAGACCACGGCATTTGGAGAGATTACTTTTCCCTTTTCCATAAGAAACCAATATACTTCCAGTATAACGACCGTAAAAGCCGCCGTGGAAAACAAGGCCCAGATGCGGAAATACCAGCAAGATTTCTTCAAAAGTGCCCTTAGCAATGCCTCTAAAAGCAGGATAAGGGGATATTCATTTGGGGATGCGCACGACCCTAATAGGGTAAAGGCGTTTCTGGATAAACTGTTACTTCATAAAATTGATGTTTACAAGTCCGGTGACAAATTCGTGGTTCCGACACAACAACCGCAGTACAGAATGGTGCAAACCATGTTCGAGACCTACGATACGTATCGCGACAGCGTATATTATGATGCTTCGGCTTGGTCAGTGGCAAACTTTTACAACATGAAGTATCAGCCCGTGACTACCTTGAATCTCGGTGAAAAAGTAACATCCCTGGACGATTTGGTAAAACCAAGCCCACTTCAAAAATCAAAGTATGCCTATATCATAGACTATGATGACTACAATGCCATGGCAGTTTTGAACTTTCTCCAGACCAAAAAACTGGTGGTGTCGTCATCTTTTAAACCGTTTACCATCAAGACCGCTTCGGGTGACAAAGAATTCAACTATGGTGCGTTGGTCGTGCCTGTAAGTCTTCAAAAGAAAGATGCGGAAACCGTATTCTCACTGCTAAAAGAGGCCCAAGACCAGTTTCAGATATCCATGTATGCGGTCAATTCGGGATATAGCCAAAAGGGCATCGATTTGGGTAGCCGATATATGGAGCCGTTAACTGCACCTAAGGCCGCTATGCTCATCGGACATGGGGTCCACTCCTACGAGGCCGGTGAAGTATGGCATCTGTTGGACACCCGGGTCCATATGCCTATCACAAAAATCCCTCTGCGAAATTTCGACTGGGCAAACCTGGACAAATACAATACCTTGGTCATGGTTTCAGGCAGTTATGACTTCTCCGAAAAGGAATTTGACAAAATTAAGGACTGGGTAAGCAAGGGCAACACCCTAATCACCATTGGAACCGCCTCTAAATGGGCGGTGGACAAAAAACTGGTCAAGGAAAAGCTTACAAAAAAGGAAAAGGACTCCACAGAACTTGTGGAACGCAAACCTTATGTGGATGCCCCAGAAAACCTGGGAAAGGAGAGCTTGGGAGGAGCTATCTTCAAAGTTGACCTTGACATTACCCATCCCCTGGCTTTTGGGTATCGGGACACTGCAATTCCAGTATACAAAAACAATTCGGTATGGTTGGCCCCAAGTAAAAACGAGTATGCCACCGTGGCCAAATATTCCTCCGACCCCCATATTGACGGTTTTATCACCAAGAAAAACATGGAAGAAAACCTTAAACCTTCGGCATCACTGGTGGTGAGCAAGGTGGGTTCAGGGAGGGTAATACTCTTTGCGGACAATCCCAATTTTAGGGGTTCCTGGTACGGAACCAACCGATTATTTTTGAACGCCCTCTTTTTGGGCAATAAAGTTGAAATTCCAGAATGATGATCACAATGAAAAAAGTATGCTCCGTATTGTTGTTCCTTCTTTTTTTCTTGGCCCAAGGCCAGGAAAAACTAGGCGAGGGACCCTTTCCACAGCTAATAATCCGAGGGGTAACCCTTATTGATGGGAACGGGGCTCCTCCTCGGGGACCCGTCGATATCGTTGTGGAGAACAATAAGATTGTCAACATTCAAGTCGTGGGATATCCCGGTGTGAAGATTGATGAATCCACAAGACCCAAATTAAAGTCCGGTGGCAAAGAACTTGATTGTACCGGTATGTATCTATTGCCGGGATTTGTGGATATGCACACCCACATTGGGGGTGAAGCACAGGGTGCCCCACCTGATTACGTCTTCAAACTATGGATGGGTCATGGCGTCACCACTGTAAGGGAAGTCGGAGGAAGAGGGGTGGATTGGTCTTTGGACCTTAAAAAGAAAAGTCAGAAAAACGAAATTATTGCCCCCCGAATATTTACCCATACCATCTTTGGACAAAAGACCTCGGATTTCAACCCATTGAACGATGCCCCAATTAGCACCCCTGAACAGGCTAGAAAATGGGTGCGAGCCAATGCGGAGCGCGGCGCTGATGGCATCAAGTTTTTTGGAGCATCCCCAGAAATAATGGCGGCTGCCTTGGACGAGAACAAAAAACTGGGGCTTCGCTCAGCCTGTCATCATGCACAACTGGATGTTGCCCGTTGGAATGTTTTGCACTCGGCTAGGGCCGGACTGACCAGTATGGAACATTGGTACGGACTTCCCGAAGCGCTTTTTGAGGACAGGACCGTTCAGGACTATCCGCTGGATTACAACTATCAAAATGAACAGCATCGATTTGAGGAAGCCGGGAAATTGTGGAAACAGGCAGCCAAACCTTATTCCGAACATTGGAACAACGTCATGAATGAACTTATTGGCTTGAATTTCACTTTAGACCCGACATTGAACATTTATGAGGCCAGTCGTGACCTGCACAGGGCCAGAAGAGCGGAATGGCATGAGGACTATACCTTGCCATCCCTTTGGGATTTTTATCAGCCCAGTAAAATATCGCATGGTTCCTATTGGCACGATTGGGGCACGGAACAGGAAGTGGCCTGGAGAGAAAACTACAAACTTTGGATGACGTTTGTGAACGAATACAAAAACCGGGGTGGGCGGGTCACCACAGGGTCCGATTCGGGATTTATTTTTCAACTCTATGGTTTTGCCTACATCCGGGAAATGGAACTGCTTCGCGAAGCGGGCTTCCATCCTTTGGAAGTAATCCGCTCAGCCACCTTGAACGGGGCCGAAGCGTTGGGCATGGCGGATAAAATTGGGACCGTTTCGGTCGGGAAATTGGCCGATTTCGTGATTGTTTCCGAAAATCCCCTGAAAAACTTAAAGGTACTCTATGGAACGGGGGCCATCAAACTGACCGAAAACAATGAGGTGGTGCGTGTGGGCGGTGTCTCCTATACCATCAAAGATGGCATCATTTACGACGCGAAAGCACTTTTAGAGGACGTAAAGAAGACCGTACAACAAGAAAAACTGAAATTGAGCTACAAGATAAAGCAACCAGGGTTAAAATAGTTTCCATAGTATGAGATTGGGGTTAGTAATGGGTTTAGTCCGAATTTCTTCTTTTTCGAAGCGAAAAGGCCAGGGTAGAAATCACAAAGGCCAGGCTAAAAAATAGGGCTAGCGGAATCAATATTCCCAATATCATGATTAAGCCAATTTGGAACTGTTGTTCTTGGTTCTAAAAGTAAGTTCCTTTTTGATTCTGGAATTCTTGAACTTGTACAACCTGGCCACTTCAGCTCCGTTCTTTTCAACGGTCTTGATTTCAATACTCAATTCAACACCAGCGGTTGTGGTGTCCACTTTGATCTCTTTGGTATCATTCTGGGCCATGGCCGCAGTTCCGAAGAAGATGATCGCGATGAAGGTGAATATTGTTTTCATGATTTGGGTTTTAATTACATTGTAAATGTACCCCCGCCCTCTTCCTGCCCTAGATTTATGTCGCCCAATGTCCATTTTTTTTCGGTGTAGAAACTTTTTTAAGGCAAAGTGCACGCTATCGTCGATGAACGTTTTCCGCTGGAAAAACCATAGGCCGATTCGATGTGCATTTCATCGATGCGCCAAGGCCAGCGAACGGTTCAGCAAAGTGGGAATTAATGTAGTTTTGTAAGAATTAGCTCACAGATTTGTTTCGATATTTTCCCTTTTTGATGATATTTATCCACTGGATGGAAGGTGCAACACTTAACACTTTTTAACCTTTGTTGCTGTAATTGTTGCTATCTTATACCTACTTAGTAAAAAAACATCCAATGAAAATTGTTCACACGCTATTCTTAATCACTCTTTTCTTGTCCACCTCCAGCTGTCTTTCAAAAAACAAAGCTGAAAAAACGGTAGCTGTACAATCGGAACAGTCCGACGTTTCCAAAAAACAAACCCTTACCGAAGCTGAACTGCAACAATATGAAACGGCCTATTTTGCCAGTGGCTGTTTTTGGTGTGTGGAGGCCATTTTTGAAAGTGTAAAAGGCGTACAAGAGGTATATTCGGGATATTCCGGAGGATCTGAAAAGAACCCAACCTATAAAAAAGTAGCCTATGGTCTGACCCGCCACGCCGAAGCGGTTGAGGTATACTATGACCCAAAGGCAATTTCGTTCACACAATTGGTACAGGTCTTCTTTGGATCCCATGACCCGACCACCATAAATAGGCAAGGTCCCGACCAGGGTGCCCAATACCGTTCCATTGCTTTCTATAAGAGTGAAGAGGAGAAAAAAATTATTGAAGACTATATTGCCGCCTTAACGGCTGAGGATGTTTACCAGGGGCGTCCCATTGTGACGGAAGTTGAAAAGTTTGATGTTTTTTATAAGGCCGAGGAGTATCACCAGGACTATGAACGAAAAAATCCGAATAATTCCTACATTCAAAATGTGTCCATTCCAAGATTGAATCGGTTCAAGAAGAACTTTGCATCCTTTTTAAAGGAAGAATCACATTAGCATTTTTGTTTTTTAAAAAAAGAATGGAAAATCCTGAAGGGCATCGGACTTAGCAAGAGGTTTTTGTGAAGCATTGGGAGTTATTGGGACAAGGGTATAGAAGCGTTCCGGTGGTTATTCTTTCAGCACCACATCACTATATCGGGAAGTAATACTTATGGATTTCCCATCCGTATTTGCAAGATGGTACCCCTTATGCACCTTATTGTTGTGGTTGTTGGAGGTGTTCAAGGTCAGTTTTTTAGGGTATTCAAACTCGGACAGGGTTTCGTTTATGAAGATTGAGTAGGCCACAGTGGGCAACTTTAGGTCCAATTCCCCATGCTCCACCGAAATATCAATCGATGAAAACCCCTCACCCACCGCATTGATCAGCAAAGATCCCAAGTTATTGGAAACAAGGGCACTGTCCAGAAGTCGGTCAATGGTAACATGGGAGGAAACGGAGTTTAAGTTCAATTCCTTCACTTCCTTTAGGTTTACTTTATCGGAATAATCGGTTCTTAGCTGTCCATAGTTCCATTTTTGGACCACCACAGGGGAATAGGAGGCCCTGATATTGGTCCCCCTCCCCTCTATAGTGGATGCAAGCAAGCTTGCATAGGACAAGCTTGCATTGATATTCCTTGTGTTGTTCGCCAACTTTACCTCGCCGTGCCTTACGTCCATTTTAAGTTTAACGGATTTTGGCATTTTTATCTTGATATGGGTCTTGACCTTATATTTTTTGCTTTCCCCATCAGATGAAAAGTAGAATACGTTAGTATCGCCATCGGAATGGACACTGACACTTCTTTGCATTCGGGCTTGGTGTCTGGCTTCATCCCTGTGCTTGCGAAGCTCGTCCCGTTGCTTTCGTGCCTCGTCCCTGGCCTCTTCCCGAATTTTATCCCTCTCTTCCCGAAGTTCTTTCAACTCCTCGGCCCTCTCCCTGGATCTTTCCTCAACTTCCTTGCTCCATTCCTTTATTCGCTCCTGATATTCGGCATCAAAATTCTTGTCAAAGTCCTTTTTCCATTCCTTCAGGTACTTTTCACCATCCTCCCTGTATGCATCATAGTCAAATTCCAAAAAAGGTATCGGAGGCATAGGTGGCATTTCGGGGATTACCATGATTTCGGGTATATCAATATGCTCCATGATATGGTCCACGGAGGGGACATCGGGAATCACAAAATCAAAATCCTTGATGTCGAAAGCATACGATGACATGCCCATTCCACGGCCTACGGTGCGTACCTCAATTTCCCTGCTATTTCCAAAAATCTTTATGGCATCCTTCTCGAAGAACTCAGTGGCCTCTTCATCCGTGGCATCCTCCAGTTTCACCACAGCAGTAACTTCCACTTGGTCCTCGTCCCACGTTTCGAACTCAATGTCGGCATGGGAAGTGTCAATGTTCAATACGGCATCATTGCCAACGGTGAACGTTTCCTTGTAGGTCTTGCTCCTTTCCTGAGCATGAGCCATCAGGCCCGCCAGCAGAAAAAGCGAAGCATTAAACGATATGAGATGATTTCTGTTCATTTTTTGATGATTTTATTTGGTTCAACTTCGATTTTAATTTTTGTAACAATTGCAGTCGCAACTGCAAGTTTTGGACCAGCGCATTTATCGTCTGGTCATTGGGGCCTACCTGGTTCAACTCTTGGTTAAGTCTCCGATATTCGGCATCCAGTTCTGAGAGTCTTTCCATAAAATTGTCCATGACTTCCTTGTTTTCCGAATCCACTTCCAAATCAGAAAGTTGTAGGTTGATGTTGGACAGATAGTAATTCTCGATTTTCTTTAGGTCTGGGGAAAGGTCTCCCAATGAAATGGAGGTGTTTGTTTTTGGAGGTGAATCCTTATCCACAATTTGGATTCCGTTCTCGGTTCCAGGTTTTGTTTCCCCATTGAAAAAATAGATGCCAAGACCCATGACCAAGACCACGGAGGCCGCTACCTGTATCCAAAAACCGATACTTCTTTTCCTTTTTGATGGGTCGATGGGCATTTCCTTTTCCAATTTGGACAAAAAGCGTTCCTCATGTCCTTTTTTCAGAACTGGATTTTCCCCTTCCCTTTCTTTGGCAAACATTTCCCTAAGATCAAGTGCCATATGCCATATTTTTTAAAGTTTCTTTCAATTGGGTCTTCCCTCTCAACAATCTGGTTCTGGAAGCCGTCTCCGAAATGTCCAGTATTTCGGAGATTTCGCCGTGGTCGTATCCTTCAACCAGAAACAATTGCACCACATATCTGTATTTTTCGGGCAGTTCCTCAATGGCCAACTTCACCTGTTCCACGGATGGCCCTTCTTCTATGGTCCAATCGTTCTCCTCTTCAGCCACATGTAGCATCTGTTCATCAAGATCAGCCCTTTGACGGTGCTTGGATTTCAAAAAATCAATACTTCGGTTAACCACTATCCTTTTCAACCAAGCTCCAAAAGTAACCTCTCCCTTAAACTGTTCTATGCGCTGGAACGCCTTTATGAAAGATTCCTGCACTACGTCCTCGGCATCATCCGGGTTTCCCAAAAAGCGCATGGCCACCCCGTACATTCCTTTACAGTATTGTTTGTACAGTTTCAGTTGGGCCTTTCTGTCGTTGGCCTTGCATTGCTCTACCAATTCTATTTGAAACACCTTCAGTTTTGTGGTTTGGTAACTTAGTTGTTCGCCTTAAGGACGCAGAAAAAAATGCGCCGTTGCAAAATACCATCGTTTTCCGTTTTATTTAACAAAAAATCCCGTTGAACTAACAACGGGATTCTTCGGGGTGGACCAAAAATTTATAAATCATTCATCCAACAGTAAATTCAAATGGACCGTTATATTATCCCTGGTAGCTTTGCTATACGGACATATTTCGTGGGCTGCGTTGATCAAACGTTCACCGGTGTCCTTATCCACAGTGGGTAAATACGCATCAAGGGTGGCTTCCAAAAAAGCGCCTTCCTCCTCTGTATTGAAAGCTATGGTGGCCGTTACGCTGAAGTCCCCCAGATCCTTCACGTCATGATTTTTGGCAACGACCTGCAGCGCGCCCGCAAAACAGGTGGAATATGCCGCTGCAAAGAGTTCTTCCGGATTCGTTGTCTTTGGGTTTGTTTTTCCTTTGGAATTGGGCATGCTAATGTCAAAATCCAAAAACCCGTCCTCACTTTTCACATGCCCAGACCTGCCCCCGGTGTTTGTGGCCGTACTCTCAAAAATAGTTTTCATAGATCAGTATTTTGTATTTGTATCGAGAAGTTACTATTTGTGGGGCTACGCCCCTAATAAATGCCATTAAAATTTTGTGAAATACCACAAATGCGGCATTCTTTTTTCTTGGATATGAATCGTTCACCAAAAATTGAATGTACCGTAACCCATGAAAACTTTTTACTTTAGTGGAGAATTAGATCTTACATTACTTGAAAAACAGCAAAGACCAGAAATCCAACACCGTTTCCCGAATCAAACAGCTTCGCAAGCGGGAAATTGCTGTTGAAACCCTGGTAGATGGCATTTTGAAGGGAAACCAGGCCCTTTTGGCCCAAGCGATAACCCTGCTGGAAAGCACCAATCCCAAGCATTACGAAAAGGCAAATACCGTTATAGAGCAATGCCTTTCCCAACCCAATAACAGCATTCGAATAGGCATCACTGGTGTTCCCGGGGTAGGAAAAAGCTCTTTTATTGAGGTATTTGGAAAAATGCTGACCTCCTTGGGGAAAAAGGTGGCCGTTTTGGCCGTGGATCCCACCAGTTCGCTGAGCAAGGGCAGCATTCTTGGCGATAAAACACGGATGGAAACCCTTTCCAAAGATCCAAAAGCCTTTATTCGTCCCTCTCCCTCCGGTTCATCATTAGGAGGGGTGGCACAAAAAACAAGGGAGAGCATCATAATCTGTGAAGCCGCCGGGTACGATGTGATATTGGTGGAAACCGTGGGCGTGGGTCAAAGCGAGATTGCCGTGCACAGTATGGTGGATTTTTTCTTGTTGCTAAAACTTTCAGGTGCCGGGGATGAGCTGCAGGGGATTAAAAGGGGAATTATGGAAATGGCCGATATTATTGCCATAAATAAAGCGGATGGAGGGAATATTGAACAGGCCAAATTGGCCGTGTCCGAATTTTCAAGGGCCCTGCAACTCTATCCTCCCAAGGAAAATGGGTGGGTTCCCAAAGTAGTGGCCTGTTCGGCAGCCGAAAATACCGGAATTGGTGAGTTGTGGGAAATTATTGAGGATTTCATTAAAAAGAACAGGGCCAATGGCCATTTCTTTGAAAACAGGAAAAAACAGAACAGGAATTGGTTCCTTCAGACCGTAGACGAAAGCATAAAGCACTTTTTTCATCAGAAGCCTGCTTTTAAAAAGGCACAGGAGAAAATGCTGAAAGAAGTGGAAGCGAACAAAATTTCTCCCTTTTATGCCGCAAAGGTTTTGTTGGATGGGATTACCAAGGAACTTTAAATAAAAGCAATAACTTTGCACGCACCATATATCAATACATGAGCGCCATAACCGATTCTCTTCTATCCATAGTGGTCCCACTTTATAATGAGGAGGACAATGTGGTTCTGTTGACCACCAAAATCCATGAAAGTCTAAAGGGTTATCAGTACCAGATCGTGTATGTGGATGATTTTTCCAAAGATGGTACACGAAGGGTGGTCAAAGAGATGGATGACAACAAGGTGCATCTTATAGAGCTCAAAAAAAACTATGGCCAGAGCTTGGCCCTGGCAGCAGGAATTGACTATGCGCAGGGCGAATACATCATTACCATGGACGGAGATCTCCAAAACGATCCTTCTGACATTCCCATCATGTTGGAGCATGCCCTTAGCGGGGAATACGACGTGGTCACGGGCATCCGCCAGAAAAGAAAGGACTCCCTAGTTAAGAAAATACCATCCAAAATTGCCAATTTTCTGGTGCGGAGGGTAACCAAGCTCGACATCAAGGACAATGGCTGTGCTCTAAAGGTTTTTACCAAGGATATTGCCAAGGGCCTGAACCTGTATGGTGAAATGCACCGGTTCATAACTCTTTTGGCCCATTTGGAAGGTGCACAGATAAAGCAAGTGCCGGTCAAGCACCATGCGCGCCATGCGGGCGAGTCCAAATACGGCTTGGAGCGTGTCTTCAAGGTGGTGGCGGACATGATGCTCCTGCTCTTTATCAGAAAATATTTTCAACGACCCATACATCTCTTCGGAATTTTTGGGGTGCTATTGATCATTCTGGGGGTGTTCATCAATATCTATTTGTTGATCGTGAAATTGGGTTTTGGCGAGGATATTGGGAGCAGGCCGTTGCTGATTTTTGGAATGATGTTCATTCTTGGGGGAATTCAATTGTTCACTATTGGCATTGTAATGGAACTGCTGATAAGAACGTATTACGAGTCCCAGCAGAAAAGGCCTTACCGCATCAAAAATATTTCGATAGGTGACGGAAAAGCTGCGTAAAAAGTTACTAACAGCGCTGAAATTGGTCGTCAGTGCCGCTTTGATCTATTTCATTTTTACCAAGATAGATTTTGATGAGGTACTCCAAGCCTTGAAAAAGAGCCAGCCTCTCTATCTGATGGCCTCGATATTGCTCTTTGTTTTATCAAAGATTCTTTCCGCTTTCCGGCTCAATCTATATTTTCATCAGATAGGGGCCAAACTGTCCCAAAAGAGCAATTTGGTCCTATACCTTCTGGGTATGTTTTACAACCTTTTTTTGCCCGGGGGCATTGGTGGTGATGCTTACAAAGGATACCTCATCCAAAAAAAATACAATACAGGCACTAAAAAGGTGGTTGCCGTTCTGCTTTTGGATCGTTTGAGCGGTATGCTCCTGATTTTTGTGTATGCCTGCGTTTTGGCACTTTTGTCCGAACAATCCATTTTTCAAAACTTACAATGGCCCTTGGCCTTGGCGATTCCGTTGAGCATATTCGCTTTTTGGTTCGCCAAAAAACGATTTTTTTCCTACACACTGCCCATTTTTTGGAAGTCATTGGGATATTCCGCCTTGGTGCAACTTGCACAGCTGGTTTGCGTTTGGTTCATCCTAAAATCACTCGCCATACATTGGAATCTTGTGGAATATCTTTTTGTTTTCTTGGTTTCGTCCATAGTATCAGTGATTCCGCTCACCATTGGGGGCATCGGAAGTCGTGAAGTGACCTTTTTGTACGGGGCAAAATGGCTTGGATTAAATGCGGGTACTTCGGTTGGTATAAGTTTTACCTTCTTTTTGATTACCGCTTTGGTATCGCTTTCAGGTATCATGTACCATTTCAAGAAGCCAAAATTAGAGGAGGTGCCCTAGTCCTTTATGTGTACCAAATGCATCCGTTCCAATTTCTTCTGTCTGGTATGCGGGTTCAAAAACTTAAGCTGAAGTCGGGTAATCCGGAACTGGTCCACGGTGATTTGTTCATGCCAATGAAATCCCTCATCACTCAATATATCCAGTTCTTGGTCGGTGGCATAGATCCAAATGTCCTGTTTGTCCAACAGCTCGGATGTGGATGCAAGGTTGACAGGATTTTGATTATAGAAATCCAAGGCCCAGGTATGACGCTCAGAAATCTTGAAGATCTTGTCCACAGGTATTTCGTGCTCTGCCACTTTTGCAGCCATGGTAGATCCTGCTTGGTAGCTTAATAGACGGGGGTAAAAATGGGTGTTCAAAATCCCATTCAACAATAGTGAACTACAGACAGAGAGCGTTATGATTCGCATGTACTGTGCTTCCCTTTTCAGGCAGAAATAGGTAATCACCGCCAGTACGGATACCAAAATGGCGTAACCGTGCCAATGTTCAAACTTGAAGACATAGAAACATATCAGAAGGGAAAAAATGAACACTATTCCCAATATAAAATATTGGATTCCCAAAACTACATTGGCCACCCGATGCTTTTCATATCGGTACAAACTATACAGATAGGATGCTGCAAGAATTGCATATAGTGGAACAAGAATGTTCATATAGTGTGGCAGTTTGAACTGGGCGAAACTAATGATGAAGAATAAGATGGTGATTCCGCCCAAAGTCAGAAATTCGTACTGGGGAAGATAGGCAAAACGCATTTTCAAGAATGTTTTTACCCGACACCAATAGGCAATCAGGGCCAATACGGTCCACGGCAGAAAAATCCAAAGAAACGTATGAAAGAAGAAGAAGAAATCACTACTGTTTTTTCCAACCCCCTCGCCACTCAATCGTTCAAAACTCTGTTCCCAAAAAATAAAAAAGATTCCGCTTCTATTGTCCCTGCCGCGGATCACTTTTTCCGGATGCAGATCAAATTGATGGTAATAGGCGTAGAGCATAGGTGTAATGGCCATTGCAAATACCAACAAGGCCACCAAGACCTTCCAGTTCAACAATTGCGCCCATTTTCGGGTATAGGTCAAATGACAAAGCAATGATATGCCTATGACCACCAAGGCAATTTGGCCCTTGGTGGAAAAGGCCAATCCTGCCCCCAAAGCACCCAAGGCTATATTTTTCAGCGTGTTTTTTTCAACATAGGCCACGAGCTGCCAAATGGCAAAAATGGTAAAGCCAGTCAGGACTGCATCTGTGCGGACATCAATAACTGATAAAACTATGGTCTGTGCCGTCATAAAAATCAATGCAGAAAATCGACCAATATCCCTGTTGTACAGTAGGTTCCCCAAACCAAAACAACTATAGGCTCCCAGCAGGGTAATCAAAATGGCCGGTATACGATAGGCCCAGGCACTTATCCCAAATAGTTTGAATGAAAGGGACGCCAACCAGTAATGCATGTGGGGTTTGTCCAAATACTCCTCCGTGCCTTTTATCAGATTGATAAAATCATTTTCTTGAACCATACGCATGGCCATGACCGCAAATTGTGCAGAATCATTTTCAAAAAGAGTCACGAACATTCCGGCGATATATACCAGAACAACAAGGGCAAGTAAAAACCAGTACCTGGTAGAAGAAATCATTTCCTCATTTTTTGGAATGCAAATATAGCCAACTTGGCAAACAACCATCCAAAGAGTATTCCAACACATGTTCCAGTGAGCACATCCAGTGGATAATGCACTCCAATATAAATACGGCTGTAGGCGACCAAGCAGGCCCAAATGACCAAAATTGCACCCAAGTATTTTACCTTACCTCGAAATAAAACCAGAAAAAAAGTGGCAGGGCCGAAGGAATTGGCCGCATGTGCGGAAAAATACCCAAACTTACCTCCACAATAGCTTTTTACCAGGCGCATTGTCTCGCTAATCTCTGGATCATAGCAGGGCCTTAGCCTACCAATTCCATATTTAAAAAAATTGGAAAGTTGATCCGTGCACGTGATAAGCAGGGCCACGGTGACAAGAACAACGCTTGTCTTTTTCCATCCAAAGTTCTTAAAGCACAGATATAGTAATAGGAGATAAAGTGGGAAAGAATTTCTGGTCTTCGTCATGAACATCCAAAAACCATCCCAAGTGTCGGTCCCCAAGCCGTTCAGATATAGGAACAGCTGCTTGTCCAATTGCAGGATCTCCTCAAGCATCAGCCATCGTATCTTGATACCTCCCTATCGTAAAAAGCGTTGGCCGCTTCAATCAAAATTTCTGCCTCTGAGGCCAATTCCTGTTCATCTTCCTTGGAAAACTCCTCCATCCACTCCACTTCATCATTCTCCAGATTGATAATGAACCGTGGATACTCCGTATGGACGATAAAAATGGCGTCGGGATAATCGGTGTTATCAGCCAAAAGAAATTTCGGTAGTTCCATGTGCTAAGAATTTGATGTGCAGGTTTTAGGGTCCAGTTTGGTTCCTGATCAATTTTTTGGTCAAATAGTTAAATCGAATATACAACATTACTGCGGATGCGGTAAGCCCCAATAAAAGCCCCAACCAAATGCCCGTGCTCTTGAGCTCCGTGAACAAACCGAAATAATAACATACGGGAAAACCTATCAACCAATAGGCCGCAAAAGTGATGAAAGTGGGTATTTTGACATCCTGAAGTCCGCGTAATGCGCCAAGCACCACCACCTGAAGCCCATCTGAAATTTGGAAGAATGCCGCCACCAACAACAATTTGGCCGCTATAACGATCACTTCGGTGTTGTCCACTTGGTTGGCAAGATCGTCCACATCCAAATAAATGGTGGGAAACCAATGCCTTCCCAACAGGAAAAGTGTGGCAAAGACGACCTCCAACAGAAAAGTGAGGAAAAATATGGATTCCGCGATTCTTCTAAGTTCCCGAAAGTTCTGCAATCCTTTTTGATTGCCCACACGTATCATGGCCGCTACGCTGAGCCCCATCCCGACCATAAAGGTCATACTGCTAAGGTTCAAGGCTATCTGATTTGCAGCCTGGGCATTCTTGCCAAGAACCCCGCTCAACCATATGGCAGCGGTAAAAATGGCCACTTCAAAAAACATTTGCATGGCCGAAGGGAATCCCAGGCTGATTATTTTTCGCATCACTTTGTTTTCAATGTTCCTGAAATTGAAATGTGATACATAGGGCCTAAATTTTTCTTTCCGCTTCAATAAATACCAGATATAGCCCACCATAATGAGTCTAGATACCAGTGTGCCGATGGCAGCCCCCACAATTCCCAATTTTGGAAAACCAAACGACCCAAAAATGAGCAAATAGTTGATGACAATGTTAATCACATTGGCCAAAATGGTGGCATACATGGGGTATTTGGTCTGCGAAAGTCCTTCAGAAAATTGCTTCAACGCCTGAAAAATAATCAGGGGAACTAGCGAAAAGGCAACCAGGTCCAGATAGGGAATTGCCAATTCAACCACTTCCGGTGGTTGGTCCATGGAATGCAGCAGTGGTTTGCAGACCAATATCACCCCAAAGAGGGAAAATCCCAATAAGGTACAGAGCACCAAACCATGTTTTAGTGCACTCTTGCCATCGGCTTGGTTACCCGCGCCGTCCGCTTCGGCCACCAGCGGCGTGATTGCCGTTGAAAAACCGATGCCCAAAGACATGGCGATGAACACAAAACTATTGCCAAGGGAGACAGCGGCCAACTCTGCCGTACCCAATTGGCCTACCATGATGTTATCGGCAAAGGCTACGAAGGTATGGCCCAACATCCCCAAGATCACGGGATAGGCCAATCTTAGGTTAAATGCAAACTCTCTGGTATATCGTTGTAGCAAAATGGATTCTTAAAGCGGACAAATGTAGTCCAATCAACATAATCTGAATCGTTTATAAGGGAACTATTCGGAAAACCTAAACTTTTTTGGCCTCTTCCCAGAATACGTCCATTTCGGCCAAGGTCATTTCCTTAAGGCTTTTTCCCTTTTCCTTGGCTTTTCTTTCCAGATATTTGAAGCGTTCGATAAACTTCTTGTTGGTCCGTTCCAACGCATTTTCAGGATTTATCTCCAAAAAGCGGGCATAATTGACCATCGAAAAAAGAACATCCCCAAACTCGGACTCAATTCTATCTCTATGGTTCGATTCCACCTCAACCTGCAATTCGCCGAGTTCTTCCTTTAATTTTTCAAAGACCTGTTCCGGCCGTTCCCAATCGAATCCCACACCGGCCACTTTTTCCTGGATTCTATTGGCCTTGACCAAGGCAGGTAGGCTACTGGGCACTCCCTCGAGAACACTTTTCTTGCCTTCTTTCAGTTTGATGTTTTCCCAATTCTGCTTCACCTCTTCCTCATTTTCTACCTTTACATCGCCATAGATATGCGGATGACGGTTTATCAATTTTTCGCAGATGTCATTGGCTACGTCCGCCATATCAAAATCCCCGGTCTCCGAGCCTATTTTGGCATAAAAAACAATATGCAATAACAGGTCGCCGAGCTCCTTCTTCACTTCTTCCAGGTCATCATCCAAAATGGCGTCCCCCAACTCGTAGGTTTCCTCAATGGTCAGATGGCGCAGCGACTGCATGGTTTGTTTCTTGTCCCACGGACATTGTTCACGCAGTTCGTCCATGATGTCCAACAATCTTGAAAAAGCCTTCAATTGCCTCGCTCTATTGTTCATCCAAAAAGTTTTGCCAAAAATACGAAGACCCTTTTAAGTAAAATCCATCCTTGCCTAACAAAGCGTTCTTATTTTTCAACAGGTGGGGCGTATCAAAAACAGTTGTATTTTTGAAGAAAAGCCGATACTATGAAATCCATAACGCTTCTTGTCATTTTGTTCGGATGCCTTTGGCTACCGGCCCAAGAAATCGTGAAATTGCCTGTTGATGAAAACCCTCCAGTGGTATGGACAACCGCTCTGGGGCAATATTATTCTCCCATTTGGAAGACTGAAGTGGTCACCAATGTCTCGGAGCCCACCATACAGGTTTTCCGTCCCGAAGAAGCCCTCAATAATGGCACATCAGTCATTGTCGCGCCCGGGGGCGGATTATACGCTCTCAGTATAAAAAAAGAGGGTACGGAAGTTGCTAAGTGGCTTAATGAAAAAGGGATTACCGCATTTGTACTCCAATACAGGTTAGTGCCCACCGAAAAGGACGGGGTTGCGGAGATTTCGGATTTGTCCGTGAACAACCCGGACAAGATTGGTGAGGAAGTGGCCAAAGTGCTCCCCTACTCCATTAAAGATGGCCTAAATGCGATAAAACATGTTAGGGAAAATGCCACCTCATACGGTGTGGATCCAAACAAAATCGGGTTTATGGGATTCTCGGCAGGTGGTGCGGTAACCGTGGGGGTAGGCTACAATTACTCCCAAGACAACAAGCCCAATTTTTTAGTGCCAGTATATTACTGGTCGGATGTGCTACCAATCCAAGAACCGAAACCCGATGCACCTCCCATGTTTATTATTTGTGCCACCGATGATCCCTTGGGATTGGCAAAAGGCAGCATCGATCTCTATTCCTCATGGTTGCAGGCAGGAAAACCTGTGGCCCTGCACATGTACAGTAAGGGCGGACATGGTTTTGGAATGGAAAAACAGGGACTGCCCTCAGATTCTTGGATTGAACGGTTTTATGAATGGAGCCAAGCCCAAAATCTGGTAAGCAATTATTGATGTTTTTTAGTCGGTTACCAAAAAAATATCTCTCAAAACAATACGCTGATGCTATGAGGCGATTTTTGTTTCTGATGATGCTATTCCCCGTGCTGGGCAATACACAGGATCCAAACCGATTCAAGAAGGAGGTAATGCATATAGAACAAAGAATGGATTCTCTATGGGATTCATCAAAACCGGTCATAGTATTTACAGGGAGTTCCAGCGTACGACTTTGGAAAGATCTGGAAGAGCGATTCCCGGAACATCAGATATTGAACACAGGATTCGGAGGTTCCCAATCGTCCGATCTGGAACATTATTTGAACCCTTTGGTCATAAAATATGCTCCAGTACGTGTCTTCATTTATGAAGGCGACAATGATATAAGTGATAAAAAAAGACCTGGGCTCGTCTTCAAAACCATGGAGCGGATAGTGCATGTACTCCGGGGCCAAGCATCAAACCCTGAAGTTGTCCTCATTTCATCCAAACCCAGCATTGCCCGATGGCGTTTAAGGGGAAAATATCGTCGACTTAACCGCAAATTGGCTCGATTTGCCACCGAAACCCAAGGGGTTTATTTTGCTGATGTTTGGCATCCTATGCTGGATAACAGAACGCTCAAAAGAGATCTCTTTATTGATGATGGCCTTCACATGAACAGCGAAGGTTACGATATATGGTATGGCGTTTTGAAGGATTTTGTCGATTTTGTTAAATAAAACCCAATGTATGTTTAAAAAAGTTTTTGCGGTATCCCTTTTGTTGATAGTTGCCGCAGCCTGCCAGCCCAAGAAAAAGGAAATTTTGTATCCCAAAACAGATCTTTCCCAAGCTCCCCTTATCCCAAAACCCATTAACACTGTGGCCACCCACAGTGCTTTTGGATTGGATCAAAATACCGTTATCCTTACTTCTGAAAGTGACCCTGGTTTTGAGCAGGTGGGACGATTTTTGTCGGATAAGATAAAATGGCAAACTGGATTGGAAGTACCTGTAAACCAGACTGCTGAGGAAAATTCCATTCATCGCTTCATTTATATAAATAAGGCAAATTCCCAAGACCTTAAAACCCCAGAGTCTTATCAGCTTTACATTAAAAATGATTCCATATTCGTCAATTCCGAATCGGTGGAAGGTGCTTTTAGGGGAATACAGACCCTGCGCCAACTCATTCCAGAAAAAAGCAACGACACGCTCACGGACCATCCATTATGGGTTATTCCATCCGGTAAGATCGTGGATGCTCCAAAATTTGCGTTCCGTGGGGCCATGTTGGATGTGGCCCGCCACTTTTTTACCGTGGAGGAAGTAAAGAAATATATAGATATTTTGGCCTATTATAAATATAATAAGTTTCACCTTCACCTTTCCGATGACCAAGGTTGGCGGATTGAGATCAAATCTTGGCCCAAACTTACAACCGTTGGAGGAGCCACCGAAGTTGGCGGTGGCAAGGGAGGGTTTTATACCCAAGAGGAATATAAGGAGTTGGTCAATTATGCTGCTGAGCGACATATCACCATAATCCCAGAAATAGATATGCCAGGGCACACCAACGCCGCATCGGTGAGCTATCCTTTTTTGAACGGCAATGGAAAAACTTTAAAGCCTTACACAGGCACACGGGTCGGTTTCAGCACCTTTGATGCGAACAAGGACAGTGTTTACATTTTCCTGGACGATGTTATTCGTGAAATTGCCTCCATTTCACCGGGACCTTATTTTCATATTGGAGGCGATGAGAGCCACGTTACCCCAAAAAAAGACTATATACATTTTGTGGAACGGGTTGAAAAAATAGTGCAAAAACACGGAAAATCCATGATTGGATGGAATGAGATAGCCCAAGCGGATATAAGCCCTTCAAGTGTTGTCCAGCTTTGGAATGAAAAGAAACATGCCCAAATAGCCGCGCAAAATGGTTCAAAAATCATTCTGTCCCCAGCGGAGAAAATTTATCTGGACATGAAGTACGATTCACTTTCGACCTATGGACTTAACTGGGCTGGCCTCATTCCGGTGGACACAGCTTATAACTGGGATCCGGAAACCTATGTGGAAGACCTTCCGATAGAAAGCATTTTGGGCATTGAAGCGCCGTTGTGGTCCGAAACCATTTCCAACAGTGCCGAGCTTGAATATTTGGCGTTTCCCCGTGCCATAGGATATGGCGAGTTGGGATGGTCGCTTCGGGAGCATTGCGATTGGGAGGATTATAGGACCAGACTGAGACAACATGTGCCCTACCTAGAACGGATGCAGGTAAATTATTATCCAACAACGTTGGTGGATTGGGATAAATAGTCCCTATTCCTCCTCGGTGGCAGGGATAGCGGTCTCTTCAGTGTCTGTTTCAGAGAAATCGGTGATCTTGTTGTCGACAAGGATATTGTACCACTGTATTATTTTTTTGATATCACTGGCATAAACCCTGTCTTCATCATAGTTGGGCAAAATTTCGAAGAAATATTCCTCCAAGTCCATTTTTTCGGCTTTGTGGCTGATTTTGGTCTTTTCCCCGCCTTCCTTTTCCTTTATTTTTTGGAAGATTTCTCTAAGGGGAACCTCTTCTTCCAGCGTATAGATGGCAATTTCGGACAGAACGCTGACATTGTTCCGCATGCTCACGGTCACCCTTTTTCCATCCAAAAGCGATTCGCCCACGAAACCGCTCCTGGTTTGGGTCAGCAACTTGTAAAGTCCAGGTTTTCCACCTATCGACAAAATTTTATCCAGTGTCATTGCTTATATTTTCTGGGCGTAAAATTATGTTTTTATCCCAAATCCAATTTTTTTTAACGTCTTTTTTTGATGCTGGGAAACCGCATCTTGTATTCCACCTCGATTTTTCCCTTGGAAATTTTGTCCAGTCTGCTTTTTAAAAGTCTTTTCTTTAAGGATGAGAGCTTGTCGGTGAACAGAATTCCCTCGATATGATCGTACTCATGTTGTATGACCCGAGCCAACAGTCCGTCAAAAGTCTCTGTGTGAGAATTGAAGTTCTCATCCAGATAGCTGATGGTTATTTCCGGCTTGCGCTTTACATCTTCCCGAATATCCGGAATACTCAGGCATCCTTCATTGAAGTTCCATTCCTGGCCATTCTGTTCCTCAATCTTTGCATTGATGAACACTTTTTTAAAATCCTTTAACCGATCTTGTTCTTCTTGGCTCAATTCCTCATCATCGGCAAAGGGTGATGTATCCACCAAGAAAAGTCGTATCGGCAATCCAATTTGCGGGGCTGCCAATCCCACACCGTGGGCATTGTACATGGTCTCCCACATGTTGGAAATCAACTCATCCAATTTGGGATAATCTTGGGGCAGATCTTCCGCGACCTTTCGTAAAACGGGGTCTCCGTATGCAACTATGGGTAAAATCATAAACTATTTTCTGTTAAGGTAGGCCTGCAAAATAAGTGTCGCGCTTATTTCATCCAGCTTGGCCTTGTCCTGACGCTTTTTTTTCTTCATTCCTCCTTCAACCATGGATTGCATGGCCATTTTGGAGGTAAACCGTTCATCCTGTCGTTCAATCGGGATATGTGGAAATCGCTGTGAAAGTTTTTCCATAAAAGGTAGGATAAGCTCTTCAGATTCCGACGGTGTGCCATCCATCTGCTTGGGTAGACCAATCACAATTCTTTCCACGACTTCCTTTTCTTCATACTCGGAAAGAAATTGCATCAGATCACTGGTCTGGACTGTGGCCAAGCCAGAGGCAATAATTTGAAGTTCGTCGGTTACCGCTATTCCTGTCCGCACTTTTCCAAAATCCAAAGCCAAAATTCTCGCCAAAGCAATTTTTTGGCAAAAATAGCGCAAAAATGTTACGCGGTTAAAATAGGGGCCAATATTCTGGCAAGGGCATTATCTTTGCCCAAATTTAACATGGACATGACAGATTTACGAGCAACGGTTGAACAAGCATGGGAAAATAGGGATTTGCTTAAGGAGGAATCTACACAAAAAGCCATCAGGGAGGTGATAGACCTTATTGATACGGGCAAACTTCGCTGTGCGGAGCCAACCAGCACTGGTTGGACCATTAACGAATGGGTCAAAAAGGCCGTGGTGCTCTACTTCCCCATTCAAAAAATGGAGGTTTTGGAAGCGGGAATTTTTGAATACCACGACAAAATTCCATTGAAAAGAGGATATAGGGAGAAGGGCGTTAGGGTGGTCCCCCATGCGGTCGCAAGGCATGGTGCATATATTTCTAAAGGGACCATATTGATGCCCAGCTACGTTAATATTGGT
Source organism: Flagellimonas meishanensis (assembly GCF_019880545.1). Lineage (GTDB taxonomy): Bacteria > Bacteroidota > Bacteroidia > Flavobacteriales > Flavobacteriaceae > Flagellimonas > Flagellimonas meishanensis. Next base: position 1,116,007 of record NZ_JAINVW010000003.1, read on the forward strand.
GCCTACGTGGATGAAGGCACCATGGTAGATACTTGGGCCACTGTTGGAAGTTGTGCTCAGATTGGAAAAAATGTCCATTTAAGCGGAGGTGTTGGTATTGGGGGTGTGCTGGAGCCGTTACAGGCTGCTCCAGTGATCATTGAGGATAATGCTTTTATAGGTTCCAGATGTATTGTTGTGGAAGGTGTTCGGGTTGAGAAGGAAGCCGTATTGGGGGCCAATGTTGTGCTGACTGCCTCCACCAAAATTATTGATGTAACCGGTGACGAGCCCAAAACTTTAAAAGGTATTGTGCCTGAACGGTCAGTTGTTATACCCGGGAGTTATACCAAAAAGTTTGCGGCGGGAGAATTTCAAGTGCCATGTGCACTGATAATTGGTAAGCGAAAAGCGAGTACGGACAAAAAAACCTCTTTGAACAATGCATTGAGGGAGCATGATGTTGCTGTTTAAAAAAAATGTTAAACCAAAAGCAACCCTTTTTCATTATTTAATCCTATAGGATAGAAGACAACCTCAACATTACATATACAGAAGGTAGGGTTTTTTTGATTTCAGTTGTTGTAAGAAAAACTGACTGCGCAACAATTTTTACCCCATTTTTTTGTTATAATTTTGTCAAACCAATTTTGAATACCAATAAATATGGCTGAATTGAGCGCCCCAAAGCAAAAATTGTCAGCATTGATCATAACCTACAATGAAATGGGTTACATTGAAAAATGTATAGAATCGGTTTCGTTTGCTGATGAAATCCTAGTAGTAGATTCCTATAGTACGGATGGCACTTTTGAGTATCTTCAAAACCATCCGAAGGTCAGGGTACTCCAAAATCCTTTCGAGAATTTTACGGCCCAGAAGTCCTTCACCCTCAAACACGCTTCCAACGATTGGATTCTTTTTGTGGATGCCGACGAAATAGTCACCGATGCACTTCAAAAAGAAATAACGCAGACCATTAACAACCCAAACGCCTGCGAGGCCTATTGGTTCTACCGTAGGTTTATGTTCCAAAATGAACCCTTACACTTTAGTGGCTGGCAAACAGACAAAAACCATAGGCTCTTTAGAAAAAGTAAGGCCAAGTTCACCGATAGGAAAATTGTCCATGAAACCTTGGAGGTTAATGGTAATTCCTGTGTTCTTAAGGAAAAATTGGTGCACTACTGCTATAAAAACTATGAGGATTACAAAGGAAAAATGTTGAAATACGGTCAATTAAAGGCCAAGGAAGCTTTTTATAAGGAAAAGCATTTCAACTATTTTCTCATGGTCTTCAAACCGCTTTGGAAATTCTTCAACCACTACGTTTTGCGACTGGGGTTTTTGGATGGAAAAAAAGGCGTTATCGTCTCTTATTTGAATGCCTTGGGTGTATTGGAAAGATTTCGTGAACTTAAACGATTGGAAAAGAAAAACGAGCTCGCCTATTATTTGGTGATGCCATAGTGGGTCCAAACCATTTTTTGCAATCGGGTCTCCCTTCGTATGGCCCTGTTCCTTGCGATGGATTCCGGAGTCTTATATCCCCTCTTATGATCTAGGTGTACACAAACCGCACTGTATCGGAGCTGTTTGGACTTTATCCCAAAATTGAACAAGCGTTCCCCAAGTTCCCGGTCCTGACCACCATATTGCATACGCTCGTCGAAGCCATTCACATTCATGATGTCCTTCTTCCAACCAGAAGAATTGTGTCCGTTCCAACTGGCGTTGGTCGGTGTTAGGGTATTCAGAAATTTTGAAATTACCCCTCTTGCCCTTAGTTTGTTGTTCTTGAATGTTTTGGGAATGCCTTTTTCCTTGAGCCAATTGATGTTGAAACAGTTCTGTTTTTCAATATCCTTCAAGGTAATCATCTTGGAAATGTTCATGGGAAGCATGTAATAGCCTCCCGAAATGAAATAACCTTCTTCTTTGTTGATGTAATGTACCTCTACAAAATCTTCCCTGGGAATGCAATCCCCGTCCGTCATTATGATGTATTCCGCATTGCACGACTCGACAGCCTTGTTCAGAATCCTGGATTTTTGGAAACCATCATCCTCTTGCCAAACATGGATGATCTCATAAAAAACCTGAGGGGCAAGTTCTTCCAAGAGTGCTTTTGTCTTTGGTCCTGAACCGTCGTCGGCTATTACCACCTCAAAATCCTTGAATATTTGGCAATTGAAGCCCCACAACACTTTTTTTAACCATTCTTCGGCGTTATAGGTGCTTACGATAACGGAAATTTTTGGAGCTTCCTTTACTTTCTGCTTCATCTTCGCAAAAATAGAAATATTAAATGTTATCCCATATCCTTAATTTTGCAATAACAAAATCCTTATATGAAGGTAAAAGAAATACCCATTTCGCTTTTTGAGCAATTCAAGCTAACAATAACATCCCAAAACAGTTTAGTTCGTGACAAAAAGCATATTCCGGTAATTGTATCCTTGGCATCCATACCATCAAGATTGGGAATTGTGCATTTGACCATACGGAGTATTTTGAATCAAGACGTGCTGCCAGAAAAAATAGTTTTATGGCTCCATAAGGATTTGCAAACCGATATTCCCAAAAAGCTTGAAGATTTACAGGGAGATTTTTTCGAAATTAGATATACAGATTATTCCAGTTCCCATAGAAAGTTGGTAGAACCGCTAAGAATTCATCCAGAGAAGATAATTGTCACATGCGACGATGACATGATGTATCAAACGGATTGGCTCTCCAAACTTTACGAATCCCATCTTAAAAATCCCAATTGTGTCATGGCCAATCAGACTCGCTGTATTTCCCATTCCAAATCAGGGGATTTGCTGCCTTATAGCCTATGGGAGTCCAAATCAAGAAAGTGCGAGAATCCCAAAGCCACGTTACCTATCGGAGCTGGAGGTACATTATATCCCCCATGGGTAATGGATGATAAAGTATTTGACCGGGAACTGTTCATGCAGCTAGCACCAAAAGCGGATGACCTATGGTTCAAAGCCATGACCCTGTTAAACGGAACGCTTTCCAAACAAACCGAAAACAACGATAAGGAACCAATCCCTATTTGGGGATCTCAAAAAACATCATTAAAAAAAACAAACATCAAAGAGGACAAGAACCGCACCCAGTGGTTGGCCCTTTCTGATTACTTTCAACTAAAAGTATACTGATCTTGATAGAGGAAATCAACAATTGCATAAGGGAGCTCAAAAAAGGAAACCTCATATTATACCCCACCGACACGGTTTGGGGCATTGGCTGTGATGCCACGGACCCCGAGGCCGTTAAAAAAGTATATGCCCTAAAACAACGGGAAGATAGCAAGGCCTTAATCTGTCTTGTGTCCAATCAAGCCATGCTGGAGCGCCATGTAAAACACGTTCCCGAAGTGGCCTATGACATCATGGATTTGGCCACCAAACCTACCACCATTGTTTTTGATGAACCATTGGGTATCGCCCCCAACCTGATTGCCTCGGACAATACCCTGGCCATAAGGGTGGCCTCGGATAAATTTTGCCAATACCTCATCAACAAATTTGGCAAACCCATTGTGTCCACATCAGCCAACATTTCTGGTCAACCCACCCCAGGAAACTTCAAAGAGATTGACCCCAAAATTTTAAAAGGAGTGGACTATGTGGTAAATTTGCCGGACGAAAGCAACAACCCTTCTCCCTCCTCGATCATAAAATTGGGCAACGACGGGCAGGTTAGGGTAATCCGGGAGTGAAATGACGCAGGAATTCCATAAAGAAGCCATACAAAACCCCATTTTTGAGACAATTGGAAAAACCGCTGAGGAGCTAGAAGTGGATGCCTATGTGATCGGTGGTTTTGTGCGTGATCATTTCTTAAAAAGGGATACCCCAACCGATATCGATTTTGTTGCCATTGGAAGTGGAATTCAACTGGCCAAACACGTGGCCTCCAAACTGAAGGGCAAACCTGAGGTGACGGTATTCAAAAATTTTGGAACGGCCATGATCAAATATGAGGGCATGGAACTGGAATTTGTGGGGGCCAGAAAAGAAAGCTATCACCGGGACAGCAGAAAACCCATTGTTGAGGATGGCACACTGGAGGATGACCAAAACCGCCGTGATTTCACCATAAATGCAATGGCACTTGCACTAAACCCAAAAAACTTTGGCGCTCTTTTGGACCCTTTTGATGGCATGGGCGATTTGGACAAAAAAATCATTCGCACACCATTGGAACCCGGCATCACATACTCCGATGACCCCCTGCGTATGATGCGGGCCATAAGGTTTGCAACTCAACTGGATTTCCATATTGCATTGCCCTCCCTAAAAGCGATCGCCCAACACAAAGACCGTCTGAAAATCGTTTCCAAAGAACGTATCGTGGACGAACTCCACAAAATACTGATGAGCCCCAAGCCTTCCGTAGGCTTTGCTTTGATGCACCAAACCGAACTTTTGCCTTTAGTACTGCCGGAGCTTAAAGCACTTCAGGGTATCGAGGAAATAGAAGGGCAACGCCACAAGGACAATTTTTGGCATACACTGGAAGTGGTGGACAACATTGCCCAGACCACCGATAACCTTTGGTTGCGCTGGGCGGCCCTGTTGCACGACATTGGAAAGGCCCCGACCAAAAAATTCCACAAAAAAATCGGGTGGACCTTCCATGCGCATGAATTTGTGGGTGCCAAAATGGTTTACAAACTCTTCAAAAGGCTCAAAATGCCCTTGAACGACAAGATGAAGTTTGTCCAAAAAATGGTGTTGATGAGTTCACGGCCCATCATCCTGGCAGAAGAGCATGTGACCGATTCCGCGGTAAGACGCCTGGTATTTGATGCTGGTCAACATGTCGACGAGCTCATGACTCTTTGTGAAGCGGATATCACGACCAAAAATCCACGAAAACAAAAGAGATATAGAAACAACTTTCAACTTGTTCGGCAGAAAATTGTTGAGGTCGAGGAACGGGACCACATTCGCAACTTCCAACCTCCCGTTTCCGGTGAGGAAATCATGGCAACCTTCAACCTAAAACCGTCCAAGGAAATAGGCATCATAAAAGAGGCCATCAAGGAGGCCATTTTGGAAGGTGAGATTCCCAATGAGCATGGGGCCGCCTATCAATTTATGCTGAAAAAAGGAAAGGAAATGAATTTAAAGGCCCATTCAGAATGAAGCGGAACAAATACGTAATATATTGGTTATTAACGGGATGCGCTCTTATTTTTATTATGGTACTGGTGGGTGGCATCACACGGTTGACGCACTCGGGGCTTTCCATTTCGGACTATAAATTGATACAGGGAACAATTCCCCCGATGAACGAACTGGAATGGCAGGCGGCTTTTGACCTTTACAAACAATACCCTGAGTACCAGAAGCTCAACTACCATTTTGATTTGGAGGATTTTAAACAAATCTATTTTTGGGAGTGGCTGCATCGGGTCATTGGCAGGTTCATCGGTATAGTGTTCATTGTTCCCTTTCTGTTCTTTCTATGGACCAAGAAATTGGACCGGGCCACGGTAAAAAAATGTTTGCTACTACTTTTTTTAGGGGCATTTCAAGGATTTTTGGGTTGGTATATGGTGAAAAGTGGTCTTGTGGACCTCCCCGATGTATCCCATTATCGCCTGGCCGCACATTTGACCACGGCATTCATCACTTTTGCGTACAGCCTTTGGGTTGCCCTAGACTTGATTTTTCCAACGAAAAAAGAAGTACATACTGGAATTCGGAACCTTATCCGGGTGGCGTTGGCCGTACTTTTGATACAGATAGTTTGGGGCGCCTTCGTGGCAGGGCTGGACGCAGGCTTCATTCACAACGATTGGCCGATGATGAGCGAGGGAAAATTGATGCATGAAACAGTTTATATTGAGCAGCATCCTTTGCTTAAAAACTTCATTGAAGGAAGAAGTGGGGTACAGTTTGTACACCGCTATCTGGCCTATATTGTTGTCGCATTTATGCTTGCCATATGGTATAAAACAAGAAAGACAGGCAGGACATCCTGGCAGGAAAAAGGGATTCAATCCATTTTGATTTTGGTTCTTTTGCAGTTCTTGCTGGGCGTGTTGACCTTGATTTATGCTGTTCCGCTATGGTTGGGCGTGGCCCATCAAATCGGTGCATTTTTTCTGTTGGCCGCCACTACCTTTACCTTGCACAGGTTCACCAAATAATGGCGAATTGTCGTAAATTTGTGCCACTTTAATTTTTTTCGATGATTTATAAAGTCAGGATTATCCTGGATGCCGAGGAAGATATTTTTAGGGATATCGAAATTGAGGACAGTAATACTTTGGAGGAATTTCACGATGCCATTACCCAGGCATTTGGATTTGAAGGAGGTGAAATGGCTTCTTTTTATACCTGTGACGAAGAATGGAACCAAGATGAGGAGATTGCACTTTTCGACATGGGGGAAAACGGTTCGGATATCCGACTAATGAATGAGACGTTTTTGGAGGACGTACTTTCGGAGAACAGCCCTAAACTGATTTATGTGTACGATTTTTTCAGCATGTGGACCTTTTTTGTGGAGTTGGCCGATATTATTGAAAAAGAGGATGGAAGGGCTTATCCCAACCTTTTGTTCAGTTTTGGGGAGTTGCCAGATTCACCCCCAGAGAAAACATTTGAATCCAAGCCCAATATGGAATTTGAGGATCCACTGGACAATTATGATGATTTTGACTTTGACGAAAACTGGAACTAAAACCCATTTGCCCTTTAACCCTTCACCCTTATGCTGAACTTCTATAATGCCCAAATCGAAAACATATCCCTGCACCGTGTGGGGAACAAAAGCAAGAACGAAACAGCCTTTTTATCCGTGGAGCCCTATACCCTGAACGATGAAATGGCGGGGCTCCTCAAGGAATACTTTTTTAGGCCTTTTAGGGAAAAGGAAGAAAATTATTTCCGGTTTTCGCATGAAGCGGATTTGGAATTCAACGAGGTATTTAATGCCATTTCGAAGATTTTCAGCAATCCCCGGGATACACACACACAATCCAAAAAAATAACCACACATCTGTTCGAGCAATCCAACCATCCCCATATCAAAAGCGGAGAGGTATTTATAGCCCATTTTTCAGATGTTGTGTTGGATAACCAAAAAACGGAAGCTGTCGGTATTTTCAAAAGTGAATTGAAGCACGATTTCCTTCAATTTGGTGAAAAAGACCAAAACCTCGATGTTTATATTCGTCAGGGAATCAATACCAATAAACTGGATAAGGGATGTCTGGTGCTCAATGTAAGCCAGGAAGAGGGTTACAAGGTGCTTTCCGTGGACAGTAATCGATACGATGCCAAATATTGGTTGGAAGATTTTTTGGGCCTTGTTCCTTTGGCCGATGAAAATTTTTACACCAAGAACTATCTCAAGTTCTGCCAAAATTTTGCCAAGGATGTGGTGTTGCCTGCGGAAGATAAACAACAGGAAGTGCTCTTCATGAACAGGGCCGTGAATCATTTTGCTAAAAACGATGCGTTTGAGGAGTCCTCCTTCTTGAACGAGGTCATGGAAAATCCGGATTTGATCCCTGAGTTTAAACACTACAAGGTTGAGAAAGGCCCAAAATACAGCATTGAGGATGTTTCCAACTTTGATATTTCCAACAAGGCGGTTTCCGATACCCGAAAAAAAATAAAGAATGTCATCAATCTGGACACCAACATCCAAATAAAAATGGATTTTATCAACCCGGAATCAGCGCAGAAATTTGTGGAAAAGGGTTGGGACGAAGAGCGACAGATGTATTACTATTTGGTCTATTTCAACAAGGAGCAGAAAAGCTAGAATTTCTTCTCAATAATCTGTTTCATGCTTACATCTTGGTAATTTCTTTTCACGAAATCCAGAGCAGTGGCCAGAATCTGGCCCATATTCTTGCATTTTTTGAATTCCACATCCATCGTGAAGTCGTGAAGCTCGGTTTTTAGCCGTTCTACATTTTCAGGCAGGGATATTTTATCCATTTTCACGCAGTTTATCAACCGTTTGATCCTGTTTCCAGAACTGATGATACGCTTGGCAACTATGGACCTTTCCTCTATTTTATATTGATCTACGGAATATTGCTGGAGCCTCTGCCCCACCAGATCTACCATTTTAAAATTCTCCTTAAAAAATTGGGGCAGGTATACTTTGAACTTTCCTTCAAAGCATTGCTGGTCAAAATCAATGGCCCTTATTCGGTAGACCACGTGGTCAAAATCGTGCACGGGCACAATCACATAATTATAGGATCTCATATCGCCCAATAACCGAATCATGCAGCGCTCATTGAACTTTACGAACTCCTTGGCCAATTGGGCCTGCTCGGACTTGGAGCATTTAGGTAAGATGTCCTTGATGAACACATCGCCGGGGATGCCCGCAATATGCTCTTCTATCAACGTGTCCTTGTACAATAAAAAGTTCAGGTTGTAGGGGGACAGCATGTGTTCCAATTCGAGGCCATAAACCCGAGAGGCATCCGTTTTTTTTATGTAAAAATGGGTGTAATTGTCATTGAGGATGTTCCTTACCTTGATGCGGAATGGCTTTGAGTTGCCAAAAGTGCAAAAATCCACGGCATCAATATTCAAATAGTCCAAAATGCGAGTACTACCGTCGGAATGCAGTATGGAATAGACTTTCTTCAGGCTCATATCTATTTCCGCCCGGTCAAAATCAGAATAATAGACCCGCACCCAAAGGGTGTCGTTCCCCTCATTGTCATAGACAACCACGGAGCCTGAAAAGCGTAACAGGTCATCGTAAAAGATGGGAATCTCTATTTTCCGGTTGTACCGCTCTAGATAACCATCCAACTTTTTGTTGATGGGAAACGCCGGTTTTTTCTTCGACATCAGTTTTTCCTCGGACATTCTTTCGCTATTTTGTAACAAATTTCCTTTGACCTCGTCAAGTTACTATAAACAAATCGAAAAACGATTCCGTCTTGCAAACAATACTGACCGTAACCAATCTAACAAAAAAATTCGGCTACATCACGGCCGTCAAGGACCTGTCGTTTACCATAGAAAAAGGCAATGTGTATGGCATTTTGGGACCCAACGGCAGTGGTAAGTCCACCACCCTGGGCATTATTCTGAACGTGGTGAACAGAACGGCTGGGGATTTTTCGTGGTTCGACGGAAATACCACGACCCACGAAGCGCTCAAAAAAGTAGGGGCCATTATTGAACGACCCAATTTTTATCCCTACATGACAGCGATCCAAAACTTGAAGCTGGTGTGCAAAATCAAAGAAGTGCCAGAAACGAGAATCCAGGAAAAGCTGGAATTGGTCGGACTTTGGGAACGTCGCAACAGCAAGTTCAAGACCTATTCCCTGGGAATGAAACAGCGTTTGGCCATTGCCTCCGCACTACTGAACGACCCCGAAATCTTGATTCTCGATGAACCCACAAACGGATTGGACCCGCAAGGCATCCATCAAATACGGGAGATCATTAAAAAAATTGCCGGCGAAGGAACTACCATTTTATTGGCCTCCCATTTGTTGGACGAGGTTGAAAAAGTGTGTTCCCATGTGGTCATCCTAAGAAAAGGAGAAAAATTGTACTCGGGTCCCGTAGGCGGCATGATGGCAAGCCATGGCTTTTTTGAACTGCGCACCGTAGACATGGAAAAACTACAGGCACTTTTGGAAAAAAATGCAAGTTTTGGGAAAATCACCCGCGAGAATGGCACATTGACAGCTTTCTTAAAGGAGGAAATGGACGCAGAAGAACTCAACAAAATGCTGTTTGATCAAGGAATGGTACTCTCTCATTTGGTAAAACGCAAAGAAAGTCTGGAAGAACAATTTTTGACCCTGACCAAGAACAACTAATCAAAAAACGAATGGTACGCTTACTACAGATAGAATTCATCAAACTTTGGAACAACCGGGCAAGCAAGGTCTTGATAACCTCCTATTTTGTGTTGCTCACCTCCATTGCCTTGATAGCAGCGATAAAATTTGACATTGGCCCGGTGCAATTCCACCTGGCCGATCAGGGTATCTTTAACTTTCCGTACATCTGGCATTTCAACACCTGGGTGGCTGCCATTTTCAAATTGTTCCTGGCCATTGTTATCGTGTCCATGATGGCCAATGAGTATAGCAATAAAACCATCAAACAAAATTTGATCGATGGGCTGTCCAAAAAAGAGTTCATCCTCTCCAAATTCCTGACTGTTATTTCCTTTGCCTTTATTTCCACAGTGTTTGTTTTTATAACCTCCCTTATTCTAGGGTTGATTTATTCAGATTATAATGAAATCTCCATCATCTTTTCCGACCTGGAGTTTTTGCCTGCTTTTTTTGTGAAACTTGTTGGGTTCTTTTCTTTTTGTCTGTTCTTGGGCATGTTAATAAAACGGTCTGCATTTGCCCTTGGTTTCTTGATCTTATGGACCATTTTGGAGCAGGCCGTATTTGGCATTTTAGGCTGGAAGTTCATGAGCTGGCCAGCGGCCAAACGCGTAAAGGACTTTTTTCCGTTGGAATCCATGATGAACCTCATTAAAGAGCCAGGTTCCCGTCTATCGGCGGTACAGAATATTGGTGACCAGATTGGGGAGAACTTTCGATTCGATTACCACACCTATTGGTACGAGTTTTTGATCGTCATCTTTTGGACCGCACTTTTCATCTATTTATCCTATGCTTTATTGAAAAAGCGTGATTTGTAGTATCTTGTAAGATGCTATAATGAGGATGAATGTTTTTTCGACACCACTTTTTTCTGCTGGTATCTCTTTTATTCTGCCTTAACTCCATTGGACAGGACGAGACCTCCAATTGGTATTTCGGAAATAATGCCGGCATCCGTTTCAATGCGGACGGCTCGGTGACCCCATTGACCGATGGGAGGCTGAATACCTTTGAAGGCTGTACTTCCATTTCGGATGCTTCGGGCAATCTAGTGCTCTATACGGACGGAATCATCATTTATGATCGCAATCATAATATCATGCCCAATGGAACAGGGCTTTTCGGAGATCCATCCAGCACACAGTCCGCCATTGTGGTTCAAAAACCAGATGACCCCAATATACTCTACGTCTTTACCGTGGATACCAAAGTGTTCGAGGAAGATCCTGATCGGGGTTTCAATTATTCAGTTGTCGACCTTACACTGAACAATGGCAATGGAGCGGTTACACAAAAAAACATCAATCTACTGGCAGATTGTTCCGAAAAAATATCGGCAGTGTTGAAAGACTGCTTTGACAAATCCATTTGGGTGGTCACCTTGGGGCCTCCGGCTGGCGACCCCACACGATTCAATACCTTCTACGCTTATGAGGTGAACGATGCCGGGGTAAATCCATTTCCTGTGGTCAGTACTTTTCCCAGTCTCCAGATCCAAGATCCCCGTGGATACTTAAAATTCTCTCCCGATGGCACCATTTTGGCCAGCGCCAATATGATAGGTGGGCTTTATTTGTACGATTTTGATGCAGCAACAGGGATGATTTCCAACCAGCGGGCCATTACCACTACCAATACCAACTGGATATCCTACGGGATTGAATTCTCGGTCAATCAGCAATTTCTGTATGTTTTGTCTTCAGGGGTGCAGGCTCCTGATCAACCGGAAGCTCCTTCCACTTCGCTACTGCAATACGATCTCACCGCACCGAATATTTCCAATTCCGAGGTAGAATTGGACCGAAGACCCTTGTTTCGTGGAGCGTTACAAATGGGTCCGAATGGCAAAATATACCGTACCATTGCGGAAAGTTATTTGCAAGGAAGCCCATATTTGGGGGTCATAGAGAATCCCAATGATCCAGGAAATGCAGCAAATTATGTCCACAATGCCGTTTATTTGGGCGGTAGAAATGGTACGCAAGGACTTCCTCCTTTTATTCAATCTTTCTTTAATAAAATAGGCCTGGTAAGGTACCCTGATGGTACAACCAGCAGCTCCTTGTCCATTTGCGATGGGGAATCCTTCACTTTGGAAGGCGACAACGTGCCCAATGCCACATATATCTGGGAGAAAGATGGAACATCCTTGCCCGTAGTTGGGAATTCATTCACCATAAATCCTGCCAGCCCTACTGATTCCGGACACTACACCTTGGAAATAATCTCCAATGACCCCAACGAATGTCCCATAATCGGTGAGGCTTTCATATCGGTCAACCCTCTGCCCAATGCGCAACCCATTTCATTGATCCAATGCGATGCGGCCGCGACCAATGTTTCTGATGGTCTTACCACTTTCAATTTGAATCAAGTCATATTTGATACCTCATTTAGCTACTTTTTCTATGAATCCCTGGTAGATGCGAATGTGGACAATCATATCAATGATCCCACCGATTATTTGAATACTCAACCTTTCAACCAGACACTGTATTATAAAATCGTCGACGCCAATGGGTGCGAAGATGTGGATGAATTAGAACTTCAGGTACTTTCCGTGTCGCTAACCGATGACGAAAAAACCTACTATGCCTGTGATGCAATTGCGGAAGATGCTTTTTTGGAAGCCAGTTTCGACCTGGATGCCATTCTAAGTACGGACTATGCAAACCGGGATGCGACCCTTTACACTTCCCTGGAAGATGCCAATCGGGAACAGAATCCCGTGTCAGGCATGCTAATGACCGCCTCAACGACCCTATATGCCCGAGTGGAGATGAACAACCAATGTGAGGATGTGGACAGGTTGAACCTGATAGTAAATCCAACACCTCTTTTAGATTTTCAGGAGGAACTAATTTGGTGCACGGATGGGTCGCCCATATCCATTGATGCTCCGTTGGGTTATGATATTTATAGATGGTACCGGGTTGATGGTACAAGTTTGACTCCCGTTGGCGGTCAACCCACATACCTGGTTGAGGAAGTAGGGGAATACCTGTTGGAAGTTGGATACCAATACAATACCCCAGATGGAATACTTGAATGTTTCAACTCCGATAGTTTCGAGGTGAAACCCTCCAATAGAGCATTGATAGAGAACGTCGATGTACAGGATATTTCTGAAAACAATGTGGTTGAAATCTTTGTCTCGGGAGATGGGTCCTATGAATATGCCTTGGATGGCAGCGACTATCAAGACACTTCAATTTTTCAAAATGTGCAGCCGGGATTCGTCACGGTTTCGGTTCGTGATAAAAATGGATGTGGCATCTCAAGGGAATTGATCTCGGTCATCGGATATCCCAAATTCTTTACGCCCAACGGTGACAGTATAAACGATTTTTGGCAGATAAAGGGTGCCGATGATCAGTTTCAATCCGAAAGTGTTATCCAAATATTTGACAGGTATGGCAAACTTTTGGCTCAAATAAGCCCTAAAACAGAAGGTTGGAATGGAATGTACAACAATAACCTTTTACCCGCCTCTGATTATTGGTTTCAAGTGACATTGGAGGACGGTAGACTATTTAAAGGGCATTTCAGCTTGAAGCGATAATCAGTTAGAGGATTATTTTGTAAATTATGATGTTTGAATTCTTTCAAATGTTAAAAAAATTGCTCATCATATCGGCTTTTGGCCTTTGTGGGATTATTGGTGCCCAAGAATGCCCGGACTTGTTAAGCCCATCCAATGGTGCTACCAATGTGCCGGTGAATGCTACAATCTCATGGGAATCGGTCGCTGGTATCCCCGGGTATCGTATCCGAATCGGTACTACGCCAGGAGGAGCAGAAATTCTTGAACAATCCGTTGGAAATTCAACATCCTATACACCACCATTGGGACTTCCTGAAAACAGACAACTTTACGTAACGATAATTTTGGATTTTTTGTTTCAGGGTAGTACAGATATTGTGTGCCCCAGTCAAACTTTTACAACTGAGGATGTTACCACGCCCCCAGGATGCACAACCATAAGAAACCCACAGGATGGCGCCACCAATGTGAGTGTCTTTACAAACATTTCATGGTTTTATGCCCCTACGGCCACGGGTTATCTTCTTTCAATTGGAACTACTCCTGGGGGAGGCGATGTGCTTCCGCAAACAGATACTGGCAACATTTTAGCCTTTACACCCCCTGGGCAATTACCTGAAAATACAACCCTTTATTCCACAGTTACACCCTACAACGAAAATGGCCCTGCCGGAAGCTGCTCGAGTACTGAATTCACAACAGGTGAGTTGGCAGCATTACCAGGTTGTACCAATCTCACCAACCCGATAAATGGGGCCATCAATGTACCATTAACCCCATTTCTTGAGTGGAATTCGGTTCCAGGAGCAACGGGATATCGTGTTACAATAGGATCGGCACCAGATCGTGCGGACGTTTTGGACAATGCAACCTTTTTTACCAATTCAACATTGGTCCTGAACTTTGAACCCAATCGCACCTTTTTTGCCACTATAGTTCCCTTTAATGAATCAGGTGAAGCTATAGGCTGTAGACAGGAGAACTTTTCCACATTGCTGGGATGTGGGCCCTATCTGGATTTGGCCACTGGGGAATTTGTCACTCTAAATCCCGAGATAGACTTTCCAGAATCATTGTCTTTTTGTGAAGGTGAGGCACCTTTCCTAATCTCTTCTTCAGATTTGGCAGATGGATATAGGTGGTATGAAGTAGACCAATTTGGTAACGAGACCTTGCTCTCGGAAAGCAATTCAATATCAATTTTGGAAAATGGCACCTACAGATACGAAGCCTACAATTTGGTATCTCAGTCAGGTGACATAATAGAATGCCCCAGCACCCAAATATTCAATGTGGTCTCTTCTGAAATAGCCACTATACAACGCTTGCGGGCACGAAGTGATGGCGTGGAGCTGCAGATCACCGTGGAAGCCACGGGAAATGGGAACTATGAATATGCAATCGACAACGAGGATGGCCCCTATCAGGACAGTAACGTTTTCGAAAATGTGGTGCCGGGCACCCACATCTTCTATGTGCGTGACAAAAACGGTTGCGGTGTGGTACAGAAAGCGTTCATCCAAGATTTGACAGTGGAAGGTTTCCCAAAGTTCTTTACCCCGAATGGAGACAACATAAACGATTTTTGGCAATTCATCCAGCCACCCAATTCAGAGGCCATAGTACTGCAAAGCATCCGGATTTTTGATCGCTATGGAAAATTTTTAAAAGAGATTTCCCAGAATTCAGAAGGCTGGGACGGTAATTTTGCAGGAAGACCATTGCCTTCCGGAGACTATTGGTTTCATGCCGTTGATGAAACAAACAGGGAAATCAAAGGGCATTTTTCGCTTAAGCGATAATATTTTGGATTCGCTTCATTATGGTCCGGGCCTTTAGTATTTTTGCCTGATGAAGTTTCACGTAGTTTCCGAATTTCAACCTACCGGTGATCAACCCGAGGCCATAAAACAGCTCGTGACCGGTATCCGTGGTGGAGATCCCCATCAAACACTTCTTGGAGTAACAGGTTCGGGAAAGACTTTTACAGTGGCCAATGTGGTTGAAGCTGTCCAACGTCCCACTTTGGTGCTGGCACACAACAAGACACTTGCCGCCCAGTTGTATTCCGAATTCAAGCAATTTTTTCCAAAAAATGCTGTGGAATACTTTGTTTCCTACTACGATTATTATCAACCTGAAGCTTATATTCCATCCAGCGGTCTGTATATTGAAAAGGACCTTTCCATCAACGAGGATATAGAAAAACTGCGATTAAGTGCAACGTCCTCACTTCTTTCAGGGAGAAGGGATGTGCTCGTGGTGGCTTCCGTTTCCTGCCTCTATGGTATCGGCAACCCTGTTGAATTCCAAAAAAATGTGATTTCAATCCATCGCGATCAGATCATTTCCCGGACCAAATTCCTGAAACAGCTGGTGCAAAGCCTGTATGCCAGGACAACTGCGGATTTTCGAAATGGAAATTTCCGGGTCAAGGGCGATGTAGTCGATGTCTTTCCTGGCTATGCGGACCATGCCTTTCGTATTCACTTTTTTGGTGATGAAATTGAAGAGATTGAGGCCTTGGACCCATTCAACAATAAGGTCATTGAAATTTATGATAGCCTGAACATTTATCCAGCCAATATGTTCGTAACCTCTCCGGATATCCTTCAAAATGCCATTAGGGAAATACAGGATGATTTGGTGAAACAGGTGGATTATTTCAAGGAAATAGGACGACCCCTCGAGGCCAAACGCTTGGAGGAGCGAACCAATTTTGACTTGGAAATGATACGGGAATTGGGCTATTGCTCCGGGATCGAAAACTACTCCAGATATTTGGACGGTCGGGAACCGGGCACAAGACCTTTCTGCTTGCTGGATTATTTTCCAGATGATTATCTGATGATCATTGATGAAAGCCATGTCACGATCCCTCAGGTCCATGCCATGTATGGTGGTGACCGATCAAGAAAGGAAAATCTGGTGGAATACGGCTTCAGACTACCAGCGGCCATGGATAATAGGCCTTTGAAATTTGAGGAGTTTGAGGCCCTTCAGAACCAAGTGATCTACGTAAGTGCCACCCCTGCGGATTATGAATTGGAATTGAGTCAGGGAGTATATGTGGAACAGGTCATTCGTCCAACGGGCCTTTTGGACCCGGTTATTGAGGTAAGGCCAACACTGAACCAAATTGATGACCTGATCGAAGAAATTCAAAAAAGGGTTGAAGTTGACGAGCGGGTCTTGGTGACAACGCTGACCAAGCGCATGGCGGAGGAATTGACAAAATATCTAACCCGAATTGATGTGAGATCCCGCTATATTCACAGCGACGTGGACACCTTGGAGCGTGTTGAGATCATGCAGGACCTGCGAAAGGGCATCTTTGATGTTCTTATCGGCGTCAACCTACTTCGTGAAGGACTTGATCTTCCAGAAGTTTCGTTAGTGGCCATTTTGGATGCTGACAAGGAAGGTTTTTTGAGGAGCAATCGGTCACTCACACAAACTGTGGGCAGGGCTGCCCGAAACTTGAACGGAAAGGCCATAATGTATGCTGATGTTATTACGGAAAGCATGCAAAAGACAATTGACGGGACGAATTATCGCAGGGAAAAACAAATGGCCTTTAACAAGGAGAACGACATTGTGCCGAAAGCCCTTAAAAAGAATCTGGACAATGCACTGGCCAAAAACTCAGTGTCCACCTATCATTTTCAAAAGGAGGAATTGCGGGCCGCAGAACCTGATTTGGAGTACCTGACACAGGACCAGAGAGAAAAAATAATCAGGGACAAGAGAAAAGCAATGGAAAAAGCGGCGAAGGAACTGAACTTCATGGAAGCCGCAAAGCTTCGGGATGAAATAAAACAGCTCCAGAATCAGGAATAAAAGCAAGCGCGCCCCGCACACATGGTGCGAAGGCGCGCCCACAAACTAACCAACTCAATCAACCATCATGAAACACCTAAGTTGGTGTACTCATATTGCCTTATCCAATTGCAATCAACCGCTTTGGTTTTGGCAATGCCTCTTGCTTTTTGGGCAAGGTCAACCTTAAAATTCCATCTTCGTATTTGGCGTCTATTTTAGAACCGTCCACGGTTTCCGGTAAGGTAAAGGCCCTTTTGAAGGAAGAGAATGAAAACTCCTTTCTGGTGTAGTTATCATTGGTCTCTTCATTTTCCATTTTTACTTCGCTAGAAATGGTCAGCACATCATTATCCACCTCAACGGTAAAGTCGTCCTTTTTTCCTCCTGGAACGGCAAGTTCCAGTTCAAAATTCTTCTCATTGTCCTTTATGTTGACGGCAGGAACGGAAGTATTCCAGTTATCGGTGCCACCGAACCAGTCTGGACCCATAAAATCGTTCATTAACGATGGAAAAAGTAATTTGTTTATTTTTACTATGCTCATGGCGTTTTATCTTTTTGGTTAAACATTAAATTCAACCATACCATGGCAAACGACGTACCAACAGCTAAATCATGCCATTATGGCGCTTATTTGGAGTAAAAACATGTCAAAATGACGCTAATTGTAGTGGGCTTTGAAAATGTTGATGAGTACGTCCGCAGGCACCAACTTGTCGGGATAGTTGTGCATTATTTGGAGCACTTGGCCTATTGCTGCGGGTGGAAGCCCCATTTTAAGGCCTACATTGTATAATCGTTGGATTTCCTTGCTGTGCTGTTCTTGGTCAATATTCATCAACAACAGCAATCGGTGGAATTGTACTATACGGTCCGCTTGCGATTTAAGCACAACTTTAGGGGATTTTTTCCTGAGGAGGTCTTTGACCGTATCCTTATCAACCCCTAAATTATTGGCCACGGTCAACAAAAACCGGTATTCCGACTTTTTCATGGAATAATCCACCCTAGCAAAGGCAATCATCTCGGAAAGAATGCTCAGTTTTTCTTGATGGGATCGCATGGGTTCAGTCTTGGAATACTAACTATATAACTCTCATCCTACGGATTTTAGTGTACAAAGACAAAAAATGAAAAGGGCCTACTCCTTAAAGTAAGCCCTTTTTTAATTTCATGCATATCGGGAATCAACCCAATACTTCCTTAACCTTGTCCGCAGCCTCTTGAAACTGCACGGCAGAATGTACTGCCAAACCAGAATTATCTATGATTTCCTTTGCCAACTCGGCATTGGTCCCTTGAAGCCTCACAATTATGGGAACTTTTATGGCATCGCCCATGTTTTTGTAGGCATCCACAACACCCTGCGCCACCCGGTCGCAGCGAACGATACCACCAAAAATGTTGATCAGTATCGCCTTTACGTTAGGATCTTTTAAAATAATCCTGAAAGCCTCTTCTACCCTCTTGGCATCCGCGGTTCCCCCAACATCCAAAAAGTTGGCGGGCTCACCACCGGCCATTTTTATCAAATCCATGGTCGCCATGGCCAGGCCAGCGCCGTTTACCATGCAACCCACGTTGCCATCCAGATCCACATAGTTCAAGCCAACCTCCCTGGCTTCTACCTCAATGGGGTTTTCTTCACGGAGGTCACGCATTTCGGCGTATGCTTTTCTTCGATACAGCGCATTGTCATCAATGGAAACCTTGGCATCAACCGCCATGATCTTATCATCCGATGTCTTCAAGACCGGGTTGATCTCAAAAAGACTGGCATCACTTTGCTCGTAAGCTTTATATAGTGCTGAAACAAATTTTACCATCTCTTTGAAGGCTGATCCGGACAATCCTAGATTAAATGCTATTCTTCTGGCCTGAAACGGCAACAATCCCATCCCAGGGTCAATTTCCTCCGTAAAAATAAGATGTGGTGTCTTTTCGGCCACTTCTTCAATATCCATACCCCCCTCAGTGGAATACATCACCATGTTCCTACCCGTGGCCCTGTTCAAAAGAACGGACATATAAAATTCGTTGGTCTCGCCGTCGCCCGGATAGTAAACATCCTCCGCCACCAAAACCTGGTGCACTTTTTTCCCTTCCGCAGAAGTTTGCGGGGTTATCAGGTTCATCCCGATGATGCTTCCCGCCAGTTCTTCAACTTCTTTCAAGTTTTTGGCCAATTTTACGCCACCGCCCTTTCCCCGGCCACCTGCATGTATCTGGGCTTTTATCACATGCCAACCTGTTCCGGTTTCCTGCGTTAGCTGTTTGGCAGCATCCACCGCTTCCTTGGCATTGCGGGCAACGATACCCCTTTGGATGCGCACACCAAAGCTGGCCAAAATTTCCTTTCCTTGATATTCGTGAAGATTCATCTATTTGTTAACTTTTGTTTGCGGACAAAAATAGAAAACAGCATCGACAAAAGGAAGATGATCTATAAGAATTATCGGAGTGATGGCTTTGCTACCCTTTAAAATCCTTAAAATCCAAAGGGTCGAAGTTTTTAAAATGCCCGTTCAATTCTATAATGCCCTTGGTGCGATTGATTTCCTTCAAAACGCGGATGGTCATTTTCAAATGCTCTTTTATGAACTTCAGGCGGTCCGTTTCCTTCGGAATCTGCAACAAATCGTACTCCTGTTCAAAGGAAAGTCCCATTTTATGGGCCAAGGAATAACTGTTGAACTGCTCCGGGTTAATTTTGGTGAAAGGGACATCCATTAAACCATAAAGTTTTTCGATATGGTCCAATACCTCCTTTCGCAATTCATTATCGGCATCGTACTCCAAATCCAAAAGCAGCACCTCCCCGCCGGCATATAATTTATCTTCCATCTGCTGCTGAAAGGAAAGTATCCTAAATACTTGTCTTGCCACGCATACGACGTCCATGGAACC
This sequence comes from Flagellimonas meishanensis, assembly GCF_019880545.1. Lineage (GTDB taxonomy): Bacteria > Bacteroidota > Bacteroidia > Flavobacteriales > Flavobacteriaceae > Flagellimonas > Flagellimonas meishanensis. The sequence goes on from NZ_JAINVW010000003.1 coordinate 1,136,130, forward strand.
ATTTTCGTAGGTGGTCACCACTTCCACAAGCTGAACCTCGGTGCCAAAGGAAATGGTATTGTTTATAAATACTGGGATTCCAAAGGTAATGGCCTCCCTCCTGCAGTCGTGTATAAGCTGTTTGTAGCGCTCCTCAAAAATGTGCAGTGGCACCGTTTCTCCTGGAAAAAAAATGGTCTGCAATGGGAACAGGGGCAATTTCATGGGCGCAATTTACCTTAAATGTACAATCCGAAAACCAAAAGAGCAAACATCCTCAAAACATCAAATCGTTATGTTTGCAACATTTTGTTATAAAAAGTTAATTTGAAAACTATTCTTGGTCAACCGACGAACAAGTTTTAGTTTTGTTTTAAAGCTATTAGGTAAAATGGAATCCCAACATCTAGTGACCCTTGCGAAGCAATTTGGTGCTCCGCTCTACGTATATGATGCGGCCAAGATCGCTTCGCAATACCAACGATTGACCGATGCCTTTGAAGGAGTGGGCAAGCTACGGCTGAACTATGCGGCCAAAGCCCTGTCCAATCTAAGCATTCTCCGATTCATGAACCATTTGGGCAGCGGTTTGGATACTGTGTCCATCCAAGAGGTGAAATTGGGGCTTATGGCCGGGTTTGAGCCAGAATCCATCATTTTTACTCCCAACGGGGTTTCTTTGGAAGAGATTGAAGAGGCATCGGCCCTTGGGATTCAGGTGAATATCGACAATCTTTCCATTTTGGAGCAATTTGGAAGCAAACATCCCGATGTTCCCGTTTGCATTCGCATCAATCCGCACGTGATGGCCGGTGGCAACTCCAATATTTCCGTAGGGCACATCGATTCCAAGTTCGGAATCAGCATTCACCAAATTCCGCATTTGCTTCGCATTGTGGAGCTGACGAACATGAACATTAACGGGATCCATATGCATACGGGAAGTGATATCCTTGATATTGATGTGTTCCTTTACGCCTCTGAAATTCTTTTCGAAACAGCTAAAAACTTCAAAGATCTGGACTTCATCGATTTTGGAAGTGGTTTTAAGGTTCCCTATCGGGAAGGAGATATCCAGACGAATGTTGAGGAATTGGGCAAAAAACTCACAAAAAGGTTCAATGAGTTTTGTGCGGATTATGGCAAAGAGCTTACCCTCGCCTTTGAGCCTGGCAAGTTTTTGGTGAGTGAAGCAGGATATTTCTTGGCGAAAGTGAATGTGGTGAAACAGACCACTTCCACGGTTTTTGCCAGTGTGGACTCCGGTTTCAACCATCTAATCCGTCCGATGCTCTATGGATCCAACCACGAAATTGTTAACATATCCAATCCCGATGGCCGCGAAAGGTACTACTCCGTGGTGGGTTATATCTGCGAAACGGACACTTTTGGAAGCAATCGAAGAATCAATGAAATTGCGGAAGGGGATATATTATGTTTTAAAAATGCCGGAGCCTATTGTTATACCATGTCCAGCAACTACAACTCAAGATACCGGCCTGCCGAGGTACTTTGGTTGAATGGCAGGGGACATCTGATAAGGGAGCGCGAAAATTTTGACGATATTCTCAAAAACCAGGTGGACGTAAAACATCTGTTCGAAACCTCACGGAAAGAAGTCTTAAAATAGTATGGATGTACTGGCCACCATTATTTCCATCGTTCTAATTTTTCTGGCGGCCCTACATTTTTACTGGTCCATTTTTGGGATCAAGGATCCCGAGGCCGTTCTTCCTAAAAGATCGGGGAACAATATCACTTTTTCTCCAGGAAAATTTGGTGCGGCCCTTGTGGGCGTTGCCCTTTTGTTTTTTGCCTTCATATTCATCAACAAAGTGCTAATGCTTCTAGACCATCCTTGGCTGAAATATATTTCCGTTGGAATTGGGATGATTTTCATTGTAAGGGCTTTTGGGGATTTTAAGTACGTAGGCTTTTTCAAGACCGCCAAGAACAGTAAATTCTCCGCTCTGGACACACGATACTATTCGCCCCTATGCCTACTCTTGGGCATTCTCATTCTGGTTTTGGAGGTTTTTCGCTAGATACTTTTTTGGCACAATTTTCGTTAGTTTTATATATATAGCACGACGAAATCGTCAAAACCTTAAACTATGCGCACAAAGGTTACCCAAATCGGTTTATTTTTTCTTTTTTTATTTGGATTCCAATCCCATGCACAAAACATTGATTGGTTGACCTGGGAAGAAGCCGTTCAACTATCGCAGACGGATGCCAAGCCCAAAAAAATGTTCATCGATGTGTACACTGATTGGTGCGGATGGTGCAAAAAAATGGATAAGGACACTTTTCAAAATCCTGAGGTTTCAGCCTATATGAAAGACAACTTTTATATGGTAAAATTGGATGCAGAAGGAAAGGACCCCATTGAATTTCAGGGGAAAACCTTTCAGTTTGTGCCATCTGGACGAAGGGGTTACCATGAATTTGCAGCGGCCCTATTGCAGGGTAAAATGAGCTATCCTACCGTGGTGTTCTTGGATGAGGATTTTAAGATGCTCTCCCCTGTACCTGGCTACCAGAAAGTGGAGCCTTTCTTGCAGATAGCGCGCTATTTTGGCGACAACATCTACAAGGATAAGGATTGGCAGACGTATGCTGGGAAGTAAACTTTATTACCTGCTATAATTCGGACTTTCCTTGGTGATGGTCACATTATGCGGGTGACTTTCATGGATTCCGCTGGAAGTGATCTTCACAAAACGACCTGTTTCCTTAAGTGTGGCAATGTCCTTGGCACCACAATACCCCATACCAGCTCGCAGTCCCCCAATAAATTGATGCATACTTTCGTATAGATCTCCTTTATAGGGTACACGGCCCACGATGCCCTCCGGGACCAATTTTTTGATATCATCTTCCACATCTTGGAAATAACGGTCCTTGCTGCCTTCCTTCATGGCTTCCACAGAGCCCATACCCCGATACGATTTAAACTTTCTGCCTTCATAAATGATCGTTTCCCCAGGGGATTCCTTGGTACCCGCCAATAAAGAGCCCAACATAACGGTGTCCGCTCCAGCAGCAATGGCTTTTGGAATATCCCCGGTATAGCGGATTCCACCATCGGCAATAACAGGAACCCCTGAGCCTTTTATAGCCGCAGCTACCTCCAGTACCGCCGAAAATTGGGGAAATCCGACACCAGCGACCACACGCGTGGTGCAAATGGAACCAGGCCCAATTCCTACCTTAACAGCATCGGCACCAGCTTCAACCAGGTATTTGGCAGCTTCAGCGGTGGCAATGTTGCCAACGACCACCTCGAGTTCCGGAAAAGCCTTTTTCACCTCTTTTAAAATACCGACCACACCTTTGGTGTGTCCATGTGCCGTGTCTATTATGATAGCGTCCACACCAGCCTTTACCAAAGCACCGGCCCTATCCACGGCATCTGGGGTAACCCCAATGGCGGCAGCCACTCGTAATCGGCCATATTGATCCTTATTGGCAAAAGGTTTTTGCGTTAGCTTGGTAATGTCCCTAAAGGTGATCAAACCGACCAAGGTATTGTCCTTGTTCACCACGGGAAGCTTTTCAATTTTATTTTCCTGCAAAATCACCTCGGCCTGCTCCAGGGAAGTCCCTTCCCCCACGGTGACCAAATTTTCGGACGTCATAACCTCGGCAATAGGCCGCATGTCATTTTTTTCAAAACGCAGGTCACGGTTGGTAACAATTCCGATGAGTTTTTTGTTTTCGTCCACAATGGGAATGCCTCCTATACTGTATTCTTTCATGTGGGCCTTGGCATCCCGAACGGTAGATTTCAACGGTAAGGTAACGGGATCCATAATCATTCCACTTTCTGCCCGCTTTACTTTTCTAACCTTCAGCGCCTGCTGCTCAACGGTCATGTTCTTGTGCAATACCCCGATACCCCCTTCGCGGGCCATGGCAATGGCCATTCTCGATTCGGTCACTGTATCCATGGCAGCGGACACAATGGGCACATTTATAGTGATATTCCTCGTGAATTTAGATTGGATATTGACTTCTCGTGGGAGTATTTCGGAATACGCTGGCACCAAGAGGACATCGTCGTAAGTAAGTCCTTCGCCAACAATTTTGTTTAGGTGGGCTTCCATTGCAATTACGGATTAATTGCGTGCAAATATACCATATTTAATTCAATATAAAGGTGCCATCCTTCGGACGCTCGTTGCATGTATGCTAATTCATCATTTTCGCAATTCACTGGTTATCATAAAGAAGGCAAATGATTACTATAATTTGTTTTTATTTATTCTAAATAAACTTTGAATTTAAAAAGTGTCGGCGTATTTTTGCAGCTCACTAAATTATTTTAAACCAGTCTAAATAAAACAAATGTTCCGTTCAAATTTTCTCCTATTTGTCCTATGTTGCACTTTGGTGACCGCCCAGCAAAACCAACCTGCCAACGATTCATCCCTCATCAAACTGGATGAGGTCGTGCTTTCCGCCAAGGTTATTTTTGGCAGCAAGTTTGTCGCCAAAAACAGAACCGGATCAGCCTATTATCTTTCCCCGGAAGAAATAAAAAAATTCAATTACACCGATGTAAACCGTACCCTACGCAGTGTGCCCGGCGTCAACGTTTATGAAGAAGACGGTTTTGGCCTTCGGCCCAACATCAGCCTGCGGGGCACCTCACCGGAACGCAGTGCAAAAATTACGCTGATGGAAGATGGTGTGCTCATTGCACCCGCTCCTTACAGCGCTCCCTCGGCTTATTATTTTCCAACCATAGCCCGCATGCAAGCAGTGGAAATATTAAAGGGAAGCAGTCAGGTGCAATACGGGCCCTACACCACAGGGGGTGCCATCAATATGATTTCCACCGAGGTTCCAGACAAATTCGGCATCTTTCTGAACACAAGCTATGGAAGTTTCCAAAGTGGACGTATCCATGCCCAATTGGGAGACAGCCGCAAAAATTTTGGCTATTCCGTGGAATACCTCAATTACAATTCCAATGGTTTCAAGGATTTGGACAACGGTGCCAATACCGGTTTCGACAAGAATGACTTGGTGGCCAAGTTCAGGGTAAACACCAACCCGGAAGCAAAAGTGGGCCAAGCTTTTGAATTGAAGTTCCAATACTCGGATGAAAACTCCAACGAAACCTATTTGGGCCTCACCCAAGAGGATTTTGATGCCAGCCCTTTTAGAAGGTATGCCGGTTCGCAGGAAGATGAAATGGTGAACGATCACCTTCAGTTCATGGGAACCCACATACTCAATTTTACAGATAACTTTAGGATTACCACCACCGGATATTTCAACGATTTTAGCCGAAACTGGTACAAGGTTGATTTTGTGACCATCAATGGCGAACGTGAGGGCATTGGCAGTATTTTTGGCAATCCCACCACTTTTGCCCCTTATATCGATTTGGTAACCGGCGCTTCCAATAGCGGTGCCGATGATACCCTGAACGCCAGAAACAACAACCGCGATTATTATTCTACCGGTGTTCAGACCAAACTGGACTACCATTGGACCGGGGAAAACACATTCCATGATCTGGAGATGGGACTGCGCTATCATTTTGATGAAGAAGATCGTTTTCAATGGATTGATGACTACGCCATGATTGACGGAAACATGCAGTTGGTAAACGCAGGAATCCCAGGAACCAATGCAAACCGAATCAGCGATGCAAGGGCATTTGCCACCTATGCCATGTACAAGATCAAATACAAAGATCTAACCTTGACCCCTGGTCTGAGATACGAGAACATCACCTTAAGAAGAAAGGACTATGGCAACAACGATGTGGACCGAACAGGCATCAACCTATCCGAAAGGGAAAACAAGGTGGACGTTTTCATACCTGGCATGGGTTTCAACTACAACTTTGATAAACTCTCTGTCTTTGGAGGCGTGCACAAAGGGTTTTCACCTCCAAGCAACCAGCCAGGCGAAAATCCCGAGGAAAGTGTCAACTATGAATTGGGAACCCGTTTCTCCTATGCGGGGATTTCAGGAGAGTTGGTTGGTTTCTATAACGACTTCAGCAACCTCTTGGGCAGCGACCTTGCTGCCACAGGCGGTACCGGTTCGTTGGATCAATTCAATGCCGGTGAGGTAAAGGTCCAGGGGATAGAATTATTGTTGAACTACAATTTTTTGGAGAATAATGAAAGTTTTCAAATGCCATTCACTTTTGGATACACTTTGACGGACACCGAATTCTTGAACAGTTTTGGCAGTGAAAATGACATCTGGGGAGAAGTAACCGCAGGGGATGAGCTTCCGTACATCTCCAAGCATCAGTTCAATGCAATACTGTCCTTGGAGCATGAAAAGTTTGAGATAAACCTGAGCGGACGCTACAACGGCGAATTTAGAACCGAAGCGGGCAATGGTGCCATCCCAGAAAATGAAAAAGTGGCATCCAACTTCATTTTGGACCTCGGTGGCCGATACCGCCTTAATCCCCACATTGCCTTGACGGCCAATGCAATCAATCTTTTGGACGAAAGCTATGCCGTGGCGCGTGTTCCAGCTGGGTTACGGCCTGGGCATCCCTTTGGGATATTTGCCGGTCTGGAACTTAGATATTGATTTCAGTTTAGTTTGATTTTAAGTGCAGGGCATCCGGTTATCCGGGTGCCTTTTACATTAATGGTACGCGGTGAACAATTCAGTTGCCTTATTGTAAGCAGCTTCAAAGACCATCCAGTTCACCCCGGTATCTGCCTTTTCTGTGGTAAAATAGGATAGCATCTTTTCCGTGGGCATGTTGCCCGTGAGCTCATCCTTGGCCATTGGGCAGCCACCAAAACCCTGCACGGCACCGTCAAAACGTCTACATCCAGCTTTGTAGGCGGCATCTACCTTTTCGTGCCACTTGGTCGGGGTGGTATGCAAATGCGCCCCAAATTCTATGTGTGGGTATTTTGGGATAAGTTGTGAAAATAAATAATCGATCACCTCGGGTGTGGAGCTTCCAATGGTATCCGAAAGTGAAAGAATAGTAGTGCCCATTGCCGCCAATTTTTCGGTCCACTCCCCTACGATATCCACATCCCAAGGGTCACCATACGGATTACCAAATCCCATTGAAACGTAGGTCACTACTTGTTTATCATGGGTATTGGCCACCTCCAGAATACCTTTTAGGGTATCCACGGATTGGGCAATGGTCTTATGGGTATTCCGCATTTGAAAGTTCTCCGAAATGGAAAAAGGAAAGCCCAGGTAATCAATCGCCCCGTATTGACAAGCATCTTCCGCCCCCCTAAGGTTTGCAACTATGGCCAGCAACTTGCTCCTGGTCCGGGAAAGATCAAGTCTTTCCAAAACCTCGGCCGTATCCTGCATTTGGGGAATGGCCTTGGGCGATACGAAACTTCCAAAATCGATGGTGTCAAAACCGCATCCCAGCAGGGCCTGTATATACCTAACCTTTTCCTCCGTTGGAATAAGGGTCTTTATGCCTTGCATGGCATCTCGGGGACATTCTATGATCTTGACTTTTGACATGGGTGACCGTAAAATTACCATTTATTTGTTCGACACGAACAGATAAAAAGCAATCCCAACAAAAACAATAATCTGCAACCATTTTAGATAAAGACCGGCCTTCGTGTGTGTGGTAAGATATTTGGAAATAGTACCGGCCAATAGGGCTATGGTTGAAAAAATAAGAAGAGCCACCAACATGAACAGCAACCCCAACACGTAGAACTGAAGTACCGTGTTTAAGGTATCGCTGAACAGAAAACCAGGAAAAAAGGCCAAAAAGAATATGGTGACCTTCGGATTCAGCACATTCATGGTAAAACCAATGCCAAACAGTCTTTTTGCTCCTTTGGGCTGCGCGTTGGCTTGTCCAAAAGAAATGGATGCCTCACTTTGATACACCTTAAAGGCCAGATACAAAAGGTAGAGCGCTCCAAAAATTTTTATGGCATTGAAGAGGATGTCGCTGTTCTTGATTATTTCTGAAACGCCAAAGGCCAATAAGGTGGTGTGCACCAAACAGCCGCTTATAAGCCCCGCTACGGTAGCAAGTCCAGACTTTACCCCATTGGAAAGACTTTGCGTAAGTACATAGATATTATCGGGACCTGGGGCAATGGCCAAAGCCGCTGAGGATATTATGAATCCGATTAGCACGGAGTAGTTCACCTCATGGACACTCTGAAACAACAAAAGCGGAAAGACATCCATCACATTCTCTGCAAAATCGCCTTGTTTATATTTTTGATGAGCGCAGGTCCCTCATATACAAATCCCGTGTACAGTTGAACCAAATCCGCCCCTGCATCCAACTTTTCCAAGGCATCCTCCGGAGAATGAATCCCACCTACCCCAATAATGGGAAAGGCCTTATTGCTTTTCTCCGCCAGAAAACGGATTACCTCAGTACTCCTGTTTTTCAAAGGTTTTCCGCTAAGGCCACCTTGTTCCTCGGATAAAATCAAATGTGATTTGAGTCCTTCCCGTGAAATGGTGGTATTGGTCGCAATTATGCCATCAATATTGGTTTCCTTCATAATGCTGACGATGTCCAGCAATTGCTCCTCCGTAAGATCCGGTGCAATTTTCAATACGATGGGTTTTTCCTTAAACCCTGATTTTTTGGAAAGCTTTGAATTTTGATTTTTAAGTTTTTTCAAAAGGCGGGTCAAGGGTTCTTTGTCCTGCAACTCTCGAAGCCCAGGTGTATTTGGAGAACTCACGTTGACCACAAAATAATCCACATGCTCAAATAGGGCTTCAAAACAAATCATATAATCCTTGATGGCATCCTCGTTCGTGGTGGTCTTGTTTTTGCCAATATTGCCCCCCACGATCACCCTATGCTTTTTCTTCAAATGCTCCGCAGCCTCAAAAACACCTTTGTTGTTGAACCCCATACGGTTTATTATAGCCTCGTCCTCCTTAAGGCGGAACAGCCTTTTCTTTGGATTGCCCTTTTGGGGCTTGGGCGTAACGGTTCCAATTTCGACAAAACCAAAACCAAAATCGGAAAATTCGTTGTACAACTTGGCATCCTTGTCAAAACCTGCAGCCAGGCCCACGGGATTTTTAAACCGTATTCCAAAGACTTCCCTTTCCAGTCTTGGGTCTTTCAATTGATAAAACCTTCGGAACAGACCGGCCAATCCTATTCTGGAAAACAAGCAAATCGCCCGGAACGAAACATGGTGTGCAGTCTCTGCATCCAACAAAAACAGAAACGGACGGATCAGGATTTTGTACATTCAAGAAATTTTGACAAAAATATAAACTCTTCAATGAGGATGTAAGAAATCGGCTATTTTTCGTTAACTGACCTTTCTACGTGGATAGGGCGCAAGGTGAGCTGATGGCAAAGGTCCAAGTAGCGTTTATATTGTCTATCGTTAAAAATGGACAGCATACGAGCGTCCATCATCCGTAAATTTTGCTTCATGCTGTCCAAAAGCCCTTTATATTTAAGGGAAACTGTCATCAAAACCTCTGGTGAACTTTCTTCATGCTTTTTGATGAGGTGCTTTGCCTGATCCTTGAGGATATCGTTTCTTATCTTGAGCTCAGCGCTCCAGTTTCTCATTTTTTCCTGTTGTTCCTCATTCAGTTGAAACACCTCCAAGATGGTCTCGTTATCCTTTCCTCCGATGCCCAAAAGACAATCCTGTTGGGAAAATCCAAGAAAGCCATACAATAATAGTGTATAAATTAAGGTTGATCTAAAACGCATTGTCCTTGAAAAAGCTGAAATATAGGATTTCGGCCGCTGATTTTTCCAAAATCACGATTGAATAAGCATTATTTTTGATAAAAAGCATTTCATGGAAAACCTTTTGCCACGATTTCTTGACTATGTGGCCATTGACACACAGAGCGATCCCTACTCAAAAACTACCCCCAGCACTGAAAAACAATGGAAATTGGCCAAAAAATTGGTGATGGAGCTCCATCAAATCGGTATGCAAGAGGTTTCCATAGACGAAAACGGGTATATCATGGCCACCTTACCCGGCAATATTGACAAAAAAGTGCCTACCATCGGCTTTATTTCCCATATGGACACGTCCCCGGATTTTTCGGGCAAGAATGTGAAACCGCAGCTTGTCAAGAACTATGATGGAAAGGACATTGTGCTGAACAAGGCCAAGAACATAGTTCTTTCTCCCGACTACTTTGAGGATTTGTTGCAATATGAAGGGCAAACCTTGATCACCACAGATGGTTCCACCTTATTGGGTGCGGACGACAAGGCTGGAATTGCCGAAATAATTACGGCCATGGAATATCTTATCCAACATCCCGAAATAAAGCATGGCCCGGTCCGGGTGGCGTTTACCCCAGATGAGGAAATCGGCAGGGGAGCCCATAGGTTCGATGTTGAAAAATTTGGGGCGGATTGGGCCTACACCATGGATGGCAGCCAAGTGGGTGAACTGGAGTTTGAAAACTTCAATGCGGCAAAGGCCCATATAAAGATTGCTGGGAAAAGTGTTCATCCTGGTTACGCCAAGGGAAAAATGGTAAACGCCATTGGTATTGCCACTGAGTTCCTTAGCCTATTGCCCCCAAGGGAAGTACCGGAACACACGGCCGACAGGGAAGGCTTTTTTCATGTGCACAAGATAAAGGGGGAGATTGAAAGTGCTGAAGTTGAGCTCATCGTAAGGGACCATGATGCAGTCCATTTTGAAGCCAGAAAACAGTTGCTTCATGATATCGCGGATAAACTTGCCAAAAAACATGGGGATTGTATCATTTTGAATATTGATGACCAATACCGCAACATGCGGGAAAAAGTGGAGCCTGTGTTCCATATTGTGGAGATTGCGAAAGAGGCCATGGAATCTTTGAGTATTGAGCCCATCATTAAGCCCATACGTGGGGGCACCGACGGCTCCCAGTTAAGTTTTATGGGCCTGCCCTGCCCCAATATTTTTGCCGGAGGGCACAATTTTCACGGGAAATATGAATATATCCCCTTGGAGAGCATGGAGAAAGCCGTTAAGGTCATTGTGAAAATATGTGAGCTTACGGCCATCCAAATAAAATAGCATTGAAACTAATCCCAACAAGAAAGTTGAAGAAAATCCTACCTGTGATTTAATAGGACATTGGATTGAATGATGGTTATAGATAAAAAAAAGCGCCGTTAAGGCGCTTTTTAATTTTATTAAAATTTTTAAATCTATTTCTTTGCGGGAGCATTTAATTTTTTGCTCATTTCCATGGAAATGGCGGAACGGTCAAACTTAAGGCGACCGGCCATGGTTTCGATGATACAGGAATAATCCTTGTCATTCAACTCCAAAATCTTACCGTGCAGCCCACTCTTGGTAATGATGCGGTCTCCCTTTTTTAACTCCGATGCAAATTTCTTCTCATCCTTCTGACGTTTGATTTGCGGGCGTATCATAAAAAAATACGCAACGGCAAAAATCAATATCAGCGGTAAAAAATCTCCTATATTTCCCATTTAAAAAATATCCTATTTTACCGGTCCAGCAGGTGTGGACGATGGTGCATTTACAAATGCTTTGATTCTCAAAAGCTCAGTGCCTTTTTCCGTGTTGGCAGTAACCGTTACTGTTTTAGTCACCTGATTTTGTCCAGAACCGTTGAATTTCACCAACAACTCACCAGATTCTCCCGGAGCTATCGGCGTGTTTCTTGGGTATTCGGGAACGGTACAACCACAGCTGCTCTTGGCATCTGTGATAATCAATGGGGCATTGCCCGTATTGGTAAACTTAAAGGTTGTTTCTTGTGGGGTTCCACTCTCGATAGTGCCAAAATCGTGTTCGGATTTCTCGAAAGTCATTACAGGTAATTGTTTCTGTGCTTCATCCCTGTCATTGGCAGTTGCCACGTTATCGGCCACCACTTTGTTGGATGCCTTGTCCTTACAGGAAACACCGATCACGGACACGGCCATGATCAAACTCAATACTGTTGTTATTCTCTTCATGGTATTAAATTATTTTTTTCAAAATTAATCAAATATTGTTTAATGCAGCCCCCGACCAATTTTTTGTAGTCTTCCATCTGCCTTGTACTCCTTTGCCAACTTGTCCAAGACCCCATTGATAAAGATGCTGCTCTTGGGTGTGGAATATTCCTTGGCTATTTCCAGATACTCGTTCAGCGTCACTTTCTCGGGTATGGTATGGAAGTTCAGCAGTTCACAAATGGCCATTTTTAGGATGATGGAGTCAATTTCGGCAATTCGGTCATTGTCCCAGTTGGGAGTCTTCCCCTCTATCTCCTCTTCCCATTTTGCATCGTTGAGCAAGGTTTTTACCAATAACTGATTGGCATAGACCATGTCTTGCTCGTCCTTGAGCAAGGGTGGCAAAAAGAAACTTTCCCTTGTTGACTCATTTGTTTTCCGCAGGCGCTTTACCAAATAGGTGTTGACTATGGGAAGGTCATCTACCCATGTGAGTTTGTCATCCTCAAAGTAATCATAGATTTTTTCATTGGGTGCAATGATGTTCTTAAAAAGTTGCAGCACCAATTCCCTGTCATCTTCATAATCGTCGTGCCCATTGGTCATATAGGCTTTATAAATATCGCTGGAAATGATTTCCTTGTACAGTATCTTCACATATTCGTCGTTCAGATACCAGTTGTTCAGCTTTCTTTTGGATAGCGCTTCCTGCAACAATCGGTTATTGGAAATTTGTTGCAGCAATCTGTTTTTGATGAATTTCTCTGGGTCCGGATAGTCGTCCTCCGCAGTGGCCAAATATTTTTTTGATGCATGGCTGGCATGTTTTTGCGCCATGCGGTGCAGTTCCACCAAAAGACTCAAAATAAGCAGGTAGAGCACGTACATGTTGTCTATGCTCATTTTGAGAAACTTCTCCTGTTTCTCCAAAGAGTCATCCTTGGATTGGACAAGGGCGTAGATGCATTGCATCACTTTTACTCTGATATGCCTTCGGGTCAGCATTTTTTAAAGAACTTTTAAAGTCGTTTTTGGCTTTTACAGGGCAAAAGTAATCTTATATTTCAATCTTGCTGCACCAAAACGGTTTTCTTATCAGTTTTATAACATTTACTTTGTGGGCAAAGGCATATATTTGCCGGATGGTCAAACTTTTTTAACCATTTTCTCCCTTCATGAAGGAACTAAAGCACCTTAACAAATACTTCAAAAAATACTGGTTTAAGCTGCTGCTTGGAATATTCATCACCATAATTGCCCGGGTTTTTTCGTTGGTAATGCCTTCCTACGTGAATAAATCCATACAGGCGATTGAAAATTTCTTCAGCGATAGCATCTCCATGCCCGAGGCCAAGGAGCTGTTGTTCCAATACATATTGATCATAATCGGGGCGGCCATATTGTCGGGGTTGTTCACATTTTTGATGCGACAGACCATTATCAATGTTTCCCGTTATATTGAATATGACCTGAAGAATGAGGTTTTTGATCATTATCAAGTCCTGAACCTGAATTTTTACAAGAAAAACCGCATCGGCGATTTGATGAACCGTATTAGTGAGGACATCAACCAGGTGCGTATGTACGGAGGACCGGCGATCATGTACGGCATACAGACCCTTACGCTTTTTGTTTGCCTGATTCCCCTCATGTTCATTAAAGCGCCAACCCTGGCCGCCTATACTTTGCTCCCACTGCCCATTTTATCAGTTCTGATATATCAAATCAGCAAAATCATCCATAAAAGGAGCACCAAGGTCCAGGAGTTTCTTTCCACGCTTTCCACCTTTACCCAGGAATCGTTTTCCGGTGTTGCGGTGATCAAGGCCTATGGCCTGGAGCCTAAAATTAATACCGAGATCCGCGATTTGGCGCAAAAAGGAAAGGACACGAGTATGGATCTGGCCAAGGTGAACGCCTGGTTTTTTCCATTGATGATCCTTCTTATCGGAATCAGCAACATTTTTGTCATCTACATTGGGGGCAAGCAATACATTAATGGTGAAATTGCTTCCATAGGAATTATTGCAGAATTTATCCTCTACGTAAATATGCTCACATGGCCGGTCGCTATCGTTGGTTGGCTCACCTCCATAGTCCAGACAGCGGAAGCCTCCCAAAAAAGGATCAATGAGTTTTTGAAGGTGGAGCCTTCCATAAAAAATGAAGTTGCCAAAAGCACGCCCATAAAAGGTGATATTGAGTTCAAAAATGTAACATTCACCTATGAGGATACCAATATCACGGCCTTGAACAATATTTCCTTTAAGATAAAGGCCGGGGAAACTGTGGCCTTTTTGGGCAAAACGGGCTCGGGCAAGTCAACCATATTGGATCTGGTGGCCCGTTTGTACGATACCACCTCTGGTGAGGTACTGATTGACGGAAAACCTATACGGGAGCTCAACCTAAACAGTCTGCGAAGTGCCATCGGTGCCGTACCCCAAGATGCCTTTCTCTTTTCTGATACCATTGAGAACAACATCCGGTTCGGGGATGAGGCGGCCACTTTGGAAGAAATCAAGGATGCGGCTAAAAAAGCGGTAGTCCACAAGAACATTGAGGGCTTTGCCAAAAAATACAACACCATTCTGGGGGAACGGGGCATTACGCTGAGTGGTGGACAAAAACAGCGGGTATCCATTGCGCGGGCACTGCTCAAAAATCCCAAGATATATCTTTTTGATGACTGTCTTTCCGCTGTTGACACAGAGACGGAGGAGGAAATCTTGAACAACCTTAAGCAACTTTCAGAGAACAAAACCACGTTGATAGTCAGCCACAGAGTATCTTCAGCAAAGAATGCCGACAAAATCATCGTGCTGGAAAACGGTGGGATCATACAAGAAGGTTCCCACGACGAATTGAACAGTGTGGATGGCTATTATAAAGAACTCTACCTCAGCCAACTCTCAGAGAAAGAATAGCAAAAAAGTTGCTGGATTAGCTTTTTTTTTACATTTTTGGTTGAATTATTCAACATTGCAACAAACATACACTACACCATATGAGCGAGAAAGATATCATGGATCAGGAAGAGATTTACTCCAAAGTGCTGCGTGCAGGGAGAAGAACCTACTTTTTTGATGTTAGGAGCACAAAGGCCGGAGATTACTATTTAACCATCACCGAAAGCAAGAAGTTTACCCACGATGATGGCTCCTTTCATTATAAAAAACACAAAATTTACCTTTATAAGGAAGATTTTGAGGCCTTTAGGGAGATTATGGAGGAGATGATGGACTACATCATCGATGAGAAAGGTTCCGAGGTTATTTCCGAGCGTCACCAAAAAAACTTCAAAAAAGAAGATGATGAGGCAGAGCAGAACGGTGAATCATCCGGTAACTTCACCGATGTGGATTTTGATGATATCTGATGAATAATTCATAAAAAAACCAAAAAACGGCCTGTATTGCACAGGCCGTTTTTTATTTTTAGCAAAGACTAATTCAAACGAACCTATATGAAACGATTGTACACGCTCTTCCTGGCTGTATGCTTCTGCCTGAATCTGACCTCACAAGAAATTTCCCTCGATTATTACATTCCCAAAAACGTGTCCTACAACCCAAATATCCCCAAACCTGCGGACATTATTGGCCATGAAGTGGGCGAATGGCATGTAACCCATGACAAGCTGGTTTTTTATATGCAGCAAATAGCCGCCTCCAGCGATAGAATCACCTTAGAAAACCGCGGCACTACCTATGAGGGAAGACCTTTGGTTTTGCTGACGGTGACCTCCCCTAAAAACCATCAAAATCTGGAAACCATCAGGGAACAACATATTGCAATGACAGAAGGCAACAATACCGTTGATGTGGCCGATATGCCCATCGTGGTCTACCAGGGGTTTTCCATTCACGGGAATGAGGCCAGTGGTTCCAATGCCAGTTTGGCCTATGTCTATTATTTGGCAGCCGCCCAAGGACCGGAAATTGAAACCATGTTGGACGATATGGTGATTCTTCTGGACCCAAGTTTCAATCCTGATGGTTTGCAGCGTTTTGCCTATTGGGCCAATGTCCACAAAAGCCAAAACCTAAATCCTGATCCAAATGAACGGGAATACCACGAGGTTTGGCCAGGTGGGCGCACCAATCATTATTGGTTCGATATGAACCGTGATTGGTTGCCCGTACAGTTACCAGAAAGCAAGGCCCGGATAGAGACCTTTCACAATTGGTTGCCCAATATATTGACAGACCACCATGAAATGGGGACCAACAGTACGTTCTTTTTTCAACCTGGAGAACCTTCAAGGGTGCATCCCCTCACTCCAAAAATCAATCAGGAGCTGACCAAAGAAATCGGCACCTATCATGCGAAAGCATTGGATGGGATAGGTTCCCTCTATTATTCCGAAGAGAATTATGATGACTATTATTATGGCAAGGGTTCGACCTTTCCCGATGTCAATGGAGGCATAGGCATTCTTTTTGAACAGGGCAGTTCCCGTGGACACGTGCAGAAAAGTGAGAACGGCTTGCTAACATTTCCGTTCACCATCAGAAACCAATTCACTACCGCACTTTCAACCATTGAAGCTGCTAAAAACATGCGTGTAAAACTACTCAATTACCAAAATCAGTTCTATACGGACATGCGGGCCGAAGGTTCCCGCAGCAAGGTAAGGGGCATTCTGTTCGGCGATAATAAAGATGCGGCCAAAACACGGCACTTGGCAGAGATTTTAAAAAGGCACAAGATTACCTTTCACGAACTGGCCCAAGATGTAACGCTCAATGGTAAAACCTACCAAAAAGGATATAGCTACGTGGTTCCTATGGACCAAAAGAACCCAAGGTTGGTGCAGGCCATGTTCGATATGCGTACCACCTTTGCCGACAGTCTTTTCTATGATGTTTCGGCATGGACCTTTCCCTTGGCATTTAATGTGGATTATACCTATTTGAATTCACTTTCCAATGCCGGGCCTGTGGTCACCGATTTAAAAATGCCCGATGGCGGAGTGGACAAAAGAAGCCAATACGCCTACCTTTTTCCATGGAATGAATACTACACGCCTAAGGCATTGAATAAAATTTTGAACAAAGGATTGCGGGCCAAGGTGGCTAAATCCCCTTTTCAGGTGGAAGCCAAAAGTTATGACTACGGCACCATCATGATTCCCGTGCACAATCAAAAACTAAGTCCTGAAGAGCTGTATGATTTCCTGAATGCCGCCGCACAGGAAAGTCATATCGAGATTACGGCAGTATCCACGGGGCTTGCACAGGGGATTGATTTGGGGAGTAACGATTTTGATCCAATCCAAAAACAAAAAGTGGCCATTCTGGTGGGTGACGGTGTGCGTTCCTATGATGCCGGTGAAATATGGCATCTGTTCGATATTCGTTACGATATGCAAATCACCAAAATCGACTCCCGTCACTTCAACGATGTTGATTTGGACAAATACACCGACCTGATACTGCCAAGCACGGGATGGGGCGGGGGTTCCGAGTTGAATGAAAAAAGTGCGGAAAAGATTATGGACTGGGTGAAAAGTGGTGGAACGGTCATTGGATATCGGGACATGGCCAATTGGTTCAAGCAAAACAAGCTGATGGAACTGGAAATACGAAAGGATACCTTGGTGGCCAAAAGCATCCCGTTTGACAAAAAAGATGATTTTACAGGAGCACAGGTTACCGGCGGAGCAATTTTTGAAGCCCAATTGGACCGCTCCCACCCCATAAATTATGGCTATAAAAATGATAGACTGGCTTTGTTCCGAAACAACAACATCTACTTGGAACCTGAAAAGAACAGCTATGACAATCCCATCCAATACACGGACAAACCCTTACTGAGCGGTTATGTTTCCGAGGAAAATGCCGAACTCATAAAAAACAGTGTGCCCTTCAAGGTAAAAAAAGTAGGGAAAGGCAGGGTTATCCTGTTTACGGACAATACCAACTTTAGGGCCTTTTGGTACGGTACCAACAAATTGTTGATGAACGCTATTTTCTTTGGGAAGATGATGTGATTCCCATTTTTACCAGCACCATATTGACAACGGCATGGCCCAAAACAAAAAGGCATGCCGTTTTTGCTTGGTCCAAATTCCAAAGCACCAAAAAGCCGAGCAAATAAAATAGGGGATATATAAGGAGTGCAAATCCAATTCGGAAAGTGGCCATAAATTCCTCCTCCGGGACCCTGGGCTTAAGAAACATACGCCAAAGCATGACCATGGGAAGGTTCCATAAAACAAAAACACGTCTTAAAAGCCAATTGGTAGGTTGTGTTTTTAAATTCCCCGATTGAAGATATGCGTTGTCATTAACCATGGTATTTACCTTTGCTGGATCAAGATAAATATTGCCGTTCTCCCCTATCCTCTCAGTCACATCATCGTACAAATCTTCCGGAATATGGGTGGTCAACCCTGTAAGGCTATCGAATACTGCCTGTCGTAACTCCGAAACAAAATTATCCGCTCCCAAATGCTGTTGTACTGAAATCGGCTTCCCAAAATGAAGGGTGGCCGAATCACCGGCTTGGGTAGGATGGGCATAGTTCTGGCCAATGGCCACCAATTGCAGGTCCAAATTGGGATATTTTTCCAAAGCTGCCAGCACAACCCTGGTAAATCCTTTGCTCAGGGGCCTCACCCTGCGTCTTAAACTATGGTTTGCCTCTGGGAACAACACAATGGCTTCTCCATTGGCAAGAAGACTGGCGCATAGCTCAAAAATTGGTCCGTTTTTGGTCAGATTGGCCCTACCATCCCGTAGCCTATAAATGGGCAACATTTGCAAAAAGGAAAAACCTGACTGCAATATTGGGTTAGCAAAAATATCGGAACGGGCCAAAAACCATGGCTTTCTTCTACACCGAGTGGCAATCAAAAGCACATCAAGCAATGCGTTTTGATGATTGGATAGAAAAAGAACCGGCTTATTTGTGGGAACGTGCGCTGCACCAACTACCTTGATGCGTTTGTAGTAACAAAAAAGTCCCGCAGACGCCCATAATTTTATCAAATAATATCCCAGTTGCTTCACACCAGCTCTTCTTTTTCAACCGGCCGGAAACCCCAAATACTGCCGAGAACCAGTCCGGAAACCAAATGCCAGATTCCCCAAAAAGCAGTAAGCAGGGCCATGCCACCCAAACCATCAAAAAAAGTAAAAATCAACAACAAGCCCAATCCTGAGTTTTGGATACCAGTCTCAATAGTGATACAGCGAACGTTTTCCCGTGAGAGACCAACCGCCTTGGCAATCGAGAACCCGGTGAGCAGCGCCACCAGATTGTGCACCATTACCAGCCAAAAAACGTAGAGCACATATTCCATAAAAATATCTTTGTTCTTATATAGCGCCAAACATACCAGCATCACAAAAAACAATAAGGAACCCACTTTAAATCCTTTGGCCAGTTTTTGAGCTATTTTGGGTCGATAATGGTTCACCAACATTCCCAAAACCAACGGAACACCAAGTAGAAGTGCCACAAGCTTTATCATTTCCGCAGGAGAAATGGAAACCTGTCTCAAAATGGATGCCGTTGGACCATATAGCCCTCCCCATAAATTCAGGTTGAATGGTGTCATAAAAATCGCCATCAAGGTGGCAATCGCAGTGAGGGTCACGGACAGCGCTGCATTCCCCTTGGACAAATGTGTAAAGAAATTGGAGACATTGCCCCCAGGGCAAGCGGCAACCATGAACATGCCCAAAGCCATGCTGGGAATGGGTTCAAAAAACCATACCAAGCCAAATGTAAGCGCGGGTAATGCCAAAAACTGACATAGTACACCGGTAAGTACCGGTTTTGGAGTCTTCAAGAGGCGTTTGAAGTCATCCCATGAAATTTCGAGGGCAATACCAAACATGACCAGTGCCAAGGCCAGATTTAGGGTCCAAAGGGACTTTTCATCAAAATTGATGTGAACGCTGTCTATAATTTGCTCCAAGAATAGAAAATTTGGTTTACAAGATACAGGATTCCTGCAATTCTGAGCTTTAGCCTTGTTTTAAGGATCAAACTCCCGTAATTTCATAATTTTAGTATTCCAAAAAAGGACAATATGGCACGTACACCGAGTAACATGCTCCCTTTGGGCACCAAGGCCCCCGATTTTGAATTGTTGGATACCGTATCTGATACTCTTTGCTCTTTGGATACCCTTAAAGGTAACAAGGGCACCGTGGTCATGTTCATCTGCAACCATTGCCCCTTTGTTATCCACGTGAATCCGGAGATTTCCAAACTGGGGCGTGAATATCAGAAGAAGGGTATTGGCTTTGTGGCCATTTCAAGCAACGATGTGGTCAACTATCCACAGGATGCCCCCCATTTGATGAAGGTAAGGGCCCAGGAAGAAGGGTATACCTTTCCCTATTTATATGATGAAACCCAGGAAGTTGCGAGGGCCTATGATGCAGCCTGTACTCCCGATTTTTATCTTTTTGATGCACATTTGGAACTGGTGTACCGTGGACAACTTGATGATTCCAGGCCGGGAAATGGCATCCCGCTATCTGGAAGCGATCTGCGAAACGCAATGGATGCACTCTTGGAGGGAAATAAAATAGACCAAAACCAGAAACCCAGCATTGGTTGTAACATTAAATGGGCCTAAACTGAAGCAATATAAATGAAAATAAATCCGCACACAGCACTCAAACGATTATCCGAAGTCGATTCTCCTTTTTTGACCTTGTTCACACACGGAACGTTGTCCGTAGAAATATACAAACCGGAAAAGGTGGACCTGCAGCAACCCCACACCCGTGATGAAGTCTATGTGGTGGTCTCCGGGAATGGACGGTTCATGATGGACGGAAAACATATCGATTTTGGGCCAGGCGATTTTTTGTTTGTTCCAGCCGGCATGGAACATCGGTTTGAGGACTTTTCGGATGATTTTGCCACCTGGGTGCTCTTTTATGGTCCGGAAAGAGGTGAAAATTCCCATGAAAAATAAGGTTGTTCTAGAGCTGGTTCAAAAAGATACTGTTGGTACTTACATTGAGGTAGGCCAGCAATCCTATTGTGAACACTACTTGCATCTCTGGGAAAATGAGGATTCTAGCCCCTACCTCCAGAGCAGTTTCATACATGATGTAGTGCACAAGGAACTGGAAGATTCCAATGTGATCCTGTTTTTGGTAAAAACTGAAAATATTCCAGTGGGCATTGTCAAACTCATCTTGGACCAAGAACTGGATGAAATCTCTGCTAAAGACGCCCTCTTGGCCCAAAAAATCTATTTGCTCAAATCATTTTCGGGACTTGGTATCGGAAAAAAGGTGCTTCAGCTAATTGAGGGCTTTGCGAAGAACCTCCAAAAAAAGGTGGTATGGCTGGATACCATGCAAAAAGGAAAGC
Source organism: Flagellimonas meishanensis (assembly GCF_019880545.1). Taxonomy (GTDB): domain Bacteria; phylum Bacteroidota; class Bacteroidia; order Flavobacteriales; family Flavobacteriaceae; genus Flagellimonas; species Flagellimonas meishanensis. Next base: position 1,157,374 of record NZ_JAINVW010000003.1, read on the forward strand.
CCATCCATTTTTATCTAAAAAATGGATATAAAATCAAAAAAGAAAGTGAACTGAAGCTGCCAGGTGCCAAAGCTGCGGAAAGGCCGATGTGGATCCTCACCAAGCAACTTTGACTACCAACCCTCCCTCTCAACAAGCTTTTGGATATGGGCCAAATGGTGAGAGCCATGCCATGCATACCGCCCCACATTTTCTGCAAGGGTGGTAACCGTGTTTCCCTCAGGATGGGTGAACACCCGCTGTAGGTCGTCGTTTGAAAGTCCTTTTAAAAGATAAACCAGCTTGGCATGCACCGCCTTGAGATGATCCAAAGAAATTTGTATGGGCGCCGATTTGGCATCGAACAGGTTGGACCACTCCTTTTCGCGATATGGCTTGATCACCGGATTGTCCTCCGTCAAAGCCCACTTAAACCGAATATAACTGTGATGGTGGCTGTCAGCAATATGATGTATCAATTGGCGTACGGTCCAACCACCAGGTCTATACGGGGTTTCCAATTGTTTGGCAGATAGCGGGGTCACCAACATCTCCAGTTTGGCCGGTAAATGCTCCAAAATCGATATCCAATCCTTAATGTGACCATCGGTAATCGTTCTGGGTATTTGATAATGACCAATGGGGTAACGCAGTTGTTTGAGTACTTCTTTTTCCATGTTTAAAAGTAACAAACTTTGCGGTTGCTAAGGGTAACGGCATGACCAAAATCATTTGGAAGAACAAAACTTTAATAGACATTTAACGCTTGTAAACCTAAACTTGATTATTATCTACTAATTTTGTAGGGTATTCATGTTAATTCAATAAAAAAGCACTATGGCAACCATTAGATTGGGCGATGTCGCCCCTGACTTTACTGCAGAGACCTCACAGGGCTCCCTAAACTTCTACGATTATCTTGGAGATGGCTGGGGCATTCTGTTTTCGCATCCCGCGGATTTTACTCCTGTTTGCACCACAGAGCTTGGAACAGCAGCCAAGTTCAAGGCTGAATTTGATAAGAGAAATGTAAAAATGATGGCTCTTAGTGTTGATGGTGCGGCCTCGCACCACGAGTGGATAAAGGACATCAACGAAACACAGAACACCGTTGTGAACTTTCCCATCATAGCCGATGAGGACCGAAAGGTGTCGGATCTGTATGATATGATACATCCTAATGCCGATGATACCCTTACGGTAAGATCGGTTTTCATCATAGGACCGGATAAAAGGGTGAAGCTGATTTTGACCTATCCCGCATCAACAGGACGAAATTTCTATGAACTTTTGCGGGTAATCGACTCGCTTCAACTTACGGCACACCATAAGGTGGCCACACCGGCCAACTGGAAGAATGGGGAAAAAGTGGTGGTAAGCCCTTCCATTCCTACTGACGAAGCCAAGGAAATATTCACCAAGGGCGTTGAGGAAATCAAACCCTATCTGCGCATGACCCCTGACCCTACGACCTAGTCAAAACATACCAAAAACAGAATCCATTGACCCGAACCGCCGTTCGGGTTTTTTATTTTTTACGGTTGGACGCAACCCTAGAATTTTTTTTAATCTATTCTTGTGAACACTGTTCCCCGACAACCATTAAATGAACAAAGTATGAATACTTTCTTTGGAGTACTCCTACTACTCTTGCTTGTTAACCTACTGCTACTTTTGTTGAGCGTCAACAACTCTAAAAAATGATTTCAGGTCGGTTAATGCATTCCATATTCCCGGTTCTTTAAAGATTGATGGGCAATATAGTAGGGTATTTTTGCGTTCGGTTGTTATTCAATTGTATAAAGACGCCAGATAGCTCAATTCAATAACCAATGAATACTTTTTTTACGATTTTGTCTTTATTGCTTGTTTTGAACCTGTGCTTGCTTTTGGTAAGTGTGAATAGGTCAAAATAAAAGCTCCCAAACCAAGTTTGGAAGCTTTATGTTTTTTGTTGGACAGTAGTTTTACCCCACCTTCATTAGTTCCACATCAAAAATCAATGTAGCATTGGGAGGTATAACACCCCCAGCGCCTGCACTGCCATAAGCCAAGTGCGAAGGAATCACAAAGCGTGCCTTGTCGCCTACTTTGAGCAATCCAATACCTTCGTCCCAACCAGGGATCACTTGCCCAATACCCAAGGTAAAGTCTATGGGTTGGTTTCTCTTATAGGATGAATCAAAAACCTGTCCGTTGGACAAACAACCTTCATAATGTACGGAAACGGTTTTTCCCTTTTCTGCTTTTTTGCCATTTCCTTCCTGAATAAGTTTGTAGCGAAGTCCACTTTGCGTCTTGTCAAACCCAGCGGCAAGTTCTTCCAACTCAGCCTCTGCCTGCGCCTTGGCTTCGGCAATCCGTTTTTCCCTGGCGCCCTCAAAGGTCCTGAAAGCTTCGATTGCATTCCAATTTTGGGCTTCATCCCCTACCCTAACTATTTCCAGTGTCTTAATCGTATCTCCCTGAGCAATGATGTCCACGACCTCCTGTCCTTGTTCCACATATCCAAAAACGGTATGTTTGTTATCCAACCAAGGAGTTGGTCCATGTGTAATGAAAAACTGGCTCCCGTTGGTTCCGGGTCCCGCATTCGCCATGGACAAAACGCCGGGGGCATCGTGCACTAAATCAGGATGGAACTCATCATCAAACTTATAGCCGGGGTCGCCGGTTCCAGTTCCCAAAGGACATCCGCCCTGTATCATAAAGTCGGCAATTACCCTATGGAACTTCAATCCGTCGTAATAGGGTTTGCCCTGTGGTTTTGCAGAATTTTCCATATCCCCTTCGGCCAAGGCCACAAAATTGCCCACCGTTCCGGGAGTTTTGTCATGGGTCAATTTTACAAGTATTTCTCCTTTTGTTGTATTGAACTTTGCGTAGATTCCGTTCTCCATGCTATTTTTTTATGATTATTTTGATAGTTTGCTGTTAAAGTCCGCAAAGGTAAAGGTTTTAAAGGGCATTATCGAATGGCTTGGAGAATTTCAATAGATCAAAAGGAAGACATGAGGCCATGAATCCTGCGGATCAGGAGGCGGTTTTCGCAAAAATTCACTACTTTCTTGATGATAAATGCCCCACTCCAATGAAGTCACATTTTTTTAGAAAGCAATGAATACGGTAAAATGGAAAATACATCTCAAGTCCATGCCAGAAAAGGTATTTGCCTATCTTGAAACCCAAGAGGGACGTGAGAAATTTTGGGCTGAAAAGGCTCCAGAACATGAAGGAGCCATACATTTCCATTTTTCAAATGGACACGTATATGTGGGCAAAATAATTCATATGGAAAAAGACAAGGAGTTCCATCTTGATTATTTCAATTCCAAGGTTAAGTTCACTTTGAAGGCAACAAAGGACAATGGTACCGATTTGACTCTGGTAAACGAAGGTATCCCGGACGATGAGTATTTGGAGGTGTATGCCGGTTGGGTGTCGGTGCTATTGACATTAAAAGCGGCAATAGACCATGACTGTGACCTAAGAAACCATGACAGGGCAAGGACATGGAATCAAAAATTTGTTGACAATTGATGTTTTTAATAAAAAAATGACAGAATTAGGAAATACAGAGGAATTTGACCAAATTTTTGCGACAGGTTCCAACGCACATAATATGGGGCTTAAGCTTAGAAAGCTGATTACCCAGAGTTTTGACCGTATTGAAGAAAACATTATCCACAGAAGACATAACTTGGCTATTGGGCATGGTTCAGGAAAAAGCTCCCTTTTAGTACAGATTGAATTACGCATGCCAACCATATAGATTGGGCCATATACCAATTACCCCTTTATCACGGATTGTGGAACGGTACCATATTTGTCTATCAAATACACCAAGCTGGCCATAGTTGCCGCCCCCAATTCCAGTTCCCGCTTGTTCACATGCTCAAAAGTGTCATTTTCGGCATGGTGATGATCAAAATAGCGTTGGGAATCGGGCCGCAATCCAGCAAGTACCAATCCTTCATTTTTTAATGGTCCAATATCGGCTCCGCTGTAACCTTCCACAAACATGTGGATCAAATAAGGTTCAAATAGCGGTTTCCAACTCTGTATTTGTTTCAGGTTTTCTTCCGAACAGTCAAAAGAGAATCCCCTTGGGGTAAACCCGCCCGAATCACTTTCCAATGCAAAAACATGATGCTCGTTTTTACTTCGGGCCACCTCGGCATATTTGTTTCCTCCCCTGAGTCCATTCTCCTCGTTCATGAAGAGTACCACACGTAGTGTGCGCTTGGGCCGATAGCCTGTTTCCTTGAACAATCTGAGTACTTCCATGCTCTGAACGCACCCGGCACCATCATCATGTGAGCCATCACCAAGATCCCAAGAATCGAGATGTCCCCCAACGACCATAATCTCCTCGGGATGTGTGGAGCCCCGTATCTCGCCTATCACATTGTATGATTCCACATCGGGAAGTTGCTTACAACTCTGCTTAAAATAGAAGCTTATATTAGGATTAAGTTTTAAAGTGGTACTCAACAACTCGGCCCCTTTGGTACTGATTGCAGCCGCTGGGATGCGATTTTCCACCGGAATTTCCCCATAACTCATGGAGCCTGTATGCGGATAATCGTCCAAACGCAGGTTCATGGAGCGCACAATGACTCCCAATGCTCCATATTTTCCCGCTTCCTCGGCACCGGAATACCGTTGGTCCACGCAGCCGGAATACGCAGCAAATGTGCTGATTTGGGTGGGATCCATCGGACGGTTATAGAAAACTATCTTACCCTCAATTTTCTCCCTGCCCAGTTTTTCAAGGTCGGCAATACCCTGTACTTCAACGATATTGGCCTTTATTCCTTTTTCTGGTGTCGCCACGGAGCCCCCCAATGCGCAGATGGGAACATTGGTCGTGAGTCCAGGTTTGGTTTCGATATAGGCAAATTCAGGGGTGCCCCTTACCCATTTGGGCACCATAACGGGCTGAAGCCACACGCGGTCCAACCCCAGGGAATCCAGCTGCTGTCTGGTATAGTCGACCGCCTGCTGGGCCTGTACGGAACCTGAAAGCCTACCACCGATTTGATTGGACAAATGATTGAGCCAATCATAGGCTTTGCCCTTGGTCAGTGCGGCATCATAGATTGCCCTTATTTGTTTTTCATCCTCAGACTGTCCATAGAAAACACTCCCAGATAGTAGTAATAGAACCACAAGTACAATACCTCTCATTCGGCTGATTTTTCCAATTGTTGTTTAAACATTTCCAAGTTAGCCTTTATTTCATCATCCAATTCGGGTTCCTTGATATCTTCATATTTTTTTAACGCTTTCAGGAGAATAGAGGCCACTATGACCCTAGCGGCCTTTTTGTTATCAGCTGGTATCACAAACCATGGCGCATGATCTTTGGAGGTCTTTCTAAGGGCTTCCTCGTAACAGGCTTGGTACTTGTCCCACAACTTCCTTTCTTTCAGGTCATCTGGGGAAAACTTCCAGTTTTTGCGTTTCAGCCTAATTCGCCGTAAAAGTCGCTGTCGCTGTTCCTCTTTGGAAAGATGGAGGTAGAATTTGAAAATAAGAGTGCCGTTTTCGGCTATATGTTTTTCAAAATTGTTGATTTGCTTGAAGCGTTCTTCCCAAAAACTGTGGTCAATATCCGAAACGGATTCAATTCCGGGTATGTTCTCGCCCAGAATGTATTCGGGATGCACTCGGGTGACCAGCACGTTTTCATAATGGGTTCTGTTGAAAACAGAAAATTTACCCCTTTCGGGCAGGACGATATAGTGCCGCCACAAATAATCGTGCTTGAGTTCCCTTGGTGTCGGTACCTTAAAACTATGCACCACAACACCCCGGGCATTGAAATCCTTGAACACTTCCCTGATCAAACTGTCCTTGCCCGCGGTGTCCATTCCCTGCAAACAAACCAAGACCCCATATTTTCCATGTGCATAAAGGGTATCCTGAAAATCTCCCAGTTCTTTCCTGATTTTCTCCAGGTCTTTCTTGAGCTCATCATTCGATTTTCCCAAGTCTTCCAAAGTCCTTTCTTGTGAAAGTTTTATCCCTTCATGGACCTTGTACGTGTCGATTTCAAATTTTTCCATGGGATTGAAGATAGCTTTTTTTGTCCATTCCTTCAATCATCCGAAAAAAAGTGCATTCTATGGATTACTTGTGCCGTTGATGGGATTAGATGGTGCTTTTGTCGATTTTTTTATTTTGTAAGATGATTCTTAAACTAATTTAGATGTAATCATGAACGCGAAGTCCCAAATCGAGCGTAATGAAAACAAGAAAAATTATCCTACTTATCATCTTCCTTATTGGCGTTATAAGCCTATGGCTTATGTCTTCCTTCAGCAATAAGAACGCTTGTGAATATGCCATTTCCAATATTGAGTATATTAAGGAACAGATAGAGACGGCCATTTTATCGGATGGTTTTGAGAGGTCAAAATACTTTGCCTACAAGGCCTTGGCGAGTATTGAAAAAACAAAATCAAATTTTGACGAATGTGGGTGCGATGGCACTATTGAAAGTTTGAAAAATGCAGCTTTTGATTTGAAATTGGCCACAAAGGCCCCAACATCGGAAGTTTCGAAAAAGTCATTGCACGCAGCTCTAGACAATACACTTATAGGCATCAAAATTCTTCAGGTCTTTGAAAAGGATTACGCGAGTATACAGGGTAGCGATATCTTGGTCATGAACACGCAGGAAGCCCTTGAAAAACAAACCGACATATTTTTGCCACAGCATGGTGATCTAAAGGAGAAGGTTCACAATTGCCTGTTGGGCTTTGAATCTTCGCTGGAAAAGGTTGTCACGGATGTGGATTGCAAGGAAGCCCTGCAGTTTATTACCAAAATTCATGTGGAGGCCAGTGAGACGCTATTGAATACGGAATTGTCCGAGGCCAAAAAACAGTATCACAACCGTGTTAGGACAATTACCAAGGAGGCCCTTTCCGAATTGGGTGATTGTAGTGATAGTGAATAAGTTTACTTGCTGGCAAAGAGTTTCACGTCTTCTTCAGATACTTCCTTTCCTCCCAGAATGATAAGGCGCTCCACCACGTTGCGCAGTTCCCTTACATTGCCCGTCCAGTCATAGCCCTGCAATAACTTGATGGCCTGTTTGGAGAATGTTTTTGGTGCAGTTCCTTGTTCGAAGGCAATTTTTTCCGCAAAATGATTGATCAACAAAGGTATATCGTCCCTTCTGTCATTAAGGGAGGGTACCTGAATCAGAATCACGGCCAAGCGATGGTACAGATCTTCCCTGAACCGGCCTTCCTCAATTTCCTTTTTCAAATCCTTGTTCGTAGCGGCCAAAACCCGAACGTCGACCTTGATATCCTTATCGGTCCCAACCCTCGAAATTTTGTTTTCCTGAAGGGCACGGAGTACCTTGGCCTGGGCAGAAAGACTCATATCCCCGATCTCATCCAAAAAAATAGTCCCTTTATTGGCTGCCTCAAACTTGCCTGCACGGTCCTTTACTGCTGAGGTAAATGCCCCTTTCACATGTCCAAAGAGTTCGCTCTCTATCAACTCGGAGGGAATTGCTGCACAGTTCACCTCAATGAAAGGTGCAGAGGAACGTGGACTTTTTTGATGCAACCAGTGGGCCACCAGTTCTTTTCCAGTCCCATTGGGTCCGGTAATCAACACACGGGCGTCCGTGGGCGCCACCTTTTCAATCATATCCTTTATGGTTCCTATCTCCGAACTTTCCCCGATCATCTCGTAGTTTTTGGAAACCTTCTTTTTAAGGATCTTGTTTTCAACCACCAACTCCTTGCGGTCCAATGCGTTCCGGACCGTGGTCAACAATCGGTTAAGATCTGGTGGTTTTGAAATATAGTCAAAGGCACCCAATCGCATGGTGTTCACCGCAGTATCCAGGTCGCCATGGCCAGAAATCATGATGAATGGGACCTCTGGTTTAATCTTTTTGGTTGCCTCCAATACTTCCACACCATCCATTTTTGGCATTTTTATGTCGCACAGTACAAGATCATAATCTTCTTTTTTTATGGCTTCAACGCCTTTCAGGCCATCTTCCGCTTCCTGAACCTCATAATGGTCGTTCTCTTCGGTCAATATTTTCACCAATACCCTTCTAATCGCCGATTCGTCCTCTATCACCAAAATTTTTGACATACTGTGTTATTTTAAAATATTCCTATTTTGAAACCAGTCCGAATATAAAGATTTGCCTCATCATTCAACAAAAAAACATTCTTGCGGTTATCGTCCCTCAATATCCCCTGCTGCTCTATGGACCTTCCTGCCATGGCAAAAAAGGACATCCTTTTGGATATATTGTATTGATATCCAACGGTGGCAAGCAATGCCGAGAGCGATATTTTTGATGCCAATTGTCCATCGGGCAAAACAATGTTTTCCTGGATATTTATGAAGTATCCATCCAAGAATAATGCCATTTCCAATGTATGCCTCTTGCCCAGATGATGCTGGAAGCTGGTTTTGGGAATACCCAAGTTGTAGGACCACTTTGGGTGGAACTTTCTATAATAACTTATTATCGGTAAAGGTACCGGAAGACCCGTGGTGCTATTAAAGGACAACCCGAGCACAATCCTGAACGGTTTGTCGGCCGTGGGGCTTTCCTTCCAAAAGGAAGCCGTGGCATTTATGAAAAAATCATCCGTCAGCGTGCCGCTGGTGAAATTGGAGGCCAGTCTGGGCGTTACGATTGCGACCAAATTCCAATTTTCGTTCCATTTGGTAATGAAGCCCAGGTTAAGGTCCGCCACATGAAACCGGATGAGCTCACTTTTGTCAAACGCAAAATCGCGGGAATAGCCGATATCAAATCTATTGTATTCCATCCCTGCGACCAAGTAATCCTTTCTCTCGTTCAGCCTGATAGGCAGATTGAAGAGCATCTTGTAACGCTGGGTCTTTATCCCCGTATCGTTTTCTGGAATATTTAAATATTCCAACCTGAATATATCCGTACTCTGGGCCCCCATGCTGCAATGGAACAGGAACGTTAGGAGGACAATGAGTCCACACAGGGGCTTAAGGAAGGTTGAGGTTTTTATTTTTCCTGATGTTTTTGGTTCTGAAAGATATGGACATCGCGTTGTGGGAAGGGTATGGTAACCTTGTTTTCCCTAAATCTGGCGTCAATTTTATAGCGCATTTCGCTTTTGATCTTTGGGTCCCCAAAACTATCATTGGTATAGAAGTTCAAGGAAAACAATAGGGCAGAGTCCCCAAAATCATCAAAAAGCACAAAGGGTTTTGGTGTTTTTAATACCTGCCTTTGTTCCGCGGCCACCTCTTCCAAGATTTGGGTCACCAAGGCAACATCACTTCCATAAGCAACACCTACCGTAACACTCTCCCTGGTGGTCTTGTGGTTTTGGGTATAATTATACATGATGTCGCTTATGAACTTGTGGTTGGGAATGATTATTATCTTATCATCCCTGGTTATGGCCCTGGTGGTGCGCAACTTGATCTCAAAAATCTTGCCCACTTTGCCATCCACATCAACCACATCCCCTACTTGCAGGGATTTATCGATAATAATAAAAATTCCTCCCAAAACATCCTTGAAGAGTTCTTGTAGAGCCAGTCCCAACCCCACGAAAAAGACCGCCGATGCCGTAATCACCAGCGTAATATCAATTCCGGCAGCGCTAAAGGTTACCAGCACTACCACTAAATAGATCACGTAGTTGATGAACTTGAACACACTGGAGAACTTCTGCTTGTCCTCACGTTCCATTTTTCGTGTGAGCAAATGCCGCAGCCACTGAAGCAAAAATTTCGTGACCACAACCGAAACCACCAATAGCAGCAACAGTCCAATGGTCAAATGAATGGATTTCTCACCCTCTCCAAGATGAAAACCCGTGTTCAGGAATTCCTTTATGGATCCCCAAATGTCCTCTTTGATGATTTCCTTTATTTCACCTCCCTCTTTTTGCATATAAGATCAATATTTCAACCATTTAAAGAGTTCCTTGTAGGAGGGCCGTTTGCCATACATCAAAATACCCACCCTATATATTTTGGCCGCCAAGGAAACTATGCCCCAAAAAGTTACAATTAAAAGCGCAACGGACAACAATAATTGCCACAAAGGTACAGCGCCCTCACCGATACCTCCCGGTAGACGCATCAACATGACAATGGGCGAGGTAAGTGGAAACAATGAAAACCCCACCGCAATAGGTCCATGCGGGTTACTGAATACCGAAAAGAACCCCACGTATATAGCTAACATCAAAGGCAGTATTATCGGGAAAATGAACTGTTGGGTATCGGTTTCGTTGTCCACAGCAGCCCCGATGGCAGCATAGATGGAGCTATATATCAAATATCCCAGGATAAAATAGACCAGAAAAGAAGCAATCAAGAGTAACCATGGAATATTGATGATCTCCTTGGTGTACAACATCATCTCCTTGCTCATTGGAGCGGAAATCTGCGCCATGTTGCTACCCATTCCAGGCGCCATGGAAGTTTGTGCAGCGACTGCACCCAGGTCAATATCCAGAAACAACAGCACCAAAAACAATAGCGTGGATGCTGATATAATCCAAATGGCAAATTGGGTAATTCCCGCCAAAGAGGTGCCTATGATCTTCCCCAACATCAGCTGGAAAGGTTTAACCGAAGAAATAATCACTTCAATGATCCTGCTGGTCTTTTCTTCAATGACGCTCCGCATGACAAATCCACCATATATAATAATGAACATCATGATGGCATATCCAAAGGCCCCGCCAATAAATGCCTTGATCTCATTGATTCCCCGGACACTTCTTTCGCCTTCAAAAGTTGCCAAATTGATCTCGAACGGTTTTTCCACTTCCGAAAACTGTTCCGGTGATATTCCCAGTTGGCCCAATCGGTTTTGCCGCAACTGTTTTTGAAAGATTCCTTCCAAAACCTGCGTGATATTAGTGTTTGGATTGTCCTTGGTGTACAAATACGCCTCCCGGGCCACATACTCCACGTCGTTGCCTTTTGGAAGGTGCAACAATCCATAATATCCCAATGCAATGGTCGAATCTTTGGCTTCCTCCAAGGAAATATTATCAACGTTTACAAAAGACAATCCCTGGGAAGGTTGGAACTGTTGGTGAAAAAAATCACTGTCGTTCAGCACTGTGACCACCCGGGTTTCGTTGTCATTTATTTTGGTGAGATAGGCAATCAATACAATCATGCCCACAATCAAAAGGGGACTGAGTATGGTCATCACTATGAACGACCTATTGCGTACCTTGGCCAAATATTCCCGTTTGACTATCAATGCCAACTTACCTGTCATGGTCCTTGTTTTTTACAGTTTGAATGAAAATATCATTGGCAGAAGGAATGGTTTCCTCAAAATGATGGATATTGGCCCGATTGGACAATTCGGCAAGCACTTCCGCAGTGCGTTCGGATGGCAATTGTACCTGAAAATTGAGTTGGCTTTCCAATGGATCAAATTGGGATGAGAGTATGTTGAACTTGGCTCTCAAACTGTTCAAAAGTGCATCCCCATCACCGTTTGTCTGCAACCCAACATTGAAAATGTTTTTCTTATAGGCTTTTTTGATATCGGACAACCTTCCATCCAAAATCTTCTCCGATTTATGGATCAGGGCAATATACTCGCAAAGCTCTTCGACGGATTCCATTCTATGGGTAGAGAATATAATGGAAGTGCCCTGCTCTTTCAATTTCAATATTTCATCTTTGATGATGTTGGCATTTATGGGGTCAAATCCGCTGAACGGCTCATCAAATATGAGCAACTTGGGCTGGTGCAATACAGTCACTATAAATTGTATCTTCTGGGCCATCCCCTTGGATAGCTCCTGTATTTTTTTGTTCCACCAATCCCCAATTTCCAAGCGGTCAAACCAATATTTGAGCCGCTTTTTTGCTTCTGATTTTGAAAGGCCCTTCAGTTGGGCCAGATAAAGTGCCTGCTCCCCCACTTTCATGCTTTTGTAGAGTCCGCGTTCCTCAGGAAGGTATCCTATGAGTGAAATGTGTTTGGGTGCGAGGGGTTCCCCATTGAACCAAATCTTTCCCTGATCCTGATAGGTTATTTGGTTGATGATTCTTATGAAGGAAGTTTTTCCGGCCCCGTTGGGACCCAACAATCCATATATGCAGTTTCTGGGTATTTTTAATGAAATGTTGCTCAGCGCAGTATGGTTTCCATAGGTTTTGGAAACATTTTCGGCAACAAGGATGTCGTCCATTTAAACTATTTTTTCAAAGATATGCAATTGCCCCAAAAGGCCATTTGACTCTAAAAACAAAACCCACCCTTAAAATAATTTCAAGGATGGGAAAAAAATTGCTATGAAAAAGAAAATTAGATATTGGATACCCAACATCAATTTCAAATATACGTTTTTTATTTAAACAGCAAGCTTTTTTGCAATTAAGAGAACATATCTTTTACTTTTTCAAAGAAAGATTTATCAGATTTTTCTGGCTTTGGAATGAAATTTTCATCATTCGCCATACGTTCAAAAAATTCCCGCTGTTCTTTGTTCAATTCCTTCGGGGTCCACACATTCACGTGTACCAGCAAATCGCCGCTGCCGTACCCATTTATACTGGCTATCCCCTTTCCACGCAGGCGCAAAATCTTTCCTGATTGGATACCGGGCTCCAGCTTTATTCGAACTTTTCCCCCCACGGCATCTATTTCCTTGGAACTTCCCAGTGCCGCTTCGGAGAGGCTTATGTACAGGTCATAATGTAGGTTGTCCCCTTCGCGTTTCAAGGTTTCGTGCTCCACGGTTTCAATGGCCACCAACAAATCTCCGGGGACTCCGTTGCCCGGGGCACCGTTACCTTTTCCGGAAACCTTAAGTTGCATTCCTTCTTCAACCCCTAGCGGAATTTTAATGGAAACGGTCTCCTCCTTAACCACCAGTCCTTGGGCATCCGCCCCTGCTGGTCGCTTGTCTATGATCTGTCCTGCACCACCACAGCTACTACAGGTGGTAGAGGTTTGCATTCTGCCGAGTATGGTATTGGTTATTTTGGTCATCTGACCACTGCCGTGACAGGTGGGGCAAGTTTTATAGGTGACCCCGTCGGCCTGTACTTTCCTTCTTACCTTCACCTTTTTTTCAACGCCATTGGCCACTTCCTCAAGGGTCAATCGTACCCGTATGCGCAGATTGCTCCCCTTTACACGTCGTTGGCCTCCGCCACCAAAGCCGCCAAATCCGCCAAAACCACCTCCAAATGCACTGCCAAAAATGTCGCCGAACTGACTGAAGATATCTTCCATATTCATGCCTCCACCGCCAAAACCGCCACCTTCGAAGGCCGCGTGACCATATTGGTCATATTTGGCCCGCTTATCTGGGTCGCTCAGCACTTCATAGGCCTCAGCTGCTTTTTTGAACATTTCCTCGGCCTTTGCATCCCCAGGATTTTTGTCGGGATGATATTCAATGGCCTTTTTTCGGTAAGCCTTTTTTATTTCGGCTGCCGAAGCTCCCTTGGAAACACCCAATATTTCGTAATAGTCTTCCTTCATAAGCTGTTAATTTCCAACAACCACCTTTGGGTGCCGTATAATGCGATCTCCAAGTTTGAAACCTTTTTCAATCACATCAATTATTTTTCCTTTCATTTTTTTGTTTGGGGCGGGAATTTGTGTGATGGCCTCATGGATCTCTGCGTCAAAAACATCGCCTTTTTCCACTTCTATTTGCTCAAGTCCCTTGTTCTTTAGGGTTTCCTTGAATTTGTTGCTGATGAGTTCCACACCTTTGAACATTTCCTTGTCCTCGGATTTTGATAGTTCCCTTAGTGCCCTTTCAAAATCGTCCAACACGGGAAGGAGCGAAACCATTACCTCCTGTCCGGCTGTCCTAAACAGTTCCATCCGTTCTTTGGAGGTCCTTTTCTTGAAGTTTTCAAACTCGGCAAACAGCCTCAAAAATTTGTCCTTTTCCTTGGCAAGATCTTCCCGCAGTTGGTCTTCAACCGAAGTTTTCTGGTCTTCCAAAGTTTCTTTGTCCAAATTTCCGTTTTCTTCGCTCAGTTCAGGATTTTCATCGGTAGAAACACCGTTCAGTTCCTCTTCCATTTCCTCAACCTTACTTTTTTTGCCCATAAACGTCTGTTTTTATTTCTTTTTTCAAGTGGCAAAAGTACTGCCAATTGTCCAAAAATGTCAAAATGTCATTGCAAAACATAAAAAAATCCGCCAATGCGGATTTTATACATTTTAAAGGATAAACCACTAAACCAATTCGTTCTTCATCGTGGCTGTGGCTGTTCTGCTTTTCCGATTCTCGTCAAAAAGATTTTCCAGGGCCGGACCCAAGTTGGGAAATTGAAAATTGAATCCGTGCTTTTCCATTTTTTTGCTGCTTACCCGTTGACTGGCAAATAGAAGGTAGGACATTTTCCCAAGGATTCCGCTCAGCACAAATTTGGGGACATTAGGCAACCATAGGGGCCTGTTCAGAACCCGCGCCAATTCTTTGGTCATTTTGGTATTTGTTACCGGGTTGGGCGAAACCCCATTGAAAACACCTTCAAGCTTGTTTTCCAGTACAAATGTGAACATGATGGCAAGATCATCTATATGGATCCATGATTGCCATTGTTCGCCGCTGCCCAGAGGCGCCCCCACAAAATTTTTGACCGGTGTCGCCATTCTGGGCAATACCCCTCCATCGGTAGAGAGCACAAGACCTATGCGAATCTTTGCCAGTTTAAAGTCAAATTCATTGAACTTATCGGCGGAAGCTTCCCATTTTTCTGTAACCTCTCCCAAAAAACTGTCATCGACAACTGTTTCCTTTTCATCATAATAATGCGTCAGTGAGTCGGGATATATCCCTATTGCCGATGCAGTGATGAAGGACCTTATTTGATGGGTGCTTTTTTTGGACAGGGCATTGTAAAGGGTATCCAAACTTTCCGTCCTACTTTTTAAGATTATTTCTTTGTTTTTTGAAGTCCATCGTTGTGCAATGCTTGCCCCAGCCAAATTGATGATGGCGTCCACCCCGTCAAAACAAGCCATGTCTATCTCATCTTTGGCCGGGTTCCAATAAAAACCTTGAAAATCCTTAGAGTCTGTAATCTTATCCTTGCTGGTGGTCAAGTAATTCACCATTATATTTTGTTGGTGCAGCACTCTGACAATCGCTTGACCAACCAATCCCGTAGCTCCTGTGATCAACACCTTCATACCATCCTTTTGCATCAAAGTTATAGGTTTAAATACCTGTTTTTGAGGTATTAATTTAGGTTTAACACAAATGTTTAAACTTTATGACATTTTATGTTAAGTATTTCCCCAGGCTTAAGAAAACTTTAAGGCGGTCTCAGTCTTTTATGGCCCTAAGCATTTCCCGTTTTCCAGGAGGGCCCGGCAATCTTTCCACGGTAAACCCCACCGCCTGCAAAGCCCTGCGGACACTACCTTTGGCCGCATAGGTGACCAAAACTCCCTTTTCTTGAAGGGACAGGTGCATTATCCGGAAAATTTCTTCGGTCCACAACTCTGGCTGCACCCTGGCCCCGAAAGCATCATAATAAATAAGGTTGAACAAATTACGCCCTTCAATTTCCCTGAAATCCTTTTTTTGCTTGCAAAGGGTAAAGTCTTCAGACAGTTTTACCGTAGCCTCCCACGATGCGCTGTGCATTTTTTGAAAAAATGCTGCGCAGTCCAGAAATTGGAGCTGTTCACAGAAGTTCAAGGCATCTACTTCCACTTGGGAAATGGGATAGGCTTCGACCGCCGTATAATGTGTTTTCAAGCCCAGTTCAACGGCTTCATAATAAGTGATCAGTGCGTTCAATCCTGTCCCGAAACCAATTTCCAATAGCTTTACCTCTGTGTTTTTGAACAAGCGCAACCCGTTTTCGATAAAAACATGATATGCCTCTTGAATCGCCCCATGTTTGGAGTGATAGTGTTCATCCCAATCTTCAATTTGAATGGTTTTTGAGCCGTCGCCCGTGGTTATTATCCTCCGTTTCAATCTTTTGCCTGGATTAGCACACCATCGGCCTCAAAACGGAGCGTTTTTTTCGGGGAATTGATCTTGTTTATTTCTTCCGGTGAATCTCCACGATCTTTTGCGTAGTGTCTTTGTTCCTCGACCGATATTTCTTCCTGAAATGCGATTCCATTCATGACCACGTTCATATCAGCAGCGTTGGTGGGAACAAAAAAACCGTAGTCCTTGAATTTCACAAAAACCTCACTCCCGCCATCCAATGCCACCTTCATCCAACAACCTTTGGCCTGGCAAACTTCCTTGATCTTTCCAGTCAACTGTGCCTTAACCGCATCTTTTAGATCAAGCCCATCAAAAATCGCATTGGCAGGCCTTTCATTTGGTCTGATTTGGAACGCTTCCCCATAAAAACCTGATATTTTAGGCTCTTGGGCACTCACAAAAACTGCAAAAAACATTGGTAAAACAGTAGCAAAAATGTTAAAAAACCTCATAATCAGTAAGATTTGTGTTTTCCCTAAAAAAGAATGGTAATTAGGATTAAGGTACGACCAAAACTAACAATAATTGGCTAATTTTAACATCTAAATTGTAATGTCATGGAAGCGATGGTAAACAATATATCCGTGGAGAAAGCGGCCACTTCCAAAATCCATAAGGTGGATTTTGACAACCTTGCCTTTGGAAGCACCTATACCGATCATATGTTGGTCGCCGACTATGCCAATGGTGAATGGAGTGCCCCCAAGATCATTCCTTATGGCCCTATATCATTGGATCCGTCTTCCAAAATATTTCACTACGGACAGTCCATTTTTGAAGGACTTAAGGCGTATAAGGACGAAGAAGGAGGCGTATGGCTTTTCAGGCCCCTGGAAAATTGGAAAAGGCTCAACAAATCGGCCAAGCGACTGGCGATTCCTGAATTGCCCGAAAGTCATTTCATGGATGGCCTTGTTGCCCTATTGCAATTGGAACAAAATTGGGTTCCGCGGAATCCTGGCAGTTCGCTCTATGTCCGACCTTTTATGTTTGCTTCCGGAAATGGGTTCCATGCCTCCCCGGCCAAGGAATACAAATTTATTATTGCACTTGCGCCCTCTGGGGCCTATTTTTCTGGCAAGGTAAAAGTATTGATTGAGGAGACCTACTCCCGTGCTGCCAATGGTGGTGTTGGCTATGCAAAAGCCGGAGGGAACTATGCCGGTCAGTTTTATCCGACCCAATTGGCTGCGGAAAAAGGATACCAGCAAGTGATATGGACGGATGACAACAACCATGAATTTATCGAGGAAGCGGGCGCCATGAACGTTTTTGTCCGTATCAATGATACCCTTATGACTGCACCCACCAACGACCGTATTTTGGATGGCATTACCCGAAAAAGTATTTTGGACATTGCCAAGGATGAAGGTATTGCCACGGAAGTGCGCAAAATTTCTGTGAAAGAGGTGGTGGAAGCTGCCAAGAATGGTTCGTTAAAGGAAATGTTCGGTGCGGGCACCGCGGCCGTGGTTTCCCCCATATCAGGGTTTGGATATAAGGGTGTGGACTATGAACTACCAGAAATTAAAGACAGTTACGCCTCCAAACTCAAAAAAATAATAACTGATATCCAGTATAATCGTACTGGGGACAAGTTTGGTTGGCGATATAAAGTAGTTTAAAAAAAAAGCACCTTTTAGGTGCTTTTTTTATCTGTCCATTATTTCTTGAATATTTGGTTTAAAGTAGTTCGGTCCTTTGAGCACCTTGCCATCTTCCCTATAAATGGGTTTTCCGTCCATACCCAGTTTGCTCATATTGCTGCGCTGGATTTCCTCAAATACCTCTTCTATCTTATATTGCATACCATGTTCCAAAATGGTTCCACACAGAATATAGAGCATATCCCCAAGTGCATCCGCAACCTCAATCAAGTCCCCTTTGTTGGCGGCTTCCAGGTATTCCTTGTTTTCCTCATCCATAAGATTGAACCTTAATCTGTTCTTATCCGTTCCCAAATTTGCCGTTGGTTCCTGGCAAACACCAAGCCCAAACGACCTGTGGAACAATTCAACCGCCCTTATTTTACTTTTCATTGCTGGTTATTTGATTTAGTTTTGCATAAAAATATAAAATATGTTCAGTTCCGGACAATTGATCTTTGCCTTGTTTTTTGTTGTTGCCTTCACCTTTCTTATGATACTTTCCTACCGCAAGGACAAAAAATTGCACCAGAGAAATTATAAAGGTGTTACCTGGGTCCTTGTTTCCTTTGTGATTTTTGTATTGGCGTTGTTCCTGATCAAACACTTTCTCAAAAATTAACATCTACATTACAGATACCACAAAAATGAGGGGTTTAACAACTTTTGGAGCCGTTTAAACCGTATACTATAGGAAAAGGTGTACTTTTGTTTAACATTTATTTGGCAAAACCATTATGATTACATTTTTGGGAATCTTATTCGGCTTACTTGCTATCAATGCGATTCTTTTATTGTTCAGTGTCAACGGTGCCACTGAAGGATTTGGAGGGTCCACAAACAAAAATGAGAAGACTTCAGTTACCAAACTCTTACCCCGGGAGTCTTCCGAAACCGAATACAAAAAAGCTGTTTAGTTCGTACCTTTGAGGTATGAAACAGGCTCTTCTTATTTTCCTGGGAGGCGGCTTTGGAAGTATGCTGCGCTTTGTGGTTTCCAAATCACTGAATCCCTTGCTCCAAAATTTTTTTCTTGGCACTTTCCTGGTGAATATAGTAGGTTGCCTACTAATAGGTATCATTTTGGGTTTATCCTCACGGGAAAATCTTTTCTCTTTTAATACCACTGTCCTGCTCGCAACGGGTTTTTGTGGCGGCTTCACCACTTTTTCGGCATTCGCTTTTGAACAGCATACCCTTATAAAGAACGGCGAATTTTTCAGCTTCTCCCTATATGCCATTGCCAGTTTGGCAATCGGTGTTTTTGCCGTTGCGCTGGGATTGTGGCTCTCCAGACTTGGGAGTTAGTTATATTTCTCAATTTTATTCCCGCTTTTTGTTTGTTTGATAACAGATTTGTAATAAAAATCGCCATTTACTCCAAAAAGGGCGACAAAATCCGTTGCATCCCATAAAAAATTGATTAAATGATTAAAAAAGTGATTTATATAATCACATACCCCTAAAATTATAGGGGTATTTTTTTTATAACGATAAAAATGAAGTTGTATGCCCTCAAAAATTATATGGTCTAGATTCAATTAACATATATTTGGCATCATCAATTAACAACTTAATTATGAAAAAAGTCGAGGCAATTATTAGAAAATCAAAATTCGATGAGGTCAAAAAAGCACTTCATGGGATTGAGGTAAACTTCTTCAGCTACTGGGACGTGACTGGGGTTGGAAATGAAAAGCAAGGACATGTGTACCGGGGTATATCCTATAGTACCTCAGATATCCAACGGAGATATTTGGTCATAGTAGTGTCCGATAACTTTTTGGAGAGAACGGTGAACACACTGTTGGATTCCGCCGCTACGGGAAATGTGGGAGATGGAAAAATCTTCGTTTCCGATGTGATTGAGGCTTATCGAATCAGAACCAAGGAAAACGGAAGCGCCGGAATAAACTAATTACAAACCAACTAACAACATTTAAGATTATGGATACAGGATTATTTACAGCAAATAACGTATGGATGATGGTATGTACCGGACTGGTGTTCTTTATGCACCTTGGGTTTTCCTTCTTGGAAATCGGGCTTACCAGACAAAAGAACACGGTGAACATTTTATTCAAGAATGTTTTCATTATATGTGTGGGATTGCTCCTTTATTATATAGGAGGCTTTAATTTAATGTACCCTGGTTTTGAGGAGGGCGATTTTGGCTTTCTCAAGTTCGCAGGGTTCGGCATCGCAGCTCCAGAGAACGGAATGACCCCAGAGTATGCCGATGGCGGCTATACATGGTGGACAGACTTCCTGTTCCAAGGTATGTTTGCGGCAACAGCGGCAACCATTGTTTCGGGAGCCGTTGCCGAGCGTATAAAACTGGGTAGCTTTATGGTCTTCACCATTATATATGTAGGCCTCATTTACCCTATCGTTGGTTCCTGGCAGTGGGGAAGTGGATTCCTTTCTTCCCTTTCGTATGGCGAAGCCGAAGGATTCTACGATTTCGCAGGTTCCACTTTGGTACACTCCGTTGGGGGATGGGGCGCTCTCATGGCCATATACCTTTTGGGGGCCAGAATCGGGAAATTTGGGGACGATGGCAAACCAAACGCCATTCCCGGACATAACCTGCCATTGACAGCCGCCGGGGTATTGATCCTATGGTTGGGCTGGTTCGGTTTCAACGGAGGTTCAGTACTTTCAGCGGATCCAGCTACCACCTCACTGGTATTGGTTACCACTTCCCTTGCAGCAGCAGCTGGCGGAGTATCAGCCTTCGTAACCTCATTTTTTGCGTACAAGAATTTCGATTTGACCATGTTCTTGAACGGAATCTTGGGAGGTCTTGTCGGAATTACAGCGGGCGCGGACCAAATGTCGCCCAATGAAGCCGTCATTATCGGTCTTTTGGCCGGTATCATCATTGTTCTTGGGGTGGCCTTGATCGATAGATTGAAGTTGGACGATCCCGTTGGCGCCGTAGCAGTACACCTAATCTGTGGTATCTGGGGTACGCTTGCAGTGGGAATCTTTGGCCAAATGGCCGGATTGGACCAATTCCTTGTACAGTTGGCAGGAGTTGGAGCTGCGGGGGCATTCTGCTCGGTAACAGCTTTTATCATCCTACTTGTCATCAAAAAGGTATCAGGGCTCAGGGTCTCCGAAGATGAGGAACTTGAAGGCCTCGACCTGCACGAACATGGTATGGATGCCTATGCCGATTTTAGAATGAATCAACACTGATTATAAAAGGAAACGGAGCGTTCTGCCAAACGCTCCGTAGTATAACCTTTTCAACTTGAAACTCAAAAATTAGAAAAAACGCACCTCCAAGGAGGGCACCTAAACTATTTAAGATTATGAAAACGATTATAAACACAAAGTTCGCAAAAAAAATACTATTTGCAGCCCTTGCCATAGTATCGGTTCAAGGTTTTTCACAAGAGGAGGAAGAAAAACCGAAGTTCACTTTTAGCGGGTCGGTAGATGCTTACTACAGATCTAATATTACCGCTCCCAACGGGGAGGAAGCCATTGCTCCAGGCTCATCTTTTGCCAATCTGGATGGTTTTGCCCTGGGCATGGCCAACGTTATTGGGTCTTATGAAGGAGAAAAAGTAGGTTTTGTGGCTGATTTGGTATTCGGCCCAAGGGGAACCGATGCCATCTTTGCATCACCAATGTATTCCGCAACCGGGGATATTGTGAACCAATTGTACGTATACTGGAATGTGAGTGATGCCGTTACCCTTACCTTTGGTAATTTCAACACCTTTTTGGGGTATGAAGTGATTTCTCCTGTGGCCAACTTCAACTACAGTACCTCGTACCTATTTTCTTATGGGCCATTCAGCCACACAGGTTTGAAAGCTGATTTTGATTTGGGCAATGATTGGTCCGCGATGCTTGCTGTAATGAATCCCACCGATTTGACCGAGCTCAATGGTACGGGGGATTACGCCGTTGGTGCCCAATTGGGTTACTCAGGCCAGTTCTTGAACTTGCTTTACAGCCAAGGTGGCTTTGAAATTGACTATACCGGTGGATTTGACCTTTCCGAGGAATTTTTCTTGGGCATCAATGCGGCCCACTTTACCCAAGAGGATGATGGTGGAAGCTTTACCGGGGTAGCGCTTTACCCACAATATAAGACTTCTGACACCTTTACCATTGGACTTCGCGGAGAATATTTTACAACGAGTGATGGTTTCGATAATGTTGCAGGAATTGGAGCTTTTGGAGATGACGATGATGGCAGCGTACTTGCCATAACGCTAACTGGAAGTGCAACTATTGGTGATTTGATTTTGAAGCCAGAAATTCGATTGGATAGCGCTTCTGAAGATGTTTTTATCGACAATGACAGGGAAGCCACGGGCAGCTTGGCCTCCGTTCTTTTTGCAGCTATCTACTCTTTTTAACCGACAACCTACAAATAATGACGAAAAGCCTTTTTCCCCAGGGATCAAGGCTTTTTTTCAACACTAAAGTCTTTCACTCCTGCTCTCACATTAGTTCTCAAATAATTTTGCCTTGGCACTAGAGGGCAGGAGTACTTTTTATTGTAGACACAATAGGGATTATAGGCCCGGTTAAAATCAATGACCAGGGTATCCCCTTCGGGGATTGACAAATCAATATAACGCCCTCCACCATACGTCTCCTCTCCATTGGTTTCGTCCAAAAAAGGCAAGAACAGATAGTCTTCAAATTCCTCCTGATCTGTTAAATCCAAACTCTGGTACACCTCCAATTGGTGCTCCGACCCATTCAAGCTAAAATGCGCAATACCATAGACTACTTCCAATGTTTTTCGGTCCGTTGTGGTTGGCATTTGAAAGGGTTTTGCATCAGGTGTCCGCTGAAAGAACGCCCTGACAACATAGGCAGTATCCGGTTTGAAAAACTCCAGTCCTTCAAATTGCTTGCGGTGCCTATCGAGCAAGGGTGAAGTCTTGGGATCACGAAAACTAGCGTTCAATTCCTTCTGAAAATCCAAGATTGCCTTGAGTATTTCCGATTTGTATTCCGCTTGGGCCTGTTCATCATGGTATTTTTTACCTTGGCCACAGGCGATGACCAAAAAGAAGAGCATCAATGAAATATATTTCATTATACCATATTTTTACACAAAGGTAGCGGAAAGGACCATTTGTAGTAACTTAGATCCATGATGAAAAAATACCCCCTTGTTTGGCTTTTGTTTCTTCTTTTGACGTTTTGTGCCGAAAAAAAGGAAAAGGAAGCATCCACTAATATGGCGACCCGCACAATACCTAATATTGCACCCAATCGCTACAATGTCGCTTTTTTGATCATGCACGGGGTGTACAATACAGAATTCACTGCACCCTTCGATATTTTCCAACATACGCAATACCGCGAAGGTATAAAAGCCATGAACACGTTTACCGTGGCCAACACGCTTGAACCCATCACCTCATTTGAGGGAGTTAGGATTCTGCCCGATTTTGACTACACCAAAGATTCCATTCCCGCGATTGACATTTTGGTGGTGCCCAGTGCGAAGCATCATTTGGATACGGATTTGGAAGATTCGGCAATGATTGATTTTGTGAGAAGCGTGAGTCAAAATGCTCTGTTTGTCACCTCCCACTGTGATGGGGCTTTTGTACTGGCCAAAGCTGGGGTGTTGGATAGTGTGGTCTCCACCACTTTTCCTTCCGATATAGAAAAGTATAGGGACATGTTTCCAAATTTACAGGTAAAGGACAGTGTACTTTTTGTACACGATGGAAAATTTATAACCTCTGCCGGTGGGGCCAAAAGCTTTGAAGCGGCTTTATACCTCTGCGAGCACCTATACGGAAAGGAAATTGCCAGAGATCTGGCAAAAGGGTTGGTGATCGATTGGGATTTATCCCAAGTTCCCAGTCTTATTCTTCAATAATGTCGTATCGGGCCTCGTTTAAATATTTGGTTACCAACTTATTAAATTCTGGAGTGATGCGGAACAAGGCAGTATCTTCCAAATTGTACAGTTTTTCCTTATCCTTAAATCCTTTTTTCAGTGCCTCTTCCAGATAGAAAAGCGCGGTACCGAAATCTTCATTTTTTGAACTCAACGAGATTATATTCAGATAATACTCAAAATTTTCAGGTTCGATTACCGTCTTGAGCATATATAAAAAAGCAAGTGCATCTTCATCAATTATCGGCTCCGAAAGCTCAATATTGATATTGTCCTCGGCCAATGCGTTCACAAAGCCGTACAGTCGATTGCCCATCTGTTTTTCATAGATATCCGTACCCGATTTGAATTTATTCAACTCCTGAGCCTGGTAGTTCCACCATCCCAGATTGTTGAAGTTGTGGCTGAGGACATCTTCTTCCATATAGTATTGATAGTCCTCTTTAAGCAGTGATTCTTTCAAAAAAGCATTGTTTTCCCCGCGGCGCATGGCCCTATAGAGTTTATCCTTCCGAAGATCTTTTAGGACATTGCGCAGGGAGTCCAAATTCTTATGGGCTCCGAAGATAGAGGTCATCTCACCCAAATACTGTTCGGCCAGCAAAAATTTTCTTTGTTGCATCAGCCCCTGTACTTTCTGTAAATCATCGCTGTATGCGTTCTCAATGTATGCCGTGTCTTTAGGTACTACGCCTTTTGCCATGGCCCCCAAGGTGAACAATTGCATACTTTTTTCAAGATATTCGGGGTCTGGCCAGGCACCATCCTTTTCATGCAATAAAATTTGATTTGGAAACTTGAACCTGTCCAAAATCTTCTCCACGGACAACATCATGGGGTATTCAAAATTGTTTTTTCCAACTATTCCAACAAAATGGAAGGGCTGCTTCACATTCAACAGTTCCGTATTGGCAATCGTGGACCCAATGGAGATTGTCCCTCTGATCTCCTTGATAAAAATCGGCACAAGATTAGAAAAACGGGCTGCTGAATTTGCCCCTGCCGTATAAATCAGTCCTGGGTGCACGGGCAACAGATTTACGATTCTTTCGATTGTCTTTCCTGTGGAAACCATGTTGGACGATAGGGAAACGGTGTCCGAAACACTTGGCGCCGCCAATATATAGCCTTCTTTTTCCGCTGCTTGCAAGAACATGGAAAGTGCCTGTTTTTCCCTGCCGTCCAAATCAAATACCATCAACAATGGCCACTTTTTATCCGTATGGAATGTTGTGGGGAGATAGAGTGAAAAGGTCTCGGGAACCGAATCATTGACCATCAAATCTTCCATAATGGTTCCCTTTTTTAAAGTAAGCTGTTGGGAAAACCCTCCATATAAAAGGAGAAGTTGTAGTATAAGAAGCAGGTATATTTTTTTCATAACAGGTGTCCCACAAAAATCTGGCCAAAGCAAAAAGTGCTAACCATGATTTAAAGTTACTCGAAAATTTAGTTCAAACCCTTGGCTTTTCCAATCGGAGCGTTTTCCACCACATTGGATAGCACAATATGTGTTCTGCATTCACCATAAACGATCAATTCGTCAATAAATTTTTCTAGATGTGCCTGGTCGCGCAACACAACCTCCATAATTATGTTTTCATTGCCAGTGATCCGATAACAGTTGACCACTTCTTGGAACGACTTTACCTTTTCCAAAAAAGGTTTCAGTTTTCCCATGAAAGCCCTGAGCATTATTATGGCCTTTAATTGATGGCCCGCCAAAGCATACGAAACCTGGGTGCCATAACCTTGTATGATTCCAAAGTCTTCCATCTTCTTTACCCGTTCGGCCACTGCCGGTGAGGTAAGCCCCACTTTTCGGCCGATATGGGCAAAGGATTCCCTAGCATTCCGCTGTAAGTACCCGAGAATTTGCCAATTCAGTGCATCTATCTTCATTTTTTAAGAAAAAGTATGTTGTAAATTTACGATTAAAAAGCAAAATCATCATTACACTTTAAAATACAAATTAATTATCGTGCTTTAGTACGTAATTTTATGAGTGAAAATTGCTTTAAAGAAAATGGAGAGAGGTTCGTTAAATTCTCTTGGTATATACCGTGAATCCTTGGCCCTTCGCGATCTCAGCGAGGCCATAGCCACCTATTTTTCATATAACAAAGAAGTCCTGTCCTTGCGCAACGTGCCTAGTTTTCGCAGCGATGTCACCGAATGCATGTTGGCGGATGCCATGCTCATTACCAAGGAGATTGAGCAGGTGGCCATGAGCAATTCATATTCCGTGAGAATGAAAAGCCTGACTTTCATCAACATTATGACACGCAATATTCTTGCTTATTGCAATGGCCTGGAAAGGGATGGTGTAAAGGAGAAAGAGTACCTAAACCTGCTCCGAAGGGAAATCCGTGTTTTTAGGAGTTCCTTTAAAAAATGGAGAAAGTCTATCTTGAACAGAAACGACTAGCCCGCACCCATTACATATTTCTTCTATATTGTCCGCCTACTTCAAAAAGAGCATGGGTTATCTGTCCCAATGAGCAATATTTGGATACTTCCATAAGTCGTTCAAAAAGGTTTTCGTTACGGATTGCTGTGATTTTGAGTGATTGCAATTGTGCTTCTGATTCTTCCTTGTTCCTCTGGTGCAAATTGTTCAGTGTTTGGATTTGATTTTGCTTTTCTTCCTCTGTGGCCCTGATCACCTCCGCAGGAAGAATGGTCGGTGACCCCTTGGAACTCAAAAATGTGTTCACACCGATAATGGGATATTCCCCAGAATGTTTCAAGGTTTCGTAATGCAAACTTTCTTCCTGTATTTTGGACCTTTGGTACATAGTTTCCATGGCGCCCAATACGCCACCGCGTTCGGTAATCCTGTCAAACTCCAAAAGCACGGCTTCCTCCACCAAATCGGTAAGTTCTTCAATAATAAACGAACCCTGCATCGGGTTCTCGTTCTTCGCAAGCCCCAGTTCTTTGTTGATTATCAATTGAATGGCCATTGCCCTTCTCACGGATTCTTCTGTAGGCGTGGTTATGGCCTCGTCATAGGCATTGGTGTGCAGGGAATTGCAATTGTCATAAATGGCATACAGGGCCTGCAAGGTGGTGCGGATGTCGTTAAAGTCGATTTCCTGGGCATGAAGGCTCCTTCCCGAGGTCTGGATATGGTATTTCAGCATCTGTGCCCGTGGATCTGCCCCATACTTTTCTTTCAAGGCCTTGGCCCAGATTCTTCGGGCCACCCGGCCAATAACGGCATATTCAGGGTCAACCCCATTGGAAAAGAAAAAGGACAGGTTGGGTCCGAACTTATTGATATCCATTCCTCGGCTAAGGTAGTATTCCACGTAGGTAAAACCATTGGACAAGGTGAAGGCCAACTGAGTGATGGGATTTGCGCCCGCTTCGGCAATGTGATACCCCGAAATGGAAACGGAATAAAAATTTCGCACCTTATGGGCTATAAAGTACTCTTGGACATCCCCCATCAAACGAAGGGCAAACTCCGTAGAAAAAATGCAGGTATTCTGCGCTTGGTCCTCCTTTAAAATATCCGCTTGTACGGTGCCACGAACCTGACCCAGGGTTTCTTTCTTTATTTTTTCATAAATGTCTTTGGGAAGCACTTGGTCCCCAGTCACACCCAACAACATCAATCCCAGTCCATTGTTTCCTTCCGGCAAATTACCCAAATAGGTGGGTCTTTCAACACTCTTTTTCTGATATAGTTCCTTGATTTTTTGTTCAACCTTTTTTTCCAGACCTTCTTGCTTGATGTATTTCTCACAATTTTGGTCAATCGCGGCATTCATGAAAAAGGCGAGCAACATGGGAGCCGGTCCGTTTATGGTCATGCTCACCGAGGTCATGGGATCGCTGAGATCAAATCCGGAATATAACTTTTTGGCATCATCCAAACAGCAGATTGACACCCCTGCATTTCCAATTTTGCCATAAATGTCAGGTCTATGGTCTGGATCATGACCATAGAGGGTGACGGAATCAAACGCCGTGGAAAGGCGCTTAGCGGGCATGTCCAAGCTCACGTAATGAAACCTTCGGTTGGTCCTTTCTGGACCACCTTCCCCGGCAAACATTCTCGTAGGGTCCTCCCCTTCTCTCTTAAATGGGTACAGCCCTGAAGTATATGGAAATTCTCCCGGAACATTTTCCTGTAAAATCCATTGAAGAATATCTCCCCATGCCTTATACTTTGGCAGCACCACTTTCGGAATCTGACTATGGGACAGGGACTCGGTATGCGTTTTTATATTGACTTCCTTTCCCCTGACCTTAAAAGAATACACATCGGCCCTGTATCGATTGACTTTTTTCCGCCATTTTAGTATGGATTCCCAATGATGTGGGTCCAAATCAAGCTTCACCTTGTCAAACTCCTTTATGAGCAGCGCACAAAATTCCTTATCGCCCTCGACCTTGAGATGAGCGAAGATTGTTTCTTCCCTCAAGCCGGATTTATCCAACCAAAGCTCTTCTGCCTCTTCCTGGTTTACGTCCGCCAGTGAGGCAAGGGTCAAGAAAATGCCATAAAGTTTTTGCGCAATTTTTGTTTGAGTCCCAGTTCTTTGATCATATGCACGGTTGGTCTCCGCTATTTCGGATAGGTACCGCGTTCTTGAGGGTGGAATAACAAAAACTTTCTCTGACATTTCATCATTAACCTCAAAAGACGAAATCAGGGTTGAGCCTGTCTTCGCAGCCAGGGTAGCCATTACGGCACTATAGAGCTGGTTCATGCCAGGATCATTGAATTGGGATGCGATGGTCCCAAAAATGGGCAGGTCTTCCGCTTTGGCGTTCCACAGTCCATGATTGCGCTGGTATTGCTTTTTTACATCGCGAAGAGCATCCAAAGCTCCTCTTTTGTCAAACTTGTTAATGGCAACGATATCAGCAAAATCGAGCATGTCAATTTTCTCCAATTGGGTGGCTGCCCCAAATTCAGGGGTCATCACGTAGAGCGATACATCACTGTGTTCCAAAATTTCCGTGTCCGATTGGCCGATACCTGAAGTTTCCAAGATGATCAAATCAAAATGGGCCGCCTTGAGCACCTGCACCGCTTCGGAAACGTGCTTGGAGAGCGCCAAATTGGATTGTCGGGTGGCCAAGGACCGCATGTATACCCGATTTTTGTTAATGGCATTCATTCGGATGCGATCTCCCAACAAGGCCCCTCCGGTTTTGCGTTTGGAGGGATCAACGGAAACAATGCCTATATGTTTTTCGGGAAAATCGACCAAAAAACGTCTTACCAACTCATCTACAAGACTTGATTTTCCGGCTCCCCCTGTACCCGTTATGCCCAGTACCGGTATTTGTTGGGCCAGACTTACCACCTCGTTTTGGTATTCCTCATAGGCGTCGTGCCTGTTTTCGGCCAAGGATATTAATCGGGCAATGGTATTCGGATGTTTTTTCTTCAATAAGTGGGATACAGAATCGCCTTTTGGTAATTTTAGGTCCGGAATGGCACGATCACAACGTTTTACCAAATCGTTGATCATGCCTTGAAGCCCCATTTCGCGTCCATCGTCCGGGGAATAGATGCGTTCTATGCCATAGGCCATCAATTCCTTTATCTCCTCCGGAAGGATTACTCCACCACCACCACCGAAGATCTTAATATGACCTGCGTTTTTTTCCTGCAACAGGTCGAACATATAGCGAAAATATTCGTTATGCCCTCCCTGGTAAGAGGTCATTGCAATGGCATGGGCGTCTTCCTGAATGGCACAATCCACTACCTCGGCCACGCTTCTATCGTGCCCCAAATGTATTACCTCAACACCAGTGGCTTGAATGATCCTGCGCATGATGTTTATCGCCGCATCATGTCCGTCAAAAAGGGAGGCTGCGGTCACAATTCTTATCTTGTGCTTGGGTTGGTAGGGCTTGCTTTGTTCCATTGACAATAAAACGTCTTTTTTTGCCCTGCAATTTACAGAAAATGCAACTGATAATTGGTTTTGTTTCGAATTTTACAAAAAATTTGAGGCTTCTAGATTTCCTTTTTTGATTGTCCTATTTTTATCGGTCAATGTTTGACCATGAACCTAACCATACTCATCCACTGTAAGGACCAATCGGGGATAATTAGAGCGGTAACCAACTTCATTTATGAACACCGTGGGAACGTGGTCTATCTTGACCAACATGTGGACAAGCAGGCCGGGGTGTTTTTCATGCGCTTGGAGTGTGAGTTTGAAAAGGGGCAATCATTGAATGGCTTCAGTACCGAGTTTGCAAATGGATTGGCAAAAGAATTCAAAATGGATTGGGACATCCATACGGACGAATACAGACCCCGAATGGCCATCTTTGTCTCTAAATATAAGCATTGCCTCTATGATCTTTTGAGCAGACATACTTCTGGGGAATTGCAAGTGGACATTCCTTTTATCTTGAGCAACCATGCCGATCTAGGATATATTGCCGAGCAGTTTGGAATTCCATTCCATCATATCCCAGTAACCACAGAAAACAGGAGTGACGCTGAGGCAATCCAACTTAAGTTGTTGAGGGAATCCCAGGTGGATTTCATCGTTTTGGCCAGATATATGCAGATTGTTTCCCCTACAATAATAGATGCCTTCCCACAAAAGATCATCAACATCCACCACTCTTTTTTGCCAGCTTTTGCAGGGGCCAAACCATACCATGCTGCTTTTGAGCGTGGTGTAAAGATTATAGGTGCCACCAGTCATTATGTGACCGAAGCGCTGGATGCAGGTCCAATTATTGAGCAAGATGTTATACGGGTGTCCCATGCGCATTCCATCAAGGATTTGATTGCCAAGGGACGCGATCTGGAACGGATCGTGCTCTCGCGTGCAGTGCATCTGCATGTGATGCGAAAAACCATGGTGTACAATAACAAGACCGTTATTTTTTCATAGATATTTTTTAACGGGTGGTTGCTTTGTATACTTAAAACCGTAAATTATCGGTTAAAACTAAATACAGCAGCATGAAACGAATTCTTCTTTGCTTTTTGGCCCTTCAGATTTTAGGATGCACAGAATTGCAACAGGTTGTGAACCAACTGCCACAGGGAACCCCAGGTATTGGAAATGCGGAAATTGCCCAGGCCCTTAGGGATGCCCTTCAACTGGGAATCGACAGACAAGTGGACAAACTGGCCCTCAAGGACGGTTTTTTCAAGAATGAGTTGGTGCGAATCTTACTTCCCGAAGAACTTAAGAAAGTAGATAAGACTTTGAGGGATGTAGGTCTTGGAAATCTGGCCGACGAGGGATTGCGGATTATAAACAGGGCTGCCGAAGATTCGGTTGGAGAGGCTACCCCCATATTTGTGGAGGCCGTTCGTGGCATTACCTTCAATGATGCAAGACAGATACTTTTGGGTGCGGACAATGCTGCGACACAATATCTTGAGCGATCCACAAGAATCAAACTATATGATAAATTCAACCCAATAATAAAGAATTCGTTTCAAAAAGTGGGGGCGGACCAAATCTGGAACAACATTATCATAAAGTACAACAGCCTGCCACTCACCACCGACGTGAACCCCGACCTCACCGATTATACCACGACCGAAGCCTTGGAAGGTGTATACCGAATGATTGCTGTGGAAGAAAAGGAAATTAGGACAAAAGTTGCCTCAAGAACAACAGAATTGTTAAAAAAGGTGTTTGCTTTGCAAGATTAAGTGGATTTTTTTCAGAATTACGCAATAAGTAGAAAATATTCCCGTTATAAATTCAATAAAATGAGGCAATTATAACGAATTGCTAAAGTTAAGTTAACCTTGACCTGACGGTTAAGGTAGATTTTTGTAGCAAAATTATCTGAGTTAGCATTTTTTTGAGTTAGTTAGTTTAAACCGGTGTTCGCACCGGTTTTTTTGTTTTATTCCAACTATACTGGTCTTCAATGCATTACTACAACCTAAAAACATAAGAATATCTGTTCGTTTCGAGGTAAACTATTATCGGGATTTCCCTTTTTAAGATTTTTTTAACATTTCGAGTTTGTTAAATAAGTAACTTCAAAGTAAGCTAATTCGAACTCAAAAAATGAGAACTTGGGGTACTCCATTGTTTCTGCTCTTTTTTATTTCTACCTTCTCCGACGCAGCGCCGTTAAAGTATGGTAGTACTGACGACGGGGAATTGGCTCATATTGGATTACACGATTCATTGGCGTGGGCCGATTATTATTATAATATCCACAGGTATAAAAAAGCATTGCCCCTCTATGAAAAAAATCTTCAGAATTCAAGCGAAGAAAGAAAACACATACTAAAAAAAATGGCGTTGAGCGAGGCCGCACTGGAAAATCCTGCCAAATCACTTGGTCACGTCTACGAATGCTTCAAAACCGATTTTAATCCCAACTTTCTTTTGAACGAAGGTTTTGACCCCATAAGGGAAACCGAGGAGTTCCAAGCAGTGTTCAATACTATTGTTCCAAGGGCAACTTCTTGGTCACTAGTGTTTCTTTTTGTTGCGTTGGTAGGTTTTTACATTGTGTTTGTTATTGCCTTTAATTCCCAGATACATCCCACTTCCAGAATCTTGATAAGTTTGTTCATTTTTATCCACTCCTTGTTTATTCTGAATATCTCCGTTAACCGGGCCAATTATCTTTTGGAGTATCCCCATACCTATTTAATGTCGACTTGGGCATCGTTTCTTTATGGTCCTTTGCTATTTTTCTATTTTAAGGCTACCACGCAGAAGTACCGATTTAGGAAGCTAGATCTTTTGCATTTGCTACCTACTGCCGTTCTGTTCGGATTCTTGATTGAAGAGGTATACTTAATGTCAGCTGATCAAAAAATCCAGCTGATGTTATCCCGTATTTTCAATGGATTGAACCCTAGCGATTCCGAAAAACTGCTTTTGTTGGTAATTTTAAAAATCGTCTCACTTGCAATCTATGGCTATTTTATTTGGAAAGTCTATTTAAAGAGCAAAAGACTTAACCTGGTTGGGCTGAAAAACAGGATATGGCAAAAAAATATCTACTGGATACATATTTTTTACGTAATAACCTACTCAGTCTATGGGATAATAATCATCAATAACCTCAACTCTGGAGTCCTTTTTGATACTTCTGTGATTGCCATGGCTGCCATGGTACTCTATGTAGGTTATTCAGCAAACATTCAACCAGATGTCTTTAACGGTGCCTATTCCTATATAAACCGGTTATTCCCAAAGTATGAAAAATCGGGATTAACCCCAAGCCTGTCTCTTGAACTTAAGGAGAACCTGCTCCATCTTTTTGCCAACGAAAAAATTTACAGGGAGAACGACATCAGTCTGGATACCGTAGCACAACGGTTAAACACCACGCGCCATAACGCTTCTCAGATAATAAACGAGCACTTCCACGTAAGTTTCCACGAATTTGTGAACACCTATCGTATCAAAGAGGCCAAAAAGTTGCTTGTGGACGAAAAGGCCCACAATCTCAATATCATCAACATTGCCTACGAAGTGGGGTACAACAACAAGGTGACATTCAACAAGGCCTTTAAAAAAGATACACAACTAACCCCATCCCAATATCAAAAAAACATACTGAGGTCGTAGTGCAGTATAAAAAAGGTAAAAGTTTATAAGGTTTGGCCAATAGCCATGATCGGTTTCCGATTTTTATTTCATGAACAGCCCAAGGGTAAATGGCCGGGATTGCAATCTCAGTTTTGGGAAAACGGTTGAATTAGTCTTCAAACAGGGACCCTATGGGCTGTTTTTCTTTATTTGATGGATTTTTATAGCCCGATTTCCATGCCGCACATTCCCGGTCCCGGTATTATCAAAAAGTTAAAATAAAGGATTATACGTTAAAATTTAGATAAAGTGTCTGATTTATAGACGTATACCCCTCCCCACGGTAAACTCTGAAGACGTTTTCAACGTATCTTTGATATAACAAATCTTTAGCTATGAGTGATCAGTTTTGCAAAGTGGGTACAGTTACCCCCATTACCAGCGGCACCAATGCCATAGATATCTTGGAATATAGGTATAGAAACTTTATGGAGAAAGCCATGGACGCCACCTACATGAATACCAAATTGGGTGAGTTCTTCAACCGGAAAGCTGAAGAGCTTAGGCATATATTGGACAGCTTGTCCTAGGTGATTAGATTGGCCTTTTTTAGTTCAACCTCCATAAGTTGTTGCAAGCCCGCAGCTTGTTCTCCGGCCTTTGCAGCAAAGTCCTTGTCTTGGGAAGCATAAAGTATTCCCCTGGAAGAATTTACCAATAGACCTACCTCAGAATTCAAGCCAAACCGGCAAACTTCTTCCAAACTACCTCCCTGTGCCCCAACCCCAGGAACCAGCAAAAAACTATTGGGGACCATGGTCCTAATCTCTTTAAGATAGTCCGCCTTCGTGGCACCTACCACATACATAAGCCGATTCGCATTTTTATACCCTTTTGATGTCTTGATCACCTCTTGGTAGAGCTCATGTTCTCCCAATTTTCTGGTCTGAAAATCAAAAGCACCGTCATTGGAAGTCAATGCAAGAAGGATGGTGTGCCGATTCTCAAATTCCAAAAAAGGTTCCACTGAATCCCTTCCCATATAAGGGGCTACCGTAATGGAGTCAAAATTTAAAGTTTCAAAAAACGCCTTGGCATATCGGGTGGATGTATTGCCAATGTCTCCCCTTTTGGCATCCGCAATGGTAAAAATATTGGGGTGGTTGGCATTCAAATATTCCATGGTGCGTTCCAACGACTGCCATCCCTGCAAACCATAGGCCTCATAAAAGGCGATATTGGGCTTGTAGGCAACACAAAAGGGGTGAGTGGCATCGATAATGGCCTTGTTGAACTCAAAAATAGGGTCGTCCTCCTTAAGCAAATGCTTGGGGATTTTTTCCAAATCCGTATCCAGGCCTACACATAGGAATGACCTTTTTTGTTGAATCTGGGAAACTAAATGGGCTATCTTCATAATATGTTGCAAGGCAAAACTTAAAAAATTTCGGAAGCCTCGCGCAGCTTTTCGGTATTTTCCACCAACATCAGCTCATCGATTATTTTTTGAATGTCCCCATTGATGATGTTTTGAAGATCATAAAGGGTAAGGCCAATTCTATGGTCGGTTACCCTACCCTGCGGGTAGTTGTACGTTCTGATCTTTGCGGAACGGTCACCACTGCTGACCTGGGAATTGCGCTTTGCCGCATCTTCCGCCTGTCTTTTGGCCAACTCCATGTCATATAACCTTGAGCGTAGCACCTTAAAGGCCTTATCCTTGTTCTTGTGCTGCGACTTCTCGTCCTGGCATTGTGCCACCAATCCCGTAGGGATATGGGTCAATCGGACTGCGGAATAGGTCGTGTTGACCGACTGCCCTCCAGGTCCCGAAGAACAGAAATAATCGATGCGGACATCCTTGGGGTCAATCTGGACATCAAAATCCTCCGCCTCGGGTATTACCATCACCGTTGCCGCGCTGGTATGCACCCTACCCTGGGTCTCGGTCTGGGGCACCCTTTGTACCCTATGTACCCCAGCCTCAAACTTAAGGGTGCCGTAAACGTCTTCACCCGTCACCTCAAAATGGATTTCCTTGAAACCACCACTGGTACCCTCGTTCAGGTCGATTATATTCGTTTTCCATCCTTTGGACTCGCAATACTTGGCATACATGCGATAAAGATCTCCTGCAAATATGCTGGCCTCGTCGCCTCCTGTTCCAGCCCTTATTTCCATGACCACATCTTTTTCGTCCTCAGGATCCTTTGGAATCAGTAAAAACTTGATCTCCTCCTCCAAATTGGGGAGTGCACTTTTGGATTCCTCCAACTGCATTTTGGCCATCTCCAACATTTCGGTATCACTGCCATCAGCCAATATCTCCTCCGCTTCCTTCATATTTTCTGTAAGCTGGATATATTGGATACGCTTGTCCATGAGCAACTTTAAATCCTTGTATTCCTTGTTCAGTTTGATATATCGCTCCTGGTCCGAAATAACATCGGGCTGGATGATAAGATCGGAAACCTCATCAAAACGCTGCTTTACAATATTAAGTTTATCGAGCATAAATCAATCCACGGTTAAGGCTACGAATTTACGACTTTTGGGTGATTGAACTTATGTGCGCCGCCTCAATTTCCCACAAAAGTGGTGGCCAGGGAGAGTATGTAGGCATTGAGCCCATCACTGCGATCATATTTACTGAAACGTAGGTCGACCGCTTTAAATCCGAAACCAAAAATGGAGGTGTTCTGAAAAATATCCTTGTACTGGACACCCATGCCAAATTGATGCGCTTCGTAAGCGGATAGGTCAAAATCCGAGGTGTAAAACTGAAACGTGGAAAGTGCCTCTTCTTTTTCATAAAAATAATCCGCCCGTGTTTGCGTGTAGTACCGATAGGTGGGATATAGGGTAAAACTGTTGGATACCTTCAAAGGCACCTCCAAACTGGCGGTATGTGAGGTAATGCCCCAATCATCCCAATAAAATCTGTAGTAGGATCGCAATACCACCACATCGTTCAGGAAATAGTTGAGACGACCCCCAAAAGGTACCTTAAATCGACTATCGGGCAGACGTTCCACGTCATCCGCCAATTGAAAATCATCAATAAAAAAATCTCCCACATCACCAAAATATACCCTTTGGAAGGGGGTGCTAAGCAAACCATTCTGTGAGACGAAATCCATAAAAAGGGCCCCTTGGAGCCGCTTTCCCAGAATCTGCGAAATACTTAATGAAAGGGAATAGGAGTTTCGCTGTTCCTTGTCAAACTCAACAAAATTGGGATTGTAGGTGCCAATCCCCATTATCCGGTCATCAAAAAACCCCTCGCGGAGTTCAATGGGATAAATGGTTTTCCACGAATCAAGAAAAACCTGTCCCCCCAAAGATATTTCAGTGTTCTTTTCATTGAACAAGCGTGTATAGCTTCCACCAAAACCAATGGAAACATAGTCATACTCAGATGAAAAATAACCATTTGCGGTCCAAATCGCATTTCGGTCGTCCGAACTGTGCTGATAGGTTGGATTAATGTAGGCCAGCATATCTTTTCTGGACTCTCCGGAGGATGCATCAAAAGGGTTGGCCCCCAATCCGCCGTCCAAGGGATTCACATTGCTGGACGATGCCGAGGTATAGGCTGATAGGCCAACATCCACTGTCAACATATCATCTTCGTTGATTGGCATGCGCAATACAATGGTCGAAGTGGCATCGGTAAGAGCTTCGGTGCCCTCGCCCCCGGTCACCGCGGCGTGCACCCCGTCTTGATCATAATAACTGAACAATAAATCGATCTCACTGGATTCCAATACCTTTTTTTTATAGCTGGTATCCCCCTGTTGGGACCAAATACCGAAGCATGCCAAAAAGCAACATAGTGATGCAATCACATGTCGGCTCGCTCTGAGTGTGTCTTTTTTGAGGTATGAAGTATTCATTTTGTCAATTACAGCCGCAACCGCCTCCTGTTTTGCCCCCGTTGGCCCCGGAAGCGCCTTCCCGGTATATCTGGAAGTTGGTCTCAAAGCGTTCGCAAACTTTTGCGCCCAATTCCATTTCCGTATCGTTAAGGTAGACTTTTTCATACTCCCTAACCACCACGCAGGAGCTTGCAAAAAGTAGTATGAAAATGAAGACCACAAACTTATCCATAGGTTGAATTTACTGATTTGTATCAAAAATAATCCCTGAACTGCGATGTATTTTGTTTTCCGAGTCCACAACCACCACTTCCACACCATCCATTTGGTTGATCAAATGTATACCTGTGTCCTTGCCCATAATGAAAACTGCTGTGGCAAGGGCATCACAAAGTTCGGCCTGCTTTGCAAAAATGGTGACACTATGTATTCCGGTGGTGGGATAACCGGTTCTTGGGTCTATGATATGCGAATACTTTTTCCCGTTCAGCATAAGGTACTTTTCATAATTCCCAGAAGTGGCAACGGACGACTCCACCACGGGCAACCAGCTGAAAACCTTATCCTTGCTCAATGGATTAGCTATGCCAACCAGCCATTTTTCCCCAGTGGACTTGGTGCCCCAAGTGGTTAAGTCTCCCGAGGCATTTATAATCCCCCCTTTCACCTGTTTGGAAATCAGAAGTTCCTTCGCCTTATCGGCCGCGTAACCTTTTCCTATGGCACCAAACCCGATGCGCATGCCCGGTTCCTTCAAAAAGACGGTTTTTTCCTTTTGGTCCAATATAATATTGGAATGACCTACTTTGGCCACGGATTGTTTTATCTGCTGTTCGGATGGCATTTTGTCCATAGACCCATCAAACTTCCAAATGTGGTCCATCGATGCATAGGAAATATCAAAAGCGCCATCCGTTATTTCAGAAATTTTCTTGGAACGTTCAATTAGGTTGAAAAGTTCTGGACTGACCTTTACTGGTACTATCCCAGCATTTCTGTTGACTTTTGAAGTTTCTGAATCATCATCCCAGGATGAAATCAACTTTTCTATACGTTCAATCTCCGAAACGGCCTCATCAATATTTATATATCCGATCTCCTCATTGGGAGCGACCACGGTTATTTCGAACCGGGATCCCATGAGCTTCAATGTTTTTTTTACGGTAACGTTGCCCTCCTGCCCATGGGACATCAAAATAGCAAGGCAGCACGAAAGGACACAGAGCGATTTCATTGCAGGAAACTGTTCAGAAGTGCTATGTATTCCTGAGGAGAGGATTTGGCATAAAAACTGGTCTGTCCCAAGACCAACTGTTTCTTGTCCAACATCACCACAAGTGGAAAGTGTCCTTTGGAGTTAAATTTTT
Organism: Flagellimonas meishanensis; assembly: GCF_019880545.1. Lineage (GTDB taxonomy): Bacteria > Bacteroidota > Bacteroidia > Flavobacteriales > Flavobacteriaceae > Flagellimonas > Flagellimonas meishanensis. Next base: position 1,195,659 of record NZ_JAINVW010000003.1, read on the forward strand.
CCGCCAGCGATTTGTTGCTATTCAACTTATTCTCGGACAATTGGTTTTTTTTCCTTCTTGGGAAATCGGCGTTGTACAATATATAGTGGGATGTCGCATAACTTTTGAAGGTATCCGTATCCAGAATGTGCTTCTTGAGACGGATACAGGGCGCGCACCAGTCGGAACCTGAAAATACGAGTACAATAGGTTTGCCCTCTTCATTGGCCCTTTTCAAAGCGGTTTCAAAGCTTTCTTGCCATAATTGTGCGTGGATAGTACCTACACAAAGGAGACATAGTATGGACAAGAACTTTTTCATTCTAATGGGATCATGGGCTACTCGAACACCCGAAGGATGGAACCTTCCAGTTCCAAATTGTACACTTTTATGGGTCTTGCAGGATTGCTGTCTACTTGGTTCAAAGGGGTCCCATCCTGTGCAAACCGCGAACCGTGGACATCACAATAAAAAATGCCCCCCTCTTGGTTCACAAAACGGACCTGATCATAGGATTGATGACTACACACCTGGCTTGCGGCCACGAATTCACCTTCCAGATTTTTGGCCACCACAACCAAGTTTTTAAGTATGAAGCCTCCGTTGGCATTTAGAGGTTGGGCTTCTGCCGAATCAAGGTCTATGGTGAAGTCCACCCCAGTGGGTTCCTCCACAATATCTCCATTTACTTCGTCTTTCGAACAGCCTTGTAAACATGGAAAAGTAAGGGCAAACGCAGCACCGGCACCCAGACTTCGTAGAAATTCTTTTCTTTCCATAGCGTGAGGTTTATAACAAGAACGTTAAAACAGAGGGAATCGTATGCTAATATATAAAGGTTCCGTACTCGCTTTGGATGGTTAATTTTTTGCTTTCGGAGGCCTCCACATGCCCAATGATCCGTGCATCCACATCGAAGCTTTTTGAAATGGAAATAATGTCCTCCGCCACATGCTTGTCCACATAGAGTTCCATGCGGTGTCCACAATTGAAAACCTGGTACATTTCCTTCCAATCCGTGCCGGATTGCTCTTGGATCAGCTGAAATAAAGGTGGTACGGGAAACAAGTTGTCCTTTACGATATGGAGGTCATCCACAAAATGTAGTATTTTGGTCTGAGCGCCTCCACTGCAATGGACCATGCCGTGTAGTTGCGCCGAGGTATATTTTTCCAGTATTCTTTTAATGATGGGAGCATAGGTTCGGGTCGGGGACAAAACCAACTTACCCGCATCCAATGGTGCATTGGACACCTTGTCCGTGAGTGCCATGTTACCTGCATAAATCAATTCATCGGGGACCGAAGCATCAAAACTTTCAGGATATTTTTCTGCTAAATATTTACTGAAAACATCATGTCGCGCCGAGGTGAGTCCATTACTGCCCATACCGCCATTGTATTCGGTTTCGTAAGTGGCCTTACCAAAGGATGCAAGACCCACGATGACATCTCCGGCCTTGATGTTGGCGTTGTCGATGACCTTGGAACGTTCCATTCTTGCCGTTACGGTGGAATCGACTATAATGGTCCGGACCAGATCGCCAACATCTGCTGTTTCTCCACCAGTGGAATAAATTTTCACACCATGCTTGTCCAAATCGGAAATCAATTCCTCAGTGCCATTGATTATGGCCGAAATGACCTCACCGGGTATTAAGTTTTTGTTCCTTCCAATGGTAGACGATAACATAATGTTATCCGTGGCACCTACACAAAGTAGGTCGTCCACGTTCATGATCAGGGCATCTTGGGCTATTCCTTTCCAAACCGAGATATCTCCGGTCTCTTTCCAGTACATATAGGCCAAGGACGATTTGGTGCCAGCACCATCGGCATGCATTATCAAACAGTGTTGCTCACTTCCGGTGAGATAATCTGGGACTATTTTGCAGAAAGCTTTCGGGAAAAGACCCTTATCTATATTCCGAATGGCCTTGTGTACATCTTCCTTTGAGGCTGAAACCCCACGCTGTGCGTATCTTTTGCTAGCGTCCGCTGACATAAAAGTGGTTTGGGCAAAAATAAGGAAACTGTGTGCCATTCCCCATCTTTTTCAAGATAGGTTTTTCACTCAAAATGGATGGGTAGGACCTCCAACCAATCTCTTTCCCATATTTTTTGGGTGGTTGCCTGGTCCATATTGCCTCCTGAAATCACCATGAGCACGCGCTGTTTGGATTCCATTGTGCCCAACCATCTCTTGATGGCTTCCATGCTCATGGCGCAAGTGGGTTCAATTCGGCATTTCAATAAATGAGTCAACCATTGGGTCCAGTAGATGATATATTTTTCTTCGATTTCATAGAAATCGTCCAGTTGTTTCAAATATTCAAATGTGATATCCCCAACAGTCATGGTCATGGCACCGTCGGCAAGCGTGTCGGGTGGTGCGGATAAACGCTGGATGCTTCCCTTTCGCAACGATTCTGCGGCATCATTGGCATTTAAAGGCTCTACGCCAATTACCTTGGTTTTTGGTGATAACCCTCTTGTTGCGATTAGGGAACCGGACAACAGACCTCCTCCACCGCAGGGTGCAAAAACGGCATCTATGTTGTCCAGGTGGGTCAGCGACTCGTAGACCGCCGTGCCCTGCCCGCAAATGACCTGCTCATGGTTAAATGGTGGTATCCAATAGACTCCTTTTTCGGCAGCGGCCTCTTGCACTTTTTGGTCCGTAATGTCCCTAGTGCTACTTAGAACAACTTCCGCACCGTATGATTTGGTAGCCTGTATCTTCACTTTAGAAGAATATTCCGGCATAAAAATGGTGACTGGGATACCAAAACTGTGGGCGGCATAGGCCACAGCCTGCGCATGGTTCCCAGAACTATTGGCCACAATGCGGCTTGGCACCTTTCCATTTTCCTTTAACCATGCTACCGTGTTGCATGCTCCCCTGGCCTTGAAAGCGCCAATTTTTTGAAAATTCTCGGCCTTAAAAAAAATTTCATGGCCCAACCACTGGTTTAAAAGTGAAGAGGTTAAAATGGGTGTTTCACGGACATGCCCTTCAATCCGGTTTCGGGCTTTTACTATGTCATGCAAATTCAAGCTCACCTGATGTTATTTAGCAAACAGCAACTCCCTGTATTTGGCAAATGGCCATAGGTCATCGGCCACAAGTCGCTCCAATTTGTCCGTATGTGAACGGATAGAATCGAAATAGGGCTTCACATTGTCACAATAGGCCTTTGCTTTCTTGTTGATGGCAGTTAAATTGTTAGCCCGCTTTCGGGCTTCAATCATTTCATCGGTTTGTTTTTTGATTTCCGATATATGCTCTCCAATTTGCTCTAGAATGTTCAATTGTCCTTCTGCCACTTTCTTGTGGGCCGCTCCATATACTTCCTTTAGGCTATTTATGTTCTGTAGAAGCAAATTTTGATAACGAATGGCCGCAGGGAGTATGTGGGTATATACCATCTCACCCAGTATCCTTCCCTCTATCTGGATGTGCATGACATAGGCGCCAAGTTCCACTTCCTGATGCGCCCGTAGCTCCACCTCGTTCATAACCTCCATTTCCTTGAACAACGCTATGGTTTCGTTTGAAGTGAGCACCTGAAGGGCCTCAGGGGTATTTTTATTGTTGCTCAACTTTCTTCTACGGGCTTCCTCTTGCCATTCGGTGCCGTAGCCGTCTCCTTCAAATCGGATTCTTTTGGAGGTTTTGATGTATTCTCTCAACACGTTGAAGATGGCTTCATCCTTCTTGAGGTTTTTCTTGTCGATGAGTGCGTCCACTTCCTTTTTGAACTGTCTTAGCTGTTTGGCCACGATCGTGTTGAGGATGGTCATGGGCTTGGCACAGTTCATTTTGGAGCCAACGCCCCTCATTTCAAACTTATTTCCGGTAAAGGCAAAAGGAGAAGTACGATTTCTATCAGTGTTATCCAACAGAATTTCCGGGATTTTGCCGACCACATTCAATTTGAGCTCGGTTTTTTCCTCTGGTGATAATTTTCCTTTGGAAACACCCTCAAGTTCATCCAGCACATTGCTCAATTGTTTTCCTATAAAAATGGAAAGAATGGATGGCGGAGCCTCATTGGCACCCAACCTATGGTCGTTACTTGCCGAGGCTATGGATGAGCGCAAAAGCTCTTCATGGGTATCCACAGCTTTTATGGTATTCACAAAAAAGGTCAAAAACTGCAGGTTTTTCATCGGTGTAGAGCCAGGGCTGAGCAAATTAACGCCTGTATCGGTTTCCAGTGACCAATTGTTATGCTTGCCAGAACCGTTGATTCCCGCAAAGGGTTTTTCATGAAAGAGGACCATGAAACCATGGCGGTCTGCTATTTCCTCCATGACGTCCATCAACAATAGGTTATGATCCACCGAAAGGTTGGCCTCCTCAAAAACGGGTGCCAGCTCAAATTGGTTAGGGGCAACTTCATTATGGCGCGTTTTAACGGGAATGCCCAGCCTGATGCATTGTTTTTCCAAATCGCTCATGAAACTCAACACCCTAGGCGGAATCACTCCAAAATAATGGTCGTCCAATTGCTGTCCCTTGGCCGCCGCATTCCCGACCAACGTTCTACCCGTCATTACCAAATCGGGCCTAGATTGTGCCAATTCCCTATCCACCAAAAAATATTCCTGTTCCCATCCCAGGGTGGCCTGCACCTTGCGTACGGTTTTGTCAAAATACTGAGCCACCCCCGTCGCTGCTTGGTCCATGGCATGAAGTGCCCTCAACAAGGGAGCCTTGTTGTCCAAAGCCTCTCCGGTATAGGCCACAAAGATGGTTGGTATGCACAGTGTGGTTTTATAGATAAAAGCGGGTGAGGAAGGGTCCCATGCGGTATAGCCACGTGCTTCAAACGTATTTCGGATGCCCCCACTGGGGAAACTGGACGCATCAGGTTCTTGCTGAACAAGTTGGGCACCTCCAAACTTTTCCATGGCCCTTCCATCCGAAATTATATCGAAGAAAGCATCATGTTTTTCTGCAGTGGCTCCTGTTAAGGGCTGAAACCAATGGGTGTAATGCGTAGCTCCCATGGAAAGGGCCCAGGCTTTCATGCCCTCTGCCACTTGATCCGCAATTTTCCTGTCAATCTTACTGCCTTGAAAAATGGCGGATTTCACATTATCAAAGGCTTCTTTGGTCAAAAATTGAAGCATTTTCTCTTCATTGAAAACTTGCTTTCCAAAGAGTTCCGAACGTTTTATGGGTTCCTCGATATGGGTATGCTGTCTCTGTGGGGCATTCCTGAGAGCCTCAAATCTCAAATTTGGCATGGTTGTCTTTTTATATACAAAGCTACAATTAACAATTTAATAATAAAACGAATAAAAATTACTTTAATTTTCATTATACCCCCCAATAAATAGGGGTAATACAAATATTGGTCGAATAATTGTTAATTTGACCCTATAAATTTCATATTGTAACATTGAATAAGCTATTTTTGTCAATCGAAAATTTGAGAACAAATAACTACCTTAATTATGAGCAAATCTAAATTAGAGTACATCTGGTTGGACGGTTACACTCCTACGGCCAACATGAGAAGTAAAACAAAGATTGAAAAAGACTTCAGTGGTAAGTTGGAGGACTGCCCGATGTGGTCTTTTGATGGAAGTTCCACGCAGCAAGCTGAAGGTGGTTCATCCGATTGTCTATTGAAACCGGTTGCGATTTTTCCAGATCCTGCAAGAAAGAATGGATACTTGGTGATCGCTGAGGTTATGAATCCTGACGGAACACCCCATGAGAGCAATTCCAGGGCCACCATTGATGATGAAAATGATGACTTCTGGTTTGGATTTGAGCAAGAATATTTCATAATGGACACCCATACCCAACTGCCCCTGGGCTTCCCGGTGGGAGGTTATCCCGGACCCCAAGGGCTTTACTACTGCTCCGTGGGAGGTAGGAACACCCATGGTAGGGAAATCGTGGAACGCCATGCCGATATGTGCCTAGAGGCCGGATTGAACTTTGAGGGAATAAACCAAGAAGTGGCTTGCGGACAGTGGGAATTCCAGATTTTTGCCAAGGGAGCAAAAAATGCCGGAGACCAAGTTTGGGCAGCGCGCTATATGCTGGATAGGCTAACAGAAGATTACGGTTACTATATAGAATATCACCCAAAGCCCATTAAAGGGGATTGGAACGGTTCTGGTATGCACGCCAATTTCTCCAACAGTGTGTTGAGAACAGCAGGCAAGAAGGAAACGTATGAAAAAATCTGCGAAGCTTTCCGTCCGGTCACCAAAGAGCACATTGCCGTTTACGGTGAGTTCAACGACCAACGATTGACAGGTTTGCATGAGACCCAATCCATAAATCAGTTCAGCTATGGCGTGTCCGATAGAGGTGCTTCCATTAGAATACCGATTGCCACCGTGGAAAGCGGATGGAAAGGATGGTTGGAAGACAGGAGACCGGCATCCAACGCAGATCCTTATAAGGTTGCGGCCCGCATCATCAAGACCGTGAAGTCTGCCAAGGTCTAAAAAATTGGTAAATTAATTGTTGATTAGGAAGAACCGCTCCGTTATGGGGCGGTTTTTTATTGTACGGTCAGATATACAAATCCAGCATAGAACAGCAATAGCACCAAACCATCCCGCCATCCCAATCGCAGACCTTTCGGAAAGAATACCAAAGGAAGAATTAAGAAAGAGATGCCCAACATCCAGAAAATATCACTGGAAAGTAGGCCTTGGTCCATTACGGTTATGGGAGTGATTATGGAAGCAATCCCCAAAACCGCCAAAAGGTTGAAAATGTTAGATCCGATAAGATTCCCCAGGGAAATGGCCTTTTCCTTTTTCAGAATGGCAATTACAGAGGCCGCCAATTCGGGTATGCTGGTCCCCACGGAGACCACCGTTATTCCTATTATCCTGTCGCTTACCCCAAAAGTAGAGGCCAATCCCACGGCCCCATCAATCAAAAGTTCAGAGCCTCCCCACAGTGCGGCACCACCAATTCCCAAGTACAAAACGGTCTTGTACCATGGTAAAATAACATCATCCTCCGGCATTTCGTCCACGACCGCTGTTTTTTGAAACCTAAGCAAATAGACCAAAAACAGGAACAAAAGACAGACCATAATGATTCCCTCATAGCGCTGAAGCACCCCATCAAAATAGATGAAACCACAAAAAAGAAGGGAAGCCACCATCATCACGGGCCAATCCGTGGAATAAAAACTAGGCCTTACGTCTATGCTTCCCAAAAGCACGGTCACCGCCAAGACCAATCCTAAATTGGCAATGTTGGATCCCACAACATTGCCCAAGGCCAGGTCGGGAAAACCATCCAATGCGGCCTTTACACTCACTATGAGCTCAGGTGCAGATGTGGCAAAGGAAACAACCGTCATCCCAATTACAATTTTTGGAATGGAAAGTCTTAGGGACAAGGCAACGGCCGATTTCAATAGCCAATTTCCACCTGCAATGAGCAGGGCAAGTCCAACGATTATAAGCAGCGTGTTTTCCAATGAGGCAATTTTTGCGCAAATATAACGGATGATTCCTTCAAGTTATCATAAATGGAAAAAGCATGAGGTAAAATACCTGTTATAAGCATGGTAAAACCGAGTCTGGATCCCACGCAAATTTTGAAAGACAGTTCACTCCCAGCAAACGAAAACTGAAAATTTACCCCTTTTTTGAATGAATTGCCCCTTGGTTTTTGAAATCATCCCAAAAACATGCCTACAAAAGTTATTATTTGTAATAATAAATTAAAATATGAATTACAATTTATCACTTGATTCAAGGGCGATTATAAATATTGAAGAGGTCAAGTATTTATTTACCTACAATCCTATATGCAATTGTATAGATTTTGTTTCAAAAGTTTGGAAACGTGATTTTTCTCATTTTATATTAAAAAATCAAAACCATAAAAAACATTTTTTCTAACCGTTAAAAGAACAATTTCAATGATAGTGATCGTAAAAATCTTAGTGGCCTTACTTCTCCAGCTCCTGACCATTATTTTTGTATGATGCGCCCAACTTCAATCAAAAAAATGGTTCATGAAAATGCATTACTGGCAGCCAAGTCAAATCGGCATGTAACGCAAAACCCATCGAAGGATTTCTTTAACAGTTTTGAACGTTGCTATTTGTTACTTTTAGCACCAATCATTTAAAAACTGTCCAAAGTGAAAAAAATACCAGTTATCCTTGTTGCTGTATTGATGGTGATTTCTTGCAAGCAAGATAAAAAGGAAGATACCCAAAACACCAGTGAGGATTTTCAAGCGCTGCTTGATAGCTATTATGAAGATGGACTTAAGTTGAGCCCCATCAGTGCGACAATGGCAGGGGACAATAGGTACAACGACCTCTTCGAAAATCCGCTCTCTGAAGAATATGCGACCAAATCCAAGGCGCACTTTCAAAATTATTTGGAAAAGCTATCGGAATTTCCTGATGAGCAACTATCGCCCAGCGAACGGATGACCAAGGCCATTTTGAAGTGGGAATGCGATATCAATCTGGCGGAATTCCAATATAATGCCGACCTCACCCCCATTGACCAAATGTGGTCCGTGAACCTATTTATTGGACAATTGGCAAGCGGAGCCAGCGCACAACCTTTTAAAACTGTTGGGGACTACCAAAATTGGTTGAAAAGGGTGAATGGTTACCTGGAATGGATGGCCAGCGCAGAAGAAAAAATGAAAAAGGGGATGGAAACGGGGCATGTGCTTCCAAAATCACTCATTGTTAAAGTTCTTCCCCAATTGGAGTCCTTGACTATTAAAGACTTGGATGAACATCTTTTTTATCAGCCTATAAAAAATATGCCTTCTGACTTTACCAAAGAGGAAAAAACCATGTTGACCAATGCATATACCACGATGGTAAGTGAGAGGGTAATTCCGGCCTATGAAAAGCTCCATGCCTTTATGAGCGGACCCTATTTTGAGGCCGGCCGCGAATCCAGCGGCATTCAAGGTGAGCCGGATGGTGATGCCTATTATGCCCATCAGATTAAAAAGTATACCACGACCAACATGACCGCTGATGAAATACATAAACTGGGACTGAGTGAGGTGGCCCGAATCCGTTCGGAAATGGAAAAAATAAAGGAGCAGGTGGGTTTTGAAGGTGACTTGAAGGCGTTTTTTGACTTTGTTAGGAGCAATAGGCAACTTATGCCCTACACGGATGCCCAACAGGTCATTGACAATTTCAATGAAATCCATGATAGAATGAAACCCCAGTTGGAAAAGCTGTTCGACATGAAGCCCAAAACTCCGTTTGAAGTGCGACGCACGGAGGCTTTCAGGGAAAAATCGGCCAGTGCCGAATACAACCCAGGGTCTTTGGATGGCACTCGACCAGGAATCTTCTACGTTCCCATTCCCAATGCGGAAGAATACAATGTGTACTCAGACGAGTCCTTATTCCTCCATGAGGCCATACCGGGTCATCACTATCAGATATCCTTGACACAGGAGAATGACGACCTGCCCAAATTCAGAAAGACACTTTGGTACAGTGGTTATGGCGAAGGATGGGCACTTTATAGTGAATCCCTTGGCAAGGAACTGGGCTTGTACACAGACCCCTATCAAGTTTTTGGCATGTTGGGTGCCGAAATGCACCGTGCCATACGATTGGTAGTAGATTCGGGTCTCCATGCCAAAGCTTGGACCCGTGAACAGGCCATCCAGTATTCCTTGGATAATGAAGCCGAGTCGGAAGCCAGTATAATCTCGGAAATAGAACGCTATATGGCCAATCCAGGCCAGGCGTTGTCCTATAAGATTGGGCAGTTGAAAATTATAGAGCTTCGAAAAAAGGCCGAGGAAATCTTAGGTAACAAATTTGACGTTCGCAAATTCCACAATGAGGTATTGGAGACCGGATGTATTCCCTTGGCGCTTCTTGAGGAAAAAATAAACGCCTGGATTGAATCCAATAAATGACAATCAAAAGGGCTGCCCATGGCGGCCATTCTTTCTTTCTGAAAATCAGTCCAGTATTGCGTATATTTACATCAGACAATTCTAGACCATGTTTTATAAATTATTGGCCAAAGTGAACAAGGCCCTTCTCCCCTCGTACACCAAAAAAGGGCTCGATCTTGCCAAGGCTTCCAAATGGCAATTGGCCATTATTGGATGGAGGTATTATGTCACAACAAGAGCTTTAGACTAGTATTGAAGCAATGACCTTATCTGGTGACCGTTGAGCTTTTCATCGCCTCTTAGATAAGTTAGGTGTATCAGAAAGTTGCACTGGACCACCTCACCCCCCAACTTTTCAACGAGCTCGCATACCGCTTTGGCGGTGCCTCCCGTAGCCAAAACATCGTCATGAACCAAAACTTTTTCCCCTTTTGCTATGGCATCGGTATGAATTTCCAAGATATCCTGCCCATACTCCAATTCGTACGAAGCTTTCAAAGTTGAAAAAGGCAGCTTTCCTTTTTTTCGAACGGGAACAAAGCCTGCTTGCAATCTGGAAGCCATTAAGGGCGCAAAAATAAACCCGCGACTATCCACCCCGACCACCTTGTCCACTTTTTGATCCTGAACCATATCCAATAACTGATCACAGGCTTTGAGCAGCATCTTGTGATTTTGCAACAGCGGGGTAATGTCTTTGAAAACTACTCCGGGCTTGGGAAAGTCCACGATATCCCGAATAAAGGGTTGAAAATCCATAGGTTTTCAGTTACGACGGTTTTGCCATAAAGGTAAAAAGAAATATATTTGCACCCCCTTTTAACGGGAACATGGCCTCGTGGCGCAACTGAATAGCGCATCTGATTACGGCTCAGAAGGTTGCAGGTTTGAATCCTGCCGAGGTCACTTATACCTATCAAATAAATTAAAAAAGTCTGTAAATCATTGGTTTACGGACTTTTTACTTTTTAACTCATCTACTTAATTTCAAATGAATCATGCAATTATCGGAAAATTCGATGTCCTCTTTTTCGTAATTTGCAAATGGCGACCTGTTTATCCAAAGAAATTGTATAAACGACCGCCTCGCTTTAGGTGAGCCTTGCAGGATACCATGGAGGTCCCAAACGGAAAAAGCAGATTTCCAGATTTATGAAAGCCTTAAATACGAATTCTTGGGTATTGTGGAATTCCAAAAGCAATGGTTTGAATCAATCAATGCAGAATATGTGTTTTGGAAATTAAATTAGTGCACCAAAAATTTTTTGGCGATATGATCATTCTCTATCATCATCAAACATAAATAAATGCCTTTTGGGAGATTTTCATTACCATATGCTATCTTGTAGACTCCCTCAGCATGCTTTTCGTTTACCAACTCTTTTACAAATTGCCCCATAGTATTATATATTTTAATCTGAACATGGGAAGGACTTGATAAACTATACTGAATATTCTGTCCAGCCACTTGTAATATTTGTTCATTTAATATTTCTTCATTTATTGAAGTCAATAGTTCCTCGTCGACACATCGGTTCGCCGGAATAGATGGCCTTTTAAATTCATATGCACCAATATCCCATGGACCTGTACGAACCTCGTTCGCAAAATCAAAAGCAACATCAATGATTTCGCCTGCCAGAGTCTTAAAGCTCCATTGCGTTCCTGCATCAATTACGGGACTACTATCTCGTACATGCCAATCACGCATTGGATCAATAAATTGGGGATCAACATCATATATGCCACGCTCTTCCAAAGGCGGGTTGGGTGCATTGTAATAGAGGTTGTGATCCGTAGTGAGTCCAGACCCGATCCCACTAAATAAAGCTACTTCATCCTGAATATTGTAAAAAATGTTATTCTTAAAAGTTGGATTTACAACTACAGTATCAGTTTGCAAAGTAAACATCCCATGTTTGGTTCCGATGACTACATTATTATAAAAACCACAATCTATACCACTAATAATTGCCAAAGGGCGCTCTATAAGTCCGGGGGACTCCGAAACAATGATATTATTGAATGCAACGCTATTCCTTGCCTGTACCGGACTACCGGGAGGTGAACTTCCCCCAAGAACAATTCCATATCCTCCACCGGTCATTTGCACAGTGTCATTGTGTATATAATTACCATAAATAAGATTGTCCTTTGGATCAAGATATTTAACCAAAATGTGAACTCGGCCAATATTATATAAGTGATTGTTACGGATAATGGAGCTATTCGCGGGAGTACAATCAATACCATCATGCGTAAAATCGTAGATGTAATTGTTCTCAATTATGATATCATTTACCAAATGTGTTTTAATGGCTTCTTCATAACCATTATGGATCACATTTCCCCTTACACGACAGTGATGTCCTCCTTTATCTTCAGGGGCGCCCTCCGTAAGGTCCTTATAAAATGTAAGGATGTGGTTCCAAGTAGGGTTTGGGTCATTGGGCGTCGGGTTTGCTTTTTTTATCTGTGTTATTTCAAAATCCTCAATGTTTATATAGGGCACGGTTACATATATTCTTCCCCAACTCTTGCCCAAGTCAAATACAATTTTTGCTCCTTGCGGGTTGGCAGATTTAAATACGATTGGTTTTTCCTTGGTGCCCCCAACGGTTGTAATCTCTATCCGATTTCGTTCTATGTACGTCCCGTCATGGAATAGAACTGTATCACCCGGTTTAACGGTTTTTACAATATCGAAAAATGTATTTTCCGCTCCTGGGTACACATTAATCGTTTGGGCATAGAGATATGTTTGTAAAGAGACACAGAAGAAGAGCAATATAACAGCTATAAATACGCTATTCAAGTAGGCTAAGTGTTTCATAATGATTAAATTATCAATAATAATTATTTGTTAGAAAACACTGAATATTCCTTTATAAGCAATGTAATCTAAAAGCTGCTCAGACGAACTGTTAGTGAGTCCATGGACAATCTTTTAAATTTTGCAATCTAAAGAACGATAATCAGTGAGGTCTTAAAGAAAATCCAGTTTGATTTGAGGCAAATCCCTGGATAAAAGGTTGAAGATCTGAACTGGTCCTAATTAACTATAGGCATAAAGTCCATTACTAAAGTAATGATTTTTTATTCATGAAAACAGAATGGCAAAATCATGTAAGGGTTGGGTTGAATATAAATACATGGCAAAGCTATTAACTTTCTGCACGCTGTGCTCGCATGGAAACATCGAAGGTAGTGTCATAGCAGTCACAACAAAGCAATGCCAAAATCAAAATTCCTATGGATGCAGCGTTTTGATCTTTGAAAAAAACTGTTCCCTATAGGTATTTCCAATGGACAGCTCCGTACCCGCTATCTCCACGGAATCGATACCATAGGTCTTGATTTTCTCCAGAGCAATTATATACGATTTATGGATTCTTGCAAACTTGTCAGGAGGAAGTGTTTTCTCCAAATGTGCAAGTCTTTCATAGACCACCAAAACCCCATTTTCCTCCAAATGGATCTTAACGTAGTTGCTCAGCCCTTCTATCATAACAATCTCATCATAATGCACCTTCACATTTTTTCTATCCGATTTGAAGTAGGTATAGGCCCGTTCCTGTGCAATATTGCTGTTTTTTGATTGATGGGCACTTTCAATTTTTTTCTTGGCCTTGTTAATGGCCATCAAAAAACGTTCAAATGAATACGGTTTGAGCAGATAATCAAGTACGCTCAGCTCAAAACCTTCTACGGCAAACTCCCGATAAGCCGTGGTAATGATGGTCTCGGGAGGGTTTTTCAAGGTTTTCAAGAACCCCAGACCAGAAAGTTTAGGCATTTCGATATCCAGAAAAAGTAGGTCAATGTGATGCTTCTCCAAAACTTCCATTGCTTCGAGGGCATTATCGCAGGTACCATATAGCTCCACTCCCGGAGTGTCTTCCAAATATCCTTTTATGATCTTTTGGGCAATGGGTTCATCGTCTACTATCAGGCACCTGATCATTGATCTTTTGTGTTAAAGGTAATCTCCATGACCACCGAAAAAGTTTTGTCTTCACTCTTTATTTCCAATGTATGTCTATCTTCAAACAACAATTCTAACCTTCTGCTAATATTTTTGAGCCCCAATCCCTCGCTGTTCCCATCTTCCCTTACTGAAGGGACGCTATTCGCAATTTTGAACATCAAACTGTCCGTGCCCGCAATTAGCTTAATATCAATCCATCCTTTTTTAACCTCGTTGTGTATTCCATGCTTAAAGGCATTTTCCACCAAAGGAATCAAAATAAGGGGCGGAATTTGTAGATTCTCCGTTTCACCCTCTACGCTAAAAGAAATATCCATTCGTTTGCCAAATCGCTCTTCTTGCAAAGCGATGATGTCCTTTATGAGCTCGATTTCCTTGGTGAGGGATACCTTGTTCATAGCAGATTCATACAAGGTATAGCTCAAAATATCCGACAATTTTAGAATCAGGTTTGGTGTCTTGTCCGATTTTTCCAAGGCCAGGCCATAAATGCTGTTCAAGGTGTTGAACAGAAAATGTGGGTTTATTTGGGATTTTAAAAATTTTAGCTCCGCATTCTTCTTTTCTTCCCTTAGCAATTCCGTTTCCTTTCTTTGGTTGAACCAATCCGAAAACAGTTTGAACCCTGCCGTAAAAGCAACCGGGGAAACTATAATCAGGGCATTCTGCAATAATCTCGGTAAATTGAACACATCCGTGATGTGCCCATCCATCCAATGTGGAAAAAACTTGGGGTATCCCCAATAAAGTACAAAATAACGATGTGCAATGGCAGTTACGGCCAGCACCAGGATCAATGTCGCAAAATAGGTCAGCAGTTTATTGCGATAAAGAATCCTTGGTATCAGTACAAACCAGTTCACATATACAGCAATCAATCTTGATGGGAGGAAAAGCAATTCAAAAATGATGGCATCCTTCAGCGAATCACTATAACTCCATTCCGAAATGGCAAAGGAGAACATGATAACAACCCAGAAAAGGATGTGGTACACTACATATTTTGTGCTGGATTTCATGTCCTAAAATTATCAAACCTAACCCTTTTATTTCCATTATCCCCCCAATATTATGCATAGTATGGTATAAATTATTCCAAATGGGCACTATCGGGCTCATCAAGGAACAAAATGAAAAATCAGGTCGAAAATTTTTGAAAATCAATCCGCATTTTTTTTGACTGACAGCTTGAACAAAAACGGGTTCAATGCCAATTTGTTGGTTCCCTCTTGTTTTTGCATAAGGAACCATTGCCTTTGCATAAAATATATTTCAGCTCATGTAAAACCCATATCTGGCGCATTGCATCCCACTAGATTTACAGTTAAAACAAAACCTGTATCCGTATGGTAAACCGTATTGCTCCGATTCTTTTCTATTTGATTGCCCTCGCCTATTGCCACGCACAGGAGGACATGGATTATTTTAACAAGAGCCTTATTGCCTTCACGGTTCCAGAAAAGGATTTGATACCGGAGAGCATAGCATACGACCACGTAAACGAGGTTTTTTATATGGGCAGCACTAGAAAGGGCAAGATCTTGAAAAAGGATAAAAATGGCATATTGACCAATTTTGCCGAGGCCTCGGACAATGGCATGTGGATGGTCATCGGAATCAAAGTGGATGCCGCAAGGCGAGTCTTGTGGGCCTGTAGTTCCGGAGGTGATAATTTACTAGGTTACAACCTCAAGGACGAAGTGGACGGAAGGCCAGCAGGTGTTTTCAAATTTGATTTGGATACCGGTAAATTGCTCAACAAATATATCCTGGACACTCCGGGTGAGATACATTTTTTCAACGATTTGGCCATAGCCCCCAACGGAGATGTGTATGTAACCCATATGTTTCAGGACCATGCAGTATATCGCATCGAAAGTAATACCGATAAATTTGAAAAGGTGTTCTCCTCGGAGCTAATCAAATACCCCAATGGCATTGCATTTTCAACCAACGGACAAAAACTTTATGTGGCCCATGCCGACGGTATCGCACTAATCGACATGGACTCTGGGCAACTAACTCCATTGGATGTGCCGGAAGGATTAAAAATAGCCAGAAGGGAAAGCATTGACGGATTATATTTTCATAAAAACGCCCTAATTGGCGTACACCCGGACATAAGTACCGTCAACAGACTCCTTCTTGATGAAACAGGTGAAAAGATTATCAAAGCAGAGCCGTTGGAAGTGAACCACCCCATGATGGACAATCCGACCACCGGAGAAATAGTCGGGGACCATTTCTATTATATCGCAAATGCCCAATTTGGCAAGTTTAATGAAAATGGTCTATTCCCTATCGACAAACTTTATGAACCGGTTGTATTAAAAGTTGGCCTGGATGATTAAAAAAATACCTGTTCTGGATGTAACTTGGCTCATACGCTATTGGCTGGGCATTATGATGATCTTGCATAGCTATGAAACATTGCTTTTTGATGGAATCTCTGGATTCGCAGGATATCTTGAAGCCTTGGGCATACCCTTTCCCGCAGTAGCGGGCTATCTGGCCAAAGTATCTGAATGTTTGGGTGGATTAATGATAATTTTGAATATCTGGACACGCTTATTTTCAGCTTTAATAGGTATGGTGATGCTGGTAGCCGTTTTTGTTGGTCATAAAGGACTGATCTTTGGAGAGGCAGAGTTGGCTTTCAACTATTTTTTGTTGGCTGTGGTCCTGTTCTTTAGACCTTCCATCCCTTTCAAACTTATAAACAAATGAACAAGGCAATTTATACAATCATAGCGACAATTCTCATTCTTACAATTTCTTGCGCGGAAACGAAAACAAGCATGAGTGTCGATAATTCCAAGAGGTTTTTTGCAAAACTTACCAAAGGTAATGGCACTTGGGTGCATTATCCCAATGATTCAACCATGGCCTTTAATGCGTTTATCATGAGATTTAATCTGGATAAGGGAGACACCTTAAATGGTCTGATTTCAGGCGCCACAAAAGCTGGGGACACCTTGCTATTTTGGAATGTCAAGGAGTATGGAACATTGGGAAAAGACAGCACTGTTTTTCAGCAAAGTGGACAGGTCGGTAAGGCCCTGGGCTCGTGCTTTTTTCCTGATTCCTTGACCCGAAAGGCACAATTTACCTTGGCCTATTCCAATGGGGTCACGCAAGAGCACAAAGACACACACACCTTTCTGAATGATTCTACCATGCTTACCGAGAGCGAAATCTTTGACAATGAAATCCAAGAATGGGTAAAGCAACCCAACGCCATTTGGACATTTGAACAGCACATAAATCATCAAAACAGGCCATAATGAAAATCTCAAACAACATAGTTCAGGGCAGGCGAAACCTTTTGAAGACTTCCGCCCTTGGCATATTGGGCATGTCCATGCCAAATCTGGCATTGGCCCATAGCAAAACCTTTTCAGGTTACCACGAATACATCCCGTATGGTGATGTGCCAAAACACTTTCCCAACATAGACCCAGAAATTATATCCGAAGTGGTGGGAAAGTCACATTCCAACTTGGAAAGGGTCAAGGAACTTGTTGACCAAAGACCGGAACTGGCACGATCCGTCTGGGAATGGCGCTTTGGTGATTTTGAATCGGCCATTGGAGCCGCTTCGCACGTCGGGCGGAGGGATATTGTCCAATACCTCATCAGCAAAGGGGCCAGGCCAACCATCTTCACCTTTGCGATGATGGGTGCCCACGATACTGTGAAATCCATGGTCGAATTTTTCCCTGGAATACAAAAAACTATGGGGCCGCATGGGATAAGTCTGCTGGACCATGCCTATTTTGGGGAACGAATGAAGGATAAAATGTCGGCCCAAGAAATCGATAACCTCAAAAAAACAGTGGATTATTTGGAATCATTGGGTGATGCCGCCGGTGAAAAATATCTGGATGTAGATCCTGAGGAACAAAAAAGGTACTTGGGGGATTATAAGTACGGTGATGGAGCCAATGAAGGTTTCTCGGTACAGCTCAATATGCGTAACTTATTGTCGCTGGCGCCCATCGGTGGTTTTGGTGGGTCGCTGTACAAACTGGCCGAAAACAAATTTATATACAATGGGGCACCTTCTGTGATGGTGAGTTTTGAATCGGAAAAGGACAATATCAAGTCCTTGAAAGTTTCCACACCTGAAGTTGAAGTCACTGCCCTTAAAATCTAAAATTTATGAAAACAAGAAAACTGCTTCAGATTGTTTTGGCCGTGCTCGGTGGAGAGATGGCCCTGATCCTATTTGCAACAATTGCGCAAGAAGTCCTTTTTGATGGTGTTAGCTACCATGCCTCTTCCATGTTCGATATAATTTTTGGTGGATTGGCCACTTTCATCGCGGCCGTGCTGGCAGGAATTGTTGCCCGATTTATCATTAAAAATAACAACAATGTTGTTCCCATAGCCATTTCAGTCATCATAATTGCCGAAATGACCTATCTTATTTTAACCAACAAAACAGGAGATCCCGTTTGGTTCGACATAATGGCTGGAGGTTCACTTGTTGTGGGAATATGGCTGGGGTTCAATTATCAGAGATTTTTCACCCCAAAAGAAAAAATCCAGGTTTCCTAAAAACATTTGGCCCTAGAACCAGTAGGTCAATTTCAAGATCAGGCCCCGATTTTTAATGGTCAGGTTCTCTGGGAAATAGTTTTCAGTATAGACCGCAAAAAAGTCGGACATGGGCAAAAACCGCCATTGAAAACGACTATTGAGGTTTAGGTTGTCAATTTGCGTATTGTACTGCAAAAATGTGGTCCAGAACATTTTATTGGAAAAAGATATTTCAGAAGTGAGTCCAAAAAGGTGCAATTGGTCACTCTCAAGATTCTCGGGAAGCCGTATGTCATTAAAGTCGTACCGCAAACCAAAGTTTCCCCAAGGCTGAAAGCGGATGTTGGCCTGGGCATTTATCGACAATCCCTTGCCGTTGTAAAAAGTGCCATAATCCGACCCCAAACTGCCCGAAATCTTTTTTCTGGGATCAAGCCGATACCAAAAACCGACCCGATCATAGGAATAGTATCCTGCGGAAAATGGAACACTTCCCACAATAAATGAATCGAATGGTAAATCATTTTTCTCATTTACATAACTCAGCTCCAACGCGTTCTGGTTTTTAAAATCAAAAAAATAGAAAAACCCCGCAAATGATGCATTCAGGGATCCGTCCGTATTCAGGAATACCCGACTGGAGACACGGGGCCCATGGAGATTGTATTTAGAGGTTTCCTGTTTGGGTAAAAAATTATACACAAACAGATATGACAGTTGGTAATAACCCAATCTTACGAAGGTGTCGTTTGCGGCATCAAAATTGTTCAACCTGGGCACAAAGCCAACGTCCGTTAAGTAATTCTCGCCCACCCTATCCCCCGATACTCTTGTTAAGATATTTTTATTGTTGAATTGAACCGTGGCGGTATAATAATGTTCTTCATCCAAGTCCCCCGGATTGAAAGATCTGTGCATTCCCATAGTTGCGCTCCATTTGCCCGCCGCATCCAAAAAATTATATTCCAACGCCAGCACCCTATTGAAAGCATTTTGGGTGGAGTCGGAAGTGTTCGACATGCGCTGTCGGTTTACAAAAAGTGCGTCGAGGGTAGATCTTTTCCCCACGCGCTGCGAAAACGCGGAAACAAGATAGTTTTGGGCATTCACATCATCAGTGTCTCCGGTTTGCACGTCCATAAGGCCCATACGAAGCTTATTTGACAAGTTGCCGGATATCCTTGCCCCATAATGCACCGGGACGGGCAATCCATTATCCAGACCTATTCTTCTTGAAAAAAAAGGATTGATTTCCTCCTTTCCAAAGGAAGTGAACAGGTCACTGTTTTCCAGAAAGAAACCCCTACGTTCAGGAAAAAAGAGGGGAAATCTTGTCAGATTGGTAATTTGCTGGTCCACATCTACATTGGAAAAATCTGGATTAATGGTCAAATCCAGGTTCAAGGATGGCGAAATGGCCAATTTGGCATCAATACCAGCTTCGAAATTGTATTCCGCTCCGCTATTCGATTGAAAATCCTGGTTCACCCCGCTCGCAACGTAGGGAAGCAGGTTAATATTACCCTTTTTTGTTTTGGGTGGATTTTCATCCCAAATCACCTGCCCTGTATGTCCCAGATTTATGGTGTTCAGATTAAGGGGGACCCTATTCCATGAGGAGTAATAGTTGTTTTTCATGTCATTCCTAACAAAATTCAACCCCCAGGACTTTATGGTGGGATCATATCGCAACGTCCTGAACGGTATGGCCATTTCAACGTACCAAACGTTGTCACCCAGCGAGGTTTCCGAGAACCATTTGTTGTCCCAGTTTTCATTGATAAAGGATTCATTGCCCTCCACACTGATCAAGCCTTCAAATTGTGCACCTCCGGCATTGACCCCAAAGAAGAAGCCGTTTGTTTTTTGGTTAAAGGGATCCAGGACAATGGCTATGCCGTCACTGCCAAAATGTTCATCGGCCTGATCCCGCTTCAAGGTGCGAACAATGTGGTCGTTGTTCTTTTCAAAACAAATGATCCCGACATATAAAAAATCATTGGTATAGGCCAATTTGACCTTGGTCTGCGATTCGGCATCGCCGGTATCCTTGGGCCATTGGTTCAAGAAAGGGGCCGTTTCTTCCAAGTTTTGCCAAACCGCATCATCCAAAATACCATCGATGGTAATGGGGGTGTCTATTTTTTTTATTGTGATTTGCCTTTGCGCTTGAATGTGCAAGGATGAAATAAAAAACAAGGCGCATATTACCTTTAAGGCCATACAGGTCATTTTTGTTCCCAGCATCAAGATGAAAACAATTGCAGTTACATTTAAGGTTTTTACACAAACCAATAGTTTTTTTATGCGTTCGTAAACTTTGGAATTGTTCAAAAATCATCTTAACCTCTATTTTAACTTATCCTCTGGACCAAACTTTACAGATCCAAAGCGACAGCAATATTTGGCAAGGCCAGATTTTGTTCCAAAGCAATGGCTTAAGCGCCTTGAAATTTCATGGAAGAATCATGTCTTCGGCACAAAACAGCATTTCCAAAGCTAATAACTACTCCCTGGAATGTTCTGGAAACTTTATTTGTAACAGCATTAAAAAATGGATTAAAATGGCTGGTGGATCAAGCATTTTCAATAAAAATGTGCGGGATATTGTATATCCCGATTGAGATATACAAACCTACTTACACTTTGTGGTATCTTTACAATAAGACTATTCGCTATGAATATTTGGGAAATATTATTGCTTTTCTTTGCCCTTCAAGGATTTATGACGGCTTTCTTTCTTTTGACCAAAAGAAGCACCTCTAAATTCGCAAATTGCCTATGGGGTATTTTTTTATTGCTCTTTTCACTGAATATAGTCTACAACATCCTTTTCTGGGCCTACAATGATTGGAGACTTACAGTTTCATTGAATCTGGTATATCTAATACCTTTTTCACTTTACGGCCCATTGTTTTATTTATATATCAATGCATTGGTCAAAAATGGGACAATTTCGTGGAAAAAAATGTTGCCGCATTTTGCTCCTACACTCCTTATTATCGCAAACTTTTCATATTACTTCAGTTTGCCAGTGGAAACCAAACTTGTTTTGGAGGATGAGGGTGGTTTTGGCCATTCTTTTTTAATCAGCCCAAGTGCGGTATACGTGGTCGTATCCATTATTATGTTGATCTATTCGTTTTTGACATTTAAAGCGGTAAAGGACAAATTTAAACAGGATCCCGAGATGAAGTTATGGTTGACGATTACTACCGGGGTATTTTTCCTATTTGGTGTTTCCTGGGTCGTATATTTTATTCTATCAAGGTTAGGCGTTCTGGAACTAAGTCATGACTATATAATAGCATTTTTTATGGTCGCCCAAATTGGAATTACCACTTATTTTGGTTTCAATTATTCGGAAGTGTTCAATGGAAAAGCCTTGAATAAAGTTTTTCCCCTGATTAAATATCAAAAATCGGGACTGTCAAAAAGAGTGCTCAATGAATATAAAGAAAAACTGCTGATCATCATGGAATCCAACTCGCTCTATTTGGACTCTGAATTGAAATTGACGGATTTGGCAGACGAGTTAAATGTTTCAAGACACCATGCCTCCCAAATTATAAACGAGTGTTTTGGAATGAGTTTTTATGAATACATCAACCGATATAGGGTTGAAGAAGCTGAAAAATTATTGACAGACGAAAAAGCTTCGGACCTAAATATTACCGATATTGCCTTTAAAGCCGGCTTCAACAATAGAATGTCCTTTTACAATGCGTTCAAGAAACATGTTGGCATTACCCCTTCTGAGTATCGAAACCGCAGTATGGCCTCCTGAGAACATAAATTCAAATTGTTATACGGGTTTTTCTATCCCGGCCATCAATTTATTTGTTTTTTCAATCTTGCCCACGACCAATAATTTTTTCAACCCATTGAGGAAAGGAAGTTTCCAATGATACTTTGGTTTTATAAAACCTGTCATTATCTAGAATGGTATGGTAGTTACTTGAGTCAATATAATAGTGGTAGTACCGTAAATTTTGATTCAAAAAATTTGCGGTCTCGTATAGGTTGTCATTTAATCTATCCCCAGACTCCCCTAACAATTCCAAAAAAGAACGCTGGGATGTATCATTTAAGGAGTTATATACAATAAATTGTATGTTTTCATTTCTTTTACCAGCTAATAGGGCAAGCTTTTCAACGTTGATTTCCGCTGGCTTGTCATTCAAGTCAAGTAATTTTTGAATCACCTCATGGGTCCGCCATGTGTCAAATACTTTGGGGATACTGTCAGACAGATAGCCCCCAGATGAATCACAAATTACCGATATAGTGGCATTGGGATAGCTATCCGCCATGACACACCCATATATGGGTGTAGCTATTGCACCCGCACTACTGCCCGCCACGACTATTTGTTCTAAATCGCTAAAACGGTCAATTATCCATTGTATCCCATCAAGCGAATTTCTGCTCCCAAAGTGTTTGATTGTTTTACTGTGCTTTCCATTTTCATATCTTTTTTCCATATCCCCCAAAAAAACATCCGCAGAGCAATATGGAAGCACCAAAAAGGAATATTCGGTAAACGGATTGACCTTGTTTTGAAAATCAAAAATCCCTTTCCATGACCCTGGGTCATCCGATTCAAAAACAGCAGGTTTAAATGTTGGTAGTGTAGCCACATTATAATAATCCCATGCGGCCCCACCTCCTTGAAAATAGATTAAAAGTTTTTTAGGCAATCCCTTTTTGTAAAAGAAACTATAGGGAGATCCATCGGAACAAATCCCCTTCTCACTATGAATCTTGAGCCATATGGGCACCTCTTTTTCCAAGGTGGCTGTTTGTCCACATCCGAAAAAAAATAAAAGTGAAATGAAATTGATTCCTCTTGACCAAAAATGGTGCTGCATTACGCAGAAAAAGATGGTTTTTCTTTGAATCAATAGCAAATTTCCCATACAATAATCAAATAAAGATTCAACAAACCCATAGCCTTTATCAGCGATTCCCATAGCTACACTTTGACCTAAAGAAATGGACTAATCCAATTTGATGGCATTTTCCAGCATATGTAAATGCCAGATAGCGTCTCTTGAAGTTTTAATATCAGTATTCCGGACAAAATGGCCTTTGTTCAAATTCATCCGCAAAATGGATTGCACATATTCCATTACAGTATCGGCAATTTGAAATTGAGCCTTGGAAGTATACCATAGCTCCGCCCCCTTAAAATCAATATCACCTTGCATCAATACTTTAATGGGCCACGTAGAACTTAGCCATAAACTTTCATGCTTGCCATATATGTCATTAAAATTGAAATAGACGATGTCAAGCATATTTGGCTTTCCATGCCTTTCAAAATTATAGGTGCATTTAACAAATTGTTCATTTGCAGCAAATTCGCATTTTAGAGTTCCCATTAAACTTCTTGGATTTTCAGTTTTTGGACCATAAATCCTTTCAACGTTCCAAGTACCGATCAAAAAGGAAAAATCTTTGGTTGAACCTGTTATGCTGTCTTTTTGAGCATGGATAAGGGAAAGTGGGAATAGCGACAACCAATATAGTGCATACCTAATCATGTAATCAAAGAATTAAATTTATAGTGCCAATCCGTTTTCATTTGTGGCCCAAAAAATGACCAATTGAATTTGTTTATGTACCCTATGAAAAAAAGGCCCCTATCGGATAGGGGCCTTTTTTATACTATAATGTTTTCATTCTACAGATTGTCCAAGCAGTAATCCAGAAGCTCAACCCCGGCTGTCGGGCTAGGCTCTAAATCAACGACCACATTGCCATTGGCGGAAGTGACTTGGGCAGAAACTTCTTCGTCAAATGAACCGGAACTGAAGATAATAGATATAACCTCAGTGTCTGCAGAAATATCAAAAGTAAAACTAGCACTTCCTCCAGTTTCAAAAGTATAATTTGTTGTCTCACCATCGATGGTTATGTCCAGGCTAGCTCCGTTCCAGCCATCACCAAATGAATCCTGCATTTCAATGGACCATGTTCCAGGTGTTGGTGTGGTTGGAGGACAAACAATGGTTGCCAAATAATTGAAGGGAGCTTGAAAAAACGATCCTCCCGAAATGTTCGCTGCCACATCAGTATTGGTAAAGGATCTTCCATCTGTAAGGTTCGCAACCAGCCGGATGTTCACCTGATCTCCCCCAAAAATATCGTCTGGATCATTGGGTATACCCAAAACATTCAAAACCTCTTGATAAACCAAGGATACTGTGGCCCTTGGCAAACCAAAAGGCCCTGTGGAAAAACTAGTCGCCGGAACTGTCGTGAACAAAGTTTCTGTACTGGTAACTTCACCATTGAATTCATTGTTGTCCACAAAATTTACGTAGATATCCACATTGGAAAGCAATCCTCCGTTTTCTTCATCTTGATATTCCATGGTTAGTGTCCAAGGAGAGCTTGGGTCGAAAATGTTGAATGAATTGGGATTAACATTGACAGTTCTAATAATGGCTCCCCTTTCAACATTGGGCAATAGAATATCGATGGTTTTATCATCGTCACTACAAGCCATCACAAGGAAGGCCAAAGCTCCAATTAAATAGTTTTTTATTTTTTTCATGAAATTCATCATTTTATTGTTATTGAAATTCTCGTTTAGTTTGCAGGTGGCCCATCTGTATTATCCCAGAAAACCGGTTCCGCATTGGTTGCCTTTTGCGTGGAATTGGAGTTCGCGTTGACGGATACCGCCGGATAATACATGGAACGCATGAAATTTCCGGGGTTGGCGTCCTGATTGGGCTGCAATGTAGTAGGAGCGCCTGTTCTGCGGTAAAAATTATAGGGATCCACCCCGTTTCCATAGAATCCAATAAGTACCTGTTCACCGAGGATGTCCCATTGAGTTCCATTGTCCGCTGTGTCGAAATCATTTATCACTCCGGTTACGTAACTAGTGACATCCGAGTCCGACGGCTCAAAAGACTGGTCTGCGAATTGGTCCAAGCCACCAAAAGAGCGTACTTTTTCAATTTGAGTTGCCATAGCCTGGTTCAATAAAGTACTTGCCTCAGTAGAATTGCCAGCTACCAAAGCCATTTCAGCTCTCCAAAAATCCACCATAAAAGATGTCATTATTGGGGTGATTCCCGCACCATTACCTCCGAAGGACGAAGGGTCCGACGGCTGAGCTATTTCAGTAAAAGTACTGTCATCAAAGCGACCACCAACTGGGTAAACGCCCCATGTGGCACGTAACAAACCGTCTGGTGGAATCCCCTGTGAATCTCCATGGTCTCTCCCCCAATAACCGTTGTCCAACCAGCAGAAGGTGAATCCACCGGCCACATAGTGGGCTGGCGGTTGTTGTAAAGAACACCTTAAAGTTTCTTCATTGGGTTCAATTTCTGCACCGGGCACAGCTGGAGTTTGACGATAGATATAATATCTTAATCTAGGATCGTCAGTGGTATCCAACTGGTTCATGAGCCAGTTCGACATATAGTCCGTTCCTCCACCCGCTGTGTAGTTTATACCATATCTTGGATGTCTGGTATCCGGATTGGTAGCGCTGGTAGCGGTCCAATTCCATTGAAAGTCATCGGCAGCATCCTGAATATAGTCACCTGATGCTATAATTGCATTGAAACTAGTTGCCGCATTGCTATCCACCAAGCGCGTGTTCAAATAGAGCCTTAACTTTAAGGTATTTGCCGCCCTGACCCATTTACCATAGTCGTTTCCATAAAAGAAGTCGTTGGTTGGGTCTGAAATTGGGCTGCTATTGAAGTTTGCTATGGCTTGATCAAGCAAAGCGAAGGCTGCCTGATAGACCTCAGCACCGGCATCGCGAACTGGGTTTTCAATTCCATCCGTTTCCAGTCTAGCGGCTTCGGTATAAGGGATATCCCCAAAAAAATCAACCAATGAGGTAATCAAATAAGCCTCGATGAATTGCGCTATACCAATATGTCTGGTAAAACCGGCCTCTTCAGCCAAAGGAGTCATTATACGAATGTCCTGGATAATTCCCCTATACGCATTGGTCCATTCATCATCAAAAACATTACCTTGAAAACTGCTTTGATAATTGCTGGCCGTTGCATTGGTAAAACTTGTCATACGGGTCAATTCCATACCGATTATGTTCAACCCATCATCTCCAGTGGTAAAATTATCCTCTGTGACTGCAGTTCCATCCAGGTGTCGCACAAAATCCTCTTGGATCGCAGTCAAAAAAAAGTCAACATCTGCTTGCCCGGGCACCAAAAAATTGGGGTCTTTGGTGATGTCCAACTCCACTGTTTCACATGAAGTGATCAGCAATATGCAGCAAGACCAGAATGCATATAAATATTTGTTCAATTTTTTCATTGTTATCAATTTTGTTTTTTAAAATGTTGCTTTTATACTAAGTCCGTATCTTCTTGAACTGGGCCCATTGATAAAATCAAAGCCCTGTCCATTCCCGACACCCAATCCCGCAGTGTTTGGGTCGAAATTGGCTCCCTTGGGTGTATTAAAAGCTCGAAACCAAAGGTTCTGGCCAGATACCGTAAACGTGAGTCCCCCAAAGGGCGTTTTGTCCAAAAACTTTTTGGGCAACGAATAGGCCAAGGAGGCCTCCTGAAGTCGTAGGGTTGTAGCATCGTATACCTGCAGCTCACTAGGACCAAAAAGTACATTTTGAAAAAAGAAATCCGAATTGTTTATCTGAAACCTATTTGGGTTTCCATTTAAATCCACCCCTGGAATGACATAGGTGTTTTCCCTGTCATTGGTTTCGGGGATGAGCCCTCTTCCCAATAAAGTGGCTATTGTTGACGAATAAATATCCCCTCCCTGCGTATAGTTCCATTGGAAACCCAGTGTGAAATTTTTATAAGAAAGTGAATTGATGATATTTGCAACCCAATCCGGATTGGGGTCTCCAATTATCCCATCAGTAGGGTCTTGTACGTACCAACCATTGGTTCCAATTACGGCATTTCCGTCATCATCCCTCAGAATTCTAGTTCCGAAAAATGCACCCAACGGCTCCCCTTCTATTGCAGCATTCCCTAAATTGGAAAACCCAGAGTATACTACCAAATCAGTATCCAAACCGAGGTCAGTGACGGTAGTTTCATAAGCGGTGAAATTCAAATTTGTCCGCCAATTAAACTCCCCATCATCCTTGGCCCTAAACCAATTCACTCCCAAATCAATCTCAACACCTTCCGATTCTATTTCTCCAATGTTTGTAGCAATCACCGTATTTCCGGTAGCTGGCTCCAAAGGTCTATCCAATATCAGGTCGGTGGTGAAACGTTTGTAAACTGAACCTTCCAAAGTAATGCGGTTGTTCCAAAAACGGGATTCAATTCCCAATTCAATCTCGTTCAACACTTCTGGTCTTAAATCAGGATTTCCAAAGCGATCCGGGGTCGAGTTGGCTACCACATTTTGTCCTGAACTATCCTGGGTTTCCCTAACATTAAGACTCAACGTACTGGCTATTGGGAAAGGTGTTGATTCAAAATTCGCGGAAGACCCAAAACCTGCCCGTATTTTCAGGTAATTCAATACATTTTCAGACTTGAGCCCGTCGAAAGCAGCCGTTGGAATGAAGGACAAGCTCGCACTTGGATAAAATTGTGCTTGGTTGTCTCTAGCAAAGTTGGATACCCAATCATTTCGAGCTGCAAAGGTTATGTACAAGAAATTATCATAGTCAAAATCTGCCTGGGCGTAGACACCCACCAAATTCCTCTCTGTAGTACCTTGGATCGGCAAAGAATTAAGAAAGTTGAAGTGCCTTAACACCCCGAAGGCTTGTTGGTTGTCACTTGCAACGCCGATCCTGTTAAAAATCTCTCTCCTTGATGTGGCTCCCACATTGAAGGTGGCTCCAACTTTTTCAGTGATATCGTAATCTCCGTTGAGCACCAAGTTATGGTCCCAAATTGTATTGGTGTTGTTCCAGGTTTCGTAGAATCCACTTAGCAGTCGAACATCGTTACTGTTGCTGTTTACACCTCCTTTGTTTTGAAAATTAGCATTGTTCTCGCTGTAAACATCAATTCCAGCCCTGTAGATCAAATTCAGATTGTCATTGATATCGTATTGCAAAGAGGCTTGTCCAAACACTCGATTTGTTTCCTGGGAAAATTCTGCATTGGCAATGGTCCATAGCGGATGTTGGATGGTATTATCCTGTCGATAATAAACACTTCCTCCCGTAATGGGGTCTTCAAAGGGTAGACCTTGCACATCAATGCTTCTAGGGGTAAACCAAAGATCGCCAAATACGGATGACCCTGTTCCAGTAGCGCCACTTCCATTACTTAAAGCAACAGGCGGGCTAATGAATTTGCTTCTGGAGAAGTTCAACGTTCCACTTGCTGTAAACTTATTGGACAGCTTTGCGCTACCCCCAATACCTAAGGTATTTCGTGTAACCGAGTTATTCGGTGTAAAACCATTATCCTTAAGATGGCCATAATTAACGTTGTACGAAATTTTTCCATCGTCTGAGCCGCCTCGAACATTTACATTAAAGGTAGAAACACCTCCTGTTCTGAAAAACTGGCCCACGCTATCATATGGTCTCCACTCGTATCGTTGTCCTTGAAACTCCGGAAATGCAGCTTGGATTGCTGTGGTTGAGGTCGAATAAGGATGCGGTAAGGTTCCATTTTCATCTATGGCTGCTTGGTTGCCCCATCCAGCAACACCATCTCTTCTGAAGCTTGGACCCCAGTTGCTGAAAAACCAACCGAAACTTTGGTCGAAACCGTTTCCATATTCGTTCTGATAATCCGGAAGTGATGCGATTTCGTTAAAAAAGAAAGAGCTATTTACGGTTATTTCGGTCTTTTTAGGTCCGGTTCGGGAACTGCCCCCTTTAGTAGTGATCAAGATGACACCGTTTCTTCCCTGCGAACCATAAAGTGTTGCCGCGGCAAGTCCTTTAAGTACATTGACGCTCTCAATACTATTGGGATCCAAATCCAGAAAGCGACTGGATCCATTGTTGCCATTGATAAAATCTTGACGGGATCCACCAGGGGCCGCGCTATCCGTACCTCCATTTCTTCCTGATGAGTTGGTAGCTGTGCTAAAAGGAACACCATCAACTATAAAAAGAGCTTGATTGTCCGAGCTAAAAGAAGACAGTCCACGAATCACCACGTTGGTTCCAGAACCTGAAAGCCCACTCTGATTTGTGATCTGAACCCCCGAAGCCTTTCCTTGCAGTACCCTGGCAACATCCCCTTCGGGCCTTGATTCCAGTTGGTCCTCACTTACTTCTGCCACGGCGTATCCCAGTGCCTGTTTTTCCCTTTTAATGCCCAAAGCGGTAACAACAACCTCTTCCAAAGCCTGTGCATCCTCTTCCATTTGAACATTAATAATACTCTGGGCACCTACCGTTCTTTGCTCCACCTTTTGACCTATATATGTAAAAAGAAGGGCTTGTCCTTCACTGGCTGTAACAGTATAGTTCCCGTCAAAATCCG
Organism: Flagellimonas meishanensis; assembly: GCF_019880545.1. Taxonomy (GTDB): domain Bacteria; phylum Bacteroidota; class Bacteroidia; order Flavobacteriales; family Flavobacteriaceae; genus Flagellimonas; species Flagellimonas meishanensis. Next base: position 1,225,513 of record NZ_JAINVW010000003.1, read on the forward strand.
TTTGGGTTCCAGTGTTGGTTCCTTCTACTACAATGTTTACCCCGGGCAACGGAAGGCCATCTTGGTCAGTGACCGTACCAGTGATTGTTTTTTCTTGGGACTGTGCAGATGCAAAGTAAAACAGCATCAAAAAAAGTGTCCCAAACAGTTTCTTTACTTTCATAGAGTTAAAGTTTTGTTAGTATTTGAAAATGAGTTAGGCAATTGAGAAAGGCGGGCGGAAGAAAAGGTTATGATAGCTAATTCAAACAATACCTCTGTAAAATGAGAACAAAACTCAATGGTCGTCCTGTAGAAGAAGTAAGGCCTCTCACCGCCCTACCTTTACAATTGCACCGTAAAAGAATTGAAATAAACCATCGCGTATGATTGAGCCGATTGGTGTTTACATATTTCCCGACCCAGAATTACTTTTACAAATCCACCATTGCACCAAGCCTTTAACATTTAATACCTAAACCAAATCAGATATGGAATCAAATAAGCAGACAAATAATTGATGATGTTCAGAAACACAATGGCTATTTGGAACAGATACTTTGTATCAGCCCATTTGTAGGATGCATCAGGGCAGAAGCCAGCCATTTGCATAAGTTCAAAAAGTAAACGCCCAACCAAACTTAGTTTGGCTGGGCGTTTTTCTGTTTTATGGGATATTGCTATGTGCTTGCTAAGTAATCAGATTACCATCCTCATCCCATTCAGCAATAACATTCCGTTTGCTTTGGTCGATACATTTGGCCAACCATTCTTCTTCATAAGCAACTCCGTGTTGTTCAAGCACTTCATCGGGAACGCCATCCCATACATTGGGCATGTTTCCTTTGTAACCTAATTCTTCAATCCCCAGTTTTGAAGTATAAAAACCAGTCAAGGTCAAATTTCTGACCAAAGAGAAGAAATTGACCGCTGCCGGGCGCTCTTCTTCAGGGATTTTGGGATCATAATAGGCGATTTCATCCAAGACCTCGTGTTGCCTCTCTTGCTCCAAGGATATGAATTCCGCTCCAAACCTGGAATTGCATTGATGGTCCAACCACATAAGGCCTCCCCTAAGACCCACTTGCATTTCCGGAATGTCCTTGGCCATAAATTCAATAAAATTGGGCACTTCGGCCTCCGTTGCACTTCTATATTGATCACTTGCCGGAAGTATCAGGTCACATAAAAATGCCAGGGTGGCCATTTCGTGCACGTTGAAAAATTGCTCCTCACGGAGTTCGGCATTCAGTTCCTTTTCCTCTGGTGTTCTGCCATAGAACACCTCCGCTTGTTGGACCATCTGGTCCATGCCCTCATCCCCAGGTTTGCAGCCATGCAGAGCCAGCCCACCGGCCACCGAACCCAAAACAAGTGATTTTATGCTCTTTCTTCTGTCCATGTGCTAAAGATTCTGTTTTTTCAATTGATCCACGATATAGTCCGATGCCCTCCATGAAAGCGCCAAAATAGTCCAGGTACAGTTCTTGTCCGCTTGGGAAACAAAGGGCCCGGCATCCACCACAAAAACATTGTCCACATCGTGGAGCTGTTGGAACTTATTTGTGACCGAGGTTCTGGGGTCATTTCCCATCCTGGTTGTTCCTACCTCATGGATTATTCGCCCTGGGGCCTTCAATCCATAATCCTCATCCTTGCCCGGCATGGTGCCCAAAGGTGTCCCTCCCATGTTATGGATGATTTCAGCAAAGGTTTCCTGCATGTGTTTCGCCTGGTTTCGTTCCATATCGGACCATTTGTAGTGAAATCGAAGTACAGGTATTCCCCACTGGTCGACCGTTGATGGGTCTATTTCACAATAATTTTCTTTGAGGGCTATGGATTCTCCCCTTCCGCTCACACCAATCAAAGCACCGTAGTATTTTTTAACATCACTACGGAGCACGTCACCATAGCCTCCGACTTTTGTTCCAAAGAACTGATTGAATTCATTCACATTGAATCCAAACCCATAGCTGGGCATTCCCATTCCTCCCCAAACCTCAATGTGGTAGCCTCTCGGGAAATCCAGTTTGGAATTATCTCCCCACCATGGGGAATATACATGCATTCCTCCCACCCCATCTTCATTGTAGGATACCTTGCGGTTCATGAGGTCGGGAATAAAGCCAACGCGATCGCCCCCGGTTGAGTCGTGCAGGTACTTACCAACATGATCACTGTTATTGCCCAGTCCGTTGGGATGTTGTGCGCTCTTGGAATTCAACAGTATTCTTGCGGTGCTGCAAGCTGATGCGCTCAGCACGACCACCCTGCTTTTTAGTTTGTATTCTTTTCTGTCCTCCTTATTGATATAGGAAACACCCGTGGCCCTTCCCTCACCATCTGTGGTCACCTCGCGCACCACACAATTGACAAAGAGATCTACTTGGCCACCATTTTTCTGCGCTGGAAATATCAAACAGGTTCCTGCAGAAAAATCGGCATATACCTGACATGCCCTACTGCACTGTCCACAGTAAAAACAAACGCCACGTTCATTATTGATGCGCTTGGTAAGCATGGACATTCGGGATGGATAAACGGGTATATTGCTCTTTCTTGCCCCTTTTATATAGAACAATTCATGTAGGCGTGGCTTTGGAGGTGGCAAAAAGAAACCGTCCGGGTCATTGGGCAATCGTTCATTGGTGCCAAAAACCCCGATAAGTTTGTCCACTTTGTCGTAGTAGGGTTTGACATCTTCATAACCAATGGGCCAGTTCTCGCCATATCCATCCACGTCTTTATGCTTGAAATCCAGTGGGCCAAAACGCAACGAAATTCGCCCCCAATGGTTGGTCCGGCCGCCGAGCATGTGCGACCTAAACCAATCAAACTTGGTCCCATCCTTGTGGGTGTATGGTTCTCCCTCTATTTCCCATCCGCCGTAGGCCGCATCAAAATCACCAAATGGCCTCACCGTAGGTGCCCCCCTTCTCGGACTTTCCCAGGGCCATTTTAACTGTGTCTGTTGCGTTGGGTCTGCAGGGTCAAAAAAAGGACCTGCCTCCACCACTGCGACCTTTAATCCCGCATCGGCCAAGACTTTGGTGGCCATGCCTCCGCCGGCTCCCGAACCTACAATAATGACATCGTAAACTTTTGTGTTCTCTATTATCTGCATAGTGTAGTACTGACAGTGTTCAAATCTGGTTTTGCTTGATCCGTCACTGTGTTTTCGCTTGAGAACACTCTTTTACTTGACCATAATGCCGCTATGGATGCAAGTCACAACCTCTTTAAAGGTATGTAAATTAATCAGAATGATTTTTTTGTAAAAAAGAATGGTCAGTAGATTTCAACAAACTTGTTCACTAGGGTCGATGGCTTCGTTTCAATGAATCCAAAATTCTTTGTTGCTGCTGCAATTGTCTCTTCAGTTCTTGGTTTTCGTTGATGGATTGCAATTGAAGCTGCTCCATTTTACGTTGATACTCATCCATGGGCACGTAGTCAGGTTCGAACAATGCCGTCTTGAAAATACTGAACACGGTGAACAAAAAACTGATACCGATGGCTGAAATCAAAAGGATGAGGAGGGTCTTTTCTCTTTTTGCCTCAGGCACATTTTTTTTGAGCAGTTGCTTTTCATCTTTGGAGAGCTTGCGGTTGCTGGAGAGCTGGTCCAGGAATGTATCCCATTTTTCCTCCTCCTTTACGTACATTTCCATGAAACCCCCATCGTCCAGAAAATCCTGGGTTATTGGCGTTGAAGCAAGCATGAACATCTCCTGTCCATTGCCCCCCATGATATCCAACAGTTGCGGATCGTAGTGCTGAATTTCCTTTATCAGCTTTTGAACATATTGAAGGTCGTAGTTGGGTCTTAGGAATTCGTCGTACAGGGTCTGAACTTCAAAATAGTCCCTTCGCTCCAGGGCATATTCCAGAAAACGGTCTTTTAGCTCAGCTTTGAAGAATTCGCCCATTGCCGGGGGTATTGTTGATTAGACGCAGTGTTTGGAGTTGCCATGCAAAATTAAGGCAAATGATTGATGACCCATCAAAGAAGCAGTAAAGAATTTGTTAGACCCAAGTTGGTCGGTTTGCCTTTGGCAATTGCAAGATGTGCCAGAAAATACAACTATGGGAATACTTGCGGGGAACTAAATAATCTCCGCGCTCAGACCTGCCTGCAACAATTTGGTACACCTGGGTTTTAGAAATGAGTATTCACCTGTTTTGACGGTGCATTTACCATTATAATGAACAATCAACGAACATTGCTCAGCTTGTTCGGGTGTATGGTCGCAAACATCGATCAAAGTGGAGATGACATGGTCGAAGGTATTCACATCATCATTAAAAAGTATAATCTCGTTTTGCTTTGTCGTCTCTTCTTCCAAAAGAAGTTCTTCCAGGCCTTTTTCCTTGAGTCCCATGGTTTTGGATTTTACATTTTCAATTTACATATTTTGCGGAAACCCAATTGTTCTTTTCTAATTTTTTTTCATATTCCAAACCGCAGGTGGCACATTTTGAGGAAATTGCATCCAAATCTTCCAAATAAAACCCACTTAAAAAAAGTATGCCGCCTGGATTCAAGCTTTGGGCATAGGTAGGAATGTCCTCCAACAATATGTTTCGGTTGATGTTCGCCAGGATCACGTCGTAATTTTTCCCTGCCAACACTTTCTTGTCCCCTATAGCCACCACAATGTCATTGCAGCCATTTCTTTCAATATTTTCTTGGGTATTCAAAAAGCACCATTCATCCACATCGATGGCATGGACGGAAGTTGCTCCCTTCATTTTGGCCAGAATAGCTAGAACACCTGTGCCACAACCCATGTCCAGGACAGATTTTCCAGCAAAATCCGTATCCAAAATATGCTGCAGCATCATGTGGGTAGTTTCATGATGTCCCGTGCCAAAACTCATTTTGGGTTCTATGACGATGTCGTATTCAATATCCTCGGTGGGGTGAAAGGGCGCCCTTACCATACATCGGCTCCCTACCTTAATGGGCCGGAAATTCTTTTCCCATTCGGCATTCCAGTTTTGCTGCTGAATTTTAGTGTGCGACCAAGCAAAATCAATGTCTGGATGGTCCAAAATGGAGATGTTATTCAGAATGGTCTCCTTCCAATCCCTTTCCTGGATATAGGCCAAAAGGCCCGTTTCAGTCTCCACAAAACTTTCAAAACCGACTTCGCCCAATTCCGCAATCAAAATATCAGTGGCGGGTTGGGGCGGTTCAATCGTAAAACTATACTCAATATAAATCAACCGTAAAATGGTTTAGATGGCCTTGACAATGGCAACAAAATCATCAGAATTTAAGGATGCACCACCAATAAGGCCGCCATCTACATCGGGCTTGGAGAAAATTTCGGTGGCATTGCTTGGTTTTACGCTTCCTCCGTATAGTATTGAAACCGCATTTGCAACGGATGTGTTATACGCCTTGGCAATGGTGTTTCTGATAAATGCATGCATTTCCTGCGCCTGTTCTGGACTTGCTGTTTCACCCGTGCCTATGGCCCAAACAGGTTCGTAGGCCAATACAATATGCTTCCAGGCTTTGGCATCCAAATGAAAAAGTCCATTCTTTAACTGGCTTTCCACTACGGAAAAATGATTGTTGGATTTTCGTTCTTCCAGTTCCTCCCCAAAGCAAAAGATGACCTTCATCTGTTTGTCCACCGCAGTCTTTACTTTTTTGGCCAAAAAATCATCGGTTTCCCCAAAGTAAGAGCGTCTTTCCGAGTGGCCAATAATGACCGTGTCCACACCAATATTCATCAGCATATCGGCCGAAATTTCACCGGTGTAGGCACCATTCTCCGCAAAATGCATGTTCTGTGCGGCCACTTCTATGGTTGAAGCTTCCAATGCCCTTTTTGCCGCTTCGAGGTTCACAAAGGTTGGGGCCACGATCACATGGGCATCGGTATCGGGTATTTTTGCCGAAAGTTCTGAAAGCAATGCTTCCGTTTCTTCCAGATTTTTGTTCATTTTCCAGTTTCCTGCAACTATTTTGGTTCTCATAATGTTGGTTTTCTTCTTTCGTTTCAAAATTTTAGTTCGTCAAGGTCGTTGTAGTGCACTTTTTGGCGGATGGTTCCCCGTTCCAAAACCAGCACCGCTGGATTGGAGCGCACAATCGTTTTTAAGGTTGTCTCATCCGTGAAGTAAAACTCAAAATCAAGATTGTACTTTTTGACAATGTTTTCCTTTAGCTCATTACTTGATGCAGACATGCCTATCACTTTGTATCCTTTTTCAATGGCTTTGGATGTCAGCTGTTGAATCTGTTCAAAACTTACCTGATTGCTCTTGAAAAGATCGTAGGCCACCACCATGACCAGCTTTTCCTCTTCCAAAAGTTCAGAAGCATAGTCCTGTCCTTCCCTTTCAATGGTAAAATCGTGAATGGGGGGTTCGTATCCTTTTTGGACCTCCGTGGTCTCCACATCGATGAACTCACCATCCACTGATGGATATTCCCCATTGGTCACGACAACCTTATCTTTTCCATCAACCTTGAACCTCCAAGCATATTCGTATAGGGGCTGCGGTGCATCATCGGGAACGGTCATGCCCTGTTGAATGTTGGCACCAATTTTATAGGGTCTGAAATCCACAGTGGGCAAATGGTTCAACACATGGTTGGCAAACAACGCACACAGCAGCAACGAAACTGTGCCTACCATCCAATTGGCTTTGGAGGAAAACAAAGGGGTAATGAACCGTCTGCCGAAAAATAACACCAGAATCAAGATCAAAAGAATCACGTCCTTGGTAAACGACTCCCATGGTGTAAGCTTTACCGCGTCACCAAAACAGCCACAGTCCGTTACCTTGTTGAAATAGGCAGAATAGAAGGTAAGGAACGTAAAAAATACAATCATGAGCAACAGGCTCCACACGGTGAACCTGGGTTTAAAACCAATAAGTAGCAAAACACCCAAAATCACCTCAACAATGACCACAAAAATGGATATGGCCAGAGCCAGTGGCATCAAAAAAGGCAAATCAAGTACTCCTTGGCTAAAATATTCTTCCAGTTTGAAGGAAAATCCAACTGGATCGTTCAATTTGATGAGACCGCTTATGATAAATAAAGCCCCGACCACTATCCGGGAAGTCCAAACCAAGTATTTCATGATTGTTCATTTAAATGGATCATCGCAAAAACGGCATAGTTCACAATATCCTGATAATTGGCATCGATGCCCTCGCTCACCAAAGTAGCCCCCTGGTTGTCCTCTATCTGTTTTACGCGCAATAACTTCTGCAGGATCAAATCGGTAAGGGAACTTATCCGCATATCGCGCCAAGCTTCGCCATAGTCATGGTTTTTGTCCTCCATCAACTTTTTGGTAATTGCCACTTCCGCATCATACAAAAAGACAGCTTCATCTGCCGTTAAATCAGGCTGTTCCACAACGCCCATTTTCAATTGTATCAGCGCCATGATTGCATAATTGATAATCCCAATGAACTCCGATTGCTCGCCCTCATCCACCTTTCGAACCTCGTTTTGCTGGAGACTTCTGATCCGCTGTGCCTTGATGAAGATTTGATCGGTAAGGGATGGCAATCTCAAAATGCGCCAAGCGGTTCCATAGTCGTGGGCCTTCTTTAAAAACAATTCCCTACAGGTATGGATAACGGCATCATATTGTTGGGAGGTCTGCTGCATGTATTCTATCTAATTTGCGTAAATTTCGTCAATATGGGGTGCACAAAAGCACCGTGCCAAAGATAAACAAACACAACAAAGCTGGTATTTTTTATGACCTTAAACTGCAAAGGTGAACTGATAGACCTGAGTACCCCAAAAGTAATGGGCATTCTTAATCTTACCCCGGATTCGTTTTACGACGGTGGAAAATACAAGAACGAAGCTTCCATCCTGTCCCAGGTTGAAAAAATGATCAAGGATGGCGCTACCTTTATTGATATGGGTGCCTATAGTTCCCGACCCGGTGCCGAACATATTCCCGAAGCCACTGAAATGAAAAGGATGCTGCCGATTGTGGAATTGATCCTGGATAATTTTCCCACTGCACTGATTTCCATCGATACGTTTCGAAGCAAACTGGCTTCAGCATGTTTGGAGCGGGGTGCTGCCATGATCAACGACATCTCGGCGGGAAATCTGGATCCGAAAATGTTCGATACCGTAGCCCAATTTCAAGTCCCCTATATCATGATGCATTTGAAAGGCACTCCCCAATCCATGCAAAAAGAGGCCCATTACGATAATCTGATCAAGGACCTGTTGTTCTACTTTTCCCAAAAAATGCACGAGGCCACCTCAAAGAGAATAAACGATGTGATCATCGATCCCGGTTTTGGTTTTGCCAAGACCACTGCTCAGAATTATACACTCCTGAACCACCTGGATATGTTTCAAAGTCTGGAGGTGCCCATTTTGATTGGGTTAAGCAGAAAATCAATGATCTATAAAATTTTGCAATCCTCCCCACAAGAAGCACTCAACGGAACCACGGCATTGCATACCGTGGCCTTGTTGAAAGGGGCCAATATACTTAGGGCACACGATGTGAAAGAGGCAGCGGAATGCATTGCGCTGGTGGAAACTTTAAAGGCAAATGCCCTCTAATTTTTTGTTGTGCTATTTTTGCTAATTTTACAAAAACACTGCGGTTGGATTTTCTAAATTTCCTTGAGTTTAAGATCACAGATGTCATTGACATTGTGCTGGTGGCCGCAATGCTCTATTATGTATACAAACTGGTCAAGGGCACCGTTGCCATAAACATCTTCATCGGCATCGTTATTGTTTGGGCGCTGTGGAAACTTACCGAGCTGCTTCAGATGCGGATGATCAGTAGTATGGTGGGCGGTTTTATGAACATTGGCCTAATTGCGCTCATCATCGTTTTTCAACAGGAAATCCGAAAGTTTCTGTTGATGATCGGTTCCACCAATTTTGCCTCGAAGCGTAATTTTATTCGGCATTTTAAGTTTTTGAAACAGGAGGCCATGCCCACCGACATGAACGTGGAGGCTATCGTGTCGGCCTGTGAACGCATGGGCGTGACAAAAACAGGGGCATTGATTGTGATGGAAAGAACCAATTCCCTCGACTTCATCAAATCCACCGGGGATGCCATGAACATAGAGATTACCCAGCCCATTTTGGAAAGTATCTTCTTCAAGAACAGCCCATTGCATGATGGCGCCGCGGTCATCCAGGATAATTTTATAACGGCCACGAGGGTCATATTGCCAGTTTCCAACGACCGGAGCATTCCGCTGCGATTTGGTTTGAGGCATCGGGCAGCAGTTGGCATCAGTGAAAAGACGGATGCCCTCTGCTTGGTGGTCAGCGAGGAAACCGGGACCATTACCTACATCAAAAATGGGGAGTTCATTCCTTTTAAGAGCACCAAAGAACTGATCGCACGAATCAAAAAAGATTTGGAATGATGGACTGCGGAAATTGTAGATCAAGCCTACGTTCCGATTTTTCCTATTGCCCCAGCTGCGGCGCAAAAATCATCCGAAACAGATTGACATTAAAGCATGTTTGGCAAGATGTAAGTTTCCAGCTCTTCAATTTGGACAATACCTTCCTGAAGACTTTCAGGCATATGTTTTCGCGGCCCCATGTGGTCATTGAGAGCTATGTTTCAGGAATACGGAAAAAGTACATGAACCCCGTAAGCTATTTTGCCATAGCGATTACGCTTTCGGGTATCCTGTTTTTTGTGTTAAGGAATGTATACCATGTAAATCTTACGGAGAGCAGCTTCTCGGATGTACAGACATCCCAGATGGACTATGTATTTGATTATCAAGGGCTACTTGCATACTTACTAATGCCGATTTATGCATTGATGACCTGGGTCGTGTTCTTGGATCAAAAAAAACTCAATTATACGGAACATCTAATCGCCAATGCTTATTTGGTCGGCCACCTATCGTTTATACAGTTTTTGGTTTGTATGCCCTTGTTCGGTCTTTTTGATGTTCCGTACGACATTTTCAATTGGGGTTTTTTAGTGTTGACCGTGGGATACCAGTTTATTGTCCTTCAAAAAATTTACCGCACGAATATTTGGTCCACATTGGTTCGAGGATTGGTATATCTTTTTCTGTTTGCCGTGGTTATGCTTGCCATGGGCGTACTCATTGTGATATTAAGCCTCATAACAGGACACATGAGCATTGAAGATTTTAGGCCAAAAAGTTAGGGTCAAGCCACTTCCTCAGCCAAGAATTGGGCTTCGTATAGATCATTGTAATACCCTCCTTTGGCCAACAGCTCCTTGTGGGTGCCCATTTCCACAATCCGTCCCTCATCCATCACGATTATCTTGTCCGCTTTTTTGATGGTGGCCAGTCGGTGGGCAATGATTATGGATGTCCTTCCCTCGGTGACCTTGTCAGTGGCCTGTTGGATGAGCTGTTCGGAATAGGTGTCCACGGAGGAAGTGGCCTCGTCCAAGACTAAAATACTGGGATTGCTCACGTAGGCCCTTAAAAAGGCAATGAGCTGTCGTTGCCCACTGGATAGCATGCTGCCCCGTTCCTTTACATTGTATTGGTAGCCTTCCGGCAGACTCGATATGAACTCATGGACCCCGATCTGCTTTGCTGCCTGCTCTATTTCCTCAATGGTCACCGAGTCATCACGAAGTGAAATATTGTTTGCAATGGAATCTGCAAACAAAAATACATCCTGAAGCACGATGGCAATGTGAGAGCGAAGCGATTTTAGGGTATAGTCCTGGATACGGTATCCATCAATCAAGATTTCGCCGGAATTTATCTCATAAAAACGATTGAGCAGGTTGATGATCGTGGATTTGCCCGCTCCGGTGGCACCGACAATGGCAACGGTTTCCCCGGCTTTTACCTGAAACGATATGCCATGTAGCACTTCTTCATCCGGCATATAACCAAAGCGTACATCCTTGAACTCGATATCTCCCTTTACGTCTTCCTTTTCCATTTTGCCCGTGTCCTCGATATGGCTATCGGTATCCAAAATCTTGAAAACCCTGTTGGCCGCCACCATTCCCATCTGAAGGGTATTGAACTTATCCGCAATCTGCCGCAAGGGCCTAAAAAGGAGATCCATCAAAAAGAAAAAGGCAAAAATGGAACCGGTATCGTTTAGCCCTACATTCTCAATATTCTGGATGACGCCAAAATAGACCACCAAACCAATACCAATGGAGTAGGAAATCTCGGCCACGGGAAAGAATATGGAGTTGTACCATACGGTTTTCAACCATGCATTTTGATGTTTTTCATTAATAATCCGGAACTTTTCCTTTTCTATCTCTTCCCTATTGAACAATTGTACAATCTTCATTCCGGCAATGCGTTCCTGGACAAAGCTATTGAGATTGGCCACCTGGGTCCGCACTTCAATAAAGGCCACTTTCATGGCCTGTTGGAACAGCCTTGTGGCCACTAGGATAACAGGTAAAATGGCAAAAACGATCAGGGCCAATTTCCAGCTGGTATACAACATGATGGCGGCGGCGAGCAACATTTTCAGCACATCGGCCACTATCATAAAAAAGCCCTGGCTGAAAATCTCACCAATGCGCTGCATATCTGCAACTGCCCTGGTGACCAAAACCCCAATGGAGGATTTATCAAAATAGGCCATTTTAAAACTTATCATTTTCTTGAAAAGCCGTATTCGGATATCCTTGATCACCGATTCTCCCAACAGATTCGCGAAATAATTGAAGGATAATTGGGTAATGACCTGACCAAAAAGCACCCCCAGCATCATCAAAATAAGGGTGAGAAGGGTTTGACTGTCCTTATTCTCCAACGCTTCATTGATGATCCTTCGGACAAGATTGGGGATTTCCACGGCAAAGGCGGCAGAAAGTATCGCGGCCACCGCAACAACCCAAAAAATGACCCGGTAAGGTCGTGTATGGGCAAAAACCCTTTTAAAAAGACCAAAATCGAATGCTTTGCCTATCTCATCTTTCTTGTTCATCCACTAGTTCTTTTGGGTATAAAACCTTGGTCAAATATAATCCTTTTGCAGGGACGGAAACCCCTGCCTCGCTCCTGCTTTTGCTTGCAATTATTTCTTTCATGATGTTCGGCTCCATTTTGCCCGTGCCAATATCAAGCAATGTACCCACAATGGCCCTGACCATGTTGCGCAAAAAACGGTCCGCGGTTATGGTAAACACCAAACGTTCCCCTTCCCATTTCCAGAAAGCGCCCCGCACCTCACAATTGAAGGTTTTTACATCTGTATTGGACTTTGAAAAGCATTCAAAATCGGAATGCTCCATAAGTAAGGAGGCCGCTTTGTTCATGTGGTCAAGGTTCAAATCTTGTCTCACCAAATGCGCAAAATCCCAATGAAAGGGATTTTTATGTTGGACCACCCAATATTCGTAGGTTCGTTCTATAGCATCAAAGCGTGCATGGGCATCGGGTTTTACCTTAAAGATGTCCTGAACTGCAATGTCTTCTGGAAGAAAGGCATTGAGCCTATGTGCCAAATCCTGGATATCGGCAAGGGCTTCGAAATCAAAATGGGCAAACATTTCCTTTGCATGCACCCCGGTATCCGTCCTTCCTGCTCCCACAACCTCAATGGGGTGGCGAAGCAAGGTTGACAATGCATTTTCCAATGTCTCTTGAACCGTAGTGGCATTGGGTTGCTTTTGCCAGCCGTGATAGGCCTTGCCGAAATAGGAAAATCGGATAAAATATCTCAAACGAATCCCTTACTTTTAAGGTCTTAAAGATAATCCAATCCTATCCATTTGTTGGGTACCGCTGTTTTTTTAGGAAATTTTTAGCGTAATGACCAGAGTATTGTTGCTTTCCGATACCCATGGACACATGGATGCCACCATCCTGAAATATGCCGCCCAGGCCGACGAAATATGGCATGCTGGGGACATCGGAAGTTTAGAGGTCACAGATCAATTGAAACGGCTAAAACCGTTACGTGCGGTATTTGGGAATATTGATGACCATATGATCCAACGCGAGTTTCCGGAAAACAACAGGTTTATGTGTGAGCAGGTGGATGTCTGGATTACCCATATCGGAGGCTATCCCGGAAGTTACAACATTAGGGTAAGGGATGAGATCAGGCAACATCCGCCCAAACTTTTCATTTGCGGGCATTCGCATATTTTGAAGGTAATGAACGATAAGAAATTGAATTTGCTGCACATGAACCCAGGGGCTTGTGGAAAGCATGGGTTCCATGCTGTGCGGACCATGCTCCGATTTGTAATAAATGGGGAGAAAATATCCGATTTGGAAGTCATTGAACTTGGTAAACGATAAACAAAAAATCCCGGCCTAAACCGGGATTCCTTCGCACTAATACTACTAAGATGTTAGGTTCAACGTAAGCGATCAACAGATTTTACAAGATCTTCATCCTTTTTGATGGCCCTGTTGGCCAGGACCAGAAAAACGATAGAAAATACAGGAATCAGCATCCCAATACCCTTCTCAGAAATAACATTTTCTCCGGATAAGCTTAGCGATCGGTAAACGAAAAATCCTAGTAAAAAAAGGTTCAATATGATGTTCAATCTATTTAACACAAATTGATTTTGTCTGTTCTTGTACAAAAAAATCGAAATCAAAGCCAGTGCTGCACTGACGTAAAATGCGATACTGATCCAAAGCTCGTTTCCCGCAAAAATCCTTGCTCCTTCGGCATCTATCCAAATGTAAAGTACAAACGGAAGCACACCCGCCAAAAGCGCAACAATCACCAAAAAAAACGTTTGGATGCGTTGAATCATTGTACCAATTTGATTTAAAACGCAAAAATAGATGTCTTTTTTGATAAAACTGCCCTTGTTCCTTAAAAATAATTTGTATACTTGTGCCGTTATTAGTAAAGCTCTTACCCAAGGAAATCTTTCCTCCAGTAGTTATCAAATAACTTTTTTACTTCAATATTCAGATTATACAAGTTTAACTTATTCGTTATTTAATGTTCGAGATTTCAGATCTAAAAGCTAAAAAGCTTCCTGAGTTGCAAGAAATTGCGAAAAACCTCAAAGTCCCCAAATTCAAAACACTGAAAAAATTGGACCTGGTCTACCAAATATTGGATGTCCAGGCCTCAAACCCAAAAGCTATCATCAAAGAGACAACCTCCGATTCCCAAGAAAACGGCACACCGAAACCAAAACGGTCCAGAAACTTGGACATAAAGGCTGAAAAGCCAGAGACCCCTGAAAGACCATCGAATAAAATCGTAGAGGAAAAAAAGGAGGAAACTGACCATCAACCCAACAAAAGGGACTTTAAGCAAAAGCCCCAAAACAATCAAAGAAGAACCAACCCCAGCCAAAAAAATACTGGGCACGACAAAAAGAACAGCAATTTTGACAAGGATCTGAGAAATAGGTACAAGGAACCCGAATATGAGTTCGACAGTATCATAGAAAGTGAGGGCGTACTTGACATAATGCAGGATGGCTATGGCTTTCTCCGCTCTTCGGATTACAATTACCTATCCTCACCAGACGACATCTATGTTTCCCAATCACAAATTAGGCTTTTTGGACTTAAGTCCGGAGACACTATTTTGGGCAACATAAGACCTCCCAAGGAAGGGGAAAAGTATTTTCCGCTTATCAAAGTGAACAAAATCAATGGATTGGACCCCCAAGTGGTTCGCGACAGGGTTTCTTTTGAACACTTGACCCCACTGTTTCCCAAGGAAAAGTTCAAATTGGCCGAGCGCCAGAGTACCATTTCCACGAGAATAATCGATTTGTTCTCGCCCATTGGAAAAGGCCAACGTGGCATGATTGTTTCCCAGCCCAAAACTGGTAAGACGATGTTGCTCAAGGATATTGCCAATGCCATTGCTGCCAATCATCCCGAGGTATATCAGATTATCCTGTTGATCGACGAAAGACCTGAAGAGGTCACCGACATGCAGCGCAATGTGCGTGGTGAAGTGGTTGCCTCAACTTTTGACAAGGAAGCATCCGAGCACGTAAGGGTCGCCAATATTGTATTGGACAAGGCCAAACGTTTGGTGGAATGTGGCCACGATGTGGTAATCCTATTGGATTCCATTACCCGTTTGGCAAGGGCGTACAACACTGTACAGCCCGCCTCTGGAAAAGTATTGAGTGGTGGTGTGGATGCCAATGCACTGCACAAGCCCAAACGCTTTTTTGGTGCGGCACGAAACATTGAAAATGGTGGATCCCTTTCCATTATTGCAACCGCATTAACAGAAACGGGCTCCAAAATGGACGAGGTAATCTTTGAGGAATTCAAGGGTACGGGCAACATGGAACTCCAATTGGATCGCAGAATTTCCAACCGTAGGATCTTCCCTGCCATCGACCTAGTTTCTTCATCCACCAGAAGGGACGACCTGCTTTTGGATGAGAACACGATACAGCGTATGTGGATCATGCGAAAATATTTGGCCGACATGAATCCGATTGAGGCCATGGAATTTATGGAGCAACGCATAAAACAGACAAAAAGCAACGAAGAGTTCCTTATGACGATGAGTCAATGATGAATAGGAACTTCTAAATCTTTTAAAGCCCTTTATAATCCTTTATAAAGGGTTTTTTGTTGACCTGTTTTGGAGAAAAAACATATCTTTAAAATGATTTCCCACAAACAAACCTTAAAACACTTGCAACATGAAAAACACCAGAACCATGACGTCATTTTTCTTGGCCGTCGTTTTACTTATGATGGGCGCATGCCAACCCTCACAAAAAAAGCCGGATACCAATGAACCGGGAACAACCGAAAAACCAGAACCGGTAAAGGCCCCGGAACAGATTATTTCGCTGGAAGAGTCAAAATCCCTTTACGACAACTACAGTCGGAACCGGGCGGAACTGATCCAACAATTCGAGCTTGAGCAAAACAACGATGAAAAATTTGAGGTCGCACGTTTTGCGGCCTTCGATTATGCTACCATCAAACAATATCTGGCCTTTATCGAGCAAGAAGCGGATTCGGCAGGTGTGGATATTTCGTCGCTCCGTTTGTATTTTGCCAACTATCCCAATAAGGAAAAATTTCCCGATGGGAAAAGAATTGTACATCCCAGACAAAATTCCATTTTTATCGTCCCTACCATTAATGTGGATGGGCAGGATTTTGGGTTTTATATCGGTGCGGACGGTAAGGCAAAACTCATTAAGGATGCCGTGGGGCAACAAGGAATGGGCCTGCTCAATGGAGAGGGACAGAAATCGTACGCCAGTTTTGCCCCAAGTTTTTCCTCGGCCACATTACAGTCTGGCAGTCAAAGTCTCAATTTGAACAGGGGTAACTCAAGCCCGCCCCCACCGGGTGATTTTTAATGATAATGGACTCTGAGATTTATGCCATATTAAAGGACCATTATTTCATCCCATTTTATCTGTTGACTTGGGTTATATCGGTAGCGACCTATAGAAAATACTTTGATACGGTTTTAAAGTATTTTCCAGTTTTCATTGCCTATACATTTTTTACGGAGCTATTGGGTTATTTTATAAAATACCACGAAGAGTTTCAATTCTTCTCGGATGAAAGGTATTCCTGGCGCAACATTATTATTTATAACATCTACCAAGTGGTAGCTTTTCTTTTCTTCTACTGGGTGTATTGGAAAACGCTAAAATCTGTCCATTATAAGAAATGGGTGAAATATGGTGTTGGAATGATGCTGGCGAGTTATATAATTAGCCTGTTCTACCAAAATCCCTTTTATACAGGTCTTTATTATGCCGATATAGTGGGGGCCGTTGTCCTGCTAATATGTGTTATTCTCTATCTAAAAGAAAAGAAGGAGGAGGCCAACCCCTATCCACAACGGTATAATCTGCTATATTGGGTCAGTATCGGCACCCTAATCTTCTATCTAACAGCACCCTATGTTCTGTTGGTGGGGTACGTGAGGTATGACATTTGGAGCGTTTATGGTTTTCATTCCATATTGGTGGTGCTCATCATGCTGATGTACGCATTTTTTATCGTTGGACTGCTCATGGGCAAGCGGAAAGCATTTAGGTGACGACCCCATTAAAACATATCCTGCAAGAACAAAAAAAGCGCCCAGATTCGGGCGCTCTTCAAATTTTATCGTACTATAATATTACATAGCAGCAACCTTGCTCATCAATTTGCTTTTCAAATTGGAAGCCTTGTTGTTATGGATGATGTTCTTCTTGGCCAATTTATCGATCATGCCAACAACGGTTGGCAACAAAGCTTCAGCTGCCTTTTTGTCCTCCTCGTTTCTCAACTTCTTGATGGCGTTACGAACGGTCTTGTGCTGGTATCTGTTGCGCAAACGTACCGCTTCGTTCCTTCTGATTCTTTTTAATGCTGACTTGTGATTTGCCATTATTTTAGTTTAAAATGGATAATGAAAAACTGAAAATTGGCATGCCCGTTTTTCATTTTTCACTTTTATTTACAATTTTCCTCAGTAGCCCGTAGGGGAATCGAACCCCTGTTACCAGGATGAAAACCTGGCGTCCTAACCCCTAGACGAACGGGCCTTTTTGAAATATGGACGATGAATTTAGAATTACTAATTAAACAATCCAACACTCTTAATCCAATATTTCAACTTGTAGCCCGTAGGGGAATCGAACCCCTGTTACCAGGATGAAAACCTGGCGTCCTAACCCCTAGACGAACGGGCCATAAGGTTGCATAATTGCGGATGCAAAAATACAACTATTTTTAAGTCTTGCAACAGTTAATTTTATTTTTTGGGCCTGTTAATAGGCTTTGGCGAACAGTACCCGTTGATTGGATGGTTTGCCCGTTACCATACATTTCCCTTCCTCTTTTTCCTCGTTGAAGGGTATGCAGCGTATGGTGGCCTTTGTCTCTTCCTTTATCCTGTCCTCCGTCTCTTTGGTTCCATCCCAGTGCGCTGAAACAAAACCGCCCTTTTCTTCAATGATCCGCTTGAACTCATCATAAGAATCCACCTTGGTCATGTGCGCTTTTCTAAAATCAAAGGCCTTTTTGTAGATGTTTTCCTGGATTTCATGCAACAAGCCGTCAATACGTACTACAACATCCTCGGCCTTAATCGACATTTTTTCCAATGTATCCCTACGGGCCACCTCAAAAGTCCCATTTTCAAGATCACGTTGGCCTACGGCAATTCTCACTGGCACGCCCTTCAATTCATACTCGTTGAACTTGAAGCCTGGTTTATGGGTGTCCCGTTTATCGTATTTCACGGATATTCCTTTGGAACGCAGTGCCTTTACCAAAGGCTCCACCTTTTCACTAATGGCATCGAGCTGGTCCAATCCTTTATAAATGGGTACTATGACCACCTGTATCGGAGCCAATTTGGGAGGTAGCACAAGTCCATTATCATCACTATGGGTCATGACCAAAGCACCCATAAGCCGGGTGGAAACCCCCCACGAAGTGGCCCAAACATACTCTTGATTACCTTCCTTTGTCGCAAACTTAACATCAAATGCCTTGGCAAAGTTCTGTCCCAAAAAGTGCGAGGTTCCTGCTTGCAAGGCTTTGCCGTCCTGCATCAAAGCTTCTATGCAATAGGTTTCCTCGGCTCCAGCAAAACGTTCACTCTCCGTTTTGGTTCCTTTGATCACAGGAACTCCCATATAGTCTTCAACAAACTCGGCATACACATGCATCATCTGCTCGGCCTCTTCCACGGCCTCTTCCCTAGTGGCATGGGCAGTGTGACCCTCTTGCCAAAGAAACTCAGCGGTGCGCAAAAACAAACGGGTACGCATTTCCCATCGAACCACATTGGCCCATTGGTTGATCATTATGGGAAGATCACGATAGGACTGTACCCATTTTCGATAGGTATCCCAGATAATGGTCTCCGATGTCGGCCTAACGATGAGCTCCTCCTCCAATTTGGCATCTTCGTCAACAATTATTCCACTTCCGTCCTCGGCATTTTTCAACCTATAATGTGTGACCACGGCACATTCCTTGGCAAAACCTTCCACGTGGCTGGCTTCCTTGCTCAAGTAGGATTTTGGGATGAACAACGGGAAGTATGCATTCTCATGCCCTGTTTCCTTGAACATTTTATCCAATTGGGCCTGCATCTTTTCCCAAATGGCAAAGCCATAAGGTTTGATGACCATACAGCCCCTGACCCCAGAGTTTTCGGCCAAATCTGATTTTACAACAAGTTCATTATACCATTTGGAATAATCCTCGCTTCTGCTTGTTAATTTTTTACTCATCTACTGTAGTTTGGCACAAAACTTGTGACTTTGTTAGGAAAATGATTGGGTAAAACTAATTATTTTTAATATGTCCAACAATAAAAATTGTGAGATGATAAAGTCTGTACCCCACCCAAAGTTTTTAACGGTAATCACTGTTTCAATCACCGCTTTGCTATTGGCATCATGCGGATCATACCAGCAAGCATCCTATTATGATGACGATGGCATTTATTCAAGCCGGGAACCTGTGGTTCGTGTTGAAAAAAAATCTCCACAAGCCGTTCGGGTCGAACAACGTGAAAGTGATCTCTATGGGGATTATTTCGGTCAAAAGGCTGCAGAATACGGTGAGATCTTGGATGAAGAGATATTCACGGATATAGATAGTTACTCAAGTGCTATTGAAAATGACAGCATCCCATTTGGAGAACAGACCGATTATTTTGCCAATAACAATACCTATTTGGGAAATCCCGGTTGGGGAGATAACCCCACCAACCTTACCATTAATGTATACGATAACTGGGGCTGGGGTGGTGGCCTTGGTTGGGGCTGGAACGATCCTTGGCTTTGGAACGGCTGGGGCTGGGGAGGCATCGGCTGGGGCTGGGGCTGGAACAATCCCTGGAGATGGAACCGCTGGGGCTGGGGCGGTGGCCTTGGTTGGGGCTGGGGTTGGAACAATTGGGGCTGGGGAGGTCCTGGCTGGGGCTGGGGCTGGAACAATTGGGGTTGGAACAACTGGGGTTGGGGAGGCTATTATGGCGGACGTTATGGCTTCAATAGAAGTAGACGTGGCTATGCTGGCAACATCATTCCCGGAACAACGCTGAGAGGACGATCCAACCTTGCTTCAAGGACAAATGGATACTCATCAAGATATGCGGCTAACAGGGGACGGTCCAATTTGGGCAGAAGTTCTGCCCTGGGAAGGAGTTCACAGACCTATCGAAACGGAACCACTGCCAGAAGATCGGTAGGTGCCGACGCCATAGCCAGAAACAGAAATTACAGAACAAGCAGAAGCAATCGTGTTTCGCCCTATACCAATAGGTCAGGAAACTACCGCTCGTATGGAACTTCACCATCTTCCAGAAATCAGGGAACTTACCGCAGTAGCAGGAGTGGCACCTATCAAAGGAATGGCACCATAAACAGAGGGTCATCACCCAACTATAATTCATCGGGAAGAAGCACCAGAAGTTACCAATCATCCAGGTCATCCGCCCCACGAAGCAGTAATTATAGTAGATCTTCCAGAAGTTCTAGAAGCTCAGGCTCATACAGAAGCAGTTCTGGAAGTTCTCGTAGCAGCGGCTATCGAAGCTCTGGAGGTTCTGGAAGTTACAGAAGCTCTGGAGGCGGCAGGTCATCAGGTGGACGATCATCTTCAGGAAGAAGCGGAAGAGGAGGTAGACACTGATCCCATAAAACATAGGTAATACTAAATCGAACAAAATGAAGAGAATCTCAACTTTCATGATGATATTGGCATGCTTCTATGCAAGTGCCCAGACCATAGACGATGTACTGCGATATAGCTCAGAAAACATTATTGGAACTGCACGTTATCAAGCCATGGGCGGTGCCTTTGGCGCATTGGGAGGTGACTTATCCGCCCTTAACGTAAATCCCGCCGGTTCCGCTGTTTTCAATTTTAGTGAGCTGAGCATATCAGGGTCCAACTATAATAGAAACAACGATGCCCTGTTCGGAAACACCCTCCGAAACACCGAGATCAATTCTTTGGAACTCAACCAGGTGGGCGGGGTGCTTGTCTTCAAATCCAACAACAGTGATTGGAAAAAGATTGCCTTGGCGTTCAATTATGATATGGTCCAAAATTTCGACAATGAGTTCTTTGCCGGCGGAAATACATCGCAGGGTATCGACAATTACTTCCTAAACTTTGCACAGGGACAGCAATTGGGTCCACTAAGGGTGCAACAGGGCGAACTTATTGAAGATGCCTATTTGGATATAGGCGCTTCCCTTGGTTTTGGCGCACAACAGGCCTTTCTGGGGTTTCAGGCCGGGCTGATCGAACCTACTGAGGATGTCGATGCCAATACTTCCTATTTCAGCAATGCACAATACAGCAACGTAAATCAGGAATATTTGCAGAGCACCACCGGATATAACAGCCGATTTACCCTAAATTTTGCCGGACAGTACCAAGAAAATCTCTATCTGGGCGCTTCCCTTAATTTCCACAACGTATTTTATGATAAAATAACATTCTTTGACGAAAGTGGATATGATCAGGATTCCCCCGTGCAGTTTACAACATTTGACAATTTTCTGCGTACCGAAGGTTATGGATTCTCATTCAGCCTGGGGGCCATCGCAAAATTGAACGACAATATAAGGGTCGGGGGCAGCTATCAGTCTCCAACATGGTATCAACTTACGGACGATACCTCGCAAAGGATCAATTCCTCCCTAGCCGTTCCAGACATCAACTTCATCGACTTTGGGGTGGTGAACCTATTTGAGGAATATCGGATAAAAGTTCCTGCAAAACTAACTGGAAGCGTGGCAGTCGTTTTTGGAAAAGATGGTCTGTTGAGCTTTGATTATGGTTATCAGGATATGTCCCAAGCCGAATTGCGCCCTACCGCCGATCCCAGTTTTGCCTCAGAAAATGATTTCATCGCCAATCAATTGGGTGTAGTGAACACCTACCGTTTAGGTGGTGAGATGCGATTTGATGAAGTAAGTCTTCGGGCGGGCTATCGGTATGAGGAAAGTCCTTATGAAAATGATGACATCATAGGTGCCCTTAGCGGATTTTCAGGTGGCATAGGATATAGTTTTGGAGGCAGCCGTTTGGACTTGGCATACAGCAGGACCGAGCAGGATGTGAACACCTTCTTCTTTGACTCTGGCATAAATTCCTCGGCCATGGTCAATCAAATCAATAGCCATATAACCTTGGGCTATACCATCAAGTTTTAAAAAAATTGAAATCGAGAAAAGAAAGGTCGGAAGGTTTTCCGGCCTTTTTTGGTTTAACGGACCAGTGAAAAGTGTCTACGGACGGATCGTGCCACGAACACGCCGTTATCATCCCGATTGTAATCCAATCGAAACCAGTAATCGGATGAGGGCAAATCCCTTCCATTGAAGGTACCATCCCATCCCGAAGCATCGTTCAATTGCTTCAACAACTTCCCAAAACGGTCAAAAATGAAAACTACCGGATTATCCAGCGTTTCTATGCCCAATACGTTCCAATTGTCATTAATGTTATCCCCGTTTGGGGTAAAGAATTTAGGGTAACCAACGACCAAAAATTCAATAGGTGCGGTAGTACCACAGCCATTTTTATCATTGATTATCACCGTGTTGATTCCGGGAGGTACGTCAAGAAATATTGGGTCATCCTGAAACTCCCCCCCATTGATGGCATATTCCAAGTCCCCATCACCAAGAGGCACAATTTCAATATTATAGGGGTCGGTCTGATCACTATTGGCTAGATCATCTATAATGCGCACCTCATCCAGTTCCGGCACACCGTAAAAAGTGATCAGGATTCCACCATTGTCAACCACCGTAGGTGGGGTTCCGGATGCGGTGGTGATTTCTACAAAATATCGTCCAGAATTAGGACTTGTAACCGTCAGCTCTGCGCCAAAAGGCCCTGTTCCCACCAAAGTATCATCTATGGTGCCGTCATTATCGTAATCCACCGTCCACACCACATTGGCAATATCAGATCCTGCTGGGGAATTCAAAGCACTTAAAACAATATCTGGGTCCCCTTCGCACGCAATGATGTCCAAGCCCAAAAACTCATCCCGCAGGGTACAGTCCAGAGCGGTGTTTTGGTCCGCATCCACGGAAGTTCCGGTAAAGGTCAAGATGAAAGACTCGGGATCTCCATCAAAATTGGTGTTGTAGTTGTTGATGAACAAGTAATAAATCTCTCCGGCGGTCACATCCAACCATTCATCATAGGTGTTCTGGCTTCCCACAACAAATGGGGCACCTTCCCTTCCATCCACAGGATTTACTCCTATTCCCGTAAAGTTAGTATCGTTCACCTCATAATTGCATCGTATGGGCTGCGCTGTACCATCGCCCACAATACCACAGAAATTCTGTCCTGAAGTTTGATCAAAAGGGCCATATAGGGCAAAGTCCCATTCTGAGGTAACAATGCCACCGGGATTGATGGGTAGTGCCTCAATATCAAATCCGATTTGGCCATCGGTGCCAGCACGGAAAACATACCATGCTGTGTTGTTTTCCAAATTGGCCGAGCTTACGCTACCTTTTTCCAAACAACCGGATTGTGTGATCACCTCAGGGTCAAAATCATCAATATCCCCACTGCCATCTGTGGTACCCATAATGGGAGCATCGGCACATACGGGAATTGCTGTTCTACAATCTGGTGAGTTCTGGGCTTTTAGCGGAGCAAAAAACAAGAAAGTGAGGCAGACCGCGCAACATAGGGCTCTCATGAGGTTTTGGGGCTAAGGGTTATGCTATAATCTAACTCTTATAACTCTCTATATTCCCATTTTAGTATGTTTCAACGGAAAAATCGCACCGCTAATCGATGAAATACATTTCCGTTTTAACGACGCAGGGAAAAATGGCTCTGTAGATACTTTGCAAACACCCTGTTACCGTCATTATCCAAATAGGAAAGTTTGAACCAATAATCGGTTGAGGGAAGGGGTTTCCCATTAAAGTTGCCATCCCATCCAGCATTGAACTCGGTCATTTGGGCGATCAGTTTTCCATATCGGTCATAAATGGTGACAATGGGGGCGTTGAGTTCCGAAAGGCCCTCAATATGCCAGCTTTCATTGAGCACATCCCCATTGGGCGAAAAAATAGCTGGAAATCCAACAACCACAATGTCTTCCGTAAGTTCACCACAACCGTAGGGGTCCCTTATGGTAACGGTATGGACACCGGCAGGAACGTCACTAAACCTGTTGGTCGTTTGAAAATCACCATCATTTAACTGATACTCGTATTCATGATCCTCAACCGTGTGCACTGTCACCGTATTGTTGGCCTTAAGATCATCAATTTCAATTTCCTCTATCACCGGCGGCCGGGAATTGATTACGTTGATATCCATACTGCTCTCACAAACAATGCCCTGTGAGCTATGACTCACAGTAATCGTATATTGTCCATCTTGTGAAACCGTAATATTGGGGGTTTGCTCCCCAGTACTCCAACTATAACTGTAATTGGGATTGGGCAGTGTTTCGCCTATGATAACCCCTACAGAACCCTCACAATAGGTCGCTTGATCCCCGAATGTCAGTATCGGGGTTTCCACTCCCGTCAAAAGAAACGCTATCGAGGCATCATAGCAGTTGGGATTTGCCATGGATGTGGTCCTTATATAAATGGTTTCCTGCCCTGGGCTTTTTATATACAGCTTGGGCAATGCATTTATGCCCGCATCGGCATCAACCTGTGAAACGTGGTAACTTACCATAAATTCTTGGGCACTTTGGCCACCCAATGCTTCCCAATCCTTGGTTTCCAGGTCAAAAGAATCACCGGGAAGCAAGCAAAAGGCCTCATCGGAGACTACACCCGTTATCGGCATGGCGTTGAACCCAACCTGTACCTCACTGATGATACTTTCTGTTGGGGTGGTTACTTGTACGCGGTATACACTTGAATTGGACACATTAAGCGTTGCCCCGGTCTGTCCCGATATGTTTTGAAAACCACTCCCGTCATCCCGATACCATGCATAGGCAATGGCCCCAGAGGTTGTGGCATCCAAAACCACCGTATCGTTCTCACAAGCGGCAACGGGAGGGCCCAAAAGATTGCTTACAATGGAACAATCCAGCGCCGTATTGGGGTTCATGGTCCAAATATCTCCGGTAAACTGAATGGAAAAGCCTGAATTTACGTTACTGAAATTATTGATGAATAGGATATAATCTTCCCCAGCGTTAACCTGCAGCCAATCCTCATAATGCACCGAGTCCATATCCCCAGTGGGGTCCTCTCCCACCCCTATGAAACTTTTTCCTTCGCTATTGTCAAAAAAATTACATCGGACAGGGTCTCCCAGATTGCTGCAATCGCTCGTTTGGTACAAAGCAAAATCCCAATCCTCGGAACTGTTATGGCCAATGTTGAAGCCCAATTGTCCGGATGCGGCCGTTCTAAAGCGATACCATGCTGAGTTGGACTCTATGCTTCCGGAGGTGGTCTGTTCCAAGCATCCGCTGGATGTGGTGCCGGCAAAATCATCAATCCCAAAGCCAGTGGAGCCGCCATTTATCGGCGTATTGCTGCAAATGGGAACTGCATTCCCACAATCAAAGGTAACCTGTGAATAAACGGCAGGACCAAGCAAGCATAGCAATAGGAATTTGACCAAGAACTTCACAGTATGAGATTGATAGATTTTGGGTAGGATAAAAATACCGCACTCCATGCCTTAACAATAATTTATGTTGTCAAACGGGGGATAGAAGATGTTAAATAGTGCATTAATGTATATCTTTGCTGTCTTGAATCAACAGCAATGAAACTAGAACGGGCCTTGGAAGAGCAGCACGAAGAAAGGGGAAACGACCATGTGGGTTCATCCACGGAAACCCCAATGCGCAAAGATGCCTTTGTATTGAGCGACGAAGAGAAAATTGAGCGAATCCAAAACAGTGTCCGGGAAATCATGCTCACCCTTGGGCTGGATTTGGATGATGACAGCCTTGGTGGCACACCGAAACGGGTGGCCAAAATGTATGTTAAGGAAATTTTTGGAGGACTGCATCCCAAAAGAAGACCCGAACCATCCACCTTTGAGAACAAGTACAAATATGGTGAAATGTTGGTAGAGAAGAACATTGTGGTGTACTCCACCTGTGAACATCACCTACTTCCAATAATCGGACGTGCACACATTGCCTATATTTCAAATGGGACCGTGGTGGGACTTTCCAAAATGAACCGGATCGTGGATTATTTTGCCAAGCGTCCCCAGGTTCAGGAACGAATGAATATCCAAATTGTAAAAGAGCTGCAACAGGTATTGGGCACGGAGGACGTTGCCTGTGTAATCGATGCAAAGCATCTCTGTGTAAATTCACGTGGAATACGTGATATTGAAAGCAGCACGGTCACCGCCGAATATGGTGGTAAGTTCAAGGAAGAGGCCACCCGAAGGGAGTTTTTGGACTACATCAACCTTGACACCGAGTTTTAATCGACTTTTTTCATGCAATTGTACAAGAACCAAACCCTTAGAGTACACAATTCACTTTCAGGAAAAAAAGAGGTTTTTGAACCTATAAATGCTGGTTATGTGGGCATGTATGTTTGTGGACCTACGGTTTACAGCAATGTGCATTTGGGCAACTGTCGCACTTTCATGTCGTTTGATATGATTTTCCGGTACCTTAAGCATTTGGGCTATAAGGTTCGTTATGTTCGAAACATTACCGATGCCGGGCACTTGGAGAATGATGCCGATGAGGGCGAGGACAAGATTGCCAAAAAAGCAAAATTGGAGAAAATAGAACCCATGGAAGTGGTGCAACGCTACACCGTGGATTTCCATAACACCTTGCAAAAATTCAATCTGTTGCCCCCGAGCATAGAGCCTACCGCCACAGGCCATATCATCGAGCAAATAGAGATCATTAAGGAAATTCTAACCAAAGGTTACGCCTACGAAGTCAATGGTTCGGTATATTTTGATGTGGTCAAATTCAACGAACACAACGAATATGGCAAGCTGAGCGGGAGAAAGTTGGAGGATATGATCGCCAATACCCGTGAGCTCACCGCACAGGACGAAAAAAGAAATCCCCAGGATTTTGCCCTTTGGAAAAAAGCCGAGCCACAGCACATTATGCGATGGCCCTCCCCTTGGGGCGACGGTTTCCCTGGATGGCATTTGGAATGTACCGCCATGAGCACCAAATACTTGGGTGAACACTTCGATATTCATGGTGGTGGTATGGACCTGAAATTTCCGCACCACGAATGCGAAATCGCCCAAGCCGAGGCCAGTACTGGCAAATCCCCCGTTAAGTATTGGCTGCATGCCAATATGTTGACATTGAACGGAAAAAAAATGTCCAAATCCACTGGTAACAATATTTATCCAGCTGAAATCATCAGTGGCGAAAATGATATTTTGAGCAAGGCCTATGCGCCATCCGTCGTCCGGTTTTTTATGATGCAGGCCCACTACACCAGCATTTTGGATCTTAGCGATGATGCGCTTCAAGCCTCGGAAAAAGGATACCAACGATTGATGGAGGCCATGGGGAGCCTAGAGCGCCTCAAAACGGCTGACAAATCAGATTTTGATGTCAAGACTTGGCGAAAGAACTGCTACGATGCCATGAACGATGATTTCAATACCCCGGTACTTATCGCCCATCTTTTTGATGCCGTGAAACACATCAACCTAATCAAGGAAGCCAAGGAAAAGATCGCTAAAGAAGATAAAGCATTGTTGCAAGACACTATGCATGCCTTTGTCTATGATGTGCTCGGTATTGAAAACCAATCGGCAGGAAAAGACGATTCCAAAGTGCTTGATGGGGTCATGGAATTGTTGATAGAACTGCGCAATCGTGCCAGGGCCAACAAAGACTTTGATACTTCTGACAAAATTCGGGATGAACTGAATGCCCTCGGCGTCCAGATCAAGGACGGCAAGGACGGGACTACGTTCAGCATAAACTAAAACCATGAAAAACGGGGAAGCGACCAAGACCTCGGGACTTAGAAAAGTACTGATTGCCCCTTTTGTTTTCCTTGTTCGGGCCTATCAACTTCTTATTTCGCCGTATACCCCATCCACTTGCCGGTATTCCCCCACATGCTCCGCCTACACACTGGAAGCCCTCAAAAAGCATGGCCTTTTTAAAGGAGGATGGTTATCCATTAAACGAATTTTTAGCTGTAATCCGTGGGGAGGTAAAGGTTATGATCCAGTACCGTAGGAAGTTTAAAACCAAAGCTCAGGCTCAGGCACAAAACCAACTTATGGTTTAGGCATTCCAAATAAAAACCAATTGCCTGCTTTCCGCTTTTCATTTTTACCTACTGCCATCTTTTTTCACCCTTAACCTTTAACCTTTCCCCAACAACCCATTACATCTAAATAATTATCTTAGTCCAAAATTTATTGAATGTATTTTCTTGGCTTTGATTGGAACCCAGAAGGAACACTTTTCAAATTAGGGTTTATTCAGATTAAGTATTACAACCTGCTATGGATAGCAGCTTTTATTTTGGGTTGGTACATTATGAAGCGAATCTTCCAAAATGAAAAAAAATCCATGGATAAGTTGGATTCCCTGTTCATTTATGGTGTGGTTTCCATTATGTTGGGCGCACGATTGGGCCATGTGTTCTTTTATGATTGGGATTATTACCAAAACCACATGTTGGAAATTTTGCTTCCGATTCGTGAAAGTGCGGGCGGAAACCTATTTGGTATCATCAATGGATACGAGTTTACAGGTTTCACCGGTTTGGCGAGCCATGGAGCAACCATTGCCGCTATCATCGGGGTTTGGCTCTATTCCCGAAAATGGGAAGATATCAGTATGCTATGGGTATTGGACCGAATGGTGGTCCCCACAGCAATCGGTGCGGCCTTCGTCCGATTTGGGAATTTTTTCAACTCCGAAATAAATGGAAAGGTTGTTGACAAGTCCTATTTTTTGGCCACGCGCTTTATCCGTGATTCCGACGACATGCCAGGGTATAAAGCCATGGCCCTGACCAAGGAAAACACAGAAAACGCTGCTTACAAAGCCATTGAGCACAATCCTGAATTCACCAGTATTTTGGAATCCATTCCCTATAGGCATCCAGCACAGTTATACGAGGCCATTTGCTATATTTTTGTCTTTGTTGCCCTGTATCTTTTGTACTGGAAAACGGATAAGAAAGACAAAACCGGATATCTCTTTGGGTTTTTCATGGTGCTTCTGTTCACCGTTCGGTTTTTTGTGGAATATTTCAAAAAGAGCCAAGGAGGATTTGAAGAGTCACTTGGGCTGCTTTCCACGGGGCAATGGCTGAGTCTGCCCATGATTGGCATTGGATTGTATTTTATGTTCAAACCGCAACCCAAAAAGGCATAATCCAATGAAAAATGCAATGCTTCTGGCAAGTTTGATGCTTTTGGTGCTGGCATCATCCTGCAAAACGGAATCCAAAAAGGAAATCAAAACCGAAGCCATTTCCTTTACCAAGGAAGGCGATTTGCGGATTTATAAGTCGGTAACGGATTCCCTGATCACTTCCTTTGATATTGAAATAGCAGAATCGGATTATGAAACCCAAACGGGATTGATGTACCGTCAATCCATGGAGCAGAATCAGGCCATGTTGTTCATTTTTCCAGATGTGGCGATGCATTCCTTCTATATGAAAAATACCGAGTTCCCCTTGGATATCATATATGTTGATGAGAACCTCAAAATTGCCAGCTTTCAGAAAAATGCCAAACCTTTTGACGAAAACGGACTTTCCTCCCAGGTTCCCGTGAAATATGTGCTCGAAACCAATGCCGGACTTTCGGATAAATTGGGATTGCAAGTTGGCGATAGCATAGCATTCACCAAACAATAATGCCCAAGTACCTTCTCCATAATGAATCCTCGGAACGATTGCTTTTCCGAAAAATGAAACTTTCGGACTTTGATGCATGGTTGCCATTTTTCCATGATCCCACCTCTACGCAGTTTTGGGAAGGACTCCCAAAAAACCCGGTTGAAGCCTGTCAACAACAATTTGACCGCATCTTTGAACGCTACGAGAATGACCTTGGTGGCATGAACGCGCTTATACATAAGGAAACCGAAAAACTCATCGGAATTTGTGGTTTGTTGGTTCAAGAGGTGGATGGCATCCTAGAGTTGGAGATAGGTTATTCCATAATGCCTGAACATCGCCTAAAGGGATTTGCCTTGGAAGCCGCTAAAAAATGTAAGGAGTATGCCTTCAGCAACAATTTTGCTCCATCGTTGATCTCCATCATCCATGTGGACAACATTCCATCTCAAAAAGTGGCCCTGAAAAATGGTATGCACCTGGACAAAACCACGACCTACAGGGACAATCCCGTTCACATTTTTAGGGTTAATCACAGATAATTCTGTATTTTCCATAAGCTTGCGCATTTTTCAACATATGTCAAACACCAGACACATTGCCATCCTTATCAACAACACCTCCAAGACCCAGGACCTGGTCCAAAAGTTCTTAAAAAATCAACCGGTGTCAGGTTGCGAAATGCTTGCCAATAGAAAAGGGATGCTGTTTGCCCGGTCAGAAATTGAGCGTTTTATGGATGAGGAGGAAAGGCACGACATCAAGATCTTGACCCGAAACACACATCAACCGCTTAAAACCATGAGCAGTGGGGAACAAAAAAAGGCGCTGCTGCAGTATTTGATGGCTCAAGATCCCGATTTTTTGGTGCTCGTAAATCCATTTGATAACCTCGATGTGGAATCCCAATCCCTTTTACGTCATGAGCTTAGCTCCATTTCCAAATCAAAGATTTTGGTTCAGTTGGTAAGTCGATTGGAAGACATTTTGCCCATGACCACGGATTTTTTTAAACTCGATGGTAAAAATTTGATTCCCTATGCCTCCCAAGAGGCTTTTCTGAAGGAAAACCAATATGACAAGATTACATTTTCAGGGGCCATTCCTCCCCCATTGGAAATTACCGAGGCAATATATCCAGAACTTGTCCTTTTTCGGAATGTGTCCGTTCAATTTGATGGTCGACAGGTGTTGCACAGCATCAACTGGACCATCAAACGGGGTGAATTCTGGCAATTAATGGGTCCAAATGGCAGCGGCAAAACAACCTTATTATCCATGATTACCGGAGATAGCCATAAAGGATATGGGCAGGATTTGACCATTTTCGGTCAGAAAAAGGGTAGCGGCGAAAGTGTTTGGGATCTCAAGGAAAATATTGGTTACTTCACCCCGGCCATGATGGACAAGTTTAGAGGATACCATACGCTCGAGAATATGATCATTTCTGGATTGCATGATTCCATTGGGCTATATGTTCAACCTTCGGATGTAGAAAAACAATTGGCCCAACAATGGTTAACCCTATTGCGACTCAAGGATAAAAAAGATGATCTCTTCAAAAATTTGAGCCCCGGGGAAAAACGCTTGGTCATGACCGCAAGGGCCATGATAAAGCATCCCCCCTTGCTCATTCTTGATGAGCCCACAGCGGGATTGGATGATAAAAGTGCAGCTTTTTTTGTAGCCCTTGTGAACAAAATTGCCAATGAAAGTGATACGGCTCTCATCTATGTTTCACATAGAATGGAGACTGGATTAAATCCACATTTTATTTACCAACTGAGCATGGCGAAGACCGGTTCTGTCGGAAAAGTTGTATTTGTTCAAAATCTTTAGGAACCAATATGTCGCAGCGCATTTGAACTGAAGTTTTCTTGTTCCGTTTAGTCTTTTGTTTTTTTGTTATCTTATAACTCCTTGTAAAAAAGCGGTTCAACCATCAAAAATCAAGGTAAAACCAGAAGCCAAAATTGAAGATTGCAAGGCTTACGGATCATTATATTTGTCTGTTCTCAATTTTTTGGGCCAATCAAAAACCCATTGAAATAATGACGCGAGAAGAAGTTTTGGAACTGTATAAGGAAGCCATAGGCAAGAATTCCGGATTTGAGCTTAAGGGCAAGACCATGCCCTATACCTCGGCCAATGGCTATATGTTTTCCCAACTGAACAAGGATGCCCAATTGGGCATACGCCTTTCCAAGACGGATACTTCGGCGTTTGATGCCAAATATGGTGCAAAACCATTTACCTCCTATGGTGCCGTGATGAAGGAATATGTGCTTGTTCCCGATATTTTATTGTCTGACCTGGAAACATTGGGAGCTTATTTGCAAAAAGGATATGAGTACGTAATGTCGCTTCCATCGAAATAATTTGATTTGCCGTAGCAATGGGATTCTATGATCTTTCCAAAGAAGAGCGAGCCAGGTTGGTGAGCCGTATTGAGTCTGAAATAGTAAAGGATCTAAAGGAAGGAAGTTCCGATGCGATTCAAACTTTGTTTTCAGATGAGGACACCTATGTGAGGAAAGCTGCATATCAGGCCATTGGCAAAATTGAAAAAGACGAGCATCTGGACAAGTCCGAAATTGTGTCCTTATTGAACACCCTGATGAAATCCGATTCTGAGAAAATAAGACAAACCACGGTTAATGCGGCTGGGGAACTGGGAAAAACAGATTTTAAGGTTGTGGAACACCTCTTTGACCTGGGACTCTTCGATGAACATCACAGTGTGCGAAATGCAGTGATAGGCTCTATCAAAAAAATGGGCCAAAAAAACCATGAACCTGTTCTGGAATGGGCGAAAAAGTATCTTGACCACCCTGATAAGGAGGTCAGGAGGGAAATCTGTCATGGCATAGAGTTAAGGGGACGGACGCATCCGGAGGACATTCTTCCTTTACTAAGGCAATTGCAGCACGATCCAACAGCAAGGGTCAGAAATACACTGATCCACGTTCTGGGACAGATTTCATACAAAAAGGGATGTCTCAGGAAGGTTGTTGGGGCACTTCTTACCTGGGAAAACGAGGAACTGGTGAAAAAAGCCTTGGATGAAATCGTTGATGTCCACCGTCGTTACAAGAACTTTGCAGTCCTTACACAAGACCAAGCCATAGAACTCATCGACGAAATCTTTCTCCATAAAAAAACCTCCCAATGATTTGGGAGGTTTTGAGTTCTTATTGATCTGGACAACACTACGCTGTCGCAGGGGCAACTTTATTCTTAAGACTATCGAACATAATCGGGGTGGCGATAAACACGGACGAATACGTTCCTACTATAACACCCACAATCATGGCAAACATGAATCCTCTTAGGCTTTCTCCTCCAAAGATGAAAATGGCCAAAAGTACGATCAAGGTGGTCAACGAGGTGTTCAAGGTTCTGCTCAAGGTGCTGTTCAACGCCTGATTTATATTCTCGCCAGCTTTCCAGCCTTTTAATCCGACGATTTCACGGATACGGTCAAACACTACCACAGTATCGTTCAAGGAGTACCCAATAACCGTCAAAATGGCCGCAATGAAGGCTTGATCAATCTCCATGTTGAATGGCATGATCTTCCCTGTAAGGGAGAAAATACCCAAAACAATCATTACATCATGGAAAACAGCCACTACGGCGCCCAAAGAGAATTGCCATTTCCTAAATCGCAACAAGATGTATAGGAATACCACGGCCAAGGAACCAATGATGGCCAAAAAGGCATTCTTCTTAATGTCATCGGCTATGGTTGGCCCCACTTTCACGGATTGAAGAATCCCGATGGATTTATCCGATGCTCCAACGGTAAAATCCTCAAAAGAAGTGCCGTCGGGCAAGTACTTTTGTAAAGAGTTATACAATTTGGTCTGAATTTCATTGTCCACCTCAATGCCTTCGGCATCCACCTTGTACGGTGTGGTCACTTTTATCTGATTGGCGTCCCCAAAAGTCTTCACATTGGTGCCACTTCCAAAAACGGTGTTCAACTCGGAGGCGATTTCTGAAGGACTGACTGCCTTTTCAAAGCGAATTTGGTAAGAACGTCCTCCAACAAAATCAACCCCTTGTTGTAGTCCGGTTGTAAACAGTGAAAAGATGCTCACTGCAACCAAAACTCCGGAAAGGATGTAGGCAAACTTACGCCATGACAAAAAGTTGAAGTTCAAGTTTTTGAACAGATTTTTTGTCAACCCAGTAGAGAAATCCAAGGTTCGTCCTTTTTTGCTCAAGTAGGTATCCACCATAAGTCGGGTCACGAAAATGGCCGTGAACAGGGAAGTAACAATACCTATCAACAAGGTAGTGGCAAATCCTTTGATGGGACCTGAACCAAATATGAACAGGATAATCGCGGTAAGACCAGTTGTAATATTGGCATCCAAAATAGAGGAAAGTGCATTGCTGAAACCATCGGCCACAGCCTGTGCCTTGCCCTTGCCACGCGCCAATTCTTCCTTGATACGTTCAAAAATAAGCACATTCGCATCCACTGACATGCCTATAGTCAACACAATACCTGCGATACCTGGTAGTGTCAAAACAGCTCCCAGACTGGTCAACACCCCAAAAATCAACAAGATGTTGAACACCAAAGCGATATCGGCAAAAATCCCAGCTTTTCCATAGTAGAAAATCATCCAGAGCAACACAAAGGCCATGGCGATCAAGAAGGACATAAAGCCACTGTCAATGGCCTCTTGCCCCAACGAAGGGCCAACAACTTCGGATTGGATTATCTCCGCAGAGGCGGGAAGTTTACCTGCCCGCAATACGTTGGCAACATCTTTGGTCTCGTTAATGGTGAAGGTCCCTGTGATTTCAGAGCGCCCTCCGGATATGGGTCCTGAGGAAACACCAGGGGCTGTGTATACTTTATTGTCCAGAACAATGGCAATTCCGGTCTGATTGGTGTATGCATCACCAGTAAGCTTTTCCCATTCCTTGGCCCCTCGGGTATTCATGGTCATGCTCACCGCAGGCTTGTTGAACTGGTCAAAGGTGTCCTGTGCATCCGAGACCACGTCACCGCTTATTCTTGGTTCTCCTTCCCTATTGGATTTTAGGGCGTACAGCTCGGCTACTTCAGAATCCTTGGCAGGTCGTTCCCATAGAAATTTGGTGAATTGTACGTCGTTGGACAACAATCTTTTGATTTCTGGCATACGCAGATAGCCTCCTATTTCGGCGGTATCGGTCACCAACGCCCTTGCAATGGCATGACTCCCCGGATTGGCAGGAATCAATTTGCCCAACAAGGGGTTTGTTTCGGGTGCCAAGTCCAAAGAATCCTGAGCCACATCGGAAAGCAAAGAGTCGATTTCCGATTCTGGTTTTACGGCTTCCTCTTGCTCGACTGGCTCCAAAATATCTTTCAATCTTTCATTGGCGTTGACCAAGAAAGCGCCTAAATTTTGGTTGCTTTGGGGATAGGTTTCCCAAAACTCCAACTGTGCGGTGCTGGAAAGCAGTTCCTGTGCCCTTGCGATATCCCTGGCCCCTGGCAATTCCACCAAAATACGGCCTGAATTTCCTTCCCGTTGGATGTTGGGTTGGGTCACCCCGAAACCATCAATACGCTCACGAAGCACCTCGAATGCGGAAACGATGGACTCATCAATCTTTCTTCTGATGATTGGCTTTACCTCATCATCGGTCATTTGAAAATTGATGTCGTCACTAAGTCCTTTATTTGCAAAAATATCGGGAGAGGCCAGCTTGGTGTCTCCTTTTATGTTGTCAAAAGCATCGAAGAAAAGGTTCAGATAGGTATCATCACTGTTTTTGGAAGCATTGTCCGCATCGGCCAGTGCCCTGTTGAAAACCGGATTCTTGGAATTATTTGCCAGCCCTTTAAGGATGTCCTTAACGGAAATCTGCAGGGTGACATTGATACCTCCCTTAAGGTCAAGACCTTTGTTCAACTCTTTCTTCTTGGCATCTTCATAGCTGGTGAAACCCAGTACAGGGTTACTTCCAATGGAATCCAAGTACGACGCCTCTAAAGCTTCGCGCTTTCCCACATAGTCTTCCTCTGCTTCCGAAATTTGGTTGATGGCGTAGGCCTCTGCATCTTTTTCCAGCTTACCTGTGATGAACGTGTAGGATAGCTGATAGATGCTCACCAAACCAAAAAGGAGCGCAAAAAGCCTTATAAGTCCTTTATTTTGCATTGATTATTAAATTTTTAGAAGTTTTTTTAAACAGCGTGCAAATATATCATTTCCGATAAGATTTGCCAATAGAAATTGAGGGAATTGCAATTGGCACCTATGGTTGAAGTGTTAAAATAAAAATGTCATTTCGAATCTGAAGGATGGGAAATCCAAATCATGGGATTTCCCGCTTCGCGCGAAATGACAATTTTGAAACTTCTATTTGGTTCTTATACCTGAAGAAGTCCGTTGGTTTTCCTCACTCCTTCGGCACTTTCCTGCATTTTGGCCTTTTCCGCATCGCTAAGCTCTATTTCAACCACTTTTTCGATGCCATTTTTACCCAAAACAACGGGTACTCCAATACAAATGTCGTCCAACCCATATTCCCCTTCCAAAAAGGTGGAGCAGGGGAACATTTTCTTTTGATCGCAGGCAATGGCCTGAACCAAGCTAGAAACTGCCGCTCCCGGTGCGTACCAGGCACTGGTGCCCAACAACTTGGTCAATGTGGCACCGCCCACTTTGGTTTCCTCTACCACCCATTGCATTTTTTCTTCGGAAAGGAACTCGGACACTTTTACACTGTTTCTTGTAGCGTGCCCAATCAATGGGACCATTCCCGTATCGCTATGACCACCTACCACCATACCATCCACATCGGAGATTGGAGCTCCCAAAGCTTCTGCCAATCGGTATTTGAAACGGGCGCTATCCAAAGCTCCTCCCATACCAATGATCCTGTTTTTAGGGATATCGGTGCTCTTGTGGACCAGATACGTCATGGTGTCCATGGGATTGCTTACCACAATGATGATGGTGTTGGGCGAATGTTTCAATAGATTGGAAGAGACATCCTTAACAATCCCTGCATTTATCCCTATGAGCTCTTCCCGTGTCATCCCTGGTTTTCTTGGGATTCCAGAGGTGATCACCGCAATATCGCTGCCCGCTGTTTTGGAATAATCGCCTGTTGTCCCGGAAATTTTGGTGTCGAACCCATTGAGTGATGCGGTCTGCATCAAATCCATGGCCTTCCCTTCGGCATATCCTTCCTTAATGTCCAACAAAACAACTTCGGATGCAAAATTTTTCATTGCTATGTATTCGGCACAGCTAGCTCCAACTGCGCCTGCTCCAACTACGGTAACTTTCATTTTTATGGGTTTTATTTTTAGTGGACCAAAAATAAGGCATTTAGGGCAGAAAAAACCTGACATTTTCCATTTTCTAGGCCATCTGTTTTAAAAGAAATCTATCTGGGAAGCGGACATTTTGATGACGGAGAAAGAAGTAAGTCCAAAAATGACCATTGTACTTTCATTTTTGCACAATAAACAGGTTTGAATTTTCGTTATAATAGTCCCAAATCCTGTTTTAACCTACTTAAACATGAAAAAGCTCTTTTCATTGTTATGCATCATTTCCATTGTGGCAGTAAGCAATTGTACAAGCGTTCCGGAAAACAACGATCCCATCTTGGGTATCTGGGTAAGGAACAATGTCTCCACAGATGCCAACAAAAACACAAGCAATATCCGAGAGGAATGGATTTTTAACGATGTGTACCTGGGTAGATATCAAAGTTATTCCAATTCCAAATTAGATTTTTACACTGATTTTAAATGGTCCGAGGAAAATGGTGTCTACACCATCATCTTTGGTGATCCACAGGTTCCGGATGTAACCGTGAGCCTAGAGCAAAACGAAGCTCCTGAAAAGTTGACCCTGGACAATGGTTCTGTCTTCGCCACCAGGGAGTAATGTGAAGGCACACTTATGAAAATAGGAGGCCCCAACTTTCGATGGGGCCTTCTTTATGGTTGGTCAGTATGTGGGTGGCGCTATTTTTATCTAAATCCAAAGTTCAGTCCGAATGTGAATGTGCTGAACTCGGAAATGTTGTACTCGGCATTCAATCTAAAGAAACCCAGTTTGAGCTTGGTTCCCAAATTCGCAGAAACTCCACTGGCATCTGATGAAACTGTAAAAGGATCTGTATAGGTGGTCTGAAAGGGCCCGGTGGTGACGATATAGTCCCCAAGCAAATCGATATCCGACTTTCCGGTAATGTAGCCAAGACCTCCATAGAAATTGATCACAGGTAACTTGGTGGACACAACTGCGCTAAAATTCCATGTTTTAAAGGTAGCATCAATACTCTGGTCACTTCCATCTATCACTCCTGAATCGGTGAAATCATAATCTCCGGATAAATTGGTGTACCCGATCACCGCGGATATAGCCACTGGCAAAACTTTGTCCGCAGGAAGCAGTTTGGTAAACTCATATTGGATACCTGCACCAAAAAGGCCAATTTTTGCGTCATCATCAAACTTGATCTTGGGCAAAAAACGGGCTTTTACCTCCAACCCTTTTACAAGCCCCACTGCTGCTTGGATGTATCCAGAGGGCACAAAATTGAAATCTTCAGAAGCGAGTCCTGTTGGCAGGGTAAATTCCTCTCTTAAAGGGCCTTCGCCGACAAACACGTTTACTCCCTCAATATCTCCCAAAGCTGTGGCGACCGGTCTTGCTTGACCAGGATTGTCCACAAAGTCCAGATTTTCATAATCGTTGGGATCCAGAATGAAGGATTTTTTATCCTCCTTGTTTTTGAACCCCGTTATATTTCCCACAATGGATATTTCAAATCCGCCCAAGGGTTTGGCATCGGCGGTATTGTACCAACCGTTGGAAATGCTGTAGATCCCTGCCTCCGAAACAGGAGCCAGATAGGCATTGGCAAATCGTTCCGCATCGTTAAGGCCAGAAACGAACAGATCGTTCAAATCTTGGGCCTTGCCCACACTAATCGTAAGCACTGCAAACAAAAGCACTATTCTTCTCATCTTGTAAAATTTTTCCTAAAACTAAAAAACTCGCCCTTTTGGAGCGAGTTTTTGTTGTGAAACAGCTGTTATCTATGCATCTATGTTGGCATAGACGGCATTTTTCTCTATAAACTCACGTCTCGGAGGCACCTCATCGCCCATCAACATGGAGAAGATTCGGTCAGATTCGGTTGCATTGTCAATGCTAACCTTCCTTAGTGTCCTGAATTCCGGATTCATGGTGGTGTCCCACAATTGTTCGGCGTTCATTTCACCCAAACCTTTATACCGTTGAATGCCTGCTCCCCCGTTCATGGATTCCACAATCTCATCGCGTTCCTTATCATTCCAAGCATATCTCCTTTTGGTGCCTTTTTTGACCAAATATAACGGTGGCGTGGCTATGTAGACATGCCCATTTTCAATCAGTTCCCGCATGTACCGGAAGAAAAAGGTTAGAATCAGGGTTTCAATATGGCTTCCATCCACATCGGCATCACACATGATGATGACTTTGTGGTATCTTAATTTTTCAAGGTTCAGTGCCTTGCTGTCCTCTTCGGTTCCAATGGTCACACCCAGAGCGGTATACATGTTTTTGATCTCCTCATTTTCGAAGACTTTGTGCTGCATGGCCTTTTCCACATTCAAAATTTTACCCCTCAAAGGTAAAATGGCCTGGAAATTACGGTCACGGCCCATTTTGGCCGTACCTCCCGCCGAGTCACCCTCAACAAGGAAGATTTCGCAATTTTCCGGGTTCTGGTCAGCACAATCGGACAGTTTTCCCGGAAGTCCGCCCCCGCCCATGGGGTTTTTCCGCTGGACCATTTCCCGGGCCTTCGCAGCCGCATGTCGTGCCTGGGCCGCCAATTTCACTTTCTCAACGATTTGTTTGGCATCATCCGGATGTTCCTCCAAATAATCGGTCAACATTTCTGAAACGGCTTGACTAACAGCGCTGGTCACCTCCCTGTTTCCAAGCTTGGTCTTGGTCTGCCCCTCAAACTGGGGCTCGGCTACCTTTACTGAAACGATGGCAGTCAATCCCTCACGGAAATCATCCCCAGCAATTTCAAACTTCAACTTGTCCAGAAGCCCAGAATTGTCCGCATACTTTTTTAATGTTGTGGTCAAACCTCTTCTGAAACCGGAAAGATGTGTCCCCCCTTCGTGGGTATTGATGTTGTTCACATAGGAATGCAGGTTTTCGGTATAGCCAGTATTGTATACCATGGCAACCTCTACGGGAATACCGTTTTTCTCCCCTTCCATGGAGATGACACTCTGGATGAGCGATTCCCGGTTCCCATCCAAAAAGCGTATAAATTCCTTAAGCCCCTCTTCGGAATAGAAGGTTTCGGAAACAAACTCCCCCTTTTCATCCTTATTGCGCTTATCGGTAAGCGTTATGGTCACTCCTTTGTTCAAATAGGATAGTTCCCGCATCCTATTGGCCAAGGTTTCATAGTTATATTCGGTGGTTTGGGTAAATATGGTATCGTCCGGGGTAAATGTGACCACGGTTCCAGTTTCAGTACTGTCCCCAACACTTTTTACTGGATATAAGGTCTTGCCCCGTGCATATTCCTGTTCCCAAATCTTACCTTCTCGATAAACTGTTGCCTTTAAATGGCTGGACAATGCATTTACGCAGGAAACACCTACTCCGTGCAATCCACCGGAAACCTTATAGGAGTCCTTATCAAATTTTCCGCCGGCACCTATTTTGGTCATGACCACTTCCAAGGCAGAGACACCTTCCTTTTTGTGCAATCCCACGGGTATCCCCCTACCATTGTCCTTGGTGGTAATGGAGTTGTCCTCGTTGATGATCACTTCAATGGAATCGCAGTGCCCTCCCATGGCCTCGTCGATGGAGTTGTCGACCACTTCGTACACCAAATGGTGCAGTCCCCTGGGCCCTACATCCCCAATATACATGGATGGTCGCATGCGCACGTGCTCCATGCCCTCCAAAGCCTGGATACTATCCGCGGAATATTGGTCTTTTTTAGCTTCTTCGCTCATATATCTACTGTATTTGCCTTGAAATTTTCAAATCCTACAAATATAAGGAATACCCTATGAAATTAGGCAGTTGGAGCCTTTTAAACCCCCTAAGTTATCAACAAAAAACTGTGGAAAACAAAGCGTGAAATAAGGAGGTCAAAATTCAACAAAAAAGCCATTAAAATCCATAATACAGCTTTCTTAACTAGTAGATTATCGGGTTAGATTTTCCTCTTGCCTCCGTTCCTTTCATACTATGAATTATGCAAGTTCACTTGCATAAAACAATAAAGCGTTCAATTTGATACCATGGGCCTTATTTGGGGATGATACCCAACACGCTTGGCTACTTTAAAAAAAGAATTTGAGGTCCGTGTGATAAATCCTACTTTTGACACCTATAAAACTCAAATTTTACATCATGAAGAAAAGTTTATTTACATTTTTTGCCGCAATAGGTTTTGTGGCCGCAGTCAGTGCACAAGATGGGGCTCAAACTGCTAAAGGTAGTTGGCTTATTGAGGCAAATACTGGCTTTGGCGGGGAAGGTATCACGGCACATTCGGCCAATACCGGTTTTTCACTTATTTCCACTGATAATTCCACCATTTGGGGTATCGGAGCTGAGGGAGGTTACTTCGTTGCGGATGATTTGGCCCTAAAAGCAGGACTAGGTTACTCGGATTTTGATGGATTGACCGTTTTCTCCTATAAAGTGGGTGCAAAGTACTATGTAATCAGTGCCATTCCCTTTCAAATAGATATTACCGGTGCCAGTATCCAAGATATACCAGAAAATCCACTTTGGCTGGGTCTACAGGGAGGTTATGCCTTTTTTCTTTCTGACCATATAAGCGTGGAACCGGGTCTGCGCTATAATCTAAGCCTTAACGAGGATTTCACCGATGAAGGCATCTTCGAGTTTCGTATAGGGTTTGCCCTTTACTTCTAGCATTAAAAAAGCCCCTTTTTAAGGGGCTTTTTCGACTAATCAACAATGGAACAACTTCTTCCCGTGTTAGAATGAAATAAGGGAAGGTTGTTTTACATAAGCATCTTCGTGCACATTGGCAACGGCCCTACCTGAAGGGTCGTTCATGTTCTTAAAGGCTTCGTCCCACTCGAGGGCTATTTTGGTACTGCATGCTACGGATGGTTCCTGCGGAACGCTTAGGGCCGCTGCGTCCGAAGGGTAGTGTTCCTCAAAAATGGAACGGTAATAGTACTCTTCTTTTGTGGTAGGGGTTTGGATGGGAAACTTGAAATGGGCATGCTGCAGTTGTTCGTCACTTACTTTTTCATCCACAAGTGCTTTCAGGGTATCAATCCAACTGTAGCCCACACCATCCGAAAACTGTTCTTTTTGTCTCCAGGCCACACTTTCGGGCAGATAGGATTCAAAAGCCTTGCGAACCACCCACTTTTCCATGCGCTCACCATTGATCATTTTATCTTTTGGGTTGATGCGCATGGCCACATCCATGAATTCTTTGTCCAAAAACGGCACTCTGCCCTCTATACCCCAAGCGGCCAAAGATTTGTTGGCTCGGAGGCAATCATACATATGGAGTTTGTCCAATTTCCTCACGGTCTCTTCGTGAAACTCTTGGGCATTGGGAGCTTTGTGAAAATACAGATAGCCCCCAAAAAGCTCATCAGCACCCTCTCCAGAAAGGACCATCTTGATTCCCATGGATTTGATGACCCTTGCCATTAGGTACATGGGTGTTGAAGCCCGTATTGTGGTGATATCATATGTTTCTAGGTTATATATCACGTCCTTAATGGCATCCAATCCTTCTTGAATGGTGAATTTTATCTCGTGATGGATGGTTCCTATATGGTCCGAAACCTTTCTGGCCGCTGCTAGATCTGGGGAACCTTCCAAACCCACTGAAAAGGAATGCAACTGTGGCCACCAGGCATCGGTGGTATCACCAGATTCTATCCGTTTTTGGGAATATTTTTTTGCAATGGCCGAGGTCACTGATGAATCAAGTCCCCCTGACAACAATACACCGTAGGGCACATCCGACATCAATTGACGGTGCACCGCAGCTTCCAACGCTTCTTTAATGGACTGTATACTGGTCTCGTTTTCCTTGACCGCCTCATAGTCCATCCAATCTCTTTTGTACCATCTTTTGAACTCCCCATCTGCACTGTGCATATAATGTCCCGGAGGAAAAAGTTCGATCTTGGAACAGGTCCCTTCCAACGCCTTTAGCTCAGAGGCCACATAAAAGGTGCCATTCTTGTCCCACCCTATGTAAAGCGGAATAATTCCCATATGGTCCCTAGTGATGAAATATTCGTCCTTTTCACTATCATAAATGGCA
Source organism: Flagellimonas meishanensis (assembly GCF_019880545.1). Taxonomy (GTDB): domain Bacteria; phylum Bacteroidota; class Bacteroidia; order Flavobacteriales; family Flavobacteriaceae; genus Flagellimonas; species Flagellimonas meishanensis. Next base: position 1,268,583 of record NZ_JAINVW010000003.1, read on the forward strand.
AAACCGAATATCCCGTTCAATTCGTCCACGAAATCTGTCCCTTTTTGCTGATAAAGCGCCAAAATGACCTCACAATCGGATTGGGTCCTGAACTGGTACTTGCCCTCAAACGGCTTTCTTAGCTCTTGATGGTTATAAATTTCGCCATTGGCCGCCAAAACCAGTTTGCCATCATCACTCAAAAGGGGTTGTTTGCCCGAAGCCGGATCCACAATGGCCAATCGCTCATGGGCAAGAATGGCCTTTTCATCTGAATAGATTCCACTCCAATCCGGGCCTCTATGCCTGACTTTTTTGGCCATTTCCAATAATTGGGGCCTAAGGGTCTCCGCACTTTCCTTAATATCAAACGCACATACTATGCCACACATAACATATTCTTTATAACAGTATGGAACAAAAGTCTCCATTATTATTATTAAATAAAACAAAAAATAAATAATTGATTACATTTATTCTTTAATAAATGATTATTAATATCATATAATAACTTATTTCTGATGATGGTACCAATATTTATACGGTCTGTAAGGTTTCCAAATTTTAACGTCTCTTTATAAACACTTCATTCAATTACATCCTAGTTTTGGAAACATCTAAAATCACAATCATGAAAAATGTATTCTTTTTTACTTTCTTAACCATTGCTCTGGCATTTTCCACGCAAGCAACAGCACAAAAATTCAGTGGATTGGACAAAAGTCCTGCCGACATAGCTTCTTATCCAGCCAGCTACCGCGTAGCCGATAAATCAGTTCGTGTAATCTACAGCAGGCCCCAATTAAAGGGACGTAGCCTTGCCGAACTTGCTCCTTCCGGTAAGGTTTGGAGGACTGGTGCCAACGAGTGCGCCGAAATCACTTTTTACAAGGACGCCACCGTAGGTGGAACGTCCATTGGTGCTGGTACCTACTCACTGTTCACCATTCCCGGTGAGGATGATTGGACAGTAATATTGAACAGTAATCTAAACCAATGGGGCGCTTATTCCTATGACAGCACTGCGGATGTTGCACGTGTTTCCGCAAAAGCAAGCAGCGATGGAGAGTCGTTGGAGGCCTTTTCCATTGCTTTTGATGATGATGGCAATATGATCATGGGGTGGGACAAAACCCGGGTTACCTTGCCTATTAGCATGTAATACCGATATATTTGAAAATAAAAAAGGCGGGGATGACCCGCCTTTTATTTTTTGCGAATGCCGCCCAGAAAAACCTGCTCTGCTTCCAGGTGTGGGACACTGTCAATGGGCATGGTCATGATATCGCCGCTAAGGATAACGAAGTCGGCAAACTTTCCGACCTCGATACTGCCTTTTTCCTTTTCCTCAAAATTGGAATAGGCCGCCCAAATGGTCATTCCTTTTAGTGTTTCTTCACGGGAAAGCGCATCTTTCATTTGAAAACCGCCATCAGGATAATCTTCCAGGTCTTGACGGTCCACCGCTGCATAAAAAGTCAGGAACGGGCTCACCCTCTCCACGGGGAAATCGGTTCCCAAAGCCACTACGCCGGCCTTGTCCAACAGTGTTTTAAAGGCATAGGCTCCCTTGACCCGTTCCGGTCCCAGCCGATCTTCTGCCCAGTACATATCACTTGTGGCATGGGTTGGTTGCACGGATGGGATGATGCCTTTTTCAAAGTAATCAAAATCAGCAATGGAAACCACCTGCGCATGTTCCACCTTCCAGCGTCTATCTTCCTTTCCTTCCAGTGCTTTTTCATAGGCCCGAAGCACCACAACATTGGCAGAATCCCCAATGGCATGTGTGTTCATTTGATAGTCGGATGCCGCTATGCGTTGCGCCAATGCCTCCATTTGATCCATTGGGGTTATCATGGCTCCATAATGGCCGTTTTGGTCCGAATAGGGTTCCTTTAGCGCAGCGCCCCGGGACCCCAACGCACCATCGCCATACACTTTTATAGATCGTACGTTAAGTTTATCTGTTTTGATGATTCCGCGGTTGAGAAAATGATCCAAATTTTCCTTGGAATTGCCCACCATGGCATAAACCCGCATGGAAAGTGCGCCCGCTTGTTGCAGACTGTCTATGAGTTCGATAATGGATTGGTCCAAGCCTGCATCGTTAACGGTAGTGAGCCCATAATCCAAGCATAATTTTTCAGCGTCCTTTAACGCCTGTATCTGGGTGGCCCTATTCGGCCGGGGCATCACTGCATCGACCATCCGCATGGGCGTATCGACAAGCACTCCGGTCAATTTTCCATCTTTTTTTACGATTTCCCCACCCTCCACTTTGGTTTCGGAAGTGATTCCGGCCAAATCCAAGGCCTTTTGGTTGACCAGATAAGCATGCCCGTCCACACGCTCCAGAGCTATTGGAATTTCGGGGAACAGCGCATCCAATCGGTCCTTGGTCGGAAATGTTTTCTCCTCCCAATCATTCTGGTCCCATCCCCTTCCCTGAATAAAATTTGTGGGGTTCTCTTTTTGGAAAGCAACCACCTTTTCCAAAATTTCCTCAAAACTGGACGTCCCCACTAAATCAACCACCTGTTGGTTCAAACCCAATCCATAAAAATGGCAGTGGGCGTCGATCAACCCAGGAACAATGGTTTTGCCCTGGGCATCCAGTTCCTCGGTTGCCTCATAGCTTTTTTGTATCTCCAAGTGGTCTCCCACTGCGATGAACCTGCCATCCTTGACCGCAATGCCGGTTGCTTTCGAAAAATTCCCATCAACAGTATAAACATTGGCATTGTGAACGATCAGATCCACTTTCTCCCGCGGATTGCAGGCCACCAAAAACAGAAGGCACAAACTAGAGATGATACGGTATTTCATTTTGATAGGGTTTCCATCAAAAATAGAGAAAGCGAATGGAATATGGTGATTACTCGTCCACAAACTCGGTCATCACAAACTCCACCCGTCTGTTCTTTCTGCGGGCTTTTTCGGTAAGTGTGGTATCCAAAGGAATTTGGTTGCCATAACCTTTTGAGCTGATACGTTCTTTCTCCAATCCCAAAGTCATAAGATAGCGGGCCACACTCTGTGCCCTTTGGCGGGAAAGCACATCATTGTAATCTTCTGAACCTAGATCATCGGTATGCCCACTAATGGAAACTTTCAGGTTTGGATGTTTTTTCAGGTATTCATAAACGTCCTGCAAGCTTTGCTTTGCTTTGGGTTGCAGATCAAAACGATCAAAATTGAAATTGACATGATCCAAAACATAGATTTCATTGGGTCTATATTCAGGTCCCAGATATTTCAGGGAAACATCGTCCACATAGTAATAGGAATAGCCCTCAGTTCCCGGAAGCTCTTCATTAAAATGGAGATAGTCTGTACTATGGTTACTCTTAAAATTCCCAAGAATCAAATTGGCCTCAAAGCCTTTGGCCACAAATTCGAGGCTTATTTGCATCCATTTGGACTTATCATCATAATAACCAATGGACTGAAATTGCTTGGCATGCGTAGTTTTGATTCCGTTTGAGGCCAGGGCAGTATGGGAAAGTTGCCTTTTTGTATGTACGGAAAGTGCTTTTTCGGATAAAACCGCCCCAATATCCTTTACCGCGCCATCGGATTTTTCTGAAAGGCTCAGATATAGGCTCAGCTCATAACGATGTCCTTTTTGAAGGGTCTCCTTAAGCGCTACCTGAATATATTCGCGATAATCCTTTGGCGCAAATAGATAGAGTCCGGCGTAGGCGCTTCCTTCAAATGCTTCCTGTTTTCCTTTGAAATTTAGAGGTATCCCGAGCTTGGTTCTGCTGCATTGGTTAAAATAATCGGTGGTGCCCAAGGTAGGGGCGTTCCAGTACTCCGCATCGCGATTCAGATTGCTCATCTTTACGGGACAGGTGGCAAAATCCTCAAATCCCCCATTTTGAACCAGGTTCTGGGCATGGATCTGTGCAGCATGGATCATAACTGCTAGGGACACTATGTGAATGAATCGCAATGGCATGGTTTCGAACCGCATTGAAACGACCAATCGCAATTAAGGTTGATGGACTGGCGTAGACTAAATAACGTTTTTTTCGAAGAATTATTTCGCTATTGTCTAATAATCAGCATTTTGAACAACAATCAATCTGTGGGCGACATCCAAGCAATAATATCTTTTGCAATACTTGGATGATAGTTCTCCATAATATGGGCTCTATATTCACCGGCTAGAGATAATCTTGCCCCTTCCTCCTTGGACTTTATTTTAGCAAAAACGTGGTCGGCTTCTGGAATTTCCAAAAAGGTACCCTGACCGGGATTTTGTTCATTGATTAGGGAAACAATATCCTTTGCGGCTCCATTGTTAAGGGCTTGGAGGTCTGAAGTGCCATAGATTGCCAATACTTTTGATTTTACATTGGACCATGATTCAGCATTACGAATGCTATTGATGGTCGAAAAGAATGTATAATGTCGTCCGAAGAAGTAGTCCCCATCGCTATAGTTCAACACATTCATTTCTTCATCCAAATATTTTTTGTTTTTAGGATCTTTACGTATTTCCTGCGGCGATTTTCCCTCTATCAACCATTGGTGCATCAGGGAAATGGAATTTCTGACCATGGCATCCATTTGCTCCCTGGTCTCAACGCCAAAGTAAATGGGCTGTTCCCGAAAATTATCTAGAAAATATTCGAACCATGTCTTATAGATCGGCGCGTATACAATTATGCCCTTGGGTTGATATGCCTTTGCCAAAATAGGTGCAGTGACACTTCCCATGGAGTGTCCAAATAGAAACAGTTGCTCCATATCCACATAAGGCAAAGCTCGAAATTGCACGTAAGCGGCCTTATGGATTTCCAGTTCCTCCTCATAGTCAATATCCCGACAGTTTTTTATCTCCTCGCTGTCTCCAATTCCAGGTCGTTCAATTCTATAAACCGTATACCCAGCATTTACAAAATCATCGATCAGTAGTTTTGCCGGCTCAGTAGGATTGGCCCAAAAATCTTGCGAACCACAATAAATCCCTTGTAAAAAGAAAATTGCTGGGGATTTGTCAACACGTTTTGGTTTATGTACTATGGTCCGTAATCTACCCAATCTGGTCTGAAGTGTTCCATAGATCACTTCTGTATCGTTTGAAGATGATTCCTTAGGTTTTCCAAGAGCATGTCCCTTAATTGTTTTTGTTTTTCCATTTCTATTGATCTGTATTCGCAAAAAAACACCTTCCCTGAGTCCACGGGCCAAGGCAAAAACTTGAGATCTATCCGTTATTTCTTCGTCGTTTATTTGCAAAACCACATCTCCTGTTTGCATTCCCAAATTCGCAGCAGTGGAACCAGATATGATCCTTGTGACCAAAGCGCCACTAGCTATCTGCAGTTTGTTGACTTCCGCCACTGAGTCATTAACGGTTACAATCCCGATGCCTAGGGACGCCTTTCGCTGCAATTCTTGCGCCATTGATTTTGAAGTAAGCGCAACGCCAAAAACCAACAACAATATGGACCAATACTTCATTGTACTTTTATGCTCAACCATTGTCCTTTAAAAATTTATGTACAGTTCCAAAATATTCATCAGGCGCATCAAGCCATCCGTAATGAACACAATTGCTTAATAATTTAAGGGTTGAGTTTGGAAATACGGCATGCATGGCCTCTGCATGCTCTGGGGCCACAATATCATTTTTTCCATGAATGATGAGAACCGGATTGGCAAACTGCTTCATTTCATCCACTACATTATACTGGGTTTTTCGCAAGTCTGACCATATCGATTGGTTCACTTCAGGGTGGTACCGTGAATTAAATGCGAGGCCTTTGAAAACCCTATTCCTGTTTTCTTGGTTATAGAGATAGCCTCCTGCAATGGCTTTGGCCCGTTTCATGCGGCGTAAATCAATATTTTCCTCACTATCCAGGTTGGCAAGAACATCCTTATCTTCATCATCCAGTCTGGACATTAGCCTTTGATCTACTGTGCTTAAAAAATCCATTGTCATACCCGCTGAATGAGACAATATCATCGCTTTTACATTATCTGGATATTTGGCCGCGTAGCTCATTGCATATAATCCGCCGAAGGATTGACCAAACAGTGTGATTTTTTCCAATCCCAGGTGTTTTCTCAGGGCTTCCAGATCCTGCACCATCAAATCTATAGTAAGACTGCTATCCTGGGGCCCATGCAGTTTGGAAAAACCTGTTCCCCTTTGGTCGAACAGAACAACAAGACGGTCCCTGGAAAAGTTTTGGGCCAATGAAGCAAAATTGTGACTGGAAAATCCTGGACCTCCATTAAGAATAAACAACGGCTCCCCCGCTCCAAAAACCTTGTATGCGAGCTTAAGGTCCTTCATTGGCAGGTACGAATAGTCCGCTTTCTTCTTTTGGATATAATCAACGACCACACTACGGTATTTTGAGTTGTCCATTTTGCCCAGATCTTGTAAAAGTTGACTGTGGCCCATATCCTTTATGTGATAAAATTCCATGGTTTCGTAGTTAGCTTTACCGGCCTCTTGTTCAAGCAGCTGGGTATAACCATAGGTATCCTTTTCAGAAATGACCAGCATGGGGATCCATTGGTTGTCAATATATGAAGTCGGTGATGCCCTCCGATGCTCTCGTTCAGTATTGCCAAAAACAGCCTGTACGTGCTTTTCAGCCATGTCTTTCCCATTATATTTCAAATGGCTTTCATGATAAGCTGCGATGTCATAAGCTCCGGCAATGGGTATGGCAGCCCTGATATCCCTTACCGACATGCCAACTTCGAACAGATAGCTTGGGTCCATGGCCAATAGCGCGGACAAATGGCCCCCTGCAGAATAGCCGCTAACAAAAATGGAATTTTGGTCATAGCCGTAGGATTCGGCATTTTGATACACCCATGCAAAAGATCGGGCGACATCTTTTATGTGCTCAGGATGCTGGATTCCTTCATCAAACTTCGGATTCTTCCAGGTGCCCGGACTCAGTCTGTAGCTTATTGTGGCTACTGCAATACCTTCATTTGCAAATGCACGGGCCAAATCTGTTTCAAACTTTCTACCGCCAAAAGCCCAGGCACCACCGTGAATCCACAGCAAAATTGGTGGGTTTTCCACATTATTGGGAACGAACAGGTTTAGCTTGTGCTTGATAGTGTCCGCATCCTTGCCTTTGTAATACGGAAGATCGTAGTACTCGGTAACATCATTGACCTTCCCATTTTTTTGAAATCCTGAACATCCCCAACTACACCCGAGGCATAGGGTAAAAGCAAGAATCAATATGGTAAACTCCTTATTCCATTGTTTCATTCTCCAATCTTTATTCATTTCTTATAAGCAATATGTCCTCTCCCCTAAAATTGCACAGATAGATATCTTCAAGGTCATCTCCATTAAAATCTGCCAAAACAAAATCAAAAGTGTAGTTGTCCATTTCAGGAAAATATAGCCCGGTTTGATCTTTGAATGTGGCGTTCCCTTGATTGATCAGCACCATCATATGTTGCCCATTGAACCGATTACCGTTAATCAGGTCCAAAAAACCATCCCCATTAATGTCAAAAAATGTTGCACCGACCGTTCCGAAGTCGTTTTGAGGCAAAGAAGCTATAGTTTCCTTAAAAAAGCCATAACCATCATTTAGTAACAACCGATTCTGTGGGTTTCCCAATCCACCAAAATCCACGTTAGCGAAAAAAATATCCAGGTCACCATCATTATCCAAGTCACCCAATTCAACCTCGCGGGTTTGGTCATTTACCGCCGGTAAACGGTCGTCAGCCTCATATTTAAAATGACCTTTCCCGTAATTGATCAATATGCGGTTGCTTGTCTCGTTTGCCTCAACCAAATCCAAATCTCCATCACCATCCAAATCACCCAGGGCAATATCCTGCGTGGTCGATGTATCTGAGGGAAGTCTAAGCTGTGTCTCATCAAGAAAAACCCCCTTTCCATTATTGATCAATAAAAAGTTCTGCCCTTGGTTACCGATAATTAAGTCCGCATACCCATCTTCGTTGAAATCCGCGGTTTCCACCACATTGGATATCCCCCGAACGGGCAATCCTGCCAAAAAATCCTCAAAATAGCCCTGTCCCGTGTTACGATAGTATTCATTTACTTGGTCATCCTCACTAACAAAGACCAGATCAACATCACCATCTTTGTCAAAATCTGCCATGGCTATATCTTCCGAATCGCGCTTGTTTTTCGGGAATCTCTCTCCGCTCTCATCCACCAGGGAGCCCTGGCCGTCGTTTATAAGAATTATGTTATGTCCGAATTCAATGGCCAATACCAAATCCTGATGACCGTCACCATTAAAGTCAAAAGCTTCCCCATTCATACTATTCTGCCCTAAGTTTCCACTTTTCAGGGCATCCGGTGTTGCCATGCGGTATATGGGCTTTGGTTTACTTTTTTGTTCAGAAAGAGGTGGTGCAAGGGTTGGATTGTGCAAAAAGAAAAAACCCATTAGCATAACAGCAACAAACAAGACAATAAAAAACAAAAGGGCATACTGTTCGCGCTCCATTACCGGCCGATATAATAACATGGAAACAAGTTAGGGCACAACCTAATAAAGAATATGTAAAATCTTGCGAATTTTAACGGTAGAGCTGTTTCTTCAAACACTTTTGTAGGTAGTGGGCATCGCCAAACCCACATTGCTCGGCAATATAAGCAGGCTTATATCCTTGATTAAACAGTTCTTGGGCCCGCTGTATTCTGATTTCATTCAGATACTTATTGGGCGATTTACCATAAAAACCCTTGAACCTTTTTTGAAAATGGAATGGTGACAAGCAAGCTTCCTTGGCTATCTGGTCCAGGCTCAGTTTTGCGCTGTAATGCTTTTCAATGAACACCCGCCCTTTTTCCATCTTCTCCCATAAGTGATATCTGGTATCTTCTTTTTTTACTTCCAGTTTGCGCAATTTACTTGTAGAATGTGCAAGAAAGGGAATCAGTTTAGCAAGTGTGCTTTCAAGAAAAAAATCTGGGTTGGCCCATTGCGCATCAATGGTTGTGGACGAAAACACATCGGGAACCTGCAAAAATGACGAGGAAATTGGAAAACCAGGTACGATGGGCAAGTCCGTTGCATACCTGTCCAACTGCTGTTCAAAAGTGTCCTCTGAAAAATAAACACAAACTCCTTTAACAGGTCCTTTTGCGTTTATCCTTGTTTCCAACTCCTGTCCTGGCGGCACCAATAAAAATTGATTGGAATGGACCGTTTTTCTTTCCCCGTTAATGATGTAATGCTCGGTACCATGGAATACGAATTTCAAGGAATAGCAATTTGTGAAGCTTCGTGCCTTAAATTGGATCAGGTTTGAAAAAAGGACTTTCCCGTCAACTTTCTTACCATTAAAACCGTTGATTTCCCCCTTTTTGATTTCAACTTCCATGGAATGGTCTTTGAGCTAAGATAAGGACTTTACATACTTAAGTCGAAATCATTGAGGCTTGTTTACGGTCAAAAACCCCGTTAAAGATCAAACTTATAGCTAACCCCGGCCAGTGCCTGAAAACCCTGAACCCTAAAATTGGCCCAGCGCTGATATTCATTGTTGGCCAGGTTGGATGCCTTTACAAAGATGGATAGCTGCTCATTGAAGCGGTATCCCAAATGGGCATTGGCATCAAAAAAGCCATCCAAGGTCACTATTGTCGCAGGAAATTCGGAAGGCTGTACGTTCTGGACCACCTGGGCTACGAGATCATCCCTTTCCCCCACATAAAACAGATTGGCACCGGCATACCATTGGTCATTGATTTGGTAATCCAGAAAGAGTGATCCTTTAATCGAAGGCAGGTTCCATGCCGGATTATCCGTTTCGGTATCATAATCATTGAATTCAGCATTGATGCCCAGCATAAAATTTCTGTTGAGGTCCACATTGAGTTCCGCAAAAATGCCCAGAGTCTTTACATCATCATAAAAAACCTGGAAAGAATTCCCGAAAGTATATCCTTCCTCATCATTTCTGAACAGGTTTTGTGGATTCAACAAAAATAGGGGTTTCCGATTTTCAGCGGTATATGATCCCTTGATATTGTATCCCACATGGGACGTCAATTGCCCTTTCAAACCAACATAGCCCTCATATTGTCGGTCCGTTGGCTGAATATCCAACGTAGGGGACACAAAAGGGTTCTGGTCCACAAAACTGTGATAGGTGTTTTGCGTTAATTGACCTTCAATTCCGCCATAAGCGATCACATTCTCTTCCAAAAGTCGATAGGATGCAGTCACCGCAGGGTAAATGAAGAAATTGCTGTCACTGTTTTCCGTTGCCAGACCATATACAAAACTGGCCCCAAGATTTAGGGTGAGATCATCCCGAAGCACCAGAAGGCTTGGGGTTATCCCCGCTTGAAATTGTCCATAATCAATCCCTGCGTCGTTAATCGCATTGTTCACCGACGCATTTGCAAAACTCCCGTTGACAAAGTCAAGTGCAATGCCCACGTTTATCAATTCCTCCGTGACCGGCAATTCCAGAGTGGAATTGAGAATTATTCGGTTTTCACCTGATTCGGCAGCATCCCAAAAACGTCTCAGCAACACATTCCCCTTTTTGAAATAGGAGTCCTCCATTTCCAACTGTGCGGAACCTTCGGCATTAAAATAGTGCTGCGTTTCATCAATCCCCGCTATAGTGACTTCATCAAAGCTTTCGGCATCTATCCCATACCAGTTATATATTTGATGTTGAAGACCCATATTGGCGCCCCAGTTCAAATCCCTAGCCTTCTTTTTGTAGGACACGTCCAATTTGGTGTTGTAGAATTCCGTATCCAATGGGGTAAAATCGATGTCGCCCCTTGAGGAATGATGGTTGAGTCCAACGTCCAGTAAATCCTCCCGCCTGTTCAGTTCCTGACTGGTGTAAAAGTCAAGCAGGGCATTGTTATAATTACCCAGTCCCACTGAAGCAAAGGAATTGTACAAGGTAGGTGGTGGAACTTTTTTTACGGTGGAAGCCTTTCCCTTGGCAGGTGTAAAGGTAGAAGCCACTGGCACGGAAAAAATGCTATAGTCGATTTCCTTTTTCTGAAGCACTATGGAATCATTGAGATCTGGTGAGGATTTGATTTTGAAGGCATCGGATACCGTTGGGGAATATGGTTTGACCACGGTCACCGTTTCTGTACCAATATTATCGGTCTGCTGGGCAGAAATGATGCCACAAAAACTCAAAAGGAGCAGTAAAAATATAGAGGTTCTCTTTTGCATACCAATTCTCGATTTAATTTTGATTTGGGTCAACGCTTGAATTGCGCTCCGCTTCCCTTGACTTTATCACGGCCAATTCGCCTTGTGCCTCGGCCTGGATGTTTTCAAATTCGGAAAAGTTGGAGACCACACTTTCTAAAATATAGGTGGCCTGAAAGGCATCCCCCAGTGCATAAAAATTCTTGGCCATAATCACAAGTCCCTTTCCGCCCCATTGTTTGTGGGCAGAATAATCCTTGGCCAATTTTTGCACGGAAACATTTGATGCCTCGAAATCTTGGTTTTTGTTTTTGAAATAGGCATCAAAGTACCAAGCCTCCGCAGCGGTTTCCCCACTGGCGATAGCTTTTACCTTTTGATAAGCGGTTTCGGCCAGGTCTTCATCTCCCGTGGCCATGGCAGATCGTGCTATCATTATTTGTGCATCGCTTTTGATACGGTCGTCAATTTGTGGGGCCTGCAATACTTTTTCGGCATATTCCAGGGTTTTTTTATACTCATTTTGTTTGTAATGGCCCTTCATCAAATTGGATTGGGCAAAGGTTCTGTTCTGTGGGATTTCGGCCAAGCCTTCCAACCGCAACAAATAGGGCATTGCATTTTGATAGTCCTGTTTTTCCACATAGATCTCGCATACCCGGGTCAATGCCTGTTCAACAAACTCGCCGCTTCCGCTGTTCGCCACAGTCTGATATTTGGGTAGCGCCCGTTCTTTGTCCCCGTTTGCAAAATGAAGCTGAGCCAACTTAAAGTTGGCCTCAAGGGCATGTATGCCGTTGGGAAACCCATCGATATAATCTTGGTAGGCCCGAAGGGCAGCCTCACTTTTACCTTCCACATGTTTGCGCTCCGCAGCCTCAAAACTGGCATTGTCCAATTCCGCATCGGTCACCTCAACAAAGTCTAAATTTCTGGCCCATGCGGCATATTCGCTCACCCTGCCCTCATCCACATATACCAATTTGGCGGTGGCAACGGCTTGTTTGGCCTCTTGGGTGTTGGGATATTTTTGGACCACTTCCTTCAGTTTGTCCAGCGCTTGATCGTTCCTACTGGCATTGTAGTGGACCAATCCCTGGCGCAACAGGGCACTGGGTGCAAATCTGCTGCGTGCGTATTCGGCAATTAAACGATCATACGTTTGTAATCCTTGCGACTCTTGATTGGCCTGGATATAGGTATTGCCCAGTTCAAAGAGTGCATCATCACGCAATGCGGATTTGGGATAACGGGTCAAAAATTCATTCAAGCCATCTATTTTTCGATCATTGTTTCCAAGAAATCCAATACAGAGGGTTTTCTGGAATGCCGCATAATCGCGTTCTGGCCCGTTCATTTTTGATGCTTCTTCATACGCCGATTGTGCCAAGCTGTACCTGCTCGTCACAAAATAACTGTCCCCCAACCTCAGATAACTGTCGTTGCGCCGCTCATCATCGATTTGGGTCGCATTTACAACCTTTGCAAAATGGGAAATGGCCTGCGCATAGTCCTTCAACTTAAAATAACAGTACCCGATATTGTAATCAGACGTTTCGTATTCTTGCAACGACCTGCCCGCCGGTTGACTTTGGAACTGTATGAACGTTGTCAAGGCATCTTCAAAGCGGTCCAATCGATATGCAGATTCCGCCTTCCAAAAGAGTGCCCGTGCCTCAAAGTTGGGGTTTTCGGCGTTTTTCAAGGATTTGGTGAAACGTTCCAATGCAGCCTCATATTGTCCATCCAAAAAGAGTTCCACTCCCCGGTAGAAAGCTACTTTTTGATACGTTTCCTTACTGGCGTAGCTGTTGTTTTCTTCCAAAAGCTGCATGGCCCCTTCAAAATTTTTGGATGTGATGTATGAATCCACCAAAAGTTCCTGAATCTCTGTCCGGTGTGTGTCTTTTGGGTATTTTTCCAAATAAGTGGCCATAACCTGCGGTACAGGTTCATAGGGATTCCCGATCTCGTAGCTCAAGCGGGCATAGTTCAACAGCGCATCTTTTTGGATATCGGCACTAAAATCCATTTGGGAGGCATTGCGAAACGCATTTAGGGCCTCAGGCTTTTTGTCCACCTTTAAATAGCACTCCGCCAAATGGTAATAGGCATTTTGGGAAACACCGTTGGTGCCCCCTATTATTTTGTTGAACTGCTGAATGGCATTTTCATGATCTCCCTGCTTGTAATGGGCGTATCCCAGCAAATAATAATCGGTATTGTTGAGCCTCCCCCTATCGCCCCTGTATTTTTCTAGGTAGGGAATGGCCTCTTGGTAGCGTTCCAGATTAAAATAACTCTCGCCAATGATTTTGTTCAACTCGGATTGCTCCTTTCGGTCCGATTTCGGTAATTGTTTTTCGGCCATGGCAATCGCCTCTTCAAAATTCCCCAGTTTAAAATTAAGGTCAGCCTGGTAGTAGGACAGCTTTTCATTTAACAGCTCAGGGTCGGTAATTTGGTCGAACCGGGCACTGGCCTGTTCATAGTCATCCTGTTCATAGGCAATGTACCCCAAATAGTATTTGGCCTGAGATCCATATTTGTTTGATGTGCTGACCTTGCCCAGATAACTTTCGGCTTCCTTGGGATTTTTAGAGGTATACAGTGCATAGCCCATATTGAAGTTGAAACGCTCCTCATCGGCATAACTCATAGCGGATTGGTCCACTTTCCTATACCATTTTAATGCATAGGGGTATTTGCCAGTGTCGAAATAGTAATCGGCAACATCCATAAAGGCCGAATTGCGCTTGGTGGAGGTTGGGTAGCGCTCCACAAAGTCTTCCATCATCTTATCCGCGCCGCGCTGGTTCAACCGAATGGCAGCATTTGCCGAATAATAGGCACTGTTGGCCTCGGTTTCGTAATCTTTGGTGTTCGCCTTAACCTTTTCAAAAATGGTCTGTGCGGCCTGATATTGTTGATTGTTGTACAGGGCCAGGGCATCCTGAAAATCCTTGTCCTCATGCACAAATACCTGTGATTCCTGCGAAAAGAGTGTGAAAAAAGCACCCAAAAAAATGGGAAAAAGGAGGAGGTTTTTTCGATTCATAGTGTTCTACGCTGTTCTCGATTGACTTTTACCATAACGTCAAAATTTGAGCCAAAGTATATCTTAATTCCCTGAAGAAGAATACCGGCATCAAAAAAGTGTTGTAATTTTAAAACTTGTTACTTTTATATTTCAAATCTATTCCATGTCCGAAACCATTGTTGCCCTGAAGCATGCAGCCATTTTTCAAAACGAGAATCTCATCTTGAACCATATTGACCTTGAGGTGAAAAAAGGTGATTTTGTTTACGTAATAGGAAAAACGGGAAGTGGCAAGAGTAGTTTCATGAAGACCTTGTATGCCGATCTGCCCTTGAAACAGGGTTCGGGAAGTGTGGTTGGTTTCAGCCTGAAAGGCCTACCGGAAAAGGAAATTCCTTTTTTACGTAGAAAACTGGGTATTGTTTTCCAGGATTTCAAACTTTTGCCGGACCGAAATGTGAACAACAATCTTCTGTTCGTGCTCAAGGCCACAGGATGGACGGAAACGGCCAAAATGAATGCCAAAATTGAAGAGGTTTTGGACAAGGTTGGGATGAAAACCAAAGGTTTTAAATTTCCCCATGAGCTTTCCGGTGGAGAACAGCAACGTATTGCCATTGCCCGGTCGCTGCTCAACGACCCCGAGCTCATCCTCGCCGATGAACCCACAGGTAACCTCGACCCCCAGACCAGTGTGGAGGTAATGAAGGTTTTGCAGGACATCAACAAAAATGGTCGGACCATTATCATGGCCACGCATGATTATGCGTTGATCTTGAAGTATCCTCACAAAACCCTAAAATGTGATGGCAGCAAGGTTTTTGAAGTAGTACAAAAAGCAATTTAGCCATGATCATTAAAAAACGGGGCCATGCCAAGGACAAAAAGGCAAATCCTTTCATAGGGATATTACTCTTCTTGATTTCCATTGTTCTAATGACCTTGACCGGGCCTTTGGGTCTCCTTTATGGGTTTTTACACAAATTGTTCACCAAAGGAATCACCGGGATTGGGGAATTTGCCCTACAAATTGCCATTTCGGTGGACCAATTGGGCAATGTTGTCATGCAACACCTTTTCAATGCCCTATGGATCAGCAAGGACGGTTATGCATTTGGCAATAGGGATGAAACCATTTCCAGTGTTTTGGGAAAGAACAAACAGTTGCAAACATTGACCGGTTTTGGAAGGGCCATTGATGGATTTCTCGATTTTATCGACCCAAATCACTCGCTCAACTCCATTGACTATTATGTTGAGCCTTTACAGAAATAGCGCTGCTTACAGCCTGTGAATAGCCATTTATCCGCAATTTATTGGTCCGCTAAAAGTTTTTTGTTTCTTTGTTTAAATTTTAACACACTAACCATTTATGGACATTTTAGGTATTGATATCGGTGGTTCGGGTATCAAAGGTGCTTTGGTAAATGCCGAAACCGGCGAAATGTTGACAGACCGCTTTCGTATCCCCACCCCAAAATCCAGAAAACCCAAGGACATGGCCAAGGTGGTCGCAAAGATTGTGGAGCACTTTGATTATCAAGGTCCTGTGGGTTGCGGTTTTCCCACCATCGTTAAAAACGGAGTTTGTTTATTGCAGGGCAATCTTCACAAAAGCTGGGTTGGTGTAAATGTGGACGAGCTGTTCACTGCAGCCACCGGACGCGAATTCACAGTACTTAACGATGCCGATGCCGCTGGCTATGCCTCTATGAACTATGGTGTTGGAAAAGGAAAAAAAGGATTGGTAATCATGATCACCATTGGGACCGGATTGGGAAGCGGGGCCTTTTTCAATGGTGTTCTAATCCCAAATTTTGAACTGGGACAAATTCCGTACAAGAACTACAAGAAAATTGAGCTATGGGCCGCTGCCTCGGCAAAGGAACGGGAAAATCTCAGCTATGAAAAGTGGGGCAAACGTTTCAACAAATTCCTTAGGATAGTTGAAACCGTTGTGTCCCCTGACTTGATCATCTTGGGAGGCGGCACCTCAAAGGATTGGGAAGAGTTCCATCACATTATCGACATTGAAACCAATGTGGTAAGAGCCGAGCTCATGAACCATGCGGGCATAATCGGTGCTGCCGTCGCTTGTTTGAGAGAACAGCACCATGGCCATTTGAACCTAAAAAGTTAGTCGATTTTATTTCGCTTGCGGTCCACTTCTTTCAGAAAGATTTTCCTTAAGCGCAAGTGGTTGGGAGTCACCTCCACATATTCATCCTTTTGAATATACTCCAAAGCTTCTTCCAATGAAAACTTTATGGCAGGCACAATTTTGGCCTTGTCATCAGCCCCTGACGAACGTACATTGGTCAACTTCTTGGTTTTGGTCACATTGACAACCATATCATCTCCCCGTGAATTCTCCCCAATAACCTGACCTTCGTAAATCTGTTCTCCTGGATCGATAAAAAACTTGCCCCTTTCCTGAAGTTTGTCAATGGAATAGGGTATCGCCGTACCATTTTCCATGGAAACCAGCGACCCGTTCTGTCTTTGGGCAATTTCACCTTTCAAGGGTTGATATTCAAAGAAACGATGTGCCATTATGGCCTCTCCGGCGGTGGCCGTCAGCAATTGGTTTCGTAAACCGATGATTCCCCTTGATGGTATGATGAATTCACAAACCATTCGAGAACCTTTGGCCTCCATACTGGTCATTTCCCCTTTTCTGATGGATACCATTTCCACAGCCCTGCCCGATACTTCCTCCGGCAGGTCTATGGTCAAGTGTTCCATAGGTTCGCACTTCACTCCATCAATTTCCTTGATAATTACCTGGGGCTGACCAATTT
The DNA here is from genome assembly GCF_019880545.1 of Flagellimonas meishanensis. Classification (GTDB taxonomy): domain Bacteria; phylum Bacteroidota; class Bacteroidia; order Flavobacteriales; family Flavobacteriaceae; genus Flagellimonas; species Flagellimonas meishanensis. Next base: position 1,285,583 of record NZ_JAINVW010000003.1, read on the forward strand.
GGAGCTCATAGCCCTCCCTGCGCATGGTCTCTATCAATACGGAAAGGTGAAGTACCCCTCGGCCAAAGACCATAAATTTGTCGGCACTTCCCGTTTCTTCCACTCGAAGGGCCAAATTCTTTTCCAATTCTTTTTCCAAGCGCTCCTTAATGTGCCTTGAAGTGACAAATTTGCCATCCTTCCCAAAAAATGGACTATCGTTGATGGTGAACAACATGCTCATGGTAGGTTCATCGATGGCGATGGTCTTCAATTTTTCGGGGTTTTCAAAATCGGCCACAGTGTCCCCTATTTCAAAGCCTTCCATACCCACTATTGCACAAATGTCGCCCGCCTGGACATCCTCCACTTTCTTGCGGCCGAGTCCTTCAAAGGTATAGAGTTCCTTTACCCTGGTCTTTATAACTTTCCCATCTCTTTTCACCAAGGAAATCTGCTGATTTTCCCTCAGCGTTCCCCTTAACAATCTGCCGATGGCAATCCTACCCGTGAACGAGGAAAAATCCAGCGATGTGATCAGCATCTGGGTGGACCCTTTTTCAGGTTTGAATTCCGGCACATGGGCAATGACCATATCCAGAAGTGGTTCAATGCTTTCGGTTGGCTTTTGCCAATCCTCACTCATCCAATTGTGCTTTGCAGAGCCGTATACCGTCGGAAAATCGAGCTGCCATTCCTCGGCACCCAATTCAAACATTAGGTCAAAAACCTTTTCATGGACCTCTTCGGGTGTGCAATTTTCCTTGTCCACCTTGTTGATGACCACGCAGGGTTTCAGTCCAAGATCAATCGCCTTTTGCAGCACAAAACGGGTCTGTGGCATGGGTCCCTCAAAAGCATCCACAAGTAAAAGGACGCCATCGGCCATATTCAGAACACGTTCCACTTCACCGCCAAAATCGGCGTGACCAGGGGTATCGATGATGTTTATCTTTGTATCCTTGTAGACCACGGAAACATTTTTGGAAACAATGGTGATCCCACGTTCCCGTTCCAGGTCATTATTGTCCAAAATAAGTTCCCCTTTGTTCTCATTGTCCCGAAACAAACGGCAATGGTACATTATCTTATCCACCAAGGTGGTTTTGCCATGATCTACGTGGGCAATAATGGCAATATTTTTGATTTTGGACATATCCCAATTTTTTAAGCGCGCAAAGGTAGTGCTAATTTTCTGCTTTTGAACATACTGGCCCTGAATTTAATATGTGAATTTTTGGGAAAGTGAGTCGAGGACAAATGCCATATCTTTGCGAAAAATTCATCGAATGGACCTAAATTCTATTCCCCAGATAAAATATGCCAATGGCAATAACTTCTTTTTGCTGTCCGGTCCCTGTGCCATTGAGGGCGAGGACATGGCCTTACGGATTGCGGAAAAAATAGTTTCAATTACGGATAAACTTAAAATTCCCTATGTTTTTAAGGGAAGTTTTAAAAAGGCCAACCGCAGCCGTATTGACTCGTTCACTGGAATAGGCGATGAAAAGGCATTGAAAATCCTAAAGAAAGTTTCTGAAACCTTCAAAGTGCCAACAATTACGGATATTCATGAGATTTCTGATGCAGCAATGGCCGCGGACTATGTGGATGTCCTTCAAATACCGGCCTTTTTGGTGCGACAAACGGATTTGGTGGTGGCCGCAGCGGAAACAGGAAAGGTCGTCAACCTGAAAAAGGGACAGTTTATGAGCCCCGAAAGCATGAAGCATGCCGTGAAGAAAGTTACAGATTCCGGAAATGAAAACGCTTGGATAACCGATCGTGGTACCATGTTCGGATATCAGGATATGATTGTTGATTTTAGGGGAGTACCCACCATGAAGCAATATGCGCCAGTGGTTTTGGACGTTACCCACTCACTGCAACAGCCCAATCAGTCCTCAGGGGTGACGGGTGGCCGACCTACTTTGATTGGCACCATGGCCCGGGCTGGAATTGCCGCAGGAGTGGATGGTCTATTCATGGAAACCCACTTTGATCCTGCCAATGCGAAAAGTGATGGGGCGAATATGCTGGATTTGAGCCTTCTTGAGAAATTGTTGACCGATTTGGTGGCACTGCGAGCCGTGGTCAATACGTTCTAATTCCGCTTATAGAATCCTTTTTCCCTATGGGAATAGACTTCTTGCAATACTTCAGTCAAGATTGAGTCGTCGATTTCCTCCAAAGAGGCAAACCGGAGTGATTTTACCACTTTGCGTTTTTCCGTGACCATTATTTCGATGTATTTTGTGAGATGCGCAGAGGTCCAAAAGGCAATATCAACATAATTCTTCTTTGAAGGAGCATTGAAATAACAGATTGGAAACTTATCCACATAAAAACAAGGGATTCCCCATTTGTATTTCATGCTTACCTCGGGAACCACAACCTCAACAACGGCCCTTAAATGCAACAAAATACTGCGCTTGGGTTCGGGTTGCTTTAGGATATATTCTTCTGCAGGGTTCATCTTTTTAAAAAAAAGGGCATAGCGCTAATAGGCTTGATAGAAAAATGGGCTTACTGATAAAAAATGTTATCCCAGATACATTGGTACATTTTAAAAATAAGATCCATTAATTTCCCTGTCGAAATCCGCCTTGATGTGTTCAATGTACTTGAGCGGGGTTTTTTCGGATATCCAAACCCAGCGATTTTTCATGTCCACATCAAAATGGAAACAGTTGAAGTTGCCGTCGAACTCAGCATCTAGCCGATCCATTAAAAATCGGGTGATCTTTGGCCGCAACCTGTATTCAAGATCAATACAGGCCTGCTGTATTTTGGCATTGTTCTTTTCGGAGATTATCCAGTTGAATTTCACTGCAGTTAATCTAAGCAAGGAAAGATAGTAAAAAATGGGCTTCAGTTACGGTAAAAAAGCAAAAGCTCTCGACAAATTGCATTTATTCCCCACCATCCACATAATCCTGCAAATAAGAGAACCGTGGGGTCAACTTTCCGTTGTGCGTCATTCGTGCCCGCTCCAGAATACCATCCTCATCCTGATTAAAAAAAGCCGGGATAACATGTTTGGCAAAGGCCTCACCGAATCCCGCACTGGCATCGCGGGGCAATTCGCAGGGCAAATTGTCCACCGCCATTACGGCAATGGACTCAGGTTTCCTGTAATCCGTCTCACTCTCTGAAATGGCATCGTAGCCATAAACCGGGTCGGCCACGGTGGAAGGTCTTATGGTGGAGGCCACCGGACCGTCTATATCACAGCTGATGTCTGCCACAACCTTTATCTTAAATTCTGGATGCTTTGCATCGTCCCGGGTGTAGAGGTAAGGCGCCCCGTCCCCATAAAAATGTCCTGCAATATAAAAGTCGGTGACCTTGGCAAAACGGAAAAAATTAGATCGGTATTCCTGTGGATTTGCAAAAAAATCAGTTTTGCTTCCCCTTATTCCATCTTTCCGCTTGTTGTATTCCGAAGCATCAATCTGGCAATAGACGGGCTCTTGAAAAGTGTCTTCCAAGTAATCGGTGACGGTGACCTTTTTCAGTCCCATCGCATCCAACATTTCCTTGGCCCCATTGCCTACCCTGCCCCTACCGGTGAGCAGGATTTTAATATTGGGCAATATGATTTTTTTTAGTTCTGAAATCAGTGCTTGTTGGTCTTTTAAAGTTTCGGCTTTTGGCAGCTGGAACGCACCAAATTTTAGACCGCAGGCACGAATTCCATTATAAGCTCCCACGATGCCCGCATATCGCCCAAAAGCCACCAGGCGCTGTCCTTTTTGGTTGGTGATCACTTCATGATCGTACAGCTCAATGTTTTTTTTAAGGATTGCCCTGAGCAAATCGCGGTTGTAGGGTTGCTTTTTTATGGTATGGGAGAAAAAGAAGTATTTTTTATTGGGGATCAGAGCGTCAATGGGCACCTCCTTTACCCCAAGGAGCACATCGCACGGTTCCATACTTTCCACCACGGGGATTCCCAGGTCTTGGTATTCTTTGTCGGCGAACACCCTTATGGGAGAGCTCTCGACCAAAATTTCGGCTTTTGGATATGCTGAAAGGACATTTTGACACGCTGATGGGGACAGTACAACCCTTCGATCTGGTGGGTTTTTGCGTTCCCTTATGATTCCGAACTTCATAAATTGGTTTGGTATAATTCTTGGTCTAAAATACGGGTATTGCAAAGGGTGAGCAAACTTTTGATTAACTTTGCCCTTCTTTAAAAATTGTTCTTTGAAAAAATGGGGCCGACCGGTTTTGACAGCGAGACCAATGGCGATGTAAGCATGCCGAGCGCTGGGGTACAGCTCGTTAATATCATACTTCACACTTTTAATTGGCGAAAATAATTACGCTCTTGCCGCTTAATCCGAATTACAGTAGGATTTAGCCTCGTCCCTACCAGGTAGGGAAGCGAGATGTTCCTGACTAGCCCTTGTTGGCGGCGATTCGTAAAGGAGCACCAAAAAAGTCAACATAGCGATCGTATGGCTTCGATACGGTCGTAAAACTTAAGAAGCTAAGCGTACGATAGGCGGTTTTCGGTCGGTCGTGCGTCGACAACCAAACGAAGACTACGCATGTAGAAAGCATGGTTATTGCTTGTTTGGACGAGGGTTCGAATCCCTCCGGCTCCACAGCAAAAACTCCCACTTGCCGGGCGTTTTTAATGGTTTTATTTTGGATTACCAATGTGATTGTGACTGATCCCATTATCGGTGTGATAAATGTCTTCACCGCATTCACACAACTTTCGACTGTCCCAATTCAATAATGGTAGGCCTATTTTCCGTTCTATGTTTCATGGTTCACACTTAATGGCTAATTAAGCATGGTTTGCCATCAATAAAATTGGTTCAAAATCAACTTTTTTCGATGAGTCTCCTTGGTTATGCCTTTCAGCGCAATTTTTCTTCCTACGCCGATTTGTTAAAAAATACTTTTGTGTCATGTAGAACTTTGTAAAAAAAGTGACCCCAATGAAAGTACTGCTAAAGACGCTCCAAAAGGAACTGACACCAGATAATATGACTGCTGCCATAAGCTGTCTTATCATTTCGATTACGGTATTCTTTATCATGTCCGTTTTGGGAAGGGACATTCCCCTTTAAGTTTACCATTTTGCACATCATTATTTTCCCTGCAAAACAAAATTGCAAAAGACCGCCAAAGTAAATTTTGGTGACTTTTTGCATTATACCTAATTTGTGTACATCAACAAAAGTCTGTTCTTGTACACCATTATCGACATAGAGACAACCGGAAACGGCATCAAGGGAAACAAAATCACCGAGATTGCCGTTTTCAAATTTGATGGAGCACAGGTAGTTGATGAATTCACATCCTTGGTCAATCCGCAGTGTCCCATTCCCCAGTTTATAACAGGTTTGACGGGAATTGATGACCGCATGGTGCAAAATGCCCCCACTTTTTATGAAATTGCCAGGCACATTCTGGAACTTACCGAAAATTGCATTTTTGTAGCCCATGCAGTGAATTTTGACTACGGGGTCATCCGGGAAGAGTTCCGCCAGATCGGGATGGATTTTACCAGAAAAAAACTCTGTACGGTGCGCTTGTCCCGAAAGTTGATTCCGGGTTTGCACTCGTACAGCTTGGGCAAATTGTGTTCTTCGGTCGGCATTCCTCTAAAAGATCGGCATCGAGCGCGGGGCGATGCCCATGCTACCATGCTACTTTTCCAAAAACTATGGTCCAGCCCCAATGCCGAAACGGTTTTTGCCACATTTTTGAATGCCAGAAACCAAGAGGCCACATTGCCTCCCCATTTGCCCAAAACGGTCTTTGATCGCATTCCGCCAAAACCTGGCATCTATTATTTTAAGAATAATAAGGGAGAGATAATCTATGTGGGGAAGGCCATCAATCTAAAAAAAAGGGTGTTGGGCCATTTTTATGACAAAAGTGCGAAAGAAGTTCAATTGTGCAACGAAACCGCCCATATTGATTTTGAACTGTCAGGCAGTGAACTTGTGGCCCTGTTGATGGAGTCCGCCGAAATCAAAAGACTGTTCCCGAAATATAACCGAGCGCAGAAAAGAGGGCCTAAACAGTATGCTATTTTTGAATATGAAGATCGAAACGGAATTCTTCACCTGGCATACAACCTTAAAAAAGGTATTCCCCGTCCGTTGAAAATTTTCTACAACCCAACAGATTGCAGGGCTTTTTTGGAAGAGATTTGCAGGACCTTCGCTTTATGTCCCAAATACTGTCATTTACTGGAGACACCTGGGGCATGTTCACACCATGAATTGGATTCTTGCGAAGGCATCTGCACTTCAACTGAATCGGTGATTTCCTATAACAAAAAGGTAAAAGACGCCATTGCCCAAACGAGACAGCAGGTTAGCAAAGCGCATATCATAAAGGAAAAGGGAAGAAACCCTAACGAAAGTGCTGTGGTGCTGATAAGTGAAGGAATGTACAGGGGATACGGTTTTATTGACGATCAAATCAATATTTCCACATTGGAGGACATCGAGGCTTTCATCATTCCGCAAAAAAACACATTGGAAACACAGCGCATTGTAGAATCAATGCTATCCAAGGCCGAATCTTTTGTACTGTGAGGCCATTACTTTATTTTTTGGTACATCCTAATCACAAAAATGAACCAGGCAATGAAAATGATGGCAACAATAATGGAGTATATCAAAATGAAATCCATTATTTCCTGTGTTTAAAATAATTCATAAAACCCAATATGGTGGGTGCCCAGAACGCTACAAAAATCGCCTCCAATTTTTTTCCGCTCAGGAACATTACCTCGGAAACGATAATTATGGATACAACTACAAGGAGCATGATGAAATTCATGACCCCTACTTTCTCAATAAAATGTTTGAACATCAATCTGTATTCAAAAGATTATCTACCCTAAATTAGAAATTAATGGGCTGAACTGGGTAACAAATTTTAAGATTTTTTTAACTCTTTTGAGGATTTGTCTTCAGTACCACCTTAAAAAAACGATCTGTGTCACCCAAATGCTCAAACCCCAAATGGATTTCCCTTTGTTCCACGGCATAGGGATAGAAGGAAATGGGCTCAATACAGACCATGTTTCTCACCTCGGTCCAGCACATAAAGTGTCCAAAACCTTCCGTTTCGATGGTAATTTCATGTTTGTCCCGGAGTATGACCGTATTTGTATCAGCAACCTGAAGGGCCCTGCTGCCCACTTCCAAAACTTCATCCAAAGTTATGGTTCTTGTGGGGGTCACAATGGTCGGATTTTCCGTATGCATTTTAAAGGCCGGATGATATCCCAGCATAAAGGGCATGTCCCGTTCACCCGAAACCCTAAAAGTTATTTCGAGTTGGTTTTCCCTCAAAAGGAAAGATTTCTCAAATTGAAAACTATAGGGCCAAATTTGCCAAGGTTTGGGCGATCTATCGGGAAACTTTGAATTTTCAACCGGAGTGCCAGCCTTATATTTTTTGATGAAAACAGCCGAGTCCGCAGTTTGTGATACGAGCTCATAGTCCAACTCCCTCAAATGTCCGTGCTGATCTTGGATCGCGTTGCCCCGGGGAACCTGAACCCTGAAACCGGCCTCGTTCACTGGACCAATTATGGGAAACATTTCGGTGTCGGAACTACTCCACCCCGGACTGCCCTTTTGATGGATATACTGATGGTCTCCAACCTCGAAACTTGAAAGTTCCCCATCGTCAATCCGAACCGAACAATTCCCGTGTTTCAACTGTACCATAGCTATTCAATAAATCCTTGTTTCCGCATCCAATCGTCGTTGAACATTTTACCCACATAGCGGCTACCATGATCGTGGAACAATACCACAACCACATCTTCCTTGGTGAAATGTTCTTTTAATTGCAGTAATCCTTTGATCGCGGCTCCGGCAGAATTCCCCAAAAACATGCCTTCTTCCTTAGCCAAACGCTGGGTATAAATCGCCGCATCCTTATCCGTGACTTTGGTAAATCCGTCGATGATATCAAAATCGACATTTTTGGGCAGAATATCTTCCCCGATACCCTCTGTGATATAGGGATAAATCTCATTTTCATCAAAAATACCCGTTTCATGATACTTTTTGAAAACCGACCCGTAGGTATCGATGCCCCATACTTTTATATTGGGGTTTTGCTCTTTGAGATATTTTCCAACCCCTGAAACGGTGCCCCCGGTACCCACTCCCACCACAAAGTGGGTCACTTTTCCATCCGTTTGCCTCCAAATCTCAGGTCCGGTGGTCAAATAATGGGCTTTTGCATTGCTGGGATTGTCATATTGGTTCACATACCAAGAGTTGGGTATCTCTGTGGCCAATCGCCTTGCTGTGGAATAATAACTTCTGGGGTCATCGGGAGCGACATCAGTTGGACAAACATGCACCTGGCTACCCACAGCCTTTAGAATATCTATTTTTTCCTTGGATTGCTTGTCGCTGATCACACAGATCATACGGTAACCTTTTACAACGGCCGCCAGTGCCAAGCCCATTCCAGTATTTCCAGAAGTGCCCTCAATAATGGTCCCCCCGGGCTTCAAAATTCCGGCTGCTTCGGCATCTTCGATCATTTGCAGTGCCATCCGGTCCTTTACCGAGTTGCCTGGGTTGAAGGTTTCGTATTTTGCCAAGACCAAACAGGGCAATTCGGCCGTTAATTTATTCATTTTGACCAAAGGCGTGTTCCCAATGGTCTCCAAAATGTTTTCTGCGTATTCCATACTGGGGACAAAGATAGTTTTTTGGGATGCACATCCATCCTTAAATTATTCCAAAAAAAAAACTGGAAATGCTACCTGAAAGGTGTTTTATTCAAACTGAATGGCCTTTACGGGAGTAATCTTGGTGATGATGTATGAAGGTAGAAGAAGCATTAAAAGACACAACAGCATTACACCCAAATTCAACAACAGGACAGTTGGCACATTTAGATAGACAGGGATGTAGTTGATATAGTATTCCTCCGGGTTTGGAAACTTCAGAAATCGGTATTTGTACTGAAAATAAAGTAGCCCCAGACCAATAAGGTTGCCCCAGAACAGGCCCACAGCAATCAAATAGGCAGCATTGTACAGAAACACTTTTCTAATGCTCCAATTGGCAGATCCCAAGGCCTTTAAGATCCCGATCATCTGGGTGCGTTCCAAAATCAGGACCAATAGGGCCGTTATCATATTAATGCCACCAACGATGATCATTATTCCAATGATAAGCGCAATGTTGAAATCGAAGAGGCCGATCCATTCGAAAATACGGTAGTATTTTGTTTTGATATTTTGGGTATCGAGACTGGAAACGGTTTTTCCATAGATTTCGTTACTTTTTTCATCCAATAGGTCAAAATCATCCAAGAAAACCTCAAAACTTCCTATTTGGTCCTCTTCCCATTGATTCATCCGTTGCACATGCCGGATGTCCACAAAAACATAGGTGGCATCAAATTCCTCGAAACCACTGTCATAGATTCCAACAATCTTGAACCGCCTGTTGTTGGGCACTTTTGAAGCATCACCATCTTTCAGAAAAAAAGAATAAAAAGAATCCCCAACGTTCAACTGCAATCGATTGGCCATCATTTTGGACAACAAGACCTCATCATTCAACTTTCCGGAAAAATCCGGCAACCTTCCCGCTACTAAATACTCCCTGAACACGGTCCAGTCATAATCCTTGCCCACTCCCTTTGCCAACATCCCCTCAAAGGTATCCTCTGTCCTGATAATCCCTCCTTTTAGTGCCACCGCCTGTACATGGGCCACGCCCTCCACATCCTTGAATTCCGGGTAAAAATCCTGATTCAGGGAAATCGGTGTCACCGAAACATCGGAATTGTTGTTGTCGTAATTGGAAATTTGGATATGGCCGTTGAATGCGGCCACTTTTTCACGAATTTTGCGTTTAAGGCCCACGCCAGTGGCTATGGCCACCAGCATCATGACCACTCCAATGGCAATGGCAGCTATGGCTATTTTTATTATAGGGGCGGAAATACTAATTTTATGTTCCTTCCCTGTGATCAGGCGTTTGGCAATAAACAATTCTAAATTCAACGAATGCCCTTTTTATCGATTTTCAAAAGTACAGTTTTATTGTTGGTTTTGGTGTTTTCTTCGTGTAGCGGACAGTCTAAAAAAGCAATCGGGGGACATAAAGGAATGGAACTGGACACGCTGCCCAAAATTGTGGTGGGGGCCAATAACATGGACCTGTACCTCTCCAACCTTAAGGAAAAAAGGGTGGGGATAGTGGCCAACCAAACCAGTGTAATTTTCAAGGAAAAGGGATACACACACTTGGTAGATTCATTGGTCTCGCTCGGGGTGGATATCCAAAAAGTGTTTGCCCCAGAGCATGGGTTTCGAGGGGAAGCGGATGCCGGGGAACACGTAAAAGATGGGTTTGATACCAAAACTAAGCTTCCAATTGTCTCGTTGTACGGAAAAAATCGGAAACCATCCCAGGATCAACTGAACGGACTTGATATCGTCGTTTTTGATATCCAGGATGTCGGGGTCCGGTTCTATACCTACATTGCAACGCTACAATTGGTTATGGAGGCCTGTGCCGAAAAGGGTGTCCCTGTTCTGGTTCTGGACCGACCCAATCCCAATGGGCATTATGTGGACGGTCCTACCATGAAAATGGAGCACTCCGGTTTTTTGGGCATGACTCCCATTCCTTTGGTGTATGGGCTGACGATGGGTGAGTATGCCCAGATGTTGAATGGTGAAGGTTGGTTGAAGGATAGCATTCAGGTGGAGCTAAAAGTTATCCCGCTTAAAAGCTATACGCATCAGTCAGCATATAATTTGCCGATACGCCCTTCCCCTAACCTTCCCAACGATACAGCCATAACCCTGTATCCTAGTTTGGGACTTTTTGAAGGAACAAATGTCAACGCGGGTCGGGGCACTGAATATCAATTTCAACGCTATGGGGCCTCTTTTTTGGACAGTACCCATTATGATTTCAGTTATGTGCCACAACCCAATTTTGGTTCCAAAAATCCCAAAGAACAGGGAAAGACCTGCTTTGGAAAAGACCTTTCACAAAGTGAAAGAATGCATGAAATGTCCTTGCGCTGGATTATTGATGCCTATCAAAACACCATGGACAAATCCAAATTCTTCAATACCGATGGATTTACCAAACATGCCGGAACGCCCCTGTTGCAACAACAGATTGAATCAGGGCTTTCGGAACAGGAGATAAAGGCTAGCTGGCAAGAAGATTTGGAGCAATTCAATAAGATTCGCAAAAATTATTTAATCTACGAGTAGCCACAGGCCACCATGAAGCACTAAACATTGTTGAACCAATCCAAGGTTTTGGGCCAAAGTGTATTCTCAAATCTACGGCTAAAGAACCCAAAATGCCCTATTTTAGAAGCCTTGACATCCTTAGGGAAAACCATCTCAAAGGTTTTTTCAGCATTTACAAACTCATTATGAATCCGCATCAGTGCCAGTTTGGTTCCAATTGGATCATCGCTGATTGCAAAGGTGAGCAACTTGCCCCGATAAGCATCAAAATAGGTTTTGTGTCCGCCCTGTTCCAACTGAGCAATCATATCCGGACTCAATCGACGCGCATGCCATTGTTCTATGACACCTTTCGGAACATCTTCCAGAACACCTAATCGCTTGCCGGGAAAATAACCGAAAATACGTGTCAACCCGGGCAAAAAAACGTGCCACATCAGATATAATTTTAGGCTATCCTTCTTCCAATCTTTATAATAAGCAGTTTGTGCCCCAATGGTCAATATGCCATCTACCTGTCGATTTAAGGGACAAAGTCCCAAAAGGGTTCCTCCGATGCTATGGCCCAACATTACTATGGAATTTACGGCATAGTTGTCCTGTGTATATTTTATAACTGCCACCAGGTCTTTTTGTGCCCAATCCACAAATGATGCCCTGAAATCCTTTAATCTTTTGGGTCTGGAGCGAGCTATGCCTCTATAGTCATAGGTGATTACGGTGACCCCGTTCCCAGCCATGAAAACTGCATAGTTGCGATATAAATCTTGATTGACCGCCGTAGCTGAATTAATGATCAAAACCTTCTTCTGGTTTCTTGCTTCATGGGCCTTATAAACCATGGCATAAATACTATAACCATCATTGCAGATAATGACAATTTCTTCGGGCATCCGTAAAGATTCAGATTAGAGTAGCTTTCAAAATTTCGCCTTTTCCGTCGTCGGTCTTCTGTATTTGTGAAAAGGCTGCTTCAACAATCCTAGGATACTGCTATTCTCCCTTTCATCCGGAAAAGTATCCACACCATACACAATTTTGTCCGTGTCCATGGTCATAAAAGTCCCAAAAAGTCGGTCCCAAATCGAAAAAATATTGCCATAATTGGAATCGGTATAAGGCAATTTATAGTGATGGTGCACTTTGTGCATATCGGGACTCACAATGAGCCAACTGAGGGCATTGTCCACCTTTTTGGGCAGTCGAATATTGGCATGGTTGAATTGGGACAACACTACGGACATGCTCTGGTACAGCATGATAATACCAATGGGCGCACCAACAAGAAAAATTCCTGTAAGTGTAAAAAAATAGCGGATCAAACTTTCCAAAGGATGGTGTCGGTTAGCCGTGGTGGTATCCACATTGTGATCGGAATGGTGCACCAAATGAACCATCCAAAGTGGTCTTACCTTATGTTCCACCCAATGTGCGGCATAAGCCCCTATCAAATCCAAAAATAGCAGCCCCAATAGCACATAGAGCCATAGTGGCATATCGGGCAACCAGTTAATGATCCCAAATTGGTTCTCCACGGCCCAATCCGATGTTTTGAGAAATAGAAAGGCCAGGGGAAAATTGACCAAAATGGTAGTAAGTGTAAAGAAAAAGTTCGGAACCGAATGGCGCCACTTTTTATAGGGCACACTGAACAGCGGTACAATACCTTCCAAAATCCAGAAAAAAGTGATGCCACCGACCAAAATCAGGCTTCGGTGCCAGGATGGTATGGTTTCAAAGTAGGCTATTATCTGTTCCATAGTTTCAAAGATAATAAATGATCATATTTTCAGTCTTTTTTTCATCTCTTCAACAATGTTGAATGCCGCAGGGCAAATGGCCACATTCTTTAAAGTAAGATTGCTTATTTGATGAAACTTTTTTCGGTCGGTATGGGGGAATTCCCGACAGGCTTTGGGCCTTACTTCGTAAATGGAACAATAGTTGTCCTCCCCTAAAAAGGAACACGGCACTTTTTGGAGCACGTGGTCATTCTCCTCATCAATTCTCAAATATTTGTCTATAAATGTTGCGGGTTTCATCCGAAGATGTCTTGCAATCCGTTCTATATCGGCATTCGTGAAAAGTGGCCCGGTCGTCCTGCAGCAATTTCCGCAGGCAAGACAATCCGTGCGTTCAAATTCAGCATGGTGCAATTCCTGCATCACATAATCCAAATCTTTTGGCGGTCTTTTTTTAAGCTTGGCAAAGAATTTCTTGCTTTCCGCATGTTTTTCCTTTGCCTTTTGGGGCAACTGTTCCAATTCTGGTTCCATGGAAGCAAACATAAAAAAGAGATTCCAATTAAACCTTTATCTCCCATTAAAGTCACAACTTTGCATAATAACAGGCCGTAATGGAGGATGTGTTTGGAAAAGCCCTGATGGACTACCATGCCGGGAACTATACGGAAGACATTATAACCTTTTCTTCCTTGGATGAAAAGGACTGCATTCCGCTGCCCTATCTATTTAGGGATATAGGGGAAATGCCGGCTTTGGAACAAAAAGCCCTTGATCTTGCTCATGGAAAAGTACTGGATATTGGCTGTGGCGCAGGTAGCCATGCGCTATATCTGCAGGAAAAAGGATTGGAGGTCACCGCCTTGGATTCATCCGCTGGGGCTATTCATGTTTGCAAGAAAAGAGGTGTTGCCTCAACCAATAACCAATCCATTCTTGACTATGCCGAAGGAAGTTTTGATACCCTGTTGCTGTTGATGAATGGCATCGGCTTGGCAGGAAGTCTAAAAAATTTGGATGCTTTTTTAATGCATTTGGCTTCATTATTGCGTCCCAATGGACAAATACTGCTGGATTCCAGCGATATTATCTATATGTTTGAGCAAGAAGAGGATGGAGGGTACTGGATTCCATCCGATGTTGATTATTACGGCGAGGTAACCTTTGTTATGGAATATAAAAATCAAAAAACAGCTCCTTTTCCATGGCTTTATATAGATTATGATACCTTGCGGAATAAATGTTTGGCCAATAATCTATCATGCGAATTGATATTGTTGGGCCCACATTACGACTATTTGGCGAAACTAACTTTAAAAGAATACTAGAATCAAAAAACAGAACGTTCTACATTAATAGCTTGGAGGCATGAGAAAGAAAACCGCTATTTATTTGATTTTTACCATTGGTGTTTTGTTGGGTTGCTCCAGGGATTCCGATGTTACCTCCCCACAAAATTCAACGGGGAACAAATCGGCCAATCTTTTGGCCACAGGGGCATCAGCCAACGATATCCTTTCCAATTCAAATTTTGACCAATTGTTGATCGAGATTGCCTTTGTTCAGGGTTTCCGTCCCACGGATGAGGCCTTGACCAGCTTTGAGCTGTTTTTAAGGCAAAGGACTTTCAAACAAAACATTCAATTTACTTTCAATCAACTACCATCTCCCAATGAGGAAACACTTTTGCTGGACGAGATAGTGGAGCTTGAATCGGAAAACAGGACGGTTTACAATCAAGGCAATACCTTGGCCATATACATCTATTTTGCCGACGCTCCCGCAGATTCTGACGATGAAAGTGAAGGACTTGTCTCCCTAGGAGCTGTGTACAGGAACACTTCCATGGTAATATACGAAAAAACCATACGGGATTTGGTAGGCAACAGCACACTTGTTTCCGTTGCCGATGTAGAGGCCGCGACGCTCAATCACGAATGCGGTCACCTACTTGGTTTGGTCAATTTGGGAACAACACCAATAAACGACCACGAAGACCCAGAGGCCGAAAATCATTGCAATGTCCAAGGTTGTTTGATGCGTGCCGAACTTCAATTTGGTGGTGCCATGATGAAGGCAATGGAAACCAACACATCCAAAGGCATCGCTCCCATACCTACCTTAGATGCGGAGTGCCTATTGGACCTCCAAGGCAATGGAGGGCGCTGACAATTTTCTTTGTTAAGGAATATTGAGGTATTTGTGGGTCTGCAGGGAAACCTTCCATTTAGGATTTTTCATTACGTAGTCCACGATGAGGGGAACCATTTTATCCCTTACGCTCCACTCGGGCTGCAAATACAATATGCAATCCTTGCCCACTTTGGTGGCCTGCTCTTCTGCAAAAACAAAATCGTGCTTGTTGTACACGATTACCTTGAGCTCGTTGGCTTTTTTATGGATATCCCCAACTGGTAGCTTATTCTTTTTTGGTGAAAGACAAATCCAATCCCAGGTTCCGGTCAAGGGATAGGCTCCAGAAGTTTCTATATGGGTCTTCAGGGACCTTTCCTTCAGCCCCATTGTCAAAGGGCCCATATCCCAGGTCAATGGTTCACCACCGGTAACCACAATCGTATCCGAATGGCTGGCAGCGTTGTCGATAATGCTATGTATGGGCGTTGGTGGATGGGTCTCGGCATTCCAACTTTCCTTTACATCACACCAATGGCATCCTACATCACAACCCCCTACCCGTATAAAATAGGCGGCGGTCCCTTTGTGATATCCTTCGCCCTGAATGGTATAAAATTCCTCCATTAAGGGCAACATCAACCCTTTTTCCACCAAATCCATTACGTTTTCTGAAACCATGAGGCAAAGATAGGTATATGGCAAAAGAGCGGACAAACTATTTGGCAGGAAGTGGTAACAAATCTGCGGTAAATTCGTCTACTTCCTAAAATCATCCTTATGAAAAATAATAAATCCAAGGCCCGTATTGCGGGTTTGCTATATTTTATTGTAGTTATTGCTGGGATTTTTTCACTGATGTATGTTCCATCACAACTGATTGTATGGGACAGCGCACAACAAACCATGGAAAATATTCAAACCTCCGAAAGTCTGTTTCGGTTAGGAATATTGGCAGAGTCCATCAGCTTTACCGCTTTTTTGCTCCTTCCTTTGGTCCTTTACAGCTTACTAAGCAAGGTAAACAAGTCCTATGCCGTGGCCATGGTCGCCTTGGCACTGCCGAGCGTGCCTATTTTTTTTAGTGCTTTATTGAATAAATTCGCCTTGCTTTCAACCATCCATGGACCTGACAATCCAGCATGGTCCAAATCCGAACAGGTCATGTTCTACCTGCATCAATTTAACGATGGTAATCTTTTGGGTCAGAATTTTTGGGCTTTGTGGCTTTTTCCTTTGGGATACCTTGTTTTTAAATCTGGTTTTCTTCCAAAGTTGTTGGGTTACCTTCTTATGGTAGGAAGCATAGGTTACTACATAGATTTTTTGGGAAGAATAGCCATTCCCGATTATTCAGACTTCATTATAGCCGATTACATTACAATTCCTGCCAGCTTGGGAGAAATAGGAACCTGTCTTTGGTTGTTGGTCATGGGTGCCAAGGAGAAAGAATGACTATTTGATTGCCATTGCCTCAATCTCTATTTTGGCCCCTCTGGACAGACCACCGGCAGCAAAAGTGGTTCTGGCCGGTTTTTTTGTAAAGTGTTTGGAATAAACCTCATTAAAGGCTCCAAAATCGTCCATGGTGCTTAGGATAACAGTACATTTAACCACATTGTCCAACGTCATGCCATGTTGGGCCAAAACGGCCTCTATATTTTTAATGGCCTGCTCCGTTTCTGCCTGTATCCCTCCCTCAACGATGGTTCGCGTGGTATGGTCCATACCCAATTGACCAGCCAAAAAAAAGAGATTTCCAGCCTGGACCGCATCGCTGAAAGGGGAGTTTTGTTTCTTTACCTCATGCGATTTATGAAAAACAAGCTCCGTGTTCTCTTGGGCCGTGGAAGAAAAACCAAGTCCCAACGTCAAAACCAGCAGCAATATAAATTGAAAACGTTTCAGTTTCATAAGTGTGTTTTTAGATTTGCTTAAAATTACCCTATTTTTATCGGAAATTGAACGGAATGGACCGCAAAGAAAAATTCTTTGATCATATTGAAACGGGGT
Source organism: Flagellimonas meishanensis (assembly GCF_019880545.1). GTDB lineage: Bacteria > Bacteroidota > Bacteroidia > Flavobacteriales > Flavobacteriaceae > Flagellimonas > Flagellimonas meishanensis. The sequence continues at coordinate 1,302,692 of NZ_JAINVW010000003.1, forward strand.
ATACCACCAAAGGTGACTTCATTGCCATGGGTGCTGCTATGTTGGATGGTGAAACTGTGACCAACGCATTCGTAAAAGTGCCTCTGAAAACCTTGAATCGCCACGGTCTCATTGCGGGGGCCACCGGAACTGGTAAAACCAAGACGCTACAGGTACTTGCCGAGAACCTTTCCGAAAAAGGAATCCCTGTTTTGCTGATGGACCTAAAAGGTGATTTGAGCGGCATTGCACAACCCAGTCCCGGGCATCCCAAAATTGATGAACGCCACGAGAAAATCGGATTGTCTTTTGAAGCCAAAGGATTTCCTGTGGAAATTCTCTCCCTTTCAGAACAAGATGGTGTTCGGCTAAGGGCCACGGTCTCCGAATTCGGACCTGTTTTACTTTCCAGGATATTGGACCTAACCGTTACGCAGGAAGGTATTGTGGCCGTAGTTTTCAAATATTGTGATGACAACAAGCTGCCTTTGTTGGATTTAAAGGACTTCAAAAAAGTGCTGCAATATGCCACCGGAGAGGGGAAGAAGGAATTTCAAGATTCCTATGGCCGAATTTCCACAAGCTCCACGGGCACCATTCTCCGAAAAATTATTGAGTTGGAACAGCAAGGAGCCGACCTGTTCTTTGGGGAAAAGTCATTTGATGTTGAAGACTTGGTGCGCATTGATGAAAACGGAATGGGATATGTGAACATCATTCGATTGACAGACATTCAGGACCGGCCCAAACTTTTTTCCACCTTTATGCTGAGTCTATTGGCTGAAATTTATTCCACTTTCCCGGAGCAAGGCGATAGTGACAGGCCTGAGTTGATCCTCTTTATCGACGAGGCACACCTGATTTTTGACAATGCCTCCAAAGCGCTCTTGGATCAGATTGAGAGCATCGTCAAATTGATTCGTTCCAAAGGAATCGGGCTATATTTTGTTACCCAAAATCCAACCGATGTGCCGGACGATGTTTTGGCGCAACTGGGACTAAAAGTTCAGCACGCCCTTCGGGCATTTACTGCAAAAGACCGAAAAGCGATAAAACTGACCGCTGAGAACTACCCAATCTCGGAATTTTACGATACCAAGGAAATACTCACCTCTTTGGGCATCGGCGAGGCACTGATATCTGCCTTGGATGAAAAGGGCAGGCCAACTCCCTTGGCGGCTACCCTGCTTCGGGCGCCCATGAGCCGCATGGATGTGTTGACAGATTCCGAATTAAAGGATGTTATCGGCAAATCCAAACTGGTGAAGAAGTACAACGAGGAAATTGACCGTGAAAGTGCCTACGAAATTCTGGACAAAAAAATTGAAAAGGCGGAAAAGGAAGCTGAAAAAGAACAAGGGACAACATCCAGAAGAAGCACCTCAACCCGACGCAGTACCCGAATGAACCCGGTGGTAAAAGTGCTTACCAGTGCCACCTTTATCCGTGGGGTACTCGGTGTGCTTAAGAAAGTGATTCGTTGACAGTCGCTAACCGAGATTTAATCTAATACGGACATCATATTTCATCTGTTTGTTTGCAGAAATATTTCCAAAGGACCATAATAAGAAACATTGCAAATTCATTTTAACCATCCAATGAAAAAATCCTTTCGTACCAACCTATATTTGGTTTTATTTGTTTTGATGGTGAGCTGTTCAAAAACGGACACCACCTTCCTTATTACTGAACAAAGTGTTGGCCCTTTGCATAAGTCCACTCCAATTACCGACCTAGAAACGGTTTTTGTTGGGGATTCCATTGTGCGAGACACGGCACGCTTAAAACTGGGCGGAAAAACAAAAAAGATCAAGGTTTTTGAAAAAGGTGGGGAACACCTTTTGACCCTTACCCCTTCCGCTGACAGTATTCCGACCATTGAAAATATCAGGATTTTTGATGTCCGCTACCAAACCGACAAAGGCATCGGCCTGGCAAGCACTTTTGGGGATATCCAAAAGAACTATTCCATAAAAAAAATTGTGACCACCTTAAACAGTGTTGTCATTTTTCCAAAGGAAAGCAGCTTGTATTTTACCATCGACAAGGAAGAACTTCCCACCAATCTCCGCTATACCACATCCAATATTGAGGCCGTGCAGATTCCGGCAACGGCCAAAACCAAATATTTGATGATAGGCTGGGAATAGCCCAATCGTTAACAAATGCATAAAGGCGGTAAATCTTAGGAGGTATTTGGTTAATTTGGGGAAAAACCAACCCAATGAAAAAACCGCTCTTGTTTCTATTCTTGTTTCCTTTCGCAATGGTAGCACAGTATGATTACGAGCCGTCCCAAGAACATCCCTATGGACTCCCCAATCCGGAAGCTCCCTCAGCGCTTTTGGACTTTGCACCAATGATCGGGGAATGCCAGTGTAAATCGGAGACCCGAAATCCCGATCAGACCTGGGCAGCTCCGGTGGATATGGTTTGGCGTTTCAAATATATCATGAACGGTATGGGAATCCAGGATGAAACCTTAAAGGAAGACGGTACCTATTCGGGAAGTATCCGGCAATTCATCCCTGACAGCACAAGATGGTACGTACACTATTATAGCCATCCAAGGCCATCCACTACCCTTCCGACCTGGGAGGGAAAAAAGACGGAAGATGGAAAAATAGTGCTCTATCGGGAACAGCAAGCACCAAATGGAATGGAAGGCTTTTTTCGACTTACCTTTTATGATATGGATGAAAATGGATTCAAATGGGTCGGTGAATGGGTGGATAAATCAGAATCCGTGGTGTTCCCGACATGGAGGATTGACTGCTCCAATGGTAAAATATCGAAAAACAACAAATTAGAAAAAGAACGCATACTAGAGGCTACACGCATTTTTTCAAAAGCCTACATGAATGGGGACTATGAAACCATTGCCAATAGCTACACCATGGATGGCAAGATTTTTCCGAACAATGCGGATATCATCTCAGGAAGACAGGCCATTAAGGAACGATGGATGCAGGGTGCAGGGGCCAAAATACTGCACCATGAAATTCAGCCACTGGAAATTAAATTTTTTGGGGATTATGCCCATGATTATGGCTACTTTCAGGGAAAAACCGAACGAAAAGACGGTTCTGTGGTCGACTGGAAGGGCAAATATGTGGTCATATGGAAAAAAGAGGATGGCAACTGGAAAATGTACCTCGACATCTGGAACCGAATCAGTGATTAAAGCAATCCGTATTTCTCTCGGTTTGCCAACACTTTTGGACTGTTGGCCTGCATCCATTCGGTCAGTTCCAAGAGTTTTTCCACATAGGTTTGTCCAAAATCCGTTAGGCTATATTCCACCCTCACTGGCACCTCGTTAAATGCTTCTCGGGAAATGTATCCATCCGCTTCCAACACTTTCAATCGCTGGCTCAGTACCTTATTGGAAATCCCGTAGACATATTTTTTGAGCTTGTTGAATCTCAAAACATGGAAATAACCCAACCAAAGAAGGATCAAGGTGCTCCATTGATCCGATGCCACGGACATCACATCCCGAACCGGGCAAAGCTCGGGGGGATTCCTATAATCAATGTGCCCAAACATTTTTTCCAATTTTCTGGCCATTCTAAACTTCTGATTTTCAACAACGGTTTCCATGATTATACTTAGTATGGGGTTAGGGACCTCTTTTTTGTTACAAAATGAATGTGTATTTTAGTTTCCAATAAAGAGTAAGTTACAAAAAGTAACCATATGAAAAAACTCCTGACCAAAATAGTTCCGTTGATCTATGGCCAATTTTTTAACCTATATGCCTTTTTTGCCCCTCAAAAAGCCGCTCATTCCGCCTTTACGCTCTTTTGCAAGATCCGAAAAGGCCGTGTTTTGCCTCAGCAGGAATCCTTTCTTGAAACTGCAAAATTTGACATAGAGGAGGTTTCCGGCCACAAACTGCAATCTTACAGGTGGGAAGGACGCAGGGAAACGGTACTTTTGGTGCATGGCTGGGAAAGCAATGCGTTTCGATGGCGAAATCTTATCAAAAAACTCAAGGAAGCCGATTTCAATGTAATTGCCTTTGATGCCCCAGCCCATGGATATTCTTCTGGAAAGCTGCTTTATGTACCCCTGTACGAGGAAACGGTGCACCACATGGTAAAAAAGTATGATCCAAAATTCATTATTGGACATTCGGTAGGTGGAATGACGCTGATCTACAACGAATACAAGAATCCAAATCCACAAGTAGAAAAAATGGTCATTATCGGGGCTCCTTCGGAGTTTCATGAAATAATGGAACACTACCAGGATCTTTTGAAATTCAACAACAGGGTGATGCAGGCCTTGGATGACTATGTTTTTAACCGGTTTGGATTTCGCATCCATGACTTTTCTGCATCCAAATACGCGGAGAGCAACAAGAAGAAAGGGCTTATTTTCCATGATCGTTTTGATGCCATTGCCCCGTACCATGCCTCGGTGGCCGTGCACAAAAAATGGAAGAACAGCGAGTTGGTCACCACGGAAGGACTGGGCCATTCCATGCACCAAGAACAGGTAAACGAACAGATCATTTCTTTTTTGGAAGCTTAACAAAGAAGTTCTACTTTTCAAAAAAAAACAGTCATGCAAACGATAACCCCTTTCCATATTGCCATTCCGGTGCATAACCTGGACGAGTGCAGAACTTTTTATCGGGAAGTTTTAGCATGCGAAGAGGGCAGAAGCAGTGACCACTGGGTAGATTTCAACCTTTTTGGACATCAATTGGTTATTCATTACAAACCAAAATCAGCGGAAGATTTGCATACCAATCCGGTGGATGGCAAAAATGTGCCTGTCCCACACTACGGGGTGGTGCTTCCGTGGGATGTGTTCCAATCATTCTCGAAAGAATTGAAAGAAAAGGGAGTTACTTTTATCATTGAGCCCTACATCCGATTTAAGGGCGAGGTTGGTGAGCAAGCCACCATGTTTTTTTTAGATCCTGCCGGCAATGCATTGGAATTCAAAGCTTTCAAGGATATGGGGCAGTTATTCGCAAAATAACTTCAGTCTATGGTAAGGCCTTTTTTGCGCACCCACAGATGGGCAAAAACCATATTGGGAACCCAGCATAGCCAAGCCACTATTTTGTACGCAATCAAAAATTCGCCAAAGGCCATGGTCAAAAGTGGCAACCAGATTCTTAATGTTACCGCTGCAAAACAGGCGGCGTAACTGTAGATCATCATGCCCTGATGCAGGGATAAATCCTTTTTTCTTATGGCGATATAGGCTTTGCCGGTAGTAAAAAGCCAAATCAATCCAAGTAAAATGAAGCCCAAAGAGGAGATAAATCCACCTGTGGCAAAAAAGCCAATATACACCGCACAAATTCCACTCACGGCTACCGATAAAACATACACCTTTCCCAAAGTACGGTGCAATGCCAGGTTCTTGGACCTGATCTTTTTACTGAATTGGGACCAACCTGTGAGCAAAGCCAAACCTCCGAAGGAGATATGCCCATAAAATCCTATTTGCCAAATGGTACTCGTCAGAATTTCCTGGGATTTACTTGCCAATAGCCCAGCATCTTCTGGCATGATAAGATACATTGCAGGATATAGTCCGATAAAGATGGCCAAAGTGACGAACGCAATCCACGCTATTTTGTTTCTGGTACGACCCATATTGTTATTTATATCTCCAACTGGTTAAATCTGCATTCTTCGGGGCGCTTTCCGATATGCGCTTCATGATTTTGGGCACATACATGCTATTATACCGAAAGCGGCTAATATGGTTCGGGAGTTCCGGATCACCGTTCCAGCAATGTTCCGCTCTATCGCCATACAGGACCTCGCCATCGTAATAGGGATCTGTGGTGTTTTCCAGAAAGTCTTCCATCAAATAAACGGCATTGTTCAAGTAATAGTTGTCCATATCGCCACAGTAGATATGAATTTTACCCTTCAATTTTTCTCCCAATTTATCCCAATCCCTTTCCAAAATATACCTAAGATCGTAGTTTTCTTTCCAATATTCGGCCACTTTTGGATTGATCTCTCCGGTCGTTTTGTCCCAAATCCGTTCTGGGTAGCCATCTTTTCCCTGGGGTGAATAGGTGGCCTCCCAAATATCCCATTGTTGGCCAGATCGGGATTTTGTGCCCAAAACAAGTTCCAATTGGTTATATTCCCTTGCAGTGGTCTGAACATGGCCCAGGTAGTCGCGGTGCGCGGGAACTTCCAGAGGTTTGTGCTCGCTATCGTAATAATATGCATTCTTGTCCTCATAAATGTTGGTGAGGCAATATGCCCTAAAATCGATGGGGTCCGGACAGGCCGCAAAGCACCCATTGTATTCCTCAGGATATTTAACCTGAACGGCCAGGGCCTCCCAGCCTCCCGTGGAGCCGCCGTACAAAAACCGGGACCATCCTTCGCCGATACCCCTGAACTCTTTTTCAATGTATGGGATCAGTTCATGCGTGATCGCATCGCCATATGGACCCTGATTGGCCGAGTTCACGGCATAGGAATCATCATAGTACGGGGTGGGATGCTGTATCTCGATAATCAAAAATCGAGGGAAATCCGGTTCGTTCCACCGCTTGTAAAAGTCGTAGGCCTCTTGTTGCTGGATGATATTGTAACCTTCCACATCAAAACGTGCCGAGTATTCCGGTTCTAGATTCGGATCCGGTGGAGTGGTCCTGAACCCTCCAAAGTCGTCTGGAAAATGGCCATGGAAAATCATCAAGGGATAGTGAGCCTCTTGATGCTCTTCAAAACCTTTGGGAAGTAGAATATGGGCTCCCAAATACATGTCCCTGCCCCAAAACTCACTGAGCTTTTCAGATTTGATCTTCACATGCTTTATCCACTCGGTATCCTTAGGTTCCGAGATGGGCGGAATAACCTTTTCCATGGCCACCCTAACATTACGGATTCCATTTTCATCTATATTGATCTTAAAGGGCTCGCTATAAAGATTTCCCGGAGATCTGTTCCATTGCTGTCCCTCACCATTATCCATAGGCAGCTTCACGGTATGGCCGGTAGCCAAATTAAAGGTCTCGTAGGTGTGCAACAATGCCTGCACGTAGTACTCCCCTGCTGGGATATCGCTTAAGCTTTCATAGGGAAATCCGAGAACGGCATCATCAAAAACGATTTCTTCGCCCGGATTCATACCTTCAACGTCCACACCAAAGATCAATTGGGTATGTAACCTCGCATTTATCTGAAAGCGTGGTTCATTGTCATTATTTGTCGAAAGCATTAGAAGCAACCTACCGTCCAAGGCCATTTCACTTGCTTCTTCTGTAAACAAAACGGAAATCTGGTTTTGGTTTTCCTTTTTTGTACATGCTCCCAACAATGTAACCAAAAGAAGGGTCAGTTTTATCTGGATTTTCATAGTGTTATCTGGTTTGAATGAAAAAGATAGTGAATTTAAATTTCGATTCAAACGAAATCTATTTTGATCTTTATCCTATACTATTTTGGATGTTGGAAACGTTATCAATTGGAAATCAAATGGGTATGATACCTACTAAATTACCAGATGATGAAAACCATTCTCCTTTTGATCAGCTTGATATTTACCTTGCTCGCTGTTACCAGTTGCACCAACGATGAAGGTGAAAACGATCTCGATTTTATTTCTCCCGATGAGGAGGAACAGCTCGCTTTGCTGGAAACAGAAACCAAAAACGCGGATTAATTGCCTGCCTTGTGCCTTTCGCGGGCCAACAAGGTGTTTTTGAGCAACATGGCAATGGTCATTGGGCCCACGCCACCGGGCACAGGTGTTATATAGGACGCTTTTTTGCCCACATTTTCAAAATCGACATCTCCGGTGATGTAATACCCCCTTTCCCGGGTGTCATCCGGTACACGGGTTATGCCCACATCTATGACCACTACATCTTCTTTTACCATATCGGCTTTCAAGAAATTGGGTACGCCCAAAGCGGAAACTATAATGTCAGCCTGCAATGTAAGGGTCTTTAAATCGTGGGTTCGGCTATGGGTAAGGGTTACGGTGGCATTGGCTGTTTTTCCCTTTTGGCTTAAAAGTATGCTGATGGGTCTTCCCACAATATGGCTACGGCCAATGACCACAGCATGTTTTCCTTGGGTATCGATATCATATCTGCGTAGCAGTTCCATAATCCCAAAGGGCGTGGCGGGTATAAATGATTCCATGTCCAGGGCCATTTTTCCAAAATTGGCAGGATGGAATCCATCTACATCCTTATTGGGATCTACGGCCATCAGGACCTTTTGCTCATCGATATGCTTGGGCAATGGAAGTTGCACAATGTAGCCGTCTATATCGGGATTTTGGTTCAAGTTTTCGACCTGTTTCAACAGTGCTTCCTCGGTAGTTTCTTCTGGAAGATGTATCAAGGTGGATTGAAACCCTATTTTTTCGCAGGAGCGTACTTTACTGCCCACGTAGGTGAGGCTGGCACCATCATTACCGACGAGAACAGCTGCCAAATGGGGCACTTTTTCTCCCCGCTCCTTCATCTGCCTTACCTCAACGGCTATTTCTTCCTTTATTTGGTTTGATATTTTTTTCCCGTCGAGGATTTCCATATGTGCTCAGGTTTTAAAAAGGGTTATAGGAATCAAGAATATTTATCCCACTCATCAAACATCCAACAAACTATCTCATGTTCTGCATCATCTGCATCATTTTTTTACCGCCACCGCCTTGCATCATCTTCATCATCTTGCTCATTTGGTCAAATTGCTTCAACAGTTGGTTCACTTCTTGGACGGAAGTGCCGCTTCCCAATGCGATTCGTTTTTTACGGCTTGCGTTCAATTTGGATGGGTTGGACCGCTCGTCCGGGGTCATGGAATGGATAATGGCCTCAATATGTTTGAATGCGTCATCGTCCACATCCAGTCCCTTAAGGGCTTTCCCCGCTCCGGGTATCATGCCAATAAGGTCCTTCATGTTGCCCATTTTCTTTATTTGCTGAATTTGGCTCAGGAAATCATCAAACCCAAAACGGTTCTTGGCAATTTTCTTTTGGATTCTCCGGGCCTGTTCCTCGTCAAACTGTTCTTGGGCACGTTCCACAAGGGATACCACATCTCCCATTCCCAAAATACGGTCGGCCATCCTTGAGGGATGGAACACATCGATAGCCTCCATCTTTTCGCCGGTCCCGATGAACTTGATGGGCTTATCCACAACTGATCTGATGGAAATGGCCGCACCCCCCCGGGTATCACCATCCAGTTTGGTAAGGATGACGCCGTCAAAATTCAATACATCATTAAAGGCTTTTGCCGTGTTCACGGCATCTTGTCCAGTCATGGCGTCTACCACGAAAAGGGTTTCTTGCGGTGAAACAGCCTTATGGATATTGGCAATTTCGGTCATCATCTGCTCATCCACTGCCAAACGGCCTGCGGTATCCACAATAACCACGTTTGCACCAATCGCTTTGGCATGCTTGATCCCTGCCTGTGCTATGGCAACGGGGTCGTTGTTTTCCCTATCGGAATACACCTCGGCGCCAATCTGTTCCCCAACAATATGTAATTGGTCAATCGCTGCCGGACGGTATACATCACACGCGACCAAAAGTGGCTTTTTGCTTTTCTTGTTCTTAAGATAGCCTGCAAGCTTACCGGAAAAGGTGGTTTTACCGGAACCCTGCAGTCCCGACATCAAGATTACGGAAGGATTTCCTGACAAGTCGATTTCCTCGGCTTCCCCACCCATCAGTTGGGTAAGTTCATCCTTTACGATCTTGACCATGAGCTGGCCCGGTTGCAAAGTCGTCAATACATTCTGGCCTAGGGCCTTTTCTTTTACCCTATTGGTGAATTCCTTGGCAATCTTAAAGTTTACGTCGGCATCCAGTAGGGCCCTGCGGACCTCTTTTAGGGTCTCCGCAACATTTATTTCCGTAATCTGTCCATGTCCCTTGAGGACGTGGAGCGCTTTATCCAGCTTTTCACTTAAGTTATCGAACATGGGCGTTCTTCATTTTAGAGGGACAAATTTAAGAATAATAAAAAAGAAAAGGACGGCTTTGGGGAGAGCCGTCCTTTTCAACAAAAAATGGGGAAAATCCTATAGTTTTTCGAAAACCAATATTTCCAATGTGCCATCTCCACTTTCGTTCCTCAGCTCGATTCTGGAGGAGGAAACTTCAACTATCTTCCAGTCTTCCGTCAACCCGCCAAGGTTGTCGTTGGTGTCAAAATTGATGTAGAATTTCAATCCTTCCTCAGAGTCCCTAAGTATTCTCCACAAACCGGCGGCGATTGGGTCATCGTTTATGGAAACCTCTACTTGGTGCATGGTGGAGAAGTTAAAATCCATATCCACAAACTGGGAGGTCAAATCCATCTCACCTTCTTGGTATAGGGCTATGTTCCAAGGTCCACCAAGCATAATGTTCCTAATTTCGGTCACATCTCCATCACCGGCACTGTCATCACAAACGCGTAGCAAAACCAATTCGTGGCCCGTTGCCTCAACCTCAAATCTCAATCTGGTATCAAAAAGGTCTCTCAAGGGCCAATCAAAGCTTACCCCTGGCTCATCCTGAATAGTAATCAAAAGGGACAGAACCTGCTCGCTGTTGAGTCCAACCTCCCAAGTTCCTTCCAGCGTGGAGATTCCATTACTTAGCGTAACCAGACCCTCTGGCATAAACTTGAACTCGTACCCAAGAAGTCGCTCGATTTCTTCACCTTGGTTTATCACTTTCTTGATGATCCACTCACATTCTTTCAGGATTTCCCTTAAAGCGCTGATATCGGTCTCACCACCCTCGCAAAGTTGCTTCATGATTATCTTGTTGCCGCCTTCAGCATATAATTTTATGGTGTGCTCACCAATTTCGTATACCAACCATTCCAAGTTGAAGTCAACCAGTGTATCAAACTCAAGGGTCAATAGTGGACCATGATCTGTGAAACGTGCACTCCATGTTCCATTAAGTACGTTTCCAGCACGATCTTTTACGGTAACCCCTCCATCCTCGGTAAAGGTCATTAGGTATTCAAAGTACTGATCTGTGTTGTTTACATTATCACGAACCACTTCTTGAACCAACCAAGGGCACTCGGTCAGGCAGAAATCAAAACGTTCTTCATCAAAATCATCATCGTTGTAATCGTTGTCATCGTCCTCATCACATTCGTCCTTTGCATTTTCCAGGGCCATGGCCAATTCACCATTGCTGTCAACCACGATCTCGGTCCCATCAAACTTTTTCAAGGTTAGGGGAAAATCAATACTGATCAGATCATTTTCATCAAGTTCTTCAAAAAACTTTCTCAACTGCTCGTCACTTTCTACCAACACCTCTCCGGTTTGCTGTTCGTTGATGTCGAATGTGAACAGGGTAATTGGGTAAACGAAGTCAATACACTCAATGTCATCATCCCCTCCACCTTCAAGACACTCTTCGGCCAATTGTATTAACCTTTCTTTGTTCTCAATGACGATTTCGGAGAAATCGGCCAAAGTAATTGTAATGGGGAAAAGGAAGTTCAGAACGTCCACATCATCATCCAGCTCATCAAATATTTCTTCAATGGTGTGAAGGTCTTCCCTAGAATCTATGATAATCTCAATTCCATTGGCTTCGACGGTATAGGGGAACTGCACTGCAAAGCAGCTTGCACCGTCTACTATGTTATCAAAAGAACCATCATTGGAAGATGTTTTCTGGATCAATTCCGCTGTTGAGGAATTGGCAGTGATTGTTTCTTGTTGATCACCGTTTATCTCCTCAAACTCTGACTGACAAGCGATAAAATTTAAGGAAATAGCTAAAAAACCTACGTATACAAGGTTGTTTATAAACTTTTTCATAACGAATTTGGATTTTGGGGTTAATTTTCATGGTTAGAACAACCCTTGAATAAAAAACCCTACTTTTTCTTATTTTTTTTCAAATATCTTTGGGTCCAGAACAATCCTGCGCCCATGGACAATGTATGTGAGGAACAAGTCTTCAACACTATTTTTAGATCTAACTCTAAAACGATCTTTAACTATATCTATTATAAGTTCGGCAATAAGGAGAAGGCACATGATGCTGTGCAGGAGGCTTTTGTGAAGTTATGGGAGAATTGTGGCAAGGTAACCCCTGAAAAAGCAAAGTCCTTTGTTTATAAGGTGGCCAATAATATTTCCTTGAACATGATCAAGGCAGAAAAGATAAGGTTGAACTACGCCAAGAACACAAACGAAGGTTCCAGCGAATCCCCTGAATTTTTATTGGAAGAAAAGGAATTCCAGCAAAAACTGGAAAATGCCTTGGGGGCCTTACCAGAAAATCAACGGACAACATTCTTGCTGAACCGGATCGATGGAAAAAAATATGCAGAGATTGCAGAAATGGAAGGGGTAAGTGTCAAGGCAATTGAAAAGCGAATGCATTTGGCGTTGAAAAGTTTGCGGGAAAAAATTGATGGCATATGAGCTTCAATGTTCAGTTGGCAATTGTTAATTGCTAATTGTTAATTGTTGCTAGAAGGGTAGGGTTTTTTTAGATTGAATTGTTAAACCAGTATAAAGCATAGAAATCATGCAAGAGAATTACTTGGCAAAATGGCTCAGCGGAGAGCTTTCCAAAGAAGAACTCGAGGAATTCAAAAATTCCGACGCGTATGCTTCTTACGAAAGGCTTAGGGCGGGGGCAGCATCGCTTTCCGGCCCTGATTTCAATGTGGATAAGGCACTTGAGCGTTTGAACGCAGAACATATTGGCCAAGCGCCAAAGGTAATCAGCCTGAACCCCTTCAAAAAGTTTCTACGGGTGGCCGCCGTTATTGCCATCTTGCTTGCCGGTTCCTATTTTTATTTATCCGGTTTGAACGAATCCGTTTCCACCGAATATGCCCAGCGAACCGAGGTCACCTTGCCCGACGACTCCGAAATTTTCCTGAACGCGGATTCCGAAGTCTCCTTTAGCCAAAAAAATTGGAATGAAAACCGTAACGTCATCCTTCAGGGTGAGGCCTTCTTCAAAGTGGCCAAGGGACAAAAATTCACGGTAACGACCAACCAAGGCCAAGTGGCTGTGTTAGGCACACAATTCAATGTGGAGAGCAGGGAAAACTTTTTTGAGGTCACCTGTTATGAAGGATTGGTAAGTGTAACGCATAATGGAAAAGAGACCCAATTGCCAGCAGGAAACTCCTTTATGATTATCAATGGGGCGCAATTGAATGCATCCAAGCCCAAAACAAACCAACCTACCTGGTTGGACAGCGAAAGTAGCTTTGAAAACATTCCATTAAAATACGTTTTATCCGAACTGGAAAGGCAATATGACCTCAAGGTGAAAACGGAAAATGTGAATGTAGATCTCCGATTTACCGGTACCTTTAGCAACAAAGACCTCGATATGGCCTTAAAAAGTATAAGTTCCCCCTCAAAACTGCGTTATAACCTAGAGGGCAATAAAGTACTTTTTTATGCTGAGAGCACTCCGCAATAGCCAAAGAACTTTTATTTCAGGGGTATTTCTGTTACTTTCCATTTCCACAACAGCGCAAGGGGAGCAAGAAGATACCCATTCGCTGATTTCCTATGTAAAAGAACTGGAGGACAACTTCAACGTCAAGTTTTCATATCTCAATGAAGATTTGGAAGGAATAAGCCTGACCGTCCCAAATAATTTGGTGGCCTTGGAAGATATTCTAAGGTATCTAGAAAATGAATTCCATATCACGATTGAAAAACTCAGCGACCGCTATTATGCACTTTCCAAAGATTCCTCAGTGACCATTTGTGGTTTTGTTTTGGACAATTTTGCTGAAAATACCATCCCAGGCGCCACTTTGGAGGTATTGGGAACCAATACAGCCTTGATAACTGATGAAGATGGGAGTTTTACCGTGGTCGATGCCCCCCGAAATGGCTCGCTTAGAATACGATATCTTGGATACACCACAAAAATAATCAAGGTAGAGGACCTACTTGATGGAGGAGGCTGTTCCAAAATCCTGTTGGCCCAGCAGTATGAAAAATTAAATGAAGTAATCGTATATAAATTCCTTACCACGGGCATCATTAAGGAAAGGGATGCAAGCATTACATTGAACACAGCTGATTTTGGCATCTTGCCGGGGCTCATCGAGCCCGATATCCTGCAGACCGTGCAGGCCCTTCCGGGAATAGAGAGCATTGATGAGACGGTTTCGGACATTAACGTGCGCGGCGGCACCAATGATCAAAACCTTATTCTTTGGAACGGTATCAAAATGTACCAGTCCGGACACTTCTTCGGTCTTATTTCCGCTTTCAACCCTTACCTAACGGATAAAGTGACCGTGATCAAAAATGGCACCTCCGCAGCCTTTGGTGATGGTGTGAGCAGTGTGATCCAAATGGAGACCAACAATCAGGTGCCCGATTATTTCTCGGGCGGGGCCGGATTAAATCTTATTAGTGGGGATGTTTTTGGACAGATTCCGGTTGGAGAGAAAATGGGGCTCCAATTTTCCGCAAGACGCTCCACCACCGATTTTTTGAACACACCCACATACAATAATTTCTTTGATCGTGCCTTTCAGGACAGTGAAGTCACGAATCAGAATAACGTATCCGTGGATGACGATATCCTAAGACAAGAAAACTTTTTCTTCTATGATTTTACCGGAAAGTTGCTTTATGACATCAATGCTGACCAAAAATTGCGCTTAAACTTCATCAGCATCGCCAATAATCTTGACTATTTGGAAACAAACGAAGTCAATAATGAGACCACCATCAGTATTTTGGAACAGAACAACTTCTCCATTGGTGGGCAATGGCTCAGTAACTGGACGGATAGGTTTTCCTCCCATCTGAATGTATACTATTCCAAATATAATTTGGATGCGCAGAGCATTTTTGCCAATCAGGTCCAAACCCTTAATCAAAAGAACATTGTGGATGAACGGGCCGTAAAACTCGATTCGCAATATGAAATTCTGCAAAACTTGGGATGGCGCAATGGATTTCAATATATAGAGACAGGGATTGTCAATAGGGCATTTGTGTCCCAACCCAATTTTGACACCAACACCAAAGGGGTGATAAGAATCTATGCCCCCTACTCCGAAATTGCCTACACTTCCTTTGAAAACAGGTTCATCGCTAAAATTGGGGGCCGGTTCAATTTTATTGAAAACCTGGACACGTTTTCCAAATTCCTTTTGGAACCCCGACTCAATCTTAACTTTAGGTTGGCCAACCATCTTAGGGCTGAGGTTTTGGGAGAGTTCAAAAGCCAGACCACCAATCAGGTAATCGATTTGGAGCAGAATTTTCTCGGCATAGAGAAACGACGATGGATCCTGTCCAACGACGATACACTTCCCATTACAAAGAGCAAGCAGGGCTCAGTAGGCATCAATTATGAAAAGAACGACCTGTACCTTGGTTTGGAGGGGTTTTACAAGCGGGTGGATGGTATAAGCACCCGCACCCAGGGTTTTCAAAACCAAAACCAATTCAGTGGAGAAATTGGAAGCTATGATGTAAAGGGAGTGGAATTTCTAATAAACAAGCAGGGTGACAACTATAGCACATGGTTCAGTTACACGTTCAATAAAAATGATTATACGTTCGATTCCATTGTGCCAAGCAGTTTTCCCAATAATCTGGACATAAGGCACACCCTTACCTTTGCGGGAACCTACACATACGGCAATCTGAAATTGAGCGTCGGGGTCAACTACCGCACCGGAAGGCCCATTACAGAACCGTTACCGGGCGATGAGGCTCTGGACACCTCGGTTTTTCCCACGAGAATCAATTACCAGGCCCCAAACAGCAGTCGATTGCCCGATTATTTCAGGGCCGATGCCTCTGCTGTATACAAATTCAACCTCAGTAGTCGCATATTGGCCAATGCCGGGATTTCCCTGCTCAATATCACCAACAGAAAAAATACCTTGAACCAATATTACCGGATCGGTGATGATGAACAGATAGAAACAGTGCAGAACATTTCGCTGGGGCTAACCCCCAATGTCAGTTTCAGGGTCAGTTTTTAGGACCAATTGGCTGTTGGCTTTCAAATGCATTACATCCGTTCCGGAACCTCAATCCCCAAAAGCTTGAAAGCGGACCGGATTACTTCGCCCACTTTTTTGCTCAATTGAACCCGAAATACCTTTTTCTGATGGTCAGGTTCTCCAAGAATGGAAACCTGCTGGTAAAACGAATTGAATTCCTTTACCAGGTCGTACGCATAATTGGCAATTAATGCGGGACTGTAGTTTTCGGCGGCCAACTGTACGGTTTCTGGAAAAAGTTGGACAATCTTTAACAGTTCCTTTTCCTTCTCGTGAAGGTCAAAACTCATATCGAGTGCCTTCGAGAAATCAAAATCAGCCTTGCGGAGTATGGATTGGATCCTTGCGTAGGTATACTGGATGAATGGTCCCGTATTTCCCTGAAAATCCACAGATTCCTCAGGGTTGAAGAGGATTCTTTTTTTGGGGTCTACCTTCAAAATATAATATTTCAAGGCTCCCAGACCTATGATCCTATACAATTCCTGTTTCTCTTCTTCGGAATACCCCTCCAATTTTCCAAGTTCCTTGGAGATTTCCGCCGCTGTATCCTCCATATTCCGGATAAGGTCGTCCGCATCCACCACGGTACCTTCCCTACTTTTCATCTTTCCGCTGGGCAGGTCCACCATGCCATAGCTCAAATGATAGAGTTTTTCTGCCCAAGAGAAGCCCAATTTCTTTAAAATCAGGAACAATACCCTAAAATGATAGTCCTGTTCGTTGCCCACTGTGTAGACCATCCCATTGATGTCCGGAAAATCAGTAACCCGCTGAATGGCTGTTCCAATATCCTGGGTCATGTACACTGCGGTACCATCGGAACGCAGCACGATTTTTTCATCCAGTCCCTCATCCGTAAGGTCGATCCAAACACTGCCATCATCCCTTTTGAAGAAAACCCCCTTTTCAAGTCCGTCCTTGACCACATCGCGGCCCAGAAGATAGGTATCGCTTTCATAATAGAGCTTATCAAAATCGACACCCAGATTTTTGTAGGTAGTGTCAAACCCTTCGTACACCCAACCGTTCATCATTTTCCACAACGCCACGGTCTCGGTGTCACCTGATTCCCATTTTCGGAGCATTTCCTGGGCTTCCAATAAGATGGGAGCTTCTTTTTCAGCATCCTCTTTTTTGATGCCGTCCGCAACCAACAGCGAAATTTGTTCTTTGTAGGTCTTGTCAAACGCCACATAATATTTACCCACCAAATGATCGCCCTTCAGTCCAGAGGTTTCAGGGGTTTCACCGTGACCAAACTTTTGCCATGCCAGCATACTCTTGCAGATATGGATGCCACGATCATTGATGATCTGGGTCTTGTACACTTTTTTTCCCGAAGCCTTCAAGATTTCCGCCACGGAATAGCCCAACAGGTTGTTTCTGATATGGCCCAAATGCAAGGGCTTGTTGGTATTGGGAGAGGAATACTCCACCAATACCGCATCTTTCGAGGTGGTCCTGGCATAGCCAAAATGCGGTACATCCAGAATGTCCTTAAAAAAGTTGAGGTAGTGGCCATCCGAAACCACTAAATTCAAAAAACCCTTTACCACATTGAATTTGGCCACTTCCTGCAAATGTTCCTGCAGATAGGCTCCAATTTGGTTCCCTATGATTTCGGGGTTCCCTTTTACATAGCGCAGAAGCGGAAATACCACAACCGTAACGTCCCCCTCAAAGTCCTTTCGGGTGGGCTGCAATTCCACGGAGGGCACATCAGCCTGAAATAGCTGTTTAACCGCTTCCTTTACTTTCTGCGTCAAATTGTCCTGCAAACTCATCTCATTGGCGTTTGAGCCCGCAAAACTACATATTTTTTACCCTTTTGTAACATAATTACCAAGGCATTGCCCCTAAGGTAGTGGCAATTTTGATTAATTTTAGGCATGCTTCTGAACGTATCGTACACAGATAAGAAAGTAACCCGGAAAATTGATGCTGCCGTTGGGAAACCTTTTTCTTTAAAAGAACGATGGGCCTTGGGCGGCATCGGCTCTCCCAAATTGTTTATTACCGACGCCAGTGTTGAAATCCAAAATCTCTTGATCTTGGACAACAACCTGAACAGCTGCAATATTGAAATGCGACCAGGGGGCATCATCATTAGGTTTCGTTCCCTTTTGGAGACCTACGGCCTGGTGATTCCCTACCACAAACTCAGCATTTATAAGGGTGATCTGGCCATATATTCCATGTTCAAGGACCACTATTTCATAAAGGTAAGGTCGGACACCAAGGCCATTCAAAAATATTTTAAAAAGCTGATGGACTATAAAGCGGACAATGCACCAACTTCAATAGAAGACCTATGAAACTTTTCAACGACCATCCGAAAATAGAAGTGACTCCTACGGCCACCGATAAAAAGTTGATCAAGATTGGATGGCTGGTCGTTGCCCTGAATGCAGGGGTGGTACTTCTTTTTTACTTCGACCTGCCAAAAACCATTCCCACCCATTTCAATTGGGAAGGCCAGGTAGATGGATACGGTCATAAACTCAGCCTGTGGATAATCCCCTTCATCAGTGCGCTGATGTACATGGGATTAGGGTTCATGATCACCAAAATGAAACCCTACCAAATGAACTATCCGGTTAAGGTTACCGAAAAGAATGCGCCAAAATTGTATGCCACTGCCCTGCGAATGGTAACCGTAATGAATTTGTGCTTTGTAATCGCTTTTTTTATCACCACAACAGTGATTTTGCTCAAGGTAAAGAACTTGGTCGATGCTGTGGACGTACAATTGCTCATCGGCCTATGGATACTCAACGGATTGGTGCCCTTTTACTTCATTTACAAAATGTTCACCCTTTCCGATAGATGAAAATACTCCTCACCGGTGCCAACGGGTATATTGGAATGCGGTTGCTTCCCCAATTGTTGGAGCTTGGCCATGACATCGTGTGTGCGGTGCGGGATGAAAAACGCCTCTCAGTGGATGCCCGGATCCGTTCCAAAATAGAAGTGGTGGAGGTGGATTTTTTGGAAGACGCGCAGGAAGATGTCCTCCCAAAGGATATAGATGCCGCTTATTACCTCATTCATTCCATGGCATCATCCATTTCCGATTTTGATGAAAAGGAAGCCATTGCCGCCCACAATTTTAATGCACATCTGTCCAAAACACAGGTAAAACAAGTCGTTTATTTAAGCGGAATAGTAAACGACACCGAACTCTCCAAACATCTAAGTTCCCGTAAAAATGTGGAGGACATCCTTTATCAGGGGCCCTTTGAACTGACCGTTTTGCGCGCAGGGATCATTGTGGGTTCCGGCAGTTCGTCTTTTGAGATCATTCGGGACCTTTGCGAAAAATTGCCCGTGATGATCACCCCAAAATGGGTGCTCACCAAAACCCAGCCCATTGCCATCAGGGATGTAATTCAATTTTTGATTGGGGTTCTGGGACGTCCGGACACCTATAACCAATCCTTTGATATTGGAGGCCCGGATGTGCTTACTTACAAAGACATGCTCAAACGCTACGCCAATGTCCGTGGCTTCAAAAACTGGATCTTTACCGTACCCGTTATGACACCGAAGCTCTCCTCCTACTGGCTCTACTTTGTCACTTCCACCTCATACAAACTGGCCGTTAACCTGGTGGACAGTATGAAAATGGAGGTGGTGGCCAAGGACAATCGATTACAACAGTTATTGGGTATTGAAACCCATACCTACGAACAGGCCATCGATATGGCATTCAAAAAAATTGAACAGAATTTGGTGGTCAGCAGTTGGAAGGATAGTATCGCCAGCGGTCAAATAAGCGAAGATCTGGAGAATTACATCCAAGTGCCAAAATTCGGGGTGCTCAAGGATGAGCAGGTGGTGGCCATTGAAGATGAGCAGGCCGTGCTGGACAAGATTTGGCGGATTGGCGGGGAGACAGGATGGTACTACGGGAGTTGGCTCTGGAAAATCCGGGGGTTTCTTGATAAACTGAATGGTGGCCCGGGACTCCGTCGTGGCCGCACCCACCCGGACAAGATCTACCCCGGTGATGCGCTCGACTTTTGGCGGGTACTCCTGGCGGACAAAAAAGGAAAACGATTGTTGCTCTTTGCGGAAATGCGCACTCCCGGGGAGGCATGGCTCGAATTCAAGATAGATGAGGACAAAAAACTACATCAAATTGCCACATTCAGGCCCAGGGGCCTCAGGGGCAGGTTGTACTGGTACAGCGTACTGCCCTTTCATTACTTTATTTTTGGCGGCATGATACGGAATATTGCCAACACCTCGTCATAATAACCAAATTGTCATTCTGAGTGCCGGCCAGCTTGCTTGGGAAGGCGAAGAATTTCTCCATGAGCTGTCATTTCATGCTTGACACGAAGTTTTTTGGAACAATCCGTGTTACAAATCATAAGGCCAATCGTCCTACTAGCAAGCAACCCTTTTAGGGTTGTTCTGTCTTTAAAGGAAATTCATCAAAAAAGGAATATGAGCAAGACCCCGCTTCTTTTACCGTTCTTCGCACTGCTTTTTGGCCCAACGTTGGTCGCCCAAACTATAAGTTCCCGATTGGTGGATGCCAAGACCCAAAAGGGCATTCCGTATGCCACGGTGCAATATGGTGAACATCAAGGGGTGATCACCAACGAGGAAGGGCGTTTCAGTTTTGCGGTGGATGGCCGCACTTCCCTGCTCGATTCCATCTACATTTCGTCCATGGGATATGCAAAAAAAGGTTTTACCCCGGAACAGTTGCAGGACAGTGTTTTGGCCCTTCAACCCAAGGCCATAGCACTGAGCGGAGTGTATCTGTTTGACGAGGAACTCTCTGTGGAGGAGATTTTGGAAAAAATGAAGGAACGCCTGCCCGAAAATCTGAACAATGACCCCGTAAAGCAACGTTTCTTCCTTCGGAAGTCGGAATTGGGCAACATCCATAAGGTGGATTTTGGCTTTGAAAAGTCCAGCATCAAGGAACTCAACAAGGATTTGATGGACAGTCTTGCCGCCTCCATCCCCAAAAGGGCCCACCACTACACCGAAACTTTGGGAGACCTATATCTACACGATGGAAAATACAAACTGGACATCATCAAGGCGGCCGACCTGTATGACAAAAATGAAATCGCATCCATGGAGGACTTGGGCAAACGCATGGAGGCCATTTTTACCAAAAACATAAAACCCGATTCCTACCTGAAGATAAAATCGGGCATTTTTAGCCAAAAGGTGCAGGTAGATTCCATTTTGGCGGAAATGGAGGAGGAACAGGCCGAAAAAATCAAGGAGGAAGTCGAAAAGGACACCGTTTCCGGGCTTTTGGATGCACAACGCTATGTGTTCAGGGAACTGTTGAGGGAGCTTTACTACAAGGAGGACACCAAACTGGATGTGATAGAAAAAACCCGCCGCTACGATTTTAAACTGGTGGGCTACGCCGACATTGCCGACAAAGGGGTGTACGTCATAGATTTTTGGCCAGACCGTGGCAGTGCCCATTTTAAGGGCCGCCTCTATATAAATATAGAGGACTTTGCCGTGATGCGCCTGGATTTTGAAAACGTGGAGCGTCTCAGCAATTTTAAGCTGTTGGGCATCACCTATCGTGAGGAGCTATATAGGGGGACCATGCGCTTTGCACAACTGCCCAACCAACGCTACGAACTGCAATTTATGGACCTCAGCATTGGACAGTATTTTGCCGTGGACCGACCGCTAAAAGTGGTGGAAAAGAACAAAAATGTAAAGGGCCGACGCAAACAGAACGAACTGTTGCTCAACATTGACTTTAGGATGGGCGGCACCAACAAATGGGAATTGGTGGTCTTTGAAAACACCATGATCCAAGAACCCCAGTTTGCCGATTTTAAGGAGGACAAAAGCATACAGGCCACCTATATGCCCACCTATAACCCCGAGTTTTGGCAGGGCCATACCATTATGGAGCCCAATCAGGCCATTCGTGAGTTTACGGTGGAGGGGGAGTGAATTCTCTTGGGTAAAAACACCTTTAATCGTCAAGAAAGGAGTTGGTGGTCCAAATGGGATGATGGGGTTTTTGAAGAGGTATGGATATCAAATATCAACAAAACTAACTGTAGACAAGTCAAATTTACTTTTTAAGAGTTTTTTGAAATCAAACTATCCAACCCTTCAAATAAATCTTTACTAATCCTTTCGTTTTCTGCCACATATTCAATCTCATTTTGGAGTAAGTTAATTACAGAATCAAAGTACTCTTCTTTTTGGAACAAACCCTTTAATTTGCTAAGTCGTGAGATTTCTGTTTCATAACCATAATATTTAATCATCTCTTGAAAAATGAAATCTATTGAATTCTTCTCTTTTTCAGCTTCAGGAATACTCTCATCAATATGATCAACTTGTACAATTTGTTTTTCGCGAAGTTCTGCAAGGGTGTTTGCATATTTCAAACCAACTTCTTCATTCACATTGATTATTGTCTTGACAACATCAAGAAGTGACTGTGTTTTTTCTTTGAAATCATAACTATCGTCAAGAATAGTCAATATTTCGCTTGATAGAGTTCCAGGTTTAACCTTCAGATTCATCATTGAAAAATGATCCATCAATCGGGTAGGAGTATACATGAACCATCGGGTGCAACTAGGAAAATCTTCAAAATAATATTTTCTAAGCTTAATAAGGCCAAAATCCCATGTGCAGAAAATTGGCTCAATCGGATTAACATCAACATCGGGATCTGCCAATCTTCTAATCATTATTGCATCACTGCTTGTTGCGAAATGTGACTTATACTTGTTATCCTTTTTCAAAACTAAGTCAATTAGTTCCCTTGCTTTGTCCAGATTATATTCATACTCAATTTCTTCAATTTCTACCCCCAGCGTGTCCAAAAGATACTCCATCTGAGATCTAAATGAATCTCCTTTCTCCAATTTTTCATATTTGAACTTAAATTCCAAAAGAAAATCTTCAAAGTCCTTGATTCCTTCATCCAATAAATTCCAATCGCTTAAGTGCAGATAAAAATTGTACAGGATGTTGCTAGTTTTTCCTAATGCGTTAAAATATGGGAGCTTTGTAAAAGGTATAAGCTGCAAAGCGTCAATAAATATTCTCGTTGTCTCTAAAGCGTATCTTCTAATTGTTAGCAACGTCAAATCATTTTCACGGACAAAGCTTAAAAATTGTTTAGCAACTTTATAATGATAATCGTTATAATCAGAATTTGAATTATAGTGTGCAAGCAATAAATTAATCAAGACATTGGTGTCTAAAAAGACAACCTTATTGTGATGGTGCTGCAAAATATAATCTTGAAGCCTATCAGGGTCCGAAACTTTAGAAAAAACTTCGCCAGCAGCTATTCTTGATAGAATCGAACTTTGGTCTGCAATTTCAAGAAGCTCTGAAATCAATAATTCTGATTTATCTTCAGGTATTGATTTCTCTATCAAAAAATCGATAAAAGCTTGAGTTGCTGTTTCTAAATCATGAATTGTTGAGTTTCTGTACGTAAATTCACTTATGTTAATTGAATAGCTACTTTCATAAAGCTTTATTAATTGCAAAATGATATCCTCAATTAATTCTCCAATCTGATATTTCATCAAAACATTGGAAATTTTCTTTCTAAAGAAAGCTTCCTCGATTTTGAATTCATCAAGGACCTTTTCTATTCTTTCTTTTTCATTTTCAGTTAATTCCAAATTTGAAGCACTGGATTTTTTTATTTTCTGTTCTGTATTCATCCTGCGCAAAATACTTTGGAAATATTCATCAGCTAAGGTGGTCTCAAACTGTTTATTTATGGTATCCAATATTTTATAATGATTAGTAGGCCCATTTGTGTTCAAATAGCTAATAATAAACGATTTGATTATGTTGTATTTTATATCGGTAGCTGAGCCAATAGACATTAAATCATAAAAAGCTCTAACCTTTGGGTCATTGAAAAAATCACTTTTGATTTGAATTTTATCAAATTCTGATCGCAATAGAATTTCTTCTTTTACTGCTTCATAAAGCTGAGAAATTTCCGAAATTGTCTCTGCCGCAATTATATCGAGTATGATGTTAAAATCCCTTTTGGCCATTTTTTTTAATTCTAACACGGCCCGATTTGTTATTGGGTAGGAATAGAAATAAACAACCCTTTTAGGCAAACCATAATCTGATACATTGTTTTGAGCCTTGCTTAAATCTTTCCTGAGTTTTGCATCAAAATCCTTTTGTCGCGTTGTAGTTGCTTGATATTGCACTTGCATTTCCGAAACTGAAGCATTTCTCATATCAAGTCCTTTGTCATGGGGGCCATTACAGTTTACTACCTTATCAAATCCTTCGACCTCGATTAAATATTTTTTTGCTATGTAATCAAATTCAGAATCCGTTAAAGAAGAAATTAATTGAATTAACAATTTAGTCTGAGACATTTTTGTGTTTAATGGTTACCAACTTATTTGATTACCAATGCATCATGATTTAATCCAACAACTTTTATCAGAAAATATATTTCCGTCTTTGTTTGTTCAAGTATGCAAATGGGGTCATGTGAATATAGTTCTTTTTCGTGTAAATGTCCTATAGGGTTAAAGGCTAGATTCTGCTGTTAAATATACCCTTGATCTTTTTAATTAAACCCTTTACCAAAGAACTATTACCCTTATCCTTATGCCTTTCCCTAAAGATGATTATTTTCGGCAGTATTAAATCAACGCTCCATCCTAGGCTTATTTAAAAATAACAAACTCCTTTCCGTATCCACAGGGTTATTGCTCATCTTCTCCCTGGTGGTTTTCCTGTTTACGGAGTGGAGCTACCGGTCCATAGAGTCCCTGTCCCTCTGGGTGCGGAACCATTTTGGGTATTTTTATCTGTATTTGGGGTTGGGCTGCGTGCTCCTGCTCATGGGCATAGCCCTTTCGCCCTGGGGCAAACTGAAATTGGGCAAGCCCCATGATGCACCCGAACATTCACTATGGGCCTGGGCAAGTATGCTCTACAGCACGGGCATGGGGGCCGGTATTCTGCTCCGTGCCGTGCAGGAGCCCGTTTTTATGCAACAGAACCCGCCCTTTCCTTCCAATAGCGCACCGGAGATTTTGGCCCTGGAATTCACTTTTTATCAATGGGGGTTCACCGCTTGGGCCTTTTACGGGATTTTTGCCCTGGTCATCGGTCATGCACTTTTCGTCAAGAAACAGCACGTGTTGGTCAGCAGTGCCATCCCACCAAAGTTCAAAGGTCGAAAACGCGCAAACGCCATCGACATTTTGGCCATTGTAACCACGGTTTTCGGGCTGATAGCTGCGATAGGTTTGGGTACGGCACAGATTACAGGCGGTATCAACCATATTTTCAATGCGGAACTTGGGGTTTGGGTCACTTTGTTGTTGGCCGTGGTAATTTCAAGTATTGCCTTTGTCTCGGTTTGGATGGGGGTGGATAGGGGCATCAAGCGAATCTCCAAGTTCAATATTCTCATCACCCTGCTTCTTTCGGCCTTTGTATTTGTCAACAGCAACATGGGCAACATCCTGGTTTCCTTCGGAAAAGCCTCACTGCAATACCTTATCGACTTTGTTCCAATGAGCCTTGCCCTGGGCACCTACGATCCCGGCATTTCCTTTCTTACCGATTGGACTTTTTATTATTGGGCCTTTTGGTTGGCGTGGGCGCCGTTCACCGGTATTTTTATCGCCCGTATCTCCCAGGGTCGCACCGTGCGGCAAATGCTTTTGGGAGTGCTGATTCTGCCATCATTGGGCACTTTCTTCTGGTTTTCTGTCTTTGGCACCTCTGCCTTCGAGATCATCGAATCCTGGGGTAGTTACCAAGGGGAGTTTGACAGTGTGTTTTCTTCCATTTTCGTGTTTTTTTCAGCCTATCCGTTTTCTGGCCTGCTAAACGGAATTACCTTGCTGCTTTTGGTCAGTTTTTTGGTCACTTCGGTGGATTCAGCGGTTTTTGTGCTGAGCATGTTCACGGACAGGGGCAACCCAGACCCCAATAAAAGGCATCGCCTGATCTGGTCGGCGGTTGTGCTTTTTACAACGCTGGCACTTATTCTTCTGGGGTTTGCCAAACCGGATGTTGATATATTGGTGGCCGTGCAGAAATTGTTGATCATCACTTCCTTGCCCTTTGCCTTTTTTATGGTATTTATGGTTTCCGTTTTTTTGGCAGGGTTTAAAAAAGGGGGAAGGGTGAAAGGTTAAGGTTGAAAGGCAATGGGTCAAGGAGTCATTTTGTTATAAGGCGCGAAGCAATGGTTAAGAAATCCTGTTTCCATACTTTGCCTTTCTCGACTGCCTGCCCGTCCGGCAGGCGGGCGCTCGAAATGACAACCCGCAAGGACATTCCGTAACCAAAATGCACCATCCTGACGAACTTGTTTCGGCATCCCATCCCTATTGGACAAAGACCCTTAAACAAGTTCAGGGTTACGTGCCCGCTTCGTCAAGCCATGGGCAGGAACACCTCGGCCATCATACAACGGGCACTGCCCCCGCCACAGGTCTCGATAGTGTCCAATGGACTATGAATGATCTCGCAATGCCTTTTGATGGCCTGTATCTGATCTTCGCGCAAGCTATTGTAGGCTGCAGAGCTCATCACCATAAACCGCTGGTCGTTAGCGCCGATTACCTGGAGCATGTTACCCGCAAAATGGTACATCTGCGCTTCGGTGATTTCTATGATTTCCCTTCCATCCTTTTTGATATGGTCCACGACATTTTTACGCTCCTTTTTATCATCAATGGTATCCAGACAGATGACCACAAAGGTCTCCGCCATGGCCATCATCACATTGGTATGGTAAATGGGCAATCGTTTGCCGTCCACGGATTGATTGGCGTGGAAAATCACGGGGAAACAGTCAAAATCCTCACAAAATTCAATAAAAAGTTCCTCATGGGCCCTTTCTGAAAGTGCACAATAGGCTTTTTGGTTGATCCGGTCCTTCAGGATGCTTCCCGTACCTTCCAGGAACACACCTTCGTCTTCCGCAGAAGTGTAATCAATAATGTTTTTGATTTCGAAACCTTGTTCCTCCAACATATCAAAAATATCCTCCCTACGTTCCTTTCTGCGGTTTTCTGCGAACATGGGGTACAAGCACACGGTGCCATTGTCATGAAAAGAGACCCAATTGTTCGGGAAAATGGAGTCGGGCGTGTCATTCTTCTCGGTGTCATCCACCACAATCACATGAACTCCGTGATCTCGAAGTATTTTTACAAATTGGTCGAATTCTTGCTGCGCCTTTTCATTGATCTCTGCATTTTTGATCTGAAGGTCTTCCTGAAAATAGTTGTTGACCGCTGTCTGTTCGTTCATCCGAAACTTTACCGGACGAATCATCAGGATGGTGTTGGTGATTTGTTTTCTCAAGTGTAATGTGGGTTTTTAATTCCCTGTGGCAGCAGGTCGGTGTTTGTTTGAAGTTTTATTCTCGTAGTAATGGCATGGTACTGCATCGCAACAATCCTTCCTGCTTTGCTATTTCGGCATAAGGGATTTCTTCCACAGTAAATCCTTGTTCCCGAAGCCAACGGTTCAGTCGGGTAAAATTCCTTTCCGAAACCACTACCTCCGGGGAGATGGAAAATACGTTGCTGAACATTTGGTACATCTCATCCTTTGTAATTTCAAATATGTTTTCGCTCCCGAAAAAATCCACCAACCATTGGTACTCCTCCTCCACCAAAAACCCATTCTTGTGCAAAATGGCCTTGTCGTGGCCCACAGGCTGAAAGCAACAGTCCAGATGCAGGGCATTTTCCTTGGGATCGGTATTGGATTTGCGCAATTCGAAGGATTTCACCGTTTTATGGGGAAACATTGCCGCCAGGTACTCAACGGCCTCCTTGTTCGTTCGGGCCGTAATGTAGTCCGGGTAATCATCCCCCGAATACGTTCCGACAAAAATATGGTCATGCCAGGGCATCACATCACCGCCTTCTATATGGACCACTTGTGGAGGTCTTATGATCTTGTTCGGGCTGATTTTTTCCAATACTTCGTGGATAGCTTCAAACTCCCGTTCCCTATCGGGCAAAATATTGGCATGAAAAAGTTTGTCCTCAATCACGAAGGCAATGTCCCTGGTAAAGATTTGGTTACAATCCTCCAAAACTTTGGGACGGTACACATCCACCCCATATTTTTCAAAGACCCTGGCAAAGGCATCCATCTCCTTGATCATGTCTTCTTCTTTGGGATAGGTACCGGCAAGTATGTGTTCCAGTGATTTGGGATCATAGGCTTCCTCGGGACTGGGAACAGGGCCACAACTCATTGCGGTACCCAAAATCACTGCCTTGAGGGGACTGGTCTCATCAACAATATTCAAATGTATCATACCAAATTAGTTCGCGGACCTCTTTTCTAGGTCTGGAAGGTGTTGGATCACCTTCAAAAAAGTTGAGGCAAATCTACCATTTTGCCACCTAATTACCATTGGTTTAAATAAAAAAGCTTTTTAGGTTTTTTGAACATCGCCTCTTCGGCCATCCAACCAATTTAGGGGCAAATCCCTTTGGTTAAATGCGTCTGATCGGGCTGGGCCCGTCTTTTTGATATTTAAAAGGACGGTGAGTACCGCCCTTTTGTAGTTATTTTCGTTTTTCGAGGGGAACAAAAGACCTCTTGTTTTCCCCTATGTAGATTTGTCGTGGTCTTCCAATGGGTTCCTTTCGCAATCGCATTTCACGCCATTGTGCTATCCATCCCGGCAATCTGCCCAAAGCAAACATCACGGTAAACATTTCCGTGGGGATCCCCAGTGCACGATAGATGATTCCGGAGTAAAAGTCAACGTTGGGGTATAGTTTTCTCTTCACGAAGTAATCGTCTTCCAATGCTTCTTTTTCCAATCCTTTCGCAATATCCAAAATGGGATCTTGTATGCCCAAATTGCCCAAGACCTCATCCGCGGATTTTTTGATTATCCTGGCACGTGGGTCAAAATTTCTGTAGACGCGATGTCCAAAGCCCATCAAACGGAAGGGATCATTCTTGTCCTTGGCCTTGGCCATGTATTTTTTGGTGTCTCCCCCATCTTTCTGAATGGCCTCAAGCATCTCCAGCACCGCTTGGTTGGCCCCTCCGTGCAAAGGCCCCCAGAGTGCCGAAATTCCAGCAGAAAGGGAGGCAAACAATCCGGCATGGGACGATCCCACGATCCGGACAGTGGATGTAGAACAATTCTGCTCGTGATCGGCATGCAGGATCAACAGCTTGTCCAGCGCGTCTATGACAATGGGATCCCGCTTATATTCTTGACTAGGCTTTTTGAACATCATTTTATGGATGTTCTCCACGTAGCCCAAAGTGTCGTCACCATAATCCAATGGCAATCCTTTCTTTTTGCGTTGTGTCCAAGCGACCAGAACAGGAAACTTGGCCAAAATCCGAACTATGGAATTGTACATGGCCGTCTCCGAGGAAACATCCACGGAAGTGGGGTTGAACGCCACCAGGGCACTGGTGAGCGAAGACAATACACCCATGGGATGCGCTGCTTTTGGAAAGGCGTCCAAAATTTTCTTCATTTCTTCATCCACATGCGATTCTTCCTTAATGTCGGCATGGAACTTATCAAGTTGTTGTTTATTGGGCAGTTCACCGAATATGAGCAGATAGGCTACTTCCAAAAAATCCGCCTTCTCAGCCAATTCTTCTATTGGATATCCACGATACCGCAGAATCCCCTTCTCCCCATCCAAAAAGGTGACGGCGCTCTCACAGGATCCCGTGTTTTTGTAGCCCGGGTCTATGGTCACCATGCCAGTGCCGGCCCTAAGCGTTTTTATATCTATGGCCAATTCATCCTCAGTGCCTTTTATCACAGGGAATTCATAACGGTTTCCCCCATATTCAAGTATAGCTTTATCCGACATTGTATGCTTTAATGGTTTTATAAAAATAGAGTGTTAAAATTACGAAAAAGCCCTGCCATTAACAATTTAAACATGGTATTTATGACAGTCTTAAGAATTCACCCAAGGCATTGTTCCATGGACATGATTGCTAACCCAACCTATATAAAAGTTTGTAATAATCATCAACGGACTTTTTCCAGGTAAAGCGCTGTCTTTTGGCGGCCGCTTGGATCTTTTTCCATGTGGGTTTGTCATTTTGGAAAACATCAAGGGCCAAATCGAACACTTCGAGCATATTCTGTATTTTCCCATCATAGGTTTTACCATCAAAACAGAAGCCTGTTTTCATGTGCTGCACGGTATCTTTCAAGCCCCCGGTGTTGTGGACCAAACAGGGATTGCCGTTTCGCATGGAGAGCATTTGGCTTATTCCGCAGGGTTCAAAAAGGCTGGGCATAAAGTAGAGGTCGGATTCCAGGTACATGGAGTCGATCAACTGTTCCGATTGTCCGTTGGTGAAGATAAAATTCTTGTTTTCGTAGCTCAATTTCCGGAAGAGTTCCTCATATTCTGGGGCCCCAGTGCCCAAAAGCATGAAAATGCCATCCACTTTCTCCAACTTTTTAAGGATTTCCACAAAAGCCTCCGGCGTTTTTTTAAAAAAATAAAATTTCTGTTCCGTCAATCGGGCCACGCTCGAAGCAATGAACTTGGGTCGGTTCTCTTTGCCCACATAGCTCATGATTTTTTCCCCGGTATGTGCCAAAAAATCGGCCTTGTATTTTTTATCCTCTTGCTGGAGCCAGCCGAAAAGGGCCTTGACCGTATTTCTATAGATCTCACCTTTGGCCTCCTGGTTGATGTTTTTGTAATTGCATCCATTGAGAATACCAAAGAGCCTTCCCTCCCTGTCTGCCTGCTGCAGGTCTTTCTCAAGTCCCTCCCCACCAATGAACTCTGGGGGCGAACTTGGCATCATCACGTCTTCTTTGTAGGAAGGAGAAACGGTATGCACCGCATCGGCAAACCGGATTCCGAGCGCCATCAAGTTGATGCAATCCTGGTATCGATAGTCCATCAAAGCCATATAATCAATGGGCACATCCGGAAACCAGTTTTTTAATGAGGAATAATTATTATCAAAAGGCCGGATTCCCTGAATGGCCAGATTATGGATACTGTAGACAATCTGGATGTCCTTTAAATTCTTATAGCTTTTGTGATATGCCCTCAAAAACAGCAATAGACTTGAATGCCAGTCATGGAGGTGTATCACGTCCAACTTTCCAAAAGCTCCCTGTTTAATGGCCTCCGCAGTGGCGGTACAAAAAATGAAGTACTTTACGGCATCGGTGTAGAACGGTTCCTCTGGATCATCATGGTAAATGTGAGCTATGCCCCCAGCTTCAATCTCGGGGTGATGCAACACATAATGCACAATATTCTCGAACTCCCTTTTTGGCTGCACTTCGTAAAGCTCCGCCGTGTAGGGCAGGCCCCTTAGGTTGAAGTTAAGGTAGGCCTTGAAGATCCCCTTTTGGTGAAGTCTACCGTATGAGGGCACTACAACATGTACTTTGTCCCCTCTTTCCGCGATCTGCCGTGGAACGTCACGTACCACATCGCCCATTCCTCCTGCCTTACAATTGGCAAGGGCATCATTCTCCGCTGCAACAAATAAGAAATTGTTCATCAAGCAAAAACGTTAGTTTGTTTAGTTCAGTTCTTCAATTTAGACAAAGTTTCCAAGTGTAACAAAAAAAAGCCTTTCCCGATCGGGAAAGGCTATTGTTATACTAAAAAAACGTTATCATCAGTTTACCTTAAAGGCTTTTTCCCGAGGGTAATATGCGGTATCGCCCAATTCCTCCTCTATGCGCAACAATTGGTTGTACTTGGCCATACGGTCGCTTCTGGAGGCTGAACCGGTCTTGATCTGTCCTGTATTCAATGCAACAGCCAAATCTGCAATGGTGTTGTCCTCTGTTTCCCCTGAACGGTGAGACATCACGGAGGTATACCCGGCATTTTTTGCCATGTTTACCGCGGCTATGGTCTCGGTAAGGGTACCAATCTGGTTGACTTTGATCAATATGGAATTGGCAATACCATTTTCTATTCCACGTGACAAGCGCTCAACATTGGTCACGAAAAGGTCGTCGCCTACCAACTGTACTTTGTCGCCCACTTTTTCAGTGAGCAACTTCCAGCCTTCCCAATCGTTCTCGTCCATTCCATCCTCAATGGAAATTATGGGATATTTAGCACAAAGGTCAGCCAAATATTGGGCCTGCTCCGCTGAAGTCCTTACTTTTCCTTTATCACCTTCAAATTTTGTGTAATCGTATTTTCCATCCACATAAAACTCCGCCGAAGCACAATCTAGGGCAATCATTACATCGTCCCCAAGCTTGTATCCTGCTTTGGCAACGGCCTTTGCAATGGTATCCAAAGCATCTTCGGTGCCACCTTCCAAGGTAGGAGCAAATCCGCCTTCATCCCCAACGGCAGTGCTCAGCCCGCGATCGTGCAATACTTTTTTCAGATTGTGGAAAATCTCCGTCCCCATTTGCATGGCATGGGTAAAGTTTTTGGCCTTTACGGGCATTACCATAAATTCTTGAAAGGCTATCGGGGCATCGGAGTGGGACCCTCCATTGATGATGTTCATCATGGGCACGGGCAGTGTATTGGCACTTACTCCTCCCACATATCGGTATAACGGCATGCCCAACTCATTTGCGGCCGCTTTGGCAACAGCCAAGGAGACTCCCAAAATGGCATTGGCACCCAACTTGGATTTATTGGGAGTACCATCCAATTCAATCATCGTTTGGTCAATATGGTTCTGCTCAAATACCGATGTGCCGACCAATTCCTCGGCGATAACGGTATTGACATTGTCCACTGCCTTGCTCACACCTTTTCCCATAAAGGAATTACCCCCATCTCGAAGCTCAACGGCTTCATGCTCTCCGGTAGAGGCCCCTGATGGTACCGCTGCCCTTCCCAAAACTCCATTTTCGGTGACCACATCCACTTCTACCGTTGGATTGCCCCTAGAATCTAAAATCTGTCTTGCATGAATGTTGATAATAATGCTCATCTTTAAAATATGTTAGTGGTTGACATTGAATAGGCTAAGATACGAAAGGAGTGTCTTTTTGCTTCAAGATATGGGAGCAAAAAAGCGCAAAATAACCTAAAAATAAAACTACATCGTTTTAGTTGCGACCTGTTTTGATGGCATCAAAGAATTGATCAAAAAGGTACTCGGCATCATGGGGTCCAGGACTTGCTTCGGGATGGTATTGTACCGAAAACACGTCCTTGTTTTTCATTTTTATGCCGGCAACGGTGTGATCGTTCAAATGGGTATGGGTGATTTCCAATTCGGGATGAGCCTCTGTCTCTTCCCTGTTCACGGCAAAGCCATGGTTTTGGGAGGTTATCTCGCCCTTACCGGTCACCAAATTGAGAATGGGATGGTTGATTCCCCTGTGGCCATTGTGCATTTTGTAGGTGGAAACACCATTGGCCAATGCCAATACTTGGTGTCCCAGACAGATTCCAAAAAGTGGTTTGTCGGACTTGATCATTTCCTTAGTGGCCGCAATGGCCTCCGTTAATGGCTGTGGGTCTCCAGGACCGTTGGAAATGAAATAACCATCCGGGTTCCATGCTCTCATCTCCTCAAAAGGGGTATTGTATGGAAATACCTTTATGTAGGCACCTCGCTTGGCCAGATTTCTGAGGATGTTCTTTTTTATGCCAATATCCAAGGCCGAAATGCGAATGTCCGCCTTTTCGTCACCATAATAATAGGGTTCCTTGGTGGAGACTTTTGAGGAAAGTTCCAAGCCTTTCATGCTGGGCACTTGTTTTAGTTCCTTTTTCAGGGTATCTATTTCGTCCACTCGTGTGGAAATCAGCGCATTCATGGCACCATTCTCTCGAATATAGCTTACCAATGCCCTTGTATCAACATCTGAAATGGCAAAGAGTTTGTTCTTTTCCAAAAATTCCAACAGGCTCATATGGGCACTTGGGCGTGAATATTCATAGCTGAAGTTCTTACAGATAAGTCCGGCAATTTTGATGGAATCGGATTCAATTTCCTCGGCATGGGTGCCATAGTTTCCGATATGGGCATTGGTGGTCACCATCAACTGCCCAAAATAGGAGGGGTCGGTAAAAATTTCCTGATAACCGGTCATCCCCGTGTTGAAACATACTTCGCCCACTGCGGTTCCATCCTTGTCGCCCACGGCCTTACCATAGAAAATGGTTCCATCGGCCAACAAAATCAATGCTTTTTTTCGGGTTTGATACTTCATTTGATTGCAATTTCGATTTCACAAAAAAACATAAAAAAAGGATAAGTTTTCGCTTATCCTTTTTCCACTAATACAATAGTTAATAACATTTTATTATTCTTCGGAGTCGTCAGTTTGTGTCTCTGCTACCGGTGCGGCGGCCTCCACTTTTTTGCCCGCTCCTCTTCTGCTTCGTCTTGTTGTTTTTTTCTTCGGCTTATCAGCGTTGTAAACGTCATTGAAGTCCACCAATTCGATCATCGCCATATCGGCATTATCCCCAAGACGGTTGCCCAACTTTATGATACGTGTGTATCCTCCTGGTCTGTCACCTACCTTTTCCGCCACGGTCCCGAAAAGTTCGGTCACCGCATATTTGTTTCTCAGGTTGCTGAAGACTATCCTTCTGTTGTGGGTGCCTTTTTCAGCGGTTTGATTGTTCTCGGTCTTGGATTTGGTAATCAAGGGCTCTATAAACTGTTTCAAGGCCTTTGCCTTTGCCACAGTGGTGTTGATACGCTTGTGCTCAATTAGTGAACAAGCCATATTGGCCAACATGGCCTTTCTGTGGGCCGCAGTCCTTCCCAAATGGTTAAATTTCTTTCCGTGTCTCATGTTTCTAGTTTATCATCTTGCTACCAGATCCCCGTGATCAACCACAAGGAGAGCAAAATATGATTATTAATCTTTATCCAATTTATATTTTGAAAGATCCATTCCGAATTCGAGGCCTTTGTTAAGTACCAATTCTTCCAATTCGGTCAGGGATTTTTTACCAAAGTTCCTGAACTTCATCAAATCGTTTTTGTTGAAGGAAACCAAGTCGCCCAACGTATCCACTTCCGCTGCTTTTAGGCAGTTTAGTGCCCTTACGGAAAGGTCCATGTCGACCAATTTGGTCTTCAACAGTTGCCTCATGTGCAACGATTCCTCATCATAGGTCTCGGTCTGGGCAATTTCATCGGCTTCCAGGGTTATGCGTTCGTCCGAAAACAGCATAAAGTGGTGTATCAATACCTTTGCAGCCTCTGTCAATGCATCTTTAGGGTGAATGGAACCGTCGGTAACGATCTCAAAGACCAATTTTTCATAATCGGTCTTCTGCTCTACCCTAAAGTTTTCAATACTGTATTTTACATTCTTCACAGGGGTGTACACGGAATCCACAGAAATACTTCCCAGAGGGGCATTGGATTTCTTGTTTTCCTCGGCGGGAACGTATCCGCGTCCCTTTTCAATGATGATTTCCATGTTGATGCTCACTTTGGGATCCATATTGCAGATCACCAAGTCTGGATTGAGCACCTGATATCCTGAAATGAACTTTTGGAAATCGCCAGCGGTCAATTGCTCTTTTCCACTAACGGAAATAGAAACTGTCTCGCTTTCAACATCATCAATCTGTCTCTTGAAACGGACCTGTTTCAGGTTCAATATGATTTCGGTGACGTCTTCAACAACACCTGGAATAACAGAGAATTCATGTTCAACTCCATCTATGCGCACAGAAGTGATGGCAAAACCTTCCAAGGAGGAAAGCAATACCCTTCTCAGCGCATTCCCAACTGTTAATCCATAGCCAGGTTCCAAAGGGCGAAATTCAAATTTCCCTTCGAAATCTGTTGAATCTATCATTATAACTTTATCGGGCTTCTGAAAATTAAGTAATGCCATAATTGGATTAATGTTGAATTTTTATTTAGAGTATAATTCCACGATCAATTGTTCCTTGATGTTCTCGGGAATCTGTATTCTTTCAGGAGTGGTCACAAAGGTGCCCTCCTTCTTTTCAGAGTTCCAGGTGATCCATTCGTAAACGCTGCTATTGGCAGACAAGGAATCTTGAATGGACTGTACTGATTTCGATTTTTCCCTAACACCAACAACGTCTCCTGGTTTAAGGCTATAGGAAGGAATGTTCACCACATTGCCGTTCACGGTGATATGTCGGTGTGAGACCAACTGACGGGCTCCCCTTCTGGATGGTGCAATGCCCATACGGTACACCACATTGTCCAATCGGGCCTCGCACAATTGCAAAAGTACCTCACCGGTAACCCCTTCTTTTCTTTTGGCCTCTGCAAAGAGGTTTCTGAACTGGCGCTCCAAAATACCGTAGGTATATTTGGCTTTTTGTTTTTCCATCAACTGGACAGCATATTCCGATTTTTTGCCTCGGCGTCTGTTGTTACCGTGTTGTCCCGGAGGGTAATTTTTCTTTTCAAAAGACTTGTCGTCCCCGAATATCGCTTCTCCGAATTTTCTAGCGATTTTTGTTTTTGGTCCTGTGTATCTTGCCATCTTCTTTTAGTTTGAAAGTGCGATTATGAATTAAGGCTTATCCTTCGATAATCTAAACTGCACTGTCCTGAAGACCCTTTTTGGGGGCCATTTTGTTATACTTGATTATTAAACTCTTCTTCTTTTTGGTGGTCTGCACCCATTGTGAGGAAGTGGGGTCACATCGATGATCTCGGTAACCTCAATACCTGAGTTGTGAATGGAACGGATAGCTGATTCCCTACCATTTCCTGGTCCCTTTACATATACCTTTACCTTTCTAAGTCCTGCCTCATGTGCTGTTTTAGCACATTCTTCAGCAGCAACCTGGGCAGCGTACGGGGTGTTCTTTTTGGAACCTCGGAAGCCCATTTTTCCTGCGGATGACCATGATATCACATCGCCCTTTTTGTTGGTAAGGGAGATGATGATGTTGTTAAAGGACGCCACAATGTGGGCCTCGCCGGTAGATTCTACTATTACCTTGCGCTTTTTAGCTGTTTTGGTACTTGCCTTTGCCATATTTTTTAGTTTCTAGTGTTAGCTCTTAGTTATTGGAATCCTAGACTTTTACATTTCAAACAGATTCTTCTAACGTCTAAATACTAATGACTACTATCCTATTGTTATTTCGTTGCTTTCTTTTTGTTGGCAACTGTTTTTCTTTTTCCTTTTCTTGTCCTAGAGTTGTTCTTGGTACGTTGACCCCTTAAAGGCAATCCAGATCGGTGACGAATGCCCCTGTAGCAACCAATGTCCATCAAACGTTTGATGTTCAATTGGGTCTCGGAACGCAGTTCTCCCTCAATTTTGTATGAGGAAACAGCTTCCCTGATCCTTCCTATCTCGTCGTCGTTCCAATCGGAGACCTTGGCATCCTCGTCTACTTGGGCTTTTTTCAAAATTTCCTGGGCCCTACTTTTCCCGATACCGAAAATGTAGGTAAGTGAAATAACGCCACGTTTTTGTTTAGGTATGTCTACCCCTGCAATTCTTGCCATAATTACCCTTGTCTTTGTTTAAATCTAGGATTCTTTTTGTTGATTACGTATAATCTGCCTTTTCTGCGAACAATCTTGCATTCGGCACTTCTCTTCTTTATTGATGCTCTTACTTTCATCGCTTAGTATCTGTAAGTAATTCTTGCTTTTGTTAAATCGTACGGGCTCATTTCCAACTTTACCTTGTCACCGGGGAGCAATTTGATGTAATGCATGCGCATTTTCCCGGATATGTGCGCCGTGACCACGTGTCCGTTTTCCAATTCTACCCTGAACATTGCGTTTGACAATGCTTCAATGATAGTCCCATCTTGTTCTATTGCCGGCTGTTTGGCCATAAATTATGCTACTTTTCTATTTTTTCCGGTTTTCATCAAACCATCATAATGCCTGTTCAACAAATATGAATTTACCTGCTGCACAGTATCTATGGCCACACCTACCATAATCAATAGTGATGTGCCCCCATAGAAAAGGGCCCAACCTGCCTGAACGTCCATCAACTTGACAACCACTGCGGGCAATACTGCCAAAAGGGCCAAGAAAACGGAACCTGGCAGGGTTATCAACGACATTATCTTGTCGAGAAAGTCCCCAGTTTCTTTTCCGGGACGAATACCCGGGATAAAACCTCCACTTCTTTTCAGGTCGTCGGCCATTTTATTGGTAGGCACGGTTATCGCTGTATAAAAGTAGGTGAATATGATGATCAATATGGCAAATAGGATGTTGTAGGCCAACCCGAAAATGTCGGCAAACTGTACTTCCATCCATTGCCCTACCGCTGTATTGTTGAATGTTCTTCCCAATAAACTTGGAGCAAACATAATGGCCTGTGCAAAAATGATGGGCATTACCCCAGAGGCATTCAATTTGAGGGGGATATATTGCCTGGCCCCCATAATGTTCTTTTCATAACCACCTGAAGCGGTCCTTCTGGCATATTGCACGGGTATTTGCCGCACTGCCATGACCAATAGCACACTGGCCAATATCACCAAGAACCAAACAATTACCTCGATCAACATGAACATGATGCCACCGGTATTATTTGTCGTTCTTGAAATGAATTCTTGAACGAAGGATTGTGGCAATGTTGCAATGATCCCAATCATGATCAAAAGAGAGATACCGTTTCCGATACCTTTATCGGTTATCTTTTCTCCCAACCACATGGCAAACACACAGCCTGTTACCAATATGATCACGGCTGGAATTATGAAATCGGGGCCCTTACCCAACACAAAAGCGCTGTCTGGAACACCCAATGCTCCCAATCCATACAAATAGGCAGGCGCCTGAACAATACAGATTCCTATAGTCAACCATCTTGTAATCTGGTTGATGGTCTTACGACCACTTTCACCTTCTTTCTGCAATTTTTGCAGGTAGGGAATGGCAATACCCATCAGCTGCACCACAATGGAGGCCGATATGTAGGGCATGATACCCAGAGCAAAAACGGATGCATTGGCAAATGCACCTCCGGTAAAAGCATTAAGAATTCCTAAAATACCTTGTTCGGTATTTGAGGTCAATTGTGCCAATTGGTTGGTATCTATACCCGGAAGTACGATTTGGGCACCGAAACGATATACCAAGAGCAACCCAAGGGTAACTATGATCCGTTGTCTCAGTTCCTCTATCTTCCAGATATTTGATATGGTCTCAATAAATTTCTTCATGCTTTTTTGCCTTATAAACTTACTGCTTCTCCTCCTGCTGCTTCTATTGCTGCCTTGGCCGATGCAGTAAATTTATGTACAGATACTTTTAGGGCGGCCTTTAATTCACCATCTCCCAAAATTTTCACCAAATCGTTTTTGTGGGCCAATCTGTTCTCAATCAAGGTGTCCAAGGTAATTTCCTTTTTCACGGCACCACTATCGACCAATTCCTGCAATTTGCCCAAATTGATTCCCCTGTATTCCTTTCTGTTGATGTTCTTGAACCCAAATTTTGGTACACGTCGCTGCAAAGGCATTTGACCTCCCTCGAAACCAATTTTCTTGGAATATCCTGATCTTGACTTGGCACCTTTGTGTCCACGGGTGGAAGTTCCTCCTTTTCCAGAGCCTTCTCCTCTTCCTACGCGTTTTCCTTCTTTATGAACAGCGCCTTCTGCTGGTTTTAGATTGTGTAAATCCATCTGCCGATATATTTTAAGCTTCCTCGGTGGAAACCAAGTGTTTGACCTTATTTATCATTCCAAGGATATTGGGTGTGGCCTCGTGTTCCACAACATGTCCTATCTTGCGCAATCCAAGAGCCTCCAAAGTCCTCTTTTGGTTCTGTGGCCTTTTGATAGCGCTCCGTACTTGTTTTACCTTAATCTTTGACATAATATCCTCTATTTATCCCTTAAAGACTTTTTCCAAAGAAACACCTCTTTGTTTTGCAACAACATTGGCACTCCTTAATTGTAACAAGGCATCAAAGGTAGCCTTTACTACATTGTGTGGGTTGGAAGATCCCTGCGATTTTGACAGTACATCATGTACCCCAACGGCCTCCAATACCGCCCTAACAGCTCCACCGGCTATAACCCCGGTACCAGGAGATGCAGGTTTAACATAAACTCTCGCGCCTCCGTACTTTCCTTTTTGCTCGTGGGGAAGGGTACTCTTGCTCAATGGGATGCGAACCAAGTTCTTTTTGGCATCTTCAATGGCCTTGGCAATGGCAGTGGCAACTTCCTTGGATTTACCCAAACCATGTCCCACAACACCATTTTCATCACCAACCACGACTATGGCCGAAAAACCAAAGGCTCTACCACCTTTTGTTACCTTGGTAACCCGTTGTACTCCAACCAAACGGTCTTTCAACTCCAGTCCACCTGGCTTTACTATTTCTACATTTTTGTATTTCTGGTACATAGTCTTATTAGAATTTTAGTCCGGCTTCCCTTGCGCCTTCAGCCAATGATTTAACTCTTCCGTGGTAAAGGTTTCCACCCCTGTCAAAAGCCACAGTTTCAATGCCCAGCTTAAGTGCTTTTCCGGCAATGGCCTTTCCAACATTGCTGGCAACCTCAATTTTTGCACCTTTGGAATCCACATCTTTATCTCTAGATGAGGCGGATGCCAAGGTGATTCCCTTATTGTCGTCAATCAATTGGGCGTATATTTCCTTATTGCTCCTAAAAACGGAAAGTCTTGGTCTGTTTTCTGTACCAAAGGATACTTTTCGTATTCTTCTGCGGATGCGTAATTTTCTTTCAGTTGTTGATAGTCCCATATTCCAAATCAATTATGCTGATTTACCTGCTTTTCTTCTTAGTTGCTCACCTACAAACTTGATTCCCTTTCCTTTGTAAGGTTCTGGCTTACGGAAAGATCTGATTTTGGCGGCTACTTGGCCCACCAATTGTTTGTCGTGCGAGGTAAGTTTTACGATAGGGTTCTTTCCTTTTTCAGATACGGTTTCAATCTTCACCTCTGGAGCAATGTCCAGAACGATGTTGTGCGAAAAACCAAGCGCCAAATCCAACTTCTGTCCTTGGTTGCTCGCTCTGTAACCAACTCCAACAAGTTCCAATTCCTTGGTCCATCCCTTGGAAACACCTTTTACCATATTATTGATCAAGGCACGGTACAAACCATGCTTGGCCTTGATTTCCTTGCTATCGGATGGTCTTTCCAAAACAACGTTGGCATCCTCTACCTTTACCGCAACCCCTGAAAATTCTTGGGATAGTTCTCCAAGCTTACCTTTAACGGTGACCATGTGGTCGTTGACCTCTACGGTAACCCCTTCTGGGATTGCTACTGGATTGTTACCTATTCTTGACATTTTCTACTCTTTTCTCAATTAATATACGTAGCACAAAACCTCGCCGCCCACGTTTTCATGCTTGGCCTGCTTGCTGGTCATTACCCCATGTGATGTGGAGACGATGGCAACGCCCAAGCCATTAAGCACCCTGGGAAGCTCATCAGAACCAACATACTTGCGAAGTCCTGGTTTACTTACGCGCTGTAATTTCTTTATTACTGGCTCCTTGGTAAACTTGTCGTACTTCAAGGCAATTTTGATGTTGCCCTGTACTTTGTCATCCTCGAACTTATAACTCAAGATATAGCCCTGATCGAACAATATCTTTGTAATCTGCTTTTTAAGATTGGAAGCGGGTATGTCCACTACCTTATGACCTGCCTTGTTGGCATTTCTTATTCTGGTCAAGTAATCTGAAATTGGATCTGTAAGCATCTCTTTTCTTTATCTATTTACCAACTAGCCTTTTTAACTCCTGGAATCAAGCCCTTATTGGCCATTTCCCTAAATGTAACCCTGGAAATACCGAATGTTCTCATGTATCCTCTTGGTCTTCCGGTCAATTTGCAACGATTGCGCATACGCACAGGTGAAGCGTTCTTAGGAAGCTTTTGGAGTGCTTCGTAGTCTCCGGCTTCTTTAAGAGCTTTCCTTTTCTCTGCATATTTTGCAACCATTTTTGCCCTTTTCCTTTCACGGGCTTTCATTGATTCCTTGGCCATATTCAGTTCTTTTTAAAGGGTAATCCCAATTCAGTTAACAATGATTTTGCTTCTTTGTCCGTCTCAGCCGACGTTACAAAGGTTATATCCATTCCGTTTATCCTATTGATCTTGTCAATATTGATCTCTGGAAAGATGATCTGCTCGGTTATCCCTAGGTTATAATTTCCCCTACCGTCAAATCCATTGGCCTTGACCCCTTGGAAATCGCGTACCCTTGGAAGGGCACTGGTAATCAGCCTATCCAAAAATTCGTACATGCGCTCTCCTCTTAGGGTAACCTTGGCCCCAATGGGCATTCCCTTTCTCAGTTTGAAGGAAGCCACATCCTTTTTGGATATGGTGGCCACTGCCTTTTGCCCTGTAATGTTGCTCAGCTCTTCCACAGCGTGGTCGATCAACTTTTTGTCGGACACGGCAGCACCTACACCCCGGCTAACCACTATTTTTTCCAATTTGGGAACCTGCATCACGTTCTTGTACCCAAATTCTTCTGAAAGCGCCTTGATCACGCGCTCCTTATATTCTTGCTTTAATCTTGGAATGTAACTCATGACTAAATTACTTCATTGGATTTTTTAGAAAACCTTACTTTCTTTCCGTCCCTCATCTCAAATCCAACCCGTGTGGCCTCGCCAGACTTTGGATCGATCAATGATAGATTGGAAATGTGCATGGGGGCTTCCTTTTTTATTATGCCTCCTTGTGGGTTCTTTGCACTTGGCTTTTCATGCTTGGACACCATGTTGACGCCCTCCACAATAGCCTTGTTCTTTTCCCGGTCCACGCGAAGCACCTTGCCTTCACTGCCCTTGTGGTCACCAGCTATGACTGTTACAGTATCCCCTACCTTTATTTTCAACTTGATCATTTGTATTTCTTTTAAAGCACTTCAGGTGCCAATGAAACAATCTTCATGAACTGTCTGTCCCTAAGCTCCCTGGCAACCGGTCCAAAAACCCGTGTGCCTCTCATCTCTCCCGTAGGGTTCAACAATACACAGGCATTGTCATCAAATCGGATGTAGGAACCATCAGGTCTCCGTACTTCTTTCTTTGTTCTAACAACAACTGCTGTTGAAACCGAACCTTTTTTTACGGTACCATTTGGAGTGGCTTCTTTTACGGTGACTACAAT
Organism: Flagellimonas meishanensis; assembly: GCF_019880545.1. Classification (GTDB taxonomy): domain Bacteria; phylum Bacteroidota; class Bacteroidia; order Flavobacteriales; family Flavobacteriaceae; genus Flagellimonas; species Flagellimonas meishanensis. The sequence continues at coordinate 1,345,737 of NZ_JAINVW010000003.1, forward strand.
TTTGTCACCCAAGGAAGCATACCTTCTTTTTGTTCCTCCAAGTACACGGATCGTAAGCACTTCCTTAGCACCTGTATTGTCCGCAACCTTTAGTCTTGATTCTTGCTGTACCATAATTATTTAGCTCTTTCAAGGATTTCTACCAACCTCCAGCACTTTGTCTTGCTCAAGGGTCTGGTTTCCATTATTTTAACGGTGTCACCTTCGTTGCAATCGTTCTTCTCATCGTGGGCTACATACTTCTTGGTCTTCAAAACGAATTTCCCGTACATGGGATGCTTAACCCGTTTTACCTCAGAAACCACAATTGATTTCTCCATTTTGTTGCTGGTAACAACGCCTATTCTTTCTTTTCTTAAATTTCTGTTTTCCATAAGGCAGAACCAATTATTGTAATTCCCTTTTTGTTAATTCTGTTGCAAGTCGTGCCACGGTCCTTCTTGTGTTCCGTATTTGTAAAGGATTTTCCAAAGGAGTAACGGCATGTGCCATTTTTAGGTCCGCATGTTGCTTTTTGAACTCGGCCAACCTCTCCTTTAGTTCTTCAATTGAAAGTTCTTTTATTTCTGATTGTCTCATCTTTCTTCTCAATTAAAAATTAAGCGGAATAATCCCTAGCTACCACAAACTTGGTCTTTACCGGTAATTTCTGTGCCGCAAGTCGCAAGGCTTCCTTGGCAATATCCATGGGAACACCGGCAACCTCGAACATGATTCTTCCTGGTTTAACCACGGCCACCCAATATTCTGGAGCACCTTTTCCTTTACCCATACGTACCTCAAGTGGTTTTTTGGTGATGGGCTTGTCTGGAAAAATCTTGATCCACAGCTGACCTTGTCTTTTCATATATCTTGTCGCAGCAATACGTGCAGCCTCTATTTGACGGGAGGTAATGAATTCGGAATCCAAGGACTTGATACCGAACATTCCGTTGGAAAGCTGGTGGCCCCTTTGTGAAATTCCCTTCATACGCCCTTTCTGGGCCTTACGAAACTTTGTTCTTTTTGGCTGTAACATTTTCGCTTACTTTATCTTATTACTTTCTACGGCGTACTTTTTTGCCTTCCTGCTTACCTGCTTTTGCTGGGCTCTTGGAGGATAGGCCCACTAATGGGGACAAATCCCGCTTTCCATAAACCTCACCATTCATGATCCATACCTTGATGCCCAACCTGCCATAGGTGGTGTGGGCTTCGTGAAGTGCATAATCAACATCTGCCCTAAAGGTGGACAATGGAATCCTTCCTTCCTTGTATGATTCTGAACGTGCCATCTCAGCCCCATTCAATCGTCCGGAAATCTGGACCTTTATTCCTTCAGCGTTCATCCGCATTGCGGCGGCAATGGCCATTTTAATGGCCCTTCTGTAAGAAATACGGCTTTCAATCTGTCTCGCTATACTGGCTGCTACCAAATTGGCATCCAGTTCAGGTCTTTTTATTTCATGTATATTGATCTGAACCTCTTTGTTGGTGATTTTCTTAAGCTCTTCCTTAAGTTTATCCACCTCTTGTCCTCCCTTACCGATAATGATCCCAGGTCTTGCCGTGGTGATGGTTATGGTAATGAGCTTTAAGGTTCTTTCTATGATCACCCTTGACACGCTGGCCTTGGCCAATCGCGCATGGACATATTTTCTTATTTTGTCATCCTCAGCCAGCTTATCGCCGTAATCGTTTCCTCCATACCAGTTGGATTCCCATCCTCTGATAATTCCCAAGCGATTTCCTATTGGATTGGTCTTTTGTCCCATATTTTCTCTTCTAGCTTTGAACGTTGTTACTGGATTCCAACACCATGGTGACATGGTTGGAACGCTTTCTGATTCTATGTGCCCTGCCCTGTGGAGCCGGTCTCAATCGCTTCAACATGGTTCCACCATCCACACGGATTTCCTTAATATAAAGGTCGGCTTCCTCTATGTTGGCCTCCTCGTTTTTAGCCTCCCAGTTGGCAATGGCGGATAGCAAAAGCTTTTCCAATCTTCTTGAAGCCTCTTTTTGATTGAACTTCAGTATGGCCAAAGCCTTTTCCACTTGTTTTCCTCTCACCAAGTCGGCTACCAAGCGCATTTTTCTAGGTGATGTTGGACAATTGTTAAGCTTTGCAATAGCAAGCTGCTTCTTTTCTTCCTTTAACCTTTCGGCCGTTTGTCTTTTACGAACTCCCATAGCTTACTTACCTTTTTCCTTTGTCTTTTGCACCTGCATGACCCCTAAAAGATCGTGTGGGCGAAAATTCACCAAGTTTATGACCAACCATGTTCTCTGTTACATAAACAGGTACAAATTGCCTACCGTTATGAACCGCGATGGTCTGTCCCACAAAATCCGGGGTTATCATAGAGGCTCTTGACCATGTTTTGATAACCGTTTTCTTGCCTGATTCTATATTGGCCTGGACTTTTTTCTCCAGACTATGATGAACGTAAGGTCCTTTTTTTAATGAACGTGCCATTTACTTTTCTTTTATTTCTTTCTACGTTCTATGATATATCTATTCGAATCCTTGGTCCTAGAACGGGTTCTAAATCCTTTTGCAGGAATACCATTCCTAGATCTTGGGTGACCTCCTGAAGCCCTACCTTCACCACCACCCATTGGGTGATCCACAGGGTTCATGGCAACAGGTCTTGTACGTGGTCTTCTACCCAACCATCTGCTCCTACCGGCCTTACCGGATACCAACAACTGGTGGTCGGAATTGGAAACTGCACCAACGGTGGCCAAACAAGTGGCCAATATCATTCTGGTCTCGCCAGAAGGCAATTTAATGGTGACAAACTTTCCATCCTTGGCCATCAACTGGGCAAAAGTACCAGCACTTCGGGCCATAACGGCTCCTTGTCCAGGTCTCAATTCTATACAAGAGATAATGGTACCCAAAGGAATTTCACTCAATGGAAGTGCATTTCCAATTTCTGGGGCAGCATTGGAGCCAGCAGAAATTTTCTGCCCTACCTGCATACCGTTTTGGGCCACTACATATCTTTTTTCACCGTCCTTATATTCAACCAGGGCGATAAACGCCGTTCTGTTGGGATCATACTGGATGGAGACCACAGTGGCATCCATATCCTGCTTGTCCCTCTTGAAATCGATGATACGATATCTTCTTTTATGACCTCCACCTCTATGGCGCATGGTCATTTTTCCTTGACTGTTCCTACCACCTGTCTTTTTTAACGGAGCAAGCAAGCTTTTTTCCGGCTTATCAGTAGTAATCGCGTCAAATCCGTTTACTACTCTAAAACGCTGACCAGGGGTTATCGGTTTTAATTTTCTAACTGACATTTCTTGTCTTTATAGATTGCTGTAAAAATCAATTATATCTCCTTCGGCCACATCAACAATTGCCTTTTTCATGGCGTTTGTTTTTCCATGCTGCACTCCGGTCTTGGTATAACGGCTTCTTCTGCTGGGTCCATAGTTCATGGTTCTCACCTTTTCCACGGAAACACCATAAGTCGCCTCTACCGCTTCCTTGATCTCCAACTTGTTGGCCTTTGGGTCAACATAGAAGCCATAACGATTGAAAAGCTCGCTATCAGCGGTCATTTTTTCCGTAATGATCGGTTTTATCAACACACTCATGATACTTCTATTTCTTTAGGTTCGTTTCAATTCCTTCCAAAGCACTCTCGGTAAGCACGATGCTATTTGCATTAACAATCTTGTAAGTGCTTAATTCTGAATTGGTTACGACTTCGGAACGCTCCAAATTACGCGACGACAAATATACGTTATTATTTGTACCGCCCAACACAATCAGGGACTTTTTGTTTTCCAAGCCCAAAGAGCTCAAAAAGGCCACAAATTCCTTGGTCTTGGGTGCATCAAAATTGAAGTCCTCAACCACAACCAAAGCTTTCTCCTTTGATTTGATGCTCAAGGCCGATTTACGGGCCAATCGCTTCAGGTTTTTGTTAAGCTTTTGGGTATAATCCTTTGGTCTTGGACCAAAAATCCTACCACCACCCCTAAAAACAGGAGACTTTATGCTACCGGCCCTGGCGGTACCAGTACCTTTTTGCTTTTTGATTTTTCGGGTACTACCTGTAATCTCAGCCCTTTCCTTGGCTTTATGGGTACCTTGTCTTTGGTGCGCCAAGTATTGCTTTACATCCAAATAGATGGCATGCTCATTCGGCTCTATGGCGAAAACATCGTCAGAAAGGTCTACCTTTCTTCCGGTTTCTTTTCCTTTGATATCTAAAACTGCTACCTTCATTATTGCCACCTTTGTATAGTTACATATGAATTTTTGTGCCCTGGCACGCAACCTTTTACTACCAAAAGGTTTTTTTCTGGCACAACTTTCAATACTCTAAGGTTTTGAACGGTCACTCGCTCACCACCCATTCTACCGGCCATTCGCATTCCCTTGAAAACCCTTGCAGGATAAGAAGCTGCACCAATGGAACCAGGCGCCCTCAATCTGTTGTGCTGGCCGTGGGTCGCTTGACCAACTCCACCAAAACCATGTCGCTTGACAACTCCTTGGAATCCTTTTCCTTTTGATGTACCTACGACATCCACAAATTCTCCTTCTACAAATAGGTCTACACCTACGGTGTCCCCTAATTTGTATTCTCCTTCAAACCCTTGGAACTCAACGACTTTCTTCTTAGGAGAAGCACCTGCCTTTTTAAAGTGGCCGGATTCGGCCTTATTAGCACGTTTTTCTGCCTTGTCATCGAAACCAAGCTGAAGGGCATTGTACCCGTCCACCTCTTCGGTTCTGACTTGGGTAACCACGCATGGTCCAGCCTCAAGAACGGTACATGGAATGTTCTTTCCATTCTCGTCAAAGATGCTGGTCATACCGATTTTTTTTCCTATTAACCCAGACATATTTATTAATTATTACTTGTTTACTTTTTTGTTGCGCCAATTTCCTGGCAAAAAAATTGGGTCAAGAAAAGACTCTGCTCTGACCCAGATTTTTTTCTTTCACCGTTTTTCCTGGACCGTCGTCCAGGACATGTCATTTTCGCCCAAGGACGAAAACATCATCATACTTTTATCTCAACCTCAACACCGCTGGGAAGCTCTAGCTTCATAAGGGCATCAATGGTTTTTGACGAGGAGCTGTATATATCCAAAAGTCTTTTGTACGAGCTCAATTGGAACTGCTCCCTAGATTTTTTGTTCACGTGCGGTGAACGCAAAACCGTAAATATCTTTTTATGCGTCGGTAACGGAATGGGGCCTGTAACGACAGCACCTGTTGTCTTCACCGTTTTCACGATCTTTTCAGCAGATTTGTCCACCAAATTATGATCGTAAGACTTTAATTTTATTCTAATTTTTTGACTCATCTTGCTGAAAATTAAGCGGTTACCCCTTTTGTTGCTTTAATTACCTCTTCTGCTATGTTGGAAGGTGTTTCTGCGTAGTGGGAAAATTCCATGGTGGAAGTTGCCCTACCTGAAGATAGTGTTCTCAACGAGGTTACGTATCCAAACATTTCCGATAGCGGTACCTCGGCCTTGATAACCTTGGAACCTGCCCTGTCGTCCATATTGTTCACTTGACCTCTTCTACGGTTCAAGTCACCTACAATGTCACCCATGTTCTCTTCTGGGGTAAGCACCTCCAACTTCATGATAGGCTCCATCAATACGGCCCTAGCGGCCCTGGCGGCAACTTTGTAACCCAATCTGGCTGCAAGTTCAAAGGACAATGAATCGGAATCCACAGGGTGGAAAGATCCGTCCTTAAGGGTAATTTTCATACTATCCATCTCAAATCCGGCCAGAGGACCATTTTTCATGGCTTCCCTGAATCCTTTTTCTATGGATGGGATATATTCTTTAGGAATGTTACCTCCTTTGATCTCATTGACAAACTCCAATCCAACTTTACCTTCTTCCGCAGGCTGCATGGTAAACACAATGTCCGCAAACTTACCTCGACCACCGGTTTGTTTCTTGTAAACTTCCCTGTGGTTGGCCATTGCGGTTAAAGATTCCTTGTATTCAACCTGCGGTTGACCTTGGTTTACCTCTACCTTGAACTCGCGTCTCAAACGGTCGACAATGATATCCAGGTGAAGCTCGCCCATACCTGAAATGATGGTCTGGCCTGAAGCTTCATCAGTTTTTACTTGGAAAGTAGGATCCTCTTCTGCCAATTTGGACAAAGCCATGCCCAATTTATCAACATCAGCTTTTGTTTTTGGCTCCACAGCGATACCGATAACGGGATCTGGAAAGTTCATACTCTCCAAAACGATCGGGTGTTTCTCATCAGAAAGGGTATCCCCTGTTTTGATGTCCTTAAATCCAACGGCTGCACCAATATCTCCTGCCTCGATAAAGTCGATGGCATTCTGTTTGTTGGCATGCATCTGGTAGATTCGAGAAATACGCTCCTTGTTTCCTGAACGATTGTTCAATACATAAGAACCAGCATCCAATCTACCGGAATATGCTCTAAAGAAGGCCAGACGCCCTACGAAAGGATCGGTTGCAATCTTGAAAGCCAAGGCAGCAAACGGTTCTTTTGGGTCTGGTTTTCTTTTTTCTTCTTTTTCTGTATCGGGATTTACACCGATTATAGCGTCCTTGTCCAATGGAGATGGCAGGTAACGGCAAACGGCATCCAAAAGGAATTGAACTCCCTTATTCTTGAAGGAAGAACCACATACCATTGGGATGATGGCCCTGTCCATTACAGCTGCACGAAGTGCTGCATGCACTTCATCCTCGGTGATGGAGTCTTCGTCCTCGAAGAATTTCTCCATCAAAGCCTCATCATATTCCGCAACTGCTTCAATCAATGCAGCTCTGAACTCCTTTACTTCATCTTGCATTTCTGCTGGAATATCAACAATATCGAAAGTGGACCCAAAATTGTCATCGTGCCATACGATAGCCCTGTTCTTTACCAAGTCAACAATCCCTTTAAAATCGGCCTCGTCACCTATTGGCAATACAATCGGCACGGCATTGGAACCCAACATTTCACGAACTTGCTTGCACACAAGCAAGAAATTCGATCCCTGACGGTCCATTTTATTTACGAAACCAATACGGGGCACTTTATAGTTATCGGCCAACCTCCAGTTAGTCTCGGACTGGGGCTCAACACCGTCAACAGCGCTGAAAAGGAAAACCAGCCCGTCCAAAACACGAAGTGAACGGTTTACCTCAACGGTAAAGTCCACGTGACCGGGGGTATCGATAATATTAAAGTGATAACCGTGTGCATCGCTTGTAGGCTTGCCCTGCTCCGTTGGGAACTGCCAGGTACATGTGGTAGCGGCAGAGGTAATGGTGATACCACGCTCCTGCTCTTGCTCCATCCAGTCCATGGTAGCGGCACCATCGTGCACCTCACCAATTTTGTGGCTCACACCTGTATAAAAAAGAATACGTTCCGTGGTAGTTGTTTTCCCAGCATCAATATGCGCTGCAATACCTATATTCCTTGTATATTTTAAATCTCTTCCCATTTTCTTGATTAGAATCTAAAGTGTGAGAATGCTTTATTGGCCTCAGCCATTTTATGGGTATCCACTCTTTTCTTCACAGCGGCACCTTCTTCTTTTGACGCAGCCAGAATCTCAGCGGCCAATTTTTGGGCCATTGATTTCTCGTTACGCTTTCTTGAGTAGCTGATCAACCATTTCATGGCTGTGGATATCTTTCTGTCCGGACGAATCTGCATTGGAATCTGGAACGTTGCTCCACCCACTCTTCTACTCCTTACCTCAACATGGGGCATAACGTTGGAAAGTGCGTCTTTCCAAAGATCCAGTCCAGTTTTTTCTTCGTTCGTGTTTTTTTCGTCGACTATGTCAATTGCATCATAAAATATCTTGAATGCAATTGATTTCTTGCCATCCCACATCATCATGTTCACAAAACGAGTGACCAATTGATCGTTAAATCTTGGGTCTGGCAACAATGGTCTTTTCTTTGCCTGCTTTTTTCTCATTGCTTCTTCTTAAAGTTGATTACTTTTTAGGACGCTTTGCACCATACTTTGACCTTCGTTGCGTTCTCCCCGCCACTCCGGCAGTATCCAACGCCCCTCGGACAATGTGGTATCGCACACCAGGCAAATCCTTTACTCTTCCACCTCTAACCAATACTATCGAGTGCTCTTGCAGGTTGTGTCCCTCTCCTGGAATGTAGGCGTTCACTTCCTTGCCGTTGGTCAACCTTACCCTTGCAACTTTACGCATTGCGGAGTTTGGTTTTTTAGGCGTAGTAGTGTAAACACGCGTACACACCCCTCTTCTTTGGGGACACGAATCCAAAGCAGCCGATTTACTCTTCTTGGTAATTGTGGCTCTTCCTTTTCGTACTAATTGTGAAATTGTTGGCATTAAATTTCTATTATAAAACTAAATAACCCTCATTTTGAGGGCTGCAAATGTAGTGATATTTCGGAATAATTCAAATCCTGAAAGATTAAATTTGATTACCACCCAAAAAAACATCTTTTCCAAATTCAAACCAGGGCCTTAACCGTAACCCTCCATGATGATTCCAACAGAATTATTCTCTCATCCTTTAGGTAATCTATTAAGGTTCGGTTGTGAATTTCTTAAAATTTTTAAAGACAACAGGAAATAGGCTTCATGTGTTTTTGCCTCTTTTCGATTCGGTCCATAAAAAAATAAACAAGTATATATATTAAGGTATATTGTTAATAAAGTGATATACCGTGAAAACGTTTTGGTTGATATCATTGGTCTAACACCGTATTCCTTTCCTCACTATTTGCAGTTTGAACAATTACAGGATGAACAAATTGCAGGGTCCATAATAAACCATAAGGATTTTGAAGTAAACGTATTTACTATGGCCTGAATAAAAATTTAGTAAAATTAGTTTGGATTATTAACATGAAATTATGATTTTAGCGGCTAGCTAATTCAAATAATTTTAAAATGAGAACAAAACTTAATGGATTGTTAACGCTATTATTGGCGTTTGTTGTGCATGTTTCCTTTGCACAAGACAAGACGATTACAGGTACCGTCACGGATGCTGACGGACTTCCGTTGCCTGGGGTCAACATTGTCGTTGAAGGGACCACTAATGGTACCCAAACAGATTTCGATGGAAATTACGCGATCAGTGCAAGCGAGGGCCAGGCACTGCTTTTCACCTATATAGGGCAGAGACCTTCCCGGAGGGTCGTTGGCGCGGCGAGCGTTGTGAACGTTCAGATGGAGGAGGACACCCAGGCCCTTGAGGAGGTTGTTGTGACGGCCCTTGGTATCAAAAGGGAAAAGCAGGCACTTGGCTATGCGGTGACCGAGGTCGGCGAGGAGCAATTGGAGTCGCGCCCAGAGGGCGATGTCGCCAGGGTGCTCCAGGGTAAGGCTGCCGGTGTACAGATCACCAACCAGAGCGGTCTGTCCGGTTCCGCGACCAACGTGGTCATCCGTGGCCAATCTACTTTCAGTGGTAGCAACCAAGCGCTGTTTATCGTGGACGGTGTCCCGTTCAGTTCCGATACGAACTCGGTCGGAAGACAGGGTGACCGTCAGGATTTTGTCAACGGTAACAACGGTTCTTCCCGTTTCCTTGACCTTGACCCGAACAGTATAGAGAGCGTGAACGTGCTCAGGGGTCTGGCGGCAGCAACACTATATGGTTCCCAAGGACGTAACGGGGTCATTCTTATCACCACCAAAGGTGGATCCGCAGGGGCCTCCGGTCCAAAGAAGACCGAGATCACTGTGAACTCATCCCTGTTCTTCAACGAGATAGCCTCGCTTCCGGACTACCAGGACGAGTACGGTAACGGTTTCGACCAAAACTTTGGGTGGTTCTTCAGTAACTGGGGACCTAACTTCCGAAGGGAGGGACCTTCTGGATGGGGCTTACAACCGGCCATAAACGGGACCCAATCAGGTGCCCCTGGCTTTTTGCGCCATCCCTATTCAACATCTACCAGTGCCATCCAGGCCGCCTTTCCAGAATTCCAGGGAGCGGTATATGAGTGGAGGCCCTATGACAGTGTCGATAAGTTCTTCAAGACCGGGGCGGTGGCCAACACCTCCATCAACGTGCGCGGGGCATCGGATGATGGCAAGATCGGGTATAACCTTAACTATGGTTACCTAAAGGACAACGGGTTCACCCCGAACAACAGTGTGACGCGTAATACCCTTTCAGTCGGGGGCCGCGCCATCCTGTCCAACAAATTTACAGTGGCGGGTACGCTGAACTTCGCAAGGACCAAGTTTATCTCCCCTCCCGTGGCACTTAGCCAGGGTAACGGAGCTACAGGCTCAGGTTCCTCAGTGTTCGGTGACCTTTGGTTCACCCCAAGGAGCATCGACGTACAGGGACTTCCCTTCCAGAACCCCATTACTGGTGGAAGTGTGTACTACCGCCAGAACAACTCAATACAGCACCCGTTGTGGACAGTGGCCAATGCCGAGAGCAGCCAGGAGACCAACAGGGTTTTCGGGCAGGCCACCGTGCAATATGACATCAGCGACAACCTCAACATTATTTATCGTGCGGGTATCGATGTCTACAGCGAGAACAACGTAAACCTCCAGAACAAAGGGGGTATCAACAGTAACAGTGGTGACGTGAGGTTGGCCAGCGGTTTCTACGAGACCTGGAACAACACCAACACCATCTGGGACCACAACCTGGTGCTTAATGGTGACTATGATATAACGGACAAGGTGGGCTCTACCTTTAACTTGGGGGCCACCTCAAGGAGGACCGTCTTCGACCAGAACGGTGTGGCCAGTGATGGCCAGCAGGTGTTCGGCGTCCTTAGGCACTTCAACTTCCTAAACCAGAATGAGATTCAGACATTTGTGGAGCAGAACATCGTTGGGGTCTACGGACAAGCCGACTTCGATTATGACAACATGGTCTATGTGACATTGGCCGGAAGGAACGACTGGGTATCCAATTTCGCCAAGGACAACAGGACGCAGTTCTACCCAAGTGCCAGTGTGTCATTTATCCCAACAGCAGCTTTTGATGGGCTCAAGTCCGAGAACATCCTCAACTACCTGAAGATACGTGGGGGCATTGGGGTATCCGCGAACTTTGATGCGGGATCTAGCAACTATCCCACTGTGAGCACCCTGTTCCTTGATGCACAGGACGTGCAGGACGGTTCGGGACAGAACGTTGTGACCAATACAACCGGTACCCGTCTAGGCAACGAGAACCTCCAACCAGAAACACTCGAAGAGATTGAGCTAGGTGTGGAGTCCAGATGGTGGAACAACCGGATCACCTTTGATGCTTCAGTATATCAGCGAACCACCAACGATTTGATTTTGGACAGGTTCCTTGATCCGGCCACAGGGTTCCTGAGGACCTCCACCAACATCGGGGAGATAGAATCCGAGGGAGTGGAGATGGACCTTGGTGTAGAATGGTTCAGGGCCAATGAAGAAGGTGGGTTCTCCTGGAGGACCAATGTTAACTTCACCGCTTACGAGACCACAGTCACGGATTTGGGTCTTGATACCGATCAAGTGGTGTACTCTGGATTCTCAAACCTCGGTAACGCTGCCATAGAGGGAGAGCCATTGGGCGTGCTCTTTGGTAGTAAAATCTTAAGGGATGCCAACGGGGACTTTGTAATTGGGGCCGATGGCTACTTTGTACAAGATCCCGAGGATGGTATTATAGGTGACCCCAACCCGGACTGGGTGGCTAACGTAATCAACTCTGTCTCCTACAAGAACTTCACCTTAGGGTTCCAATGGAACTATACCCAAGGTGGGGATGTATACTCCAGTACCATTTCGACCCTTTTGGGAAGGGGACTGATTACAGAGACCATCGACAGAGAGGATACATACATCCTACCTGGTGTTGATGCCAACGGCAATCCCAACAATCTGCAGATCAACAACTCCGACTTCTGGTTCAGCAATGTATTGTTTGGTCCCAACGAAATGCAGGTTTATGATGCTACCACCTTGCGTTTGCAGGAGGCCTCTTTGAGCTATGCGCTTCCCAAGAAGTTCTTGGACAAGACTCCTTTCGGGGCACTCAGTTTCACCGTTTCAGGACAAAACCTATGGTTCAGGGCCTTCAACACACCCAAGGGCGCCAACTTTGACCCCAACACGGCCGGTCTTGGCGTTTCTAACGGACAGGGCTTCGACTTCATTAACGGTCCAAGTTCCAGAAGGTACGGTCTGAGCGTAAAAGCAACATTCTAAGAATAAAAAAACTATGAGAATAATGAGAAATATCAATAAATATATAGCAATAGCGGTCCTTGGGACCACCCTTGCGATGGTTTCCTGTGAGACGACCGAACTGGATCTCACAGCGAACCCCAACGCACTCACCCCTGATCAGGCAAACCCTGATTTCTTCCTGAGCTCAATCCAGGAAGACTTTATCCGACAGTTTGAGGGTGATGCGGATTTTGACGCAAACGATAACTGGGCCTCTGGAGGTAATACCACTGGGGACGGTTTCAACGAGTTGGGTATGGAACTCACCCGGATCGTTAACCTATCGGGAAGGAACTACTTGAGTGCCTACCAAGGCTCCGATATGAATGACGAATGGGCCAATGCCTATCAGGGTATTTTGAACGATATCCGTCAGATGCAGCCCTTGGCCGAGGAGGCTGAGCTTACCCACCACTTAGGGATAGCCCAGTTCATAGAGGCCTTCCTTATGGTAAGCATGGTTGACTTCTTCGGGGACGTTCCCTATACAGAGGCCATACAGGCCGAATCTGGGGAGCCCAATTTCAACCCTGCCGTGGATAGTGGCGAGAGCATCTATGCTGCCAGTCTGGCCCTTTTGAACCAGGCCATTGCCAACTTTGCGAGTGATGCGGCATCAGATCCCGTTGTGGATTTCTATTATGGTAATGACTATGATCTATGGACCAAGGCGGCCAATACCTTAAAGATGAAGATCTATCTCCAGACACGTTTGGTGGACGGAAGTGCCCTTTCGGCCTTCGACGCCATCGTCGCCAGCGGTAACTACATTACAGACACCTCGGAGGACATGCTCTGGGAGTGGCCAGCCTCCAGTGCCACACAGCCCGATACAAGGCACCCAAGGTTCGGTATCAACTATCAGGATGCAGGAGCTAACGAATACATGTCCAACTGGCTCATGAACCTGATGGACACCTCGGATGACCCTAGGATTCGGTACTATTTCTACCGTCAGAACAATGCTACCCCCGGTGCCCCTGGGATAGACCCTGATGAGGAAACCTTGACCTGTTCATTGAACACGCCACCGGCGCACTATGTTAACGGCGGCTTTACGTTCTGTTCCCTGCCCAATGGCTACTGGGGACGTGACCATGGGGATGCCGACGGTATCCCACCTGATGGTCTTTTGAGGACAGTTTATGGCGTGTATCCCGTGGGCGGGCTTTTTGACGATGACACCTTTGCCGAGACAGGCCCGAATTCCGGGACCGGAGGGAACGGGATCAGTAACCTGTTGACCGCCTTTGGCGTGGACTTTATGTTGGCCGAAAGGGCCATGGTGGCCGGGAACGTTCCCGCGGCACAGACAGCCCTTATCAATGCGGTCACCAAGTCCATCGAAAAGGTCCTGGCCTTCTCCACTCCAAGACTGGGGAGCGCCGATGCTTCGTTCGCCCCTTCTGCAGGTGACATAAGCGGGTTCATCAACGAATTGACCATAGCCTTTGACGAGGCAGACAACAATGGCAAATGGGACATAATCGGTGAGCAGTATTTTGTGGCCCACTTTGGCAATGGTGTAGAGCCCTACAACTTCTACAGGAGGACCAACTTCCCAACGACCCTGCAGCCCAACCTGGAGCCAAACCCGGACGTCTTCATCCAGTCCATGTACTATCCAACGGATGCGGTGAACAACAACTCGAACATCACCCAAAAGGCCAACCAGCAACAGCCGGTCTTCTGGGACGACAACGGGGTGCCCCCAGCTAACTAATAAAAAACTGCAATGATTATAAAAACAAGATTCATGAAAAATTTCAAGACATATATACTGCTCGCATTGGTGGTCCTCGTGACTGCCTGTAGCGAGGACGATAAGATCACGCTCCTGGTACAGGACACTTTCACCTCGGGTGCAGTCCTTAGGACCTTGGACGAGGACGGGGCACTGGACATGTTCGACGAGAGCGCCGTGCTTTCCTGGTCCATACAGGAACAGGACCGTGGGGATGGCGATTTGTTGGACAGGGTTGAGATAACCGTAAGCTTTGTGGACAACAACGGGACAACGGACGACTCAGTATCCGATGTGGCCCTGGCCACCATCACCGAGTTCGGTTCCACTGATGGACTCCCTAGCTTTGACTACAGTGCCACCCTCGGAGAGCTTTTGACCGCCACAGGACTTACACTTCTGGACATCCTTCCGGGTGACCAGTTCATCATTGACATGGAACTATTCCTTACCGATGGTCGTTCGTTCGATGCTTCGTCCCCGACCGGTACGGTGAGCGGTGGATCCTTTTTCAGCTCCCCGTTCCAGTATACCTATGATGTGGATGATGGCATCGAATTTGAACTTGAGGACGTCAACGCGAACGAGGTATCGCTTACCAATCCCAATGATGACTATGCTGTGACCATCAGCATCGGGGATTCCCTGTTGATCGATGCAGGCCTGGTGGAGACCTTGAACGTATACCGTAGGTTTGTTGATAGGAGCATCGGTGAGGGTGAGCCCAATCTTTCAGAGCCTGAGGCTCTTTATGCCACATTTGACATTGCCACTGACTTTACCGTTGGCGAAGATGGGATTGCCACTCTTGATTTTGTTATTGCCCTTGATGACCTCTATGGGCCTAACCTTACGTTCGACGACCTTGGCCTGAACGATGGGTTCAACATTCGTTATGAGATTGTTACCGCCGATGGGCGTGTAGTGACCGTGGACAATGAGAACGACATAGGTGATGAATTCTTTGATCCCGTTATCGTTACGGAATGTATCCAGCTTAACGCGGATGCACCGTTCCCAGGTGAGTACACAATCCAGTTTACTGATACATTCGGCGACGGATGGGACGGTGCTCTCTTTGAGGTTACAGTTGATGATGGTGAGACAGAGACCTTTACCTTGGAAAATGGTGAAAGCGGCGAGGCCACCTTCACCGTTCCTGAAGGTGCTGTCACTTTGTTGATTGTATATGTGCCCGGCAACTTCGAGGAAGAGCATATCTTCAGAATCTTGGATCCAAACGGAAATGCTGCTGCGGACGGTGGACCATTTATTACACCCGGTCCAGTGACCCTTTTGGTCTGTGAATAAATAGATTACAGTCTTTTTAAAAAAAGGGCATCCAATACTGGATGCCCTTTTTCTTTAATGACCAATTGTACTGAGAACCAATCACTGAGAAAAAGAAGAAAACTATTTTATGAATTATAAATTTAATTTGTGGAACATACTTGGTAATTTTACAACGCAAACTAAATTCCTGTTACGTGTTTTCCAATAGATCAGAACCTAATTTTAGTAGTGTGGGGCCAGACAACTCTATTCAAAGCATTTTTTCTGTTCTTCGCCATATTTGTCCAATACTAATTTTGTCATTTTTTTCAAATTGTGCGGAGGGAGATAAAGAGGATAAAACCCCACTCTCTGCACTATCCGAAACAAAAAGGATATTTGAACGGACTAGCTCTGAAATGACTGGAATAAGCTTCGCCAATACAATCAAACACGATGTGTCTTCCATGCAAAACCTTTTCGACTACGACTATTTCTACAACGGTGCGGGAGTGGGTCTGGAAGATTTGAACAATGACGGTCTCCTGGACATTTTCTTCTGTGGAAACCAATTGCCAAACAAGCTATATCTAAACCAAGGCAATCTTATATTCAACGATGTAACCGAAACTGCCAATATCAATACTGGCAAGGACTGGTCCAATGGTGTCACCTTTGTAGATATCAATACAGACGGCTGGATGGACATTTATGTTTCCCAAGGCGGCCCCAATATCCGTGACAATCGGAAAAACCTGCTTTTAATCAACCAACAGGACGGCACTTTTCAAGAAATGGCAGAACACTATGGCCTTGCAGACATGGGAATCAGTACGCAATCCGCTTTTTTTGATTTTGACAAAGATGGTGATTTGGACTGCCTCGTGATGAATGAAAATGAGCTTTATGGAATGGACCCCATTACCTTTGGCAGATATGCAACAGCCAATGAGGAAACCATTTATTTCAATTCCTCGCATTTATATAGAAATGATGGTGGCAAGTTTGTAGATGTCACCAAACAGGCGGGAATGCAAAAACCCATATTCGGTCTTGGTTTGGCCATCTCTGACATCAACGAAGATGGATGGATGGACATCTATATGGCGAGTGACTACTACCTTCCCGATGTGCTATACATGAACAACCAGGATGGTACTTTCTCAGATACCATCAAAGAATCCACCGAGCAGATATCTTTCTACGGTATGGGTATTGACATTGCCGATGTGGACAATGACAATCTACAGGACATTTTTGTATTGGACATGGCTGCCAACGATCATGTGCGTTCCAAAACCCTAATGGCATCCATGAATACCCAGCGATTTGATTATCTAGTGAACAAAGCCGGGTTCCATTATCAATATATGTACAATTCTTTGCAGAAGAATATCGGCAATGGAAAATTCAACAACATTTCACAACTATCCGGGGTTGCCAATACCGATTGGAGTTGGTCCGTGCTTATGAACGACTTCGATTTGGATGGCCATAAAGAAATCCATGTGACCAATGGGTATCGCCGGTACGCACTGGACAACGATTTGCAAAGAAAGGTTTTTGACGCTCGGCAAAAATACGGTTCCCAAGTCCCGCTGGAGGTAAAACAAAGACTGTATGAGTCCATGCCGTCAGAAAAATTACCAAATATCATGTACAAGAGAAATTCGGACCTTGTTTATGAAAACGTTTCAGACGATTGGGGCATGGGTGATTTTTCATTCAGTAATGGAGCCGCTTCCGGTGATTTGGACAACGATGGCGATTTGGATATTGTCATCAACAATATGGACGAAGAGGCTTTTGTTTATCAAAACCTATCCATTGAAAAAAAGTTGGGCAATTATCTCAAAGTGATTCCCAAAGGGGATTCTTCGGAAGAGTTTGCCAAAGTAGAAATACAGATGGGTGACCATACCCAAATGATAGAGGTGAAAAGGGTACGGGGCTACCGCTCAGCACAGGAAAACATTGCGTTTTTTGGATTGGGTCCGCATTCAACCGTGGACACGGTGACCATATATTGGAAAAATGGGAAAATGGAGCAAAAATTCAATGTCCCCGCCAATACCACACTCACATTCCATAAAAAGGATGCGTCCACTCCCATTCCGCAAAAATCCTGGCCAGGAAAATTCTTTGAACGGGGAAATCATCCTATTGCAGGTTTGGATTATGCACATGTCGAAAATGCGTATGATGATTTTGAAATAGAAATATTACTGCCCTACAAGCAGTCCACCATGGGGCCCTTTATCACCAAAGGGGATATAAACAACGATGGATTAATGGACCTTCATATTGGGGGTGCCTCCGGACAACCTGGGCAGCTTTTCGTACAAACAACCTCTGGATTTAGAAAGATAACATCCCCTGCCCTTTCCAACGATGCTCAATTTGAGGATATGGAATCCGTGTTTTTTGATTTTGATGGGGACCAAGATCTCGATCTATACGTGGTAAGCGGAGGAAACGAATTTGAGGAACATTCTTCCTATCATACCGATAGACTCTACATCAACAATGGGAAAGGACAGTTCAACAAAAAGGACATGGGCGCATTGAGATCTTATCCAAAAAATGGAAAGTCTGTCTCTATCATAGACTTTGATAAAGATGGTGACAATGATATTTTGGTGGGCAACAGGGTCATCCCAAAAAAATATCCCAATCCGCAATCATCCACTTTATATGAGAACAGGGATGGTGAATTGATTGACGTAACCCAGAAAGTAGCGCCCCAATTGCTGAATTTTGGCATTGTCAATGATATCCAAACCACAGATGTGAACAACGACGGATGGGAAGATTTCATTGCAGTTGGTGAATGGACCGGTGTAGGTGTGTTTCTTAACAAAAAAGGTGTTTTTGAAAATGTTTCCGAAGGAAATCCCATTTTAAGCGAAAAAGGCTGGTGGTTTTCAGTACATGAGACTGATGTCAATAAGGATGGCTTAAAGGATTATGTGGTTGGCAATGTTGGCCTCAACATCAAATTTAAGGCATCTCCAGAAAAACCATTTAAGGTTTACGCCACCGACTTTGATGACAATGGGACCAATGACATTGTTTTGAGCAAAAAATACCACGATACCTATGTGCCGGTTAGGGGAAGGGAATGTTCATCACAACAAATGCCCTTTATCAAAGAAAAATTTGAAACTTACTCTGAATTTGCCAATGCAAGTTTGGTGGACATCTATGGTGAAAAGCTCGAAAATTCGTATGAAAACAGCGTTACGGAGTTCCAGTCCATCATATTGATCAACAAGGGTGACAACCAATTTGAAAAAGCCGTGCTACCAATAGATGTACAAACCTTTCCTCTCATGGATTGTGTCTTTATGGATATCAATCATGATGGTTTTGAGGACATTGTTGCGGCAGGAAACATCTATGAAACGGAAGTGGAAACCCCAAGGTTGGACGCTATTTCTGGAATTGTACTGCTCTCCAATGGCAAAGATGGTTACACCAGTGTGCCTCAGCAGGATTCGGGTCTTTGGCTGGAAGGCAATGTAAAAAGTTTGGATACCTTTACCAATGCTGGCAAGGAAATGTTTTTGCTAAGCGCAGCGAACAATGGTCCTTTAAGGGCCTACAAATTACTTCAATAAACATTCCCTATGAACAGCCAAATCTACGGTATCCGGGCCATACTGGAGGCCATTGCCGCCGAACAGCCCATAAACAAGATTTTCCTTCAAAAAGGACTCAAAGGAGAGTTGTACCAGGAATTGGAGGCGACCATTCGCAAAACGGGCATCAGTCGGTCCTATGTTCCCGTTGAAAAGCTCAATAGGCTGACCAGGAACAACCACCAAGGTGCGGTCGCGCAGATTTCCCCGGTCTCCTTTCACGATTTTGAAGTTTTGGTTGAAGCAGTCATCCAAAAAGAAACCAAGCCCTTCTTGTTATTGTTGGACCAAGTCTCTGACGTCAGAAATTTTGGAGCCATTATCAGAACGGCCGAATGTTCTGGTGTTCACGGCATTATAATCCCCAAAACAGGTGCGGCACCCATTACCGAGGATACCGTAAAAACGTCGGCAGGTGCCATCTTCAACATCCCGATAGCAAAGGTGGAGCATTTAAAGGATGCCATTTTTTATCTACAATCTTCAGGTATTTCGGTGGTGGCCGCCACAGAAAAAACGGACATCGAGCTTTATGATGTGGATTTTGACCGCCCGTGTGCCATAATCATGGGTTCTGAGGGCCATGGAATTTCGCCTTCCATACTTGCACTGGTGGATGAACAGGCCAAACTTCCCTTATTGGGTTCTATTGGTTCCTTGAACGTTTCAGTGGCCTGTGGAGTTTTTCTATATGAAGTGGTTCGGCAAAGAAAAGGGTAGCCTTACTCCTTATCCTTCTTTTTGTAATGATATTGAACGGAAACATGGTCCTTCTGGTCATCGTCCAAATTACCCTCAATGAAATTGCCATCCTCATCAAAGTGTTTTAAAAAAGGATCTTCCTCCTCATTGTAATCTTCCCTTTCCCAAGCATACTTTTTCTCTTTGGGTACCTTCACCCTAATCATCAAAGCAAGGAAGAGTCCTGTCAGGAATCCTGAAAGATGCCCTTCCCAAGATATTCCGTCCTTTACCGGAAAAATGTACCAGATCATACTTCCATAGATGAAAACCACTACCAGGGAAATAGCGACCAATCTAAAATGCTTGGTCAAAATCCCTTTAAAGAAAATAAAACTCGCCAGTACATAGATCAGCCCACTGGCCCCAATATGAAAGGACGGCCTGCCAATGAACCACGTCAATAATCCAGAGATGAGCACGCCAAGGATAACGATCCGTAATGCCTGTTTTTGATAAAAATAGAACAGGAAAGAAGTCAACACGGCCAAAGGCAATGTGTTGTTATAAAGATGCTCAACAGAGCCATGGATGAATGGACTGAACAAAACACCCTTCAACCCACTGATTTTCCTTGGATGAATCCCAAAATCGTTCAGGTTGACCCCCAAACGCAGTTCAGCCCAAAAAACCGTCCAAATGGCCAAAATGGCCACCAATGGTGCCAAGATCACGGAATTGGAAATCTTAAAATGATCGCTTGTTGACATATTGCATAATGAATCAATTAATCGGCCATAAAGTTGAATTTACACAAATTGTCAGTTTCAAATGGATATCCTTTCAAAAATGACTGCCCCAGTGCCTACAAATTTGTTTTATTTTTATCCTCATGAACGAACCCTTGGCAGAGCGCATACGGCCCAAATCATTGGAAGATTACATTAGCCAAAGTCATTTGGTGGGTGAAAATGGGGCGTTGACCCTTCAAATCAAAAAGGGGATTGTTCCCTCCTTGATTTTCTGGGGGCCACCCGGAACTGGAAAGACCACTTTGGCGAATATCATCGCCAATGAAAGCGAAAGGCCTTTTTATACCCTAAGTGCCATAAGCAGCGGGGTGAAAGATGTGAGGGAAGTTATTGAAAAAGCAAAGCAAAGCGGGGGTCTTTTTACTTCAAAAAATCCCATTTTGTTTATTGATGAGATTCATCGATTTAGTAAATCGCAGCAAGATTCTTTGCTGGGCGCCGTGGAAAAAGGCTGGGTAACCCTGATTGGCGCTACCACCGAAAATCCGAGTTTTGAGGTTATCCCCGCACTCCTTTCCCGATGTCAGGTATACGTGTTGAAACCATTTGACAAAACGGATTTGGAAGCCCTTTTGCACCGGGCAATGACTACTGATACGGTGTTACGCGCAAAAAAAATCGTTCTTAAGGAAACGGAGGCCCTGCTTCGGCTTTCGGGTGGTGATGCCAGAAAATTATTGAACATTTTTGAGCTGATAGTCAATTCTGAGACAGAAGAACCCATCACCATCACAAACGACTCTGTGCTTAACAAAGTTCAGAAAAACACAGTCCTCTACGACAAAACCGGGGAGCAACACTACGATATCATTTCTGCATTTATCAAATCCATACGGGGAAGTGACCCCAATGCAGCGGTGTACTGGCTTGCCCGAATGATTGAGGGTGGCGAGGACGTAAAGTTCATTGCGAGGAGGATGGTGATCCTGGCTTCCGAGGATATTGGCAATGCAAATCCAACGGCATTGGTCATGGCGAACACCACTTTTCAGGCGGTGAACACCATTGGACATCCTGAGGCAAGAATCATTTTGAGCCAATGCGCTACGTATTTGGCTTGTTCGCCCAAAAGCAATGCCAGCTATGTTGCCATAAAAGAAGCTCAAAAAACGGTGGGTGAAACAGGGGATCTGTCGGTTCCTTTGGCCATTAGAAATGCCCCGACCAAACTGATGAAGGATTTGGGGTATGGGGCCAACTACGACTATGCCCATGATCATGAAGGAAACTTTGTGGATTTTGAGTTTCTCCCGGAAGAAATTTCGGGAACGGCCTTTTACCGACCAGGAAACAATCCCCGTGAAAATGCATTGCGTGATTTTCTAAAAAAGCTTTGGAAAAAAAAGTACGGCTATTAGAATTTGATATTGAGCTCCTCTAAACGTTTCTCACCGTTTTCGGCGTATTCAAGCATCCATTTGTCGTCTTTTTTGAAGACAACGGCATTGTTGCCCTTATAGTCTGTCAAAAAAATGTCTTGCATAGAAGTTTCCTGAAGTTTGAGTATCACATTGGAAGCATTGTCCATCAAATGATATCCATTTTCAACGGATTGGGCAACCATCTGATCCCCAAGCCGAAAGTCTTTGGATAGCGATAACACAGGTGCTTGTTCCTCGTTGATTTCTTCCACGGGTTCCGCCTTTACCATATTTGAACCTATCGGCTCTTTACTTTTGTAGAACTGTTCTTTCGGTGTAGCTTTTTGTTCTACGACTTTAGGGTTGGGAGCATTGCCAACCGACTTTATATCATCTTTGAAGCTTATTGTAATGGTCTCGTCGTTTTTGGACTTGGTTTCTTTTTTTTCTTTGGGTGTGTACCTATAGTCCATCCCAGCAAAAGAAATAAAGGATTCTTCCAACGCCTCTTTATAAGCATCACGATATTCTTTTTCTTTGCTCCTTCCCTCAATGGTCCTAAAGATTTCTTTCCCATTGCAGTCGGTAAGTACTATAAATGTCTTTGTGGAGAATAGGGTGGAAAAATCCAACAGTTCAGCAGTCAAAGCAAGACATGGTTCCTCCACTAAATCCACTTGTATTGCATCATCATAAATTGCATTGAATCCATATTGGGTAAAATAGTGTTTCACCATGGTGCTTGTCATATGCAAGTTTTCCGAATTGAATGCCTCGAACTTTTTAGGCACAATAATATACTTGTAGCTGTTCAGCTGCCCATTTACGGTTCCACTAATTCCTATGGCAAAAAGCGCTATATATACAATTCTTAACCTCATATCTACCTTAAATCAATTATCGTTCCAAGATATAATATTAAATCCGAATTGTAAAGATGCATAGTGGCTTCCGGCTATATTTTGATAGCCCAACAGGTTGTCGCCAAGGATATAAAAATTCACTGGACCAGCCTGAAAATTGAGTCCCAATCCCACATTTGTAAACGAATATTTATCCACGGTATAGGTGGTCTTCATGGAGAAGGCCCTTCCAAGCCTTTTTTGGTAGAACCCTGTGAGGGCAGGCTGAAAACCCCTTGGCCTTTTGATCAGATAGAGTTGCCCACCTACGCTGTTCTTATAAAATTCCTGGTTTTGGCCACTGACAACATTGATTCCGCAACCGCAATTTTCGTTTTTGCTTTGGCCCTGGCCAAAATCATAGCGAATGGAACCATAGGCCTTTAAGGGCCTGAAAGATAGATATCCGGAGCTGTTTTCCCCATAAGGCAGGGACTCCTCAATATCGTCCACCAAATCCTGCCAAAGATCATTATCGATTTCATTCACATCATCGGGCAAAAAAACGGTGATTCCCTCGGTTTCGGCCCTCCCCCGTAGCGTATAATTCTTTACGTCTTTGGATTGATAAATAAACCCCAGATCCAAAATACTGCCCGTAATGGTCGTCTGCGGATTGAGGTTATAACTGAACCCAAGATCCAGCCCGAGGCCCAGGTTACCGCCCAAGAACACTCTTTTGGCGAAAAGCCGGGTTAGGTCCCTTTGTGTGGTGGAGGTGTCCTCGTCCAAAATATTGATGATGCCATTGGCCCCTGCGGTTTGAAGTTCCATATCCGCTACAATGGTACTTCTGTATATGTTGTCCTGCCCCTGTGTGGTCACAAAAGAACCCGAATTGTTGATGGACTGAAACTGAAAAATACTGGAATACAGCTTGGCACGGGCGCCTACGGTAAGGGTATTGCTCATTTTTCTGTTGATGCCAAAATGAAAGACATTAACCATTTCTCCCCTGACACTAAGATCGCCCAAATCAAAACTACGTCCTATATTGGTGCCCCCATTGCCTTCAAAGGCCAAAATGGCCAAATCCCTTGGCCAATATACAATCACATCGGTCTCACCGTATATCCCAAAAGAATAGTAGTCATCAGGTCGGTTTCTTCCCCTAAAACCCACATTGAACCCTTCAATTTGGCTTGTGGTGCTAAAATCGTCCCTTCTGCTCATGGCATCCAAGACCCTTTCCCTTACTTTGGTCGTAAAATCGATGCCATCGTTTGCAAAGAGATCGTTTACCGTCACGCCACTTGTTCCTGCCTGAAACGACAATCCTGAAATAAAGGGTACACCGGTATGCCATCGTTCCATGGTCTTTACCCCGGGGTTGACCATCAACGATTGGGGAATCTCATAAAAATCATATAATAATTGCTTGTTTTGGGACAACAACGGGGTTATTCCCAATAGCATAAAGGAAAAAAGTGACAAGCTCAACCTCATTGCAATTCAAATAGAAATTCCGCAGCGGATCTGAATATGATCTTTGGGTCGGTTTCAGAGGAAGTGCTGGAGTTATCGCCAAGGTTGCTGCCAACAATCCTAAGTGCGGAAGTAGCTACCAGTATGTCCAAGCTCTTGCCCGTGGGACCATAGGCCACTTCCCGTGTTAGAATGCCAGACGGTGCGGGCTCTATGCTAAAAGTTTCAGTATCCAGAATGTTCCCGGTTTCATCCAAAAACTCAACAACAAAACTGATATTTTTGCTGGTGGTGTTCTCCACTTCGAAGATTATGGTACCTTCCAAGAGCCTTTCCGCCACAAATTGCTCATTGAAAGCATCAAAATTGACATCTTCACTATAAAAAGATTCAGAGGTACCGGAAGCGTTGATGAACTCCTCTGTGGACTCCAAATAGAAAATACTCGAAACCAGTAAAGGGGTTACCTGCAAGTCATCAAACTGATCAAAGTCCTGCTCTTCGGAACAAGAAATGGGCAAGCACAAAACCAGCAATGCAAAGGCAAGCTTGAAAAGATTTCTTTTCATGGGCAATGGGGCTTTTATCATATAACAATTGAGAGACCAGATCTCCTAACTATAACTCTACAAAAAGCCTTTTATTTCAATAAGATTGTTAATCATTGGGGCCACCTTATGCGCGGATTCCCCGTTGCAATTGAAGTGTATCGCTTCCATACCAACAGCTTTTGCCCCTTGGATATCGGCTGCGAGATTATCGCCTATCATCATCGAATTCCGCGGTGAGGTTTTGGCCTTCGTCAGCGCAAGCTCAAAAATATAGGGGTGAGGTTTTTTCACTCCTGCTGTCTCGGAATTTACAATTTGGTTGAAGTAGTCCCGTATTTTGCTTCCTTTCAGCTTTTTTTCCTGAACTTCCTGAAACCCATTGGTGATGATATGCAACCGATACTTTGGGGCGAGGTACCCCAGAATTTCCATGGTGTTCGGCATCAGATGCGTAAAGGATGACAAATGTGCAATATAATCATGTGCCAAAGCGTCGATGGTCACATCCGATACCTGTGTGCCCAATTGATCAAAGGTGAGTTTCAATCGGCGATACCGCAGTTGGGGTTTGCTTATCCTGTTCTCCCGATAAAGTTTCCAAAATTCTAGATTGATAGGAGAATAGATGGTTAAAAAGTCATCCAGGTCAACTCCGATCTGATGTTCTTCAAATATTTTCTGGAACGTGAGTGCCGAGTTTTTCTCAAAGTCCCAAAGCGTGTGGTCTAGATCAAAGAAAACATCGGTTATCCCATGGCTAAACATAGTATCGTTTTAAAAAGGATTTGTATAGCTCAATCCAGTTTATTTGATGGCTCCCGCCCAACAACTCATTGGAAAAGATACAGACCATGCTTCCATTTAGCTGTTTTACGTTCCTGTAGATAGCATCCATTTTTTCAAAAATTGCCGCCTGGGCATCATAGTTCAAAAGTGCATAATCGTGTACCGCGAAGGGGTGTACCTTCAAGGGCTGGCGCACCTCCATATTGATGTCATAAAAGTAAAAGGGGGTGCAGGTTCCGGCCCTGAAGCCAATCTCATGGGTATAGCCCATTGAAAAATCATCGGTGAACTCGGTTTCCACCAAATTGCGATAGGTGGTCGGCACACTTACCCGATTATAGCGCAATCTGGAATAACGAACGGGCCTGTTTATCAAATTGCTCAGGCGGTCCTTTTCTTCTTTTAAAACGGTTTTATCCGTGGATGAAACATAGGATGTGCTAAGCGAAACGATGCTGTAATCCGCCACGGACTTTATCAGATAACGGAACTTGCTGTTGTTTGGGGATATATTTTTATCATGTGCGGAGTGTTCGGCCATTTGAAAGAAGAACATGGTCTTGATGGGAAATTTTTTATGGATTTTTATCAATTGACCAAAATTGTCATAAGGATCCTTCTTAAAACCCATCAAAACCGATGCACGGTCAACTATGCTCTTAAATCTTAGATTTCCCAGATCTAATAAAAAGCCGCCGAACGTCCTTGCAACCCCACGCAGTGCATAGCTATGTGAGGTGGTTACGTTTATGACCGATGTAAAATTGTAAGCCCTTTTTTTGCGTTTCATATTGGGAAATCGCTGCATAAGGGCATCCAATAACCTATATGCCCAGATATCCACTACAGGGAGCTCCAAAAACTTGTTCTGGTACGCCAGGCTTTCCTTTACGGGATACCTTCCCACGCTGTCCTTTACATGTGGCAAATATTCTTCATAGCGGGTAAGCAGGAAAAAACTGGCTGAAAAAATATCGTAAGGGATCGTGCTTTTTTCCCCGCTTGAAAAAAAACAGGGGACTCCATCCCAATCCGATACCTTGATGTCCAGATCGTTGATTCCCTGTTCAAACAATAAATCGTTGCTTCGGATAAAAAATTCATTCTGTAACGGTTGCTTGGAATAGGTGATCTTGGGACCGGAATGTTTTATGAAATCCTCCACCTTGGTGGTAAATGAAACCTCAATACCCAAGATTCCCTCAAAAATCTGCCTGGCCGTATAGGCCAGCCTATTGGTAATTTTATGGGTAAATATCAAAAGCATATTACAGTGTGTCTACAGTATTCCTTGATCGGCAAAGCTAAGGTATTCGTGTTGGGTCAAAATTAAATGATCCAAAACTTTAATGTCGAGTGCCTCTGCGGCCGTTTTCAATTTTTGGGTGATTTTTTTGTCCGAAGCACTCGGCCTCAGTGTTCCGGAAGGATGGTTGTGTGCCAGTACAATGCCAACCGCGCCAAGTTCCAGCGCTTTTCTCAAAACGAGCCTGACATCCACCAAAGTCCCTGTAATGCCTCCTTTGCTCAATTGGGACTTGTGTATGACCTTGTTGGAATTATTCACATATACGATCCAAAACTCTTCGTGCTGCAGTTCCCCGATCAAGGGAAACAACAGTTCAAAAACATCCTTGCTGCCCGTGATCTTCAAAACTCTCTTGTGGTCTGGTCCCCTTCGGCGCCTCCCAACCTCCATGGCAGCGGCTATGGTAATCGCCTTGGCCTCTCCAATGCCCTTGAACCGCATCAGTTGGTTGATTGATAGTTTTCCAAGCTCGTTTAAATCGTTATCCACCGAGGCCAAAATTCGTTTTGAGAGTTCAACCGCGCTCTCATTTCTGTTCCCCGAACCGATAAGGATGGCGATAAGCTCTGCATCGGACAACATTGAACTGCCCTTTGCCACCAATTTTTCCCTGGGCTTGTCATCCATGGCCCAGTTTTTTATGGAAAAAGATGCCGTTTTTTGTTGCATAGTCTAAATATAGCGGATTAATTTTATGTAATTTTCAAAACAAAATCCTTGGTACATGAAATCACTTTTCGACACGGAAACGCATTCAGAAATCCTCTCAAGGATTGATAAGCTGACCGATTCTTCCAAAGGGCAATGGGGAAAAATGGAGGTTGGACAGATGTTGTATCACTGTCAGTTTCCCCTAAAGATTGCATTGAAACGATACAATTTTACGAAAAAACCCAATCCTTTTATGAAACTGCTTTTCAAAAGTTTCAAAAAGAACATGTACAACGATAAAACTTGGAAACCCAATTTGCCTACTGCCAAGGGTTTACGGGTAACAGTGCCAAAAGTTTATGCGGAAGAGAAGGGTAAGCTGATTGATTTGATCAATGATTTTTACAAAGAAAGAAGTCGAAAATCCTGGGATCCCCACCCCATGTTTGGCCATTTTACCTACGACCAATGGGGGCAGATGCAATACAAGCATTTGGACCATCATCTGAGGCAGTTTGGTGTGTAGCACCAAAAACTGATTCCCCTTTTATGCAAATCTTCTTTTAACCTCATTAAAGTCCAGCCCTCCATAATTGCCAGAACTCATCAGCAATAATGAGGTGTTATCAAAATTTTGGGAGAAAAGATATTCCTGAAACTTTTCGGGTTCGGTGTATATCTTGATGTCCTTCCTATTAAGGGCCATTGAAATCTGTTCGGAGGTCACTTCCTGCAATCCTTTTATTTTTACCGCGTCTGGAGAGTAAAAAACCACCGCTTCGTCGGCTGCATCCAAGGCACCCTTGTATTCTTTCAGGAATTTGGCATTTAGGCTGCTATACGTATGCAGTTCCAAGCAGGCCAATAACCGATAGTCTGGATATTGGGCCTTTACCGCTTCTGTGGTCGCCTTCACCTTGCTGGGAGAATGGGCAAAATCCTTATATGCCACGGAGGTCTTTCCCTTGGCTATTCGCTCTAACCGCTTGGACGCCCCCTTGAAGGTGGCAATGGCCTCATAAAAATCCATTTCATCGACTCCCATTTGCTGACAAATCCATTTCGCACCAGCCAAATTATTGAGGTTATGTTCCCCAAAGATTTCCAAGGGCATCTCCCCTTCTTGGGTTTCCAAAAGGGTCACACCATCTACCACACTGAAGTTGGGCGTACCATAAGGAAATCTGCGGATGGTATTTTCGGAAGATTCCACCAAATCTTTCAAGATGGGGTCTTCCATGTTATAGGTTATGCTTCCCCCTTTTACGACACTGTCCACAAAAATCTGGAACTGCTCCACATAATTCTCAAAAGTGGGAAACACGTTGATGTGATCCCATGCAATGCCGCTCAACAAGGCAATATTGGGTTGGTAAAGATGAAACTTGGGTCTTCTGTCTATGGGAGAGGATAGGTATTCATCCCCTTCAAGCACCATGAAATCGTTATCCTGGGTCAAATGGACCATGCGGTCAAAACCGTCCAGTTGGGCCCCGACCATAAAGTCAACTTCAATGCTATGGTATTGCAGCACATGCAGGATCATGGATGTTATGGTCGTTTTTCCATGGCTCCCCCCAATCACCACCCTGGTTTTGTGCCTGGACTGCTCAAAAAGAAACTCGGGATAGGAATGTATTTTCAATCCAAGCTCTTGGGCCCGGGCCAACTCTGGATTGTCCGGTTTGGCGTGCATGCCCAAGATCACGGCGTCCAGCCCTTCGTGAATCTTGGCCGGAAACCACCCAAATTCCTGGGGCAACAGCCCCTCCGCATCCAATCGGCTTTTGGAAGGTTCAAAAATCACATCGTCGCTTCCGGTAACCTGATAACCCTTGTGCTTCAATGCAAGGGCGAGATTGTGCATTGCACTTCCTCCTATGGCAATGAAATGAATGTTCATCAAAATGGTTTATCCTCCAAAAATAACCAATGGTCAAACCAATGCCAACAAGAATCTCTACATAATAATTTTATACCTTGGTATTAATTTGATTCAATAACAAACATTCAAAATGAAAAAACTGGCTGCAATACTATTCGCAACATTACCCCTCATTTTTTATGGGCAAAATCCTGGGTATAAAATATCGTCCTTTATGACTGAAGGCATCAAGGCACCAAATACCCACCACATGGGTGATGCTTGGCTAAACTTCTTGCTTAAAGCGGAAAACGATTGGGACCACAACATTACCCAAGCCACTTTTAGTCCAAATTCCACCTTGGACTGGCACAAGCACAGCACCCCACAGGTCCTAATCATTATTGAGGGCGAAGGCTACTATCAAGAAAGAGGGAAAGAGCCCATTATACTTAAAAAGGGCGATGTAATCAAATGCGAAAAAGATATAGAGCATTGGCATACCTCCACGGTGGACAGTAAAGTATCCTATATCGCAATTTATGGCAGTGAGCCCACGGTTTGGACCGAAAAGCTGACCAAAGAATACTATGATAGTGTGGCCGAAAAGCTGCGGCCCAATTGAGAAACTCAGTTAATCCTCTCTGTTAACACCACAAACGGATGGGTACCATTGCCTAATTTCATATTATGAACCTAAAAGACATAGCAAGTAAAGAACTGATCAAGGGTTACCATGGCAAAATGGTCCATAGCAAATCCATGACATGGGTTTTTTGGGAAGTGGAAAAAAATGCTGAAGTACCGGAGCACCATCATGTGCACGAACAGATAATGCATGTGGTGCAAGGAAGGTTTGAGTTTACCCTTGATGGAAAAACCGCCGTTTATGAACCTGGCGACGTCGTTCTGATACCCTCTAACATTCCACATAGTGGAAAAGCTTTGACAGATTGCAAGTTAATGGACGTCTTTAGTCCTGTGCGGGAAGAATACAGATAGTTTATGAACATATCCATCAAAGGTAAAAATGCCCTGGTTGGCGGAAGCAGCAAAGGAATTGGAAAGGCCATTGCCGTTCAATTGGCGGCCAGCGGTGCAAATGTTACCCTTATGGCCAGAAATGAGGCCGATCTTAAAACGGTTGTCTCGGAACTGGACACCGCTTTAGGGCAGAAACATGGTTATTTGCTCGTGGATTTTTCTGATTTTGAGTCCTTCAACAAAGTGATGACCAAGTTCTTCAAAAACGCCACTATCGATATATTGGTCAACAACACCCAAGGCCCGGCGGGCGGTGGGGCATTGGAAAAAAGCGTTGATGATTACCAACAGGCATTCAATTTGTTGTTCAAGTCCGTGGTCTTGACCACCCAGTTGGCCTTGGGAAACATGCAAAAAAACCAATGGGGACGTATCATCAACGTCGCTTCCATTTCGGTCAAGGAACCGTTGAGCTACCTTGCCCTATCAAATTCCATTAGAGCCGCAGTGGTCACCTGGGCCAAAAGCTTGTCCATAGATGTTGGAAAGGATGGCATTACGGTCAACAACATTTTAACGGGCTATTTTGATACCGACCGGATTGCTTCGCTCAATGAAAAAAAAGCCGAAAAAATGGGAATATTCCCGCATGAGGTCAGAACGGCAATGGAATCCCAGGTTCCGGTCAAGCGTATTGGAAAACCAGAGGAATACGGTTATTTGGTGGCTTTTTTGGCTTCGGACAAAGCGGCCTATATCAACGGGGCCAACATTCCCATTGATGGTGGTTTATTAAAATCCCTCTAAGATATTCAATGAAACATTTTAGGCCCTTTTTAAAAAATCGATTGGAGTTTGGCCCAAGTACAGGTCTTTTCCTAATCCTGCTTTTTGGTATCCCAAGATTCGTTGCCGTGCTCCATGCGAGTAGTAGAGGCGATTATAGGTTTACCTCAATCATTTTTGTAATAATGTGGATTTTACCCTTTCTCCTATTGACCAAATCCGGGAAAAATGAAATTGGGCTCAAAAAACCCATTGGGTTTGTTTCAATGATCACAGGTTTTGTTTTGGGGGGATTGGTCTGTTTGGGTATATGGACCCTGGGACAGTGGTTTTACGGCAATACCATGCAAAACTGGTTGGTCTATATCTCGCGTTCATATCAGGTTCCAGGAAGTTTGGATATTGAAACTGTGCGGTTCCAATATTTTATGCTCTTTGCTGTCGTGGGAATGCTGTTCAGTCCCATTGGGGAAGAGTTTTTATACCGAGGCCTTATCCATCGCTGTTTTACCGAAAGGTTTGGTGAGAACAAAGCCTCTATTATTGATAGCCTTGCTTTTGGCCTCACCCATTTGGCTCATTTTGGGATTCTCTTTATTGATGGGCATTGGATCTTTGTGTTTGCTCCAGCGCTACTTTGGGTGGTCCTAATGTTTATTACTGCCAGGGTCTTTTTTTATGTGAAACTCAAAACACATTCCTTATGGGGCGCTGTGGTATGCCATGCTGGTTTCAATCTTGCCATGACCTATTTCACTTTTTATCATATTTTCTGAAACCAAAGAATCTCCAGATTATGTTGAGTACTGAATTATTCGCATTTTTTAGCTACTTTTAGTATATAACCAATAAAATATTATTCTATGAATTCAAAAGTTTTTATGGTAGTCCGCATCCTTTTGGGGCTGTTTGTCCTGATTTTTGGGTTGAACAAATTCTTTCATTTTATACCCATGGGAGAAATGCCGGAAGCCGTGATGGGCTATTTTGGGGCATTATCGTCCACTCACACCTTGACCTTGGTGGCCCTTGTGGAGGTTTTGACCGGTGTGGCCTTGATCTTTAACAAGTATGGGGCACTTATGTCCTTGATTTTGATGAGTGTTTCTGTGTGTGCGGTGCTGTTCCATGCCACTATGGCCCCAGAAGGCATTGGCCCAGCTTTAGGACTGCTGATTTTGAATGTTTTGGCTTTGGTCGGTTATAAAGACAGATATAAGGACCTATTGCGCGCATAACCCCGAAACAAGCCTCCAATTGGGGGCTTTTTCATTTATAGGCTCATTTTATCCTTGAATATGTAGGATTGCCTCCGTGAGACTTCCACCTCTTCCCCATTTTTCATGGTCAGTTTCAACTTGCCGTTGAACCACGGGACCACATTCTCAATAAAATTTGTGTTGACAATTTGTTGTCTGTTGGCCCTAAAGAAAGATTCGTCCGGAAGTTTTTCTTCAATTTGATTCAAGGATTTGTAAAGCAAGGGTTTTTTATCCTCAAAGAACACCCGGGTGTAATTGCCCACTATTTCAAAATGTGAAATGTCCCCAATCCTCACCAACCAGCAAGATTCCCCATCTTTGATGAAAATTTGACTGCTTCCCAGG
Organism: Flagellimonas meishanensis; assembly: GCF_019880545.1. Lineage (GTDB taxonomy): Bacteria > Bacteroidota > Bacteroidia > Flavobacteriales > Flavobacteriaceae > Flagellimonas > Flagellimonas meishanensis. The sequence continues at coordinate 1,378,309 of NZ_JAINVW010000003.1, forward strand.
AGTTTTTTGCTCTCCTGATTTTTTGATTGGTTGCCTTCCAATTTCGCCCTCACCTTTTCCAAGGCCATGGCAAAACGTTTTTCGTTCACGGGCTTTAAAAGGTAGTCCAGGGCATTGTACTCAAAAGATTTTATGGCATATTCATCAAAGGCCGTGGTGAATATGGTTATGGGGACTTCATCTAGCATTTCGAGGAGTTCAAACCCATCTTTCTCAGGCATGTTGATATCCAAAAGCAGCATATCCGGATTCTTATTGGCAATAAGTTCGTATCCTTCATCAACATTTTCTGCCTCACCCACCAACTCAATGTCATGATACCGCTTTAAAAGCTCTTTGAGCTCATTGCGGGCCAATCTTGAGTCCTCAACAATCACTGTTTTTATTTTCATGACGTCAACGGTATTTTTATCCTGGCCATCACCGTATCCTCTTCTTCCGTAAGGGTAAAGGAGGCCCGTTCGGCGTACAAAAGGCTTAAACGTTGCCTTATATTGTTGATGCCCAATTGGGTCGAAGTCTTTGAAACCTTCAGTTTTCCAGTATTTCTTACCTCAATGTACAATTGCCCATCCTGTTGCCCAATGGTAAGCGCTATTTTTCCTCCCTGCTTAAGATTGGAAATGCCATGCTTTATGGCATTTTCTATCAGTAATTGTATGATCATTGGAGGAATGTTCAATTCCAGACTATCTTTTTCCACATTTTTGATGAACTCCAGGCGTACCTCGAACTGTATTTTGGATAGGTCGATGTAATTATCCACCACCTCCAATTCTTCTTTGACCGTTATGGAATTGATATTGTTCTTGGTAAGGGAGTATCGCAGGATTTCCGATAGCTTGGTAAGCATCTCCCTGGATTTTTCGACATCTTCGAGCATCAATCCACGGATATTGTTCAAACTGTTGAACATAAAATGGGGATTGATCTGTCCCTTCAGCGTGTCCAATTGAGCCTGTTTCAGATTGGTGTTGAGTTCCAATCGTTCAATCCTATCCTTGTTTAACTTCAAAAGCAACTTGATGACCAAATACGTAATGACCCATGCCCCAATTAAAAAGAGGGCGTTGAGCACCTGTATCCACAAACTATCGTAATGTTTGAACAATTGGGTTTCCTCTGGGGTCAGTGTGGGGCCGAATTTGACATAAATATAGCCAAAGGCTACATTAAGCAATCCAAAAAGCAAAGACCCGGCAAGCACGGATGCAACGACCTTGATCAAGTCCTGGACACCAAAAGAATCAAAAGAAATATTTCGCTTTAAATACCATCGCAGCACAGAAGTGGAAAAAATGCCAATCCCTGTTCCCACTACCACGGAATACACAACGAATTCTACGCTTACCTTTTTAAGGACAAAAAGGGAAATTAAGTTGATAAAGCCCCAGCCCACAAGCTGAAGGACCCAAAATGCGGTGTTTTGTTTTTTTCTGGTTAAATGCATGCCCTGAAAAATGTGCCGTAAAGATAGTTGTGTTTGGTCGAGTATTACCAGTTGACCAAATGATATAGCGTTCTGCCCACGCCAAGACCCAGTCCAAAACCTATAAAAATTACCGAAAACGTCAGGAATTCTACCTGAAAACGAACCACTCTATCCATTTTTTTCGCTGTACCGCCCAAAATAACCCTCTTTGAGGAATCCCGAATTTCGGAAAAACTACCAGTGAGCTGTGTTTTCCCGATATAGCAGACCAGGAAAAGTCCTGCTGCCAAAAAGCATAACAACGGGACCACAATGCCCTCTTGCCCGTTTGAATTGATATAGCCCATCACCGTAAGAATGGCCGCACTGGCTAACATTACTATTCTATTGATTCCTTTCATGATCCTTATTGTTTTTTTCCAAAAATCCGCTTAAAGAAAGTCCGTTCACAATTGTTCTTGTCATCCAAGAAGGCAATCCACATAAATGTGAGTCCTGTGTACATGGGAATGAAATAGCTTTTGTGTTCCCAACCGTTCCATTTTCCATAAATCCCGGTAATCACACCCACAATGCCCAATATCAGAATAACTTTTTGTGCTGTATTCAATTTTCTCATAATAAATCCATTTAAGTTGAAACCCATTGGGTTAAATCAGAATGTTCAAGAGTAAAGAGATTATCAATTTTGCCAGAGTTATCATCCTTTTGATTTTTTGAATTAACAAGACGAAAATAGTGTACTATCCTTGCCTTTAAAAAGGAATTATGGTCAGCGGTAAAATGGCAAAGGTCAGCGGTAAAATCAACAAAGATCCCTGTTCTTAAGCATAAAAAAAGGGAACCAATGTTGGTTCCCTTTCTTACCAGTTGTATCCAATCAGTCCTTCAAGGGCTGGGGTATTTCCTCTTTGTCCAAATGCTTTGCATAAAAGCCCATCATGGCCTTATATAGCTCCAAGCGGTTTTCTTCCTTGCCAAAACCGTGTCCCTCATCATACTTGACCATATAGGGCACGTCGAATCCTTTGGCCCTGAGTGCACTGACTATCTGGTCGGATTCATCAATGTTTACCCTGGGATCGTTTGCACCCTGGACCACGAACAAGGGTTTTTTGATTTTATCCACATTGTATACCGGGGATACTTCCTCCATGATCGCTTTCTCCTCTGCAACGTCCTCATCATACCAAATTTCTTTGATGATCTTCAAATAGGGTTTCCAATATGGGGGAATGGTCTTCATAAAAGTGAAAAGATTGGACACGCCAACGTAATCCACACCACAAGCGTACAGGTCCGGGGTTTTGGTCAAACCTCTCAACACGGCATAGCCGCCATGACTGCCACCATAAATGGCTGCCTTCTCTGGATCTACCCAACCTTGGTCCACAACATATTGCAATCCATCTTCCACATCGTCCATGGCCTTTCTTCCAATCTGCTTGAATCCGGATTCCAGGAATTCCCTTCCATAACCGCCAGAAATCCTAAAGTTGACCTGAAGTGTCGCATATCCCCTACTGGCAAATAATTGTGACTCCGGATTAAATCCCCAGGAATCACGAATACCCTGGGGACCCCCATGTGGATTTACGACCACGGGCACTTTCTGTCCGGCCAGGGCCGCTTTGGGGAGGGTAATGTACCCATGAAGCGTGATACCATCCCTACTTGTAAAGGTAATGGGTCTCATGTCGGCCATATCCTCCTCCTTAAGATGGGGCATCGTATTGTAAAGCTCGCTCAACTCATCTTTGGAAACATCGTATGCATAATATATGCCGTATACACGATCACTGCTCACATATACCATATACAGATTTTCGTCGTCGGTCATATCCAGCACCTGATATTGTTTTCCTGGCAGTTGTTCCTTCATTTTGGCATCCAATGCTTTGTAGGCATCACTTACGGGAACCACAATGCTTTTTTCTCCTTCGTACGAGAAATAATCAATCTCATAGTTTCTTGCCCTGGAAAGGCCCATCCCCTGCACATCGTATTGATCATGGGCAAATACCCGATCTATCATTTTGTCCTCCATTAGGTCGTAAAGGACCACCTCAGCCTTGTCGCTTTCCAAATTGGAGACTACGTAAGCATCATGGGCATAAGCAGTGGCATAGTTAAAATCTGCAATAAAAAAATTGTCCTTCCAATTGAGACTCTTGAGCAATCTGTAGTTGCCATTGCCATCTTCATAATAGATGTCCTGTTCCACCCCGTCCCTTATTTTTGTATAGGCTTTTAGATTCCCATCCTTGTCAAAATTGTATCCAAAAATGGGGTTGTTGGGATCATCATTGGCGTAAAGTTGCTCCAATTCCCCTGTTTTATGGTTCACCTTGTAGGGTTCAAACACCTGTGGATTGTTCTTGTTCATCGAAATGATGATGTGCTGCTCGTCATCCCTCAACAGTTCTGTAAATTGTGCCCGCACCCCATCAAATGGCGTTAGGTCCTTTAGGTTGCTTCCATCTATATCCACGGCGTAGATGTGATAGTTCTCGTTACCACCCTTGTCCATGGAAAAATACAGTCTGCCGTTGTTGAGCCATCCGTAGGCCCGCACCAGCTCCTCTTTTTCCTCAATGGCCATTTTCGCTTCCCCTGTGGCTACATCTTTTACATAGATGTGACGTTTGCCATGTTCATCCGATTCCCGATATGAAATGTACTTACCGTCTGGGGAAAATCTAAAGGTAATCGCCTTTGGATTGGCAAAATAATCCTCAACGGTATACCGATAATCCCCGCTGTCCAAAGAGGCCAGGGCACTCAGTTCTTCCTCTGAACTGACCAAGTTCGGGTCTCCAGGCAAATCCTGTGCTTGTATGGTCATCCCCAGTAGAAAAAATAGGGAAACCCCATAAATCATTTTAATTTTTGGTGTTGTTTTCATGCTATTTAGTGCTATTTTGATTGTTTGTGATTCCAGACATCTTATTTAAGACGCCCTTTTTTGACAGATGTTACATCCTAAAATCAAAAATAAGCTGTGAACTTGAGAGCAGGAGTGCTTTTATGACCAATGGCAAATACCGAAAGCGAACGGGGGTTATTTGGATTTGGGCGGAAACTTGGAAAGGACCTTTTTTACCAAATTCTTCAACAATGCTTCCCGAACACTGGGTGATGCATTGTCCCGATAACCACTTTCACTGATGGCCTGCCAAAAAAGCGCGTCCCTTTGTGCGTCCACAAAGTCAAATTGTATCATACGTTGAAGCCCTGAATTGGAAATGGGCAATCCAATGGAAACTCCCCCGCCAACATTCCTGCCGGTTCCACCTATGCCGACACCAACAGCACTGTTAGGGGCAGTTCTATATTCTTCACTGAGAATGTTTATGAAAAAATCTGGCTCCTCGGTCAAATGATAGCCTTTTGACTGCAAAGTCGAGTCCAATGCCCGAATCAGTCTTTTCTCGTCCAATCCACTCAATCCCGTTTGTATATCGGAAAAGTAATTGTATGTGGTATAGGCCGAAAAATCGGTTTGTGCATCATAATCATAATTGACCCGGATAGCGTTGCAGGAAAGCAGAAGGCTACCCATAACCAAGGCCAAGATATATTTGGAACTGCATTTTGGCATACTTAAAGATACGGAATATCCCCTTTGGGAAACAGCACCCAAAGGCTTATTCGTTCAAAAGCTTCCAGAGGGTATCCTTCAGCTCTTGAATGCCCATCTGACTGACGGAAGAAATAAAAATATAGGGGATGTCCTTGAAATCGGCCTTCATTTCCTCTTTCATCTCCTGAATCAGTTCCTCATCGAGCAGATCACATTTAGAAATGGCCAACAAGCGGTTCTTGTCCAAAAGTTCGGGATTATAGCGTCGAAGTTCATCCAAAAGAATTTCATATTCCCTGCTAATGTCCTTGCTATCGGCAGGAATCAAAAAAAGTAGGGTGGCATTGCGTTCAATATGTCGCAAAAAATAATGCCCAAGCCCTTTACCCTCGGCAGCTCCCTCAATGATTCCAGGAATATCGGCCATCACAAAACTTTGGAAATCACGGTATTGGACAATTCCCAAATTGGGTTTTAGGGTAGTAAACTCGTAGTCGGCAATCTTGGGTTTGGCGGAGGTCATAACGGAAAGCAGTGTGGATTTTCCCGCGTTGGGGAATCCCACCAGGCCAACATCGGCCAAAACCTTTAATTCCAATGTGATTTGGGCATCCTGTCCTGAAATTCCCGGTTGGGCATACCTCGGGGTTTGGTTGGTGGCACTTTTAAAGTGCCAATTGCCCCGACCCCCCATGCCGCCTTCCAGGATTATTCTTTCCTCTTGATCCTCGGTAATCTCAAACAAGATGTTGTTGGATGCACTATCACGGATCACTGTTCCCAGGGGCACTTCTAGAAAAACATCCTCTCCATCGGCTCCCGTGCTCCGCTGTTTGCCTCCATGTTCACCGTGTCCGGCCTTAAAATGTCTCTTGAATTTGTAATGTATAAGTGTCCAAAGGTTCTTGTTCCCCTTTATGATGACATGGCCTCCACGGCCGCCATCACCGCCATCGGGACCTCCCTTGGCAACATATTTTTCGCGGCGCAAATGCGCCGAGCCTTTGCCCCCGTTACCAGAAGAAATATGCACTTTTACATAATCAACAAAATTGCCTTCTGTCATAACAAGTGGTTTTCAATTGAAAGAATAGGGTAACAGGAGTAGATTTAGATTGGATTTCTATTACAAAGCTTCAATTACCTTGCTTAACCGTTCTGTGATCTCCTTGATCTCTCCGATACCATTCACAGAATGGAACTTACCCTGTTTTTCATAATAGGCTTTTAAGGGTGCCGTTTTTTGATTGTATTCATCAAAGCGGTTGCGGATCTTGCCTTCATCTTGATCGTCGGAACGACCACTGCTCTTGCCACGTTCCAACAATCTGGCAACCAATATATCATCATCGGCTTCCAATGCAATTGTGGCATTCACTTTCATGTCCTTGGAGTCCAAAAAATTATCCAATGCTTCCGCTTGGGCTGCGGTCCTTGGAAATCCATCAAAAATGAAGCCCGCCGCATCGGGATTCTTCTCCACTTCGGCCTTGAGCATGTCTACGGTTACCTCATCGGGCACCAGATCCCCTTTATCAATATATGATTTGGCCAATTTTCCCAAATTAGTCCCATTTTTTATGTTGTAACGGAAGACATCCCCTGTTGAAATGTGCTTCAGATTGTATTTTTCCTTTAAAACTCCGGCTTGTGTTCCCTTGCCGGCTCCTGGCTTTCCAAAAAGCACTAGGTTGATCATATCTGCTTGATTTATTTGATATACTTCTCTCAGGTTTCTTCCCAATTCATTGTAATCCAAGCCATACCCCACTATAAAATTGTCCGGGATTTCCATGCCAACATAATCGATGGCATATTCCCCATTATAGACCTCGGACTTGTAAAACAGGGTGGCAATCTTAAACTCCTTTACGTTGGTCTGGGAGAAAAGGTGCACGAGTTGCTTCAGCGTCCTTCCCGTGTCTACTACATCCTCTAGGATTATCACGCTTTTGCCATCAATTTCTTGGGGAATATCCAATAAGGTTTCCACGATTCCGGTAGAGGTCAGGCCCTGATATGAGCTCAATCGAACAAACGAAACTTGACATGGATGGGGATATGCCTTCAAAAAATCGGACACGAACATAAAGGCTCCATTGAGGACGCCCACAAAAATGGGAACCTCATCCTTGTAGTCCCTGGCAATTTCATTGGCCACCTTTTCAACGGCCGCCAAAATTTGCTCCTCCCTTAAAAAAGGTTTAAAATATTTATCATTGAGTTTGATCAATTAGTCTTCCATTTATCAGGTGCGCAAAGATAACATTTTTTAGGGGTGGTTTTCCCTGTTGGTTTCCCCGCTTCATGGAATTCATGTATTTTTGCTTTCATTCCAATCTGCAGGCCAATGCATTTTTTTTCTTCCGATTTTAAACTGGGTATTCTTGGGGGCGGACAACTGGGTAAGATGTTGCTCTATGAAACCCGTAAATGGGATATACAGACCAAGGTGATGGATGCTTCCCCCGAGGCCCCATGCAAAATTTCATGTAACAAGTTTGTTCAGGGCGACCTTATGGATTTTGACGCGGTCTATAATTTTGGAAAAGATGTGGATGTACTCACCATAGAAATAGAAAATGTGAACATCGATGCCCTGGAAAAACTGGAGGATGAGGGCATAAAGGTATACCCGCCCTCCAGGGCCCTAAGGACAATTCAGAACAAGGCAAAACAAAAATTGTTCTATACCGACCACGATATTCCCACGGTACCGTTCACGCGTTTCGCCTATACTTCTGAAATTGAGGATAGCATTCAAAACGGTGGGGTTCAACTTCCCTTTGTATGGAAAAGTGCCCAGTTTGGGTACGATGGGCAGGGCGTTAAGATCGTCAGGCACTTGGATGACCTGAAAAATCTTCCCAATGTGGAATGCATTGCGGAGCGTTTGGTAGATTTCAAGAATGAACTTGCAGTTATCGTGGCCAGAAATACTTCAGGGGAGGTAAGGACCTACCCGGTCGTGGAAATGGAATTCCATCCAGAGGCCAATCAGGTGGAATATGTGATATGTCCCGCCCGCATCGACGAAGCCGTGGCAGAAAAAGCGCAGAAAGTGGCATTAAAGGTATCGGAACATTTGAATCATGTTGGGCTATTGGCGGTGGAACTTTTCCAAACGCAGGAAGATGCCATTTTGGTGAACGAGGTAGCGCCAAGGCCTCATAATAGTGGGCATTATAGCATAGAGGCCAGTTATACCAATCAATTTGAACAACATATCCGTGCCATTTTGGACCTGCCATTGGGCAAAACGGACAGCAAGCTGGCCGGCATCATGGTGAACTTGGTGGGCTCGGAAGGGCATACCGGCGACGTGGTCTATGAAAACATGGAGGCCATTTTACAAATGGATGGGGTTACCCCACATATTTATGGCAAGAAACAGACCCGTCCGTTTCGCAAAATGGGCCATGTGACCATTGTGGATGAAAATATGGCCCGGGCCCGGGAAGTGGCACAAAAAGTAAAGGAAACCATTAACGTAGTAAGCAGATAAAGTATGAGCAAAGTAGCCGTAATCATGGGAAGCACGAGCGACCTTCCCGTAATGCAGGAAGCCATAGATATTTTAAAGGGATTCGACATTGAAGTGGAGGTGGATATCGTTTCAGCCCACCGCACCCCTGAAAAACTGTTCGATTTTGGTAAAAATGCCCATAAAAAAGGATTTTCCGTCATTATTGCGGGTGCCGGTGGTGCCGCCCATCTACCAGGTATGGTAGCTTCCTTGTCACCACTTCCAGTAATCGGTGTACCTGTAAAAAGCAGTAATTCCATCGATGGGTGGGATTCCGTCCTTTCCATTCTACAAATGCCGGGAGGTGTGCCGGTGGCCACCGTAGCTCTGAACGGTGCCAAAAATGCAGGCATATTGGCCGCGCAGATCATTGGAAGTTCAGACAGATGTGTCCTGGATAAGATTGAAGCCTACAAAGAGGGACTGAAGGAAAAGGTCATCAAAGGGGCGGAATCCATCAAAAAAGGAAAGTGAACAACTAAAAAAATTCCATTACCAAAATATAATATCCCATATCCAGCAAATGAACAATCCATTGCTCCAACCTTTTAATGAAGCCCCATTTTCAAAAATCACGAACGAACACTTCAAACCCGCTTTTTTGGAAGCCATTGAAAACGCAAAAAAGGAAATAGATGACATCGTGCAAAATCCAGAACCGCCGTCCTTTCAGAACACCTTGGAGGCCCTAGAATTTTCTGGGCAGCAACTAGATCGGATTTCCAGCATTTTCTTCAACCTGAATTCTGCGGAGACCAATGATGAAATTCAAAAAATAGCCCAAGAGGTCTCCCCAATGCTATCCGAGTTCAATAACGATGCTATTTTGAATGCGGGGCTTTTTGAACGGATCAAATCGGTTTACAACCAAAAAGCCAGCTTGGACCTTACCCCCGAACAGGATACTTTACTCGAAAAACGGTACAAAAAATTCAGTCGCAATGGGGCCAATCTTAAGGAAGAGCAAAAAATAAGACTGCGGGAAATCGATGCCGAGCTATCCAAATTGAAGTTGAAGTTTGGTGAAAATGTATTGGCCGAAACCAATAAATATGAACTATTGCTTGCCTCCGAAGAAGATGTAAAAGGGCTTCCCGAAGGAATCATGGAGGCCGCTGCCCAATTGGCCAAGTCAAAGGACAAAGAAGGCTGGCTTATCACCCTGGACTACCCCAGCTACATTCCCTTTATGAAATATGCAGAAAATAGGGCATTGCGAAAAGAATTATCCTTGGCCTTTGGCAGCAAAGGGTTCCATGGCGATGCGCTGGATAACCAAGACAACGTCCTGAAAATAGCAGGTCTCAGACATGAAAGGGCCAATCTATTGGGATATCGGACCCATGCACATTTTGTTTTGGAGGAACGCATGGCCGAAACCCCCGAAAAGGTAATGGATTTCCTCAACGAACTTTTGGAGAAAGCCATGCCCGCAGCCAAAAAGGAATTCAAGGAATTGGAAACGTTCGCAAAAGATCTGGATGGGATTGACCGTTTGGAAAAATGGGATAGTGCCTATTACTCCGAAAAGTTGAAGCAAAAAAAGTTCAATCTGGATGATGAAAAGCTGAAACCATATTTTAAACTGGAAAACGTAATCAACGGAGTATTTCAGGTTGCAGAAAAGTTGTTTGGGCTCCGTTTCCAAGAAGTCTTTGACGTGGACAAATACCATGATGAGGTAAAAACATACAGGGTGTTTGACGAATCCGAAAACTTCATTTCCCTGTTTTATGCCGATTTTCATCCCAGACCAGGAAAACGGGGTGGCGCCTGGATGACTTCCTATAGGTCACAATACATTCAAAATGGTGAAAACAACCGACCCCATATCTCCAATGTGTGCAATTTCACAAGATCAACAGCCTCCAAACCGTCTTTGCTCACTTTCAACGAAGTGACCACGCTCTTCCATGAGTTTGGGCATGCTTTGCATGGTATGCTGGCCAACACCACCTATCCGGGCCTTTCCGGAACCTCTGTTTACTGGGATTTTGTGGAACTCCCCAGCCAGATCATGGAAAACTGGTGTTACGAGAAAGAGGCCTTAGCTCTTTTTGCGCACCATTATGAGACCGGCGAAGTGATTCCGATGGAATTGGTGGAAAAAATTAAGGAATCTGCCACCTTTCAGGAGGGGATGGCCACGGTAAGGCAATTGAGCTTTGGGTTTTTGGATATGGCTTGGCATGGCACCGACCCATCCCAGGCGGACGATGTGAAGACCCATGAGATTGAGGCGTTTAAGAATACCTCATTGTTTCCAGAAACGCCAGAAACCTGCATGAGCACATCGTTCTCCCATATTTTTCAAGGTGGGTATTCCTCTGGCTACTACAGCTACAAATGGGCTGAGGTATTGGATGCAGATGCTTTTGCGTTTTTTAAGGAACACGGCATTTTCAACAAGGAAATAGCAAATAAGTTCAAGGAACATATACTTTCAAAAGGAGGTACCGAGAACCCGATGGAACTGTACAAACGTTTCAGGGGTGCCGAACCCCAAATTGAGCCCTTGTTGGAGCGTGCAGGTCTCATCAAAAAGGCAAGTTGATGGTATTCTCGATACAAAAAGAACATATAGCGTTAAAGCCATGTAGTGATTGTGCAAAATCCACTATTTTTGAGCTTCGATAAACCATGGCAGCACATAAACTTCATCCTGAAAACTGGGTAGACCACTATGCGGATTACTTGTTCAATTACGCAGTGGCCCGGGTCAGTGATGCGGAGATTGCCAAGGACCTGGTCCAGGAAACCTTTATCGCCGGACTGAACTCCGCAAAAAATTATAAGGGGGATGCGGCCGAACGTACATGGCTCATTGCCATCTTAAAACGGAAGGTGATCGATCATTACCGAAAAATCAATTCCAAGAAAGGAAAGGCTGAAGTGCGAATCAACTATAGCGATAATACCGATTCGGAAGGAGATTGGCTGGAAGAACAGGTGGCGGACCCTTTTAGCCAAGATGGCGACAATATCCTTGAAAATGAGGAACTTGGCCTGGCCATCCAGGAATGTATATCAAAATTGCCAAAAAAGCAGTCGCAAGTATTTATGATGAAAACGGTGCAGGGAATGGCCACCGAAGATATTTGTAATGAACTGGGCATAAATCCGTCCAATCTGTGGGTAATGATCCACAGGGCAAGAACGGCACTCATGGGTTGTTTAAATGAAAATTGGTTTTAGTTATGAAGATTTCATGTGAAGAGGCATCACATATCTGCACCAGATCTCAATATGAAGAGGCAAGCTTTTGGGAAATCCTGAAGCTTCGCTTGCATATTCTTTATTGTAAAGCGTGTGCTAAATTCTCCAAAAAGAATAAAACACTGACCTCACTTTGTGATCGAGCCGACCTGCACACCCTTTCTGATAGCGAGAAAGAGGCCATGAAAAATGAATTGGAGAAACAATTTTAGAAAAATCGGTCGGCCAACCTGAAAAGCATAAGCCATAAAATCGGTATACCCTCTACCCAAAAAGACGCAAAATAGTTCGATTGCCGCCTTTGGTCAATCAAAAAAAGCACCATCAGAACAATGACCAAAACGGAACGCAATACGATTTCCTTCAGAGCAATAGCATCCCGAAAAAAGGTCAATGTGTAAAAAACAATGATCAACAGCATACCTAATCTTTGGGTTCTTGAGGGGCCCATCACCTGAGGCAAAGTCCTCAAAGCCCTATCGTCCCGCTCCATATCCCGAATCTCAAAAGGCAATATCAACACCAAAACAAGAATGAACCGCTGGAAGAACAGTATCCACAAATCCCATGTTGGGGAAAGTGCAGCATCCAACACGGGGAGCAGGAACGTGAAACCAGTCCATACCAAGGCCACAATATAAATCTTAAACCCTCCCAAACTCCTCAGGTTCTTTGCATTGGGCAACATGGGAACCGCGTAGAGTGCCGACAGGACTCCCAAAACAAGAACGGCAATCCAAATATTCAAGGAAAGATGCCATAAAAAAAAGATGGCCAAACCAAAGGAGAAAAAGCTGAAGATTTGGATGGCCCTTTGGTAAGCCGTGGAGACAATCAAATATTTATGTGCCTCCACCCCATACTTCACAAAATTGTAGCAGACCACAGTACCAAAAAAAACAAACCCAAGCAGCAAAAAATTATAGGGAATTAACAGCAATTCAAAAGAAATGGCAGTAAGCGAAGCAACAGCCAAAGACACGTGTACACTGGCATTGATGTAAAAATTTAGGACGAACTTTAGTGTGCGCATCGATCCAAGAATTGGTTGGAACCGCCGATGGTTGATTTGCGGTTAACAACTTTGATTTGGTCTCCATCAAAATTGCCTTTTTTCATCGAATTTATCCCTAATTTTGTGCACTTTATTGGATTGAATATGAATACAGAAGTATTTGCTGCCAGACACATTGGCATAACAGAAAGGGATTTGCCAAAAATGTTTGGGACCATCGGTGTGGAAACCTTGGAACAATTGATTTATGAGACCATTCCCAATGACATCAAACTGAAACAGCCGCTAAACCTTCCAAAAGGCGTAAGTGAGCATGAGTTTTTGAACCACCTCCAGGAACTGTCAAACAAAAACAAGGTGTTCAAGACCTTCATCGGATTGGGTTACCATGAATCATTGACTCCATCTGTGATCAAGAGAAATATTCTTGAAAACCCAGGTTGGTATACGGCCTATACGCCTTATCAAGCCGAAATTGCTCAAGGAAGATTGGAAGCACTGCTCAATTTTCAAACCATGGTGAGCGACCTAACTGGAATGGAACTTGCAAATGCTTCCCTTTTGGATGAAAGCACCGCCGCAGCAGAAGCCATGACCATGTTGTTCGATGTCCGCTCCAGACAACAGAAAAAAGACGGTGCAGTCAAATTTTTTGTATCCGAGGAAATCCTTCCGCAGACCCTGAGCCTGCTCAAAACCCGTTCCATTCCATTGGGGATTGAACTGATTGTTGGCAACCATGAGACTTTTGATTTCTCCGAAGATTGTTATGGCGCCATACTACAATATCCTGGAAAACACGGACAGATTCACGATTATGCCGGTTTTGTGCAAAAAGCGAAGGAAAAGGACATAAAAGTGGCTGTAGCTGCCGATATTCTGAGCCTGGTCCTACTTACACCTCCAGGAGAATGGGGAGTGGACGTGGTTGTGGGCACCACCCAGCGATTTGGAATTCCTTTGGGCTATGGTGGGCCCCATGCAGCCTTCTTTGCCACCAAGGAAGAATACAAAAGAAGCATTCCGGGAAGAATAATCGGGGTTACCAAGGACACCGATGGCAATCGAGCCCTCAGAATGGCGCTGCAGACTCGGGAACAGCACATAAAAAGGGATAAGGCCACTTCCAACATCTGCACGGCACAGGTATTGCTGGCCGTAATGGCTGGTATGTATGCCGTGTACCATGGCCCGGAAGGACTGAAATACATTGCGGGCAAAGTGCATTCACAAACCAAGCGATTGGCCCAAGGCCTGGAGGATTTGGGCATAAAACAACGCAACACGGCCTTTTTTGATACAATCCAATTACAGGTACCGAATGTTGCTTCGCTTAGAAAATTAATGGAAGAAAAAAGTATCAACCTGAACTATATTGATGATACCCATGTCTCCATTTCATTAAATGAAGCCACCTCCGAACAAGATCTTGAGCGGGTTTTGGAGTGTTTTGCCTCATCACAAAAAACAAAAGACAATGCTGCGCTTCCTTCCGGGGCAAAAGAAGTGTTGCCTGCTTCCCTTAGGCGCAAATCATCTTTTTTGGAGCATGATGTATTCAATTCATACCATTCTGAAACCGAATTGATGCGCTACATCAAAAAGCTGGAACGCAAGGACCTTGCATTGAACCATTCCATGATCTCATTGGGCAGCTGCACCATGAAATTGAACGCCGCTTCGGAAATGTTGCCGCTGAGTTGGGCCAATTGGGGCAACATTCACCCCTTTGTTCCATTGGACCAAGCAAAAGGATACCAAGAAATGATTACATCCCTGGAGCACCAACTGAATGAGATCACAGGGTTTGCAGCCACTTCCCTACAGCCAAATTCTGGGGCGCAAGGCGAATATGCAGGGCTCATGGTAATCCGAGCCTATCATGAATCCCGAGGGGAAGGACATCGCAACATATGCATCATTCCTGCTTCCGCCCACGGTACCAATCCGGCATCCGCCGTAATGGCCGGCATGCAGGTTGTTGTGACCAAAACCGATGAAAGAGGAAACATTGATGTCATAGATCTGGAAGAAAAAGTAAAACTCCATTCAGAAAACTTGGCAGCTTTGATGGTCACCTACCCATCCACCCATGGCGTTTTCGAATCTTCCATAATCAAGATAACACAATTGATACACGAGCACGGCGGACAAGTATATATGGACGGTGCCAATATGAACGCGCAAGTTGGACTGACAAATCCAGCCACCATTGGAGCCGACGTTTGTCACCTGAACCTGCACAAGACCTTTGCCATTCCCCACGGAGGAGGAGGTCCCGGTGTGGGGCCCATCTGTGTGGCCGAACAACTGAAACCCTTTCTTCCAGGCAATCCGGTGGTGGAAACTGGTGGAAAACAGGCCATAACGGCCATTTCTGCTGCTCCTTGGGGCAGTGCCCTGGCGTGCCTTATATCCTACGGATATATAAAGATGTTGGGCGCGGAAGGATTGACCAATGCCACAAAAGTGGCCATTCTCAATGCCAATTACATCAAGGGCCGTCTTAAGGGGAAATTTGAAGTGCTGTATACCGGAGAAAGAGGAAGAGCGGCCCACGAAATGATCATTGACTGTAGGCCATTCAAGGAACAGGGAATCGAAGTGACTGATATTGCCAAAAGATTGATGGATTATGGGTTCCATGCCCCTACCGTTTCATTTCCGGTTGCAGGGACCATGATGATAGAGCCAACGGAAAGTGAGAGTTTGGTGGAACTGGACAAATTCTGCGATGCCATGATCTCCATCCGAAGTGAAATTGATGAGGCAACCGCCGATGAACCGAACAACGTTTTGAAAAATGCGCCCCATACCTTGGACATGGTTACCAGCGATTCCTGGGAGTATCCATACAGCCGACAAAAGGCCGCATTCCCATTGCCTTACGTTTCGGAGAACAAATTTTGGCCCAGTATCCGACGGACTGATGAAGCTTTTGGGGATCGTAATTTAATCTGCACCTGTGCACCCATAGAAGCATACGCCGAGGTATAGGAAAAGTCGGAAATACATCGATTTCAGTGGAAATATTCTAGAAGTATTTCCACTTTTTTTTGCAAATACAGGGTGAAAGTAATATTGAGCATCGTAGAAAACATGGGGCTGGCATGCCCCACTGGTACCAAAGCAACTATCTTTCCTGTAAAACCTCGATATGAAAATAGGCATTAGCGGTACAGGAAGTTACATTCCATCCATCATCACAAAAAATGAAGCTTTTCTGCATCATGATTTTTTGAGCACTGATGGAACCAAAATTGGGTACGAGAATGCCGTTATCATCGAAAAATTTCAATCCATTACCGGAATTTCCGAAAGACGCTATGCTAGACCGGAGCTGAACACTTCAGATTTGGGGCATTTGGCAGCTGAAAAAGCAATCGAAGATGCCGGTATTGACCGCGAAGCGTTGGATTATATCATCTTCGCGCACAACTTTGGGGATATTGAGCATGGAAAAATTCAAGGGGACACGCTTCCAAGTCTTGCCACCCGAGTAAAGCATTTGCTAAGGGTAAAAAACCCAAAATGCGTGGCGTACGATATGATCTTCGGTTGCCCTGGTTGGATTGAGGGTGTAATCCAGGCCAATGCCTTTATCAAAAGTGGGATGGCCAAAACCTGTTTGGTGATTGGTGCAGAGACCCTTTCCAGGGTTGTTGATGAACATGATAGGGACAGCATGATCTATTCGGATGGCGCTGGAGCGGCAATAGTTCAAGCCAATACAGAAAATGGGGAAATATTGGGCCACGCATCGGTCACCCATGCCAATGGTGAGGCCTATTACCTGTTTTTTGACAAGACCAATAACGAGGAAGGCTGTCCGAACACACGATACATCAAAATGCATGGCCGAAAAATCTATGAATTTGCATGTACCCACGTTCCAACAGCAATGGCCGAGTGTTTGGACAATAGTGGCATTACCATTGATGAGGTGAAGAAAATATTCATCCATCAGGCCAATGAAAAAATGGACGAGGCCATCATCAAACGATTCTACAGATTATATAACAAAGAAGTTCCAGAGGATATCATGCCCATGAGTATTCATAAATTGGGCAACAGCTCCGTAGCCACAATTCCCACCCTGTTCGATCTGGTGCGAAAAGGGGAAATGCAACCTCATAAGGTGGACAAGGGAGATGTTGTGATTTTTGCCAGTGTGGGTGCCGGAATGAACATCAATGCCATTGTTTATCGATATTAGGACCAAAAACACCGTCTTGCTTTCCCGTCTAGCTTAAACACAGGATGCAAATTTCATTGGGATTTCTAATTTGTTTTTTGGACTTTTAGCAAATGTATGACAACAACTTTCCAAGCAAGCGCTACCGACACACACTTGCCTTTTTGAAAAAGCACGTAACCCCCGCAGAAACCATTTTGGATCTAGGCGTGGAAAATCCCTTTTCCATCATCATGAAGGAAAACGGCTATACCGTGAACAATACACAAGGCCAAGATCTTGATTTGGATATCGGGGAAGTAAGGAAATCCAATGCCGATGTGATTACCGCCTTCGAGATTTTTGAGCATATGGTGGCCCCATTCAACGTGCTCCGTGAAATCCAAGCAAAGAAGCTTGTTGCCAGTATTCCACTTAAATTATGGTTTGCATCGGCTTACAAAAGCAAAACTGACCCTTGGGACCGTCATTATCATGAATTCGAGGATTGGCAGTTCGATTGGCTGTTGGAAAAGGCCGGTTGGTTGATTAAAGATTCTTCCAAATGGACCAATCCCACCAAAAAGATAGGCATTAGGCCTTTTCTACGTCTCTTCACACCTAGATATTACATTGTTTACGCTGAAAGGAAATCCTAGGCTATAATTACGAAAGCAGTAGAGAAATACTTCATGGCCTCAGGCATTGAAGATAAAAATATAAAGGGCAAAAGGTTAAGCCAATACATGCTATTTACAAAGAACATGGAAACTTATTTGGGATAAGTGTTCAGTTTTTTGGAATTTTAGCCCATGCGGATAAGCATTATCATACCGGCCCATAATGAAGCTGAAAATTTGGCCGACTGTCTTGACTCCTTTGTTGCACAGACCACTGTGCCGAACGAGTTGATCATTGTAGATGACAACAGTACCGATACTACCTTCAAAATTGCCATAGGCTACGCTGAAAAGCACGACTGGATAAAAGTTTTGCAACGAAAATCCACCAACGAGCATATTCCAGGGAAAAAAGTAGTGGACACATTCAATTTTGGCCTTCAAAGCGCTTCAGATTTTGATTTAATAGGCAAGTTTGATGCGGACATCATTTTACCACCTAATTATTTTGAGGTGATGCTCAACCATTTCCAGTCCAATTGGAAGTTGGGTATCTGTGGTGGGCTTTTATACATCAAAAAAGGCGGGGAATGGACCTATGAGAACATTGCGGACAAGAGCCATATCCGAGGCCCCATAAAACTGTACCACAAAGCTTGTTTCAGCAAAATTGGAGGGCTTCGCCCCGGGGTAGGGTGGGATACTGTGGATGTGTTGCTTGCCAAATTCCATGATTTCCATACGTTGGTCGACCAATCATTAAAGGTAAGGCATCTTCGACCCACGGGGCTCGGGTACAACTCAAAAAAGGGAGTTGCGAAGGGAGAGGCTCTTTATAAAATGAGGTATGGTGTTATCCTAACAAAAATAGCTGCCCTAAAAATGGCATGGCTGGCAAGAAGCCCATTTTTGTGCTTTCAGATACTCCTTGGTTACGTCAAATCCGCTATTGGCAGATTGCCTCGATATGTTACCAAGGATGAAGGTGTTTTTATTAGAAAATATCGGTGGAAAGGGGTAAAAAGCAGCCTATTCTAACACCGCTTCAATAGGATTTCCTGTTGTCCCGTTCGGGAATGCGATGCCCAACAAGGTGGCAATAGTTGGAGCAATGTCAGTAACCTCGGTTCTGGCTGTGGTGCTTCCGGCTTTTATGCCTGTTCCATAGAACAACAAGGGAACATGGGTATCGTAAACAAATGGTGACCCATGATCTGTACCTGCTTCCCGATAGGGAATATATCCCGCGGGTGGGATGAACAAAATGTCACCCGATCTTTTCTGATGGTATCCTCGCTGCAACAAACCTGCCAACTGATCTGTAAATTGATATTGAGACATCTGATAACCGGTAAAAACCTGTTGTACTTTATCGTTCTTCAATAATTGTTGCCCTATTTCCCACTGTAAATCTCCCATGGCCATATCCAAATTTTCAACAATATCCCTATCCAAAAAAACCTGAAAATTGGAAATATTCTTAAGAATATCGGTCGTGCCATACCTGTAGCTCAGAAACTCCTGTAGTTCTTCTTTCATTGCATGCTCACTCAAAAATCCGCCAGGAATTCCAACATCCTGTAAATAACCAGGTGCAGGTGGCACCCCATGATCTGCTGTTAAAAACACCATGTAATCATCCTTGCCCACTTTCTGGTCCAGCGACTCGAGTAAACGTTGAATATCCTTATCCAATCTCAAGTAGGCATCCTGGACCTCAATGGAATTGACCCCATAAGCATGACCTACATAATCTGTGCTTGAGTAGCTAATGGCCAAAAAATCCGTAACATTATCCGTGCCCAAGTTCTCGCCGTCAATAGCTGCCATAGCAAAGTCCGTTGTGAGGCTATTGCCAAAAGGGGTCTCACGAAGCATCTCAAACTTTTCGTTGGCATCCCATAGTTCGGGTAAGGCGTGTGGAAATGTACTGGAGACTTCTCCCCTGAACTTTCTCTCATATTCATTGGCATCCTTCGCACTCTCAACATATAAGTTGATATCCTTTAATGTTTCCCAAGGTCTTTTATACTTTTCCGCTGCTTCAGAACTGTTGAATGCGGTTACCCATGTAGGAAGTTGGTCCATATAAAATGAACTGCTTATCCAATTTCCGGTCTCCTTGCCTTCAAACCAATAGGCTGCATTTGCTGTAAAGCCGGCTGGTAATATGGCCCCTCTATCCTTTATGGCAATGCCTATAGTTTTTGCCCTCATTTGGGTATTGACGCGTAATTCATCCGTTATCGTGGATACCAACATTCTGTGGGGCGACATCCTCCCCGCGTCCAAGTCAGTTCCGATTGGGTTTTGGTTGTCGTCTGACACACAGTACACTGATTTTCCATCCAATCTGTCGTACCACCAATTACCCAATACCCCATGAACGGATGGAGTGGTTCCTGTATATATGGAAGCGTGGCCCGGTGCGGTTTTGGTCGGCATATAGTTAAAATGATGGTTCTTGCAATTGAAACCTTCGCCCACAAGTCGCTTAAACCCACCTTCTCCATAGTGGTTCCAAAAACGGGTCAAATAGTCATAGCGCATCTGGTCCACTACAATCCCTACCACCAATTTGGGATTTTGGGCAATCTCAATGGCCGGCATCTCCACCTTATCCTTTTTGCCCCGCTGTGCATGAATGGCACACACCGAGAGAAGCATAAAAATGATGGAGATAAGATTACGGTTTCCCATGGATTTTATGTTTATAGAACGACGCAAATCTATTTAATAAAACTATTATACAATTTAAATGAAGGTTAAATGCGTACAATATTGTTATTTTTATCCACGCAAGACCAAATTGAATACATGAACTACCTTGAAGCGATTGGAAAATACTTCATAATGATTTGGGAAGTATTTAAGAAACCTACCAAGTGGCCCATTATGAAATCCCTTATCCTAAAGGAAATTGATGAGCTGATCTATGGTTCCATGGGCATCATCATCTTTATTTCCTTTTTTATCGGAGGGGTTGTCACCATACAGACCGCTTTAAATCTCAATAGTCCGTTTTTGCCAAAAAGTCTCATCGGTTTTGCTACCAGGCAATCCGTAATATTGGAATTTGCGCCCACCTTCACCTCCATCATCATGGCGGGAAAGGTAGGATCATACATTACATCGAGCATCGGGACCATGCGGGTCACCGAACAGATTGATGCCCTTGAGGTAATGGGGGTAAATTCACTGAACTATCTGGTATTTCCAAAGATAATTGCCATGCTCCTGTATCCCTTTGCAGTGGCCATTGCCATGTTCGTGGGCATCTGGGGCGGTTGGACAGCGGCCATTTTTGGCGGTTATGCCCCAAGTGGCGAATTCATAAAGGGGTTACAGTTGGATTTTGATGCTTTTCATGTTACCTATGCCTTTATAAAGACCTTTTTCTTTGCCTTCATAATAGCCACCCTGCCATCATACCATGGATTTTATATGCGCGGGGGAGCATTGGAAGTGGGCAAGGCCAGCACTACCGCCTTTGTTTGGACCAGTGTGGTCATTATCGTTTTGAACTACCTATTAACGCAATTACTACTGGGCTGATGATCACTGTTGAAAACCTACATAAATCGTTTGGCAACAACCACGTGTTGAAGGGGATCAGTACCACTTTTGACCAGGGAAAGACCAACTTGATCATTGGACAGAGTGGTTCTGGAAAAACCGTCTTTTTAAAATGTCTCTTGGGCCTTTTTGAACCCGAGGAGGGGCAAATATGCTATAATGGACAATATTATTCCGAACTTTCCCTAAAAGAGAGAAGGGACCTTCGGCAGGAAATGGGCATGGTCTTCCAGGGAAGTGCCCTATTTGATTCCATGACGGTGGAAGGCAATGTTATGTTTCCATTGGATATGTTCACCAAGCAGTCCAGGTCTGAGATGCAGGATCGAGTCAATTTTGTGCTGAAACGGGTAAATCTTATCGATGCCCACAAAAAATACCCTTCCGAAATTTCTGGGGGAATGAAAAAGCGCGTTGCCATTGCCCGTGCCATCGTGATGAATCCAAAATACTTGTTTTGTGACGAACCCAACTCCGGACTTGATCCAAAAACTGCCATATTGATTGATAACCTAATACTGGAAATTACCGAGGAATACAATATCACCACCGTGATCAACACACACGATATGAACTCGGTAATGGAAATTGGGGAGAAAATCATCTTCTTAAAAGATGGGCACAAGGAATGGGAAGGCACCAATAAGGAAATCTTTAAAACTGACAATAAGGCTGTTACGGATTTTGTTTATTCCTCTGAACTGTTCAAGAAAGTGAGGCAGATGTATTTGGAAGAGCGCAACTGATTTTTAGGATTCAAAACCTGCAGATCTACTCGTTCATCTTACTTCCGTACGTCTGATATCCCATAGTCTGATGTCTGACCACACAAGTCCGATATCAGATGCACAAGTCTAAATTGCACCTAAGAACGGCCAACGAATTAGTCTAATCCACCTCCTTAACAACTATCGTTGTATCCTGAAGCCTCAATTTTAACCAAGTCCCTATTTTTTTGGCTTCATCCTCTTTTTGGTTCTGGCGGATTCCATCCTTCCACTTCACTTCAAAAACAGGAATTGTATCCAATTTATTGAAATCAGTCTGTATTTTGTAAGCGAAACTTAGGCCGGCTATGTTTTCATAATTTATCCTGGCTTCTTTGCTTATATCATTAAAGGGGATTTGTTTTCCGGCATTTTTGGTCCAATTCTCCACCTCTTCCTTTAGTAAACGTATCTGCTCATCCTTATTCAGCAAATCGGCCTTGTTCCTCTCATAGAGTTCGCTCACATAGTTGAATTTTTCCTCGGAATCGTCCCGACCGCCTTGAATTAGGTTCAGCTGGGCATCGCGCAACCGCGAGTATTGATTTTTTTGGGTTCTCCAAGTGTTAACAATGTTCTCCGGAATCAATTCATCGCCCATGCAGACCAATTCGATCAAAGGACTTTCTCCATCATTGTATTCAATTTTGGTAAGATTGTCCACATATCTTCCTTCGGAATTGAATTGATACACCTCGATTGTTTCCCGTAAAAATTCTTGCGCCTGCTTTTTAAAAAGTGATTCCTGGAATACCTGGTAAAAAGTAAATCCAGCAGGAATCATGACCAGAATACCGGTAAGCGAGGCAACCCGGGCAATAAATCTTCTTCTTTGCGAATTGGCATAGCGCACCATCGGAAAACGCAAAAATTTGATGACCAAAAAGGTGGCAAGTCCTATAAAAATGGTATTGATGATAAAAAGGTACATGGCCCCCGCAGCATACCACGGTTTGCCAATGGCCAGTCCAAAACCTACGGTACAAAGTGGCGGCATCAGTGCCGTTGCAATGGCCACTCCAAAAATGACACTTGCAATGGTCCCTTTCTTTGCCCGGGCGATGACCAAGGCCAATCCACCAAAAAAGGCTATCAACACATCCCTTATATCTGGCTGGGTTCTGGCCAAAAGTTCGGAAGATTCATCCCGAAGGGGAAAAAGGTAGAAAAACAGAAAGGCGGTTATGACACTCAAGACCACCATTACCGTGAAATTTTTCAACGAACGTCGTAAAGTATCTATATCGTTGATTGCCAGTGACATACCCATTCCCAAAATAGGACCCATCAATGGTGAAATAAGCATGGCACCTATCACAACCGCAGTGGAATTCGCATTCAATCCCACGGAGGCTATGAAAATGGAACAGATCAAAATCCAAGAGGTGTGTCCCTTGAATGGGATATCGGCAATTATGGAATCCTTGGTAGCAACCGCATCGGTGTTGGTCCTAATTTCCAAAAGGTCCGAAAGAAATTTTCGGATACTTCCCAATAGTCCCTTGAAGTCTTTTTTTACCTCGTCACCACTATCGGAAGTAGGTGTAATGTTATCTTGATCTAGTTGGTCCATAATTATTAGGCATATTGATCCCCAAACCTGTCTTTTACCTGTCCCAAGACATTTTTAATATCCTGTTGTTTGGATTTTGGATAAATCAACAAGACTTCTTCCTTGTCCACAATAATATAGTCTTCCAAGCCATCCACTACCACAATTTTTCCCTTTGGGGACCGGATCATGTTGCCACTTGCATTTTCCAAAAAAGTGCTGGCGTTAACAACAGCGTTGTCCCGATTATCCTTATCGAGTTTGTCATACAATGCTCCCCAAGTACCCAGATCGTTCCAATCAAAAGTGGCAGGTAAGGTGTAAATGGCATTCGACCTTTCCAAGATAGCATAATCAATGGAGATGTTTTCCGCCTTGGCATAGTTTTCTTGGATAAAACCATGTTCCTCGGGTGTGTTGTAACAGGAGATTCCACCCTCAAACAGTTGAAATTGCTGCGGCTGATAGGCTTTGAATGCTTTCACAATGGTGTTCACGCCCCACATAAAGATTCCTGCATTCCACAGAAAGTTTCCCTGTGCCAAAAACTCTTTTGCGGTTTCATAGTCGGGTTTTTCCCGAAATTGGGCCACTTTTTTAAGTTTTTCCCTACTTCCTTTCTCAAACTCGATATAGCCAAAGCCTGTATTGGGAAATGTGGGCTGTATGCCCAAAGTACAGAGCACCTCTTCTTTTTCGCATTTGTCAAAACAAGCGGTCACGTCATTTTCAAAAGCATCTTCATCCTCAATCCAGTGATCACTGGGTGCCACGATCATCACCGCGTTGGGGTTCATTTTTTGAATTTTCAATGCAGCGTATAAAATACAGGGTGCCGTATTTCGCATGGCGGGCTCCAAAACCACTTGTTCTTGCGTCACCTGGGGAAGTTGTTCCAAGACCAGGTCGTTATAGCGCTCATTGGTCAAGATCAGAATGTTTTCCGTAGGGATAAAACGGTTCAGCCGATCAAAGGTTTTTTGGATAAGCGTCTTACCCGTACCCAACATATCGTGGAACTGTTTGGGGTTGGCCGTGGTGCTCACTGGCCAAAATCGGGAGCCAACCCCCCCTGCCATCAACACTGCGTAGTAATTTTTGTTCATTTTTATTTATTTCATAGTGTCGTTTCGAAATGGGCAAATCAATTGGGAACTTCCTTACTTCTCCACCGCGCTCGAAGTGACATTTATTCTACCAATTCTACCTCTGCATTGGGTTGGAACAAATATAATCTGCCCGTGGACAATTCCACACATTCGTACCGCTTTACTTTTTTATTGCCCTTTTTAAAAAGTTTACCGTTATAAAGTCGAAATATACTTCCAGCAGGGAGTTCGTAAACGTAGCTACCGTTTCGTTCCACAGGGTCAAAGGTCTTTAGTGCAATGGACAAACGGGCATCCGTGCTGCTGCTGGCCTTTGGATTTTTAAAGTGATTGGCGATTATGGGCAATAACTGGGATGGAAATATTTCGGGTCGGATAAAGGGTACCATCAAATGTTGGAAAGTCCTTTTCCACTCCATTCCATGCGGTTTTATGCGTCGGCCATGATTCTCAAAGGCCACCAAATGGGCAATTTCGTGCACCAGGGTAATCAGAAATCGGTATTTGTTGAGGGAAGCATTAACCGTGATTTGATGCAATCCGTTTGGCATTCTGCGATAATCACCATGTCGCGTAACGCGATGATTGACGATTTTAAGATGCACACCATAGGTTTTGATAAGCTCAAAACAGGGTTCAACCGCTCGTTCTGGAAGATATTTTTGAAGGGTGGTGTTCATATTCGTCAAACGAAAATAGGGTTTTGTCAATTATTGCTGCTATTCCCTTGTAGCAATATTTAATTTACCGAAAAGTATAATATATGAAAGCTTCATTCTTATTATTAAGTGCCTTTTATTCAATAGCCATGTTTTGTCAACATGATACAAATCTAAGTGAGGCACTTTGGGCAAGGGTACAAAATTGTTACTCATTATTTGAAGATGAGGATGGAAATGGCATTCCTGATTATAATAAAATAGATGATTCTCAAAATGGTTATCTGAAAGTTTATGGAGATTGGCCTACTTGTGGCTGTTCCTGCACTTCAACAGTAGGGGCTTATAAAGACTCTAATGGAGATTACTGTTTTGTTCAACAGGAGGTGTATACTTGTGAATGGAAAAAATCCATTACATCAAATAGAGATTTGGCAGAGATTCTTCCAGAGAACTTTGGAATAGATACTTTCTCAAAAGAAAAAGTAAAGCATGACTCAACTCGCTCAATGTTTTATTTGGAAGTAGAGATACCAAGAGTTGGAACAGACACCGAGTTTACATTAAAACTTATTCCCTTTGGAATTACAATTGAATCCAGTTCTTTAATCACTTTTGGATATTCTGAGAATCATCCAGAAAAAAAAGGCTGGCACTCCCAAGCAGAACTTTTGTATAAAATCAAGAATCTTGCACGCTTAATAGACGATGATAGGACTCTTGATTTGTTAATCAAAGGAGAATATGATCTAATAGAATCTTCTGAAATGGACTATATTAGTCAGCAAATGATTGGAACTGATTACTGGGGACAATTTGAATCATTGGAGATACTGTCAAAAAAACTGAAATTTCTGAAGTCTACCTATGACATTTACTTCCAATTGGATTTTACAACTGCATTAATGAAATGGGATAGGATAAAAGCTAAATTTGAAATCAAATCATTAGACAATAAACCAGAAAAAATATCTTTTAAGGAATTCTTATTGCTAAATTATTATTGGCAACCTGTATGTTAAAAAATTGCCTTAGGTTCGGGCCAATAATGTTTATGATTTAAAGCAGTCTTTCAAGGCGTGCTATT
The DNA here is from genome assembly GCF_019880545.1 of Flagellimonas meishanensis. GTDB lineage: Bacteria > Bacteroidota > Bacteroidia > Flavobacteriales > Flavobacteriaceae > Flagellimonas > Flagellimonas meishanensis. The sequence continues at coordinate 1,404,625 of NZ_JAINVW010000003.1, forward strand.
GCTTACCTGCAACAACTTACCATTATAGAGTTTTTGCCCAGTTAGGGCGAAATCCTTGACGTATGTCGCCATTTCCAAAGCGGTTACCGGAGCTTGATAGCCTGGAAAGGCCTCGGCCAACATTTCAGTCTGTACGGCGCCGAGTGCCAATACATTGAAGCTTGGGCCTGTTTCCTTGAATTCCTCGGCCCAGAGTTCCGTTAGCGTGATCACAGCTCCCTTGCTAGAGCTATATGCAGCTAGCCCCGGAAACTTCATGCTGCCCTGCACGCCTCCCATGGAACTTATGGTCACCACATGGCCCTCCTTGCCCATTTTGGGCAACACCATCTTGGTCATCCCTGCCACGCCGAACACATTTACTTTGTAAACCGCTTCAAATTCTTCTTGGGAAGTTTCCAAAAACGGCTTGTTCAACAGTTTGCCAGCATTGTTTATCAAAACATCGACCCTATCCCACGTTTCCAAAAAATTCGTCAGCTTTTCATAATCCCTGGGTTGGCCTAAATCGAAAGAAAAAGTGTGGACATTTGAAAACTTTAGATCCAATACAGGTTGGGCATTTCGGGACAATGCCAAAACTTGGTGCCCTTCCTCTGCAAAAAGTTTGACCAATTCATAGCCTATGCCCCTGCTTGTTCCCGTAATGATGATGTTTGCCATACTATTGGTTTTGTCACTTCGATACCAAGGGAGAAATCCAAATAACTTTTAATTTTTTCACCCTTTTGCAAATGGATTCGAAATGACATGGATCAAGTTAGTTCATTTTTATTTCCTGGGTGGGTGCATTGGCAATTCCCTCCAACACGGGCAACATTTTGTTCACCAAGGTGGCCATGTGCTCAAAATCCATGATGTCAGCCTCGTCCCCTACTTTGTGATAGTGGTCAAAATTGGTGAAATCAAACGTACAATACGTATGGGAAGGCACCCCAAATTCTTTATGGAAAGGATAGTTATCCGACCGCTGGAACAGGCTATACTCCTTTGCCGTAGGCAAGAACCCCACCAGATTCTCCCCCGCATATGTATTGCTTACCTCGGCTAAATTTGATTTTTCATATCCCGTGATATAAACAAAATAGTCCCTTCCCCTAAGCGGTACTCCGGTCATCTCAAAATTGAGCATGGCATACAGATTCAATTCTTGTTCCTTTAATTTTTTGGCCAAATGCTCCGATCCCAGCAAGCCTTTTTCTTCGGCACTGAACAGGGCGAAGATCAGACTTCGCTTGTTGGTTTTTTCGGTTCCAAAATATCGTGCCATTTCCAACACTGAAGTTGTTCCTGAGGCATTGTCATTCGCTCCATTGGCGATATAATCGCCATTTTCAGGTGCAATGGTACCAATGTGGTCGTAATGTGCCCCTATTACAATATATTCGTTCTTTAAAATGGAATCACTTCCCTCCACGATACCGACGATGTTGTACGATGGTTTCTTGAAATTGGAAAGGGTGTCCCGGTATGATTCAAAATAAGGTGCAAGCCCATATGATTTAAAATAGTTCTCAATATACTTGGCGGCCATTTCTATGCCCTCGCTGCCCGAATCTCGACCCTTAAGATCGTCCGAGGCCAAAAAGTTCATCATTTCCCCTATACGTTCCGAAGTAGTAAAAACTGGGGTTGAAACCAGTTCACCATCATTTAGAACACTTCCAACGGCACTCCCCCTGAAGGCGTCACTTTGGGATGGGACAACGGTTTTGGTCTCAATCACTTGGGCAGAACCGCAGCTCAATAATACTGTGGCGCAAATGCAACTTAAGATTTTCTTCATTTTATTCAATTTACATTTTTAAAGATAAAAAAAGCATCCTTAAAAGGATGCTTCAATATAATACGTTCTCTTTGGTCCCTTCGACTATGGCCAGAGTGAAAACGAACATTAGGCCAACATGGTCACCGGGTTTTCCAAATAAGCCCTAAGGGTCTGTAAAAATTGTGCCCCTGTGGCTCCATCCACGGTTCGATGGTCACAGGCCAAGGTCACCTTCATGGTGCTACCAGGTACAATTGCACCGTTTTTCACCACAGGTTTGTCCACAATGGCACCAACCGACAAAATTGCGGAGTTGGGCTGATTTATTATGGAGGTGAACTCCAATATACCAAACATGCCCAAATTGGAAACCGTAAAGGTGCTTCCTTCCATTTCATCGGGTTTGATTTTCTTGTCCCTCGCCCTTCCCGCTAGATCTTTTACAGCAGCACCGATTTGGGTCAAACTCAATTGGTCGGCAAATTTGATCACCGGTACCACAAGACCTTCATCCACGGCGACGGCCACGCCCATATGCACATGATGCTTATAAATTGTGCTATCCCCATTCCATGATGTATTTACCTGAGGATGTTTTTTCAATGCCATGGCACAGGCCTTCAATACCATATCGTTGAAGGACACCTTGGTATCGGGCAATTCGTTTATCTGTGCTCTGGACGCCTTGGCGTTGTCCATATCCACTTCGATAGTGAGGTAGTAGTGCGGTGCCGAAAACTTGGATTCGCCCAAACGTTTGGCTATCACTTTTCGCATGGTGGAATTTTTCACCTCTTCCATGCTTTCTTCTCCCACTGGCAGGTTTACTGGTGCCACAGAAGTTGCCGGAGCTTCTGAAGTTTTCTGGACTGCTGGCGCCGTTTGTTTGGATGGTTGAAAGGTTTCCACATCCCGTTTCACGATTCTCCCGTGATCTCCCGAGCCCTTAATATCAGATAGTTTGATGCCTTTCTCCTCAGCTATTTTCTTTGCCAAAGGAGAAGCAAAGATACGTTCGCCTTCTGCTACGGTCGAGGTGGTCTCTTTTTTCTCTTCTGGTTTGGATTCTTCAGATTTTTCAGGCTTTGCGGAACTTGAGCTTTCCTGAACAGATTCCCCTGATTGCGCATTTAGCACCGCATTCACGTCTGTTCCCTCAGGACCAATGATTGCCAACAACGAATCTACAGGTGCCCCTTCGCCTTCCTGAATGCCAATATGGAGCAATGTCCCGGAATAGAAGGATTCAAACTCCATCGTGGCCTTGTCCGTTTCGATTTCGGCTAAAATATCGCCTTCTTCAACGGTGTCGCCCACTTTTTTCAACCAACTGGCCACGGTTCCTTCCTCCATGGTATCGCTCAATCGCGGCATGGTTATGATTTCAACCCCTTCAGGAATCTCAGCAGGTCCGACAGCCGAAACTTTTGGCTCTTCGGATTTGTTTTCGGCCGTCGGTTCGGTCTTTTCATCTGCCTTTGGAGCATGTCCACCACCGTTCAACAACGCCGAAATATCCTCTCCTTCTTCACCAATGATGGCCAACAGTGAATCAACGGGAGCACCGTCTCCTTCTTCAATTCCAATATGAAGCAGAGTGCCTTCATGGAAAGATTCAAATTCCATGGTGGCCTTGTCGGTTTCAATTTCGGCCAAAATATCGCCTTCTTCCACTTTATCCCCTACTTTTTTGAGCCATTTGGCCACGGTGCCTTCCTCCATGGTATCGCTCAGTCTCGGCATATTGATTACCTCTGCCATCTAGTTATAGTTTATGTTGTAAAAATGGGTAGTCCTTTTGCTCGTATACGGTGTCGTACAATTGTTCAATTGGGGGAAAATCGGATTCTTCCGCAAACTTCTCGCATTCGGCCACCAAATCTTTTACTTTTTTGTCAATTTCCTTAAGCTCTTCTTGGGATGCATATCCTTTTTCAAGAATTACATCTTTTACCTGGGTGATCGGGTCTATCTTCTTGTATTCCTCAACCTCTTCCTTTGTCCTGTAATGCTGTGCATCGGACATGGAATGTCCGCGATATCGGTAGGTCTTCATTTCCAGGAACGTAGGGCCTCCTCCGGTCCTTGCCCTTTCAACGGCCTTGTCAACTTCCTTGGCCACGATGGCGGGATCCATTCCGTCCACAGGAGCGCAGGGCATTTCGTAGCCCAAGCCCAATTTCCAAATTTCGGTGGTGTGGGCGGTACGGGCCACAGATGTTCCCATGGCATATCCGTTGTTTTCGCAGATGAAAACTACTGGTAGCTGCCATAACATGGCCAAATTGAATGCCTCATGCAACGAACCCTGCCTTACTGCTCCGTCTCCCATATAACAAAGTGTCACGGCATCCCTTTTGAAGTATTTATCGGCAAAGGCCAGGCCAGCTCCCAAGGGAATCTGTCCGCCTACAATGCCATGTCCGCCATAAAAGCGGTGTTCCTTTGAAAAAATATGCATGGATCCTCCCATTCCCTTGGATGTTCCGGTCACCTTTCCGTAAAGTTCCGCCATTACCCTTCTGGGGTCCACACCCATCCCGATGGGCTGCACGTGGTTTCGATAGGCCGTTATCATTCGGTCCTTGGTAAGGTCCATGGCATGCAACGATCCTGCCAAAACAGCTTCCTGGCCATTGTACAAATGCAGAAACCCGCGTACTTTTTGTTGGATGTAGACGGCGGCAAGTTTGTCCTCGAACTTTCTCCAGAACAACATATCCTCGTACCACTTTAAATAAACTTCCTTGGTGATTTTTTTCATCAGTGGTTGTTGTATTATGTGATTATCCCCCAATTGGAGAAAAGCAAAAATACATATATATCTGTTTTGGAAAAAGAATTGATTTAAGAATCCCCCAAAAATGAACTGCCGAAGGCCAAGGGCAGAATATCGGCCACGGAAGTGCAGGAATAAATGGGTCCTTTTTCGGCTCTCATTATTAGGGTGATCGGGGATTTTTGACGTTGTTCGTATTCTATGATGGACTGTCGGCAATTGCCGCATGGGGCCGCGGGAACCTCTAAAAGATGTTCTTTTGAGGCAGCACTTATGGCAATGGAAACTATGGCCACGCCGGGATATCTTGCCCCGGCCTGAAACACGGCCACCCTTTCCGCACAGAGCCCCGAGGGATATGAGGCATTTTCTTGGTTGTTTCCAATAATGATCTGACCATTTTCCAAGAGAAGTGCGGCTCCCACCTGAAAATTGGAATAGGGAGCATAGGCATCATAACGGGCAGCCTCGGCGGTTTCCAATAATTTTTTTTCATCTTTGGATAGCTCATCGGATGTTTCAAAAATGGAAAGCTCAAAACCAATCTGCTTCTTTTTCATAATGTGCCAAGTTACCCATCAAAAATAAAAAAACCCGTCCAAGGACAGGTTTTATTCTCAAGGTTTGTTTTTTAGTCGTTCAAATATTCTTCCCCAAAATTAAAGGTAAGCGAAAAACGCAGGGTGTTCTCCAGAGGATTCCTTACTTGGGAGGTTGAGAAGAGATAGGAAAGGTCTATCTGGGCCGTCTTGAACTTAAACCCGGCTCCAAGGGTGAAAAACTTTCTGGCTCCCTTGTCTTCACTTTCGTTGAAATACCCTCCGCGTAGCATGAACGCCTCGCGATACTTGTATTCTGCCCCCAAGGCCCATGTGATTTCCTTGAGCTCTTCACTGAAACCATCCGGTGCATCGCCAAAGGATTCGAACACGCCATTAAAGAACGATATATTCTGATATTCATCATTGTCCTCTGCGGTAATCAATCCATCTCCCGTAAAATCCCTAGGTGTCGGGACCAATAATTTGTTTATTTCGGTATGCACCCCCAACACATTGTCCTGATCGAATATAAAATCAAAACCACCACCCAGCTTTAGGTTAGTAGGCAGGAAGTTCTGCTGGCCGCCTTCATCATACTGCAAAGATCCCCCAAGATTGGAAATGCTGAACCCGGCCCTCCAACGACCATCATAGTTATTGTATGCGATTTCCCTGGATCTGTAAAAACCGGCAATGTCCACTGCAAATGCATTGGCCGCCTGGGAATCCTGTAGTCCATCCTGAAATCTCAAGTTGGAGCTTATGAACCTTCCCCCTACGGCCATGGAAAAGGTTTGGCTCAATTTTAAGGAGTAGGAACCATCAATGGCAAATTCATTGGGCTTCACCAGGGTGGGTTCTTCATCAATGGTCTGCCTTAGCTCGATTTCTCCCAAGCCGAAGTAACGTAGCCCAAAAGCAAATGCACTGCGATCGTTCAGTTTGTTATAGAATGCCGCGTTCAACAGCGAGACATCATTTACAATGCTTTCCAAATAAGGTGTATAACTTACACCGATCCCAGTTTTTTGGGTGGCAAAGGCATACTTGGCCGGATTCCACTGTTGGGAAAACACATCAAAGGAGGTGGCAACGCCCATATCTCCCATACCCGATGCCCTTGCATCGGCTGCTATGGTCAAAAAAGGAACGGCGGTTGTAATTACTCTTTCTTGTTGCGCGCTCAGGTGTGGCAACATACCCCCCAGCGCCACCAATATCAGTAACTTTTTCATTCTATTCTTTTAGCGTTTAGTACGTATTGAGGTCCATGTACAGTGCTGGACATATTACAAGTAAACGGCTTTTTGTCCGAATTCTTGTAATAAAGGATAGATTTTTTGCTCAAGTTGATTGTCTGGACCATACGCGGCCTTTCTTTTTTCACTTTTAACGCATGAAGGACCCGAGATAAATCAAAGCTTTCATACTATTTTCAAATGATTCACGTTACAACAATATGACATTTTCCCTTTGTGGCATTGCCAAAATAATCGATGGGCACAAAATATTATGGTCAATACATCGTTTAAATGCCAACAAAGGATTATAAAATCAAAACAAATTGAAGTTTCTGAGGGTCCAGAACCCTTTTTTTAAAGTACTCAAGCCCAAATTATGAAAAAGCACTTTTTAAAAGTTGTACTTTCCTGCGCCATTGTAATGGGAAGTTTTACTGCATGTAAAAATTCCTCTTCATCATCCAAAAACGTTTCCAGAGCCACGGGATGGAAAATAAATGCCAAGGAAGGTGGATTTCAGTACAATTCTGATTTCAAGGAGCAAGAGACTCCTCCCGGAACGGTATTCATCGAGGGGGGAACCTTTACCAAAGGTAAGGTCCAGGACGATATTATGCACGACTGGAACAATACTCCTACCCAGCAGCACGTGCAGTCGTTCTATATGGATGAGACCGAGGTGACGAACGTGATGTATTTGGAATATCTGGATTACCTAAAATCCGTGTACCCTCCAGAGAATCCCAACTATGCCAATATATATAAAGGTGCCTTACCAGATACCTTGGTATGGAGAAACAGACTGGGCTTCAACGAGACAATGACCAATAATTACCTACGTCACCCGGCCTATGCGGAATATCCGGTGGTTGGTGTGAACTGGGTCCAAGCTTCGCAATATGCCGAATGGAGGACCGACAGGGTGAACGAGGCGATGTTGGAACGGGAAGGATTTTTGGCCCAAGACGCAAAATATCAGGTGTTGAACGGTGAAATAGGCGGTACATTTAGCACCGAGGCCTATTTGAACAATCCAGAATCTGTATATGGTGGTGAAATTGATTCACTCCAAGGAAAACAAAAAAGGGACTCCATCAATGTTTTTGCCAAAAGAAGTAGCGGTGTGCTCATGCCAGAATACAGGCTCCCCACTGAGACCGAATGGGAATATGCTGCGCAAGCGCTTGTTGGTTCAAGGGAATACAACAATTACAGAGGTAGAAAAAAATATCCCTGGGAAGGAGATTACACCCGAAATGGACAGCGTGTGGGTAGAGGTGACCAGTTGGCCAACTTTAAACAAGGAAAAGGAGATTATGGTGGAATCGCAGGATGGTCTGACGATGGTGCGGACATCACGGCAGAGGTGAAATCATATAAACCAAACGATTTTGGTCTTTATGACATGGCCGGTAACGTTAGCGAATGGGTTGCCGATGTTTACCGTCCCATTGTGGATGATGAGATAAGTGATTTCAATTACTACCGTGGTAACGTGTTCTTGAAGAAGGCCATTGGCGAGGATGGAAAAGTGGAAATCTTGACCGATAAAATCGTTTATGATACACTGCCCAATGGAAAAATCGTTGCCATAAATCTTCCGGGAGAGATAAAAGAAGTGCCAGTGACCGATGAGGAAACCTATTTGAGAACCAATTTTGACCATAGCGATAACCGGGGTTACCGCGACGGAGATCCAGGTTCATCAAGATTCTTTGCTAGGTTCAGCGACGAGGCAGAAAATAGAAAAATGTACGATTCACCAAAGCATAAGGTGGAACGTGACTCAACAGGAAAAATACTCCGCCAGTACGATACCTCCAATTACCGAACGTCCTTGATCAACGATGAGGTACGGGTGTACAAGGGTGGATCGTGGAGAGATCGAGCATTTTGGTTAGATCCATCACAACGGAGATACCTTCCGCAATATATGGCAACGGACGACATAGGTTTCCGATGCGCCATGTCCAGAGTAGGATCCAAATCCAAAACCAAGAATAAGACCATACGTCACAAAAAAGCTAAATAGTTTTTTGGTAAAGTTGTTTATCGGCCCTGATTTTTAATCAGGGCTTTTTTTTATCTTCGATTAATGACATTGGACAAACTTCATGCGCTCTTCTTGGAGCACCCAAACATTTGCACGGACAGTCGCAAAATCACAAAGGATTGCCTCTTTTTTGCCTTGAAAGGCCCAAACTTCAATGGGAACGAATTTGCCCAGAGCGCACTTGAAAAAGGTGCCGCGTACGCCATTATCGACGAAGAAGGGCATAGCGTTTCCGACAGATGCATACTTGTGGATGATGTGCTTGGAACCTTGCAGCAATTGGCCACACATCATAGGCATTTTTGTAAGGCCAAGGTAATCTCGCTTACCGGAAGCAATGGCAAGACCACCACCAAGGAACTTATCAGCGCGGTCCTATCCAAAAAATATCGGACGGTTTCGACCCATGGCAATCTCAACAACCATATTGGGGTTCCACTGACCTTATTGTCCATTAAAAAGGATACTGAAATCGCCATTGTGGAAATGGGCGCCAATCACCAAGGCGAAATTGCGTTTTTGAGCAATATAGCCCAACCCGATTTTGGCTACATCACAAACTTTGGCAAAGCGCACTTGGAAGGTTTTGGAGGGGTTGAGGGTGTAATCAAGGGCAAAAGTGAACTGTATAATTACCTTACCTCCCATGACAAACACACATTTTTGAACGCTGATGACCCAATTCAAGCGGAAAAATTGTCATCCTATGTAAAAAAGATTGGGTACAGCACCACGGACCACCAATACTACATTATTTCTTTGGTTGAAACCAATCCGCACGTTGTGCTTGAAATGGAAGGCACACGGTGCCATACCCAACTTGTGGGCGCGTACAATTTCCCCAATTGTTGTGCCTCCATATTGATGGGCAAATACTTCAACGTGCCCTTGGGAGATATTAAGGATGCCATCGAATCGTACCGCCCCCAAAACAACCGTTCGCAGGTAATCGAACGTAATGGCCTCACCATCATATTGGATGCCTACAATGCTAACCCAACGAGTATGAGGGCAGCGTTGGATCATTTCAAAACCATTAAGGTCTCCGATAAGTTTTTGGTCTTGGGGGACATGTTTGAGCTTGGCGAGGACGCCGCAAAGGAACACCAAGAAATGGCTGATTACTGTCATGCTTCCGGCTTTGAGCAAGTTTTTTTGGCTGGTGAGAATTTCAATCAAGTACGGACCTCCTTCAAAAAATTCAAAACGTTTGACGCCCTTAAGGATTTTTTGGCCGCCAATCCCATTCAAAAAGGCCATGTTTTGATAAAAGGTTCGCGGGGAATGGCACTTGAGCGGGTGTTGGACCATATTGGACAATTGAACCCCAAATCATAAAATTTTCAAAAATCTTAGGATTAAGGCCTTTGTTCCTGAAATGAATGGCGTTCCATAACGAACTAAGTTCAATAAACTGTTCAGGAATGGAAAAAAGTATCATAATCTTTGACGGTGAATGCAACCTTTGCAACGGAGTGGTGGCTTGGCTTATCCGCACCTCGAATTCATCCTTTTTTGATTTTGTTCCATTTCAATCCGCTAGGGGTCAACAAATTTTAGCTTGCAACGGACTTGAAACGGATACGCTGGAAACCGTTGTACTTGTGGACGAAAATGGGCTTCATACACTATCAGACGGTTTTTTAAAGATAATTGGAAAAGTGCCAAAATATCAATTGCTTGCAAGGGTGTTGGGCCTGCCCCCAAGATTTGCAAGAGATGGTTTTTATTCCTTTGTGGCCAAGAATCGGGTGCGTTTGTTTGGGAAATCAGCGTACTGCCGGGTCCATTTGCAACAGAATTTTGGTTGACCCATCCATCGTTTAACCTTTCGGCATTGTCTCATTCCTGAATCCCTTGACCATTTGTCAAAAGATTTTTTTCACTTTATTCTTTACTCGATTTTTTTTGATTTCATTGTGATTGATTCCTAGGCATTCAACTCCCAACGATAACTATTAGAACCACAGGTTTCCCCATACTTTCTGTTATATGGGCGATGTGGTGTACTTCTGAGCATGCCCCTTTCCAATGGCCAAACGGGCTTGGTTATCCCTACAAAAATGATGGAATAAGTAAAGTAACCCGAAGAAACTTAACGTAAATCCTTATCGGAAAAAACCATAACTCACTGATATTGTTGTAACTAGAAATACGAAAGTTTACAACCCAACCAGATGAGAAAACTATTTTCTACATTTTTTCCCATCAAGAGAGTATCCTCTAACGAGGAGAACGACTTCATGACGGTCAAATACGTCAAGTCCGGTTTAACCCAGGATGAGGCCTTGGAGATTAAACAAAAGATTGTTTTGGCCCTTGAAGAAGACAAGCTTTTTAAGGATGGGTCCATTGGACTCAATGAGCTTTCCGAGCACATAGACAAGGATCGATACAAAGTATCCCAGGTGCTAAACGAGTATCTGCAAAAGAACTTCTACGCCTTATTGAATCATTACCGGGTAAAGGAAGCACAGGATTTGTTGCTTACCCAGCCCATGCTGAGTGTAAAAGCTGTGATGTATGAAGTAGGCTTCAACAGCAAAACAAGCTTTTATGGCGCCTTTAAGAAAGAGACGGGTCTAAACCCAAATGACTATCGAAATCTGGTAATGTATACCTCCTGATAACCACCGTTTCAGAATTTCTACTAGCTACTACGCACACATTTTTTGTCCTAATCATTCAAAATCAATGCTTTTAATTCCCAAATCCAATGGAAGAATCAGTATTTAGGATTATCCAAGCACTATTGTTTCAGATAAAAAAATGTTAAAAACAGTTCGTCCCGTTTGGCTTGGATTTTAAAGAAGTCCGTCCCGTTTTAGAAGTACCCCATTTTCTTCAGGTTGCGGTTGTTTTGTTACTGCAATTGTAAAGGTAAGGCGGTGAGAGGCCTTACTACCTTAATAAATAGAGACTTTCCATTAAGTTTTGTTTTCGTACTAGGGAGTATTATTTGAATTAGCTATCAAACACCTTCTCCCGCCTGCCTTTCTCAGTTGCGCTAACTCATTAATTACTAACAAAACTTTTAACTCTATGAAAGTAAAAAAACTGTTTGGGACACTGGTCTTTGTGTTGTTGTGCATGGCAACGGCACGGTCTCAAGAAAAAACAATTACGGGAACCATCATTGATCAAGCAGGGATTCCACTCCCAGGGGTCAATATTTTGGTTGAAGGCACTACCAATGGTACCCAATCCGATTTTGATGGTAACTATGCCATAACCGCCAGTGTTGGACAAACGTTGGTATATACGTACATCGGCCAAAGACCTGAAAGTCGGTTGGTGGGAGCACAAGATGTTATAAACATTCAAATGGATGAGGACACACAAGCCTTGGAAGAGGTTGTGGTGACAGCTCTTGGTATCCGTAGGGAGAAACAGGCCCTGGGATATGCGGTTGCCGAAGTGGGTTCGGACCAGATTGAGCAAAGAGCCGAAGGGGATATTGGACGTGTGCTGTTGGGAAAAGCCTCTGGTGTGAATATCACCCAACAGAGCGGTTTGTCCGGATCTGGTACCAACATTGTCATCCGGGGCTTCAACTCATTCAGTCAAAGCAACCAACCGTTGTTTATAGTTGATGGGGTTCCTTTTAATGCAGATACCAATCCTTCCGGCCGGCAAGGCTCCCGTCAAGATTTTATCAACGGGAACAATGGCTCCAGTCGATTTTTGGACTTAGATCCCAATAGCATTGAGAGCGTGAACGTTTTGAAAGGTCTTGCAGCCGCAACACTTTATGGTTCCTTGGGACGTAACGGGGTTATCCTTATCACAACCAAAGCAGGTAAAGGAGGACAAGGAGCAAAAAAGACCGAGGTAACGGTAAGTTCCTCTTTCTTCTTTAATGAAATTGCATCCACCCCAAATTATCAAGACCAATTTGGAAATGGTTTCGACCAATCTTTCGGCTGGTTCTTCAGTAACTGGGGGCCCAGTTTTGATCGTGGTGGAATTTCCGGTTGGGGCAATAGTGCTGCTTTTGATGCCAATGGTACCCTACCTCACCCCTATTCCATTTCCGCAGCTGGACAACAGGCTTTTCCAGAATTTGCAAACGCCAGATACGAATGGAGGCCCTATGACAGTTTTGAGAATTTCTTCAGAACAGGAACAGTATCCAACTTATCTGTCAATGTTAGTGGCGCTTCAGACGATGGCAAAGTATCCTATAATGCCAACTACGGCCATTTGAAGGATGAAGGATTCACCCCCGGTAACAGTCTGGGAAGAAATAACCTTGGTATTGGTGGTCGAGCACAGCTATCAAACAAATTTACCGTTACAGGTGCTTTGAACTATGCCAGGACCAAATTTATCTCACCTCCAGTGGCATTGAGCCAAGGTAATGGCGCAACTGGTTCTGGATCTTCTGTGTTTGGGGATCTATTCTTTACCCCTAGGAGTATCGATGTGGTAGGATTGCCGTTCCAAAGTCCCATTGACGGTAGCAGTATTTACTACAGAAATGGGAACGACATTCAACACCCCCTGTGGACAGCCAATAATGCCGGAACAAGACAAGAGACCAACCGTGTTTTTGGAAACTTAGGACTACAATACGACATTAACGACAACTTGAATATCATCTACAGGGCCGGTATCGATGTTTATAGTGAGAACAATGTAAACTTCCAGAACAAGGGAGGAATAAACGGAAATGTACCCCAACCTAGACTATCAAGTGGTATCTATGAGACTTGGAACAATACAAATACCATTTGGGACCACAATTTCGCGTTAAACGGTGATTACGACATTACTGAGAAGATTGGCACAACATTTAACCTAGGGGTCAATGGAAGAAGGGAAATATTTGATCAAAGCGGTGTTGCCAGTGATGCACAACAAGTATTCGGCGTATTGCGCCATTTCAACTTCTTGAACCAAAACGAGATACAGCAATCATCCGAGCGTAACTTGGTAGGATTCTATGGTCAGGTTGAATTTGACTACGACAACTATGTTTTCCTTACACTTGCCGGTAGGAACGATTGGGCTTCCAACCTTTCCAAGGCCAACAGGTCGCTGTTTTATCCAAGTGCAAGTATCTCATTTGTTCCCACAACGGCAATTGATGGCCTAAAGAGCGAGAATGTTTTGAACTACCTAAAGATTCGCGCAGGTTATGGAACATCAGCAGGTTTTCCTGATCTAAATTCCGATAACTACCCCGTAGCCAATCGATTGATTCTGGACACGCAGGATTTTCAAGATCCAACAGGAACCAATATTGTATCCAATACAAGCCCACTGACCTTGGGCAACCCGGATCTTAAACCAGAGCGGGTCGATGAACTTGAAATTGGTGTGGAATCCAGATGGTGGGACGGAAGGATTACATTTGATGCGTCCGTGTTCCAACGTAATACAACGGATCTTATCGTAACGCAACCCTTGGACCCTTCTTCAGGATTCTTTAGGACGAATACCAATGTTGGTGAAATCCAAGGAGAAGGTATCGAGTTGGACTTAGGCCTTAATATATTCAGGCCTAAGAGCGAAGGTGGGTTCAACTGGCAAACCAACATCAACTTTACGGCCACTGAAACCGAAGTCACAGACCTTGGTGCCGACACTGACCTTATTGTCTATTCAGGTTTTGGGAACTTGGGGAACGCCGCTATTGAAGGCCAACCACTAGGTGTCATTTATGGAACTCGAATTCTAAGGGACAGTAATGGAGAGTTTGTGATAAATGCCATAGGTGACTTTGTACAAGATCCACAAGATGGGGTAATCGGAGATCCAAACCCAGATTGGGTCGGCAATATGATCAACAGTTTTTCCTATAAAAACTTCAATTTCGGTTTCCAGTTGAGCTATACCAGCGGTGGCAATATCTACTCCAGTACAATCTCCACCTTGCTTGGTAGAGGTCTTATTGTAGAAACCTTGGATAGGGAGAACACCTTTGTGCTTCCAGGAGTACAACAGAGTGATGGGCGCGTGAACGATGTCCAAATAAACAATTCTGACTATTTCTTCAATAATATTTTGAATGGACCATCTGAATTACAGGTATGGGATGCATCGGTAATCCGCTTGCAGGAAGTTAGTCTTGGTTATTCTTTACCCAAAAAGTTTTTGGATAAAACCCCCTTTGGAAGCTTGTCGTTCACCTTATCAGGTCAAAACCTTTGGTACGATGCCATAAACACTCCCGATGGGGCCAATTTTGACCCCAATACCTCTGGAACCGGAGTTGGAAACGGATTTGGCTTCGAATTCCTTAATGGGCCAAGTTCAAGAAGATATGGTTTGAGTGTAAAAGCAACCTTTTAATAATGAAAAAAGATTCTAAAATGAAAAGAACAGTAAAATATATGAAATGGAGTCTTTTTGTAGGACTCTTAACATTGGCTTCATGTGAAGTTTCAGAACTGGACATTACGGAGGATCCAAACTTCTTGACACCAGAACTTTCTTCTCCCGATTTTTACATAACATCCATCCAGGAGGACTTTGCAAGGCATCTGGACGGTGATGTAGCTGGAGATCCCAATGATAATTTTGTGACGGGTGGTTTTCAATTCGGAGATGGTCTGTCACCCTTGGGAATGGAACTCACCCGTGTAATGCAGATGAGTAGCAGGGATTACGAAAGTACCTACCAAGATAGTGATGTGGATGATGAATGGGACAATGCTTATCGGGGCATATTGAAGGACATTCGTTTGATGACCCCCCTGGCGGAAGAATCTGGACTGACCAGACATTTGGGCATAACACAATTCATTGAGGCTTATGTAATAAGTTCCTTGGTCGATTTCTTTGGAGATGTTCCCTACTCCGAGGCCGTTCAGGCACCGGAAATAGTAAATGCGGTCCTGGATAGTGGTGAATCTGTATATGATGCTGCCCAAGCTTTGCTAGACCAGGCCATTGTCAACTTTAGCAATGCGGCTACTTCAAATCCTGCAACAGACCTTGTCTATAATAACGATTATACAAAATGGT
Source organism: Flagellimonas meishanensis (assembly GCF_019880545.1). GTDB lineage: Bacteria > Bacteroidota > Bacteroidia > Flavobacteriales > Flavobacteriaceae > Flagellimonas > Flagellimonas meishanensis. Next base: position 1,419,980 of record NZ_JAINVW010000003.1, read on the forward strand.
TAAAGGCAGCAAATACCTTGAAGATGAAGCTTTATCTTCAAACCCGATTGGTAGATCCGGGAGCCATTGATGCCTTTAATGCCATAGTTGCATCGGGAAACTATATTACGGACACCGCCGATGATCTGGATTTCAACTGGCCGGGCACAAGTGCGGCACAGCCTGATAACAGGCACCCAAGGTACGGTCTTAACTATGTATCCAACGGGCCTGGGGACTATGCCTCCAATTGGTTGATGAATGACATGCAGGTTAATGGAGATCCTAGATTGAGATATTACTTCTATCGCCAGACAAATGAAGTGCCTGGTGTGGAAATCGCACCGGACGAGCAAACCCTTAGGTGTTCCTTGCAAACACCTCCGGCCCATTATACTTCGGGAGGGTTTACATTTTGTAATCTACCCAACGGATACTGGGGTCGGGATCACGGAGATGACGAGGGCACTCCTCCTGACGGCCCGTTACGGACTACATGGGGAGTCTATCCCGCAGGGGGAAGTTTTGATGATGGAAGCTTCCGTACCGTGGCGCAGCCTACAGATCCGACATCTTTTGGTGGCGGAGGTGTTGGTGTAACCCCGATTCTCAATGCCTTTATGGTCGATTTTTGGAGAGCGGAAATCGCTTTGGCCCAAGGTAACGTAGCGGCAGCCCAAGGTTTTATGGAAGCCGGCATGATCAAGCAAATTGCGAAAGTTCAAAGTTTTGCTTCATTGGACGCAAATGCCGACCTATCCTTTGAACCCTCCTCTGCAGATGTTACAGATTTCATCAATGCGGAAGTGACCGCCTTTAGTGCGGCCACAGGAGATGATCAATGGAATATTTTGGCGGAAAACTACTTCATTGCACATTATGGAAACGGTATAGAAACTTATAATTTCTACCGTAGAACAGGATTCCCGAACAGTCTCCAACCTAACAGGGAGCCTTCTCCTGGAAGTTTTCCAAGATCTATGTTCTACCCGAACCAAGCAGTGACCTCCAATTCGAACATTACCCAGAAGTCTTCACTGGCGGTACAGGTGTTTTGGGACAACAATCCAGCTGGACCATCATTCCCGCTTTCGAACTGATTAAATCTAAAACGCAAAATATAAAACGATGAAAACAATAAAAATTTATATAATTCTTATGATGGGATTGGTTTTTGCCATCTCATGTACCGAAGCGGACGAGATTGTAGATCAGGTTCAAGAAACGGTCTCCCGCGGACTTGTGCTGCGAACAGTTGCCAGCTTGGGGGATGACTTCAGCATTTCAGATCTGGAGTCGGTTTGGGGAAGAACCTTGGAAGTACAAGATGATCTAGGGGGTGGCCTTTTATCCCAAATCAATATATATGTAGCATTTTCAGATACTACCATTGAAGATGGAGATCCGGACCTGAGCACGGATGAAGGTCTTATAGGCACCGTTTCAGCATCAAGTTTCTCACCAGGACCTTTTGGTTTCCCAAGAGGGGACATATCATTCACCTATGCCGAGGCAATCGCTGCATCCGGAGTAGACTTTGATGATATTGCCGGAGGGGATGTATTCAATTTTAGATTGGAGGCGCTTTTGACCGATGGACGTATTTTTACAAACAATGCCGCCGGAACCGTGGCCAACGGTTCGTTCTTTAGCTCTCCATATGCATATTCTTCCCCCGTGGTATGCCCGCCCACCGTACCCACAGCTGGTACGTGGTCCGTCGAGCTACAGGATTCGTTTGGTGATGGCTGGAACAACGCCAGCCTAGACATCACCATTGATGGGGAAACTACCTCCTATACTTTTGAAACTGGTGGTTCGGCAAGTTTTACATTTGAGGTGACCGCAGATAACGAAGTCCTGGGAATCATTTTTACCTCCGGAGATTTTGATGAAGAAGTGACGGCCCAGGTAACATCTGCCAATGGCAATGTGGTACTGGACCTTCAGCCAAGTCCCGCCGCCGGGGTGGAACTGCTGGATTATTGTTTGGATAATTTATAATTATACTTCACATACAGTGTTTTTTTTGACAAGGGAACCTCCCAAATTGGAGGTTCCTTTCTTTTATGGAATTACGCTATGAAGGTTCATTACTTTTTCTTTGTTTTGTAGCATGATTGCCACCATTTGCAGAAAAGCCCATTTCAATGCCGCCCACAGGCTGCACAATCCCAATTGGAGCATGGAAAAAAACATCGCTGTTTTTGGGAAATGCCACAGCCCTAACTACCATGGTCATAATTTTGACCTGGAAGTAAGGATTAGGGGTGAGGTTGATCCTGAAACTGGTTTTGTAATGGACTTGGCGGTATTGGGAAAGCTCATCAAAGAGGAGATTGAAGATCGATTTGACCATAAAAACCTGAACGAGGACTGTCCAGAGTTCAAAGAACTGTTTCCAACTACGGAATATTTCGTAAAAATCATTTACGATATTTTAAAGCCCCATTTGAAAAAAGGGCATTTATTGCACATTACACTGCACGAAACCCAAAAGAATTCTGCGGAATATGGAGATTGGTGACAAATTTCCGATATTGCACCACCATTTTAGGGGATATTAGCTCAGTTGGTTTAGAGCGCTGCCTTGACAGGGCAGAGGTCACTGGTTCGAATCCAGTATGTCCCACATTACGCTAAAGGACGGTCAGTTGAATAACGGCTGTCCTTTTTCATGGAGTGTCACAAGTCGCGAATAGCACGAAACGCATGGGAGCGACCATTAGTTACCATTATATTCTTAATCCCCAATTGCTTTGCTTACCTTTGCCCTGGTGAACGTCAAACCTCACGAAACAGAGAACCAAAGAATCTTTGCCCTTGCCCATCCAATATTGATGATCAACTGGATAGGCACATTCCGCATCCAGTATAGATTTTAAAGCTCAAACCGTAGTTGTTGATTACAGCCTCAAGATCGTGAAGTGATCATACCTTCATCATCCCCTGATTTCTGTTTGTTCATTAAAAACCGATAAGATTTCTTGAAAGCGATTCGCTGTGGGTTTCAAGAATGATATCGCTTTATCCCGCATCAAAGGAAAAAACTAGAATTGCAAGGAGAAACATAATCTTTTAATAAAAAAATATGCTGAGAATCGAGATAAAATCAGGAGAAAACATTGAACGGGCCTTAAAGCGTTACAAAAGGAAGTTCCGAAACACGAAACGTTTGGAACAAATCCGTGAAAATCAAGAATTTACCAAAAAGTCCGAAAAAAAACGGATAACCCTGAAAAAAGCGCAGTATAGGGAACAATATATCATGGAGAAGGAAAACGAATAGTGGCGACTTATTCCCAAAATCAAAAAAAATACCATTAAAATGGGTAATTAATGACAGCGGTGATATATTCAAGACAATGCCAGCTTGCTAATTCAATTTGATGGGCAATGACTGCACACATGATCAAATCACCTGAAAACCATGTGCATAGGGATCACTGTCATCAATGGTAATGGTGTTTTTCCCATAAACATGTGCCCATCCCTTTATGCTTGGAATTATGGCTGTATTTCCGCCAATTGAGGTGACTTCCTCGATGCGGCCAATAAATTTGGAACCTATATAACTTTCGTGGATGAAATCCTCCTTGGGCTTTAAAAGGCCTTTGGCATGCAATTGCGCCATTCGGGCAGAAGTTCCAGTGCCACAGGGAGAACGATCGATGGCCTTATCTCCATAGAACACAGCATTTCGGCCCGAAGATTCCTTATCCAGTGGTGTTCCTGTCCACAGGATATGGCTAACATCCCTGATCGTTTCATTTTCAGGATGGATAAAATAATCGGGATATTTACTATTGATTTTCTTTCTTAACTCCTGACTGTATTGGATAATTTTGGAGGCTGAAAACGCCTGGATTCCTTCAAAATTCTTCTGTGGATCCACAATCGCATAAAAATTACCGCCATAGGCAACGTCAAAGTTGAGGGGACCCAATTCGGGGCAATCCACGGTAAGGGAGTCGGCGGCCAAATAGCTCTTAACATTATTGAACTTGACCCATTTTACCTTTCCTGCTTCCATTTCAAAGGTAATCTTTACCAGTCCTGCAGGAGCTTCCATGAGCAAAAGACCCTCTTTTTTTGGCTTTAAGAGACCTTCTTCCAAGGCTATGGTGATACTGCCTATGGTTCCGTGTCCGCACATGGGCAAACAACCGCTTGTTTCTATGAACAATATAGCAAAGTCGTTTTGGGGATCATGGGGAGGATACAAAATGCTACCGCTCATCATATCATGGCCCCGGGGTTCGAACATTAGTCCCCTTCTTATCCAATCAAACTCCTCCATGAAATGCAGCCGCCTCTCATTCATGGATTTTCCCCTAAGTTCGGGTCCTCCATGAGCTACGAGCCTCACCGGATTGCCACAGGTATGTGCGTCTATACATTCAAACGTGTGCGTCATGCTATGAAAAATGATTCTTTATCGTTCATTTCCTTATCCAATTTCCCATTGCCTTTACAATCATAACCTCTGGGAAGTATAATCGCCATTAAATTTTCGCAAAAGATTTAATGGATTGTCATTCTGAATGGGTGCCGGGAGCGCCGGATCTGGCCAATTTTGAAAAGCGACCGGACGTATCCATCGTTTTACCGCATCATCTCCAACGGAAGTAAACCTACTATCGGTTGTAGCGGGATATGGCCCACCATGCTGCATGGCCGAACAGACTTCCACACCTGTGGGAACACCGTTAAAAATAAGTCTACCCACTTTGGATTGCAGGCTTGCAATGGTATCGGCATAAGTCTCCAATTCCTCTTTGTTTGCCAAAATGGTTCCTGTCAATTGTCCTTCCAGGTTGGCAACCAATTTGTTAAGCTCCTCTTTATCGCGGCAACAAACCACCATGGAGAAAGGTCCGAAGACCTCTTGATGCAATTCAACATTACCCGTGAACATGGCCCCAGGGACTTTGACCAATCTGGGTACGGCAAAATTGGTGGTTTCGTCAGATTGTTTTCGATGCAGAACAATGGCTCCCAACTGCTCCATGCGATCTACTGACCTTCTATACGTTTCAAAAATCTTGGGATGTAGCATGCAGGATGGCTTTTGCTCGGAAAGGGCATCGGCCAATTGATCTATAAACGTTGTGAAGGATGAATCTTCAATACCGATCAGCAGTCCTGGATTGGTACAAAATTGGCCCGCTCCCAAATTAATGCTCCCGGCAAGGGCCGTAGCCCAATGCAATCCCTGCTCTTCAATGATCTTGGGTAAGACCACCACGGGATTGATGCTTCCCATTTCAGCAAATACGGGTATGGGATTTTCCCTTTCTTGCGAAAAACGATTTAATGCCAGGCCGCCTTTAAGGCTTCCCGTGAAACCTACTGCTTGAATCTCGGGATGCTTTACCAAAGCCTCCCCCACCGAATTGTCCCAATCCAAAAGATGCGAAAAAGTACCGTCGGGCATTTCAGTTTCCCTGGCAGCTCTGAAAATAGCTTGGGCCACAAGTGAGCTGGTACCAGAATGCATTGGGTGTGCCTTTACAAGCACTGGACAACCGACCGCGAAGGCACTTACCGTATCACCCCCTGCAGTGGAAAATGCCAAGGGAAAATTGCTTGCCCCAAAAACCACAATTGGACCAATGGGCATGTTGGTCTTTCTTATGTCCACATTATCCGTTATATCGATGATGGGCTCCGCCCATTGGCCTGTCCTGGCTATGTTGGCAAACCTATTGATCTGTCCCAAGGTGCGTGCAAACTCACCCTCTGCCCTACCCACGGGCAATCCAGATTCCGCAACATAAGTCTCCAAGATGGTTTCCCTGTTCGTCTCCATTTCCAAAGCTATTGCCTCTAAAAATGCAGCTCTTCTAGATCCAGGCAATGAAGAAAAGGTAGGGAACGCTTCCCTGGCTTTTTTTGCAGCTCTTTCTACCTCCTTGGAGCTTGCTTGACAAAAGATCCAAGGGTTTTCCTCATTGAGCAACGGATTGAATGTTTTGAACTTCAGTTCTCCCTCGGAAGAGTTTTCATACCCTATCAAATTTTCACCCAATACCCCCATTTTATCCTTTGTCATCATTTCCCTGGTTTTAATTAAGATTTAGAGTCCTTCAAATGTTTATAATCCGGGAGAGCCGGCCTATTTTTTAATCCAGCTTCAATAATCTTGACAACTTCCTCGCGTCGTTGACCATTTAGTGGCTGTCGTGGTTCCCGCACATATTCCGAACCAATTCCGGTATAAACCTCGGCCAATTTAATGTTTTGGACAAGCTGCGGATCAATATCCAGTTCCAACAAAGGTAAAAACCAACGATAGATTTGCAGGGCTTCCTCTATCCTACCTGCTTTTTGCAATTCGTAGATGGCAACGGTCTCGGCAGGAAAAGCACAGACCAGCCCGGCAATCCAACCATCTGCACCCATCAAAAGGCTTTCCAAAGCCAATGTATCTACCCCACAAAGTATCTTTAAACGATTACCAAATCGGTTTTTAATCCTTGTGGTATTGGAAATATCCCGTGTACTTTCCTTGACGGCCTGTATGTTCTCCTCTTCCAATAACTCTTCAAACATATCCAGTGTCACCTCAATTTTGTAATCCACCGGATTGTTGTATACCATTATCGGCAAGGGAGTGCTCTTCGCAATCGCCTTGAAATAGGCCACCACTTCCTTATCCGTTGCCTTATAACGCATAGGAGGCAGTACCATTAGGCCATCCGCACCATTTTGTTCAGCATCTTTGGCCGCCAGAATGGCATTTTTTGTGGTTTGTTCCGCAATGTTCATCAATACCGGAACCCTGTCACCGACCACTTCCCTGGTCTTTTTCAACAAGATGTTTTTTTCTTCATGTACCAATGTGCTGGCCTCTCCCAAGGTGCCGCCGAGTACAATCCCATGGACACCGGCTGTCAGTTGGGCGTTTATGTTCAATTCAAAAAGTTCCAGATCCAAAGTGTCTTTTGGAGTGAACTTTGTGGTTACCGCGGGCATTACGCCTTCCCATTTGAACTTCATAGATGCTACATTTTTAGGTTGGGTCAAAAATAAATACTCCTAGCGGTGAACAATAGGTAATAATTAGCAAAAAATATGCATATTTTATCATGATTAATCTAATTTTATCTTTTTCAAGATAATAAAAGCATAGTGAAAGTATATCCATTCAAAATACCCAAGACTGCCAATGATGCCCTAATCGTTCAGGAGGATGTGGAGGAGGAATTTTACAATAAACTGCATCAACACGAGGAGATTCAGCTAAGTTGTATCCTAAAGGGAACGGGCACACTTATTGTCGGTGACGCCATAAAACGATATAGGCCCGGAGATGTTTTTGTTTTTGGAAACAATCTGCCCCATGTATTCAAAAGTGACCTGAAAGGCCAAGGTAAGTCACATATGCTTTCCATTTTTTTTGTCAAGGCTAATTTTGGTGGTCAATTGTTCCAGATCAATGAATTGGTATCACTCAATGGTTTTTTCGCTCAGGTCAATTCAGGATTCAAACTCACAGCACCAACCCAAAAACATGTTCGTTTTTTTTTAAAGATCAGGGACTGTATCGGGATAAATCGGTTTGTACTGTTTTTTGAGCTGCTCTCGTGCCTTACCAAAGAGCCAAAGACGCAACTATCTTCCAATGATTACAAGACCCGCCTTAGGGACATTGAGGGACAGCGTATGGGGAAGGTGTTTGACTATATGTTCTCCCATTTTCAGGAGCAGATTTCCTTAAAAGCGATTGCGGACGTTGCGTCGATGACGCCTACTGCCTTTTGCCGTTTCTTCAAGTTGCACACGCGAAAAACCTACACCCAATTTTTGCAGGAACTGCGACTGGAGCATGCCTGCAAGTTACTTGAAACCCATAGTGATAAAATCATGGTATCGGACATTGCGTTTCAATGTGGTTTTGGCTCTGTTTCAAACTTCAATCGGTTTTTTAAAAAAACAAAAGGGATGTCCCCACTTCACTACAAAAACTCGAAACGGGTACGCTTTTAATTTTTGGACATGGGTTATTTCATGCCCAGCGAATCAGGAGTCACTTTTTCAATAATATATGGTGGCTTCAAAAGCGATACCAAATCCTCGTTGCAAAAAGGATTCATATTCCGTTAAATTTTTCTCCCAATTCTTTTTAATTGCTTTAATTCGTACAATATGGCAAAGGGAAGTGCAGTGATATTGGCCTTGTTCACGAACAAATCCCCGGAAGGGAAGGATTTGTTCGCAAAATGGAGCGATGAGGCCTTGATTCAGGAAATTGTGGAGCATGGGGACAGTAAATTGTTCGGGCATTTGTATGATCGCTATTCCAGCAAGGTCTATAACAAATGTTACAGTTTTGTAAAGAACAGGGATGAGGCCAAAGACCTGACGCATGATATTTTTCTGAGGGCCTATCTCAAAATCCATGGGTTTGACCCCTTAAAGGCTGCCTTCTCCACATGGCTCTACGTAATCACATACAACCTTTGCGCAAATTATGTCACACGGGATCTAAAGGAGAAACAAAAGGAGACCTTACTGGGCAAGAAGGAGCTGAAGGAAAAGGGATATGAGGACATTGACATTGAAGAAATCAACAAATTGAACCCGGAAAAGCTTGCGCTTGCGTTGGATAGGATTCCCACGGAAGATAAGGCCCTGCTCCTTCTAAAATATCAGGATGATGCCTCCATTAAATCAATTCAGGAACTCTTGGGCGTAGGTGAGAGTGCGGTAAAAATGCGCTTGAACCGGGCCAAGTTAAAAGTGGTCAAAACCTATAATTCTTTATGACTATGGACAAAAACATTTTCAAGCGGATAGAAAGCAGTCGTGAGGTGCCCAATGAGACCAAAAACCAAGTCATTTCCAACATAAGCGCGGTGGAAAAGGGCAAGGATATTTCCAGACTGTTCAATACCAAATTTTACGGAGCCGTGGTCAATTTTTTCAAACTCAATTGATCCAAAAAATCCGGTGACCTTTTTTTTTATTGGTGTATTAATCTTGGTAAATTTAATATAGAATTTACCTAGCTTTTTGCATATGAATCTAAAGGATGGCGTTAAAAATGCCGATGTAAAGGTCTCTTCTGAGTCCCAGCAGTTGAGCCGTTTTGTGAAAGACACCTCAAAATCGCTGGTCGACCGATTGGAATGTTTCGAGGATATCATCAATATTGAAGTGGGCGACACTGCATTGACCAGGGCCAAATCCCTGGAAAGAGAATTCGATATGCGCCAACTTTTTATCAAATATGAGGGCGATAATCCCACGGGGACACAGAAGGACCGAATTGCATTTGCACAAGTGTACGATGCCCTGAGAAGGGGCTATGACACCATTTGTCTCGCTACTTGTGGCAACTATGGGGTGGCAATGGCCTTGGCCGCCAACCTCGCAGGGCTACACTGTAAGATAGCCATTCCCAAAACCTACCACACCGAACGCGGGGAAGAAATGGAAAATTTAGGTGCCGAGATCCTTCGGTTGGACGGTAGCTATGAAGATGTTGTTGACGCAAGCAGCGCATTGGCCAGGGAATATGATTGGTACGATGCCAATCCCGGTGGGGCCAACACTGCATTGCAGATCATGGCCTATGCCCAAATAGCACACGAAATAGTGGAAGAATTGGGCGATGCACCAAAATATTGCGCGGTCCCAGTCTCCAATGGCACTTTGTTGGCAGGAATCTATAGGGGATTTTTGGGCTTATACAAAAGAGGCAAGACATTTCGTATTCCCAAAATGATCGCTGCAAGTTCCACGAACAAAAATCCAATCGTGCAATCCTTTAGGTTGGGCCATCAAAATTGTCAGGATTTATTGCCCGAAAAAATAAAAGAGACCAAATACAACGAACCGTTGATCAACTGGCACAGTTTTGATGGCGATGAGGCCCTCTATGCCATAAGGGAATCAAAAGGGGAGGCATTCAACATAAGTGATAGAAAAATGAGGGATATGGCCGGTCTGCTGCTGAAAAAGGAAGGAATGCGCATCTTGCCCGCCTCAACCGCGGGGCTCATTGCCCTGTTGGAAATGGACGAAAAAGATAATTTTGAACCCGACCGATATGTGGCGGTAATAACTGCTAAAAACTAGACTGAAAATGAAAAAACCAATCGATGGCAAGGCACTTGTATATTGCCAAGGAGCATTCAACACCCCAAACGGAAAAACGGCGCATGGGCTGGTAAGATTTACAGAGAGATACCAGATAGTGGGTGTAATTGACAGCAATTATGCGGGCAAGGATGCTGGCGAGGTGCTGGATGGTGTAAAAAATGGAATTCCAATCTTCAAGAACATTGCCGAGGCCGCGGAAAAACTTTTCATTGCGAAAAATCTACCGCAATATCTGGTCATAGGGTTGGCCCCTGATGGTGGCAGGTTACCCAAAAGTGCCAAAGAAACCATTATAAATGCCCTTGAAATGGGCTGGAACGTGGACAGCGGTCTGCACGATTTTTTAACCAACGACAAAAAGTTAGTGGATTTGGCCACAAAAAATGGTTGCAAAATCAGGGATATTCGCAAGACCCCGGACCGGGACCAACTACATTTTTTTACAGGGGATATAGAAAAAGTGGACTGCCTTAAATTGGCGGTATTGGGCACGGATTCCGCTTTGGGCAAGCGCACCACCGCCTGGATCTTGGTCCATGCCTTCAGAAAAGCCGGGCTTAAGGCCGAAATGGTAGGCACCGGACAAACGGCCTGGATGCAAGGAGCCAAATACAGCATGGTAATGGACAGTTGCATCAACGACTTTGTTTCCGGCGAAATAGAACATGCCGTGGTCAGTGCCTACAAAAATGAAAATCCAGACGTCATAATCATTGAAGGTCAGGGAAGTCTTATGAATCCCGCCTATCCCGGGGGTTTTGAAATCCTCGCCGCCGGAAGGCCCGACTATGTGATTCTTCAACATGCGCCAAAACGTGAGGAATATGATGGTTTTCCAGGGTATAAACTGCATTCCATAGATCAACAAATCAAAGCCATAGAGGTGATATCCAACAAAAAGGTTGTGGCCATTACCGTGAACCACGAGAACATGACCGATGATGAAATCCTCCCCGCATGCCAGGCATTGGAAAAACAAACAGGAATCCCAACTTTTGATGTTTTGAAATACGGGGCAGCACCATTGATCGATCACTTAAAAAAATACTTGAAATAAATGACCCCAAAGGATTTGGTCGTATTTGAAACACTCAAGGTCCATCAACTTGCTGTGGAACCCAAAAAGGTAAAGGCCAAATATTCCCTTACCCTTAAGGATGGTTCCGTTGTTTCCAATGAGCTGATCTACAGTTACAACAACCCCTACTTCAACACAAAGGCCGCTGAGGACATCAATATGGCTTCCCTGATAGTGGTCCAGGTCGCCATGAATTATGGCCTATTCTGCAAAACCTTGACCTTTGATGGATTGTACGACGAGACGGACAAACGTTTCATTTTGGACATGATCGAAAATACATCCAAAGAAATAGTGGTCAACAAATTTCTTTTTAAAAATGAATTCCTAAAACCCCCTTTTGATGCACTCCATATTGAAAAGCAGGAGCGGTATACCAACGCGGAGGTGGTTTTTGAAAATACGCAGTTTGCCAACATAACTGTTCCCCAATCCATTACAACAACGCTCGAAAACGAATATGCCATCCTAAGCAGTGGAGGTAAGGACAGCTTGCTCACTTATGGGATCATAAAGGAAATAGGCGTTGCCCATCCTGTATTCGTAAACGAGAGTGGACGCCATTGGTTCACCGCCATCAATGCCCATAAATACTTCCAACAATACGAGCCTAACACGGCAAAACCCTGGTGCAATAGTGACCGGATCTTCAATTGGATGGTGAAGCAAATGCCGTTTATCAAGGAAAACTTTCAGAATATCAGGTCGGATATGTACCCCATACGTCTGTGGACTGTTGCCGTTTTCCTCTTTGGAGTGCTTCCCATTGCCCGAAAAAGGAGGGTCGGACACATATTGATCGGCAACGAATTTGATACCACTGTCAAATACAATCACAATGGAATAAGCCATTATAATGGTCTTTATGACCAAAGCAAGTATTTTGATAATGCCCTGACCCGATATTACCATAAAAAAGGATGGAATATCTCCCAATATTCCATTCTGCGCAGCCTATCGGAGCTGTTGATACTGAAAGTGTTGGTGAAACGTTATCCCGAACTTCAAAAACACCAGGTTTCCTGTCATGCAGCCCATGAAGAAAATGGCAGAATGTTGCCCTGTGGCAAATGCGAGAAGTGCAGGCGCATCGTGGGCATGTTGACCGCACTGGATGAAGACCCAAAGCGTTGCGGATACACCAATGCCCAGATTGAATGGTCCCTGAAGGCACTGGCCGAACACAAAATAAAACAGATCGGCAGTGACGCTGCCCATTTATACCATCTATTGGTTGAAAAAGGGGCAGTTCAAAAAAACGTCCATACCTCCAGACTGGCCAAGGCACATCCACAGATTATGCGGTTGCGCTTCGACAATGAGCGGAGTAAATTGGAAGACCTGCCAAAGCGTATCAGAAAAGAACTTGTGGACATAGTACTGCCATATTCCGATGGCATTTCGGTGCAGCGTGATAAAAAATGGCATTCCATTGCCTTGAAGGACCTGTCGTTTGACATACCTTACATACCATTAAAGACCAAGACATGACAAAAAAGTATAGCTTCCTTTGGGAACAGAAAACGTGGCCTGAGATTGAGGCCTATTTAAAAAAGGTCGATACCGTGATCCTCCCATGTGGTTCCATTGAACAGCACGGACCACATCTGCCAGTGGACACGGATTTTTTTGATGCAAAGTACATGGCCCTGCAGGTAGCTGATATGTGCGAAGAACCAAAACCCCTGGTTATACCCACCATACCTTATGGGGTATCCTACCATCATGAGAGCTTCAAGGGAACATTGAGCGTTACCAACGATGCCCTTTCCCGTTTTGTGTATGACATAGGAATGGGACTTGCGAAGAATGGTGTCAAAAAAATCATCATACTCAATGGCCATGGCGACAATGCGCCTACCTTGAACTATGCCGCCCAAATGATCAACAGGGATGCCAAGATCTTTGTTTGTGTGGACACCGGAGAGACCAGTGATGTTGACCTATATAAGCTGACCGAGACCCCGAACGACATACACGCCGGCGAAATAGAGACAAGTACCAGTTTGGCCATCAGGCCCGATATGGTGCAAATGGACAAAGCGGTGAACGAGACCATGAAATTTGGAAGCAAGTTTTTGGATTATGATTATGAGCGAGGGGTAAGTTGGTATGTGGACACGCTTCGCATCTCAAAAAGTGGTGTAATGGGTGATGCCACAAAGGCAACCGTGGAAAAGGGAGAACAAATGTGGAATTTGATGGTCAAGAACATGGCAAGATTTGTTGAGAGCATCAAAAACACCCCGCTGGAAGATCTTTATCAAAAGCGTTACTAATGAAAATAACCCATGTGAGCTATGAAAGGTTGGACCTTAAGCTCTCAGAATCCTATACGATTGCCTACGAGACCGTGGACCACGCCATCAACTTTGTACTCAAGGTTGAGACGGATACTGGAATCGTGGGGTACGGGTGTGCCGCTCCAGATAAGGAAGTTACCTTGGAAACCGCCGACGAGGTGGAAAACAACATTAAATCCATAGTAATTCCTTATTTGGAAAAAAGAAATCCTCTGGATACAACAAAACTTCTCGAGGATATGGCCCACCTGTTTACCAAGAAAGCCTCTTCGCTTGCCATGGTCGACATGGCTCTGTTGGACATTGCCGCTAAAAAAATGGGGGTGCCCTTGTACCAGTTTTTGGGTGGATACCGCAAATCCATACCGACCAGTGTCACAGTGGGTATACTTTCCCTGGAAGAAACACTGGAAAAAACCGAAAAGTTTGTTAAGGAAGGTTTTACCATTGTAAAACTTAAAGGAGGACTCAACGTTTGGGATGATATCGAAAAAATTCTTCAAATACGGGAAAAATATCCCAAACTTGTGCTTCGCTTTGATGCCAACCAGGGATATTCGTTGACCGATGCCCTTTCCTTTTTTGCTGCCACCCAAAAGGCAAAAATTGAAATTTTTGAACAACCTTCTGCCGTGAACAAGAACAAACTGATGGGTGAGATAGCCAAGGCTGTCAAGATTCCTATTATGGCGGATGAAAGCGTCAAATCACTGGATGATGTATACAAACTTGCCAAAAAGGAATACATCGATATGGTGAACATAAAACTGATGAAGGTGGGAGGCATTCGGGAGGGCATGCACATCAATTCCGTGGCAAAGGCCGCAGGATTGGAGGCCATGGTGGGCTGTTTGGATGAATGCAGCCTGGGAATAGCGGCCGGACTCCATTTTGCACTCTCCAGGCCCAATATCCATTATGCTGATCTGGATGGTCATTTGGATATAGTCAACGATCCTTTCAAAGATTTATTCGTCTTAAAAAATGGCATCCTATATCCCAACGAAACACCAGGCTTGGTATAGCGGCCTATAAAGGTTTGTTTTTATTGCTCCATTTGGAAAGGATTATACCCAACGCCAAGGCGATCAAAATGAATCCTAAGGAAAGCCATTCGGGCATGTGGACATAATGCGACAAGCATAGCTTTACTCCCACAAATACCAAGATACACGCCAGACTATACTTAAAATATCGGAACGCCGTGGCCATGTTCCCTAGAAAGAAATACATGGAGCGCAACCCCATTATGGCCATGATGTTGGACGTGAAAACCAAAAAAGTGTCCGTGGTGATGGCCAAAACCGCGGGAATACTATCAACCGCAAAAAGAAGGTCTGTAAACTCAATGATCACGAGTGCCAAAAAAGTCGGGGTGGCCATCAGTACATCCATCCGCTTTATAAAGAATTGTGGGGATTGATGGGATGTCACCACAAAAAAACGCTTTACCAAACGGAAAATGGGATTTTTTTCCAAAGACAGTTTCCTTTCATCACGGGCAAAGAAAAGTTTTATCCCTGTGAAGAGAATGAAGGCTCCAAAAACATATATAATCCAATCGAATTGCTTGATCAGGGCCACACCGAACAAAATGGCCAAAAATCGGAAGACAATGGCCCCCAAAATCCCCCAAAAAAGCACCTTATGCTGGTATTCCGGCTGAATCCCGAAGGAAGAAAAAATAACGGCCATCACAAATATGTTGTCCATGCTCAAGGACAGTTCCACCAAATACGCGGTAACATACTTAAGGCTGGCCTGTGAGGGGCTCAGGGCATTGGGGTTCTCTACCCATCCCCTGCCATAGGCGGCAAAGACCAAAAAGGTGAAGGCAAGTCCCAAAACTACCCAAAAGGAGGACCATAGACCTGCCTCCCTAAACGATATTCGATGATGCTTCCGGTTGAATACGGCCAAATCAAGAACTAGGAACAGGGCAACAAAGCTGAAAAATCCAATCCAAAGGTACATGTGGTGCTATAAAATTTAGGGTGACTTAAAGTCAGGGGGCAACACGCTCCAAATGTTTAGCCCCATAACCTGAATGTCATCAACGGGTCAGGATAAAATCTTGGGAGGGCTAAGCCAAAAACCATCAAGTTGCGAAAACTTCCTTGGGGTTTTTAAAGCTTTTGAACTCCAACATATAGCCATTGGGATCCTGAACAAAGAATGAAAGATGCTCTCCGACCTTGTCCTGCATAAAAGTGGTTTGGGTGGTCACTTCCAAGTCCATCTGGAAAAGTCTGGAATACAGCTCCCCCCAAACATCAACAGAAACAATGATCCCAAAATGAAAGGAAGGCAAGACGTATTCATCCAGTCGGTAGCTCTTAAAATCGAAATTAAAATTGCCGGCAACAGTAAACGTCAATTGATTGCCAAAGAGATCCACATCGATCCAATTTTCCGTTTGGCGGCCTATTTTTGCCTTTATTACCGTCTCATAAAAGTCTTTGGTTTCTGATAGATCATTGCAAGGCAATGCCAAATGAAAGTTTGCACCCATCAATGGAGTATTTAAAAGTTAACCTTATGGAAATCCGAACTGAGCCCAATGGGCCGGCCATCAATCCAAAAGTTTTAAATTGACTATTTTACTTATATATATTTCTTCCTCATCATCATCCGAAATAATTTCGGTGATGTAAGAAATTTCAAAATTCCTTCCCATGAATGCTTCCGATGTCAAATCAAATTTTTCCAGGATCTCCTCCTCTATCTGTTCAAACTCCAACGTGTCCCCTTCGTCATCAGTAAAGAAAAAAGAACCATTATCGGTACCATCATAAGTGCCGACCATCTTCTCAACATCCTGATTGATCAAAGAGGCCAATGCAAAACCAAGGGTAATCAAAAGTGTTTTCATTTTGTTTATTGAATTTAACTATTTGTACCCATAGAAAAACAATAAGTCACAAATTTTTTTGATACAAAAGCAATGGGACTGGCCCCTGTGATGATTTGATGCCATGAAACAAAAAAAGCTCCCAATTTCTTGGAAGCTTTTTCGTTTGTGGGCCCTACTGGATTCGAACCAGTGACCCCCTGCTTGTAAGGCAGGTGCTCTGAACCAACTGAGCTAAGAGCCCGTATTTTCTCAAAAACGGAGTGCAAATATAGCATCATTTTTTACATTCGGAAAAGAATATCACAAAAAAAATCAAACGATTTCTGCCACTACAAACGTACTGCCGCCCACAAAGATCATATCCTTGTGCCCTGCCCTGGACAAGGCTTTGCCCATTCCGTTTTTGACGGTGGCGTAGGCATCCCCTTCCAATCCCATGGAAAGGGCCATTTCCTTTACTTTGGTCTCATCCATGCCCCGGGGGATATTGGGTTTAACAAAGTAATAGAAGGCATTTTTCGGTAACAGACTTAACAGTCCCGCCACGTCCTTATCGTTCACAAAACCCAAAACCATGTGCAGGTGCTGAAAGGATTCCGACATGATCTGTTCCACTACCCATTTCAACCCTTCTTTGTTGTGTGCCGTATCACAAACTATTTTGGGGGCTTCTCCCAAGATTTGCCATCTTCCAAGGAGCCCTGTGTTGGCAACAACGTTTCCCAACCCATTTTTAATGGCCTTTTCACTTACTTCAAAATTCTTGAGTTCCCTTAGACAGGCCACCGCCCCTCGAATATTGTTCTTTTGATAGTTCCCAAGCAGATCGGATTTATAGTTGGGGATTGCCATCTCGTCGGCAAAAACAATCCTGGATTTTCTTTGATGCGCAATTTCTTCAAATACCTGTTCGGTCTCCAATTGTCGTTCACTGATAACCACGGGTACCTGTGGTTTGATGATTCCCGCTTTTTCCACCGCAATCTTTTCCAAAGTATCTCCAAGTAAATAACTGTGGTCCATTCCGATATTGGTTATCAAGCATACCTCCGGAGTGATAATATTGGTAGAGTCCAGCCGGCCGCCAAGCCCAACTTCTATCACTGCGATATCCACTTTTTGTTGGTAAAAGTACGTGAAGGCCATCCCAACGGTCATTTCGAAAAAGGAAAGTTGGTTCTTCTCCAAAAAAGGTTTGTGGGTGGCTATGAATTGCTTTACGAAGGGTTTGCTGACCTCTTTCCCATTTATTTTGATACGTTCCCGAAAATCCTTTAGGTGGGGAGATGTATACAGTCCGACCTTGTACCCTTCTTCTTGGAGCATGGAGGCGAGCATGTGGCTACTGGACCCTTTGCCATTGGTGCCGGCAATATGTATACTTTTGAATTTTTGTTCCGGATTGCCCAAAATTTCGGAAAAACGGATACTATTGTCCAGCTTATCCTTATAGGCCACCATGCCCTTTTGTTGATACATGGGCAATTGGGCAAACATCCAATCCAATGTTTCCCGATAGGTCACTATTGCCCCAATTTAAAGTTGACCACCACAAAGCCAATCTGCTCCGCAGGTGCATTGGGGTCAGGGTTCCAACGATGGCTCAGTGCGGTCGCTTCGGCTGGCTTGAGCAGACAAAGGGCATTGTTCGTCGTACCCTTTACTCCAGCAGTGGCCTTGATCACATGACCGTTTCTCCCAACCACAATCCTTACAACTACGCGACCTTCTTCATTGCAATCTTGCTGCACCTTGCCTCCGTTTAACAATGATCTTCCGTTCAATCCATATCCACCTGTGCCGCTCCCATTTCCCGGGGCACCGTAATAGGTGGTGGCGTATGGGTCACCGTCTGGCTGACCTTTGTCCCCGGTACGGTTATCATCCCCTTCACTACCCGTTGTGGTACCATCCGATTTACCGATGCCGCCTATGAGCGCGTCAAGGCTTTTTTTCTTGGCATCCTGTTCTTGCCTTATCCGCTCCTCTGCCTGTTTCTTCTCCCTGGCGATGCGTTCTGCTTCCAACTGGGCCTTTTTGGCCGCTTCTTCGGCTTTACGTTTCGCTTCCTGTTGTTGTTTTATTTTTATGCTCTCCTCGGAATCGCTGGTCAGCACCTTTTCCACTGGTTCCTCCCTCACGGGTTCACTTTCAGCTTCAACCTGCTGTACCTGTTCCACGGGTTGGGGCTCCACCCTTTTGGGCTCCGACCGGACCGGTTCCCTTGGCTGTATCTCGCCACTTCCGTAATCCATCGTCCCAAAGTTTACGGCAATCCCATTTTCTATGGGTGGATCCAAATAGGTAAGTCCTATATAAAAAAGCAATAAAAGGAGTACGCTTAATATCAATGTAGTAAGCGTGAAGGATTTTTTCTTGTGTCTCGTATCTAAAAACGACATTATTTTGGCCGTACGGCCAAGATCACCTTATAACTGTTTCTGTTGGCAATGTCCATTACGTTAACCGCCTCCCTTATGGCGACATTCTCTTCGGCCCTAAGGATGATGGTAGGCTTATCTTGACCTTCAAGTACTTTTTTTAGTTCAATTTCAATGTATTCTTTACTGATCTGCTCATTGTTGACAAAATATTCCAAATCCTTGTTTATGGTCACGGAAACATTTTGCGTGTTGGTGGATTTGCCCTTCGCCTTCGGCAAAAGTAAATCCAAGGCATTGGGTGCATTGGAAGTCAGCATGAAGAAGACCAAAAGCAGGAACACGATATCCGTCATGGATGACATGCTGAATTCGGGACTTACCTTATTTCTACCCTTTAATTTCATACCTATCCTTTAGATGGGTTCGTTCAACAGTTCCAGGAATTCCACCGCATTGGCCTCCATTTTGTGCACCACCTTATCGGTCCGGTTCACCAAATGGTTATATCCGATGTAGGCAATGATGCCCACAACCAAACCGGCAACCGTAGTGGTCATGGCCGTATATATGCCCGAGGCCAGGGAACCCATTTCTGCCTGTCCCCCGCTGCTAGCCATTTCATGAAAGGCCAATATCATACCTATCACGGTTCCCAAAAAACCGATCATTGGGGCTGCCCCCGCCACAGTGGCCAGTACGCTCACGTTCTTTTCAAGCTTGTATACTTCCAAAGTTCCGGCATTCTCAATGGCCACATTGATGTCTTCCAAGGGCTTGCCGATACGGGAAACACCCTTTTCAATCAATCGGGCCACGGGAGAATCCGTTTGGGCACACAATATTTTTGCAGCCTCCAATTTGCCACCCATGATGTGATCACGAATCTGGTTCATGAAGTTTTTGTCGATTTTTGAAGCTGCCTTTATGGCGAAAATGCGCTCAAAATAGATATAGAGTGCCACAAAAAGCAATACAAACAGCACCAAAATGATGATGATACTTCCCGTACCACCGTTCACAATCAAATCGATAACGGAAAGAGTCTTTTCCTCCGAGATGGATACACCAATCTCAGCCCCTTCTTCTAAGTCTTGAAAAAAAATCATATAAAATCCCCAATTTAAGTTGCAATAATAACGGAGATTTTCGAGCTAAAGTATTTTTTAGAATAAATATCTAATCATCATAAAACAAATGGCCCCGGCCAAGAAACCGATAAACGCCAACCATCCTATTTTTCTTAGATACCAAAAGAAGTCAATTTTTTCCATTCCCATGGCAACAACACCAGCTGCGGAGCCTATGATCAGCATGCTGCCACCAGTTCCTGCGGAATACGCTATAAAGTGCCACAATTGATTGTCGATGGGTTCCGAGAACATCCCCAAACTTGCAGCCACCAAAGGTACATTATCGATTACGGCGGAGCCAACGCCCAATAGCAAGACCACCAAATCCGAAATTTCGGTGCCAACCATCTCCGTACCCAACAATGGCATTCCCTGCTTAAGGGCCTCTGCAAAATTGAAAAGAAGACCGAGGGATTCCAAGGCCGCAACGGCCATCAAAATACCCAAGAAGAACAAAATACTGGGCAATTCTATCTTGGTAAGCGCACTGTGCACTGGACTGTGGTGGGCCTCCGCATCACTTTCAATATCCACGGAAGATATTGCAATTTTCGAACTACTATAAATTTCGGCAAATGTTGCCACGATCGCCAAGGACAACATCATCCCCACGTAGGGTGGTAGGTGGGTGACCGTTTTAAAAATGGGAACAAATACAATGGCACTTAATCCCAGGTACAGCATGTTCGCCCCGAACTTTGATTTCCTCTCGGTATCCTCCTCAACATCTATCTCCCCTTTAAAGGCAGGAAGAAAGGAGGCGATGAAGGTCGGTATCACCATACATATCAAAGAAGGCAACAACAAGTGCTCTATAAGCATGGCCGTGGTTACCTTGTTCCCAATCCACAACATGGTGGTGGTAACATCACCAATGGGGGACCACGCCCCGCCAGCGTTCGCGGCGATAATGATCAGACCTGCATACCAAATTCTTACGTCCCTATCCGCAATAATCTTTTGAAGGATGGAAATCAATACGATGGTAGCCGTAAGGTTATCAATGATTGCGGAGAGCACAAAGGCCAGAAAGGCAAAAATCCACAGGATTCTTTTCTTGCTCCGTGTTTTTATGAAGGATTTTATCGTGGCAAAACCATTGAAGTAATCAATGATTTCCACAATGGTCATTGCCCCCAATAGGAACACCAAAATCTCTGAGGTCTTTCCCAAGTGGTGCAATAGGGTTTCTTCAAGGATGTGCATTTTCTCCTCATGTCCAAAACTGGAAAAATTTTCCAGCAGCGCATGTTTGCCAGAATCAAACCAAGTATTGAAGCCATCAATTCCAAAGGCCATAAGTGCCCAAAGAACCGCCATCATTGCCAACGCAGGTATGAGTTTGTCAATTTTGAGATTGTGTTCCAGGGTTATCGCCAAATATCCAACGACAAAAATTATAATCAGGAGGGTTTCCATGTTTGGTTGGTTTAGTTAAATGAATATGCAGTTGAAGTGTTCAATTGTGCTTAAAGATATTCAAAATGAGTTTTTCCACATAATGTTATCCGCATAAAAATGGTAGTATCCATTATGTGTCTGAAATGACCTATAATCCAATCCGTTAAATCATTCTCATTTTTTATGGCTGTCCGATAAAAAATTCCCACTATAAACCTATCTTTGTAACCCGTTTTTAACTATTTCTCATTTTTATGGATTTTTCTCTTTCCGAAGAACAGTTGATGATACAGCAGGCGGCGAAAGATTTTGCCCAAACTGAACTTTTACCTGGGGTAATAGAACGCGATGATGCCCAAACATTTCCCAATGAACTTGTCAAAAAAATGGGGGAACTAGGTTTTATGGGCATGATGGTGGATGAAAAATATGGGGGTAGTGGACTGGGAACGCTTTCCTATGTTCTGGCCATGGAAGAATTGTCCAAGATAGATGCGTCCGCATCCGTAATGGTATCGGTGAACAACTCCTTGGTCTGCTGGGGCCTTGAAACCTACGGAACCGAGGAACAGAAGCAAAAATACCTTACCAGGCTTGCCGCAGGAGAAATAATTGGGGCATTTTGCTTGTCAGAGCCCGAAGCCGGAAGCGATGCTACCTCACAAAAAACCACTGCAATTGACAAAGGCGATCATTACCTCGTTAACGGAACCAAAAACTGGATCACCAATGGAGGGAGAGCCGAAGTTTTTCTTGTAATTGCGCAGACAGACACGGCAAAAGGCCATAAGGGAATCAATGCCCTGATCGTTGAAAAAGATATGGCAGGTTTTGAAATTGGCCCCAAGGAAAATAAACTGGGAATACGCGGAAGCGACACCCATTCCCTGCTGTTCAATGATGTGAAAGTGCCAAAAGAAAACCGTATCGGCGAAGATGGATTTGGTTTCAAATTCGCCATGAAAACTTTGGCGGGCGGCAGAATAGGGATTGCGGCACAAGCCTTGGGCATTGCCGCTGGCGCCTATGAGATCGCCTTGAAATATTCCAAGGAACGCAAAGCATTTGGCACCGAAATTGCCAACCATCAGGCCATTGCCTTCAAATTGGCCGATATGCATACCAAAATACAGGCGGCCCGAAATTTGGTGTACCAGGCGGCTTGCGACAAAGATGCCGGAAACGATTATACCCTTTCCGGTGCGATGGCCAAACTATACGCCTCGGAGGTTGCCATGGAAACCACGGTTGAAGCGGTGCAAGTATTGGGTGGCAACGGATTTGTTAAGGACTATCATGTGGAACGTTTGATGCGGGATGCCAAAATCACCCAGATTTATGAGGGGACTTCAGAAATTCAAAAAATCGTTATTTCAAGAAGTGTACTGAACGCTTGATTTCGCATCTTCTAATTACCCTAAATATATGGGGGTATTAGTTTAAAAAATATCCATTTCTTTCAAACATCATCAAAAATATAGGGGGTGCTTCGTTATTTTTGATAAGATATATTTGTTTTGCCCTTCATTTTACAGGTTAGGTGTTTTCTCCTCTTCAGATTTGAGATAATCACAATTTAAGCACCTTCAAATTTACAAATTGAACATTTTGCAAGTATTTTATATATATGTTGATTATTTTGTTGTAAATCAATAAAAACCTTAGAGTTCATTCATTCATTTTGATATTTTTGATAGAATACCATAATGAAGAAAATGAAAAAACAAGGTTTGTATTTACCCGAGTTTGAGCATGATAACTGTGGTGCTGGGTTCATCTGTAGCCTAAAAGGAAGGAAATCCAACGACATAATACACAAGGCCCTCGAAATTCTGGATAAACTGGAGCATAGAGGTGCCGTAAGTTCCGATGGCAAGACCGGTGACGGTGCCGGTATTTTGATTGACGTACCCCATAATTTCTTTGCGGAAGTCTGCAAGTTTAATCTTCCAGAAGCAGGGGAATATGCCGTTGGCAACGTTTTTCTTCCCCAAAAGGAAAACCAGAGAGACTTTTGCAAATCCGTGTTACAAGAAAATATAGAAAAGCAGGGGCTTCAACTGCTGGGGTGGCGCAACGTTCCCGTAAACCGGTCCGTACCTGGACGTATTGCCTCAGAAACCGAACCTTACGTAGAACAAATGTTTATTGGCAAAGGAGAGGCCCTGGATGATTTTCAGTTCAACCTCAAACTGTTCATAGCCAGAAAAACCACTGAGCATACCATCATAAAAAGCAAACTCTCACAGAGCCAGTTTTTCTATGTGCCCAGCCTTTCCACAAAAATCATAATCTTTAAGGGGCTTTTGGTTCCGAAGGACATCAGCAAATATTACGAAGACCTGCTGGACCCACGGGTGGTGACCCGCTTGGCACTGGTACACCAACGGTTTTCCACCAATACATTTCCAACATGGGACTTGGCCCAGCCGTTCCGATACATGTGCCACAATGGGGAGATCAATACCCTGAGGGGCAATATTTCCAGAATGCTCTCGCGAGAAGAGTTGATGAAGAGCGATTGGTTTGGAGCGGAAATAAAAAACATATTGCCCGTGATACTCCCCGGAAAATCGGACTCTGCCAGCATGGATATGGTCGTGGAACTGTTGTTGATGACAGGTCGCTCGCTGCCAGAAGTCATGATGATGCTAGTGCCCGAAGCATGGGAGAAAAATGCGGAAATGTCACCCTCCAAAAAGGCCTTTTACGAGTACAATTCCTGTTTGATGGAGCCTTGGGACGGTCCTGCCTCCATCCCTTTCACCGACGGGAACTATATTGGTGCCGTTTTGGATAGAAACGGCCTTAGGCCCTCCCGATACTCCGTAACCAAAAAAGGATATGTGATCATGTCCTCCGAAACTGGAGTGGTTGAGTTGGATCCTGAGGATATCGAATTCCACGGACGCCTGGAACCCGGCAAGATGTTTTTGGTGGACATGGTAGAGGGCCGTATCGTAAATGATGAAGAAATCAAGGAATCCATCGCCAAAAAACATCCCTATGAAAAATGGCTGAAAAACAATTTGGTGCATTTGCGGGACATTCCCTATAACGACTGCCCTGTCTTCTACGGTGAATTTCCTTTGGAAGTCAGAAGGTCCGCTTTTGGATATACCCTGGAAGATATCAACACCATCATCATGCCGATGGCAGAAAAGGGCAAGGAACCGATTGGCTCCATGGGTTCGGATACACCAATTGCCGTTTTATCTGAAAGACCACAATTGATCTATAATTATTTCAAACAACTTTTTGCCCAGGTAACCAATCCTCCGTTGGATGGCATCCGTGAAGAATTGATAACCGATATCAGCCTGACACTGGGTAGTGATCAGAATATCTTTGAGATCAATGAGCTGCACTGCAGAAAACTTAAAATCCAGAATCCGGTCATCTCCAAGGAGGATTTGGACAAGATCAAAAATTATGACTCCAGCCCAGATTATAAAGTGGTGTCCATTTCCATCCTCTATGAAATTGCAAAGGGGCATAATGGACTCGAAGAGGCATTGGATTCCATCTTACAACAGGCCCTAAATGCCATTGATGATGGCGCCAACATCATTATTCTGTCCGATAGAATGGTGAGCACCGAAATGGCGGCAATTCCTGCACTTTTGGCTACGTCTTATGTGAACAGTGGCTTGCGAAAAATGGGGCGTCGTTCCAAATTGAGCATCATTGTGGAGTCCGCAGAGCCCAGGGAAGTTCATCATTTTGCCCTCCTTTTCGGGTTTGGGGCAAGTGCCATCAATCCCTATTTGGTGAATGAAATCCTAGGAGAACAGATCAAAGAGAACAACATTACAGAATACACTTTTGATCAAGCCATAAGCAATTACAACAAAGCAGTTGGCAAAGGCATATTGAAGGTGATGAACAAAATCGGGATTTCCACATTGAACTCGTATCGGGGATCCCAATTGTTCGAATGCATCGGCATCAATACCAAAGTAGTGGATAAATATTTCCCAAATACGCCCACCCGTATCCAAGGAATCGGTTTGTATGAAATTGAAAAAGAGGTGGCTAAGCGTCATAACAAGGCGTTCAAAAAACAGGAGTTAGCAGCCAATCTGGATATTGAGATTGGCGGAGAGTATCGTTGGAGGAGAAATGGCGAAAAACACATGTTCAATCCATTAAGCATCGCCAAGCTTCAAAAATCGGTACGCAATAACGAGCCGGAGACCTATAAGGAGTATGCCGAGTTGGTCAATGAGCAATCCAAAAACCTAATGACCATCCGTGGGTTGTTTGAATTTTCAAACTACGATCCCATTCCACTTGAAGAAGTGGAACCCTGGACCGAAATCGTAAAGCGGTTCAAAACAGGAGCAATGTCCTACGGAAGCATCAGTAAGGAGGCCCATGAAAATCTTGCGATTGCCATGAACCGAATTGGCGGAAAAAGCAACTCGGGTGAAGGCGGAGAGGATTCGGCTCGTTTTTATAGAAGTCAGACCGGAGATTGGAAAAATAGCGCCATAAAACAGGTGGCATCAGGTAGATTTGGGGTAACGTCGAACTATCTTACCAATGCGCAGGAAATACAAATAAAAATGGCCCAAGGTGCCAAACCGGGCGAAGGTGGTCAATTGCCAGGCCCTAAAGTGGACCCTGCCATTGCAAAAACACGGAATTCAACACCATATGTAGGCTTGATCTCCCCTCCACCACACCACGACATTTATTCCATAGAAGATTTGTCACAGTTGATCTATGACTTGAAATCAGCAAATCGGGAAGCACGAATCAATGTGAAGTTGGTTTCGGAAGTCGGGGTGGGAACTGTTGCCGCAGGTGTAGCCAAGGCAAAGGCCGATGTTATCCTAATTTCAGGTTTTGATGGAGGAACCGGGGCTTCCCCACTCACCTCGTTGAAACATGCCGGTCTTCCCTGGGAGTTGGGCATTGCCGAAGCACAACAAACACTTGTTCTAAATGACCTCCGGAACCGCGTGGTGTTGGAGTGTGACGGACAATTGAAAACGGGACGGGATGTGGCCATTGCTTGCCTCCTGGGTGCCGAGGAATTCGGATTCGCCACAGCGCCCCTGGTAGCATCTGGCTGTGTCATGATGCGGGTTTGCCACCTGAACACCTGCCCCGTCGGGATTGCAACACAGAACCCTGAATTGCGTAAAAAGTTCCAAGGCAAACCGGAGCATGTGGTGAATTACATGTACTTCGTGGCCCAAGAACTTCGTGAAATCATGGCCAAACTCGGGTTTAGAACGGTTGATGAAATGGTAGGCCAAGTGCAAAAATTGGATAGAAAAAAAGCCTTGGACCACTACAAGGCCGCAGGCATTGACCTGACGCCTATACTGTATCGGGTGGATGTTCCCGAAGGGACCAAGTTGCACAATACCGAAAAACAGGTCCATGATATCCACAAGAGTATTGAGTTTGACATTATTGCACAGGCACACCCCGCTTTGTTCAGAAAAGAAAAGACCTCGTTGGATTTTCTGATTCACAATACGGACAGGGCCGTGGGAGCTATCATAAGTAACGAGATCTCCAAGATCTATGGTGCGGACGGCTTACCCGACAATACCCTTAAACTGAACTTTACAGGTTCCGCAGGACAAAGTTTTGGTGCTTTTGCCACCAAGGGATTGACCATGGTTGTAAATGGCAACACCAATGATTATCTCGGAAAAGGACTCTCTGGAGCCAAACTCGTGGTGAAAGTGCCGTTCAAATCAACCTTAAAACCAGAAGATAATGTGATCACTGGCAACGTAACGCTTTATGGGGCCACTTCTGGGGAAGGCTATATCAACGGAAAGGCAGGAGAGCGCTTCTGCGTGCGAAACTCAGGTGCCAAAGCGGTTGTTGAGGGTATTGGGGACCATG
Source organism: Flagellimonas meishanensis (assembly GCF_019880545.1). Taxonomy (GTDB): domain Bacteria; phylum Bacteroidota; class Bacteroidia; order Flavobacteriales; family Flavobacteriaceae; genus Flagellimonas; species Flagellimonas meishanensis. The sequence continues at coordinate 1,447,090 of NZ_JAINVW010000003.1, forward strand.
GTTGCGAGTATATGACTGGAGGCATAGCTGTGATCTTGGGAAGTGTGGGTAGAAACTTTGGTGCTGGAATGAGCGGCGGAATTGCCTATGTGTTCAATGCTGATGGTGCTTTTGAGAAAAAATGCAATGGTGAGCATTTGAACCTGCTCCCAGTGGACGAAGATAACGACATCAAACAATTAAGGGAGCTTATCGAAAACCACTACAATGCCACATTGAGTCCCTTGGCTCAGGAGATTTTGGAGCATTGGGAAGCGTGTCTGCCCAAGTTCATCAAAGTATTTCCTGAAGAATACCGCCAAGCCTTGATTCGATTGGAACAGGAAAAAATGGAAACCTTATAACTTTAGCAATGGGAAAGATTACAGGATTTATGGAGTTTGACAGAAAGGTCGAGGCCTATGCCCCTGTCGAAAAGCGCATCAAAAACTATAAGGAGTTCACAGCACCACTTAAGGAGGGAGAGCTAAAAAATCAAGGAGCGCGCTGTATGGACTGTGGCATTCCCTTTTGTCATAGCGGGTGCCCTTTAGGGAATCTAATCCCCGATTTTAATGATGCCGTTTACCATGGAAAATGGGAAAAGGCATCGCAAATATTGCATGCAACCAACAATTTTCCGGAGTTTACCGGACGATTGTGCCCGGCTCCGTGCGAGGAAGCCTGTGTGCTTGGAATCAATGAAGATCCGGTTTCCATTGAGAACATAGAAAAGAATATTGCCGAAACTGCTTTTAAAAATGGGTGGATAAAACCAGAGCCTCCCCTAAAACGTACGGGTAAAAAAGTGGGAGTGATTGGCTCAGGCCCAGCTGGTCTGGCAGCGGCCCAACAATTGAACAGAGCAGGACACAATGTAACTGTTTTTGAACGGGATGAAAAAATTGGAGGCCTTTTGCGCTACGGGATCCCCGATTTCAAAATGGAAAAGCATGTTATTGACAGACGGCTTGAAATCATGGAAAAAGAAGGTATCGAATTCAAAACGGGAGTGCATGTTGGCGTTGACTTGGAGGCCGCCCAACTTAAAAAGGATTTTGATGCCTTGGTGCTTTGTGGCGGTGCAACCGTAAGAAGAAATCTGACCATCCCTGGTTCCGATCTAAAAGGAGTTGTGCAGGCCATGGACTTTCTGCCACAGAACAACCGAAAGGTAGATGGGATTCCATTCATAGGAGAAGACATTTCCGCAAAAGGAAAAAAAGTAATTGTTATTGGCGGTGGTGATACTGGTTCCGACTGTATTGGGACCTCTATTCGTCATGGAGCAGTTTCAGTCATCAATTTTGAAATAATGCCCAAGGGAACAACGGAACGTCCAGAAGAACAACCCTGGCCTTTCTGGCCCATGAGGCTGAGAACCAGCACTTCACATAAAGAAGGGGCCGAACGCATCTTCAGTATTTCCACTAAAAGGTTTGTTGGGGATAGCAATGGAAACCTAAAAGGATTGATCACCTCGGAAGTAACATGGGAAAAAATACCGGGTCAACGTCCTATTTTGAAAGAGGTTGAAGGTACGGAAAAAGAGTGGGAATGTGATCTGGTTCTCTTGGCCCTCGGATTCACTGGTTCAGAACCTACCTTAGCGGACCAATTGGACCTAGAAATGGATGAAAGGACCAACATCAAAGGCTCCTCACTAAATTACCAAACCAATATACCGGGTGTTTTTGTGGCCGGGGACCAACGAAGAGGGCAGTCCCTGATCGTATGGGCCATTTCTGAAGGCAGACAGGCGGCACATCACGTGGATGCGTATTTGATGGGCAAATCCAATCTCCCTTTAAAAGGAGAAGGCGATCTGCCACGAGTTTAGGATAAAAATTATACCCTAGCTAGCTCCCTGAAAATATTTTGGGGAGTTTTTTTTGTGCATAAAAACAAAAAAACGCCCCTCCGTGATGGGGGGCGTTCGAGGAAGGCGGCGACCTACTCTCCCACCTGGTGTGGCAGTACCATCGGCGCTAACGGGCTTAACTTCCCTGTTCGGAATG
>NZ_JAINVW010000004.1 GCF_019880545.1 Flagellimonas meishanensis
TATATTTGCACCCGCTTAGCTGGGAAAGCTTTGCGTTTTTCCGGGGTGATTTTTTGGTCCTTAGGCCAATTTTTTTTCGGGAAACCTGGATTTTAAGTTCATGTACATATTGGGAAAATAGACAGCGTAAAAGAGATTTAGAACCATTTTGGTGCGAGGACCGTTGTGCTTTTTGGGGATGTCCCATGGATATTCAAGGAAATACAATGAAGAGTTTGATCCTGGCTCAGGATGAACGCTAGCGGCAGGCCTAACACATGCAAGTCGAGGGGCATCGGGGATTGCTTGCAATCCGCCGGCGACCGGCGCACGGGTGCGGAACGCGTATCGAACCTGCCCCCTTCAGGGGAATAGCCCATGGAAACGTGGATTAATGCCCCATGGCACCGCGGCATCGCATGATGCTGCGGTTAAAGATTTATCGGAAGGGGATGGCGATGCGTGCCATTAGCTTGTTGGTGGGGTAACGGCCCACCAAGGCGACGATGGCTAGGGGCCCTGAGAGGGGGATCCCCCACACTGGTACTGAGACACGGACCAGACTCCTACGGGAGGCAGCAGTGAGGAATATTGGACAATGGGCGGGAGCCTGATCCAGCCATGCCGCGTGCAGGATGACGGCCCTATGGGTTGTAAACTGCTTTTATACGGGAAGAAACCTCCCCTCGTGAGGGGAGCTGACGGTACCGTAAGAATAAGGACCGGCTAACTCCGTGCCAGCAGCCGCGGTAATACGGAGGGTCCGAGCGTTATCCGGAATCATTGGGTTTAAAGGGTCCGTAGGCGGGCCTGTAAGTCAGGGGTGAAAGTCTGTGGCTCAACCATAGAATTGCCTTTGATACTGCAGGTCTTGAGTCGTTGTGGGGTTGCCGGAACATGTGGTGTAGCGGTGAAATGCATAGATATCACATAGAACACCGATCGCGAAGGCAGGTGACCAACAACGTACTGACGCTGATGGACGAAAGCGTGGGTAGCGAACGGGATTAGATACCCCGGTAGTCCACGCCGTAAACGATGGATACTAGCTGTGGGGACCTCGGTCTCCGTGGCCAAGCGAAAGTGATAAGTATCCCACCTGGGGAGTACGTTCGCAAGAATGAAACTCAAAGGAATTGACGGGGGCCCGCACAAGCGGTGGAGCATGTGGTTTAATTCGATGATACGCGAGGAACCTTACCAGGGCTTAAATGCAGGCTGCATGGGGCAGAGATGCCCCTTTCTTCGGACCGCCTGCAAGGTGCTGCATGGTTGTCGTCAGCTCGTGCCGTGAGGTGTCAGGTTAAGTCCTATAACGAGCGCAACCCCTACCGTTAGTTGCCAGCGAGTCAAGTCGGGGACTCTAACGGGACTGCCGGTGCAAACCGTGAGGAAGGTGGGGACGACGTCAAATCATCACGGCCCTTACGTCCTGGGCCACACACGTGCTACAATGGCCGGTACAGAGGGAAGCCACCCCGCAAGGGGGCGCGGATCTACAAAACCGGTCACAGTTCGGATCGGGGTCTGCAACTCGACCCCGTGAAGCTGGAATCGCTAGTAATCGGATATCAGCCATGATCCGGTGAATACGTTCCCGGGCCTTGTACACACCGCCCGTCAAGCCATGGAAGCCGGGAGTGCCTGAAGTCCGTCACCGCAAGGAGCGGCCTAGGGCAAGATCGGTAACTAGGGCTAAGTCGTAACAAGGTAGCCGTACCGGAAGGTGCGGCTGGAACACCTCCTTTCTAGAGAAGTGGACGCCCTTTGGCGCTGCGGTCCGCATCGTGGTCCTGTCGCTTTTCGCTGTTTTTCCCATATGTTTTTGATATACTGGCACGTATCACAGGCCAAACAGTCTCATAGCTCAGCTGGTTAGAGCGCTACACTGATAATGTAGAGGTCGGCAGTTCGAGTCTGCCTGAGACTACTGATCGCGCAGGGCGCGATAGTTGAGGGTTGAAAGTTCTGAGTTCAGAGTTTTTGCCCAAGGCAGAAAAGTTCATTAAGGAATACTGAAGGAAATTTTAGAAGTTGAGTGATTATCACGTAATGGTGAGCACGTTATCAAAACTGTTAACTGTTAACTGATAACTGCTGACTGAAATGGGGGATTAGCTCAGCTGGCTAGAGCGCCTGCCTTGCACGCAGGAGGTCATCGGTTCGACTCCGATATTCTCCACATCCGAGTTAAGGGTTCGGAGTTAAAGAGTTAAGAGTGTTCACTCTGAACTCAGCACTGAGAACCCATAACTTGAAAAGTTCATTGACATATTGGGACGGAGCGGACATGCCCTGCATGTTTCCGCGAAGTCAAAGAAGAAACACGAAGTAGAATAGAATATCAAGGATTACGAGGGCATCCGTGCTTTTGGCACGGGTGCGACAAGCAAGAGAAGGGCGTATGGGGGATGCCTGGGCTCTCAGAGGCGACGAAGGACGCGATAAGCTGCGAAAATCCACGGGGAGCTGCACATGAGCATTGATCCGTGGGTGTCCGAATGGGGCAACCCGGCTGGTTGAAGGCCAGCCACCCCGCAAGGGGGGCGAACCCGCCGAACTGAAACATCTAAGTAGGCGGAGGAAGAGAAAACAAAAGTGATTCCGAGAGTAGTGGCGAGCGAAATCGGATTAGTCCAAACCAACGTTGTCTCGGCAATGTTGGGGTTGTAGGACCACGACATTCTTTGCGTGACGAACCGGAAGCAGTTGGAAAGCTGCACGATATGGGTGACAGTCCCGTACGGGCAAGGAACGTTGAAGATAGTGGTATCCTGAGTAGCGCGGGGCACGTGAAACCCTGTGTGAATCCGGCGGGACCATCCGCCAAGACTAAATACTCCTGAGAGACCGATAGTGTACCAGTACCGTGAGGGAAAGGTGAAAAGAACCCTGAACAAGGGAGTGAAACAGACCCTGAAACCATACGCCTACAAGCGGTCGGAGCCCATTTATGGGTGACGGCGTGCCTTTTGCATAATGAGCCTACGAGTCACTTTTACCGGCAAGGTTAAGCACTTCAGGTGCGCAGCCGCAGCGAAAGCGAGTCTGAACAGGGCGCCACAGTCGGTAGTAGTGGACGCGAAACCGTGCGATCTACCCATGGGCAGGTTGAAGCTGTGGTAACACACAGTGGAGGACCGAACCCGTTGACGTTGAAAAGTCTTGGGATGACCTGTGGGTAGGGGTGAAAGGCCAATCAAGCTCGGAAATAGCTCGTACTCCCCGAAATGCATTTAGGTGCAGCGTTGATATAGTTACATAGAGGTAGAGCTACTGATTGGATGCGGGGGCTTCACCGCCTACCAATTCCTGACAAACTCCGAATGCTATGTAATGTTTATCAGCAGTGAGGGCATGGGTGCTAAGGTCCATGTCCGAGAGGGAAAGAACCCGGACCATCGGCTAAGGTCCCCAAATATGTGCTAAGTTGACAAAACGCGGTGGGACTGCATGGACAGCCAGGATGTTGGCTTGGAAGCAGCCATTCATTTAAAGAGTGCGTAACAGCTCACTGGTCGAGCGGTCCCGCATGGATAATGATCGGGCATAAGCACATTACCGAAGCCATGGACCCACGTTGTGGGTGGTAGGGGAGCATTCCGTTCTGCGTTGAAGCGGGCCTGCGAGGTCCCGTGGAGCGTACGGAAACGAAAATGTAGGCATAAGTAACGATAAAAGGGGCGAGAAACCCCTTCGCCGAAAGACCAAGGTTTCCCCGGCCATGCTAATCAGCCGGGGGTCAGTCGGGACCTAACACGAACCCGGAAGGGGCAGTGGATGGGCAACGGGTCAACATTCCCGTACCCGCACATCGACAAAAGTGACGGGGCAACTTAGCTGGTGCGCACAGACGGAATTGTGCGTTGAAGCGCAAGCGATAGTACGGCAAGGCCACGGCCGCGCCGATAATCCAGTGGCGTTGCCTCCAAGAAAAGCGAGATGTGCGGCCCGTACCGTAAACCGACACAGGTGGTCGGGATGAGAATTCTAAGGCGCTCGAGAGATTCATGGTCAAGGAACTAGGCAAAATGGACGCGTAACTTCGGGAGAAGCGTCGCTCCCTTTCGGGGGAGCCGCAGTGAACTGGTCCAGGCGACTGTTTATCAAAAACACAGGGCTCTGCCAAATCGAAAGATGATGTATAGGGCCTGACACCTGCCCGGTGCCGGAAGGTTAAAGGGAGATGTCATCCACTTGTGGAGAAGCATTGAACTGAAGCCCCGGTAAACGGCGGCCGTAACTATAACGGTCCTAAGGTAGCGAAATTCCTTGTCGGGTAAGTTCCGACCTGCACGAATGGTGCAACGATCTGGACACTGTCTCGACCATGATCTCGGTGAAATTGTAGTATCGGTGAAGATGCCGGTTACCCGCAGTGGGACGAAAAGACCCCGTGCACCTTTACTATAGCTTCGTATTGACCCTGGGCAAGGGATGTGTAGGATAGCTGGGAGGATTTGAAGCGCTGTCGCCAGGCAGTGTGGATCCGTTGTTGAAATACCAGCCTTCGTTTGTCCGGGGCCTAACCCAGCGATGGGGACAGTGCGTGGTGGGTAGTTTGACTGGGGTGGTCGCCTCCAAAAGAGTAACGGAGGCTTCCAAAGGTGCCCTCAGCACGCTTGGCAACCGTGCGCAGAGTGCAATGGCACAAGGGCGCTTGACTGTGAGACATACAGGTCGAACAGGTACGAAAGTAGGGCATAGTGATCCGGTGGTTCCGCATGGAAGGGCCATCGCTCAAAGGATAAAAGGTACGCCGGGGATAACAGGCTGATCTCCCCCAAGAGCTCACATCGACGGGGGGGTTTGGCACCTCGATGTCGGCTCGTCACATCCTGGGGCTGGAGAAGGTCCCAAGGGTTGGGCTGTTCGCCCATTAAAGTGGCACGCGAGCTGGGTTCAGAACGTCGTGAGACAGTTCGGTCTCTATCTACTGCGGGCGTTAGAAATTTGAGTGGATCTGGTTCTAGTACGAGAGGACCGAACTGGACCGACCGCTGGTGCACCGGTTGTCCCGCCAGGGGCATCGCCGGGTAGCTAAGTCGGGATGGGATAAGCGCTGAAGGCATATAAGCGCGAAACCCGCCACAAGATGAGATTTCTTTAAAGGGCCGTGGGAGACTACCACGTCGATAGGCCGCAGGTGGAAGCATGGCGACATGTGCAGCCGAGCGGTACTAATTGCCCGTATGCTTGCGCACGCCCTCGCAAGCCCCTTGTTACACACACTTCGTTGGCTCTTTTTTGGCAGGTGCCCCGTGCACCCGTCCCGATCATGTCATATGACCATACGGTATTGAAGACCTAGGTGGCCATGGCGACGGGGCCCACCCCTTTCCATTCCGAACAGGGAAGTTAAGCCCGTTAGCGCCGATGGTACTGCCACACCAGGTGGGAGAGTAGGTCGCCGCCTTCCTCGAACGCCCCCC
>NZ_JAINVW010000005.1 GCF_019880545.1 Flagellimonas meishanensis
TGGCCGCCGCCGCTGACGACGACATCAGTGCCGCGAGCTTCGACTCCCCGACGAACACCCTGAGGATCGACGAGGGCACGAGCTTCGTGACGGCCGACCTGAGCGACCTTGATGACAGTGCGGGCGTTGCCGCGAACGCCGCGGACATCGCCACCAACACTGCCGACATCGCAACGAATACGACGGACATCGCGACGAACACAGCGGACATTGCAACGAATACCGCCAACATCGCAACGAATACCGCCGACATCGCGACGAACACTGCCGACATCGCCACCAACACGGCCGACATCGCCACCAACACTGCGGACATCGCGACGAACACTGCGGACATCGCCACCAACACGGCCGATATAGCCACCAACACTGCGGACATCGCAACGAATACCGCCGACATCGCGACCAACACAACGGATATCGCGAACCATATCGCCAACGACCTTGACACGGACGCGACCAACGAGCTCTCGGACGTGCAATTGACGGGCACCACTTTGGAACTGACCAACGCCGCCGCCGGTGCCACCGGGGTTGACCTTGACGCCACCTTTGCCACGGACGCCGAACTGGCCGCCGCCGCTGACGACGACATCAGTGCCGCGAGCTTCGACTCCCCGACGAACACCCTGAGGATCGACGAGGGCACGAGCTTCGTGACCGCTGACCTTAGCGACCTTGATGACAGTGCGGGCGTTGCCGCGAACGCCGCGGACATCGCCACCAACACTGCCGACATCGCAACGAATACCGCGGACATCGCGACGAACACTGCGGACATCGCCACCAACACTGCCGACATCGCAACGAATACGACGGACATTGCAACGAATACCGCCGACATCGCGACCAACGCGACCGACATTGCGAACCATATCGCCAACGACCTTGACATGGACGCGACCAACGAGCTCTCGGACGTGCAATTGACGGGCACCACTTTGGAACTGACCAACGCCGCCGCCGGTGCCACCGGGGTTGACCTTGACGCCACCTTTGCCACGGACGCCGAACTGGCCGCCGCCGCTGACGACGACATCAGTGCCGCGAGCTTCGACTCCCCGACGAACACCCTGAGGATCGACGAGG
>NZ_JAINVW010000006.1 GCF_019880545.1 Flagellimonas meishanensis
CGAAGCTCGCGGCACTGATGTCGTCGTCAGCGGCGGCGGCCAGTTCGGCATCCGTGGCGAAGGTGGCGTCAAGGTCAACCCCGGTGGCACCGGCGGCGGCGTTGGTCAGCTCCAAAGTGGTGCCCGTGAGCTGTACGTCCGAGAGCTCGTTGGTCGCGTCCGTGTCAAGGTCGTTGGCGATATGGTTCGCGATGTCGGCCGTGTTGGTGGCGATGTCCGCTGTGTTGGTCGCTATATCAGCAGTGTTGGTGGCAATGTCCGCGGCGTTCGCGGCAACGCCCGCACTGTCGTCAAGACTGGAGATGTCAACCGTTGGGTTGTTGCCCAGCTCGTTCGTATAGGTCAGTTCTCCAGTTCCGCTGTTAAAGGACAAGGTGGTATTGGTCTCCGAAATGGAAACCGAGGCCACATTGAGGTACAGTGCGCCATCTGAGCCAAATCCGATGTCGTTGTTGGCATCACCACTGATAAGGTCAACGGATTCCGTTCCGCCACCATCCGTTACCGAGAGTACTCCGCCCGCTATGCCGCTTCCGGTGTTATATTCATTGGACGCGTCCGTGTCGAGGTCGTTGGCGATGTGGTTCGCAATGTCAGTCGCGTTGGTCGCGATGTCGGCAGTGTTCGTCGCGATGTCAGCAGTGTTGGTCGCAATGTTCGAAGCGTTGGTCGCGATGT